>NZ_JAIOAP010000010.1 GCF_021190915.1 Cohnella silvisoli
GTAGCCAAGTGCGGAAGGGATAAGCGCTGAAAGCATCTAAGCGCGAAGCCTGCCTCAAGATGAGATTTCCCAATTCGTAAGACCCCTGGAAGAACACCAGGTTGATAGGCTCGGGGTGGAAGCGCGGTAACGTGTGCAGCTGACGAGTACTAATCGGTCGAGGGCTTATCCTAACGAATAGACACGTAAGACAATGGATACTCACCTTCTTCCAATGCAGACCCACACGTATGTGTGGTGTCGACAAACGCTTTGTTTCGCATCCAGTTTTCAAGGCGCAAGCCTTGATTAAAGTTGATCTGGTCTGGTAATAATGGCGGAGGGGTTCCACGCGTACCCATCTCGAACACGACCGTTAAGCCCTCCAGCGCCAATGGTACTTGGACCGCAGGGTCCTGGGAGAGTAGGACGTTGCCAGGCCGGATTCAATTCTTAATGTATGTTTGCTTATATTCCCTGATAGCTCAGTTGGTAGAGCACTCGACTGTTAATCGAGTTGTCACAGGTTCGAGTCCTGTTCGGGGAGCCATTTGGAGAGGTGTCCGAGTTTGGTCGAAGGAGCACGATTGGAAATCGTGTAGGCGTCTAAAGCGTCTCGAGGGTTCGAATCCCTCTCTCTCCGCCACAATACATCAGAAGTAAGCATGGCCCCTTGGTCAAGCGGTTAAGACACCTCCCTTTCACGGAGGTAACAGGGGTTCGAATCCCCTAGGGGTCACCACTACTTAAGAACTGCCAGAAATTAAGTGTTGCAATCGATGTGCGATATAAGGTATGATAAGAAATGTCGCCTCACGAAGTCTCATCATGATTAACGACGCGGGGTGGAGCAGCCCGGTAGCTCGTCGGGCTCATAACCCGAAGGCCGCAGGTTCAAATCCTGCCCCCGCAACCAAATGAACTACCCTCGGGTTGTTACCGAGCTACTAACGTGGAGCTGTGGTGTAGTGGCCCAACATGCCTGCCTGTCACGCAGGAGACCGCGGGTTCGAATCCCGTCAGCTCCGCCATTAATTCACGTAGTTAGGCTCGATAGCTCAGCTGGTAGAGCAGAGGACTGAAAATCCTCGTGTCGGCGGTTCGATTCCGTCTCGAGCCACCATCTACAAACCAAATAACTTTCATGCCGACTTAGCTCAACTGGTAGAGCAACTGACTTGTAATCAGTAGGTTGGGGGTTCAAGTCCTCTAGTCGGCACCATTTCTTATCTCCTAATCGTGGAGGATTAGCGAAGTGGCCAAACGCGGGAGACTGTAAATCTCTTCCTTCGGGTTCGGTGGTTCAAATCCATCATCCTCCACCAGTTTTCTACTCTACATAGGGGCATAGTTTAAGGGTAGAACAGCGGTCTCCAAAACCGTTAGTGTGGGTTCAATTCCTGCTGCCCCTGCCAATTAAATATTAATCGCGGCGGTCGTGGCGAAGTGGTTAACGCATCGGTTTGTGGATCCGACATTCGGGGGTTCAATTCCCCTCGTCCGCCCCATTTGTTTCAAAACCAGACTTGTTGGGGATTAGCCAAGCGGTAAGGCAACGGACTTTGACTCCGTCATCCAAGGTTCGAATCCTTGATCCCCAGCCATTTATATGCGGAAATAGCTCAGTGGTAGAGCATCTCGTTGCCAACGAGAAGGTCGCGGGTTCGAGCCCCGTTTTCCGCTCCATCTTTATCTAGACTTTGGCGCCATAGCCAAGAGGTAAGGCAGAGCTCTGCAAAAGCTTTACCCCCAGTTCGAATCTGGGTGGCGCCTCCAAAACCTTACGCTTGCGCCCTTAGCTCAGCTGGATAGAGCGTTTGACTACGAATCAAAAGGCCAGGAGTTCGAATCTCTTAGGGCGCGCCAATTGTAACGCAATTGAATATGCCGGTGTGGCGGAATGGCAGACGCGACGGACTCAAAATCCGTTTCTCGCAAGGGAGTGGGGGTTCAAGTCCCTTCACCGGCACCACTATCTAAAAGGTACCATGGACTCAATGATCCATGGTTTTTTTATTTTGTCCAAATAAAAGTTACCCCCCGCATACACAAAATCCTGCATTTACATCTTCCAATTTCGCCCCTCCAAGCTCAATTTCACTACTTATTCCTGTTCTTTACGACCATCATCGTTGATTTTCTGACATTTTTCCGAAGGCGATGGCTATATTCTCAAAAGGAATCACTTTATAATAGGACTAATTGGAAGGGTTTACAAACAATTGGAGGGGATGGCGTGATCCACACCAGGGTGATGATCGTGGACGACGAAGTACCCATTCGGGAGAGCCTAAGAATGTTTCCATGGGTCCAGTATGGCTTCGATTTGGTGGGGGAAGCCCGCCATGGAGAGGAAGCGTTGGAGATCAGCGGTCGCCTGAAGCCCGCGATCGTCGTGACCGACATCGTTATGCCGATTATGGACGGTTTGCGGTTGACCCGCTTGCTGAAGGAACGGCAGCCGGAGCTCCAGGTCATACTGCTCACCTGCCATAGCGAATTCGACTACGCCCGCGAAGCATTGGCGCTCGGTGCCAGCGATTATTTGGTTAAGGGCGCATTCCGGGACCAAGACCTGCTTGAGGCATTAAATAAAGCGCAAGAGCGGCTCCCCGAGCAAAAGCCGAACGAACCGGATAAACGTTACGAAATCCGTCATGCGCTCGAATACGTCGATAAGCATTTAAGCGAGCCGTTTGACCTGGGAGCGATGGCTTTGCACGTAGGACTAAGCGCCAATTACTTGGGCGTTCTGTTTCGCAAGGAAACGGGGGCAAGCTTTCAGGATTACGTTAAACGCAAGCGGTTGGAGAAAGCGGCGCATTTGCTCCGGCATAGCCATTTGAAAGTATACGAGGTCGCATCCGAGACCGGCTTTCCGAACTATCGCTATTTCACCGACGTGTTCTGCCAACAATACGGCCGAAGCCCGCGCGAGTTCCGGAATGGCCATGGTTAAGCTGCGCGGCATGTTTGGAAGCATGTTCGTCAAACTGTTCTTGGCGTTATCTTTGGCCAGTCTGCTCGTGTTTTCCGGACAAATGTACAGCGCTCTCGGCAGTTCCCGGCAAGCGCTGATGCAGCAAAAATCGGAAGACATGACGATGTTCATGGAACAGACCGGACAATATCTCGATCTATATCTGCAGAACATCCGCAACATTCTCATTAGCGTATCCGACCGTATGAACGATGATTTGCTGGCTAACCCCGTCGCTATGCAAAGAATGCTTCAGGAGCAAATTGAACGCAACATCGGTATCGTGTCCTTCCTATACATCCAAACGGACGACGGGACGATCGTTTCGAGCAATCAGCTAGCTTACGGCGTGGTCGGACATCCGCAATTGCCCGGCCTTTTCCGTATTTCCGAAGAAACGTATGGGCAGGTCAAATGGAGCGAACCGTATTACTCGCCGATGCTGACCGACCAGACTATCGCTTTCGCTATTGGTTTTAAGAACCGGCCGGGGAAGGTTCTGGCTGAAATCAATAGAGGTAAGGAAGTCGTATACCGGTTTGCATCCAATTCCCTTGGAGATCGTACGGAACGGATCGACTTGATTTACGACGGCGGAGCCGCATTGTCATGCTTGGGACTAGGCGGAAGCGAGGCAGCCGTTCTGACGACGGACCGCAAATTATTGCAGGTTGATCTCGTTAAGGGCACTGTCGGAACAACGGCAGTGTTGCCTGCCGGTGCCGATCTGACGCAACTTCACTGCGTTCTTGACCAAAACACGCTTGTGGCAAGCGATCGGGAGGGCGCTGTGTATGTGGTCAATGGCGAGGGGGACGGTATCCGGCGGTTGGACGGCATTCGCCTCTCTTCCAACGATGCTAGTATCGTTAGGCTTGACGGGGAACGGATCATTTTCTCAGGCGTGAATGATGAAATTCTTATGTATGATCTGCCGAGTGAGCGGTGCGTCACTCTGAACGTGAAAACTCCGTCCATCAAAGGAAGAGCGTTTAGGGCAACGCTGACGGGCGGAGCCGTACTTGCGGACGGAACGATGGTTGGCGGGACAGCGGACGGTTTACTGTTTACCCTCTCGCCGGACCAACACAAAGTGACCGCCTACGGCAGACTGTATTCCAGTGGACAGCTTCGGAATTTCATCAAGCTGAACGGTGATTCCATCCTTGGGGTATATGGTGGCGGCAGGGATGCGGGGCACGTGTTCCATTATTCGCGAGACGGCAGTTTTGTCGATTGGGGCAGACCCCGGGTGATCAAGGACAATATTCAACTCTATTCTCTCGATTCGGAGTGGGCCAGCATTCACGTGATCTCTTGCCTGGCTTATTCTCAAGAGGATGATTGCCTTTATGTCGCGTCGGGAGAACAATACGGGTGCGTCATCCGTTATCAAGGGAATGGGTTTGCGGTAAAAAGGTGCTTGGAATCGTAAAGAAGGGGCTATTCGCCCCTCTTACGCGATTCCAAGCAGACTGGCTGCGTCTCCTACCGCGATCACTCCGGGAGACATAGATCCAACAGACAACCGGAATTCAACCGCGGATTCGTTCCATGTCGCTTCGGCTCCGGCAACAGGTAATGCATCCCCGCTGCCGAGCAGTTTAGTTGGCACCGTAAAAGTCAGCTCCTGTTCCTCATCCGTCAAGTTAAACACATTGATTACGCCTCCAACTTGCTCTTCCAATGTGTGGAGGTGAACATACTCGGTTATTCCATGGAACGTTCCCCGCACGAAATAAGGCTTCAACCTCCGGTACAGACTCATCTGCTCTTTGTAATCGTTATACCGCCGCTCCCGGTCATAGGACGCTAGAGCTCCGGCGAATTCCACGGTCGGATGGCTCGTTTTGCCGCCGATGCCCAAATGCCGTACAGTGGAAGCTGTCCACCAGAAAAACACACACGCGTCGTTGTCGGCTGCCATCGTGATGTGCAAATAAAGCGGGATGCTGCAGCCTAGATTGTAGTAATAGAGCGCTAAAGCTTTGCCTGTCCTCAAGTCTTCGATGCAGTTCCACATATACTCGAAGCCCCAGTTTTCGTCGTAGCTGCCGATTCCCTCGGCGCCTTGCCGGAAATAAGTAGGCACATAGAGCGCATTGGTCCAAGGCCATACCGGATCGTGGACTTCCGTCAGCACATCAGGGCATTGGCGGCGAACCTCCGCGGCCAACCTGTAAACATTGTTGATGTGATCCAGCGGCGTAGAAGGTACCGGGTGCCCGTGGGTCGGGTCATAACAAGGACCGCGCCAATCCATTTCGTCGAACATCATAAACCGGATGCCTTGTTTCGTGATTGCCAGAATCCGTTCCAGCTTCTCCTGATAAAACTCGGGGTGCGAGAGGCACATTTCCCAGAAGTGGTAACCCCACACGGGCTCCATCTTTTCCGGCTGCATAAGTCCGTACGAATGCCGGACCTGATAGTCTTCGTCCCAATGACGTTTGTACGCGCGAAGAATCGTCCGGTAGCCCAAGTCCAGCCCGTATTGCTCCTTCAACTCGCGGACGAGATCGGCTGCGGATCCGAGCCTTGATTCGTCCCAGAGCGTAAGCCCTTCGGCGACCTCCCAACCGGGATCGAGATAAAGCAGCTCGCAACCGCAATCACGGGCCTTCGAGGCCTCTAGCAGAATAGCTTCTTTGTGATAGTGTTGACGCAATTGTTCTTCATTCGAGTGATGCCAGCCGATATCGTATAGAACGTTCCAATTGACGGGTGGGTTATAATCCGCAGCGAACGTATGGCCTTGCTTCTCCAGAAAGGAACGATAGATTGTGTAAGCCGATTGAATACCGCCTTCATAAGGAAAATAATATGTAGTTCCGAAAACAAACTTCTCGCCTGGAGACAAGAGCCGCACTCCGGATGGTTCACCATAAAGGGAGAGCCCTGCGCCCCCAAAGCACAGCACCGCTTCTCCTTCGACATCGCCCGGCCTTGCAATGGAGTATTCGATTTGTTCATTGTTATATTTGATTACGACAATACCCCGCTCGCCATCTCCCCAAGCCCATGCCTCCGAGCGAAGTCCATCCTCGTCGAAGGGCGGCTCTTCTCTCGAAGCGTCTATGTAAGCCGCGTTGCTCGCATTGCCCGACAAGAGGCGTTCAATCGTATAATCGTGTACGCTGCCGTCCAACTGCACCAAGAAGGGAATTGCGCTTAAACGCCAATGTTCCCGATCTTGCAGCAAAGCCGTAAATCCGAATTTTACTTGGTCCACTTGAACCGGATAATCATTAGGGTTAGTTAGAGAAAGGATCTCGGAGAGAAACTCTCCTTCTTTAAGGAATCTCTGCACCAATAATAAACCGGAAGCAGCGAAGGTTCCGGTGATTTCTGTCGCATCGGCATATAGACGGGAGGTCCAATTCGTTAGACTATCCGTGCTGCACAATTGTTCTTGAAAGCGAGATTGAAGCTCGTACTGATAAGGCCGCTCCGAGAAAGTCGTTAGGGAATCCGATGAGGTGAGCAGCGGGGTATTCTCTTGAATGGATAATCGCAGCATGAAACTGCCTCCCAACAATTAGGGTAATATTGCTCTTATTCGCTAATATATCAGATGAAATTTCAAAGTCAACTCAAAAACGAAAAAATGTTGACACTGTTATATCATCTGATATATTAATGAAAAAGGAGTTGTGGATGATAAGATGCCAGACAAAAATCACGACACTATGGATAAAAATTGGCTAGCCGGCAGACTGGATATGAAAGAAGCCATTTACGAAAAGTTAAAAGATATGATCATGAGACGCGATTTCACTCCGAACGAACGGATTGACGCTGCCGAAATCGCCGAGAAATTCGGAATTAGCCGTACTCCCGTGCGTGACGCCTTAAATATGCTGGATGCCGAAGGGTTTATCAAGACTGTGCCGCGTCAAGGGATTTATGTGAAAGGCATTTATAGGCAAGATTTAATCGAGCTTTTCCAATACCGGGAAATGGTCGAACTGTTTGCGCTTGATACCGGCTTTGATGCGTTAATAAAGGATTTGAAAGACATTTCCGCAGATATTCATCGTTTCGAGACGTTCTTGATATCGGAAAATTATGACGGTTATCAGGTGATGGATTCGGATATCAAGCTGCATAAAACAATCGTCGCTTCTACACGAAACAAGGTGATTATGGATTATTACGATAAAGTAAACGGGCATGTCCAGATGGCCAGAGCCTATTACTTGCAAGATTTGCAAAGAATCAAGCAAGCGCATCTCGAACATAAGTCATTTCTTCAAGCTCTTGAGGAGGGGGATAAAGAAGGGGCTAAGCTTCATTTGAAACAGCATTTGGAACAAACATTAGCTAATCTTCTGACGATTATCGATATTTACAAAGTTTTTTAAGGAGGACGTTCAATGAAGAGATTAGCTGGAAAAGTAGCCGTCATTACGGGGGGGACGGCCGGAATCGGTGCCGGAATCGCGAAGTTGTTTGCTCAGGAAGGAGCTAACGTCACCGTTGTAGGAAGAAATCGGGAACGTGGTCTTCAAGTCGTTCGCGCGATTGAAAGCAGCGGCTCCAAAGGCATGTTTATTCAAGCGGATGTAGGCGTCAAAGAGGATACGGTTCGGTACATCGATGAGACGTTATCCGCATTTGGCGGTTTGCACATTATGGTAAACAACGCAGCCATTATTCATCAAGCGCAAGTGGTGGATACTCTGGAGGAAGATTGGGAACTCATTATCCGGAACAATCTCACAAGCTGTTTTCTGGGCAGCAAATATGCCGCGCAAGCTATGATCAAGCAGGGCGAAGGAGGCAGGATCATTAACGTTTCTTCCATTCATGCTACACTTTCGGAGCCTTCCTGTTCAGCTTATACAGCAGCAAAAGGCGGCATTGAGGCTTTTACGAGGACACTGGCCACAGAGCTAGCGCCTCACAAAATTACGGCAAATATACTTGCTCCCGGAGCTACATATACGGAGCTGACGTTGCCGATGTATACGCCTTCTGTGAAGGAAGCGCTGTTCAAAAGAATCCCGTTGAAGGATATTGCCCAACCCGAAGATATCGCTCATGCGGCATTATATTTGGCTTCCGATGAATCCAGATATATGACGGGGTCCACGCTTACGATAGATGGCGGTTACGTTATGGACGGCAGCCTGCCGGATGCAGCCTACTGGGAGAAGTAACTTTTTTTGAGGTTATTGATATATCAACAGATATTTCTGAAAGGGAAAAAGCCAATGAGCGAAAAACTTATAGGTCATGAACAGCTTCACGAATGGTGTGTAAGCAAACTAAAACAGGTTGGAATTAGCGACAGACACGCCGGTATAACGGCTGACGTATTAATTCATGCCAATCTTAGAGGCGTCGATTCTCATGGGGTTCTGCGAATGGAGCACTACGTGCAAAAAGTTAAGCAACAAGGAATAAATTCGGAACCTGATATCACGGTGAAAATCACCGGCCCCGTGACGGCGATTGTGGATGGCGACGATGGACTGGGTCATGTCGTAGCAGAAAAAGCAATGTCCTGTGCGATTGAACTCGCTCATAACAATGGAGTCGGTATCGTTAGCGCCATAAACAGCAGCCATTGCGGGGCACTATCGTATTTTGTAGAAATGGCGGCAAGGGAACAGCTTATTGGCATTGCGATGACGAATACCGATAAAATGGTCGTACCTTTCGGTGGAAGTTCCGCTTACTTCGGTACGAATCCGATGGCGTTCGGCTTTCCGGCCGGAAATCGCCAACCAATTGTTATAGACATGGCTACAAGCTCGGTCGCCTATGGTAAAATTCTCGAAGCCATTCATCTGCGCAAACCAATCCCTGCGGATTGGGCAGTTGATTCAGAAGGACAACCGATTACTGACCCGCATCAATTTAATGCGCTTCTCCCTTTTGGTGGACCGAAAGGTTATGGGCTTGGCATGGTGGTGGACATCTTTGCCGGCATTTTGACGGGGTCGCCGTTCGGTCCTTATATCGGTAAAATGTACGGCGAAGATTTCAGCGACCGCAGGAAATTGGGGCATTTTGTTTGTGCGTTCGATATTTCCAAATTCACCGATCAGGAATTGTTTACCCGGAATATTACGCAAATGATGGACGATTTGCATAATATGCCGCCAGCCCCGGGATTCGACCGCGTCATTCTTCCGGGAGAGCCGGAATGTTTAAGAGAACAGCACAGGCGTCAACATGGAATTCCGATATCTGAGGAGTTATATACCTATTTATGCGTATAACAATAGCGGCGAAAAAAAAGCTCTCAATGGTCAACTGGCCATGAGAGCTTTTTTTATGCCGCCGAGTAGGATGCTGAGAAGATTTCAGGTATATTAATGGGACAGCAAGGAGGGATGAGTGTGAATTTGAAGCATTGGCGAGTGAAAAACAAGATAGCCGGGACCTTTACGCTGCTGTTTTTCGTGGCGATCTTTGGATTGGGCGGCTTGACTTATGTCCATACGGAGAGAGATTACACTAACCGGACGTTGGAGCTGGTTCATACATCGCTTGCGCAGATGACGACAACGGTGGAGCTCTACCTACAGGATATGGAGAGGCTCTCGCTGGCAATTTTCAGCGATCCGATCATTCAACGCATTTTACGCCAATCTTCTTCCGAGTATGGCGTGCAATATGACAATAACGAAATGATGTCCCGGATGGTTCAATTCACCTCTCCGTGGCCGTATATACAAGGCGTCTATCTGTTTGCCGATGACGGCCGGATATTCAGCATTGCGAAAGGCTCAGGGATATCCAGCGATTACAGCATACTACAAGAACCCTGGTATCCCACGATACGTGAAGGTACGGCTGCTCCCTTTTTCTACTGGCCGACGGGACCCGAATCTACGGTAGTCCGCAATCCTCAGCAGGTGTTCTCCTTGATTCGCCCCATTAACGATTTATCTGAAGGGAAAAAACTCGGTTATTTGAAAATAGACATGAACGCGCAAGTGATGAGATCCACATTGTTTAAGGCGGCGCTTGCCAAACAGGATGGAGATCTGCTTTTACGGTATATGCTGCTTGATTCCGAGGCGAATGTCATGTACGACAGCGAGGAGCAGGTGACTGGAAAAAAGGTGCCTTACGAGCTGGAATCCGTGCTCTCGCTTCAGGAAGGGAGCGTGAAATGGTCGGAAACCCGTTATCTGTTCTCCAAGAACAAGTCGAACTATAACAACTGGACTCTCTTGGCTCTTGCGCCTAATAAAGATGTCATTAATCAGTCGGTTAAAATCCGCAGCTTGATCATTTTTCTGGGAATCATTACTTTGGTTGTTATCAGTGTTGCTTCCTATATGCTGGCAGCCGGCATTAGCCGCCCGTTAACTTCTTTAATTAAGACGATGAAGCGCGTGGAGCTTGGCGATTTCAAGGTGCGGGCGGAGGATAGCGGCCAACAAGACGAGATAGGGCGTCTATCCAGAGTGTTCAATATGATGCTGGAGAGCGTGGACAAGCTGATCCATCGGGTATACCTGCTGGATATCCGGCAGAAGGATGCAAAGCTAATGGCGCTCCAAGCGCAAATCAATCCGCATATGCTGTTCAACACCTTAAATAGCATGAAGGCGTTAAGCCGAAAGCAACAAGCGCACGATGTTGCGGATATGGCTGAAAACTTGGCCGATTTGTTCCGTTACAGCATGAAAGGCTGGAATCGTCCGGTAACATTGGCGGAGGAATTGGAGCATGTTCTTAACTATGTCCATATCCAAGAAGTCCGTTATCGGGATAGGCTGAAATTTGAATGTTACATTCCGGATTCTCTGCTTCGTGCCCAAATCGTTAAGCTGTCTATTCAGCCGCTTGTGGAGAATGCTATTATTCATGGATTAGAGCCGAAGATTGAGGGAGGGACCCTCACGCTTAGCGCCCGGGTTCAGCCGGAACCCGAAAGCGAATCCCAGAAAATGATAATCACAGTAAGCGATACGGGCGTCGGAATGTCTCCGGACCGGGTGAGGTCCATTAATGAGGTTCTGGAAAACAACGACATTTCCATGGATGAACTACCGGAGACGAAGTCGGGCATTGGATTGCTAAACATTCATAAGAGGATAAGGCTGCTGTTCGGTGCTCCGTATGGGCTTTATTTGGAAAGCGATGAAGGCGTGTGGACGATCGTTTCTATTCACATCCCCTATAATGACAGCATGATTCACGACAAGGAGTAAATCACAATGAACATTCTAGTTGTTGAGGACGAGCCAATCGCATTGGAAGAGCTCGAATCTTTGCTAAAATCATATGAACCCGGCCATACCGTATATAGTGCCGTAAATGGCCTGCAAGGGTTAGAACTGGCTAAGCGCCATTGTCCGGATTTGATCGTGACGGACATTCGTATGCCGGGAATGGACGGTTTGGAACTGATTCGCCAAATCCAGCAGATCAATCCCAACGTCGAAGCTATTATCATTAGCGGGTATGACGATTTTGCGTATGCACGCACTGGTCTTCAACTGGGCGTGAGAGATTATTTGGTTAAGCCTTGGAAGCAAAAGTCGCTGCTGACCGTGGTTGGCGCTATTCTCGAGCAGCTGTCCGTTCGGTGCGAGGAGAAACGGAAGGCTGACAACTGGAAAATTATTCGGGAATTGGAAGGCCGAAATCCTTATTCGGAACAAATACAGGCGTTGTCCGGAGAATGGATTATTATGGTTTCCACATTAAACAATCTGCGATCCGCGCATAAATGGGTAGAACATGAGCCGCTAACGAAAACCACAATTGCCGAGTTACTTTTTTCCGTTCATATTGTCTTTCCCGATTCCCACTTGCAAGTAGTGTTATTTCCTTGCGATGAAGGAACAACCAAGGCAGTCCTGCAGCAAAGCGTTCAACATATACATGAGGCTTACGCTAACCAAGGGCTGAATGTGCATTCCATTGCTGTCCTTAAGAAAGACGATGAGCTTTCACACGAAGCATACGCCCGAGCGATCAAGATGTTGGAGCAGCAAATTCGATTGGAAAGCAGCACATATACGTATTTGACAACCGAGTATGCTGCGATAGATATGATCGGCGTTTGGAATCAAATCCGGGCTCTGGAGGCTTTGATAGCGAATCGGGAGATCAAGCATATTCGTCCGCAAATCGATCGGATCGTTATGCAGATCCGCGTGCTGAAAGTTCCGGCCAAAGAAATCGGAAGCCTTGTTAACGATATGTTCACAGCGCTGCAATTCAAGCTAATGCCGGATCGGAACTCTCCCTATATCGACATGGAAATCATAACGGATACGCTAATGAGCATTACCTCCTATAGTGAATTGGCAGACTCTCTAGAGAAATGGCTGTTGGAGTTTCTGTGGAATCTAGGCGGCGCGGGCAAGGAGCCAAGAGAGCTTGTCCATAAGCTGATGGGTCAGATCCGTCATGGTTATCATCGTACCGACTCCTTGATTCAATTCGCCGCAGAGCACCATATTAGCGTCAGTTATTTGTCCCGACTGTTTAAGGCAGAGGCAGGTATGAATTTCTCGGAATATTTAATCCGGGTAAAAATCGATCAAGCTAAACAATTGCTGGAGCTGGAAACTCTAAGCGTATCGAAGGTCGGCGAGCGTGTCGGTTACGAGGATAGTAAATATTTCAGCCAGCAATTCAAGAAATATACCGGCTTAACGCCGTCCGAATATCAGAAATCATGCAAAATACTCCCCCCGAAATGAACAAGTTAACCGGAAGCCTTAATGTAGAGCGCCTTTTATAATAAAGACAGTTCCAAATAAAGGGGAGGTCAACAAGGTGATTAATCGCACGAAAATGAGTATTACCGTATGTTGCTTAGCTTTGCTGATTGTATTAGCAGGTTGCGGCGGGGGAGGTAACAATACGGCTGGAGAAGAAGCCTCGCAAGGGGCGGCATCTACGCAAGGGGCGGAATCCTCGCAAGGGGCAGCATCTTCGCAAGGGACAGAGGCCCAGGTTATCCTTAAGCAGTATATCATTAATAACGCGAATATGAATCTGGAAGAAATCAACCGCAGATTCGAAGAAAAATATCCGAATATTAAAATCGAGTATGAAGGCGCTCCGATCGACCAATTTGTAACCGTTATCAAAACTAAGCTTGCTTCGGGCGACGCCCCGGATATATTCACCATTGGCGCAGGAACTGCAAAAGATCCATTCGTCAATGCCGGTTATTTACTCGATTTAAGTGACCAGCCTTGGGTAAGCCGGCTTACGCCGGGGGCGCTTCGTTCAGCGACGACCAATGGCAAAGTTTATGGTCTGCCCCGAAGCCAGAACGTGATAGGCGTTATATACAACAAGAAATTGTTTAAGGACTTGGGGCTGGAAGTTCCAACAGATTGGGAAGCTTTTCTTCAAACCGCCCAAAAGCTGAAGGATGCCGGACTTATTCCGATCGGAATGGGCTTGAAGGATCAATTCGTGACGCAGCTAGTTCCTTACGCAATGGCACCTTCCGCGATTTATCGCGACAATATCGATTTCGACCAACAGATGGCTGAAGGAAAACAAACCTTTGTCGGTTCGCAATGGGAGCAGATGATGAAGGATTATGTCGATCTGGATAAGCAGGGTTATATTAACAAGGGTGCGCTCGGGACGTCTAATGATCAAATTCTTCAGTTAATGAGCGCGGGCAAGATCGCTATGACGGTAAGTCTTAACGCGATGGTGCCAGCATTGAAAGCAGCCAATCCGGAAGCGGATTGGGGAATGTTCCCTTTGCCTTACGTTAAGAAAGGTGAACCGATTTGGGTTTCGGCCGGACCTGCGCTCTTTGCGGGAGGTTATTCCAAAACCAAGTATCCAGATGAAGTGAAAAAGTATTTGGATTTTGTGGCTTCGCAAGAGAGCATGAAACTCATTTTGGATACGGTTCAAGGGTTCTCGGCATTTACCGATGTTACGCCGAATTTGGATTCGGCGCTAATGGAAATCGAGCCTAGCTTGAAAACAGGAGCATACGCCTTCCTGGATCAGAATTGGCCAGCGACCGTGCAACCGGAAATGCTTGTCGGCATCCAGGGCGTATTCGCCGGAGGGGCGATTCCGGATATGCTGGACAAGATGGATAAAGCCTATAACGCAGGCACGAAAAAATAAATGGTTTCAGGGGGCGCAAATGGCAGGCAGCATTTGCGCCTTGCATTTAAGGAGGGGCAGCATGAAGCGAATCGGGTTCGACGGCGTATTTCTAATGCCGGCTTTTATGGTCTTTACTTTGTTTCTGGTATTTCCGGTCATTAGCAGCTTTTATTACAGCATGACCGATTGGAATGGACTCAGCTCCTCGATGGAGTTCATCGGATTGGACAATTTCCAGAGGATGTTTCAGGATAAGGCAGTTTGGAGCGGCTTAAAGAACACTTTTATTATCGCGCTTCTCGTAACCGTTTTTCAGAACGGAATCGGACTTCTATTGGCGCTTGGGCTTCAAGGTACCGGAAGAATTAATCGCTTTATGCGCGTGTGGTTTCTATTTCCCGCGCTGTTAAGCCCGCTTGCGATCGGATATATCTGGAGCTATATGTATAATCCGCTTTTTGGCGTCATTAACTCCATCCTCGAATTTATCGGCCTTTCGGATTGGACACAGGACTGGCTTGGAGATAAGAAGCTGGCAATCTATAGCGTTATATTCGCTATTATTTGGCAATGGGTAGCTTTCAGCATGATTATATACGTTGCAGGGCTGCAATCCATCCCGCGCGACATGTATGAGGCTTCCAATATCGATGGAGCGGGGGCATTAAGCCGGTTCAAGCATATTACTTTTCCGCTCATTGCTCCCGCTTTTACTGTTAACATGGTCGTGACGATGATTGTTGGACTTAAGCTCTTCGATATTGTGTTCGTTATGACAAACGGAGGGCCTGGAGGAGCGACGGAAAACTTAGCACTTATGCTGTACAGACAAGCATTCTCTTTGAATCAGATGGGTTATGCGAATGCGATCGCGATCTTAATGTTTGCGATCATTCTAATCTTCTCGCTCATCCAGGTGACCCTTCTTCGTAGAAGAGAGGTGGAATACTGAGATGAGAGTCCAACGCATGTTTCTTCCGGCTGTGCTGTTGATCTGGTCGATTGTGGTGTTCATTCCGTTTTACCTTGTAGTGACCATGTCGCTGAAATCTCCCATGGATTTGCAGTTCAGTCCATTAAGTTGGCCAAGCTCGCTGCAATTCGCGAATTATTGGAAAGCTTGGACGCAAGCGAATTTGGGGCATTCGTTCATGAACAGTATTCTGATAACGGCGACCTCCGTGATCTTGATTGTCATATTGAGTTCAATGGCTGCCTATCCGTTGGCAAGAAGAACGGAGAAATGGTCGGCGATGTTATATGTGTACTTTCTTGCCGGGATTATGGTGCCGTTTCAGCTCGCTATGATCCCGCTCTATAAGCTATTAAAGGCGCTGCACCTGATAGGGGAGTATACGGGTGCAATCATGATTTATAGTGCGATGGGGATATCATTTGCCGTTTTTTTATATGTTTCTTTTTTCAAGACGGTGCCGCGCGAGATCGAAGAATCCGCGCAAATCGACGGCTGCGGACCGTTGAGGCTGTTTTGGGTCATCCTGTTTCCATTAATTAAGCCGATTACTTCAACAGTCGTTATTATTAATAGTCTTTTCATATGGAATGACTTCTTCATTCCGATGTTGTTTCTGCAAAACAAGGCGATGCGGAACGTTCCTTTGTCGTTATTTACGTTCACGAGTGAATATACGAACAATTGGATGTTGATTTTCGCGGCTGTGGTTATTGGTTCGCTCCCGTTGATCTTGCTATTTATATTGCTGCAAAAGCATTTCATTCAGGGGATTGCTAGCGGAGCCGTTAAGGGTTAATGGGAGAGGATCGTGATAAAATGTCTATTTCAAACAAGCTTGTCGTTGAGCGGTTAAGATGTGAATCAATGATTAATCCGATAGGTATCGATATTGCTATCCCAAGATTTAGTTGGACGCTGAGCTCCGTTCGCCGCGGAGTATCGCAAACCGGATATCAAATCGTCGTTTTCGATGGCAAAGATGTCATCTGGGATTCAGGCAAGGTGCTGACGGATAGCTCTATTCACTGCGAATATGCCGGACCTAATCTGCGATCTAGATGCCGTTATGAGTGGAAGGTGCGGGTATGGGACGAACTGGGGGGGACATCGGCTTGGAGCGAGATCGCCTTCTGGGAGATGGGGCTGCTTCTACCTGAGAATTGGGTGGCGCGATGGGTAGAGCCGGAACAACAGCCGGTGATCGAAGAGTCGCCGATGGACTTTTACGATCGAGCCAAGGGATTGGTACCGACGGATGTCGGGCGTCTACATCCTTGTCCGATGCTTCGGAAGCAGTTTACGGTCGGGCCAGGTGTGAAAAGGGCGCGGATCTATGCGACGGCTCATGGCATCTATGAACTCGAGCTTAACGGAAATCGTGTTGGCGATCAGGACCTAGCACCGGAAATGACAGCTTACCAAGCTTATTTGCAATATCAGACTTATGAAGTAACCGATGTGCTGACGGAGGGCGATCATGTGATCGCAGCGACGCTAGCGGACGGTTGGTATGCGGGTAGAGTCGGGCTAATGGGCGATAACTGCCAGTACGGTAATAAGTTGGCACTGCTTATGCAGTTGGAGATCGATTATGCGGACGGCCGGAGACAAACGGTCATCACAGACCGGAGCTTCAAATCGAATACCGGTGCGCTTGTCTATTCCGATCTATTCATCGGTGAACGATACGATGCCCGGTTAGAGAGAGCCGGATGGAGCACGACAGCTTATGACGACAAAAACTGGCAACCGGTGCGCGAGGTGGAGCATGACCGCGGCTGTTTAATCGCCGCTTATGGCGAGCCTGTTCGGGTCATGCAGGAAATAGAGCCGATTGCTGTATTGCATACGGCTAAAGGAGAAACGGTTGTTGATCTTGGGCAAGTCATTGCGGGCAGAGTTCGCATGCGCGTTCGCGGGGCAGTATCCGGAACAGAGATTAAACTTGAGCATGGAGAAGTGTTGGACGAGAATGGCAACTTTCTCAACAATATTATCGGCCGATACAAAGATCAGACGGATTTTTATGTGGCTCGAGGGGCGGAAGAGGAAGTTTACGAGCCGCGTTTTACCTTTCATGGCTTTCGTTACGTCAAAGTAACCGGATATCCCGGAAAGTTGGATACTGCCGACTTTACGGGGATCGTTCTGTCCTCAGACCTTCGTCCGACAGGGGACTTTGAATGTTCGGATGAGCGGATTAACCAACTGCAGGCCAATATTCAATGGAGTCAAATCGGCAACATGCTCTCCATTCCAACGGATTGTCCCCAGCGGGAACGCGCGGGATGGACGGGAGATATACAAGTGTTTGCCCCGACAGCTTGCTTTAATCGCGACGTGAATGCTTTTCTGACAAGATGGCTGCGCAATGCGGCAGTTGAACAGAGGGTGGATGGACAGGTTCCTATCGTTGTGCCATATTTGAAGGGATATGAAGAAATCACGGCGCTAATGTCGACGGATTCATCGGCAGGATGGGGAGACGCCTGCATTATCGTACCTTGGGTGCTCTACGAGCGATATGGCGATATGAGGGTTTTGCGGGAAAACTATCCTATGATGGCAGGTTGGTTAAACTATATTGAACGGTCTGCATATAAGGGACTGCCGGAAACCGATGACGGATCCATGACACCTGAGCGTAGAGAGCGTCAGCGGTACTTGTGGAATACCGGATTTCATTTCGGGGACTGGCTCATTCCAAGCATGAGCGTCAGCAAAGATGGAAAAGGCGTCGATATGATGCAGAGCGCTTTTGCCACGAAGGAGCTTGTATCCACTTGTTTCTATGCTTATTCGACGCAATTGATGAGCCAGATCGCGCAGCTGCTTGGATGGAATGCGGATGCCCAGCGATATGCTGAGTTGAACCGGAAAGTTCGCATGGCATTCGCCGAAGAATATTTGGACGAGAACGGGAGGCTGCAGGCACACTTTCAGGGCATTTACGTACTCGCGCTGCAAATGAATATGATCCCTGACGAAACTCGCGGCCTTGTTATGAATCAATTGGTAAACCTGATTGAAGAGAACGGCAATCGATTGGACACCGGGTTTCTGTCCGTCCCGTTTCTGTTGGATGTGCTTTGCGATAACGGGCGCAGCGATGTGGCTTACCGTTTGCTGTATCAAACGGAGTGCCCTTCCTGGCTCTATGAAGTCGAGAAAGGCGCGACAACGATTTGGGAAGCGTGGCGGGCAATTATGCCAAGCGGCAAAGTAACGAATGTGTCCTATAACCATTATGCTTTCGGATGTGTCGGGGATTGGTTGTACAGGAAGGTTGCCGGATTAAATAATGCGCTCCCTGGATATAAGCGTATCGTGATCAAACCCGATATCGATTGCGGGCTAACCTATGCGAAAGCTCAATACGAGTCGGTATACGGTACGATTGTGACGGAATGGAAGCTTAAAGGGAATCAGGTCGTTCAGGAAGTTAAGGTACCGGCAAATACGACGGCAATCGTATATTTGCCGGGAGCGAGCTTGGAACGATTGACTGAAGGCGGAGATCCGGTTAAGGACCAGTCGGGGTTAAAGTCCGTAAAGGTTGAAGAGGATGCAGTTGTGATTGAGATTGGCAGCGGTGGTTATGTTTTTGAATATATCAGGACTTGAGTATTTACCCGCTTGATTCGATGGTGTAGCATTGCCTTATAACTGCGCGCAGGAAATAACCGGAAGGGGTATTAAGGTGGCTAAACCAAACGAATCGGCGAGTGCTTTACGTTATGATGAAAATATGCGGTTAGCAGAAACAGATAGCTCCGGTTTGGAATGGTTTTCTCCGATAAGAGGTCCATTTCGAATTTTCGGTTTTGCTTGGCTGCAAAAGGATGAAATTTACCGAAGACTACCGGTTAACCCCGGATGGAATGTTCCAGAGGACGTCGATCAACTGGCCAATTGTACAGCCGGCGGGCAAATCCGGTTTATGACCGATTCATCGAAGCTTTCAATAAGGGTTCGGTTATCCGGGTTGGCAGACATGTACCACTTGCCTGCGACAGGCCAGTGCGGCTTTGATTGCTACATTGGAGAACCGGGGGAACAGCAATATTATTCGACTACAAGGTACGATCATACTCAAAAGGAATATGAAAATGAATTGTTTGACGATGGCGGTGAACGGAAAATTCGGTGCTTCACACTGAATTTCCCACTCTATCAGGGAGTAGAGGAAGTGTATATCGGATTAGAGCCGCGTTGTCATATCAGTGCTCCGCCAGCGTACGATAATGAAAAGAAGGTCATTTTCTATGGTACGTCTATTACGCAAGGAGGCTGTGCTTCCCGTCCTGGCATGGCCTACACGAATATACTAAGCCGCAGAATCAACCTGGAATTTATTAATTTAGGTTTTTCCGGAAACGGTAAAGGCGAACCGGAGTTAGCTCGCATCATTGCGGAAATCGCGAATCCGGCTTGTCTCGTATTGGATTATGAAGCCAACTGCGTAGATACTGAATCACTTCGTGCGAGCTTGCCTGAGTTTATTCGCATTTACAGAGAGAAACATCCGAAAGTGCCGATTTTGATTCTCTCGAAAATTAAGTTCGCTAAGGAAGAATTTAGCGAGACGTCAGCACAAGTGCTGGAAGAACGTAAAGAAATCCAACGATTCAACGTCGAGAAAGCCAAAAATCAAGGAGACGACAATATTCATTTTTTCGATGGATCATCGTTACCGGGTGAATATGCTCAGGAGTGTACCGTAGACGGTGTGCATCCGACAGATTTGGGTTTCCTGATGATGGCCAATGGTTTAACCCCAGTGATACAGAGGCTTGTATCTCAGTAATTATAAAAACTCTCCGGGCTTTAGGCCCGGAGAGTTTTTATTTGTCATCGTGGAAGCAGAGCAGGCAATCATCCTGAAGAATATGCTGGGTCCAGAGCTTCTCGATCCGATCAAAGGGTTCGTTCTGCAACGCGATCAATAACTCCTCATGTTCGGCGGGCACCCTGGCTAAATCCGTGAATAGCTTCGTATTCTTGATAAAATGCAACCGAAGCCTGTTTACGATTCCTGACCAGATTTGTTGCGTATAGGCCGAGTCTTCTGATGAAACAACGATCTCGTGAAAGCGAATGTCTGCTTCGACGAGAGAGGCCAAGTCGCCGTTGTCGGCTGCCGATTTCATAATATCTATGATGTCTCTTAGCGACTGATACATCGTTTCGCTCCAGTTGGAGTGTTTCTGCTTCAATGCATGGATCTCCAACTGCAGACGAATCGGGATCAATAAATCCACGACTTCGCCTTTGCTTACATCCGCTACAGTCGTTTCCCGATAAGGCGAGCTGACGACAAGCCCCAAAGCTTCCAAGTCTCTTAACGCTTCGCGAATGGGCCCGCGGCTAATTGCCATCTGTTGCGAAATATCCAACTCGCGAAGTTTATCCCCGGGCTTAAGATGCCCTTGAATAATCGCATTTCGAATATCGGACATAACGCGTTGACGAAGAGAGAGGTTCTCCTGATTCTTGAAATGGAAAGATGTCATGATTGTCTCCTTAGCTTACAACAGTAAGCGAGATGCTTTATTGGACTAGTATAGAGGAATGAACTCATCAATTCAACAAATGAATGTTTATAATAGATTGTTGACAATTATCGTGCGACGGATCACCAGAGCAGATCGATCGCGTTTTGTAGCGCTTTGGCGATGAATTCATACGAAAAATTCAACAAATGATTGAGATCGATCGATTGTTGACAATCTTCAAAACTGAACGTATGATAGGGCTAAAAAGGTAGAAGGAGGAAAATCCGCATGAATGTATTAGCCATCTGCGCGCATCCGGATGATGCCGAAATCTGGTGCGGTGGAACGCTTGCCAAATACGCCGCCCGCGGAGATCGGGTGACTATCGCAATCGCAACAAACGGAGAGGTGGGTTCGCCTACGCATCCGAAAGAAGAGATTGCGGAAATTCGGCGTCAAGAGTCGATTGTAGCTGCGGAGGTCATCGGAGCGGAATTGATCTGGATGGGCTACCGCGATGAGTTCCTGTTCGATACGGAGGAAACAAGATTAGCTTTCATTGAAGCCATGCGTTCCAGCGGAGCCGATGTAGTGCTTACCCATTGGCCGGACGATCTGTACAATCCGGATCATACGATTACGGGCAGGGTTGCTAACGATGTGGCGATTATGACAACCGTTCCTAACATTGTGACAGCAAGTCCGCCGCTTGGTAAAATCCCTATTGTTTATTTCATCGAAAGCGTTGCCGGACTTGGCTTCCAGCCGGAGGAATACGTGGATATTACGGATTCGTTCGAGCTCAAGCAGAAGATGCTGGCCAAGCACGAGAGCCAAGTTGGCGACTGGCTTAAGGATCAATATGGCTCCAACGCCATGGAAATGATCGAAGTCATCGCCCGTTTTCGCGGTATCCAGAGCGGGGTGCGTTATGCGGAAGGTTTCATCAGAGCCAAAGCTTATCCGCGCAACATTACCGGGACTTTGCTTCCCTGACCTCATTCGAATAGGAGGGATTGGAATTGAGACGATTTGAGAATCAAAGCGTTATCGTTACTGGCGGGGCAACGGGTATCGGATTTGCAACCGCGAAGCTATTCGCAACGGAAGGGGCGAATATCGTCATAGCCGGCCGCAGCGAGTCGAGCGGGGCGCAAGCTTTGAACGAGTTAAAGAAGCTCGGTGGTCAACCGCTGTTTGTTCGCACAGACATAAGCAATGAAGCGGACGTCCGGAATATGATCGAGCGTGCTTCGGAGCAAACGGGCCACATCGATGTAATGGTCAATAACGCGGCGATGTTCTACGAAAGCGAGTTTTTACGGGAAACGACGGACCGTTGGCGCGCTGTCTTCGATACGATCGTCAACGGAGCGTATTGGTGTTCGAAATATGCGGCTAACGCTATGACGGATCAAGGGATCCGCGGAGCAATCATTAATGTATCTTCGATCAATGGATATCGAGCATTGAACCTGTCCAGTCATTACAATGCTGCCAAAGGAGCGCTCGATCAATTAACCCGTTGCACGGCATTTGAACTAGCGCCATATGGAATTCGGGTTAACGGGGTGGCACCCGGCTTTATCGATACGGGGCTGTCGGTCATCGGCGGAGTCAACGAGTTAGAGACGGAATGGTTTAAGAACGACTACGTGGAGAAGCGAAGAATACCGCTCGCTAGAGCAGGGAGTGCCGAAGAGGTCGCATCGGTTATCGCTTTTCTCGCTTCAGAAGCATCCTCGTACATACAAGGCGCAATTATACCCGTAGATGGCGGCTTGTCTATTACATTTTAAGGAGATATCTGAGAGATGTCGCAAGAAGCGTGGCAGCAGATTAACCCGGAAATCCGCCGTAAAATTTTACCGCCCGGCAAGCAAATGATGAGCATGCTGATCGAATTCAAACAAGGCGGCTTCGGGCCTGAGCACGCTCATCCGCATGAGCAGCTTGGCTTCGTAATCCAAGGAAAAATAAAAATGCTGCTAGACGGCAAAGAAATTGTAGCGGAGGCGGGGGATCAAGTTTGCGTACCGGGCAACATCCCTCATTCCGTGCTGGCGCTTGAAGATTCTCTCGTGCTGGAAACGTTCACGCCTTTGCGTGAAGATTTGTTGTCGACGATGCCCGCAATCATAGAAACGGAGATGAAATCATGAAGATTACGGAAGTTGAAGCGATATATTTGAGAATACCGGATCTGGATGCTGCGCAATGCGATGGAACGCAGGATACGCTCCTCATCCGCATCCATACGGACGAAGGAATCGTAGGAGTGGGCGAGGTTGATTCATCCCCAATGGTAGCCAAAGCGGTAGTCGATGCTCCCGCTTCCCATTCCATCGCCGTCGGCCTTCGCAGTTTGCTGATCGGAGAAAATCCGATTGAAATAGAGCGACTATGGGACAAAATGTATCGCGGTACGATTTATTTTGGCCGATCCGGACCGGCGTTGCATGCGATCAGCGGCGTAGACATTGCCCTGTGGGACATTTTCGGCAAAGCTATGAACCGTCCCGTCTGCGAGATGATGGGCGGCGTATTTAATCGGAAGCTGAAAGCCTACGCCAGCGCGCTTATGCCGGAAACGATCGAGGAAGCGGTACGCATGGCGGAGCAAAATGCAAAGCTGGGGTATAAAGCGATGAAGTTCGGATGGGGGCCAATTGGACGGGATCCGAAATTCGACGAGGCCCAAGTCAAGGCGATTCGCGAAGCGGTAGGCGACGATATTGATATTATGATCGATGCCGGGCTCGCTTGGGATTTGAAAGGCGCTCTGCGGATGGCGGATATTTACGAGAAATACGGTGTGTACTGGCTGGAAGAACCGGTCCATTCCAACGATATCGCAGGATACCGCGAGCTTGCGGATCGGACGCGGATTTCCATCGCCGGCGGGGAACAGGAAAGCGGCAGGTTGGCGTTTCAGCGGCTGCTCGACGAGGGGCATTTGGACATTATCCAGCCAGACTTGGCAAGGGTTGGCGGACTGACCGAAGGGAAAAGAATCGCGTATTTGGCTTACGACCGGCATAAGAAGGTCGTCCCGCATGCCTTTAAGACCGGAATTCTAGTTGCAGCCAGCACGCATTTCGCGGTTGCGATTCCGAACGGCTTTATGATCGAATACACAATTTCTAATTCGCCTTTAGCGCGAGATTTGGTCAGCCGGGAAGTGGAATTCAAAGACGGATACGTTACGGTCCCTCTCGATCGCCCGGGTCTTGGCATTGATATAAACGAAACGATTCTAAACCGTTACAGGGTTAACTGAGGAGGAGAGTTCTCATGACAGCAACGATGCGAGCGCTCGTCTACGAAGGACCGTGGACGATGAACATTCGAAATGTCCCAGTGCCGGAACCCGGCGAGAACGAGGTACTTATACATGTTGAACGTGCAGGCATATGTGGCTCCGAATTGGGCGGATTTCTGGGTCATAATTCGTTGCGCAAGCCGCCTCTTATTATGGGCCACGAGTTCGCCGGCACTATTGCGAAGACGGGCAACGGTGCGGTTAAGTATCGAAAAGGCGACCGAGTCACCGTGAACCCTCTTGAAACCTGCGGTGAATGCGTAGACTGCCTAGGTGGAAACGAGCAGCTTTGTTCACGGCGGAAGCTGCTGGGCGCCCATGCGCCGGGTGCTTTCGCGGAATATGTCGTCGTCGCGGAGAACAATATTTACCTCCTTCCGGATTCCGTCACTATGGATCAAGCGGCCTTTACGGAACCGCTCGCTTGCGCTGTTCATTTGTGCAGAATGCTGAATTTAAATCCAGATGACCGGTTGCTTATTATGGGAGCGGGACCAATCGGTTTGTTTGCCCTTGCTGCTGCCCGCACGTTGGGCTTACGAGATATCGTGGTTGCCGATCTCAACGTCGAAAGACTGCGAATCGTCGCGGAGCTTGGGGGTATTCCCGCGCAGGGAGCCGAGGAGATTGCCAAGTTGAAGCCTAATGATGGTTTTCATGCGGCTGTGGATGCAGTCGGCTTGCAAGCGACTCGCCTAGGTTGCGTGGAGTCCGTCCGTAGAGGTGGGAGAATTGGCTTAACCGGTCTTCATGAGGCAGACAGCAACCTTCCTATTAATACGATTATCCGCGAGGAGTTAAAGCTGTTAGGAGCTTTTGCTTACGCGCCGAACGATTTTGAAACCGCATTGCAATGGATCGCGGAAGGAAATATTAATTTGCTGCCGTGGACAGAGCATCGGCCATTGGAGCAAGGGCAGGCTTGCTTCGAGACATTAATTTCGGGACCCGGAGCCATCGCGAAAATCATGCTCCGTCCTTGATAAAGAAAGTATATGAACCATTAATAAGTGATACAGAAGGGATTGAATGTAATGACCGCAAGCTTCGCTTTAGAATGGAAGAAGGGGCCGAGTCGGGGGAACATAACCGTTACTGACGGAAGTGTATCAAGAGGGACAGTGACAAGGGGAAACGGCAAATTTAGCGAGGAAGGTTTCTCCACTGACGGCGGGCAAACTAGACTGGAAGTTACCGTTAATCTTGAAGAGTCGAAAGGATCGGCTGCTACCCTTGTAACCATTGACGCGGCCGAACGTCCGTTCAGCTTTTTTCTGCGCGATGTGAGTGAAAAGTATCCGATTTATATACCCGCATATGGGGTCGCCGTAACCCGATCTGAGGATGCGCGGACCTATGATCAGATCGAGAATGAGATTAGAGCTAACAATCTTCTTACCGATCTGCAGCAAATCGAAGCAGAGCCGGAAGAAAGCTATGATAACGCAGCCAGCCACACTCGCGAGCTTGCGTGTCAAACATGGCTTGGTTTGTCGCGCGATATGAGGATCTTCGGTGTGGGGTTTCGCGGGGTTGGCGGAGAAGAGCGGTTATGGGATTGGATTCAACCGAGATTTCATGGTCATGAAGTAACGCTTCCCGAGAACGAAAATAAACCAGTCTGTTACCGCTATATGCTCGGAAGGGGAATTGGCTGTGTGGATGGCGTAACCCGCAGGCTCGAAGACGGAACGCTCCCCATCCTTCATGCTTCCATCGAGGATAACGATATCATCTATGACACGGTTTCCTTCGTCTCTTATGAGAGTAGCCCGTTAAACGCTGAAACCCTAAGAGGCACCCATTATCTGGCGGCCGATGGATTCGGGCATGGACATATGCTGACCGAAGAGCAGTTAAAGCAGAGGGAGCAATTGTTGCCGCAAGAGTTGAACAGTGAAGAGGAGACGGTGCTCTATTTTCGGGCAGTTGCGACTAATAAGGCGAGAGTACCGCGGTATGCATGGTTCAAGAACGTCATTCCCAACGCCTATGTGATGAACAATGATAAGAATTACGTATTCGATGCCGGGTGCGGTTTTGTTCAATTCTCGGAGGACAGGGTATGCTGCGTTTCGAAATTAAACGGGGAACCCCTCTCAGAGGAAGAAACAGCTATTCTTATCCCTCCCGGCGAGACGGCAACGTTCGAATTTTACTTGCCACATCGGCCGATTACGCGGAATCGAGCGGAAGGGTTGATCCGACAGCAGTTCGTATCCAGACTGGAAGAGTGCCGCGAATTCTGGTTATACAAGCTTTCCCGGGCAGCGTCGATCAAACTTCCGGAAAAGCGCGTGGATGAGATGGTCAAGGCGGGGCTGCTTCATCTCGACCTCGTAACCTACGGCTTGGAGCCGAATAGGACGGTCGTTCCAACAATCGGAGTGTATACGGCTATCGGATCGGAGAGCTCGCCGATTATTCAATTTATGGATTCGATGGGTTGGAGCGATTTGGCGGAGAGATCCCTGCAATTTTTCTTGGATAAGCAGCATGAGGACGGATTTATTCAAAATTTCGGCGGATATATGCTGGAAACGGGAGCCGCGTTGTGGAGCGTCGGCGAGCATTACCGGTATACCCGGAATGATGTTTGGTTGAATCGGATTAAGGGGAATTTGTTGAAGGCGTACGATTATCTCTTGGATTGGCGCAGCCGCAACAAAACGGAGGACCAGCGGGGCAAAGGATACGGCATGCTGGAAGGAAAAACGGCGGATCCGGAAGATCCTTTCCATTCTTTCATGCTGAATGGGTATGCTTATCTGGGGATGAGCCGATTGGCGGAAATTCTGGCTTCAAGCGATCCGGTACGCTCCGAACAAATTCGTGCGGAGGCGGAGGCTTTGAAAGAGGACATCCGTCAAGGATTGTTCGAGGCGATGGCGCGTTCCCCGGTTGTGCCGCTCGCTGACGGCAGTTGGGTCCCCACAGTTCCTCCATGGGTCGAGCACAGAGGCCCGCTCTCCCTATATGCTCAAGGGGGCAAATGGCTAACGCACGGCTCGGTCGTTGCACGCGATTCGCTTCTTGGGCCGTTGTACCTTGTTCTTCAGGAGGTCGTTCAGCCGGACGAAGCCGAAGCGGAATTTATGCTGAATTACCACCTTGAATTGATGTGCACCCGCAACGTGGCTTTAAGTCAACCTTATTACAGCATTCATCCATGGGTTCATCTCAAGCGCGGAGAAATCAAACCGTTCTTGAAGGCCTATTATAACGGTTTTGCCGGATTGGCGGATAGAGACACCTATACCTTCTGGGAGCACTACTGGCACGCAAGCCCGCACAAGACCCATGAGGAAGGCTGGTTCCTCATGCAAACACGTTGGATGTTGTATATGGAAGAAGGCCGCGAACTGAAGCTGCTGCCAGGAATTCCCCGGAAGTGGCTGGATAACGGAAAGGTCATTGAACTGAATGAAGTAGCGACTTACTTCGGATCTGTCTCCTTGCATGTTGAATCGAAATTGGAGCAAGGCGTAATCGTAGCTCGGGTGACCTGCGAATCGGACAGAAAACCGGACACCGTTACGATTCGGCTGCCGCACCCTAATGGCGCAATTCCTGCTCAAATCGTTGGCGGTTCCTATTCCGCTTCGCAGGAATCCGTTCGAATCGATCATTTTACCGGGAAAGCGGAAGTAACGTTACTGTTCTAAGTACAGCGCTCCAGGGATGATTCTATCCCTGGAGTATGTCTTTTTTCTTTTCTTTGAATTTCGATCTAGCATAAAAAATGCCGGGGATCTTCTCATCCGGCGCGTACTTTGATACAATGACCATGTTAAATGATGAAAGGATGTCTCCGGTGAGCCTGCTACCAACAGGCCCGCGCTTTAGGAGGCATCCTTTTCCGGTTGCCGGAATACGGGTCATCAACGATTGGACGTTACAATTCATTTAAGGGGCCAGGCTTCATGAATTATGATAAAGAACCATTCGAACGGACCTTTGAAAGCTTGGAAGAGTTAGCCGATACGATAAGCGAAGCCTTGCAGTGTTCGGTTACGATCGAAGATGCGAATCACAAGCTTATTTCATACAGTTCTCATGATACGGAAACGGATTCCGCACGAATTTCCACGATTATCGGAAGACGTGTTCCGGCGAAAATCATTCAAACGTTATGGCGTGACGGAGTGATCCAGAGGTTGATGAACAGCGATGAGCCTGTGAGGGTGTCAGCCATACAGGAAATTGGCCTCGGGGACCGTTTGGCTATAGCGATTCGTAAAGATAACAGTATTCTGGGTTACATTTGGGTGCTGGAAGAAGAAAAAAGACTGGACGATATAGCTGCCAAACAGCTGATTAAAGCGGCCAAGGCAGCAAAAACTAAACTGCTGCAGCTGCAAATGAAACACAAAAGGGAAGAGCAGGATTATCAAAATTTTTTCTGGCAGCTTCTGACGGGACATATGAAATCGGACACGGAGATTAGCGAACAGGCGGAGAGGCTCAGGCTGTCGCTTCCTCCTCTTTTTCGCGTGAATGTATTGAAATTCGCTTCCGATTTTACGGAAAAAACAATTCAACAGATAAAATATTTGATTACTACCTCATTGCAGAACCACGCGATCTTACATACTTTTAACAACGACCTGCTTATTTTACTCGAGGCCATAACACCGGAAAAGAAATCAAATCGGTCTGCGGATATGATTGCCGTAGCGTTAGAACAAATGAAGGTTCGATTCGGCATGGAGCCCATGGCGAGAGGCTGCGGGTCTGTATACGGACAATATTCAAAGGCTATTCATAGCTATCAGGAAGCTTTAACGGTTATCCAAATAAAGGAGAAGTTCCCCGAGGAAATGAACTCCGTTCATTGGTATGCCGATCTCGGATTTTATAGATTGTTACCGGCCATCTTGAAGGAAAAGCGAGACCATTGTTATGAGAATGAGTGCCTTCAAAAACTGTATAGCTATGATCTTGAACATAACGGCAATCTGCTGCGAACCTTGGAAATTTATTTAAGCAATGATTGCCGAATGAAAGAAACAGCCGAGTTTCTACATATTCACGACAATACTCTCAACTATCGGTTAAAGAGAATTTCTGAGATTGGCGGAATTGACCTGAATAATATGGACCAAAAAGTTACCTGTTAGCTGGAGATGAAAGTGGATAAGTTCGCTGCACCCTCTCGTTAAAACCACAAAGAGTATCTGTTTTTTTCTCGTTTCCCAACATACTCGCAAGAAGACTTCTTCCTTATACTTGATATAGAAGCTTATATCTAAGGAGGAATTATCATGATTATCGGAGTCCCGAAAGAAATTAAAAATAACGAAAACCGCGTTGCCATCACACCGGCAGGCGTCGTTTCCTTCGTGCGCGCAGGACATAAAGTGATCATTGAGAAGGACGCAGGGGCAGGCAGCGGTTTTAGGGACGAGGACTTCAGCGAAGCCGGAGCCCAGATTGCGGCGCATGCCGGAGAGGTTTGGTCCAAGGCTGACATGATTATCAAAGTAAAAGAGCCCGTGAATTCCGAATACGGCTATTTCCGGAATCGGTTAATTCTGTTTACTTACCTTCACTTATCCGCCAATCCGGAATTGGTTCGCGCGCTTAAGGAAACAGGCGTAACGGCCATTGCATACGAAACGGTTGAATTAAAAGGGTCATTGCCTCTATTAACTCCCATGAGCGAAGTGGCCGGCCGGATGGCTGTTCAAATCGGCGCTCAATTATTGGAAAAGCCCCATGGCGGAAAGGGTATCCTTATGGGAGGCGTGCCAGGAGTAAAACGAGGCAAGGTTTCTATTATCGGCGGCGGAGTTGTTGGAACGAACGCCGCCAAGATCGCAACGGGACTGGGAGCGGAAGTAACCATTCTGGATATGAACGCAGATCGGCTTCGCCAGTTGGATGATCTATTCGGACTAAAAGTTAACACGTTGATTTCTAACCCATACAATATTGCCGAAGCCGTCTCCGAATCCGACTTGTGCATCGGAGCGGTGTTAATTCCAGGAGCGAAAGCGCCGAAGATCGTTTCCGAAGACACGATAAGATCAATGAATACCGGCTCTGTAGTTATGGATGTTGCTATAGATCAAGGGGGTATCTTTGAGACCATCGACAGAGTGACAACCCACGACAACCCGACCTATGAAGAACATGGAATCATCCATTACTCCGTGGCCAACATGCCTGGTGCAGTTCCTCGAACTTCTACGATCGCATTAACGAACGTAACCATTCCCTATGCGCTGCAAATCGCCAATAAAGGATTTATGCAGGCGGTTAAAGATATTCCTGCGCTTAAGCTCGGAGTTAACGTAGCTGGGGGCTCGATTACTTATGAAGCAGTGGCTAAAGATTTGGGAGAGGACTATGTCCCGCTGGAACAGATACCGAGCATGACTCTCGCTATGTCCTGAACAGCTGACGTGAGACCTTCAAAATAGAACACCTGAGAGGTGTCCGTCATATGGCCTGGACGATCGATGCTAAGGGCGGGCGAATGATATTCAAGCTCCGCGAAGTGACCCAGTTGTCCCCCGTCAAAGTAGAACTGCATGCAGGAACCTAGGTAATTTTTTCGATTAGAAGGATAGTCCGGATAAACGCCGGAAGGATTTACGCTGAATTGGCGGACGACGAGACTGCTTTTCTTGTCGGCTAATACGCGTGAATACCCGAATCTGCCCGTTGAAGATAGGGCGTCTATGGAAAGCTTAAAGCTGCTCTGGCCTTCGCAATGTAATCTTAATCCATTAGGGAGCAATTCCATATCGATGTTTTCCGTTTGGGAGAACATCGTCAAAGGACGTATGGAACCGTAGGTCGGAGCTATGATTTGTCCACCGGGCGGTACCTGCATGATGCTCCATAGATTGCAAAAGCCGGAGGGGGAGGCGGTTCTGTCCATGGGCTTTGAATTGGAACTAACCGGAGTAAGATTCATATCTGTACGGACTTCATATCCGATATAAGAAACGGACGAGGAATCTGGCGTTAACGCTGAGCTGTTCCTAGGGAACGGGTTCGGCAGAAGCGTAAACCGTTTTTCGAGGTTTACTTGTATCGTTTGGGACGAAGAGGCGTGTTGCAGTTCACAGGACATATTTGCAATCGCGAGAGACTGGGTGGTCTGCGTTAGCTTCCAGTTCCCGGGATCCAACTGAGCTGGAATATGGTAGCTTCCGGAGTCGTCGATGAAATATTCCAATTCGGGGCTGATCCATGTGCGATCGCCGCCCGAATTCCAATTGTTCTCGTTGTGAAGAGCGTTTGGGTCACGCCAGAATGCGGAGGAACTTGCCTCTTCGGCAGTCTTTAACTCCAACACCCGCGCTCCCTTTTCCAGAATGATCAATTGTCCCCCCTGCGAGTTAGACAGGACGGCATAGGAATTGCCGGATTGTTGCAATTGTGATTGGAGCGTATTCCCCATAACAATAATTCCTTCTTTCTGTATCGTTGAAAAGTAGAGATAATTATCGTAATTATAGAACACATGAAGATGTTGTTCAACAAAAGATTGATGTCGATCGATTGTTGACAATTATACAAGTTAAAAAGAGAGGCAGCGAAATCGGCTATGGTTGTTAGCCGATTTCGCTGTTTTCCTTTTCGAGGAGTACTAAATCTATACTATTATCAGTGTTCTGTATATAAAAACTCCGACTTATTGACTTACTAAATCGGATGTTAAATAAAACATCCCATGGCTATAGCCAGAAGTAAAAAGACAAATTGGGATAAGTGCAAAGACGAATTTGAATGTTGTTTATATTGTGCAGTCGTCTACAATTAACGTGTAAGAAAGGAATGAGGAGGTAAATATCATGAGCAAAATGAAAGTGGCCGTTATCGGCTGCGGAACGATCGCCAGCAATGCCCATATCAAGGCATATGCGGCCAATCCGAATGCGGAAATTAAATATTTTTGCGATATTCTCAAGGAAAAAGCCGACATGGCCGTTACTGAATACGGAGGCGGTGAAGCAATCGAAGATTATCACGTCATCTTGGGCGACCCCGAGGTTGAAGCAGTCTCGATTTGCACTCCGAATCACCTTCACTCGTCGATTTCCATTGATTGCTTGCGGGCGGGCAAACACGTGCTTTGCGAAAAACCGGCTGCTAGAACGTATGCAGAGGCGCTGGAGATGCAGAAGGTGCAGCACGAAACCGGCAAAGTGCTCAATATCGGCGTCGTCAACCGCTTTAATAAGGGAGTAAATATAATTAAGGAAATGATTGATAACGGCGACCTGGGAGAGCTCTACCATGTGTACATCAGTTTTCGAGCTCAGCGCTCCATTCCAGGGCTCGGCGGTGCTTTTACGACAAAGTCGATAGCCGGAGGCGGCGTTCTAATCGACTGGGGTGTTCATTTTCTCGATATCGTTATGTACTGCTCGGGAGATCCGCAGCCACGCACGGTTTCCGGACAAGCATACAGCAAGCTTGGGAGGGATATGAAGAACTATGCATTCCTTAACATGTGGGCTGGACCGCCCAAGTATTCGGGCACGTATGACGTGGATGATTTCGTAACGGGTTTGATTCGCACAGAAGGTCCGACCATTTCTCTGAATGGGGCGTGGGCGCAAAATATCGGAGTAGAAGAGATGTATATCGATTTCCTAGGCGACAAGGCGGGCATCCGGTTACAGTACGGGGCCGATTTCAAAATATACAGCGCGCAGAATGGAATTTTGCTGGAAACAGCGGCTAAATACAAAGCAGGCGACATGTTTCAAAATGAAATCGATAGCTTTATTGACTGTATTCGCACGGGCGAAAAGCTTCCGTCCCATATTGATACGGTCATTCTCTCTTCCAAGATCATTCAAGCGATTTATGATTCATCCGAACAAAGATCGGAAATTGTCATTTCTGAATGATGGAGGCAGAAGATAATGAAGAAAATAGGGTTTATCGATTATTATCTCGACGAATGGCATGCCAACAAATACCCGGCGTGGATCGAGCAAGCGACGAACGGGGAGATGAAAGTTACATGCGCTTACGGTAAAAAGGATGCGGAGAACGGTGTCGACAATGCCAGCTGGTGCAAAAACAAAGGCATCGAGCTGCTCGATTCCATTGAAGCGGTTGTGAAGGAAAGCGACTATTTGATCGTGCTTTCTCCAGATCATCCGGAGCTTCATGAGGAGCTGGCGATGCTGGCTCTGCAATCCGGTAAGCCCACTTATGTCGACAAAACGTTCACGCCTGACCGTAAAACCGCGAAACTCTTGTTCGAGACAGCTCATCAACATGGGACGCCTTTGTTTTCGGCCTCGGCGTTGCGATTTGCAGCCGAGTACGAAGCGGCGAACCGGCAAGGAATTGATAGGATATGCAGCATAGGTCCGGGGAATTACGATACCTATTCCATACACCAGATCGAGCCGATCGTTTCCCTCTTGGGCAGCGAGACGGAACGGGTCATGTTCGTTGGATCTAATGTATCTAGTGAGCTGCTAATCGAATTTTCGGGAGGCAGACAAGCCGCGATCCATCATTATACCAACAGCACGTTTAGTCTGACTCTGAATTATCAAAGCAACGATTCAGTATTATTGAAGCCGGAATCGGATTTCTTCGCCGCATTCATCAAGAACATGGTACAATTTTTTCAAACAGGCAAGCCAACGATCGATCCGAAAGAGACGATCGCGATTATAACGATCATCGAATACGGCTTGAAAGCAATGCAAACGCCTTTCCAATGGGTAAAGCTGCCTCAGAATTAAACTTACACAAGATAGAAGCGTGAGACGATGAAGGGCAAGGGAGACGCGGGTTGTCATTTTCACTTTGACAATGTATTTGCTAAGGGCGAGTCGAAGTTCGGCGGCATCGATTTATACCAAATCGGCGAGCTTTGGTGCGAAGCTGGCTATGAAGTTCTTCCGCACAGGCAGTTTTGTCTTGAACTGAGCTATATCGTGTCCGGCAGCGGGTTTTTCTTCATCGACGATGAATGCGTTAAAGTCGGTGAAGGCGATATATTTTACAATGCCGTCGGTCACGTGCATTCAATCAAAACGGATTCCTCCAGCACCCTTCGTTATGTATATTTAGGTTTTATGTTTAACGATGAGGCCGAAGAACAGTTCGCGGATATCCAAGCTTTCTTTCAATCGGCGCAGTATTACCATTCCAAAGACGCTCACAACCTAATGCTTCCTTTTTTTCGCAGCATCGATGAATTTTTTATGCAAAAACCGTGTTCTAACCTTTTGATCAAAAGTTATCTCGAGGAAATTATTGTGCTTTCCTATCGGGCATTGTCCGAGAAGACGGGCAAGATAAGGAGATACAGCCCGCAGAAATCGCCGCATTCGGTTGGCTTTACGGTTTATACGGTTATGCGTCACATCGACAATCACCTGCTGCAGCTCAGAAGCATCAAATCGATCGCCGAAAATCTGGGGTACAGCTATACGTATTTGTCGCATACGTTCAAGGATAAAACGGGAATGACTCTACAGAGATACATTAATCTTAAAAAAGTGGAAAAAGCGCTGGAGATGATAAACTACGGGGGGATATCCCTCACAGAAATCGCGGCGACGCTTAATTATGAGACGATTCAGTCCTTCAGCAAAGCATTTTCACGCATAATGGAGCATCCTCCTTCCTACTATGCTGCGATGCGACGGAATGAAGCCCAAGAAAAATAAATGAATGTTCGCTGTAATGTTGATTCATTGACTTCTCGTCTTTCAAGTGCTGAACCTCGATAGGATATGCTGGGTTTTTATCAACCGTGATCACACGTGGCGATTGATTGTGCGGTGAAGTCAGAGCTTTTTTGAAAAACGTTTGGCCGCGGGAGCAAATGGGGACCTATAAAATCCATCTCTGTGCTGAAAAACTAGTAAAATAAATGATGAGGAGTTGCCCCTGAGGTCTTATCAGACCTTATGGGGCAGCCCCTTCGTGTGTTCGATTTATGATGATGTTATTTCCGATTTTTATCGTTTAGGATTTCTGATTTGGATAATCCGGTAGCTTTCTCAATCACTTCAATGTCTATACCTAATGATAGTAGGTTCATAGCTGTTTCAAGTTTCCCTTCTCGCAAGCCTTCTTGGATACCTTTCTGCAAGCCTTTCTCCATGCCTTTCTCCAAGCCTATTCGCTCGCCTTCCTCGATACCCTTTTTCATTCCCGACCGTTTAGCGGCAGACATAGCGCTGTTATGCTCAATTAGCGCTTCCTCGCGGGCTTCGTACAGACGTAACGTCTCTTTGTCGCTGCTTAACCGAAGCAGGCGTTCCTCTGCAGACTTAATCGTAGAATCCATCGCGATCAACTCCTCTAATTGTTGTTTAGTAACCTTCTCATCTAGAAATAATAGCCAGCGGTGGAGCGGATTATTCAAATCATGCTTCGTACTGCGAAATTTGGGACACTCGAGGAAATGGACTTCCAGAACGTCCGTCAGCATGAAATCCCGTGTGGTATCTTCATATAAGTGAAATGTGCTGTGGAATTGCATGAGCGGTAAATAAGAGAAATCTAAAATATTTATGGCAACTGTTTTCTTTAAGAGCTCGTAATCGTGCCCCTCTTTAATGGAGCTGACGTACATTTTTCCCAGATAGAAAAGGGTGCGTTTATCCATGGCATGCTCGCGTTCAATTTGCACTTCGAGATCGATTTGCTCTTGGTCTGCCGTTTCGCAGCGAACATCAAGGCGTCCGCTCTTGCCATCGATGACCTCTTTGACCAATTCTTTGTTTTCAATGATCGTCACGTCAATAATCTTTTTTTCGTCTATAGGATGAAGAATAGCATTCAACAATGAAATCAGCAGTTGCTTGCTTTCCGTTTCTCCAAATAGGCGTTTAAATAAAAAGTCATTTTTCGGTTTTAGTCGATGTACAATCATCATTGTTCTCCCCTCAGTATATCATGCTCGTTGCTTTCAGAACATGAAAAAGCCGCTTCATCCTGCCCGAGTTAGGGCAAGACAAGCGGCGTGTGCTTCACGTCCGAATATTGCTATCGCTTTCGATTATAGCAGTCGCGAGCCTTTTCATCAATGATCTCACAACAGGCTAATCTGCCGAAACCATTGCCATGTTTCCCACATTAATGTCAACGTAAGACTTCCTGTTTCCTTGGAGAAGTTGTACCGCCCTCGTTAAGCTCGGATTTCGTAATTAGCAAGGAAGAAGTGCCTTCCGGATTACGACTGTTAATGATCTCTAGCAGCAGCGATACGGCCTTTTCATTTTCCGTAGCGGGGACGTATAAGGTAGTCAACTGAGGGACGCTGACCTTCACAAGCTCGGTTAGGCCGGAACCGATTAGACTGACGTCGTTCGGTACGGATACGCCGGTGCTCTGAAGGTACTGAAGGACGCCGAATTGGATAACGGTATTCGCGCAAAAGGCAGCCGTATAATCGAGCCGCAGCTTCTCTGCTCTTTTGCACAGCTCATAGCCATTTTCATCATTGCTAATTTGAATCAGGGATTTGTCCAGAGGAATTCCGTTCGTTTCATGGGCTTGAATATAACCTTCCAAGGCTAATTGATGGATATCGTAATCCAGACTGCCCATAAACAGCGCAATACGGGTATGACCGAGCGACATTAAATATTGGGTAGCATCCAAAGCTAACTTCCTATCATCAAAGGCGATAAAATTAAGCCCCTTTTCTTGGTTGCATAAAGGCAGTCCATAGAAAATATAAGGGGTATTCGAGTGTCGAAACATATTAAGGAGCTTTTCGTCAACGTCGCCGGATATGATGAACCCCTCGATCTCCTGGTTGTCTAGAGATCTTTGCAGTTTGCTCAATGATTCGGGGGCATGCGTTATATTCATGAAAATCAATCCATAATTAAAACGGCTGGCCGCCGCTTCTATGGTTTGCAGATGAACCATATAACGCGGGTCATTCGCATCCCTATCATAGAGAACGAAGCAAAGTTTAGGAGAGACTTCTACGTCCCTGTAGCCAAGGTCTTTGGCCGCCTGAAGTATTTTATTTCGGGTTTCGCTCGATATCGTGCTGCTTGGCGTATTGTTCAATACGAGGGAAACGGCTGTTCGCGAAATGCCGAGATGCTCCGCAATCTCCTTTTTAGTAACCATAGGCTTTCTCCTTCTTAAGAAACAATCATAACGATGGTTATATTATAATTCAAACAGGTAGAAATCGTCAATTTTAAGTACAAAAATGCAGGGCATAATACAAATATAGTAATATGAAAGTATTTTCAAGAGAAAATGCAAGTATAAAAAATAGGATTGACATGCAAATATAACGACTGTTATGATTTCCTTGAAATTAGGTTTACCGATGTATACATAGGAGGGTGGGATCATTCAACGTTTTGCGCCAAATTACAGCAGTACTCGTAGGGGCCGGTGCGAGAGGAAGATTCGTATATGGTGCATATGCGAAGAAGTATCCGGCGGAAATGAAAATCGTCGCAGTCGCCGAACCGAACGAAGAACGAAGACGGCTTGTCGCAACGGAGCACGGACTCTCATCCGATCAGTTGTATGAAAGCTGGGAACAAGTTTTATCAAAAGTAAAAATGGCTGATGTTGCAGTGATATCCACGCAGGATAGAATGCATTACGCGCCGACGATGAAAGCTTTAGAGCATGGTTACGACGTGCTGCTTGAGAAACCGATGTCTCCATCGGCAGACGAAATCATCGCCATGGCTAACGCATCCCGCATGCATAATCGCTTGTTGACGGTCAGTCACGTGTTGCGGTATACCCCGTTCTGGTCGAAGATCAAAGAAATAATAACAAGCGGATCTATCGGGAAGATCGTTTCCGTACAGTTAAGCGAAAATGTGGGTTATTTCCATATGGCACATAGTTTCGTTCGGGGGAACTGGAACAAATCCGAAGAAACGAGTCCGATGATTTTGCAGAAATCCTGTCACGATATGGACATCCTATCCTGGTTGATTGGCGAGAAGTGCGCAAAAATCAGTTCTTACGGCTCGCTGCTGCACTTCCGACCGGAGAATGCTCCGTCCGGTTCAGCGCTCCGATGCACGGACAGCTGCGCGGTCGAACGGGAATGTCCTTATTCGGCGGTTCGAATCTATGAAGAGGATAGTACTCACGAGTGGTCCCGCTTTATCACCAACGATCTGACGCCGGAAGGGATCAATGAAGCGATTAAGAACGGTCCGTTCGGACGCTGCGTATATCGTTGCGATAATAACGTGGTCGACCATCAAGTGGTCAACATGGAATTCGAAAGCGGCTCGACTGCATCGTTTACGATGTCCGGCTTCTCTCACGATGTTTCCAGAACGGTTCAAGTGATGGGAACTTTAGGGGAAATCAGAGGTTATATGGAGAAAAACGAAATTGTTCTATACCCTTATGGGAAAGATGCGATCGATGTTTCCGCCGCCGCCGAAGAAGGAGGGCATGGAGGAGGCGATGAAGGCCTGGTAAGGGAATTCCTGAATCAGGTTCGGGATGAAAATAACAACGGCGGCCAAGGGCTGACGTCGGCTGAAGCTTCGGTACAAAGCCACTTGATGGCCTTTGCGGCGGAGCAATCCAGGTTAGAGGGCGGGAGCTCTGTCGCTATTGCGGAACTGAGCGCTCAACAAACCTGTTCCGTTGGCAGTTGAGCTGAGTTAAACCAGCTTCATATAGCATCAACTGAATAAAACTATTGGGGGGTCACATCAATTGAAAAATGTAAACGCATTATTATTATCTCTTGTTATGGTCGTTGTTCTGTTGGCAGGATGCGCAGGGAATAAAAACAACGAATCGGCGAGTTCCGCGGCAAATACGGAATCAAACGCCAGTCCGAGCGCTATCGCTACAAGCTCAGCAAGCGAAGCCAATGTATACCCGGAAAACGGTTTGTCCAAGGAAGAGAAAGTAACGCTGAAGATGGGTTTCTGGGAAGCTGGTTCCGGACGCGCTTGGATGGATCTGGCGGTAAAGAAATTTACCGAGAAATATCCGAATGTCACGTTCGACATTACTTCGACGCCGACGCTGAATACGATTCTCGAACCTAAGATCGCAGCCGGCGATGATAATGACATGTTCGATTTGTTTATTCCCAATTTCACGGCAGCAGGTCAACTCGAACGTTTGGCTAAAGCCGGCAAGCTGGAATCGCAAGACGATTTATGGGAACGCGACGTACCGGGAGAAACGGGCAAAAAGCTGAGGTCGGTCATCTCTGATGATGCTTACGATTCATCTCTTAGCATGGGCTTTACGGCTAGGGTACCGGTTGCCGGGTATACTGCAGGCCTATTCTATGATCAGAAGCTGTTCGATGAGAAAGGCTGGAATAAAAACCCTGGGACATGGGACGAATTTGTAGCGCTTCTGGATCAAATTAAAGCGGATGGAGTTATTCCGCTTACATTCCCAGGCGTATACGCTGGGTACCTTACGGATTACGTGTTTAATACCATTCAGTTCGACCTGGCCAAAGCCAATGGAACTTTCGATACTTACATCAAAAATTTCCGCAGCTTTACGGGGCCGCAACTCACAACGGCAGAAAACAAAGAAGCATGGAATCGATTATACGAATTTGGAAAGAAGGGTTATTTCCCTTCGGGTGTAGCGGCACTGAACCATACACAATCGCAAATGCAGGTGCTTCAGCATAAAGCTGCGCTTGTTTCAACCGGAGACTGGGTCGGCAATGAGATGAAAGAAAGCACGCCGGAAGGCTTCACTTGGGGATTCATGGCCGTACCGGCTACCAACGATGCTAACCAAACCGTATTCGTTAATTCCGGGGTGGGCGATACCGCATTTGTAATTTGGAAAAACAAGCCTGAGATAAATAAAAAGTGGGCGAAGGAATTCATTATGAGCTTGTACGATTTTGAAATTCAGGAGTCGATTGCTTCGCAAGCGGGAGCCTTTCCGTCGAGACTGGATTATGGCGATGATTCTGCTCGTATCGCGAAGTTGCAGCCAACTCAGGCAGCCGTAATGGATTATGCAACAAAACATAATGTACAGTATATTTCCTATCGTCGCGAATTCGGACTTACAAGTCCTGAAAGCGGTCAAGCTGACAAGATGCTTAGCGAATTAATAACAGCAGCGGCAACAGGGAAGAAAGATCCTTCACCGGTGTTGGAACAAGCGGAGAAACTTAAGCAAATCGCGATTGAGAAAGACCGTCCTAAACAGTAAAAAGCATAGGTTCGGGGGGAAGAGAATTCCTCCCGAATATTTATTCACGTAAGGGGGAGACGCTTTGAACGCCGGGATAAACGGAAATGAAGCGGTTGTGCGGAAGCGGCAGGGATCCGATAAGGCTAGAAGACAGCGAGCCGTCTTTTTATTCCTTGCGGTTGCCCCGTCATTGCTTGGCTATTTTTTGTTCACCTTGTATCCGAATGTAATGTCGGTTTATTACTCCCTTTTAGATTGGGATGGACTAACAGGCGCCACTTATGTAGGATTCGACAACTATGTAAACATGGTCAAAGATCAATTCGTCTGGCGCGCTTTGTACCATAACCTGTTGTATATGATCGTCGTACCTGCGCTTATCGTCTTTATTTCATTATTGCTAGCTTATTTGTTGAACAATAAATCCTATAGAGAAAATTCCATCTATAAAGTTATCTATTTCTTTACGAATGTACTTTCTACCGTTGTTATTGCTTTGCTGTGGTCTTTTATTTTCGATGGAAGCTTTGGATTGCTTAATGGCATGTTGGAGCTATTCGGTTTAAATATGAATGACTTTTACTGGCTTGGGGACTCGAGAACAGCCTTTTGGGCATTGGTATTACCGATGGTATGGGGGGGAGTTGGCCTATATGTCGTTATTTTCATCAATGCGATCAGCGCTATACCTAAATCCCTATACGAAGCGGCCGTTCTTGAAGGAGCGCGTCCGATGACGATCCTGTTCCGGATTACGATTCCGCTCATACGCGGGGTCATTCGAGTTTGTGTGGTTTTTGTCATTCTGGGTTCGATTAAAGGATTTGAGGTCATTATGATTTTGACAAACGGCGGTCCGGAAGGTTCGACTGACGTAATCGGGCTGTATATGTTTAATCTCGCATTTGGAAAAGAATATCACAACTACGGATACGCTTCCGCTATAGGAATGTTCTTGTTCGTCATTCTTGTCGGGGCAAAGTTGATTATCGATAAATGTTTTCCGGAGGAAAATGTCGAGTTCTAGCATGGGTAATCAAGGAGGTAACATGGCATGGCTGAACGGCGAACATTAATGGATGGAGTATGGAGGGTTTTACTGCTTCTGTGGGCGATATCCATCATTTTTCCGGTCATATGGATACTGTATCAATCTTTCAGAACGAACGCTGCTTTCTTCCAAGATATATGGGCTTTACCTACGGAGCTGCGATGGGGCAATTATTCCAAGGCATGGAACGACTATAACATCGGCAAATCGTTCGCGAATACGTTGTATTATGTCGGCGTGAGCTTGGTGCTGGGCACTTTTTTAACAACGCTTAACGCTTATGCGTTAACGCGAATGAATTTTCGCGGAAGAAAGCTGATCTGGGGCTTGATCATGCTTTCGCTGTTTTTGCCGGGAATCAACGCATTGGTACCCCAATACATTCTGATGAAGTCCTTGCATCTGACGAATAGCCTAACAGGCTTGGTAATACTGGATAGCTTCGGGGAGAACGTGTTCTTTCTTATGCTGCTTGGTGGGTTTATGTCCTCGCTTCCTAGAGATTTGGAGGAGAGCGCTTTTATGGACGGTGCTTCGATCTTCCAGATGTTTTGGCGGATTATCGTGCCTTTGTCCACGCCTGGAATCGTAACGGTTGCTATTTTCAAGTTTCTCGGGCTGTACAATAACTTTCTGGGACCATTCATCTATTTGGGAGATCCGGCTAAGTATACGATCGGAGTCAACATGTATCAGGCCAATATGAAGATGCAATATACATCGGATTGGGTGACGATGTTTGCCGGTGTCATGATCGTTATGGTTCCTTCTATTATTTTCTACGTGATCTTTCAGAGAAGAATTATGGAAGGCGCTACTATGGGGGCGATGAAAGGATGAGCAGGAAACAACTCGAACTGTCTTTCTTCGGTGAGTTGAGCGGATTGGATAGCGGTTTGGATATGGTTTGCGGCATGCTCGGCATGAAGCGTACGGACAGCGGAGGCATATCGGTAACGTTGGAGCGAACGGAAGAAGCGATCTTGATTGTGGAATTCGACGGTGTTGGCGCGAGGATAAAATACGCCCAGATAAGCCATTTATTTCGGGCGATCGGGCTAATGGCGGAATCCGTTAAATCGGACAAGCCCATTGAAATTCGAGAAGAGCCGCAGTTCGATACGGTTGGCGTCATGATCGATTGTTCCCGCAATGCGGTACCGAAGACGGAAAGCGTGAAGGAACTTCTGCGTTATATGGCCCTGATGGGGATGAATTCACTCATGCTATATACAGAGGATACTTATTCTGTGGAGAGCGAGCCGTACTTCGGCTACATGCGGGGCAAATATACGCAGGAGCAATTAAAGGAATGCGACGATTACGCCGCAGAGTTGGGAATCGAAATGATTCCTTGTATCCAGACGCTTGCCCACTTGGAGCAGTTTCTTAAGTGGGAGGCGGCATCTCTCTTGAGAGATACGCAGGACGTACTTCTGGCAGGCAACGATTTAACTTACGAATTTATAGAAAGCTTGGTAGATGCAGCATCGCGAAGCTTTCGTAGTAAGCGCATACATATTGGGATGGACGAGGCGCACGGATTGGGGCGCGGCCGTTCTCTCGATCTCTATGGCTACCGTAATAGATTCGAATTAATGAATGAACATTTATCCAAGGTGATGGAAATTACGTCGGCTTATGGCTTGCAACCGATGATCTGGAGCGATATGTACTTCAGGATCGGTTCTGCGGCGAATGACTATTATGATTTGGATGCCGATATCGAAGAAGCTCATGCCAAGCGTATACCTCGGGAAGCGAAGCTCGTCTATTGGGATTATTATCATTACGAGCAAGAGTTCTATGAGGCAATGATACGAATGCACCGTCAACTCGGCTCCGTTCCGGTAATTGCCGGAGGCATATGGACATGGGTCGGAATGTGCACCCATTACGGCCGTACGATGAAATGCTCCAATGCGGCTCTGCAAGCAGGTAAGCAAGAGGGGGTAAGGGAAGTATTCGCTACGATGTGGGGCGATAACGGAGCGGAAAACAATCTATGGTCCATACTTCCGGGAATGCAATTATATGCCGAACACGCTTTCTCCAAAGTATTGGACGAGCAACGATTGAAACAAAGAACGAGCTTCTGCACGGGGATTCCTTACGATCATTATATGAATTTAGAAATGCTGGACGATATTCCGGGTTTGCCGGCGGATCACGGAGATTTCTCCAACCCATCCAAATATTTATTATGGCAAGATGCACTGTTGGGGCTGTTTGACAAACACATAGAAAATCTAGATGTTTCGGGGCATTATGGAAGGCTTGCGGATCTTTATAGCGATCAAGCAACTAATAGCCAAGACGCGAAACGTCTATTTGAGCTTCCTGCCCGATTAAGCGATGTTCTTGCGCTGAAAGCCGATTTGGGAATACGTATTAAACGCGCCTATGATTCAGGAGATCGCGGAATATTGGAGCAAATCGCTTCAAACGAGCTGCCACAATTGTTGCTCAAGGTTGAAGCTTTAAGAATCGCTCATCGCGAACAATGGATGGGAACGAATAAGCCTCAAGGGTGGGAAGTATTGGATATCCGTTACGGGGGCCTGACAGCTAGATTGAGAACGGCGAAGGATCGGATAACGGACTATTTGGAAGGGGGTGTTTCGCGCATAGAGGAATTGGACGAGCAGAGATTGTATTTTGACGACAGGGAAAGACGAGGTGGAGCGGGAACGGACTATTTTACGACGTATCATCGGATTGCGAGTGCTGGAGCTTTCGTTTAATTCAACCTTCAGTTAGGACGGAACTGTTCGATCGCATGAAAAATCTCAATAATATATCAAGTCTATCGCTTTGCTGAAAAACTAGCAAAGTAAGTAATGGAACCAGCATTTGATTGGAAACGCCAAAATAGCTGTTAGTGCTTTATTGCAGTACGGATGCCACATTAATAGGGGCTGTCCCATAAGGTCGTAAATGACCTTAGGGAGCCCCTATTCTCTGGAATTTTTTAATTATTTCAGGAACTCTGCTCTGGATAATCCCGTAGCCTTCTCAATCATTTCAATGTTTATTCCTAATGATAGTAGGTTCTTAGCTGTTTCAAGTTTCCCTTCACGCAAACCTTCTTGCAGGCCTTCTTGGATACCTTTCTGCAGGCCTTCTTGGATACCTTTCTGCAGGCCTTCTTGGATACCTTTCTGCAGGCCTTCTTGGATACCTTTCTGTAAGCCTATCTGCAAGCCTATTCGCTCGCCTTCCTCGATACCCTTTTTCATTCCCGACCGTTTAGCGGCAGACATAGCGCTGTTATGCTCAATTAGCGCTTCCTCGCGGGCTTCATACAGACGTAACGTCTCTTCATCGCTGCTTAACCGAAGCAGGCGTTCCTCTGCAGACTTAATCGTTGAATCCATCGCGATCAACTCCTCTAATTGTTGTTTAGTAACCTTCTCATCTAGAAATAATAGCCAGCGGTGGAGCGGATTATTCAAATCATGCTTCGTACTGCGAAATTTGGGACACTCGAGGAAATGGACTTCCAGAACGTCCGTCAGCATGAAATCCCGTGTGGTATCTTCATATAAGTGAAATGTGCTGTGGAATTGCGTGAGCGGTAAATAAGAGAAATCTAAAATATTTATGGCAACTGTTTTCTTTAAGAGCTCGTAATCGTGCCCCTCTTTAATGGAGCTGACGTACATTTTTCCCAGATAGAAAAGGGTGCGTTTATCCATGGCATGCTCGCGTTCAATTTGCACTTCGAGATCGATTTGCTCTTGGTCTGCCGTTTCGCAGCGAACATCAAGGCGTCCGCTCTTGCCATCGATGACCTCTTTGACCAATTCTTTGTTTTCAATGACCGTCACGTTAACGATCTTCTTTTCATCCACAGGATGAAGGATCGCGTTTAGTAAAGCAATGAGCAAGTGTTTACTTTCGTTCTCTCCGAATAGCCTCTTGAATAGAAAATCATTTTTTGGTTTCAGCCGGTGAGCGATCATTGGTTTTCTCTCCTCAGTATAACATCATCCATAGTTGATGTGCAGAACATGAAAAAGCCGCTATGTTCTTCCCAAGTCAGGGGAGAACATGCGGCGTGTGCTTCACATCCGAATATGGTTTTCGTGGTTTATTGTAGCAGTTGTCAATTTTCATATCAAGGCTAAATTGACCATAAAGGACGTTCTAGAATTGTTGGAATCGGAATATTGTTTAAAATTCATATGTATGAATTAATTATTCATATGAAAAATATTTAATAAAGGAGTGATAAACAATGAAGTCGGAAAAAGTATGGGGAAAAATAAAACGATTTATTTTTTTATCCATGTCGCTTTTGACAGTCTTCTTTGGGACTTCTTATGCCAGCGCATCCGGAACCGGATCATTCGAAGTAGGAGGCTTTTGGCAGCCGCCTATCTATGTGGGAGCAGATTATAACACCAATGCGAATTGGACAAATATAGCTGCTGCTAACATTGATGTCATGACGGGAGTCAGGATGTGGGCGGGTACGATGAATAAGGCTGCTAACGAAACCGGCATTGCCAACAGTTATGCCAACAATGTAAAACTCCAGGTATCAGATGAGAATATAACAGGTAAACTTGTATATTCTGCAGTTGATATCGCAGCCTTGCAAACGGCTCTGACCCCTTATAAAAACGATTCGCGTGTGACAGGTATTCATATCGTGGACGAACCGACGGCCTATCAGATGGAAGGCTTCGCCAATGCTTATAAACAGGCTAAGGCATTTGCTCCTAACATTGATTACTATGTCAACATGTTGCCTAACGTAACGGATGAAAGAGTTCAAGCACCTTATGGTAAATTATTTCTATCCAATTCGGGCGCTCAAGGCAGCAGCTCTAGCGTAACTTCGACTCATAGTTTGGGGCAGACGATTACGATACCTGCAGGCACCCAATATCTTGATGGAGTTGACCTGTATATTGATGCGACCCAGTGGTCCTCGAGTGAAATGTTGATCCTAAGACTTTGGGATAGTCCGGCCAAATCTCTTCTCTTGAGTGAAGCGCTCGCTCTCGGGACTGGTAATAACAAGGACCCGGATTATTATCATTACTTTCAACTAAGCAAAACAGTAACGCCGCTATCCACGTATTACCTGGAGTTGGTTCATACGGGGGGAGGCAATAATTCAATTGGCGGTATTTCACGTTCCAGTACTAATGTCTATATGGGCGGCGCTGCTTATGAGAATGGCGTTGCCCAATCGTATGATTTCTTTTTCAGGCTGTATACCACTCGCGATAATCAAGGCTCGAATTATGAGAACTATTTAGATGATTGGATTCAATATAGCGGAGCGAATTATATACTCTATGATAATTATAATTTTCTATTTGGTTCATCCGATAATCCAAGTTACTTTCAGAATGCAGAGTTAGTTCGCAGCCGGGGTTTGGCTAATGATGTGCTTTACGGCGGATTTGTGCAAAGCCTCGATGGCGACACAAGGACTGTAACGATGGACATGATGAGGTGGAATGTTTATACCTTATTGACCTATGGATCCAAGAAACTGAATTGGTATACCTATTGGCGTCCGGATCCAAGCTCGTCTTTTATCGGAACCCCTGTCGATGACGATGGGACACTCCTTCCCCGCTATACTCAAATTCAGACGCTAAACTCTGAGATGCGCAAGCTTGGAGGAACGCTGAAGGATTTGACTTCCTTGCGTGTATATCATACAGGGACTACACTTCCGCTGGGTACGAAAGCTCTGCCGCCTAATTTTTTTGTCAAGCCGACCGATTTAACGCAACCGATAATTATTGGCTACTTCACAAACGCTAGTGGCCGCAAATACGTCATGCTAACCAATCGAGATTATACTGCGAGTAAAACACTTAACTTTAATTTCAGCCCGAACCCGGCTTTGATCACGGAAATATCCAAGACAACCGGTTTGGAAGTAAGTGTAGCCGGCTACAATTCCGCAACAGGAATAATGAATATTACCCTCAGTCCGGGTGAAGGACGTTTGTTTGCCATGCCAAGTGGATTTTCTCCGAATCTTAACTTAGCCACCGAAGCAACAGTGACTGCCACAAGCTCCTTAGAAAGCTCGAATACAGGATGGGGCAAGCAACTGGTAAATGATGACCAACGCAATACAGTTGCGGGTGCTCTAGGATGGCAAAGCAATAGTAATGTTGCTGCTAATCACACCGAATCTATTACAGTAGACCTAGGCGTTGCGACTACAGTTGGCGAGGTCGACTTGTTTCCGCGCAACGATGCAGGAAATGTCGGCAACGGGTTTCCGATTGACTTCACAATCAAAGTTGCAACAAATTCTTCTGGTCCGTGGACGACGGTTGTAACAAAAACAGGCTATCCTCTACCCGGGAATATCAGTCAATGGTTCTCATTCACCCCCGTAACAGCAAGATATGTGAAGTTTGAAGCAACGAATCTAAGAGTTAATGCCGGTGAGTACCGTTTGCAATTAACCGAGTTTGAGGTTTATGCTGCCCCCAATTATGCTAAAGGTTCGCTTGTAACCTCGACAAGCTCCGTAGAAAATGCGAATTGGGGTGTAGCTAAATCAGCCGATTTAACGCGAAATTCGGTAACCGGATTAATGGGCTGGGCCAGCAATAGCAATGCGGGCATCAATCATACGGAATCTATTTCGTTCGATATGCAAACGACGAGAACGATCAGCAAGGTCGATTTGTATCCAATTAACAATATTGGGAACGTAGGTTCAGGTTTTCCGATTAATTTTACGGTTCAAGCAGCGGCCAATTCCGGAGGTCCTTGGACGACGGTTGTCACCCGAACGGGATATGCATTGCCGCCTGGTTTAGTGCAGAGCTTCACATTTGGCGCACAGTCCGCTAGGTATGTCAAAGTGGTGGGAACAAGCCTGAGAAAAATTACATCTGAGCCAGGCCAGCCCTATCGCATGCAGTTTGCCGAGGTTGAAATTCACTAGAAGTCAATAATCGTTGGACAATTTTATTGGAATTGGATAAAATGAGGGGGGATTCACAAATGTGAATTCAATTCGGTAAAAGGGTGATCAAATTGGAAAAAAATTCTCCAAAAGTTAAGTCCGCCGACCGTGTTCTTGATATTTTTGAGCTTTTTACAGGTGGAACAGACACATATAATCTAACGGAAATATCCAAAAATCTCAAAATGCCTCCAAGCAGTACCTACGGTATATTACAAAACATGCTAAATCGCGGATATTTGGAGGTGGATAAATCAGGGAAGCAATTCAGAATTGGGTATAAGCTATTTATGATCCAAAACAGATATACTCAGGGCACAAGCCTGAGCGATGAATTTTATCAGATTGCCGAGAAAATAGTCGATGATCTCAACGAAACGGTAAGTTTGTCGGTTCGGAAGGACAATCAGCTTCATTACATCGGAGAAAAAGTGAGCTCGCAAGCTTTGCGCTATACACCGAATCAGGGAGATGCGCTTTCGCTGCATGCTACTGCATCCGGGAAAATATTGCTGGCCAATCTAACGATAGAGGAACTGCGGGTGCTGTATCCGACGAATCAATTGGATCAGGTCACTGATAAAACCATAAGCAATTTTGACGATTTGTTAATCGAGTTGGAGAAAGTAAAAAGTACCGGGATAGGCTACAATATTGGTGAAACTGTAAGCGGCGTACATTGCTTGGCATGTGGAGTATATGATCAGAATAATGAGGTCGTTGCGTCAATTAGTATTTCCATGCCAACAGTGCGGATTACTGATGCTACTTGGGCTAAGGCCCATTATTGGATGGAACGTGCAAGCTTTGAACTCAGTCGCAAGGTTTACAATAATATCAGCCGAACTCATGTTAATGAAATATTTTCTCCTGTTTGAGAGGCTTTCGCGTTAGACAAAGAATGTTCGAATGGAATCCTAATCTAATTTGGAATAACCTGAATTCGGTATATATCTCAGGTTGTTCCAAAAAATATTTTAAATGATCGATTATTTGTGCTTTTCCCCTGTTGTCCATCCGATTAAAACCCTCATATTGACTATTGCTGGCTCTTCAAATTTAGTATCCCTTCATTTAAATTCATATTTGAGAAAAAAATTCACAAATGAGAAAAAATCATTGACACTCAAATTGCGGTAACTTACAATACAACTAAATCAGCAATCTATATTATATCGCCTTGCATGTAAGCGTTTTTTTTTAACTTGCAAGTATGAGATGGGGTTTTCTATCATGACAACTGAAGCGATCAAGATTAGCGAAGGAGGAGAAATCACAGCCGTAATATTGTTGGCTCCTGATGCAAATGCTCAAACGTGTCACGCAGCATCGATGCTTGCAAAATATTTACAGCGGTCTACAAGTGGGCAAATATTTCATTTCATCACAACGGATTTACATATACCGCATGAAAAAAAACGTATTTATGTTGGTGTTATGGATCCGGATATCAAATTAAATGCGGAAAGCGCACTCGATGGATTGGGAGATGACGGCTTTGTCATTTATCCGCAAGGAAACAGCATCAGTATTATCGGAAATACTTCATGGGGTACGGAATTCGGAGTACTTGAGTTTCTGGAACGATATGTTGGCGTTTGTTGGCTGATGCCAGGGCCTGATGGGGAGGAGGTTCCGCATCATACCGATATCTCAATTCCAATTGTCATCATACGGGACACACCCCAATCTATCTCGAGACATTTCTTCGGCACGGATAAGCCGGTTACTAGCAGTGAATGGGCCAGACGAAACAGAATGCATGATACGATTCAGTTCCATCACAATATGTCCGAATTATTTGACCCTGAAATTTATGCGGATCATGCTGAGTATTATCCGGATGGAGTATTGCCGAATCATCCTGATAATTGGCAGCCTATCATGAACGACACAACGGCCAATGCGGCGATTCAGCGTATCATTACTTATTTTGAGATGAATCCAGACAAAATTTCTTATTCTCTTGGCATTAATGACAGCCAGAATTACTGTGAAGCTAATCCTGCTCACCCATTGTATACGGGTAAAATAAATTCAATTGGTTATTTGGATATGTCTGACGTTTATTATCCGTGGATTAACAAAATTGTTGCGGGAGTCACCGAGAAATTTCCTGATAAATATTTCGGACTGCTGGCTTATTGGAATGTTTACGACCCGCCAACAAGTGTGAAGCTTCATCCTCGAATCGTACCTTACATCACGGATGATAGAATGTCTTGGATAGATCCCGTTAAGCGGCAAGAAGGACATAACCATACGGAACGTTGGAAGAAAGCGGCGGATCATCTTGCGTTCTATGAATATCTGTACGGCACTCCCTATTGTGTGCCGCGAGTATATATACATAGAATGGCTGAGAACTACAAATACGCAAGGGATGCTAACGTCATTGCACATGTTGCAGAACTGTTTCCTAATTTCGGAGAAGGACCAAAGCCATGGATTTCAGCAAAGCTTCAGTGGAATCCCGGTCTGGACGTCGAAGACTTACTAAGCCAGTGGTATATCCGAACAGTTGGAATAAAGGCGGCCCCATACTTGCGTGAATATTTTGAATATTGGGAATGTTTCTGGGAAACACGTATTTTTAAGACGAAATGGTACCGTAAATGGGCAGATTCCGCCATACGATTTAATTTTCTTGATTTGTTTGATTCCAGTTATTTGCAAGCAGTGACAGACGATGACATGGCAAAGAGCCGCAGGTTAATGGAGAAGGTCGTCTTACATGCGGAAACAGACGCGCAGAAGAAACGAGCTCATCTGCTTATGAGCACTTTCGAATACTATGAAGATTCCGTGCTGAGCTACATGAGAAATAATAGCATCCCCTGCCCGATAAATAATCGGGAAGCGGTGGAGCTGTTATTGGATAATAGTCACAAAGTATCAATAGCTGAGAGGAGGCTGCGCGGATTAAAGGTTCCGCAGGGCGATCCGATACTCGTTCCACCTAGTGACCTTTTCTCCTTCGATGGCGTTTGGATATGGCGCGGTACCGAAAGAGCTTTATCTTCCTGCTTTGCGCAATGGCTTAAGCATACGTCGGATCCTGAGAGGTTCATTCAACAGCTTAAACAGTACGGGAGCAATGAAGAGCAAACGGACTTACGAAATTATGCGCGGTTTATGTTAGCGGAGTTAGATCACGGTGAGAATCTACTGAATAACAATTCGATTTGTTTTGGACCTGCCACGAACACACCCAAAGAAACAATCAAATGGGATTGGTCAGAAAATGCATTAACGAAAATCCGCACCGGCATATGCAGGTTACAAGAAGTTCGCTTGGAACCTGGCTGTTATGGGGTAGTTATCAGACTGAATGTTACGGAAGAGATGGCATTGGACGCGACTATCAATTGGTATTATCAGATTGCCAATGACCGAGATGAGATTGTCGATTATGTCATTACAGGCAGAATACCATTATTGACAGGCAAAGGCGACGAGATCACTTTAGAAGCGATGTTTGAAATTGCGAGTGATAAATGCAGAGTTCCATTGGCATTTCAAGTCTACGAGATTAAGCCGGATGAACAGCTGGATTTGGAAATAGCTCATATAGCAGTGTATAAGCTGAATTAGTTCTGGTCTACCCGTTTATAGTAATCATTCTTAACTAATAACAAAGGGGGTCCTCATAAAATGAAAACGACTAGAACGGCTCGAATCTCCATTCTATTAATTATCTGCTTAATTTCCTTCTGTTTCAGTTCATTATGCGGCGCAGCATCTTCGGCAAGCGTGAATACTGTCAAATATTCCGATTCCAAAGCGGTAAAAGGCGACTATATAAAGGAAGATGAAAGTAAATCACCTAAAAAAGAGAGCAAACCACCTAAAAAGAAGAAGATCAAATCACCTCACTCGTTAACTATTGTAGATTCAGGTGAAGCCGACGCAGTTATTCTGGTGAGTGATACTGCAGACACGCAAACATTGGAAGCAGCTGATTTATTAGTCAAATATATTAAGAAATCGACAGGTGCAGAGCTTGATATTCACACCATTGGGGATGTCGGGATACCGAGCGGAGGTACTCATATTTATGTCGGGGCCATTGCTCCGGGCAGCGAGTCGGGTGTCAATAACCTGCTGCTGAATTTGGGTACAGACGGGTTTGTTATCTATCCTCAACACAATAGCAAGACGATCTCTATTATTGGGGCCAATTCATGGGGAACGGAATTCGGTGTAGTTGAGTTTCTAGAGCGGTACGTAGGCGTACGTTGGCTGCTTCCCGGTCCAGATGGTGAAGATGTGCCGCAGCTATCGGATCTTGTCGTACCCCCCGGAAGCGTTCGGGACCAGCCTGCATTTATTTCCAGGAAATTTTTCGGGATAGAAAGCCTTGCAACGAATGTAGAGTGGTCAAAGCTGAATCGCATGCATGATACCATTCATTTCCATCATAATTTGAATGTATTGTTTGATCCCGCCAAATTCAGCGATCACCCTGAATATTATCCGGGCGGTGTTGTGCCGACCAGTATACATGGCTGGCAGCCATGTATGAATGATGCGACCGCCGCAGCTGCAATTGTTCAAATAAATGCCTATTTCGCGGCCCATCCGGGTGAGATATCCTATTCATTAGGCATTAACGATAACAGTAACTTCTGCGAGGCGAACCCGTCGAACCCTGATTATCCGAATCCGCCTAAATTGAATTCACTTGGCTATTTGGATATGTCGAACGTTTATTATGCGTGGGTCAATAAGATCGTGGAAGGTGTTCTGCAACAATATCCGGACAAGTATTTCGGACTGCTGGCTTACTGGAATGTTTACGAACCTCCAACAGATGCAAATCTCGAGCTGAATCCAAGAGTCATTCCTTATATCACGGATGATCGGCTTTCCTGGAATGATGAAGAAAAGGCAGAAGAAGGGCATCAGCTCACGGAGGACTGGTCTAAGAAGGCAACCGGCTTGGCTTTTTACGAGTATCTATATGGTTTTCCATATGGAGTTCCGCGTTTCTATCCGCATGTCATGGCCAAAAATTATCAATATTCGTTAGCTAACAACGTCGTTGCGCATGTTGCAGAGTTATTTCCGAACTTCGGTGAGGGACCCAAGCCTTGGTTGTCCGCAAAGCTTCAGTGGAATCCAAACCAAGATGTGGACGCGTTGTTGAATGATTGGTATGTGAGGGCAGTCGGCGAGGAAGCTGCTCCGTATTTGAAGCAATACTACGATCACTGGGAACAATTTTGGTCAGAGCGGATATTTTCCTCGGAATGGTATTTGAACTGGGCCAATTCTCCGAACCGTAACAATTTCATGAACCTCTATGACTATATTTATCTGGCTGAAGTAACGGACGAGGACTTGTCCTTAAGCCGCAATTTAATGGAGCAGGTGGTTGAGCATGCAGGAACAAATGCTCAAATTACCCGTGCACAGAAGCTTCTTAGCACATTCGAATATTATGAGGCTTCATCGCTTAGTTATATGCGCAAGTCCAAGATAGCGGCACCAACGTCGCTACAGCAAGCGTTGGATATGCTAACCGAATTAAGCGTTGCGATGGAGATGGCCGACAAGCAAACCGAATTGAATCTAGCTTCGAAATCAGATCCCATTCTTTATCTAACGAGTAATCCAATTAAAGGAACCTTCGGATGGAATGGAACCCAACCGGGCTTGTTCTCCTCGTTATTGTTATGGCTGGAAACTGCACCGTCAATTGAAGTAAATTCCTTTAAGACGAGTCTCACTTCTATCGCACAAGACGGTGAACAACCTTATTTGAAGGAATATGTCTTGCTATTATTAGCGGTAATGAATGATGCTCCTAATTTGGTTAAGAATCCATCCTTTGAGATCGGGGAAGCGGGCGATCCCAAAGAAGCCTGGAACTGGAATCATTGGCAGAACGAAGCAGAGGGCGAATTCATTAGAACTTCAGATTTTAGCCATTCTGGCAACCAGAGTATTGAAGTGAAAGGCGTAACTGCAGTTGGAGGACTTGCTCAAAATGTTCCCCTTAAACAACCTGGTAAGTATGGAGCGCTGCTGCGTTTCTATGTACCGGAAGACTCCGTGACGAAAGGGACCATTCAATGGTATATCAACTTACGGGACATCAATAACAATATTGTCGATAGTGTGATTACGAATTATATGCCGACCTATGCAAACAAGGGTAAATGGGTGACAATGGAGGCCATATTCAATGCTCCCGCATCCGCTGTGACTGCTGAGTATGGTCCTCCGATATGGGGCATGAAATCCGGAGAGAAACTCTATATGGATGACATGGCATTATATTTGTTGGACAGTTCAGCGGTCGATCCCATCCAGGTAACCTCTGTAGAAGCGCAGCAAGGCGCTATTGAAGTAGGATTCGATCAACAGCTTGCATCCGAACCGCTGTTGGCGGATTTCACAATTACGCAAATGCAGCAAATTATTAACAATGGAAAACCTGTTCTATCTTCGGTGAAAGAAATAACGCCGACAGCCCTATCATGGGATGAGTCAACCCATACGGCAAGCTTGTCAATCCCCATACCTTACTCTTCTTATGTGGAGCAAAGTATTATCTACAGTGTATCTTATCAACATCGTACGGCATTACTGTCAAATCCGGTTAATTTGGCTGCTGCAACGAATTTAACTAATTTGTTACAGAATGCATCTTTCGAAACGGGTGATGCACCATGGTGGCTGTGGAAGGAAGGGGTCGACGGCACATTAAGCCGCAGCAGCGCTGTAAAAAGAACGGGTAATTATAGCCTTGGGCTCGATGGCGTCTCCTTCGTGGGCGGGCCGATTCAGACGATAGCTGTAGCTCCGGGTTTATACGAAGCAGTAGCTTATTATTATACGCCTGAAGGTTCCACGACCGGGGCTACAATCCAATGGGGGCTTAATTTGCGGGATCAGAATAATGCAATTGTCAGCAGTGTGGTGACAGGAAAAGAGGCTGTAGCTGCAAGTAACGGTAGTTGGAGAATGATGGAAACTATATTTGAGGTTACAGCGTCGGTTACTCAAGTGCAGCTTATTTTCCCGACATGGGGTCTGCAATCCGGAGAGAAGCTATATTTGGATGATATTGCTTTATACAGGCTGGATGCTCAGGCGACTAAGGTCGCATCCGTACATGCGGAGCAGGGCACAATTGAGGTTGCGTTTAATCAAGCCCCGGCAGCAGCACCTGAGTTGTCCAGCTTTAATGTCAAACAACAAACCAATAATGGTGAGGCAGTAGAAGTGACTCCAACCGCAATGGTATGGAATGAGAATACATTAACGGCAACCTTGAAGATTCCCAAGCCCTACGCAACTTCAGAGGAGAAAAGTATTGTTTATCGTGTCTCCTATGAGGGAGGAGCCTATATTGAAGCAGATCCATTTGTTGTAGAAGCAGCAGCGAATTTATCAAATTTGGTGCTGAATCCCTCCTTTGAAAATGGTGATGCACCATGGTGGTTCTGGAAGGAAGGGGCTAACGGCACAATAAGCCGCAGCGGAACTGTTACGAGAACGGGTGACTTTAGTCTTGAGCTCGATGGCGTTTCCTTCGTCGGCGGACCGATTCAAACGGTCGCTGTCGAGCCGGGTGTATATGAATCTGTATTTTACTATTATACGCCTGCCGGTTCCACCACCGGAGCTACGATTCAGTGGGGCCACAACTTGCGGGATCAGAACGGTGCAATTGTCAGCAGCGTGGTAACCGAGAAAGAATCCATAGCTACTAGCAGCGGCAGTTGGAAGAGAATGGAGCTTGTGTTCGAAGTTACAGCGCCGGTTACCCATGTGCAGCTTAGTTTCCCAACATGGGATCTACAAGCCGGAGAGAAGCTTTATCTGGATGATATTGCATTATATAAGCTAGCAGTACCGCAAGAGTAGTTCGATTTTATTTACTGATATAAAATTATTTCACTTACGTGAAAGAGTTATTGACATCGATTTATGTAAGGGGTAATATCAATTTGACTAAACGTGAAAACAATTCATATCCGTGAAAACGAAAATATGCGGGTTGCTACAATGCAATTGTGAATTGGATAGCGAATAGATCAAACACATTAAATTCGGGGGGCGTCAAAATGAAGGTGTCGATGAACAAAGCCTTAAGCATCATAGTGAGTGTGGTTATGTTGTTAACAATCGTAATCGGTTGCAGCAACAACAATGAGGCTGGAGAAAAAACAACTGCGCCATCGAATAATGCTGCTTCATCAGCGCCAGCTAGTGAAGAAACCAACGTGTATCCGGATAATGGATTGTCTGCAAAAGTTGAAGTAAAGCTCAAGCTCGGGTTTTGGGAAAACGGATACGGTCGTGAATGGATTGATAACGCAATTTCAAAGTTCACGGAAAAATATCCGAATGTGAAGTTTGATGTGACGTATTCTCCCAAAATTATGGATCTAATTAGCACAAAAATTGCCGCCAAAAACGATGATGACATGTTTGACATCATTTCGCCGGCATTTAACTCCAAAGCAGAGAAGGTTCAAGTCATTCAAGCAGGATTGTTCGAAGAGGTAACGGATTTATGGGATCGCGTTCTACCGGATTCGAATGGGCGTACTTTCCGTGAACTTGTCCCTAAAGGCACATTTGAATTCGCGGAACAATATAATGGGAAGTTTTACGAAATTCCGATGGGAGGATCAACTGTCGGGTTGTTCTACGACAAGGCGCTGTTCGAGAAAAATGGCTGGAATGAAAATCCGAAAACCTGGGAAGAATTTCTCCAATTGATGGCGGATATTAAATCCAAGGGAATTATTCCAATCACATATCCTGGTGTATATCCTTCGTATCTATCGTTCGCATTCGGAATCAAACAGTTTGAGATTGCGGAGAAAAACGGCAATTTAGAAGAGTTTACCAAAAGATTCCGGAAGAGCGAATTGCCGATCTATACTTCAGTAGAAAACAAGGAGATTTGGACGCGTATCTACGAGATGGGGAAACTAGGGTATTTCCCTCCAGGAGTAGCGGCACTGAATCATACACAATCTCAAATGCAATTGTTGCAGCACAAAGCGGCGCTTGGGGCAACAGGCGATTGGGTTCAGAATGAGATGAAGGATTCCATTCCGGACGGTTTCAAGTGGGGCTACATGGCGATTCCGTTCAGCAGTACGCCGGGAGATACGATATGGATTGAGAACTACATTGGAGCCGGCGGCATCATGATTTGGAAAAATAAAAGCGATCTGATTAAGAACTGGGCCAAAGAATTTATTGTATTCCTCTTGAGTAATGATATTCAGGCTTATAATAATAAGTCAGCCGGGATTTATCCGATTCGCAAGGACTTCCTGGACAATCCGGACAATATTAAGGAAATGCAGGATGCACCAAAAGCCATTATGGAGTTTTCTAAGAATAACAACATACAGCTTGGATTGACTTCGAAAGAAGTCATCATTGAAGGTCCTATTGCTGCCCAAGCGGATAAGTTGGCAACAGAAATGATTAATGATGCTGCGTCCGGCAAGAAGGATCCTCTACCTGTTCTGGAAGAAGCGGAAAAGTTGATAGAGAGGGCCGTTAAAGAAACGGCTAAAAAATAATACCATTATCTCGGGGGAAGGAAGCAGGATATTCCTTCCCTCTTGTAGTTTCGATCATTTGGAACAGTGTGAAAGGAGACTCAACTATGGCATCGTCTGAAACTACAAGAACAACTCATAAAGGGTCTTTGATGAAAAAGAGCGATATGCAGAAACGGTTGTTTGTACTCATCGCTGTTTGGCCCTGTTTTATTGGATATCTGCTATTTAATCTATATCCGAATATCGTTTCCGTCTACTATTCGTTGATCGATTGGAATGGGATTTCCGAAGCGAAATTCGTAGGTCTATCCAATTTTGTATCCATGTTTCAGGATGTTTTTGTTTGGCGTGCGTTGTATCATAATTTGATTCTAATTCTGACCATTCCTGTTTTGACAGTATATATTTCACTTATTCTGGCGTATCTGCTCATAAACAAAGGTTACCTCGAAGTGAAATTGTACCGAATTCTATTTTTTATTCCTAATATATTGGCCGTTATCGTTATCACCTTGCTGTGGTCTTTTATATACGACGGAAGCTATGGCATATTGAACGGGTTATTAAAAATTATCGGAATCGATATGAAAGAATATTATTGGTTAGGTGATAGGAGCACGGCGCTTTGGGCCTTATTACCGCCGTTAATTTGGAGCGGCGTGGGCTTATATGTCGTCATTTTCATGAATGCAATGAAGAGTATTCCTCCCTCCCTGTATGAAGCAGCAGTTCTTGAGGGAGCATCCCATACGACGAGACTATTTAAAATTACCATTCCATTACTTAGCCCCATTATTAGGGTTGGAGTTTTGTTTATTTCACTTGGGGTATTTAAGGGATTTGAGTTTATGCTGATCTTGACGAATGGCGGTCCGTCCGGGTCGACGGACGTTATTGGACTTTATATGTTTAGTATGGCTTTCGGCAGCACGTCGCATAATTATGGTTATGCTTCGGCCATCGGGATGTTTCTATTCGTTATTCTAATTGCCGTGAAATTGATTACCGATAGAATTGGATCAAAGGAAAGCCTCGAATACTAATTTTACTGCGTATTGAAAGTAGGGGACAGATTGAAGGTAAATGAGCGAACGATAGGTGACTTGTTGTGGAGAATTATTTTATTACTCTGGGCGCTTACCATCATCGTACCATTGCTGTGGGTGCTGTATGAGTCCTTAAAGACGAACCAAGAATTTTTCGCCGATGTATGGGCTCTGCCTCGGAAGTGGGCCTGGGTTAATTACAAAAAGGCATGGGTTTCATATGAGCTTGGTTCGACAATGCTGAACACGTTATATTACGTTGGCGCTAGCTTGGTATTAGGCACTTTTCTTACGACAATTAATGCATATGCTCTTGTTCGACTACAATTTAAAGGACGCCAGCTTATTTGGTCAATGATCATGCTCTCTTTGTTCTTGCCTGGCATTAATGCATTGATTCCTCAATATGTACTTATGCGGGATTTGCATATGCTTAATAGTTTGACGGGTCTTATCCTATTGGATAGTTTGGGCGAGAGCGTATTTTTTCTGATGCTGCTCGGAGGATTCATGCAGTCACTGCCTAAAGAACTGGAGGAAAGCGCGTTTATGGATGGTGCTTCGCTGTTTCAAACTTTCATGCGAATTATTGTCCCATTGTCCACTCCAGGCATCGTCACAGTTGCTATATTCAAATTCCTAGGCTTATACAATAATTTTCTGGGGCCGTTTATCTATTTAAGCGATGCCAAGAAACACACAATTGGGGTGAAGATGTATCACGCAAACCAGATTATGCAATATAAATCGGATCTGGTAACGTTATTCGCCGGTGTCACAATTGCTATGCTGCCAACCCTTATTCTTTATATTGTATTCCAGAAGAAAATAGCTGAAGGAGCAACATTGGGAGCGGTGAAAGGTTAGCAATTTTCAGTACGGGAGGCGATACGACATGAGTTCATTGCAATTGCAAGACAAGGTGATTGTTATAACAGGAGCTTTAGGTGTAGCTGGTCAAGCAGCCATTCAACTGTTTTTGGCCAAAGGCGCGACGATCGCTGCAATAGACATTAAGGAAATTGAAAGCTTTCCAGAAATATATGGCCTGACTAAGAAGTATGGAACAGACCGTTTCGCTTATATTGAAGCCGATTGTACGAATGAAGACCAAGTAAGGGATGTTACCAAACAAATACACAGTCAATTTGGCCGATTAAACGGCTATTATCACAACGCGTATTTCCAACCTTCCAAATCTATAGCGGAAATGTCTTTGAATGAATGGGAACATTCATTAAGGGGAACGTTGACCAGCGGATTTCTCATTTGTAAATATGCTGCACCGTACATGATTGCCTCCGGAGGAGGATCAATCGTGAATACTTCTTCCATTTTGAGCTCTAGGCCTAGGGCGAATAATGCGGCATATGGTTCAGGTAAAGCCGGTCTTGAGCAACTAACTCGTATTATCGCGTTGGAATATTCCGCATATGGGATTCGAGCGAATGCCATTGTCCCGGGCGATTTCAAATCCACGTTGCAGTTAGCGGATTTGGGGCGCGAGCATATCGATGGAATGAAAATAGAGTCGTTGGTTGGTAGAAGCGGGCATCCGAATGAAATTAATGAAGTAGCCGCGTTCTTATTATCCGATTTATCTTCGTATGTAACAGGATCAATCTATCCGGTCGATGGCGGGCTTTGGATATGAGATATCTACAGAGAACAACAATTAGACGGAGGCAACCTTATCATGAATGAGAACCATACAGCATCACGGCTCGCTCCCAAGCCTTTTTCCAGTTCGTCCCGGACGGACTCTTGCCTCTATATTTCCGGGCAGGGTGGACTTGATCCCTTAACTGGTGCTGTCGTGGGTTCCGATATTGAATCTCAGACTGTTTCGACGATGGAGCATATACGCAGAATATTAATCGAAGCCGGGTCATCCTTGAAGGATGTCGTAAAAGTTAATGTATATTTGACGGATCGAGGCCTATATAACGAGTTTAATGAGGTATACGCTCGTTTCTTCGAAGCGCCTTACCCTGCGAGGACGACGATCTATTGCGACCTGAATTATGATTTGTTAGTTGAAATCGATGCAATTGCGGTGGCTGCGTTAAAGAATAATTAATACACAAATGTGCTAATTAAGAGGGATTCATACGAAGGAGTTACGTAAAGTGAGCGAAAAGGTGATTGCAGTCGCTGGCATATTTCACGAGACCAATACCTTTGCACCCGGTCAGACGGGAGAGGAAGCGTTTCGCGAGGAATGGGTTTGTGATCTTGAACAATTCGTTAATGACTATAGCGGCACGCAAACAACCATGGGAGGCCTGATTGACGCAGCCGATAAATGCGGGGTGAGACTGAGTCCTGGTTTATATACGGCTGCATTGCCTAGTGGAATTGTGAAGGCTTCCGTGGCCGATTTACTATTGGACGCTATTATTGAATCTCTTGATGTAAGTGCGCACGGATTAGTATTAATTATGCACGGGGCGATGGTATCCGAGAATTATGATGACTTTGAAGGGGAATGAGAATCTCATGCTGCAGCCATGGCGGCTCCCTTCATTCTTATATCGGGTAAGAAGCAGTGGCTGCAGGGATGGGGATGATTATGGAGCAGCAGGATTACATGACCATGACTTACCGCGGAAGAGGACAAGCATTGGCCAAGGGTCTAAGGTAGATCGGTAATCTTATACCTTGCAACGAGAAAATACGCTATGAATCGTACATTTTTTGGAAAAGCCCCGTTTTTGGGGCTTTTTTGCTATAGTTTTAGATAGAGGTTTACTAAGATCGGAGTGAAATTATAATGTTAAAAACAAACTATGGATTCAGCTATATGGATGAAGCAAAACAACTGATGGTCATTCGAAAAATCGGTTGGGAAAGTACGACTAACGAAACTTATCGTTGGGATGGATTAACGCGAGGAGATAAGTTCGTGGTCTTTCAGTATACGCTTTCGGGAGAAGGGCATTTGGTGTACGAAGACAAACACTTCACGATACCGAAGAACCACGGGTTTTTCGTCAAAATTCCGGACGGACACCGATACTATTACCAATCGGAATCCAAAACACCATGGGAATTTATTTTTTTGGTCGCTGAAGGTGCCCATGTTTTTTCCTACTGGAATGAAATTATCGAGCGTAATGGTCCTATCATGATCCTCAAGCCGAATTCAAAACCTATAACGATCCTTTGGGAAATGATGCAGGATGTTCAAAATAAAGTCATGCTTGATAAATACGATATCTCCGTCCGCTTATACGAGTGGATAGTTAGTTGTTTGCGTTTTATTGACGGAAAGCCCGATTATGGCCATGTCATACCCGAGGCTATAATCAACGCTCAGAAGTTTATGGAAGAGCAGTATCATCGGGTTCTGACGCTGGAAGAAATTGCGGCAGCTGCTAACACATCTAAGTATCACTTTTGCAGGCTTTACGTCAAATATACAGGAGTGACGCCAATCAGCCATTTAACCAAGATTCGCATAGAAGAAGCAGCTAGGCTGCTCCGCGAAACGAAGCAATCAGTTGCGAAGATCGCCGCCTCTACTGGTTTCGAGAACAGCAGTTACTTCGGTAAAGTGTTTCGCAGAATGATTGGCACCTCGCCGCAGCAGTTCCGAGATGCCAGTGACGACCTTCCCGCAAATCATATCTTCATAGATTAAAATATTGAGCAATATTGTTAGAGTTCAATGAAAATATATTGCTATTTACTCCCTATGAATAAGGGATTATGATTATGACCGAAAAGGGAATGAGAGCAATTATTTCATGTGGAGGTATGTTTATATGTTGAGAATTGCCATGATCGGAGCAGGTAGTATCGGGTTTACTCGTAGATTAATCATGGATATGATGGCTGTTCCGGAATTCCGCGATACGGAATTCCGCTTAATGGACATCGACCAGGAGAATCTGGAGATGGTAACGAAATTGAGTCGGCATATGCTCAAACAGAACGGTTTGGATTCGGTGACGATCCTCCCGACAACGAGCCAGAGGGAAGCAATCAAGGGAGCGGATTATGTCCTTTGCCTGGCACGCGTAGGGGGGCTGGAAGCTTATCGGCATGATGTCGAAATCCCATTGAAATACGGAGTCGAGCAATGTATCGGAGATACTTTGGGACCTGGGGGAGTATTCTTCGCCTTGCGGACCATTCCCGTGCTGCTCGATATTGCTCAGGACATGCGAGAGTTAGCCCCGAACGCCTTGTTGCTCAACTATTCGAACCCGATGGCTATGAACACCTGGGCTGTACGTCGCGCTGGCGGCGTCAGAGTTCTCGGACTTTGTCATGGTGTGCAGCACTCACATGAGCAAATCGCCGAAGCACTCGGATTTCCGTTGGATGAGGTAGACCAGATTTGTGCGGGCATCAATCATCAAACCTGGTTTGTCAAGGTAACCCATAAGGGAGAAGATATGCTGCCTCGACTATTGGAAGCATTCGAGAAACATCCGACATTACCACAGACTGAGCCGTGTCGAATAGACGTGCTTCGGAGGTTCGGTTACTATTCCACCGAATCGAATGGACACTTGAGCGAATATTTGCCTTGGTACCGTAAGAAAACGGCTGACATGGACAAATGGATCAACTCCGATGTATGGATCGGCGGAGTGACCGCAGGATATTTGGACTATTGTCTTAATCGTAATGAAGAATATAAAGAGATGTACCCCAAATGGTTAAGCGGCGAATTGGAGTCTATTCCACTAGGACAACGCTCGGAAGAACACGGTTCGTACATTATCGAAGCGTTGGAAACTGGTCGGGTATACCGGGGTAACTTCAACATCGAGAATCGTGGTCTGATTACCAATTTACCGGACAATTGCACAGTCGAAGTTCCATGCTACGTCGACCGGAACGGGATCGCGCCAACATGGATCGGTGATCTGCCGCTTGCCTGCGCAGCAACCTGCCGAGCCAGCATCAGTGTGCAAGAGATGGCGGTAGAGGCTGCTTTGACAGGGAATCGAGAGCTGGTCAAGCTTGCTATTCTTCATGATCCGTTGACCGCAGCGGTTTGTAGCACGGAACAGGTATGGAGCATGGTCGATGAAATGCTGGATGTGCTTGCTCCTTGGTTGCCCCAGTTCAACGGAGAGAACCGTACGTGGAAGGACATCCCTCAGCCGCAAGATAACTATTACCGATTCATCAAGGGTGCGGAGACTGGCCGCACACGTATTGTGCCTCTGTAATTTTATAAATCTATGCAGTTCCGCTCGGAATACGAGAAGATCGCTTCCGAGATTTATATTTTGGATACGCCGGGGGCCAGCACGGCCAACCTGCGTTCGCTGGCATTCAAGAACATACCGAGGCCGATGTATCCGTTCGATGAATCATTCGAATGGACCAGCGCACCTTCGGAGAAAGGTGGAGGGCGATGACGACGGAAAAAACCTATGAAAGCCAGAAAGTACGCAAAATCAGCTTCGAAGGCGACGCGCTCCGAATGTCGATGGACTGGAGCGTCGAAGACCTGGACAAAATCCAGGTACTGGTGGAAAGCACCGCAGGCTCCAGTCATCCGAGCTCGTACCACTTGGGCGAGCTCGCAGCCGAGATGGAGAAGGGCGTTTATCAAATGGGAGGCAAGCCGGCGATATATACGGCGACCGATATTTGCGACGGGGTGGCGCAAGCCCAGGTGGCAGAAGCCGGCCGGATGCTGGCGGCGGCGCAGAGCCTTTCCCGCCGCGAGACGGCGTTCGATCTCGAAGGGGCGTTCGTTTTTCTAGCCTCGCAGGACAGCGATTTTATCACAGGTCAGACGCTGAATGTCGACGGCGGCTGGATGTTACATTAGGAACAATCGATGGTTGATCTGCATAATAGAGACAGCTTCCTGCTGGTTGCTGTCTCTATCTTCTATTTTTTTGAAGAGAATTATTTTGCGAAAATGGAGGGAGAAGCCATGTTCACCATACTTATTGTTGATGATAATAAATCGGACCGGATCGGCATTAAAGGCTTAATCGATTGGGAGCATCTCGGTATTGAGGTGGTTGGACTTGCCGTCGACGGTTCGGATGGATACAAGCAAGCTTTGGATTTACAGCCTGACTTTATTTTGACGGATGTGGCCATGCCTGTTTTGGACGGATTGAAAATGACGCAGAAGATCAAGGCGGAGCTTCCGGAGACGAAGTTTATTTTTATGAGCTGCTTTGATGACTTCGATTATGTGAAAGGCGCAGTGAATCTAGAGGTGAACGGCTACATCTTAAAACCGATTGACTTGACCGAATTAAACGAGGCTCTTCAGAAGGTTAAACAGCTGAAGCAGTTTGAATTGGACAAGGAGCAGAACGAACATAACCTGCGAAGACGCATTCAAGAAAGTTTGCCGGTTCTCCAGGAACAGCTGATCCGGGATCTCCTGACTGGAAAATTCGAGCACGAAGCCGACATCCAAGAACGGATGAATTACTTGGGCATGAAATGTCCGCAGGAATGTTACTCCGTCCTGTTCCTGCAAATTGACAACTATGAAGCGTTATATGCGGATATTACGACCGAAGAAAGGCATTTCATGATCTATAGTATACAGAAATGCGTTGAAGATACGATCTTGAACGAGATTCCCGGTTATATGACGAGTCAGACTTATAACAGCGTTGCAATCATCCTTTTTGTTCAAGATACCGAGAGTGAGGAAGGGTTCAACGGAATCGTCGAGATAGCGAATAGATGCAAGGAAATGGTAAACAGCAAATTGAGCTTGCAAATTACGATCGGGATCAGTGATGTCTCCGACAACCTCAAGCATCTGTCCGGTCAGTTCGAAGCGGCGCAATATGCGGTCAAATCGAAGTTTTACAGCAGCGGCAACCGGATCATCATGGCCTCAGAAGTCATAGATCCTGTAGAAGACTTTCAATATAATCATGCAGACATCAAGCGTAAGCTCGAGTTGCTGCTGGAAAGCAGTGAACATGCGGATATCATCGCTTTTATCGAGGACTGCTACAATGCGAAAGTCCGTTACCCCGAGACGTATATTAAGATTATGACCTATTCGATCATCCATAATATACAGACGATTTTGCTAGTCCGGAATGAAAGCTTCGGCACGGTATTCGGTAGTGAGCTCGTTGTGTGGGACAAGCTTCAGCGCTTCGAAACCCTCGCGGACATCAAGCAATGGCTGATCGACATTCTGGAGACGGTCTGTACGTTTGTGAATAAGGCGGAAAGCGGGCGATACCGGAAGGTAGTCGACGATATTAAAGCCATTATCGATGACAAATATGCCGAAATCGAGAATGTGAGTCAAATCGTCAATTCGCTTTACATCAGCGCGAGTCACGCCAATTTCATCTTTAAACAGCAAACAGGACAAACGATATTCGACTATCTGATCATGAAAAGGATGGAAGTCGCCAAAAAGCTTTTGTTGGATCCATATATGAAAATTTATGAAATCGTTGAAAAAACAGGGTACAAAAGGAATTCGTATTTTACATCCGTCTTTAAGGAGTACACGGGAGTTACGCCCAAACAGTTCAGGGAAAAACATACGGTGTAAAGGGGCTAAGGAACGATGCTCAAACAAATATGGAACTCGTTTTTTTCGGCCTCCTCTCTCAAAAACCAAATATTCCGGAATCTGATTTTGTTTACGACCCTTCCTTTTATCATCATCGCAATTTACATCTATGTATATTCCAGTCAGAAGAACGCGAAAGCGGCCGATGACGAGATCAGAGATAAACTGAACGGCTCCATCCAGTCGATCAATGAAACGCTGGTTAAGTATATCGATAAAAGCAGCTACATCATTACGAACAGGTACCTGATCAAAAATATTCAGAAAGACTATTCGAATGATCTGGAACAAATGATGTATTTTCTCGACAACGTAAGCGCCATGATTGGAGAGCCGTATTCGGATAATATCAAAAACCCCTATATTGTGCATGCCTTTAATGAAACGTTGTACGAAGGCAAATTTGTCGAAGGAAGCGGTTCAATACAAAGGAATGAAACAGTGGACAAGGTGAAGAAATTACCGGCAACGGAAATTGCTTGGGAACCGGATTTGACAGTCAAAAATAACTTTAGATACGTGACATTTTACCGAAACATCGTTGATTTCAACAGATCCGTAGCGATTCTGGAAGTCAATATTCCCTTTCAGGCGATTGAAACGGGAATGGGCGAGATCGGAAGTCCTGAGAAAGGATTGATTTACTCCACAGACGAAACCGGACGCTTGCTGTATATGAATAACCGGACGAGTACGGGCATAACCGACATACGCAATGTTACCCCGAAACATTATAAAATGGTTAGCGGTACCATTAAGAGCGGCTATACGATAACCGTTGCCTTCCCCAAAAGAGTGCTTGATATGAAAAACCTCGAGACTTTTGCTTTACTTATTTTATTCTTTGTATTCTATATAGCGGTCACGCTTCTGGCTTCCCGCATAACGACACAGAAAATGACCAGCAGCTTGGAAAGTTTTATAAGTAAGATCAAAAGGAACGATCATTTGCTGCTGCAGGAAGACTTGATTCAAATCAAAGGAAACGACGAGTTATCCATCATCAAGCAGAAATTTAAAGAACTGGTCAGTCGGATGAATGAAATGTATAAGGAAATGGTAAGCGTAAAGCTGGAAAACAGTTCTATGGAAATGGAGCTGCTGCAAGCTCGAATTAACCCCCATCTGCTGTACAATTCCTTATCTGTAATCAAATGGACCGCTTTATGGAACAAGGACCACAATACGGCACAGATCATCGATGCGATGACGAAGTATTACAGGACAGCCCTGAGCAAGGGGAACAACATTATCAGTATCGCGTCGGAGCTGGACATGATCAAAGAATATGTAACGATCATCCGATATGCTCATTCCTCCAAGTATGAGCTTCATATCGATATGCAGGAAGGGATTATAGACTTCTACACATTGAAGCATCTGCTCCAGCCCATTGTAGAAAATTCGGTCCTGCATGGACTGAATGGGCAAGAAGAAGATGCCCGGGTCACCATCAAAGGTTATAGGGAGCAATCGGATATTGTATTTGAAGTAATCGACAACGGACGCGGGATGGAACGGGAAACCGTTGAACAAATCCTCAATTTGAATTTCACGGCAAGCTATGGGGGATATGGAATTCGAAACGTGATTAAACGAATCCATGCCTATTATGGCAACGACTATGGGATCCAAATCGAAAGTGTTATCGGCAACGGAACTAAAGTGACAGTCAGAATTGAGGCCTTGGTCGAAAATCAATTGAAAGAAAGATTGCAGTCCTCTCTAACACTCCAATAAACCGTCATATAGTGATAAGTTTCAGCAGATTGGAGTCTCGTTATCGCATTTGCAATTTTTTATAATGAGAGTACTTTCCAAGAAAAAATCAACTATAGAGGGTGTGTGGATGGGGCTTATTCATAAAGTAAAGCGGTACAAGTTTTTGTACGTCCTCCTTTCCGGAGCATTGATCTGGACGCTTGTATTTTGTTACGTGCCCATGCTAGGGATTGTCATGTCGTTTCAGGATTTCAACATTTTTAAGGGATTCTTTGGAAGCGATTTCGTCGGCTTCAAACATTTCGTAACGATCTTCACGGATCCGGTTTTTCTGAAGGCGATCGGCAACACTCTGTTATACAATTCGGTTATCCTTTTTCTGGGCTTTCCTTTGCCGATCATCCTTGCACTTCTATTTAACGAGCTGAGGGGCGTGTTTTTCAAGAGAGCAGTTCAAACGATCAGCTATCTTCCGTATTTCCTGTCGTGGATATCGGTTGTTGCATTGTTCTACGCTTTTTTTGAAATGGACGGTCCATTTAACGATCTGAAAGTGATGATTTTCGGAGAGCAAATCGAGCGGACGAACATTTTGATGGATCCGGACAATTTTCTCGGCATCCTGTTCTGGTCGCATATTTGGAAAAATGTCGGGTGGTCTTCGGTCATCTTCCTTGCCGCAATAGCATCGATCGATTCGCAATTGTATGAGGCGGCCGTTATGGACGGGGCCGGAAGATGGAAACAGGTGCTTTATATTACAATACCGGGAATTTGGCCGACGGCCATGATTATTTTCATCCTGTCGTCCGGCAGCCTTGTTTCTTCCAACTTCGAGCAGGTTTTCGGGTTTCAGAATCTGTATACGATGGAGCAGACGCAAGTTGTCAATACGGTTGTGTATAAACTAGGCGTACAGCAGGGCAATTATTCACTTGCCACCGCATTTGGTTTGGCGCAGGGGGTCGTATCCTTCCTCATTGTCTATGTTGTGAACATCATTACGAAGAAATTTAGCAATATCGGCATTTGGTAAAGGAGAAGGCGATGATCAGACACAAGAGCGAACGTATTTTTAACGTTATCAATATCATTTTTATGCTGTTATTATGTGTTGTTACCTTGTATCCCTACTTAAACCAGCTTGCTGTTTCATTGAATGACGGTAAGGATACGATTTTTGGAGGAATAACGATTTACCCCAGGGAGTTCTCTTGGGTAAATTATGCAACCGTGTTTTCGAATTCGGGTTTTGTGACCTCGATCATTGTCTCCGTATTGCGAGTGCTTGCGGGTACGGTTCTCGGATTATTGCTCATTACAGGTGCGGCGTATGCAATTGCGAAGAAAGATTTGCCTGGAAGAAACTTCTTTGTATTCTTCTTGATCATTCCGACCTTTATCTCAGGCGGACTAATCCCGATGTATATCCTTTATAAAAATTTGCATCTGATGAATCATTTCTTAGTTTATATTCTTCCAATGGCGTTCGTTTTCTACTATATGATCATTATCCGTACCTATTTGCAGTCGCTGCCGCCAAGCCTCGAAGAGTCTGCGGTCATCGACGGCGCGAATGAAATGCAGATACTATTTCGAATAATGATACCGCTTTCAATGCCGGTTATGGCAACCGTAACCTTATGGCTGGCCGTTGCCCACTGGAATGACTGGACCAGCTCGCTTTATTTTATAACGAAGAAAGATTTGTTCACCTTGCAATATGTCATGTACAAAGTGGTCAAAGAAGCTGAACTCATTAATGAAATGATGGTTTCAAGTGCAATGACAGGCAATGGGGGAAGTGCCCAACAAGTGAGCGTAACGCCCGAATCCGTCAAAGCGGCTACCATCATTGTCGCAACGCTGCCGATTGTTACGCTGTATCCGTTTCTACAGAAATACTTTATCAAAGGCGTTATGATCGGGGCTGTCAAAGAATAGTAAAGCTCGGATAATACACATCATGTGTTTATCATAATAAAATGACAAAAGGTGGTAGGAACATGCAAAGACACTTGTCCAGATGGCTGAGCTTGTCCATTGTACTGATCATGGTTGTCGGTATTATGGCAGGTTGCACGGAGAACAAAGAGAAGACAGCTGTCGAACAATCGCCGACGGACTCATCAACGGCGCATGCGACTGCGGAAGGGTCAGGTAAAGAAGAAACAGGTTATGTTCCAGGGAAAGAGCTTGAGCTTACGATCTGGAATACGCAAGGGACGGATGTAAAGGCGGTTGAAAAACCGAAGGAAGATATTCCTGGAGACTGGCTGGCCAATAAAACGAAGGTGAAGATCAAGGAGTTTTATGGAAATGGCGGGGGGCAGTGGGATGCCAAGCTTACTACTTTGGTAGCAAGCGGCAATCTTCCGAATCTTGTTCTTACTCAGGCGGGGCAGGGTCCTGCACAACATGCCAAACTCCATGAAGGGGATCTGAACTGGGAATTAACACCTGAAATGATTCAGAAATATGCTCCGGATGTGTGGAAAAGTGTTCCTCCGTTTGTTTGGGATTCCATTAAGGTAGATGGGAAAATTTATGGTATTCCGTTTGGTTTGGCAGTTGATAAAGAAATAGACCCTAGTTTGAGTGATGATTTTGTTACGGCGTTCACTACTCCCAAGGAACGAATAACAAGTAACTCCGGCAGTACTTTGATGGTAAGAGACGATATCCTTAAAAGATTAATACCGTCGGCATTAAACTATGAAGAAATAATGAAGCTTGTTAAAGAGAAAAATGCTCCGATCGGCGATAGCTTCGTATTGCCAATAAAATCTACAGATGAATATGTAAAGTTTATGTACGATATAAAAGCATTAAATCTAAAAGAAGGCAACAAGCCCGTGTATGCGACAGGTTATGATGGTGGGGACAATTGGTTTGCTTTAAGTGTATTGGGTGCTGAAATGCTCGGATACAAAGGCTATTACTATACGGGATGGTTGGACATTCAAAAGAAAAAAATGGGATTCGGATATCTTGACTCCGTATTTAAAGAAGCCGCCAAGATACAAAACAAAATGATAAATGATAGAGTTATTGACCCCGAGTCATTGGTTCATAATGCTGAGAAGTACAAAGAAAAAGTGTTAAACGGACAGTATGCGATTATCTGGAACGCAACAGCCGGGGATGTGAATCCGCTTCTGGAGAAGGCAGGAAAAACCTTTAGATATGTCCCTTTCTATACGCAGGTTCCACAAAGAGCTGAATTTCCGTCTTATAAAGAAGGGCCGCCTTCCTTTTTTTCTGCTTTATCTTTATTGAAAACCTTAAAAGAGGATGAAGTGCCCCAAGTTCTTAACTGGATCAATACTATGTTTACGGATGAGTGGGAAGATATTAAGTTTTGGGGCACCAAAGAAGCGGGATTATATGAAGAATTGCCAGATGGAAAGAGGAAATTCAAAGACGAGAACATGCAAAAGTTTCTTGTAGATCTTGATATGACAGCAATGGATTGGAAGGATGCAAAAGGATTGAACTTTGATAATCTTCCGCTAATTGGAGGTAGTCCAGGAGGATATTGGCAGGGTGTTGTGAAGTGGAACGGTGTTGGAGTCAGTAAATACAATCCACAATTCTTTAACAAATCTATTCAGTATAATACATTAAATGCTGCAATGAAGTTTCCTTCCTCAAGTCCATGGGCAAACGGGTTTACACCTGTACCGAATGTTCAGTCATGGTCGGCGGAATACGCCAATTTGCCTGAGGTGCAGAAACTTTGGTCTACAAGAGCAACATGGGATGATCCATTCAAAGTTTCTTTGACAGCGAAAAACGAAGAAGAGTTCAGCAAGAAGTGGGATGCTGCGATAGCGAATTTCAGAAAAACGATTGATGTCGACAAAATGTTGGATGAACAAACTCAAATCGCACTGCCATTGCTTGAGAAACGTGCTGCACAGGCTAATCAGTAATTGAGCAAACCATCACCATCAGGTACGCAATGTTAACCCTAACAGTATCTGATGGTGATCCTATGTTTGACTAATCAAAATACTAGGAGGGAATATAATGGTCGTAAGGAAAATTTCCCTGGTAATCGTAATCTTGCTCATAATATCCGGTATTGTGCCAACGATGAATGTGTCTGCAGCAACTCAAGCATCGTATTACGTGGATTATGCCAATGGCAGCGACTTAAATTCCGGGACGATCAATTCCCCTTTCAAAACGGTTGAAAAAGCGAAAGATACAGTACGTCTCAGCATCCGCAATATGACGGGTGACATCATTGTCTACCTGCGTGGCGGAACGTATCCTTTAACACATACCCTGCAATTTGATCAAGGCGACTCTGGAACGAATGGGTACAATGTCGTCTACAAAAACTATAACGGGGAAACACCCGTCATCAGTGGCGGGAAAACGATAACGGGTTGGACCTTATTTGATGCTTCTAAGAACATATGGGAAGCCAGTGTCGATGCTTCTTTGGAAACACGGCAAATTTATGTAAATGGTACCCGTGCCATAAGGGCCAAATCTGCAAACGGATTGCCTGGGGCAGTTCTTACTTCGAGCGGCTATACTACCACCGATACGAATATGCAAAACCGGAAAAACAAAAGTGATATTGAGTTTGTATATAGAAACCTATGGATTGAACCACGCGTTGGCGTAGCCAGTATCTCGGGAACAACCATTACAATGAAGCAGCCAGCTTGGGATATGGCTTTTCAAGGTGGAGCACCGCTTACCATTAAACCGGATGGTCCGAGCCCAACCTATATAGAAAATGCATACGAGCTGCTGGATGAGCAGGGAGAATGGTATCTGGATCGATCTGCCAGGAAGTTATATTACAAGCCAAGGGCAGGAGAGAATATGGGCACGGCCGACGTCATGGCTGCTTATCTGAATACGCTTGTCAGTGGAACTGGGAATTTGGATAATCCTGTTCACAATATTCAATTCGAGGGAATTACCTTTGCCTATGCAACATGGTTATATCCTAACGGCAATGAAGGATATACTCCAATCCAAGCTTCTGTCTATTCGAAACCGTATGCTTCGGAAGAGTATTCGTATGATTTGGATAATTGGAATGTGATGCCTGCCAATATCAGCTTCAGCACAGCCAAGAATATCCGTTTCGAACGAAACAAGTTCATGCATCTCGGAGCGTCTGCCCTTGGCTTCAGTAATGGCAGCCAAGATAACGTGATCTCGGGGAATGAGTTTACCGATGTCTCAGGAACGGCTGTACAAATTGGCGGTGTTAGCTTAAATGACAGTTACCCGCAAGACGTGCGTTATGTGGTGAAGAACAACCAGGTGACGAATAACTATATTCATAATATAGCCGTGGAATACCGAGGTTGTGTGGGAGTTTTTGTTGGCTATACGGAAGGTACGCTGGTCAGTCATAACGAAATTGCAGATTTGCCATACACTGCAATTACGATGGGCTGGGGCTGGGGAGATCGGGACTTTGCAGATAAGCCTGATAGAGTTAGTAAACCGGCCGATCGGTGGAGAATACCGAATAATGTACCATCGACCAGCAAAAATAATGTGATTTCACAAAATCATATTCACAATATTATGAGTTATTTAAAGGATGGAGGCGGGATCTACAATTTAGGCGCTCAGCCTGGAGGGGTCATCGAAGGCAATTATATTCATCATGTAAATGACGAATATGGTGCGATTTATTTGGATTCGGGAAGCAGGTACATTACGGTTGCAAACAATATCCTTCATAATTATGTGAGAAACTTCATTCTGGCAGGTTATGACAATGATGTGGAGTTCAATTACTGGAATGCGGACAATGGATATTGGTTTCATAAAACTGGACTAGTAGCGAATAATTACGAAATTGGCAACGCTAATGTGCCTGCTTCGATATTGGACCATGTCGGATTGGAAGCGGCTTATGCCGATCTATTGCCAAGACCTTCTGTCAATTTTGCTCTGGGGAAGCCGACCGCAGCCTATTATAATGACGGTACTCCGGCAATTATGCAGAATAACACGGAAGCCTATAGAGCAGTCGATGGTAATCTCTCGACTGTCGCATTGGCTGCAAATCAGTATGCATGGACGGAAGAGGTTGATTTGGGAAATACGTATCTTATTGATAGAGTGGTCACTACTTTTGCAACAAATCCTCCGGCAACTGCGAATTTGTGGGCGACAGATTACGAAATACAAGTATCGCTCACAGGCGGGAACGGGAACTTCACGACGGTAAAAACAGTAACAGGTTCCGCAGGAGGCACGGACGAGCAGACATTTACCCCGGTTAATGCTAGATATGTACGTATCAAGGCTATTAAACCTGATGGAGGGGGACAAACCGGATCTCAAATGGCTATAGCGGAACTTGCTGTATACGGTAAGGTTACCTTTACACCGTCACAGCTTCCCGACCGGGCGCCTGCTATTATACCGATTTATAATCTTGCTTTGGGGAAAAAAGCTACGGGCTATTATAATGATGGCACGCCAGCATTGATGCAAGCGGCAGCAGATGCGGATAAGGCAGTCGATGGCAATCCCAATAGCGGCTCAATTGCAGCTAATCAGTATGCATGGACGCTCGAAGTGGACTTGGGCAGTATTTATAGCATTAATCGGGTGAAAACGCTGTTTATACCCGGTTTGTATGCAAATGAATATGAAATCCAGGTTTCTACAACAGGAGGAAACAATAATTTTAAAACAGTAAAATTAGTTTCTGGATCCACCGGGGGGTTACGTGAGGAAATCTTTGCTCCGGTAAATGCCAGATATGTGCGCATCAAAGCCTTAAAGCCGGATGGAGCCTATCAGGCGGGAACCCAAATGGCGATCAACGAATTGGAAGTATATGAATATTTCGATTATGCATTTAATAAGAAGGTAACTGCATACAACAGCGACGGAAGCCTTGCCTCCATGCTGCCCGGAGCTGAAGCCGATAAATCGGTAGACGGTGACACGACTACAGGAGCTATGACTGCCAATCAATATGCGTGGACAGAAGTCGTTGATCTTGGCAGCAATTTTGACATTGAGAGAATTAGCGTCATATTTGGGAAAAATAATTATCCTACGGATTTTGAAATGGCCATATCCACTGATGGCGTTAATTACAGCCTACTTGAACATGTTACTAATTTTGGGGCTGATGGGGGTAGAGCTTATGGTTTTATATTATACCAGCCTATCATTCATAGGGAAGCCAGATATGTCCGTCTTAAGGCGAACAAACCGGATGGGCCGAATCAGACCGGTACCCAGATGAAAATTAGTGAATTTTCCGTATATGCCATAGATCGGGCGATTAAAATGTCTCAAAAGACGGATAACCAAGCAGCGGATAAGTTTTATTATCGGACGATATCCAATCAAAGCTTTACATTTGCAGCCGGCGATATCATTTCTTACGATGTTAAGCTGAATACGGACAATGCTGCAATAGGCGGAATAGATATTAAAAATACGGATAATACCTCATTCAGCAGTGCAACCTGGCAAGATCAGAATGGAATTACAGGTTCGCCTATGAACGACTTAAGAGCAAAAGCCTTTGGAAAGTGGTACCATCGCGAGTTGACCGTTCCCGCTAATATGGTTGGCAAAACGGCTGCCGCGTGGATGCTTGCATTCGAAAATGATTCCGTTTCCAAAGTACTGCAAGCCACATATGACAATGTGATTGTAAAAAGAGGCAATGATACGGTTTTGACCGTTTACAAGAGCGGCCAACCGAGCATCAACGTGATGAATCGCTCCAGCCATTTTGATACGGATGCTCCTGTTAATGCGGTTAATAGAAAATAAATAAAATGACGGTGAAACTACGGAAGGAAGATGGCAGTGGATAAAATAAGATTAGGCGTAATTGGTTGCGGAGGAATGGCAAGCAATTCTCATACAAGCGGGTTACTTGCTTTAAGTGATTGGATGACCGTAACGGCAACCTGCGATATCGTGCTTGAGCAGGCGCAGAAGATGGCTGAAATGTTAAATGTGAACATAGCGGTTACAGATTTTCATGATATTTTGGATCAGGTCGATGCAGTATTAATTGCCATACCACATGATTTGCATTTCGAAGTCGGCATGGCTTGTCTTGAAGCGGGAAAGCATGTCTTGATGGAGAAGCCGATGTGCAATACGGAAGAGGAGTGCATCGAACTGATTGGTATGGCAGATCGGATGGGGAAGGTGCTAATGACCGCATATCCTGTGCGTTTCTGGCCTGTCATGGTAAAACTGAAAGAGCTGATCGACAACAAGACTTATGGTGATATCTTTCAGTTATCGATTTGGACAGAGCAATATACGCACCCACCTGAGGGTTCATGGGGTCTTTCAGCTCGACAATTAGGCGGAGGACAGTTTTTCAGCCATGGCTGTCATTACGTTGATCTTATGCTTTGGTTGTTGGGAAATCCAATAAAGGGAACACATTTGGGGACGAATTTCGGGACACCTTGGATGGAAAAAGAAGGGACAAGCAACGTAGTGTTGGAGTTCGAGAATGGCGTGTTGGGTTATCACTTTGGAACATGGGGAGCACGCGGTACGCGTCTGGGCTATAGCATTCACGCTCATTGTACGAAAGGGATGATCGAGATCCATCTTGGAGAAGGGAAAATGTATCTGCACTCGGATATCAAAGAGGAGCATGGCGATTTAGAAAATCGATCCACAACCGAAATTCTGATGGATATCGAACCCGGAAAGCTGACATTTTATGAAACTAAACATTTTTTGGATTGCATTAATAAAGGGACGAGACCTGACACGGATGGACCTCGAAGCTTGCAAGGTTTAAGGGTGATTTGGAGATTGTACGAAGCAGAGCAGGTCAATACGGTAGCTGATTTAAGGGGATTAGGCTTGGAACTGGCCTAGGCTCACTCCGAGCTGCAATCTGTACTAAATAGAAGAAGCGGGATGAGGAGCCGGCAGGCCCACTTTTCCCGCTTCTGTCCACATGTAAGATGTGCTCAAAGAAGCGGAGGTTTAGCAGATATGCATACGGATCTGGAGAAGAACACGGTTCAATACATATTGAGGCCGGGCTTGCCTGTCCTTGAAGATGAGGCGCTTTGGCAAGAAACGTTGAAGTTCGCGAAGGATACGCAGATGGATGCCATTCTAGCCTTTAATGGGCATGGAGAGATGCCCCCGCATCCTAATGAGGACTATATTAGAAAAAACGTGGACCTGTTGGCTAAACGCTTTGCTGAAATTAGAGCCTTAGGCATGACACCCATGTTAAATTATTTCGTGACATTGGGGCACGGAGAAGCCAAACCGGCTGCAGGCATGGATCATTTCCAATGGATCGTGGACGGCCATGGGAATCAATCCATCGGCTGCCCCTGTCCATTGGATGAAAGTTTCCAGGACTATATGTGTAAAGCCTTCGGTTTGTATGCGCAACTGGATGTCGAATCGATATGGATTGATGATGATTTTCGATTGTTTGCAAGGGAAGGTACAGATACGCTTCAATGCTTTTGTAAGCTTCATCTGGGGCGTTTTGCCGACAAGCTTGGCCGTTATTACGAGAGAGACGAAGTCATGGAAAGACTGATGCAAAAGCCGGCAGACCGGGCGTTTCGTAAAGCGTGGTTTGCGGTGCAGGGACAATCGATGCGGGAACTGGCGAGAAAGCTGCGCGATGCGGTTGAAGAAGTGAATGCCAACACAGGTATGGGGGTAATGTTCTGCGCTCCTTATTCCTTCGTTCTGAGCGGGATCGATCTAAATGAAGTTATGCCTGCGCTCAGCACGTCAAATTCTCCGCGTCCATGGCTGCGTACCGGTGGTAACGGTGCTTATCGGGATGAGCGGCCGCTCGATATCCTCCATAAAATCGTTACGGTAGCTGATCCCATACCGGCAATGGTCGACAAGCCGATTCGTCTTTGCTGTGAGATAGAAAATTATCCGTTCGCCACGGGAATCAAATCAGCACGCGTACTGGCACTGGAGATGTATCTCAATACGATTTCGACGAATGGATGGCTTACTTTAAGTATCCTGGATAACCTATTCGGAATTCATGATCCATCGGGAAATGTTGTACCTATGCTTAATAAAATGAAGGCTTATTTGGTTCAAGTTGCAGCCGTAATGGAAGGAAAAGCGCGGCGAGGGGCCTCTCTGCCGTTTCCAGCCCATCCAACCGAGGTAAGCGATCTGACGGAGGACGCATTAAGTCCCCACTGGAATGTGACGCTAGCCCGATTGGGCATTCCGCAAGCTCCGACAGCGGCTTCACCGATTCTATTTACGGGGAGAACAACGGAGCTCTACAACGATGAAGAGATCAAAGCCTTATTGCAACGCGGGAGTATGATGGATCCGGAATCTTATCTCTTGCTGCAAGAACGTGGAATCTTGACGGGTGAGGCCATACTGGTAAAGGCTGAACCCTTCCACAGCAAGGTTCAGTCAGAGAGGGTAAATGCCGGCAATGCTCCAGAGTGGTTAAAGGGCAAAAGCTTGCTGACCAGGTGGCATATCGATTACAACACGCAACATACGATACAGGCGGGAACTGGCGGAGAAGCATTGTCCGCACTTTACGATACGCAGGGGAATTGGATTTCCGATGGCGTGGTGTTCAGTCAATCGCCTTATTCAATTGCGGTTGTCACTCATAACGGCAAGCCAATGAAAGAGTCTGGACGCCAATGGCTCTTCTCGCAATTAATAAACCGCATTACTAACTCCACATTCCCGGTAATGGTCGAAGGAATTTTAGAATTATATCCAGTCTGGTGGGAAAAGGGGAAGGAGTCGGTTCTTGGTCTGTGCAATTTCGGAATCGAGGAATTTCCCGAAGTGAGTCTATGGCTTCCTGGAATGCGAGAGTACGTATCCATAGAGCAATTGGGATCTGACGGAATATGGAAAATGGCCGATTACAGGATCAGCGAGCATCCAGATGGGGGAATCCGGTTAACTCTTCATGGCGATAGCGTGCCTAAACATTTGTCATTCGAGACTTTTCTCTTGAAATTATAAATGACGAATGATGAAAGATAAAAGGGGAGACTTCCTAATCATGAGAATTATCGTAGGTGGAATTTTACAGGAAAGCAACACGTTCAGCACCGCTTTGAGTACAATTGAAGATTTCCGTCGTAGTTACTACAAGATTGACGAGCAACTGAAGGTCGTTCAACCGGAAAATAACGAGTTGAAAGGATTCAACAAAGCAGCAAGCGAGCACGGCGTGGAAGTGTTGCCGACTATTTATACGACAGCGGTTTCCTCCGGGAAAATAAACCGAGCTACATTAAGCGAACTGAAAAATCTATTATACGAACGTGTGGAACGCTATTTGCCATGCGATGGATTATTACTTGCCATGCACGGAGCCTGGACATCCGAAGATGAGGATGATGTAACGGGGGAGATGTTATCCGAGCTGCGCGAGAAAGTCGGTTCCGCAACGCCAATCGTATTGACTCTTGATTCACATGCCAATGTAACCAGGAAAATGATCGACAATGTGAATGGAATGATCGGCTACCGGACATTCCCGCATATGGATTTTATAGAGGTAGGCTATAAAGCAGCAAATCTGCTATTTGATATCGTAACTGGGAAACGCAAACCGCATATGGGCTTCGTGAAGATACCGATGATCGTGCAGGCGGAAAATCATCAAACTTACCGAGGACCTATGGCGGATCTGTGGAGTGAGGCGAAGGCAGGGGAGCAAAAGTTAGGGCGATTCGATACTTCCCTGTTTGCTGTTCAGCCATGGTTGGACGTGAAGGAAATGGGATGTTCGGTCGTGACGGTCGGGGAGAATGCGATTGAAGCGCAGAGGGAAGCGGAGAGACTCGCCGAATTGTTCTGGAACAAGAGAAAGGAATTTGAAGTAGATCTGCTCCGTATTCCGCAAGTGCTGGAGTTGTTGAATAATAGACAGTCGTCCGGGCCTGTCATCATCTCAGATTCGGCGGACAGTCCAAGCGCAGGATCACCAGGCGACAGCAATTATGTGTTGCGGCAGTTACTGGAGGCGGGGGCTCAAACCTTACGAACTGTTCTTCTTCCTCTAGTGGATGCGTCGGCAGCTTATTCAGCTGCAGCAGCCGGAATAGGCAATACAGTACGTTTACAGGTAGGCCATACCATCAGCAGCAATGTGGGACAGCCGCTTGAGATAGAGGCAGTCGTTAGGTTTATCGGCGATGGGAAGTTCAAATACGGCGCTGGTTTCATCGAGAATCAGGAAGCGGACATGGGTTGCAATGCTGTTGTCGCGATCGGCACCATTTCCCTTCTCCTCATGGAGAATGCAGTATTCACTGGAGATCCTCAGATGTATCGCAGCGTAGGTCTTGAACCGCTGGAGCATGACCTGGTACTCGTGAAATCCGCCAATCAATTTCGTGCGGAATATGAGAAATTGTCGAAGGAAATTTACATCGTGGATACTCCGGGAGCAAGCACGGCTAACTTGAGGTCGCTGTCCTTTCAGCACATTCAAAGGCCGATGTATCCTTACGATGACTTTGATTGGAGTTGGAATGAAACAACATGAGGTTGAATAATAGAGTTGCTGTCATTACTGGATCTGCAAGGTCGATCGGCGCAGCTGTTGCGAAGAGATATGCCAACGCGTTTCAATTCTGACGAGAATTGTATGAAGCTGGGAGCTGCCTTATTCGCAGGTATAGCCTTAAAGCGATTAAGTGGGGAGAAGGATTGAAGAACTTTACAGAACCTTACAGTTGGAGAAAAATATTGCTAATGCCTGTCTATCCATGGTTTAATTCGCACTTGACCATTCCCAAAATAGATCTTAGTATGTTCATATAGTGAACATGTTGTGATATTTTGAGTTATACTTATCTCAACAAGCTTATCTTACAAGGAGTGGTCATGTAGTGTCTCAGAAAACCCAAATACAATCCGTTTCGCGGGCCTGTTTAATTTTACAATTATTGAGTGTCAATAAGGATGGACTGACAGCCATAGAGGTGAGCCAGTATTTGAATTTAAATCGCAGTACTGCCCACCATTTACTGTCAACACTGCAATCACACGAATTCATCAGTATGAATTTAAGCGGCAAGTATCAGATTGGTTCTGCAATTGGGGATATGGCACAAGGAATTTCGGATACTACTTTGCGAAATATTGTCCATGGAATGCTGCTTGAATTGGTCAACGTGACGGGAGAAACCTGTTATCTGGCTGTGTTTAATAATGGAGTAACTATAATTGATACTGTGCTGGGTGTAGGGGCACTCAGGGTTGTTCAGGTTTTCCTACATCAGGATAGACCCGCCTATTTGCATGCCCGCTCTTCGGGGAAATTATTTTTGTCCACATTATCTGATAATGATTTGCAGGCCTATATTCACGAGAATCCGTTAATTGCTCTTAATGACAAAACCATTGCGTCCGAGCAGGCACTAATCAGTGAGCTTGAGTTAGTTAGGAGAAACGGGTATGCAACAGACCGGGAAGAGTTTATGACAGGGATTGATTGCTATGGTTTTCCAATCGTTGTGGAAGGGAAGCTTATTGGCTGTGTAACGACTTCCTTTCCTTCTGCGCTAAAAGAAAAGCATGCCATGATTAAGCAGGCACTGGAACAGATCACCCAGCGTTTTAATCATTTATTTCAGGAGAATTCCTCTGATTTACTTTTGAAAAAATAAAATGAAGGGAAGGTGATTATGATGCAGGAAACAATCCGCAGCATTAATGCGCGAAACATTGTGGTTCCATTGGAGCAACCCTTGTGGATTGGGGGCAACACGATACAAAAAAGAGATTATTGTTTGGTTGAAATTACAACGACTATGGATAGGAAGGGATATTCACTGGGCTTCTCCAGAGGAGGAGATTTAAGCTCAGCTATGATTCAGGAAATGGCTCCCCACATAATGAAGTGTAATATTGACGATACGGAAAAAATATGGGAGATCATGTATAATAGTCAAAAATTAAATGGTAGACAAGGGTTTATGATGCGTGCACTAAGCTTGCTGGATATCGCCTTATGGGATTTGAAAGCCAAGAAGGCGGGTCTCCCACTACATACGATGCTTGGCGGATACCGTGAATCCATTCCTCTTTTAATGGCAGGCGGTTATTATGCTGACAATAAGGGCTTGGAGCAGCTTTGCGAAGAATTTACGGGCTATGTGGAAAAAGGCTTCAAGCATTTGAAGCTAATGGTAGGTGGCGTTTCGATGGAAGAAGATTTTGAGCGTTTTGTAGCCGTAAGAAAAAGTCTTCCTGACTCCATATCCTTAGGTATTGATGCCAATGGAGCTTGGAACGATGTCAAAGCAGTCCAGCGCTGGATTGAAAAAGCAGAGATCGCAACGGGCGGAATTGCCTTTGTTGAGGAGCCTTTGCCCCCGGAACAAATGGAAGGGATTTCGTATTTGCGGAATAACCTGTCTATGCCCATTGCTGTTGGGGAATTTCTGGCAGGCAGGTGGATCTTCAGACAATACATAAGCAGCGGATGTATAGATATTGTTCGAGCAGATGCAACTCTTTGTGGGGGGATTACGGAATGGAAAAGAATCGCTGCTTTGGCGGATTCCTCTAACCTTTCGTTGTTCCCTCACTATTTTTCATCGATCCATTTCCATTTGGGAATGGCATTTCCAGGATGCAGGATGATCGAAGTTGTATCTACGGAAAATAGAAACAGCAGCTTTCATCTTATTGCAGGTACCAGCTATGAATTGAGGGATGGAATGGCTTATCCCAAACATCTGCCTGGGTTAGGTTTGACCCTGGACGATTCATTTGTAGAATCGCATACGACTAAGCTTGTCTCTACAGATTCATATTGACATTTAATTTTGCAGACGATATGATGTTCAAATAATGATATGTTCATAATATGAACATATCATTATTTGAACATCAATTTTTTTGGAATCTGGGGAGGAAGTGTATGGGGAGTCTCAGCGGGAAAGTTGAACCCGGAAGATACCATGGAAGGCACCTATACTATTTCAAGCTTAGCTTCTTTTGATATTGAAGAGTTTGTAGCTTTAATCAATCCACCTGAGGCAGGCATTCTCGCTATCGGCTTTAGAGAGCGACCGATGGACAATCGTGCAGAAAAGAGCTTTTGTATGGGAGGGAAGAAATGAAATGAGTATCAGCGATTATAAGATTGCGGTTGCAGGTATTTTTCACGAGACGAATACATTTGCTCCAGGTTTGACAGGGGAGGCAGCATTTCGCGAAGAATGGATTGTTGGATACGAGGCTTTTGCCAAAGAATACAGCGGCACACGCACTACAATGGGAGGTCTCCTCGAAGTATCAAAAGTGCACGGAGCGAAGCTGTTACCCGGCTTCTATACGGCGGCACTACCAAGCGGCATTGTTGCAAGTCCTTTGGATAACAGGCTCATTGAGACGATGTTGGAATCCATTGATACAAATGCAGACGGACTGGTGCTGATCATGCATGGAGCGATGGTTTCTGAGAATTATCCTGATTTTGAAGGGGAATGTTTACGCAGACTTCGTGGAAGATTTGGAAGTGACTTTCCGATTGTATTGACGATTGATCTTCATGCTAATATTTCCGAGCAAATGGCTGCTCTTTCTGATGTAATTGTGATCTATGATACCTATCCGCACATCGATATGTATGAACGTGGCGTCGAGGCATACGAGCTGCTGGTCCGTATGCTTCGTGGAGAAATTCGTCCCTGCCAGGCTTATGTTCATACAGGAATGCTGCTTGTTCCCCAAGTTATGATAACGGATGAGGGCAGCATGAAAGTGCTGAGAGACAGGGCGGTTGAGATGGAAAAGAACGACAAAGTGCTGAATGTGTCTGTAGCAGGAGGGTTCCCGTACAGTGACGTACAAGACGCGGGTATGTCGTTCGTTGTAACGACGGATGGAGACAGTGTGCTGGCAAAGCAATATGCAGCAGAATTAAAGAGCTTAGCTATTGAACGGAGGGAAACCTTTAATGTTGCTTACTGGTCTCCCAGTGAAGCTATTGAGCAGGCGCTGTCTGAACCGGAAGGACCTGTTATCTTGGTGGAAGGCTCCGATAATGTAGGGGGAGGTGCCCCTGCAGATGCGACACATCTGCTTGAGCACCTGCTGGATTTGCCGGAACGCGCTTTAATCGTGATCCGTGATCCCGAAGCTGTAAAGATCGCCTCAGCCATCGGTATTGGTGGCGATTTTACTAGTCTTGTGGGCGGAAAAAGCGATACGCTTCACGGTAAACCAGTACATATCCACGGGAAGGTTCGTCTTTTGTTCGACGGATTCTATCATAACATAGGTCCTTTCAGAGCTGGTCAGTCAGCAGACATGGGAATAACTGCGGTAGTTGAATCCGGAAATCTGACAATAGTACTCACGGAAAAGCGCATGGCACCTTGGGATTTAGGGCATATCCGCTATGCTGGACTTTGGCCGACTGATTTCAAGATCATTGTCGTTAAATCAGCCGTCGCTTGGCAAACAGCATTTGGCACTTTCGCCAAACGCGTCCTAAACATCGATACACCGGGCTGCTGCAGTGCCAATTTACAGCATTTCCAGTATGAACATGCCAAAGGGCTGATTGCTCCCATTTCACATGACTAACAGGGAGTGCAGTGTAAATATACAATAAAGTGCGTGCATATCGACGGAATGAGTGGAAGGGCCCTGCAGACTGCCAATCCCTATCATCCTCATAAGGAAGGTGAATAAGATGGAGAAAGTAATGATTACGGTTGCAACGACAGGCGCGTTCCCGTCAAAGGAACAAAATCCGAATATCCCCCTGACACCAAAGGAGATTGCGGACGATGTTTATGAATGTTGGAAAGCCGGAGCCGCAATTGCACATGTGCATGTGCGAGATGATGAAGGAAAAGGCACGATGAGTTTAGCGAAATTCCAAGAGACGGTGCAACTGATTCGCAGCCGGTGTGATATTGTGCTGAATTTGACAACCTCAGGCGATTTGAATGCTGCGGATGATGAGAGATTAGCTCATTTGGTCGAATTAAAGCCTGAAATGGCATCCTATGATGCAGGAACAATGAATTGGATGCATGACACGTTGTTCGTTAACCATCCTCATTTTCTAGAGAAGCTGGGAAGAACGACGATGGAGAATAACATTAAGCCTGAGATAGAGATTATGGATGCAGGAATGGTTTATAATGCCCTTCATTACATTAACAAGGGAGTTCTTCATTCTCCTGGACATTACCAGTTTGTCATGGGAGTGCCTGGTGGAATAGGGGCTACGATCAAGAACCTCGTTTTTTTAAGAGGCTTGATCCCAGGAGATTCGACATGGTCTGCATTTGGGGTAGGCAGACATCATCTTCCGATCCTGTTTGCAACCCTCGCAATGGGAGGCCATGTCAGAGTGGGAATGGAAGATAATATCTTTTATGCAAAGAACAGACTCGCTAAATCAAATGCAGAATTTGTAGAGCGGGCATCAAGACTCATTAGGGAGGCAGGCAAAGAAGTCGCTACACCGGATGAAGCTAGACAGATATTGAACTTGCCTAACAATGGAGAAAGAAGAATGTTGTTGTGATACAGGACATCGCTGTTATAGGTGCTGGGACGCTAGGACATGGCATTGCAGAAACTTTTGCAAGGTATGGTTATCCTGTTAATTTGTATGACAGCGACGAGATCAGACTCACCTCAGCTCTAGATGAAATTAGAGATGAACTAGAATTATTGGCTGAAGAAAATGTGATTGGCTATGAGGAGATAACGCCAGCAATCGATCGCATTCATTTATTCACAGATTTGAAACAGACAGTCCAAGATCGTGATTATGTCATTGAAGCTATTCCAGATATTTTAGAGCTTAAACAACAACTATTTCAGCAGCTGGACCACGATTGTCTTCCGCACACCATCTTCGCGAGTAATACGTCCAGTTTGAAACTTGCGGAGCTCATGCAGTTGGTAAGCGATGAACGCAAAGAGCGGATGATCATAAATCACTGGTTTAATCCCGGTCATCTGATGCCCATTGTGGAACTATCTTACTTCGGAAATATGCCTGAGCCTATTTATTCAGAAGTCGAGGAGCTCTACAAGTCGATTGATAAACAGACTGTGAAAGTACGAAGAGATGTTCCAGGACTCATTGCCAATCGCATTCAACAAGCCATAGCTCGAGAGGTTTTTTCCATTATCGAATTAGGGATCGCATCCCCAGAGGATGTAGATAAAGCATTAAAGTTCGGGCCGGCTTTCAGATATGCGACAACAGGGCAGCTGGAAATTGCTGATTTAGGCGGTCTGGATCTATGGTGCACGGTAGGGGATAGATTGTTGAAAGATATGGATCATTCACGTTCCTCCAATAAACTATTGAGAAAAAAAGTAGACGAGGGAAAGCTGGGCGTCAAGTCCGGAGAAGGTTTTTATAAATACGATAATGAGGATATCGCAGCAGCAAAGAGAAGATTGGCCCAAAAGTTAATTCAACAGCTGAAAACCTCAAACCATTACATCTGACTCATTATGTTACCAGCGAAGAAATGAGGACGTTTAATTCATGAACATCCAAAGGTTGATGGTGGTTGGGGGAGGGCAGATGGGCAGCGGCATTGTCCAAGTTGCTGCTGATGCAGGAATTAACGTCATTTTATATGATATCGATCCTGTCTTTTCACAAAAAGGGTTAACTACGATTCGGAATAATCTGGTCCGAGAGGTAGAAAAGAGTCGCAAGTCTCAAGCGGAGATTGATTCTATTCTAGCCCGAATCTCTCTATCCAGTGACTTGGAAGATGGACAAAACGCAGATCTTGTTATTGAAGCCATCGTGGAGAACTTACAAATAAAATCGGAGCTCTTCAAAAAATTGGACAAGATCTGCCCACAGCACGCCATACTTGCCAGTAATACGTCATCGCTTGGGATTACGGAGATTGCCTCCTTTACGAAACGTCCAGAACAAGTCATCGGCATGCATTATATGAATCCGGTCCCTGTGATGAAACTGGTTGAGGTCATCCGCGGATTACGTACATCCGATGAGACGTACCTCCGCGTTGAGAATCTGGCTAAGCGGATGGACAAAGTACCGATAGAAGTGAATGATTTCCCGGGATTCGTATCGAATCGAATTCTGCTCTCCATGATTAATGAAGCAGTCTATTGTGTCTACGAGGGAGTCGCAACAAAGGAAGCGATAGATGAAGTCACGAGACTCGGGATGAACCATCCGATGGGACCTTTAGCACTAGCCGATTTTATCGGCTTAGATACATGCTTGGCAATCATGGAAGTTCTTCACGAAGGCTTTGGGGATTCCAAGTATCGGCCTTGCCCGCTGCTTCGCAAGTATGTGGCGGCCGGATGGTTGGGCAAAAAGTCTGGTCGAGGTTTTTACGAATACGAGTAGAATGCCATTCAGGCATTGTATACAAGTAAAATCATGACAACTAAATAAGAGAATGCAGCCATTTCTACTATTCTATAAAGGGGTACTTCATATGGGGAATCTGGATGGACGAGTTTGTTTAGTTACTGGCGCGGGGGGAGGTATTGGGAGAAGCATAAGCTTAAAGCTAGCTTCACAAGGGGCAAGACTTGTGCTGACGGATATCAATGAGGAGCAGTTGAATCATACCGTTCAACAATGCTGCGCGTTAGGAGTGCCCGCTTATGGCTATCGCCTTGACCTGACAGATGTTAGTGCTTTGGAAGATGTCGTCGAGCAAACGAAATCACGCTTTCAAAAAATAGATGTGCTTGCGAACGTCGCAGGGATGATGGAAACGCGTTCGTTCTTGGAAATTACGGCAGACGAATGGAACAGGATGTTTGCCATTAATGTGACGCCCACCTTTCAGCTGATGCAATTAGCAGCCAAGGAGATGATAGGACAAGGAACGGGCGGCAGTATTATTAATTTGGCGTCCACTGCAGGCCGGTTGCATCGGCCAATGGCAGCGCATTATGCTGCGTCGAAAGCGGCCATCATAAGTTTAACGCGTTCAGCGGCCGTTGCTCTGGCGCCATCTAACATACGGGTTAATGCCGTATGTCCGGGAATCATCGACACACCGATGATCCAGCAGGTCCGCGAATCCCGCTCTGAGCTATTGGCTGTATCGCAGGACGATATTCAGAAGCATTGGGAGCGCATTATTCCCATGGGCAGATTGGCTTCACCGGATGAGGTAGCCGATTTGGCTGCTTTTCTGGCCAGCGATGCTGCCCGTTATATTACAGGCGAAGCGATCGGAATCAATGGCGGGACAGATGCATCGTAAAATCGCGCTAAACGATGTCTATCCTATACGAAATGGGAGCTGAACAATGCCTTATATTACAGTGAAGCTGATGGAGGGCCGAAGCAGCAGGCGTATAAAGCTTCTTGCAGCGAAGATGACGGAGGCTGTTTGTGAAACGCTGGAAATAAAGCCGTCGGATGTACGCATAGAATTCGTGGAATTGAAGGCAGGCACCTTTGCGGTGGCCGGCCAGATCGTACCCGAAATTAAAGATTCAGAGGGAGGAAGCCAGCATGAGTAAATATATGAACAAGCATTTACTAGATGAAGCTTCTTGGAAGTGGGACGAGAAGCTCGTGCTACAGGCATGGCGGCTTCTTAATCTCATTCGTGAATTCGAGGAAAAGAGCATAGAAATGTACAAAGCGGGGCTGATGGGCGGCTCGCTTCATTCTTATATCGGGCAAGAAGCAGTGGCAGCGGGAATGGGCATGGTGATGGAACCCCAGGATTACATGACCATGACTTACCGGGGAAGAGGGCAAGCGTTGGCCAAGGGAGCGGATCCGTATCGTCTCTTTGCCGAAATGATGGGGCGGGCTGACGGCTATTGCCAAGGTAAGGGAGGGCCCATGCATATCGCTTCATCCGAGCTGGGCATTTTGGGTGCCAATGGCATCGTAGGGGCAGGTATTCCCATTGCAGTGGGGGCGGCATTTACCTCGAAGCTCAAAAAACAGCAGCGTGTGTCCGTTACCTTTTTCGGCGATGGCGCGACGAACCAAGGCGCTTTCCATGAGGGCTTAAATCTGGCGGCTGTGTTTAAACTGCCTGTCGTATTTGTTTGCGAGAACAATTTATATTCGGAAATGACACCCATCAAGGACTCGCTCTTGAACGAGCACATAGCAGAGCGAGGAGCAGCTTATCGGATTCCGTCTGTTATCGTCGATGGGAACGACATTCGAGCGGTTCATGAAGTCGGACAAGAAGCGATGGCACGCGCGCGGGCTGGCGGCGGACCCACTTTTATTGAAGCAAAGACCTATCGCTTAGTCGGGCATATGTTCGGTGATTCCGAAAGCTATCGGGAGCGTGCCGAAGTAGAGCGCTGGCGGCAGAAGGAACCGTTAATCCAATTCAAAGAGCTATGCCTCAATCTCAATCTGCTCCCTGAAGAGACATTGTCAGCGGTAACGGAAGAAATACGCAATCAAATCGGTGACGCTTATGAACTGGCCAGAAAAGCCAGTGAACCGGAATTGGAGGAAATATTCACCCATGTCTACTGATCGATTGATTAGTTATTCTGAGGCGATTAACGAAGCCTTACAAGAAGAAATGAGACGGGATGCGGACATTGTATTGATGGGGGAAGACATTGGATCGTATGGCGGTGTCTTCAAAGTAACCAAAGGCCTGTACAGTGAATTCGGCGCGGAAAGAGTAATCGATACGCCTATTTCCGAGACCGGATTTATCGGCGCGGGTGTAGGCGCGGCTATGACAGGGCTTATCCCGATTATTGAAATTATGTGGATTGATTTCACCTTGGTCGCGCTGGACCAGATTGTGAATCAAGCAGCGAAGCTGAAGTACATGTCAGGCGGGCAGACGTCAATCCCGTTAGTCATCCGCACGCAGGGCGGTGGCGGACGCGGCAACGGCGCACAACATTCGCAGAGTCTGGAAACGATCTTTGCCCATATTCCTGGACTTAAAGTTGTTGCGCCAAGTACGCCATATGATGCGAAGGGACTGCTGAAAACCGCTGTGAGAGAAGGCAGTCCTGTTATTTTCATTGAACATAAAATGCTTTATAACCAGAAAGGCCATGTACCTTTGGAGTCCTATACGATTCCACTGGGGCAATCGGATGTTAAACGGCGGGGCAAAGATGTAACCCTGGTCAGCTTGTCCAGAATGGTTCTCTTCTCGCTGGAAGCGGCCGAGCTGCTCAGCCAGGAAGGGATTGAGGTTGAGGTTATAGATTTGCGAACCCTCGTTCCGCTCGATCTGGCTGCCGTCATTCAGTCGGTTAAGCAAACCCACCGAGTGGTTATCGTTCATGAGGCGACGGGTGCCTACGGTTGGGGAGCTGAGATATCGGCCAGAATCCAGGAAGAAGCTTTCGACGAATTGGATGCGCCGATTGTCCGGGTAACCGCAGAGGATACACCGGTCCCCTACAATTTGAACCTGGAAAAGGAAATGCTGCCGCAAGTAAAAGATATTGTCAACGCGATTCGTAAATCAATTCAGTAGTGCAGGAGGTGAGGATCATGCCGGGTATAGATCAGTCCGATGTCTATGATGTCGCGATTATTGGCGGAGGTACGGGAGGTTATGTTGCGGCCATTCGTGCGGCGCAGCATGGGAAAAGAGTCGTTATCGTGGAGAAGCATCTGCTGGGAGGCACTTGTCTTCATCAGGGCTGTATCCCGACCAAATCTTTACTTGAGAGCTCCAAGCTATATGAACGAGTGAAGCATATGGAAGAATTCGGTATTGAGGTCAATCAGGATTCCCTTTTCTTTAATGTGGCAAAGGCGTTTGAACGTAAAAAAGCCATAGTGAATCAGTTATATCAAGGGATTCAATATTTAATTAAGAAAAACAAGATTACCCTTATACAAGGTCATGGACATCTTGTTGGTAAACCCAAGCATTTCGAAATCGGGATTGAAAACGGATCAACTGAAAGCGAGCAAACCATTTTCTCCAATCACGTGATTTTGGCTACCGGATCCAGACCCAATATACCAAAGGGCATCACGATCGATGGAATCAAGCTTTTTACCAGTGATGAGATTCTCGCTCACCCGCTTAGACCTGATCATATTACGATTATTGGTGCCGGAGCGATCGGTTTGGAATTTGCCTGTTATTTTCAACAATTGGGCAGTGCTGTTCGGATTGTCGAGTCGGAAGATCGCTTAGCTCCATTGGAGGATGAGGAAATATCCAGACAGATCGGGAGTATTTTCGATAAAAGAGGAATTGAAACGATGCCGGGTTATCAGTTACTCGTTGAACATATTGAGCACGTTGAGGGCGAGCCGATGACGTATACTCTGCAGGATAGGAACGGGGAAAAATCCATGCATCAGACGGATGCGATTCTTTTTGCGATCGGGAGAAAAAATAATGTTTCAGCATTAGGCTTAACCAGCGTAGGCTTGGCTGATGAAGCTGCTTTTTTGCAAACCAATGCCTATATGGAAACCGATGTGTCCGGATTATACGCAGTAGGGGATATCGCAGGCAGCTATCAATTGGCGCATGTCGCGACGCAGCAAGCCCTGATCGCAGCGGATACCATTTGCGGAATAAGCACCTTACCCTATCAGCCTGAAAGAGTGGCACGTTGCACGTATACGCATCCTGAAATCGCCAGTGTCGGCTTGACGGAAGAACAGGCAAATGCTGCAGGATACGATATTAAGGTAGGAAAGTTTCCGCTGCATTTCAACGGTAGATCACTTATTCATGGTGATAGTGAAGGCTTCATTAAAATGATCGTGGATAAGAAAACGGACATGTTGTTGGGCACGCATATGATTGGACAAGGGGCTACGGAGTTAATTGCAATGTCCGGCTTTGCCATATTTATGGAGGGGACCGCTTGGGAAATGGGGATGAATGTTTATCCGCACCCTAGCATTTCTGAAATATTCGGAGAAGCGGCAATGGCTGTATCGGGGATGGCGATTCACAGTTAAATAGCTGTCAAATAAGAGGTGAGAGCATTGAGCATAGAGATCAGATTGCCGAAGATGGGATTAACCATGGAAGAAGCACGCATCGTCACATGGGAGAAGCAGGTTGGCGAATATGTTGAATTGAAGGAAGTCGTAGCGACGATAGAAACCGATAAAGCGACCTTGGAAATAGAATCTGCTGAGCAAGGGTTTCTTATCGAACAGCGGGTCAAGGCAGGTGATGCGATTGCTGTTGGCGGCATAATCGGCATTCTTTCCGCTAATCAGGTGAGTGGGGACGCGATACGCAGCGAACGAATTCGTGTATCGCCGGCCGCAAGAAGATTAGCCGGAGTAAAGGGTATTGTGCTTAGCGAAGTCGACGGAACAGGACCGGATGGAAGAATTGTGTTGCGTGATATTATAGGTGCGCCAGTAACGATTGAATCTTCCGGAAGTAGTACTGAGAGAGAAGCACCCCGAGACACGGCTTTCAAAAAACCACTAAGTGCCATGCGAAAAATAATCTCAGAAAGACTTACTTATAGTTTCCGCGAAATCCCGCAATTCCAAGTCAAGAGCAGCGTGAATCTATTCCATGTGTTGAAAATCCGTGAAATTTTAGTCAATAGTGTCGAGGAGACAGCAGGAGTTCGATTATCCGTGCTGGATTTCATTATTCAGGCCGTGGGTCTTGCATTAAGGCAGGTACCTCAGGTGAACGTTTCCTTCTGCACGGATCCAAGCGGCTCTTATATTTTGGAGCATCAAGAGGTCAATATCGGCTTAGCCGTTTCCGTGCAGGAGGGTCTTGTGGTGCCGGTTATTCGTGATGCCGATCAATTGTCTCTTGTTGAGATCGCCAAGCAAAGGCATGCCCTTGTCAGTCAAGCCAAAGCGGGCACATTAAGTGTCGGTGAAATGACGGGAGGCACATTCACGATTTCAAGTTTGGCTTCCTTTGATATTGCTGAATTCACAGCGCTCATCAATCCACCGGAGGCGGGTATTCTGGCAGTCGGTATGGCGAGGAAGGTGCCGGTTGTAGTCGGTGATGCGATTGAGGTTGCCACAATGATGGATTTGAACGCTTCTTTTGATCATCGCCCTTTGGACGGGGCAGATGGGGCTAAGTTTATGCAGTTGCTTTCGCAGCAATTGCAAAGCGATCGCTGGAAATTAGTCTAATCAGTGGCGGGGAAATAATCACGATTCACATAAAAGGATGGACACCTTGTGGGACATAAGAAATTCCGGTTCGGAGCAGCATTGACAGCGTTGTGGCTATTATGGGGCTCTGTTTTTCTGGCGCTCAAAGTATTGATGACCGCGATGCCGCCATTCTTGACATCGATCCGATTTATTATTGCAGGCGCCTTACTGCTGCTGTTGGCTGTACTGCTTGCGAAGCAACGGCCGACTATCCGACAATTCGTAAATGCAGGTATTGTCGGTGCGCTCTTCATTTTTGGCGGGCAGGGAGGGATGGTTGCGGGAGAGCAATATTTATCTTCGGGGATGACCGGACTTATCGTCTCGACATTGCCAATCTGGGTCACGCTGCTTGAATGGGCGATATTCGATAAGCGACCTTTAGCTGGGGTTAGCTTCGGACTATTTCTGAGCTTTGCAGGCATTGGATTGCTGTTAATACTCTCTAGTATTCAGCAGCATATTAGTATATTGGGTATACTCATCCTGCTCGGGGCAACGCTTTGTTCAGCAGCCGGCACTTTATTTCTGCGGAAGACCAGCCAACCCGGGGTTATTTACGGCACATCCGTGCAAATGATTGTCGGAGGTTTATTCGTCGAAATGATCAGCATCGGCATGGGAGAGTATAGGCAGTTCAGGTGGGAAACTATGTCCGTAGAAAACTATATTGCCTTCGGTTATTTGCAAGCTATTACGATAATAGGTTTCCTGTTGTTTACCTGGCTGCAGAGCGTTAGCATATCAACGACGCTACCCAATACGTATGCATACGTCAGTCCCGTAGTCGCCATCCTTCTGGGCGGGGCGATACTGGGCGAAACGATTACTTTTGCTATTTTATCTTCTGTAGTCATCATCTTAGCGGGAGTCGTCTTTATTGTGATGTCATCTAACAATAGAACGAAGAATTTGGAAGGTTAAATGAAAATGGCTGAATCGATATCTCACGGCAAGCCATTACTTAAATCTTCGCAATGACCGTGCGAAGATATTCAGACGGAGACATGTCCGTGAATGATTTGAAGTGTCTGGAGAAACTATGCACGCTGCCGTAATGGAGCATCTCCGCGATTTCCGTGAAGTTGTGCCGCTGCGCGCGGATGATGCTCTTGGCGTGCTGGATTTTCAGATTGCGATAGTATTTCATGATGCTGATTCCCTTGTTGTCCTTGAAAATCGTCAGCGCATGGCTCTTGCTTAGGTTGAAATTCTTGTAAATATGTTCAAGGCGTATATCGTTATAAACATGCTGCTCCATATAGGTGCACATGCGGTTTACGAGATCCTCTTCGCTCCGTTGTTTGGTGGAACCGGACAAGCGCTGTTCCCGTCTGGCGAGCTCATCTCCCGCATCTCTTAACCGGATCAGCAGCATCTCCAAATAAATTTTGATCAGCTGCTCTGAACCGATCGGCGCATCCGGACGCCTGCGAAGCGTATGGTTTCTCGGATCGTCGAAGGGCGGGAAGAAGGCGGCGAACCCGTTCTTCATGATTTGCGCCAATATTTCCTGCTGCTGGGCATCCAGGGTAAATATTTTATTTTCAAAATAGGCAATTTCCTTGGAATGGCAAACGAAAGAAAGAATGATGACGTTAGGCGCGATTTTCTTGTTGGCCCATACCCCGTGAAATTCATTCGGCTTGTGGAAGATCATATCCCCTTGCTTCAGGCGGTAACCTTCCGTATCCGCGAAAACTTCCAGCTCCCCTTTGTCCACGTAAACGAACTCCCAGAAATCATGCTTTTCCCCTTCGAACGCAAAGTCCTTAGAAAACTCGAAATAATGGAACGAAACAAGCTGTTTGACTGCCAGCGGCTCATGAAGTTTAGTTCGGGCGAATTGAGTGTCCTTGTCCGTCATTGGCTACGCCTCCGTTGCGATTGTTTCGTTGCGTCTATTATATCATTCCGGATTTGGGCGCTGCCAGAAATTGCGGACTTATTGCTACGTTTCGCGGTCTTTTTGCTAAAGAATAGAGGAATGAGAAGGCTTACACTCAAGGGAGTATGGCTAGGCAAAAATGGATTGGAGGAGTTGCGGTGAACGTATTAGCGGTAGGCTGTCATCCGGATGATTTAGAGATCGGCTGCGGAGGGACATTGGCCAAGCTGGCTTCGCAAGGACATCAAGTAACGATGGTGCACGTGGCCAATGGGAATAAAGGACATAAGTTGATACCGCCGGATGAACTGATACAGATTAGAAAGCTGGAAGCTCAGGCGGCGGGCCAATTGATCGGCGCAGAAGTGATTAGCTTAGACGTACCTGACTTGGCCGTGAAATCGGATCAGGATGAGTTGATTGGCAAGCTTGTAAAGGTAATTCGCAAAGTCAAACCGGACTACATTATCACGCATCCGCCAGAAGATTATATGAAGGATCATATGGAAGTTTCCCGTGCAGTATTCGATGCCAGCTTCGCGGCTACGGTGCCTTATTATAATAGCCAAGAGGATGAGGATGCCCATCATAAAGTGGCGCCTATCTATTATATGGATACGTTAGCCGGAGTTGGATTTCTGCCGACCGAGTACGTGGATATCAGCGATTATATCGATACAAAAATCAAGATGAACGATAGCCACCAAAGCCAGATTAAATGGCTGTACGAACATGACGGCATCGACTTTCTGGATTTCGTCAGAACGGTTTCCAAATTCCGCGGGCTGCAGTGCGGCAAAGCGTACGCGGAGGGCTTTAAGCAAGCCCAGGCATGGCCGCGGTTAACGACTGAAAGACTGCTACCATAGCGTTATCGTGCATCAACAACTTGAATGGGAGAGTGATAAGCATGAATTTTATGCAAACCGTGAAGGGCTCCATGCTGGAAGGCTTTTATCCTGCTGGTTGGGATATGGATAAGATAGACAGCTGCTGTTCCCATCCACCGGAGACAATCAGCGAACGCCAATCGTTCTGGCATAATGAATTTCAGCCGATTTCGTGTAACGAAGTCCAAGAGCTTGACGTGAAAATGGGGCATGAAATCGCTTCGCAAATCCGCCGCAGCAAGGTTGCAGGGCGGAAGGTTGCCTTTATTTTACCGGTAGGTCCGATGGGCATGTATAAGTGGGCGGTCTATTTTCTGAAGGAATGGAATATCGATTGTTCTCACGTTTACGGCTTTAATATGGATGAATGGAGCGACGGGGAAGGGCGAACGTTGCCATCCGATAATCCGGGTGCTTTCCAATACGCGATGGAGCAGGCTTTCTATGGACCGCTTGGTGAACTGACCGTACCTGTGAATCAGCGTCACTTCGCGACTTTGGAAACGTTGCCGACCTATGCGGATAAGATCGCGGCCTTGAAAGCGGAAGGCGCTGAGTTGATTACGGTTTTCGGAATTGGCCGGATGATGCATATCGCGTTCTGGGAGCCGCATTTCGGAGCGGAATTCGAGAACGACGCGGAATGGAGTAAACAAACGCATCGAATCGGCGCCCAACTTCATCCGCTTACGATCGAACAGAATGCCATTACGAGCTTTAAAAGCCGGACAACGCTGGTGCCATGCCGTGCCAACACGATCGGACCAGGGTTGTTCCTGCAATCCGACTACATCATCGGCGGCTGTGACGGAGCTTTAGGCCGTGGCATGCAGTGGCAGGGGCTGTCGCTTTGGACAACCTTGCGCCACGGACCGTACAGATGGCTTCCATCTACTTATATGCCTACATTGCCAGGGAAACTATTTTTCTTGAATGAATTGGCAGGTCCACTAGAGGCGGACGTTAACTAGCGGTATAATCGGATTATTGTTCGATTTATAGCCATTGGAGGCCTTTATGACACAGCTTCAGGAAATCGGAACTTATTCATGCGAGTACGTAACCTATGAGGACGGGGTATGGGATCGCGTCGCGCCTACCAGACTGGTAGATGTCGTAACCGGAGGAGCCGTCCAAGAGGAAACGCTGGTCAAAGCTTGTTGGGATCAAAGTGCCTTATACGTGAGATTCGAATGCGTGGACACGTACAGCGTCTCCCAGTATAAGAACAGGAAGGATCCTTTATACGAGCAGGACGTCGTGGAAATGTTCATCGACGAAGAGGGCGATTGCAAACGGTACATGGAACTAGTCGTCAGCCCGAACGGCGTGCTCTGCGACCTCATGATCACCCACGAGGACGAGAACGACCCTTTGAGCTTTAAGATCGACCGCGCGTGGGAAGTACAAGGCTTCGAAAAGATTATCGAGGCTAGCGGGGATCGGCGGACGTACACCTTTACGATTCCGTTCGCGAACTTCTCGCAAGCCCCGATGGGCGGAACGGAATGGAGAATCAATTTCTTCCGTATCGATGAGGAAGAGGGCGGAGAACGTCACTATCAAGCATGGTCTCCGACAGGAGTCGTGAATTACCATGTGGCGGATCGGTTTGGCAGGATAAGGTTTGCGGAATCTAAGGTAGATCGGTAATTTTTCATGTGTTGGAAAAGCCCCGTTTTCGGGGCTTTTTGCGTTGAGCTGGATTAACTATAGGAGATCATAAATGCATGCTGGCAGCGACTTTGGAGAGTTTGAGTTGGTTAAATTCTTCAGCGAAACGGGCTGTCTTGATGTTTGCAATACCACTTAAACTTGCGCCTGCATAGTTTTGGAATACTCCGACGGCGACATGCCGGTTGCGAGCTTGAATTGGCGGGAGAAATAATGAAGGCTAGCGTAGCCAAGCCGCTCGGCAATTTCAGTCATGTTGTACGTTTCCTCGCGGATGTGCTGCTTGGCCCGTTCTATCCTTAACCGCACGACGTATTCCGTTACGCCGCAGCCGGTATGGTCGCGGAATAAGGAGCGAACATACGATTTGCTCAGGGCGAATTCGGCGCATAACGCGTCAAGAGATTGATGCTCCTGGATGTGGGCGTCCAGATATTCGACGATCCGGTTGACGAGGTCGCGCTGTCCTTTCTCTGCAGACACCGAAGACAGCTTTGTCTTTGTCGGTTGAGCCTGATGGCGGCGGATAAGCCGGATCAGAAGCGCCTCTAAATAAATCTTAACGAGCTGCTCGGCGCCGAAATCCGGCTTATCCCTGCGAGCGAGCGGATTAAACGGAACATCGGGCTTTGATTTGGTGGACGTCTGGTTGACCGGGAGAAGAAACAGCTTGTCAGCTTCCTCCATCAGCAACGAGAGTTGTTGCCGTTCTTCGTTACCGAGACGGAGCGTCTTATGCGTGAAAAAGCGCATCGCCTCGGACTTGCAGCCGAACGCAACGATGAACGTATTCGGCGGCGTCTTGCGGTTGCATTTCAGGCTGTGAAATTCGTTCGGCGAGTAAAACACCATGTCACCTTGAGTTAGATGGAAGGAGGCGAAATCGGTCGTGATCTCAACCTCTCCTTTGTCTACATACAAGAACTCCCAGAAGTTATGCTGTTCTCCGCTGTATACATAATCTTTATTTAATTCGTTGTAATGAAAGGAGTAAATTTTATCAATCGAAATTTGCTCTTTCAGCTTGATAAACCGATAACGCGTATTCCCCATGCGCGACCGTCCTTTTCAACGCTTTTGTATTTCGCACCTTCATAGTAATTTGGGCGACTTGATATGTCAATAAAAGTGCAAACGAATTACAAAAGTGCAAATATAAAATCGTTTTCGCCAAAGCTTTTCATTCCGATGCGCCATTATGATTACGGGGAGAAACTGTTTCGAATCGATAGGAGGAAACAACTGTGGGAAAAATTCGCACGGCCGTTGTTGGATTGAACTTGGGGCTTGCCCACGCGCATGCGTTCAAGAAGTCGGAACGCTCGGATTTGCGCTGGGTGGTCGATCTGGATGAGAGCAAAGCGGCGAAAACGGCGGAAGAACTCGGTTGCAATTATACGACCGATTGGACGAAGATACTGGACGATGTCGATGCAGTGAGTTTGTGCACGCCGCATCATCTGCATGCGCCGCAAGCTCTTCAGGCGATTGCTGCCGGCAAGCATGTCCTGTTGGAGAAACCGCTTGCGAACTCGGAGGACGATTGCCTCAGCATCATCGACGCCGCCGATCAAAAAGGTGTTACACTCATGATGGCCTATGTCGTAAGGTACTTGCCTGCGATCCGGAAATTGAAGGAAGCGGTCGACAGCGGCAAGTACGGCAAACCGATCAGCGCCCAAGTTTGGGTGCAAACCTTCCTGAATCCGATGCCGGGGACATGGTTTGCCAGCAAGGAGAAGCTGGGCGGAGGTGTATTGTTCAGCCACGGCTGCCATTACATCGACATCTTGTTGTACCTGCTGGGAGAACCTGACCGTGTTGCCCAATTTGGAACGAGGGTCGGAACCGAATGGATGGAGGGCGAAGGGACGTCCCACGGGATTATAGAATTCAAAAGCGGCGCGCTTGCGCATTTGGTCAGCAGTTGGGGAATGAAGTACACAAATCCGCCAGCCTTGTGCCAAATCCATTTGACGGAAGGTTTGCTGCAATTGAGCAGAGACCTTTGGTCCATTGAAGCAATAACGGAACAGGGAACGACAACGTTGTTCGAGCGGTCGCCAGAGCTAGAATCGACTATCGATATGAATATCGCGTTCGAAATCGAACACTTCCTGCAATGCATTGAATCCGGCGACCGGCCCGAAACGGACGGATATGAAGCGCTAAAATCGCATCGGACGATCTGGGCGATGTCAAGCAGCACGGGAGTTCAAGTGAATTTATAAGACGAGAAGGAGGAGCAGAATATGACTATTAAAATAGGCATTATCGGCTGCGGACTGATGGGTTCTCTGCACGCCCGCACGCTGCATGCTATGCCGGGTGTCAAAGTCGCGGCCGTTCACAACCGGACGCGCTCTAAAGCCGAGGCGCTAGCAGCGGAAGTAGGTGCTACCGTATACGATTCTTATGAGTCGTTGCTGGAGCAAGATTTGGATGCGGTGTGGGTGGCGACTCCCGACCATCTGCACGTGGATGCTTCCAAGGCGGTTCTGGAGTCGGGCAAACATTTGTTTCTGGAGAAGGCGATCGCTACCTCAACGGCCGATGCGGCCAAGATCGTTGAGGCCGGCGCGAAACATCCACACCTGAAAGCGATGGTCGGCTATCCGCTTCGCTTCTCGCCCGTGTACAGAGCGATGAAACAAGCCGTCTCGCGCGGCAACGCCGGCAAACCGATTCAAGCTTGGTCGATGCGTACTCATTTTCTCGATCCGAATCAGCGGGTGTACGATAAATATCGCGATCATTATTACGATACGCCGAGTTGGTATTTCGATGATGAGACGGCGAAAGGGCCGATTTTCTCCCATGGATCTCACGATTACGATTTACTGATGTGGATGTGCGGCGAGATCGAATCGGTATTCGCATACGGGGGTACGTACCTGCTACCGCCGGGAAGCGTCGCGGATGCGTTTACCGTATCGCTTCGTTTCGCGAACGGGGGGATCGGACAGGTCAGCACGCCATGGGTGACCCGCGTCGAATACGACATCACTGGCGTGGCAACGGAAAACCTGACCGTGGTTAACAACAATGGGGAATTATTGGAGAAAGACGATGACGGACCCGGGCGGACTACGACCTTTGCGGACAATGATATGTGGTTTCGCCTGAACTCGCACTTTATCGATTGCATACGTGACAATAAGCAGCTGCTTATCTCGCTTGCGGACGGGATGCGCGTAGTTGCCGTTTCCGAAGCGGCTTACCGCTCGCTCAAGGAGCGCAGGGAAGTGCAGGTTGACTATACCGCCCTAGGAATCGCGACAATAACAGGAAGCAAGGTGCAGCCATGAAGCAAAAAGTCAAGCTGGCGTGCATGACCTGGATCTATAACGAGCATTCGTTCGAGCGGTCGTTGGGAAGCATCGCTCGTGCCGGATATCGCTACGTATCGTTCGGCTTGCCTCATGAGGGCAAGCCGGCTTTCGACGACGGCGCGGCGGGAGAAGCAACGCGGATCATCCGCTTGCTGGAGAGATACGGACTAAAGCCGGTGACGCTTGTCAGCACGGACGTCTTGGCTCCAGGCCGTCCGATTAAGCTAGCGCTGCAGCGGATGGCGTTCGCGCAAGCGATCGGCGCGCAGGAATTGCTTTCGCTCGGCACGACGAGTTACCGGAATTTTCCCGGTGAGCCGCTAACGGACGAGGAGATGAAGCCGATAAACGAAGCGTTTGCGGCGAAATTCCGCGAAGTAGGCGAGGAAGCGGGGAAGCACGGACTTATCGTCACGATCAAGCCGCATACGGGCAACACGGCATCGGCGAATATAATCGCCGATACGCTGAGAACCATCGGTTCACCGCATGTGAAGGCTTCTTACGATCCCGGCAATGTGCGCTTCTACGAAGGCATCGAGCCTTCAGCGGACTTACCCGTAATCGCGGAGCAGACCGTCTCGTTCATCGCGAAAGATCATAAGGGCGAGCGCTCGGAGGCAGACTTTCCTATCCCGGGACAAGGGGACGTCGACTTCCCGGCCATGTTCGCGACGCTGTATGAAGCAGGCTTCGCCGGCCCAGTCGTCGTGGAACGACTTGACGGCGCAGATGGAAGCTTCGGAGCCGGCATACCGATCAGCGTGCTGGATGAACGGGTGGCGAAGGCGCGGGTCAATCTCGAGCGGATGCTGCAAGAAGCCGGATTCGAAATCTAATAGATCATCCTAATCAGATATTAATGTTTTTAATCAAATCGTAATATTGTTGTACATTGCTGGATTCAATAGAATTAGCTTAGGTAATATGTTAGCGTTTTCAAAAATGGATTAACATCAAACACAATCAGGGGGACATGAGAGCATGGCAACAAAAATCCTAAGCTTATCTATCGTATTAACCTTGCTTATCGCTATTATCTCAGCATGTACGAACAGCAATAACAACGCAACTCCAACCAGCAGCAACGCAAGCGAACAATCCACGCAGCCATCGTCCTCAACTGCTGCAGAAGAAGGCTATAAGCCTACCAAAGATTTGGAGCTAACCATCTGGAATACGCAAGGTACGGATGTTCAAGCCGTGGACAGGCCGAAGGAAGACATCCCTGGCGAATGGCTTTATCAGAAAACTAAGGTAAAGGTCAAAGAGTTCTACGGGAACGGAGGACAACAATGGGAGCCGAAGCTTACGACGCTTGTAGCGAGCGGCAATCTGCCTAGTCTCGTTCTCACGCAAGCGGGACAAGGCCCTGCTCACCACGCTAAGCTGCATGAAGGCGATCTGAACTGGGAATTGACTCCGGAAATGCTGCAGAAATACGCTCCCGATGTCTGGAACAATGTGCCGCAATATGTATGGGACTCGATCAAAATAGACGGCAAGATCTATGGCGTTCCGTATAATTTTCGCGTGAATAAGGAACTGGATCCCGGACTGTCCGACGATATGGTGAATACTTTCAGCACGCTGAAAAATAAAATCGCCAGCGACATCCTGTTTGTTAGAGACGATATTCTGAAAAAGCTGATTCCGACGGCAATGAACTACGAAGAAGCGATGAAGCGGATCAAAGAAAAGAACGCTCCGATCGGCGACGACTTCGTATTGCCTATTAAAACCACGGATGAATATATCAAGTTTATGTACGACATCAAGGCTCTTGGGTTAAAAGAAGGTAACAATCCGGTCTATGCCAGCGGATATGACGGCGGCGACAACTGGATAGCCCTCAGCGTTCTTGGTGCTGAAATGATGGGCTACAAGGGCTATTTTTACACAGGCTGGTTGAACATACCGGAGAAGAAAATGGATTTCGGTTATTTGAACCCTGTCTTCAAAGAGGCGGGGAAAATCCAAAATAAGATGATCAACGATAAAGTCATCGATCCGGAATCGCTCGTTCACAATGCGGAGAAGTTCAAGGAAAAGGTCATGAACGGGCAGTATGCGATCGTTCCGGTATCGTGGATCGGACCGGTCGACCAAGTAAATGCGGACTTGGAAAAGGCGGGTAAAAAGTTCAGATACGTACCTTTCTATACGCAAGTGGCGCAAAGAGCGGAGTTCCCATCGTATTTGGAAGGGCCTCCTTCGTTCCTGGACACTTTGTCCATCTTGAAAACGGTTAATGAAGATCAAGTTCCGCAAGTTCTTAACTGGATCAATACGATGTTTACAGCCGAATGGGATGAAATCAGGTTCTGGGGAACGAAGGAAGCGGGCCTCTATGAGGAGCTTGCCGACGGAACGAGAAAGTTTAAAGATGCAAGTCTTCAGAAGTTCCTGATCGATGGCGATTTGACCGCGATGGATTGGAAGGATGCCAAAGGGTTGAACTTCAACAACATCCCTTACAGCGGGGGGACGCCAGGGTTCTGGTACGGCGTAGAGAAATGGGCGGATTCGGCCAGTACATTTAATCCTCTAATTCTAAATAAGCTTACGCGTTTCGATACATTGGGCAAAGCGCTTAAGTTCCCGGTTACGAGCCCGTGGGTGACGGGAATGGTGCCCGTTCCGAACGTGCAGTCCTGGTCGCCGGAATACGCTAATATCCCTGAAGTGCAGAAGCTCTGGTCGACAAGAGCGACATGGGATAATCCGTTCAAGATCACTTTAACCGCTAAAAACGAAGAGGAATTCAACAAAAAATGGGATGCCGCGGTAGCCAACTTCAAAAAAGTGATCGATGTGGACAAAATGCTGGAGGAGCAGACGAAAATCGTCCTTCCTCTACTGGAAAAACGGGAGGCTGCTGCTAAGTAAAGTTTCATGAAATCATCGGCATGGTCAACAGAAATTAATTCCGAGTTGTTCGGAGTCCCGGGGTGCGCAGCGCCTCGGGAATTCCTGATTCAAGGCAGAGACATGAAAGAAAGGCGGGTAAGGACCGATGACACCGCAATCGCATGAAATTAGGCTGGATCGCTTGCATCTTTGCACCTTCGAGCAGGCCCTCGGGCTTAGGAACAGAGGCTTCGAAGGTTACTACACGAATATGACCGTAACAATGGAGCAATTGCTGACTTTATTTTCCGATTACGGCATTCGTCCTGAGTTGTCTGTTGTGGCTCGCTTCGGTGAACAGCCCGTCGGGTTTGTGTTTCTGGCTTTCAAAACCGTAAACGGAGTCAAGTTGGCCTGGAATGGCGGAACTGGAGTTTTTCCGGAATATCGGGGACATGGGATTGCCAAAGCGATGATGGAGGAAGTGCGGCGAATTCTGGAGACTGAAGCGGCAGACCGGGCTTTTCTGGAAGTCGTAACGAAAAATACTCACGCGGTATCGGCTTACGAGAAAGGAGGCTTTCGTATAGTCGATCAAATAACCGGCATGTCATTGTCGGAGCCGTTGGTGCAGCTGTTCAGCGGAATGGCCGTCCCGGCTGGGGTGAGACTTAATTACGGGAATTGTTCCGATGCTGCCGCTATTCCCTTCTACCGTCATGAGGCGGCTTGGGATTGTCAATGGCACAATATCCGGGAAGGCGAGTCGCTGATCTTAACGGATTCGCGTAATGAAGTTATCGCTTATGCCTTGTTTCAACGAAAAAGATCAGCTGATGGTGCAATAAGCTCGGTGAATCTTTATCAGTGCGAAGCGGACCCTTTGCGCGCAGATAAGTCGGTATTATTCGGCATCCTGCTGCATCAACTGTTTGGGGAGTCTGATGGGGCATACGCGAAACAAGCCGTAAATTTGTCGATGTCTCATCCGGAGTTGATCGCGCTGCTCAAGGAAGCCGGATTTACGACCAATTATGAACAATATCTGATGATGTGGGAGAGGAAATAAGATGAAATGCGGAATGAGTGAGATCGATATTACCCCTCCGTTAGGGAGCGCGATACCCGGTTACTTCTATGACCGGAAAGCTACCGGGATTAAAGACAGGCTGTATGCCAAAGCGTTGGTTGTTCAAGCCGATGAGGGCGTCGTCGCAATTGTCGCTCTCGATTGTATCGACCTTACTTCAGCAATCGTAGCTGGTATTCGGGAACGAATTGCCGCTTTTACACCTATCCCCCAATCATGCATTATGGTATCGGCTACGCATACACACACTGGACCGCCGGTCATCAGCACTTCATTTTACGAGGCGGACGATCAGTATCTTTCATGGATGACGGAGCAGGCGGCGGATGCGGCTATTGCGGCTTATCAGCAGCGTCGGAATGCGCAGATCGGCTTCGGAGCGGGACATGAGCCGGATATCGCCTTTAATCGCAGATTTTATATGAAAGACGGAACAGTAAAGACAAATCCGGGTATTGGAAACCCGTTCATCGATCGTCCCACCGGTCCCATCGATCCGCAAGTTTTCGTGATGCGAATTGATGATGATCAGGGCAACCCGATTGGAGTTCTGACGAATTATGCGTGCCATACGGATGTTGTAGGAGGAACCGAATTTAGCGCGGACTATCCGGGCGAGCTCTCCTTCAGGCTGAAGCAAGAGCTCGGGGACGATGTCGTCAGCCTGTTTCATATGGGAACGAGCGGCAATATCAACCACGCCAACGCGATGGGAGGGACAGAAGCAGATTACGACCCGTCCCTTGCTCACTACAAGAAAATGGGCCGCATCCTCTCCTGGGAAGTGCTGAAGGTAAGGGAAAAAATCACAACGTCGACGTCCAAGCTGCCGCTCGCCGTAAAACAAACCGTCTTCCCGGTTCCATATCGGCTACCCTCGGAAAAGGATGTTCAAGCCGTACAGCAAATTCAACTGGGAGATTGGCCTCAAGCGATTAAAGACAATTTTGTTCAAGAGCTGCGGAAAGCGGCCAACGCCGAAGATACCTCGTTCGTCGAGGTCGAAATACAGGTAATCACTCTAGGTGAGTTGGCCTTTGTCGGACTTCCCGGAGAATTATTCGTCGAATTCGGTCTTGAAATCAAGGAAAAGTCTCCCTTTCCTTTCACGATCGTGAACGAGCTGTGCAACGGTTCCGCAACCGGTTATTTCTGCACCCGAATAGCTTATGAGCAGGGCGGATATGAACCGATCATTACCGGCCACAGCAGGCTTGCGATCGATGCTGGCGAAATCTTCGTTCAGCAATCACTCAAGCTGCTGCAAGATATCGGTCAAATTCGTGGATTTTTGGTATGATAAAAAATAAGCGCCAATGAACGGGGAGTTGAGCGAATGTTCTCCATCCTTATAGTTGATGATAATGTTTCCGATAGAGCTGGAATCATAGAGCTGATGGATTGGGAGGCTCTTGAAATTGAAGTTGCAGGTCTTGCGGTTGACGGACTGGAGGGATACCAGCAGGCAATCGAACGGCAGCCTGACTTTATTCTGACGGATGTCTCTATGCCTGTACTGGATGGAATTAAGATGACTGAAATGATTAAAGCCGAACTTCCGGATACTAAGTTCATATTCATGAGCTGCTTTGATGACTTCGAATATTTGAAGGATGCCATCAACCTCGAAGTGTATGGTTATATCCTAAAGCCGATAAATTTGGCAGAACTAACGAGTACGATCGAGAAGGTCATCAAGTTAAAGCAAGCAGAAATGGATAGAGCGCATGATGATCATATTCTAAGAAAACAAATCCAAGAGAGCATGCCGGTGCTTCAGGAGCAATTGATTAGAGACCTCTTATATGGGAAATTTGATAGCGAAGAGGATATCAGGCACCGGATGACCTACTTGGGAATGGATTTTACGGATAAATGCTGCTCGGTGCTTTTCCTGCAAATCGATAATTACGACTTGCTCTATGCGGACACTACGGTGGAAAACAAGCATTTCATGATTTATCGCGTGCAGAAATGCGTCGAAGAGACGATCATGCTTGAAATGCACGGTTACGTAACCAATCAGCTAAACAATAGCTTGGCTATTATTCTTATTCTAGATCTAGCAGAGCGTGCGGACGCGATAAATCGAATCGTAGAGATGGCCAACAGATGCAAGGAGTACGTGAATGATAAATTAGATATACCGATTACGATTGGAATAAGCGATCTTTCCACGAGTATCAAGCTGCTTCCCAAATCGTTTGAATCCGCGCAATATGCGGTAACCTCCAAGTTTTTCAGCGGCGGGAACAGAATCATCATGGCAAACGAAATACAGGAACCCGAGCGAGAGTTTCAATATAATATTCTGGAAATTAAGAGCAAGCTGGACTGGATCATCGAAAGCGGACAATCGCACGATATTGTTTCATTCATGGATAGACTTGTTGATACGAATCTGCATTATCCCCCTGCGTTTATTAAGAGTCTTACCTACTCGATTATTAACGTCGTGCAAACGTATCTGATCGAGAGAAATGAGAGCTTCGGCAGCATCTTCGGAGATGATCTGATCATATGGAGCAAGCTGCAGAAATTTGAAACGATAACCGACATCAAACAATGGTTGATTCATATTATCGATACGGTCAGAAAATTTTTCGAGAAAATAGACAGCGGACGTTATCAGAAAATCGTTGAAGATATAAAAAGGATCATTGAAGAACGTTATGCGGAAATCGAAAATGTTAGTCAAATCGTCAGCTCGCTCTATATTAGCAGCAGCCATGCGAATCTTATTTTTAAGCAGCAAACCGGGCATACCCTATTCGACTATTTGATTATTAAGCGAATGGAAGCTGCGAAGCAGATGCTGCTGGATCCGTATATTAAAATATATGAAATCGCAGAGAGAACGGGCTACAAAACGGCCTCCTATTTTGCTTCCGTATTCAAAGAGTACACGGGCTTAACCTCCAAGCAGTACAGGGATAAATACTCGGTCTGAGAGGGTGCGGCAGCATGGTTAAACAGAAGATTCGTTTCTTTTTTCCCGCCTCGACCATGAACAACCAGATTTTCAAAAACTTAATTATTTTCACCAGCATTCCGATCATACTCATTTCGATCTTTTTTTGCTTCTATACGTATCAGAAGTACAAAGGTGAATATTTGGACACGATCGGGATTCAACTAAATGAGAGCAAAAATTTAATCGATGAGATCCTAGTTAAATATATCGATAAAAGCAGCTATATTATTACGAATCAGAAATTGATCAAGAACCTCCAAAAAAACTACGGCAACGATCTGGAGCAAATGATCTATTTTTTCGAGGACACCGATGCGATGATCGGCGAGCCTTATTATGAAGACATTAAAAGCCCCTTCATCATTCATGCGGCCAATGAGACCTTATATGATGGTAAGTTTGTAGATAAACTGACGAATATACCATCGAATGACTCTATTGAAGAAGCCAAGAATTCTCCCGCCACGGACATTATTTGGAAGTCGGATCTAACCGTGAAAGACAACCAAAGTTATTTGACTTTTTATCGGAATATCGTCGATTTCAAAACTTCCATCGGCATTCTTGAAGTTAACATCCCCTATAACGTCGTCGCTTTGAAAATGGACACGATCGGCGTTCCCGATACGGGATTGATTCTATCCGCGAACAAAGACGGAAATATTCTGCATCTCAACAATCAAACCCGACTCGAGATCCCGAATCTGAAATCAATTACCCCGAAAGACTATTTGATCGTTAGCGACAGCTTAAAGGATGGGAATCAAATCATCGTTGCCATCCCGAAGATGGAAGTGAATAAGAAAACATTTCGAACCATCATGTTGGTGGTCGGTTTTTTCCTCATTTATATTTTCGTAATGCTGCTTGCTTCCAAAACGACCGCGCATCGGATAACGGGGAATCTGGAAAGCTTCATTAACAAAATCAAACGCAACGATCAGCTCCTTCTCAACGAGGAGCTTATTCAAATTTCAGGAACCGACGACGTGTCGATCATCAAACTTAAATTAAAAGAGCTTGTTAGCCGCTTGAACGAAATCCATAAAGAAGTGGTTGCCGTAAAATTGGAAAAAAGCTCTTTGGAAATCGAGCTGCTGCAATCCAGAATCAATCCACATCTTCTTTATAACTCCTTGTCGGTCATTAATTGGACAGCTTTAAGGAACAAAGACGGCAAAACGGTTGAGATTATCGATGCCATGACGAAATATTATCGAATCGCCCTGAGCAAAGGGAATAGTGTAATCAGCGTAGCCTCCGAGCTGGAAATGATTAAAGAATACGTGAAAATTAATGTTCTTGCGCATTCCGTCGACTACCTGCTGGTACTTGATATCGAGGAAGAGATATTAGGTTTCTATACGTCGAAGCACCTCATTCAACCGATTGTTGAAAACGCGATCCTGCATGGGCTTAACGGGAAAAGAGAAAACGCGATCGTGATGATCAAAGGTTATCGGGATTTACGCGATATCGTCTTCGAGATAAGCGATAATGGGCGCGGTATGAGACCGGAAAGCGTTAACGACATTATGAACTTAAATTTCACGGCGAGCTTAGGGGGATACGGGATCAAGAATGTCATCAAACGAATCCAAGCTTATTACGGGTACAACGATGGGATCGCAATCGAAAGTGAAGTGGGAAAAGGCACAAAAGTAACGATCCGAATTGAAGCATTAAACGAGGCTGAGCTTAATGAGAGAAGAGAGTTCAGGACGTTTGATGCGAGCTGAATGTTAACGCCGTCTGCACATGCGCAGACGGCGTTTTGTTAATAAGCAGATGTTGATAGATTTAAGCAATCTGTTGTCTTAATCGTACTTCCGCCTCTTTGTATAATGAATTTATATGACAACTGCAGAGAGGGGAACAGGACAAAATGCATAACCAGCTTACGTTATCTCAGAAAATAAGACGAAATAAGTTCCTCTATTTGCTCCTATCAGGGGCAGTACTATGGACGATTATTTTTTGTTACGTGCCGATGATCGGTATCGTGATGTCCTTTCAGGATTTCAATATTTTCAAGGGGATGTTCGGCAGTCCTTTCGTCGGATTTAAGCATTTTAACGCTATTTTCTCAGATCCTGTATTTGCCAAGGCGGTCGTAAACACTCTCTATTATAACTCTATTATTTTGATAATCGGCTTCCCGTTTCCGATTGTCCTTGCGTTGCTATTTAACGAATTAAAAGGAAGATTCTTTAAGCGATTCGTGCAAACCGTCAGTTATTTACCTTACTTCCTGTCCTGGATATCGGTCGTCGCTTTGTTCTACGCCTTTTTCGAGATGAGCGGGCCTTTTAACGACCTGAAAGAGTTTTTGGTCGGGCATGAAATCGAACGAACGAATATATTGATGGACCCTGACAACTTCGTGGCGATCCTGTTCGGATCTCATCTCTGGAAGAACATCGGGTGGTCATCCGTTATATTCCTTGCCGCAATCGCTGGGATTGACTCTCAATTATACGAAGCCGCCAAGATCGACGGTTGCGGACGGTGGAAGCAGATGATTCATATTACGCTTCCGGGTATCATGCCTACGGCGATGATTATTTTCATTCTTTCGTCCGGCAGCCTTGTCTCTTCGAATTTCGAACAGGTATACGGATTTCAAAATTTATACACCATGGAACAGACTCAGGTAGTCAACACATTGGTTTACCAGCTTGGCATTCAGCAGGGGAATTATTCCTTGGCCACGGCATTCGGTTTGGCGCAAGGCATCGTCTCGTTCCTGATCGTATATGGGGTCAACTGGATTTCCAAAAAAACAAGTCAAGTCGGAATATGGTAAGGGGGAGAGCTCATGAGAACAAGTTTCGGAGAAAAGGCGTTTCGGCTGTTTAATATCGTATTCATGATCTTTCTGTGCGTCATTACGTTATATCCGTACCTGAATCAGTTGGCCGTTTCTCTTAACGACGGACAAGATACTATTTTTGGCGGCATCACGGTGTTTCCGCGGGAATTTACGTGGAGCAATTATGAAACCGTTTTCTCGAATAGCAGCTTTGTCGGCTCACTCGTCATTTCGGGGGGCAGGGTACTGCTCGGAACTTTGCTCGGATTGATTCTGATTACGGGCGCGGCTTATGCGTTAACGAAGAAAAATTTGCCGGGGAGAAATTTCCTGATCTTCTTTCTCATTATTCCTACGTTCATATCGGGTGGACTCATCCCGCTTTATTTTCTGTACAGGTATTTGCATCTGATGAACAATTTCATGGTTTATGTTCTGCCGATGGCCTTTGTGTTCTTCTATATGATCATCGTAAGAACCTACATTCAGTCGCTTCCTAACGGCCTTGAAGAAGCGGCCATTATCGACGGGGCGAACGAAGTCCAGATTTTGACGAGAATCATTATTCCGTTGTCCATGCCCGTGATGGCTACCGTTATCCTGTGGTTGGCTGTGACCCATTGGAACGATTGGACGACCTCGCTCTATTTCATTACCAAGAAAGATTTGTACACCTTGCAGTTCGTCATGTACAAGGTGATCAAGGAAGCGGAACTGGTCAACGAGCTTGCGGTAACGCAAGCGAGAATGGGCGGCGGGGGGAATCAAGCGGTTGCCGTCACTCCCGAATCGATCAAAGCGGCGACGATCATCGTGGCGACTTTTCCGATCGTTGCGCTGTACCCGTTCCTTCAGAAGTACTTTATCCAGGGCGTAATGATCGGAGCTATTAAAGAATAGGCTGCAAGCAGGAGAGTTCTCCCTATCGCGGCAATTGGTCCGCTTGAGCGAAGGTTGAGCCGTGAGCTCTATTGCGATACTGCCTTGGGGATAACCCCGTCTTCTTGCGAAACAGCGCGTAAAAAAACTTAAGGTCCCGGTAACCGACTTGTTCGGCGATTTCTTTGATCGTCAGCGTAGTATGGCGGAGCAGTTCGGTGCTTTTCTTCATTCGGATGTTCTGCAGGTACTCGGTGAAAGATTGGCCGGTCGCCTGTTTGAACATCCTTTGCATGTAACTGGGGCTAGCGGGCAGAAGCTTGGCGATTTCGGCGAGCGTCAGCGGCCTGCTGTAATTGTCCTCCATATATTCAAGCGCGGAGCCGAGCTGAGAATTGGCGGGAAGCGCTGAAGCGAGATTGAGCTCGAGCCGGTACAGATAAACGAGTAATTTGGTCAGGAGCGCATATAGGCAAGACTCATAACCGGGTTGTCGCATGCGGTATTCCCGGTGCAGGGCTTCCATGCCGATTCGGCCTTCATGAAAGGCATCTTTATACCGCCGGTAAGCTTGCGATTGTCCGGTCAATAAGGTCAGTGTGCCCTCCGGAAAAGGATACGCTAGGAGTAGTTTCTCCGGTACCGAAACGTCGAAAATACAGTTATAGACGATGAGCTCGTCTTTCGCGGCTTCGGAAGCAGGACGATAAACGTGCCGGGTTCCGATGGGGATGATGAATAGGTCTCCTTTTTCCACGAAAATTCTCTCATCGCCAATATAATGGTAGCCCTTCCCTTCCGCGACGTATTGAATTTCCACGAAGTCGTGAATATGGATAGGCAGGGTGAAATATTCGCGTTCCCTTGTCACGTACAAAGGAAAGTTGGGATCCCAGAGGGTACGGCCTTCTAACGTATGCGGGGTTGAATTCATCGTGATCGATCCTTCATTTTAGGATGTGATTGCCCTATTAATAGCACAGATTGCCCCCTATATACAAGGGAAAAGCGTATGTTATGCTTTGGAAAAATGCAGGGAGTTGGCGAACATCAATTGGATAGCGGATTGGATTTGGCGTTCACGGCGTGTTCGGGTCAATGATTTTGCTTATTTTCGCAAGGAGTTTGCGGTTCAAGCTTCTCTTATATCTGCGCAATTGCTCGTATCGGCGCACAACTCGGCGTTTGTTTACGTCAACGGAACGAAGGTGGGCGGTTACGGCTCTCCTGCACCCACGAACCCATGGAAGCGGAAATATTATTTGGTTTACGAGATTAGCGGACAACTGAATGAGGGGCTGAATTGCCTTACCGCAGATGCGCATTACCTTGGAGGCAGCGGACAGAATTACGTTAACGGGTTGCCCGGATTCCGGCTTGAGCTTCATCTTACTTATACGGATGGATCGAAGAAAATCGTCAAGACGGACGGTTCATGGGAAACTCTGAAGGATATGCCGCATAAGTCGGGGACTCCCTACCAACAAAATCGCAGGGTGTCCGCCATAGAAGAATATGATGCTAGGAAATGGGATCAAAAGTGGCGTTATGCAGGTTTGAAGGATGATGTAAGCAATACCTCCAAAGCCAAGAAGGCGAAAATCGGCCGGGACGAGTGGCTTATGGTGGAGCAGCAGATTCCGGAAGGCGCCATCGAGGAAGAAATCCGGCTAACGAAACTAAGTTCGGCTTTCGAAGAGGGGGACCCTTCATTCCCGCAGGTGTTCGATGTCGGAAGAATCGTCTCTGGATGGCCCAAATTCACGCTGAAAGGGATCGAAGGGGCAACGATTCGTCTTCGGTACTCGGAGGATTTGGACGAGAACGGCCGCGTGAAGCATAACGTGTGCAATGAGCATTCGGACAATTATTACGATCAATACACGATGCGGGGCGACGATCAGGAAAGCTGGCAGCCGGATTTCTCCTACAAGGCTTTTCGTTATGTCGAGGTAACGGGTTATCCTTTGCCTATCGAGGAAGGGAACAGTCTTACGGTGTGCCTAGCCTATACGGCGATGCCTTACGTGGGAAGCTTTAACAGCTCTGACGAGAATCTTAACGCCTTATACGAGGCGTGCATCCGAACCCAGAAAAACAACACGTTGGGTCAGACGGTCGACTGTCCTCACCGCGAGCAAGCTCAATATACAGCGGATACGGATTTGCAGGTGGAGACGCTTTTCTATAATTTCGATGCTTTGAATGTGATAGAGAAGACGCTAAGCGACTTCACGGACGCGCAGCTGGAGGACGGTACTTTTCCTTTCGTGACGCCTACCAATTACGAGCATCAGGATTTTAACTTGCAGATTCCGGAGTGGGATTTGCATTACGCGACTCTACTATGGAAGTTATATCAAACATCGGGCAACGTTAAGCTGCTGGAAACCTTCTTCGAAACCGCGCGTCGGATGGTGGATTACTTCATAGGGCGATTGGACCCAGTGTCGGGACTTGTCCCGCTGGATAAGGGCTGGCACATCAGCGATTGGCCTTATCCGTCTGTGGAACATAAAGGCGACTTTTTAACCGTTCAGCAGGTTAAGCTCGTGCAGGCTTTAAGAATCGTTAGCGATGCTGCGGCGCTAATCGGCAAACAAGTTGATCATAAGGCATACAAGGAACACGCGGCACGGCTAAGCGATAATCTTGTCCGGAATCTGTATGATCGGGAGCTCAAGCGATTTAGGGACAGCTCGGAATCATCACAGATGCATCAAGGCGTTACGGCTATCGCTTTATACGCGGACTTAGTCCCATCGGCCGATCGCGAAGCAGCCGTTGCATACGTAGCGGACAAACAATGGGAATGCCGGACGGTGCTGTCGTTGCCGCTTCTGAGAATGTTGTTCGAGAACGGGCGCGAAGCGGAAGCTTATGCGCTGCTCAGTCGCAAGGAATATCCGGGCTGGGGCTATATGATCGCGCAAGGCGCGAAGACGATGTGGGAAGGCTGGGAAGATATCGAAAGCCATTCCCATGCGTGGAACGGCTATCCGGCGAGATTGCTGCAAGAGTATGTTGTTGGAATCAAGTCGGAAGCTCCGGGATTCGCGAAAGCGGTTATTCGTCCTTATATGCCAGACGACTTGTCGTTCGCGGAAGCCGAAGTGTGGACACCTCATGGGACCTTATTCGCTCGTTGGGAGCGTTTAGCAGAACAAGGCGGCGTCCGAATCCGGGCTCGTATTCCTGCGGGAATGAACGCGAGACTTGCAGTCAAACTGCCCGCGCGGAACGTTGTGATGGAGCTTGCGCCAGGGGAACGCGATTTGATTTTCGACTAACCGTCATAGGATCAGGAAAAAACATAGGAAACACGTGGGGTCCGGCCTCTCGCGTTTCCTATGTTTTTTCTTATGTCTAGTTTGATTTCAAGGGAACTGGTAAAGTAAAAAGAAGCAGCCAAACCTCTAGCAGATTAAACGAGAATAGAAAGGGAGTTACCAACGGCATGGGGTCATACGTGAACATACAGCGGCTTGAAGCACACTCTAATTTATTGATCGACAGCTTTTATAGAGCGACAGGTCGAACGTTATTGGAATATAATCCTAAGTTGCAGTCGGCAGCTGCAGCGACTGCGTTGTTCGAGGCGAACTTTGTCCTTTTGTCCCACGGAACGGAGCCGGATCCCATATTGAATTATGGAAATAAAGCTGCTTTAAGGTTATGGGAGATGGATTGGGAGACGTTTACCTCAACGCCTTCGCGCCTAACGGCAGAACCGATGGAAAGAACGGAGAGGGAGAAACTGCTGAACGAAGTCAGAAGACAAGGCTACTCCGATGGGTATACCGGCATTCGAGTATCCAGCAGCGGTACGAGATTCGAAATCAGAGATGCTGTGATCTGGAGCGTCGTAGACGCGGATAATCAGTATCAAGGACAAGCGGCTATGTTTAGGGAATGGAAGCGCGTCTAGATAGCGACCTCATCGGGGAAGGAGCGGGGACATGAAGCGGACAAGCATACGCCTGCGGTTGATGCTGCTCATGATTTGCCTGACGACGCTGCCGGTCATTACGGTGACGTGGATCGCCACGAACAATACGAGGGATTCGGTGGAGAAGGAAATCATCAACGCGAACGAGTCCCGGATGCTGTGGGCGAACCAGTATTTGGACGAACTGATTCAACAGATCGATATCCTTTTCTATACTCTGCAGATTAACGAGCCGCTGATGACCGGATTAAATGATAGCGAGAGCACCGATGTAGGCGTCCAGTTCAAAACGCAAAATTACATCAGCAGCACGCTGAAATCGGCTTTTTACGCAAACTCCCGCAAGATAGACCTCCTTACTCTTTATAGTCATCTCAGCCAAAAGGCTTTTTCGGTTAATTACGTAAGCAGCGGCATCGTATCCTCTCTCGATATTTCCGGCGGAGTTTGGAGCCGTATGCGGCAGACTCCGCTCAATATGTACTTCAAGCAGTCGGGAAAAGGAATCTATGCTTTCCATGGCATCTATCGGTTCCCTGACCAGAAGCTGCTCGGAGGTCTTTCCGTCCGCATTAATCGCGATGTGTGGGAGGAAGTCGCGCGCATCCTGAAGTCGGAGCCGGAAAGCTCCGTATTCCTGCTTAACGATGAAGGCGAGATGTTATCCGGTTCTACCGAATCGGGTTACTCGCAGGAAATTCAATCGCAAATCGAAAGCCTTAATATCGGCAATTCCGAGCTGCAATTCACGAGTACAGGCAACTATTTCTATTTTATGAAGAAAGTAAACGATGGATCGTTGACGGTTGTCAAAGCGGTTCCTTCAGGGACGGTAGCCAAGAGCGCAAATGCGACGATTAAGGCCGGTATCGTGACGGGAAGTTTGTTCGCCGCAGCTTCCGTCCTGCTGTCCATTCTCGTATCGCTTCGAATCAGCCGACCGATCGTAAGCCTCGCTAAGACCATGCGCAACGTGCATATTCATAACTTCGAGATCAAATCGGTGCAAAGCCATGATGAGATCGGTTTGCTGGAACGAGGGTATAACTCCATGATGCAGCGTATCAAGGAGTTGATCGAAGACGAGTACCAGCGGGAGATCGATGTCAAGAACGCTCAGCTGTCGGCTCTTCAGGCCCAGATTAATCCCCATTTTCTCAATAATACGCTGCATCTTATCGGGGGAATGGCGCTCACCAAAGACGCTCCCGAAATCTATAAAATAACCCAAGTGATCGGAGAACTGCTCAGATATTCCATTAGCACCGATGGGGATAAGGTTCCGTTGGAATTCGAAATTAAGCACATGCGCAATTATTTGTTCATACAGGAAAACCGTTTTATAGGCCGTTGCAATGCCATTATTTCGATTAACGAGGATGCACTTGAGGGAATGCTCCCCAAATTTACGTTGCAGCCGATTGTGGAAAATGCGTTCGAGCACGGGCTTCAGCGTAAAGAAGGAGCTTGGACGATAGAAGTGCGAGTGAAACGCATAGGCAACCATATCGCCATTCTGATTAAAGACGAGGGCGTAGGTTTCACGAAGGAAAGACTGGAACAGTTGCGAATGGAGCTGTTAAGCGGATTATCATCGAAAGTCGACAAATCGGAGCAAGACGAGCCGCGCAGAAGAAAAGGAATCGGCCTGAAAAACGTCGATGCCCGGCTGAAACTTCATTTTGGTGCGAAGTACGGCTTAAGGATAGTTAGTAACGCTGGACAAGGTACTATAGTCATCATCAAACTGCCGGTATCGGATAGGGGGGCATAACGCATGTTTAATATACTGATTATCGATGATGAACCTTGGTCCAGGCAGGTAGTGAGGGCGCTTGGGGAATGGGAACGGCTAGAAATGAACGTGATCGGCGAGGCGGAGGACGGTACGGAAGGCTTGAGACGGATAGAGGAACTGAAGCCGCACATCGTCATAACCGATATGCGGATGCCGGGACTTGATGGGGTAGGTCTTCTGAAAGCGATGAACGAACGATATCCGGCGCTTAAGATTATCGTTATGAGCGGTTACGATGATTTCATCTACCTGAAGCAGGCTATTCGTTCGCGCGCTGTGGAGTATTTGTTGAAGCCGATCGATCAAGGAGAGCTGAATGCCGCATTGGCTGAATGCGCTCAAGAGTTGAGACAGGTGAACAAGGGGGCGGGCCCTTCATGGAGAACGCCGTTCATATTCGCGGATGCGGCTACGCTTGAACAATATTTGGCTTACCGCCAGCGCGTATACGGATATTTGCTGGAACTGAACAAGCAGGCGGTGCTCGAGACATTGTCGAGGTTGGAGGAATTGTTGCATAGCTCTTCTGCGAATCGAGAAGAAGGGAACATCCTATCCAAAGTCGGGCATGATTTCATGCTGATGCTCGAGGAATTCACAACGGAGAACGAAGTGGACTTCAACAGCTTATGGAGCGATAGGAATGTTGCGCGAAATGCTTCGGTCGATTGGGGCTCCGTTTCCGAGGCTTTCCATGACATTAAGAAGCTGTACGAAGAGGCGGTAGACGCGATCGAAGCGAACCGGAGAAACCGCTTGCGGCTTGATATCGCGGAGGTTCAATCCCATATCGATCGTCATTATCAGGACCAGATATCGCTGGATACGGTTGCGCAGCGCTTTTTCGTCAGCAAGGAGCACTTAAGCCGGGTGTTCAAATCCCAGCAGGGCGAGAATCTTTCCGACTATATTATTCGCAAACGGATGGAGAAAGCGCGGGAGCTCATTGTTGAGCAGAAGATGGCGATTAAACATGTGGCGCAATTAACGGGTTATGCGGACGTTGCTTATTTTTACCGGGTATTCAAGAAGTTTTTCGGCCAGACGCCAGGCGATTTACGTAAAGAAGATTAAAGCGGCAATATCAATAAAGTGCAATAGCGGAAGCTAATATCCTGAAATGAAGCGGGAAACCGTCTCCCCTATACTGAAGATGCATTCAAATAAGAGGGGGTTACACCAAATGAAGAAAGCGCTTTATATGAGTCTTGTCCTTGTTCTTATGGTTTCGGTTATCTCGGCATGCAGCTCGAAAAATAACAATGAAACGAAACCTTCCGCCATTGCTTCGGAATCGGAATCGGCATCCGCATCCGCATCTGCAAGCGAGAGTGCCTCTCCGTCGGAAGTGAAAGCGGATACACCGCCGCAAAAAGTAGAGTTGAAAGTATTCATGAGCTTTCCGAGGTTCAAGGATCAATTCGAAAGCTACTTCGCTCAGTTCAAGGCGAAAGAGTTGGCGGGCAAAAATATCGACGTAACCATTAAGCTGGAAATGCCGAATCCCGATCAAGCGAAGCAAATTTTGCAAACGCGGCTTGCGTCCAACGATGCGCCGGATGTCTTTACGCTTCACGCCATTGCGGATATTCCGACGTATTACAAAGCCGGTTATTTGAGCGATCTGTCGGATCAGCCGTTCGTGCCGAAGGTGTACGAGAGCGTTAGGAAAACCGTCACCTACGACGGCAAAGTCGTGGCGTTGCCACTTGAAAGCTTGTCGTGGGGATATTTGTACAATAAGAAAATTTTCGCCGATCTAGGCATTACGCCACCCCAAACGATTGACGAGATGAACGCTGCGATCGATAAGATTAACGCGGCCAAAATAAAACCGTTTATGCTGGCCTTCCAGGAGTCCTGGATTCCGCAGCTCATGATGGCCTTATCGTTGGGCGGTACCGTCTCCTCCGCGCATCCCGATTGGATCGAGAAGATGAACAAAGGCGAAGCTTCCTATAAAGACGTCGCGAGCGTGTTCGATATAATCGACCTTATCATGGCTAACGGGACGAGCAAACCGTTCGAAGTCGGCAACGAAGCGGGTTCCACCGATTTCGCTAACGGCAAAGCCGCCATGTGGGTGCAAGGACCTTGGCAAGCGGAAACGATTCTGAAGGTGAACCCGAATATGGAATTCGGAGTGGCTCCGCTTCCCGTGAGCAACGATCCTGCCGGGGCGATGATCAACCTCGCCACTTCCACGTCTCTTGCGGTATCTCCGACTAGCAAGAACAAAGAAGTTGCGTTGGATCTGGTCAATTACGTTCTGGACGACAAAGATTCCGCGCCTCTGTTCGAGACTTTGAAATTCAATCCGGTTGCAACTATGCACACTTATGAGACGTTCCCTTGGATCACGGAAGCCAGCTCGTATGTGGCGAAAGGCAAAGCTTATCTGGATCTGTCATTGCCGAACGGCGTAACGGACGAAACGGCGAAGCTGCTGCAAAGCTACTACGCCAAAACCGTGTCGAAAGAGGAAATCATCAAGACGCTCGACAAAACATGGGCGAAGGCTATTAAAACCCAACAATAAGCATCCCGCTTGTATGGGCTGATCGGGAGTGATCTCAGATGCAATGGACGAAGAAGAGGAAGCAAACGATCACTCTGTTAGCCTTCGTATTCCCTGCTTTATTGTTCTACGCCGTGTTCATGCTCGCCCCCGCTTTCGGGGGGATCGGGTATAGCCTGACGGATTGGAACGGGCTGAATCCCACCTATCACTGGGTGGGATTCGCCAATTATACCGAAGCGCTGACGGATGATCCTTATTTTATAAAATCGATTTGGTTTACGCTGAGGTTCGTTGCGTTCATGGTCGTGCTGCAAAATGCGCTTGCCTTATTGCTCGCGGTATTCGTAGAATCGCGGGGGCGCAGCAAAGTATGGTTCCGGACGATATTTTTCATGCCGAATATGATCAGCATGATTATCGGCGGGTTTATGTGGCTGTTTATTTTCACGAAAGTTTTGTCCTATATAGCGGAACATTCCGGTTTTGGATTTCTGGATCAATCTTGGATCGGCGATCCCGATTTCTCATTCTACGCGATCATTATCGTCTCTTTATGGGGCGGCGTCGGCTTCTTGATGGTCATCTATATTGCGGCGATTCAGGGCGTGCCCCAGCCATTAAAGGAAGCGGCCGCAATCGACGGGGCGAATACGTTTCAAACGTTCCGGAACATTACTCTCCCGATGATATATCCCGCTTTAACGATAGGAATTTTCCTTACGCTTAACTCGTCGTTCAAGGCATTCGATGCCGTGTATGCGCTGACGGGCGGCGGACCGGGCAGGGCAACCCAAGTTATCGCGCTCAATATTTTCGAGGAAGCATTCAGTTTCAATTCGAGATACGGTTATGCCAGCGCCAAGGCCATGATCCTGTTCCTCATCGTCTTCCTCATCACCATCGTTCAACTGCGGTTTATGAAGAATAGAGAGGTGGAGGCATGAGTAACCCGGGTACCCGTGCGGGAGAGCGTCAGCTTGGACGCCGTGTCGGCTCGGCCTTCGTCTTCGTTATTTTGCTCATTGGCGCGATCTTTACGCTTTTCCCGATTTATATGGGTTTGTTAAATTCCTTGAAGACGGAAGGCAACATGCTGAGCAACATTTTGTCATTTCCTTCGCGGTTGGAATTCGGCAATTATGCGGATGCTTTCGAGAAAACCGACTTTATGCGCAGCCTGGGCAATACGTTGACCGTTGCCGCCGTCGGCTTGGCGGGTATTATACTGTTTGCGTCAATGGCGGGGTACAAGATGTCCCGAACGCCGGGCAGGGTCAGCGGGTTTCTGTTCGGGCTGTTCGTTCTGTCGATGCTCATTCCGTTTCATTCCATTATGATCACGCTAGTGAAAATCGCGAAGGAGTTGACCGTTCAAGGCTCGACGATCGGGCTTGGCCTTATGTATATCGGACTTGGCGTTCCGATGGCCATCTTCCTGTACCATGGTTTCGTCAAATCGATTCCGCGCGACTTGGACGAGGCGGCTGTAGTGGATGGGTGCGGGGAAATCCGCTTGTTCTTCGTTGTGATCTTTCCGTTGCTGCTTCCGGTAACCGCTACGATTGCGATTTTGAATTTGTTGTGGATGTGGAACGATTTTCTGTTTCCTCTATTGATGTTGACCGATTCCGACAGCTATACGCTGCTGCTTTCCACCAACATGCTTTTCGGGGAGTACAACAACGATTGGTCGGCTATATTGGCATCGCTCGTTATGGCTATGCTGCCTGTTATCGTGCTGTATATCGTGCTGCAGAAGTATATTTTGAACGGGATAGCGGACGGGGCGATTAAAGGCTGAATAGGTTTGGGGGAGGTTGAATTCCAATGTCTGTGCCGGAAAATAAGGAGCATGAAGTAACCGGCTTTCTTAGGGCGGAAGGACGAAAGCTGGTGAACGGAGAAGGCCGGGAAATCGTTCTTCGGGGAGTCGGCTTCGGCAGTTGGCTGCTCCCGGAAGGGTATATGTGGTGTTTCCCGGAGAAGGGAGACAGGCCGCGCCGCATCGAACGGATGATCGAGGAGTTGGTTGGCCGGGAGAAGGCGGAGAGGTTCTGGGAAATTTATTATGACCGATATATAGCGGAACCGGATATCGAGCGGATTGCCGAGGAAGGATTCAATTCCGTTCGGGTTCCTATTAATGCCAGATTCCTTTTAGAGGACGAAGAGCCTGTACGATATAAAGAGCGGCATCTGCAGCTTATAGACAAGGTTATCGATTGGTGCCGTAAATACCGACTATACGTTATTCTCGATTTGCATGGAGCGCCGGGCGGACAGACCGGAACGAATATCGACGATTCGGAGTTCGATCAGCCGGAATTGTTTACGGACGAAAGGAACCAGAGGATTACTGTCGACTTATGGGCCATGCTGGCGGATCGATACAAGGACGAATGGATCGTCGCGGGATATGATCTTCTGAATGAGCCGTTACCCGACTGGTTCGCCAAGTACAACGATCAGATTATGCCCCTCTACAAGGATATCGTGAAGGCAATCCGGGATGTGGACGATCGTCACATGATTATCCTTGAAGGTGCGCATTGGTCGACGGACTGGTCGATCTTCAATGAAGTAATCGACGATAACGTCATGCTTCAATTCCATAAATATTGGAACAACCCGGACACCGAGAGCATCCAGGTTTACTTGGACAAGCGCGAGGAATGGAACGTACCGATCTTCATGGGTGAAGGCGGCGAGAATAATAAAGAGTGGTATACCGGGGCATTCCGTATGTTCGAAGACCATGAAATTTCATGGAACTTCTGGACGTGGAAGAAAATGGACCGAAACAACTCGCCTTGCTCCATCATCATGCCGAACGGGTGGCAGCTGCTGGTGGATTATCTGGAAGGCGGCGTCAAGCCTGATGAGGCAACTGCGGCGCAGGTGTTGTGGGAGTATCTGGATAACCTTCCTATTGAGAAATGCGTTTATTATCCGGAAGTTGCAGGTGCGCTTCTTCGTAAGTGTCCCGTGCGGATTCCTGCTATTTTTTACGGATACAAGGGTGCAGGGGTAAGCTTTGGAATTTCGGAGCGCAGCGGGCGAAGCATCGGCTTTCGCGCGAACGACGGGACGGATATCCGGTTCATCGATAGCGAACGTACGGTTCCCAACTTCCAGCATGGACGAGGGGAACCTTGGCAATCGGATGAGAAGCTGTGCGTTCAACTGGCTCCGGGGGACTGGTTGGCATATGAATTTAATATTCCGGTAGGTTCTAATTTTGAATCTTCACTTTATTCGATAAGCATACGTTTATGCGCGGTGAACGGTAAAGCACGAATCGAAATTTCGGTGGATGGTGCCGCTACTAATGGATACGCGGATGCGAACGGCTGGTCATGGGAGAACGTTCGGTTTGAGGAAGGGATTCGGCTTCGGCCGGGGCTTCACCGGGTTAAGCTCGCTACGATAGAACATCCTGTCCGAATAGAATGGCTTGAAGTCGTTCCGACAAGCTTCATAGACTAACTAGACTGAAGGACGGCGCCAACCGATGGCGCTGTCCTTCGGCTTTATCATAGATTCTTGAAAAAGAAATCGATTTCAATTCTCTTAAGGAGGTGATTCGGAAAATTCAAGGTCGGAAGAAGCCGTCTGCAGGAAAGTTGGCAGTACCGTTTCACCGTTCATAAACCCATTTGGAGGAGGAATTATAATGACTAGGAAAAGATCAGGATTGCTTGCTTTGGTATTGACAGTTGTTCTAAGCGGATTGTTACTGGCGATTCCCCCGCGCGAAGTTGCTCATGCTGCCTTGGGATCGAGCGATTTCCTGAAAGCGAGCGGTACCGTGCTGAAGAACAATTCCGGTACCGGATCGATCGTTACGCTTCGCGGCACGAATCTGGGCGGCTGGCTGTCGATGGAGCAGTGGATGTCTCCGCTCGGCGAAGGAAACTTAAGCCGAAGCGGTTGGACGGCGACTGGATCAGGGAGCAGCGGATATAACAACGCATTGGATGGGAATTTAAGTACCAGTTGGACGGATGGAACGAATCAGACCGCTAATTCGAACTGGTTTAAATTAGATATGGGCGGCCAGAAGACGTTCGACCATCTCTCGATCGACGCGGGGACGTTTATTGGAGACTCTCCGGTTAGTCTGCTCATTCAGGTATCGTCCGACGGAACCAATTGGACGACCGTAAACGTGATCAAGGATAGCGGAACCGCTCAAGAGCTTCGTCTGACTTTGGATAACGTATATACGGCGCGCTACTTATTGCTTATTCAAACGGGCAGCAAAGCCAGTTGGTGGTCCATCGCCGAATTGAATGTTGCCCAAGCGGACGACTATAGCATGCGCACCGCTCTGTACAATCGTTTTGGAGTGAGCGCAACGGATACTTTGCTGGATGGTTATCAGAATACGTGGATCACGACCGCTGATCTGGATCATATCAGGGACATGGGCATGAACATGGTGCGAGTGCCTATCAGCTGGCAGGAGCTTGTCAATTCGGATGGCACTTGGAAAGCTGGAGCATTTACGCAGCTTGACTGGGTCGTCAGCGAAGCTTCAGCCAGAAATATGTACGTCTTGCTCGATCTGCACGTATTGCCAGGCGGCAATTGTCCCTGGGCCAGCTGCGGGCAAGCCGGGCAAAATCCGAACGGATTTTGGACGAACACGGCGAACCAAGACTTGGCCGTAAGCATATGGCAAGGAATAGCAACCCATTTTAACGGCAATCCGGCAGTTGCAGGATACGATCTCATGAATGAGCCACTGCTGAGTTACAATGAAACATCGACGGAGATCACGACCAAGAGCAACGTCTACGACCGTCTTTACGATGCGGTACGCGCGATCGATCCGGACCATACGATTTTTCTCGGCGCGTTTTTCGGCTTTGACAAGATCGCTGCGCCATCAACATATGGGTGGACGAACGTCGTGTACGAAATCCATCCGTACGATATGCCCAATTCGAAGGATTGGAACGCGCAAAATACGTTGATCATGAACGCGCTCAGCCAGCTGGGCCAATATCAGGAACAATGGAACGTACCGGTGTACGCCGGAGAGTATTCCTTTTATTTCTTCTATGACTTATGGTCCAAATGGATGTCGGGCTTGAACGCGTTAAATGCTTCATGGACCAACTGGACTTATAAGGTTACAGGCACCGTCTCGGAGGGCGGGGGCGCCAATTGGGGGTTCTATAATACGAATACGAACCCGGTTCCCGACATCAACAAGGAAACGACGACGTCGATCGCATCGAAATGGAGCCAATTCGGTACGGGCAACTTCCTAGCCAATTCGAATTTGATCAATACGGTAACGAAGTTCGCCGGCGGGCAGCAATGGATGGCTACAATCCCGCTTGATCAGACGGGTTGGACGGCATCCGCATCGGTGTCGGGGTCGGGCACCCCCGCGTCCAATGCCCTGGATTGGAACATCGGCACGCGCTGGAGTACGGGAGCAAATCAAGCAAACGGCCAATGGTTCCAAGTCAACATGGGATCGAGCAAGGTGTTCGACGAAATCTCGATCGAGACGGATGCGACCAACACGAACGATTACCCGGCAGGCTATCTCGTCCAGGTTTCTAATAATGGATCGACCTGGACGACCGTCGCGAGCGGGGCGGGTTTCGGCCATAAGATGGTCATTCCATTCGCGACTCAATACGCGCAATATATTCGGGTTACCCAAACCGGAACAAGTACGACGAACTGGTGGAACATTGCCGAGTTCCATGCTTTCTCCGAGCCGGCGCTTAATCGGACGGGGTGGACGGCGACCGCTTCTTCCACGGAGCCAGGCGGTGCGACGGCAGGAGCTTTGGACGGAAATGCGGGAACGCGATGGAGCAATGGCGCGGCCCAAGCCAACGGACAATGGTATCAAGTGGATATGGGGCAGAATCAGACATTCGATCGGGTTCTGATCGATGCGGGAGCTTCCGCCAGCGATTATCCGCGCGGCTATCAAGTTCAGGTTTCCACGGACGGAACGAGTTGGACGACGGTAAAAAGCGGTACCGGAAGCGGGGCGTCGATCGTGGCGGAATTTCCGGTTCAAGTGGCGCGTTATATGAAAATCATTCAAACCGGCAGTTCGACCAGTTGGTGGTCCATCTCTGAACTGAACGTATACGGGGAATTGGCTAAGAGTCGCACCGGATGGTCTGCCTCCGCCTCGTCGACGGAACCCGGCGGCTCCACGGCGAACGCCTTGGACGGCAATGCGGGTACGCGTTGGAGCGGCGGCGTCGGTCAAGCAAGCGGACAATGGTTCCAAATCGACCTTGGATCTTCCCAGTGGTTTAACCACATCGTGATGGACTCGGGATCGAGCACCGGAGATTACGCGAGGAAATACATCATTCAAGTATCGAGTAACGGAACGAGCTGGACAACGATTGCTAACGCGGAAGGATCCGGCCAAGTCGTTACGGCCAACTTCCCGATCACCGAAGCGCGCTACGTCAAGATTACATTAAAGGGAAGCTCGGGAAGCTGGTGGTCGATTTCCGAGATTAGACTGTTCGAATAAATCAGACAAAGTACCATCAATCCACGCAACTCTACGATTAACGAGCTTCTGTCAGTGCCCGCGGATTTGCTCCCGCGTTTGAACGGACATAGGGAGAAGTAACAGGATAAATAAGTTTTATCCTTACGATCTAGATAGAAAACCCGGACGAGGAAATCTCGGTCCGGGTTTTTGATTATTGCTGCTATTTCGAAAGTACGCTGCCTCCGAAGAGGAAACGCTGTTCCCAAGCCGTTCCGGCAAATTCGCCGACGTGCACTCCTCCGCTTTCATTGGAATACGTGTGAAGGATCTTGCCGTTGCCAAGATAAATCGCAACGTGCGTGATGCGCTCCGTTGACTTGTCGAACCTTTTATAATTTGCGGCGTTGGAGCCTTTATAAGACATGAAGAACATTAAGTCTCCACGTTTCAGGTTGTGCCAATCGGTTTCGGCCGTACCGTTGTCTTTAACGTATGCGCCTTGCTGACGAGAGTCGGCCGGAAGACTTATTCCAAGCGTCTCCTTGAATATCCAACGTACATAATCCGAGCAGTCAAAAGTTGTCGTATTGTTGCGATTGGAGCCGAACTCATAAGGCGTTCCCACATATTTCATGCCATCGGCGATGACCTTTTCTATAGAAGCGGAATTCGACCCATTATCGGTGCCTCCAACGGTCGTTCCACTATTCGTTCCTTCATTAGAGTTCCCGGAACTTGAATCATTATGATTCGTTCCAACGGCGGAAGAAGCAGCCGAAACAACCGGAACGGCATTAAAACCACTGACCAACAATGCTGCGGCAAGCAATCCCAATATATGTTTTTTCATGCTTCAACACCTCCGTTTAACGTATACCTATACGCTAACATAGGAGGAAAGAAGGAAAAACCCACAATTGTTCCCATACCCGCGAACCCTTGGTCTGAGCGGGAAAGGTCGCAGGGCGGTATGTATCCTCGACCACAGTCTAGGGATAAAAACATCCGCGAGTCCGTTATGCATAGAAGCGGATAGGTTTACAATAAGGTCATGAGTTAAACGAGTTACAGAAAAGAGGTGAAGCAAATGCGAAGCGGAAATGGGCTGGCACTGCTGCTGATCGGTTTCGGGGGATTAATCATTCTCGGTAAATTGGGCTTCGGACTTGGGTTTTTGTTCGGACTGCTCATACCGATCCTGATCATCCTGCTCGGAGTCGTGGCTTGGAAAAATGGAAACCGACTGCTCGGCGGAATTATAGCGGTAGTCGGGGGATTCATGCTCCTAGGCAAGTTGTCCTTCTTGTTCGTCTGGGCAGCGGCAATCGTACTGATCTTGTTCGGTATTTCGATGCTCGGCCGTAAAAATCCTAGCACAAGAATGTAACCTAATAAAGCAGCCGCAAGGGAACAAGGAGGTATAGAAATGAGTGTCGTAAAAAGAGTGCGCGATATGACGGTGGCTTCGTTAAACGATCGTCTCGAGAAAGCGGAAGATCCCGTCCGCGTCATTGATCAATTTCTATGGTCGACTCATCAAGAGATCGCCCAAAGCGAAGGACTTCACCGCCAGTACGCCGCTCATACTGAACATCTACATCGGCAATGGATAGAGGCCGAGCAATGGATGGTGAAGCGTGAGCAGCAAGCTCTAACAGCGCTGAAGGCAGGGGAAGAGAACGTAGCTAAGCTAGCGCTTCAGGACAAAGTCATCCATGAAGAGCGGTCGGAACGTTATCGTCAGTTATACGAACAGAGCAAGAGCGAATTAACCGATCTGGACCAACTGCTGCAAGAGCTTCGCAATGAGTATCGATCCGTCTATGACCGTCGGCAGTTTTACGTGGCAAGAATGGAGTCGCTTCGTCTTCAACAAAGATTGAACGCACGGTATGCTCCGGGAAACACGGATACATCCCAGATGTTCCGTAAGATAGACGATCGTCTGACCGACATCGAACTAGAAACACGCAGTTTGCGCGATCTTCGCCGAATGGGGCAAGAGACGTTATTGGAAGCCGGAACTGTCGTCAAAAACACGATCGAAAGAGAATTAGAGCAATTAAAACGCAAGCTGCAACAAGGAGGTTAAAGGAATGCGCAAATTATATCGTTCGTCGCGGGACCGCAAGTTATTCGGAGTATGCGGAGGATTAGCGGAATATTTGGGAGTCGATGCGACTTTGCTTCGCATTTTGCTAATCGTCGTTACCGTTTTCTCCGCAGGTTCCGTGATTATCGTCTATATCATCGCCGGATTCGTTATTCCCCGCGAGCCTCTATATGGGAGCGGTTTTGAAGCAAACCCGTTCGATCAAGGATGGAGAAATCCGGAGCAACCGCAATACGGCAACCAAGGCTGGCACCCCGGCTCTAATCATTTTCCGGGATCGGGCCCAAGTCAAGCTTCTTCCGGCGCTCCTCGTCCAGGACCTGCAGTATCCACGCCTCCCGCAACTGGGCGTTCATCTCAAGGAATAGATGCAATGATGGAGGATATTGAAAAGAAGTCGATGCAAAGAGAAATCGAAGAGTTGAAAGCCAGAATTACCAAATTCGAGAAGGAATCGAAAGGAGAATAACACAATGGGTGTATTCCAAAGAATGAAAGATCTGACAAAGGCGTCCGTACATGATTTGCTTGATAAATTAGAGGATCCAATCGTTATGCTTAATCAATATCTCCGCGATATGGAAACGGAAATTCATGATGCAGAAGTAACCGTGGCCAAGCAAATGGCGGCTGAACGCCGGATGAAGCAGCGTTTGGATGAAGTGATTAGGCTTGGGGTTGATCGCGAAGGGCAAGCGGAGCATTCCTTGCGTGCCGGCAATGAGGGCCTTGCTCGCAAATTGCTCGAGGAGAAAGTTCAGTTTGATCAACAAGCAGCGGAGTTGACTGGCCTTCACGGTCAAGCAAGCGCGCAAGTTAATGAATTAACCATGCAGTTGCATGAAATGAAGGAAGAGTATTACAAGCTTCGCAACAAACGCAACGAGCTGGCGGCACGCACGCAGATGGCTAAAGCCCGCAAGCAAATGGCGCAAATCAGCTCGCTTCATACGATCGAGAGCGGTACGGCTTCCCGCGGGTTCCACCGTATGGAAGAAAAAATTCTTCAAATGGAAGCGGAAGCGGATGTCGTCCGGATCCCCGGTTCACCTTATGGCGGTGCCCCGGCCCGGATTGATCCGGAAAAATCGTTCCGCGTAGAGCAAGAGCTTGAAGCGTTGAGAAGCCGTGTTCAGCCTGAAGCAACCAAAGAGTAATAGACAAGCATTCTCGCATGTCATAAGATATGCTATGATGTCAGGAAGCAAGTTGAGGTTGATATATAAGTCCAAGCCATAACGGATCCCGATCCGTTATGGCTTTAACTTCGAATGAAGATCAGGGCAGCAGGAGGTGTAACCCGACATGAAATGGTCCAACAATGCGATACTTTTTATAGCAGCCGGAATTTACCTCGCGCTTGGTAGCGTGGCGGGTTACGCAACGGTTAATGCAGTTGTCCTCCTGCTTCTCGGTATCGAACGTTATCGGGGAGATCGGTCCCGAATATCTATTATCGTTATTGCCATAAGCACCTTGGTTCTGATCATTAATCAGTTCGCCTTATTTGCGGTAGTCGTGCTTGTATCTCTCGGCACTTATTATTTCCGGGCGCGGCCGCCGGCTTTCGGCACCTACGTCAACAAACATAAAGTATTTCTAAACATGAGGCTTGACGAACAGTCTTGGGTGCTCCATTCGATGAGCTTCTGGCATGCGATCGGAGAAATTCGGATGGATATGTCATTAGCGGTGCCGGAGGACAAAGAGACGACGATCGTGCTGCAAGGATTGGTCGGGGACCTCGATTTGATCGTGCCTGACGATTACGGGCTTCAAGTCGAGGCATCGGTGCTTCTTGGACAAATTTCGTTCAAACAGATGAAGGAAGGCGGGATGTTCCACCGCTTATCCTGGAGGTCGCCGAATTACGAGGACTGCGAGCAGAAGCTGAAACTTCAATTGTTCTATCTCGTAGGAGATATCAAAATACGTACCGTTTAAAAACATTCGCGAGGAGGGAGTCGCATGGAGTCCCGCAAAGTCACCAATATGGTTTGGCGTCACATGGGCGAGGCCGTGCTCTACTCCCTCGGGGTTGGCGCGCTTGTCGTTTACTTATTAATAAGATATGGGCTGGCGGAATCTTTCCTCTCTTGGGGAAAGGTCATATCCTACTCCCTTACAGCAATTGGCGTGCTTACCGTAACCGGAGCCGCTTACGGGTTCTGGCGCAGCTATCCGATCAGGCACCGACTGGAATTGTTAAGGGATACGATGTTGATGTTGGAAAAAGGAAACCCAAACTTGCCGTTACCGGATTTAGGCAAAGACGAGATTGGCCGGTTAGGCGAACAGCTTGGCAAGCTTGGCCGCAAGTGGGAGGATCAGGTGACTTCCTTGCAACGGTTGTCCACGAACAATGCCGAGCTTGCTGCCAAGGCCCGAATGAGCGCGGTTGTGGAAGAGCGTCAACGGCTTGCTCGCGAATTGCACGATGCCGTCAGCCAGCAGCTATTCGCCATCTCCATGACGGCTACAGCCGTCGGGCGCACGTTGGATCATGATTTCGAACGCGCCCGCCGCCAAGTAGAATTGATCGAAGAGATGGCTTCCGTTGCGCAATCCGAGATGAGGGCGCTCTTGCTTCATCTGCGCCCCGTTCATCTGGAGGGCAAACGATTGGTCCAAGCGATTCCGGAGCTGGTCGAGGAAATGAAGACCAAAGTACCGGTGGATATCGCGCTCGATATGGATGAAGACTTGCCGCTGAATAAAGGCGTGGAGAACCATCTTTTCCGCATCGTGCAGGAAGCCCTGTCCAATACCCTCCGCCATTCAAAAGCCACGAAGATGGATATCGTGCTTCAACGTCGCGGGGATACCGTGCGGCTCGGGATTAGAGACAATGGGATAGGTTTTGATACCCAAGTTAAAAAACAAGCCTCTTACGGCATGACGAATATGGAAGAGCGCGTGAACGAACTCGGCGGATCTTTGAATATCGCCAGCGCTCCCGGCAAAGGAACGCGAATTGAAATCAGAGTGCCCTTGATGGCGGAAGGCGGTTAAAGGATGGCGGAAAACTCTATGATCCGGGTTTTATTGGTCGATGATCACGAGATGGTTAGAATCGGGCTGGCAGCTGTTCTCAATACGGAAGAAGGCATTGAAGTAGTAGGGGAAGCGGGAAACGGGTTGGAAGGCCTTCGCCTTGCTCGCGAGTATTCTCCCGACGTGGTGTTAATGGATTTGGTGATGGATGGAATGGATGGCATCGAAACGACACGGCGTCTTATGGAAGAAATGCCGGAATGCCGGGTTATCGTACTTACCAGCTTCTTGGATGACGAGAAAATGTATCCCGTTATCGAAGCCGGAGCATTCAGCTACTTATTGAAAACCTCCCGAGCTTCCGAAATCGCCGATGCCATTCGCGCAGCTGCGCGGGGCCAATCCGTGCTCGAATCCCAGGTCGCCTCCAAGATGATGAACCGCTTCCGGCGCCCGCAGCAAGTAGCCTCGCAGCCGCACGAGGATTTGACCGAACGGGAGATGGAAGTACTGAAGCTGATCGCCCTCGGGAAGTCGAATCAGGAAATTGCCGACGACCTGTTCATCGGGATCAAAACGGTCAAATATCATTTAACGAACTTGTTCGGCAAGCTGAGCGTGGAAGATCGAACGCAGGCAGCTATTTACGCCCACCGCAACGGATTGGCGGATTAGTTTAGCCACAGTATACCTGTTTTAAAGCGCAATAACCGCTCTAATAGGGGAGAGAGGGATGACAGCTTTGGCGGTATTTAACTCCATAGAAGGTCCAAAGCTCAGTGTACCCCAGTAAGCGGAAGTCGAATTCTGTTGCTCCTCTTGGTGTATGTTCTCTTCCGTTTGGATTTTCGCTTTGCGGCCGCGCTTTACCGGACGTTGGGTGCGTTCACCGTTCAGAACGATCGACGTGGGACTACAAGAAGTCAGGATGCCGGTGTACCGCGTATCGTCGTTCATAATCACACATACGGCACGGCCGCATAAGGGAAGAAGAGATTCCTCATTTGCTTCAAACAAAGAGTCGAACATCGCGTTTTTGCCTCCTACAATAATGAATTTGAAGTAGTGTATTCACCCGGGGACAAACGTGTACGGGCGTTTGCCTATAAGGGGTTAAAGACGGTTATAAACATGGTATTGTCCTTTTAATTGTGCTAAACTACAGTACATGAGATTTGACAAAATCAGATCATCTAATCCCGCACATAAGAAAGATGAGGACCATGACGGACAACAAAAACGAGTCTATTTCCGCTCATGAAGCGGTCTATTTCATTTTCGGAGCCACGGGCGATTTGGCCCGCCGTAAATTATTTCCGGCACTATACAGCTTGTATCGCGAAGGAAAGCTAGGGGAACGTTTTGCGATCGTTGGCTTGGCTCGGCGACCGCGTACCAACGCTCAATTTCGCGATGACGTATACGAGTCGATTCAAGAGTTTTGCCGTTATAAGTCGAGCGAGATCGAAGCTTGGAATTCGTTCGTCGAACATTTTACATATCAATCGCTCGATATCGGGAATGTGGATGCTTTTAGACAATTAAAAGCCCATACCGAAGAGCTGGAAACGAATTATCAAATTCCGGGTAACCGTTTGTTTTATTTGGCGCTGGCTCCGGAACTATTCGGAAACGTCTCCCGCAACCTTCGCGACGGAGGAATGCTGGAAAGCGCCGGCTGGCATAGACTCGTTATCGAGAAGCCTTTCGGTTACGATTACCCGTCCGCAGAACGTTTGAACGAAGAGATCCGGCACGTATTCCGCGAGGATGAAGTGTTCCGCATCGATCATTACCTGGGTAAGGAAATGGTTCAAAATATAGAAGTGATCCGCCTGTCTAATGCTTTCTTCGAGCCGTTATGGAACAATAACCATATCGCCAATGTTCAAATTACGCTGGCGGAGACGGTCGGCGTTGAAGAACGGGGTGCCTATTACAACAAGTCCGGAGCATTGCGCGATATGGTACAGAACCATATGCTGCAGATGTTGACGATGATCGCAATGGAGCCGCCGAGCCGACTGGATCCGGAAGATATTCGGGATGAGAAAGTTAAAGTGCTGCGTTCCATTCGCAATCTCGTATCGGGTGAAGAGGTCCGCGAGAACATCGTAAGAGGCCAGTATTCGCAAGGGTTGTCGAAGGGCAAAGAGTTAAAGGGCTACCGCGAGGAAGATTCCGTAGATCCTGCTTCCGTAACCGAAACTTTTTTCTCCGCCCGTTTATTCGTGGACAACTTCCGCTGGGCCGGCGTTCCGTTTTATGTTCGTACCGGCAAACGTTTGCCGGTCAAATCAACGGAAATCGTCATCGAATTCAAGAACGTGCCCAATAACGTTCTGTTCGCCAGACGTCAGGAATTACTGCCGAACTTGCTTGTAATACGCGTGAATCCGATGGAAGGCATCTACATTAAGTTTAATGCCAAGAAACCGGGCAACGATATGACCGTCCAGCCGGTGGCCATGGAATTCTGCCAAAGCTGCCAGATCGGATTAAACACTCCGGAAGCTTACGAACGGCTGATCTTCGATGCCGCTCGCGGCGATCATACTTATTTCACGCGCTGGGATGAACTTGCCGTCGCATGGAAGCTGATAGATCCGATCGCGTCGGCTTGGAGAGAAGACTCGAGCGATCTGCAGTTTTATCCGGCTGGTTCATGGGGACCGGAGAAAACGGAGGAGCTTCTGAAGCGAGAAGGTTTCCATTGGTGGCCCGTGAACGGTCAAGATGAAGACAACGTGATTTGGGTGACTAATACAGGCAAATAGCTCACTGAGAAATGGAGGGCGGCTTAATGGGTAAAATATTCGATATTAGTATGACGATCGAAGAAAGCATGCAAGTATGGAAAAACTACGAGCATAAGAAACCTAAAATAACGAACGTTCAGAATCATGACGAAGGTAAGCCTCATGAAAGTCTGCTGACGATGAATGTTCATACGGGTACGCATGTGGATGCGCCGCTGCATATGCTTGCGGGCGGGGCAACGATTGAATCGATTCCGCTCGAGCGTTTAGTAGGCCCGGCACGGGTACTTGATTTAACTCATCTGAAGGGTTTCATCACCAAGGAGGACTTGGTTCCATTCGCGATTCAACGCGGGGAGAGGCTGTTGTTCAAAACAACCAGCTCTTTAAGCGAAGATTTCGATATGGAATTCGTATTTCTGCGGGATGACGGCGCTCAGTATTTAGCGGACATTGGCGTTGGATTGGTCGCTACGGACGCGCTCGGCATCGAACGCGCCCAACCGGAATATCCGACTCATCGCATGCTTATGCGCAACGATGTTATCATTGTCGAGGGCTTGCGGTTAAAAGAGGTAAATGCGGGCAATTATACATTGGTCATCGCTCCTCTGAAAATGACGGGTATCGATGCTTCTCCGGCACGTGCGTTTCTTATTGGAGATTAATACGATTGCAAAGTAAGTTATGCAGGGACCATGCCTTAGTTGGCGTGGTCCCTTTTCGATTTATATGTCATGGAGCTTCATGCTATAATATATCATACGCCGATACGGAAGCACCGATAGAGCGTGGGTATTGCCCACTAACCCTTAGAAGGAGCGAAAGTATTGGCTAATTACCGATTGAAACCGAAAAACGATTTCATATTTGGGCGTTTGTTTGGAGAAGAGGAGTCGAAAGAAAGCCTCATTGCCCTGCTAAATGCCATTTTGCGTCAGGAAAAGCAAGAACAGATCGTAGATCTTACGGTCATTGAGAACAAACAACTAAAGAAGATAATGTTCGATGAAAAAACCGGCAGGCTCGATATTCGGGCTGATCTAGCGAGCGGTGAACAAATTAACATCGAGATGCAAGTAGTTAACCAATATAATATGATTAAAAGAACATTGTTTTATTTGACCAAACTATTTGTTGATTCGATCAAAGTCGGAGAGCCAGGAGCTGATGGTGTTGGATCCAGTTATTTCGAAGACGGAAGAGAAATTGGAGTTGCTAAGCAGCAATAAATTTATTCGTGAGTTAGCTGAAGCGAGAGGACATGCAATAAGCGATTGGGTTTCGTCAATGGAAGGCAGTCGGATTGAGGGAGAAACCAAATGAGAAGCCAAAGGAAAAGCAGAGATCGCAGCAAAACTGTTGCAAAAGGGAATGGAACCATCATTTATTTCGGAAGTTACGGGGTTGTCTGTACATGAGATTAACCTTCTAGCACAAACGGATTCCGAATAATATAATTTAAGTTCTGCACAAAGGAACCTCATGGTTCCTTTTATTTTTGGCTTTACAACGTAACAGTGTTATGTTACATTGTCTGTGGAGGGATGATGATGGAGCGGGATTTGATATCGAAGAAGGAACTGCTAGATGAGAAAGGCATTTCATACGGTCAGTTGTACCGATGGAAGAGAAAGCAGCTTATTCCTGAGGAATGGTTCATTAGAAAGTCCACTTTTACGGGGCAGGAAACGTTTTTTCCTAAAGATTTAATATTAGCCCGTATCGATAAAATCATGAATATGAAAGACGATCTGTCGCTTGATGAGCTTGCGGGTAAGCTTTCCCCTTTGTTGCCGGACTATGAAATGCGAAAAATCGACTTAATGAAACGAAACATTGTTTCGAGTGTAGTCTTACAGCGGTTTGCGAGCGGGGATTCCGACAAAGTGGTCTACAGCTTCGAGTTTTTGCTTTATTTCTATGTAGTCGACAAGCTGCTGCAAGCGGGAGAGATGAGCATGGAGGAGGGCGAGCAGTTACTCCAGACGATGCGAGAGCATTTTCCCAAGTTCAATGGCAAGCCCTGTGATCTTGTTTTTATACGCAAGATGGGCGTATCCTCCTTTGCATTGATTTCAGTCCCTGCCGAATTTTACTTTGAGAGCGGAGTTAAGCTTATTGCGCGTTTGTCCGTAACCGAGTGCATTGAACAATTAAAAGGAAAATTGGTGTAGGAGGAGAAGAGGATGGACCAATCTATAAAGCCTGATTTAGTTATTAACGGTGTCAGCAGCGCGTGGGGCGGCGAATACGGCAAGGTGAAGATTGACGGTGTCGGTACCGTTCAAAGCAACATAAGTTCGGTGACGTTCGACGCGAACGGAATGACGAAGATTAAAGGTGACTTGATTTCGGAAGAGTTGGATAGCGATGGCTTAATGAAAGTAGAAGGTCATCTTTCCGCAGGGAAGTCGATTATCGATGGTCATATGACTGTGAAGGGTTCACTGAGAGGAGAGCAGCTTAAGTTGAACGGAGTTCTTAACGTCGGCGGGGATTGCGAGATTGAAGTTTTCGACGCGGAAGGCGCCTTTGTCGTTAAAGGATTGTTGAATGCCGGCAGGATGAACGTGAGGCTACACGGTAGAGGCAAAGCTAGGGAGATCGGAGTTGAATTCATTCAAGTCCGGCAAGCGTCCAAGAGCGCATGGAGTAGGTTATGGCGTTGGATGCTGCCCAAGTTTACGCCGGAGCTTCATGCCGTTGCCATTGAAGGGGACGATATCGATTTGGAGTATACGGAGGCGGACGTTGTGAGGGGAAATCGGGTAATAATCGGTAAAGGCTGCAACATCGGCAAGGTTGAATATCGATCTGAGCTCAAGGTACATCCGAGCGCTAAAGTAGGGAAAGGGGTGAAGACAGGTGGCTGAGGAATTTAGACGGGATCTGAAAATGGTAGGAGAGACAACGTCAGCGGGCGGAAAGTTCCGCAATGTTAAGATAATGGGGGAATCCGTGCTCTCAGGAGATGTTGATTGCATCAAGCTATCTTGTACGGGCGAGATCACTGTCAATGGAGGCTTAAGGGCTCTTGAATTGAAACTCACGGGCGAATGCGATGTGAAGGGAATTGTTCACGCTGTGAAAATCGGCGGCAGGGGTGAGTTAGACGTATTATCCGGCATTCGGGCAGAAGATATTAAATTTACCGGCAATGTCAAAACTAAAGGCGATTGCGAAGCCGCCTCGTTCGAGGTGTTCGGAGCTTTTCAAATTGATGGTTTGCTAAGTGCCGAGAAGCTGGAGGTCAGCATGTACGGACCTTGTGTAGCACGTGAAATAGGCGGGGGTACTCTCCGTTTCAAGAGAAGCAAGGCAACGGTATTCAAAAGGTTAATAAACTCCGAGGATGTTGCGGCTCTGAGCGCACAATCGATTGAGGGCGACGTGGTAGATCTGGAGCATACAAGCGCAAGCTTAGTGCGAGGCAATAACGTGAAGATCGGGTCGGGCTGTGAAATCGACCGCGTGGAATATCGGGATACGCTGGACATTCACAAGAGCGCGATCGTTAAGGAAAAAATAAAAATATAGATAGGGTGTGTATTTGAAGTGAAACAACCGCACAAAAGCAATTTAGGTATTGTCATTGCGGGTTTGCTGCTTGGTATTCTGATGGCATCGATGGACAATACAATCGTTGCTACCGCGATGGGGAATATCGTGGGAGAGCTAGGGGGATTGGACCAATTCGTATGGGTTACCTCCGCATACATGGTAGCAGAAATGGCAGGGATGCCGATATTCGGAAAACTATCGGATATGTACGGCAGGAAAAAGTTTTTCGTATTCGGCATTATCGTATTTATGCTCGGGTCAGTTTTATGCGGAACAGCTCATTCCATAACCGAGCTGGCCATGTACCGCGCGATTCAAGGTATCGGGGGCGGCGCGCTCGTGCCGATCGCGTTTACGATCATGTTCGATGCGGTTCCGTTGGAAACCCGAGGCAAGCTTGGAGGTCTCTTCGGGGCGGTGTTCGGTTTATCCAGTATTTTCGGTCCGCTTCTTGGCGCCTATATAACAGACCATATCAGGTGGGAATGGATATTTTACATTAACTTGCCTTTGGGTATTCTGGCCTTTATAATGATCGCGTTTTTCTACAAAGAATCGCATGAGCATTCCAAACAGCCTATCGACTGGGTAGGGGCTTTTACTCTAGTTGGCGCAGTTGTCAGCCTCATGTTCGCGCTGGAGTTTGGCGGAAAAAAATACGATTGGGATTCTGCCATGATCTTGGGTCTGTTCGCCGCATTCGTGGTGCTGGCGATTTCCTTCCTGATTACGGAGAAGCGTGTAGAGGAGCCCATTATCTCGTACAGCTTATTCAAGAACAGATTGTATGCGACGAGTATTCTATGCGCGTTGTTTAGCGGCGCTGCGTTCATAGTCGCCTCCGTATATATTCCTATCTTCATTCAGGGGGTACTGGGAGGATCGGCAACCAACTCGGGGCTTGTGCTGCTGCCGATGATGGTGGGAACGGTCGTAACGGCTACATTGGGCGGTTTTCTGATGACGAAGTTTCCGTACCGGAACATCATGATTCCGACTCTATTCATATTGGCCGCAGGAACGGCGCTAGTGGCGACGCTTAATTCCGATTCCACGCGATTGATCGTTACTTTGTACATGATTCTGATCGGCCTCGGAATCGGAGCATCGTTCTCCGTATTAGGCAACGCGGCCATTCATGGCCTGTCGGCACGGCAGCGCGGATCTGCGAGCGCTACGCTGAACTTTATCCGCTCGCTCGGGATGACAATCGGTATTACCACCTTCGGAATTCTCCAGAGCCATCTATTCACGAATAAGCTGACGAACTTCTTCGGTTCGGGCGGCGGCGGGGCCAAGCTGCCGGAAGGACTCGACATCAAAGATCCCCACTCGTTGCTTACACCGGAATCACGGGCCAATATCCCGCATGAAATTCTGGATCCCATTACGAAAATGCTCTCTTCATCGATCGTATACACGTTCGCGTGGGCGATTATTCCGGCCGTACTTGCGCTGCTTGTCGCATTTTTCATGGGAAGCAAGAAGCTCGATGCGACAGCCGAGTCTGAGGAATATGCAGCAGGGCATTAAGGTGAATCATTTCGTCGTTCATATTTAGTTCATAAATGAAACGTATGGTTACACCTGAAGCAGTTCAAGAATAAAGGTTGGAAGGTGTAACTATGTTAGAAAAAGGAAACAACAAGACGCTCGTGCTGACCGGTTTGATGATCGGCCTAATCTTCGCGGAGCTCGATGAGACGGTCGTATCGACCGCTATGCCGACGATTATCCGCGAGCTTCACGGGTTGTCGCTCTACGGTTGGGTTGCCGGTGTCTACATGCTGGCGGTTACGATGTTTATGCCCATTCTAGGAAAGTTGGCTGACTTGTACGGACGTAAACGCATATATTTAAGCTGCATGGCGCTGTTTATCGCTGGGTCTATCGTAAGCGGACTTGCACCATCGATGACGTGGCTGCTGATCGGGCGGGGTATCCAAGGCATCGGTGCCGGAGGATTAATGCCTCTTGCTCTTGTTATTATCGGTGACACTTATCCGTTAGAGCAACGAGCCAAAATTCAAAGTTTATTCGGACCGCTGATGATCCTCCCCCAGCTTCTGGGGCCGACGGTTGGCGGATATATTGTCGGCAACATAGACTGGCACTGGGTATTCCTGATTAATATTCCCGTAGGCGTTCTCGCGGCAGCCGTGCTTGCCAAGGGGATGAGGGAAACGAAAGGTGTGGAGAAAAGGACGATCGACTGGTCAGGTGCTTTTACGCTTGTTCTTGGGTTATTGTCATTACTCTTGGCTCCGGTACTTATCGATAATCAAGGATTCAGTTGGTCTTCGCCAATCATAATCGGTCTTTTGGCTCTATCGGTCCTGCTGTTCGCGCTTCTCATCCGTATCGAGATGAAGGCTAAGGAACCGTTCATACCGCTGCATCTGTTTCGAAACCGTAATGTTGTCGTGTTATCCTTGCTCGTATTACTTTAATGCTTGGCATTATGGGCGGAATCGCTTCGTTTCCGTTTTTTGCCCAGAACGTAATGGGACTCACGCCGACGGTATCCGGGTACTTAATGCTCGCGTTTATGGCAGGCGCCATCCCTTCAAGCATCCTGAACGGATTCCTAATAACGAGGATTGCCTACCGTAATTTGTTCATCGTTTCCTTTGTCCTGCCCATTATCGGTTTTGTTCTTCTTTCTCGGATTGATATCTCTACGACTGTCCTGTATATCATCATTAGCTTCTTTATTCTAGGCCTCGGATTAGGGGCGTTATTCGGCGGAGACAATCTCATCGTGCAAGAATCCGTGGATAAGGAACACAGCGGGATTGCGTTATCGACCGTTCAATTGTTCCAAGCGCTTGGGGCTACGATTGGACTGAGCATCTTTGGCAGCTTGCTGGCGAAAAATATCGGAGGCGGCGTCGAACACCTGAAGAGCCAGCTTCCTCCGGGAGCAGCCGATCATATTGAAACCGGCGGCATCCCGCCCTGGCTTTCGCCCGATTTGCTAACCAAAGTTCAAGTCGCATTTGCCGATGCCTTTCAGAACATTTTTACGATTTCGTTAATATTTGTGATCATAGCTTTCGTTATTTGCTGGTTCCTGAAAAAATAAGTGCTCTCCAAAAAAGAGCCGGAATCAGCCTCTGCCTCAGCTTCCGTCTCAGCGTAGCGGCATCAAAGTCTTACATCCATAGCCATACCATTCAAATCTCCGCCTTCCTTCTGAAAGGAAGCGCGGAGGTTTTCGGTTGTTTGTGCTATAATGGAAACTGTTATTTTATCAAGGAAGGGAACATCAACGGATGAGCCAGAAAACGACCGATGAATTACGGCAAGAGGTTTCCAAACGCCGTACTTTCGCTATAATATCTCACCCCGATGCGGGGAAAACAACGTTAACGGAGAAGCTGCTCCTATATGGGGGCGCGATCCATATCGCCGGCTCCGTCAAAGCACGCAAAGCGGCGCGTCACGCGACGAGCGACTGGATGGAAATCGAGAAGCAGCGGGGAATTTCGGTTACTTCCTCGGTCATGCAGTTTCAGTACGAGGGGAAGCAAGTGAATATTTTGGATACCCCTGGTCACCAAGATTTCTCGGAAGATACTTATCGGACTTTAACGGCTGCGGATAGCGCGGTTATGCTCATCGACGTTGCCAAAGGCGTTGAAGCGCAGACGATCAAGCTTTTCCAAGTTTGCAGCAAACGAGGAATTCCAATCTTCACCTTCATTAATAAGCTTGACCGGGAAGGGCAAAATCCGTTCGAGCTGCTGGAAGAGATTGAGCGTGTGCTCGGAATCCGTTCGGTTCCGATGAATTGGCCGATCGGCATGGGCCGGGAGCTATGCGGCGTCTACGACCGGATGAAAAATCAAGTGGAGCTGTTCCAAGGCAAAGACCACTCCAGCATCGAGGTTCGCAAAACGTCCGACTATCACGATCCCATTATCCGCGAGATGGCCGGCGATTATTTAGCCGATCAATTGGCGCAAGACTTGGAGCTGCTCGATGTAGCAGGGGATGCTTTCGATTATGAGAAAGTGCGCACCGGTCAACTTACTCCCGTATTTTTCGGAAGCGCGGTTAACAACTTCGGAGTGCAGACATTCCTGGAGAATTTTCTCGAGTTAGCCCCGCAGCCAACCGAACGTAAAAGCACGGAGGGTTTGGTCGATCCGGACGACGAGAAATTTTCCGGTTATATATTCAAAATTCAGGCCAACATGAATCCTGCTCACCGCGACCGCATCGCATTCCTTCGGATTTGCTCCGGCAAGTTCCAAAGGGGAATGAGCGTACGCCATGTTCGGGCTGGCAAAGAAATCAAGCTGTCACAGCCGCAGCAATTTCTGGCGCAAGACCGCGATATCGTCGAAACGGCTTACCCGGGGGATATTATCGGACTGTTCGATCCCGGAATTTTCCGAATCGGAGACAGCCTTAGCGAAGGGCGCGACATCGTATTCGACGAGCTGCCAACGTTCTCGCCAGAAATTTTCTCCAAAGTGTCGATCAAGAACGCGCTTAAGCAGAAGCAATATTTGAAGGGCCTTGATCAGTTGACCGAAGAGGGCATGGTTCAGGTGTTCCGTTCAGTAGGGGCTTTCGAGGACACTTATTTGGGCGTTGTCGGGCAGCTGCAATTCGAAGTGTTCGAATATCGGATGAAGAATGAATACGGCGTCGATATCCAATTGTTCCGGACGCAGTTTCAATTCGCCCGCTGGATCGTCGGGGACAAAGTGGATCCCTCCAAGTTCCGTATCAATTCCATCCTCGTTAAAGACAAAAACAATGTCGACGTCGCGCTGTTCGAGAACGAATACGCCATGAGAACCGCGATGGAACGGATGCCGGACGTGAAGTTCCTGGAAGTCGCGCCATAATAGTTAGTGCTAAGCTCGTCGCCAGTGCGTTGGCGGCGGGCTTTTGTTGTATGTTGCGTGCAGGAATTGTAAAATGGGAAGAAACTTATTGGAAGAAGGCCGATTGTCGTGGCAAACCGTTTAATGATAAAGGACGGGTCGATCGTCCTCCCGGATGGCGTAATCCATGCCGATTTGCTTGTAGAAAACGGAGTCATTGCGGACATAAATTCAAGATCCGGAACTTGGCATAACCGAACGCATTCGGATGTCGACCTTCAGATCATTGACGCCAAGGGGGCATGGGTGCTTCCCGGACTTATCGATATTCATTGCGATGCCATTGAAAAGGAAGTGGAGCCTCGCCCCAATACGCTTTTTCCGATGGACATGGCCTTTCTGCAATTCGAACGGAAGCTTGCGGGACACGGAATTACGACGATGCTTCATTCCTTATCGCTTGGAGTGGGGTTAAGCCTGAGAGGGGAGCATTTGGTCGCGGATATGGTTGACCTGATTGTCTCCATGCGTCGGGAAAGATCGATGATTCGTCACGGCGTTCATCTTAGGTACGAGGTTTCGCATTTGACCGGATTTGATTTGGCTCAGAGGTTTATTTCGGACGGCTTGCTCGACTATTTGTCGCTAATGGACCATGCTCCCGGACAAGGGCAGTATCACCGTCCAGGTGCTTTTGAGCGATATGTCATGAAAAATCAAGGTGTCGGCTTGGACGAGGTTTCCCGAATCGTCGAGGAATTAGAAGGGAGAAGAAGCCGGGTGGATTGGAGCAAGCTGAAGTCGCTAACTTCCGAAGCCCGCAGCCGCGGAATCGCCGTCGCCTCTCACGACGACGATAGTACTGCGGCCGTAAACCGTTCCCTTGATTTCGGCGCTACGGTATCGGAGTTTCCGCTTAGCTTAGAAACCGCGACTTATGCCGATAGCAGAGGAATGGACGTATGCGTAGGCGCTCCCAATATCGTTCGGGGGGGTTCCCATGACGGCAATTTAAGAGCGGTTGAAGCTATCCAGAACGGAGTGGCAGACATCCTTTGTTCCGATTATCATCCCGCCTCGTTGCTCCATGCGATTTTCACATTGGAGACGGAAGGGATTTCGCTTCCAAAGGCGGTAGCAATGGCTTCTCTCAACCCCGCGAGAGCGATAGGGCGTAACGAGAAGTTCGGCTCAATCGAGCTTGGCAAACGGGCTGATATGATCGTCGTAAGGAAGCTTCGAAACAATCCGGTCGTCCAATACACGATCGTCGATGGAACGCTTGTCCATGCCGTGAAGGATTTCGTTTAGGCTTGTTGCGCGTTTAAATGTTTATGGAGCGTAGTAACCATCTTTTTTCGTGCTGCATCCGTACTGTCGTTCCATATCATTTCGAATAATACGCCTAATCCGGGTAATGCCATTTCTTCGTTGCCGATCGAGCCTTCAATAATTTCCTTAAGCTCATCGTTGTCCTTGCCTTGAACTCGCTGATTAATCGCTTGCCGTAAGTTTATTTCCACAAAATTAACCTCCTCCAAGGGAAACTTCCCGTGTAGATTTCCCCATTAGGCGGGCGGTTATGCCGGATACTCTTTGTGTTATAATGACCGTATTGGGAAGCGGAATTAAGGAGGAACGAACAGTTGGCCAAGAAACATGCGGGTAAAAAACAGTTCGCCATTATCGGATTAGGCCGATTCGGTTCGAGCGTGGCTATATATTTAGCGGATTTGGGTTATGAAGTGCTTGCGGTAGACGAAAATGCGCAACGCGTTCAAGACGTCGCCCATGCCGTAACTCATGCCGTAACGGCTGATTCCACCGACGAAGAGGCAATGAGCGCGCTCGGCATCCGTAATTTCGACGTGGTCGTCGTCGCCATTGGACAAGATATCCAGTCGAGTATTTTAACGACCTTGATCTTGAAGGACCTTGGCGTTCCTTATATTATCGTCAAAGCTCAGAATGAGCTGCACGGTAAAGTATTGCACAAAATCGGCGCGGACAAAGTCGTATTCCCCGAACGGGATATGGGTCTTCGCGTTGCTCACCATCTTATATCGCCGAATATACTCGAGCACATCGAGCTATCTGCCGATTACAGCATCGTGGAGATGAAGCTTCCTACCTCGATGATCGGCAAAAACCTTAAGCAGCTCGATATCCGCCTTAAATACAATTGCAACGTTCTCGCGGTCAAAAGAAACGGCGAGATGAACATTACGCCTCGGGCGGATGAACCGTTGGTGCCGGAAGATGTGCTCGTTATCGTCGGCAAGAACGATCAATTGACGAAGCTGGAGCAGGCTTATGCGGAACCTTGACGGCTACATTGGCTCGGCTTCGAACCCGCGGGTCAAAGAGTGGGCAAAGCTGTTAGATCGTAAATATCGGGAACGCGAAGCGAAGTTTCTACTCGAGGGCGTTCATCTCGTTAAGGAAGCGTTGGAAGCAGGCTGGCCGCTCGAGGCTGTGGCCTTTGACGAAGGATCGGGTGTCCTAGGCGAGTTCGAGGCATACATAGACGGCGAACGACAAGGCGGACCGCATTGGATTCCGGTATCGCCTGAGGTTATTATGAAGTGCAGCGAGACGGGAACGCCGCAGCCGATTTTTGCGGTAGCGTTGAAAAGACCGCCGCGGAAAGAATCGCTATTCGGCACGGAGCTTGGATTGGTCGCAGTCCTTGACGGCGTGCAGGACCCCGGCAACGTGGGGACGATCGTGAGAAGCGCGGCGGCCAGCGGAGCGACAGCTGTTGTACTTGGCAAAGGAACGGCTGACTTGTACAATCCGAAGACGATTCGGGCAACGATGGGGGCACTGTTCCGCGTCGACGTGCTTGAAGCGGATTTGAATGAGCTGTTGCCTGAGGCGAAGCGCGAGGGGATTGCCGTTGCGGGAACGAGTTTACAGGCTTCTAAGTCATGCTACGAATACGATTTCCGCCGCAGCGTCTGGTTGGTGTTCGGGAACGAGGGAAGCGGGGTTTCCGCGCAGGTAGATGCCCTGGTTGACGACAACGTCATCATCCCGATGACAGGCCGAGCGGAATCGCTAAATGTCGCGATGGCCGCTACCGTATTGCTCTTTGAGGCTCAGCGGCAAAGGATGGTTTACACAAATAAAACTTCCTGTCCAACCACCTAATTAACTGTCCACACATAATAATAACTGTCCTCCAACTCACCAATGGCTGGAAATTGTACGGGTAATCATCCGACCAAGAAATGGAAGAACCAGAATCCAAGCAATTAACACTTATCTAAAGTCAGTGGAGGATATATTTGAATTTGGTACTAACTGGGACTGCCCCGATCAGTGACCAATTTTGATAAAGGACAGTTCCACTTTTTCCTTGAAAATTTCTCAGCAAGACAATTATTGCGTCTTTGATGTCACGGCTTTAATGTATTTACCTGCTTCAGATTCAATCGCAATAGCTTCATTTTTATCAACATCTTTTATTGACCAGATTTTGGTTCCGATTTTGAAATAATTCGAAAAGTTATCTTGGCTATTATTGTTCTCAGTTGTTGAGTATGTGGCAATTTCACCAATCTCTGCGTCTACATCTACCACAGCATCATTTGTTATCCGATACACGACGTTATTCCATTTTACCAAGGGATAGGGAAAAGATGATTGTGTATTTTTTTGTACGGTTACAGGTTGGTTTGTTGTATGCGTGTTATTAAGACTTTGGTTTGTAGTGATGTTAGCTTTAGAACAAGCACTTAAAACAACAATGGTCAAGACGATTAGCATTATTTTCATTATCCTCACCTCATACCCTTAACGTATTTAAGAAGCCAAATGTTTCGCTTTATCCATTAAATAAGAAATGGATAAGAAGACAGACTTCCAAGTCCAAATTGCAGGTTGGACTTGGAAGTCTGTTTGTCATGTAGTTAATACGATTAAAGTGGATTATTAATACAATCCTAATTTCCCAATTTAATCATCTATTTGAGTTCTTTTTTTGATGAGATATTATTATATTTGTCTTTTTCATTTACATATATGCCGTCATCCTCATTCAGGGGAATATATGTGTTAACGTCAACTTTACGTAAAAACAATACAACTTCCTGGTCTTTCTTTAGGTGGGTGGAATGGCTAGAAAATACCGTATTTACTCCATCTGTACCACCCATTTGCGAAACAATAATATTCGCACCTATTTGGGCTGTATCTCCCTTTATAATTTTTGTTATTGTCAAGTCAACATCCGTTGAATAACTGCTGAAATCTCCTTTCTTAAACTTACTCCCTTTTTCTTTAGAGACAGTCCCTTTGACTACTAGGTCAGCTCCTTTTGTCAATTCTGCTTCATTTGCATAATAAACTGACCAGGAAGCATCAATGTGTACACCATCTGCTTTGGAAGTAGCAGTACCAGTTAAAGTTTTAGCGAAGAGTACCGGATACAACGTGTTAACAGCTCCTAATTAACTGTCCACACATAATAAAAACTGTATTCTAACACACCAGCGGCTGGAAATTGCACGGGTTATCATCCAAGCAATCTCCAGCCTTTATCGTGTCGATCGTCAGGGGAACTCTTCACTTGTTTCCTCGTTATGATTCAAGCAAAACCCAGGCATAGTAAAGCAGGGCAGGGATCAGGAGGGCAAGGCAGGGTACAGGGAAGAAGGGATAGGAAGAGCTTTACCCTATTCCCTCACCCCCGATCTTTCCAGCTCTCAAGGACACTAATTATTATCTCGTTTCGTTCACAATTGCTGCTGTTTCTTTCCAGTTTTGAATCGGTTTTTACCTCTGGTAAGGACAGCAATTATTATCTCGATGATATTCCGATAATTACTCGGGTGCCTTGTGGGATAAAGGATGGGGGAGGATTGGGGGGAGTTTGGGGTAGAGGACAGGATTTTTTATGTTTCTTCAGGATGGTATAGACTAAACTCACCAAGGATTGGAAATTGTTCGGGTAATCATCCGATCGATCTCCAGTCTTTTTTATATATCCCGATATTTCAATTGACACCTTAATTACTTCTATATATATTCAGAATATGGATTATGATTTAATATACTGATTTTATCGTTGTGGAGGAATCGAGATGAGTAAAAGAATTCGGTTAGCGGTTGTAGGCGGGCAAAGAGGAGCTGCATTCGGTAATGCTTTGGAGAGCTTGGCGGATCGAGCGGTATTGACCGCTGTGTGCGATCTAAGTTCGGATGTGCTGAAGGGATGGCAAGAAAAATATCCGGAAATTTCGACATTTACTAGTTACGAGCAATTGCTGGAAAGTCCCCACATCGATGCTGTGTTTCTCGCAACGCCGATGCTAATCCATGCCAGCCAAGCGATCCAAGCGCTAAATGCAGGCAAACACGTTTTAAGCGAAGTTATCGGAACCCATACGATTGAAGACAGCTGGAAGTTGATAGAGGCGGTTAGAGATTCGGGCTTGAAATATATGATGGCAGAAAATTATTGTTATACCCGTGAGAATATGATGATCAAAAACATGGCTCATGCGGCTAAGTTCGGGGAAATTACGTATGCGGAGTGCGGTTACATTCATGATATTAGAAATTTGTTACATTACGGGGACGGAAGCTTGACTTGGCGCGGTCAATATATCCGGGATTATAATGGCAGCACTTATCCTACCCATTCATTAGGGCCGGTGGCGCAATGGCTTGGGATTAATAAAGAAGGGGGAGACGAGTTCGACGAGTTGGTGACGGTCAACTCCAAAAGCCGAGCATCCTCCAAATATTTCTTGGAGCATTTCGGTGCCGAGAACTTAGCCTCCCAACCGAATCATTGGAACCAAGGGGATAGCTCTACTACCCTCATTCGCACCAAAAAGGGAGTTCTCATCTCGCTTAGATTCGATGTCCTGTCCTCACGTCCGCACAACATGGTGCATTATGGATTGCAAGGCACGGAAGGCGCGTATCTTGCACCGCGCTTCGATGGAGAGGATCCTCTCATATGGCTCGAGAAGGATTATAAAGGCGGGTCCCATTATGGAGAAAATGGCCATCATCCGGAATGGCAATCCTTATGGAAATACGAGGACCAATGGGAGCATCCCCATTGGAAACAATGGTCGGAACAAGCGCTGAGTACAGGGCATGGAGGCGGAGATTTCTTCGTTATGCAGGAATTTGTCTCGTCCATTCTGGAAAATAGGAAACCAGCCGTGGATGTATATGACGCAGTAACGTGGAGCTCCGTATTCCCGTTATCCGTACAGTCCGTTGCTGCCGGAAGTACTCCCGTGAAGTTTGTGGATTTTCTGAAAGGTAAATAATAAGTCAAGGCTTAGAATTGTCCTAGTAATCAAGAACCCTTGATTATCAGGACTTTTTTGATTTTTTCTCAGTGTTTAAATTTCATTTACCTTTTTCGTAATCTTGCTATCCTATTCGATTTTCCGTACATAGGGAGGGAGTTGAGGTATATTAGTTGAGAGCGTTATCAAGCGGCGAGGAGTAATAGAGTGGACAAAACGATTAAGGAACAATTATTTGAGTTGGCAGATGAGCAATATCAAAAATTTTCGGCGGCATTGATTCCGAACATCAACAATGTTTTGGGCGTTCGGCTGCCGGAGTTGCGCAAGCTGGCTCAAAAAATCGCAAAGAGCGATTGGCGAACCTATCTTGAACAGGCCGAAAGCGAGTACTTCGAGGAAATTATGTTGCAAGGCATGGTCATCGGCTATGTAAAAACAGATATCGAAGAGATCCTGCGCTATGTCGCACATTTTGTCCCCAAAATTGATAATTGGTCGGTTTGCGATAGCTTTTGTATTGGCTTAAAGTTCACTAAAACGAATATGAAGCAAGTATGGGATTTTTTGCAGCCGTACCTATTGTCCACAAAGGAATACGACATACGTTTCGGCGTGGTCATGCTTCTTGATTTTTATATTGAAGAAGAATACATTAGCCGAGTGTTAGAACTGCTGGACAGTGCCAAGCATGGGGGATATTATGTCAAAATGAGTGTGGCATGGGCGGTATCCATCTGTTGTGTGAAACTTCCTGAGCCTACAATGACATACTTAACAAGCAATTCATTGGACGATTTCACATACAACAAAGCACTGCAAAAAATAACAGAGTCTTTCCGTGTGGATCCGGAAACCAAAAAGTTGATTCGCGGCATGAAACGGAAATAGGAGTAGTGAGCCATTAAGGTTCAAACCCCTTTTGGCTCACATAAATCTGCTCCTCGGAAAAAACCTGTATCAATCGCTCATAGACCTTGCGATAGGCAGCAGGGTGATACCACTCTTCCAATCCAAGCTGCTTGTACAACGCATGGATGCCTAAATTACGCGTTCGTTTTCCGCCGCTGCCGTCCCCCATAAAATAATCATCCAAGCACACGCGATTAACGAGCGACCGTAACCTTTCCGCAAACTCCTCGCTGCTTGGCAGCATAGGTGCAATGGTAGCCTGCGTTGGCACGCCGGCATCAGCCAATAATTGCAGCGTTTTTAATCTGGCGCTAATGGGAGGGGCATTCGGCGAAAAATGTTTACGGATATCCTCCCGATCGGTTTCCACCGTCATACTTACGCGGACCTTATCCCCTAGGCGTAAAAAAAGATCAATATCTCTGCGAACAAGAGGACTTCGGGTCTGCACGAACAAAAAATCGGGTGGATCGCCGGCCATGACCTCTAGCATTGAGCGGGTGATTTGTTCCTTGTACTCAATGGGCTGATAAGGATCTGTGCTCGATGACATGAAGATGGTGACCGGCCCCTTGGTCTTGGCTCTCCGAAGCTCTTTTTGGAAAACAACCGCCGCATCTTTCTTGATATCGACCCACGATCCCCACTCCGCGTCGCGGAAAGTAGAGACCGGCATTTGCCGTACATAGCAGTAAGAACAACCGAATGAACAGCCCGTATAAGGGTTTAGCGAATGACTATATCCTGAGAGAAAACCGGTCCCTTTATTTAAGAGCGTTTTCGGATATTTATACAAGTATTCCGGTTTCATACGATTGTACACCTCTACTTCGCGTCATGAAAAATAATACCCAAACTATATCTTGTCCCCGACTTAATCGTGCTAACGCCGTGCCGAAGCGTAGTTCTATAATAGCCGCCAACGATTGGCTGTTATCGCAAGCTCCGGATATAATCCTTCGCGCAATTGTTGCAGCAAAGACGGAAGGGGAGCGCCGTAATATTTGTACTCCCCGATTCCGAAACGGTATCTGGACATATCAATGGTGCTTCGAAAAAGGTCAGGTACCTCGTAGGTATCGATGATTTCCTTGCACTCCGTTTTATTTAACAAAGCCGGGAGTTTGGCATAACCGTACTCGTCCAGCGATTGATGGAGCGAATTCCAGTCCAGAACGGCTACGCGTTCAGCGAGACGATCAGGCATGCTGTAAACCTCCTTCAGTGAGCATGCAATTCTGCTCTAGCTGCAACGCCTCCACGATCAGTATAACCCCCCAAATGAACGTTTGTACGCAATCTCGAGTGTAAGAGCAAGATAACGAAATTACTCCTGCGGATTGCGAGCTTGCGGCTAATGAGCCCGCCAACGGCGCACAATGATAATGAGGTACTCGAACAACATGTACGAAAATAGGTTTAATTCGCATCACCTGTGTTATTCTTGAAGAGAATGGCCTTTCGAACGGGGCTGCTCATAAGGAACCGAATTTAGGACAAGCCCTATGTCTTTCAGATAAAAAGGGGAAGCGAAATCATGATGGAAAGTTTACTTTTATTAGCGGAAATATTGCTGGTAAACATCGTCTTAAGCGGTGACAATGCGGTCGTCATAGCGATGGCTAGCCGGAACTTACCCGAACACCTGAGGAAACGGGCGATTTGGTGGGGGGCGATGGGAGCGGTCGGGCTCCGGATCGTGCTGTCGGTAGCTGCCGTAGCCCTGCTGGATATCCCGGCCGTCCAGATCGTAGGATCGTTGCTCCTTCTGTATATTGCCGTCCATTTGCTTGTAGATGACGGTGAATCAAAGGAAGTAAATGGCGTTGCTTCGCTGGGGAAGGCGATCGGGATCATTCTTGTGTCCGACTTGGTCATGAGCTTGGATAACGTGCTCGCTATTGCATCCATCGCCAAGAACAATATGTGGCTAATGGTTGCCGGAATCGCACTCAGCATTCCTTTGATTATTTGGGGCAGTCAACTGATACTGAAAGTTCTGAACCGTTTCCCGGCTGTCGTCTGGATAGGCTCGGCTATTCTCGGGTACACGGCGGGCGAGATGCTGGAAGATGTCGAAGGGGTCACGTCTGCTTTTCCGAAGTGGGGTTCGTGGGAGTATGGGTGGATTCCTGTCGCTGCGGTAGTTCTAGTGCTGCTTGCCGGAATCATCTGGCGGAAAATCGTAAACTCAAAATCCGAAAAGGCAGCCTCCAGAGTGCGTATGCAAACAAAAACAAAGGGATAGCGGTAAATGCCGTTACCCCTTTGTTTATTAGTGAAAGTCCTTCCGTTACAACGTGACTGCCTTTACATTCATCAATTCCCCGACCTTCTGGAACAAGGATGCATTGTGTCCGATCGACATCGCGCAGTGATGGGTCGGAGCTTCGGCGAACCAACGGGTCATATAGGCATCCGGATGCTCGCGGAAGCGTACGGGCGTCTGGGTGTTGCCGATTCTCATAATCGGACCGTCCGTTGATTCCCCTTCGCTGCCGATCAGCTTTAGTTTTCCGTCGCCCGTCTGGGTAACGTTCAAAGTCGTGATCGGACCGGTGCGAACTTTCGCTTCCACGGATACGCCGGTACCTTGTTTGCCGTGATACAGTCCCATACCGCGAAGAATCGGTTTGCCTTCCGATATGGCGACGTGGAAAGGTCCGTCATGGCCAAGCAGTACCGTTCCGTCCACGTAATCGACGACGACGATTTCGGAGAAGCTGCCGCCGGTTCCAAGGATATCGCAAATTTTCATTGCGATGGCTGTCTTCAAATCCCCTTCGCCGGAACAAGGGATTCCGCGTGCGGTCAACAGGGAATGCCCAACGATAAAGCCGCCTTGAAGCTTCTCGTATTCTCCGCCCGGAGCTCCATGATAATAATAAGATAAGGCATCTAAATCATATTCCTTCACAAGGCGTTCCTGAGCGGCGGCTACCTTGCAAGACCATTCCAACTGCTCCTCGGAAGGCTTGCGTGCGATCGGGTCGGAAGGAGAATCTCCGCTAATTTGAAACATGCCGTTTACCTCTTCGAGCTTCGTCTTTACATCCTGCGGAGTTACGTCGCGAAGCATGCGGTCCAAATCGCACATTTCGAGCACTTCGATATGAATGCCAGTCTGCGCTTGAAGCATCGTAAAATCGCTGTACATATCGAGCATCCCGCTATACGTGTTGCCGAGGAATCCGAAGCGGCTATGCTGCAACGTTCTAGGCACGGCAGCCGCTCTCGCCCATTCCTCGATTTCTTTCCACGCTCGAACGGCTTCGGCGCGTTCGGCAGTCACTTCGTTCGTCAGCGAGATCGCTGGCGTTACGGACATGCCGAGCAACCCGTTCACGACTCGGAAAGGAATGCCCGCACGGTTAAACGTATTAGCGAACTCAGGAACCGGACAAGCACCGCAATGGGCGAGCCACTCTCCGGTCGTCGAATCCGCATAATTAATCCGCTCAGTGGGCTGCAAATTCAAAAATACGACCGGAGCTTTGCAAATTTGATGAACCGGCAGCACCGTCGAACTCGTGGAATAAGTGGCGGCATGACTGAAAATCAGGTCGACGTTACGCTCATTCAGCCATTCTCCGGCTTTTCTCCCTTCCCCTTCGGTATCTACCAAGCCGTAATTGAAGACATCTCCCCAGCCCGATAATTTCTTTTCGATAAACCTTCCATAGTCGATTAGCCGTTCACGAAGCCCTGGAAACTGATCCCAGTAAGCTCGCAGCCCGACGGAGTACAGACCGATCCGCGGACGTTTGACGGGTTTAATGGGGGATAAATAGGTCATATCGTTCACCTCGTCGTAAGAAAAATAATAGCATTACCAGAATTGTAACCGCTTAAGTTATAATTAACATCGAACAATGTTGGCTGAAAATAATATAATCTTGGGGTGATCATTACACGTTATGTCGACCTATCGCGAAAGAGCTTCACATGCTTGGACGGAGGACTCTATTCGTCTCATTGCGACTCCGTCTTCTTTTGCCAAATCGGCTTTGATGTACGTTCAAGAAGTCGGGCATTTCCGCACGTTATCCCCTTATTTCACCGAACGTGAGCATTTGAATTCCTTTCTGATCGTATATACTCTATCGGGCCTTGGAAATTTGACATACAAAGGAAACGTTTACGAGCTGCGCCCCCGTCAAACGTTCCTCATTGATTGCATGGAATATCAGCATTATGCTACGGCTGCGGATCCGGATCAGCCTTGGGAATTGCTATGGGTGCATTTCAACGGGGAAAGCGTCGCGCCCTATTATTCGGCTTTCGAAACGGCGGGAACCCCGGTCGTAACATTGTCTGTCGACTCGGAGGCGTCGTCAATGCTTCGAGAGCTCATCGTTCTTCAGCAAGAGCGAACGGTCAGAAGTGAGTTGATCGGAAACCGATTAATAATAGGACTGCTGACCGAAGTGCTGTTAGCTGCGCCGGAGCTCAGCATTTCAGTCGCCGATGCACCGGAATATGTTCGTAATTCCATACGGGAAATCGAGCGGCATTATCGGGAGAAGATCACATTGAACCGATTAGCGGGTTTAAGCTCGGTCAATAAATTCCATCTCGCCAAGGAGTTCAAACGGTTCACCGGTTTTTCCCCGAACGAATTTCTCATCAACGTCCGCATGAGCCACGCCAAGGAGCGGTTGAAGTACTCCGATCTCCCCATTGCCGCAATTGCCGCGGAAGTCGGAATCGATAACGTAAGCCATTTTATCCGCCTGTTCAAGGATCGGATAGATGCGACGCCGCTTTCCTTCCGTAAACGGTGGCAGCGTCCGCGTTAATAAGGATATTAGTAAATTCGATGTTTCCATCCATTCAGCTTGGCGATCGCTTCTACGTAATAGTAGTCTCCGTATATAAGGGACACATCGATATTCGTCGTACCGCTTCCCGTGCCATGCAACAGAATAGCTTCATGCTCGGGCTGATCCCATGTCGCGTAATTGTCGGTCAGCGATTTCAGAATCCGCTTCGCGGCTCCGGCATATAGCTGCTTCTCGCCTGCGGGAACCGCATCGGCGAGCTCAAGCAGTCCCGATGCGGCGATTGCTGCCGCAGAGCTGTCCCGGGACATGCCTTCGAGCGACTCAAGCCGGAAATCCCAATACGGCACATGGTCTTCCGGAAGCGCGGCGATAAAGTAGTGGGCAATCCGCTTGGCGGTATTCAGAAACCGGACATCGCCGGTATGGCGGTAAGTATTCGCGAACCCATGCAGCGCCCAGGAATTCCCCCGGCTCCACGTGGAGTCGGGGGCTAAACCTTGTCCGCCGAACGCTTCGATATATTCGCCCGTTTCCGGATCGAACGAAAGAATATGATTGCTGGAGCCATCCTCTCGTATGCCATATTTCATCGTAGTCTCCGCATGCTTGACCGCGATATGTTTGTACCGGGGGTCTTTGGTCACTTCGCTTGCCCAGAACAGGAGCGAGATGTTCATCATGCAGTCGATGATAACCCAGCCGTATTTATCCCCATTCCAAGCGCGGATGAAATTGCCGACTGGATTAAAGCGTGACGCTAGGAAGTTAGCCGCTTCGATTCCCCGGCGGAATCCGTCCTTGTCTCCGGTAATCTTATGTTTGATGACAGCGGTAGACAGAAATTGAAAGCCCACGTCATGGTGAAATTCCTCGGATAGCTTGGGAAACCATTGTGCCAGCGTAATGTCCCAATGCCAAGCCGCTTCCTTGTAATGCTCCTTCCCGGTCATATCGTACATAATCCACAGAATGCCCGGCCAGAATCCGGTCGTCCACCAATCGGTGCCCATATCGTCATATTTTCCGTCCGCTCCCGCGAAATGGGGGGATTTGCTTCCGAGCTGCCGGAGCATGCGATCTACCTTTGTTTCCAGTCTCTTCATTATTTCCGTGCTATAGGCGCTATTCATGGGAAACCTCCTCGTTCGGCGAAGCCGTTTTACTTGTGATTATAACTTTTCATTTGCGCCCAAAGTTGTGATACGATATGTGAAAATGTTGTTATTTTGTCCTGTGCGGAGGAAGCATGAATCGTTTATTCGACCCTGTACTATTTGATGGGAAGCTAATGCTGTGGGATCATAGGGCAAGATCGGATGCCCCGTTCGACGGGTTTTACCATTGGCATAATTGCTTCGAATTCCTTTTCGTCCACGAAGGAGAAGGAACCGTTATCGTTAGCCAACAAGCTCACGAAATTCGGCGCGGCATGTTTTTCATATTCCAGCCGTTTCAGCTGCACAAAGTGTATCCGAGAGCGAGCGCGGAACAGCCGTACATTCGCACGAAGCTGCATTTCAAACCGGACGAAATATCGGACAAACTGGTCTCTTTTCCGCTGCGGCATGGGCTGTTGCTTCAATTGTGGGAAGGCCAGGGTGTAACTCCGGCGTTTGATTTGCTGCGTAATATCACATATATGGAAGAGCTCTGCGAATGGCATGAACGGACCGCCGGGGACGGTGAAGCTCATTCGCAGGAAGAAGACAGGTTGCTGCTCCTGCAAATATTGGGACTCGTTCAGAATGCGCTCAACCAATCGAGTGAGCCTGCCTTGAAAGAAATTCCGCAGAGGCCCTTGCGTTACTCGGAAAAAATCATGAAGTGGATAGAGACGCATTTTGCGGAGGAAGTTTCTTTGGAACGGATCGCGGAGGAGTTGCATCTGTCCAAATTTTACGTGTCCCGGGTTTTTCGACAGGAAACGGGAAGCAGCATTACGGATTACTTGACAGCCCGAAGAATTAAACAGGCAAGCCGCCTCCTTCAGACGACGTTTCTCCCGGTCGAACAGGTCGGAATCGAAGTCGGCTTGCCCGATACGTCCTATTTCGTCCAACTATTCAAGAAAGTCGTCGGCACGACGCCGCTGAAATATCGAAACCAATAACTTCGCATCGAGGGAGAGACAGTGCTTTTTCCTTTTCCATCCGCATAAGCTTGAACCAAGTATCCCGAGGACGACCCCGCCCGGGTCAAAAGTTGACGGTTTCCCGTCCTAGGGAAGGCAAAGCCGTCGTGCTTGGAGGTTAAGCGATGCGGAGAAAATGGGGAAAAGGGTTTAATCTCAATTTGAATTTCCTGCGAAACGGTTCCCTGCCGAAGCCGGTGCCGCGGAAATGGGGGAGAGGGTTCGTTTCCTTTCGCGGCGGATCGCCGTCGCAGCCAGTCCCGCGCAAATGGGGAACTCGCAGGCGCTTTTCAGCGTCTAGCGGTTCCGGTTCCGGCTATTCTACGGTGAAGAAATGGTCCTCGCAGCGCCCGCGCCGGAGGATGAAGCGCAAGCATTTCTGGCTAATTACGATAGTGCTCCTCTTGTTCCTTATTATCCAAGGCACGCTGTTTCTAGATAGAGAGCTTCGGCAGCCGCTTATGTTCCTTGCGAAAATCCGCGTTACCCAGATGGCGACCGAAGCGATCAATACGGCGATAACGGGAGAAATCGCGCAAACCGCAAACACGGATAAGCTCATTCAGTGGAAAACGAATCCAGACGGCAGGGTTACCGGGTTTCTGATCGACTACAAGGAACAAATGGGGCTTACGGCAAAAACGATAGAAGTCGTCAATCGGGTGCTTAAGCAGCATGAGGATGTTCCGGAGCGCATTCCGATCGGCCATGCTTTGAACAGCCCGTTTCTCTCGTCCATCGGGCCGAAAGTATCGGTAACCTTCCATCCTGCAAGCGCGGTAAAGGTCGATGTCGAAACCAAGCAAAGCGAAGCGGGCATCAATATGCTTCTCGTGGAAGTGTATATTCGGATCCGCACGGAAATCGCGGTCATTATCCCGTTCGATCAGACTCCCGAAACGCTGGAGACGAAAATCCCTCTCTCCTATGTGATGGTCGTAGGCGATGTGCCGACTTATTATTACGATAACAAAGGCAACCCGGTCGGCAATGGAGCGGCTCAAGCTCCTTCAATCGCGTTGCCAGGGAAACCGGACTTGCTTCAAACTCCCGAAGAGAGTCAACATTAAGATGATCCCACTCCTTATTCCATTTAGGGGGTGGGATTTTTGTTCGTAATTGTTCGAAAAAGTATGATATAATAAAAATGAACAAAAGAGAACTGGGAGGGAATTATATTGGAAATCCGCCATTCAACGAATCCGGCCGATGCCAAGCACTACGACACCGCAAGGCTGCGCCGGCAATATTTAATCGAAAGCTTGTTCCAATCCGATAAAATAACGATGGTTTATGCCCACGATGATCGATTGGTCATAGGCGGCGGTTTGCCGGTCAAGGAAACTTTAAAGCTGGAAGCAGCGGATGTGTTAAAAACGGACTATTTTCTGGAACGCAGGGAAATCGGCTTCATCAATATCGGCGGCGAAGCCATCATCGACGTGGATGGCGAACGTTATACGTTAGGCAGGTTGGATACTCTGTACGTGGGCAAAGGCGCTCAGGACGTTAAGCTCTCGAGCAGCAACGCTGAACAACCTGCTAAAATTTATTTTACGTCAGCACTGGCGCATGCGACCTACCCGACGCGGAAAGTGTCCGTGCAAGAAGCGAACACGCTTGAGCTCGGCTCATTGGAATCGTCCAACGCGCGGACTATTCATCAAATCATTCACGCAGGCGGAGTTCAAAGCTGTCAGCTCATGTTGGGCGTTACGCTGTTCAAGCCGGGCAGCGTCTGGAATACGATGCCGGCCCATCTCCATGACCGTCGGATGGAAGCATACCTTTACTTCGACATGAACGAGAGCGCCAGAGTATTTCATTTTATGGGAGAGCCGAACGAGACCCGCCATTTGGTCGTGGCCAACGAACAAGCGGTGATCTCGCCAAGCTGGTCGATCCATTCCGGGGCGGGAACGAGCAGTTATGCATTCATCTGGGCGATGGCCGGGGAAAATTATACGTTCAAAGATATGGATGTCGTCGCTATGGATGAGTTAAAGTAGAAGCAACTGAATTCGGGAGGAACACCCATCATGCTTGCCGTCACACGTCATCAATCCATCCTGGATCTACTACAAGCGCAAGGGTCTGTTCAGGTTTCCGAACTGAGCGAACGGCTTGGAGTGACTTCCAAGACGATTCGCGAGGATTTGGAGAAGCTGGAGGAAAAAGGACTGCTCAGAAGAATTCATGGAGGCGCCGTCGGCCAAAACGATCAAGCGGACCCCTTGCTTCCCTTGCAGATTCCCAATACGAAGCATTCGAAGGAAAAAGCAGCGATCGCGATTCATGCCCTTCGTTATATCAAGCAAGATGACGTTATCGCGCTCGATGCGGGAAGCACGACGCTTGAGATTGCCAGGCAGCTTCCTAATATGCCGCTTACCGTATTGACCAACGATCTGCTTATCATTCGCGAATTGATGGCGAAAGATCAGGTACGCCTTGTGGTGCCGGGCGGTTACCGTCATAACAACGTGCTGGTCGGCAACGACGCATTAGATTGGGTGACGAGATTAAACGTTCAGAAGTTGTTTCTTTCCGCGACGGGCGTTCATGACAAATTCGGGCTTTCGGTTTTTACAAGCGAGCTGCTCGATCTAAAAAAAGCTTATTTGGCGGGGGCTAAAGAAATATACGGCGTGGCCGATCATACCAAATTTGACCGCGCCGCTCTTCTCACGTTCGCCAATCTGCAAGATATACACGTCCTCATCACGGACGATGGTCTAGAAGATGAGATATTCCACCGTTACGAAGGAGGTTCGTTGAAAATTGAAAGAGCATCCACGGAATCGATTTGATTTAACGGGCAAAACGGCAATCGTCACCGGAGCGGGACGGGGGTTAGGCCAAGCGTTCGCGGCAGGTTTAGCGGAGGCGGGAGCGAACATCGTGCTCGTGACGAACCGGACTTCCGCTGTAGAAACGAAGGCTATGGTCGAAGCGTTTGGCAGAAAAGCGCACATCGTGCAAGTGGACGTAGCCGATCGCAGCAAGCTGCCATCCATTATCGACGAAGCGGTCGAGACGTTCGGCGGTCTTGATATTCTCGTTAACAATGCCGGCATTATCCGTCGCGCTCCTGCCGCGGAGCATGCTTACTCCGATTGGCAGGAAGTGCTGGACGTTAACTTGAACTCCGTCTTCGTTTTGTGCCAGACGGCCGGCAAGCTGATGATTGAACAGGGCAGCGGCAAAATCATTAATATCGCATCCGTGCTTTCTTTTCAAGGCGGAATCAACGTTCCGGGGTATACGGCAAGCAAACATGCCATGGCTGGTTTAACCAAAGCGCTTGCCAACGAGTGGGCTTCCAAAGGCGTACAGGTTAATGCCATCGCACCCGGATACATGTCAACAGACAACACCGAAGCGCTGCGCAATGATCCCGTCAGAAACCGCCAAATCCTCGATCGTATTCCCGCAGGCCGCTGGGGAACGGATGCGGATCTGATCGGCCCCGCTATATTTTTAGCTTCCGGAGCATCCGATTACATGAACGGACATATCCTCTGCGTAGACGGCGGCTGGATGAACCGCTAGACGCCCGCTGACTAACGGTGGACGCGAAGCGCTTTGCGTTCATCGCGTTCCCAACGCCGCAACATCGGATACGGGTCGAATGCCCACTCTACCAAGCCTCTGTCCCGGTAAACGCCATAATGCAGGTGCGGCGGAAATTTTCCTTGCGTCCCGGGGCGACCGTATCCCGAGCTGCCCACCCACCCGATAATTTGACCCGGCCGGACAATGTCTCCGGCCTTTAGCTTCTTATCGTAGCCCGATAAATGCGCGTAATAATGATACAGGTTGTTGAGATCCCTAATCCCCATTCTCCACCCACCGAAGGCGTTCCATCCCTTTACTTCGATGATGCCGTAACAGGTGCTGCGAACGGGTACCCCGCTGCGCGCGAAAATGTCCGTTCCTTCGTGGATCCGGTACCCGCCCCAGCTTCGATTGTTCCCCCAAGTGCTGCGAAAGGAATAGACGCTTCCAAGCGGCAGGGGAAAAGCATGCTCGGACAAGTCCAAGCGATCGAAAGTTCTGTACAACTTAGCGAACTGCATGACTCGTTGAACGGCCCGGGTATTATGGTAATATTCCCACAGCCCGATACTGAAATCCTCTTCCGTGCTCCCATGCTGCAATGCCTGAGCCGCTACCGAATAGAGCAAGTCTTCGTCTTTGCCGCGGTCCGCGATTCCGTCCCCCGAGCCGTCTCTGCCGACTCCGTGGAAAAATCGGATGGAAGCGGGATCGGTATCGCTTTTCTCTGGATTAAGCGCGCCGCTCCAAACCGTATCCGTAATGAAAATTCCCGTTAACGCATCTTTGCGTATAGGCCTTGACTTAGGGTGAGCATGCGATAGCGTGCGTTCATACTGATCGATGGCCGCTATAAGCTGCCATTCGATCCCTGTCTTGAGGCTGATGGCCTCATAAAGCTGACGGCGTTGCAAGCTCGAGTTCGGTTCGGAGGCGATTTCCGAACCATGAGCAGTCGAGTCGAATCCGCCCATGCATAGCAGGAATAGGGATGCTGCTGTGGACCATAATAATAGGACCTTCATGCTTCCGCAGCTTCTTCGCCAATTTTGCGGCAACGTTACTCCTCCTTGTTGTCTACATGTAGAAGTAGGGTTTACAGATCATTGGTTTTTATCCGAATCGTGCTATAATAAGGGGGACAGAAAGAGAGGAATTAAGATGACGACAAACGCCAAACCACGCAAGCCCGATTGGCTGAAGATAAAGCTGACAACTGGCGAGCCCTATCAAGAGCTTAAACAAGTGATGCGGAGCAAGACGCTTCATACCGTTTGCGAAGAAGCGCGCTGTCCGAATATATATGAATGCTGGGCTAATCGTACGGCAACCTTTATGATTTTAGGCGATATTTGTACCCGGGCTTGCCGTTTCTGCGCCGTGAAGACGGGCTTGCCGACCGAGCTCGATTTGCAAGAGCCGGAGAGGGTGGCGGAAGCCGCCGAGCAGATGAGTTTAAAGCATTGCGTCGTAACTTCCGTAGCAAGGGACGACTTGCAGGATGGAGGTTCCTCCATCTTCGCCGCCACCGTCAAGGAGATTCGCAAGAAACTTCCGTTCTGCAGCGTTGAGGTGCTTATACCCGATTTCCTGGGCAACAGGGATTCCCTGCAGATCGTAATGAATGCTAAACCCGACATCCTTAATCACAATATCGAAACCGTTGAACGGCTCTCGGATCGTGTACGAGCCAAAGCGAAGTACAGACGTTCGCTTGAACTAATCAGACAAGCCAAAGAAATGAACCCCGACATTCCAACCAAATCGAGCATCATGCTCGGACTAGGCGAAACGTTCGAAGAAATCCTGCAGGCCATGGACGACCTTCGTGCGGTTGACTGCAACATTCTTACTTTAGGACAGTACTTACAGCCTTCGGATTCGCATTTAGAAGTCGTGAGATACGTTCACCCGGACGAATTCGCGGCATTGAAAATAGAAGGGTTAAACCGTGGATTTTCCCATGTGGAATCCGCGCCTTTCGTTCGCAGCTCTTATCATGCGCATGAGCAAGTAAAATCCGCGGAAGCAAGGACGACGAGTCTTCGGGAGGAGATCCTATCATGATTTTCATGGCTGGAGGCAACGCATACACGCTTATGCACGAACATAAAAGCGGATGGAATCCGGAAGCATTCCGCGAAAGATACAGCGATGTACTAGAGCGTTTCGACTATATCGTCGGGGACTGGGGTTACAACCAGCTTCGCCTCCGGGGCTTTTATCGGGACGGGCATCCTCGGGCCACCAAGGAAAGCGCGATTTCCAGCTTCGTCGATTATATTAATGAATATTGCAACTTCGGATGCGCTCACTTCGTTCTGACGAAAATGGATAGCAACGCGTTGCCGCCCGAATCGGAAATTTCCAAAGAGGAATCGCCTGAAGCTATTCTAGCTATGAATGAAACGGGGGAGCAGGTTGCCGAGACTGCCGCCGCCTTTAGCGGTCCGATTATGCGCTGGCCGCTTAAAGAGCGTGCAGGCGGTCCTGTCCGGGCTCCGAATGTAACCATATCGGCCGTTGCTAGGGCAGCGGCCGATGCCGAACGCCGCAACGCGAGCGCTATCGCAGGCTCGAACGTTTCCTCCGGTTCTGCTGTGCAGAACCGGGGAAGTCAATCCAGGCCGGGCCAGGATAGCGGAAACAGCTCCCGTCAAGGACGTTCTTATAACGTGCCGTCTAGCGGCGATCGTCGTCCGCAGCCGCAAGGTCAAGGCGGCAGCCAATCGATTAACAAACAGTCTTATCCCCCTAGAGGACCCCGTCCGCAAGGGAATGATCCGGCAAATAGAGCAGCTGAAGATACCCGCAACTCGGATGCGGGCAACGGTCGTCACGATCCGGCAAGGAACGATAGCCGTTGGCCAGGTAAAAATCGCCGTCGCAAAACGTTCGGAGGAAAACCGAATCATCGCCCTGACGGGGCGCCTAGACCGGATGTCGGTAACCCCCGTTCCGGAGAATAGGTTTATAAATAAGAAATGGGCTCTCCCTGCAGGGGAAAGCCCATTTCTTATTTATTTTTGTCCGAGCCGATGAAGGCTTCTCTTACGCGATTCCAGAAAGGGAAGGGACGATACCGGGCGAACGTAACTTTATTTTCCGCAACTCGGCAAGTAATCGATTTAACTCCAGACATCTGCATGAGCTGATGATCGATGCCGATGAACAACTCTTCGTCCGGTTCGGGGATAATATCGCAATGATGATGCTTCGGCAGAATGACCGAAGAGCCTAGCGTACGGTATACCCGGTTGTTAATGGAAGCCATTTCCGCAATTTGCAAAGCTTCCAGGGATGGATGAATAACGGCGCCTCCAAGGCTTTTGTTATAGCCGGTACTTCCCGTAGGAGTGGAGATGACGATGCCGTCGCCGCGAAACATCTCGAAGGGCTCGTCGTTAATCTGAAGCGCGGCAACCAATGTGCCGTCGATGCTTTTTAGAGTGAACTCGTTAAGCGCCAGAAATTCGGAACTACCCTCAGAGGTCGTTATTTCTACATGCAATAAAGGATATTGAACTTTGCGCGGCTGGGAGGACACCATTAAATCGAGCAATTCGGACAGCTCGTCCTTCTTCCAATCGGCATAAAAGCCGAGATGGCCGGTATGTATGCCGATAAAAGCGACATGTTCCAGTTGGTTCTTGAATCGATGGAAAGCCTGCAGAAGAGTGCCGTCCCCGCCGATCGAGAAGACGATATCCGGCGATATTTCATTTTCCGTGAACCCCCGCGCTTTCGCTAAACCATGAAATTCCTCCGATAATGCCCGGGATAATCGGTCTCCCCGGTCAAGCAATGCGTATTTCAAACCTGGCCGCTCCTTCCGACTAAACCCTAATACTAACAACTGATTCGATCATAAACAATAACGGTAGGGAATTCAATCCTACACTTCCCGGCCTCGTCGCATCTTGGCGATACCTAGGGCTAATGCTCCGGCCGCAACGATAACCGCAATGACGGTTAAGACGACAAGCGGAAGCCAGGCGACCGTGGGGATAAGCGTCCGATGAAAAGGCGGAATGGCTTGCGCCCACACAGGTAAACTCATGGTTTCTTTTTGCATGAACAGGGGCCAAACCAAATAAACGAGCAGCATAGCGAGCAATCCATGTATGAAACGGGCTCGGGCGAAAGGGATATACCGCCAATCCGTTCGGCTCATCAATCCGGCGACCTGGGCATGTACGGACAAACCTCCCCAAGAGAGGACGAATGCGGCAGCGGCTGCCCGATCGACCAAAGGGATTGCGGTGTCGGCCGCCGAAGACTTGGCTCCAAGCGTTACTTCGAAGGTCCCTTTTACAAAAGAAGAAGCTAAACCCGGATATAACCCGAACTCATGGAGCAGCCTTGCCGTCAAATCGCGAAAAAACATAAGAAACCCGCTGTGCACGAGAAGCTCCAAAGCCGCGGAGAAAAAAACGACCAATCCGCCGACGATCATCATTAAAGTCAAAGAGGATTGCAGCGATTGCTGCAGCAAGATACCGAAAGGCCTTCCGTCAGCCAGACGTGCGCGGTGCATCGCGGATAATGCTGCCCCGATTCTGCTGCCTTTAATAGGGTGTACCGTTTCTAAGAAAGACGAATGGCCTTGTTTCCGAAAATGCGAGAAAACCCCCAGCAAAAGCGCACCCCCATAGTGAGCGACTGCCAGCGCCGGAGCTGCTTCCAAGCTTCCGAAGAAACCGATGCACACGGCGCCTATCAGGAAAATAGGATCTGAAGTCGTCGTCATAGCTACTAGTCGCTCACCTTGATTCCGCGTGACCAGCTTCTGCTCCATCAAGCGAGAAGTTAGGCGTGCGCCTACCGGGTACCCTGAGGCAAAACCCATTGCGACGACGAAGCCTCCTACACCCGGAAGACGGAACAGCGGGCGCATGAAGGGATCAAGCAATGTGCCCGCCAAGTGGACGATGCCAAACCCGAGAAGCAATTCGGACAGAACGAAAAAAGGAAACAGAGCAGGGAATAATACTTCCCACCAAACCGAGACGCCCCTAAGCGAAGCTTCCATTGCGACTTGCGGGCTGATGATTGCCAAACACCCAATAAATAACGAAATTCCGCCTAGGGTGAACACGCTTGCCAGCGTATACCAGCGGGACGATTGTTCCTTGTTTTCTTGCTCCTTGCGCACTTAAATTCCTCCCATGCAATAAAGCCTCTTGTCCCAATATATGTAACGAATCGGGAAATCTTGACGTTCCTCGAAAAAGGATGAAGAATTAATGTAACCGTTTGCAAAAATGTCGTGAACAACTGCTGCGACTATGATACAATGGAACTAGGAAAGCAGGAGTTATCCACGGAAGTCAAATTCATCGAAGCCGGGGTGATGAGCATGGCTGGTATCGTTGCAGGATTGCTTGTATGCATTTTCGTATATGTCATTCGGGAGTCTTTGCTTAGCCCTGAAGAAGAAATGTAAGCCAATATTCCTATTTGTCGGCGGATTGCCGGTTTCAAATCGCCCTGTCGGGCGATTTTTGTATTTTAACAGAGGTAAATGTCCCCTTTATGATATAATGAAATTTAAAAAAGGCCATTCCGGATAGGGCTTGCTGCCTAGATCAAGGAACGAAATAGGAGGAATAAATTGACCAGCTACTCCAGTCTCTATGAAGCCATCGGCGGATCAGCCGTCATTCGCGATATCGTCACCCGATTTTACCCGAAAGTGCAAGCGCATCCTTTATTAGCTCCTCTGTTTCCGAAAGACATCGATCCGGTAATGGAGAAACAATATTTATTTTTGAGTCAGTTTCTAGGGGGACCTTCCCTGTATTCCGACGAATACGGGCATCCGATGATGCGGGCTCGCCATTTGCCCTTCCCCATAACGCCGGAGAGAGCTCAGGCATGGCTTTCGTGTATGGCCGCAGCCCTTGCCGAGACTTCGATACCGGAGCCGCTTCAGGAGGTCGTCATCGAACGATTGTCCGGCCCTGCTAATCATTTCGTTAATACCGACCCATCTTAAAGAGTATGAGGAGGCCATTTAGTGGAACCGCTTTTTCAAATTAAAGTCAAATGCATTTGCTGTGAAGCAAGCTTTCAAACGTCTCGCGTGAGGCCAAGCCTGAAGAAGGCAGTGAAAACGGACTCCGACTTTTGTTCCTACTTCAAAACCGTTAATCCGGATTTTTACGTCGTACGGGTTTGCCCGTTCTGCGGATTCGCTACGACGGAAAACTTCAACGAACGAATTAATGAAAAGCAAAGAACAGCCTATTACGAGAAGATAGGCAATCAATGGAAACATCGGGATTACGGCAGGGAGCGTGACCAAGCCGAAGCGATGGAATCCTACAAGCTATCTCTAGTAACGGCCCAAGCCATTGGGGAAAAGGACCGCGTCATTGCGGCTTTGCTGCATCATATTGCCTGGTTGTATCGCTATGAGGGGAAGAAGGAGCAAGAGGATCGGTTTCTGAAATTCGCCAAAGACGCCTATGTCCGGGTATACGAGACGGAACGGGATTCTTTGAGCAATGCTCGCCTTATGTTCTTGATCGGGGATCTGCATAGGCGATTGGGTGAATACAATGAAGCGGTAAGATGGTTCGGAAGGGTTATCCATGATAAGAATATCACGGACGGAGCGATGATTCGCGCATCAAGAGAACAATGGCAAAATATTCGCGAAGATATGACGGGACAGGGATTGGAATTGCCGGAGGAGATGCGGCTAAGCGGAAGTTGAGTTGCATATCGAGTTATTTTCCGCGGATTGGACGATTGGCCAACAAATAATCTTGGTCCGCATCGATTAGCCGAAGACTGCCGTGGCAGCAGGGAAAAATAAGTGTAATTTTGCGAGCGCCTCCGTACATACTCTTAATGTCGTCCGGTTTTAGCGGAAGAAGAACGTGCGGGCTGCGGCAAAATGGACATTCTTGAACGAATACGTCATTTCTAATGATGTCGTAAGGCCAGGTGTTTCGAAACGGGATCACGGTCAAGCCTCCTTTCACGTCTATAAACATACAACACGGAAATAGCAGAGCGCAATGGAAACGGAGAGATGGATAATGAAACATTCTTTAAAGTGGGACCTGGAGTCGCTGTTTTCCGGCGGCTCTTCTTCTTCGGCATTCGCCGCTTTCGTTGAAAAATCCGAAGCGCTGGCCGCATCGTTGCTGAAAGAACTTCAGGATGAAGGAGATCATCCGGCAGATAATGAGCGATTAACGGAATGGACCGTTAAGATTCAAGACGTATTGTCCCGGTTAAGGGAAGCGGATTCCTTCGTTTCATGCTTGACTTCGCAAGAGATGAGCGATAAGCGCGCGGTCGCATGGACGGAGCGGATTCAGACGCTTTCCGCACGTTTCAAGCAATCTATGGATTTGTACGACGCGAAGCTGGCTTTGGTACCGGAGCAACGTTGGCAACAATGGAGCGGACAGCCGGAGCTGTCAGAGGTGCTTTTCCCGCTTAACGAACGCCGGGATTCGGCAAAGGATAAATTACCGCCCGCATTGGAGGCGGTGGCTAGCGAGCTCTCGGTCGATGGCTATCATGGCTGGGGCGAGCATTACAATACGATTGTTGGCCGGATTTCCATTCCGTGGGAGGAGAACGGCGAGCAGGTTCGTTTATCCGTTGGTCAAGCAGCCAACAAATTAGACGATCCCGAGCCTGCCGTACGGGATTCGATGGCTGCCAAGTGGGAGGAAGCATGGGCTGGCCAGGCCGATTTGGCCGCGGATACGCTAAATAGGCTGGCCGGCTTTCGGTTGAAGCTCTACGGGATGAGAGGCTGGAACGATCCTTTACGTGAACCGCTCCGTATTAACCGTATGAGCCAAGAGACGTTAGATGCGATGTGGGGCGCAGTAGAAGAGGGTCTGGAGCCGCTTAAACGGTATTTAGAGCTTAAAGCGAATCGCTTTGGCAAGGAGAAATTGTCCTGGCATGACGTCGACGCTCCGATTGCCGCCAATCAAGCGAAGATCTCATATGATGAAGCCGCCGATTTAATAACGGATGCTTTTCAGCATTTTTCAGCGGATATGGCGCAGCTTGCCCGAACCGCTTTTGAACGCAGCTGGATTGAGGCGGAAGACCGCTCAGGCAAAAGGCCCGGAGGCTTCTGCACTAGCTTTCCGCTTAGTCGCCAAAGCCGGATATTCATGACGTACTCGGGCACGCCGGGGAACGTGTCTACGTTAGCGCATGAACTTGGCCATGCCTATCACGGGGCGTTAGTGGAGGAGCTGCCAGCGTTAGCGCAAGAATACGCGATGAACGTCGCGGAAACCGCTTCTACGTTCGCGGAAGCGATCGTAGGCGATGCGCTGCTGCGAAGAGCGCAAAGCGATGAGGAGAAATTAGCTTTGCTCGATGATCGATTGCAACGCGCCGTTGCGTTCTGCATGAACATTCGGGCGAGATTTCTGTTCGAAACCCGTTTCTATGATCGCCGGTCTTCAGGGATGCTTGAAGCGGATGAATTGAATGAGCTGATGTTGGCAGCGCAGAAAGAAGCGTTCGGAGATGCGCTGGGAAGCTGGCATCCCCATTTCTGGGCGGCTAAACTGCATTTTTATTTAACCGATGTACCTTTCTACAATTTCCCTTACACATTCGGTTATTTGTTCAGTACCGGACTTGTTGCCATAGCGGAGCGAGAAGGCGCTTCTTTCAGCAAGCGTTACGAACAATTGCTTCGGGACACGGGGGTTATGACCGTGGAGCAATTAGCTTCCCACCATCTCGACGTTGCGTTGGACCAGCCTCAGTTTTGGAAGGACGCGGTCGCGCGAGTTGTAGCGGACGTTGAATCATTCGCTGAGCTGTGCAAGTAAGCTTCTGAACATTTTGTCTTATTTTCTTGCCAAGCAGCTGCGAATTCGGTATCGTGAACACATATAAAGGCTTTTTCGCGTGAAGCACACGCCGCTTGCTCCTATTTGCCGGAGCTGGCGGCGTTTTATTTTTCTCAAGAAGCTGGGCGATTGGCTGGGCTTGAGAGTTACACGAAAAATTCGATTAATTCCTGTACGGCGGGGGTTAGTGGGGGGAGTTACACGAAAAAATCGATTAATTCCTGTACAGCGGAGCTTTGCGGAGGGAGTTACATGAAAAAATCGATTAATTCGTGTACAGCGGAGCTTAGCGGAGGGAGTTACGCGGAAAAATCGATTAATTCCTGTACAGCGGGGGTTAGTGTGGGGAGTTACACGAAAAAATCGGTTAATTCCTGATCAGCAGGGGTTAGTGGGGGAAGTTACACGATAAAATCGATTATTTGGGTGCACTATGGGTAACGACCAAATCAAATCTTGAAGGAAAAGAGGTGTGTAAAGAGAAACCTCAAGCCCGCGTGTTTCCGGTTTTTTTCATAAAAACAGATCACCAGATTACAAAATAAACCAAAATTAGACAAAATGGTTGAAGTATTCAAAATATTCAATTATAATGAGCCTGAAGTCGTAATAGGTAATACCTAGAAAATATGAGTAATAAGCACAAAGGAGGAGAATGATGACTTTGGAACAGGTTTCTTTAGCTCGGCAAGTGGATGTGGCATTGGAGAAATTGGGTGGTGAACTGAGGGGATTGACCGCAGGTACGATCGTTTTGCAAATTCGTGACGATACGGTAGGAAGATTCGGTATTCGCCATTTACCAATGGATTGCGGAAATGGTGAGCAGGGTTTTAATGGGATGTCAGTTTCGCAGGTTCAGCTTTTAAGGCGCTTGGCTGTTGAAGCCCTCCGGCACAAGAGTGGATGGACTCATGGAGAAATTTCTTACGATTTTGTATTAAAGCAAGGGCAAGTTTTCGTAAGCGTTCAGTTCGAATCCAATTACAACATGGCCAACTTGATGTTCCGGTTTTCTCCGAAAAAACGAGATCGCAGGGAAGCATCTAACGAATAGCAATCTACATAATCGAAAGCCGGCATACTCGTTAAGAGCATGCCGGCTTTATTCATGTAAGGACATAATTCCCGTCTTACTCCAAACCGAAGTCTAAGTCTGGAGTGACGTAAGGGTCTTTAGGGGGAGTAATCTTGACGGCTTTGTTGACTTGGATCTGAATAATCTCGTTGCCATTGTACATCGTGGTGCCGAGTTTTCCGGTAACCGTAATCCATTCATCGGTGGTAAACGTGTCAGCTTTGCCGAAATTGGCCATTACTCCGTAGGGTGAAGCATCGGCCGAGCAGCAGGAAATCGCGAACCTGCTTATGCCGAATTGCTGTTTCCCCATCGAGTCTTCGCGGTAAACGAATCCGCTTATCTGAATGGTTTTCCCGATAAAGGCGGTCCGGTACAAATCAAGCGTCGTTAACGTCTCGATGAATTGCTTTTCCTTGACCTGAATCAGGTCCTGTTTGACAAGCTGTTTGCCGAATTTGGCGTAGCTCTCCGTAAATTGGTCGGAAGGAAATAAAATATCGAGCGCGGCTTCCTCAATCTGCGTACCGGATTTCGTCGCGGAAGGCGAGGCCGTATCTCTTGATTCGGATTCAACCTCTATGGTTGGAAGGTCCGACTTAGGCTGGACGATCTGCTGCGGCGTGAACTGTACGCCTTTGGCTGACGCCATGCTGCTTCCAAGCAGTCCATCCGGAACTGTAAATCCAATAATTAACGGAACGGCGAACCAACCATAAAGCAGCAAGCTTTTGCCCCAAGTCGAAGGCATCTCATGATTGCAATCGCAGGAAGGAACGTGTTTGCTGCTATCGAACCATGCTCGAATAGCGGCATATAACTGCTGAGCGGCGACTGCATACATACCTAGGGCGGACAATTTAACGATGAATTGCATCCGGCTGGCGATATAGAGATTCAGCGTGCCGGATTGGACAAGATGAACGATATAGAAGGCGAATCCTGCCAGCAGGATAGCCCTTGCCGCATAATGGACTGCCGTAGCGGCCGCCGTTTTTTTTCTCATTGGGCTTTCCTCCTTATACGAAACCTAGATGATCGAACAGAATGGAGCCTATCAAGACGAGCAATGCGATTAGAATACTGAATTTCAGAACGAACCGTTTGCGGAAAACGGCAAGCATCATGAGGGTGTTCTTCAAATCCAGCATTGGCCCGAATACAAGGAAGGACAGCAACGCGGCCGGAGGAAACATATGGTTAAAGGATGCGGCTACGAAAGCGTCGGAGGTGGAGCAAAGCGACAACGCGTAGGCGAAGCCCATCATGAATAGATGAGATAGCAGCTCATGGTCCGCAACGGCTGCGAAAGACGCTCGGGCGACGAAAGTTTGCAATATGGCGGTAATGAATGAACCCAAAATAAGATATTTCCCAATATCGAAAAATTCTTCGGCGGCATGGGCGGGTATATCCGTCAAACGTTTCAACATGCCACCATTCTGATTATGTTCATGAAGGTGCATGTGGCTATGATTGTGATGTTCATGTTCGTGATGCGCGTGATGCTCATGTTCATTATGTTCGTGATGATTTTGTTGCTGTTCGGGCTTGAGAGGGTTCCGTTTCATAAAGTAGTACAAGATAAGTCCTAAGGCAACGGATACCAAAAAGGCTAAATAAAAGCGCGAATAAGCCAAGTCCCTGTTTGTCCGAAAAGCGGCAATTGTTGCGCCGAAGACGATAGGGTTAATAATCGGGCCGGCAACGATATAAATAAGGCCTATGTAAGCGGGCAATCCTTTGCGGAGCAGCCTGCGCACGATGGGGATCATGCCGCATTCGCAAAGGGGAAGGACTATGCCGAGCAAGCTGCCGAAGAGCACGCCCGCGATCGGATTGCGGGGAGTTATCTTCTGGATGAGTTTGTCGGATACGAAAGCTTGCAGAAGCGCAGATACCAACACTCCGACCAGCAGGAAAGGCAAGGCTTCCAGTATTATGCTTAGAAAAACGATTTTGAACGTTTGAAGCCTTGCGAGATCAAAGCTCCATTGCGAAATATCTCTTCCGAAAAATATAAGCGCCAAAAGCGCCGCGCACCCAAGCGTAGCGGCAGCCGTCCCAAGGCGCATTATCGTATTGGGCACCGGTCCACTTCCTTGCAACTTATTGTAATCATTACGATTATTATAGCTTATGCTTGTATTAGGGTAAATCAGAACATAGAAATTTGATAAAGGACACTTCGTCGTGGCGGTTGACAATGCGTTAGCTAGGGGTATAATGAGTAACTAAAGTCATATACGGCGATGAAGAGAACAAGTACGCAAGGAATAAGCGCTCCCAGAGAGCCGGTAATTGCTGGAAGCCGGTGCGCGGGCCTTGCCGAATGGATCTTGGAGCCGAGAGCGAAACGATTGTGCCGCATGCCAAGATGAAGTTAAACCGATGCGACTCGTCCTATGCTCTCCGACTGTTCCCCGTTAACGGAACCGAAGGTATTGCGGGCGTGATTGCCGTAATACGAATAAGGGTGGTACCACGGCTTCTCGTCCCTTGCGGAGGAGGCCTTTTTTTGTTTTCCAAAAAAATCGTAAAAAAGGGGTTCGATTAGGATGGCTAAACAACGCGTACTATCCGGGATTCAGCCAAGCGGCAAGCTGACGTTAGGAAATTACATCGGCGCAATGAAAAATTTTGTCGCCTTGCAGCATGAACATGACTGTTTTTTCATGGTAGTCGATTTGCACGCGATCACGGTACCGCAGGAGCCGGCGGCGCTTCGAGAGCAAAGCGAAGCGGTGGCAGCGCTCTTCGTAGCCGCCGGTCTTGATCCGGCGCAAGCATCGATTTTCATGCAATCCCATGTTCCTGCACATGCGGAACTCGGCTGGTTGCTGACGACGATGACGTATATGGGCGAACTGGAACGGATGACGCAATTCAAGGACAAATCAGAAGGCAAGGATGCCGTCGGAGCCGGCCTGTTCGTATACCCGTCCCTTATGGCGGCAGATATTCTGCTCTACAATTCAAATCTTGTTCCCGTCGGCGACGACCAGAAGCAGCATTTGGAGCTTACCCGCGATCTTGCAGGCCGTTTCAATTACAGGTACGGAGAAACATTTGTCATCCCCGAGCCATTCATTCCGAAAGTCGGAGCACGCATTATGTCTCTGGATGATGGTACCAAGAAAATGAGCAAAAGCAGCCCCAACGTCGGCAGCTTCATTGCTCTTCTGGATTCACCTGACGAAATTCGCAAAAAAATATCCCGAGCCAAAACGGACTTGGGTCGGGAAATTATTTACGACGTGCAGAACAAACCCGAGGTCAGCAATCTGATGACGATATTCGCGCAATGCTCCGGACAGACGCTTGAGCAAGTTCAAACCACTTACGATGGCCAAGGTTACGGCGCTTTTAAGAAGGATTTGGCGGAAGTCGTCGTTCAGGCTTTAGAGCCGCTTCAAAATAAATATGCGGATATAAGGTCTTCCGGCGAAATCCATCACATATTGCGCGAAGGCGCGGAACGAGCCAGCACGGTTGCGGAAATAACGCTGCGCGAAGTAAAAGAAGCGATGGGTTTCTTGCCGCGGGCGCACTAAGGTGTTGGAGGTTTTTTTCGCAGACGCGCTTTAACAACGAATCCGAAAGCGATCATGGCAAGCGTAAGAAAGCTGAACATTAGCGCAAGCCAGCCATTGTGGCTGAGGGAGAAAGCGGTAGCGAGCATGAGAACGACGGAAGCAACCGCGAAAAAAAGCGAAAGAGATTTGCTCATAACTTCACCTCCTCTAATGAAATACATGTGTTCTGAAATATCGTTAAATCCAAGCATATTTTTCTTCGTTTCTAGCATACTAAGTTGGCAAGCTTGCAAACCAATTATCTAGGCGAAGGGAGAATTTACTCATGGCAGCGAATCAAAGCGGAGGACGCAACCAGCTTGTCGTCCCTCAAGCCAAAGCAGCATTGCAAAGCATGAAGGCAGAAGCAGCTCAATCCTTAGGTGTACAAATTCCGGCTGACGGATATTACGGCAACGTAACATCCCGCGATGCAGGCTCGCTCGGTGGTTATATCACCAAGAAGCTTGTTCAAATGGCCGAGCAACAACTATCCGGTCGCTAAGGACATGATTGTCCGGCACCGAAAGCCCGAGGCTAGCCTCGGGCTTTTCATATTGTGCGCTTATGGCTAACAAACGTCAAGCGGGAAGCCTGCGAATGAGGCTTCCCGCTATATAAATTAGTACGTATTCATGCGAAGCCGTTTTTCCAAACGTTCATCGCTTAGCCATCCCACATACGATTGAAGCGGGGCGAAGGATAGATCCATCAGAACAACCGCGACGAAAGGATATTGCCTGCGGTAACGATATCGGATGTCGACCCATCGCACTTCAAAACCCCAAGATTGCTGCTTTACGTGCCCGCAAGGAAACGGGGTAACGCTCAGGAAAGCCTGTACATCGGCACTTTGCTTGGAAGCATCAATAGCGGGATGTTCGTCGCATTTCAGCACGTCGACCCATCTGAGCTTCCCATGATCCCATTCGCCGACGCCGAAAGTGCAATCGGTGGATAACCTCACAAGATTCCAACGGTACAGCGAAATGGTCGGAAGCAGCGTATAACGATCTCCATGCCGCCCATCCGGGTCTTGCTTCGGAATTTGTCGTGACAACCTTCGATGGACCAGCGTTCTCCAGCCGTAATATACGGCTAATAAAACATAAAGGACCGGGAAGACAGCTTGCGGAGTCGCGATACCCGATAACCACAGCAGAATAGCGAGCAAATGGGCGGAGAAAATAAACGGGTCGAAAATATGGATGATATTCCACGCAACCCATTGACGGTTGACAGGGCGAAAAGCTTGCGTGCCATAGGAGTTGAACAGATCCGACAGCACGTGGACAATAACCGCGAGCAATACCCAGAAACCGATGTGCCACCAAGGAATTTCTCGGAAAAGCAAATGGACAGCTGTCGTGATCAGAGCGGCCCAACCCACGATTGCAGGAAAAGAATGGGACAACCCTCGGTGATTTTTGATATAATCGGCATTGCTTTTGAATCTCAGCAAGCCGTCCAGATCCGGAGCGTTGGAGCCTGCGATCGTGCCAATAAGTATGGCGACGGGTCCATAGGTGTGAGAAGCGATTTCAGGGTCGATCAACGCCAACCCGCCTAATCCTAAGCCGAACACGAAATGCGTGCCGGTGTCCATGACGAACTCAGCCCCCTTTATTGCTTCAGTATGGTCTTCTGGACGTCAAATTATGAAAGAAAGTAGTGAGGAAAGTGGTTCTTTTCTGTGAATACGTCATCCCGGATTTGCACCGAGATGCTTTCGTTGCTTGGATCCAATCCAATCCGGAGCGGTGGCGCGGAATCCAATTGTTGGAAAATACGGGACAGCCCGGAGTATATGTAGAAATAGTGACCGTAAACACGGTGGAAGATGCGGCTGAAATCGAAAAAGAACGCCGCGATGGGCGTTCTTGGAATGAGATGGAAAAGTGGGTTAAAGGCGGACGGGAAGGCTTGCGGATATGGACTTTTCGCCCGGTAACGATTACCGGGACCCAGGCATCGTGCCGAACGGAAGCGTGTAATTGATGGGCTCGTCGAATGTGATATAGTCCAGGTTAAGCGTAAGCAGCAAGTAGCGTTTGCCCGTAACGGGATCGCTAATGATAATGTGGTCACGACCGGCCGCTTCCAGCACGCCTTTGAATATTTTGGCATTCCACTCGGAATTGTTCTCGTAGGTCATATACAAAGTCGCGACTTTGCCAAGGTTCATACGAAGAATGTTCTCTACGTAAGATTCTTCCTGCATGGGTACTCCGGGTAAAGTTACTCCGGCCTGAGTGATAGGCATTCCGCTTGTGACAGGCGGGGGAACCATCCCTTGCTGCATCATTGTCATGTTGGGCATGCTCATAGGCATCATCGATCCCGCAGCTTGGGTTTGCGGGTATGCCGGCCAAGGCATTTTGTTGTTATACATTGTAAATCCTCCCTTGAATTAATAAACTTGCGGACAATCTTCCGGAGTAGGGGCAAAGAAACAATGCAATTTGTATCTTCCCGTGCCCGCTTGATCGTACCAGGTATCGGGACAGGCGCCGACTGGACGAAAATACCACAAGGCGTTGGAAGCGGGATATTGACGCTCCCCGTTGATAGCACGTTGGGCGAGCCTAATATCCTTGTCTCGGGCTTTTTGGTAGAAATAAGACAACGTTGCCGACCATAAGCATTCCGAGTTCGCCTTCGCCTTCGGCTTCCGCACGCATGAGCCGGGCCAACGTTTTTACATCCTCGCTGTTTGCCTTAATGACGGCCAATTCACATGCCACCCTTCCTTATTCAAGTCGCCCACGCTATTGACTTTGGCATTAGGCGATTGTCGCAATACAGTGTATTTCATGCGCCCGAATTGTGTGACAGGGTAACAATTGTTTTTACCGGCGTTCGCACCTTGTTCACAGGCAATGGCGATTTCATGAACTCCGGGTGGCGAACATTGTCAATGCTTGAAGATTTGCGGTATCATTGAACAAACGTTAGGTGTTGCTGCTCTGCTCTGACATTAAGGAGGAACTCCGTGCTTAAAGATCTTGTGGCCCTCACCAAGCCGCGTATTATTCGTTTGAATTTAATTGCGGCATTCGGTGGTTACTGGGTGGCATCCAAGTGGGATATCGCTATCTGGCCTTTAATATGGATGCTGCTCGGATCCGCGTTAACGATGGCTTCCTCGTGCGTTTTCAATAACTACTTAGATCGGGAACTGGATTTGAAAATGGCGAGAACCCGCGATCGCGCGCTTCCGCAAAATAGGATGACGCCGCGATTCGTTTTTGGTTATGCGGTCGTGTTAGGCATTGTTGGATTAATCGTTCTATTCGTTTTGGTAAACGCGTTGACGGGTTGGCTTGGTTTGTTGGGGATGTTCGTATATGTAGTCGTCTATACGATGTGGCTAAAGCGAAGCTCTACCTGGAGCACCTCGATAGGAGGAATCTCCGGCGCAATGCCTCCTGTTATTGGATATTGCGCGGTTTCCAATGAAGTGGACGCAGGCGCTTGGATATTGTTCGCTTTGCTATTCCTATGGCAGCCCGCTCATTTCTGGTCGCTTGCGATTAGGCGCATGGAAGAATATAGGGCCGCGGGATTTCCGCTTCTTCCGGTCGTTAAAGGCGTTACCCGTACGAAATGGCAGATGCTTCCGTATATCGTGCTGCTCATTCCCGCTTCCGTCCTCATGTATTACTATGATTACGTGGGCATTTACTTCCTTGTCTTATCTGTCGGCATAGCGATCGTTTGGTTTGTTCACGCGATTTCCGGGCTGCGCGCGAAGGATGACGAGAAATGGGCGAAGGCCGATTTTATGATATCGATTAACTACTTGATGATTATGTTTCTAACGATGATACTGGATACGAACGGAGTGTAAATTGCTATGGATCAGCCAATGGAAGAACAGACCCAGCAACCCGCAGCGCAAAACAAGCCGCAACGGTCGTGGCTGCGACGTTACGGCTTCTCATTATTCGTCTTGGCATTGTGCCTGGTGATGGGCTATTACATTTATATGCAGCAGAATAAGAAGGACGAGCTGCCTGTTCAAGGCAAAGGCGCGGAGTTTTCGTATACGGATAGCGACGGAGCGAACGTAACGCTTAGCGGAACGAACGGGAAAGCGCGATTGCTTTATTTCTTCTTCGCGACTTGTCCGGACGTATGTCCTCCGACCACCTTCCTGATGTCGCAAGTTCAGGATGTTCTGAAGAAGGATGGAGTATTCGGAGATGAGGTGGAGTTTCTATCAGTCACGATCGATCCGACTCACGATACGCCGGAGGTACTGAAGGAGTACGCGAAACGCTTTAATGCGGATCCAAGCGGTTGGAAGTTTCTGCGGGGAGACGAGAAAGAGACGGCTGCATTAGCCCGGAAATACGAGATTCTGGTAACCAAAGACGACCAAGGTAACTTCGGTCACATGAACCTGATCGTCTTGCTCGACAAGGATGGACAAATTCGCGATTGGATCTCGCTTAACGATTATCTCGAACAAGGCGACAAAAACTTGACCGCTAAAGACATGGCCAAGAAGATTGAAAGTTTGCTGTAGAATTCATTTACAGTAAATGTTATAATCAGCATCAACCAAATATTCGGACGTGAAGCACACGCCGCTCATCCCATGCTGTTAGGGGATGCAGCGGCTTTTTTTTGTGTCCTCGGACAGCAAAAGCCGCATGGAGGAAAAGTTGATTATCAGCGATGAAAAAGGAGAGATTGAATGGGTGACACGACGAATGTACCGCACGACGAAGCCTTCAAGAAGCTATTGCAAACTTTTTTCGCGGAATTTATCGAGCTGTTTTTTCCTGAACTCGACCGGCTTCTAGATCATACCCATACCCGTTTTCTCATGCAAGAATTGCTAGTGGATATCGTAGGAGAGGAAGCTCGCAGCTTGGATCTGCTGCTTGAAACCCGATACAAATCTCTGGATGCTTATGTACTTATACATCTGGAACCGCAATCTTACTCGCAGGAATATTTCCGAGAAAGGATGTTTATATATTTTAGCCGACTTTTCGAACGCCATCGGAAAGAACATAAAATTATTATTCCTATAGCAATATTTACATTTAACCAAATGCGGGATGAACCAGATACGTTAGAGATACAAATTCCGGAGCATGATATCCTTCGATTTCAGTTTCTGAAGGTGGAATTACGGAAGCAGGATTGGCGGCGGTTCATCGAATCCGATAATCCTATAGCTGCTGCTTTATTGGCTAAAATGGGGTATAATAACAAAGACAAGAAAGAGATGCGGCTTGCATACTTACGGATGATCTTACGGTTAGACAAGAAATTGGATGCTGCTCGATTGGCGCTCATTATGTCGGTGGCCGACCTGTATTTTCAGCCGAATAAAGAGGAAGACGATGCGCTTCTAAGCGCGATAAATGAAGAAAACCCGGAGGAAGGTGCGACGATTATGGAATTAATGCCAGCCTGGAAACGTTGGGGTTATGAAGAAGGTATTGAAGAGGGCATGGAAAAGGGCATGGAAAAGGGCATGGAAAAGGGCATGGAAAAGGGCATGGAAAAGGGCATGGAAAAGGCAAACCGGCTTGTCGCGCGTAAACTTCTTGAAAAAGGTTTTTCACCGGAAGAGGTAGCTGAGATAATTGAATTACCGGTTGATGAAGTTCGGAAATGGATAAAATGATCATTTAATGCGAGTAAGGCTGCAAAGCAGGCAGCCTTACTCGCTTTTCTTATTCCTCGATCCATACAGCCGAAGGATCGGGATACAAAATATATTCCTCCAGCCCCGCCTTCTCCAGCTGTTGAATGAGATATTCTTCAGGAGTACCCTCAACACCGCTATAGCCGCGGCGGGTATAGATATGTTCCGCGTCCGGAAACACATCGCGCAGCACGCCGCGGATTCTGCGACCGGATGCGTCAGGATCGGTAAACAAATACACTTGGCTGTTGCCGACGGCTTTTCTTAACGCTTCAATGCGATTCGTATTAAGCGTGCCAAAGGTGCAATGTATCGGAATTTCGGAAGAAAGAACACGGGAGAGACGGCTTTTGTCGTTTTTCCCTTCGACGATAATGGCTACATCCATTGCGAGATCCTCCGTGATAAGGGCCGTTTTACTTGACTAGATATGTATTGTACCACTATTGCGGAATTTATTGAGCTAGAATGCAAAAGGGCCGCAAGCAGAGCGGCCCGTCTATGTGGCGCACCGCAAATCCTTAGCATGCGCGCAACACGATTACTAGTAAAATGAACAAAACAATCGTCATTGTCGTCGTCATACCATGGCCGCCGCCTGCGCAACTGCATCCGCATTGGGACATGTCCGTCACCCCTCTTATGCAGCCAAGATTGAGCCGATAACCGCGTGATGCCGGATTTGGGCGTAGGCCACATAGCATGATATGCCCACATCCCATCCTTGACGTGTGCGAGTACCCAGTTTTGTTAAGTAATGAACGAATCTCTCCAGGCTAGGCATTATGAACCTGAGACAGGAGGCGCTGATGAACGCGTATTCCAATTGGCATGAAAGGAAGAACGCGGGAACAAGAAAACAAGGGCGATCATAAGAGCGAGAAAGGAAATGAAATAGGGCGAAAAATAATCCCTTACCGCCCCCGCTATAACCGGTCCAAGGAACGAACCGATCGAAAGGGAGATGGACAATAGCGAGAAGGTCCTTCCATAGCGCGTCGGGCCGCTTAACTGCAGCAGGAAAGAGGTCATAGCCGGAAAGATGACTCCTTTTGCCATCCCGACGATGAAAAGCAGCATAAGAAGCGGGATTGGCCAATCGGAGGCCAAACCGTAATAACAGATCGCAAGCAGCAGGACGCCAATGATCGTACGCGAATAAGGCAAGTAGCGATTAAGAAAGAGTAAGCCGAGCGTTACAAGAGCGCCGAGGCTGACAATCGAGAACAAAAGGCCTGTGGTCATGATCGATGCGCTGCCCGTGCCGCGCAAGGGCAATTCAAAGGCCAAGATGCCCTGGGCGCATGCAAGTCCGATCGGAAGCGAGAAGATGGACCACGGGAATCCAGAGGATGAGTTTTCTTTAACGTCGATGCTGGGTGACTGTGCGAGCGGTTTTTTTTGCATGTTTGCGATTTCTTCCGGCGTTCGGGCGGGTTCCCTCACGAACCAAACGGATGTTATTCCGGTAACGAGAAGTATCCAGCCCAATATCGCGAACGACTGACTGAAACCGATCGTTGCGGCTAAATAGGCGCCTGCTGCCGGAGAGACGACGGAAGCGATCGTATGAACAAGGCCGTTGCCGGCCATCAGCTTCCCTTGGTGGATGTGATCCCTCGCAAGCCTAGCGAGCAGCGACATGCAAGCCGGAGACAGGAAGGCTAAGACGAATCCGCTTATAGAGCGAATGTAGAGCAACTGCCAAGGGTTAGTCACGTGTGATTGGAAAAGCAGCAAAATCCCTGCGCCGGTTAGGCTGGCCGCGATGAAGATCCGGCTGCCATAACGGTCCACTGCAAAGCCGGCAATGAGATTGCCTGGAAGATGGGTGAGCGAATACATTCCCATCACCAATCCGATAAATGAGGGCGCAGCCCCCATGGAAACGGCAAAAGGGGTAAGCATAGGATATTGGGCGTGAAGATCGAAAAAAGCGACGAACAAAAATAAATAAAGCCAAATGGCTGTTTTCATTGGTCACTACCTCCTTGTGCTGGGATCGTATCCCTCGTCCGTATGTACGGCCTATCCTACTTGTACGTGTCTTAGGTCGTGGTTATGACGGTCGTTTACGGGTTATAGGGCATTAAGGTATAATAGGAGCATTGTTGTGCTCGGTTTGAGACTGTATGTGGGGGAAAAATATGAATTTCGATCCGGATGTATGGGTTCAGTTTGTAAAGGACCATTGGGTTGTAGTAGCTATCGCTATCGTTGCTATATTTGTCGTTATGAAATTAGTCAAAACCGTGCTCAAATGGGTGCTGGTTGCCGCCATTATCATCGGGATTGTAACTTACGGAGGCTACAGCATTAAAGATCTGGGCGAGATCGGCACAAAAGTGACCGACGAATTGAAGGATCAAGCAATCAAGGCGATGGCTAGGGAAGCTAAAGATGCGAAGTACGTCAACAACGAAGATGGCTCTTATACGATTAAGTCAACGAACCTGGAGCTTGACGGAGTACCCAATTCCGGGGAAGTAACCGTTAAGCTTAGAGGGATATCCTTAGGCACTTGGAAGATGGAAGGCGCGGTGCGCGATTTTGTCGTTCAGTCGCGAGCTTCGGCTAAATAAGTCAGATGAGCGGCGACGGATGGACGATTTTCGATGCCAATTGGGTAACATGGATTTTGTTGGCGGTAGTGGCGTTTTCTTTGTATCAGGGAATCCGGCGAGGGGCTTCGGGCTCGGTTAAACAGCTGTTGTTTTTTCTAGTTAGCGCGATCGTGTCCGTAATCGTGATAATCCTGTCTGCAGTAGCTGCTTCTTCGGTATCCCCCTATCTTAAGGATTGGCTTATTGAACGAGATTTAGTGCGCCCTAAGGCGGACGCTTCTTTCTTCGCCCAATTCGGCTATACCGCGTTGTCAGGACTGCGCGATTTGCCGTTACTCCGATTTTCTGCCTTGTTTCTCGTGTTCCATACGATCGTTCGGCTTTTAACGGGGCTTGCGACGAGGCTAGTCGCTTCTGTCATCTCGTTTCCGTTTTCCATCGTACCGACAGGGGGAACGGTCAGCCGGTCGATCGGCGGCGTAATCGGCGCAGCGCTAGGAACAGGCAGGGCATTGCTGTTTACGGCGGTACTCTTCGCGTATTGCGCATTATTTCCGCAAGGGCCTTTCACTGATTATATCGGACAATCCGGTTTGTACAGGGAGGTTGCCGCGCAAGTTATACGACCGGCAACCGGAAAACTTTTCGAGGAGAAATTGCCTGTTTTCGCGCAAGCGATGACGAGCGAGTTGGATCAGTTATGGCAGAAACGCTATGACGTTATCGACGCGGACCTTCCTGCTAATATCGTGCAGGCTGCAGCATCGGTAACTGAAGGCAAGCCCGATGATGAAGCGAAAGCACGCGCGCTGTATGATTGGATAGGCAGCAGAATCTCGTATGATAACGACAAGGTCGTTGCTTATGAGGAAAAGGGAGATTGGCGGGAGCAGAACCCGGAGCAAACTTTCGCAACCCGCAAAGGAGTATGCATCGATTATGCCCGCCTGTATGCGGCGATGGCCCGGTCCGTCAATTTGGATGTAAGGGTCGTTACCGGACTAGGTTATGATGGTCGCGGCGGGTATGGTCCTCACGCTTGGAACGAAGTTTATTTGACGAAGCAGCAGAAGTGGATTCCACTCGATTCGACATGGGCAAAGACGGGGAATTGGTTTGACTCCCCCGGATTTAGCGATACGCATATACGGCAAGGAGGATTAACGGGGTGAGCAATAACTTAACGGAAGAAGCCCAGAAACGAGAATTAAGAAACCGGAGGCATTTCAGCTTCCGACTCAACGTCTTTTTCTTTTTCACTTTTTTCATATTTTCCTTATTGATCGTAAGGCTTGCCTATCTGCAATTCGTCGAAGGTGATTCTCTGAGGGCTAAGGAACATGAAATTGGCTCCAAGCAAGTCTCAGTGCCCCCGATCCGAGGTAATATTTACGATTCGAACGGAACTCCGATCGCATATTCCGTCTCTACGCAATCGTTGTATTATACATTGGACATGAAAATGAAGGAGGCAGATGGGAAAGCGTTAGCGGCAAGCATGGTCGAAATATTCGATAAGTATGGTGCCAAGAACGCCAAGAAGCTTACGGCGCAAGACGTATTCGATGATATGGACCTTAACGGCAGCGTCCATTACTCATACCAGCCGCGTAGGATCAAATCCGGGCTTACCAAAGAAGAAGTCGCTTATTTCTCCGAACATCGTGATCAGTTCAAAGGCATTGATGTCGTCGAGGAGAGCATTCGGCAATATAGTCAAGACAAAGTCGCCGTACAACTTGTTGGCTACATGAAAAAGCTGAGCGGGGCAAGCAAGTTGGAGAAGTACAAGGATATCAATAATGAGCAAACGGATAGCACGCTTAAATATATTTCCACGGAAGAGGTCGGAGTCGACGGTCTCGAGCTCATGTACCAAGACGAGCTGAGAGGACGCAATGGCGTAAAGGAATATCCAGTAAATAACCAGAGCGAGATTATCGGTCCGATGAAGTTGACGAAGCCGATTAAGGGCGAAAATTTATATTTGACCATCAATAAAGATATTCAAATAGTCGCACAACAGGCGATTATGGATCAGCTTCAGTTGATCCGCACGTCACCGAGTAAACAATTTGAAAATACGAAAGCAACGACGGGCTACGCCGTAGCGATGGAGGTCGATACCGGGAAAGTGGTAGCGATGGCAAGCATGCCCGATTACGATCCAAGCGTCTGGCAGGGCGGTATAAGCACGAAGGACTTGGAACAAATCCAATTTTTCCAGTATAACGGTGCGATTAAGGAAGTGTATCCTCCTTACCCTGATGACAAAGAACGGAAAAATCACCCATCCTCGCTAGTCTATCTAGGTTCGACGCAGAAACCGTTGTCTGTTTTGGTTGGCTTGAACGAAAAGCTGTTCAACACCCACACAATGTTTAATGACATTGGGTACTTCGAATTCGGTAAAGAAGGCCATAAAGTAAGGGTTAGCAATGCCAGCAACGCGGTAAACGGACCACTTAATGCTACGTCGGCAATTGCGAAATCTTCGAATGCGTTCATGTCCGCAATGGTCGGCAATGAACTTTATCGCAAGTATAAAGGGAACGTAGAAGGGGTAGACGTCTGGGATAACTACATGAAGCAATTCGGTCTTGGAGTAACGACGGGAAGCGGATTGCCGAGCGAATCGGCCGGTGTGGTGGATTATTACCACGAGGCCGAGAAGGCGAGCACTCAATCAGCTCTTATTCGGGCCGCATGGGGACAACAAGGAAGATATACGGCGTTGCAGCTTGCGCAATATGCAGCGACGCTCGCCAGTCACGGTAAGAGGATGAGACCGCAATTCGTTGACGTAATCAAGGATGTTAACGACAACGTGACACAGCCATACCAGGCTGAAGTGCTGAATACCGTCGATTTCCCGGATTCTTATTGGAATGCGATCGAAGCAGGGATGGCGCAAGTTAAAGTAACAGGCTTCGAAGGCGTTCAGTACACCTTTCTTCGTAAAACCGGAACGTCTCAGCAGGATGTCGGCAACCGTCCCCGGGTTGAGAATGCCGTATTTATCGCCTATGCTCCGGCAAAAAATCCTAAACTCGCTGTAGCCGTAGTCGTTCCTGATGGCGGATACGGCGGTTGGGGAGCGGCACCGATCGCCCGGAAAATTTTCGATGCCTACGATGAGAAAGTCGGACTGACGGGAACTCCCCGGAAACCTGCAGCACCTGTAACAAATAATACAAATATGACGACTTTGCAAAACCAATAATGGAGCATATGAACAAACCGCCTTTGTTTTGAAGGCGGTTTTGATTTATGATCCGAAGTTAATTTTAATTCCCGTGTCAAAATGTGATAGAATGACGTTGAAATAGGGTAGGGATGACGGCAGCAGGGAGTGAGTTGAACAATTGGCTTATCAGATGGGGAAATATCGACTATTAGCTTTGGATTTGGATGGTACGTTATTAAACGAACAAAGTGAAATTAGCGAAATGAATGCGAAATGGGTAAAACATGCCATTGAGGCTGGAGTTACGGTGTGCGTATCTACAGGACGCGGGTTTCCGAGCGCCCTTCCTTTTGCAGAGCAGCTCGGTTTGGATACTCCGATGATTACGGTCAACGGAGGAGAAATCTGGACGAAGCCCCATGCTTTGCATCAACGCACTTTGCTTGATTCAGACAAAATCATGAAGCTGCATGCGCTTGCTGAGCGTTACGATGTCTGGTTCTGGGCGTATACGACAGAGGACATTTATAACAAGGAACGTTGGGTCGGAGATACGATCGCTCGTAATTGGCTAAAATTCGGGTATTATACCGAGGATGCACCGATTCTTAGCGCTATACTCAATGAGATCCAAACTTGGGAGGGGCTTGAGCTAAGCAATTCTTCCCCCCACAATATCGAAATCAATGCGCAAGGCGTTTCCAAAGCGTCAGCGCTGATGGAAGTGTGCCGTATGCGCGGCTACGACATGTCCGAAGTTGTTGCGGTGGGCGATAGCATGAACGATATCGCGGCTATCAGAGCTTCAGGGCTAGGCGTGGCAATGGGCAACGCGCAGGATGAAGTGAAGTTAGCCGCGAATGTAATAACGGGAAGCAATCAGAAGAACGGCGTAGCTGAGGTCATCCAAAACTATGTGCTGAGGGCGTGATTTTCTAATGGACATATTGGGATGGCTGATCATCGCGGCTCTATTCGCGCTGGGGATGGCTGGAGCAATTTTCCCGATTTTGCCTGGAGCATTAGCCATATATGCGGCATTTTTCGTGTATGGGTGGATTTTCACGTTCGAGCCTTTCGGCTTTTGGTTTTGGAGCTTTCAGACGATTATCGTCGTTGTGCTCTTCGTAGCGGACTATTTGGTTAACGCTTGGGGAGTCAAGAAATACGGAGGCTCTCGGGCATCCGTCATTGGAAGTACGATCGGTATTATCATAGGTCCGTTCGTCATTCCGGCTTTCGGTCTCATTATCGGGCCCCTTGCGGGAGCCGTGATCGGGGAGTTGCTGCACGGTTCGTCGATGAATCGCGCGTTAAAAGTAGCTTGGGGCGCTTTGGTCGGGTTGTTTAGCAGCATGATCGTCAAAATCATTTTACAGGCGGCAATGATCGTAATCTTCGTTATCTGGCTCATTGCCGATTAACGCTTAGGAGAGATGGACAATGGTAAGAGTTACCGTATGGAACGAATACAAGCATGAGCAGATTCACGAGGAAGTCCGCAGCGTATATCCGAACGGCATTCACGCAGTAATCGCGGCGGGCTTGGAGGCTGAGGGACAAGGCTTTGCGGTTCGTACGGCAACCCAGCCGGAGCCGGAACATGGGTTGACGCAAGAAGTGCTCGACAACACGGACGTGCTAATCTGGTGGGGACATATGGCCCATGATGAAGTGGACGATCATATCGTCAATCGCGTACACGAACGCGTGTTGAACGGCATGGGATTAGTTGTATTGCATTCCGGACATTTTTCGAAAATCTTCAAGAAGCTGATGGGAACCGGATGCGATCTGAAATGGCGCGAAGCGAATGAAAAGGAGCGTATCTGGACCGTAGATCCTTCTCACCCGATCGCGGAAGGCATTCCCGAATTTTTCGAGCTTAAGCCGGAGGAAATGTATGGCGAGCACTTCGACATTCCCGCTCCGGACGAGCTCATCTTCGTCAGCTGGTTCGAAGGCGGGGAAGTATTTCGCAGCGGCTGCACCTTCCGTCGGGGGCAAAGCAAAATTTTCTACTTCCGTCCAGGACATGAAACGTATCCGACTTACTATCATCCGATTGTTCGCCGCGTCATCTCTAACGGCGTGAAGTGGGCAGCTCCATCAGGCGTGGCACGACCTGTTCGTGGTAACCACCAGCCGCTCGAAACCATTAACTAATAAAGAGGTTCCCTTGAAAAAAGACACGTTACTCAAAGGCACGCTAATTCTCGCAGCCGCCGCTCTCGTCGCCCGAGCGCTTGGCATTTTCCAGCGGGTGCCGTTAGATTATCTAATGGGCGAGGTCGGAAATGGTTACTTTGCCGTGGCGAATAACTTATATCTGCTACTGCTCGTTGTCGCAACGGCCGGCATTCCAAGCGCGATCAGCAAAATGGTGTCCGAGCGCTACGCGCTTGGACGAGTCGATGAGGCCAGGCAAGTGTATCGGGCTGCACTGTTGTTCGGTGCAATAGCAGGTTTGGTTATTACACTGGGAATGTGGTTTCTAGCACCAGTAATTGCAGGTCCAATATTGAACGAACCCGATGCCGCTGCAGCTATTCAGGCGATAGCGCCGTCTCTGTTATTATTCCCGATCATCGCAATGATGAGGGGCTACTTCCAGGGGCGGCAATTTATGACTGCTGGTGGAGTATCGCAGATTATCGAGCAGATCTTGCGCGTATTCGCTGCTGTTGCGATTGCGTATGCAGTTTACTTATCGAATCCGCTCAATAATAAAGGAATGGCGTCCGGAGCGGCGCTAGGAAGCGTATTTGGCAGCATTGGGGCATTCGTGGTCATGCTATATTACGCTCGTAAACTGAAGGCTAGAGATAAATTCGAACCAAAGCTGAAACGGGATACATCAAGAACTCTCGGTTTACGTACGATATATCGTGAGCTGTTCCAATTTTCCATTCCGATTGTTATGACCGCCATTACCGTTCAATTGCTTTATACACTGGATACTACAATGGTTAAGTCCCTCACGAGAGGATATTTTGAACCGGAGACCATTAATCATTGGTGGGCGGTTCTTGGTATGAATGCTCAATCCATCGCGGGTATTCCGGTTATCCTTGCAGTCGCTCTTAGCCAGTCGATTATCCCTGTAATCTCATCCGCTCATGCTACGGGAGATCGTGAGAGGGTCGGCCGTCAAGCCTCTTTAGCAGTAAGGATCGCTTTGTACAGTGCCATGCCTATCGTGTTATTGCTGGGTATTGGGGCCTACAGCGTTAACGGCTTAATTTTCGAAAATGCGAAAGGCAGTGCGATTGTTGCGATGTTGACGTTAGGAACATTGTTCCAAGTCGGGATGATGGTCACGAACTCGATTCTGCTTGGAATCGGCGAGCCGAAGAAAGCGACGATGCATGCTGTTACCGGCGTCCTTATCAAGATTGTTCTCAGTTTCTTGTTGGCCCCTTTCTTCGGAGTGTATGGAATCGTAGGTGCAACAACGGTTTGTTTTATATGGGCATTGTCCTTTAATATCCTTAGCTTAAAAAAACGGTCGCAATTCAAACTAATCGGAAACCGTTGGTCGGCATTTCTAACGACAACAGTTGTCGTAGCGGCAGCGCTTGCTTTTGTCGAATGGGCAGTACTTGCAATATGTAATGGACTCCCGCACAAATTAGCGTTTTTCCTCTCTTGCTCGGTAATGGGAGGTGTTTTGTTGGTGCTTTATCCTTTTCTGCTCGTTTTCTTGCGAGTCGTATCAGCGGAGGAGATCGCCACTTATCCTCGCCCAGTCCGTCGCCTTCTGGCACCGTTCATGAAACTTCGTTCGAGGAGCACCGCAGTTTGAAGCTTGTTCTGTCCAAGCAAATGTTCGTGCGTCATGTCGATGACACGGGGCAGCTTAATCGTTTTCAAATAGTTCAACGCTTCCAAGCTCCCGAACCAATCCTTTTCCTTAGCCGGAATGATTGGTTTATCCGGCCAGGCATCGGAAAGCGAGGGGCTCAGCCAACCAGAGCACAATAACCGGCCGGCGGCCAGGTCCGACTTCTCGGGCTTGCCGCCGGCTTCTGTTTTGCTCTCAGACGTAAACCGATGAGGCCAATAGTCCGCCCTCGATCCGGTATGGGCAACTTGCGCCGCGAATGCGGCGGCCTTATGAAGCACGGTAGGGTAGCCAAACAGCATTCCGTACAACCCTTTGCCGAATTCGATCCTCTCTTGCACATTCTCGAAATTTTCCAATACTCTCCCAGCTAAACGCATGGGCATGCTTCGGCTCGCCTTAGCAGCCCGCCACAAAGGAAATATTATTTGGTTCAGTTGCATCAAAGGTTGGCTTCGAAAGGCCAAGGAAGAAAAAACGTCCCGCCGATAACGATCATCTTCAACGACGCGGGATTGAATGAAGCTCTGCTCGTTGATAATTAGCGCCTCCGTAAGCGGGACGGGATTGCCATCTTGCCAGAAATTGTTCCAGAAAGGGGGCATGAACGAGGAAACGCCAAATTCTGGGAGCAAGTATGTTAGATTACGGCCTGAGCGTTTACTCTCGGCATAAAGTCTTAACTGCGGATAAGCATCTCCGAAAATAAGCGAGTTGCAAGCCTCCAACATATCGAAGATAGAGGCGACTAAATGATCGCTGAGCAGATGGGAAAGCCACTGTCCCTTAAGGTCGGTCATGCTCCATCCGCCGTTCCGCGACACAAGGTGCGCGAGTAAAGCCCAATGAAGCTCGGGGTGAGCTTTGAAAATATCCCAATAAGCCATCGTCCGCGTGATGTTATTCTTGTTCAACTTTACTGTCTCATTCCGTATATCGGTGCACAATTGTACTTCTGCATGAAGGGAATGCCCGTTAAAGCTATGGTCGGAGCTTATGGACGTTTCGAATAAGCTTGTTAATTGCCGTGGGAGCTTTTCATCAAGGGGAAGAGGTGTGTGCCGACGGGTTAGACGGTAGGAGTGCCAAAGGCCATTGATTTTGCCCGCTGCACCGGATATAAGCTGCCATGGCATATTGAATATGTTGGGCAAGCCCGCGCCCGAGCTTTTTTCAGCCTTATTTTCCACGTCATGATTGCTCCTTCGCAAGAAACTCGGAGTATTATTATGCGCTTGTTCGGGTCCGGATATCGTTGGTTACAATGAATTTGCAAGAGGGTATAATAGCTGTAATAGCTAACGATTGGGGTGCGCATTATGCGAAAGATCACAGAAGAATCTGCTTTCCGCGAGCAAATAGGAGAGGACCGTCTAACGGTCGCCATATTCAAAACAACCTGGTGCAAGGACTGCCATTATATCGAGCCTTTTATCGCCGACGTAGAAACCGCGTATGCAGACCGGTTAACGATGGTAGTGATAGATCGCGACGATATGGCTGAATTATGCAGCGAGCTGAATATCCTCGGTATTCCAAGCTTTATCGCTTTCCGCAAGGGGAAAGAGCTAGTCAGATTCGTAAGCAAGCTGCGCAAAACGCGCGAAGAAATCGAACAATTTCTCGATCGGGCGGTTGAGGTTTCTCGTGCCCTTAATGTAGAGAGAATTTAGTTTTAGGACATTGATACTGTATGACTTAACGACCTCTGGAGCGCCCTCCGGTGCGACCTCTCGTGCGACCTCCGGTGCGATCTTCGATGCGATTACAGACGCGGTCGCCCCAAAAGTAGCCCCATCCCAAGTTTTGTGTAGCCGCTTTCTGTACCTCGGAACGTTCTGGGGTGGCTTTATTTTGCAGACTTGTCCTCAATTTGTTAATACCTCCTTGTTAAAGATGATTCAGTTTATGAAAAATTGTCGCTCACGGTAAGAGACAAGCGTAGGAACCCTCGCAAAAAAGGCGTTTAAGTGTTTAGCACGAGTTTGTCACATTCTTTTGGCATGAAGAAGCTGTTCACAGTTTGATCATGGAATTGCAGGTTAGCGTCCGGTATAATGGGAAATGGCTCCTTGCGCCTACTTTCACAAGAAATCGGGGATGGGCATGACCTCACAAAGATATCGTATTTTGACTCTACTTACGTGCATCGGCATGTTTCTCGTGCTGATTGCGGGCGTTCTCGTAACGAACACGGATTCCGGTCGGGGCTGCGGCACGGACTGGCCATTATGCAACGGCAAATTCGTACCTGCTTACACGGTTGAATCCATGGTTGAATATACTCATCGGGCATTAAGCGGACTTGTCGGCCTATTGGTCGGAGCGACTTTTCTCGTTACGCGCTTCTGGAAGCCTGCCCGTCGCAAGGAAAATGTCCTCTACGCAGGCGGAGCGTTGCTTTTCACAGTCATGCAAGCGGTTCTTGGGGCGATGGCCGTCGTATGGGAGCAATCTTCGATCGTGCTCGCTCTTCACTTCGGCATTTCCTTATTCGCATTCACGTGTACTTGGCTGTTATATACACTTGTTAAAGGGCAATCGGCGGATGTGAAACAGCAAACGACGGGTTCAGCTATTCCGAAGGTCGTATTCCGCAGTATTGTCGCCGTACTCGTTTACTGTTATGGAGTTGTTTATTTAGGGGCATACATCCGTCATACAAGCTCAGGCGGCGCATGCGAAGGGTGGCCGTTGTGCAACGGCGAAATCGTGCCCGAACTAACCGGTTCGACAGCAATCGCGTTCGCGCACCGGTTTGCGGCGTTGTTGCTGTTGGTATTGGTCGCTATTCTTGTACTGTATGTCAAGAGGGCGGCAGGCAAGTCTTCCGAATTAGCCTCGATCGGCAATAAGGCCCTAGTTCTGGTTTGCCTTCAAGTGCTCAGCGGCGGGCTGCTCTCCGTTACTCTAAGCAATGAAGATGTTTATATTTTTACGGGATTATTGCATACGGTCATTATTTCGGCGCTTTTCAGCATGTTGGTTTTGCTCGCGATTCGAGCGCGGCGGTTGACTCGCTAGCAGCTATTCGGAGGTTTGGATATGATTTTTCAATCTTTAAGGCCCTTTATCGAAGCATTGCGCCAGAATAATGAGTTAGCAATCATAGAAGCGCCCGTAGATCCCGTGCTCGAGATCGCGGAAATACACCGTCGAGTCATAGACCGGGAAGGGCCTGCTTTACTGTTCACTAACGTGAAGGGAAGTCCTTTTCCCGTCGTCACCAATCTATTCGGGACTAGCAGGCGGGTAGATTTAGCATTCGGGCCAAGACCGGAGAAGTTGGTTAATCGGCTTATCGGCGCGATGGATACTCTTGTTCCTCCAACGTTGCCAGCATTGTGGCGGGAGAAGGATATGCTGTTCGATCTCGTTAAGGTCGGCATGCGCAACGTTTCTAAAGAGCACGCACCGATATTGCAAGCCTCGAGGACGGAACGTCCTTTGGCAGGTTTACCGGCGTTAACATGCTGGCAAGAGGACGGCGGACCGTTCGTTACGCTTCCGCTTGTGTACACGGAGCATCCCCTGCACGCGAAGCAGCACAATCTAGGTATGTACCGCATGCAGGTGTACGATGATTCGACAACCGGCATGCACTGGCAAATCCACAAAGGCGGCGGATTCCACTATCACGAGGCTGAGTTGCGCAACGAAGCTTTGCCTGTGTCCGTATTTCTAGGCGGACCGCCGGCGTTGATCGCTTCCGCGATCGCCCCGGTACCGGAGAACGTTCCGGAGCTGTTGTTAGCTTCGTTCATCATGGGCGGCAAATTACCGATGGCAGACAATCCGTTGGGCGGGCATCGGATACCGGCGGAAGCGGAGTTCGCGATCGTCGGCAAAGTTCCGCCGCATGAACGGAGACCGGAAGGACCTTTCGGCGATCATTTCGGGTACTATTCGCTAACGCATGACTTTCCTGTACTAAAGGTTAATCATATGTGGCATCGCAAGGATGCCATTTATCCGGCAACGATCGTGGGCAAACCAAAGCAAGAGGATTATTACTTAGGCGAGTTTCTTCAACGTCTGCTTTCGCCGGCATTCCCGATCGTAATGTCTGGCGTTCGCAGCCTATGGACCTATGCAGAGACGGGATTTCACCCTTTGGCTGCTGCTGTCGTTCGGGAAAGCTATTCCCGCGAAGCGCTTGGAACGGCGTTCCGGATTCTTGGCGAAGGCCAGTTGACGCTGACGAAGTTCTTGATTCTCACGGATCGTCCGATGGATTTAGCGAACTTCCCATTGCTTCTGGAAACAGTGTTGGAGCGGTTTGATCCGCAGCGTGATTTATTCGTTTTCGATAATACGTCCCACGATACGCTGGATTACACGGGGCCGCGCCTCAACCACGGCAGCAAAGCGGTGCTCATGGGTGTAGGAGAGCCCGTACGCCAACTTCCAGCCGAGTATGAGGGCGGAGACATACCCGGCATTAACCGCGTTAAGCCTTACTGCCGCGGCTGCCTAGTAGCTGAAGGGGCGAGTTACGCCGAGGATCCGCAGCTAGGAGCTAGATTGGCTGAACGCCTCTCAGCGGAGGGCTGTCCATGGCCGCTCATTGTACTCGCTGACGATGTCTATATTTCGGATGCTCAAACGCCGTTTCTATGGACGACGTTCACGCGCTTTAATCCGGCTGCGGACTTATATGCGGCAAGCGATGCGGGCAGGCATCATATCGGATACAGGCTGCCGATCGTTATCGACGCACGAATGAAACCAGGTTATCCGGATGAATTATTCCCGCGCGAAGATATTGTAGAGCTTGTTGATCGGCGCTGGAAGGAGTATTTTCAGACAGCGAATTGGATCGGTTAGAAATTGGAGGCGGCAGGCGTATAACCGTTATCGGTTGAGCGCGCCGTCTCTTTTGCGTTACAATGGAGGAATGATGTCGCGTACAGGCACGTGAGTGGAGGAAATAGTGTTGCTAAGAATGTTATTCGGAGAACAGCAGAGAGAGTGGTCGGGAGAGTCCCTTGACACGGTGCAATCGATAGAACATTTCATTTTGCTTTGTTCCGAAATCGCCGAGCGTTTGCCAAAGCAATCATCCCGATATTATACGTTGGCTATATGGGCGGAAGGGCTGCTTCGCTCAATGGATGAGTTGGAACAAAGCTGTTATGCGGCCAAACGTTATGCCGGTCAAATTAACCACACACTAGTGGACGAATTGTCCGCCGAGGAACGCCTCAGCTATAACCGTCACGTATATTACGATAAGAATGCTTATATTCGCGTATTCGCGACTCTCGACAAACTGGGCACGCTCCTTAACCAAGTATTCAACTTGCGGACGGAACGAATGAAAGCTCAATTTTCCTATTTCACGGTAATTCGGAACATGAGGGAGCATCAGTTGCACCTAGAGCTAATGAAGCCGCTAAACGAGCTTAAGGAGCGTCATCAGGAAGCCCTTAATCGGCTTCGGGACCGAAGAAACCTGGAAATTCACCAGATGAATGCCGAATTGCAGGATGACCTGAATCAGAGCTTGGCTAATCATAGCGAACGCAGAACGCTTGAGAATCTATTATCCAATATGGCCGACTTGGACCAAAGCTGGGATATGGTTCAGGTCTCGCTTGGCCACTCCTTCCGCTTAGCATGCAAGTGGTTGCGACGGCTGACTGACTGAATGAATGACGGGGATGGAGGGGAAAACGCGTGAGCTTAAGGCTGCTAGGCAGAATTGCGCTTATTACGGGAAGTGCCAAAGGATTAGGGCGCCGGACCGCATTAGAGCTGGCTTCTTCCGGCTGTGATCTGGCAATAAATTATGTATCCAGCCGGGAAGAGGCTGAGAAACTTGTTCAAGATATCGAATTAATGGGACGAAAGGCTTGCGCCATACAAGCGGATATCGCTAAAGCGGATGATGCCGAGCGGCTCGTCTCCGAAGTAGAGGAGCGGTTGGGCGGCATAGACATTCTCGTAAATAATGCGGGCCCGTTCATTCGGGAACGACGCCTGTTCGCGGATTATAAACCGGAAGATATTCATTATTTGATGAACGGCAACCTCGTCGGAACGATGCTTATGGATCACCGGGTTTTGCCGGGAATGAGAAGCAGGCAATGGGGCAGGCTCATCCATTTCGGTTTCGGACATGCTTCGGAAGCGAGGTCGTGGCCGCATCGGGCGGTATACGCCGCGGCCAAGGTAGGCCTGGTCTCCTTTACGAAGACGCTTGCGGTTGAAGAGGCCGCTAACGGCATTACAGTGAATATGATCTGTCCGGGAGATATACGTGGCGGTAACAAAGAGAAAAGCATCATGGATGTAGCGGGCATAATAGATGATGAATCGCCTCGAGGACGCCCTGGTACGGGCGAGGACGTAGCGAGAATGATCGCGTTCCTATGCTTGCCGGAATCCGATTTCATTACCGGCAATACGATCGACGTGTCCGGGGGATTAGATCCCATCCGCACGCATTTGAAGAGATGACAAAAGGCCCCGCCGCTAGGGCAGGACCTCCATCGCTTCTTGCTTAAGAAGTAAAATCAGAACACTTGCATAACTTCTTGAATGCCTTCGACCTCTTCCAACAACGCGCGCTCGATACCCGCTTTAAGCGTGATCGTGGAGCTTGGGCAGCTACCGCATGCGCCCATTAGGCGAAGCTTGACGATGCCGTCTTCAACATCGACGAGTTCAACGTCTCCCCCGTCGCGTTGCAGGAACGGACGTAACTTATCGAGTACGTCGAGAACTTCGTCATACTGTGTGCTTGGAGCATTTGCACTCATGATCATCCACTCCTTTCAACTTCTATTATAGTACAAATAATCAGGTTTTCAAACAGACGCTTGTTAGCAATTCGCTTAAAGAAAGGAAAGGGACTAATGCATATCGTGGAGTTCTGTGTAAGTAATATGCATCATGGAACGGATCGGGTAATGAAAAAGCTAGAAGAGCTTCCACACATTGAAGTCATTGAATACGGCTGCTTAGGCAACTGCGGAGAATGCTTCCTGTCTCCATACGCGTTAGTTAACGGAGAAAGCGTCGTTGCCGAAACAGCTGACGAGCTGTATGATTTGGTTCTAGCCGAGATAGCAAGTCAAGAAACTAACAAATCCGCTCTAGACAAGCTGTTGGACGATCTTTAACCGAAATGCCGCTTGCTCCTCCAGAGAACGCCGCTCTTGAGCATTCGGGGTATCCGGCCGAGCAGAGGGGTGCCTCCCATAATTCCGAATCCGGATTTTTTGCCTAAAGAACCAAGCACTCCCTTAAGTTTAATGCGGGATAGCTTTGGTTCTTTGTTGTCCCAACGGGCCCGAATGACTTCGGCGACCTGTTTGCCTTGGGCACCCGCAAGCTGCGCGCTTGGAGAGAAGGGCTGGCTGGAGCAATCGCCGATCACATAGACCTGGGGAGCATCGGGCAACTCGTGCCACTCATTGACGATCAGCCGCCCTTGTTGGTCCTTAGGCAGCGTCATGCGCTGGACTAGCTCGACAGGCTGTATTCCCGCTGTCCATACGGTTGTATCCGTGAAAATGGGCTCATCCCCATTATGAATAATGCCCTGCTCCAATGAGGTGATGCATATATGCGAACGCATCTCCACATCGTGAAGGCGAAACCATGAAGCGACGTACTCTTGCAGTTTATTGGGAAAAGCAGACATGACGCTGTTGCCTCGGTCGAGTATGCGAATGTTAATGTCGGCCCGGCTTTCCCGCAATTCCGAGGCGATTTCCACGCCGCTTAAGCCGCCGCCCACAATCGTTAATTGTCCGTATGGGCGGATATCATTAATTTGCTGGTAAGTGCGCCTAGTCGCGGACAGCGATTGAATGCTGCAGGAGTAGTCAGAAGCTCCGGCAATACCATGATAATTGTCCGTACAGCCTAGAGCAATAACTAGGGAGTCGTAGGAAATCGGTTCCTGATTCGTAATATGAACGACCTTAAGGTCCAGATCGAGATCGGTTACTTCCCCAAACACCATTTTTAGTTGCGGATGAATCGGGTAATGAACCCTGATATCCAGATCCGACACCGTTCCTGCCGCCAAAGCATAGTATTCCGTCTTAAGTCCTTGATAAGGCATGCGATCAACGAGAAATAATTGGGCATCTTTCGGCAAGTGCTCCAGCAGCTCTTGGACGACCATTAATCCGCCATAACCGCCGCCCAGTATGACGACCTTGCTCATGTTACGATCTCCTTTATATAGGATAGTCTTAGTATGACACAGAAGAGCCCCCGTCTACCCGACGGGGAACCCTGAATTACTCGTATATTTTCATTTCATTGTAGAAAGTATCGCGTTCCACCGGAATACGTCCAGCGCCTTTAATTAACCAAACCAGGTCTTCTCGGGTAATGCCTTCTGGAGTTAATGCACCCGCCGCATGGCTGATCTTCTCGCGTACGATCGTTCCGTGAGCGTCGGAAGCTCCCATTGTAAGCGCTACCTGAGTCAACTGCGTCCCAATATTAATGAAATAAGCTTTAATGTGTTGAATATTATCGAGCATGAGACGGCTGATCGCAATGGCTTTCAGATCGTCATAAGCGGAATTTCGGCGTCGAATGCTTGCTTTAGGGCTGATCGGCTGCATAGACAGGGGAATAAACACTTGAAATCCATTCGTCTCGTCTTGAAGCTCCCGGATATGAAGCATATGCTGCACGCGCTCTTCTAAAGATTCTACGGAACCATAGAGCATAGTGGTGTGCGTGCGTAAGCCGAGTTGATGAGCGATTCGATGAACGTCCAAATATTGCTCGATGTTCGCTTTTTCCACCCGCATTTTTTTGCGATACTGATCGGACAAAATTTCGGCACCGCCGCCTGTTAAAGTTTCCAAACCGGCTTCTATAAGGCGCTCAAGAACTTCTTTGTAGGATAAACCGGAAATACGGGAGAAGAAATCGATCTCGGCCGCCGTGTAAGCTTTCATCGTGACGTTTGGATATTTTTGCTTCAGTGCCCTTATGGATTCTACGTAATATTCAAACGGAACGTTGGCATTGTGTCCGCCGACGATATGGAATTCACGAACGCCGGGATGAATATGTTGTTCGACGTAAGCAATCATTTCCTCCGGCGTTAACGTATAGGAACCTTCTTCCCCTTCATCCTTGCGGAAATTGCAGAACGCGCAATGCGCTTCGCAAACATTGGTGAAATAGAGGCTCATGTTTTCGATGAAATAAACCTTTTTGCCGTTTTTCTTTAAATTTACCTCGTTGGCCAATTGGCCGATCGTCAATAAGTCATCAGAACGATAGAGAAAGATTCCATCTTCTAAAGATAGCCTTTCGCCGTTTCTGACTTTATCAGCGATTTCCGCCATTTGCCGATCGGGGTGCGTCGTAACGAGTGTCATGACATGCGCCTCCTGTAACCTATGATCTGTAAAATGATGAAGAGTGAAGATGCAAGAAAGGTTTGTGAAAAAAATAACTTACCAATTCTGCACGTAAATCAAGGTTGAACAACTGTAAATATTATAAACCTCATCATAACTTGCGGCAACTGGAAATAGAAAACGTATAAAGGTTGGCAAAATCGGGAATGAACTTGAATAATAAACATTTTTTGGTTATGTTAATAATAATAACGAATGAGGCGGTGTTTTCAACTGAAACCGGAGATTTTGCCACTCAGTGAATTGGAGAAGCTGGACGAGGCTGAGAAGATCCAGACGTTGCAGCAATATCGGGCTGCGTATACGATCAAAGATTTAAGCCAAGCATGGAGCTTATCCAATCCGATCCAATACTATATGTGGCTCAAGAAACAGCGGATTTACGAGCAGATTGTGCGTCGGGCTGACAAGTTCGAACCTCATAAGGAATGGAAACGACTGCAGGATACGGAGGGGCGCGAAGTAGAGAGGGTAAGAGTGCGCGGCCTATCGGCGGATCAGTTCCGGTACATGCTGGATACGGATTCGTCGGGACCGGAGCTAGCCCTTGTATTTCGCCGGTTAGCCGAATTTCTGCAAAATGAGAAAGGACAATTTCGCTGCCGCATCGAGCTTAAAGCGATTGCCGGGCAAATGGCGGGCGATACATCTCTTGAGGCATGAGGCTCTCTAAGGTATACTAAAGAGAGATCAGGCATAGGGAGGGAACCGGTATGGTGAACATTAGCGAGTCGGCCGGCGACAAAATTCTAGAAATGCTGGCTGCGGAAGAAATACCGAATTTGTTTCTGCGTATTGGAGTCCAAGAAGGCGGATGCAGCGGTTTTTCATATGGCATGGGATTTGACGACGAGAAGCACGATGGCGATAAGGAAATGGACATTCGCGGCGTGAAGGTCGTCGTTGACGGTGACAGCATGAAATATTTGAACGGCCTTGAAATCGATTGGAAAGATTCCGCCATGGGCGGAGGCTTTACGATCAACAATCCTAACGCTACCGCAACTTGCGGGTGCGGCAGCAGCTTTAGAACGGCAACAGAGGCGGGTAACCCGGCTGCTGAGCCTTGTTAATTGCCCATTAGGCGAATTCAATGCCGATTACGATTTCCAATCTCCCGGAGCTGTGTATGATTTCAATACACAACCGGGAGATTTTTATTTTTACGGATAGAAAGAAGGAGCCTTTGCAGGCTCCTCTTTGACGGTGGTTGATTGTTGAGTCTCTCCAAATATCACACTTCGCGTTGTTGGAATAACTTGGGCGCGCTAGTTCACTCTCCAGTTACACTGAATCGTTAGCAGGCGCGAGCTTATCAGAGATACTCTGCGGCACAACCCCTCGCTTCCTGTGGCTAAGTGATTAGATAAGTTCCTCTTGCAGTCCTTGCACCATAGGGTCCAATGGAACCACACCTCTCTCCACACCGTCTGAATTAGATTGCGATAAATTCCTAAAAAATATTCAATTTTATTTGGTCCCGTAAGTCAAGGTAACCGTCGATCCATCCTTATCTTCCTCGTTCTTCGCAATTCCGACCAGAAAGCTATGGGTGTCATTGCCGCCCATCAGCGTAATGTTCGAATCCTCTGAAAACTCCGAAAGTTCGAACCCTTGCTCCTTAAAGGTTTTACGATAGAAATCTCCAACTTCCTTCGCGCTCTGCTTTACGTTAAAAATAACGATATAACCTTCTCCATCCGTCGTACTCGTTTTCATCGTGTTAACAATTTGGGCACCATCTGGAATGGCTGCCTCTTTCGGGAAATCTTCGGGAAGCTCGGATGTGCCCGTCTGTATTTTAACCGTTCCGCCTTCTCCATCCGATCCTTTGAATTCAACGGTACCGTCTTTCTCATTCGTTTTGATTTTCATTTCTCCGTTTTCCGATTTTACCGTAATGTCTCCTTTGTCTCTTGCAATCGCATCTCTCCCGTCGGCCGTTTTTAACGTTCCAGAGCTGCAACCATCCAGTAAAGCCGCAAGCAGCGACCCGGCGGCTATGAGCACGATCGCCTTACTCCAAGTTTTTCCGCGCATACAAGCATCCTCCTCGGATTTTTTTCCATTAAATAAAGTTATGCATCACTTCAAACAATGATGATAGTGCAGGATTTTGTTGAAAACTGTCGAATATCCATTTTCGGAAACATTAATTTACTAAAATATTCCACGGAGGCTTGTATAAGTATGACTCAGCTTGCAGAGAGTTCGGAACCGGTTGCCACATGGCAATCCTGGATGAGGTCTAAGAAAGGGATAACGATTATAGTTAGCTCGATCATTGCATTAGCGATAGTTGCGGGAGGAATTTGGTTCTATTTATCGACTAAACCCGAGAAGCTGTATTATCCGAGCGGCGAGTTGTTATATATGGGGGAACTGAAGGACCGCGTTCAGTCCGGTCAGGGCATTTCTTATAGTAAAGACGGGAAAGTCATCTACGATGGACATTGGATCAACGGTTTATACGACGGTACAGGTACTCTGTACGATAATCAGGGCGCTATACAATTCAAGGGGGAATTTCATAACGGAATCCCTTGGAACGGCGCAGGGATCGTGACCGCATCCGATGGTTCCAAGTACGAGGGATCAATTAAGGACGGGAAGAAAAATGGTGCCGGCAAAAGCTATGATAAGAGCAACCGGGTTATCTATGATGGGAACTGGGCTGACGACCAATATGACGGGGAAGGAACATTGCACAAATCGGACGGGAGCACTGATTTCAGCGGAACCTGGAAGAAAGGCCAGCGCTGGGAAGGGACTTCGGGGGCTATCCGTTACGAACACGGCGATATCGTCAATCTGAAACCGGTGCAAGTAGGCGGGAAGTGGGGATATGTCGCACTGGATGGGACATGGGTCATTAATCCTCAGTTCGAGGATGCGAGGGAGTTCAGCGAAGGTTTGGCTGCCATCGCCATTGGTTCTCCCGAAAATAGCCAATGGGGTATGTAGACTATTCCGGCAAAATCGTGATCAATCCGCAATTTTATTACGCTTATGATTTCAAGGATGGATTAGCGAGGGTGACGGAGGAAACGGACATTGAATACGAGAGCCTATATGGTTTTATCGATAAAACGGGCAAATACGTCATCAACCCGCAGTTCGAGAACGCGGATGATTTCACCGAGGATCTTGCTGCCGTTGGAATCGGACATTACCCGGATACCAAATACGGGTTTATCAATCGGCAAGGTAAAGTCGTCATTAACCCGCAATTTGATTCCGCATATCATTTCGAAGACGGTTTGGCTGTCGCAGCTTTGCAAGACGACGAAGATCGCTACAAGTGGGGGTTCATAGACACGAAAGGAAAATGGATTATTAATCCGACTTATAGTTATGTGTATCCGTTTAAGGAAGATTTGGCCGCGGTCGGCGTGGAACGCGCAAACGATAAAAATTTTGCGTGGGATTGGGGCTTTATCGATAGGAAAGGAAAAGCGGTGATCCCCTTGCAATTCGGTTCAGCTTCAAGCTTCAGCGGTGGGTTAGCCGCCGTAAGTATCCAAGATAAGTACGGTTATATCGATAAAACCGGTCAAATAAAAATCAATCCGCAATTCGAATTCGCGTCGACTTTCGTGGACGGAATAGCTTTGGCGACAATCACCAAGAAAAATGACAAGCAATGGGTATACGGATATATTGGCACAGATGGGAAATGGATGATCGACCCGCAGTTTACTTACGCCAACGACTTTGATAAGGGGACGGCAATTGTGTCGATTAGCGGAGGCAATATGGGACTTATCGATACGAAGGGGACCTATGTCACCAATCCTGGATTTTCGGAAATGGCCCGAGCTCAGGATGGAATCATTGCAGTCGGGAAAACAACGAAAAGCTCTACTGTTTTATTCGGCTATATGAACGATCATGGAGAGACTTTGGTCGAACCGCAATTCGATTTGGTGCATGAGTTGGAATATTACGAAGAAGATGGCGATTATTGATAGTAAGTCGTAAGTCGTAGCCGATATTTCCGGGGATATGGTCGAATAATCGCGATATTATGCAAAATAGAGGCGAATTGCCGGGGGGCATCCATCCAAGAACCTGTCCGTAATGCAGAGTATGTATAAGTATACCCTGAGGAAAGGAGCCCCGGATGGATGGATGCTACAAGAAGTCGGCAGTTGGCGAGCAAATGGCTGAAGACCAACGCATTGCTTTCCGATCCATACATTGCACGGCATATCCCGTCTTCGCGGTTATTTAGTGCGGCGAATTTACGCATGATGATTTCGAGATTTGGGATGGTTATCCTGAAGCCTGTTCGCGGAGCAGGGGGAATCGGAGTCATGAAGGTGGAGAGGCATGGGATTGGATTCAAACTTTCACATAAAAAGCATAGAAGAACCTTTTCCAGCTTCACTCGATTGATGTCTGCCTTAAACAGAACTTGCAGGAGACGCTCCTATTTGATTCAAAGAGGCATTCATCTCGCTACTATTGGGGGAAGACCGATCGACTACCGGGTCAAATACGTGAAAGAAAACGGTCGGTGGACTTATCGAGCGATGGTTGGCCGGATGGCGAGGCGCGGATTGTTCGTCACGAATCTCTGCCGCGGCGGTTCGCAGATGACAGCTGCTCATGGAATTCGAAGATCTTTGTCTAAGCGGCTTGTCGGATTGAAGAAACGGGAGATGCGACAATTGACGAAAGCTTCAACAGGGCTGCTGGAGAGCCGTTATCCCGGTATTGGCCAATTGGGATACGATTATGGAATCGACCGAAACGGACATATTTGGATGCTGGAGGTCAACACTCGACCGCAATAACTCGGTTCATCTGACAATATTTTCTATTAAATCCTTTAATCGAATTTTTTGCGGTTATGAAACGTTTTTATGAAATAGATTGAAATAAATCTGTGCATAACTTCATCCACAATTCTCACATTACCGACAGGGGTCTACAACCCTTTTTCAACAAGTTGCTCACATGTTACCCACACCCTATTGTGGATATCGGAATGCTTGTCCATGAAGTCGGGAGCATGCTATGATGCCTTCACAATCTTCCTCAAATTAAGGAAAGGGTGTGGGCAATGTTGCCTCTGCTGCCCGATGAACTGTTGTTGGATGCTTACCGAAGCGCGCTCCGTTTGCAATTGGATAGGGATTTTGTACACATGCTTAGATCGGAAATCAGGCGAAGAAAGCTTTCCGTTCCGGAAGAACGGGTATTCTAAACATGCCAAGCCGTAACTTCTACAGTGAATGGGAGATGACAGGCCGTACAGCGGACGGCATGCTGGCAGACGGAATCGTTCAGGATCAGAGCAGATTCTTCGACAGTGTTAAACAACGTGGGTTCATAGGGAGAGTAGGGACCGCTCCAATCGCTCCAACGACCTTCGTCTTCGGCTGCGGAACCGCACTGCGGACAAGAAACCTCTAGGAGGCTCAAAGCATTGCAGACAGGACAAATCAAAAGGGCAACCTCCTTAGGCGCCGGATTCATTCCGGTATAACCCAAGGTAGGATGCCCTTTTGTTCATCATTATAAAGTCAGTCTAGCTATAAATCGTTATAACTTCATGTTGCTGCTATGGCCTGGGGATAACTTGGCGTCCGGGTCCACATATACTTTGGCGTTGTTGATTGCTGTCGGAGCTTCTCCGAAGCCTACGGCAATAAGCTTGAGTTTGCCGGGATAGGTTGTAATGTCTCCAGCGGCGAAAATTCCGGGGATGTTCGTTTCCATGCGGGAATCGACGTTAATCGATCCGCCTTCGATGTTAAGCCCCCATTCGGCGATCGGGCCGAGCGTGCTGACGAAACCGAAGTTAATAATAACGGCATCGACTTCATAATCGGAAGTCTCGCCGGATTTAACGTCCGTAAGCGTCACCTGTTTGATGGATCCTTCTCCATGCAAGCCAGTGATCTCCGTCGGCGTTATGACCTTCACTTTGGATTTCATGAGTAACTCGACGCTATGCTCATGCGCCCTGAACTTATCGCGGCGATGTACGAGCATCACCTCTTCTGCGATAGGTTCCAACATGAGTGCCCAATCCAGCGCCGAGTCTCCGCCACCGCTAATGAGAACCTTCTGGCCGCGATAACGTTCCAGGTCGCTGACAAAATAGTGTAGATTGCTTTTCTCATACTGCGCCGCTTCCGGTAATTCTAACCGACGAGGTTCGAATGCGCCGACGCCGGCTGTAATAATAACGGCCCGTGCATGGTGAACGCGCTTATCGGTAACAATTTCAAAGAGGCGTTCTTCGAGCTTGCTCACCTTGACTACTTTTTCTTCCAAGTACAAACGGGAATGAAAATGGTCCATTTGACTTTTTAAGTTGTTGACGAGCTCCTGCGCGGTTACTTTAGGAAACCCGGCTACATCATAAATATATTTCTCGGGGTAAAGTGCAGCGAGTTGACCGCCGAGCTGAGGCATACTTTCGATAAGACTAACCGACATTTGCCGCATGCCGCCGTAGAAGGCTGCGAACATGCCAGTGGGGCCTCCGCCAATGATGGTCACATCCACGGCAGATTCAATGCTCTGATTCAAAAGGGTGACACCTCCGTTAATTATGCCGAAACTTGGGACAACTTAACGTTTTAATTATAATCTTGCGAATGGGGCATGAAAAGGATTTTGTAGAGATGTCCAAATATATTCGTGAAAATGGACCTTGAAAATTGTTGGAAAAGCCGATATGATCTACTTGTAGAGTTCCGTTAAAGCGACTTAACGAAGAACATTGTGTAATTTTTCACAAACTAAACACACATAAGGATTGGATGGGATCACCAATGAGCAGTATACCGAAAATTGTTATCCTTGGAGCAGGTTATGGGGGCGTTTTGACCTCGCTTCGACTGCAAAAGGAATTAAACTATAATGAAGCGGATGTAACGTTGGTCAACAAACACGACTACCATTACATCACGACCCACCTGCACATGCCTGCAGCGGGTACGGATAATCCGGAAAACGCGCGAGTTAACATCTCCAAGCTGATCGATGAATTCAAAATCGATTTCGTCAAATCGACCGTTGTCCAAATTCGTCCTCAAGATCGCAAGGTCATTCTGGAAGACGGAACTTTATCTTACGATTATCTGATCGTCGGCCTAGGCGGCGAGCCTGAAACCTTCGGTATCCCCGGACTGGGCGAACATGCCATGAACATTCGCAGCATTAATTCCGTTCGCTTGATTCGCGAGCATATCGAGTATCAATTCGCACGCTTCAAGCGCGAGCCTCACCGGACGGATTTCTTGACATTCATCGTCGGCGGCGCTGGATTTACCGGTATTGAATTTATCGGCGAACTTGCGGACCGTATTCCGGAATTGTGCAAACAGTTCGACGTAGACACTTCGCTCGTGAAAATCATTAACATCGAAGCGGCTCCGACGGCATTGCCGGGCTTTGACCCTGAGCTTGTAGAATACGCGATGCAAGTGCTGCAAAAGAAAGGCGTTACATTCCGTATTGGCACAGCCATCAAGGAATGCACGCCGGACGGCGTAGTAGTTGGCGAAGGCGAAGAAATCAAATCGCAAACCGTTATTTGGACCGGCGGCGTTCGCGGTAACCGTCTGATCGAGGAAGCCGGATTCGAAACGATGAGAGGCCGCGTGAAAGTCGATGAGTTCTTGCGCGCTCCCGGCCACGAGAACATCTATATTCTGGGAGACAACTCTCTGGTATTTAATCCGGAAGGTCGCCCGTATCCGCCGACAGCTCAAATGGCTATGCAACAAGGCGTTAACTGCGCGCACAATTTAGTTGCATCTATCCGTAATCAACCGTTGAAAACTTACACCTACGTTAGCAAAGGTACAGTTGCATCGCTTGGCAAAGGCGAAGCTATCGGCGTTGCTTTCGGCAAGAAGTACAAAGGTCGTTTAGCCGCATGGCTCAAGAAAGCGATCGATCTGCGTTATTTGTTCATCATCGGCGGAATCCCGCTTGTGCTGCGTAAAGGCAAATTCCTGTAATGCGACACTGCAGCGTGCAAGTGCGGGGCCTGTTAACGAGAGACGAACTGGACCGTTACAACGCGCTGATGGAAGTGGGCTCTTATCTAGAGTCGCAGAGCCGGTACGATCTTGTAGCGGTCGTGCAGGCGGAAGTGGATTTGCTCATTCAACCCGCGATAGAACGGCTGAAAGAAAAAGGCCGCGCGCGAGACCGGATGACGCAGGAATATTTGGAAGAGAAACGCCGCGCGGAGTGGGAAGCCCAGATGCGCGATTTGAACGAAGAGGATTAAGGATTATAACCGATCCCGGTTGCTGGGGTCGGTTTTTTTGTGGTAGACTTTGGGTCAAGTGGCTGGAATCTTAATCCATTATGATTGGAGAGTCCAACAATTGTTTGCACAGCAAAGGCACAAAGCGATTATTCAGAAAATAAACGAGGAAAAGTCGATCAAAGTGCCGGATTTAATGCAAATGTTCGGTGTTTCGATAGAAACGATCAGGCGTGATTTGGAGTATCTAGAAAAGGAAGGTTTTTTAAAGCGCGTGCACGGCGGGGCTATGCTGGCGGAAATCGATTATAAAAAAGAGCTGCCGTTCGCGGTGCGGGAAACGACATATAGGGATGAAAAAAATGAGCTCGCCGAAATTGCGACCCGTTATGTATCTGAAGGTCAATCCATAGCTATGGACGTAAGCACGACTAATACGCAGTTTGCTAAGGCTTTAAAAAATAAAGTCGAATGGTTAACCGTAATTACGAACTCATTGCCGATAGTTAACGAGTTGGTTGAAATGCCGCATTATACGATCATCCTTACCGGCGGGGTGATTCGAAACCAGGAGCGCTGTGTCGTTGGCGACATGGCCGAAGCATTCGTTTCCCAATTCCATGTCGATACTTTTTTTATGAGCATAAGCGGAGTATCGCTTGCCGAAGGGGTTACGAGTTACGGTATCGGTGAAGTGGAAATTCAGAAACGAATGTTGAAAAATGCGAAACAGACGATCGTACTAGGGGATAGCAGCAAGTTTGAAGCGGTATCGTTATTAAAAGTTTGTAACTGTACCGATGTGGATAGATTTATAACGGATTCTAAAATAAGCAGGGATATCGTCGATAAATATGCGAAGCAAGGAATAGAAATTGTTTATGAATGAGCCTGCATCGATTAGGGTCGCCTTTAACGGGCGGCCCTATTTTTGTGTTTCTCTGATTTTGCTGATTGTATTTAGTTTTATGTAGTTGCATATTGTTGTATATGTGTGTTATTGTGGGGCTGAATTCGATGAAAATCATTTGATCACCGTGTCAGAGGAGTGGGGAACGCGTGAGCCATCTAAGAGAAAGTCAAACTATTAGTGGCAATCAAGAGCACAATTTCGGTGCTTATACGAAGCGATTTAATGTTTCCATGGATTGGATCATACTTCGTTTGGATTTTGAAGAAAGTTGGGGACCGCTTTTATTATGGGATCCAAATGGTGAACTTCGTGTGCAATATTTGCATTACAGAAATTTCAAAACCGTAGTTCTTCACCGTGACCCCCTGTATTCCAGCTATTTGACCGTTCCGGGTCCTTTGCCGCTCGGCGAGTGGAAATTCGAAATCCTAGGCTCGGTAAAAAACTTTTCCATCCAATGGGAATGTGGATCCGGGAGCTTGCCGGACGATGTTGTCGTTCATAACGGCCAGGCGGGTTTTTGGTCTGCGACGGGGCATGAAGATGAAGACGGCGCAATCGTTTTATCCGGATATGATTGGAACTCGCAACGCAACCAAGCGAAAAAATGGTACAAAGGCGATTTCCACACGCACACGATATTGTCGGACGGCAAGCTTACCCCGGAAGAAGGGATGCGGCAGGCGGAAAAAATGGGCTTGGACTTCTTCGTTGCAACCGATCATAATCTCATACCGACAGTTTGGCCTGAAGGTTATCCGCTCGTCATTCCAGGCATGGAAATTACGTCGTCGAAAGGGCATTTTAATGCACTAGGGTTGAAGAAATGGGTTGACTGGAGACAGAGCGGAGAGGATGGCGGGATGGAAAGCGAAGAAGGAATGAACCGCGTTCTCGAAGATACGGCTAAGGCCGGTGCACTCCGTTCTATCAACCACCCAATGCTGGCGCCTTGGGACTGGCTATTTAAAGAAACGAAGCTAGCAAACATAGATACCATGGAAATTTGGAACGATCCGACATTCCCGGGAAATCCGCAAGCGACTGAAAAAGCTCTCATCCTATGGAATGCTTTATGGAACGAAGGTTACCGGATACCTGGAATCGGAGGTTCGGATTCGCATAATTTACCGACGGAAAGCTATGAGGATAATGGACCGCCTTCGTTGATCGGGGAGCCTGCGACCTATGTTTTAAGTGACGGTTTATCGGCTGGGGAAATTTTGAAAGCCGTTAAGCGCGGGAATGTTTATGTAACTAGGGGGCCCGTACTGGACATTGCCATCACGGTCGGCAAGCGAAATTTTGTCGTGGGTGACGATCTCACAAGTGCCGTGAACGCTGCGGAGGATGGAATGGTTCATTGTCTTCTCGTCGTTTCCAACCAAACAAGCGGCAGTATCCGCTGGATAGAAAATGGAATAGAAGTTCTTGCGCAGCCGATCGGAATCGAAGATAAGTATGAATGTGTATTTGATTGGAATAACGCGGAATACGTGTGGAGAAGGATCGAGATTCGCGGCAATGAAGGGGAATTGCTTGCTTTTACGAACCCTGTGTATTGCGGTGAAAAGAAGCCGGGGATTACGACATGGGATCAATTGATTGATAAAGTATCTGGACTGCTGTAATCGCTTGGAGATGATCTTTTGTTTTTATTTTCGGTGCTTTTAGTCATAGGTTCGGGTTTAACCCATGCGGTCTGGAATTTATTCGCTAAGAAAAGCAATAACAAAAGCGTGTTTTTATGGTCGATGCTTGCGCTGACCTCCCTTATTTTATTACCTTCGTTTCTATCGGAAATGTTCACGGCCGCTCTTCCATTGAAGGCTTATGTATTAATTGTTTTATCTTTGCTTCTGCAAGGCTGTTACGCCGTGCTGTTAACAAAAACATATGACAATGGCGAGTTGTCTCAGGTGTACCCTATAATGCGGGGAACGGGAACGTTGCTGATCCCGGTCATAGGCGTCGTTTTTTTAGGAGAATCGCTTTCTGCATGGGGTTGGGCAGGTTTAGCATGCATTATTTCCGGTTTTTTCATATTAAGCGGATGGTCATTTCGGATGCGTGCTCGCAAGTTCGCTTTCAAGCCCGTAATGCTGGCTATGGGAGTTGGGCTTTGTACGACTTGTTACGTATGGGTTGATAAAATAAATCTTCAGTATTTGTCGCCGTTATCCCTGCTTGAAATAGCTAATATCGGCTTCATGCTGGCGTTAACCCCGGCTGTGCTCGGAACTAAACAATTAAAAGAAGAGTGGGCAAATAATTGGAAACAGATCCTGCTTGGGTCGGTTCTTAACCCCGGATCGTACTTATTGTTCTTATTCGCGATGTTGCATGCACCGATTGCTCATATTTCGCCGATTCGCGAAATTGGAACGGTTTTCGCGACGCTGCTGGGCGTTCTCATCCTTAAGGAGAGGCAAGGTTTTCAACGAATCATGGCCTCCGTCTTGATCGTAATCGGAATCATCGCGATCAGCGCAGCAGGGTGAGAATGAATCGTCAATCCGTGTCCCATTCAAATAATGGATTCGGAATAAGGATTTAGTGTAAAATAAATTTGGTATAGTCGCAGCTGAAGGGGGATCTAAATGTCCGGTCGAATCGAGAAAGATTCATTGGGAAGCAAAGAGGTGCCTGATTCGGTCTATTATGGAATTCAAACGCTGAGAGCGGTCGAGAATTTTCCGATTACAGGCGTGCCGGTTCATCCACAGCTCATCATCGCCTTGGCGCATGTGAAGAAGGCGGCTGCTCAGGCAAACACGGAATTGAAGCGGCTGCCTCATCAAATCGCGGAAGCGATTATCCAAGCAGCGAAAGAAGTATCCGGCGGTCAGTGGTCTGATCAATTTATCGTCGACTCGATCCAAGGCGGGGCTGGGACATCGATTAACATGAACATGAATGAGGTTCTGGCGAACCGCGCTCTGGAAATCATGGGGTTTGCCAAAGGCGATTATTTTCACTGCAGCCCGAATAATCATGTGAATATGTCCCAGTCAACCAACGATGCGATTCCGACAGCGCTTCGAATTGCGGCTTATACGCTGACTGAGCAACTGCTTGTTACGATGCGCGAAGTACAGCAAGGATTCGCGCGCAAGCAATCGCAATTTGACGATGTCATCAAGGTGGGGAGGACCCATTTGCAAGATGCGGTTCCGATTCGGATGGGACAGGAATTCGGGGCATACGCGAAAGTGCTGGATCGGGATATCGGCAGAATTTCTCGCGCCGCCGAAGGTTTATTATCCGTTAATATGGGAGCAACAGCCGTAGGAACCGGATTAAACGCAACTGTTGAATATATTCATCTCGTCGTTAAGCATATGGCCGATGATCTTCAGATCGGCCTCTATTCCGCCGCCGATCTGGTTGACGCCACGCAAAACACAGATGCCTATACGGAGCTATCCGCTTCGCTTAAAGTGTGCGCAGTCAATTTATCCAAAATCTGCAATGATATTCGTCTAATGGCATCAGGCCCAAAAGTGGGATTAAACGAGCTTTTGCTCCCGCCCCGGCAGCCAGGCTCGTCCATTATGCCGGGCAAAGTAAATCCGGTCATGGCGGAAGTCGTAAACCAAGTGGCTTTCCAGGTGATGGGCAACGACCATACGATTTGCATGGCATCGGAAGCCGGACAGTTTGAGCTGAACGTCATGGGACCCGTCATCGCCTTTAACTTGCTGCAATCGTTGCAGGTGATGCAAAGAGCGTTAGATGTGTTTAACCGGTTTGCTCTTGAAGGAATGGAAGCAAACAGGGTCCGATGCCAAGCCTACGTAGACCAAAGCTTCGGAATCGTAACGGCCCTTAACCCGCATCTAGGATACGATGTTGCCGCGCAGTTGGTGAAAGAGGCAATGGCGACAGGGATGACGATCAAGGAGCTGATCTTGGAAAGAAACTTGCTCACACCGGAAGAGATGAATGAAATTTTGGATCCCGTGCAAATGACGACGCCTGGCATCGCGGGCGAGAGACTGTTAAAGGATCAGCTATAACTTAATAACAAGCGAACAAAAAAAGTCCAAGCTTGTTCTCGGTCATTCGAGAGCAGGCATGGACTTTACTCGTACATATACCCAAATGAATCGCGTTATCCTTGAAGCAACCGGGAAATCGATTCGCCGGTCAGCAGGTTACCCACGTAGAAGGTGCCAAATTCGCCATAACGCGCGCTTACTTCGTCGAAACGCATTTCATAGACGAGTTTTTTGAATTGCAGCGCATCGTCCGCGAACAAGGTAACCCCCCATTCCCAATCGTCGAACCCGACCGAGCCGGAGATCACTTGTTTTACTTTGCCCGCGTAGCCGCGGCCGATCATCCCATGGCTTCTCATCAGCGTTTTGCGTTCTTCCATCGGGAGCATGTACCAATTGTCTTGAAGGTCGCGTTTCTTGTTCATCGGGTAGAAGCAAATATGATTGCTTTTCGGCAAAGTCGGCTTCAAGCGGGCCACGATCTCCGGTACTTGCAAAGGATCGACCCCCGGCGGGCTCATGTAATTGCTGAGCTCCACGACGCTAACGTAAGAATATTCCTTGCGGGTAAACCTGCCGAAGGCAGAGCGATTGAAGGCGTTCTCGATCGCGTTCAGCTCCTCCAACGTTTCCCGCAGATGCATAAAGATAATGTCTGCTTTCTGCCCCACGACGGAATAAAGGGCCAAGCTGCCTTCTTTGCGCGTTTCAACGGCTTCCCAATCCGCCACTAGCTTCAAGAAATCGTTCAGCGCGGAATCTTTTTCAGAGGGAGTTGCTGCATTCCAAGCTTCCCAATCGATACTGCGCAAATCATGCAATACATACCAACCGTCCAGTGTTTGCGCGGCTTCGCTCATCATTCATCTCTCCTTGTCGAACTCGCTTTTCCTATTGTAGCCGATGTGTCGGGGCAGGGGCAAACGAACGGATAGGTCGTTTGATGCCAAATCGACGCCAACCGGGATTTTGTTCACAACCCATTCACACCCTGTTCGTTGACTGGCTGGAAACCGTTCTTGTAAACTGGTACAGTAAACTAAAATGGAGGGAACATCATGTTCGGTGCAATTATGTTTTCTGTTGTTGGATCGTTGCTCTGTATCGTACTATTTTTCGGCATCGGTTTTATATTGAATATGCTTATCAAGACGACCTGGTTTCCGCTCTGGCTATTCCTAATCTTGGTCGTGCCGCTTGGAATTTGGCATTTGTGGCAGCCCGATCTTAGTTTCACGGAAAACATACAATCGATGCTCGTCTCGGACATCATTCTGATTGCGGCCGGCGCATTCGGCGCTTATATGAGCGGATGGGCGATTCGCGCGCTTCGTCGCGGCGGCTATAAAATGTTCTAAACGCTTCAAAGCTCGCTCGTGGACAGGAGGAGTTACATGCTCCGATTATCGGAAGGAAAGAGAATAGCGAAGTTTGCACTTGTTGGCGGGTTGAACACGGGTGTGGATTTCGCTGTTTTTTGCGCATTGGTATATGCTGCCGGAATGGCTACGATCTGGGCGCAAACGATCTCGTACGCGGCAGGATTAATTAACAGCTACTTGTTAAATCGATACTGGACGTTTCAGGTCAATGGTCAGCGCAGTCTGACGGAAATGCTGCGTTTTATTCTAATAAACGCGTTAGCTTTCGGAGCTGCGACCGCAGTCCTGCTCGGATTGGAGAAGTTGGGGTTGGAATCCGCTTGGGCCAAAATCGCTTCCGTTGTTTGTTCGTTGGTCGTAAATTACTTGGGTTATCGGCTGTGGGTATTTCGAGGAATGGAATTGCATGGAAAAAGGGCAAACTAACGAAAACCTAATTTCACGAGGTGTTGGTTATGCCCTTGATTCACGCAAACGGCGTGGAGATTCATTATCACTTGCAAGGCAAAGGGACGCCGATCGTCTTTCTCCACCCTCCTTGCATCGCTAGCCGCGTGTTCACGTATATCCGGAATGACCTGTCGCAGGATCATAAGACACTGCTGTTCGATTTCCGGGGGCATGGCCGCAGCGGCAGCTCCGAAGCCCCGATTACGATCCCGCTTCTAGCTGAGGATGTTCGCCGCTTGCTGGATGCGCTGAATATTTCAAAAGCTTACTTATGTACTTACTCTTTAGGATCAATGGTAGGTCTTCACGCGCTATTAACTTACCCCGACCGTTTTTTTGGCGGTATTTTTCTAGGCGGACTTGCCGAAGCCAGCGGTTGGAAAACGCGGGCTAAGCTTAAGGCCGGCATATGGGCGAGCAAGCTAAAAGCACGGGAGCTCATATCTCTGCCCTCATTATGGGTGCATGCGGATAATCACGAAACTTTCTACCGGTTGCGCGGCGAGACGAGAGCGGGAGATATCGCCAAATGGCGGGAATATATGACGAGCGGCTTGAGTTATTCGGCTGTCGGTCGTCTGAAGGATGTACGCCAGCCCGTATTGTTATTGTGCGGGGAAAAGGACACCGAATTCAAAGGTTATATGGACGTAATGCAAAAGGGACTGCCTAATGACAGTTCCGCGTACATACCTGGGGTTAAACATACGTTGCCTATTTACGGAGCCGGCTCAATCGGAGAGCTAATTAGAGGGTGGGTAGGCGCCGAGCGGCAACATGAAGATTCGGATGCTGATTCCTCCTACTCGATTCGGTCAGACGAAATGACCCCTGCGGGGAAAATTCCAATCGCGGATCAAGACTACGAAGTCCAAGAACCGTATTACCATTAAAATTTGAGGAATTCGGATCGGACTCTTGCGGGCGTAATCGCGCTTGACGGCATCGTCAGGTTAGCGAGCGTATGCGGAGTCTTTTTTTGCATCTCTGCGGAAGGGCTGTTTTATGCTACAATAGAACAATCATTCTTTAAGCGAAAAGAGTTGTCGATCCGGCTATGCGCGTGTCGAACATAATGGAATTCACGGAAAACCACCGCTATTTTACGAGTCGAGACTTTGCCCTCAGCGGCCTGGACCGCAAATTGTTTATATCCCTCTATCAGCCGATGGTTGGGGCGATTTCCGCCGCATTCTATCAGCTTCTCTATCATCAAATTGCGGAAGATAGGACGGGCTCTTCATCTCCTGAGCCGCAGCGCAGGTTGTTTTTTGGACTCGGGTTGGAGCCGAATGCCGCAGGTCGCCAGACGGCGATCGATGCGGCTTCCAGACTGGAAGCCGTCGGGCTGATGCAAGTATTTCGAAATCATAATCCGATAACAGAGGAATCTTTATACGAATACGTTCTGCAGCGTCCGCTTAACTCTCAGGAGTTTTTTTCGAATTATCATTTGACTCTGCTGCTTAGAGATAAAGTCGGCAAGAGTGCTCTGATAGAGCTTCGCGATGGATTTAAGACGGAGCCGCCGGCAGAGCTTGCCCGGTTTGTCAATCGGGAAGAGGCAACGATGCCCTTCTACGAGATGTTTCGGATCGGTGCGGGCGCGATGGATCCGGAGCTTGAAACGGGATGGGCGGAAAGCGCGACGGCGAAGGAACGCACGCCTTCTTTCCAGCCGCAGGAACGTATCCGCCATAGCGAGATGATGCTGCGGTTTCCGCGCGGATCCGCTAATCGCGGTTTCGTGGAGCGGCTTAATCGGGCGCCGGAATTGATGGCCCAGCTGAACTATTTGGCCTATAAATTTAGCTTGGAGGTGCCGGAAATTTGCCGATTGCTCGACGAGGACGGCATTTTCCACGGCGATGGTACGCTGCTTTGGGACGAGCTTCAAGCAAGAGCGAATTTAATCTATCGCCAGGACCGCAAGCGGGATGAGGAAAGGGAGAGATTTCTCGCGCGCGGAGAGGAAAGGTCGGGAACGGAAACTTCGGTCGATATGTCGCACAGTTCGTCGTTCCACCTTGACATACCGGAACGTTTCCAGACGGATGTTACCGTGACACGATATAATGAGATGCTGCGGCGAGAACCTTACACCCGGATGCTTGAGCGTTATTTTCCAGGGGCGGTTCCGGATGCCTTTGTCCGTATGTTCGAACGAATCGACTTGAATTACAAGCTTCCTGAACCGGTCATCAACGTCCTCATTCACTATGTTTTCAGCATGAGTCATGCTCAGCGTTTGACTAAGTCTTTCATCGATTCCATAGCATCCAATATGTTGGCCAAAGGGATCGATACTTTGGATAGAGCGGTGATGTATATCCGCGAGCAAGAGAAGCTGAATGTCACATTGGAGCGCAAACGTCGGGGGGAAGAGCCGGGGCGGGATGGCGGAAACGCCTTCGGAACCCAGGGACAAGGACGGAACGCTCGGCGCAAGCCTGCGATGTCGGTCGTTAAAGATAATGGACCTATTGAAGAAGTGTCGCCGGAAGAAATGGAGAAAATGCTGGAGCTTGCCAGAAAACTTCAGGGTGATAAGTAATCGTAATGACAATTGCAGAAGTATATTCGCACCAAAGGGGGACGGGATATGGAATCTCTAGGTGAGGCGTTGCGTCGCATGCCGCCAATAAAGGGTTTGGGAAATGCAGAAGAGATAACGAAGCAGGTGTTGAACGACCCATTAGTTGTTATGCTGCGTTCCCGTTACCCCGGATTGGACGAGTCGGTGCTGAGGGCGAATCTCAACCGATTGTACCAGATGACAAAGGAGTATCGGGCATGCAAGGAATGCCCAGGATTAACAAATTGCCCGAACGATATGCAAGGACATTCGACGGGGATTAATTGCGTCCAGGTGGGCGGGCAGTGGCAATTGAACGATTACAAGACCGCATGCTCCAAATGGACCGCCAATGAACAGCAGCAGCTAATTCGTCGAAGAATTACAAGTTTCTATGTGGATGAGACAGTTTTTGGCGAGCAATATGCGGAGTCCGAGATGATTAAGCTGGATGCCAATCGGGCGATAGCCGTGAATCAACTACAGAACTACGTCCATACGACCATAAACCACGGGTTGCAAAAGCAAGGTTTATACTTAAAGGGCGACTTCGGTACGGGGAAAACCTATATGGCTGGCTATTTGCTTCAGAAGCTGGCTACCGCGGGCTACTCGGGGGTAATCGTGTATATGCCGGAGTTTGTAGAAGATGCCAAGGCGCTTATGTTCGAGCCGCAGAAGCTGAGGGAAACGATCACGCTCATGAAAGACGCCGATCTGCTTGTATTCGACGATATAGGTGCAGAGAATTTGACCCCATGGGTCAGGGACCATGTACTCGGAGCCATACTGAATCATCGGATGAACCGGAAGCCGACCTTCTATACTTCCAACCACGATTTAGACGACTTGGAGAAACATTTCAGCTTTACCCATAAGGAAGGCGAAGAGATGCATAAGGGTCAGCGGCTGATGGACCGCGTACGCCCTTTTGTCGACGTTGTGCATGTGCGTGGCCGTAATCATCGCGGCTCGTAGAACAATGGAATCATTTATCGAGGACATCAACAACTCTCAATCTTGAGGGTTGTTTTTTTATCGTGGAGTTGCTCGATAAAATCGAGTAATTCGAGCGAGGCAGGGTGTACTGAAGGAGAGTTGCTCGATAAAATCGTGTAATTCATGCGAGGCAGGGTGTACTGAAGGAGAGTTACTCGATAAAACCGTGTAATTCGAGCGAGGCAGGTGTATTGAAGGAGAGTTGCTCGACAAAATCGATTAATTCGATTAAGGCTTAGTACATTGAGGGAAGTTGCTCTATAAAATCGATTAATTCGTGCTCAAAGTCAATTTTTGCAAAGACGTGCGGGCAAGAGCCCGCATATAATACAAAAAATTATTTATCAATTTTTTTTATAGCACTTATTGACAGTAGGCGAGGTCACCTGTTATCATAGCTCCAATACCAACTAAACAGGTAGGAATTATAAGGCGGATAGGAATTGTCCTAGATTAGACAACCGGATCGGCCATCCGGAGTCACATGAGAATGCGAAAACCAATAATAAAATAATAGAGGTGCAATGAAAATGAAAACATTTAAAAACCTCCAATGGGCGCTAATTGCGGCTTTAATCCTCACTGTATTGTCCGCATGCGGCTCGAAAAACAACGACCAACCATCCTCTCCGGCAGCAAGCAAGTCAGGCAAAGTTCCGGATCCGATTGAACTGCTCAACGTCTCTTATGATCCGACTCGCGAGCTTTACGAAGAATTCAATAAAAGCTTCGCCGATTATTGGAAACAAAAAACGGGCGGAACCGTGACGATCAAGCAGTCGCACGGCGGTTCCGGCAAACAAGCCCGTGCGGTTATAGACGGATTGCACGCAGATGTCGTCACGCTGGCGCTTGGATATGATATCGATGCGATCGCCGAAAAAGGATTAATAAAAACGGATTGGCAAAAATCGTTCGAACAGAACAGCACTCCATATACATCAACTATCGTTTTCCTCGTTCGCAAAGGTAATCCCAAAGGAATCAAGGACTGGGGCGATTTGATCAAAGAAGGTACGCAGGTGATTACTCCGAATCCTAAAACTTCGGGCGGTGCTCGTTGGAATTACCTTGCAGCTTGGGGTTACGCCACTAAGACACTCGGATATGATGAACCGCAAACGTTGGATTTCCTCAAGAAGCTGTTTAAGAACGTCCCCGTATTAGATACGGGAGCACGGGGCTCGACGACTACGTTCGTGGAAAAAGGTATCGGCGACGTGCTGCTCGCTTGGGAGAACGAAGCTTATCTGGCTTTGAAAGAGTACGGGGACGATTACGAAATCGTCACGCCTTCCATTAGCATCCTGGCTGAGCCGCCGGTTGCAGTCGTTGATAAGAATGTCGATAAGAAAGGCACTCGCGCTGCGGCGGAGGAGTACCTCAAATATCTTTATTCCGAGCAAGGACAGGAAATCGCAGCGAAAAACTTTTACCGTCCGCGCCTTCAATCGGTCGCCGACAAGTACAAGGATCAATTCGGACAATTAAATTTACTGTCGATCGACAAAGACTTCGGCGGTTGGAAGGAAGCTCAAGCGAAACACTTCGCGGATGGCGGAACATTTGACCAAATATATACACCGGGTTCCTAACAAAGGGCCGGGAAGAGGAGTTAGGGCGGGCACATGACATCACTTCGCAAGAAAGACCGGGTATTGCCGGGTTTATCGATCACTTTGGGGTTTTCGGTCCTATACTTGAGCTTGATCGTGCTCATACCGCTCGCCGCTCTTGTCATCAAGTCGGCCGGCCTTACTCCCGCCGAATGGTGGGACACCGTAACCGATCCCCGGGTGGTTGCCTCGTATAAGCTAAGCTTAATGACTGCGTTCTTCGCGGGGCTTGTCAATTTGGTATTCGGTCTCCTTCTAGCCTGGGTTCTTGTCCGGTACAAGTTTCCTGGCAAACGGATCGTGGACGGCTTGATCGATTTGCCTTTCGCGCTTCCGACTGCGGTTGCGGGCATTGCGCTAACGACGATCTACGCGCCTAAGGGCTGGGTGGGTTCCCTTCTGGAACCGCTGGGCATAAAGGTAGCATACACGCCGTTAGGAATAACGCTAGCGCTTATCTTTATCGGGATTCCATTCGTCGTTCGGACCGTTCAACCGATCTTGCAGGATATGGAATCCGATATGGAAGAAGCCGCCGTATTGCTTGGTTCCTATCGCGCGCGAACCTTCTTCAAGATCATTTTGCCGGACTTGATTCCGCCTTTATTGACCGGTTTTGCGTTAGCTTTCGCCCGTGGAATCGGGGAATACGGCTCGGTCGTGTTCATCTCCGGCAATATGCCGATGAAAACCGAGATCGCGCCCTTGCTTATCATTACGAAATTGGAACAATACGAGTATAGCCAAGCGGCTGCGATAGCGGTCGTGCTGCTCCTCATCTCGTTCGTGCTGCTGCTCTTCATCAACATCTTGCAAAGGTGGAGCAATCGCCGCTTGCGCACCGTCAAAGGAGGTTAACCGATATGGCAGGAATCGTAACCAATCCCCGTTCAGGGAAGAGCCAGCCGGGACGACCTCATTTGACGGAATCAAAGGCAGTTCGCTTTACGCTGATCGGAATCGCGCTCCTCTTCCTAGGTCTTATCGTCATTCTTCCTATGGTATCCGTAATAGTCGAATCGTTCCGCAAAGGCTGGGAGGCATACGTATCCGCTCTTTCGGATCCGGATGCGATGGCAGCGCTCAGATTAACGTTGATAACCGCTGGAATCGCCGTTCCGCTGAATACGATATTCGGAGTCGCGGCAGCTTGGGCCATTACGAAATTCAAGTTTCGCGGCAAAAACCTGCTCATTACGTTGATCGATCTTCCGTTTGCGGTGTCACCCGTTGTTAGCGGTCTTATCTATGTGTTGCTGTTCGGCGCGCAAGGCTTCTTAGGCCCTTGGCTAGACGCGCATAATATTAATATTATTTTCGCGACTCCGGGCATTGTGCTCGCTACTATGTTCGTTACGTTTCCTTTCGTCGCCAGAGAGCTTATCCCTCTCATGGAGGCGCAGGGAGTGCATGATGAGGAAGCGGCAGTCAGTCTAGGCGCACGCGGCTGGCGGGTGTTCTTCAAAGTTACGCTGCCCAACATCAAGTGGGGCCTCCTGTACGGCATGATTCTCTGCAATGCCCGTGCGATGGGTGAATTCGGAGCCGTATCGGTTGTCTCTGGACACATTCGGGGAGAGACGAACACTTTGCCGCTGCATATCGAAATCGTATACAACGAGTATCAGTTCAGCGCGGCGTTCGCGGTTGCTTCGATGCTGATGCTTCTAGCCATTATTACGCTCGTTGCGAAATCCGTATTGGAAAGCCGCATGAGCAAAGAGCACCATGAGTGAACGAATTCCAACTAACTCTAACAACGGAATGAAATCGGGAGGGAAACGTAATGGCGAAACCGGTAGAAGTAGATGATCGTTGGCTAAGCCGTATAGCCGAACAAGTCAATGGATTGGAGTATGGCGAGGTTAATATCGTCGTGCACGATGGCAGAATCGTACAGATCGAGCGTAAGGAACGGAAGCGTTACGATGATTCGTCCGTTCGAGCCGCCAAGCAAGAAAAGAGCGAAGCATGAGAGGGTTATAAAAGTTGCTTTAAACCGCTGATATGGCGGTTTTTTTGTTGTATGCTAAAGTTATTCTTGATCGGTGAATATAAAAAACGCATCTCGAAGTCCCGGTTAAAGGGACTCGAGATGCGTTTCTTGGTTTGGCGGGCGACACGAATTAAGAAATAATAAATTTAACGACAACCGCAACAGTGAATACAACGAACATGAAGCCGAACATAGCTCCGAAGCCGATTGCCGTATCCATAAAATCGTCGCGCGGCTCTTCGTTGATGTGCTGGCGGGGATCTCTTACGTTTTCCATGGGAAGCCTCCTGACACATTCGATACCACTAGTATACCCAACATCGCTTTTTGTTGTAAAGTATTCCTGCATGACTCCGGTGACAAGTTTGCGACATCGATTAATCGGACCGCGCGGAATTTCCCTATGATGTGCTACAATGGAAGGAACGGGTGTTCTCACCCATCGATGCCGTATAGGAGGTGCCCTCCATGGACACTCTGACTCCATTCGCCGACAGAGATAGAGCGATGGAAAATATTCGCCACAAGCTGGCGCTTCTCCCGGATCAACCGGGCTGTTATTTGATGAAGAACGACGAAGGCAAAATTATATACGTAGGCAAAGCGAAAGTGCTCAAAAACCGCGTGCGCTCTTATTTTTCGGGAAGCCATGACGGTAAAACCCAGAAGCTCGTTTCGGAAATCCGGGACTTCGAATATATCGTCACCGCCAGCAACACGGAATCGCTAATTCTGGAATGCAATCTGATTAAGGAACATTTTCCCCGGTACAATGTGTTATTGAAGGACGATAAGTCTTTTCCGTATTTGAAAATCACCCATGAAGCGCATCCCCGCCTTGAAGTGACGAGGCGCATCGTCAAAGATAAAGGGAAGTATTTCGGCCCTTACCCGAATGCCTATGCCGCTCAGGAAACGAAGAAGCTGCTCGATCGCCTGTACCCGTTGCGCAAGTGCAATACGATGCCGGATAAAGTGTGTTTGTATTATCACTTGGGCCAGTGCGTGGCGCCTTGCGAATATCCGGTAGAGCAGGCCGTATATGACGAGATGATCGGCGAAATATCCCGGTTTCTGAACGGCGGCCATGCGGAAATCAAACGGGAGCTTAGGCGCAAGATGGAAGCCGCAGCAGGGGAACTGGCTTTCGAACGGGCTAAAGAGTACCGTGATCAGATCGTTGCGATTGAATCGCTTATGGAGAAGCAAACGATCAATATGGCCGATGCGATGGACCGTGATGTGTTTGGCTATTCGGTCGACAAAGGCTGGATGTGCGTGCAAATTCTCTATATGCGGCAGGGGAAAATGATTCAAAGGCACGTATCCGTATTTCCATACTATGGAGAGGCTTATGATGATTTTCTCAGTTATGTTACCCAATATTACAGCGACAATCCAGCTCTCCCCCGGGAGATGCTGTTGCCCGCGCCGCCGGAAGCCGGGGAAGAACAGCCTCATTTTCCTATGGCGGACAGCGCCGGCAAGCTTCCGACAATTGTATCCGAGGCGAAGGAAGCCTATGGCGACGATGCGGATACCGTTGAAGAGGGGGAGGCGGCAGAGGTTGGAGAATCTTTGCGCCGCTGGCTGAAAATCAAAGTCGCCGTACCTAGACGGGGGTCAAAGCGCCAGCTTGTGGCGATGGCGTGCGATAATTCCCGCGTGGCTTTAGAGGAGAAATTCCGGCTTATCGAACGTGACGAATCCCGCAGCGTGAAAGCGGTAGAGGGGCTGGCCCAATGGATCGGAATTGCTTCCGCCAACCGGATCGAAGCGTTCGACAACTCGAACATGCAAGGCGCATCCCCCGTATCCGCTATGGTCGTATTTACTAACGGGAAGCCCGATAAGAAGGAATACCGTAAATATAACGTTCGGACCGTGCAAGGCCCCGACGACTACGAGACGATGAGGGAAGTCGTGCGCCGCCGTTACGAACGGGTGCTTAAGGAAGGGCTGCCGTTACCCGATCTCATTGTGGTAGATGGAGGCAAAGGACATATCGCGTCCGTGTTGGACGTACTCGTTAATGAGCTCGGCCTAGACGTTCCCGTATGCGGCTTGGCTAAGGATGCCAAGCACCGCACGGCACAACTGCTTGTCGGAGATCCACCGGAAGTCGTTCCGCTGCCACGGGACAGCCAAGAATTTTATTTGCTTCAACGTATCCAAGACGAGGTCCACCGCTTCGCGATCACCTTTCATCGGGATAAACGAGGCAAGTCGATGATTGCCTCCAAGCTGGATGCTATTCCCGGAATCGGTGAGAAACGCCGCAAGCAGTTGCTAAGCCACTTCGGCTCGCTTAAGGCGATCAAAGAAGCAGCCGTCGAAGATTTCAAGGCGGTATCTATCGGTGAAGCGCTAGCCGGTCGAATTCTCGAAATTTTGAACGCGGAGTAAATATCGTGTGATCCTATTAATAATGAATAGAGCTCCCGGAAGGGCAATGTCATTAAGTTAAGTTCAAAGACAAAACAGGGAATAAAAATGGAATCCGAAACGGCATGGGAAAAAGCCCTGTGCCGTTTGTTTTTTTGGTGCAAGCAAGGGAAAAGCGTACAGCAAACAAAGCGGATGGAAGATCCGCTTAAAAAATGTTCATGTAAAACGAATTATGCTACTCTGTAGACGAAGCTACCGTTATATTCAGATGCGTGAGGAAGGTTCTCCCCCATTATTCAGGTAGTGCTTTCTCATTTTATTAAAGACGAAAAAGTGGCTTATAAAATGGAGACGATCGGTTCTGTGGCGTGTGTGAAAAGGGTGTTTCGCCCGTCAAAAGGAGGCCAAGATGAACGAAACAGCATTAGAGCTTCAGTTATTTGAGAACTTAAAGCCTGAGTTAACTTCGTTCTGTTACAGAATGCTAGGATCCATCGATGACGTAGACGATGCTGTTCAGGAAACCTTTATTCGTGTTTGGCAAAGTTGGCATTCATTCAGGCAGGATTCCTCATTCAAAACATGGGTTTATCGTATTGCATCAAACTTATGCCTGGACAAGCTAAGACAAGCCAAACGCCGCACGCGTCCGTTGACCTATCCGACCCAACGGTAGCGTTGTTTCATGAGGAAGGCCGTCTGTCAATGCCGCCTTTCGCAATGTGGGTACGCGGCAAAGACGATTTGTTCAAGTTTTTTGCGCTCACACGCTGTCATTGTGAGGGATCCCGGTTTTTGCCGATTACGGCGAAAGGGGGTAATCCTGCTTTCACACAGTATGAGCCAAGCGGTGAAGACTCCTACTTGGTACCCTGGGGTATTTACATTATTGAAATAAAGGACAAGCAAATATACCACGTCCAAAATTTCATTAATACAAAATTATTTTCCCGATTTGGGCTTCCTGCACAAATACACCGATGACTATCGTAATCCAATTTCGTCTAAATAAATGAGAAACAAAATTACGATTATCAAAGATAGGAAGGACGATAGTTCATGCGTAAAATCATTCTATTCATTCACAGTACTATTAATGGAGTTGTCACTGGCGACCCAAGCGAGGACAAAACCAATTGGGCGGTCTGGAGAAATAGCGCTGGCATTGAGGAAGGTTCCCAGTATCTATTAAATATTTTCGAGACAGCTGATACCATTTTGCTTGGCCGCGGAACCTACGAAGACCTCTCTAGAAAGTGGCCGACTATTCGAGGGTCCAAACGGGACGATGGAGGTTCAAGCCTGGGTGATAAGATAAACAACGCCCACAAACTAGTTGTAACAAGCGCCCGCCCGCTCGACAAGCTAAAATGGGGAGAATTTGAAGCTCCAAAACAATTGACCGGCAGTAATATAGAAGAGCAAATTAAGGACCTAAAAAATGGTGACGGTGGCGACATTGTTATTTTCGGTAGTCCAACGCTCGTGCGATCACTTGCAAACGCAAATCTTATTGACGAATATCAGATAGTCATGCACCCGGTTGTGGTCAACGTAGGTGAGCATTTGTTTGACAATCTTAAGGAGCAGAAGGAATTCCATCTCGTGGACGTCAAAACACTTAAGGTGGGTTCCCTCTTGGTAACCTACAGACCCGCTAAAGCTTAGCTCAACCGGGCAGATCATTACTGTCAACACAAACAGCTACCCAGTTGATAAAGTGCAATGGACCGTCTGTTAACACAGCACGCCGACAGGCAGCTCACCTTGACTACCTACGAAGGAACCTTTTTCGGGGATGGTTTTGGCACTATATAGGTCGAAGACGTCCTGCCAAGTTTTAATGGTTCGCATGTAATCCCTCCTAAAAAAAAATGACCCCCTCGAAAAGCCCCGGATGGGGCTCTTTTTAATGCCCGGAATGAACGGGCGTTATTTTAGCTTATATCGGTTCTTGTTTTTATCATCCCCTTGATCATCTTCATCCTCATGTTCTTGTTTCTCTTCGTGGAATTCTACGGGCGAATGGCCGGTTATGTAGTCGAATGGTGTGTAATGAGAATTCGGAAGCTCTTTTTTGCGAATCATCTTTGAGATCACAATCCCAAGCAACACAAAAATGAGTAGAGATATCGCTCCGATTCCATATAGTCCGGTATTCATAGTCATCCTCCAGAGGTAAGGTTTATTAGGTTTACGGATAGAAATTCAATTTGTTTCAAGCAATAATCTTTATTAAATCTTCAGAATCTCCTCAAGTGGTTCCTTATTTTTGTTTAATATGATTTGTTCATCAAACAATTCACGTTGAGGTGGAGAAGATGAACATGAATCATAGTTTAACCGAACAAAGTCAAAGGTTTTCTTATAAACCGCTGTTGTGGCTTCTGGCCATTCCCCTCTTGAACGTCCTGTACGCCCTGCAGAATGGGCCCGGCGATAAGGTTCATTCGTTAGTAACATCCGTTGATATCAACACTCCGTTTATTCCGGCATTCGCTATTCCTTATGTCATTTGGTATCCGTTTCTTTTCCTGACGTTAGTGCTTATATTGCGAAAAAGCGAAAAGCAGTATTATCAAACTTTGTTAGCTCTATGCATGGGGCTTATCCTCTGTAATCTGGTTTACGCCTTCTTCCAGACGACCGTCCCTCGTCCCGAGGTCCCGTCAACAGGGTTTTTGAATCATCTCGTTTCATTTGTTTATGCCAACGATGAGCCGTTTAACTGTTTTCCTAGTATTCACGTGTTGACCAGTTCTCTGATGATTGCCGGCTCCAGCGTATTGGGATGGAAAATAAGAATACCTGTGGTCGTAATCGCCCTAAGCATTATCGCGTCGACTTTGTTTATCAAGCAGCATGTCATCGCCGATGTTATGGCGGGAATGCTGGTCGCTAAGTTCATGTTTTGGTGTTCGGGACAATTACTTCCTATCATACGTCATCGATTGACTTCAAGAAACCAAAGGGGGTTGCCCTATGCGGATCATAAGTAGGGAAGCCCGCATTTTCCTCCGCAAATTCATGAATCACCCGAAACAAATCGGGAGCGTCGTGCCAAGCTCAAGATTTTTGGCCGAAAGCATGGTAAACGCCATCCCTTGGCATAACGTGAAGGCAGCAGCGGAATTGGGAGCCGGAACCGGGGCCATCACCCAATATATCGCTCAAAGGGCAAGCAAGGACGCCGAAGTGTATTTATTTGAGAAAGATACGAAGATGAGAAGGCAGTTGAAGCTGGAATATCCCGGTTTTACTTGTGCCGCGAATGCTGCCAATATGCTGCGCATTCTTGAAGGAAACGGTGAACGGCATCTCGATTGCATTCTCAGCGGGCTCCCTTTTTATAATTTTCCACAAGAGGTTCGCGATCAGCTTATGGAGCAAATCGTAGGAGCATTAAAACCGGGCGGCTTATTCGTTGCTTTTCAATATTCGCTTCAAATGAAGAAACAGATGGCGAAATTATTCGATATCGAGAAAATCAAATTCGTTCCGCTTAACTTTCCGCCCGCTTTCGTTTATGTTTGTAGGAAGAGATTAACGATAAAGGGTGAGTGCGATCATGCAGATGAACAAGAATACTATTCTGGTCGTGGATGATGATTCCGAAATACGTGACGTCATTCATGTCTACCTGCGCAACGAGGGGTTTCGCGTTCTGGAAGCGGAGAACGGCAACCGGGCATTGGAAATCGTAAGGGCGGAGACCGTGCAGCTCATTATTCTTGATGTCATGATGCCTGATTTGGATGGGATCAAGGCTTGCCTCAAAATAAGGGAAACGCTTAACGTTCCCATTATTATGCTGTCCGCCAAGCAAGAAGATATCGATAAGATTACGGGGTTATCCACGGGCGCGGACGATTATGTCACCAAACCGTTCAGTCCGCTGGAGCTAATCGCAAGGGTCAAAGCGCAGCTTCGCCGCCAAGGGTTTACCGCCAAGACGGAAGATGATTCCATAATATTAGTCAACGATCTTGCGATCGATATCGCTCAGCATCAAGTGACCTTGAAGGGGGAAGAGGTTGCGTTAACCCCTTTGGAATTTTCGATTCTCGAATTGTTGGCCAGCCATAAGGGACAAGTATTTCATGCGGATAAAATTTACGAGAAGGTATGGAAGGAACCGACCGGATATTCGGACAATACGGTTATGGTCCATATCCGGAATATTCGCGAGAAAATCGAAGTGAATCCACGCGAACCTCGGTACATTAAGACGGTATGGGGAGTGGGATACAAAATTGAAAAATAAATTTTTTCTTATGTTATCCGGCAGAAAAAGTATCCGCCTTCAAATGATTTGGTCGTTCATCGCCAGTCTCATTCTTGGAATGTCGGTATCGACGGCGATCCCTACCGGTCTCTTTTTCGATATTCCTTTGTCGATGATTACGTTTATTGGCACGTTTGTCGTTTCTTTTTTCTTCCTAACCCGCCATACGATTAAATACTTGCGTACGCTATCCGACGGTCTGACCGTCATCTCGGGAGGGAATCTTCATTTCAGAATTCCCTCGACAAGGCAAGACGAGCTAGGCAAGGTTGCCGAACATATCAATGCGATGGCCGAGAAATTAGAAAGCCAGATCGATAAGGAACGTCAGATCGAAAAATCCAAAATGGACTTGATAACGGGCGTTTCTCATGATTTGAGAACGCCTCTTACGAGTATTATCGGTTATATTGATTTGCTTAAAGAAAAAGCCTACCAGGATGAGGTTGAACACGATCGATTCATTGGGAATACGTACAATAAAGCGATGCAACTGAAAACGCTCATTGACGATTTGTTCGAGTACACGCGTCTTGCCCACAACGAAGCTAAGCTTAAGTTCGAGACAATCGATCTTAGGGAGCTGCTGAACCAGATGCTCGTTGAATTCCAACCTCTCGCCAAAGATAATGAAATTTCCATGGAATCGTCATTACCCGAACACGCGGTATTCATCCAGGTAGATCCCGAACAAATAAGGAGAGCTATTGATAATTTGTTGATGAATGCGTTGAAGTTTTCGGTTAAACCCGGCGTCGTAAGGGTTTCGTTCGCTATTCGCGACGACATGGCAACAATCATGATAGAGAACGAAGGCGAAGCGATTACGAAGGAACAGGAGAAGCATTTGTTCGAACGATTTTATAAAATCGACGATTCCAGAACGAATATGCCTTTGTATGGCGGTTCCGGCTTAGGATTGTCCATTACGAAAAGTATTGTTGAGCTTCATGGCGGACAAGTGTTTTTGAAACATTCATCCGGACACTTTGTTTTCGGTATCGAGCTGCCCCTGACTCTTAAGTAGCGATTTTATTTCTCCCCGAAATCGCCCCGTGAAGCCACCAAATAACGATCCCTGCCAAACCCGGCATAAGAAGGCTAAACACTCCCCCGAAGAAATCTCCTGGGAGCCCGTCGAACATCATCTGCATGCCCATTAATGTCGCGTCTAGCGTTACGTGTGCAAATATAACGGTAATGACCCCGAATCGCAGCATGAACCATCCGAACAAGATGGACATGATGACAAGCTCGATGATTCGGGTATAAACCGGGTAGATGGCATATCCGACATGGCCCATTGCCCATAACAGCCCTGGGGGGATCATGGCAACAGTCGTCAATACGATCGCCGTTCTGCGCGAAGGCTCTCGACGGAGCAGCTTGCGCGCTCCTCCCACGAACCAGCTGCGAAATACGCCTATGCCGAGCAAGCGGCTTTGCAGCTCTTCCGAAATGCCGGCGCACCATGCCAGGAGAGGGAGCAGCAAAGGATAAGTCATATTGTACATAGACTGCGATGCGTCCGAAGAAGCGAAAGAGCCGAGCGACTTTTCCAACACCAGAAGGATGATGGATTGCGCCCCCAGCAATATAAAGGCAAGGAAATAACCTTCCCGCATGCTCCTAAGCACGGCAGCCCCATAGTTCGATTCATTCCACCGGGGCCAAAGCGAACGCCCCATCGATTTCCAGAGGCCATCACCGCCGACCGCCGAAAAATAGGTGAGAATGGCCATTGCTGCGTAGGTAACGAGACTGATGACGAGGTTAACGTTATCCCCCACGTTTGCCCCCGCTTTCCAAGTTCCAGCTCTCAGTCCAGGTAACATATTAAAGGTTAAGCCTGCGTATAGCGCGAAAAATAAGGCCGCTAAAAATATCCCGCGACGGTAGGATGTATATTTTCCGTGCGTACCCGTGTAGACAATGGCGATGATGAACAAGATGATTTGAGGCAAAATAAATCCTAAAATGGATAGTTTGGCAGACAGCTTCTCCTGATCCTTCATGTAGGCTGTAAAGGAAGCGGGCAAATCAACGCCATAAGTAACCGAACCCCCGGCCCATGGAGGGAAGGAGGATTTGAACACGCTGAAGCCGTCCGGAACAGCGACTTTAAGCCACAGTCGAGACTCTCCAATGTTTGCTTTCCGGGAAACGAATTTAACGCTGCCCGTCTTCTTGTCATTTCCGATCCATTCCCAATCTTGCGGCGTGACTCCCCAGAATTGCGCGTAGTCAAGTGCATGAGCGGCTAGCTTGTCGGTTTCCATGACAGGCTTATCGACAACTTTATTCGTCGCGCCAGCGTTGTTCAGATGCTGCCAAGCGACTAATTTGCCTGTTTCCATATGTATGTAAAGCAGCAAAGCTTCAGCTTTATCGCGTAAATGCAATTTAACGGCATAGACATCCGTCGGAGCAAACTTTGACCATTTTTTATTATAAGAATCCATAAGTTGATTTTTAGTAAAGTAGCCTACCGTATCGCTGTCGGAAAGATGGGTAACCGTGACTGCATCTACTTCCTCATGCTTGATCCCGAATCGGGATGTTGCCCATTCGAACGCTTTGTTCTCAGCCGTGGTCCTCGTCATGACGGGATGAACGTCCGTTGTAAACAATTGGCCGGTTACGGGGAAAACTTGAATGAGCAAGAAAAGCAATAAACCTATAGCAGCCGTCCATAACCAGCGCTTATCCAGTTGAAATGGGCTTAATCGGTCCAAATTTCATCTCTCCTCATTCAAAACAAGCTCAAGTAAACGCATACAGTGGGTGTAATCTAATTCGCTGCCTTATTTTCATCAAGTATCTCGTATTTTCGACGAAAATGAAAGGAAAGGGATCGATAATCGTTGTCCGGGGCCTGATCTATGGGTAAGCTATTCGTTAAATCGTCCAAATGAGTCGGTATGCCCCCATTCTGGTGTTGTCCCCCTCGGTTGGAAAGAATATAATTCGTAGGTACGTTTTTAATTAGATTAATATCTAGCCGAATTTCTTAAGATGAAAACGGGGGAACCAACTCATCGCCGATACAAGCTATTTGTATTCGGAGATCCCGGGGTGAATTCCTATCGCTTAAACTCGCGATGGATAGGGCAGCCTGTTCGAGCCCGAACCCGACAGCTAACCTCGTAGGCTATGTGCGAACAGGACTCGTGTGCGAAATTGAAGCACTGGGGTTCCAGTGCTTTTTTTGTTGCGTGAATTTAGGTAAGAGGTGACCTGTTTGTTCAAACGATTAGTGAGATGGTTTAGCGCTTCGCCTCCAAGAGCTTTGCTGATGGGTTTTGGATTTATTATCTTTGCAGGCGCTCAACTGCTGAGATTGCCAATGGCTTCGGAAAGCGGGCAATCAACGTCTTTTATCGATGCGCTGTTTACGGCAACCTCCGCCACATGTGTCACAGGGCTGGTTGTCTTCGATACCGGAACTTATTTTTCCACTTTCGGTCATTGGGTTATTCTTGTGCTTATTCAGATCGGCGGAATCGGCTTCATGACGATGGCTACGCTCTTCGCGCTCATCCTTAGAAGGCGGATTTCGTTAAAGGAAAGGCTGATTCTGCAAGAATCCCTGAATCAAGGCAGCATCGAAGGGCTCGTCAGACTCGTCAGAAAAGTAATCCTATTCGCATTGGCTATCGAATCTGTTGGCGCGGTATTGTTCACCATCCGATTCATGTTCGATATGAATATCGGGCAAGCGATTTATCATGGAGTATTCCATTCGATTTCCATATTCAACAATGCGGGGTTTGACCTGACCGGCGATTTCCGCAGCTTAACCGGTTATTCCAGCGATTTGTACATGAATGTCGTTTCGATGGGGTTAATCATTCTAGGCGGCTTCGGCTTTATCGTGCTTGCGGATTTATTCGAAATACGGCGTAAGCGGAAGTTTTCATTGCATACTAAGGTTGTCCTTTCCGTTACGGCTTTATTGGTCGTAAGCGGGACGCTGATCATTTTCCTATTCGAGTTCACGAATGGACGATCATTTGGGAATAACGGCATCGGCCACAAAATACTCATCTCCTTGTTCCAATCCGTTACGACTCGTTCCGGCGGCGTCACAACGGTAGATATTACGGAATTTCGTCAGGCAACCCAGTTTTTCATCATCATCTTGATGTTTATCGGTGCATCGCCAGGCTCGACGGGCGGAGGAATCAAGACCACTACGTTCGCGGTATTGGTCGGTGCGGTGCTGGCGATGATACGCGGCAAAGAAGATGTTGTGTTGTTTCGTCTCCGTTTGGCGCAAGAGCGAGTGTACAAGGCCGTGACTGTAACCTTATTCTGCATCGGGATCGTAATGCTGGGTACGATGTTATTGGCAACGACTGAGGATGCGGCATTCCTGACCATATTGTTCGAGGCCACCTCTGCTTTCGGTACTGTCGGTTTGTCGATGGGGCTGACGGGGGAATTATCCTTTACGGGAAAACTAACGATTATTTTCCTCATGTTCATCGGACGTCTGGGGCCTTTGACTTTGACCTATGCGCTCGGTCCTAAACCGGGACGTATGCTTTATCGCCATGCAGAAGGTAAAATGATAATCGGATGATGGAGTGTGGAATTATGTTTCGTAAGTTTTATCGGACAATAGCGGCCTCGCCTCCGCGAATTCTTGTTCTTGGGTTCGCGGCCATTATTTTTCTGGGAGCCGGCCTGCTTATGCTGCCTTTCTCTCATGCGAACGGCGAAGCTCCCCGTTTCATCGATGCATTGTTTACGGCGACTTCCGCCACATGCGTTACGGGGCTGGTTGTCGTCGATACAGGTACTTACTGGACAATGGCCGGGCAAATCATCATCCTGTCGATGATTCAAATCGGCGGTCTTGGTTTCATGACGATGGCAACGTTGTTCGCTATTTTCCTTAAACGGAGAATTTCGTTAAAGGAAAGGCTCGTTCTGCAGGAAGCCTTTAACCAAACGAGCATTGAAGGCATTATCCGTCTCGTGCGCAAGGTTGTTATCTACGCTTTAACGATTGAGTTAGTTGGCGCGGTACTGTTCTCGATTCGGTTTATGTTCGATATGCCTGTCGGGGAAGCGATATACAAAGGCATTTTTCACGCGGTTTCTTTTTTCAACAATGCCGGCTTTGATATCATGGGAGACTATCGCAGCTTGGTCGACTATGTAGGCGATCCGCTCGTCAATATCGTAACGATGCTGCTCATCATTCTGGGAGGACTCGGGTTTGTCGTCCTCGCGGATTTGGTCGATATCCGCAATCCCAAGCGGAAGCTATCGCTTCATTCCAAAGTCGTGCTCAGCATGACCGGCTTCTTGATTGTAGCTGGAGCGGTTGTCATCCTTCTATTTGAATTTTCCAACGGACGGACGATGGGGCCGCTAAATTTTGGAGAAAAGCTTCTGGCTGCATTTATGCAATCCGTATCGCCAAGGACAGCCGGGGTTAATACGGTTGATCTTGCGGGGCTAAGACAGGCAACTCAATTCGTCATCGTTATTCTCATGTTTATCGGAGCGTCGCCGGGCTCCACGGGCGGCGGGATCAAGACGACGACGTTCACTGCGCTCGTTGGAGCCGTTATCGCCATGGTCAGGGGCAAGGAAGATGTCGTTCTGTTCAAATACAGACTCGCCCAGGAACGGGTATATAAAGCGCTGACGGTTACGTTATTCGCATTCGGGCTCGTTATTCTCGCCACGATGATTTTGTCGACAACGGAGGATCACCACTTCCTGATGATTTTATTTGAAGTGACGTCGGCCTTCGGAACCGTTGGACTAACGATGGGGTTGACGACGCAATTAACGTTGGCGGGTAAAATCATCATTATTCTCATGATGTTCATCGGCCGGTTAGGGCCGTTGACCTTGACTTATGCGCTTGGACCGAAGCAAGGCCGTCTGATGTATCGCAATGCAGAAGGAAAAATCATAATCGGATAGAGGACGAAGAGACATGAAGATGAATCAATTTGTAATTATCGGACTAGGCCGTTTCGGTTCAAGCTTGGGAAGAGAACTGATCAAGCTCGGTTACGAAGTGCTCGGCGTCGATCGCGACGAGGAGAAGGTGCAGGAGCTTTCCCATGTGCTCACGCATGCTGTAGTGGCTGATGCTACGGAGGAAGAAGTTCTTCGGTCCATAGGCGCGCGGAATTTCGATTGCGGTGTCGTCGCGATCGGAGACGATATCCAAGCAAGCATATTGGCCACAATTCTGCTTAAAGACCTCGGCGTTAAGAAGGTCGTGGCCAAAGCGGTGTCCGATTTGCATGGACGGGTGCTGGAGCGTGTAGGCGTTGACCGGATCATCTATCCGGAGAGGGATATGGGCGTAAGGGTAGCGCATCAGCTTGTATCGCCTAACCTGCTCGATTATATCGAACTGTCTAAGCAATATACGATCGCCGAGCTCGCGGTTCCGCAATGCTTGTCGGGCAAGTCTCTTGACGACGTGAATCCAAGAGGTCGATTCGGCTGCAGCATCGTGGCTATCAACAAACCGAAAGGCATCATTATCGCGCCCGTGGCGAAGGATGTATTGTCACAGGATGATGTCATGGTCGTCATCGGTACGAACTATCAGATCGAACAATTCCAACACTCAATCGGGCAATAGCCGGGGGCAAGCGAATGGAAAACACAGTCATGCAAACGGTACATCATCTATTGCTGCTGCTTCTGCTTGTTTTCGGTGCTGGGATGATATCCGGGAGGTTGGCGGCTTGGCTGAAAGTACCCGACGTTGTTTTGTATATAGCTGCCGGGATGCTGCTCGGACAGGGAATGCATCTGATTAACGAAGAAAGCAGCTCCCTTACGAATCAAATGATATTGGCCGTTGGATCGGCTCTTATTCTGTTCGACGGCGGTCGCAACATTCGTTGGCATGGTCTAAGACAGGTGGGATTGTCTGTCACGCTCCTTAGCACGGTTGGAGTTATACTTACTACCGGGGTCGCGGGATACGTGGCTCATGGCGTGTTCGGGCTTGATTGGACGACGTCCTTATTATTAGGAGCAGTTATCTCTTCTACCGATCCAGCGACCATCATACCGGTGTTCCGTCAAGTTAAAGTACGAGAACGTTTGCGGGAGACGGTGGAGAGCGAGTCGGCGTTTAACGATGCGACAGGGTCCATCTTAACGTTCGCTCTGCTGGCTGCTTTAACGAGCGGTCTTTCGCCAAGCATCGGACATGTTTCGCTCGATTTCTTGAAAACGGCAATCGGTGGCTTGGCGGTCGGCGTTGTCGTATCGGTCGTGACTGTTTTCCTGGTTGCCCATGCCAAATGGGGATGGTTTCGCGAGTATGCCGCGATATCTATGCTCTCGGTTGCCATAGCCGCGTATTTGATCGGCGACATGATTCATGTGAGCGGATTAATGGCCACCTTCACGGCGGGTCTCGTTTGGGGGAATGCCCACCATTTTGGATTATCCATGAAAGACAAGGTAACGGAGATGGGCCATGTCGCGGACAATGCATCCGTTATGATGCGGATGTTTATTTTCGTATTATTAGGCAGCCAAGTGAATTTTTCATTGCTCGGAACGTATTTCTGGCCCGCGCTTGCGGTTGTTCTCGTTCTCGTGTTCGTCGCGCGTCCCCTTACCGTGTTCGCTTCCGTTTTGCCGGACGTTCGAACTCGTTGGACTTGGAAAGAAATGCTGTTCATGTGCTGGGTAAGGGAAACGGGCGTAATCCCTGCAGCATTATCGGGAATGATCGTCGCTTCAGGCATACCTCATGCCGATCGGGTGGCTGCCGTCGTATTCATGGCGATCGTGTTTACGATTCTGGTGCAGGCAAGTACAACGGCCTGGCTTGCTCGGAAATTGGGTTTAGAGGAAAAGTCTTAACTCTTTACTGAATGAAAAACCTCCCATTCGCTCAGGATATAGGTAAGATGAACGGTTTGGGAGAGGATGGGCGAGATGAAGATGTCATTTTTCAGACAAGCGGTGATGGTGCTGATGGGCACCGTCACCCTTTTGTCTTTGTGGGGCAATTGTTCTGCCGAGGAGGCAAAGCCATCCGGCGTGAAATGGTCCGAGCTTCAGCGGCGTTACGAAGGCGTATTCGTGTTGTCCGCATCCAGGAGTACGCGCAAAGTTGCGCTAACGTTCGACGATGTACCGGATCCGCGATTCACGCCTAAGGTGCTGGACGTACTAAGGAGGAAGAAGGTTCCGGCGACATTTTTCGTCGTGGGAACCCGCAGCGCGAAGTACCCCGACATCGTGCGCAGAATCCATCGCGAGGGTCATAATGTGGGGAATCATTCTTACAACCATCCCGACTTCTCAAAGCTGCCCCTATCGAAAGTGCAGGAGCAAATTGGCCGAGCGGAGAAGGTCATAGAAGGGATAATCGGATTCAAGCCTAGACTTGTACGCCCCCCTTACGGAGAAATTTTGCCAAGACAGTTGGAATGGGCCAAAAAAAGGGGCTACACGGTGGTGAATTGGGATGTGGATTCTTCGGACTGGAGGCAATTGAGCGCGGATCGCGTTTTTCGGAACGTAATCCGCACGGTAAAGCCCGGCTCAATCGTTCTAATGCATGCAGGAGGCGGAAAAGGCCAGAGTTTATCCGGAACCGTCAGGGCGCTTCCAAGAATAATCGACTGGCTGCGCGAACATGATTACGAGCCGGTGACCTTAACCGAATTGCTTAGAATACCGGAGAATAGAAAAGGGTAATGAAAAAAAGGCTATCTACGGCGCGGCCCTATGACCGCGCTTTAGATAACCCCATCATGGGTCGTTACTTATTATTTAAGAACATACACTTTAACGTTTTGGTTTCCGAATCCGGATACGAAATCACGGGATCCCGGAACGAATATATCGATGCGGTTGCCCTTGATGGCGCCGCCCTTATCCGTGGCCGTAGCGATCAGTCCACCCGCCGGCAAACCTTCGAAATCATAACCGGTGATGTACACCTTTGTCCCGAACGGGATGACCGTTGGATCAACGGCGATCGTTCCTAACTTAAGCGGATTGCCGAAATAGTCAACGGGGCCCCATTCGCCATTCTCTTCCGCTGAAGCCGAATAAGCGGTCGCTCTAATGTCGATCACTTTGGAGAAGGATAGGGATTGACCGGTCGTTGTCGTGACCGACTGCACAGGCTGAGCTGGACTCGGTTCGCTGTCTAGCAACATTTGCTGGGATACGCTTTTTGCTTTCAAAGAGCCGCTTGGAACGACTAGCTTGAGACCTGCATAGATGTTCAGTGGGTCGACGTCAGGATTTGCATTGATCAGTTGCTGCAGAGGGACGTTCAATTGCTTCGACAGCTTCCAGAACGTATCGGTATCTTTGGCTGTGTAGGCCGTGGCCGCGTTCACGGTCAGTGCCGGAAGCATAAATGCTGCCCCCAATGCTAGTGCCGCCGATCGTTGACCTAACTTTTTCCAACTGTAACTCATTTGCGAATGTCCTCCTTGTTTGGGCCGGCGAGGTTAGCTGTCGGATTCGGACTGGGAGATCAGCCCTACGCTTTGCAGCGATTCACCCCAAGTACGTTGCGGTTGCCCACTATGTACTTTCATTCTTTTCCCCCGCACCAGACGGTTTAGGCCGGATTGTTTCACGGTTCAGGATACATAGGTTATTATTCCCTGACCGCTCGATTGCGATGCCGTTTTGACATGTGTAAAAGGTTACCACAGCATCGAAGCGGTTAAAACCGGAAAGTTAAGGAAAACGACGTTAAACCCGCGCCATGACTAGTCTTTATTGTGGTTTAAGCGGCGGGTGAAATGAGCGATTGTTTCCTCTATTAGGTATCGGGTGGATGGAGCTAGCCATGCCGGATCGCCATGAATAAGCGATATGGTCCGCTTCGTTTCTTCCAATTCGGGAATCTGAACAAGATACAGGTCATTGTCCTCAAGAACTTGGTCGCGCAAATAGGATTTAGGGAGCAGCGTACCGGCTCGGCATGCCGACAAAAGACGGATAATCGCCTCGAACGAATCGATTTCCATCCTTACATCCGGCTTCAGATTGTGCCTGCGGAACAATTGGTCCGTTAGCGTTCGATACCATGTTCCATGCGCGAATAAAATCATCGGCAAACCGTTCAAATCCGTGATCTCGAGCTGCGTCCTTTCTAATATAAAATGCGTCCGGGGAAGTACGAGGATAAGATGATCGTCAAACAAGGGTAAACTAGTAATAGCTGCATCATCCACCACGGAAGAAGCGACCAACCCGAAATCGACTTTACGTTCTTTGACGAGAGTGGCGATTTCATGGGATTTGCCGGTTACCGCTTTAATCTCGAGATTGGGATGTTTCTCGGTCATCGCCGTAATGAGTTCCGGCAATGTCGTCTGAAGCGTCGTAAGGCTGGCGCCGATCGTGGCGATCGGTGCATCCGAGGATTTAAAGGCGTTAAGCTTCTGCAGAAAGCTGCCGTGAAAGCGGCGAAGCTCCAAGGCGAATTCGTAAGTAAGCTTGCCCGCAGCCGTAAGCTCCAACCGTTTGCCGATTCTTCTAAACAAGTCAACCTCCAGCTCGGATTCCAGCCTTGCGATACGCCGGGACAATGCCGGTTGGGAGACGTTCAGCCGTTCTGCGGCTTTGTTCAGGCTCGTTTGCTCCACTATCGTAGAGAACATACGCATATCTTCAAGCACGAGGCTCCACCTTTCTCATATGCATAATAGTTATAAGTTTTAATAAAAAATAAGCAGTTCCATTATAAGCGAAAATAGAGTAATCTTAAAAGCGGTGACAAATGGTGACGAATGGTAAAATAGTAGTCATACAAGTCAAACGCACGGATGCGAAAGGAGATTAAACACAGATATGAAAGGTAATTCTTACTTACCGCGAAAGCTTCATTCGCTGCTTGGCGTCATTCCTCTCGGATTGTTCATCATCGAGCATGCGCTGACGAACTATTCCGCTTACGAAGGCGGCCCAGAGGGCTTTCAGAAAAGCATCAATTTTCTGAATAGCGTTCCTCTCGTCTTTTGGGTGGAGATGTTCGTTATTTGGCTTCCGATTTTATTCCATGGCGTATACGGATTGTATATCGCTTATCAATCGAACCTGAATACGGGCAGATTCAGTTACGGCCGTAACTGGGCATTCACATTGCAGCGGATTACAGGGGTAATTACTTTTGTTTTCGTAGCATGGCATTTCTACGAAACCCGTATCCAAGTTGCGCTCGGAAACGTTGCGCATGAGGATTTAGGCAGCCACATGAATAAAATAGTGAGCGATCCGCTCGTATTCGCAGTGTATATCGTGGCGGTTATCGCGGCGACGTTCCATTTTGCCAACGGTCTCTGGGCGTTCCTCGTAAGCTGGGGCGTTACGGTAGGGCCTCGCGCACAGAAGGTTTCTTCTAATATTTGCATGGTTATCTTCGTGATCATATCTGCTTTGTTCTTGCTGTCCCTGTTCGCGTTCCGCGGCGATGAGTTCGCTTCGACGGCCGCAGCGGCACTGAGCTCAGTAACGGTAGGTTAGAGGGAGGAAGAACTTACAATGGCTACTCAAAAAGTAATTGTCGTCGGCGGCGGACTTGCCGGATTAATGGCGACGATTAAAGCGGCAGAAGCGGGGGTGCGGGTTGATTTATTCTCGCTCGTGCCCGTTAAGAGATCTCACTCCGTATGCGCGCAAGGCGGAATTAACGGAGCGGTTAATACAAAAGGCGAAGGCGACTCCCCATGGGAGCACTTTGACGATACGGTATACGGCGGCGATTTCCTTGCCAACCAACCGCCTGTCAAGGCGATGTGCGAAGCGGCTCCGGGCATTATTCACTTGATGGACCGGATGGGCGTTATGTTTAACCGGACGCCTGAAGGCTTGCTCGATTTCCGCCGTTTCGGCGGCACGAAATACCACCGTACCGCATTCGCGGGGGCGACAACGGGACAACAGCTGCTGTATGCGCTGGACGAGCAGGTTCGTCGTTTCGAAGTGGCGGGGCTCGTGCAGAAGTTCGAGCACTGGGAATTTACGTCCGTTGTCATTGATGACGACGGCATATGCCGAGGCATTTCCGCGCAGGATCTTCGTTCGATGGAATCCGTTACGTTCCGGGGGGACGCGGTTATTCTGGCGACAGGCGGACCTGGCATTATTTTCGGCAAAACGACGAACTCGGTCATCAATACGGGAACTGCGGCTAGCGCGGTTTACCAACAGGGCGTCTATTATGCCAACGGCGAATTTATTCAAATTCATCCGACCGCGATTCCGGGCGATGACAAGCTGCGTCTCATGAGCGAATCCGCGAGGGGCGAAGGCGGACGAATCTGGACATACAAAGACGGCAAGCCATGGTACTTCCTTGAGGAGAAATATCCGGCTTACGGGAACCTCGTTCCGCGGGATATTGCAACTCGGGAAATTTTCGATGTGTGCGTGGAGCAGAAGCTCGGCGTTAACGGCGAGAATATGGTTTATCTCGACTTGTCGCACAAGGATCCTAAAGAGCTCGACGTTAAACTCGGCGGAATCATCGAGATTTACGAGAAGTTCATGGGCGACGATCCGCGGAAAATCCCGATGAAAATTTTCCCGGCCGTTCATTATTCGATGGGCGGAATGTGGGTCGATTACAATCAAATGACGAACGTTCCCGGCTTGTTCGCTTGCGGGGAATGCGAATATCAATACCACGGCGCGAACCGTCTGGGAGCCAACTCTTTGTTGTCCGCCATCTACGGCGGCATGGTTACGGGCCCTAAGGCGATCGAATACATTCGCGGCTTGAAGAAGTCGGCGGAAGACGTGTCCGAGACCGTATTCGAGAAAGAGCGCAACAAGCAAGCGGGCAAGTACGAGTCGATCCTGAAAATGGACGGCGCGGAAAATGCTTACGTGCTGCATAAAGAGTTGGGCGAGTGGATGACGAACAACATGACAGTCGTTCGTTACAATAGCAAGCTTCAGGAAACGATTAACAAAATTAAAGAGCTGAAGCAGCGGTATAAGAACATCAACATTAACGACACGGCTCGCTGGAACAATACGGGCGTAGCGTTTACTCGTCAACTGTGGAATATGATGGAGCTTGCCGAAGCGATGACTCTTGGAGCGTTGATGCGCAACGAAAGCCGCGGCGCTCATTACAAACCGGAGTTTTTGGAACGCGATGACGAGAATTTCATGAAAACGACAAAGGCGAAATGGACGGCCGAAGGCCCGGAAATTTCGTACGAGGATATCGACGTATCCTTGATCGCACCGCGGAAACGCGATTACTCCACCGACAAGAAGAAGGAGGGCTAAGCCATGGCGGAAACGACAACGATAGCTGCTGGACGTAAAGTTAAATTTGTCATCACGCGCCGGGAACGTCCGGAAGCCGCTTCTTTTACCGAGGAGTTTGAAATTCCGTACCGGCCTAACATGAACGTCATCAGCGCGCTCATGGAAATTCAACGCAATCCGGTTAAATCGGACGGCGGAAAAACCTCTCCCGTATGCTGGGAGTCTAACTGCCTTGAAGAAGTATGCGGCGCCTGTTCAATGGTTATTAACGGCAAACCGCGCCAAGCGTGCACGGCGCTCGTCGACAAACTGGAGCAGCCGATTCGCTTAGAGCCGATGTCCACGTTCCCCGTTGTGCGCGACTTGGTCATTAACCGCGAGCGGATGTTCGGTGCTCTTAAAAAAGTTAAAGCGTGGATTCCGATCGATGGAACCTACGATCTCGGACCGGGACCCCGCATGGCGGAATCGAAGCGCCAATGGGCATACGAGTTGTCCAAGTGCATGACTTGCGGAGTTTGTCTCGAAGCATGTCCGAACGTAAACGATCGCAACAGCTTTATCGGTCCTGCGTCGATCTCGCAAGTACGCCTGTTCAACGCTCATCCGACCGGAGAGATGAACGCGCACGAGCGTTTGGATGCGCTCATGGAAGAAGGCGGCATCGAAGGCTGCGGCAACTCGCAGAACTGCGTCCGCTCCTGTCCGAAAGGCATCCCGCTAACCACTTCCATCGCAGCCATGAACAGAGACACGACAAAACACTTGTTCAAGCAATGGCTCGGTATGTAAACGAATAATTGACCAGAACCGCCAACGGGAGACATTCTCTCCTCTTGGCGGTTTTTCTACTGATTACCCCGCACCCCCGCAACCCCGCAACCCCGCAACCCCGCAACCCCGCAACCCCGCAACCCCGCAACCCCGCAACCCCGCAACCCCGCCGTCAAAGTTAAATGGAAAAGTACATTTATATCTTTCGAAAATCCTCGCTTGATTAGTCTTTAATGGATAGTTCCAGTTAATCTTAAGTTTTTCCGAAGATTATCGTTGAAGTTTCACGAATACATGGACATTTCCCGTTATTTAATAACTCTTCCCCCTTTGTACTCTTAGTAACTGGATATTTCCACTTAGTTACCCCAGAAAATCCAGCTCAAACGCCTACAGCCTATTCCCATTTCCCGAAACCTCCCGACAAGGCATAGCGGATTATCCGTTTTCCGCTTGCTCCTCGAATGGGGTTTAACCAGCCTTTGTCACAAAGAACGTTTAGGTGTTTTATTGCAGTACGATGATCTATCCTTAGGTGTTTAGAGATATCGATAGGACGAATATCACGCGCGAGTTGGAAACATAACCGAATAATTTCGGATTCGGCAAGAATATGAAGGTTAGTTGACGATTCGCTTGAAAAATGAGTACTTATATAAAGACGCAGCAAAGTAATGCATAAGTCAGGACGTTTTTCGACATCGTCATATGCGAAAGAGATAACACGGTATCCCATGGCTTGATTAAATAACTCTCGGTTTAGTTCCCTACAATATCCTTCTCTGTCAAGATCCCGGACGTGGTGGGAATAGCTTTTTACTTCTATAAGCAGTTTGATAGGTCCAGGCGGTTTCCAACAGAAGTCCGCGAAGTAAGATCTACCCCTCCAGTCTAAGATTTCGAACTCTGGATGCAGATAAGTAAAGTTCCCTTTTAAAATCCACCAGATATTCATTAGAAAAAGCTTCTCTCCGTGCTGATGACCTCTTAATAAACGACCTTTACGTTCACCTGTTCTTCTTCTAAGATGCGATTGAATAAACTCATCGTGCGCTTGTTCAAAACTAACCATCCCATCCAACCTCCTCAGAATGCAAAAAAAGAACGCCCTCATCCCATTCGAAAATGGATAAGGACGTTCTTCGTCTCTTGAAGCTAGTATAGTCGATATTAGATGGAATGGCTATAGGTTATAGGCTACAGCCACAGCCTGCGTTATTTATCATTAGCCGCTTTCCCGTCGGGCTCCAATGCAAGGCTGGCCCGCACCAGATAAGTAACGAACCGGTTGCGGCTCTTCTGTTCGTCGAGTTCAGTCGCGGTGATCATAAGCCGAGTACCGGTCGGACTCCAATGCAAGGGATCGCCGATGAACTTGATGTCTACGGATAATGGAGTAGACAATCCAGTCGAAGTGTCCGCTACATAAATCCCTCTCACGGTTCCATTGGGAGCGTAGCTTGCATAAGCAAGCCGGGTTCCATCCGGTGACCATGCTGATCCATAGATTTGCGAATCCTGGGCTACGGCATGGAGAGTAGTTCCTTGAAGGTCGGTAATAAGCAGCTCCACTTCACCGCTTTTAATTCTTCTTACAATGGCAAGCCGCTGTTCATCGGGAGAAGGGATTATCCATTGGACATTATTCAACGATGTTTTTAAGGGTTTCTTGTCCAGTTCCTGCGACAGCACAGTCCCTTTAAGAGTCGTATAGTAAAGTTGATCGTTCATGTAAGCGACGTTGCTGACAAAAGGAATCCCGGTTTCCAGAAGTTTTCTCGGGACGGTGTTCTCGGCATTGGCGAGGTAGATCGTCCCATCTATGGTGGCGTATACTACGGAGTTGTTATCCACCCATCTGCCATTCTGAATGTCCATCGCATCCTTGTCGGTGAAAGCAGCCGTATGGCGCGTAGTCAGATCCATAAGATAGCCTTGACCCGTGTTGCTCGTTAAATCAAACGTTTTGTAAAACAACTTGCTTCGGTCCGGACTTACTTGAGCAAAGCCTTGATTCCTGTTTTCTGGATAGAGTGGGGTTTGCTCGTTAGTCAGAAGAGAGCGGGTATATAGATTATGGGGATACCACTTTGCCCCCTCGGCTTCCTCGGGTGGGAAGGTCGTATTTTCCCGATCTACGATAATAGCATCTTCGCTTAGCCAATCCATTCCCCGCACATCATCCAACCGGACAAGATCATCTACGGCAGTTTCGTCATAAGTTGTTTTCTCCGGGTTGTCTTTAACGGTAATTTGCTTGTCGTCTGTTTGTTGAACGTTCCGACCGTCCGTCTCTTGGCGCTGGCAGCCAATCAGGACAATCAAGAGGAGAGAGAGCGGTATTAGCCACCGGTGCAATTGGCGAGACCTCATTGTGGTGCCTCCTTACGGGATGCTGTATGAAATGACGGGAAACATAGTCTGAAAGTGGTACCGTCGTCCGTGCTTATAAGCTCAATCGTCCCACGGTGTTTCTCGACTAATTGTTTAACAAGAGCGAGTCCGAGCCCTGTTCCGCCGGTTTGTCGCGACCGATCTTTGTTCACCGTGTAGAAGGGCTCGAAGATTTTGGACCGTGCCTCTTCCGGAATCCCGATTCCCGTATCGGCGACTTCAATGACGACCTTGCCTTCCGCCTCATGATCGGAGACGACGATTTGCCCGCCGGGTAAGTTGTATTTAATGGCGTTATCTAGCAAATTGATCATAATGTGCACGAGACTCTCGCGATCGGCCCATATCACGGCATCATTCAGGTGAGGCACGATGGCTACTTCGAATCTTTCCGCCTTTGCCTTCATTCGGCCGATAAGATCGAGCAGTAACTCCCTGATGTCTACTCTTTCCGCTTGATATTCGAAATCATACTTTTCCAGAGCGGCTAGCCGAAGGATTTTCTCGACCATGTCCGTGAGCCTATCGGTTTCGAGACGAATGTGATGGACGGCGTCATCTTGCAAGGTGACATCGTCGCGATAAATTTCCATAAGCTCGGAATAAGCTTTGATGGAAGTGAGCGGCGTCTTGAATTCGTGGCTGATATTGCCAATGAATTGTTTCTGCTGCTGCTCCAGCTTCTGAAGCTTATCGACTGCCTGGCGCAGCTTCGTCTCCTCGTTTTTCATCGCGGTCATGCTATTCTGGATTTCCGAGCTCATGTAATATATGCCTTGGCTAAGCTGGCCTAGCTCATCTTTGCGTCTGAGTGGCGGCGATATTAAAAATTTCTCCCTGCGGATTTGCTCGGCGGCTTGGTTAAGAGCAATGATCGCCGATGTCGCGCGCCTGAAATAGAGGTAGCCGAGAACGAAGCTGGCTGCTAGAACGGCGCCGCCGGTAATCATGAATAAACCTGCAATCGTATTATAGAACTTAATGTCCGCTGCCAATGAATATTGAAATTGAATGACTCCCATCTGCTGTTTCGGGCCTTGCAGCGGCGTCAGGTAATACAACGATTGCCCTTCGCGCTGATAGGCGATTTTCCCTTTCATTGCATAGGACAAGGCTTCCTCTACGCCGTAGGCGGGACTTTGAGGGACCGAGTCTCCGACTTTCTTGCCCGCATTGTCGTACAGCACGACGTGCAAGCCGGCGTAAACCGCTAAGTCCATAGCAAACTGCTGCCCGCGACTGCGCAAGAAGGGCTGCGCTTCTATCGGAGGGGAAGTCAAGTAGGCTTGTTTGATGCTAAGATTGGCTATTCTCGTTTGCTGCAATAATTCCTTTTCCATCCTGATCTTCTGTTGATCCTTAATGCCTTGGAGAACGAATACGCTAAGAACGAGTACGGTCAACGACAAAAGAACGGCGAGGAAAAGACTGAATTTGATCTTGATGCTAACGGCGGTCATAAACCGATCCCCGCCGCTTTGTAGCCGACACCGAAGACGGTTTGCAGCAGTTGCTGTCCGGGCTCCCCGAGTTTCTTGCGCAGCCGCTGCATATGAATATCGACTGTGCGTGTGCCGGCGGCGTATTCCATCCCCCATACCGCGTCCAGCAGCTCGTCCCGCGTATACACGCGTTCGGGGTGATAGAGCAGCAATACGAGCAAGTCGAATTCTTTAGGCGTTAGGTCGACGGGAACGCCATCCACCAACACGCTCCGCAGCTTGACGTGCACCGTTAGTTTGCCTGCGACAATCGTCTCCGCGGTTTCCGTATCTTTTTTCTCCAAACGGCGCAGCAGCGCTTTAACCCGGGCGATCAACTCGCGCAAGTCGAAGGGTTTGGTCATGTAATCGTCGGCGCCCATTTCCAAGCCGACGATTTTGTCCACGATATCGTTCTTTACGGTCAGCAAAATAATTCCCATATCGGACCGGTTATCTAACTTGCGACAAACTTCGTATCCCGTCAGCTTGGGCATCATGACATCGAGCACCATGACGTGCGGCTTGAAGCTGCGAGCTTTATCTAGAGCGGCCTGGCCGTCATAAACGGTTTCAACATCATAGCCTTCCCTGCGAAAAGCATAGGAAATCGGATTTGCGATTCCCGGTTCATCGTCGGCAATGAGAATTCGTTTGTTCATCGACTCACCTGACTAGATTGATTAGGATTTATTATCCATTGTAGCAGACAACGCGTCGAAATATTGCTCCAGCGTCACTTTCTTCTTAGTTATGTCCTTAGCGAGCTCTTTTCCAACATAACGGACATGCCAAGGCTCGTAAGAATATCCGGTTATGGACTCTTTGCCTTTCAGGAACCGGATAATAAATCCATGGTCCGCCGCGTGTTTGGCAAGCCATTTGCCTTCTTTCGTATCCCCGAAGCTTTGCTCCAAGGCATATCCGACGCTTGCGCTTGAAACATCCATGGCTAGACCTGTCTGATGCTCGCTTTGACCGGGACGAGCGCTTGTACGGTTAGCGACTTCCTCGCCTTTAGTATCGGCATTGCTCTTGAATATCGCTTTCTGCGTCGCGTAGGATCGATATCCCGACACGGCCTTCAGCTTAATGCCGTCGTCCTTGGCCGCGTCAAAAAGAGCTTCCAATGCTTTGGCTGCTTCTTTGCGCATCTGCTTCTTAGGAGAATCGCCCGAGAAAGAAAACGGAACGTTAGGAATGACTAAATCTTTGGGCGCGTAGCTTGACGGCAGGTTGCGTTTCTTGTTGACTAGGACAAATAGACTGGAAGTATTAGTGACGACCGCGAGTCCGTCTTTATTCTTCTTTACGGTAAGTCTAGGTAAATTGTCGGCTAATAGAGAACTAATCGACGTTTCTTTGACCGGCGGCTTCGTCTCGGCGGGTGGCTTAACCGACGGTTTGCTCGGAGGCTTCTCAGAAGGCTTAGGATTTTTAGCGGGTTCGCTGGAAGGCTCGACTGTTGGTTTGCTAGAAGGCTCTATAGACGGCTGCTGCTGCGAAGCTTCAGGGACGGCCGCTGATTTCGTTTGGGTATTGGCATTAACTTGCGACCATAAGCCGCCTACAACGATGACTCCGATCAATGCAGTGAAAACAACTTTCTTTTTCATCAATCTCTCTCCTTCAGATATCTCGTCTGAATGTAAGATTAAGAGATTGATGTTGCTACGTTATATCGACTTGTAACAGACTTGTAAACTTTTTGCAGAGCGCGATCGGATATTGGCTAAATTTGCTTTAAATTGCGAGATGGCGTCGAAAATAAGGAGGAAAACGGCAGGGTTGTGTCAAAAGGTGTAAAAGGTAAATTGAGGAGGATGTTCGTTGTATGGTATCCCGTCGCCGTTTCTGGGGTTATTTGCGAGTTCAGGTTTTGTTATTAATGTTGGTCGTGTTGATGCTGCCTCTTGGTGGGGTAGGGTGGCTGTATTATTCAACTTTAAGCTCGGATTTGCGCGATATCGAGAAAGCGCATGCTCTAGAAGTGAGCGACTCCGCGCATCGCTTGTTGAGCCAGCTCGGCGAACAATTGTCCGGCTCCGTCATCACTAACGCGAAGTGGAAGGACAATTGGACGGCTGTTAAAGACAGAGACATCGCATGGATCAAAGAGAACGTTGACGTATCTTTGGAGGTTATCCCGAATCTTAGTTTTCTGGCCACGGCCGATAATGAAGGAAACGTGCTCACGCAAGCCGGAGACATTCCCGAATTCATGGGGAAATTAAAGGATCCGTCCATCGTTCAGAAAGTTAAGAAGGACACGGATGTGTACGGTCTCATCCAAACCTCTAAAGGGATCGCGATCATCGCGGCTTCCCAGATCACGGATGAGCAAAGAAAAGAAGTTTCTCCAGGTATGCTTATCTTCGGACGTTTTTTGAATGACGACACGATGAAGGGCATTGGAGCGATCTTAAACGCCGGTCTGGCTATTCGAACATTCGAAGGCCAGAAGCTGGGAAGCGATCCGGAAACGATCGGATTGCTAGCGAACGCGGCTCCGCTTCCAACGGTTGAGCAGGAGCCTGAATTTCAATCGAATGATCTGAAGGGTACAAGGTTTAGTGAAGTGAAGTCAGGCCATCCGGGAATGTCGGGTCAGTCCATTGCCGAGTTGGTCGTATCCGTTCCCGCGAAAGCAAGCGGCACTGTGCAGAAAGAGATGGTCCGGCTGAGCGGCATCGCGGCGTTGCTAGCGATCGTCCTTATCGTTCTGATAGCGGTTGTGCTCCGTCGCCGTATCATCGTGCCGTTAGTCCGATTTGAGTCCTTCCTGAAAGAGGTATCGGCAGGCCATCTGTCAGGCACGTTATCGGATAAAGTTCGCCGAAGGGGAGATGAAATCGGTTCGATCGCGCGTTCCTTGCAGGAAATGGTTGAGCATCTCAAACAATTGGTGTCTGGCATTCGTTCGACGGCAAACGTGACCTCTGTTGCGGCAAGCCAATTGACGGGGGATGCCGATCAAGCTGCCGAAGGGGCTAACCGGATCGCGGAATCGATGCGCGAGGTAGCTGCAGGTGCCGATTCACAGGCACTAGGCATGAAAAGAGGAGCCGAGGTTACCCGGGAAATCCGAGATAGCATGATGACGATCGGCGATCGAACGATATCGGTCGCAGCGGTTGCAGAGCAAGCGACGCAACACGCGGTTGAAGGAAACGATACGATTCAGCACGCCGTTAAGCAGATGGAACGGATAGCGGTTTCCGTGGACGGGTCCGTTCGGGACGCACACATTCTTCATACGAAGTCGGAGCAAATCGGGAAGATGGTGGAGGCGATATCCGCGATCGCCTATCGGACGAATTTACTTGCTTTGAACGCGAATATCGAGGCCAGCAGAGCTGGTGAGCAAGGCCGAGGATTCTCGGTCGTTGCAGGCGAAGTGAGGAAGCTGGCGCTGCAAGCCGATGAGACGGCTTCGGAAATCACGCACGGGATTGAAGAAATCCAATCCGGAATAACGTCGGTTATGAAGCAAATCGAAGAAGGTTATCGAGAAGTCCAGGACGGTACCGCAATCGTTCGGGAAGCCGGAAACGCGTTCCAAGGCATATCGCTTGGCATTGCGGATATGGAAGGGGAGCTTCGTGAAATTGCCTCGGCGGGCCAGGAAATCGGAGCGCGAATCGAGGAGTTGTCAACTCTGGTTGGACAAACGGAGGCGATTTCCGAAGCGAGCGCGGACCGATCCCAAGACGTCGCCGGCATAGCCGAATCCCAGATGAATTCCGTCCGCAGAGTAGCGGAAGCGATGGGCTCGCTTTCGGAGCGCATTCGTGAATTGGAGCAAGCCGTTAATCGGTTTAAGTAAAGGTTTGAATATTTGAATTACAAAAGCGGGCCCTTGGTAGAAGGGACCCGCTTTTGTGCGTGTTATAATGTTGTTACATCCAGTTCTCGCCCCAATTTTGGATGGAAAGAATGACTTCCTCCAAGTTTCGGCCTTTCTCGGTTAACTCATATTCTATGCGCACCGGCATTTCCGGATAAACGGTTCGAGTGAGAATCCCGCTTGATTCAAGCTCTTTCATGCGATCGGTCAGCATTTTATCGCTCATTTCGGGAATTTGCTCTTTAATATCCTTAAACCGTTTGGGACCGCCGAGCAGCACGCGGATAATTAGTCCCGTCCATTTTTTGCCCAATAACTCGGCAGCCGACTCGTACTTGGGGCACATTTTGGAATAGTCCATACGGATTCCCCCTTTGTTTACATCTTAACATACTCACTTCAGAAAAGTAAGTGATAACTTAATATAAAATAGTTACTTGACATAAGTAAGCTTATAAAATATTCTGGGATCATGAAAAGAATCATGCTAAACAAATCGAAGGGCGTGGGTTAAGATGGAATTAGGATATAACAAAGGAGGCAGTCTATTATGATTAATATTCAACGTGCAGGAGAACGTTATTCCACCGATCATGGCTGGCTAAAGTCTAATTTCAGCTTCTCATTCGCCGATTACTACGATCCGAATTATTTGCAATTCGGTCCGATGAGGGTTCTGAACGATGACTCCATTGCGGCTTCGGAAGGATTTGGAATGCATCCCCATCGAGAGATGGAAATCGTTACGATCGTGCTTAAAGGGCTGTTAGAGCATCAAGACAGCTTGGGTAATCGCGCGCAGACGAGTTGGGGCGGCATTCAGAGGATGTCGGCCGGGACAGGCCTGTTCCATTCGGAATATAACATATCCGAGACGGAGCAGCTTGATCTGCTGCAAATGTGGTTTGTGCCGAACGAGCGGGGAGTGACTCCATCGTATGAAACAACGGAGTTCGATAAGGACGGACTTGCCGATCGATTGGTGCCGGTCGCTTCATCCAGCGCTGTAGAGGGTAAAGTCGCGCATGTGAATCAAGATATGACGATCTACTTGTCGGATCCTTCGGCCGGCAAACCTTTAACCTTCAATCAGCCTGCAGGAAGAAAAGCGTTTCTGTTCGTCCTGGAAGGGGAAGTCAACGTAAACGGGGAAACAAACTTAGAACGTCGGGACGCCGCGCGGATCGAGGATGTGCCCGAGTTGACCATCGTCAGTCCGAACGGTGCCCGCATTCTGTTGATCGATTTACCTTAAACGGTGCTCTGAGCCAAATGCTGCTTTTCCTCTTGCTGCTTAAGAAATTGTTTGCCGTATTCCCCGTGCGGGTGAATGTTGGCGTGCTCCATTTGAATCGTGGAATGGGTAATTCCGTATTTCTCCTTCAGCATGTCATTGACGGCTAAAATGATGCAAAATTGCTGAATGTCGGCTCTCACGAACATATGCGCGGTTAAGGAGTAATGATCGCTGGAAATAGCCCATAGGTGCATTTCATGGACATCCTCCACGCCTTCCACTTTGCCAAGCTCTGCGCGGATTTCGTCCAGATTAAACTTATCGGGAACGGATTCCATTAGAATATAAGTGGCTTCCTTGATTATTCGGTAACCGCCGTAGAAAATAATTCCGCCGATAATTATGCTGATTAAAGGGTCGAAAAACAACCAATTCGTGTAATAAATGACGATTGCTGAAATAATAACTCCGGCGGAGCTTAACAAATCTCCGATGAAATGCCAGAGCGCGCTTTGGATGTTCAAATTTTCCTCTTCATGGTGACTGCGGCTTAGGACAAGGGTTAACACGAGATTTACGACAAAGCCGATAGAGGCAATCGTCAGCATAAGAGTGAAATCAATTTCTTCCGGTTTGAGGAAACGCCTTATGCCTTCGATGAAAATTCCGATCGAGATGACGCAGAGAGCCAGTCCGTTCAGAAATGAAGCGATAATCTCGAACCGCAAATATCCGAAGGTGTACTTGGCATTGGATGGCCGCGTAGCCAAGTAAATGGCTGTCATGCTTAGTCCTAACGCGATCACATCCGAAATCATATGCGCCGAATCCGACAACAGAGCCAGCGAGTTGGACAATATACCGCCGATGATTTCCACAATGGTGAAGAATAAGGTCAAATAAAGGGTAATCCATAAAGTACGTTTGGAGCGGGATTGTTCCTTCACGTGCTCCAAATGATGATAATCGTACTTGGCGTTCAAAGGTTTACTCATAGGCACGCTCCCTAGATAACATAGATTTGTCATGCAATTGAAATATTCCTGTTACCTTTCTGTCGCAGAGGTCGGATATGATAATTAACAAGACCCCCTTTTTTCATAATATTGAAGCCTGCCACCGATGGCAGGCTTCCTTTTTTTTGTTTTCTGCCCTAACTCTATCACAATGGGACGACAATTTTCTGTTTCTGACGGAAAAACACCCAATGTTTAAAGCCGATTTCGCTTAACCGCTTCTGCACAAGCTCCCATTCGTCACCGACTCGGTCGGGGACGTGCGCATCCGATCCGAAGGTCACGTCTACGCCGAAGTGAAGGGCGCGTTCGAGAATCGCATCGGACGGATACCATCCTCCGCAATACTTTGTCTTCCCGCTCGTGTTGATCTCGATAGAGATGTCATTAGCCGCTACCGCTTTCAGAGCTTCGTCGATTTCGGATTCGGCTCCGGCGATGTTGGCGAACTCCGGATAATAGCCTTTCATCGCGTCGATGTGGCCGAGCACCTGGAATAGCCCGCTGTTCACCGAATGAAGAATCAATTCATAATAATGTTTCTTTTCCACGACTTGTTGCGCTTCGTCTTTGTCCTTCCAACGATTGCGATTAAAGATGCTGACTCCCCTCGTCTGGTGGACGGAGCCGATAATGTAATCGAACGGATATGGTTCATAAGAGGCTCGATATAACTCGATCTGATCGACATAGAAATCGGATTCGACCCCAAGCAACACTTCGATCCGATCCTTGTATTTATCCTTAAGGCGAAGAACCTCTGCCACATAATTGGGGAAATCGCTTCTAGCCATTGCGATGCCGGGCTGCGGCTGATCGAGCTCATGGGCAAAATAAGGCGAGTGGTCGGAAATTCCGATAACCTGCATGCCGGACTCAATAGCCGATTCAATGTAGTCGCTGATTTTATCCGAGGCGTGGCCGCATCTGTCGTGGTGCGTGTGCAAATCGAATTTCATGGTCATCTCTCCCGATTCTCTCTTTATTCGCTGCCGATAAACTGATCTTCAGGCATTCCTTTCAAGTCGTTCAGAAATTGCCGCATAGCGCTGTTAACGTATCGTCCCGATTTGGTTATCACTCCGACGGGGTGGCTGACTTCGAATTCGTTCACCGGGATCATCTTGAGCGTACCTCGGCGCAGCTCGACCGCGATGGATAGCTTGGAGACGACTGCCGCTCCCAAATTGAGTTCTACCATCCGTTTGACCTCTTCGCTGCTGCCTAGCTCCATAACGATGTTCGGCTCTAAGCCATGATCGCGGAATATTCGATCGACGAACCGTCGTCCGAGCGTGTCAGGTGAAAGCAAGATGAGCGGAACATCTTTGAGCATGCCGATCGTGATCCGATTGGAGGCGGCTAACGGGTGCTGCGGCGCGACCACAAACTCGAAAGTGTCGTAATAGAGCACCGACGTTTCCACTTGCGCGCTTCGGTCGGTTAAGTATCCGATGCCGACGTCGACGGTGCCATTTTCTACGCTGGACAGTACTTGAGTCGAGGTCATGGACAGAATGCTTGTCTTGATAAGCGGATATTGGTTTTGAAAATAGGATAACACCCTCGGCAAGATCTGTATCGCGATGGATGTCGTCGTCCCTAATACGATGTGGCCCTGCGGAATATGGTTCAGATCGGACAGCTTCTGCTTTAATTGTTCCACGACCGCTAATATTTGCTCGGCATGATCCAGAAATACTTGGCCTCGGTCCGTTAAGGTTACAGGATGATTGCGATCGACCAGTATGTTCTTGAATTCGTCTTCCAGGCTTTTGATTTGCGCGGATACGGCCGGCTGCGTCAGGTTGAGCAGTTCACCGGCTTTACGGAAGCTAAGCGTCTTGGATATGGTGACTAAAGTTTCCAACTGGCTAATGTTCAATGAATCGCCCCCCTTGTATTGAATATATTTATCATGTTAACCGCAGGATATAAAAGGGATTTGTCGCTAAGTTTATTATAGGAGATTATTTAATTCGGAGCAAAGGGTTGATAATTACTCAAATTTGAGTATAATACGTTGTGGATGTAATCAAATTTGAGTACTTATTTATGTAAGCTATGGGGAAGGAAGTTGTGCAAACATGGATGTGAAAAAAAGCAATACCCGACTAGTCGTAGCAGGACTGCTGCTCGGTCTATTCATGGCCGCGCTAGACCAAACGATCGTGTCGACGGCTATGCCGACCATCATCAAGAAACTCGGAGGGCTCGAAAGCTTTATTTGGGTTTATTCCGCATATATGATCGCTATGGTCGTGTCGACCCCGATCTTCGGCAAGCTCTCCGACATGTACGGCCGCAAGCGGTTTTTCCTCATGGGACTATTATTGTTCATGGTCGGATCGATTTTGTGCGGCACGGCAATGAACATGGATCAGCTCATCATTTACCGCGCCATTCAGGGTATAGGCGGCGGAGCCCTGATGCCGATCGTATTTACGATTATTTTCGATCTGTTCCCTGCGGAGAAGCGCGGAAAAATGATGGGTTTATTCGGGGCCGTTTTCGGTATATCAAGCGTATTCGGGCCCATTATGGGCGGAGCCATTACCGATAATTTCCATTGGGGCTGGATTTTCTATATCAACGTGCCGATCGGAATTTTAGCTGTTATCTTCATCGCGAAGGCATATCATGAGACGAAAGTGTCCCGCAAGCAAGTGATTGACTGGGCGGGGGCGATTTTGCTGACAGCTACTATACTGACCTTAATGTTCGGACTTGAGCTTGGCGGTTCGGAGGGTTGGGCATGGGATTCGGCTAAAACGATTTCGTTATTCGTTGCCTCGGCGGTCTTGTTCGTTCTGTTCCTTCTTGCGGAAAGAGTTGCCAAGGATCCCATCGTTAAGCTAAGTCTATTCAAAAAGCGTTTATTCACCAGCAGCATGGCCATTAGCCTTTTGTACGGCGGCGTCATGATTGCGGGGGCAACGTACATTCCGATATTTATTCAGGGCGTATTCCACAAGACGGCTACTCAGACAAGTACCGTTCTGATCCCCATGATGCTTGGCGTCGTGCTGAGCAGTCAAATCGGGGGCAGAGTAGCGAATAAATTCAGATACCGGGACGTTATGATCGTATCTGCGATTACCTTGCTTGTCGGTTCTTATTTACTTGGATTCGTTATGGACACGTCGACAAGCCGTTTGATGATTACCTTATTCATGATCATTATCGGGCTTGGCATGGGCGTATCGTTCTCGCTCCTCAATATCTCGACCTTAAATTCCGTTCCGCCGCAATCCAAAGGCTCGGCTTCCTCGCTCATCACCTTCTTTCGGACAATCGGTTCCGCTCTTGGGGTGACGGTGTTCGGTACATTGCAGAAGCATGAGTTCCAGAAAGGCATTGCGGAAATACCTAATATCAATCCCGCGATGGCTGCCAAGATTAAAGGGGGTCAGGCGCTGCTAGATCCAACTGTCCAGGCTAAGATGGGGTTAACCGCGGATGTCGTAAACGGACTTCTAACGAAGTTGGCGGATTCCATTATCTTTATTTTTCAATGGTCCGTTATTTTGCCGATATTGGCTTTGGTGTTCGCATTGCTGATGGGTCGCGCGCGCATGGAGAAAGCCCAGCCCGGACAACAAGGCGCACCCGGTCCGCAAAGCTCTCATGGCCCGAAAGGCGAAGGAGCAGGCAAGCCGGAGCCGTCTTTCCATGGGGGATAATGCCCCATGTCCATGAAGCTGTTGATATTGGGATTGCTTATGGAATGCAATCGCCATCCCTATGAGATCAGGCAGACGATCAAAGCGCGGAATTGGCATCATACGTTTAAGCTGCGAGATGGCTCTCTCTACTATGCGATCGACCAAATGCGTCAAGATAGCTTAATCGAAGCCATGGAAGTGATTCCGGCAACCGGGACTAATCGGCCCGATAAGACGGTATACGGAATTACGGATAAAGGAAAATCGGTATTTCTTGAGCTGTTGTACGACCAAATGCAGCTGGATTATTATCCTCAGCATCCGATGTTCATGGCGTTGCCATTCGCCCGGCATGCCGATAGTTTACGTTTGGAAGAAATTATTGCGGAGCAGCTCGTAGCCTGCCGCACAAGAATCGCGAGAATCGAGGGCGTGCTGGATCTCAAGAGCGATTGGCTGCCTCGAGGAGCGGTTCGCATGATTCAAGGCATACTTCGCTTATCCGTGGCGGAACGAGATTGGTTGATCGAATTGCTGGAGGATGCCAAATCCGGCGAGTTAATCGATCCCGGGCGAGTGCCCAAACCGCAATAAGAACCAGATTATAAGCCCGGAGATCATTAGGGCGGGTCACCCCCGTCTTAGTTCTTCCGGGCTTTTTGCTTATCCTAAAAAAGGTAAGCGCAGGATTAAATAATGTTAAAGGGCCTGTCCATGAAAGGAATCGCCCATCCTGCGTCGAATGTTTCCGTCAAACAACGCGAAAAGCGAGAGAGGCGATTGCCCAGAATGGACGATAAGAAGAAGATCAAAGCCTGGGTTTGGTACGACTGGGCGAATTCGGCTTTTGCGACAACGATCATGGCTGCGGTTATGCCGATTTATTTCATAAGCGTAGCGGGCGGAACCGATGGGAGCTGGAGCTTTACGCAGACGGCCGCGGCTCTGGTCGTGGCTCTGCTTTCTCCGCTTATGGGGGCTATCGCGGATCATACGGGCAAAAAGGTCGCTTTTCTTAGGGTGTTCAGCATCATCGGGTCGGTCGCGAGTGTCTGCATGGCTTTCGTCGGAGCTGGGGACATGTGGCTGGCATCGATACTCGTCGTCACCGGGATGGTCGGGTTCGGCGCGGGAAATACGTTCTACGACGCCTTACTGAACGACATTACCTCTCCCGCCAAGCGGGAAAGCGTAAGCGCGCGCGGATATGCGATGGGCTATTTGGGCGGCGGGGTGCTGTTGGCGGTGAACCTGGCATTGATCCTTGGTTGGGAAACTTTCGGGCTCCCGGATAAAACCGCTGCATCGCAAATTTCCTTCATCACCGTCGGCACCTGGTGGTTCGTCTTCTCGTTGCCGTTATTTCGGCGAATCAATGACCCGCAATTAGCGAACAAAGGCAAAGCTTGGGAGTATGTTAAGGCGGGCGCGGGCCGGCTGGGCGAAACGTTCTCCCGCTTGAAACATTATCCGGAGCTGCTTAAGTATATGGTCGCTTATTGGTTTTTCTTCGATGGCATCAACACGATTATCGTGATGGCGGCCAGCTATGGCACGACGATCGGAATCAAGGACAGCGATCTCATAACGGCGTTATTAATTACGCAGTTCATCGGATTTCCGGCAACGTTGCTATTCGGGAAAATGGCCGATAAACTTGGCAGCAAGAAGATGCTTTACAGTTCTTTAGTCACCTATTTAATCATTGTCATACTTGGCTATTTCATGACAAACGCGTTGCATTTTTATATGCTGGCCGGTCTGGTCGGTCTAGTTCAAGGAGGATCGCAAGCGACCTCCAGGGCAATCTTCAGCAAGATGATTCCGCGCGGGCGAACCGCCGAATTCAACGGGTTCCTGAGCTTCACCAGCCGGTTTTTCTCCTTCGGAGGCCCGCTTGTATTCGGCATCGTTAAGCTTATCAGCGATTCAAGCCGATCGGCTTTGCTGGCTGTCGCCTTATTTTTCATAGTCGGAATTCTGTTGCTCAGGTTGGTGAACTTGGAGAAAGCGGAACGCGAAGCTTTGCAATAGCCGATACTATTTAATGGGGATAACAGAATCTGCGTACGTAATCCAGCCGCTCCCGCAAGGACGGCCGGTTTCGTAGGATATATCTTGAAGCAACTCAGCGAACCGAGCTTTCGGTACGGCCGAATTTGCCTCGGTTTCCACATTCAACCAAGCGATACACGCCGCGGTCGTTGCAATCGCATCCGTTAGCGCGTGCTCCCACAAATCCATCGCACTTTCGGTTCGGATGAGCGTACGATCTGTTGGATCTATCCATGGCTGCAGCGTTTCGTTAAGGACATCCCAATCCGGAAGCAACCGCGGAGGAGAGAAGGGCTCCAACTGTCCGAAAGTCAGCTTACCTTTCCAACCGTACGGATCGAAAAATAACCGTTGAGCCGTTAATAGCTGGGCGACGGCATCATCAAGCCGATCAGGAGTGATTTGCGCGGCAAGCACGGGATAGTGATAAGAGGCGATACGTAGGAACTCAGCCGCAAACCCGCCAGGAAGCCGGTCGCCCGTATTTATTTCCGGTGCAACTGGTGTCGTTCCGGTGTGGATTCCTGCCCGCTTCATGAGGATGACGGAATCCATCGCTGTTTCATAGCGTTGATGATGCCACTTCTTGAAGCCGGATCGACTGAATACGAAGGGATGAAGATGTCGATCCAGAATGTGATGGAGCAGAAATCCGATCGCATAAGCAACCGCATGATCGTCGATGGGACGCTTACGCACAACGTCGAACATGGACAGCAGGAATGGTCCACAGCGCACGTTATGCATCTGCGAGCCGAGCCGATTCAAAGGGGTTGCGGCCTGCCAAGGCAGGAAATGATCGTAGAACAAGAAATCGGGGCCTTGGCATCCAAGCTGGAAAGAGGCTTTCCACTCTGGATTAGCCATAGGACCTTCTTCCTGGATTGCGGTTAGTACTTCTTTTCCAAATTGGATATGAGCCCATATATTCGGCATTGTTCATCACCCTCTGACAAAAACAGTGTACTTGTACCTATGATTTCAGTATAATGAGGGAAAGCGGTTACGGCTAGCGGTTTCAATCCAAGTAGGAAAAGGGGCTCGTTTAGGCATGAAGGCTGAGTACATCAACCCGTTTTTGGAATCCGCGCGTTTGGTTATCGAACAGATGGTACAAATCCGTCCCAGTACAGGACAACTGTCGATCAGGGACATCAAATTTGCGGAAAACCATGTATGGATCCAAATTGGACTTACGGGGCATATGACTGGAGACATCGTCTTCGGATTAAGCGAATCGGTTGCTTTGCGGATGATATCCGCGATGATGGGCGGTTATGTCATTACCGAAATCGACGATATGGGGAAAAGCGCGATTTCCGAATTGGGCAATATGATAAGCGGAAACGCCAGCACGATGCTGTATAATCAAGGCGTGCATGTTGACATAACGCCTCCTAAGATCATGGGTTCCCATTTTGCATCGGCGACGGGAGCCAAGAGAGCACTGGCTGTTCCTCTCATCATGGACGGGATCGGCGAAATGGAAATCCAAGTGCTGATTGCGTAAATAAATGGATTCGCCTACACTTATAAGCGAGTTAGACCGCCCCGGCAGGGGCTTTTTTCATGGTAAGAACAGAATATACAAGTTTCCATTTCCAACGCTTATATCCTTCAAGGAGGGGTATGCTTGAAAGTATCGTTACATAACAAAGTTGTGCTCATTACGGGCGCATCGAGCGGAATTGGCGCTTTGGTTGCGAAATTACTGGCGGAGCGCGGAGCTATCCCGATTTTAACAGCGCGGTCACGGGATAAAATGCTGGAGATATCGGCATCCATTAAAAGCGAGCATGCGGTTTATGAAATGGATGTTACCTCAGAGGAGCAGGTTACCCGGGTTGTATCCGAAGCGTTTAAGCGTTATGGTAAAATCGACGTATTGCTTAACAATGCCGGCTTTGGCGAATTTGTTCCGTTTGCGGAAGCTTCTCTTGCCCATTTTCAAGAGATGATGGACGTGAATTACATGGGCACGGTACGCTGCACGCATGCCGTTCTTCCTTATATGGTTAAGGCAGGGCAAGGGCATATCGTCAATGTAGCCTCAATAGCAGGCAAGATGGCAACCGCGAAGTCTACGGGCTATTCGGCAACGAAACACGCGGTTCTCGGATTAACGAACGCATTGCGGCAAGAAATGCGCGGCAGCGGGGTAATGGTGTCCGCCGTAAATCCCGGACCCATCGATACTCCGTTCTTCGAGCGCGCCGATCCGCGAGGAACTTATGTGAGCAACGTACGCTGGTTCATGATGACGCCGGATAAAGTCGCGCGCGCGATCGTATCCGTTATCGAGAGGCGCAAGCCGGAGCTTGATTTACCTTGGACAGCGTCGGCGGGAGTTCGGATTATGCAGCTATTTCCGCTTAGCGAGGCCCTCTTCGGGCGTTTCATGAATAAGAAATAGGTTCAAACAAGGAGTCGATATGATGGGTTTTATCGAATTGGGATTAAATGAGGCACTCGCGGATAAGCTTATAGCCTCCGGGATTAAGGAGCCTACCGACGTACAAAGCCAAGCATGGCCGCCGTTGCTGGCCGGTAAGGATGGCGTATTGGTTTCTCCGACCGGGACCGGGAAAACGCTCGCTTATTTATTGCCCTTATTGCAGAAAATCGATGGTACGCGCCGGGAAACGCAAGCGATGATTCTTGCGCCGACCCAGGAGCTGGCGATGCAAATTATGCGGGAGGCGGAAGCTTACGGACAGCCGTTAGGAATCAAGGCGACGGCGCTGATCGGAGGCGCTTCCTTGGCCCGTCAGCTCGAGCGGATGAAGAGCAAGCCTGCGCTTATCGTCGGTACGCCGGGTAGAGTTCGCGAGGTAGCGACGACCCGCAAGCTTTCTCTTCATGCGGTCACTTTCGTCGTCATTGACGAGACGGATCGGATATTCTCGCTGGGCGGCAAGAGCGACGTGGAAAATCTGATGCGCCAATGCAACCGCGATCGGCAAACCATCTTCGTATCGGCAACCCGTTCGGAAGCCATGAGGGATGCGGAGAAGAAATGGCAAAAGGAACCTTGGGTTTCCGATGTAACGGAGACAGAGAATGAGAACGGACTGTCGTCTACGTTGCAGCATTGGTATTTTCTCAGCGATCGACGCGAGAAAATCGATATGATCCGTAAGCTCGTTCGGCATATGAAGCCGTCCTCGGCGCTTTTGTTCGTCAACGATACGGAGAAAATCGGCGAGTTGCTCGCGAAGCTGCGATATGAAGGGTTTTCCGTCGATGCCCTATACGGAGATACGCGCGGGCAAGAGCGCGGAGAAGTAATGCAGCGTTTCCGCAAAGGGCGTACGACGCTGCTAATTGCAACCGACGTTGCGGCAAGAGGGCTGGATCTTCCCGGCCTGCCGCTAGTTATCCAATTTGAGCCCGCTCTCGATGCGGACCATTATGTTCATCGTTCCGGCAGAACGGCGAGAATGGGCCGCGAAGGGACGTCGATCACGCTGATCACCGCTCAAGAGCGATTCATTATCGATAAATTGGAGAAACAGCTCAAAATCCAGGTTCAACCTAAAATGCTGTTCGAAGGTCGTGTCGTTTCTTTGGAAGAGGGGGGCGCACGCGAAAATCCGGCTGCGGAGAAAAAGCCTCGGGTGAACCGTGAGGAGGCGAAGGACCCACGACCGGTATGGAAGTCGAAAACCGAATATTTGGAGACTCTCAAGCCGAAGCCCGAAATAAAGCCGCAATTGCAGGGGGAACGTAAACCGACCGACAGACCTCCAAGTCCTGCAGCTGCGTCCAAAACCGTTAAACCTGCCGCTAAAGCTGCGGAGAAATCACCGGTCAAACCCGCCAAAGTCAAAGCAGACCGCGAACGGGATCGCAAAAACAAAGGCGCCCCGAAATGGCTGAAGGAAAAGCGGGAGACACCGCCCGATAACAACAAATAACGCGAATAGGACTCATTACCTCGTTGACGGGGAATGGGTCCTTTCTCGTACTTTAGACTCATTTTACGACTAGGACCCTCTTATAATCGCGTTGCTCCCCGAAATGTATAGGCATACGGTATTTTCCGTCAATACGATACAAAAGGGAGAGTGTTTTCAAAATGAAACAAACGCAGCCAATCTGGAAGAAAACCGCAGCCGCTACGCTAGCGCTCAGCATGCTAGTCGGAGGTGCAACGGGAGTGATGGCTTCCGCCAAGTCGTCGAAACACGGATCCGAGCATAATAATGGAAAAGGAAAAGCTAAAAAAGTCGAAATTAATCTAAACTTCGGCGACCTGAACCAGAATGAATGGAAATGGGCATACGATCATATTATCCGTCTAGCTGCGCAAGGCGTCTTTAACGGATATGAAGATGGAGACTTCAAACCGCGCAACAACATTACCCGCATCGAAGCATTGGTAGCTGCCGTTCGCCTGCTTGGGCTTAAGGAAGAAGCAGAGAAGCCGGAGAACATGAATGCCAAGCTTAACTTCAAAGATTTCGATCAATTGAAGAAAAAATACGGCTGGGCCGTCGGTTATGTAACCGTCGCTCTGGAGAACGACCTGTTCTCCGAAACCGAAACCTCCATTCAAGCCGACAAACCGGCAACCCGGCTTTGGGCTTCCGTGTTATTGGTAAAGGCATTAAAGCTTGAAGCCGAAGCGAAAACAAAGATGGATACGGTGTTGCCGTTCCGTGACGCGAAACAAATTCCTGCCGGTTCCGTTGGGTACGTTGCAGTCGCATTGGAGAAGAACCTCATCACCGGTTACACGGTTACCGGTTCAGATGATCATGATTCTGATGACGATGATAATGATTCCAATTCCTTCGATCGGATATTCCTGCCAAACAAGCCTGTAACCCGCGCCGAGTTGGCTGCTTTATTAGATCGCGTTGACCAACAACTGCCTGACGACAAGAACGCTCAAGCGATCACTGGGACTATTCAAGTCATCGCTAATGGAAGCATAACCGTGAAAAAAGCCGATAACACAACGGTTTCGGTTCCGGTTGATGCTAACGTGTTTATTTTCCGCAAGGATGTAAAAGCTCCGTTGTCCGCCCTTCAAGTCGGAGACGAAGCGCTCGTTCGCACATTCCAAGGCAAAGCTGTGTTCATCGAGGTAACGAAGCCTGCTGCATCCGCCGTGCAATTGACGGACTCCGGGAAAGTCAGCTCTTTCACGTTAAACGCACAAGGCAAAATCGCCACGATCTCGATTACCAAAGACGTGAACGGAACGCAACAGGTTATCATCTATAACGTTGATGCGAATGTCGCGATTACCGGAAATAACGGCGTGCTGTCGCCTAACTTGAACGTCATCGTCAAAGGCGAGAACAACGTCGTGAAGAGCATCGAAATTCAAGCTTAAGATAAGCAGTCAAGATTAATCATACCCAACCCGATCAACCCGAAAACCCAAACCGATCAACCCGAAAACCCAAACCGATCAACCCGAAAACCCAAACCGATCAACCCGAAAACCCAACCCGAAGAACCCAACTTCGTGAGAAAGCCTCCAATCCCACTTAAGAGTGGCGAATGGAGGCTTTCTTTTTTAGCATATCAGAAAATATAAAAAGGGCTGACCTATTTCGTCTGTGTGCTTACGATGCTTTTCATCGTATTGCACGAGTTGTCAGGTCATTTTTTGTTTCTAACGATGATTTTCATCGTACGGGGGAGTATATTCAGTATTTTAAGCTCAAAACGACGCCGATACGATATTTTATATCTTATCGTCTAGCCGAATGCACGAAACTCGGACTGATACGATGATAAGCATCATAATGGTAGTCGCCGCCTTGCTCTTATGGAGCCAGATCGTCCCATTTGGCCTTAGGAGACAGCAAGAAAGCGTTTATTCGATGGGTCCCTTTTCCCGCTGGCAGAAGATATTCCTTATCGATTAAACCGTGAAGCCATTTTCTCGCTTTCTGTCCTTCAACTTGCAGCAGCTCTGCGACATCTTTCGGACGCATAGGCTTTACTAGACGTAAACGGAAAGCTAGCCGCAGGATTTCCCTTTCTTCGGGCGAGAGTCGAATGCCTGAAAATCCGCCTGCACTCTGCTTGCCATAAATCGTTCCCATGAACTGCAAAAAGCATTTGCTGGCACAATCGCGGGCGTTCTTTGACCCTATTGTGTGTGAACCGTAAAACTTTCCATCCGTCTAGGATCAGATGGTTTTGTCTGATCCGGTCGTCGTCGAAGCCGGCCAGACTGATTTTTCGCGCATGAGTTTCCAATCCGTCTCCTTCGATATTCAAGCGCACGACACCAGGAAGAAAGGCGTAATCGAGAAAACGGGTACCGTCGCGAAAATCGGATACCTCGTATTCCGGATGCAAATGGTCGAAGTGTCCGATAGCCGGCCACCAGACATTTTCCAGAATCAGTTTTTCCAAGAAGCCGTGACCTTCGATAAGTCTTCTTAGGCGTTCTCCCTTACGCGCTTTGCGGTGCTTTTCAAGAAAGGCTTCGTAAGCGGTATTGAAATCCATTCGCATCATCCTCCGGAAACGAATAAAGCCGCCTTGCGATTCAGCTAACGCTGAACGAAAGAGCGGCTGCGTGCTGCGCATGCCTTGTTTTGGAATTTTATAATGAAAGTATAATGGCCAACCGCAAAGCATGTCAATTACTGGAATCCAAGATCCAAACGTGTTACGTTGCCAAAGGACGGTGAAACCGTATATATTGTACGATCAAGTATAAGTTTTCATTGCCTTATACCCATCTGATCGCTCGATAAAAATGACATTCTCTGTCTATCAGGACGACGAAGTCGTTTTTACTTATGTTGCAGCAAATGGCAAACGCTTTGATCACCTCGCTTAATTTTGTGCACAGCACTTTCACTCGGTATAATAGGTCATAACGAACGGGAGTATCGAGGGGGAGTCAAAGTGGCTTTACGGCAAGGGGAGAGTATAGTTCCAGCGCTGGAGATGAAGAAGCTGACAGGCGGATACAGCCTGCGGAGGCCGGTGTTGCACGAGGTATCTATTACGGTTAACCCCGGAGAGATGGTTGGTTTGATCGGATTGAACGGTGCGGGCAAAAGTACGGCCATCAAACATATATTGGGCCTGATGGTTCCGCAGAGCGGAGAAGTGCGGATTGCAGGCGTTACGCTAGAGGAAAATCGGGATCGCTATCGTTCTTCGTCCGCCTATGTGCCGGAGCAGCCTTCCTTGTTCCCTAACTTGACGGTGAAAGAGCATTTGGAATGGACGGCGATGGCTTATGATTTGAATAAGGGTTCCGCAATCGCCCGGATGGACGAGCTTGCTCAGACGTTCCGCATGTCCGAAGCGATGAATGCGTTGCCGGACACCCTTTCCAAAGGGATGAAGCAGAAAGTTATGCTTATGAATGCGCTGCTCGTATCCCCGCCGCTGCTCATCATCGACGAGCCTTTTCTCGGATTGGATCCGCTTGCTATCCGCGGCCTTCTGACCTCGTTGGAAGAAGTGCGCGCCGGGGGAAGCGCTATTCTGCTAAGCTCGCATATTTTGCCGGCTCTGGAGCGCAGGGCAAATCGGCTTGTCGTTCTGCATAGGGGACGTATTATCGCGGAAGGCTCGCCTCAAGCCGTTAAGCTTCAAGCGGGCTGTACGGAACCGGATTCAACATTGGATGATGCTTTCGAGGAGCTCGTAGCGGCTGCCGAAGGAGGTACTTTGCGTGCGTGACGAAGGGCAAGAGGAGCAACTCGGCTTTTTGCGCGCTCTTCGCCAAAGTCGCGCCGCTTCTTTTCGTAAAGAGATTTTTCCGCATTTTCGTTATGTGTTCCAAAGCGGGTTCGGTTTGTTCATCTCGGCGATCTTCTTCTCGGCTTTGGTTTGGTATATCGATTTAATTAAAGCCGTGCCTGTGAATTGGCCTGCGGATACGGTAGGTGTCGTCGTAATCTCCTTGGCGGCTCTCCGGGCTCCGTTACGCACTTATATGCTTCCTGCGGATTCTGTCTTTTTGCTGGCGATGGAAAGCCAAGTACTTCAAGCCTATGTTAAGCCGGCCTTGCGAGAGGCGATTTGGACCGGGGTATTGCGTACGCTGGCGGTATTTTTGATTTTCTCGCCAATCTATTTGAGAGCACCCGTTACTTTGGATGTGGCACACTCTCATTCGATTGTAATCATGGCTGCGTTATTCGCCATTATTGCCGGGTGTAATGTATACGCAGGTTGGAGTGAACGAAAGCCGGCGTCAAGGTTGTGGCGTGTTGGGCTTCGAATCGCGCGATGGCTGGCAACCGTTGTTAGTATTGCGGCTTTATTGTTGAAACCGTTAATTATGGCGATTCCTTTAACCGTTATGTGCATGGCCGTTGTTTGGTTGCTGTGGCGAATTCCCGCTCGGCATGCTTTACCATGGGAGAAGCTGATCGGCGAAGAAGAAGCGAGCAGGCGCCGATGGCTATCGTTCCTTGGCTGGTTCGTAGATGTGCCGACGGAAACCTCCAAGCCCGCGCGGCGGGTTTGGATCGCGTGGATCGCAGATTCTTTGCTCTGGCAGCACAAATGGTCTTGGCACTTTCTGTACGCTAAAGTGTTCCTCCGAGGAGAGACGTTCGGCGCTTTCTGGCGTTGGGTTTTATTATCCTGCGTTGTCGTCATCGTGTCGGGGAACGTTGTGGCGGATGCCGTTATTTATGGGATATCGATTCTGATAGGCGGCTTGCAATTGAGCGAGTTAAGAAGGGTGCGTTTCGTCGAAACGGCAGCTACGCTGCCTATTGCACCGGAAGGGCGTCTCATTGCTGCAGCGGCTATAGCCCGGACGGCAGGCATGGCTGCTGCCGCTTTGGTTGGGCTAGTCGGGATCGTAACGGGACCTTTCCGCCTCGATCTTTGGTTGCCGTTAATCGCCGTTGGTTTGTTGTGGTGCGGTTGGTGGATGCCGAGGAAAACTTCCAAATTTACCGACGAAGACGATTTGTAAGTTGCCGACAAAACCAAAAACGACTACCCGGTTGGAGATAATCCCGGGTAGTCGTTTATAGTTGCAGTGTTATTGCGCCAACTCCCCGAAGCGGGAGAAGACGGCGAGAGCGGGATCGATCGGCACTTCAGCGCGCTGGATATCGGCCGGAATGGCAATGTCCGGCGTCGGACGCGGACGACGGTCGCCGAATTGCGGCAACCATTGACGCTCTGCATCAAGCATTTCGGTTACCATATCGCGGATTTCCTTGAGCGTCAGCACCGAGGAGGTAAGCGGATCAAGCGCGATGGCTTGCACGACCGTCTCGGGATCTCCCGATTTGGCGGCAAGCACGGCAAGCCGCTGTACATTGATGTTGGTCATGTTCAACGCCGCGCACTGCGGCGGAATGTCGCCTATGACCGTACGGTGAAGGCCGGTCCGATCGGCGAATACAGCACCTTCGGCGCAGCACTCCGCCGGAAGATTGGAGATCATGCCGTTGTTGCGAAGGTTGCCGCTGAACTTGAAGGTTTTTCCGGTTTCCAACGCCTCGATAATATAGGCGCAATACTCTACGCTTCGCGGAGGAAGATCGTAAGATTCGTCCTCGAGAATATCTTTTTCCTTGTACTTGTCGGCCACATAAGTGCACCACGTATAGTAGGCTCCGGATTCGCCGCCGAATGAAGGCTCGTCGCAATAGAGATCAAGCGCCTTTTGGTTTTTGCGGAACCAAGGAACGTACTCCGACAGGTGACCCGTCGATTCGGTCATGAAGTAGCCGAAATGACGGAATACCTCGCCGCGCACCTTCTCGTTAACGTAAAATTCCGGCTGCTCGAACTTCTCGCGAAGCAACGGATACAGATCGCGTCCCTGATGGGATAGCTTCGTGAACCAGCCCATATGGTTGATGCCGGCGGAGACATAGTCGATCTCGTTCTTCGGAATGCCTACGTATCCGGAGATCAAATCAAGCGTCGTCTGTACGCCGTGACAGAGACCGACATATTGAATATTCGTCTCGCCTAACGCCCAACAAATCATCGCCATCGGGTTCACGTAGTTAAGCAGCGTTGCGTTCGGGCACAGCTCTTCCATGTCGCGGGCAACATCGAGAATGACGGGAATGCTGCGGAGTGCCCTGAATACTCCGCCGGGACCTAGCGTGTCGCCAATACATTGATCGACGCCGTACTTCATCGGAATTTTGTAGTCCAGCTCGAAGGCCGACACGCCGCCGACCTGGAACGAGGTGATGACGTAGCTCGCTCCGGCGAGCGCTTCCCTGCGATCGGTCGTCACCGAAACTTTGGACTTCAGGCCGTTTTTGGCGATGACTTTGTCGGCGAACGCTTTGACCTGCGAGGTTTTGCCAGTGGAAGGCGCCATCAGGACGAATTCGGTATCCTCCAGCTCCGGCGTCGCCATGATGTCGAGCATAAGCGTTTTGCAGAATACGATGCTGCCCGCTCCGATAATCGCTACTCTTCTCATGAGTGCTCACATCCTTTGCGATTTTATTGATATTGCTGCATCATCCGGATATAATCCCGGGCTAGCTTAAGATCTTCCAATGCTTCCTTGGATTCGCACGGCGCCGGACGAACGCCTTGTACGGCAGCGATGAAATTCATCGCCTGTTGGCGCATGGCGGAACGATTCGGCATGATGGGATGCTCGTAGGAAGGGGGCTCCTTGCCGTTATCCTTCATGATCGTCACTTTACCGGCTTGCTGGCGAGCGAGCGGCGGCGGCAGATCTACGCGCACATATCCTTTTTCAAAGCAGACTTGAAGGCTCTCGTTCCACTCGATTGTCGTCTGATAGGGCGCCATCTCAAGTACGACGGTAACGCCGCTCTCGCTCTCGCCCGTCAGCAGAAATCCTCCGCGATCGGCAAACGTTACCCGATAAGGCTCCTGCAGCAGGAAACGAATCGCATTCACCTGATGGATATAGTAATTGACGAAGCTGTCCAACTGATTGGTTTGTTCATCGGAGAAATACGCCGGTCCCGGCTCCATCGGGATAAACGGGTAAGGCTCGTCGGAAGTGAGCGGAGCGTCCGCGCCTCCGATCCAATCGCCCGGCGGCATCGTTACCCGAATGTATTGCAGCTTGCCGTATTCCCCGCTCGATTTCCACTCTTCTATCCGCTTGCGCGCGTGTTCCATTGCGGGATCCGATCTTTTGTGGTAACCGACCATGTGCAAAGCCCGATGCTCTTCCGCAAGCTGTACGAGCTGTTCGCCGGTCTCGACCGTTAGCGACATCGGCTTCTCGGTGAAAACCGGGATGCCTGCCCGGATAATATCCGGAATAATGGCGTGGTGGGAACGGTATTGTTGAGGAGCCACAATGGCATCCACCTTCACTCCGTTCAACAAATCCTGGTGGCTGGAGAAAACTTGCGGAATCCCGTATCGATCCGCTACCAATTGCGCCATCTGCGGACGAACTTCCGCCAGGGCGACAACCTCGCATTGCTCGCTCAGTACCGCGTAGTTGGACAGATGCGCCATCTGCCCCATGCCTCCAACGCCTACAAAACCGATTTTTAATTTTTCCATCGTCCTCACTCCTCGGGTCCCAAATTCTCGAATAAGTACAAGCCTTCCGTGCCAGGCGCGACAATGTCCGGGTAGCCGTTACCCGTTAAATCCTGAATCCACATGTAAATTCCGTTGCCGGACGCTTCTCCCGCAGGGCCGTAATCGATGACATGCTTCTCGAATTGGCCGTTCTTGATCTTGAAGTAATATAGCCCGAGCGGATCGTCGAACCCGGGATCGTTGTCGTGGGCGAGGTATCGCTTGCCCGTCACGAGTTCGAGTTCGCCATCGAGATCGAGATCGACCAGCATAAGATCGTGATATTGAGAAGCGGTCATATCGATTTCATGGCGTATCCAACTGCGGGAGCCATCCTCATTACGTATCTGTTCATACCAGTGCAAGCCGTAATCGTGCGCCTGACCGACGATCAGGTCGCAAAGGCCGTTTCCGCTCACGTCATGTCCGAGAATCGGCACGCTTGCTGAACCCAGAGAAAATTCAGGATGGAACGTCCACAATCCGGAGAATGGATCTTCCGGATGTTCGAGCCAGCCATCGGTAAGCACGATGTCCATTTTCCCGTTGCCCGTAATATCCGCAAAACCAAGCCCATGCCCGCTGCCCCCGTCCGAGATGACCATTTTGCGGAATTGCCCCGTTCCTTTGCCATGCTCATCGCAAATCAGCTTGTAAAATGCTTGGGGTGCCCCAGGCGTATTCGGGAAAATCTCGGGAACGCCGCAGCCGTCAATGTCGAGGTAACGGATCGTTTCTATGTTCGAGGTAGGTTCGATAACGAACGTTTCCCATTCCGAGCTGCTGTCGCCCGGGTTTTTACGCCAACAGAGCGCTTCGCTCCACCATGAACCCGTAATGATGTCCATGCGGCCGTCCCCGTCCACATCCATAGGAAAATCCGAGAAGTCGTCCTGATAATGCGCATACGAAGCGATATCGCAAATTTTGTGCTGCTTGACGAAGTCGGGACCCTCATACCAGTAAGCCCCGCTGACGATATCCAGAATGCCGTCATTGTTGACGTCGAACGCCGAGCAAGCCTCATAAGGAGCTTCGCTAAGCCGTCTTTTCTTGAAGGAAATGGCCATGGGTTCTGTTCCTCTCTAAGCAAAATATATTAATTATTTAGGTAAGCGCTTTGCATTACCTGTTGTAATTAATCTACACCATCAATAAAATGGAGTTCAATGCGTATAGTTGCTTAAATTGGCTATTGAATATTGGGAGTGAGGCTTATGAGCATGAATCAATCGATGTTTGTCCGGATGCCTGAAATTCTGGGTGGAGCGGTATGTAGAGTCGCGCCGGGAGAACGCTTTTATTTTCCTCTGCATCAGCATGATGGAAGCTCGGAACTGCTCCTGATCGTTGAAGGCGAAGGGGATTTCCGGGTGGATGGCAACCTGTATCATGCGAAAGCGGGAAGTCTGATGTGCTACAATCGCGGGATTTGGCATGAAGAGCTGTCGTCCGGCGATAAATTTCTGGCTATTTACGTCGGCTATAAGGGCTTGCAGTTGAAGGGATTGCCATCAGACTACTTGGTGGGGACCGAGCGGTCGGCAATGATCGAGTTGAATGAGTATTTTGTACCAATTAAACAATTATTCAGCGAAATGATAACGGAATGGCTAAGCTCATTGCCTGAATCGGCTGCCGTCGCTAATCAATTGTTTGGCGTATTGCTGGGCAAATTGGTTCGTTTGTTGTATTACACGGGGGAAGATGAGGTTCGTAAACGTCCGGCCAAAGAGTCCGTTCATATGGCTAAAAGGTTCATGGAAGAAAACTATTATACGGACGTGAATCTGACTATGCTGGCTAACCTTACGCATACGAATGCCTATCATTTCATTCATGTGTTCAAGCTGGAGACGGGGTTAAGTCCGATCCAGTATTTGATTCGCTATCGAATGGAAGTGGCCAAGCAATATTTGGTTACGACCCGTTTGTCGATGACGGAAATTGCCGAGAAGGTCGGCTACAGCAGCGAAACTTATTTCCAGAACCTGTTCAAAAAAACGATAGGCACTTCACCAGGGAAATATCGTTCTGTATACCGCGAAGGTCGGGAGGAGTGAGGGGATGCCGTATTTTCGCATGGGGATCAGCAGGTTTAATATTTTTACGAAATTGGTGTTTTCCTTTCTGCTCGCCATTATTCCGATTCTGATCATTAGTTACGACATTTATTCAGAGCGATATGACCGACTATAGGGAGCGGATCATTCAGGGAAAGGGGCGGTTCTTGAGCGAGAGCGCGATCCCGGGATCGCCGCCGCTGTCCTCGTTGCTTAAGATGATGACATGGGAGGATGTGGAGGATAAAACAGGCCGGATTTGGGAGTTTCGGACGAAGGACAATCCGTACAACGGCGTGGAGGATCTAACGCATTACCGAATGCTGGAGAAGACCGCAAGGCAGCTGTTTGGCACAAGCGAAGACCCGCTCATGCGGGTGCGCACGATGGAATATGCCCAGTATGAACTTGAAAGGTTGCAAGGCGAGCATTACCGGCGGCGGAAATATGCGACCAGTGGGCTCCTGTTCTGGATGTATAACGATTGCTGGCCGGCAAGCGGCTGGTCGATGATCGATTATTACGGGTTTCCTAAGGCCGGATACTTCGGAGCGAAGAAGGCGTTCCGGCCATTGATGATCTCGGTGGAGGACCGGAAGCAGGAGATCGGTATCTGGTTGGTGAATGATACTCGCGTTAGGAGTCAAGGGTCCATTGAACTACGATCGGCTCGAACGGATGGAACTGAGCTTTACATCGGCCGGATAGAAGCGGAATTGCCGGCGAATGCTGCCTTTCTAGCGGCCGTGTGGAACAAAGCGGAGTTAGGATTGAGCAGGGAAGCGAGGGACGTCGTAGTGCAGGCAAGTTGGTACCCGAATGAGAGGGTCGGGCTGCAGGAAGGAATGGATGAGGATCGGACCGTTTACTTCGAGGTAATGCCTAAGGATCTTCAATTGCATCCGGCTTCGCTTCAGGTCATATGCCATCCGAAAGACGCGCGCTCAGGCGTGCTGGAAATCATCACGGACGTGTATGCTCGAGTCGTGACCATCGAAGACGAGTTGCTCGTCGAAGACAATTACTTCGATTTAATGCCAGGGGAAACGCGGCTTGTGCCCTATAAGACGAAACCGGGATACTCATGGCGGGGAATGTCAGCCGTTAGTTGCTGGAACGGGCGGCAGGAGCAGGCTTGAATTGTGCGCCGAGGCTAAGGTAAATTAAGGGAGGATATCGGCAGTGTCGAAATTGAAGGTTTGGAATCATAGAAAACCGCTTGAGAAAACGGCAAATGCACTGCGGGCAGGAGCACTCACAATCGGGTTTATCGGAGGATCGATTACGGATGCGAGATCCCGACATAACTGGCCGGAGCCGGTTATAGCCTGGTTCGTTCAGCATTATCCCCAAGTACGTTTTAAAGTTGAAAATGCCGCGATCGGAGCGACGGGCAGCGAGCTTGCGGTGTTTCGCGCGGAACGGGATCTGATCGACCGTGGTTGCCATCTCGTCTTTATCGATTATGCGGTGAATGACGGGGAAGAGCCGTCGGATAAGAGAATGCGCACCCGTGAGGGTCTTCTGCGTAAACTTCTGCAGAATGACCAGTGCGATACGGTTCTCGTATATACGTTCAGCCAAGCCTTCTACCGGGAGATGATGCAGGATCAAGTACCTGCTTCGATTGCCGAATTTGAGCAGCTTGCCGAACATTATCGGTTGGGATCGATCTGGATGGGGTTATACGCGATCGAGGAAGTGAGAAAAGGTTTAATGCGGTGGGAAGAATGGCTTCCTGACGGACTTCATCCTACGGAGCGCGGAAGCCTGAGCTATGCGCAGAGTGTTATTGCTTTTCTAGATAAGGAACTGCGGGAGGGCAGTTCTATTCAGGGGCAGATTGAGACCCATAAGTTAAATGAGCCTCTGCATAACGGTCATTGGGCACAGGCATATGCGTATCCCTTCGAGAAAGTCAAACTTGACGGACCGTGGGTCATTCGCCGCTGGCCTCACCTGGAATGGATCGACCAAGTATTGGAGACCGCCGCCGTAGGAGCAAAGCTAGCTTTTACTTTTCGCGGAAGGGGACTCTCTCTCGGCTTTGACTTCGGCAAAACATCGGCGGAATTTCGTTATCGCATCGATCACGGAACTTGGGCGACAACGGAAAGAGACCGTCCTTCCTGGTGCGGGGATGATGGATGGTATCGGATATACAACATTGTCGACGATCTAATTGCTGGAGACCATTCCATCGAGCTTGAGGTTATTCATGGAGACCGGCCGGAATGTATGGGAACGAACTTCAGGTTGGCGTTAATCGGGGTGATAGTTTAGCAGGGAGCTCGGCATTCGCCATCCGAGGAATAGCTCCATCATTAAACTTATTTGCGGCGGGCTAGACTGTCCAAACGGCCGAATGATATGATGGGTAACGGGTGAAGCATACGATGAACAACAACGAGACAACAAACGCAGAAGTCAACAGCAATCAAGTAACCGATTCCGATGAGAAATTTGCCGAACTGATCAAGGCTGTGCACCATAACGGCCTCATTGCTCTGAAATCGCATTTTGAGAATGTTGAAGGACAAGTGTTGAATCAGGAAATTTACGGCCCGGTTTTTGTTTACCTAGTGAAGGATGATTCGAATAACGGATATGTATGCGGTTTTTTCCTTCGCGAGTTGATCGCGAAGTTCCAGTCGGACAGCGATCCGGCACAATGGATGGCTTCTTTTTTCATCGAGTTGATGAAGAGTGAAGGGGGAAAAGATCTTCCTGAACGACCTGCTAGCGAAGACGAGGCAAAAGCGTTAATCGACAAGGTGCTGGTTCCGCAATGCATAGCGGCAATTCGCGAAGAATTCGCCCCGGAGCAAGTTCATGCGGGCCTTGATTGGAATCAAGAACATGGCCCGGTTTTCGAAGCCGGGTTTCCGGCGATACGGGACGGCAATAACGTGTGCGCTGTTCCTCTTCACCTCTTGTATACGCATTTTCTTCTAAATCGGGATCCTGCCGACCTCATCCTTCAAGGCATGTACAAAATCCGGGAAGAACATGAGTAATGCATGAAGTTCGATCATGCTAGACTCCCCCCTACATCTAGAGAGGTTTCACGATGAACATCTTCGCCGGCCAACAAGCAACGACTCCGAGCTTATAAAAAGTTCGGAGTCGTTTATCATTTGTTGGATTTTATTTGATGGAGGCTTCATAAATGTCTTGTATGGATTTGGACAGCATCGCGTTGAATTCATCGTCTGTTTGCCCGGCGGTTAATCCTTGTGATAAGGCACGCGAGAAACTGGCGATCAATCCATGATTATGTGCCAGCTTTTCATTTGCTTCCGCTTGAGTGTACCCGCCTGACAAAGCCACAACCCGTATAACACGCGGATCCTCCATTAAATCGGCGTAAAAATTGTTTTCCGTCGGGATGGAGAGTTTAAGCATGACTTTTACGTCCTTGCCAAGGGTGGATAATTGATCGAAAATTTCTTTTTTCAATAGTTTTTCCGATGTTTCCTTATCCGCGCTGTGGATATCGACTTCCGGTTCGATAATCGGAACGAGCCCCATCTCCACGATTTGGTTACCGATGGCAAACTGTTGCTCAACGACTTTTTTGATTCCGGCAGGATTGGCTTCTTTAATAACCGAGCGCATTTTCGTCCCGAAGATGTTTCGTTCAACCGCACGCTTCAACAGGTCGTTTAAACCGGAAATGGGCTTCATAAGCTGAACCCCGTTTTCAAGGTCGGCGAGCCCTTTATCGACTTTTAGAAAAGGCACGACGCCTTTCTTCTCCCAAAGATAATCGGCCGTAAATTGCCCGTCAATGGAGCGCTCCATCGTGTTCTCAAATAAGATCGCACCGAGAATGTACTGGGAATCAAACGCGAAACTCTTAATAATACGCGTTCTCATCTCGTGCACCAATTGATACATCTCTTCTTCATTGGAATAACTGTTTTCCTTAATGCCATACTGCAGCAGAGCCTTAGGAGTGCTTCCGCCGCTTTGGTCTAAGGCTGCTATAAAGCCCTTTCCCGTGTGGATTCGATCGAATTGTTTTGTATTCATGGATGTTTCTCCTTCCTTTTCGTGGACTGAATGGCATCTTGAATCTTATTAATTATATCACTTGTACTAGCAGGTATACATTCTAGGTACGCATAATAATGGCAGAGACTATGGTGGGTTTCGGCGTGGGTGAAAGTGATAATCGGAGTGGTAGAGAATAAAAGAATAAGTCTGTTTTGCTAGGGATATACCCATAAATGGTGGTACAATAAGTAAGAGAATGAAGGAGGGATGAACATGCTGTGGTCTGAAGTAAGGAGTCTGTTCCCTGATCAATATGTTTTAATTGAAGAGTTGAGATCCCATTACGAGGGCAATAAACTTCATGTTGATGAAGTTGCTGTTATTAAACCAATTCCTGATCCTCAAGCAGCATTTAAGGAGCTTTTTGCTGCTAAGAATGAACGGTTTGTTTATCATACAGGCAATGAGAAAATTGTCGTGGAAGTTCGTGATAAGCCAATGATCAGGAGAGCGCCAAACCATGAATCTTGATTATGTAGATGGACTATTATTTTCCAGTGTCTTTATCAAACATAATGGAAAAACTATTCTGGTTCCTCATATTGTAATCGATACAGGGGCAGCAGAATCCATTATTTCCATCGATGCAGTCGAAGAATTATTCAATACATATGAACCTGAGGATCAAATTCGCTTCATGACTGGTATTGGTGGAAGAGAAGCCTCAGTTAGAAGAAGAATTGATCAAGTTGAGTTTCATTCTTATAAAGCCCAAGATATTCGAATTGATTTTGGACGTATTGGGGAGTATTCAGGAATCAATGGTCTGATCGGACTGGATATCTTAATACCAGGTAAATTTATCGTCGACCTTCACCGATTACGACTTTATTTTGAGGAATAAGTATTTGATCCCTTTACGCTCTATCATATGCATATATTAACACGCCAATTGGGCGTGGTTTTTTTCGTTTGCCGTAGCTCATATAGGGTGAGATTGGACACCTAATGACGGAGAAATCGATAACGTGACTCTATGAAACATAATGTGTATTGTATTATTTAACGGCAATCCGAAAGAAGTCCTCTTCCTCTATAGGGAGGGGATGAATTTCGGCTAGGCGAAGCCTAGAATCTTCGTGCTCGAAGTCATGACCTTAAAAACTTACAATGAGCTCGGAAATCTAG
>NZ_JAIOAP010000011.1 GCF_021190915.1 Cohnella silvisoli
CCCCAAAGATCTTCTCCACCACTAATACCTTCTTCATCTCTGCTCTGGTCAATGTCACTGTCTCCTGTCCCATAGTGACATTATCTCAGAACAGTTATAGGGTGACATTATCACAGCACAACAACATTTTGAAAGCGTACCGGTTGACGTAATTGGAAACTCATGGTATCGTATCGATACATTCAAAAAAGTTAAGCGGAAGCACCGCAAATTCTGGCGTTCATACGTCGGGGTTTGCGGTTTTTTGCATTTTCGGAAAGGGGTGCAAGGGGATGACGAAGAGAGTCGTATTGGCAGTACCGCAACGGGAATACGCAGCTAAGCTAGCCGAGTACATTCGGGACGAAGAGCCGGGATGGGACATTGTATCTTTCACGCATGCAAGCGCATTGCGAAGGGAACTGCAGGATCCGAGGACAGTCGATCTGTTGATCGGACAGTCGGAGATGTTAAGAGAAGTGGCATCGTTATGCGGCAAAATCGGTAAAATCATGGCGTTAGTCAAAGAGAAAGGGAAGGGCGGCGGCGAGTGGCAAGAAATCATTCAATATCAACCGTTACCCGCTTTACTTTCGGGAATAAGGGGAGGTTTGTTAGGTCCCGCGGATGCTCCCCTTTCAGGATGCCAAGTACTGACTGTTTCTCGGCATCGGGTGGAACAGGCAAAACGACGTTAGCCTTGAACTTAATCCGCCAAGCAGGGGAACGGAGCCTGCGGACCTTTTACTTAAACATGGAAGCGCTGAATGCGACTTCCTTGTTGTTCGGCAAGGGCGAGCCGGATAGCTTATCGCGATTGCTATATAGCCTGCAGGTGCACCCCGATCGCTGGGGAGAGCAATTGGAGCAGCTTTGCCGCCATCAGCCTCAGCTGCGGACTGATTTCCTGGATGCACCGGATCATCCCGGAGAACGTTTAGCTCTAACCGCCGAGCTCTTGATGACGCTGTTGGAAAAACTTCGAAATACGGGGCGTTACGATCTGATCGTGGTCGATCCGGACTCGGGAGCGGGAGAATGGCATCGCGGGTTAATACAGGCAAGCGACAAGGTTTTATGGCTTGCGATTGATGATGCCCAGTCGCTCATGAAGACAAACAAATTGCTTCATCATTGGCAGACACATATCGGAGAAGACATTAAGAAGCTTACGTTCATTATGAATAAAGGACATGGAGGCGGAATGGTCAACCGATGGGAGTTGCCGGGCTTAGCTCCTACGGCAATTTTACCCTACATTCCCCAATGGAAGGCGGTGGATCAACCGGGCCGGCTGCTTGGTGCCCCGGCATTCTCCGGAGCAGTGGAGCAACTGTTGGATCAATTGGGAATTGGCGTAGTAAGCGTACCAAGTACCAGACGGAGAAGGGAGGAAGGGCATGGCAATCAGCGGACTCACGTTAGGGGAGCTGGCTGAATTAAGGGAGGCTGTCCGATCAAGGCTATCCTGGGACAGCGCCGTATCGGATGATGAGTTGCAGATGCTAATTGAGAACGAGTTATTCCGTAGAGAACGAACGCGTCAGATGACTGCGGGAGAGCGTAAATCCGCGGTTACTCGACTATTTCATTCCTTCCGCGGCTTGGATGCTTTGCAGCCTTTACTGGAAGATAACGAAATAACGGAGATAATGATCAATTCCCATAATGAAATTTATATCGAGAGACGTGGAGAGCTCCAAACCGTTAATCTCGGATTTGAAAGCTCCGAAAGATTGGAGGACCTGATCCAAAGCATGGTTGGCCGAGTGAATCGCATCGTGAACGAAGCTTCTCCCATTGTGGATGCGCGTTTGCCGGATGGCTCTAGAGTCCATGTTGTTTTGCCGCCTATCGCTTTGAAGGGGCCAACCGTCACGATCCGCCGTTTCCCGCAGAACCCGCTTGGGATGAAGGATTTGCTGGAGATGGAAGCCCTATCGCCTGAAGCTGCGGAATTTCTTAGTCGGATGGTTGCGGCTAAATATAACTTGTTCATTAGCGGAGGAACAGGCTCGGGAAAGACGACGTTCCTCAATGCGCTTAGCCAGTGGATCCCGTCGGATGAACGGGTCATTACGATCGAAGATGCGGCCGAGCTGCAAATACGCGGGGTTCCTAATTTAGTCTCGTTAGAAACGCGCAACGCGAATAGCGAGGGCAAAGGGCAGATCGGCATTCGCGAGCTGATTCGCGCATCGCTGCGCATGCGTCCTAATCGAATCATTGTCGGAGAAGTTCGGGGTGCGGAGGCGCTCGATATGCTGCAGGCGATGAATTCCGGCCATGAGGGAAGCCTCTCAACGGGGCACTCGAATGGAGCGAGGGATATGATTTCCCGGCTGGAGACGATGGTGCTTAGCGGAGCGGACTTGCCTGTAGCGGTCGTTCGGCAGCAGATTGCGTCAGCGGTAGATATCATAATTCATTTGAGCCGTTTCCGTGATTCGACGCGTCGGGTAGCGGAAATTTGCGAAGTCACGGGAATCCGTGACGGTGAAGTCGAGCTGAGCACGTTGTTCCGTTTCGAAGAAGAAACGGAATCGGAAGGGCGGATCGTCGGTCGGCTGATTCAGCTTGAACAGCTCCGAGATACGCGCAAGCTGCGGGATGCGGGGATATTCAGGGGGTCTGCCGATGCCGGACTATAGCCATTATCGTCTGAACAAATACGAGAAGCTGTGGGCGATCGGCGTTGGGTGTACTTTCTGCTTCATGGCGATTTGGCTAATGTACCGGCACTACTTTATCGCATTCGCAGCGGCTCCAATTGGTTTGTTATATCCACGACGGTATGCGAAGGTATTGTGCGGTAAACGCCGAGATAAGCTGCGGCAACAATTCAAAGAAGCGCTTCAGGCGTTGTCTTCGCTTCTCTCGGCGGGCAGAGCGGTTGAGAACGCGTTTATGTCGCTGGAGAATGATTTGGTCCTTCTCATCGGAGATTCTCGATCTGACTTGATCATGGAATTAAGGGCCATTACGAATCGAATGGGCAATGGGGAAACGCTTGAGGCAACCTTGCAGGATTTTGCGCAACGCTCGGATTTGGAGGAGGTGAGGAACTTCGCCGACGTAATTACGATTTGCAAAAGAGCGGGAGGAGATTTGGTCGAAGTTGTCCGAAGAACCTCGCAGCTTATTGGCGAGAAAATGGAGGTTGAGCTTGAGGTTTCCGTTCTCGTTTCCCAGAAGAAATTCGAGTCGCGGATTATGATGGGGATGCCTTTCGTCTTCGTCGGAGTTCTCGGATTTATTGCAGGGGATTATATGGAACCTTTGCACGAAGGGATGGGACTCATTCTGTTAACGGTATGCTTGCTTCTATTGTTGGTCTGCAACTGGTGGATGTTTCGGATCATGGATATCAAGCTATGAGCGCTTGGTTGTTACGGGCAATTGTAGCGGGATTGTTTGTTTTATATGCAGGACTGGCGGTTCAGACGCTACGCACGAAAAGGAGTAGCCCGCCTCGTCTTCATATCGATCCTTTCGTCGCCCTCCTCTTATATCGTCCGCTTTTAGAGAGAGTACAGCCTATGCTGCAAAGGCAGAGAATTTCACTGGCTTTATTGCACGGCGGAGTTTGCGATCGCGAGAGGTTGCTCGGCTGGGCTGCCGAAAGTCTAGGCCTTTCTTATATCGTATTGCTGCTTTCTGGTGTACTCGCCGTTATGGCCGGTAATTCTTCATTGTTTTTCATGGGTATCGTTATTGCGTGCTGCCTTCCGGTATTACGAGCCAAAGAGCTGAAGAGAAAGGTGGATACACGTCGTCTGAGCATCGTGATGGAACTTCCCGAGTTGCTTAGCCGACTGCTGTTAATGGTTAATGCAGGCGAGAATGTGATGCGGGCGTTGGCCCGTTCGATTGAACAGAAGCAAGGTGACGGGAATCCCCTATATGTTGAGTTAAGCGCAGCTATGGAGAGGATGAAACGAGGAGAAAGTTTATCCGTCGCCCTAGAAGAAATGGGCCGCAGATGCGCAGTGCCGGAGGTGAAATTGTTCGCTACAACGCTCTTGATTAACGCGCGAAGAGGGGGAGAAGCCTTCGTTCCGGCATTAAGGGAGCTAACCCGGCAAATGTGGGATAAAAGGAAAGCGATCGCCCGTACGCTAGGTGAACAAGCTTCCTCGCGCCTCGCTTTTCCGCTTGCGATCGTATTTTTGCTGATCATGGTATTAGTCGGGGCACCAACGATGCTGATGATGTAAATTTGTTAGAGAGGATGAACTAAGATGACGAACTTGTTTCAATTGGGAGTAAGGGCAATAGGCTCATTATGGAGAGACGAGAAAGGGATCGGAACGCTGGAAATCGTACTCATCGCGGCAGTGTTGATAATGGTCGCGCTATTTTTCAAGGACTGGATTATGGACTTTCTTGGAAGCCTGATGGACTCCGTTGAAGGCAAAGCAAACACCATATTCAAATGAAAAATGATATGGACGATATTCGATCGGATAAGGATGGTTTGTGGGGAAACAGAGAGGGCTCGATTTCCTTGGAAGCATCGATGGTGTTCCCTTGGGTTCTCATGATGACCTTTCTGTTGCTGTTGTTTTCCTTGTTCATCTCGCAGGGGGCCATACTCTACTACAGCAGTTCGATTACGGCGGAACGGACAGCATTCGTCTGGTCGAACTCGGGGAAGGACGCACTTACAGGTGCTTACCCTCAGGGTCAATACGATGGATTGTATTGGCGATTATTCGATGACAGCCTAGTCCAAGGATTATTCGGTTTGGCGTCAGGGAACTACAGCACGAGCATCGAGATTCGCCATGGAATGGAGGGAAGCCAAGGTTCGTCAGCGGAGGACAAGCTTAGGAAAATAGGATCCCAAACGGCCACAGTCCATCGTCTTGGGATAGGCGGCATAAGCTACCGTAACATCGGGGTTAAACGGGAAATCGAAGTGAATATGACAAGCGTGTGGCTTGCCAAGCCTCTGACTTGGTTACGCGGGGAGGATGCAGCAACAGCAGCAGTGGCCGCATTGGTCGTTGAGCCGACGGAGTTTCTACGTTCTTTCGATTTGGTTCGGTACTATGCCTCGAAGATGAAGGCGGCACCGGGCGGGGCTGCGGCTTGGCGCGATAAAGCAGGGGCTATTCTCCGAAAGCGCGGTCTTAAATGATTTTACTAAGATGGCGATGGAGGGATCAAAAATAAAGACGAAGGGTACGGCTGGTTCGGTATCGATCTATTTTATCGTCATGACCGCCGCTTTTGTTTTGCTTACGGCACTGCTTATCGACTTTGCTCGGGTAGCCGCATTTCGCAAGCAAGCGGAGCTGGCCGTTAAATCGGGTGTCCGGTCGGTACTCTCTTCCTATGATCCAGTTATTTACGATCGTTATGGATTGTTTATCAGAGGCGGGGAGTCCGCAAATGAGCTATTTCTGGAGACGTTAAAAGGGAATGCGGCCACTTTGGGCGATGGAGCATTTAACTTCCTGGACACCGAATGGGAGGAAACGGATGTCACGGAAAGTCGCCCGTTAGCTGCCCACGACGTATTCCGCAGACAAATACTAGAAGAAATGAAATATAAGGCTCCGATAGATTTAGCTCTTGAGATGGCCCAGCGTTTTCGCGGAGTGTCGGGGGCTATGAAAGAAGCGTCTGCAACGGTCGATCTCTTGGAAAGAATGCGCAAAGCTTACGATCGCCGCGAATCCGCATTGGATGAGGTTTTAGCTGCCCAACGTCGGTATGGGGAAAAAATTAAACGACTGCTTTCGCCGGAAGTTCCATATCCGCCAAGGCATCTCAGTCCAAGCGAGCCAGTGGGGGATGTCCGCACAATCGTAGATATCGCGGTTCAATATGAAGACTACGTGAGCAAACGGCAAGACGATGAAACGAGAAGAGAAGCCCAACGCCAGAGAGAGGAAGAGATTGGCGAAGCGGACGGTCCCCGCTATGAAGCTGAAGTTGCGGCTTATGAATCAGGAGCGGTTTCCTTGGCTTCTCGTTTAAGCGAAAGTTCGACTGCGATACGCGCGTTATCCGAGGTCGGCGGGGAAGAAGCGATTGAAGCTTACCTCAAGGCTAAGGAGGCCAACGATGAAATGCGGGCGATCGTTGAACAAGCCAAATCGGTGCCGCCCGCATCCTCCGACATCGAGTTTACGGAACCCGGATCAACCGTTGGCGCAAATCAGGTTGAATCTATGGCAGAACTTCGAAAGACGGCTGAGGAGCTTATTCTAGATGAACGGTTTTTCGAGGAATACGATGCGGAAATCAGGCATCAGCAAGCACAAGGACAATTGCTTGCTGGCGAGGCTGCGGCCTTTTCCTCACTTGCCTCCTCCGTGCCTGGATCCACCGGAAGAGGAGAGGCTGTGCGCAGTGGAGTTGATCATTTGCAGAGCACTTATTCCGAATATGTTCGTGACTATGGTCCGAACGGTTCGGTCTGTTCTAATAGGGCAGCGACTCTGCAAGCTCATCGATCCTACGATCGGGAACGCAAGCAGGAGGAGCAAAAAGCCAAGTTAGCCTGGGGCGGCGCGACTCATTTCATGGGGACATTAGCAGGAGTATCCGGTTCTGAGGAAGAGAAGGCGGATTTCGAGCAAGTGGGTAAGCTCTATCAAAGCAACAGGGAGTGGAATCAGACCGAGGAGGAACAAGCCAAAGCTGAGTCCAAGAATGATCCGTCCGAGGGAAGGGACGAAGCGATGTCCGCATCCAATCGTTTAATGGATATTCTCCAAGGCTCATTATCAGGTGCCAGAGACCAGTTTTATTTCTCGGAATATACGATATCAAGGCTGTCTCATTACGATCCGGTTCTCGTTAAGGAGATGCTGCACGGAGGAGAAGCGCCGCTTCATATCGATCAACAGGAAGCGGAATATATTTTGTATGGGTTGAATAACCCTTCGGCGAATATAGCTGCCGCATATGGCGAGGTATTTGCTTTTCGTTTGGCCATACGGACGATGGAAGGTCTTATTGAATGCCGTACGATGGGACATCCGCTTCTCGTGTTGGCTGCAGCGCTAGTCTATGGTATTCGTAACGCTCTGCTGGATCTGAATCTTTTGGTAGAGAAAGGGACGGTTCAACTTTCCAAATATATTAAAGTAGATACCGTTTATACCGATTATTTGAGGCTGTTTATGCTTACTCATGGCGGCTCCGCCAACCATCTTGCAAGAATGATAGCGGTAATGGAGCACGCTTCCGGGTTGTCCTTTCGCGGAGCTTATACTTATGCGAGCGGGGAAGGAACGGCTTCCGTAAAATTGTGGTTTTTCCCTGGTTTGCTGAAGGTAATGGAAAGGTACGGCAATTTAGGAGGAACGGTAAAGGGGAACCGTTATGAAGCAACATATACCGCCGATAGCTCCTACCAATAAAAGCAGACATTCCATATTCGCGGCGGGCGGCGGAGTAACATTGGAAACGGCGTTAGTGATGCCGATCTTCTTGATGTTTGTTTTTTTCTTGATTTTCATCGTTCAAACAGCCGTCATTTCAATGGCTTTGCACGGAGCGCTGTCTCAAACCGCACGACAAGCTGCATCTGCTTGGTATCCTATTTCTCTTGGAGTAGAGCAAGCAAGAGCCTCCGAAGTTATCCAACAAGTCGAACATTGGAATGACAAATGGCAAAAGGTTGGCGAAACCGTTAACGAGTACGGAAATTGGTTACCTTCCCCGATGAAGGAATGGGCAGAGCAAGCTGCGAGCGGTTCTTTTTCGTTGGAGCAGCAATCTGCCAAGTTCGCTTTCAGCCAGCTAATGGGGCAATTTGTTGATCAACGCGTACTGGATGCCAACAGAATAACCGTATCTTCGGTAGGTTTGCCTGATGATGAAGATAAGAATAATGCCTATTTAACTCTTGAAGCCGAATACGTTCTGCCTTACCAAGTCCCTTTACTGGGCCGTAAGCTGGTGCTTCGCGAATCCGCTCGGGAGCGGGTATGGATAGGCGGCAGTCCCTCCATATCCCGAATCGAGAAGGAGGGAAAGGAACCCTTTAACGTTACCTTCGTGTCGTTGGAACCTAATCCGGTTAAGCCGGGGCGCAAGGCGACGCTTGTCATCAGAACGAAACCGGGTACAGTAGTTGATCTGTCCATTGTATACAAGAGCGGATTAAGCCAAGCGAAGCACTTGGGCAGCGCCAAGGCGGATGCATCGGGACTCGTATCCTGGACCTGGCATGTGTCGGGCAGGACTACCCCGGGGCAATGGAGCTTGCAGGTCGCGAATGCGGATGGCGGAGAGTGGCAGCAGTCGTTCCAAGTGGCAGGGAAAAGTTTGCCGAAGGAGGATGGGAAATGAAAATAGAGGTGCTGGTTGCGGTAAGCCTCTTGTTGATTTCGGCTTGCTGGACGGATTTAAGGCGAATGCAAATACCTAATGGATTAACGGTATTATTTGCCGTCGGAGGTTTTCTGTATCAACTATTCATTCACGGGATGGCTGGATTGTGGTGGGCGTTGGGCGGCGTGTTAACAGGCATGGTCCCTCTATTCGTCATGAACCGTTTCGGGGGAATCGGAGGCGGGGACGTCAAGTGGTTCGGGGCGTTCGGAAGCTGGATGGGCGCATTATTAACGTTGGAGCTTCTCGTAATCTCGATTCTTTTTGCCGGAGGAATCGCGGTTGCGCTGTTGTTGCTCCGACTTCCGGGTTTGCAGGCGATAGGGAAACGGTTGAAGTGGCCTTGGGGTCCCCATCCGTTAACGATTGGGAGAGGGGCGAGATTTCCTTTTATGCTGGCGGTTGCTCCAGGGTTCATTACCTTATTGGGGAAAGGGTAGGGATAACATATGGAACCTTTAATAATCCGGTATGAGCAGAAGAGAGGGCATGTCATGGTTGTGGAGCGTAATCCTCCAGTATCGCGTGACGAGTTAAACGAAACCCAACTGCAGATGTTGAAAATGTGCGATATTCCCGGGTTGCTTCCGCTTGAGACGGAAGAATGCGATGGGCAGCTTTCGCTCAGGTATACTTTGTCGGGGACCCGCATGCTGTCGGAGGCGTTGAGAACGTCGAATTGGTCGATGAGCGAAATGATGGGGGCATTGTGCCGGCTCGCGGAAGTGCTTGAGGAATGCAGGTTATATTTGCTCGATGCGGATCGGATTAGGCTGCACGATGAGTTCATATTCGTAGGCGACGAATGGAATGATTTGAAGTTTACGTATATTCCGATCGACATGCCGACGCTTCATAGGGCGGATGATTTGGAGCGTCTTATTATCCGTTGGGTAATGAAGGTTAAAGAACCGGACGGACAGGCTATGCAAGCGATATTGCGGCTTGTAGCATCCACAGGCTTTATGCCGATCACTCTTAGCCGTTATGCAAGAAAGTACTTAGCCGGTACGCTTAATGAAAGAAGCTCGATATCGCTCCAGACTCCAGTACCGGCGCTGCCATCGACTATGCCAACCGAATCCAATTCAGTCCACACGGCCAAGCCTTCACGCGCTTGGGAACTATTCGGTCCGCCTTCGGGTGACCCCCATTCCCATTCGGAGTTGTTGGGAGACGACTCGGCGCCGAGACAAAGCCGAATGCATATGTATGGGACAAAGCAAGCTCCAGCGGATACAGAACTTGACGCTAAACCAATGGATATTGGCCGTTGGCGAATCATCGTCGCGTGTTTTGGTTTATTCCTTCTGGCATTGGGTTGGAGATTCATATACATGGATCAACCGAGCCAGCAAAAATTACTTTATTGCCTATGTTTAACTTTAATGATCGGTGCCGGCGTAATTCTCTTATGGAATGGCTTGCCTCAATGGGCCAAAAGGAGGCACCATGCTCAACCTCAAGTAGAAAGGCCTCAGAGTGGCGATCTATTCGATCCGATAGGAGATAACGAGGAAATAGACAATAGAGAGCTGGGGGCGAGCCCGAGATTCCCGAATGCTCTCACCGCGTCGCAAAGGGTTCTATCTCCTACGGGTAATGCATCGACTCATTATCCGGAAGAAAAAGACGATAGCATTTCACATTCTCCCGAGACTTCATGGCTTCCAGCTCCGATTCATGACCAAACCGCTTTGCTCGATAACTGCCGAGCTTCTCCAATCGAAGCCTGCTATTTGGTTTGGGAAACGAAGGGGGGCGCAAGCCGAATTCCTCTCCAAGGAAATTCGTTAGTCATCGGCCGATCCGCCGAGGCCGCGCAGCACGTCGATGAAACCGTGGGAATTTCTCGAGCGCATGCGGAGCTTGTGCGAGTATCCGAGCAATGGAAAGTGAAAGACCTCGGCTCAAGAAACGGCAGCCGACTGAATGACAAGCCAATGGCTCCTTATGAACTGTATGCCTTGCAAGAAGGCGATTGCCTAAAGCTGGCCAACTCGCAGTATCGATTTCAGCAATCGGAGTAATAGGTTCACTTCACAAAAATTTTCCGGTAACGCAGAGGATTCATTCCCACGGTCTTCTTGAATGTCCGGTTAAAATGGGCGAATTGTTCGAAACCGACTCTTTCCGATATTTCCGCAACTTTTTTGTCTGTTTCTTGCAGCAGTTTTTGCGCTTCACGGATGCGTATTAAGTTATGATAGCTTACTAGGCTGAAGCCGGTTACCTTCTTGAAGGTTCGACTAAGATAAGCCGGGCTCATGTCGAAGATTTCGGACAACTCAGAAAGAGGGAGCTTTTCTTGGTAGCAGGCGTTGATGTGTTTGACGACATCGGCGATTTTTCGATGCGTCGGACTTAGCGGGTCGTCGGTTACCGCTGCATCGCTATCCTTCAATCGGGAGGCGAACTGCAGGAGCTGCGCAAGGATAAGGCGAATCGACAATTCGAATCCGTCTTCTTTGCGTTCGATCTCGCTTATCATATTGCGGAACGAATCCTCAACGAACCACTGCTCGCGCGGCTTCAGCCGATATAAGTGGTTGCTTCTGCGAAATACATGCAGCAGTTCGGGCCGAAATAGCGGATGGCCGGATCCCAGAAAAGCATCGCTGAAATTCACAACAATTCTTTCATGCTGAGGGGATCCGAGCCCGGATGTTTTGTGGACGTCATACTTGTTGATGAACAAGAGATCGCCGGCTGCAATTGCGTAGGCGCTATCCTTAATAAAATAATTACGGCGCCCTGAGAGAAGGTAGTATATCTCATAGTTGCCGTGGAAATGGTTAGTTTTCTCATAAGGAGTCGTACGCATCACTTGTTGGATGTAAAAATCGCCCTCTTGCTCGCCATAGTCGAAGGCTTCAATTTCTCCGATCTGCATTGGATCACTCCATAACAAAATAGATCATATTTGGTGTCATTATAGCAAAATTGACCAATACAAGGAACTTATTTTGTCTTATGATAGATAGAAGAAAGATGGTTGTACAACGGATTAACCGTGGAAGGAATATGCAGATGAAATGGCGGGGTATGAATACGGGAACGGGCTGCGCTGTGGAAGTAACAGCCCGCAACGGCATAATTACGGATATAAGCCAAGTTGAAGAAGCAGAGGGCATGGCGTGGATTTCACCGGGATGGATCGATTTGCAAGTCAACGGATTCGCCGGGTTCGATTTTAACGGCGACTCGGTGACGTCTGATGATGTTCTTGGCGTGTCCAAGGCTTTGCATTCAAAAGGGGTTACCGCATATTTGCCTACTGTCGTTACCGGTGATCACGATCAGATCAAAAGGTCTATGAAAATGATTGCGTCCGTCAAGAGGTCCGATTCTCCCGTTCGCGAATCGATTTACGGCATTCATTTGGAGGGACCCTATATCTCTTCGGAAGACGGACCGCGAGGAGCCCATCCCAAACAGCATGTCCGCAAACCGGACTGGGAGGAGTTCCTTCGGTTTCAGGATGCGGCGGACGGGCTCATTCGAATGGTGACGATCGCACCAGAGACGGAAGGCGCACTCTCCTTTATCGAAAAGTTGGTGAAACACGATATCATCGTGTGCATTGGTCATACGATGGCAAACGAACAACAATTGAAATCGGCGGTTGAAGCGGGAGCGACGGTCTCTACGCATCTGGGCAACGGCTCGCATACGATTCTCCCAAGGCACCCCAACTACATTTGGAGCCAATTAGCGGAAGACAGGCTATGGGCAACGTTCATTCCGGATGGCCATCATTTGCATCCTGCCGTGATCAAGGCCATGGTACGCGCAAAACGCGACAAAGCGATCCTCGTCAGCGACTGCGTCAAATTCGGAGGTATGCCGCCCGGACGATACCAAAGCGTCATCGGGGATGAAGTCGAGCTTCGGGAGGACGGACGACTGTCGACGGCAGCGAATCCGGACATACTGGCGGGATCGGCTTACTCGCTGGACAGAGGGATAACCGGTGCAATTCGTTACACGGATATGGATCTCCGAGAAGCGATTGAAGCGGTGACCGTTCGTCCTGGCAGAGCTTTGGGGGCTTCGAGTTTAGGTCGTCTTGAAGTGGGCTGCCCCGCTCAGTTGACCCTGTTTGATTATGATGAACAAACTTATGCCATCTCGGTACGGGAGACGGTTGTAGCCGGTTGTTCGGTTTACGCTCGATAATCTAATTGATAACTATGGAGGGATCACCATGCATTTACATGTTGCCGAAACAGCGGAACAATTGGGTAAAACGGCGGCGGACAAAGCGGCTGAGATCATTAACGGATGTATCGAGAAACAAGGAGCCGCCCGGATTATTTTATCCACCGGCGCATCGCAATTTCCTTTTTTAGAGGCGCTCGCCAAGAAACAGGTGGATTGGAGCAAGGTCGAGATGTTTCATCTCGACGAATATGTCGGGCTACCGGAGTCGCATCCCGCGAGTTTTCGAAAATATTTACGCGAACGGTTTCTGTCCTACGCCCCGGTTAAGAAAGCTTATTTGGTTAACGGGGAAGGAGATGTCGCAAGAAATATTGCGGATCTGACAGAAGAAATCAATCGGTCGCCGATCGATCTAGCCCTCATTGGTATCGGAGAAAACGCGCACATTGCATTCAACGATCCTCCGGCGGATTTTGATACAACTGCAGCTTATAAGATTGTCGAATTGGATGAAGCATGCAAAAGACAGCAGGTGGGCGAGAGGTGGTTCGACTCTATCAATCAGGTTCCCGCACAGGCAATTACGATGACGGTAAGAAAAATTATGGAAAGCACCACGATTATTTCCTGCGTTCCCCACGAAGTGAAAGCGAACGCGATCAAGCGGACTTTGAATGAGGAGATTTCCCGCGAAGTTCCTGCTTCGATATTGAAAACCCATAGCGACTGGTGGTTGTATTTGGACGTTTCTTCCGCTTCCCAATTGAAGTGATTAACCCGTTCAAGAACGGGTTTGAAAGGTTGTGACCGCGTTGTCGGAAACGAAGGACGTGTCTTCTTCATCGGGCTCATCCTAGCGTCATCCATTGGGCTTAAATTGATTTCATGATACAATTACCCCATAAATTCATAGGAATGAATTTATTTCAATTAAGGGGCGATTGGATTGAAACAACCGACACATAAAGTGAAATCCGCTGATCGGGTGCTTGATATATTCGAATTATTTACCGTCGGTCAAGATTCCTACAGCTTAACGGAGATATCGAAATTACTGAACATGCCGTCGAGCAGCACGTACCTTATCCTGCAAAATATGCTTAACCGGGGATATCTGGAAGTGGATAAATCAGGCAAACAATTCAAGATTGGATACAAGCTGTTTATGCTCCGCAGCCGATACAGCCAGGGTACGAGCTTGAGCGACGAATTTTACCGGATTGCGGAGAAAATGATTGCCCAGCTTAACGAAACCGTGAACCTGTCTATCAGGGTCGGGAATGAGCTTCGTTATATCGGAGAAAAGACGAGCACGAATGCGCTGCGTTATACGCCTAATCTGGGGGAATCCTTCCCGCTCCACGCGACCGCCTCCGGTAAAATCTTGCTCGCCACATTAACGGTGGAACAATTGCGCGAAATTTACCCGTCTGATCAATTGGAGCAGGTTACGGACAGAACGATAAGTTCATTTGATGATTTGTTAATTGAGCTTGAGAAGGTCAAAGCTTCGGGATATGGATACAATAGGGGCGAGACGGTGACAGGAGTCACTTGCGTGGCCGGTGCGGTATTGGATGGGAACAATAAGGTAGCTGCCGCCATCAGTATTTCAATCCCGGACGTTCGCGTCACAGAAGAGTCATGGTCAATCATTCATCATTCGATCAAGAGTGCGTGTGAAGAGCTAAGCCAGAAGGTGTATTCCTAATATTAGAGTCGCTTATTGAGAAGTGGCTCTTTTTTTCGCCTTATGCACTAATATTCGCATATATATGAAATAGCTTCTTAAATATAAATAAAACGTTGACAAGGAATAGACGCAAAACTATGATTAATTCTGAAAACGTCTCGCATATGTGAAATGGAAAGGTGATTTTCTAATATGAATGAAATTTATATGCATTATTTGACCCGGGAAGAGGTTTCACGCAGGGCAAGCAGCGGATACGCCATAGTCGTTCCACTTGCGGCAACCGAGCAGCATGGCCCCCATCTGCCCGTGTTTACCGACAGCTTGATATGCGATCATGTCGTATCCGGGGCGGTACGCAAAGCGGCCGAAACGGTGCAGGTGCTAATGGCGCCCGTAATGACGATCGGCTGTTCCCAGCACCACCTTTCGTTCGGAGGGACGCTGTCGTTTACTTCCCTGACTTATATGCAGATGCTTCGCGATATCGGGGAGAGTCTCGTTACGGACGGTTTCAAAAAGATTATTTTCGTTAACGCGCACGGGGGAAATGAACCGATTATGGTTCAGACCGTAAACGATCTGGCGGTGAAGCATCCCATCTGGGTGGCGTCCACGGCTTACTGGAGCGTTGCTCGCGAAGCGATGAATGAGCTGAATGCGGCGGAGCTCGGAATGGTGCCTGGGCATGCGGGAGGTTTCGAAACGGCGGCCGTCCTGGCGCTGAAACCCGAACTGGTAAGAACCGAGCTAATGCAGACGACCCATGTGAGCAGGGAATGGATCAACTCGGGTGTCCCCGGAACCTTCATTGGAAGGCATGGGGAATTGACCGGGTACGACGGGTATACGGATGCTCCGCATAAAGCAACGGCTGAAGCCGGGCGCATCTATCTGGATGCCATCACGAATTGCGTAGCGGATTGGTTGGTCAGCACGGTTAAAGCAATGGATAAGGGAACTGCAGCTATATAGATATTAGGGAGGAATAAGTTTGAAGAAAAAACCGATTACGCCGGAAAAGATTGCCGCATTGCCCTTTTCCCATGCTTATGTAACGGATAACTGCGTATATGTCTCCGGTCAAGCCGGGCTTAACCTTGCCACGGGTGAGATCGTGGGACCGGACATCCAGTCGCAAACGATAGCTACAATGGAGAATATCCGCGATATTTTGGCGCAGAAAGGGTTGGGGTTAGAGCACATTGCGAAGGTGAATGTCTATCTGACGGATCGTGGGCTCTACCAAGCGTTCAATGAAACGTATCGTCAATTTTTCGAGGCGCCTTATCCCGCCCGAACGACCATTTATTGTGATTTGAACTACGATTTGCTGGTTGAGATCGATGCGATCGCAGTACGCCGGCCGTCTGACATGGCGATTTAGAAGAAACGGGGAATTCGCGTGACTAATGATCGAGAAAAGATGATATGTCGGTTCGTAAACTATGAAGATTCGGTCTGGGAAGGCCTGCCCGCCGCAGAACTCGTAGACGTCAATACAGGCGGGCCGGTTCAGGAAGAAACTAAGGTGAAGGTTTGCTGGGATGAATCCGCACTGTATGTCCGCTTTGAATGCAAGGACGATTACGTGGTTTCCAAGTTCCTCAATCACGACGATCCGTTGTACGAGGAGGACGTCGTTGAAGTATTTATCGACGAAGCCGGGGAAGGATCCCATTATATTGAGTTGGAACTCAGCCCGTTTAATGTGCTGTTCGATGCCAAGATCGATAATGACGGCGAGAACTATATCGTACATACGGATTGGCATGCGGAAGGAATTCAAACCAATGTCGTATCGGATGGAAAACTAGCAATCTATGATCTGCGAATCCCGTTTGACCTTTTTCAGAAGAAACCCGCTATCGGTACGGCATGGCGGATCAACTTCTACCGGATCGATGATGACCGCAGCGGAGTGAGGCATTTTCAGGCATGGTCGCCGACCTGGAATGGAGACTATCATACGCCTTCCCGTTTCGGCACTCTGGTGTTCGATAGATAATCGCGGAGGCGCTTAATATGGATCATTTCGTAATTGAGAGAGTTACAGAACCCCACACTTTCACGGCGGGCATTGAAGGACCGGCATGTGACAGCGATGGAAATATCTACGCGGTCAACTTTGGCGTACAAGGCACGATCGGCAAAGTCACTCCCCAAGGAGAAGGAAGCGTCTTTGTGGAGCTATCCGGGGGCAGCGTCGGCAACGGGATCCGGTTTAACAGGGCCGGGGAGATGTTCATTGCCGACTATGTGAATCATAACGTTCTCAGGGTGGATATGCGCACGAAAGAGATCAAGGTTCACGCCCATGAGCCGCGTATGCATCAGCCGAACGATATTTGCATCACGCGTGATGGAGTTATTTTTGCCAGCGATCCTGATTGGGGAACGGGTAAAGGGCAAATGTGGCGGGTTAACAAAGACGGAACTACGAAGCTGTTGGAAGCCGACATGGGGACGACGAACGGAATCGAAGTAAGCCCTGACGAGAAAATATTGTATGTCAACGAATCCGTGCAGCGCAAGATTTGGGCCTATACGTTGGACGGGAATATGGAAGTAAGCGACAAGCGGCTGCTGATCGAATTTCCGGATTATTCGCTGGACGGAATGCGCTGCGATATGGAAGGGAACCTATACGTGACCCGCTTCGGCAAAGGGGTGATCGCCAAGATTTCGCCCCAAGGAGAAGTGCTGCGGGAAATTCCGCTGGAAGGGAAAGACTGCACGAACTTGACGTTCGGAGGACCGGAAGGCAGGCACTGCTATGTGACGGTTTCCGATCTTGGGAACATTCAGTCGTTTGTTGCCGATAGTCCGGGCAGATGTTGGGGAATGTGGCGCGAATAGCGATGAGGAGAAAAAGGAGTGGACTGCAATGAAGAAAAGAGTAGCGGCAATCATTACGGAATACTGGGACATCTGCCATGCCGACGTTATTATATCGAAGATGCTGGAAGGCTTTCGCATAGACGGGCGTGCTTATACCTCGACGCTTGAAATCGTATCCTTCTATGTGGATCAATTCCCGGATAACGATATGAGCCGCGGAATGGCCGCGAAACACGGTATTCCGATATACGGGACGATACGGGATGCGCTCCTCTGCGGGCAACCGGCTTTTGATCTGGACGGCATTATTCTAATAGGTGAGCATGGCGATTATCCCGATAACGAAATTGGACAAACCTTATACCCGCGACGCCGATTTTTCGAACAATGCCTGGAAGTGATGCTTGAAGCTGGCCGCGTCGTTCCCGTATTCACCGATAAAGGGTTTGCAGTCGTGCATGAGGATATCGAATGGATGTATGAACAGATCAAGCGCCATAACATCCCTTTCATGTCCAGTTCCGTTGTGCCTTACTCCCCGCAGCGGCCAGCCGAAAAGCCGTTCCCGAATGGCGCTCCGCTGCACAAAATGTTCGGATTCTCATATGGTCCGGTCGAGCGATATATCTATCATACGCTGGAAATGATGCAGTCGATTGCCGAAGAACGGGCATATGGCGAGTCGGGGATTCGCAGTGTCAAGGCGTATAAGGACGACGAGGCGATAGGACGGCTGCTGTCCGACGATTGGAATGGTTTATACCGGGCGTTGGGCGGATTTATCAATCTGCGCGATCTGGATGCTTTTCCGAGCGAAGTTAAGGATCCTGTATTCCTAGAGGTGGAATATGTGGATGGTCTGAGGTCGGGTGTGTTTATGGGCAATCCGGAAGTCGTAACGTTCGCCGCCGCCTATCAAGCGTATGAAGAGGAAGCGCCGATCTGCAAGGAGTTTGTGCTGCAAGGGCAAAAGCCGTATATCCATTTCGCGCGGCTGGTGCTTGAGATTGAGAAGTTTATTCATACAGGTCGGGCGCCGCACGCAGTCGAACGTTCGCTGCTTACGACCGGAGCTCTTGATGCCTGCATGCGCTCGCTTCATAGTGGTAAAGCCGTCGATACGGAGTACTTAAACATTAAATATTGAACATTTGGAAAAATAATAGCGGGGGTTGTCCTGAGAATAAGGGGCAGCCCCCGTACTCTATTCCTAAATATCAGTTAAAAAATAATCACAAAAGTATAAATTGTTGCCTATTTAAGCTTCTCTGTTATTCCTATAATTTTATTGTGGAGTGTGACGAACGATGAATTCATTAAGCTTGCAAGATAAAGTCATTCTCATTACCGGAGCACTGGGTGACGGCGGGGCGGGGGCGATTAAGCTTTTCCTGAAGAAGGGGGCTTCAATTGCCGCAACCGACCTGAAGTCCATCGATAAGTTCCCGGAATGGGAAGTTTTGCAGAAGCAATACGGAAGCGATCGTATGTACTACATGGAGTCAGACTTTACGAACGAGGATCAAGTGCAATCCGTCATGGAGGGGGTCGATCGATATTTCGGCAGGCTGAACGGAGCCTATCATAACGTTTATGCGAATCCCTCGCTCAGCATAGCTGAGATGTCCATGCAGGATTGGGAGCAATCGCTCCGGGGAACGTTAACAAGCGCATTTCTTATGTGCAAGTATGCAGCGCAATTAATGATCGCATCGGGAGGGGGATCCATCGTTAACACTTCTTCCATTCTGGGCACGAAACCAAGTGGCGCCAATGCCTCTTACGGCGCTGGGAAAGCGGGAATGGAGCAGCTAACGAGATATGCTGCCGTTGAATATGCGAAATACGGCATTCGCGTGAACGCGGTTGTTCCAGGCGACTTCAAGGGCGAGCAGTTGCTCGCAACGATGCCGCCTTCGCATTTCGAGGAGATGAGAGCCATAACGTTGATAGGAAGAAGCGGAACGACGGATGAAATTAATGAAGTGGCAGCGTTCTTGTTATCCGACGCGGCTACCTATGTGACCGGTTCGATGTATCCGGTTAACGGGGGATTATGGATATAAGGATGTAAAAAGCCCTAGCGGGTAATTTCCCGCAGGGCTCCTTCAAGTTTAGGAAAGGCAAAGACAAATCCATGTTCCAATGCTTTGCGAGGCATTGCTTTCTGTCCGAAGAGCACTAACGTGCTCATCTCCCCCAGTATAGACCGGAGTAAAACGGCAGGTACGGGAAACCAATGCGGGCGGCGGGTTACTTTTCCGAGAATTCTTCCAAACTCGTCGTTGGACACCGGGTCGGGTGCGACAGCGTTAACCGGGCCTGAAATTGCGGGATTATCCAGACAGAAGAGAATGAGAGAAACCATGTCCTGAAGATGAATCCAGGGCAAACCTTGTTTTCCGTTACCCATGCGTCCCCCGCCGAACAATCGATAGGGCAGATGAATGAGCGGAAAGGCGCCGCCCTCGCGCGCACAGACGAGTCCGATTCTCAGCTTTACCAAGCGCCGAACCGGAATTCGATCCGCGGCCTTTTCCCATTCAACGACGGTTGTTCCGAGAAAATCGGCAGGTCTCGCGGATGAACTTTCGTCAAACACCTGCTCTCCCGAATGCCCGTACAAAGAAATTCCCGAAGCGTTAACGACGACATTAGGCGGCGAGTTCATTCGCCCTAGATTATCGGCAATGTTTGCTGCTGCTTCTATGCGGGAGGATAGAATTCGTTCTTTAGCCTTCTCGCTCCATCTCTGGTTAATGGATTCTCCAGCTAGATTAACGATACCGTCAATGTCACCCATTCGATTCGCATCGGATTTCCATTCCGCCCAAGTCACATAATGCGGGTGGGGAAGGGTGGCATCATAAGGAGGCTTTACGGGTACTGTTCTCGTAACAATCCACACTTCATCCCCGCGGGATAACAAAGCTTGCGTCAGCGCTTTTCCGATGAATCCCGTACCGCCGCACAGCATTAGGCGCATTGCGCCCCTCCTCACATGACTTACTCTTTATCGATCGAAACGATGGTCAGCTGTTTGACTTCTTTGCCGTCTACGTCCAACATTTCTTCGGTGAATTGAAATTTAACTTTCGTTCCTTCTTTCCACGGCTCAACCTTATCAGCTATCTCAGGACTGATTTGGAAAGCGGTCGGACCGTCTGCTGTTTGAATCTCAAGCGAATGGGTATCTTGGAGACCGTTGTATTCACCCGTAGAATTCTGAACTTCAGGAGAAGCGGAAGGGCTTGCGCTCTCGGTTTCAGGAGCTGAGCTCGCGCTCGGGCTTGCCGAAACGGAAGGACTGGCGGATGGAGAAGCATCGGAATTGTTATTGTTGCTGCAAGCCGTTCCCATTAGGACCAGAGTAAGTACGGCAACGCTCATTACCATAGCCGTCTTGTTGTTTTTCTTCATTATGACTTACACCTCCTATGAGGTTAGACGAATGAAAGCAGTAAAGGTTTCGTTTTTTTAAGGACAAGCCAATGCCCGGATCTCATCTAAACAGGTGGTTATACGCGGAATAATCGATCTGGTTTTTCTCCAGAAAGTCCTTTAGACTGCGGTGATCCCGAGCGGGAGTCGCCCGAATATAGCCTTCGATGCAATGAGCGCTCGTGACTTCGGAAGCGCCGCTTTCGACGGCTAGTTGGCCGATCTTGGCCGCGATGGAATGACTGGCAATGTCCCGGAATGGACCGGGGACAGGGGAAACGAGCTTATGCAGCATTTCCTTCGATTCTTCCGTCCACAACTCTCGGCTGCGCTCTACCCAATAATTTTGCCAATCGAGTTTCGATTTCCCGTCTCTCTGCGGCAATACTTTCAAAAACTTGCGGAACATGAAAAATCCGCCTACGCTCATAAACAAGATTAGCACGACGGTCCAAAACCAGATGAAATACATAAACCAATCCGGCGCGGATTTCATAAACATCACCTCATTCTGAAATTATATCTCATTTCTAGATTTATTTCGACGTTCGCGATACAATAAGAAATGATTGCGAAAATAGGCCCCCATAACGCATTCGGGGTACGGAGCGGAATACGAAAGGAGCAATTATATGTTGAAGATTGGATCACACGTATCTTTTTCCGACACAGGATTGTTGAATGCAGCTAATGAGGCAGTATCATACGGTTCCGGCACATTCATGATTTACACGGGAGCACCGCAAAATACCCGCCGAAAACCGATTGAGGATTTATACATCCCTCAAGGCAAAGAAGTGATGGCGGCCAACGGTATTGGCGAAATCGTCGTACATGCCCCTTACATCGTTAATCTTGGCTCTTATAAGGATGATACTTATCGGCTTGCCGTCGATTTCCTTCAAGAGGAAATTCGCCGTACGGACAAAATCGGCGTGAAGAACATCGTCCTGCATCCGGGTGCGTATACGGATAAGGATGCGGAATACGGCATCGCCCGAATTGCCGAAGGACTGAACGAAGTGCTGGAAGGAACGAAGGAGACTGACGTCAACATTGCGCTTGAGACGATGGCTGGGAAAGGCACGGAAATCGGGCGCAGCTTCGAGGAACTGGCGCAAATTATTGAGCGAGTTCATCTAAATGGTCGCTTGACGGTATGTATGGATACATGCCACATCCACGACGCGGGTTATGACATCGTTGGAGATATTGATGGTGTGCTTCGTAAGTTCGACGAAATCGTCGGTTTGGATCGTATTGCGGTCGTACACGTGAATGACAGCAAAAATCCGGTAGGCGCCGGTAAAGACCGGCATGCCCCAATCGGTTCAGGTTGGATCGGTTATGAGGGCATTGCAGGTGTAGTCGGGCATGAGCTTCTTAAGGACAAGCCGTTCATTCTCGAAACCCCTTGGATCGGCAAAAAAGAGGCGACGGAGCGTCCGATGTACGAGGCGGAAATCGCGATGTTAAGCGGCAATACTGCGGAGCGGTTCGGCGGGGAGTTCCTTGAAGACGTGGAACGTTTGCATTATTTCTTCGATAAAGTAGGAATTGAATCCCGTTTATACGTACTGAATACTTGGGAATTGCTTAAATCCGATGCCAAAGCAAGAAAAGCGGATCCGCGTGAACCGATGGAACGGCTCTACGATATGCTGATGGAGCAACGCGTTTTGTCAGGCGAGCTTAGCGAAGAAGCGGTTAATCAACGTCTGCTAGGTTTCCTTGCAGGGCAGGAATGGCTTTCTAGTTTATAAGGCGTAGTGTTATGCAGAGAGGAAGAAAAGAATGAGTCACAGTTATGAACCCCAGGAGATCAACCGCAGGGAAGACAAGAGCATCCGGGCTCGCATGTTGATTTCCTGTCCTGACCGAGCCGGAATCGTGGCGGCTGTGTCGCAGTTTCTATACGAACAGGGCGCGAATATCGTACAGTCCGATCAATATACGATGGACCCGGAAGGCGGCATGTTCTTCATGCGGATCGAATTCGATCTGCAGGAATTAGAGCAGCGGCTGTCTTCGCTTCAAGAGGATTTTACCCGCGTTGCGGACCGTTTCTCCATGCGCTGGAGCATTTTCCGCGCTGCTAGACGCAAGAGAATCGCGATCTTCGTATCGAAGGAAGACCATTGTTTGGTTGAACTGCTATGGCAATGGCAAGCGGGAGACTTGGATGCGGAAATCAGCATGGTGATAAGCAACCATGACGATATGAGGAGCCTGGTCGAATCATTCGGCATCCCTTATCATCATGTTCCGGTCACGGCGGAAACCAAGTCTGAAGCCGAGCAGAAGCAACGGGAATTGACTGCCGGAAAAATCGATCTCATCGTACTGGCGAGATACATGCAAATCGTATCTCCGAAGTTTATCGAGCAGTATCATAATCGGATCATCAATATCCATCACTCCTTCCTCCCGGCTTTTGTTGGAGGCAAGCCTTATCAGCAAGCCTATAATCGCGGAGTAAAGCTGATTGGCGCAACGGCGCATTACGTAACGGAAGAGCTGGATGGCGGGCCGATTATCGAGCAGGATGTACAGCGGGTAAGTCACCGTGATAACGTTAATGAACTGAAGCGGATGGGACGCCATATTGAACGGATTGTTCTTGCACGCGCAGTCAAGTGGCATGTGGAAGATCGGTTGCTCGTTTATCAGAATAAAACCGTTGCTTTCGTGTAGTATACCACTTGTACGGACATGTAATGGCAATCCCAAAATGTCCATGTTACAATGTACAGGATAAATTAAACAGGTTCAATTGTGGTTATTACTGTACGATTCACGGCGAAAGTATCCGGAACGTACGTGAATAGAATTGAGGAGGTTTTTTTTCAATGACTTTCAGCAACAATGCGATTGATCAATTATCGATAACAACGATCCGTACGCTTTCAATCGATGCCATCGAGAAAGCTAAATCCGGTCATCCGGGCATGCCGATGGGGTCCGCTCCGATGGGCTACCAATTGTTCGCCAAGACGATGAAGCATAATCCTTCCCGTCCTCAGTGGATCGACCGCGACCGTTTTGTTTTGTCGGCAGGTCATGGTTCGATGCTGTTGTACTCTTTGCTTCATCTGAGCGGTTACGACTTGCCGCTAGAGGAGCTTAAAAACTTCCGTCAATGGGGCTCTTTAACACCGGGACATCCCGAATTCGGACATACGGCAGGCGTTGATGCGACAACCGGCCCGCTCGGCCAAGGAATCGCGATGGCTGTCGGCATGGCAATAGCTGAAGCGCAGCTATCTTCTACTTACAATCGCGAAGGCTACGATATCATTAACCACTTTACTTACTCCATCTGCGGAGACGGAGATTTAATGGAAGGAATATCCTCCGAAGCTGCATCGATGGCGGGTCATATGAAGCTGGGCAAACTGGTTGTCCTATACGATTCCAATGACATTTCCCTCGATGGAGAGCTGAATCTGTCGTTCTCCGAGAACGTAGGCAAACGTTTTGAAGCCTATGGTTGGCAGTATTTGCGCGTAGAGGACGGCAACGATCTCGGCGCATTGGCGAAGGCGATTGAGGAAGCTCAAGCGGACGTCAGCAAACCGACGTTGATCGAAGTAAAAACGGTCATCGGTTTCGGTTCTCCGAACAAGGGCGGCAAAGGCGGACACCTAGGCCCGCACGGTTCCCCTCTCGGAACGGACGAAGCAAAATTAACAAAAAACTTCTATGAATGGCAGCATGAAGATTTCTTTGTACCAGAAGAAGTTCGTACTCATTTCGCTGCAGTGAAACAAGCAGGCGAACAAGCGAATGCGGCTTGGGATGCTCTGTTTGCGAAATATAAAGCCGCCCATCCTGAGTTGGCCGCCCAATTCGAGGGCGCGCTTTCCCGTGAATTGCCAAGTGGCTGGGATGCCGATCTGCCGGTCTATTCAACTTCCGACAAGCCTCTATCTACTCGCGTTGCATCGGGTAATGCATTGAACGGATTGGCTAAGAACGTTCCTTACTTAGTCGGAGGATCCGCGGATTTGGAAAGCTCGACGATGACACATTTGAAAGGTCTTCCGCTATTCAAGCCAGGCAGTTATGATGGCCGGAACATCTACTTCGGCGTTCGCGAATTCGGAATGGCTGCCGCCATGAACGGAATCATGCTGCATGGCGGATTAAAAGTATACGGCGGTACGTTCTTCGTATTCACCGACTACCTCCGCCCTGCGGTTCGTCTAGCTTCGATTATGGGTCTTCCGGTCGTATACGTGTTGACGCATGACAGTATCGCAGTCGGCGAAGACGGTCCTACGCATGAGCCGATCGAGCAACTGGCTTCGATTCGTATTATCCCGGGACTAACGGTTATTCGTCCGGCTGATGGCAACGAAACGTCCGCTGCTTGGGCGTACGCGCTGCAAAACAATGATAATCCGGTTGCGTTGGTATTGACGCGCCAAAACTTGCCGATTCTCGAAGGAACGGCGTCCGCCCGCGACAATTTATCCAAAGGCGGGTATATCGTATCCGAAGCGGCGAACGGTCAGCCGCAAGGTATCTTAATCGCGACGGGCTCGGAAGTTCAGCTTGCCGTCGCTTCCCAGAAAGCATTGGCGGAGAAAGGCGTTCACGTTCGCGTCGTCAGCTTGCCAAGCTTCGATCTGTTCGAGAAGCAAGACCAAAGCTACAAGGATAGCGTCCTGCCTAAAGCAATCAAAGCCCGTCTTGCAATCGAGATGGCTCATCCGTTCGGTTGGGAGCGTTATGTCGGAGATAGCGGCGCCGTTGTCGGCATCACGACTTTCGGAGCATCCGCGCCGGGCGATCGCGTCATTCAAGAATATGGCTTCACGGTAGATAACGTGGTAGCTCAATTCAATAAATTGCTGTAATAAGGGAGCCGGGGAATTCGATGTCACAGTACAACAATGTTTCCGTAGTTAAGAAGGCTAACGTATACTTCGAAGGCAAAGTAACGAGCCGTACGGTTCTGTTCGAAGACGGAACGAAAGTAACGCTCGGCATTATGCTTCCGGGCGAGTACGAATTCGGTACCGCACAGAAGGAAATTATGGATATCCAAGCGGGAGAGCTTTCCGTTCTGCTTCCGGGCAATGAGGAATGGCTGGAAATCACCGAGCCGACGGAATTCGAGGTGCCTGCTAACGCCAGCTTTAAGCTGAAAGTTAAGACGGTAACGGATTATATTTGCTCGTATTTAGATTAACCGGTATTTAGCAATACGGTCGTGAAGAACACGCCGTCTGAACTCCTTTAAGGAGGGATCAGGCGGCGTTTTTGTATTTAAATGCCCAAAGGAGGAAATCAGGTGAGGGATAAAAAAGCGACTATACCGCATGATGAGGCATTCAAGAAGCTGCTTCAGACTTTTTTCGCAGAGTTTATCGAGTTGTTTTTTCCAGAGTTGAATTCGTTACTGGATCATTCACACAGCCGGCTGTTGATGAAGGAATTGCTTCATGATATTGTCGGCAAAGAGGCACGAAGTGTTGATTTACTGCTAGAGACCCGTTATAGGGCGTTGGATGCGTTTATTTTGGTGCATTTGGAGCCGCAGTCTTATCTACAGGAAGATTTTAATGAAAGAATGTTTATTTATTTCAGCCGACTGTATGAAAAGTACCGTAAAACGTATAAGATCATCATTCCGATTGCTATTTTCTCATCAGATGAATTGCGAGAGGAATCGGATACGTTGACGATGGAAATTCCGAGTCGCCAAATCAATCGTTTTCATTTTTATAAGGTTGAGCTAAAACGTCAAGATTGGCGCCGTTTTATGTTGTCGGATAATCCTGTAGCCGCTGCGTTGTTAGTCAAAATGGGGTATAATAAAAAAGAAGAACGGGAAGTACGGTTGGCATATTTACGAATGATTCTAAGATTGAGAAAAAAATTGGATGAGGCACGATTGGCGCTTATTATGTCTGTTGCTGATTTGTATTTCGAGCCGGATATCATACGGGATGAATCGATATTGCAAGAAATTCGGGAAAAATACCCAGAGGAAGGGGATAGTATTATGGAATTGATGCCCGCCTGGTCACGTTGGGGATATGAAAAGGGAATTGAAGAGGGGATTGAAAAAGGGATCGAAGAGGGAATCGAAACGGGTATTCTAAAGGGCAAAGTTGAGGAACGCAGGATGATCATACGGAAATTGCTCACTAAAGGATTTCCTGCCGAACAGGTTGCGGAGACGCTTGAACTGTCATTGGAAGAAGTGCGTGAATTGGAAAAACATTAAGGATCTGAACAAGTAAACCCACCATTCCCTTAATAGGACTTGGTGGGTTTACTTTTTTAATCTGAAGAGTTGCGGTTAGATTACTTAGTCTGGCTAGCAATATATTCCTGCAGTTGTAGGCGCTGATACAGCGGCAGAGCAGTTAACATACAGCCGTATTTGAACGTTCCGTTATTGCGTTCAATGCGGATAATCCGGCCGGTCACCGGAGGAATATCGGACTTCTGGAGGAAATGGATGACGATAAACATATCTTTCTCCAGCGGGAACTCCGATTCGATCTGTATGCCGTCTTCCGATAAATCCCGTAAAGAGCCGTTTACGGACTGACCGCTGAAGCCTCCGTCGCCCTCCCATTGGTAGATGGACATCATGAGAGGAATATCGAGCGGCAGGCGAGTTTTCTTCCTTCGTTCGGTGCCCTTCTTCTCGACTTTGGCCGGAGTGACGGGATCTCCGATTCTTTTGCCGATCCAATTCTCGTATATATGTGCGAGCGCGGCTAGATCCGATTCGCCGTAACCCGCGGATTGTCCTAGCTGGAATAGGCTTTTGGCAGCCTCCAGCATCGGAGTCGATACGCCTAACGAATCGGTTAGGACGGATGACAGCCTTAAATCCTTGAGCATGAGCGCAAGGGAAAACTGCACGCTGAAATCGTGATCGATGATCTTCTGCCCTTTAAGGTCCGCTTGTTTGCTGGCAGCGCCGCCGGATTGCACGACACGGAGGAACGAGGAAACGTCGATTCCGCTCTTGGCGGCAATCGCCATGCCCTCGATCAGGCCGGCCGCGTTGATTCCGACGATCGTGTTATGGGCGAGTTTGGCGGTTGCGCCGCTTCCGTGTTCTCCCATATAAATAACCGCGCGGCCCATCGTAAGGAGAATATCATGGTGATCTTCAATCGTTTGCTTGTCGCCGCCTGCCATGAACAAGAGCGTACCCTCAATGGCCGCAGGCTTGCTGCCGGTTACGGGCGCATCGATGAAGTCGCAGAAACGATCCGTAACTTCAGCTGCAAGCCGTCTTGCTAACGTTGGCGAGATGGTACTGCTATCGATAATAGTCGTTCCGGGTTTGAGTTCCTTAAGAATGCCGTCGCTGCCGAAGTATACTTCTTCGATCGCTTGGTCGTTGCTAATCATCGTGAGGATCACGTCTACCCTTTTGGCTGCCTCAAGCGGCGATGAAGCGACATCCGCCCCGAGCTCGAGCAATTGCTCCTCTTTGCCGGGTGTACGATTATATACGGTGACTGGATAACCTTTGCGTAATAGGTTGGCAGCCATCGGTTCTCCCATCGTGCCTAAGCCAATAAATCCGATTGATTTCATTTTAGTGGTCCTCCGATTCGATAGAGTGCTTCAAATTTATTATACCACTGGTAACTATAAATTGGACGATCCTTCATAATCGAGCGTATAGATGGTAGGGTAACGTTGCATCCGTTGAATCTTCATCAAACCTTCATCCAACGTTGCTTGTGTCTGGCTTGTTTATTCAGTATTCTAAAGCTATATAAATTTTGAATGATATTGAGGGGGCACATATTGTAATGAGCAAAGACATTAAATTCGATTATTCCAAAGCGATACAGTTCGTCGGACAGCATGAGATTGATAACCTGGCACCAGCCGTCAAGCTGGCCCATGAGCAACTACATAATGGAACCGGCGCGGGATCGGACTATCTGGGCTGGATTAATTTGCCTTTTGATTATGACAAACAAGAATTCGCCCGCATACAGAATGCGGCGAAGCAAATTCAATCCGACTCCGAAGCTCTAGTTGTCATCGGAATCGGCGGTTCTTATCTCGGCGCTCGCGCGGCGATCGAATTCCTGCAGCACTCCTTCTACAACACGCTGTCCAAGGAACAACGCAAATCGCCTCAGATTTTCTATGCGGGCAATAACATCAGCTCTACTTATGTGACGCACCTACTGCAAGCTCTTGAAGGCAAAGACTGGTCCATTAACGTCATCTCCAAATCCGGCACGACAACCGAGCCTGCTATCGCATTCCGTATTTTCCGCGAAGCTCTCGAGAACAAATACGGCAAGGAAGAAGCTCGTAAACGGATCTACGCGACAACCGACAAAGCTCGGGGCGCACTGAAGGTATTGGCTGCGGAAGAAGGTTACGAGACGTTCGTTATTCCCGACGATGTAGGGGGCCGTTACTCGGTTCTGACCGCAGTCGGACTTCTGCCTATCGCCGCGGCGGGCATCGATATCGAGTCCATCATGAAGGGCGCGCAAGATGCTGCGACAGCTTTCAAAAACCCTAACCTAAGCGAAAATCATGCATACCAATATGCGGCTGTTCGTAACGCTTTGTACCGTAAAGGGAAGACGGTGGAAATCCTCGTTAATTACGAGCCGGGATTACACTTCGTATCCGAATGGTGGAAGCAGCTTTACGGCGAAAGCGAAGGCAAAGACTACAAAGGAATTTTCCCGGCGTCGGTCGATTTCTCCACGGATCTTCACTCCATGGGACAATTCATCCAAGAAGGCAATCGGATCATTTTCGAAACCGTGCTGCAGGTTGGAAAGTCTGCCGAAGAAATTACGATCGAGAGCAGCAAGGACGATCTGGACGGTCTGAACTTCTTGGCTGGCCAAACGTTGGATTTCGTTAATAAAAAAGCGTTCCTGGGAACGCTGTTGGCTCATACGGATGGTAACGTTCCGAATCTTATCGTGAACTTGCCGGATACGAGTCCATACACTTTCGGTTATCTGGTTTATTTTTTCGAGATTGCTTGCGGCGTGAGCGGCTATTTACTCGGCGTGAATCCGTTTAACCAAGAGGGCGTAGAAGCCTACAAGAAGAACATGTTCGCATTGCTCGGCAAGCCCGGGTTTGAAGAGCAGAAGAAGGCGTTGGAAGCTAGACTTTAGGATAAAGAGAAAAGGGCGGTTGTACAGGGAATGTTTCCGTACAACCGCTCTTTCTTTGTCTCGCGTTAGACATTTCTAATCAACGGTGAAGGTATGTAATGCTGATAATTCGACTTCCGTGTGATAGAATAAGGTCAAGTTTGCCTCCCAGGTAAGTTTGATTCTACTGTTCTATTCAAGGGAGTGAAGAACGGCATGATAGACATTCATACGCACATACTACCCGGAGTGGATGACGGAGCAGCGAATTGGGATGATACTTTGATTATGGCTCGAGCAGCCGTTGCAGAGGGAATTACAACGATCATCGCGACGCCGCACCACGCAAATGGGTACTATAATAACAGAGCAGTCGAAGTAACAGAGCACACCCTTCGCATTAACGAGCAGTTAATAGCGGCGGGTGTGCCTGTTGTTATTAGGTCCGGACAAGAGATTCGGGTGCATGACGATCTGTTGGAGGCGTGGTACAGGGGAGAATTGCTGCCTTTAGCCGGCTCTAATTATGTGTTAATAGAGATGCCCTCCTCTCGTATACCAAAGGAAATGAACGAGCTCATTCATGAACTCCATATTATGGAATTAGTACCTATTATTGCTCATCCAGAACGTAATGCGGAAATCGTGAGGCACCCGGAGCGGCTGGCAGAGTTGATCAAGGCTGGTGCATTCGCGCAGGTTACAACCCACTCGTTGCTCGGCGGGTTCGGCAGGCAAATTGAACAAGTTGCTTGGTCGCTTTGCAGAAGCGGACTCATTCATATCGTTTCGTCGGATGCGCATCATTTGGAGCGCAGAGGATTTCGGATGAACGAGGCTTATACCGCTATCCGAGAGCGTATGGGAGAGCAGTGGGAGAATTATTTTCTAAGCAATGCGATTTGTGTTGCAGATAACAAACCCTTTGGCAACAAACCTGTCGCAGCGCCCTCGTCCGATGGTGTAATCCGTCGTTTGTTTTCCTATTTTTCCAGCAAATAGTCCAAATTGGATGAGCAGGTAAGAGGCAAGCCCTATGAGTGGTAAATTTAGGAGTAGGGTCGGCGGTATTTTGGCGCATTAACCGTGATGCTGAAGTTGTAAATATATTCTGAACCAATGGTAATAAAATCCCGATAGGCGCACTTTTGGGTGAGGAAATGACTTTCTAAATTACCAATAAACGGAAGTTTTATAGGAACTTTTTAGGAACTCTTTAGGAACCGAGCCCATCCGCTATTGGCAGAAAAGCTTGGTTTCTTTGTTTTTTGGATAATTGAAACGCTTACTTTTCCCGAATATATCCCATAAAAGAACTGCGATTAATGTCGAATGGGTTTTTCTGCCCGGATTTTCTAGGACGCTAGTCAATAGTCCTTATTTCATCATAAGTATAGAAGCAGACCTTCAAGTTACATGATAGTAATAAATAATAGTTATCCTTGTCTCTACGGGGATTAGAAGCAATATATGCGTGCATGCATGAATGAGTCTAAAGTATGAATACTGAAAAAAGGTGATAAAGCGCTTCCACTTGAAAAAATTAACACAAGAGACATTAAAAATGAACGGATTTCATATGGAAATCATTCTGAAAATGAGCAGGAATGTCTAATCGACACTATGTCTTTATTCCCTCATGAATTTTCGCTTTCTATGTCATACTAGGATCAATCACATTAAACTTAAATTAAAACCTCCTAATATAAGTTGTATTCTATGTCGAGTTATAGCAAGCTAGACTTGTCAAAAGATGAAGTGACTTGATTGAGTGGAGGAGATTAAAGATGAACGTTTCGAATCGAGAGCAGAAGCAAGTAAGGCTGAAGCAATTTTTGAAAATCTTATCCGAAGATCCTTCTCTATTGAACCAAGATGGGTTTGAGGAAACGAGGTCGTTATCCGAGCTTCTTATGTTCACCGGCTATTTGCCCCGGAACGAACCCGTTGACATGGCTGAGCTTGTATCGCTGCTTTTAAAGAAGATGGGGCATGAAGCCGGCTCGGACGATATGATGGAATACATCATGAATGGCGGAACGGTCGATGATTTTATAAATACAGGCAGACAAGAGGCTACATAATCGTAATTAGGAATTCGTGCGATTTGGCGATTTCTAGGAAACAAGTACGCCCATTTGTTCGCGAAACGAATAATTATTGAAATATTATATTCCTTAAGAATATGTTATAAACACGACTGGATGCTTGCCTGAATAAGCTTTACCCAAAAGGTCGCGTTACGAGAATAAGTTATTAATTAAATATTCGAAATGAATATTTATGCAAAGCGGCGCAAAAAGATGACTTAACGAGTAACGGAGGAAACAATTTGGAACTAAAACAATATTGGATCATCGTCAAACGAAGGCTGTTATTGATAGCTTTGATTATTACCGTAAGCTGTCTGACCATCGGCATCTATTCCTACTACTTCATCCAACCGCAGTATCAAGCTTCCGCTAAACTAATCGTCAATCAGTTCAAGGATAGCAGTTCGCTGCTTCCGAGTATTGACGTTGGCTCCATTAACTCCACGATCGGGCTTATCAAAACCTACAAAGAAATCATTAGAACGCCGCGAATTATGAAAAAAGTCGTCGAAGAGTATCCGGAGCTTAAGCTAACGTACGGTCAGCTTATCGGTAAAGTGAGCGTAAGTTCGGTTAATGAAACGCAGGTCATGTCCGTATCCGTCCGAGATGATTCTTATGAGAAGGCGGCCAAAGCCGCAAACGCGGTTGCGGTTATTTTTCAAAAAACGGTTCCTACGCTGATGAAGGTAGACAATGTCTCCGTTCTGGATTTTGCCGATCCCAAGGAATTTCACGGTCCGGTCGCTCCGAATCCGAAGTTGAATATCGCCGTCGCCTTCATGCTGGCTTTAATGCTGGGGATAGGCATTTCTTTCCTGCTGGATTATTTGGATGACACGATCAAGACCGAGGAGGATATCGAGACGCTGCTTGGAGTTCCGGTACTGACTTCGATTCCAAGGTTTAAGGAAAGTGACGCCACTGAGCGTGGCAACAAAGTTCCGATAACGAAAACGGCCGGGAGGGAAAACAATGTCTCGCTTGACTCCTAAATGGAACCTGATAACGGAAACGAATCCGAAATCGCCGATCTCCGAAGGGTATCGGATGCTGAGGACAAACATCGAGTATTCGTCGATCGACCAATCATTGCAAATCATTATGGTCACCTCGTCCAAGCCGAGTGAAGGAAAAAGCACCACATGCGCCAATATGGCCGTCGCTTTCGCTCAAACGAACAAACGTGTGCTGCTGATCGATGCCGATCTAAGGAAACCGACGCAGCATCATATTTTCGGCAAGTCCAACCGTATCGGCTTAACGACTGCTTTGTTTCATCAGAAAGAGCTGCGGGATGTCATTCAGCATACGAACACGGACAACCTGTCGTTGATACCCGCCGGCCCGACTCCGCCGAATCCTTCAGAGCTGCTTTCGTCGAAGCGAATGGCCGCGCTGCTAGAGACGACGAAGGGAATGTACGATGTGATCATCATCGACACTCCGCCTGTCCTGTTCGTGACGGACGCTCAAATCGTAGCGGCTCAAAGCGATGGCGTCGTTCTCGTCATAGACTCGGGAAAAGTGAAAAAAGAAGTTGCGTTCAAAGCGAAGGCGTCTCTCGATCATGTGAAAGCCAAGCTGATCGGCGTCGTTCTGAATAACATCAATCGGAAACATGCTGATTCCTATTACTACTATTACGGAGAGAGGAACGACGCTTAACGTTGCTCCTCCGATCAATAGACGAGTTGGCAATATAGGTAATGTCTCCTGCACCTCTATCACCGGAGGCACTCGGTCATGCTGTGGGTCAGCCGACCTTAGACGTTCGTCGTCAAGGGTATGACGTGAGGAAGGGTTCAATGCCCTGCAATCTTTACGTTTTCCTCGAATTTTTGTCTAAAAGTCCGAGCTATGCTCTTCGGTAGGAAGGAAAGCATAGCTCGCATTTTTAGCGTCTCGTGACAATGCGAGTAAATAAAAAAAACAGGATAGGGTGAAATCAGAATGGAAAAAGTGAGAAAAGCGATTATCCCCGCCGCAGGTTTAGGTACCCGTTTTTTACCGGCAACAAAAGCGATGCCGAAAGAGATGCTTCCCATTGTTGATAAGCCGACCATCCAGTACATCGTGGAGGAAGCTATCGAATCGGGAGTAGAAGACATCATCGTCGTGACCGGTAAAGGAAAACGGGCGATCGAAGACCATTTCGATATCGCATTCGAACTCGAACACATTTTAGAGGAAAAAGGGAAGCTCGACATACTGGAAAAAGTCAGAAAATCATCCAATGTTAATCTTCATTATATTAGGCAAAAAGAGGCCAAAGGGCTTGGCCACGCCGTATGGTGCGCGCGTAATTTTATCGGAAACGAGCCGTTTGCCGTTCTCCTTGGAGACGATATCGTAGAAGCCGAGATTCCGTGCACCAGGCAGTTGATCGAACAATACGAGCGTACGGGACGATCGGTAATCGGCGTTCAGACGGTAGGCGTAGATCAAACGCACCGATACGGAATCGTTGATCCGGGCGAGAGAATGGACAACCTCTATCAAGTCAATCGTTTCGTAGAGAAGCCTCCGAAAGGACAGGCGCCTTCCAACTTGGCGATTATGGGCCGATATGTTCTGACTCCCGATATTTTCGAGTATTTGGGTCGGCATGAACGCGGCGCAGGCGGAGAAATTCAACTCACGGATGCGATTCAAAGACTAAACGAGGATGTAGGCGTTTATGCTTACGATTTTCAAGGCATTCGTTATGACGTAGGTGAGCAGCTCGGCTTTATTATGACTACGATCGACTTTGCGCTCCGGAATAATGATCTAAGACATCAGCTTATGTCCGAACTGGGGGAAATCATGGAACGGGAGCTTGGCAAACAATTAATAGCTGGAAGGAGTGAGCGATAATGACTCCACAATATCGGGATGAAGCGGTGGTGGGAGTTACAGATTATTATTCGAATGTACCGAAGCAACAAGAAAGCCGCCGAACCTTTAACATGTATTCATTTCTTAAGCGTACCATTGACATTGTAGGTTCAATATTTGGTTTGATTTTGCTTAGTCCGCTGTTTGCTATGATTGCCATTGCTATTAAATTGGAAGATCCTAAAGGTCCTGTTTTCTTCCACCAGACGAGGATTGGCAAGAACGAAAAGCCGTTTCGGATTTACAAATTCCGTTCTATGTGTACCGATGCCGAAGAGAGGCTGAGGGATCTGCTCGATAAGAACGATATCGCCGGCGCCATGTTCAAAATGAAAGAGGATCCGCGAATTACGAAGGTCGGGAAGTTTATTCGCAAGACGAGCATCGATGAGCTGCCGCAATTATTCAATGTTCTTCGAGGAGAGATGTCGCTGGTCGGCCCTAGACCTCCAAGTAAGCGGGAAGTTATGGATTATACGAAATATGATAAGAAGCGTTTGTCCGTAACGCCGGGTTGTACGGGGCTATGGCAAGTCAGCGGAAGAAACGATCTCAGCTTCAAGGAAATGGTCGAATTAGATCTCGCTTATATCGAGAAGAAATGCATTTGGTTTGATATTAAAATTTTGCTGAGAACGGTGATCATCATTATTAACTCCAAGGGTGCGTACTAACTAGAAGATGGAGGCGAGAAAATGTCAAGAGTCCTGCATGTATCGGAGTTTACAAAAGGCGGCATTGAAACTCACCTTAACGAAGTGTTGAAGTACCAATCGGAAAGCCATGATATTTATCTTATTGTTTCCGAGCAGAATTCCAACCGGGATACGTTGCAGATTAGTCCCGATCGGTTGTTTCTGTACCCTTACCAGAGGAAACCGCAATATTTTCTTAAAGCGATGAGATCGATTCAAAAGACGGTTAACGAGATTAATCCGGATATCGTGCATGTCCATGGAACGTTCGCAGGGGTTTTCCTGCGAACGTTATTTTTTTTCAAAAGGAAACGTCCCGTCGTCATTTACTGCTCGCACGGATGGGCTTTTCTGATGGACACGGTGCCTTGGAAAAGGAAACTGTTCGCGTTGGTAGAGAAAGTGCTGTCGCTTCGAACGGATTTCATTATCAACATTTCGAATCATGAATACGAGATGGCCATGAACTACGGCTTGTCGTCCAAGAAATCGGTAGTCGTGTATAACGGGGTGTCGGATGCTCCTTCTTCGGACCATTTGCCGTTTGCCGTCAAGAAGGAAAAGATTAATTTGCTTTACGTAGGCCGTTTTGACCGACAAAAAGGCTTTGACCTGCTGCTCGAAGTATTTAACGAGCATATGTTCGCGGACGTCACCCTCTATTTGGTCGGCGATACCGTATTGAAACAATACGAATTCAAGTTCCCGGATAACGCGGTCAAGATTGGTTGGGTCGACAATTCGGAGATCGACCGTTACATGAAATCATGCGACGCCGTTATCGTTCCGTCGCGTTGGGAAGGGTTCGGCATCGTCGCGATCGAGGCGCTTCGGAATAAGAAGCCCGTCATCGCAAGCAACCGAGGCGCGCTGCCGGAAATTATCCAGCACGGCGTCAACGGTTATATTTTCGATTTCGACAATAAGGAAGAACTGGTCAGCGTCGTACGGTCACTGAACAAAAGCAAGCTGGCAGCGATGGGGGAAATCGGCGAGAGGATTTTCTACGAAAAATTCCATTCGGACAAAATGAACAAACAAATCGAACGGCTGTACGAGGCTGCCGTGAATAAACCAAACGATCGGTACTCCGTAACCGTCAAAAAATATGTCTAGATTTCTGCCGCTTTACCTTTGTCTCTTGCTGGTGCTGACCGTCTATCAGGATTTTCCCTTAGTTAATATGATCGGTGAAATAGGCAGATCGCCTATCATCGTGCTGTTTCCTCTTTTTATATTTTGCGAAATCGCGATGCTTGCCAAATACAAGAAGGTAATGCTTGGGTCGAAGCTGCAGAAGTATTTGCTCGCTTTTATCCTTTACCTAAGTTTTGTCAGCATCGTCTATGTTCTCGTTCAATTCATGCAGGGCAGCTACAGCTTCGGTTCGGAGAACCTGCTCGGCAAAGCGATCAAGGTATTGATCTATTTTATCGTGATCCTATTCTATATCAGGCATATGCAGCTCGTGTTCTCGAAAATAAAAAGCTATAAAGTGCTTTATAGCTGTTTTTTCGCCGTAGTTACGTTGTTAATCGTCATTATGATATTGGAGTTAATGAGCATCCCGAATGCGCTCACGTATTTGCATTCCGGCAGCAACCCCTATTGGAGAGTCAGGCTGCTCACCTCGGAAAGCAGTACAACGGGATCCATTATCGTCGTATATGCATCGATTTTGGTTTATCTGGCTCGGTACTTGAGTCGTTTTGCCAAGTCACTGTCCATCGTGTATGCTTCCGGATTTCTTCTGTTTTATTTATTCGTTACGGGATCGAAGGGCTTTTTGATCGTTAGCTTGCTGACGCTTGTCGTGACAATGATCAAATTTCTGGATTTCAGGAAAAAGAAAAATTTCCTTTTGCTCATTTCGGTTGTCCTGGCCATGTATTTGTTTATAACCTATTTCTCGGGGGGGCTGGTCAGTTCTTTTAACAACGATATCGAGAATTACACGTCGTCCTACACGCGGATGGGCACGATCATTATCTCACTGGCTACCGTCCTCCACAATCCGCTGGGCGTCGGAACGGGAGCATACTTAATGTATTTCGATAACTATGTGAACGACTCCATTAAATTGATGTCCCAATTCTATTACAACACATTCGGCATAAGCCAAATCAATGCCGGGGAGTTGCTGCAATACTCGGACTCCGATCAGAATTTGGGCGTCAAATCGGGCTTTTTCCAGTGGGTGATGTTCGGCGGGATATTCGCGGTAGTCTTCTTCTACCTATTAGCCAAAAACCTGATCGTTAAAGTGAAATCCAGCTCCATCCTGTTTCTGGCCCTTATATTTATCTTGCTTTCTCTGCTCTTCGTTGCGCTTGAGATTAAATATGAAGTGTGGCTGCTATTTGCCTTTATCAGCTTCTTTTTGGGTCAGAACGAGATCAACCAATCCAATAAGCAGAGGGCAGCGAAATGAAAATACTAGTCGTATGCAGTGATTTCCCATTTCCTGCCGACCACGGCGGAAGGGTCGATACGTGGGGAAGAATTAAGGTGCTGGCGGAGCTTGGCTGGAAAATCCAGCTTATCGTCTGCGGCAAACAAAGGCCTTCCGAGGCGGATGCGAATGCGGTTATGGCTTATGTCGAAGAAATGAAGTTCTGCGACCGAAGAAGCAGGCTGGCCGATCTGCTGCATGCCATTCCGATGCAGGCTCAGTCGAGAAACGAGCTAAAGCACGTCGACATCAAGGACGATTATGATTACGTGCTGCTTGAAGGCGACTACGTCTATCCCATTCTGAGCAATCCGAAAATCAGGCATGACAGCGTCATTCTGCGGGTTCATAACGACGAGGCCGTTTACTTCAAGGCGCTAGCCAGAAGCACCAAAAACGTCATCCATAAAATGTATTACCGCATGGAGAGCAGCAAATTCGCAAGACTGCAGAAGAAAATGCTGGAAAAGGTCGACAAATATTTGTTTATCTCCAATAAGGAGTTTGAAAGCTTCCAAAGGCATAACCCTTCGGCCAAAAGCTTGTTTTTGCCGCCGCCGGTCACCGAGGATACGTTCCGATCGAGTACGTTTCAGAGCAAACACGTCGTGTTTATCGGCTCGCTGTTCATGCCGAATAACCGGGAAGCGATTCAGTGGTATTTGGCCCATATTCACCCGTTGATGCTGAAGGAGCCGGATTACAAATTCATCGTGGCGGGTAATAGCAGGAATCAAAGCTTAAGTTGGCTCGAACAATACGATTTAACGAACGTGATCCTGCATGATACGCCGAAGAGCTTGGACGATATTTACAAAAGCGGTTATCTGTTCGTAAATCCGATGCAGAACGGCGCCGGCGTAAAGCTCAAGACGATCGAAGCGATTCAGAACGGGTTGCCGGTCATCTCGACCTCGATCGGCTACGAGGGCACCGGGCTTATCGATAATGAGCATATTATGGTTGCCGATAAGCCGGAGGAATTTTACGGAAAAATCAAGCTGCTGTTCGATAACCCCCAAGCGGCCAAAGCGTTGCTGGAGTCGTCGCAAACTTATATACGCAAGCATTATAACCATAAAGAGGTACTGAAAGGTTACATCAATTCGTTAAATACCAGTTATCAAATGAAGCAGGTGCTCTGAATGGATAACGGAAAAACGAACGTCATGTTTGTTACTCACGCGGATAAAAAGGGAGGCGCCGAACAAAGCCTCATCCATTTGATCAACTACTTGGATACGTCGAAATACCGGATTTATTTATTAAGTCCCGGCGACGCCGCTTTTTTGAATGAAATCAGGACGGAGTACGAGCACTTCCCGCTCCGCTTGAACAGCATTAAGAAAAAATTCGGATTCGGTTATTTGGAAACCGTCTTTCGCATTAAGGCATTCGTGAAGAAAAACCGGATCGAGATTATTCATGCCAACGGATGGCGGGCGCCATGGTATACGGCTCCGCTTAAATTCATGGTAAAAAGCAAACTCGTATGGCACCACAGGGATTATACGCATTTGCGGATGTTCAACCTTGTGCTGCCCAAATTTTTTGACCAGGTGATCTGTATTTCGCACTTTGTAGCGAACTCGATTCAAGGCAGCAACAAGACGATCATATATAACGGCGTCGATCCGGAATTGGCATTAACGCCCAAGAGCCGTACTTTTATGGAGGACGATACGCTCGTGATCGGGACGTTCGGACGAATCGTGGAATGGAAAAGATATCATCTCGTTATTGAAGCCGTCAAGAAATTGGCGGACAACAAAAGGTATAACTGGAAGCTGTTGATTGTGGGCGACACATCCGTCGACGGGTCGGACGGGTATTACAACGACTTAATTCATAAGGTTACGGAGTACGGTTTAGCCGAAAATGTTATCTTCTACGGTTATAGCCATAAACCGCTCGACGTCATGAAAGAGTGCGACCTTACGATTAATTTCTCGTTGAACGAGCCGTTCGGCAGAGTCATTATCGAGTCTCTGCTCGTGCAAACTCCCGTTATCGTATCCGATTCCGGCGGAGCGCCGGAAATTATTCGGGAGACAAGAGGCGGATTTATCGTGAAGGATGGGGATGTGGATGAGTTGTATCGGACCATTCGGCGCGTCTATGACAAAGTCGTCAACCATCAAGAGCTTTCAGACCAAGGATACTTCAACGTCATGACCGATTTTAACATGAAGACAATCGCCCAGAAGGTGGAGCACACTTACCATTTGTTAATGGCGCAGAACATGAAGTCGGAGGCGGCGGGATGATGCCATGAGTATCCAATACAACTCAATCAGCATCGGCAAACTGTTAGCCGTCCTGAAAGGAGCCGTCGTTCTGCCGATGAAAACCGATTCGGCCGGCAGGCTCGGCAGGATTTCAGGGAAATTGACGGTAAAAAACAAAGGCGAGTTTGTTATCGGAAGGAATGTCTCCTTTCACGCCAAACCGTTTCCGTCATCCATTACGGTCAATAAGGGCGCTAAGCTGTGGGTAGGAGACAACGTATTTTTCAACTATGGCTTGGATATCGGCTGCACGAAATCGATCCGGATTGGCAGCAATTCGATCATAGGTCCCATGGTTAACATGATTGATACGAACTTTCACCCGGTAGATATTGAGGACCGATCCCAAAGCAAAGATATTGTCATTTCGGATAATGTTTGGATTGGCAGAGGGGCAGTTATCCTTCCCGGCGTTACGATCGGACATAATTCCGTTATCGCATCAGGCAGCATTGTAACGCGGGATATTCCGGCCAATGTGCTGGCCGGCGGCACGCCTGCCAAGGTTATCCGCGAGATCAATGTTCCGAATGAATGGATCCGCAGATACAACTGAAGGTTTAGCGGAGATAAGCGCCTTTTGCCGGAGAGGGGACTTCGTTTGAGAGTGAGCAACCTGAAGCAAGCAATCAAAAAAGCTAACCGTGTTCTACGAGGCGTCTTCTTTTCTTTCAGAACGACGAAAAGCGGTTCATTGCTTCAAGTATCCGGTTCCCATATCGTTTCGAGATGCAGAAATACGAAACTAATCATCGGCAATAAGGTCATGCTCTATGACAGAGTGAATTTCTATCTGGATCAACCCGGAGCGGAAATCGTCATCGGCGACAGGACTTACATTAACCGTCGGACGGAGATCATGTCCAAGAATTCGGTTACGATCGGCAGTGGCTGCGCGATCTCATGGGACGTGATCATCTCGGATACCGATTATCATGAAATGGAAGGTACCTCGTCGACGAAGCCCGTCGTTATCGGCAATGAGGTTTGGATCGGCTGCAAATCTACCATTTTGAAAGGCGTTAATATCGGTAACGGAGCCGTTGTTGCCGCAGGGTCCGTCGTAACGAAAGATGTGGACCCCCATACGCTTGTTGCGGGGATACCGGCTAAGGCAATCAAAAAGAATGTCCGGTGGAAATGATTTTTGGGCAGGGCTTAGGGGAGAGCAAAGCGATGAAAGTATGGATGTGGCCGAAATCGAGCAAGTTGAACTTTTACAATGATTTATTGACGGACTCGCTAAGCGGCGCGGGGTTGGACATTAGAGATTTGAAGCATGGCAAGTTGATGCTGCAGGTCGGTCAAGCGAAATCCGGGGACATTGTCCACATTCACTGGATCCATCACGCCTACCAGAATCGAAATCCGCTGCTGTTTATCGCGAAATCTTTTATTTTCGTTCTGACGATGCTTTATCTGAAGCTGCGGAACGTGAAGCTGATATGGACGATTCATAATCTTTATCCGCATCATGCGAAGTACCCTAAGATGGAGCGCTTCATGCGAACGCTGATTTGCCGATTTTGCAGCAAGCTGATCGTCGCGTCCGAGTCGATAAAGCGGAAAGTCATGACGGAATTTAACGTTCCGGCAAGTAAGCTGTTCGTTGTCAAACACGGCCATTATTTGGGCGTGTATAAGCCGAAAGGAATAGATTTCAGGCGGATTTACGGTATCAGCGAAGATGCCGGCGTTTACTTGTTTCTCGGTGCCATCAAAGCTTACAAGGGCGTCGAGGATTTAATCGAATCCTTTAATGCGGTAAAGACGAAACAATCCTACCTGATTATAGCGGGAAAAGCGGACCAAGAGATGGAGTCGTATTTGCAGCGCGTAGAGGATACCGAAAATATCATCTTGGATTTACGATTTGTTCCCAATGAGGAGGTTGCCGATCTGATCAGCGCCGTGGATGTCATGGTGATGCCTTACAAAGAGATTACGACTTCGGGTTCGGCGATACTCGGGCTGTCGTTCAAGAAGCTGATCGTGATGCCGGACAATGAGTTCATCGACGAATATTTTCAGGATGACATGGTCGTCCGCTACGATCCGACCGATGCCAACGGACTTACAAACGCGATGAAAACAGCCTTGAATGTAAGAAAAGAAGGGAATGCGCCAAAGTATGAAGAGGTGCTTAAGGAATTGGAATGGAGCGCGATCGCTGAGCGGATCAAAAACGTTTATCAAGGATGGGATGAACGATGAAAGTAACGGTGGCCATCTGTACACATAACCGGGCCAAGGACACGGGAGAAGCGATTGAGAGCGTCCTTGCTCAAAGCTTTGATAAAAAGCAAATCGAAATCGTCGTCATCGATAACCGATCGACGGACGATACGGCGCAAGTCGTGAACGGCTTGCGGGAGCGGCACGGTCCAAGAGTTCGCTATATTCTCGAAAACAAGCTCGGACTGTCGGTTGCCCGCAACAGGGCGATTCGGGAGGCGAATGGCGAATTCATTCTCTTCCTTGATGACGATGCGCTTGCCTCCAGCCATTGGGTGCAGCATATTGTGGACGTCTTCGAAAGGGATAAGGCGATCGGCTGTGTCGGCGGTAGAATCGATCCCATATGGGAAACCGAGGAACCGGATTGGATCCCAGAGGAGTACCGCTCGGTTTTCACCATTCTCGATTATTCGAACGGGGTGAAGGAAATGCCTTCGCCATCGATTCCTTACGGTGCGAATGTCGCTTTCCGGACAAGCGTCTTCCGTCACATCGAACCGTTCCGCGAAGATTTGGGAAGGGTCGGTAAAAATTTGCTGTCGAGCGAGGAAAGCGAGCTGATTGCGAGGCTACGCGAAAAGTATAAGGTTTACTATACGTCGTATGCGTCGGTCAAGCACAAAATCGCCAAAGAACGAACGACCAGGAAGTGGTTTTTAAAGCGGATTTTCTGGCAGGGGGTAAGCGATGCGGTGAAGCGGCAGGATAAAAGCATTTTAGCCGTCTTAAAGCATACGATCCGCATGCTGCAGGCGATCGGAACGTCGCTGCTCTCGATTTTCCATTACAAGAGGTTCATCCGGCAGGTCGTTAAAATTTATTACCGCAACGGATCGATTGTCGGTATCCTGCGCTATAACAGTAGGGGTTGACGGAAAGTTATGGCACAACTCGCCATTCATAAAGCTTGGAAAGGAAACGGCCTCGTTCAAACGATCGTTCGCACCAGCGCAACCAATCTCCTGGTTATGGTCATTAGCACGCTGACCTCGATCGTGACTGCGCGTATGTTCGGCGTCATTGGCAAAGGGGAGTTCTCGGCCATTCTTTTTTGGCCGACGCTGCTGGCAGGGTTAGTCGGGTTCGGGCTGCCGACCTCGCTTATTTATAACATGAAGCAGAACAAAGGCGGCGGAGGAGACTTCGTAAGGACGGGTTTTCTGTTCCAAATTCCCGTCAGTATTATCGTCGGCATCGTCGCCTGGGTTTGGCTTCCGGTCTGGCTCGGGAATTATTCCGCGGACGTCATCCAAATTACGCGTTGGTTTACGGTGCTGATGTTGCCGATCATACTCGCGGTTAATTTAATCTCGGCGCTGGCGCAGAGCACGGGCAATTTCAAAGTTTATAACGGCGTGCGCTTATTTGTTCCGCTATGCAACTTGGCCGGACTGGTCGCGCTTTGGGCGGTCGGCAATTTAAGCCTTCATTTCGCCGCTCTGGTTTTTCTGGTAACGAGCGCGCTGGTCATGACTTGGTCCTTGTACAGCATCGGGGACGTTATCCGAATGGATTGGTTCAAAGGCTTAGGGAACCTTGCGGCAGCACGGGCATTGTTCGGATACGGCAGCAAAGTGTTCGGCGTTGAATTGCTAGGCACGCTGTATGCCCAGTTCGATAAAATCATCATTCTTTCCATGCTGACCGCGAAGGACCTTGGCCTTTACACCGTCGTCTACGCGCTGTCCCGCGTATTCAACGTCGTTCAGATGGCGATTACGAATGTCATTTTCCCGAAGGTAACCGGTATGGACAAGGAACAGATCATCGCCACGGTTGGCAGGGCATTCCGGTTGTCCTTGATTTTAATGACGATCGTCGTTATCCCGAGCCTATTCATAGGCCGCTTCCTGCTTGGTTTACTGTTCGGAGAGCCGTTTCTTGCGGCTAGCAACGCCTTTTATCTTCTTTCCTTTGAATGCATTCTCGGAGGGGGATCTTGGATTCTGGCATCCTCGTTCAATGCGATGGGGCGACCCGGTCTTGTGCTGGTCAGGCAATTGATCGCGCTTGCGGCAACGATCGGATTATTTTTCGTGTTTACCCCGCTGTACGGGCTGAACGGAATCGCTCTTGCTTTATTAATCGGCGCCGTTATCCGGTTGATCGTAACAATGGCATCGATGCGAATCACTTTCAATGTACGGATGAGAGGCATGCTGTTCGATAAAAACGATTTTCGCTTTTTAATGGAGCGGTTAAAAGAGAGAAAACAACGTAAAGGAGAGCGTTGACATGCAAAGTGCACCGAATGTTCACCCCATGGACGTATTGAAAGAACAGCTGCTTCAGATTTTGAAAGTGATTCCGGAAGGTTCCAAGATTTATTATATCGACTACCCCGTTCATAGCAACGGAGGAGATTTGCTGATTATGAAAGGTACGGAGGCGTTCTTCAAAGACAATCATATTCGCGTCCGTGCCCGTTACAGCGTCCTTGATTTTCCCGATACGTTGATGATTCCTACTGACCATATTATCGTGCTGCACGGCGGAGGGAATTTCGGGGACTTGTATCCGGCGCATCAGAAGCTGCGAGAGAAAATCATAACGCGCTATCCTAATCATCGCATCGTTATTTTGCCGCAAACGATTTTCTATAAGAAAGAATCGGAATTCGACCGGACGGCTCACATTTTTAACAGGCACAATGATGTACATCTCTACGTCCGAGACCCTTTGTCTTATGAGATGGCCGCCATGAAATTTCACAAATGCTCCGTTTATTTATCGCCCGACATGGCACATCAGTTGTGGCCGATCCTGCCGAGAAGCAGTCCGGGGAAAGAACTGCTGTGCTTCTTTCGCACAGACATTGAGAAAACAAGTGAGCAGGAGCAACTCGAAATGTCTGGACGGGGAGATTTTTTGGATTGGACTTCCCTGTACAACCGAGTCGAGAAAAAGTCGATTAACATGATCGTCAGAATGATGAGTAAAGGCAGCGGGCCGCTGCCGATGCAGGCGATCTGGGGGAAGTATACCGACTACCTGGTGGACAAAGCGGTCAAACGCTTCAGCGGATACCGCCATGTGCAGACCTCCAGGCTGCATGGGCATATCCTGTCCTGCTTGATGGACAAGCCCAACACGCTGCTCGATAACTCGTACGGCAAAAATTCCAACTACTATAATACGTGGACGAATGGAATCAAATCCGCTCAATTGGAGGTAACGCCATGAAAATCGTACTTCTGTCAGGAGGTTCGGGCAAACGGCTGTGGCCGCTGTCGAACGAGTCGCGATCCAAGCAGTTTTTGAAAGTGCTTAATACTGCCAAGGGTGACCCGGAGTCGATGGTACAGCGGGTTTGGCGGCAAATTTCCAGTGCCGGATTACGGGAGCATGCCTACATCGCGACCAGCAGGCCGCAGGTTGAAATGATTCACGGCCAGCTCGGAAGCGAGATCGAAGTCATCGTCGAACCGGAAAGAAGAGACACTTTTCCCGCTATCGCGCTGGCAGCTACCTATTTATATTCGGTGCAAGGCGTCAGCCTGAACGAGACTGTCGTCGTGATGCCGGTCGATCCGTATGTGGATGAATCATTTTTCCACAAGACCAAGGAGCTTGAACATGTTCTGAACGAATCCGGCGCTGATTTAGCGCTCATGGGCGTGAAACCGACGTTTCCCTCGGAGAAGTACGGTTATATCATACCTGACGGCGATACCCGGGCGGATATGCCTTTCGTAAGAGTAAATAGTTTCAAAGAAAAACCCCGCGAACAAGACGCGGCAGCCATGATCGAGCAGGCTGCGCTTTGGAACTGCGGCGTTTTTGCTTTTAAGCTCAATTATCTTATTAATATCTTGATCTCTTACGATTTTCCGATCCAATACGACGAGATGTCAAAGCAATATGGCAGGCTTCCGAAGATCAGCTTCGATTACGAGATCGTGGAGAGATCCAATCATATCGTGGCGCTGCCCTACGAGGGCGATTGGAAGGACCTTGGAACGTGGAACACGCTAACCGAGGAAATTGAAACCGCGGTCATCGGCAAAGGAATCATAGCCGGCGAATCGCGCAATACGCACGTGATCAATGAGCTTGATATTCCGATTACGCTGCTTAATCTACCGAACGTTATCGTAGCGGCAAGCCCGGACGGCATTCTGGTGTCGGATAAGGCGTCAAGCCCGATGATCAAAGAGGTTATGAAGCATTCGGATCAGCGTCCGATGTACGAAGAGCGGCGCTGGGGACGTTACCGGGTGCTCGATTACTTGAAATATCCGAACGGCAAAGAAGTGCTGACCAAGAGAATCTGCGTAACGCCCGGCCACAATCTAAGCTACCAGTACCATCAGCTTAGGGACGAGGTATGGACGGTCGTTTCCGGTAACGGGGAAATGGTTTTGAACGAAAAGCATTTTCCTGTGAAGTCCGGCGACGTTCTGATTATTTCCAAAGAAAGCAGACATAGCTTGCGGGCGGAAACGGAAATGGACATTATCGAAGTGCAGACCGGGACGGAACTTATAGAAGACGATATCGTCCGGCTTGCCTTTGATTGGAATGAGATTATGCAAGTTTGTACCGTGTAAACGGACTCAATGAAGGGGCGATTAGAATGAACATTACGGTTATCGGAACCGGTTACGTCGGACTCGTATCGGGCGTATGCTTCGCGGAGCTCGGCAATCAAGTCATCTGCGTGGATAAGGATCCAAGCAAGATTGACACTTTGAACTCCGGCGGGATTCCCATCTATGAGCCGGGACTGAAGGAATTGGCTGCTGCCAATCGGTTGGCGGGCAAACTTTCGTTCACGACCGATTTGCCGAGCGCCGTACGTCAATCGGATATTATCATTCTAGCAGTCGGGACGCCTCCGCTGCCGAGCGGCGAGGCGAATCTCGATTATATCGATCAAGCGGCACTTGAAATCGCGGAAGCGATGAACGGCTACAAAATCGTTGCCGTAAAAAGCACCGTACCGGTCGGAACGAACGAGCGGCTCGCCAACTTGATACGTTCCCGCACGAACAAGCGCTTTGACAGCATTTCGCTGCCGGAGTTTCTTCGGGAAGGCTCGGCGATCAAGGATACGCTGCACCCCGACCGGATCATCATCGGAGCGGACTGCCAAAGCGCGGCGGATACCATGGCTCTGCTGCATAAGCCTCTGACCGAACAAATCGTCGTGACGGATATCCGCAGCGCGGAAATGATTAAGTACGCTTCCAATGCGTTTCTCGCAACGAAAATTTCTTTTATTAACGAGATTGCCAACATTTGCGAGAAGGTCGGCGCGGACGTGACGCAGGTGGCGGAAGGTATGGGTTATGACAAACGGATCGGCCCATCGTTCCTGAAAGCCGGAATCGGCTACGGGGGCTCCTGTTTTCCGAAGGATACGCGTGCGCTTATTCAAATTGCCGGCCACGTCGACTACGAATTCAAGCTGCTGCGCTCGGTCGTTGAAGTGAATCAGGATCAGCGCTTCAACGTCATCCGGAAGCTGGAGACGATTTTCGACGGCGAGCTGCGTGGAAAGACAATTGCCATATGGGGTTTGGCGTTCAAGCCGGATACCGATGACGTACGCGATTCGCCGGCATTGGAAATCATTCAGCATTTGGTAGATAACGGCGTGAAAGTAAAAGCCTATGATCCCATTGCGATGAATAACTTTCAGGCTTTATTCGGAAAGGAGGGCGTCGTATGGTGCGATACCGCGATGGATACGGCACAAGGAGCTGATGCGCTTTGCTTGCTGACGGAGTGGGATGAATTTGCCGGAGTCGATCTCGGGCAACTCCAAACGATTTTGAAACGGCCGATTCTGATTGACGGTCGAAATGTGTTTAAGGAGGAAAATTTGCTTGGAACCGACTTCGTTTATTATTCCGTTGGCCGTCCCAGCTTAAATCAAGGCGTGAAACAGCAAATGCCCGTTCTGCAGTTTTAGTTCCCAATCTATGACTAGAGGTGAATAAGATGACGACGTTTAAAGAAAAAGTGACCTTATCCGCGCTTGCGGTAACTATGCTTACCGCTTCGTTCGGAGGATTGCCGCTGAGCCAGAAAGGATTAGCGGAGAAGTTGGGACTTATCCATGTGGTAAATGCCGCCGAATCGGAACTGCCTTCAAGCGTTTTTCTGCAGCGAATGAACGAGCTGTACGCCGCTCTTGCAGCCGGTGATCCGGCAGATGTGCAGGATGTGAGGAATCTGCGCGATGAAATCGCCGGACTGGACGAATCGTCAAACCAGCAGCTACTTGATCCAATATGGAATAAAATTAGCGCTAAGCTTCCGGCTACCGTCGATCAAGCGGAATTAAAGATCAGCCTGTTCCGGCTCGTTAAGGCGGTCGGTTCATTCCGCTACGATCCGCAGGCTTCGGATCTGGAAGCGATCCGCACGAACCCTGAATTCCGTGCGACCTTGAAGACGATCGCGGCCGCCGGCGGCGACGCGAGCATTAAGATGGATGATTTCCTCGTGTTTCTGTTCGGAGACGGCGCTGGCCGGGATGGCGTTGAAGGCACGATCGCCAAACTGCTCTCTAAAATGTCGGCGATAGAGCTGTTCCAGCTGCTCGGGAATAAGCAGGGCATTACGGCGGTGTTGCTTCAAGCGACGGAAAAGCTGCTCGCTGAAACGGGCGCCTACAAATTCAGCTCTATTCTGGCTAATCTCGGAGTCACGCCACAGGATGTGCGGGCGACGGTGCTGGGTTTCCAGCTTAAGCTGCAGAAGGATGAGCCGGCTATCAATGCGATGACGGTCGCTTATATTCGCTCGGCAGCGAAAGCGAGCGTAGTAATAAGCGACGATGGCCGCGAGCACAAATACGTTCTAAGTGTTTTCGGAGTGGTGGTACCCTCTCTAGTATTGCAGTGGACGAAGGTATCGGGAAGCCCGGATGTGAGCGTGGCGCCTGACGGTACCGTTACGATTCCGGAAGGCGTTCCGAGCGCCTCGGCTGTTATTCAGGCGAAGCTTATTAACCCATACGGCGGATCGGCAAAAGTTATTTTCGAGAAAGAAGTGACATTAACGGCGGAAAGCGGGGAAGAAACCGTGTTCCTGGCGGAGCAGTTCCTGGAGCGGATGAATAAGATTCACGCCGCGCTTATAGCCGGTGATCCGGCGGATGTTCAGGATGTCCGGAACGCACGCGATGAGATCGCCGGGTTGGATGTTGCGGCAAACTTGGCGTTAATTGATCCGCTCTGGAACAAAATCGCGCCTAAACTGCCGGCTTCCGTCGATAAAGCGAAGTTGAAAACAAGTTTATTCGAGATCGTTAAAGCCCTCGGTTCGTTCCAATACGACCCGCAGGCGTCGGATTTGGAAGCCATTCGAACCAATCCGGAATACCGGGCGACGTTGAAGACGATCGGAGCCGCCGGTGGCATATCCAACTTCGTTATGGATGATTTCCTCGTATTTATGTTCGGTGACGGCGATTCTCGTAAAGGCGTTGAAGGAATCGTTCGCGCTAAACTCGCGAGCCTGTCGCCGACGGAGCTGCTGCAATTGCTCGGCAACAAGCAGGGGATTACGGCATTGTTGCTACAAGCAACGGAGCAGATGCTCGGCGATACGGAAGCTTATAAGTTGAGCTCGATCCTGAATCATCTGGGCGTTACGCCGCTGGATGTACGGGCGACGGTGCTGGGCTTCCAACTCAAGCTGCAGAAGGATGAGCCGGCTATCAACGCGATGACCGTTGCCTTAATTCGTTCCGAAGCGACAGGGACGGCGAAAATAAGCGAGGACGGTCTCCAGCACGAATACAGCTTGAAGGTATTCGGGATAGATGTTCCTGCGCCCGCTCTGCAGTGGGCCAAAGTATCCGGAAGCCCGGATGTAAGCGTGTTGCCGAACGGCACCGTTACGATTCCGGCAAACGTCGCAAGCGCTTCGGCGGTTATTCAGGCGAAGCTGGTGAACCCTTACGGCGGCGAGGCCAAAGTTATTTTCGAACAAGAAGTAATGTTGACGGCGACTGATGGGGCGGGCGACATCTTCCCGGCGGAGCAATTCTTGGAACGGATGAATAAGATTCGTGCCGCGCTCCTGGCTGGCGACCCTGCGGATGCGCAGGCAGTGCGGAACCTGCGGGATGAAATCGCCGGTCTGAATGTTGCGGCAAACCAAGCGCTCATTGATCCGGTCTGGAACCGAATTGCGCTTAAACTGCCGGCTTCCGTCGACCAGGCTAAGTTGAAAGCAAGTTTATTCGAAATCGTTAGAGCCGTCGGTTCGTTCCAATACGATCCGCAGGCATCGGATTTGGAAGCCATTCGGACCAATCCGCAATACCGGGCGACGCTGAAGACGATCGCGGCTGCTGCCGGCGTGAAGAGATTGACGATGGACGACTACCTTATTTTCCTGTTTGGGGATGGGAAGGAACGCAAAGGCATTGAAGGCACGATCCTCAGTATCGTGGCGGACATGAAGCCGAAAGAGTTTGCCGATCTGCTTGGCAACAAGGAGAAAATCAATGCCGTTGTGAACGAAGCGATGGCTGAGATCTTATCCGAGAAGGAGGACTATCCGTTAAGCGCAGCATTGAACAAGCTTGGCGTTAAGTCGAGCGATGTTCGTTCCACGGTTGCTAACTTCCAAGCCAAACTGAAATATGACGTGCCGGCCACTAACGCACTGACCATTGCTTATATTCGTTCCGAAGCGGTCTCGACGGTGAAAATCACAGCGAACGGACGCCACCATGATTACGGATTGACGTACCTTGGCGTGGAGATCCCTTCTTCGGTGCTGAAATGGACGAAAGTATCCGGCAGCAAGGATGTCAAAGTAGATTCGAACGGAAAAGTATCGATTCCGAATAAAGTCGCGAAAGGAACCGCCGTTATTCAAGCCGCGCTAGTCATTTCCAAAGGCGGTCCGGCGAAAGTCGTCTTCCAGCAAGAGGTGACGCTCGTTAACGGCAAGGATTCCGGAGAGATTCAAGATATTATCCAAGCTCTGGAAGACAAGTTTGACGAAATTAAAGCGAAGCTTGAATCCGCCACTAATGATCTGCAAAAAGTAAAATTGCTATCAGAAGTCGTTCTGGCAGGCAAAGATACCATTAGCAAGATCAACAAAGCGGATGCGCCGAAAGAGGTCAAGGAAAAAGCGATTAAAGATGCGGCTAATCAAGTTAAACAAACGATTAGTCTAATTATCCGGGATATACTAGGATTCTAAGTACAAGGCCAGCCATCTTCTCCCCGGAGAAGGTGGCTGGCTTGTTTCTTATACGGTTAGAATAAAATCAGTGTCGCCTTTTCAATGATTCCTTTCATGGGCTCAGCGGCGGGGAATTGCTCTAAAAAGTCGATTAATTCCTGCTTAGTTGGGCTCAGCGGTGGGAATTGCTCTAAAAAGTCGATTAATTCCTGCTCAGAAGGGGCCAGCGGTGGCCAGCGGCGTAGGTGGTTTCGATCCAATCATGTACCGCCGTCCTAAGGACGGCAAAACTGTTTTTCTTGTAAGGAAAGGAAGGTTTGCCTATGAGAAAGAGAAAACTCATAAAAATAATCATAGGGTGTATCGGATTTGTCGTTGTGTTAGGCATCAGCGGTTTGTTCACGGCGGATTACGCAGTAAACCGGGTTATGGATTCTTTCGCGGCCGGGCTGGAAGCCGAAATGGAATCGGATAATAACCAGGTTGAAAGCAAAGAACAACCACTCTCGATCCCTTCGGAATCCGTTGATGCCAAACAAGAGAAGGGCAATGACAACCCCAGCAAACTAACCGGAACGGCGACCAATAACAGCGCCCGCAAGCCAACCGGCACGGTAACCAAGGAGAAGGTAAAAAAGGTGAAGGAAAACTTGACCGTTTCGGATAAAGCGACGGTTGCTTCCGTTATTTTAAAAAACTTGAGCTTGTCGGACTTGAAGAAACTGCGCTTTATTGCCAAAGGCGGTCTGACCGTGGAGGAAAAGCGGGAAGCGAAACAAATGTTGCTTACCAAATTATCGCCCGGCGATTATAACAAATTGTCGGCGCTTGCGAAGAAATACGGGATCAGTAAAGGCAGAACTTACGATGAAGCCATACAAGAGTACAATCCGTAATGGATTATTCTATTTCTATTAGAAGGCGGTGAACCTATCCCTATGGGACAACGACGTATACGCAGGAAAAGGCGGCGTGAATTCCGCAAACCGGATGCTGTGATCGTTACTCTAAGCTCTTTTGCGATCATTCTTCTATTTGTATGGGGCGGATTGTATTGGAAGGAGTCTTCGGAGCGAGCGCTGATCGTTCATGCCAATGGGGAAGACCAAGTCGAACAATCACTGCAGTACGACGAAGGGCTGCAAAGTACGACGGAATCCGAAGGGTTGAATTACGGGGTGGAGGAACAGTCATCCGCGACAAGCGAGACGGTCGCTCCTGTGGGACAATCGGATGATCAACCGGGCGTTGATAAACCGGGCGTTGATAAACCGGGCGATACCAGTGAAGCGCCGCAATTGCCAGATGCCGCCAAGCCGACTCAAGAAACGGTTACAAAACCGAAAACGCATAACCAAGCGAAGTCCGAATCGCATAGCACAACGGGAATCAAGTCACCGAGCACAACGGAACCCGATTCGCCAAGTACAAACCAAACGGATCCACCGATAAATCAGGCACAAAAATACGAGCAAAAAATGATACAGGTTCAAGCGATGTGTATGAAGGATGTGAAAGAGGTGTTGAGCGGGGCTGAATCGAGCATCCAGCAGTTGGATAAAACAGATCCTATCGCCGTGCAGGCATGGAAGGATAAATTGACGAAGGAGCTCGCGACTGCGGAAGCCGCATGTGACGCTAAATTCCAAGAGGTAGCCCAAAACGCGGAGAATGACTCTGTATCCCCTAAAGTTATTGAGGAGTGGAGACAAACTTTCAGCGCTATGAAGGAGAATCTTCAAGGAGAGTCTAGAGCGAAGCTGCGGCAATTAATGGGAGGATAAATCATTCTTATCCGGCAAGCCGCGATCGCGCAGTACGCGTTCGAGCAAATTGCGAATCAAATCCAGGTCGTCCTTTTCCAAAGGAACCCCGTCCCAATGAAGCTGTTCGTAATTCAAATATTCTTTCGCATTATGGTTTAGTTCGGTTGGTGGCTCCGGATAATCGGTAAGCCCGAGAAGATAATCCGCCGACGTGCGCAACTTTCTCGATATCGTTTGAATGGATTCGATCGTTGGCTGCCGGTATCCGGATTCATACCCTGCATACGTGCTTTTTGCAACCCCGACGTAATCCGCCAATTCTTGCATCGTTAATTTCCTCTGTTTCCGCAGTTGCTTCAATCGCTTAGCGAACATCTCCAACCCCCTCCCCAACTCATATACGTTCGTTTCCGTAAAGCCGGACTCGATTCTATTTTACCCTAGTAAATGCACACATAATTATATCATGTTTACCAGTGGCATGCACCCGAATGATCCACGCCGATATTAGAATATTATGTTATCATATAGACGTTTGAAACTGCGGATTTGTTTTACAGAGAGGAAGATTGCCGGTGTTGGCACGTTACACGACCGTAAGGAATTACGGCTCCGCCGAAATCGTGATTAAGAAATCTCGTTTTATTGGCCATGCCCGGCCAGTGGAGTCGGAAGACGAAGCGGTCGCTTTTATAGAAGAATTAAAAAAGAAATATTGGAATGCCACTCACAACTGCTCTGCCTATTTGATCGGAGAACGCGACCAATTTCAGAAAGCATTGGATGATGGAGAGCCTAGCGGAACGGCTGGCAAACCTATTCTTGAAGTTATTAAAAATCGAGGGTTGAAAAATACCGTTGTCGTCGTAACCCGTTATTTCGGCGGAATTATGCTGGGCGCGGGCGGTTTGGTACGTGCTTACACGGATGGTGCCGTTGCTGGCATTGATGCAGCGGAACCGATCGTGAAAGTGCTTCACCGCGAAGTGAGCGTCGATGTCGACTACACTTGGTATGGAAAGCTGGAGAACGAATTGCGCGGAAGAGGTTACAGGGTCGGCGAAGTTTCTTTTACGGACCGGGTACGGGTACAGTGCCTTCCGGAAGCGGGGGAAGCGGAACAATTTCAAGCTTGGATTACGGACGTGACGCAAGGTCAGTCTTTGCTCGAACTCGGTGAGGAGCGATACTTTATCGAGGGTGAGTAGAATTAACTCCTTTTCACCGCCCATAAGGGTTTCGAATAGGCTACATTAGATTTTTTGATAAAAAGGCGTTTGCACCCCTGCTTTTTCATTGACGGGGTAAGCATTTTTCTGGTAAAGTAATAATACCGACTAATTTAATAGGAATTATCTTATATAGCGCTTAAAGCTTCGGGAGGTACACGACAACGTGAGTTCCATGCTGCAGGGTCGCTGGTGGAGCTGGGGATTTCGCAGCGCCGTCATGCTTTATTTTTTGATATTGATCGTCTTTCCTATTATTGGTATTTACGGGCAATCCTTATCCTCTGGATGGGATGCCTTTGCCAACAATATTACGGAGCCATTAGCTTGGAAAGCCGTGTTGCTGACGATCAAGCTGGCCGTTATCGCCACGATCGTAAACGTGCTCGTCGGAACGATGTCGGCTTGGGTGCTGATTCGTTACCGTTTTCCGGGACGGCGTCTGCTGAACAGCATTGTGGATTTGCCTTTTGCGCTTCCGACTGCGGTAGCGGGATTAATGATCTTGCTGCTGCTTGGACCTCGCAGCGTCGTGGGGGAATGGGCGGATAAGCTTGGATTCACGATTCTGTTCCACCAGCCAGCTATTATTATCGCGATGGTATTCGTGACGTTTCCTTTCGTTATCCGTGCGGTTCAGCCTTTGCTCGAGGAAATGGATTCCTCGGAGGAGGAAGCCGCGTATACGCTCGGCGCGACGAAAGCCGCAACCTTCTGGAAAGTTATTCTGCCATCCATGATGCCGGGAATACTGAGCGGAGCGATGCTCGCTTTCTCCAGGGCGTTGGCGGAATTCGGCGCGGTCGTGCTCGTAGCGGGTAACATACCGGGTAAAACCTTGATTGCCTCGGTATATATTTTCGGAGAGATCGAGAGCGACAATACGACGGGCGCGACTGCCGTCAGCGTCTTGCTTCTGACCTTCTCCTTCCTCATCTTATGGACGGTTAATTACGTGCAGATACGGAGGAAAAACGGATGAGGCGGCTTTGGATCGGATTAACCGTTGTCGTATTCGGACTGTTGCTCATCGTGCCGGTTGTGCGAATAGCCATGGGCGCCATGAACGAAGGCTGGAGCGGTTTCGCGAATGGACTGTCCAGACCCGAAACGCTGCACGCTTTGTACATGACGGGTTTGATCGTCGTTATTGTAACTTTGATTAATACGATGTTCGGCGTGATGTTGTCGCTTTACTTGGTTAGGGCATCATGGCTCGGACTTAAATTGAAGCAGCTTATGAACAGTATCGTCGATTTGCCATTTGCGGTATCGCCCGTTATCGGCGGGCTCATGATCGTCCTTCTGCTCGGACCGGAGACGGCGATCGGCGCTTTGTTCAACAAAGCCGGAGTCGACATCTTATATGCTTTGCCGGGGATGATCATCGCGACTTTGTTCGTAACATTCCCTCTAGTGGTCCGTGAAGTTATGCCGGTGCTGCAGGAAATCGGAAGTTCTCAAGAGGAAGCGGCGTCGACATTAGGCGCGAGCGCTTGGACGACTTTCTGGCGTGTCACTTGGCCCTCCATCCGGTGGAGCGTTGTGTACGGAGTCGTTCTTACGGTGGCTCGGGCTTTAGGTGAATTCGGAGCGGTGCTTGTCGTTTCCGGCAACATCCTATTCAAAACTCAGACTGCGACGACTTTAGTCTACCAAGATGTCGAGAACTTTAATCTTACCGCCGCGAATTCTATTGCACTTGTGTTGGCAGCGGGTTCGGTCACTTTGCTGTTGCTCATGGAATGGGCCAAATCGAGAAAGGAAGTGCATTGAGATGCATATAGAAGTCAGCGGTTTGAATAAGAAATTCGGCAATTTCCAAGCGGTACAGGACGTAAACTTCACCATCGAAAAAGGCCAATTGATCGGACTCCTAGGTCCAAGCGGCGGCGGTAAAACATCGATTCTCCGCATGCTTGCCGGTTTGGAATCGGTGGATGAAGGGAATATCGTATTTCATGGCAAACGCGTAAATGATCTGCCTCCGCAAGAGAGAGGAATCGGATTCGTTTTTCAGAACTATGCGCTGTTCAAGCATATGACCGTAGAGGATAACATTGCTTTCGGCCTTGAAGTGAAGAAATGGACGAAGGCGAAGATCAAAGCGAGAGTCGCCGAATTGATCGAATTGACCGGACTGTCCGGTTTCGAGAAAAGGTATCCGCATCAGCTGTCCGGCGGACAGCGCCAACGCGTAGCTTTCGCGCGTGCGCTTGCGCCTGAACCGCAGCTTCTTCTATTGGATGAACCATTCGCGGCGATCGATGCTAAGATTCGCCATGAGCTTCGTTCGTGGCTTCGCGATATGATCGACCGTCTCGGAATTACTTCGATATTCGTTACGCATGACCAAGACGAAGCTATCGAGGTGGCCGACCAAATCATGATCATCAACAAGGGGCGGTTGGAACAAAAAGGCACTCCTTGGGAAATATACAAAAATCCGCAAACGCCTTTCGTGGCCGGGTTTATCGGAGAATCTACGATTGTCGAGGATGTCTCCTCGCTGCGCGGATTCGAGAATGCATCCGATTGGCCGGGTACGAAAGCCCTTATTCGTCCGGAATACGTCGAAATCGGCAAAGCATCGGAGTTCGAGCTTTTATCGGCGACGGAACTTGGACGTGTCAGGCATTTGCATTTCCGCGGCAGCGAATGGCTCGTGGAAGTCGAAGTCGGCAAGTCGCGCTTGGTCACTTACCGTTCCTTGGAGAAGGAAGTGCTTCATCCGGGTGACAATATCCAAGTGTTGATCCATCGTGCTTACCTGTTCAACGATAATGACAGCTGGGTCATGGAAAACAAGCTTAAGGAAGATCCTATGCCGGTTCATATTTAACGGGTTGGGCGGGAGCTTTCGAAGGCACCGCGGGAGGATAGCGATGAAGACGGGTAACCGTAAACATAGATTCAAACGCAAAGCCGGATTATTCGACTTATTTATGCTTATAATGATGACTCTACTCTTGGCAGGCTGCGGAACGGCAAAGCAGCAAGCCGGTACGGTCAGTACCGCATCTCCAGGCGACGTAACTCTGGTACTTGGGGCGTATTCCGTTGCGAAAGATGCGTTACAGGATATTTTGCCTCTTTTCCAAGCGGAATGGAAAGCCAAGACCGGACAACACGTCAACTTTCAAGAATCTTATGAAGCCTCTGGAACCCAGGCGCGGGCAATCATCGGAGGTTTCAAAGCCGATGTAGGTATTCTGGCGATGGAGAACGACTTTAATAAAATAAGCAAAGCCGGCCTGCTGCGGAAAGACTGGAAGAAAGATACCGATAACGCGATGATCACGCGATCCATTGTTGTGTTGGGGACTAGGCAAGGCAATCCACTGGGCATTAAGGATTTTGATGACCTGACGAAGCCGGGCGTTAAAGTGCTGTATCCGAATCCGAAAACGTCCGGCGGCGCGCAATGGGATATTAACGCTATATATGGTGCAGGATTGAAGCGTTCGGAGGAAGAAAACGGCGTCAAGGACCCGAAAGCGGCGAAGGAATTTCTAGCCTCGGTGCACCGCAACATCGAGTCGATGGATAAGAGCGGTCGCGCATCAATGGCCGCCTTCGAATATGGTGTGGGTGACGTTATTGTTACTTACGAGAATGAATTGCTCGCCCGAATCGCAAACGGCGTAGCGTATGATATCGTGGTTCCAAAGCGGACGATACTTATCGAGAATCCGGCGGTGGTCATCGACAGTTATGCCGACGAACATGGCGTCCGCAAAGCTGCCGATGCGTTCGTAGCTTTTCTTCACGAGAGCAAAGCGCAGGAAATATTCGCCGAGCATGGCTTCCGGCCGGTTCAGGCAGCTGCGGCCGATCATTGGCAAAGCCGCTTCAAGCAGCCGGAGGAGCTGTTCGACATTAGCTATCTCGGCGGATGGAAAGAAGTCGCGAGTACCCTTTATTCGCCCCGAGGCGTGTGGTATCAGGTGCTTGCGGGGAAGTGAACGGGAATCGCAATCGCGGACTGGGGCTCTGATGCCCCAGTTTTATTGATTTTCAGGAAGGGAATGGAACATAATTCGACGAATTGTTATCCAATATGGGGTGAAAATGTATGACTATTCGTGTTTGTATCTGCGATGACGATCCTGTCTTTCTAGATCTGCTATCAGATTATTTAAGCAAAAATGCGGATATAGAAGTCGTTGGGATATCGGAGAACAAAGCTGAATTAATGGAACTATTACGGACAGTAACCCTCGATGTACTGCTGCTGGATATGAACCTTTCTGGAGATTATCAAGGTGGATTAAACGCGGCGCTCGAAACGCAATGGTTAGGGCTGGACTTGAAGATCATCATCCTATCTTCATTTGATCTAGAAGAAGTTGTCTTGCAAGCGATGACGTTCGGTCGGGTAGTCAATTATGTAACGAAGGAATATTACAGAGACATTCCAGAAGCCATACGTCAGGCTCATGCAAGCAAGTCAAGTATTCATCACTCCTCGGCACGGAAGCTGGTTAATCGATTGATTAATACCCAGGAGGAGCAATTAAAATCGCAGATCACCAAGCTGCAAGTACAAATTTTACAATTGCTTAGCGAAGGGGATGATCGAAGCCAAATCGCGGATAAGCTATTCTATTCGGAGCAATCCATCAATAATGAGATATTTAAGGTAAGCAAGCTGTTGAAGGGTAAGTTTCCCTATCTGGAATGGCTGAGGCTCAAAAAGCAAAATACGAATGAGATTGTGGGTTTGGCTAAAAAGTTGAACATTATACCATAAAGAAATTTTCATTTAAATACTCTATTCATTGAGTATTTTTTTTTGTGTTCAAAAAACGATAATGGAGGATGAAGGAACTAACGAAAGAGGGTGTACTCATGGATATGGGGCGGTTAACATCCATATCTTTCTTTGGCGATTTTTCCATGACGGATATTCAGCAAGCCTCCCTTTATATGAGTGAAAGGACGTTTAACCGAAACTCGTTTGTATTCATGGAAGGCGAGGTCGGAGACGAATTGTATATCGTTCTGTCGGGAACCGTGGAAATCAACCGTTTCGAGAATGGCAGGAAGTCCGTGCTGACTACTCTCAAAGAAGGCGACTTTTTCGGGGAAATGTCCTTGTTCGACGATAGGGAGGTTCGATCGGCGAATGCGGAGGTGTTGGATACCGCCGTGCTTGCAGCCATTGAAAGGCGTAAGCTGCAATGCTTGCTTGAAACCAATCCGGGTGTTACTTATAAGCTGCTTACCGTATTGATTAAACGACTGAGAAGAGCCAACGATCGGATTCACGACATCACATTTCTAAACGTTCGAGCCCGAATTTATAAACAATTGCTTCGGCTAGCAGAAGAATATGGCATTAAGCTCAATCAAACCATCATGATTAATTTGCGGTTAACGCACCAGCAAATTGCCGATATGGTAGGCTGCACGAGAGAAATGGTATCGAAAGTGTTAAATGAGCTGCAGGAAGAACATGTCATTATGATCAATAAGAAACGAATTATCGTGAAGAACCAAATCATGTTGTCGGATAAAGTAATCAGTTTCTAATCGATTGTCGGCCGCCGGAGGATATCATGCCTACATTAGTTTTAATAACCGTTATCTTATTGTATATATACGGTCCGAAGAAGGAATCGATTAAATGGTTAATATTCGCGATGAGCTTCGCCGCTTTATACGATCTGGACCATCTGGTTAGTGGTTCTGCATTGCCACTTATTTTTTTGCATAAAGTTGTGACCCCGTATGGATTCCTGATGTTCTCTATCGTTCACTCGGAGCTCGTAAGCTCTCGAACGAAAAACGCATTGGCTGTCGGGCTGTTCTTCCCTATCGTTATGATGTGCGCTATCGCTGTCGAGAAACTCAATCTAGAGTTGGATTATCAAGTGTTGCTGCTGTGGGTTGCCCCCTACTATCTGACCACAAGCTTTCTACTCATCTTCGCGTATGTGAAGGAACGGAATCCCAAGAAGAAAAGATTGCGTCTAATCGCTGCGTGTGTCGTCGTTCCATCCACAATCGCCGATCTTTTTTTAGAAAATGTCGTTCAGGCACTCGGATTCCATGTAAATGAGTTTTGGTATATGTATATGTTTGCGGCGACCGGGTTTGTTATCTTCATCGTATTTGCGATCCGCTTCGGCGTGTTCGGCGTTAAAATCAAGTTTGAAAAGCAATTGTTGGATCAGACGATTACGGGGATCGCTTCGGGTACATCGATGCTTAATCACGCGTTGAAAAATCGAATCACCAACATCGACATGTTGGCTCTCCGAATGCAAGAAACCTCGAAGCTGTTGCAGTACCAGCATATTAACGGTGACGTCAAGCTCATTCTTGCCGAGACCAAGCATATGATGCAGATGGTTAAACGTATTCAGAAGCAAATAGAAGAGGTTGAGATTATAGAGGCTGCCGATAACTTAAATGAAATTGTCAGGCATGCGCTGCAATCCAATCAATATTTATTTGAAAGCAAGCATATTTCCGTCACCGTGAATGACCTTGCGCAATTCCGAATCCTGTGCGATAAGGTGCATTTGCAAGAAGTGTTTAGCAACGTGCTTCGAAACGCGATTGATGCGGTGGAGGCGGGCAAGGGAGTGCTTTCGATTACGGTCTATGACAACAAAAGAAACATTCTTATCGATATTGCAGATAATGGAAAAGGGGTCGCGAAGGAAGCAGTCCATAAAATATTCGACCCCTTCTATTCAACCAAACACAAGGAGGACAATTTCGGGCTAGGGCTGTCTTATTGTTATCTTGTCGTACGGAAGCATGGCGGAAAAATAGAAGTGGCGGGCAACGAGCCGTCAGGAGCGACCTTCACCGTTCATTTGCCCAAATCGCGCATCGTTTAGTAGTTACGAATCCTCGTCAACTAGCTTATAATCATTGTAGGGTTAGTTGGCGGGAGGGTAATCATTGCTTTATTCAGCCATTCTAGATCTTTCTCTTGCCGTTTTTCTTCTTTATTACGGTCCAAAGCAGGAGTCAAACAGGTGGGCGGTTCTTTTTTTGATTTTTACCGGTGTGGGCAGCTTTTCCGAAGTGGTTATGGAGCCGGATTTGCGCAGTTTCTTCTTTTTTATCCTTCAAGCTTGTTCTCCATATGGATTTGTTATGTTCGCTATTTCCTATTCCGAGGCTGTAACCCGGCGAACCAAGAACGTTTTGGCTTACGTGCTTCTCCTGCCTTTATTTGTGACGCTGCTCATCAGTCCGCTGAAGCCTGAAATACAGATTGATTTTATTCTCATGCTCTTATGGACGGCTCCTTATTATTTGGGGGGCTGTTTCTTGCTGGTTTCTTCTTATTTAAGGGAAAGGAATCGTGTAAAGAGAAAATATCGACTCCTTACGGCCTGCTTCTTTGTTCCACCCATTATCGCCATTGTCGTATTTAACCATATTACTAGAGCGGTTAAGCAAGATTTTGACGGCTACTTTAACTTATCAATCGTTGTTTGGTGCGGCTTTGCTTTTTTCATCATTGCAGCCATTCGTTTCGGAGTACTTGGGGTAAGAATAAGGTTTGAGAAACAGCTTCATGACCAGAAGATTAAAGGGATTGCATCTGGCGCCGCCATGTTTAATCATGCAGTGAAAAATCGCATAACCAATATTGACATGCTGACGGGAAGAGTGAGAGAGCTTGTAAAATCCGAACGCAACGAACAAATTGACGAAGATATTAAGCGGATTATGGCAGAAACAAAGCAGGTCATGCATATGGTCAAACGGATTCAGAAGCAAATTGAAGATGTGGAGCTAGTGGAAGGTACGGCGAACTTAATCGATTTGATGACACATGCATTGCATGCCAATCGTTATCCGCTCGAAAGTAAAAGTGTTTCTATTAGCACTGACTATTCCGTAAACTGCAATATGATGTGCGATAAGCTCCATCTACAGGAAGTGTTCAATAATTTAATAAGCAACGCGATCGATGCCGTGGAGGGTGAAGGCGGAACGCTTGCAATTAGAATATACGAAGCCAAGAGTGGAATCCGGATCGATTTTACCGATAATGGAACAGGAATGGTTAAGAAAGCCGAAGAGCAAATATTTGATCCGTTCTATTCAACGAAGCAGCGGGAGGAAAACTTCGGACTTGGTTTGTCTTATTGCTACCTAATCATGCAGAAGCACGGGGGAAGTATCAAGGTGTCAAGCAGTCAGGGCGCGGGGACAACCTTTACCCTGCACTTGCCGAAATATCGCAGAATACGAACTTCAAACAAAGGAGGTTAGAAGCATGATTTCGAAAAACTGCAAAGACAGAGTTAATTTATTCACAAGCTAGTTTCTAGTGCAGAGCGCATATTGTATAAGTAAGTTTATTAAGGATCCGGAAGGGCGATATGCCTCGAAGGATTCTTTTTTTGTTTGTTTTGTGAACCCGTTTACAGTTTTTAACATCAAACTCTTCTATACTTGCAGATATTAAGAGTATTGGGAGGATAAAAATGAAAAGCATTTATGTTAGAAAATGGACGATATTCCTGGTGATTGCATGTATGATGTTGTCGTCCTTCAGCTTCGTTTCTGCAGCGGAGTCTGCCAAGTCGGATGTAAAAGGCCATTGGGCGGAAAGCCAATTGAACCAATGGGTGGAGAAAGGGCTTATTAAAGGCTACGCGGATGGCACAGTGAAGCCGAACAACCCGGTTACACGCGTAGAATTGACCGCGCTCATTAACCGCGCTTTCGGATTTACGGAGAAGGCGGAGATCAACTTTAGCGATATGCCCCCTGGAAATTGGGCTTATGAAGAAGCTGCGATAGCCGTTAAGGCCGGTTACATAAAGGGCAAATTAGGCGGCACTTTCGGCGGCGGCAATCAATCAAGCAGACAAGAAGTCGCCGCAATCATCGCCAGATTGTTGAACTTGCAAGGCGATGAAACTACTGCTAAAGCCTATGTGGACGCATCTTCGTTCGCATCATGGAGCAAAGCGGCTATTGGCGCGGTATCGTCCAAGAAAATCATGCAGGGGTATGGGGATCAAACGTTCCGACCGCAAGCGCCGATTACGCGTGGAGAATTGGTCGTAACGCTGGATCGCGCCTTGAAATTGAAAGCGGTGAAAGATCCAACAGAGAATCAAGTAGATAAGAACACTTATAACGCCGCAGGAACTTATGGTCCGGTAAGTGGAACGGAAGCCATTAGCGGTGATGTTGCAGTTAATGTCCCAGGCGTCACCCTGCAGAATATGGTAATTAGCGGAAACCTGCTGCTTGCAGAAGGCATCGGCAGCGGGGATGCTTTCTTGAAGAACGTCACGGTTAAAGGCACGACGACCGTTCAAGGCGGCGGCGAGCACAGCATTCATCTGGACAATTCCGTGTTTGTTAAGATTATCGTAGACAAGAAGGGCGGCAAGGTGCGTCTCGTAGTAGAAGGAACAACACTCATTGAACAACTCATCAACAAGTCTCCGGTTAATCTCGAGTTGGGGAAAGACGCTAAGATCGTAAGCCTTATGGTTGATGCTCTATTGAAAGCGTTAGGTCAAGGCACCATCGAGAAAGCAATCATTAGCGATGAAGGGAAAGGCTCAGCTTTCGAGAAACAGCCTGTAAAGCAGGAAGGGTCAGGAGCGCCAACGCCAACGTCAACGTCAAACAATAGCGGCGGAGACGGTAATGGATCAATACCAACATCGATTACCGTAACAAGCACCCCTGTGATCGCGAATATCCCCGTTGCCAACGGCACGTCGCTAGTATCCGTTCTTGGCAATCTTCCTTCAACCGTGCAGATTACATTAAGCGACGGCACAACCCCGACCGTTAACGCAACATGGAACGGAGGGACGCCTGCTTATAACGCAAGCATAGCGGGAACGTATGTATTTTCTGGAAAACTGGCATTGCCTAAAGGAGTAACCAACCCGAACAATGTGCAAGCATCTGTTAACGTTGTTGTTTCAAAGGCATTGCCAACGCAAGTATCATCGACAATCGTAACAGGCGTAGTATCATCGTTCTCAGATATAAATGTTGCCAAAGGCACATCGCTGAAGTCTGTTCTTCTCGGATTACCAACAACTGTACAAATTACATTGAGCGATGGCACGAACTCGACCGTTAACGTAGCATGGGACGGAGGGACACCTGCATATGACGGGGATAAAGACGGAATGTATATATTCTCTGGAATGCCGGTATTATCAAGCGCAGTAAGCAATCCAAGCGGCGTCCAAGCAAAGATTAACGTGATTGTTTCGATTACCGTAACAAACGCATCTGCGATTTCCGATATTCCCGTTGCTATCGGCACATCGCTGTCATTGCCATCAACCATTAAGCTTACATTAAGCGATGGTACAACCCCGACCGTTAACGTAACATGGGACGGAGGAACACCTCAATATGACGGAAACAAAGCGGGAACGTATATCTTTTCTGGTTTGCCGGACTTGCCGGGCAGTGTAACTAATCCGAGCAACGTCCAAGCCAAAGTTAACGTTATTGTCGCAGCGCCGGTGCCAACACCAGTTACCGTAACAAACGCATTCGCGATCGCTGATATCGCCGTTGCCAACGGCACGTCGCTGTTAACTGCCGGATTACCGACAAACGTTCAGCTTATGTTAAGCGATAATTCAACTCCAACCGTTAATGTGACATGGGTTAGTGGAGCCCCTGAATACGACGGGAATACAGCAGGAACGTACACATTCTCTGGAATACTGGAATTACCGATCGGAGTTACTAACCCGACGAACGTCCATGCGTCGGTTAAAGTGATTGTTGCGCAAAGCCTTGCAGAGGCTGCACTAGCTGACATAAATACGAATGTAAAGTCAGCAATCACTAACGGGCTTCCAGCGACATTCACTGTACAGAATTTAATGGATGCTGGTGTAACGAATATAAACAATGCCTGGATAACCTTCTATCAATTTCAAGTAGCTGTGGTTAGGAATGCAAAAGGTAATACTGATTTGTTATTAACCGAACTGCAAGATGCCATTGATAAAATCAATACAGATGCAACGCTGGTACCAACAGCTGCAGCATTTATACCAGTGAATCACTTTAACAATCAGTCGCCTGGAAATAATAATTTGGAATCAGGGGATTTGATCCTTCTTACCTTCAATGTAAAGTTGGAGAAATTGAGCGCATTGGCCGCTATTCAAGCTGCTGTAGATGGTGCATTTGGTAGTGGTAATGCCACAGTAACGACAGGCAATAATATTACATTTAATATTATTGTTAACAACAATAAGAACATTCCTCTCCCTCCGCAGGGTGCGCTAATTACCCTTGCCGCCAACACGGTTCAAAACTATATGGACGGGATGATAAAGAACACAGCGCCTATAAGTTTTACAATTGAAGATAGTCTGAATCTGACACCGCAATTAAGCGGCGCAGATACAGCAGACACACAACATATCGTTCTAACCTTCACCGGCCAGTTGTCCGGTTCAAATGCGGATCTTGCAGCGTTTAGCGTATCTGGAATAGCTCCGAACCCAACTATTATCGGGGTTGTTGTTAACAACCAGACAGTAACTTTAATGTTAGATACTGCTATGGTCTCAACGGATCACATCAAGATCAGCTATACGCAGCAAAATAATGCCGACGATCTGCAGACTGCGGCAAGCGTCAAGGTTCAGAATTTCGTCGATGCAGACGTGAGCAACCATTTGATGATGGCGCCGTCGATAGCAGCCATTAACGCGGCGATTGATGGACTAGATGGAATTGTCACGCTAGAAAAGCTTCAGTTGGCGAGTATTTCCAATCTTAATGAGGATTACGCCTCTTATTACGCCTATTACTATCAAGCGTTGTTGAAAGATGAGAAGGATACTATTGGAGATTTGACAAAGGATGAAATTCAAGCAGCAGTGGATTTTATAAATGACTACCTGGAACCGCTAATCCTCATCTATGAAGCCATATTGGCGGGTGATGCCAGCGCAACGTTGAATCAATTGAAAGCCGCACAGATAAATAATATAGTCGACTCCTACGCTGATGATTATCAGGAAATATTCGTCCATTATCTGGCATTGACGCTTTCCGATCCATTGAGCTATGCTCAACTGCAAGATATTGTCGATAATACCGCTTCCATAATGGCATCTATCTCGGAAATTAACACTGCGATCGATGCTGGGGATGCGAACGCAACAGTAGCCGCAATGGATCAATCAGGAATGTTCGCAAATATTAACATGCTATATGCGAATGGATATCAAGCGGCATTATCCGATGCTAAAAACTTGCAGCAATCTAGCTTAAAGATAGCTCAAATTCAACAGATTATATTTGATGTAAATAGTATTACTTAAGCCAGAACGAAGCATAACCCCTATGATCATTGATCATGGGGGCTTTCTTTTTTCCATTTTGTGAAACAGTTCACAGTTTTAATAATCATATTCCTTTATGATTGCGGATATCAAGAATTTTGGGAGGATAAAAAATGGTAACCAATGGAATGAAAAAATGGACAGCAATCTTGCTGATCGTTAGCATGATGTTTTCTTCTTTTGGCTTCGCTTCTGCAGCGGAGTCCGGCAAGTCGGATGTGAAAGGACACTGGGCGGAAAAGCAGTTGAACCAATGGTTGGAGAAAGGCCTGATCAAAGGGTACGCGGACGGTACAGTGAAGCCGGACAACCCGATTACGCGTGCGGAATTGATTTCGCTCATCAATCGGGCTTTCGGATTTACCGAGAAAGCGGATGTGAGCTTCAGCGATGTCCAATCGAACAACTGGGCATACAGTGAAGTGGCGAAAGCCGTCAAGGCCGGATATATTAAGGGCAACGCCAACGGTACTTTTGCGCCCGGCAATAAGACGAGCAGGCAAGACCTTGCCGTCATCATCGCGAGGTTGTTGAAGCTGCAGGCTGATAATCAGAACGCGGTTGTTTTCAGTGATGCGGATCGTTTTGCTTCTTGGAGCAAAGAGGCTATTGGGTTGGTAGCAGCCAAGAAAATCATGCAGGGTTATACTGATCAGACGTTCAGACCGGATGCGCAGATCACACGTGCGGAAGCGGTTGTCACATTGGATCGTGCTTTGCAAGCGAAGGCAGAAACACAGAAAAGTGCGATTAACGCTGCTGGAACCTACGGTCCGAAGACCGGGTCGGAAACCATTGACGGCGATGTTGTCGTTAACGTCCCGGGTGTAACTCTACAGAATACGATCATCAACGGAAACCTGCTGCTTGCAGCAGGAATTGGCAGCGGCGACGCTTTCTTGAAGAATGTTACGGTTAAAGGCACGACTACAGTATCGGGTGGGGGCGAGAACTCTATCCATTTTGAGAACTCCGTTCTCGTCTCTATCGTTGTTGATAAGAAAGACGGTTCCGTGCGTATTGTTGCGGAGGGTAAGACTACAGTTGCACAAGTAATAGTAAAGTCATCGGTAACGATAGAGGAATCTTCTGTATCCGGCGACGGATTTAAGGACATTACATTGACTGACGTGCTTCCGGCAGGTTCCAAGGTCACGATGAAAGGTTCTTTTGAAAAGGTAGACGTGGTTGGGAAGAAAATCTCCATTGAAATTCCGGAAGGCAGTGTAACTGAATTAATTGTAGAAAAAACTGCAGATGTTACCCTGAATCTTGGTAAAGACGCTAAGATCATCAAGCTTATAATTGACGCAGTATTGAAAGTATTAGGTCAAGGATCAATTCAGAAAGCTATCATCAACGTCGACGGAAAAGGTTCAACTTTCGAGAAGCTGCCTTTGCTAGAAGAGGGGGCAGGAGCAACGGCAACCTCTACTTCCAGCACGGATTCATCTTCTCCATTAAGCAGCGCGAAAGCGATTACGGCTTTTAGTTTCGCTGAACAGACAGGAGCGGCAACGATTGATGCGAATGCTCACACTGTAAACATTCAAGTAATTAACGGAACCAACCTGAATGGATTAACAGCGACATTCACGTTATCGGCTGGGGCAACGGCGAAAGTAGTTAATACCGATCAAATCAGCGGAACGACACCCAATGACTTCAGCAACGCAGTAACCTATGTCGTAACAGCGCAGGATAACAGCATGCAGAGCTGGACGGTAAACGTAAGTGTAGCGGCGGCGCCAAGCAGCGCGAAAGCAATTACGGCTTTCAGTTTCGCAGAACAGACAGGAGCGGCAACGATTGATGCGAATGCTCACACCGTAAACATTCAAGTAATTAACGGAACTAACCTGAATGGATTAACAGCGACATTCACGTTATCGGCTGGGGCAACGGCGAAAGTAGGTGCCACCGCTCAAACTAGCGGAACGACAACTAATGACTTCAGTAACGCAGTAACCTATATCGTAACAGCGCAGGATAACAGTATGCAGAGCTGGACGGTAAACGTAAGTGTAGCGGCGGCGCCAAGCAGCGCGAAAGCAATTACGGCTTTCAGTTTAGCAGCTCAAACCGGAGCGGCAACGATTGATTCGATTGGCCACACTGTGAATATTCAAGTAGCTAACGGAACCGTCCTGAACGGTCTGAAGGCGACATTCACGTTATCGGCTGGGGCAACGGCGAAAGTAGGTGCCACCGCTCAAACTAGCGGAACGACAACTAATGACTTCAGTAACGCAGTAACCTATATCGTAACAGCGCAGGATAACAGCATACAGAGTTGGACGGTAAACGTAAGTGTAGCGGCAGCGCCAAGCAGTGCGAAAGCAATTACGGCTTTCAGTTTAGCGGCTCAAACCGGAGCGGCGATGATTGATGTGAATAACCATACTGTAGATATACAAGTAGCTTACGGAACAAACTTGAACAATAGTTTAGTAGCAACATTCAACTTATCAGCTGGGGCAACGGCAAAAGTAGGTGCCACCACTCAAATCAGCGGAACGACAGCCAATAACTTCAGCAACATAGTAACCTATGTCGTAACTGCGCAGGATAACAGTACGCAGAACTGGACGGTACTTGTAATTGTGGCTCCTAACAGTGCGAAGGACATCACTGCTTTTAGTTTCGCGGTACAGAACGGAGTGGCAACGATTGATTCGATTGCCCACACTGTGGATATTCAAGTATTTAGCGGAAACAACCTGAATGGTTTAGTAGCAACTTTCGCTGTATCTCCTGGGGCAACGGCAAAAGTAGGTGCCACAGCTCAAACCAGCGGAACGACAACCAATGACTTCAGCAACGCAGTAACCTATACCGTGACAGCACAGGATAACACTAAACAAGACTGGACGGTAAACGTAACCGTGGCAGGGCTAAGCAGCGCGAAAGACTTTACGGCTTTCAGTTTTGGGGCTGGAGATGCTGCTCCCGCAACAATAGATCCGATTAATCATACAATAGCTATTCAATTGCTTTCTGGAACTAATGTGAGCGTGTTACAGCCAACATTCACTATATCCAATGGCGCAACGGTTACCATAGGCGGTGTCAATCAAATCAGTGGAACAACGCAAAACTCTTATTTGAATCCTGTAGTTTACAAGGTCACAGCCCAGAACAACAGTGTGCAGAATTGGACGGTAACGGTTACCGTAGCAGCGACGGTTAGCAGCGCGAAAGCAATTACGGCTTTCAGTATTCCTGGACAAACCGGAAGCGCAGTGATCGATATGATTGCTCATACCGTAGATATTCAAGTTCCCAATGGAACCGTTGTGAGTGCTCTGAAAGCGACATTCACTTTATCTCCAGGCGCTACAGCAACAATAAATGGCACCGATCAATTTAGCGGATTTACTTCAAATAATTTCGGTTCCTTTATCGTCTATACAATAAAAGCGCAGGATAACAGCACACAGCCATGGAAGGTAACGGTTACCGTATTGGCAATACCAACCTTAACGGCAGCCGCGGCACAAGGTTCAACACCTGGATATTCGAAATTACTTAATGTAATTGCAGGTCCAGGAAATCACCTCTATGTACTCGTGCGAGGAAGTATTCTCCTAACTCCGAATGTTGGAGATCCAGCACCAAATAACATTTTGGGAGAATTAGATAATTATGTTGTCGGTACTGAATTCCCAGCAAGTGCAGTGAATAATCAAGTACACATCTATGAAGTGGATAGTAATGGTAAAGTCATGAAATTCCAACTGATTACGTTGACAGCCGCAGATATTAAGCCAATTGCAACTGGAAGTCCAGCACCATCCACAGTCGCAGTTGCAGCACAGGGTTCTGCTCCTGGAACTACTAAGATCATCGCCACGCCTTTCAATGTTGGGAGCCATATCGCTATTAAGTTAGCGTTCAGTACTACGAATGTACCACTCGTTGGAGATTCATTGCCGGCAGGACCGACTGTACTGAATAACTATATGGGCGACGAAATTGCAGGAATGGATAATACAACCAACAAATATATAGTGGTGTACGAGGTAGACTCAGCGGATAAAATAGTTGCTTGTAAAGAGATTAAACTGATAGCTGCTGATATTACGCCGGTGGGAGCATTGCCAACGTTATCTGCAGCTGTGACGCCAGGTACTGCCGCGGGAGCGACGTCCGTAACAGCAACAGTTAGCAATCCTCTGAATCATTTGGTCATTTACGGTTCGAAATCTGCATTTCTAAGTCTGAATATAGGGGATCCCGAACCAACTATTTCAAATGTGGGTCTTGTATCTCAATATACTTCTGGTTTAGATATCACATTCATGGATGCTGTAATGAAAATATATTTAGCCGTATATGAAGCAAATAGCGACGGAATTATAGTTAATTATAAGTTAATTACGCTGACCTCCGGGGACTTTAAACCGCAGCCAGCGGCAACGATAACGCCAGATGTGACGACAATTAATGAGGCTTTCAATAACTTGGGAGTATTGAACGGCGGCTCGATTGCTCTTAACTTAACGAACAGCACATTTGATTCTACAGGTGTAGACCCGATAACAGGGGATGTTACAAACGATGTTATTATAACCAGCTTGCCTGCGGGATTGAGCTATACCGCAACTTTAGCAAACTCAGGAAAAATTAATGTAGATATTACGGGAGCTGCAATCAATCATGCAGCTGCCGATAGTACAACGATATCGATAACGGTAAAAGCAGCGCTAATAAATGGGGCCGTGAGCGATATTATTATTGGTAATATCCAAATCATTTTTGTAGATTAATAATACTGCATTAACTAATCAAAACCGTTCATAGTCATCTTGGAGAGCCAATCGCATTCAGGCGGTTGGCTCTCTTGTTGCTACTTTTTTCCGATATATCGTCTCATTTTGTGAACCCGTTCACAGTTTTTCATATCGTATTCAACTATACTTGCGAGTATCAAGGGATCGAGGAGGAATTAGGTTGGAACAATCATTGTATGCAAAATTCGGGGGAGCAGAAGGGTTAGCTCCAGTGGTAGATGAGTTCTACAAACGCGTTTTGGGGGATGAAACGGTCAATCATTTTTTCAAACATACGGACCTGGACCAGCTGCGTAGGCATCAAACCCATTTCCTTAGCTTTGCTCTGGGCGGGCCTAATCAATATACGGGTAGATCCATGGAGAAAGCTCATCAGGGATTAAACCTTCAGGGCGAGCATTTCCAAGCCATCGCGAAGCATCTTCAAGGCACGCTTGAGCACTTCAATGTAAGCAAAGAGGATATTGCCAAGGTGTTCGAGCTTATCGTTCCGTTGGAGAGCAGCATCCTGCATAAGTGAACAATCTCTAAGAGCCAATCGCATTCAGGCGGTTGGCTTCTTTATGTCAATTTGAACATGAATTTGTTGCAAATTGTGTTCCAGTTCACATTATTTAAGCTGGAATTCATTTATCTTATAAAGTAAGAACAGATGAAAAGGAAGTGTATTCATGTTAAGGAAAAATGTGATCAATCGAAAAGTTGCCGCATTTATCATCACACTGATTATGGTGCTGTCCATGCTGCCTATCACGGCAATGGCTGATAGTGGCAGCACTGGGTCAGGCAAGAAGGTCATTACGCTTGATCCTTTGTTTCAGAATGCATTGATCAAGATTGACGCCATACAAGGAGCGGCTGCAGCACAGCTCATTAAAGCGCAGCGCGATCTATTGTTAAGCGCCATACAAGCGGCAGACAATCTAAACGATAAGGTCGCTTCTCATCAGAAGAAAGTGGAATTGCGCCTCTTTAAAGTGAATACGATCTTGAACACTTTCGGGGACGCGGTTGTTCCCAAGATAATAAGCAATGTGGAGTTAGCTTTGGCAGACACTCAAACGAATGTAGTCATCGCACAGAGCAAAGGAATTAATGTAACCCAGTCCAAGCAGCTAATTGATCAAGCGATAAGTTTGATTGCCAGTGCCAAAGGTACAACCGACCTTGCGGCTTCGCTGGATTATGCATTGCTCGCAGGCAATTCACTCGAACTGATTGGAACGCTTATCGGTTCAGTGGGAACGACTACGCCTCCAACTGTGACACCGACGCCAGCTACCACGCCACAGTCGACCTCACAGCCGACCTCGACCAATTTGTGGACGACCATCGAGACGCCGAGAGCATGGGATTATGTCCCGACCACGCCTAGTCAGTCCGCATGCGGCGCTTCAGGTACGATCTATGAGGTTGGGATCGGTCAGGCGTATACGAAGCTGTCTCAAGTGCCATGGCTTAAGCTGCTGCCTTGCGATACGGTTAATATTCATTGGCAGCCCGATCCGTATAAGGAAATTACGTTCCTCACGAACCGCGGGGCAGCTAATAAGTTTATCCGCATAACGGGGGTGCTTGGACCTAATGGCGAGCGTCCGGTCATTGATGGGAATGGCGCAACACAGACGCCCGGACTTCCATTTCTCAACCCTTTATTTGATAAAATCGGACTTTTTGTGATCAGCCCGCCCCAAGGCTACGCATGGGGATATAAGCCAGGCTATATCGAAATTTCGAACCTTGAAATCAAAAATGCCAATCAGACTAATCCATTAACGGATACTAAAGGAGCGGCTGCAGCTTGGCACAAATTTGCCAGCGGCATCTATATTGAACGCGGCGAGAATATTGCGATTATCAATTGCGACATTCATGATAACGGCAATGGTTTGTTCCAGAATTCGAAGTACGATGAACAAGGGCAGTCACGCTACCTGCTTGTAGAGAGAAACTATTTGCATGACAACGGCAATGCCGGCAGCGCAAGCGAGCATAACGCTTATACCGAAGGCGTAGGAACCGTATATCAGTACAATCGTTTTGGCAACACAAAGGCAGGCTCTTATGGCGATAATGTGAAGGAACGTTCTGCAGGCATCACGTTCCGTTATAATTTTTTTGAAGGCGGAGCGTTCATGATGGATTTGTTGGACCCGCAATCCAACGCTTCCTATGAGAAAATCCAAAAGGATGCATGGGGCAGCCTCTTGGTAAATTCAGTGTATATCTACGGAAATACGATGTTTATGCACACCGAGCCTAGCCCGACAGGCTGGCAGCATACTGTATTAGGCTTTGGGGATGGCCCATATAGCTGGGGCAATATCCGTAGCGGCAAAGTTTACTTCTATAACAATACGGTCGTTTCCCAGTATGATTATGAATTTTGGCATCAACCGGCTATTACACTGTTCAAGATCAATAACAATGCAGGGACGCCTACCGTACAAGCCAGAAATAATATTTTTCATGCGATGTCCGTTACACCCGGGGCTAAACCGGAACCATTCGCTATCTTCCATGGTTACGGCAATGCGGACTTCTCGAACAATTGGATAAGCCTAGGGTGGTTGAACGCCAATCCGAATGTGAATACGAAGCCCGGCAATGCCGATCCGGCAGGACCTTCGTGGGCTGGCAACGGAATGTCGAACATCTTGTCCAACCCGCAAAATAATCCAGGCTTCGTAGATGCCGCTAATGCTAATTTCGCCCTAATGGCAGGCTCACCGCTTATCAACGCAGGAGCAGCACTGGATCCGGAAGTGGTGAAGACGGGGAACGTACCAAGTTTCGAGTACCTGAACCATCAGTCCTTCCAGCCGCGTAAGGTAGATTCCCTGATTGATTTGGGCGCTTTTGAGAAATAGAGGTTAATCGATCGATTCATAAACTGACAAATTTCTCGTTTTGTGAACCAGTTCACAGTTTTTATATACCTCTTCCTCTATGATTGCGGTAACAAGAATTGTGGGAGGATATGGATGGCAAACAATAGAGTGGTAACTAATCAAATCTGTTCATAACGATGTCGAAAGAGCTAATCGCGTTCAGGCGGTTGGCTCTTTTCGGTGCAATTGCAATGCAGGCAGCTAAGGTTTTTTGCGCAGGGTTGTTATTAAGCGTTTCCATGAATCTGTCATGATATCTTCGAAAATGAGAGGGAGTTTATCAGATGGTACTAGGTAAGCAAAAGATTGCAATACTATTGGTTTTATGTTTATTTTTGCAAGGCTTGGGTTTGTTAGTAATGCCTTCGCAAAAGGCAGAAGCGGCGATTGACCCGACTTTGCAACCCGCAGTCGTTGCATCGGGAACAAGTCATACGTTATTCGTATTATCGGATGGTACAGTAAAGGTAAGCGGCTCGGATGCGAGCACAGGAGCTATGGGGTTAGGGAACACAACAGCAAGTTATTCGACTCCGACAGCTGTGCTAGGATTAACGAATGTTAAACAGGTAGCTGCTAACGGTTATAACTCATATGCGGTGCTTAAGGATGGCACTGTTAAAGCTTGGGGTCAGAATGCTAACGGTCAATTGGGTCTGGGAAATACAAGTGTGACTTACACACCAACTCTGATCTCTGGTCTTACGAATGTTAAGCAACTCGCCGTTGGTAACGGATTCGCTATTGCATTGCTTCAGGATGGCACACTGAAAGGGTGGGGGACGAATACCTACGGTGAATTGACCACGCTTGCGGCAACCAATTCACCGGCCGTTATTCCAGGGCTATCGAGTGTAAGGCAAGTTGCTGCAGGTGATAAGTTCGTGGTGGCCCTGCTGACGGATGGTACTGTAAAAACGTGGGGGTATAACAACTACGGGCAGCTTGGAACGGGGAATACGGCCAATCAAAGCAGCCCTTATACGATCTCCGCTTTATCAAACGCTATTCAAGTCGCAGCTGGTGGATCGCATACTATGGTGCTGCTTGCCAATGGCAGCGTGAGTTCATGGGGGTATAACAGCAACGGGCAGCTTGGGAATGGCAATACGACAAACAATGTTACTCCATCAACGATCTCCACGCTTAGCAACGTGAGGTATGTATCAGCAGGAGGGGACTCATCGTACGTCATCCTTATGGACGATTCCATTAAAACTTGGGGATATAATGTTTATGGGCAATTGGGCTTGGGTTCGACTTCTGCAATGTCGACACCGACATCTGTTTCGGCTTCGGTTATACCTGCTTATATCTATGGGAGCGGGACGGGCAACAATGCCTTTATGATTGGGCTGGATGGCAAAATCTATGGAACAGGTTACAACACAAGCGGCCAATTAGGGATTGGTAATGGTACAAATCAGAGTGTGTTTACTGTTGTCTCGGGTCTTACGACCACAGTGAGTATGCTGGATATGAATGTGTCTATAACTTCGGGCTTAAGTATTATTTCCGGTTCAACTTCGAACTCGTCGTTTTTACTTATCAACGGTACGGTTAAGGCGTGGGGACGTAACAATAATGGCCAGCTAGGCCTAGGTAACACTACAGATCAGACAACACCTACGGCGATTCCAGGACTGAGCGGTGTCAAGCAACTTACAGTGGGTCAATCTCATACGTTGGCCCTGATGGAAGACGGTACGGTCAAGGCGTGGGGGTATAACAGCTCCGGCCAGCTAGGCTTGGGTAACACGACAACTCAGACAACACCTACCGCGATAACAGGACTGAACGGCGTCAAGCAACTAGTAGCGGGTCAATATCATACGTTGGCGCTGATGGAAGACGGCACGGTCAAGGCGTGGGGGCGTAACGATTACGGACAACTAGGCATAGGCAATACGACGAATCAGACAACACCTGCAGCGATTACGGGATTGATTGGCGTAAAGCAACTGACAGCAGGTCCATATCATACGTTTGCCCTGATAGATAACGGCACGGTCATGGCGTGGGGGTATAATGCTAACGGTGAACTTGGTCTGGGTAACACGACGACACAGACAACTCCAAAAGTGATAACGGGACTAATTGGTGTAAAGCAACTGACAGCTGGTTATAATCATGCATTGGCCCTGATGGAGGACGGAACGGTCAAGGTATGGGGGCATAACGGTAGTGGTCAGCTAGGTTTGGGCAGCACAACAAATCAGACTATACCTACCACAATCACAGGATTCAGCGGTGTGAAGCAATTGGCAGCGGGTGAATCTCATACGTTGGCCCTAATGGAAGACGGATCGGTCAAAGCGTGGGGGGTTAATGGTAACGGCCAATTAGGTTTGGGTAACACGACGAATCAGACAACCCCTACTGCGATTCCATGGCTAAGCGGCGTCAAGCAACTGGTAGCGGGTCAATATCATACGTTGGCCCTTATGGATGAAGGCATAGTCAAGTCTTGGGGGCGTAATGATTTCGGCCAGCTTGGTATAGGAAACATAACAAATAAGACATCACCAACCTCAATTACGGGACTCATTAGCGTCAAACAACTGGTAGCGGGCTATAATTATACATTAGCCCTGATGGAAGATGGCACGGTCAAGGCGTGGGGACGCAACGATTACGGTCAGCTAGGCTTAGGCAACACGGTGAATCAGACAACACCTACTGCAATTTCAGGACTGATTGGCGTAAAACAACTAACAGCTGGTTATTATCATACATTGGCCCTGATGGAGGACGGAACGGTCAAGGTGTGGGGGTATAATGCTAACAGTGAACTTGGTTTAGGCAACACAATAAATCAGACAGCACCTACCGCGATTATGGGGCTGGTCAGTGTCAAACAACTGGTAGCAGGTTATTCTCATACATTAGCTCTGTTGGAAGATGGCACGGTTAAGGTGTGGGGGAATAACTATTACGGACAACTGGGCCTTGGCAACACGACAGCTAAGACAACACCTAACGTGATTCCTGAACTGAGCGGCGTCAAGCAATTGGCAGCAGGTTATTCTCATACATTAGCCCTGATGGAAGATGGTTCGGTAAAGGCGTGGGGGAGAAGCAATAACGGCCAGCTTGGCTTAGGCCCCTTGACAACTCAGACAACACCAACCGTGATTACAGGATTGATCGGCATCAAGCAACTGGCAGCAGGTGATTATCATTCGTTAGCCCTGATGGAAGACGGATCGGTCATAGCGTGGGGGTATAACAATAACGGCCAATTAGGTTTAGGCAACACGACGAATCAGACAACACCTACCGCGATTCCGGGACTGAGCGGCGTCAAGCGATTGGTTGCAGGTCAAAATCATTCGTTGGCCCTAATGGAAGATGGTATGGTCAAGGTGTGGGGGCTAAACAATTACGGTCAGCTAGGCTTAGGTAACACAACGTATGTGCAGGCAACGCCTACTCTGAATACGGGATTGAGCGGTGTAAAGAAACTTGCAGCGGGTTCTTCTCATACCTTGGCCCTGATGGATGATGGCACGGTCAAAGCGTGGGGGTATAACGAATACGGACAGCTTGGAGTGCCAGGTAATCGATATGTACCCACTACAGTAGATTACTTTTCCATAAATAGCTTCAAAGTAAGCGTAGTTTTTACCAGTTCATTCGACAGTTTGTCGTTTGTAAGCTTATATCTGGACAACGAGACAGAGCCAAGAGAGCGAACCACTACCGTCTTATCTGGAGGATCAGCATCTCTTAGCTTTCAATCCATCGCTTATGCAACGCTGCCAAGAGGAACGCACACTGCGCGTGTGGTCGCCCAAATTGGCGAACAAATCTACGAAAAGACGACTGCTTTCACCGTTACAGAAGGCAGCCTCAGCTATCCGCTTGATGTGGTTTCTTCAGCAAGCTCCATTACCGTACGCGGTAATACAGCCGAGACGACAACCGATTTAGCAACGGCGCCTTATCAAATTACAATTGGTTCTCAGTCTAGTGGCTGGTTTTCGCCGGGTTCAACCGCAGTTTCTTCGCCGCTGCTTGATTTCGCGGGAACCGGAAACAAAAGAATCGTTAAACTATCCAACGGCTGGTGGGCTGTGGCTGGTTATACGGGAACTGCTTCCTCCGGTATCCGGTTTATGGTGTCCAAGGACCAAGGAAATACATGGTCACAACTCGCCACTCTCGTGGATTCGGCCAACATTACTTCCCCCCCGGCAATTGCAGCCTCCGGGAACAATATCGTGGGTATCGTTCGGTATGGGACTAGCGGAGTCCGCAGCTTTGTTATCAATGCAATAACTCAAACGAATGACAATATGATCGCTCAGACCACTACAATCGACAGTGGTCAAACCGTTGTACCTGCTTCAAGCGGTGTTGCCATCGCAGTTGACACCAGCGGGAATGTACATGCCGTTTGGGTCAGTAAAAATGCTTCCTTTTCCAACAGCTACAATCTGCGTTATATCAAAAGCACAGATGGCGGGCTCACCTGGGCGGCGGTGCAGCAAGTCACTACACAGAACTTAGTAGGGAACAATTATGCTAACCCTTCTATATTACTTGTTAATGGAACAACACCGGTACTTTTCAGCGAATACGTAAGCGGAACGACCTATGCAATCTCTCAGCAATTATGGAACGGTTCAAACTGGACTGCATCGACCCCGGTTAGTGTTGCAACCTATCCGCAGCAAAGTCACCAGGTGTACGCGGACGGCTCCAACCTTTATATGGTTTGGTCGGCAGCGAGCAGCACCCAGCCGACGATTAATAACATTTGGTTTATCAAGTCGACCAACGGGGGATCGACTTGGACTTCACCTGTCAGCCTCATTTCCGGAAATACTGCAAGTCAAGAGCTGCCTGTCGTTACATCGGATAATCTTAATAAGCTGCATGTCGTATTTAGCGGCATTGACCCTGCTGTAAGCGCAACAGCTTATAATCTGCGCCTGATGACTTCTGCGAATAGTGGAGGCACATGGTCGGCACCGAAAACATTGACATTCCTTACCTCAGGGAATGCAACTAGCCCGATCGTCATGCAGGATGTCAAACTGAGCTACGGCACAGACAATCCTCTTGTCATTTACAACAACACATCAACGGGGCAAACCGAAATTCGCGGAACCGCAAATACCGGCGCGATCTTTACCGCATCCGCTTTGACCCCGGATACGAAGTATCTCGTCAAGTTTGAAGTTAAAGACAGCGGCGGGATCATCCGTATTGTTACTAAAGACGCTTACACACTTGCGATTAATCCGGCGATGACTATCCAGCAACTAACAGGACAAGCACCCATCCTGACCGTAACCGACACGAACCCGGGTACAACGAAATACCAAATCACGTCGGGCAACAAATATCTCAGCTCCGAAGGTCTGCTGGTTGCCCAGCCGGTCAGCTTCGCGCTGCCTGGCAAGATACTCACCTTGTCCAAATTAGATCGCCTGAAGACGTACAATTTCAAAATCAGGGCGATTAACCAAGAAGGGATCGCCACGAATTGGTCTTCGCTGGTTCGCGTTGGCCCTCCTATCGTACCGCCCGCGGTCCCTAAAAACATCAAATCTCAGCCGACGAGCAGCGCAATAACCTTAAGCTGGTCACCGGTTTCAGAAGCCACAGGCTATGAAATTGAAATAGACAATTCATCCACGCTCATTTCCAATGGCCGAAGCTTGAGTTATAAGCATGAGTCTCTTACACCGAATACCCTTCACCAATATCGTGTTCGCGCGGTGAAGAGCGGTACAGCCGGATCATGGAGCGCACCCCTTATTCAGCGTACGCTGTTAATCGCACCTGTCTATCCTACAAACATTATGCCAGCAGCAACAGCTAAGACCGTTACCTTAACGTGGAATACGGTTCAAGGTGCTGTCGCCTATGAAGTAGAGTGGGACGGTCAAAGGTTTACAGCAGGGCAACAATCGACCTTCAAACAGGTAGACCTACCGATGGCAAGCCGTCACACGTACCGCGTTCGTGCGCTTAATGCTGGCGGGGCAAGTCCTTGGAGTCCAACACAAATCATCAGTACAACGAACACCCTGCCCAGTGTTCCCGTTGTGGCTGCGCAGATTGTTTCAGACAAGTCGGTTAGCCTGCGCTGGGATACGGTACTTGATGCGCTTACCTATGAAGTAGAAGCAGATGGGGCTATCGTCAGCTTAATCGATGCGACAACGGCATCTTTTACGGGCCTTAACCCACAGACAACGCATCAATACCGCATTCGCGCAGTTAATGAACTGGGTGCGGGCAGTTGGAGTGCACCGATAAACATGACGACTTACTTACTCCCAACACCAAGCGGAATGACCGAGCAGCTCTCGGATACGTCCATCACATTTACCTGGACGGCCGTCACTGGCGCTGCTTCCTACGAGGTAGAAGCAGATGGGCAAGTGACAAGTGTATCGATGGCCACCTATTCACAAACCAGCCTTACGCCGGAAACGCCGCATACGTACCGTATTCGAGCGATAGGAACAAGCGGAGAGAGCGGATGGACGGAGCCGTTCATTTTCACCACACTCCCATCCAAACCAGCAGTTCCTGCAAATGTAACAGCCACTGCCTCCAAAAATCAGGTGTTTCTGAATTGGAGCGCCGTATCGGGCGCACTCGGTTACGACGTAGAGTTAGACGGCGTTGTCATCGTCGATAATTTCACCGACACCAACTACAGCGATACATTATTAAACCCTTTCTCGCAACATCAATACCGGATACGCGCGCGCACAGATGCCATTGAAGGCGATTGGAGTGCGTTAGTGAGTCTGCGTACATTGCCGGACAAGCCTACGATTCCATCTAACATTGCCGTTACTTCGACTGCCAATATCGTCTCCCTTTCTTGGGCAAGTGATCCAACGGCCACAAAATATGAAGTTGAAGTGGACGGGCAAGTGTTCGATGCAGGCGTAAAACCGGAGTACAAGCACCGCCGGGTCGTTCTGGGCACAGAGCACAAGTACCGAATTCGGACCACCAATGTGAGCGGTGTCGGTGCATGGAGCGGCAGAATCATTAACAATACGCTCGTTGCCCGCTTATCGAAAGCCGGAACGATCGATATGGGCATGGTCGGCAAAGACATCATGGACTTTAGCCGCTATACGCTTAAAGTGACGTATGATCCTAACGCCGTTGAAATCGTAGATTTATCTACCTTAACGGGAATGAAGGAACTCACGACCGGCCGAATCGCTGGCACCGATGTCATTGTCTCTGCATTCAGGCCAGGTGAAGTCACCTTTGTAACCGACAAAGCCATTTCGCCGGACGAATCCTGGACCGGTGTCATTAACAGCGTGCAGATGAAAGCGAAAGTATCTGGCGGATCCTCCATCACGTACAGCGTTATAGAAAGACCGGACAACCCGTAAACCTAGCACGATCCGATTTTCATTTCATAGGACGAATGCTCTACTTTCCTAAATAGCTACACCAAACCAAGCACTTATTCTATTTTCCGTTGGAGGATTCTATGAGCCGAACGCTACGCTTAATCGCGAACATCAGCCTGTTTATGCTACTCTTTACTACCCTCTTCTTTGACTATAGCGCGCTAGCCGCGCAAAATCCGCAAGCTGCAAAAGCTGCGCCTCGTCACAAAACAGAACTGATTGTCAAATACAAGAGCGGCGCTAAAAGCCAAAATATAAATGCTGCGATTAAAACCAAGCTTAAGCTGGAGAAGCTGGAGTCCAAGCATAAATCAAAGAAAAACCGTGTCGAGGTTCTACAGATTGCTGACGGCGACAACCTCGATCAGACGATTGCGGAGCTCAAAAAAGATCCGAATGTCGAATACGCCCAACCCAACTATCTGCTGTATGCGAGTGAACTCCCCCAGGATGCCCGTTTTGAGGAGCAATGGGGACTGCTTAACAACGGACAAAACATCGGCTTTCAAGCCGGCAGCGCAGGCGTCGATATCGATGCCGTTAACGCTTGGAACGTAACAACGGGTTCTTCATCCGTTCTCGTTGGCGTACTGGATACCGGTATCGATATGACGCACCCCGACCTTGCCGCCAATATCTACACCCATACAGCGGAAATCCCGGACAACGGCATCGACGACGATGGCAACGGCTATATTGACGATGTTCACGGTTATGATTTTGCGAATGAGGACGCCACCGTCTTTGATAGCAGTTCTGATGACAAGCATGGCACGCATGTCGCGGGCATTATTGCGGCTGAAGCCAATGACGTTGGCGTTCGCGGCGTTGCGCCGGGCGTAAGCCTCTTGCCGCTCAAATTCATGACCGGAGGCGCGGGATATACCTCAGACGCGATCGAGGCGATTGAATATGCGCAAAGCATGGGCGTAAGCATCCTTAATGCTAGCTTCGGCGGACCGGAAAGCAACCCTGCTCTTCAGGAAGCTCTTGCGCAAAGCGGGATGCTCATAGTTGCAGCTGCGGGCAACCACGGGGGAAATGTAGATACAAGCCCCGTGTATCCAGCATCTTATCAACTGACCAACCTCCTTTCCGTTACGGCAGTCGATAACCAAGGCAAGCTGGCGGCATTTTCCGGCTACGGTTCCACCGTCGATGTCGCAGCGCCGGGTGTTGGTATTATAAGCACGATCCCCGGGGGCGGTTATGCCTATTTAAGCGGTACAAGCATGGCTGCGCCTTTTGTCACAGGTATTGCTGCGCTCATTAAGAGTCAGTACCCGGATTTAACAGGCGCGCAAATTGCGGAGCGGATTAAAGGCACCGTTACGTTCGCAAGCAACCTTACCGGAAAAGTTGCAACAGAAGGCTGGGTAAATGCCGCTAGCGCACTCACGGGACAAGTCACGGCACCGCCTGTTAAGCCTAAATCACCAACCGATGAACCATCCAAGCCAGGTAATGGCGGCATGGTCGTCTCCTTAGCGGCTGAAGTTTCCCCAGCGCTTCTCGAGCAAATCCATTACGGAGAAGAAGGGGTTAATGTCGCGACGGGCAACTATGGGAAATCGGTAACCGACCTGAGCGTAAGCTCTCCCGGATTTATCGTGAACATTAGCCGGACTTACAATTCCAAGGATGACAGAACGACCAGCTCCATGGGACGCGGCTGGACGTTTGGTTTTGAAGGCAGTGTCAAGGATGACACGACCAGTCCGAACAGCCTTAAAGTCGTCAAGCTGCCAAGCGGCGGTGCGCAGGTGTTCGTTAAGAATCCAGATGGCAGCTACACCGCCAACGATTCCCACAGCACGCTTGTCAAATTACCCGACAACACGCATGTCCTTACGACGAAGGATCAATACACGTACGGATTTAATGTCGCAGGTTTTCTCACTTGGATGCAAGATCGCAACGGTAACCGCGTGAACATCGAGACGGATGCGCAAGGTAAAACCCGTAAAATCACCGATACGGTTGGACGGATCTTTACCGTCGGCTATAACGCAAGCGGCTACCTGACTTCCGTAACCGATCCAATCGGTCGTGTGGTCACATATGGCTACGACGCACAAAACCGGCTTAATCAAGTGACGGATCCGACGAACCAAATCATTGCAAAATACACGTACGATAGCTCGAACTACTTAACGGGTGTGCAAGATGGCGCAAACACCGTGCTTGAGACCAACACCTACAACCACGCCGCCGGGACAGATCAGCATAAGGTGATGAAAACGGCAAACGCGTATGGCAATGCTTTCCTATACACCTACGATAACCTCGCTCGCCAAACGACGATAAAGGATCTCGCAGGCCTTACCACGATCAAGTGGTATGACACGGCGGGGTATGTCGTCAAATCGCAGGATCCCGAGGGACGCTTGACGATAGCGGACTACTTCCTGGATGCCAACAGCTACAACAAGTTCGGGGAAGAGAAAAACATTTTTGACCGCAACGGGAATAAAACAACGTATGAGCGCGACAGTAACGGCAATATTACCAAGCAGATTAATCCGGACTACACCTTTAAGGAATACGCCTACGACACCAAAAACAATTTGATTTTAGAAAAGGATGAGCTCGGCAAACGAACCGAATATATTTACGATGCAAACAAAATCAGACTACTGCAAAAAGTTCAGCCCCAGAGCGGCACGGATGTGTATAGCGAAGGCGCAAACACGGATGATTATGCCATTACCACTTATCAATATTTCTCCGATGCGGAGTCTGCCCGGTTAGGCTATAGAGCGAAGGGATTGCTCCAAACCGAAACCGATCCGGAAGGCGGCACAGTCTCGTACACATACGATTCTGAGGGTAACAAACAAACCGTTACGGATGCGGCGGGAGATGTGACTACGTTCGCCTATAATGGTATTGGCTGGTTGACGGGGCAAACGTCACCTGCCGGTTACCAAACGGAATATGTGTATGACAAAGCGGGACGGCTGGTTCGAACCATGCAGGAGGGCGGGGAGACGAGCTTCTCGGCGTACGATACGATGGGACGTTTGGTACAATCGATTTCTCCCAACGTCTACAAACCCGAGGAAGATGGCTTAAATGATGTCGTGCCTACGAATGTATATAAAAACAATTCCGTTGGTGTACGGCTTGTCTATGAAACGAATGGCCTCTTAAAATCCAAAACCGACGCGCTAGGCAATGTAACTTCGTATACGTATGACGGTTATGGCAATCTCGCAAGCGAAACAAAGCCTAATGGTTCGGTTTACTTGTACCAATACGACGTCATGAACCGTCTCAAGAAAACGATGTTCAAGACGAATAATGAAAATGTTCCGGTTACGCTCGATACAACTTCTTATGCCGTACTTGCGGGTGGAAGCTCGCAGAAAAAACAAACGGTTTATTTTAGCGATGCGGATACAGCTATAACCACTTGGACCTATGATAGTAATGGCCGTGAGGCAAGTGTAATCAGGGCAGACGGAACAAGTGTATCTACCGACTACTTTGCCAATGGGACGATCAAGTCAACCAAAGATGCACGGGGGAATAGTACGTATTACCGCTATGATGGTCTGAATCGCCTGACGGGAAGCTGGTCCCCGCTTGATGGGGGTAAATATTCATACAAAGGCATCGCCTACGACCGTACGGGGCGTAAGACGATGGAACAAACGGGTAAGGATGCGGTTTCCTTGTACAGCATCCCATCCGGAGATCGCGTCATGTGGAGCAAAACCAGCTACACGACAGATGGGCTGGTTGCGCAAACGTTTACGAGTGCTGGCGGCCGTACCGCGTTCCAATATGACGAAGAAGGCCGCGTTGTCCGCGAGGATGTATTTACTTCTGCAGAGGAATCGCTTATCAACGAATATACTTATGACTATAGAAGCAAGCCCACCGAGAAGAAGCAGCACGTGCGCAACGGAGACCTTGCGGGCAACGATTTTACCGACGATAGCGACACCATATTGTTGACAAGCTACGCCTACGATGCGGAAGGAAATCTATTAAATCAAACGACACCCGATGGCATTGTTACAAGCATGACTTATGACCTCTTAGGCCGTGTTCTGAAGACGAAGACCGAAGGGGTAGATGAGAATGGATTGCCTACAGAAATTACAGCGTTCAGCACGTATGATTGGGCAGGGAAGACCCTTACGAACACAGATCCCAAAGGGAATCTCACCTCATTCGCCTATGACCAACGAGGCAACCTGCTTAATCAGACAGATGCACTAGGCGGCGTAACGGCTTATACGTATGATCGTGCGGGACGTAAAACCATTCAGGTGTCCCCGCAAAATTTTGATGCGAATAAAAGCTTAACGGATCTGAGCCGTACAACCTATGTATACGATAAGATGGGCCGTGTGCAGCTCGAGAAGGAAACCTTTACAGAGAAGAAAGTGAACCCTACGACCTATGCGTGGGTGGATACGCCAACCGAACTTGTAACCAAAGCCTACTTATATGATGCAAATGGCAATGTCATCAAAGAACTCGACGGAGAAGGCTATTTGGCGGGTACGGGGGCCTCTAATCTAGCTCGGATTCAAAGCGGTTATGGAACGGAAACGACCTACAATGCGGCTAACTTGCCTGTCACGCAAAGAGATGCGGTAAGCGTCGAACGCGGACTTAAATGGACGACGAAATGCCTCTATGATGGTGCAGGTAGACAAGTGGGCGTGATCAATGCCAAAGGCGTCGTGAGCGGAACTAAATACGACGATGCCAGCCGGGTAGTTGGTCAAACGGTCCGTGCTTCTTTGAATGCACCCGAAAAGGTGCTCAAGACAAGTACCTATGACTTAGCAGGCAGAGTCATAAGCGAAACAGACGGCAATGGGAATACAGCAACCTTTATGTACAATGCCTTTAGCCAAACGCGGACCACCTTTGAACCGGGTGATGACTCCATTGAGGCTTACACGACAACAAATCAATATGACGTTACGGGTCATCTCGTAAAAACAGAAGATTCACTTGGCGTTACGAACTTATCTGTGTATGATGCGCAGGGGAAAGAGATTAGCCATACCGAGCAGATGAAAGATGGGTCACAGGCGATTACAACGTCTGTTCGCTATGACAAAAACGGCAACGCCCGTTTTGTTACAGACGGTAATGGCAACGTGACAGAAAATCTCTATGATGCCTTAAACCGGCTGATTGAAACCAAAGCTTCGGTTACGGATGTCTCAGGTACCAAAACCACACATTCCACGACCTTTGGCTATGACAAAAACGGGAATAAGCAGTGGGAGCAAAACTGGCTGGGTAACCGCCAGACATTTACGTACGATGAACGCAATCGCTTGAGTTCCACCACCGATGCGGCGAATGTTGTCGTGCAGAAGCTGCAATATAACGCCAGCGATGTGCAAACGTCGGTTTACGACGCGCTTAATCGCCAAACGACGTATACTTTTGACCACAACAATCGCCAGCTTTCCGTTACGGATGCGGAAGGGCATACAACGTCGCAATCTTATAACGATGTGGGGCAAAAAGGCAGCCAAACCGATGGCTTAGGTCATTCCACGCAGTATTCGTATGACGAATTGGGCAAGCTTGCATCTGTCATCAATGCACTGGGTGAAACGACAGCCTATACGTATGATTTAAACGGAAACACGCTCACCCAGAAGGACGGTCGCGGGTTTGTCACTTCGTTCGAGTATAACTTAGCGAACAAACTTACCAAACGCATCGACCATGGCGGACGCAGCGGTAAAGCAGGGAGCTTCCTTTATAACCAAGCCAAAGTGGAGAGCTACTCCTATATGGGCAGCGGTCAAATGAAAACCAAAATCGACCGCAATGGGAACACCACCGCGTATGTTTATGATGCGCACGACCGTCTTCTTTCTCAAACAGTCACCGGTGTTGGTCTTGTGCCAAAGGATAATCAGATTTTCTACACGTATGACAATAACGGCAACCAACTCAGCATGAAAGACGGCACTGGCTTAACGAACCGTACCTACGATGAACTGAACCGAGTCATTACGAAATCCGTTCCAGGTATGGGGACAAGTACATTCCTATTAGACCAAACTGCAGGTCTCACGGCTGGATTTGTTTCCGAAGTCACGACCGATGTCAAAGGGAATGTGACAACGAAGATTTACGATAAAACGAATCGTCTATCTGAAGTCAAAGATGGTGCCTCGGTCCAAGCTTCTTATCTTTACTATGCAGACGGCAGCCAGCAGCAGGTTACTTATGCGAGTGGCGCCAAGGAAGTGTATACGTATTACAAAAACAATTTGCTGCTAAGCTTAAATAACTATCAAGGCACAACGCTGCTCGATACGTACTCGTACATCTACGACAACGCCAATAACCAAAAGTCGAAGACGGAGACGGTTAACGGCGTGTCTAAGGGAACGACTTTGTACACGTACGATGCCCTTAACCGACTAGAAACTATTACGGAGCCAAGCGGGAAAAAGACGGAGTATACGTTTGACCCCTCAGGGAATCGCCTGAGCGAGAAAACCACGCAAGACGCTGCGATAACGCTGATCTCTTACGGGGTGAATGAGCAAAATCACCTGTACGCCACAGCTGAAGTCAAATCGACAGGCGAGACACAGCAAACGAACTTTTATTATGACAACAACGGCAATTTGATTAACAAGACGTCTGAATTCCGCAAGAAGATTGACCCGGCGAACCCGCCGACGCCAACCTTCGGCCTATTTATTTATGGCCAGTCAAATCCAAACCCACGCATCTCCGATGTCCTTGATGGTGTAGCACGCTATGAGTACGATGGGTTTAATCAACTCGTTAAAGTGGGCACCGGCAATAGCGGCGCTATCTACCAATACAACGGCGACGGTCTTCGCGTCAAGAAAACGGCAGACGGGGTTACGACGTCCTATCTATACGAGTATGATAAAGCAGTGCTAGAGACAGATGGCAAAGGCAAACAAGCCGCCCGGAATCTCTACGGACTCAATCTGATCTCACGAACCATGGGCACAGACAGCTATTTCTACTTGTACAACGGCCACGCCGATGTAACGGCACTGATCTCACCTACGGGTATATTAGCCGCTTCTTATGAGTATGATGCTTTTGGTAATATCACGAACAAGACGGGTACTGTAAATAACCCGATTCGTTATGCGGGATACCAGTATGATGAAGAGAGCAAGTTCTATTACCTAAACGCGCGTTACTATGATCCAAAGCTAGCTCGGTTTTTAACGGAGGATACGTATCGTGGGCAGGCGAATGATCCGTTGTCGTTGAATTTGTATACGTACGTTGCTAATGAACCAATAAAGTATGTGGATCCAACGGGTCATTTAATTCAAGGTATGAACGGGGCAAGTATAACAAAGCCAAAGACAACATCCGGATCAACAATTAAAGCAGGAGATTCTGGAGATAAGGTAAAAGCCGTTCAAGAAATGCTTGTAAAAGCAGGGTATAATATTGCTACTGACGGTAATTTTGGACCCAAAACACAGGCGGCAGTTTTAAATTTTCAAAAGAGTCAAGGTATTAAAACCGATGGAATTGTCGGCAATCAAACGATTAATGTTTTAGGGGCATCAAATTCAACTAAAAATGCTCCTGACTCTATCAAAGAGGCGGTCATAAGTAACGCTAAAAAATCTTTAACAGGCAACATAAGCTCCGACACGATTTTAATGTCTAGCGGACAATTTCAACAAGCACTCCAACAAGTGGAGAGTACTAAGAAACAAGCGGGAACAGATCGGTATGTCACGACAACTGTCACGGAAAATAAAGTTGTGATTACGGGAACAGCTACTACTCCAAAACCTGTGCAACCGGAACCTGTAAAGTCAACTTCATCAATTACTAAAAACAGCAGTGATAACGATGTGGATATGACACAGTGGGTTGAGCAAATGTTTGGCAAACCAAAAAAGTCATCAGCAAAGAAAATTCTTGAGTTTGCAGAAGAAACATCAGGATATTCTGCGTTAAAGACGTTGGGGGATCCTAAATCAACCCAGTTAGATGTTTATGTTGCAATTGCTTCAATTGCACCAATACCGGGTCCAGATATAAAAATTACAAAAGAAAAAGTGGGGCAATCTAAGGGTACTTTCTATCATGTAACATCTAAGGAATCTGCACAGCAGATTATGGAATCTCAAATGTTAGGGAGACTTAATAATCAATGGGAATCAAGGGTGTTTGCTTGGACGGAACAACCTACCAAATCGCAAGCTAAGGCTGCAGGTATTGGAAGTCGTACGGAGTCTGTCATAGAATTCAAAACTAATGCTTCATTTGAACCAGATGTTGGAATTGTAAATCCAAAGATAAAAAACATTACAGTACAAACTACAGATACGCAGGGTGTACCAATAAACATCTTCGACACTAAAGAAGTTGGATTTAAGAAGAGGTGGTGGGAATTTTGGAAATAGAAAAAATTAATGTTGACATTATTGAAGGCTTATACTTCCCTAAAATGGAGAATTACGGGCAGATGATAGATTACATCAAAGAATTTCACTATATATTTGAAAAAGGAAAGTCTTATGGGATTATCGGTGAATGTGGCGAAGGAGGCTGGGGATTATCTTACAATTTGGTAGGTAGAGAACATTGTAAAGACGGTGATATTCTGATTAACCAAAAAACAGCAACAATGGAGGATTTAAAGAGCATTAGCTGGTATGTAGGGGAGAGTACACATAATCGATGGTTATTCTCAAATAAAAGTATTTTGAGTCAGCTTAAAAACGGTGTCAGTAATAATCAATTTAAAAATAGAAAAAGTGTTGAAGAAATTGTTGATATGTTTGGACTCTCCAAAGATCGATTGAAAATGAAATTCGAAGAATTAGGTTGGGAGAAATGGAGGACTTCGATTGCAATCGGTTTTGCAAATGGCAAGCAAGTATTCTGTTTTCCTTGGGTCTCTACAGGATGGATTAATGATTTAATTATGAATAGCGCTATTCATATTTGTATCGATGTTTTGAAAAAAAACGGGTCAATTATCATTCTACCCACACAAAGGGCAGAGAGCGTAGATTTTTTTCTAGACGATATTGTGTATCTCCAAAATCAAAGACATACAATTTCAAAACGTGCAAGAGAAGTTGTAGAGAATTATAAACAAAGTAAATTATTGAAAACTAATGAGTGAATCTACAGTTTTACTTTACCTTGATAGGCTAAATGCCTCTCAAGGTTTTTTTAAAAATAATAAGCACTATTGCCAAAGGACGGCCGCGGGTTTGTCACTTCGTTCGAGTACAACTTAGCGAACAAACTCACCAAACGGATTGACCATGGCGGACGCAGCGGTAAAGCAGGGAACTATGTGTATAATCAAGCTAAAGTGGAGAGCTATACATACACGGGCAGCGGTCAAATGAAAACCAAGATCGACCGCAATGGGAATTTAACATCTTATGTGTATGACGCGCACGGTCGTCTTCTTTCCCAGACGGTAACGGGTGCTGAGCTTGTGCCTAAGGACAATCAGATTTTCTACACCTATGACAACAACGGCAATCAGCTGAGCATGAAGGACGGCACGGGTTTAACGAGCCGTACCTATTTTAAACCGGGTCATCATGAAGTCCGTTCCTGGCATGGGGACAAGTACGTTCCTATTAGACCAAACGACAGGGCTCACAGCTGGATTTGTCTCCGAAGTCACGACCGATGTCAAAGGCAACGTGACGACGAAGATTTACGACAAAACGAACCGCTTGTCCCAAGTCAATGACGGCGCCACGGTCCAAGCTTCTTATCTTTACTATGCAGACGGCAGCCAGCAGCAGGTCACCTATGCTAGCGGTGCGAAGGAAGTGTATACGTATTACAAAAACAATTTGCTTAAGCTTAAATAACTATCAAGGGACAACACTCTTAGATACGTACTCGTATCTTTACGATAACGCCAATAACCAAACGTCGAAGACGGAGACGGTTAACGTCGTGTCTACGGGGACGACTTCATTCACGTACGATAGCCTTAACCGACTAGAGACGATAACAGAGCCTAGTGGCAAGAAGACGGCCTATACGTTTGATCAGTCAGGTAACCGTTTGAGTGAGAAAACCACGCAAGGCGCTGCGATTACGCTGATCTCTTACGGGGTAAATGAGCAAAATCGCTTGTACGCCACCGCGGAAGTGAAGTCGACCGGCGAGATGCAGCAAGTGAACTTTTATTATGATAACAACGGCAATTTGATTAACAAAACAACCGAGTCTCGAAAGAAGATTGATCCAGCGAACCCGCCGACGCCAACATTCGGTTTGTTTATATATGGCCGGTATTGACCTGATCCCACGCATTTCTGATGTCCTTGAGAGCGTAGTAGTATTTCCAAAGTTAGGCTTTTTCAGGATTGACTAACTAATCAAGGAGTAGCTCGCTCATCATTACGAACAAATCCAATAAATGGGTAAAAAACAGCCGACGCGGGAATACTCTATTCCGCACGGCTGTTTTTTTTGTCTTGTACGCGAAAACAGACAGGAAACGCCTGCTATTTTGACGAACTAATGTACGACTGCAAATAGGGAGGACTTACTTTGTTGAAACCAACCAGTATTCGAGCCATGAATTTCATTGTTTATTTGAAGATGGCGATGATTTTTGTCGTTCTCGTAGCATCCTTGTCCGTATCCAAAATACCGGAGGGCAAAATCGGAATCGTTGCGCTGAATATCACGATCCCGATTCTCTTCATGGTCGTGATGCTATTATTCATCCGCAGGCGCAAACAGTTTCCGGCTCTCATTACCGCGTTTATCGTCCTGTGGTTTTCCAATGATCAGATACAGCTTATCCTTTCCGTTGTCACCATCCTATTGTTTTTCTTGAAGCCGACCAGAGATTATTTCCGCAGCGTGAATGCGATTGCGCCGGAACTGGAGTCTGTGCAGGAAGAGCAAACGGAAATATCGGAAGAAGCGGACGGAGAAACGCGGGCGGAGCCTTTACCGAAACCGCAACCCCGGTCTAAGAAAGATCCGGAAGTCTATATTCGCGAAGCGACGCCCGAGGATGCGGACACGATCCATACGCTGATGCATATCGCCTTCGAAGAATTTAGGACTGCGATACCGCCTTCCGGCGCCTTGGAAGAAACGAGCGAATCGATATTAGAGGCACTTCGGGATCAAGGCGAATCGGCGGCTATTTTGTATGAAGACGATACGGCAACGGCAATGGTTAGGTTCAAGTACATCGACGATGCCATCTACTTCTTCCGGTTGTCCGTTATTCCGCCAAGGCGCAGAAGAGGTTATGCAAGACAACTTATTAAATGGATCGAGAAGCAAGGCGTAACGAAAGGAATGAACATTAGCCGTTGCAGGGTAAGGCAATCGGTTCAAAATAACTTAGTTCTCTATCAGGACATGGGTTATGAGATCGTGGATCAGGAGCTGATCGTTCGTCCTGCGGGAACAGTCAAAGCGCTTACGATGGAGAAGAAACTAGGGATAGGGTAACGGCTACGGAAAGCTTGTCCTCATCGACGATAAGCTTGGAACTGTCGACTTGATAAGGTTGGCCTTTAAGCGTCACTTCGCCTACTAGTCGTAGAATAAATAGCAGTTGCTCGATATCCGGCACGTCTGTTTCCGAAATAGAATGATCCGGGAGATGCCATTGCACCTTCATGGTTTCGAATCTTCCGTAGATTCTTGTTGCTTGCTTCGCCTTCTCGACCGATTTTCCAAAACAATTAATACAACGACACAGACACCGGCCAATATCCAGAACCACAAAGGTCGATCAAGACTCAAGCTGATTCGCTCCTTTCAACCTATATCTGTAATTTTCATCCAACTCTATTTTATGTTGAAGTTATTTCAAAAATCAACACATTTTTTGAATAATCTTCAAATACCTACGTGAAAAATCCCATATCCCTTATACTGAGGGCAAGAGGGGATGAAATAGTGACGACTTTCGGTAAACGACTAAAGGAAGCCAGAACGCATAGACAGCTTACTCAGAATGAAGTAGCCGGTAAGCTTGGTATTGATTTCACGACGATATCCAAGTACGAGAACAATAAATCGCAACCCGACAACGAAATTTTGCGGGAGCTCGCGAGCATGTATGAAGTTTCGCTGGACTGGCTAATTACCGGACAATTAAGCGGCGATGAGAAATCGTCGAACAAAATTCTCGTAAATGGCGTATTGGAGCCCTTGACCGAGGAAGAAGCCCGGCACCTGCTCGATAGCCTGGAAATGTTCCGTCTACTCAAAGCAAAGCGAAATAAGGATAAGGATAAGGAAAAATAATTCGTGTAAACGGCGCCCCTATGCTGCTTAAGGCGCCGTTTTTTGTTACAGACAAATACTTATGTTGCAGCAAAGAGAAGGAGACGCGACATGCTCCCAATAACAGATGAATCTGACAAGCGCGTTCAGACAAATATACGCAACGTCGGAATATTCGCGCATGTCGACGCGGGAAAGACGACAACGACCGAACAGATCCTTTTTCGCAGCGGACGAATTCGTTTCTTGGGCAGCGTCGATGAGGGCACGGCCCAGACGGATTGGTTGGAAGTGGAACGAACACGGGGGATTTCCGTCCGTTCGGCGGTTACTCGATTTCAGTGGAACGGTGTACAAGTGAATCTGGTAGATACTCCCGGACATGTCGATTTTCTCTCCGAAGTGGAACGGTCGCTTAGGGTGATGGACGGAGCGGTCCTTATCGTTTCCGCGGTCGAAGGCGTGCAAGCCCAGACGGAGGTCGTCTGGCAGGCTTTAAGAGATTTACGCATACCGACGCTTATATATATTAATAAAATGGATCGCATAGGCGCGGATCCTGCTGGAGTCGTTGCTGAAATCCATCGGCTGTTATCGGCCGGAGCGGTTCCGATACAAGCTCCCGAAGGAGTCGAAGGGGAGTTTAAGGGTGCAGTCGATTTGCTCGGTTTGAGCGGCAGCACTAATGCAAATGCAATACCAATAGCATCGGAGCTTCCGGAAAATGCACAGCAAAGCCGCAATCATTTGGAGGAGAAAATCGCCGAGCAGGACGACACGCTCCTTAATCGCTATTTCGATCAAGGCGAGCTAGCGGATGCGGAGCTTTTGCCTGTGCTTACGGCAAGCATTCGGGAAACGAAACTGTTTCCGGTGCTGTTCGGCGCTTCCAACAAAGGAATCGGCGTAGACAAGCTGATGGATGCGATTGTTTCTTTGCTGCCTCCTCCTGATGGAGAGGAAACCGCTCCTCTGTCGGGTGTCGTTTTCAAGCTTGAAAAGGACCCGATCATGGGGCGGATGGCTTATGTCCGTCTTTATGGCGGGATTCTTCGAAATCGGGACACCGTGCGCAACCATGCTTTGGATATCGATGAGAAGGTCACGCAAATCAGGAAAGTCGAGGGGCAGCGAAGCGAGGACGTCGGTATCCTGAAGGCAGGGGATATTGCCGCGGTATGCGGCTGGAGCCGGGTCCGTATAGGTGATATTATCGGCGCTCGCGAAGGAGTGCCGGGTGAAAGACGGCTAGCGGAGCCGCTCTTGACGGTGCAGGTCCATTGGAGCAACGAAGCGGAATATCCCGCGGTCGTAGCGGCCTTCCATGAATTGGCGGACGAAGATCCGCATCTTGACGTGCAGTGGCTGCAAGAGGACAGGGAGCTTCATCTGAGGGTGATGGGACCGATACAAGTGGAAGTGCTGGGACATATGTTGATCCAGAGATTCGGTCTAGCCGTTTCGTTCGGGGCACCTTCCGTTATATACAAGGAAACACCCGTACAACCGGGCGAAGGATTCGTTGCTTATACGATGCCCAAGCCTTGCTGGGCAATCTTGCGGTTTCATATCGAGCCAGGCGAACGGGGGAGCGGCTTGCAATACAGCGCTATCGTAAGATCCGAGAAGCTGCTGGACAGCTATCAGAACGAAGTGGCAAGGCGGGTGCCGGAAGCGCTGCAGCAAGGCTTGCGAGGTTGGCCGGTTACCGACTTAAAGGTGACTTTAGTCGAAGGAGAGCATCACGTCTGGCATACGCATCCGCTTGATTTTGTCATCGCGACTCCGATGGGTATCATGGACGGACTCGCGAATACGGGAACGATGCTGCTCGAACCGATACTTCGGTTTCGGCTTTCGACTCCGGAGGAATTCGGCGGAAAGCTGATGAGCGAGCTTGTCGTTATGCGTGGGGAGTTCGACACGCCGTTCGTGCGGCAGGGGCGGATGGAAATCGAAGGGAAGCTGCCTGTAGCAACCTCGCTTGATTTTCCCGCGCGTCTCGGGTCGTTGACCAAAGGGAGGGGAACGCTGACGACCTTCTTCGACGGGTACAAGGAATGTCCAGCAGATGTGAAAGCCGAGCGAGCAAGGCGGGGCGTTAATCCTTTGGACACCTCGAAGTATATATTGGCTACTCGTAATGCTTTGACACAATAAATAAGAAGATCCTCTTCGGAAACAACCGGAGGAGGATCTTCTTTGTGAACAAAAGATGCTGCTTGGGCCAGATAGCGGTATGCGATAACTTTATGTTAGTCAACCGCTGCAACATTCAATACAAACTTCTCCAGAACGTGTTTAACACCGTCGTCGTTGTTGCTAAGCGTGATGTAATCGGCGATTTCCTTCAGCGCCGGAACGGCATTCGCCATCGCGACGCCAAGTCCTGCGGTTTCGATCATCTCGTGATCGTTCATGGCATCGCCCATAGCGATCGTCTCTTCCATCGGAATGCCGTAATGCGCGGCAAGGAAACGCAAAGCGTGCCCCTTGGTTCCTTCCGGATGCAAAAATTCCAAATAGTTGGGCTTCGACTTGGTCAAATGCACTTTGGAGCCGAACAGCGCCTTAAGCTCGGGAAGCAAGGAATCCAAACGCGCCGGCTCGTCGATGATCAACAGCTTTGTTTGTTTTTCATGAGCAATAACGCGGCGGAAATCGGGTTCGATCGTATAAGGAATATTGGATTGCTTGGCATAGGCGCGGATTTTGTCGTTCTCTTCAGGGACATGCAGTCTGTCGTCGATATAGCTCTGCAGATGCAAACCATGAGCCAAGCAATATTCGTATAATTGTTCGGCAACATCGACAGGTACGGAGCGCTCGTACAGCACTTCCTCGTCCATCAGATTTTTGATCAGAGAGCCCTGATAAGTAATAATCGGTACGTTCAACCCGACTTGGCGGGCGATTTTCTGAGCGGAATCGAACATTCGTCCGGTCGCGATCGTCAAATGAGCTCCAAGAGCGATCGCATCGGTCATCGCTTGGCGGGTCGCATCGGACACCGTCAATTCATCGGTTAACAAAGTATCGTCTAAATCCATGGCAATAAGGCGGTAAGGCATCTGTTTCTCCCTCTCTGTCTCTTGATTATCGTACCATTGTAACGCAAATCCGCTTTATCGAAAAGCCAGTCATCCATGCTATAATGGTAGAGAATTTAAGAGGGAGTAGGGTGATCGTGACAATGACACGTCTGCGTTGGGGAATTCTTGGCTGCGCCGCGATAGCGGATCGGGCAGTCATTCCGGCTATTCATGCGTCGGAAACGGGGGAGCTGCTAGCGATAGCTAGCCGCAGCGAGGACAAAGCCCGCAGCAAGGCGGAGCAGTTCGGCATTCCTAAGTTTTACGGGAGCTATGAAGCGTTATTGGCGGATCCGGAAATCGATGCAATATATATTCCGTTGCCGAATCACTTGCATAAAGAGTGGACGATCGCGGCAGCCCAAGCAGGCAAGCATGTACTATGCGAGAAGCCGCTGGCTATGAATGCTCGGGAAGCGCAAGAGATGGTAGATGGCTGTAAAGAAGCGGGAGTCCATCTGGCTGAAGCGTTTATGTACAGGCATCATCCTCGCATCGCTAGGGTAAAAGAAATCGTCGCTAGCGGAGAGATCGGGGAACTGCGCGGCATTCGTGGAGTTTTTACATATAACGGAACCGCAAACAAAGAGGATATTCGGCAGGTAAAAGAATGGGGCGGCGGGGCGCTCTATGATGTTGGCGTGTATCCGTTAAGCGCAGCTCGGCTAATCATGGGGGTTGAGCCTGAAGCGGTTACCGTTCAAGCTCTTTTCTCTCCCGAACACGACGATGTGGACATGATGGCATCCGGGTTGGTAGAATTTCCGGGCAATGTCGCTTTAACTTTCGATTGCGGCATGTGGGCTTCTTTCCGCAACGAGCTTGAGATCGTAGGGACGGACGGTACGATCGTGCTGAAGCCTTCATTCGTGCCTTCGAAGGAAACCGACGATATTACCATTCAAGTCGGAGATAAGGTTCGCCGCGAAGGTCCGTACGGAGTCGACGCGTACGTAGCCCAATCCGATCAATTCGCTCGTACCGTATGGGGGGAGGAGCCGCCCGCATATTCCCCGCAAGATGCGGTCGATAATATGAGGCTGATCGATGCTTGTCTGGCATCTGCGCGTACTCGTCAGCGGATTGTTCTATAAGTTAATGTCCTGCTACGGAAAGCCCTCTTTTTCTGCCGATTGCAGACAAGGGAGGGCTTTTTTTCGCGTTTCTGCTGCAACCGAGCAGTTTGTAGCGTTTAAGCTCCATTTTCGATGCGCTTAAGCGCTTCAAGCGCTTTTCGGCCGATCGAGTCAGCCGTACTCATCACAATCTTCTTGCCTAATTCGGCAGATGCGTATTTAAAAGGATTTTTGCCTCCTATTCCATCTGAGCCCATCATATCGAGGTCATCGCTTTCGAGATCTGCGCTGCCTCTAAGAGCATCTAGATCTACCAGGTCGGGATTCGTATACATCATGCACGACGTTTCCCACGCTCCGGCATGATCCATCTGAAAAGGGATTTCTGTGCTGGGAGTATGATACGCTCCTTCGAAAATGGCAAAACCGGTGGATGTTTGGCCATCCGTTGCGGATTCGATTGCCCTTTGCATAATATCGCGCTGCTGCTCCACATTGTGTCCCGTCACACCCACTATCACTTTCCAACCGCTGTATACGAGAGCTTTTGCGATTCCTGTCATAGCTGCCTCGAACATTTCCTCTTCGTTAAAACTTAACGTGTAGCCCTCCCAATCTTTCGGTCCCCAATTTACAAATCCGAGCAATCCCTGATAAAACGGAGGCAGCACGACACCGCCATGCAGCAGCGCGGCTTCGGTGCAAACGGCATGGGCTTTAAACCCGTCCACGCCAAGAGGATTATGCAAGCCATGCCATTCCATAGCTCCGGCTGTAATGTAGGCGATCGGACATTGAGCTCGTATTTCTTTGACTTGCTGCGGCCTCAGAAACTCGTAACTGACTTTTTCATAAGACTTCATCATGATGGCGTCTCCTTTTCGGTTTTTGTGCATTGCCCGAGATCGATGTACGCGTAGAGCGGATAACCACTCATCCAAACCTTCTGCCTTTTCATTATCCGATTCTTCATTTTCCTCCTCCTTACCTCATTAGAAATGGTCTTACAATATCATTGTGAGAGACTGCCCAATTCGGCGTAAATATCGATTTCTCTGTTTTGGTTACGTTTTCATATCTTCTTGAACTGGAGTATGATTGACAAGATATGAGAACGTAATGGACGACAACAGTTCGATATTTACGCGGCTTACAGCCGACTCCCATAATAAAATTGTTCGAACATATAAATGGTCCATCCAGGGAGGTTAACGCATGAATCGCAAGAGAATGGCAAGCTGGGCGTTGGTCGGGACATTGGTTTTATCCGCTGTCCTGTCCGCCTGCACGGACAACAAAAACTCGAGCAATACGTCATCGCCGTCACCATCGTCATCATCGACTTCCAGCCCCGCACCGTCTTCGTCGGCTTCGGCCCCCGCTATGGCGGATGGTCCTCTTGGCAAATACGATCCACCCATCACGGTAACGACGGTACGCATGTTCAACAGCGGGCTGGAATTCGTGAAAGGCCAGGATTGGGACAACAACGTGTATACGAATGGACTGAAGGACGAACTTGGCATCATCGTGAAAAACCAGTGGATCGTCGATGACCAGCAATATACGAATAAGTTAAACGTATCGATGGTTTCCGGCGACCTGCCGGACGTCTTCGAAGTTACGCTGCAGCAGCTTCAATTGCTGGTGGAAGCCGGCGCGCTAGCGGACCTGACCGATGCCTACAACAAATACTCGTCCGATTTGACGAAAAAAAGCTTCGGCGAGGGCGACGGCATTGCGCTGAAAGCCGTTACGTTTAACGGCAAGCTGATGGCGATACCGAACGGCGGAACTACCGGACGGGAAGACTCGCAATTCATCTGGATTCGCAAAGATTGGCTCAAGAAGCTGAACCTGCAGCCGCCGGCAACGATGGACGACGTCGTCAATATCGCCAAAGCGTTCGCGACGGGCGATCCGGACGGCAACAACAAGAAAGACACTTTCGGACTGAACCTCGATTACAACCTTTTCAACGGTTGGGCGGGGCTCGATGGCTTCTTCAACGGTTATCACGCTTATCCGTACAACCCGGGAGGACCTACGGCGACCGGCTTGAACCTGATGTTCCTGAACAAAGGCGGTCAGTTGGACTACGCCGACATTCAACCGGAAGTGAAGACGGCTCTTGGCAAGCTGCAGGAGTTGTACAAAGCCGGAGCGATCAATCCGGAGTTCAGCGTCATGAGCGGGGAGAAATCGGCTGAACTCGCGACGGCCGGCAAAGTGGGCATGACGTTCGGCCAGTTCTGGAATGCGGGATGGCCGCTGAACGAAATGAAATCGAAGGATCCGAAGGTCGATTGGGGCGTGTTCCCGCTCGTCTCCGCAGATGATCAACCGGTGCTCAAGACAAGCAACTCGATTACGCCGACCCGCTTCTGGGTCGTGAGCAAAAACGCCAAAAACCCCGAAGCCGCCATCAAATTCCTGAATTTCTATTTGGAGAAAAACTACGGCGAAACCCGGGACGAAAACTACCATTCGGTTAAGCAGGACGGTAAAGACATTGCCACCTTCGGCCTGTCCCCAGTACTCGGAGGGTTTTCGGAAACGAACCAGAACGATTTCTACGCGGTGCAGGATGCATTCAAATCGAACGATCCGTCCAAGTTGAATCCGACGGCCAAAGGCTATTACGACGGAATCGTCAACTATCGCAAGGGCGACCTGAAAGCCTGGCCGAACGAGTTGATGTTCGGCACCGAAGACGGAAGCGCCTACGGCATTCTCGGAACTTATAAGAAGAACAACGAGTTCATGACCAACGCGTATCTAGGCGCTCCGACCGCGACGATGGCGAAGAACGGCCCGGCGCTCAAGGATCTTGAGGTCAAGGAATTCACGAAGATCATTATGGGCGAACAGCCGCTGGACACGTTCGACACGTTCGTGGACAACTGGAAGAAGCAGGGCGGACAGCAAATACTCAATGAAGTGAACGAATGGTTGAAGCAGCATCAATAAAGAACGGAGGGGTGGAGAAATCCTTCACCCCTTTCCTCATGGAAAGGAGGGGCGGACATGGCGCACAAACGATGGGCTCGGGAGATGCCGCTGCACCTGCTGGTTTGGACCGGCCTCGCGTTCGTACTGGTGTTCTGTTACGGACCGATGGTCGGAATCGTTATCGCTTTTCAAAGATTTTTGCCTACGAACGGTCTGTTCAATTCGAGATGGATCGGCTTCGATAATTTCCGGCAAATCGCGGAAATGCCGGACACGACCCGCGTCATTTTCAACACGGTATACATCGCAGTCATGAAAATGGTCGCCGGCTTGATCGCGCCGATCACGATGGCGCTTTTGCTGAACGAAATCGCCCAAAAGGCGTTTAAACGCACCGTGCAAACGATTATTTATTTGCCGCATTTTCTGTCCTGGGTCATCCTGTCCGGCGTTCTCATCGACATCCTGTCGCCCAACTTTGGAATCGTCAACGATTTGCTTGGCTCCCTGGGTATGCCGCATGTTTACTTTCTTGGCGATGAGAAGTGGTTTCCATTCGTATTGGTCGGAACCGATGTTTGGAAGGAATTCGGCTTCAGCACGATCGTCTTTTTGGCCGCGCTGACGGGCATTAACCCTGCGTTGTATGAAGCGGCGGTCATTGACGGGGCTTCGCGCTGGAAGCAAACGCTTTATATTACGCTGCCCGGCATTGTGCCGATCATGGTGCTGATGGCGACGCTCAGTCTCGGCAACGTGCTGAACGCGGGTTTCGATCAGGTGTTTAACCTGTACAACCCTTCCGTATACTCCACCGGGGATATCCTCGACACGTACGTCTACCGTATGGGACTGCAAAACTTCCAATTCGGCGTAGCGACGGCGGTCGGACTGTTTAAATCGGCGGTATCGTTCGTGCTTATTTCCGTCTCGTACGTGCTTGCATACCGATTCGCCAACTATCGCATTTTCTGAGGAGTGACGGGTATGGTCCAACATAGAACGATCGGCCGGCTGTTGTTCGTCTCGGCCAATTACTTGGTGCTCACCGTGCTCGCGCTGCTTTGCATTTTGCCGGTCGTCAACGTGCTGGCCGTTTCGCTGAGCGAAGGATATTACGTCGGGGCGGGTTTGGTGAAGCTGTGGCCGGTCGGATTTACGCTTAAATCGTACGCATTCGTTGCCGAGACTCCCGAATTCATCCGATCGGTGTGGATATCGGTGGAGCGGGTTGCGCTGGGCGGAGCTCTTAATATGCTGCTGACGGTGATCGTCGCTTACCCGCTGTCCAAAGAAGCGGGGCAACTGCGCCTGAGAACGCTGTATGTATGGCTGTTCGTGTTCACGATGCTGTTCTCCGGCGGATTGATACCCACCTACGTAGTTATCCGGGAGCTTCATCTGCTAGATACGATGTGGGCGCTTGTCCTGCCGGGCGCCGTGCCGATTTTCAACGTCATTTTGCTGCTCAATTTCTTCCGTTCGCTGCCTAAGGAACTGGAGGAAGCAGCGCACATCGACGGTGCCACCTACATGCAAACTTTGTGGCGGATCATCGTTCCGCTCTCCAAACCCGCTCTGGCGACCATTACGCTGTTCACGATCGTGGCGCACTGGAACGAGTGGTTTAATGGGCTTATTTACATGAACATGCCCGAGAAATACCCGCTGGCCAGCTATTTGCAGACGGTCATCGTGCAGCGCGACATCAGTCTGACGACCGATCCGATGATGATGGAACGGCTCGCCGATTTGAATAACCGGTCCGTTAAAGCGGCGCAAATTTTCCTCGGAGCGCTGCCGGTCTTTTGCGTATATCCGTTTCTGCAGCGTTTTTTTATGTCCGGTATCGTGATGGGAAGCATGAAGGAGTGAGCTTATGAGCGAAAAATTCGAAATCGCGGTTTATTATTTTCCGCAATATCACCCTGATCCGAGGAATGACGAATGGCATGGCAAAGGTTGGACGGAATGGGAGATGCTCCGCCGGGCGACGCCGCGGTTTCCCGGCCATGCGCAGCCGAAGGTCAGCGTCTTGGGCGAATACGACGAGTCGCTGCCGGAGACGGCGGAGAAGCAGATCGCGCTTGCCGCGGATCACGGGGTCGATACGTTCATCTACGATTGGTATTGGTACGACGGCAAGCCGTTTCTGAACGGAGCGCTCGACCGGGCTTACCTACGCGCGCGCAACAATGATCGTTTGAAGTTCGCGCTCATGTGGGCCAATCATGATTGGTGGGATCTGTACCCGGCGCCGGGCGGTTCGTTCGGGAACTTAACGTCAGGCCGAACTTCGCGGGAATCGTTCGAAGCGGCGACCGACTATATCATAACGAATTATTTAGCCCATCCCTCTTATTGGAAAGTCGAGGGGAAGCTGTATTTTTCTATTTTCGATTTCTACGGGCTGGTCGAAGGGCTCGGCGGTATCGAACAAACGAAGGCGGCGCTGCAATCTTTCCGCGACAAAACGTTGAAAGCCGGCCTTCCGGGCCTGCATCTGAACGCGATTCACGGCAGCGTGATGATCTTTTGCCGGTACAAGGACATCCCGGATGCCGACGTTCTGCTTCACGCTCTCGGATTCGACAGCGTGACGTCCTATAACTGGCATCAGGATACGCCGATGCCGAATTTCCCCGCTACCGATTATGCAGACTACGCCGAAGTCGCGATGCGTGATTGGGAGAAAATCAGGAAGCAATGGACGCTCCCCTATTATCCGTCCGTTTCCATGGGATGGGATCCAACTCCGCGGACGGATCAGTCGTTGAACTATGAACCGCTCGGTTATCCGTATACGGCCGTGCTGGTGGACAATACGCCGGAGCAATTCGAGAAGGTGCTGCGGCGCACGAAAGACGATTTGCGCGAGAAGGGTCAATCGATATTCATGATCAACGCCTGGAACGAGTGGACGGAAGGCAGTTATCTCGAACCGGATACCGTTCATGGAATGGGTTATCTGGAAGCGGTCAGGCGGGTGTTCGGCAGCTCCTGATTAGGTTGGACGAGGAAGGAAGGGATGGACGACCGGGCAGCGAACTTACAAGGAGATACTCCTAATCTGGATGAGAACTGGGTGCCTGAATATGTACAAACGCATCGGCGGTATTTTTCCGAAATTGGTCGTTGCTTTCCTGGCGGTCATCATCCCGTTGTGCGCGCTGGGGATCATGATGAACCGCATGGGTGAGGAGAGCGTACGAAGCGAGTGGGTGAGTTCGATGAGCTCGAGGACAATGTTCTATTTGAACACGCTCGAATTGGAAAACCGCCACATTCTGGACTTGCTTTCGGAAAACGTTTACGACTCGGATTTGTCCCATCTCAGCGTGTTGTCCGATATCATGTCCGAATTCGAATGGGCGGAAGCGGTCAAGCGGGTGCAGGCTAAGTTGCGAACCATTCGGCACTCCAGCATCTACGTGAAAAGCGCAAGCGCCCATATTCTAACGCTCGGCCGGACGATCAACGATACGAAGGGAATTCTCGGCGCCATCGACGAGGATTATGAAGCCGTCAAGCCGAAAGGACAATTCGACGATTCGGCCGTGCTGTCATGGCACGACCGGTTGTTCATCCGCCAAGCGTTCCCGAACGGGTCTCCCGACCCGTCTTTCGTGCTTTCCGTGGAGATCAACCGCAGCGAACTGCAGGGGACGCTGCGGAACATGGCGAATTACGGTCAGGCGGGTGCGGCTTTGATCAGCCTCTCCGGCGATTGGGACGTTGCGTTTGAGGAGTCGGCCGAATTCGCGTCTACATCCGCTTCAGAAGAGGGTGCCGATGCCGACGCCGTCGGAGGATTAAGGGAGTTCCTGCGTAAAGAAAACCCCGGCGAGCCTTCGGACAGCAGCGGGTCAATGGAGCTGAACGGGACTGCCATGCAAACGTCGTGCCGCTATTCGGGTTCACTTGGCGCTTATTTATGCCTCTATGTTCCGCAAAAGCAAATGTTCGGCCAGATCGCCGCTTACCGAAGCTGGTTCTGGGTACTGTCCGGAGCTTCCATTTTGATTATCCTGCTGTATTCCTACGGAATTTACCGGATGATCCACCGGCCGTTGCGGAAAATGATCCACTCGTTCCGAAGGGTTGAAGACGGAAGGCTTGAGCCGGTCGTGCCGCCGAAAGGAAAGGATGAGTTCCGGTATTTGTACCTCCATTTCAACCGGATGGTGGACTATTTGAAGACGCTCATTCACGACAATTACGAGCAGAAGCTCCGCGCGAAGCAGGCGCAGATCAAGCAGCTGCAGTCGCAGATCAACCCGCACTTTTTGTACAACACGTACTTCATTCTTTACCGGCTGTCCGAGTTCGGAGATTTGGAAAGCATCGGACGGTTCAGCCGTTATCTTGGCGAGTATTTCGAATTCATTACGCGCCACAAGGAAGACACGATTCCGATGGAACTGGAAGTACGCCATACGATGACTTATCTCGAAATCCAGAATATGAGGTTTTTTAATCGATTCGCCATCGAGGTCGCCGAGCTGCATGAAGATTGCCGATCCGTGTACGTGCCAAAGCTCGTCCTGCAGCCGATCGTCGAGAACGCCTTCAAATACGCGCTTGAACCGCGTATGGCGGGCGGACGGCTCCGGGTCTCATTCGAAAGAACCGACGACCGAATCCTCATCGAAGTGGAAGACAACGGGGAGCGGTTGACCGACGAGGAGCTCGAGTCGCTCGACCGCAAACTCAAGCAGTCGTGGGAAGAGGAAGAGAGCACCGGAATGATCAACGTGCACCGCCGCCTCCGGCTTCTGTGCGGGGAGGACAGCGGCGTTTCCGTCAGCCGGGGAAAATGGGGCGGCCTGAAGGTTACGCTAAGCATCCGCGTGGAGGACAAATAGGCTTAGAGGGAGGCGCGGGACATGTATAGATTGCTTATCGTAGATGACGAACCGATTATCGTCGAAGGTTTATACGATAAATTTCAGCAGCTCGCGGACAGTCCATATGAGGTTTACAAAGCGTTTAACGGCGAAGAAGCGCTGGAAGTCGCCCGGCGCGTCCGGGTGGATTTGCTGCTCACGGATTTGAAAATGCCGGGGATAGACGGCCTGGAGCTGCAAAATGCGGTCGGGCAATTGTGGCCGAAATGCAAAACGATTTTCCTGACCGGCCACACCGATTTTCATTCGATTCAAGCTTCTTTGCGCAGCGGCGCATTCGATTATGTGCTCAAGATGGAGGAAGACGCGAAGATCATTCAGGCCGTCTTCCGCGCGGCGGACAGAATCTCGGAAGAGAACTCGCTCGACCGGATGCTAAGCGATGCCCGCAACCGCTGGACGCAGGCGCTGCCGATTTTGCGCAAGGAATATGTGCTGGAGCTGCTGCACGGGGATCCCTCCACGCCGACCGGCCGAGCGGCGCGGTTCGCGGATCTGAAGCTTTCGCTGCGGTCGGATATGCCCGTGCACTTGTGCGTCGGGAGGGTGGACGAGTGGCGGGAAGACATTCATTCCGGCGACAAATCGCTGTTTCTGTACGGGGTCCACAATGTGATCGACGAACATTTCGCGGACGGTTACGATTGCCTATTCGTCACATATGGGCAGGATCGGTTTCTATGGCTTATGCAGCAGCGTCGCGAAGGGTCTGACGGAGCACGGAGCGATACGGGCGCTGCAGACCGGAAATCGCAAATACTAGGTTTGGTCGAATCGGTGCAAACCGCCTGCCGCACGTTCATGAAGCTGCCCTGCTCGTTCGTCGCCGGCTGCATGCCTTGCGATTGGGAAGAACTGTCCCGGAAATTCGGTCGGCTCGATTTCCAACTGACGCAAGGTCTCGGATTGGGCCGGGAAATGCTGTTATCCGATGGCTTCGCATCCGCGTCGACGGATTCGGAATTCCAGTTTCACGAGAGGGAAATCGGCCTGCTGACGCAAGCGCTTGAACGCAAGGACGGCATCGATTTCCACCGGAGGCTGGACGTCTTGTCCGCCGCGGTACGCGAGACGGATGGAATCCGCTCCGGCTCTGCCCTGGCGCTGTTCTATTCGCTATCCTCCGCATTTCTGCTGCTGTTGAATCGGAGGGGGCTGTTGGAGGCGCTGTCGGAGAAAATAGACATGAATAAGCTGCTGGGAGCGCAGGCGCATGCGACTTGGCGGGAGGCGGCGCGTTTTTTCGGCGAGCTTGCGGATCTGGTTATCGAGTCGGTGGAGGCGGAAAGCGGAAAAGAATCGAGCGAAGTCGTGCTGCGGGTGGAAAAGTTTGTCCGCGAGAACGTCGGAGGCGATCTGTCGCTGGCCAGGCTGGCTGAGGTCGTACATTTGACGCCATTCTATTTGTCTCGGCTGTACAAACAGCAGACCGGACACAACCTGACCGACTACATTACGGAACTGAAGCTGAGCCGCGCCAAAGAGCTGCTGGTTGGCACGACGAAAAAAATATACGAAATCGGCCTGGAGCTCGGCTTCCATTCTTCGCCGTATTTCAACCACTATTTTAAGAAGATGACGAACATGACGCCGCAGGAATACCGGGACACTTGGGCCCAGCGGGTGACATGATGGCTGTCTGCGATACGAGAAAGGAGTTTCGCCATGCATGAAATCGTCGATTTCATTCCCGTCATCTGGCGCGAGCCACTTGAACCGCGGACAGGCCGCTCCAACTTGGCGATTTGGTTGAACGGATTCACCGGTGCCAAAGAGGATGTCGCTCCCTTCCTGGAACAATTGGCGGCCGCAGGCTACGTGGCGGTTTCCTTCGATCTTTACCAGCATGGGGAGCGGCTGATGGAGCCTCAGGAAGTGATGGTGCGCAGAGTAGGCGGCAACCGGAGAAAATATTTCTGGGAGGTGCTGGGGCGCACGGCAGAAGATTTTCCGCGGGTCATCGATTGGGCATTCGCACGTTTCGGAAACTTCGGCGGCGTTGCGGTCGGTGGCGTCTCAATGGGAGGCGACATCGCGCTGACGGCCGCTTTGGTCGATCGGCGCATTCAAGGCGTTTGCTGCATGATCGCGACGCCGGAATGGATGAGGACGGGAGCGGAGGAGGCTCAAGGCGAGCCTGATTCTTATACCGCCGGCCTGTATGAACGGCTGAATCCGGCTACCCACTTGGAACGGTATGCGGAACGGAAGCCGTTCATCCATTTTGAGAACGCGGAGAAGGACCCATGCGTTCCTCCTGCCGCGGCCAGGCGGTTTATGGAGGAACTTCGCGTCCTGTACGGAGAAGATGCCGGGAAGCTGACTCTTCGTGAGGAGCCGGATCTCTACCATACCGCCACACCCGGCATGTGGAAAAATTGTCATACTTGGTTTCAACGAGCAATGGAGCACGGCTGAGAGGCACAATCTTGCTCCGGAAAGCCCTCTTTTTCTGCTGATTGCAGATAACGAGGGCTTTTCCACATTCTTTACAACTTATCGAATAGCCCCGCCAATAGTATGGCAGATTTGCAACCTAAAGCATGAACGAGTCGTTGTACCTTATAGACGATTCGTTTTTCAAGGAGGGCCATACGATGATTAAATCTCAAATTCGATTAAAAGCAACGTTGTCAGCTCTGATCTTATTATCTTTAGTTGTAAGTGCCTGCGGCGCCAAGGGAAAGTCCATTGAAAGCCCATCGCCATCTTCATCATCATCCTCTTCGACAACACCGGCTCCGACCGAGTCATCGTCGGCATCGCCAAGCGAAACGCCGAACGTATCGATACTTAAGCAATTTCAAGAACAAGCGATGGCAGGTCAGCCAGCGGATGAGTTGTTTGCTTCGTTTAAGCAGATCATCGGGGATGCACAGCCTGCCGAGGCCGACGAGATCGTTCGCGCTTTGGAGGCTTTTTACGAGAAAAACTTGCCTGATGCCGGGAAAAAGTTCGAAGCCGACAATGTTCAGCAGGTATTGACCGCTTTAAAATGGCCCATAAGCGAGGAACAGGCCGCAAGCATTAAAGTCGATACAATAAAGAGATTAGTTCAGGAAACGCTGGGCGGAGGATACAAGCTGGAAACTGCGGAAGGCTTTATTTTCCCGATCGTGGACTATGGCAAATTGCTTTCCTACGGGGACCGCGTAACGACTCCGATGAAAACCTATTTAGATTTAATGGCTACCGAATCGGAATCCGCTTCGGCCGAAGACGGCGGGCTCATCATAACTTTGGACGAGTTGTCTTCCCGGACGTTGGCAGCGGAGAGTTACGTTGTGAACTTCCCCGATTCCCCGGAAAGAAGCAGAGTAGAAGGCCAATTTATTAACTACTTATCCATGTATTTGGTGGGGCTCGACAATACGCCGATTTTTGACTATGACACCTTCGTTCTGTTGCCCGCCGTCAAAAAACAGTATGAGCAAATGGTCGCTTCGCACGCCGGGACGATTACCGGACAGATGACGAAGCAACTGCTGGACGTACTCGGTAAATCCGGGGATGCTGTGTTCGTCAAGAACAAAAACGGCGAACAAACGGACATTCCGGCAGTGAAACAATTCCGTGATCAAATCGAATCTAACGCCCGTTCCAAGCTTCCGGTTGGAAAAAAATAATTCAGGATATGCCAAAAACGCATAGCAGGACTTAAGCGATCCCCCATCGAATTGCTTAGCATAGGCGTCTTGGGGGGATAAGCATGAAGTCGATCGCCGTGCAGGAACTGAAGGAAAAGTTCGGCCTGGAGGTGCTGGCCGGGGGAAAAAATATGCAACGCGAGATAGTTCGGTCGAGGGTGCACCGTCCGGGATTGGAGTTCGTCGGGCACTTCGATTTTTTCCCGACAGAGCGAGTACAGGTTCTGGGGAAAAAAGAAATCAACTATTTGCACAAGCTGAGCGAGGATGAGCGGAACGAAAGGATTGGAAACATCGTCAAGTATCATCCGCCCTGCTTCATTGTAGCGGCGGGGCAGGACGGGTTGAAGTATTTGATCAAATATTGCAAGGAAGAAGGCATCCCCTTGCTGCGCACCGCCGAAACGACGACGGAGTTTATCGCCAAGCTGGACGCTTTCCTCGTCAAAGCGTTGGCGCCGGAAATCACGGTGCACGGGGTTTGTGTGAATGTATCGGGCATCGGCATATTGCTGCGCGGCAAGTCAGGCGTCGGCAAAAGCGAAACCGCCCACACGCTGATTCGTCGGGGGCACCGACTCGTGGCTGACGACGTCGTTGTGTTGAAAAAACTTGGTCCCGAAACACTGCTCGGCTCGCACGACGGAAAAACGCGGGAGTTTCTGGCTTTGCGCAGCATAGGGCTCATCAACGTCGTCCGGCTGTACGGCAGGAAAGCGTTCCAAGACGAGACCCGAATCGTGCTCGATATCGAGTTGACCCCATGGCAGGAAAACACGCTGAACAACGAGCTTGAGTTGGAGCATCGGTTTTCGGAATATCTCGGAGTGCGGGTACCGCATATCCAAATTCAGTTGCAGCCCGGGCGGGACGTGGCGGGATTGATCGAAGCGGGGGCCAACAGCTGGTATTTGCGGCAGCAGGGATATAGCGCGGCGGAGGAGTTCATCAAACGTCTTGAGGACGGCGGGCAGTAAGCGGATTATGCATATTCAGGGGGCCGCCTCGGAAGTCGTCGAACTTCCGGGGCGGCTCTTATCATGAAGCCTGTTGGCTCTTTTTTCTTATTTTAGCTACAAGCAAAATTCATGAAGTACGTGATATCGGGATATGCGACTATTGAATACACACGGCCTTCCGGCGCGTTTTCCGAAAGCTGTACATGACTAGATGGAAGAATAACACATAGGAAGCGAGTACTATCAAATATGTGGGAAACGAATGTGCCAGATTCCACCCTTTGTACTTGAAGATGCCTGCCATAACGGTCAACCACTCGAAACCGACTGCCAACAGAGCGCAGAATACTATATAAAACAGCACGGAAATCTCCCGAAAGCGAAACCGGTCATATACATACAAAAACAAATAGCCGAATGGCGGATACAAGTTCCAAGTTAAGAAATCCGCATAACTGTACTTTGGCGTGTCGTTAATATCGTAAAGATCAAGAGGGGGCGTGCCGAGGATAAGATCCGACATAATCGAAATCGCAAAGCAAAAGACGTAAATCAGTATGGAGACGGAAAAGGGAAAACGCCGGGGGAGTCGGAATAGCAGAGCGAATAAAAGCAGCAGGGACAAGAGTATGAACCACTCATTCTGATCGAAAAAAGAACCCGAATGCTTCATAGAGTTTCTTTCAACTCCCTGTCCAAAATGTAATGAAACCAACTATATGCCGCAGCAGCCAGCAGCAGCATGCTCAACCAAATCAGATACGACCAAGGAATCGTCCAATCGTTGTGAGTCAATACGCCAAAGCGTTCCTCGGCGTACTCTAGGCAGGTCAGGAGCCCGGCGAAAATAATGATCCAGCATGCTCGAGTGAGCCATTTTCGACAAGCGACGTACATAAGCAGCATCCCCATAATCAACAATGGGTTTAATATGAATATACCAATGATGTACGACCAGAATTTCTCGAGTTGCATTGAATATTCAACCCGCTTCAGATTAAGCGACACGACGAAAACGTAATTGGCCTGAACAAAAATAAACAACATCCATACAAATAGGATTTCCAACGAATGCAGTTTTTTGGGAACGGTAATGAAGCCGATCATCGCAATCAATGCGACGGATAAAAAGACGGTTACGGTCATTTAATCCTCCATGGCGGATCATCGGTTTTTAGTTTAAGGATAGAATGCCCATAGTTGGTAAAATGAATCCAAGATCGTTGAACGCGTGTCCGCCATATAGTTTCATCCAAGGGATTTTTCCGTTACAATACAAGGAGATGCCTTACACCGAAAGAGGAATACGCCATGAACGTCGTCGTTGCGACGCTGAACGCTAAATACATTCACACCTCGCTTGCCTTGAGATATTTGAAATCCTTCGCTCAGGGTGAGTTCGAGGTGGACATTGCCGAGTATACGATCAAAGACCCGTCGATGAGCATTGCGGCCGACCTATTCTCAAGGAAGCCCGATGTCATCGGCTTTTCCTGTTATATCTGGAATATCGAAGAAACGATCGTCGTCGTGGACATGCTTCGCAAAGTTATGCCCGATGTGAAGATTATGCTAGGCGGACCGGAAGTTTCCTATGACACGGATTATTGGATGAACCGGTTAATGTCGGTTGATTTCATCGTTATGGGCGAGGGAGAAGAGACGTTCCGAGACTTGCTGCGGCAAATTGCCGGGGAACGAAAGTATCATTTCGTGTTCGGAATGGCTTACCGCAAGGACGGAGAAGTCGTCATCACACCGCCGCGCCCGAAGCTGGATTTGAACGTCATTCCGTCGCCGCATCGATTCGATCAGGACTTGGTGCCGATGCGCAACCGAGTCGTCTATTTCGAGACGAGCCGGGGCTGTCCTTTCAGCTGCCAATTTTGCCTATCGAGTATTGAGGTTGGCGTGCGTTATTTCGATATGGAGCGGGTCAAGGCCGATTTGACTTATCTAATCGATAACGGCGCTAAGCTCATCAAGTTCGTGGATCGCACTTTTAACATCAAACGAGAGTATGCGATGGAAATCTTTCAGTTCCTGATCGATAATCATCGGGGCTGTGTGTTCCAGTTCGAGATTACCGCCGACATCATGCGGCCCGAAGTGCTCGATTTCCTTGCGGACAATGCGCCCCCGGGGGTGTTCCGCTTCGAGATCGGCGTACAATCGACGAACGATCCGACCAACCTCGCCGTTCAGCGCCGCCAGAATTTCGCCAAGCTGACGCGTACGGTCGTGAAGGTCAAGGAAAGCGGCAAGATCGATCAGCATCTGGATTTAATCGCCGGGCTGCCGCATGAAGACTACGATACTTTCCGTAAGACGTTTAACGACGTGTTCGCTTTAAGACCGGAAGAGCTTCAGCTCGGTTTCTTGAAAATGCTGCGGGGAACGGGGCTGCGGATCGACGCCGGGAAGTATGGTTATGTTTACTCCGAACGAGCTCCTTATGAGATGCTAGGCAACGATCTGATGCCGTTCGGGGATATCGTGCGAATTAAACGGGTGGAGGACGTGCTGGAGAAATTCTGGAACGCCCACCGGATGGACAGGACGATGGAATACTTGATCGAAGAGGCTTATCCGTCCCCGTTCGATTTCTTCCAAGCGTTCGGAGACTTCTGGGAATCGAAGGGCTGGAGCCGGATCGGCCATCAATTGGAGGATTTGTTCTCCAGGTTATGGGCTTTCCTGGAAGAGGATGCGCGGCCGGAGTTGGACCGTGACGTGGCATTCGGATTGTTGAAAATCGACTACTATTTGCAGCATAAATATAAACCGCGCAAGTTATGGTGGGACGAGCGGCTGGAGAAGAAGGATTGGACAGCCGGTTTGAAATATGCCGCCGAGAAATTGGGTATGGATGATCGCGAGTTGCAGAAGAAAGGGACGCTGGATCGTCTTCCTTTCGATTACGGGGTTTGGGTCGAGGAAGGACGAGTGGACTTATCCAATCCTTCGATGCTAGTGTTCTTATATTCCGGAGAAGAAGCGGGACCGCAATTGGTGGCGCTGCCGCAGCCGGACGGGCAAGCGGCAGTCGTTAAATAAAAGACGAGAGGTGACCGGTCAATGGTTTACAATGCAAGCTCCGATCGTTATTCGACTATGAAGTACAATCGCGTAGGACGTTCCGGCCTGAAAATTCCCGCGGTATCGCTTGGTCTCTGGCATAATTTCGGCGGTATCGATACTTTCGAGAACGGACGGGCTTTAGTCAGACATGCTTTTGATTTAGGCATTACCCATTTCGACTTAGCGAACAACTATGGTCCGCCTCCAGGCTCCGCGGAGCAAATGTTCGGCCAATTGATGGCGACCGACATGAAACCTTACCGCGACGAAATGGTGATCTCGACCAAAGCGGGTTATTACATGTGGGAAGGTCCTTACGGGGAATGGGGCTCGCGCAAATATTTGATCTCCAGTCTAGATCAAAGCCTTAAACGTATGGGTCTTGATTATGTCGATATTTTCTATCACCACCGTCCCGATCCGGGAACGCCTCTAGAAGAAACGATGATGGCGCTAGACCACATCGTACGTTCCGGTAAGGCGTTGTATGTCGGGATTTCCAACTATCGCGCACCTGAGGCGAAAGAAGCAATCGCGATTCTTAAGCAACTGGGCACTCCTCTACTTATTCACCAACCGCGTTACAGTATGTTCGACCGTTGGATCGAGGACGGGCTCCAAGACGTGCTCGAAGAGGGCGGAGTCGGATCCATCGTGTTCTCGCCGCTGGAGCAGGGCTTGTTGACCAATAGATATCTTGGCGGTATTCCGAAGGATTCCCGTGCTGCAGGCGCTTCGGTTTTCTTGAACGAGGGCAACCTGACAGCGGATAAGCTGGACAAAGTACGCCGGCTCAACGAAATTGCCTTGGAACGCGGCCAATCGCTTGCGCAGATGGCGCTAGCTTGGGTGTTGCGCGGCGATCGCGTTACGAGCGTGCTGGTCGGTGCGAGCAAGACGAGCCAGTTAGACGACAACGTTGCGATGCTAAGCCGCCTGGAATTTTCCGCGGAAGAGCTGGAGCGAATCGAAGCGATATTGAAATAGTATAGGTTTCGCCCGTCGGAGAGTCGCTTCCGTCGGGCGTTTTTGCATGCTGGAAGTTACTTTGGAGCGTCGTGGTTTAAGTTGGTCAAATATAATGTACTCTTTTGCCAAAATGATGGATTGCAGCGTCTAGCATTGGCTAGTATGATCGATGGAGATACCCGAGCATGCCATTGAGCAATAAGGAGACGATAGACCGATGACGAGCACCGTGATATCGAGACGGATAGAAGAGCTTGAGAAATTAGCTCCTCCGTTGACTGCTAAGCCTGACCTGGACAAATACTGGGAGCAGTCGCTGAAACAATTCGCTAATAAGCCTTTGAACGCGACGAAAATTCTCGTGGATACCCCTTTTCCGCACATGGAAGCTTATAAAGTCATATTCGAAGGCTTTGACGATACCCCGATTCATGGATGGTATTTATTGCCTCGTAATCGGCCCGATGATAAGCTCCCCTGCGTCGTTATCTACCACGGTTATACCGGGAGCAAGGGGTTGCCCGAAGATTATGCCTCGTACATATTAATGGGAATAGCCGTATTTGCTATCGACATTCGAGGACAGGCGGGAGAAACGGGCAACTTGATGCCTCAGGATTACGGGATGACAAGGGGCTGGATCACGCAAGGGATATTGTATCGGGATTCTTGCTACTACAGAGCGATTACGATCGATGCCTTGAAAGCATTGGATTGGGCAAGCGAGCAACCCGAAATTGACGCATCCCGCATTTGCGCTTCGGGCGGAAGCCAAGGCGGCGGGCTCGCGATGATTGCAGCGGCTTTGTCCGATAAACCGGCGATCGCTGTAGCCCATATCCCGAACATGTGCCAGATGGACTTCGGAGTATTGAATTCCAGCAGCTCACTAGTGGAAGCTGCCGCTTTCATCGAACGTTTTCCTCACCATCTCGAGACGGTTCTCGATACACTCAGTTATTACGACAACCTTAATTTGGCGCACCGCATCCGGATTCCAATCCTCGTAACGGTGGGCCTCAAAGACCCGGTTACGATGCCGGAGACGATTTATGCGGCATACAACCGCATCCAGTCGGAGAAGACGATTTTGCCGTTTCCGTTCTCCGGTCACGTCGTTACGGGCGAGCAGAATCGCAAAGGGCTGGAATTCATCTCTAAGCATTTTCGTTTAGGTTAGAAATACCCTTTCAGCAGCGGTCCTTGTATATTTCCCGCATCACATGCCCTAATTCGGGTAATATCAATCTTGTCATAGCCAGTCGCACCGCGCCCGTTGAACCGGGCATCGAGAATACGGCCGTCTGCCCCATGGTTCCGGCGATCGCCCGTGACAAGATGGCAGCCGAGCCGATATCCTCCGTAAAACTCAAATAGCGGAAAATTTCTCCGAAACCGGGCATTTCTTTGTCTAATTGATCTCTTACCGCCTCATAGGTCGTATCCCGTACCGCTATCCCGGTACCGCCATTCAGCAGAACGGCTTCCACTTGCGGATTTTCGGCGGCTTTTCGGAGCAGCTCCTTAATTCCTTCGTACTCATCCGGAACGATCGCATAGTCCGCAATGCGGAAGCCGGTTTCCTCCAGCAGCTGTCGGATCAATTGCCCGCTCTTATCCGTTTCCGGCGTACGGGTATCCGATACGGTTATTATCGCGCAGGAGACGCTTGACGGCGCTTCCCGTCGGTGTTGTTCCGTTGAAGTCAACACAATAAGCCCCTCCAAATCAAACGGCGAATCCATAAGGATTCGCCTTGTCATTATTATTTGTCCGTAGTAGGTTCTACAGGCCCGGTTGTTCCATCGTGTTGTCCGAATGGACGGTTGCAGCTTCGTGTTCTTTCTCAGGGAGTACCTCAGGTTGTTTCGCAGGTTCTTTCACCAGACGATCGACGACAGCCGGGACTACCAGAGTTAAGGCATAGGCCAGTGTCATCCACACGGTGTAGGAATGATGCTGTCCTTCGTTAAAAGCCGGGAATACCGACTCCCGATGCCATACCGTGTACGTACTGAGCAGCAAGCCGACCGCAGCCGCGACGAATCCGAAACGTGTTGCGGAGCCGCGTTCGCGGAACAGCTTGAGCCTTACGATCAAGGCCATCCCGATCAGCAGAAGGAAGGATAGCATTTCCAGCAAAAACAGCGACGATCCGAAATAAGGATCTTCCGTTTCGAGTACGACCCATTTCCCGAACAACAGGAAGAAAAGGGTAGGGACTGCCCATATCGCGACACCTAATCCAACTAAAATAATTCCTTGCCGCATGACAATCCATCCTTTCGCCATCCGCTTAGTCTGAGTACTCGCCCTATCATTTCGACAAAGATTGCCGTTTTCCTCTTAAGGGACTAAGCTGCGAAGTACGGTCATCGTGCCATCCAGCGTATATTGGCCTAGATTCGCCGGAAGAAGGAAGCAATCTCCCGCTTTCGCATCGACAACGCCGTTAGCCCAACCGATGCTGCCGGATCCTTCGCATACGATGAGGATGACGAAGCTGTCGGCGTTAGTGGAGAGACTCCATTCCCCCCGAACGACCCCTTTGTCCGTCGTAAAGTAAGGGGAAGAGGCCAGCGTAAGCCATTCGCCAGGTTTTGCTCCATCCGTATCCATTCGCGCCGCACCGGAACCCTCGTAGGCAGTTACGTTTAATGAATCCTCGATATGTAACTCGCGCGGTTTGCCGTCCAATCCGGGGCGATTATAGTCGTACAAGCGGTAGGTTGTGTCCGAGTTTTGTTGGATTTCCGCGACGACAACGCCCGCGCACAGCGCATGAACGGTGCCGGCAGGGATATAGAACGTGTCTCCCGCTTTCACGGTTACTTTCTGCAGGCTGTCCATAATACGTCCCTCTTCGATAGCTTTGGCCATTGAAGCCCGATCGACTCCCGGCTTCAGTCCATAGATGATTTTGGCATCCGGCTTGGCGGCGAGCACGTACCACATTTCCGTTTTGCCGATTTCGCCTTTCGGAAGCCCTTTATAATCGTCGTTAGGATGAACTTGGATCGACAGGTCGTCATTGCAATCCAGCAGCTTGATCAGCAGAGGAAAACGACCGTTGCTGGAATTGCCGCCTTTGGATCCAAACCAGGTATCTCCGTATAACTCGCGGATTTCGTCAAGACCTTTGCCAGCCAAGGCGCCGTTCGTGACATGCGATACGCCGTTCGGGTGATCGGCGATCATCCAGCCTTCTCCGATGACGCCCTTAGGCACATCGAATCCGAATTGCTCAAGCGCGCGGCCTCCCCAAACTCTTTCTTTGAATTCCGGTTTAAAATGCAATGGATACGGTTGTAAGCTCATTTTATTCGGTTCCCCCTCGCGTAGTTTGGAAAAATTCTATCGCTTCCCCATCCGGTCCATCGAAGAAAAAGTACTGGCTTCCATTTGGCAAAGTCGTAATGGCTTCGTCTAAGCCGGCAACATTCAAGGAGCTTAAACGGCGAAACTCCTCTTTAATATCGTCAACGGTAAACGCGATATGATGAACGCGCCCGGACTTAGCTACTTCCCCCGTAAAACCTTCGATCAATTCCACCTCGGTTTCCGAAGATGCCTGAAACGAGAGAAAAGCCAATCGAATGACGCCATTCGTGTGGTTAATCGTCTCCGTATGTTTAAGACCGATAACTTTCTCGTAAAAAGGAATGGATACTTCTAAAGAACTAACCATGATGCCGACATGCTCGATTTTGCGCGCTGCCATTTGTATTGTCCTCCTATCTTTTGTTCAAAGCGATTAAATAAGGCGCTGCCGCCTTCTGCGGAAACCGGTACACGACCGTTTGTGCTAGGGAGGGCTCGATTTCCGAAGCCCAAGCCAGCACGGCGTCCGCTTCCGCCTGCCCGCCCTCATGGCCGGGATAGACGACGACCGTAAGGATACCGCCGCTGCGAAGAAGCGGCAGCGCAGCATCCAATGCGGCTAATGTAGTAGGCGTTTGCGTAATTACAGCCTGCGATCCGCCCGGCAAGAAGCCGAGATTAAACATGATCGCGGCGATCTTCCCATGGTGTGCCGATGCGATCCGATCCTTCATAACTTCATGCCCGTCATGAACAAGAGTAACCGGAGCAAGCGATTCGCCGTCCGCTTCCGATTCCAGCCTGTTCCGGGTTTGCTCAAGCGCTTCGGACTGAATATCAAAGGCATAGACGGTTCCACCTGTACCCGCCGTACGCGCAAGGAACAAGGTGTCCGAGCCGTTGCCAGCAGTTGCGTCGATAACGATGTCACCAGGCCGTACTTTTTCCGCCACCCATTTCTGCGCTTGGCTAACAACAAAGAGAAAACCCATATTAAAGTCCCTTCCAAGCTTTACCCTGCCAGCTATTGCGCCGAACCAACTCGGCGTCGATGGCGTTCAGCACTTCCCATTTGCGCAGGCTCCACATCGGACCGATCAGCAAATCCCTCGGCGCGTCGCCCGTCAGCCGGTGGACGATCATCTCGGGAGGCAGCATCTCAAGCGAATCGATGACGAGCGATACGTATTCGTCTTGGTCGAGAAACCGGAGCAAGCCTTCGCGCCACTGGCGAACCATAGGCGTTTTGCGCATGAGATGAAGAAGATGAATCTTGATGCCTTGAACGTCCATTCGGGACACTTCCCGCACCGTTTCCAGCATCATCTCGCGTGTTTCGCCGGGCAGTCCGTGGATAATGTGGGCACAGACGCGGATGCCGCGGGCTCTCAACCGGTTAACCGCGTCCTTGAAGCAGTCGGTGTCGTGCGCGCGATTGATTAATTGGGAAGTGGATTCGTGTACCGTTTGCAAACCCATTTCCACCCACAGGTAGGTACGCTCGTTTAATTCGGCGAGATAATCGACGACATCGTCTGGCAAGCAATCGGGTCTAGTCGCGATAGACAAACCGACAACTCCCGGCTGCTCGACAATAACCTCATAATACTCGCGGAGCGTCTCCACCGGCGCGTACGTATTCGTATAAGCCTGGAAGTAGCCGATATATTTCGCTTCGGGCCATTTCAAGTGCTGGCGGTCCCTGATTTCATTAAACTGAGACACCAGATCGTTCCGCCGGCTCCCGGCGAAATCTCCGGAGCCTCTGGCGCTGCAGAACGTACAGCCGCCCGCGGCGATGCTCCCGTCCCGGTTCGGGCAAGTGAATCCCGCATCCAGCATGACCTTGAACGTCTTCGTGCCGAACGTCTCGCGCATTTCGTAATTCCAAGTGTGAAATCTTTTGTCCGCCCATAACAGGGGGTGTTGCGTATCCGTTCCAATCGTTGCCATCGATGCATCCGTCCTTTGAAGAAGTCGGTATAATTGTAGCGAAATTCGGGCGAAAATGCGAGGGCGGACGTTCATGCAGACGCTCTCATCCATTTAACCGATCGATAATCCCCATTCCCATCCCAAACTAACATCGAAATAAAGGCGATATTTCCGACGCTTCAACTTGCTATACCTAACATGATGTGTTATATTAAAAGTGCGCCAAATCAACAAACAAATCTAACATCACACTTATTTTTCATCGCCTAATTCATACCATTTCCATATCTCGGGCAAGCTAGGTGCAAAGTTAAAATTAACCGATTGGAGAGGTGACTGCAATGAATACAAGCGTACGGATACCGCAAGGGGACGAAACGGTTAAAGTGGAGTTGACGGTTAAAGAAGCGATGGCGCTGGCCGGAATCAAGTTTCACAATAACCACAATATCGAGGTTTCAGCCAAGAAAAAGCTGAATCACATCATCGAGGATCATTATATCGAGGAAAACCGTCCGATTAACTAAGTCGAGAATACTCGCACTCGTTAAGAAAGGTCGAATGCCCATTTTGGGTATTCGGCCTTTTTTGTGTTTGACAAATTCATGGATCGCTTATATAGTTAGTTACATAAGTAACTAACCGACTAACATGGTGGTGAATAAATGACAATATCGATGGACGACAGCCGCCCGATCTTCTTGCAAATCGCCGAACGGATCGAGAATGACATTATCGAAGGAGGACTGCCCGAGGAATCGCAGGTCCCCTCAACGAATCAGTTCGCGGCCTTCTATCAGATTAACCCGGCGACGGTAATGAAAGGTGTGAATTTGCTCGTGGACCAAGGCATTTTGTACAAGAAGAGAGGGATTGGCATGTTCGTGGCAACGGGCGTAAAGGCGAAATTGATGGAGAAGCGCAAGGAACTCTTTTACGAGCAATATATCGTGACGATGGTCAGGGAAGCGGATAAGCTGGGAATTACGGCAGATCAATTAACGGAAATGATTCGGAGAGGGGATAAAGCGTAATGGGTAACGTAGTGGAAACAAGCGGGCTGACGAAAACCTACGGTAAGGTAAATGCTGTCGACAATGTCAGTTTTACGCTGGAGGATGGCAAGATTTACGGGTTGCTTGGGAGAAATGGTGCAGGAAAAACAACGATCATGCATATGATCACTGCCCAATTGTTCGCGACCAGCGGCCAGCTTAAGGTATTTGGGGAAGAGCCGTTCGAGAACAATCGGGTACTCAGGCAAACCTGCTTTATTAAAGAAAGCCAGAAGTACCCGGATAATTTCCGCGTTGTGGACGTATTGAATGTTTCCCCGCTTTTTTTCCCAAATTGGGATCGGGAATTCGCGTATTCTCTCATTAAAGACTTTCAGCTGCCGCTCAAGCGGAGAATGAAGAAGCTGTCCAGGGGAATGCTCTCCTCCGTCGGCATTATCGTTGGTCTTGCCAGTCGTGCGCCGCTTACGTTTTTCGATGAACCCTACTTGGGTTTGGATGCCGTAGCAAGAAGCTTGTTTTACGATAGATTGCTTGAGGATTACGCAGAGCATCCGCGTACGATTGTGCTGTCAACCCATCTGATCGATGAGGTTAGCCAATTGCTCGAGCACGTATTGGTAATCGACAACGGCAAGCTGATTATTAACGAGGAAGCAGAAGCTCTAAGGGGCAGAGCATCTACAGTGGTTGGTTTAACCTCCAAAGTAGAGACATTCCTTGCCGGCAAGGAAGTCATTCATCGCGAGCCGCTCGGGGGATTGATTTCGGTAACGTTATTAGGCGCTTTAACTGCCCAAGACCGCAAAAAAGCCGCGGAACTCGGATTGGAAATTACGCCGGTATCGTTACAGCAAATGATCGTCTATCTAACGAACGGAAAAAACGCCAGAGAGGCAGGAGTTTCATGATGAATCGAGTAAAGGGAATTATACGGACGCATCTGACTGACAGGTTGGGGTGGATCTTTCTTCCGTGGATCATTCTTTCCAGCAGCTTCGCGTGTAATCTGATTATTGCCGGCCTGAGCGGAGAAGAGTTTTATACCGGCGGTTTGGCTTCCATCTATGTATACATGACGATACTCGGGATCATGATCGTTGCCCAAACGTACCCTTTCATTATCGGGTTCGGTGCTAGGAGAAAGGACTATTTTCTCGGGACGGCAGCAACGATTGCTATTGTTAGCGCGGTCTTCACGCTGATGTTATGCGTTCTTGCTGTCATTGAAGTACAATCGGGGGGCTGGGGCGTCAATCTGCACTTTTTCAATCTGCCCTATTTAAGCGAAGGTTCTGCGATCGAAAGAATTTGGATTCAGTTTAGCTTGATGACCAATCTTGTCTTCATCGGATTTTTCTTCTCTTGCATTTATCGCAAGTTCGGCCGCAATGGGATGTTCCTATTCTTTGTAGCATTGTCCGTTGTACTTTCATTCTCTACCTACTTCATTACTATCGCCAACGGATGGGATGAAATCTTTAATTGGTTGAGCGGAATCTCGGCCGTCCATCTTGCAACTGGATTGTTCGTTCTGACACTGGTATATTTAGGGTTATCCTATGGGTTGCTTCGCAGAGCGACGGTTTAAAATAGGATTAGCGAATTAAATGAGTCAAGGAGCCGCATAGAAGCATGAAACTACCCTTTAAATTGCTTAGCGCATATTTCCTCAGCATAGTTGCGGCGATTGGTTTCGGAGTCATCGCCTTACTGATCGGCAGAAACAAAATCTCCGTGTTCGATTTATCGATCATATCAACCGTCCAAGGCTGGGAAAACCCCGCGCTGACGACCGTAATGGAACGATTCAGTTGGTTAGGCACTACGCCCGTGGTGGTTTTCTTGTCGATTGGGATCTTAATATTCCTGGCGGCCATTCTCGGTCACCGGAAGGAGTTGCTGCTATTCATCGCGATTATCGGCGGAGCTCCCCTGCTTAACAGCGTTTTGAAATCTGTTTTCCGACGCGAAAGGCCGGATATCCACCGGCTTGCGGAAGAAGCAAGCTATAGTTTTCCTAGCGGCCATTCTATGGCTGCTTTTGCGCTTTACGGCGGGTTGATCTATTTGCTGTGGAGGCATGTGACGAGCAAAGCGGGCCGGGTTCTACTCGTTGCATTAGGTTCGATTATCGTGCTGTGTATAGGGATTAGCCGCATTTATTTAGGCGTGCATTACCCTAGCGACGTTATTGGCGGGTATTTGGCAAGCGGGGTATGGCTTAGCTTGTCGATTGGGATATTCCAGAGCATGGGAGGGAGAAGGAGATGATTAACAGAAGAGAGCTGCTCGTCTCGTATTCGAAGAAATTTTCGGTGCATCGGCGGATGTGGGAAACGGAATGGAACCGCAGGAACACAACGGACCTATCGTATCCGCAATTTCTGATTTTGAACATATTGGATCAGGAAGGTCCCAAACAGTCGAAGGAATTGGTCAATTTTTTTTCCATAACCTCGGGAGGAATAACGGCCATTGCCAATAAATTAATTTCGCAAGGGCTGATCGTCAGAACGCGTGATGATCATTTGGACCGCAGGGCGGTTCTCATGGAAATTAGCGATAAAGGCCGCGAAATATTGAAATCTTTGGAATCCGTAAGAGATCAATCGTTCGAAACCATCTTTGCATGTCTTACCGATGCCGAAATCGCTTATTTAGAACAGATATACGGGAAGTTGATTGGCGATAGGCCAGTGAGGTGAACAATAAGTAACAATAAATGAACAAAGAACGGGAATAGCGGCAGTCCGGAAGGACATGAAGCTTCCCGTTCTTTTATTTTGTGAATTATTCTACGATCAGTTTACCGACCATACTATCGTGTCCCGTACCGCACATAATCGAGCAGTTGAAATCGTAAGTGCCTGCTTTATCCAATACAATCGTTGCCGATTCGCCGTTTTTGATTTTTACGTTCAGGTCTTTAATTTCCAGACCGTGGTTTCCGCTATCGTTTTTCAGCGTCAAGACGATTGTATCGCCGACTTTGGCTTTGATCTCTTGAGCATCAAATTCAAAATTAGTTGCAGTTACCGTAATTTCCTTCGTTTCTCCACCTGCAGCAGGTGTGCTTGCAGAAGAGGAAGCAGAAGCTGGAGCAGAATCTGATGGTGACTCCGAAGAGCTCGGTGATGCGTTGTTATTGTTGTTGCTGCCGCATGCACTCAAGGCTAGTACTGCCGAAAGAGCCACAAGCGCAAAGAATAGAGTTGATTTTCTGGATAATTTCATCATATTGGTTCCCTCCTGAACTAAAATACAAGTGCTGATATTCCTTACTAGTAAGTAACCCGTCAACGAAGAAGTATACTCTTCGACATACGAACTCGTCAACTATTCTTTACCCAACCTTTTAGTTATTGAATAATATTCCAGCTATCTACATGGTAGTTGACGTTATATAAAAATAGGCGTAGTATTCGATTTGTAATATATCTTATTAGTAAGATACTAACTCGTCACATTAATTTAAGAAAGGGGTCTTTCATTCGAAAAACGCCGCGTACTGCCGGATCATTACCCATGATTCTATCAGGCAGCTCTTTCTGTGCGTGCATTTATCGTTAGGGAGATTTCGTTTATCGTCAGAATACAAATTTAGGGGGAACACACATTGAACAAAAAAATGGCTTTGTCCGGCGCCGTTATGGCTGCGGTACTTGCGCTGACTGCGTGCAGCTCGAATAATAACTCAGATGGGTCACCATCATCATCCGCGTCGGGTTCTCCGTCAGCTTCTGCTGCTTCACCGTCGGCATCACCGTCGGCAGGTACTAAGTTTGAAAGCTTTCCAACTTACGGATTCGATTTAGCGAATACACGCCACGTTCCTTTTAAAGAAATTACCGCAGACAATGTCAACGAGCTTGGCGTTGTTTGGTCGGCAGATCTGAAAACGTTGGATGCAGACGTTAAAAACGGTAACCAATCGTATCCGGTTGTTGTGGACGGAGTTATATACATCACGACCAGCGGCAACCAAGTATTCGCATTCGAAGGAGCAACAGGCAAGCAGTTGTGGCACTTTAAACCGAGCGCCGATCTGGCAAAGGACTTCGGTAAAGCCGGAATCGTCGCTAACCGTGGCGTCTCCGTCGGCGAAGGTAAAGTGTTCATGCTGACAATTGATAATCATATCGTAGCTTTGGATCAGAAAACCGGCGAGTTGGTCAATTCGGTCAAGATCTCAGACAGCATCGAAGGCGTAACGGTCGAAAATGGGTATTACGAAACGACTGTTCCTATCTATTACAAAGGCAACATTTATATTGGCAGCAGCGGAGGCGATAACGGTGTGCGCGGCTTCGTCGCTGCTTACAAGGCGAGCGATCTGACGCCTGCGTGGGATGCTCCGTTCTGGACTGTGCCGCCGAAAGGCCAAGATTGGTTGGCAAACAGCAAATACCATGGTGGGGGAGCAGTTTGGAATCCGGTTGCCATTGACGAAGAAACGGGCATTATGTACTTTGCGGTCGGCAACCCAGCTCCGGACTTCTATGGTGAAGATCGTCCGGGCGCGAATCCATATACGGATTCCGTTGTAGCCGTAGATAGCGCAACAGGCAAATTGATCTGGTCGCAGCAAGAAATCAGCCATGACTTGTGGGACTATGACGCTGCAGCTTCTCCGATGATCCTTAATGCAACCGTGAATGGGAAAGCGCAGAAGGTTGTCGTTGAAGGCGGTAAATCCGGCCAATGGTGGGCTTGGGACGCTGCGACTGGCGATGTCGTCTGGGACGGCATACCGTTTGCGAAAATCGACCACCCAAAACCGACTCCGGAAGGCGTGCTCGTCTATCCTGGCGTTCTCGGCGGAGAGAATTATGCTCCGGAAACGTATGACCCGGCTAGCAACTATGTCCTGATTCCAGGCATCGAATATCCAGCATTGATTAAGAGCGCCAAAAACCAAGATGGAGCTTTCGACAAGTCTTTCACCGGCGCTTGGGCATTCGGTACAGCTATGGGCGAAACGCCAGCCGATATCGTGCCTTACGGTACCATTACGGCAATTGACGTAAACACGGGTAAACAAGTATACCAGAACAAAACAAAAGACATGATGCGCGGAGGTCTGACGAGTACAGATACCGGACTGGCATTCTACGGCGAATTGGACGGTAAAATTAATGCGATGGATATTAAGTCGGGTAAAGTTCTCTGGACGTTCCAGACCGCCGGCGACAATATCCAAGCGGCTCCGGCATTCTTTACGGTTGATGGCAAGCAGTACCTGACCTTCACATCAGGCGGCACGAAGCCGAAAATTCACGTTATTGCAATTGGCGGCGACAAAACTCAAGGCAGTACGGGTACAGCTGACAACGGCAATGCACATGCTGCGAAATAATGAATTGCAATAGAGTTTGCGTAGTTGCGGGTTCTTAGGAACCCGCTTCTTGTGCGAGTAAAGGGGAGTTGCATCATGCGATTGCGATTATATTCCAAAGCGGCCGTCTTAGTTTTGTTAGCTTCCGCTCTTGCGGGTTGTACCGGTTCCAAATCGGACAACGAAGCCCAGGATTTTCAATTAAAAATAGACCAATCCGCGTTTTCCTTGAAGCAATGGAAATCGGACGGAACCCATAGATCTATCGTCAGCGGTACATTCATGCATGGAGATCAGCCGGTAGTCAATGCGATTCTGCATGCCGGTAACAGCAAACGGGACATTGAGACCCGCGATGATGGCTCCTTCCAGATTCTTCTGGATCAGAGCCTGTTAGGCCGGACGAGCGTACATGTAATATCGCTCGAGAAAGCAACGATTAATGGAAAACCGATCTCTCAGGATCTGACCGATAAAGGGAAGGCTGTTACTTCTGCATTTAATGTGAATTACCCAATTGAAATTATTTCAACCGCAATCTCTGCTCAAGACCCGAATCAAACGGAAATCAAGGGCAGGCTTAGAGCGGACCAGACGGCTTCTGTTGCATTTTTCCAAGAAGATAAATTCAAAATTGCGGGACTCGTGAAAGACGCAGACGGGAAGCCCGTGTCAGGGGCGGTCGTATGGATCGATCGAGATGCTGGGGAAGGCTTCGCCAAATCCACTCCGACCGACGAGAATGGACAATATAGTATGTACTACTTGCCGGAAGAGGATGAAGACACTAACCTCAGCGTTACAATAGGTACAGTGAAGTACACGCTTCCCGCGAATAAAGTATTTCATTTTCCGGAGGATACGAGTTTGAACGTGGATATCACTTTACCCCGCGAGGGCACGGTTATCGATGACAAACCTCCGACTCTTGTGAGCCATACTGCTCCCGGTGCCCTGTACCTTGGTTTGTTGGTCGGTCTCGATGTCGCGGAAAATGTGAATTATTCTGTAACGATACCGGATGCAGAGGGCAATTTCACCATTACCGTACCGACTAGCGTGTGGGAGAAAAATCCGACGTTCTTCGAAACGAATATGAAAAAGTTCATCGAGAAAGACAAGCTTCAATCCGGAGATTCGTTGCCTTCCTCCTTCATAGAAGTGGAGCAGAACGCTCCCCATAACATTAAGGCAAAGTGAACGCTAGATAATCGAATAACTTAAATAGCCGCGTCAGTGACGCGGCTTACTTATATTGCGATAGCTTATTCTACAATAATATTGCCTGTCATGTTGTCATGCCCTTGGCCGCATTGGATGGAGCAGTGGAACTCGTAAGTACCCGCTTTATCCAGTTTCACTTCTTGAGTTTGTTTGTTTTTGAGCTTTATGCCCAGTTCATCGCTCGTGAATCCGTGAACGCCAGACTTGTTAACCAATGTCAGCTTAAGCGTGTCGCCGACTTTAGCTTTAATCTCCGGTTGATCGAATTTCCAGTTAACCGCGGTAATTGTTACTTCCTTAACTGCTCCGCCGGCTGGTGCGCTTGCGGCAGGGGAGCTAGGTGCCGGCGAATTGCTGTTGTTTTTGCTATTCCCGCATGCGCTTAGCGCAAATACTGCTGCCAGAGCGACGAGAACAAACAATAAAACCGATTTTCTCATCAATAAAGTTCCTCCTGAAGTCTTTATTTTAGAGCGCTTTTCAGTAATATGCCCGGTTTCCAAGGAAAACGGTTCCGAAAAGAGTGGTTTATTGTGGAAACCTCCCTTTACAACGGGCGGCACATTGGGCAAAATAGGATTCATTAACGATAGGCAACCGAGCGTTGCGGGAGGATTAAGGGATGAGACTTCGCGGCAGAAAAAATATAAGGGAAAGCTTGGAGCGTCAGTCGGACCTGGTCGTGCTTGAGCCACAGAAGTTGAAAGGGCGTTGGCACGAGTTTTTCGGCAACGACAATCCGATTCGCATCGAGTGCGGCATGGGCAAAGGCCAGTTTATCAGCCGGATGAGCGTGAACAACCCGGAGATTAATTATATCGGGATGGATATTTACGACGAATTGCTGCGACGAGGCAGCGAGAAAGCGCGGACTTTGTGGAAAAACGAGAAGGGCGCCGACGAAGTTCCGAACTTGGCTCTCGTAAGGGGAAACGTGGAATTCCTCGAGAAAATGTTCGAACCGGGGGAGCTAGAGCGCATTTATTTGAACTTCAGCGATCCATGGCCGAAGTCGAAGCATGGCAAGAGAAGGCTCACTCACCCTCGTTTTCTAATGAAATACAAGGAAGTTCTAAGCGACATCGGGGAAATCCACTTCAAGACGGATTCGCTGACCTTGTTTGAATTCTCGCTCAATAGCTTCTCCGATGTCGAATATCAGATGCGCAATATTTCGTTGGACTTGCATCGCAACGGAGTTCGGGACGATCTCGTTCTTACCGAATACGAGACGAAATTCGTTGGCAAGGGAATGCCGATTTATCGGCTCGAAGCGGTTATCGGAGCTAAAGTTCAACAGGAACACAGACGCCAAGTGGCGGAGGACTTGGAGGAACAAGCTCGCAGAGGCAGCACGCGGAACTATGAGTCGGGTGACGATTCGGATTTGGATACGGACTCGGACACTGACGAATAAACAGCAAGCGGCCGTACCCGGGTGAGAGCCGGGTACGGCCGTTATAATAATCGTGCTTGCCCTGGGGCAAGCACGTTATTTTGTATAAGGGCTTAAATCCACAGCGAAAGTAACAGGGCAGTCGTGCTTCCGAGCAATGCGCCGGCTACCGTATCGCTCGGGAAATGAAGCCCGAAGTAGATGCGCGATAAGGCAACGCCGATTCCGATCGGCAACAATATGGGGATAAGCAAGGGCTCCGTGAGCATCCAGGGCGTCAGCATCGCGAAAGCCGCCGTCGTGTGGCCGGACGGGAACGAAGGGTCTTTGAGGGGATGGCGATTCGTGTTGATTTGCGGAAACACCTGATACGGGCGCAGCCTTGGCGCGCTTCTTTTGGCGATGGCAACGGGGATATGGCTGGCCACCACTGCTGCAAAGGCCGTCCAACCGGCTTCGCTCCACGGTTCCGGCGCGAATAAGCCGGCAGCCAGCGAGATGCAGAGACTAAAGGTAGCTCCAGCGATTAGGGACAAAGTATAGAAGAGCCAGTTCAATGCGGAACGGTTCCAACGAATGTTGACATGCAGGAATAATGGGCGTTCGACTTCCTGAAGCATGCGGTATATTCGGCTCATATTCCCTCTCCTTTTGTAAGCGGGCTGATCAGCCTGCCAGGTACTGATTATTCTTCCTGCATTAAGCATACAACTCAATTATTAAGCCAGTATTAAAGGATGATTTGACATCCCGATAACGTCCTTTATGTAAAATGGAGGAAACCGACGGGGAGGGATTACCCATGTCAGAAATCCGATTGGCTTTATTTACGGATACGTATTTTCCGGAGATTAACGGTGTAGCTAAGACATTGGAACGCTGGATCGGGTATTTGCGCAAGCAAGGCATCGAATGCCTTGTGTTCGCGCCTGCGAGGCCGCGCGGGGAGAAGACGGTATCGGAAGTTGCGGAAAGGCTGACAAGCTTGCCGTTCTTTCTCTATCCGGAATGCAGGCTTGCGGTTCCCCAGACCGGGAGCGTCGAGCGCAAACTGCTGAATTTCAAACCGACGGTAATTCATGTCGCGACACCATTCGGCACGGGCGTAGCAGGTCGGCATTTGGCGATTAAACACAGATTTCCACTAGTTGCCTCGCACCATACTCATTTTGTGCGATATTTGCCGTTTTACAATCTTCAATGGATGGGTAAACTTTTATGGAGATATTTGCATTGGTTTCACCGCCCTTGCAAACGAATATATGTGCCTTCGAGATCGGTTTTGGAGGAGTGCCGCAGGGATGGATGGGAAGGGCTTGAAATCTGGAGCCGCGGCGTCGATACGGAACGGTTTCACCCAGTTGTAGATCGTGAGGCGTTGCTTAATGAGGTCGGCATGCCAACCTCGCGCTTTATCGTGCTGTATGCCGGACGAATGGCACCGGAGAAGCAAACGGAAGTGGCGGTGGAGGCGGTTGACCGGTTTGCTTCGAGAACGGGCGCTGACGTGGAGTTTGTTGTTGCCGGAGATGGTCCTGCGGCAAACGATATCAAGGCATTGACCTTACGGCGAGGCATTCAAGCGCGATTTCTCGGTGCCATTCCCCAAAACCGGCTTCAGCAATGGATGGCAGCTTCGGACGTGATGTTATTTCCTTCGGCGACGGAAACTTTCGGCAACGTGGTGTTAGAAGCGATGGCATGCGGGTTGCCCGTAGTAGGCGCGGCTGGAGGGGCTGTGCCGGACACCATTCGGGACGGCGAGAACGGCCTGCTCTGCCAGCCGGGGGATGTAACTGCGTTTGCCGACAAGTTAGAGCGATTGTACAAAGACGCTTCCTTGCGGGCAAGGTTGTCTGCGGCAGGCGTTCACGAAGCGGGATATCGTTCGTGGGATGAAGTGTTTAAAGGGTTGAAGGCGAGCGTCGACGATGCGATAGGTACGTTAACTGCAACTTTATGAGTTTCCCAATCGTTAATTTACTGTGAACAGGGCATAGGTCTCCGGATAGAAAAAGAATGGAAATCGATGAAAAGCTGCGCTGAGACGTAGCAATTCCCGCCGCTTGCGATGCTCCGTTGCCGAGAACCCCGCATCTTGGCTGTAAGCCGCAAATATGGGGGGAATGCCCTTTTGACAAATGAACGCAAAATGGACAGAATCAAGAAAGTGTCTTTTAGAAGGTGCTCCTGAGAAAAATAACAAGTCAATTTAGAGAGAAAAACAAAAAAAAGAAAAAGGGATCTAGGGGGTACAACCGAATATGTTCAACAATCTTCTTTTGGTTGTTCAGGTGTTATTTTTCCTGATTGGCGCGTATCAAGTCATTTTGTCTTTTTTTGGATGGTACCGCAAGAGAGAGCGCATTACCCATAAGCCGACAAAGTCGTTTGCCTTATTGGTTGCCGCCCACAATGAACAAGCCGTTGTCGGAGCCTTGATTGAAAATTTACTTAAATTGGATTACCCTCGCGAGCTGTTCGACATCTTCGTTATTTGCGATAACTGCACGGACGGGACGGCGGATATTGTACGCAAATACCCAGGGGTTCATGCTTGCGAACGCTTTAACCCTAATCAAAGGGGAAAAGGCTTTGCCATCGAATGGATGCTTAAGGAATTATGGAAAAATCCTAAGCAATACGATTCCATTGTCATGTTCGATGCAGACAACCTAGTGGCAACCAACTTCCTGCAACACATGAACGAAGATCTTTGCAACGGACATCGGGTCATTCAAGGTTACTTGGACACGAAAAACCCGAACGACTCTTGGGTCAGTGCCGCGAATGGAATCAACTATTGGTTTTGCAACCGTTTATGGCAAATGCCGCGTTATAACTTGGGACTTTCCAACTTTCTCGGCGGAACGGGCATGTGTTTCGAGACAAAGCTGCTGAAGGAAATGGGTTGGGGAGCGACGAGCCTGGTCGAGGACTTGGAATTCACGATTCGTTGCATTCAACGCGATATTTATCCTAAATTCAACTACGATGCGCGCGTATACGACGAGAAGCCGATTACGTTTAAGGCCTCTTCCCGTCAGCGTCTTCGTTGGATGCAAGGGCATTTCGATATTACTCGCCGTTACATGCTTCCGCTTCTGTGGCAGGGAATCAAGGAACGCAGCATGGTTAAGATCGATGCGGCGCTATACGTTTTTAACGCATACAACTTCCTGCTCGGTTTCTTAATTACCGCCACGCTCTGGTTTGATCTTTTGCTGCCGGGCGAAGCGCATTTCGATTCTATTTATTCCATTGCGCCTGCATGGCTGGCAATACCGATTTCCATTTACATTTACTTGCAGGTCCCGCTTGCCATGTTGCTGGAGAAAGTGAATTGGCGCATTTACCTTAAGCTCGTTATGTTTCCGATTTTCTTCTTTACATGGTGGCCGATTACGTTCTACGCTTTCTTCACGCAGAACAACAAAACCTGGAGCCACACGGAGCATACCCGTGTTATCCGGCTGGAAGAAGTACAAGGCAAACAGATGTAATCGCAGCGGATCCTCGGACTCTCTCCGGGGATTTGTTGTATAATCACGGGTATAAGCATTGAGCGCTGATTGTGATAAAAGCGGGGAGGCAATCTCTTGGTGGAATCCAGAACGTTCAAAGGCCCTCTGTTAAGACCGCCCGGTGTAGGTACATGGATTTATGTAGATGTTCCATTTGATGCGGAATCGATATTCGGGAGCAAAGGGCAGGTTCGGGTGAGGGGAACGGTGAACGGTGCCGTCTTTCGGAGTACGCTGATGCCGCGCGGCGATGGCACTCATTACTTGGTCGTTGGCGGCGAGCTGCGCGAGGCGGCGGGTGTCTCCGTTGGAGACGAAGTTATGGTAAACTTGTCCGCGGATACGGATGAACGGATAGTCGAAGCTCCGGATGATCTGCAAGCCGAGCTTGCGGTTCATGAGGCGGCGAATAGGTTTTGGGCTGCTTTAGCGTATTCCTATAGGAAAGAGTACGTAAATTGGATAGAGGACGCGAAGCGGGAAGCGACTTGGCATTCAAGGATCGCCAAGGCGGTCCAGATGCTAGCGGAAGGTAAGAAATTGAAGTCTTAATGTCGCTATGGCAATACCGGTGATTTAGCGTTGACATCCCATGTGCAGCATGATATAGTGTTCGTTGTGACTGATTTATGTAAATTATTCAGCACGCACAAGCAGAAGCACCCGCTTCTCACCTGATCGGCAATTGCTGACGGGTATGCGTAGCCGACGAGATACGGCGATTGCAGGAACTTCGGTTTCCTTGCATGACCGTTAACGTTAGGACTAGGATGCGGGTCAATGCGACTCGTATTTTTTTGTTTTTACCCACAACTTAATCGACAGTTTATTTCGGAGGTGGAACATTATTAGCAAGGATCATCAACTCAACGAGGAAATCCGGGCGAAGGAAGTCCGACTGGTCGGCCCTGAAGGCGAACAAATCGGTATCAAACCTTTTCGTGAAGCGATGCAGATGGCAATTGACGCGAATCTTGACCTAGTTAACGTAGCACCGCAGGCGAAACCGCCGGTGTGCCGCATTATGGACTACGGGAAATTCCGTTATGAGCAGCAGAAGAAAGAAAAGGAAGCCAGGAAGAATCAAAAAATCGTCGACCTCAAAGAAGTTTGGTTTCGTGCTAACATTGAAGAGAATGACTACCAGACGAAGTATCGTAACGTCGTGAAGTTCTTGAATGAAGGCGACAAGGTCAAATGTTCCGTTCGGTTCCGCGGTCGTGAAATCACGCACGCGAAGCTCGGTCAGAAGATCTTGGAGCGGGTCGCGAACGAAGTAGCAGAAATTTGTATTGTAGAGCGCATGCCTAAGCTGGAAGGCCGCAGCATGATTATGATTTTGGCTCCGAAAGCCCACTGACAGGAGGATACAACTCATGCCTAAGATGAAAACTCATAGCAGCTTGAAAGATCGTTTCAAAATTACCGGAACAGGTAAAGTAAAACGGTACAAAGCTTATAAGAATCATTTGCTGTCCCACAAATCGGGACGCGCAAAACGCGTATTGGCTGGTCAGCCGTTGATGGCTCAAGGCGACGTTCGTCGTCTGCAGCAACAACTTGGCAACCTTAAATAATCGTCAACATCGTTATATGAACACTTCCGGGAGGTAATGAATCATGGCAAGAGTCAAAGGCGGATTCGTAACGCGCCGTCGTCGCAATAGAATGTTGAAATTGGCAAAAGGTTACTGGGGCGCGAAACATCGCCTGTTTAAGAAAGCTAAAGAACAAGTAATGAAATCCCTTATGTACGCATACCGCGACCGTCGTCAGACGAAACGGAACTTCCGCAAATTGTGGATCGTGCGTATTAACGCCGCGGCTCGCCAGAATGGCCTGTCTTACAGCAAGATGATGCATGGCCTTAAATTGGCCGGTATCGAAGTAAACCGCAAAATGCTTGCCGACCTAGCCGTGAACGACATCGGCGCGTTCAATTCGCTAGCCGGCGCTGCCAAAGAAAAAATCAACGCGTAATTTGCGTACAAGCAAGGGCTCCGGGAAACCGGGGCCCTTTACGTGTTTTTCCGGGATCATAGCCCCATTTTTCCGCAGGCGGACAGAGGTACATGCAGGACCAGCTCCTTTTCCATAAGCTACAAAACAACCAGGAAGGAGGTTTATACAATTGGCGCATATTACTCGTTCGCAAGCCCAGAAGATGGTGGGTAAAAGCATTTATGCGGTGCGTAAAGATGGTTCGGCAGTCTCGGGCAAACTTGTCCGTGTGAGCGGGGATCAGTTAGTCCTTGAGCAGCCGAAAGGTAAAAAGGTTCAGACAAAAGCCATATTCCCGCTTTTGTTATTTGATGTACTTGCTATTGACACATTTGATGGCTTTGGTTTTGATGGCTTCGGTGGTGGCTTTGGCTGGTGGTAAGTGGAAACTGAATAGCTGAAGCATCAGCGGAGCTTTGCGAGAGTGCCTTATCGGTACTCTCTTTCTGCATGTTCGGGGCTATTGGTACATATGCGAGATGCACTCGATATTTTCTCTTACTTTTCTCCTATTGGATTTATAGAACTCTCACAATTGCCGGGTAAAATTAAAATTGTAATCAACACAAACACAAAAAGGGAGTGTAGAACATGTTCAAAACGAAGAAAACATTGATCGCCGTCCTTTCCTCGGCACTGCTTATCACGGGTGCGGGAAGCGCCTTCGCGGCATCCGGCACAACGGCCTCGACAACAGCGAAAGCGGGAACGAGCAGCACTCAGGCAACAACGAAATCAAGCACCGCTGCAGTCAAACCGAAAGTTGAAAAAGAAGATCCGAATAAAGGCAAAACGGAAAAAGTACCTGCTGTGAAACACAAGGTTACCAAACATAAGATCATTAAACATAAAAAGCATAAAAAACATATCACAACCAAGCCAACAACCAAACCAGCACCGAAGCCAACAACCAAGCCAGCACCGAAGCCAGCCGTTCCCGTCAAGAAAACAACTGCCACGAAGTAATCTTTCGCAATAACGGCAATTCATCAGAACTACAAAGGCGGGAAGCTTAGTTCCCGCCTTTCTTTTTTATGTACTGAGTAGTAATCTTAGGGAAAACCATCGTTTGTCGGCCCATGGTACGTTAGGAGGCTTGTCATGTCCCGTATAATCGTTGTGGACGATGATCGGAATATTTGCCAATTGATATCGGAGTACTTGAAGAAAGACGGGCACGAGGTCGAGGAATTTTTCAGCGGTGACGGACTGATCGAACGGATCAAGAAGGAATCACCGGATTGCCTTATCTTGGACATAATGATGCCCGGCATCAACGGCCTGCAACTGCTAACCTTAATTCGAAGCTTCAGTGAAATGCCAATTATTATGGTTTCGGCGAGGGGAGAAGAGATGGATCGCATTATGGGGCTGGAGCTTGGCTGCAACGACTTTCTGGGGAAACCCTTCCATCCCCGCGAATTGGTAGGCCGAGTCAGATCCATGATGCGTCTGGTTGAATCTTATCAAACTCCGCGAACGGAAGCTCTAAAGCCGCCTATTCGGGCAGGAAATCTGCTGATTTCAGAGGAGTACCGAAAGGTACAGATAGAGAATGGGCCGGAGTTGTCGCTTACGATTCGTGAATTTGAGCTTTTGCTGCATTTTGCGAGAAATCCCAATCGTCCTTTTAGCCGAGAGCAGGTCATTCGTCAAGTTTGGGATTACGATTTCCTTGGCGATGTTCGGGTAGTCGATGAGTTGGTTAAACGTCTTCGAAAAAAAATACTCGATTTGGCCACAGGGATTAGTATCGACACGGTTTGGGGTTATGGCTACAAGGCCACGGTGGAAACGACGTGAAATCGCTAAGAGCCCGAATTTTGTGGTCGATGATGCTCGTAATGGTGTTTTCGGTAGTCGTGACGGTTGGATTCTGCTCCCACATCGTTTACCGAATGCTTGTCGATCAAACTAAAAATCAATTACTGCTCCAGCTTGATAAAGCCGTTAGCATTCTGGAGGGCGGAAGCCCCGATGATTTGGAGCCGAGCGATTTGACGCTTCGATTTAAGAATCATCAATTTAACGCAGATTTTTATGTGGTAGATGCTTCGGGGATTGTAGCAGCCGCAAGCAATGAGGACTTTATCGGCAACCCTCCAGTCCTTCAGCTGAGTAAAGAGTATGGACGCGATATGCTGCAAGGAAACAAAGTGATGTATGTACTGCAAAAAACGGAAGGATATACAGTTGTTCTTTACACGCCGGAAAAAATATTAAAGCGCATGTTTAATGAGGCACTCCTTCTTGTTTTTGCTTCTATTACCGTAAGCAGTCTGATTTTGTACGTCATCGGTTTTCTGCTGATTTGGAAAATCACGCGCCCGATCGTTAAGCTGAAGGAAGCCGTTAATCGTTATGATCCCTATCGGGGGTTGCTCACGGTAACTCGGGTAGGAGCGACTGAAATCGACGAACTGATGCTTACGCTGCAATCGATGTCGGGTCGAATTCGCAACCACCATGAGCACCAGATTGATTTCTTGCAAAATGTATCCCATGAGCTTCGCACGCCGTTGATGTCCATTCAAGGATACGCTAACGCGATTAAGGATCAAGTCGTGTCTCAGGAGAAGGGGCTTTCCATCATAACGGAAGAGTCTTATAGATTGATTCGAATGGTAGATCGGCTTCTCGAGCTAACCAGACTGGAAAACCCGGAACTCCCGCATGAGGAACAGCCGGTCGATCTAAACGAGATGGCAAGTCAAGCAAGCGAATTATTGTCCACCAATGCTGCCGACCAAGGGGTTCAGATCACATGGACGAAACGGGAAGTTATCATCATGGTCGCTGCGGAGCAGCTTTTTCAACTTCTGATCAATCTTCTGCAAAATGCGATTCGTTATGCGGCAACAGAGGTTCGCATTTCATTCGGAACGGATAAAGAAGGGTGGTTTCTTGCCGTAGAGGATGACGGGGAAGGAGTCCCAGCCGAATGGCAAAACCGGATTTTCGACCGCTATTTCAAGGGCGAGTCCGGTCAGACGGGTCTAGGACTCTCCATTTGCCGACGAATAGCGGAGAGCCTGCAAGCCGAGCTTAAATATGAAGCATCGGAATTGGGAGGTGCGCGTTTCTCTGTGGTAAAATCAAAAATAGTTTAGAGGTTTGACTAGTTCGATGACTTTTAATGCATAGATCGTTCGAAGGGTTTGATAACCGAGGCGATGGTAGAAGCGGAGCGCGCGCGTGTTTCCTTCATCGACGAACAATTGGGATATTGTGCAGCCCTTTTTGCGTCCATACTGCTCTGCGCGTGCCATAAGCTCCGTACCCCAATGTTTATTCTGAGCCGTTGAATCAACCGCAAGCAAGTCGATAAATAAAGTTGTGCCGCGAAATTCCATATGCAGAAACCCAAACGGAGTGCTTCTCCTGGACCGGGCAGCGACTAATGTAGCGCCCCTGCGCAGCCGGCGGGTAATTTCGTAATGTAATCGGCTGTCCCGGGGATGCTGCCACGGAGAGATCGGAACTAACTGCGTACGAACAAGCGCTACAATGCTTTTATCGTCACCTTGTTGTCGCCATCGAATCATGCGGGATTCATCCCCTGTTCTTATGTCCTCGGTTAAGTCAGTTTTGCTGAATGCCGATTGTACAACGTATGAACAAGGTGTTTGAACGGTAACGGCGAAGTTGTGTATTGACGAATGGCCTGGCGAAGAATATAATTGATGCTAAATCGACTGAAATACAAATGGCCGTGATGAGGAAAAAGCGATGGGGCTCTTATGCTCAGAGAGTGTCGGATTAGCTGAGACCGATGCCTTAACCCCTGTACGCGAAGTCTCCTCGGAGCTGTTCGCCTGAACGCCCGAAAGGGTCATTAGGGAGAATCGGATTGGCGCACGTTATTGCGCTTAAGGTATGAAATATTCCCTGACTATGTCAGAGGGAAGCATACTTTATAAGGCCGTCATCGCGAGATGTGCGGCAAACTCGGGTGGTACCGCGGAAGCAACAGCCTTTCGTCCCAAGACAGCCATATTGGCGTTGGGATGAAGGGCTTTTTTATTTGTAGAAAGGAGGAGTAAGGATGAGCACACAAGGGGTTACATTGAAGTCCAAGCAAGAATTAATCGAGAAGTGGAGCAAGCCGGAAGTCATCACGGGGTCGGAAATACTGCTTCGCAGTTTGTTACTGGAGGGAGCCGAGTGCGTCTTCGGATATCCGGGCGGAGCCGTTCTCTTCATCTACGACGCCATGCACGGCTTTAGCGATTTCCAGCATCTTCTGACGCGCCATGAGCAAGGAGCGATCCATGCGGCAGACGGATATGCGCGTTCTACTGGCAAGGTGGGCGTATGTATAGCTACTTCCGGGCCGGGAGCAACGAACCTGGTGACGGGGATCGCAACCGCATATATGGATTCCGTGCCGCTCGTTGTCATTACGGGTAACGTAGCGACTAGCTTCATCGGTACGGATGCCTTCCAAGAAGCCGATATCGTCGGCATTACGATGCCAATCACTAAACATAGTTATCTGGTACGCAAGGCGGAGGACCTGCCTCGCGTGATCCATGAAGCTTTCCATATTGCGAATAGCGGGCGTAAAGGTCCGGTGCTTATCGATATTCCTAAGGACGTATCCGCGGAGAAGATTTTGTTTCAGCCGGTAACAGAGGTGAACTTGCGCGGGTACAATCCGACGGTTCAACCGAACAAGATGCAAGTGGAAAAGATGCTGCGCGCGATCGAGAAGGCCGAGAAGCCCGTCATTCTTGCCGGGGGTGGCGTAATTTACTCCGGAGCGCATGAGGAATTGTACGAATTCGTTACGAAAACGGGCATTCCGACGACAACGACATTGCTCGGTCTAGGAGGTTTCCCAAGCGGGAACGAGCTTCACATGGGGATGCCGGGAATGCACGGGACGTATACGGCGAACACAGCCATTCAAAATGCGGATCTGCTTATCAACATCGGCGCAAGGTTCGATGACCGAGTAACAATGAAGCTCAAAGGTTTTGCGCCTCACGCTAAAATCGTCCATATCGATATCGATCCTGCGGAGATCGGCAAGAACGTTCCAACCGAGATTCCGATCGTAGGAGATGTTAAAGCGGTTCTCCAACTGGCCAATGCCGGCGCGAAACGCGCGGACAAAGCGGATGCATGGCGTGCTCAGGTCAGCCAGTGGAAAGCAATGAAGCCTAACAAATACAAGGATTCCGAAGTTGAACTGAAGCCGCAATGGGTCGTATCGATGATTCACGAAACGACCAAAGGCGATGCTATCGTAACGACGGACGTTGGTCAGCATCAGATGTGGGCAGCGCAATATTATCCGTTAAACAAGCCGCGGTCCTGGGTTACATCCGGAGGATTGGGCACGATGGGCTTCGGGTTCCCTTCCGCGATCGGCGCCCAGATGGGCAATCCGGACCGGACGGTCGTCTCCATTAACGGAGACGGCGGAATGCAAATGTGCGCGCAGGAACTGGCTGTCTGCGCAATTAACAACATTCCGGTCAAAGTCGCGATTATCAACAACCAAGTGCTTGGAATGGTACGACAGTGGCAGGAGATCATTTACGATAACCGCTACAGCCATATCGACCTTGCAGGTAGCCCTGACTTCGTAAAGCTTTCCGAAGCTTACGGGGTTAAAGCATTCCGTGCTTCGAACAAGGAAGAAGCGCGCAGCGCATGGCTCGAAGCATTGCAGCATCCCGGGCCAGCCGTCGTGGAATTCGTCGTTCGCAAGCATGAGAACGTGTTCCCGATGGTCACGCAAGGTTCGACAATTGGAGAGATGCTGATGGGGGATTCCGAATGAACCGTAAACATACGATAGCGATTCTCGTGAACGACCAGCCCGGCGTGCTGCAACGGGTGTCAGGCCTGTTCGGCCGCCGCGGCTTCAACATTGAGAGCATTACCGTCGGGTCATCCGAAGAACCGGGATTATCCCGTATGGTCATCGTTACTACCGGAGATGATCATACGCTGGAGCAAGTCCAGAAACAATTGTACAAGCTGATCGACGTTATTAAAGTCATTGACGTCAGCGGCAATCCGATGGTCGGCCGGGAACTCGGCTTGATTAAGATCGGAGCGGAACCTTCGGCGCGTCCGGAAATTCTCGGTATTGTGGAGACGTTCCGCGCCGCGGTTGTCGATATCGGCCCAACGACTTTGATCGTTCAGGTTGTCGGCGATACCGAGAAGATCGATGCCATGATCGAATTGTTAAAGCCCTACGGCATTCGCGAGCTTTCGCGCACGGGCGTGACGGCGATGAATAGAGGCGTCAGATAGTGTAGAATAGAGAAGTATTTTCAGCGCCCGCTCGGAGCGGGTGTTCGAGGAGAGAAAGGCCGGCAACGGAGATCTCTCTTGGAACGCCCGCTTCGAGGGTCGACAAATTATCTTTTAATCATTTTAAGGAGGAACACAATTCAATGGCAGTTAATTTATTTCATGAGAAAGACGCCGATCTTGGCGTTCTTAAAGGCAAAACAATCGCGGTAATCGGCTACGGCAGCCAAGGACATGCCCAAGCGCAAAACCTTCGCGACAGCGGTCTTAGCGTTATTATCGGACTTCGCTCCGGTAAATCCGCGGACAGCGCGCGCAATGATGGTTTCGAAGTGCTTTCTGTTGCAGATGCAACCCGTAAAGCGGATGTTGTGCAAATTCTCATGCCGGATGAAACGCAAGCGAGCGTATACAAGAACGAAATCGAGCCAAACTTGAAAAAAGGCGCAGCCCTTATGTTCTCCCACGGTTTTAACGTTCATTTCGGTCAAATCGTAGCTCCTGCGGATGCGGACGTCCTTCTGGTTGCTCCTAAATCCCCAGGCCACATGGTTCGCCGCACTTACGTTGAAGGCTTCGGCGTACCGGGATTGATCGCCGTTCACCAGAACGGAACGGGCAAAGCATTCGACATCGGTATGGCTTATGCCAAAGGCATCGGCTGTACTCGCGCGGGAGTTATCGAAACTTCCTTCCGCGAAGAAACCGAAACCGACTTGTTCGGAGAGCAAGCTGTTCTTTGCGGCGGTGCATCGGCGCTCGTTAAAGCCGGTTTTGAAACGCTGGTCGAAGCGGGATACGCTCCTGAAATGGCTTACTTCGAATGTTTGCACGAATTGAAGTTGATCGTTGACCTGATGTATGAAGGCGGATTGGCTTCCATGCGCCACTCCATCTCCAACACGGCTGAATACGGCGACTATGTAACAGGCCCTCGCATCGTAACGGATGAGACGAAAAAAGAAATGAAACGCGTACTCGAAGATATCCAACAAGGTAAATTCGCTCGCGACTTCATCCTTGAGAACCAATCCGGACGCGCATTCCTTACGGCTACTCGACGTAACGAAGCTGAGCACCCGATCGAAGTGGTTGGCGCTCAATTGCGCGGCATGATGCACTGGATCACGAAGTAATAAGGCAATAAGCTCATAGGAAACCCCGGCATAGCATAGCCGGGGTTTTTGTTAAAGAACCGGCGTCTAATGTGATCAGAAAACGGCGTGTACCGCGAATAGATTATGTTATAATTTGAACAAAGTCATGAAATGCTTCAGGAGGTGCGGGCACGACCCTACCATGAGAAAAATTTATATTTTTGATACGACGCTTCGGGATGGAGAGCAATCTCCCGGCGTTAACCTGAACACTCAGGAAAAAGTTGAAATCGCCTTGCAGTTGGAAAGGCTAGGAGTAGATCGGATAGAAGCAGGTTTTCCTATAGCATCCCCTGGCGACTTGGCGGCGGTGCACGCGGTTGCTCTCGCCGTGAAGAATGCAACCGTAATCGGACTTGCCCGTTCGCGGGAACAGGACGTGGATGCAGTTCGCGAAGCGCTGAAGGGTGCGCGCGACCCTGGAATCCATCTGTTCCTCGCAACATCGCCGATCCATCGCAAGCACAAGCTGCGGATGGAGAAGGAGCAAGTGCTGGAGACGGCGGAGCGGATGATTCGTTACGCGAAACAGTTTTTCGATAAAGTCGAGTTTTCTCCGGAAGATGCCGGACGTACCGAACTGGATTTCCTATGCCAAGTAACCGAAGTGGCTATTAGAGCGGGAGCGACCGTCGTGAACATTCCCGATACAGTCGGCTATTTGACGCCTTATGAATACGGTAATATTTTCAAGACTCTAAAAGAAAACGTGCCGGGAATCGAGAACATTCAGTTGTCCGCGCACTGTCATGATGATCTGGGGATGGCTACGGCAAACGCCTTGGCTGCCATCCTCAACGGAGCGGATCAAATCGAGGGTACGATCAATGGAATCGGCGAACGCGCCGGCAATACGTCACTGGAAGAAGTGGCGCTTACGCTTGCGACCCGGGCGGAATATTTCCAAGCGACAACGACCTTGAATTTGAAGGAAATTGCCCGCACAAGCCGTTTGGTCAGCAAGCTTACGGGTATGGTCGTACCGGGCAACAAAGCGATCGTCGGCGCCAATGCGTTCGCGCACGAGTCCGGAATTCATCAGGATGGCATGCTGAAGGAGAAAACGACGTACGAGATCATTTCTCCGGATACGATCGGGCTAAGGGATAGCAAGCTTGTTCTTGGCAAGCACTCCGGACGCCATGCTTTCCGGGAGAAGCTGATCGATCTTGGATACGAGCAGTTGACGGAAGATCAAGTGAATGCGGCTTTCGGTAAATTCAAGGATGTCGCGGACCGTAAGAAAACCGTCAGCGATGAAGATATCCGCGCGCTTCTTGAGGAGAAAATCATCGAGACCCCCGAAGTGTTCGCGCTGGAACAGCTTGTTGTTTCCTTCGACAGCCATTCGACTCCGAAAGCGACGGTAACGCTCAAAACTACTCAAGGAATCGTGAAACACGAATCCGAAGGCAACGGTACGGTGGATGCGATCTATCATGCGATCGATGCGCTTACCGGCGAAACCGTGGAGCTCGACGATTACACGATTAAATCCGTAACCGACGGGACCGATGCGTTAGGCGAAGTCCACGTTGTTCTTAAGCAAGAGGATTCTTCCGCGCAAGGCCGCGGAGTGAGTACCGATATCTTGGAAGCCAGCGCGCGCGCTTACGTCGATGCGTTGAACAGGCTTATCGACAAGCGCAACGCGCCAACCCGCAATCGCCGAGACAACGTCACGTTGATTTAACAGTTCAGGAATGGGGAGCGACAGATGAACTATCAATTTTCCGCGAGATTGGGCACTTTTTCCTCCTCGGCGGTCCGTGAAATTTTGAAGCTGACGCAAAGAAAATCGATCATTTCATTCGCCGGCGGTTTGCCCGCCGAGGAGCATTTCCCGGTCGCTGCGATCGGGGAAGCTTTCCAGCGGGTGCTGGCGGCAGGCAACAAGGCATTGCAGTACGGTCTAACGGAAGGCTACTTGCCGCTTCGCGAGAGCATCTGCGGTTGGATGGCGCGCAAAGGGGTAACCGTAACTCCGGACGACATGCTGTTGACGACAGGATCGCAGCAAGCCATCGATTTGCTGACCCGGATTTATATCGATCCAGGCGACGTGATTTTGGTGGAACGACCAACCTATTTATCCGCGCTGCAGGTGTTTCGTTCTTATGGCGCTACCCTGATATCCGTAGATACGGACAATGACGGAATGGATTTGGACGACTTGGCGGCCAAGCTGAAGCAGTACCGTCCGAAAATGATTTACGTTATTCCTACGTTCTCCAACCCAACAGGCAAGGCTTGGAGCCTGGAGCGTCGTAAAGGCGTGCTTAAGCTGTGCAGGGAGAGCGATACGCTCATCCTGGAGGATGATCCTTACGGCGAATTGAAGTTCGGAGATGCATCGGTAACGTACCCGTCGATCTTTTCCTTAGATGAGCATCCAAACGGTTCTTGCGTCGTCTACACGAGTACTTTCTCCAAAACCGTGGCACCCGCGCTTCGGACGGGTTGGGTCATGGCCGATCCCGAAATCATCCGCCATATGGCTCGCGCCAAGCAGGCTGCTGATTTACATTCCAGTTCGCTCGATCAGCAAACGCTGTATCAATTGATGGAGCATTTCGATCTGGACGGTCACATCGAGTTCGTCCGTAAGGAATACGAGTCTCGCATGCGCCAGATGGCAGACCTGCTGCGCGAGCAGCAATGGCCGGGCGTCGTGTGGAACGAGCCAAAGGGCGGCATGTTCTTCTGGTTGGAGCTGCCGGAATCGGTCGATACTGCAGACTTGCTCAAGACGGCAGTCGATTTGGGCGTTGCATTCGTACCGGGAATTTCGTTCTTCGCGGACGAAGACGCTAAGAAAAACACGATGCGGCTCAACTTCACCCATAATGATCTCGAAGGTACCGTCAATGGGATGAAACGGTTAAATCAAGCGATGGAGAGCGTACTGGTGAAGTGAGGATGAGGAACAACAGAGGAGTAAACCAAGGGAGTATAATGCTCCGATGGTTTACTCCTCTTCATTTACTCTTAATTTACTCTTCGTTAACCAGTACCCTCATTACGTTCTCCATAGAGCCGCAAGCTTTTTTCGATACTTGCTTTCTTCCTCTGTTTCAATCAGGTTTAACGCTTTTTGTTTTATTTCTTCATCTTTGACTTCATCATATAATTTTTTTAGACCTTGAATAATATCGGATCGAATCAAAGTATAATTTTTCTCGTCTTTACAGTTATCAAAACGATTAGCAAGCTGACTGACCACCATCTCTTTTTGTTCAGGTCCGGCTAAACCAATTTTCCAAACCGATTGCAAGCTGTGCCTTGCGGTGACAAACATCTTATCTTTTGTCACTTCCCATAAGGCTGGGAAATCCCTGAGTATTCTCTTCTCAGGATCGCTTTTGGCCAAACTGGAAAGAAATTGCGCAGCCCTTGATCTTCGATGATTATCAGGATGAGCCAGATCTTCCTTTAATTGATCCCATACTTCATAAGACCAATCCACTTCTTCTTCCGTAGCTTTCATAATATGGACGTAGGCCTCGTACCGAAAGTCTTTATCCTCATTGTCTGGATTATCAAAATAAGATCGAATAATACTGTCCATTTCCATCCTCCCACTTAATCCGGATCGATTTTGCGATACAACTGAATTGTCTTATGATTTTTTTCCTAGGTCAACTGCCATGATACACTATACTGGGCGACGTATACAGAGTCACCGTTAGGTCCATTGTTTTAATAGTCATTGCCTATAGAATCCATAGTTATTATCTATTTTGCCACTTGGGCACATATGTACTACAATTGAGAGATAGTCTCAATGGACAACCTATAACCTAAATTGGAGTGAATCATAACCATGTCAGAAGTTAAAAAAATTGCCGTCATCGCCGGCGACGGTATCGGTCCGGAAGTCGTAGCGGAAGCCGAGAAAGTATTGAAACGTACGGAGGAACTGTTCGGCTACAAATTCGAGCTTGAGCATGGCCTGTTCGGCGGTATCGCCATCGATGAAAGAGGCACGCCGTTGCCGCAAGACACACTCGAAATGTGCCGTAAAGCGGACGCTGTTCTGCTTGGCGCGGTAGGCGGACCGAAATGGGATAACAACTCGAAAGAGCTTCGTCCCGAAACGGGATTGCTCGGCATTCGGAAAGCTCTTGGCCTTTTCTCTAACATTCGTCCTGCTGTCGTCTTCGATTGCTTGAAGGACGCTTCCACCCTGAAGCCCGAAGTTCTAGAAGGCACTGACCTGATCGTTGTGCGCGAGCTAACGGGAGGCATTTACTTCGGCGAGAAATTCCGTCGTCAAGGCGCACATGGCGAAGAAGCGGTTGATACTTGCGTATACAATGTGACGGAAATCGAACGCATCGTGCGCCAAGCGTTCGAAGTCGCTCAGAAACGCAGCAAGAGATTGGCTTCCGTAGATAAAGCGAACGTACTGGAAACTTCCCGTCTATGGAGAGAAACGGTTAATCGTATCGCGCCGGAATATGCGGATGTTGAAGTGGAGCATGTACTCGTAGACAACTGCGCTATGCAGCTGTTGCGTCGTCCGTCGAGCTTCGACGTTATCGTTACGGAGAACATGTTCGGAGATATTCTGAGCGACGAGGCAGCGATGCTGACCGGTTCAATCGGGATGTTATCCTCCGCTTCGCTCGGTGAAGGCAGCTTCGGATTGTACGAGCCTGTCCACGGCTCTGCTCCTGACATTGCGGGACAAGGCATCTCGAACCCGATTGCTACGATTTTGTCGGTCGCGCTAATGTTCCGCCTTACTTTTGGCTACGAAGAAGCGGCAGCCGCAATCGAGAAAGCAGTTAAGAACGTACTTGATGCCGGACATCGCACGGGAGATATCGCAGTCGATAAGAGCAAAGCGATCGGAACGACGGCTATGGGCGATCTGATCGTTGCAGCTATAACGCGTTAATTATAATAATTCTAAAAAAAGAATTGTTATCATCTTGACTAGTTTGTCCGTGAATGGTACGATTTTTAGCGTGAGCAATAAACAGAAAGCACTGGCGACAAGGTCGGGCTTATAGGAGGTTTTTTGAAGATGGCAGAGCGTTTGGTAGGTCGTCCGGCACCGGATTTCTCTTTGGAAACAGCGCTAGGAGACGGCAAAGATTTCGGTAAAGCATCGCTGTCCGATTATCGTGGCAAATGGTTGGTATTGTACTTCTATCCGCTTGATTTCACTTTCGTATGTCCTACGGAAATTACGGCTCTATCCGAAGCGGCCGAAACTTTCAGAGGACTGAATACCGAAGTTCTCGGCGTCAGCGTAGACAGTAAACACAGCCACCGCGCTTGGATCAATACGCCTAAGAACGACAACGGTCTTGGCCAATTGAACCATCCGCTTGCTGCGGATATTACGAAGCAAGTCGCTCGCGACTATGGCGTCCTGATCGAAGAAGAAGGTATCGCGCTGCGCGGCCTGTTCATCATCGATCCTGATGGCGAATTGAAATATCAAGTCGTAAACCATAACGATGTAGGCCGCAGCGTTGAAGAAACCCTTCGTGTGCTGCAGGCGCTGCAATCCGGCGGTTTGTGCCCGATGAACTGGAAAGCAGGCGACAAGCACCTCGTCGCTAAGTGATAACATCAGCTTGATCAAGCAAGCTCCTCGGAAGAAATTTCCGGGGAGTTTTTAGTCTCTTGCAGTGTAAAAGCGGCAGGAATTGTGTTTATGGGTAGAGAATATAGTGAGAAGAATAAAGGATGCTTTTGAAGGAGGGGAAGGCGATGAGCTTCTGCTGCGGAGCTAGCATGATTGGAACAAAGGGGACGTTAAAGCACTATAGAACTCGGATTCACAACGTGCCGATATTGTTCTGTCCGGTTTGTCACCGTATCGAAGTGCACTATCTGGTGGAGAATGAATACGAAATTTTGGCCGAATATGCGCATGGCGACGGAGCGTCGGAAGTCGACTTCCATGATTATGTGGATGAATCGGACAAAGCCCTCCACGAGAATTGCGTCAACAACGAAGACGAAGATCCAATGCTTATCGTGCAAAGCCAGATCGATATGTCGCTTGATTTGCTTACATTCGCTAAGGAAATCGGTGATTCCGAATGGGAACAGCAATTGAAGAAACGCCTGATCGTTCTAAGCCAGAGGCGCCATAAACTGAAATTGAAACGAACTCCAGGAGGCACGATCTAAGAGGGCTGCTGGTGTAAGCATAGAAGATGAAACCATTGAGGACTGCCCTGAAGTAGATCTCTTCTGCTTAGGGTAGTCCCTTTATTTATTGTCGGGGGATACCCCCTCAAAATCGGACAGTCATTCGAATGTTATGAGTAAGGGGTGAGCGAGTGCTGCTCGTACTTTGGAAAAAATGGCGTCATTCATCGAGTAATTCGGCTCGTTCTCCGGACAACGCAGAGGCTCGAACTCCAGAACGTATGGTAGAGCAAATCCAGAATGGGGACCATGAGCTGAGAAATGAGCTGATTCGTCAATATCATCCATATGTTTTAAAAACAACCAGCCGATTTTTTCGCCGATATATCGATCCGCAGCAAGATGATGCTTTCAGCGTAGCGTTAGCTGCTTTCAATGAAGCGATTAGCGGGTATTCTCCCGAAGGCGGCAGGCTATTTTTGGGTTTCTCTGAAACGGTTATTAACCGGAGGTTGATCGATTACGTCCGGCAAGAAAGCAGGCATGCCGCAGTGGTCCCCTACAGCGCCTTCGATACGGAAGCTGAAGACGGCGGCGGCGAGATCAACCACATTGAAGTCTCGCAAGCTATAGAGGCATATAACCAAGAGCGAACGTCGGATGAGCGGAAAATGGAAATTGCAGCACTAACGGCAGAGATGGAACTGTATGGGATTACTTTTAATGATTTGGTCCAGCATTCTCCACGCCATCAAGATTCTCGGGAAGCATTGCTGAGGATGGGAAGAAGATTGGCAAGCGAAGAGACGATGTTCCGCTTCCTTCGCGAGAAACGTCAGTTGCCTATTAAAGAGCTATGCGAGGCTGAAGATATATCGCGGAAGACGGCCGAGCGCCATCGCAAATATTTGATCGCCGTCAGTCTGATCGCTTACGGCACATATCCATTTTTACAGGGATATATCGGATTGGACCGTTACGGAAAGGGGGAAACGCCATGAATCGGGGAACGGTTATGGCTCTGAATAAAAGAACGGCTGTCGTGTTAACGCCGGATGGGCAATTCGTACGGGTCAAAAGGCAAGCCCAGTTCGAGGTAGGTGAAGAGATAAGCCATTCTGTTGCTATTCGTTCGCTTCCCCGTGTTCGGCAACGGTTGTTGCAGGCTGGTGTTTTTGCTTCAGCTTTAGTGTTGGTCCTGTTAAGCTTTTTAATGTTTCGAACGCCTCCCGTTGTCGCTTACGTCACAATGGACATCAACCCTAGCATAGAACTGGGACTGGACGCCAAGGAACGGGTAAGAGAGCTGCGCGCGGTTAATAAGGATGCTGAGGTCATTATCGCAGGCTTGAAATATCGTGGTCAGGATTTGGAGAAGGTAATGAACGAACTGGCCCGCAAGCTAGTCGATAAGCATATCCTAACGCTGGATGACGGGGAAGTCGTAATTGCTAGCGTTCCAGTAAGAGTGGTAGGGGATCAATGGGAGACACAGGTTACGCGGAAAATGACGCAAATTCTCAACGATGCAACTAAGCGGGGAAATCCTGAAAAGGCGGTTAGTCTTGACGTAACGACGATTTCCTTGCCCGTGGAAGTGCGAAACGAGGCTGAGGCTAACGGAGTTTCTTCCGGTAAGATGGCCTTCTGGCTCATCTCGAAAAGCCAGGGGCACGAATTGTCGATCGAAACTTTGAAGAGCCAGTCGCTCAAGAAAATTGCCGCTTCGTGGGGAGGCGTCAATAAGGTTATGAGTAAATACGAGCAAAAGAAAGAAGACAAGGAAAACAAGGTTGAGAAAATAGACAAAAACAAGGACAAGAACAAGGACAAGAACAAGGACAAGGGTAAAAACGAAGACAAGAGTAAAAACGAAGACAAAGGCAAAAATGAAGACAAGGGAAAAAATGAAGACAAAAGTAGAAACGAAGACAAGAGTAAAAACGAGGATAGAAGTAACAGGGAGAACAAGCTAGACAACAAGGCAGAAAACAACGATGACAACAAGGACAAAAATAAAGACGGAACAAAAGACGAGGAAGATAAACCCGAAAAGGCTAACATGAAGAATGATAAGAGCAAACGCATCGACGATAATAAGCAGGATGATAAGTCCGATGACAACGACGATAACGAGGCTAAAAGCAAGAGAGAAAATAAGAAACGCGATAAGAAAGAATCATGGAATCGACTGATCGATGAGGCTAAACAGAATAGGCATTCGAACAGGGATGATGACTGATTTCAGCGTTCGTCATTGATCGACAACTTCTCCCGTTGACAGTGTTGCTCTTTAATGGCTATGATTTGATTAATTTGATCTTGCCATAGCAACAGCTTTGTTGATGGGAGGAATGCAAGATGGACGGATGGAGAACGCGTTATTTTCCGATTCTTGCCGAGTTTGTTCGAAGCGGGGGACAATTTGTCCGTCCTGAGACAAGGGAATTATGGAGAGAACTAAGTCATTTGCCAGCCGACGACATTCTGGAGCATCACGAAGAGAGCGTGAAGTTTCTGCTTTCCTATGCAGATCCCGAAGACCGGATGACTTTCGTTCACCGGTCTCTTTTGTTTATAACGGAGTTGCTTATTTCTTTGCGTCTACCGGAAGGGGCGGCGGCAAGAGAAGAGGCCGATGCGGAACGATTGCTTCTTAGCGCCAGCGCGATTCATTCGGCGCCTATGGAAGAAGAGCATCCGAATAAATTTGAAACCGTTCTCCAGCATATGGACAGCGGAATTGCTTTATTCGACGGCGCAGGCAATTTACGTTTCCTAAACGTTCAGATGTCGAGGATGCTACAAGCCCCTAGAAGATCGTTAATCGGCTGCACGCTTTATCAGCTTTTTTTTCATGCCAATCTCCAACTATCGGTTCGTAGAAACTTCTTGCGGATTTATAGGGAAATGGTATTGTATCGCCGATTCCGCGGTGAATTTCAGGACGCGAACGGGCGGTTCCTGCTCGTAAGCATTTCGCAAATCGAGGAATTGGACGGAGATTATTTGATTAGCGTTAAAGATGTTTCAGAGTACAAACAGATCGAACAAACCGCTTTTCAGAACGACAAGCTCGCAATGCTTGGGAAAATCGCCGCCGCTATAGCGCATGAAATTCGTAATCCGTTAACTTCGATTCGGGGGTTTATCCAACTGCTGAATCCTTATCTTAAGGAAGTCGGCAAACAAGAATATGGACGGATTATTCTCTCGGAGATTGATAGGGCCAACGATATCATATACGAGTTTCTTAACTCCTCCAAACCGTCGGCACCGATGAAGCAAACCGTTCTCGTGGGTCTTTTGCTTAAGGAATCGATATTGCTGTCGGAGAGCGAAGCGTTAATGAAGGGGTGCGAGCTGCATAGTGAAATTTTCGATCCCTATTTGACCGTTGCCGTAGACGTAAAACAAATCAAACAAGTATTTCTGAACATCGTGAAAAATGCAATGGATGCCATATATGAAGTGAAGGGCGAACGTAAAGGACTAATCGATATATCGGCAAGACGGGAAGGGAAATATGCCCTTATTTCGATTAAAGATAATGGCAAAGGAATGGAACGGGCAACCTTGAATCGTCTGTTCGATCCTTTTTTTACGACGAAAGATGAAGGCACGGGCCTAGGCCTGTCCGTTAGTTACCGCATAATTTGCAATCACGGCGGAACGATTCATGTCGATAGCCAGTTGAACGAAGGGACGGAATTTTTAATTTATTTGCCATATGTCGAGGGAAAAGAGTAGAATCTGGTTTAAGTAAGAGATTTCACTTAGGGTGGGAAACAATCCTCATGTTATGGACACGATGGCCTTTGAAATGGAAGACAACCCTGCAAGGAGTTAGGGGCTCGGATCAAGCTGCCGATTTGATTATTGTTATCACGGATCGGGCAGCCATCGAAAACAATCGCGAGCTGCTGCACCCGGAGTTGGATAAGGGCTTGCGCGATATGGCGAAGCGTGGTGCGTTCCAAGGCAAATCAGGAGATACGGCGTTGCTGCCGACTCTAGGGTTGATTCCGGAGAAGTACGCCTTATACGTTGGCTGCGAGTCTGCTCCTTATACTTCAAAGGCGCTGCGGGATGCTGCGGGCAGCCTAGGAGCGAAATTACTGGCCTACAAAATAAAGAAGGCTGTCTTTGTTGTGCCCGCAGGTTTGTCCCAATCCATGGTGGAGCGTCAATATAGGACGGCTTCTTGTGCAGTTATGGAAGGGTTACTGCTTGGGTTGTATCGGCGAAACAGCCACTCGATGTCGGGGAGAACGGTCTCGTCTCTGGAAGAAATCGAGTTTGTTGTTCGATCGGAAGTTGACGTTGATGAATGGAATATTGGCTTGCAGCAAGGCTTTCAAATTGCTGATGCGGTTTGTTATGCGCGCGAGCTGACGAACGAACCCGCGAATCGGCTTACACCGGAGCGGCTGGCGGAGGAAGCGCGATTGCTCGCTGATGAGTATGCATTGGATTGTCGAATATTCAATGAGGAAGATGCCGTTAAAGAAGGTATGGGCGGTCTGCTGGCCGTAGGCCAAGGAAGCGCCAATCCGCCTCGTATGATCGTCATTCATCATAAAGGTAAACCGGACTCCAAGGAGACGCTCGGTTTGATCGGCAAAGGAGTGACCTTCGATACAGGCGGAATATCAATTAAGAAGGCGGCAGGCATGGAGGAAATGATTTCCGACATGGGCGGCGCGGCGGCGATCATGGGAGTCATGAGAACGATTGGCGAGTGGAAGCCGGCTATGAATATCGTGGCGGTCATTCCGGCGGCGGAGAATATGCCTTCAGGAAGCGCATTTAAACCCGGGGATGTCATTCGCACCTACAGCGGGAAAACAGTCGAAGTACTGAATACCGATGCGGAAGGTAGAATCGTATTAGCCGATGGATTAACGACCGCATTACGTCATGGTGCGACATCGCTTATCGATGTCGCGACTTTGACCGGCGCAGTCATGCATGCTTTAGGCGATGTGACGACTGGAGCGCTCACCAATGAAGAAACTATGCTGCAGAGCTTTCTGCAATCTGCCCACCGTGCAGGGGAATACGTATGGCCTTTGCCAAGCCATCCGGAGTATGAGCGCTTACTCAAGAGCGAAGTGGCCGATGTGAAAAATCATGGAGGCACATGGGCGGGCGCGATTGCGGGGGGATTGTTCGTAGGTTATTTTGCCGAGGAGCGTCCTTGGATTCATCTGGATATCGGGGGAACGGCCTGGATGTGGGATGACCGAGGGTTCGAGAGCAAAGGCGGAACGGGCGTTATGGTACGTTCTTTGCTTGAATATATCCGTAATGAATCGGGTTATGTAGGTTAAGGGATATGCAACAACATGGGGGAACACTTGATGGGGAGATTTTTCAGGGGATTTCGGCAGACGCTGGCAATTCGGCAAAGCGAGTCGGAAAACCGCAGAGGCTTGCGTATTTCGCTAATCGAAGGAATACCCGCGAATATACTGGCCAACTTATTGGGCGGTCCGCTTCAGACCGTTTATTTGACCTATCTCGGATTCACGGCTTTTCATATCGGTTTAGTATTGGCGATACCTCCCTTCGCTTTGCTCGTTCAAATATTCATTGCTTTCGCCATGCAGACATGGCACAATCGCCGGGTTTTCATGGCTCTGTTCGGAATCATTCATCGAATCTTGTGGATAGGTACAGGACTTATTCCGCTTACCTTTTCGGAAGATTCATGGATTCCGATATATATTGCCTTATGGCTAAGCTCTATGATCTTTGCTCAGGCCTGCGGCGTCATCTGGACTTCGTTAATGGCGGATGTTGTTCCCCCGGCGATAAGAGGCAAATATTTCGGCATTCGCAACACGATCCATTGGGCTGTCGTATGCATCACTTTGCTAGCTGGCGGTCAGATCATGGAGTGGCTGCCGGGCACCCAAGGCTTCACCGTGTTGTTCTCGGTTAGCGCGGCGTGCGTCATCTGGAACGGATGGGCGTTGTCTCGATATCCGAATCCCCCGTTCCAGCCATCGGAGAGCGGCAAATCTCTCAAAATGTTAATCAGACCGTTTTCTGATCGGAGATTTCTATCGGCTACGTTTTTCATATCCTTATTCGTTCTTCTGATGAATATCGTTATCCCGCTATTTTCATACGTTATGCTAGAAATTATCAATCTAAGCACTAGCAAAGTAACCTTGATTATTATGCTGCAAAATTTAGTGATGATGATCAGTTACTACTATTGGGGCTTGTTAAACAGCAGATATTCTACGAATACGTTGCTATTATGGACTTTTCCGCTTATCGCGGCCTCTTGTGCGGTGTGGGCGGGAATGGCGATACTGCCCGTTATGCTCATCTTGATCGTTGTACATGTGCTGCTTGGCTTCGGTTTCGCCGGATATAATTTGCTAGTGTTTAATTTCTTGATCGGAGATTCGCCAAAGTCGGAGAGACCGATGTACGTAGCCGTATTCTCGGCTTTCACCGGAATCGCGGGGTTCATAGGACCGGTTGCGGGCGGTTGGTTATATGACCAAGCGGCGAGCGGACCGTTATGGTTGCAGACTTACGGGCTGACCACTTTCGCGGGCGCGGCTTTATTGGTTTTGGCGCTCGTTTTGGCCCCGTTTGTATTTAAGGACCGTCGCGGTCATAATTGAAATATCAACGTGGAAGGACGTGACATCATCATGGAATCCCAAAGATCCATCAAAGACCGCACGCCGCCAGGTCAGCGTTTAACGGATGGTTTTCCGGTACTGCATCATGGGGATGTGCCTCATTATCGGGATTTAAGCAAGTGGGATTTGAAAATATTCGGTCAAGTGGAGCAACAAGCGGTTATTCCCTATGATGAATTTATGAAGCTGCCGCGCCGAGAGTACGGCAACGACATTCATTGCGTGACTACATGGTCCAAACTTGATAACGTATGGGAGGGATTCCCGGTAGCCGCTGTAATGGAACGCGTGAAGCTGAAGCCCGAGGCCAAGTTCGTCATGCTTCATGCCGAGCAAGGATGGACGACTAATTTGCCTCTTGCGGATTTTCTGCGGGACACATCTTTCTTTGGAATCAAGCATAACGGAGCTGAGCTGACGCCCGAGCACGGCTATCCTGTTCGCATGGTCGTCCCTCATCTGTACTTCTGGAAAAGCGCCAAGTGGTTGCGCGGCATCGAATTCATGGTTAAAGACAAGCCGGGGTTCTGGGAACGGAATGGGTACCATATGTATGGCGATCCCTGGCAAAGCCAGCGCTACGATTTTGATTAAGTTGTCATTGAACATAGTAATCACAAAAAAGAGCGCTTAATGCGCTCTTTTTCTTGAATCAATAATTGATTAAACTAAAGGGCAAGATAGTGCGAATGATGCGAGAAATTATAATCAATAAGCAATTGGTTTCGGATATCTTAATAATTATTTGGGGGCCACTATGCAAAAGTTAAGTAATTCCTTCAGTAGAGCACTTAGAACATTTTCCTACTGGATAGCAAATGGTACTGTGGGACTACCAATACTTGAAGGTATTGATTATTCTTGTATATTTGAAGAACCGAGTGCTTTAGAACAAGCTTATGCCATTTTTGCAAATGTTATCGAGATGGATGAAAAAGGAATAGTTTGCAATGCCAAATATGCAGAAATGAGGGCAGCACAGTTTATTCGAAGTTATGTTGATAATAGTTATAAGGTTAAGCCCGAATTTGAAGGTTGGGAAGTTGCACTTTATTAGAGGGTATTAAGTATTGAGCTAATGGGTACTTTGGTTTATTGAAGTAACGGGCAGGACTACAAGTAACACTAGGCCGATTATTGTGTCCACTATCTTGTCTAAGACATTGAGCAGTAGACCAAAAATGTCATATCAAAACCGGTGCCCGAGCTTTGGAGCGCTGATTTTTTTGTTTCCCCGGGGCATACTCGCTAAATATATTTTTCAATTTTCTGGAAGTCTCAAAGGAAAAGTGAGAACCCTTAGCGAATAATGTTGCATCCACTCTAAATACCGAAGGTGATCCAATGAATTTTTGTCCACATTGCGGGGCTAAATTAGAGATTAAGTCGAATTTCTGTACTTCTTGCGGAAATGGCCTTCAATCTTCAGAAGTAACACCGAAACTAAAGAGAACAACTTCGGTTGTCACCGTAACCAAGAAAGAACCGAAAGAAAAGAAGGTGCCAACACCGTACGTGTTTGGACTGACCGGCATGGTTTTGTCTGCGGCTATTGCACTTGGCTTATTGAGCCTGGGCGACTTTGAACTTTATTCCTTCTCTTTATGGTTTGTTATTCCTATAGGTGGGATCGTACTTGGCATAATTTCAACGTCCGTTTATTTTTGGCGAATCGTTAAAAAGGGATTTAAGCCATCAAAACATCATTATATCATCGCAGCGGCGATGGCAATACTCACATTCTTTTTCATTCAGTACGGCGAATATCGAATGACCTACGTGGATGAGGGTAAGGAAATCAATCATCAATTTGATGGTGACCATATCAGTAACTATATGGACCAAGATGATAATGCCTTCACATTTGCGCATTACGTCACTTATAAGCTCAAAAACAGTAATTCTAGTTTATTGTACCGCGGCAGGGAGATCAGCGAGATTGACTCGTCCGCGGGGTATAATCTATTCAGTTGGATTTTGGACCTTGTCGGGTTCCTCTTAGGTGGCTTATCCTCGGGTTTATTATCAATCTCGGGGAAAACGCATTGTACGGCTTGCAAGCGCGCATACGTAAAGGAACATAGGCTGGGAGAGCTCAGTTTAGGGAAAGTAATTGAGACCCAAAGTGGACTTGTTCATGTCATTGAATCTAATAATTTTCCCGCTTTTATCGAAATGATCAATCGAGAAGATATTTTCAGTAACAACGAAGCCGAGGTCCATGAGGAGACATATGTAATCAAAATTGGGGCATGTCCAAACTGCCAGCATGGATATGTTATTATGAGATATTATTCTAAGAATTCAGAAGGCGAATACGACGAAAACGAATCTAAGAAAATCGTCATTCCGATTACGGATGCTTTTGCATCAGAAGCGATCTCTTATGTTTCTGCAGCTTGATTCAGTTATCCATTAGTGTACAGAATGTTCTATGCAGGCAGGCATCGGAGTTTTAGTTATATTAAACATTATGGCGTACAGCATCTTACCGCAAGCATCTCTTTATAGGTCCGAATTTCCTAACTGAAAATTTCAAATGCGGGTGAAGTGTTTTTTTGCGTTTTCAATTCAAGTTAGATGATTAAGCTAACTGGGAACGTTAGCTCAATAAGCACGAAGAGACGGCAGCCGTAACATTCGGCTGGTCTCAACAAAGGGCAGGATAGCTTAATTGTAATCCGCGGAACTCGTACTAAATGTAGTAATATAGGGTTTAGTAACAAAAAATTAAACGTTCATTTTTGAGGGGCAATCTCATGAAGAAAAGAAAGAAAATTAGGGATTTAATATATGTTAGCAGTGAGTATCAGACGAATTGTTTTTATTCGTATGGAGTAGAATTTCATGAATTTATGGACTGTGTAGATAATAGACCAGAGAACTTATTGCTACTAAAACATAATTTTGATAGTGCACAATTGAATCAATATTCTAGATTTGATTATGTTACAAAGCAAGAAATTAATGAATTAATTGAGGATAATGTTTATTGCTACGGAGATTTTTGTTGGGTGGACTTCTCGAAAGAAGAGGATTTGGATGCCTTAAGCAACAATCATATTGCAGAATTATTGTTTTTTGGTCATCTTGCTAAGCCATTACATAATATCCCGAAGGAGAGATTTGCCTATTTTGCACATGACGATGGCTGGTTTAACAAGCTCTATGTTACAGAACTAAATGATTATGAAATTCTTTTAGCCAGGATTATTGCTTTGAAACTTCATAAGATTACTGGAAGAAAAATATTTGCTATCCCAGAGGACATTTCATCGTTACTTATAGACTACACAAGGGATGGATTATTTATTGATTTATCAAAAGTTATAAAGAGTAAAGTTGAATTAAAAATACCGATAACCACAATCGGACATTTCACGGATATGGACAAAGTCTACGACATTAGAGACGAAATAAGTGATTACACTGTTTGGTTAGTATATTCAAAAAAGTTATGGAAGCTAATGAAAGAAGACTGATTTCATCTAATAATTCAGAGGTAGCCAGATCATTTGGCTTCGATTTCTCTATCATAAATCAATGTTTTGATTCAACTAACGGGGAACGATAGTTGTATAAAGTACGTCGCCCCCTTTAAGGAGCAAAGGTACGATTTCGACTGAAGGATGTAAAAAAGCGCCTCCGGAATTTCATTGCCGGAAGGCGCTTATTTTATCACCCGAAGGTGATCTCTTTAAACTTTTCTTTCCATGGAGAAACGGCCGGAATAGCTTGAAATAATTCTTCGGCTTTATTGGTGTATAGAATCTGGATCACTTTGGAGTATTCGATACATCCGGAGTCCTGAATGTACTGCATGCATTCCGTCTTCATCTGCAAAAACTCATCCGCATTCATTTGTCCCACATAGAATTGTTCGATCGGCGGAAATTCCTCATTGCTATCTGCCAATAGGAAGATGATTGGCAAAGTTCGTTTCTTCTGCAGGAGATCGTTTTTTACGTCATACCGGAGCAAATCGTTCACATCGTTCCCGATCTGGGCGATCACGCCTATACAGTCCGCCAATTCATTTATTCTGTCCGCGGTCTCACGGTCCAAGCCGTCGATTAGGGAGTAACCCATGAAACAAGCCAAACGGATCAACGATCCGGATTTACTCTGCACCATGTCGAAATAATCCGCTTCGGTGTTTACGGATTGGCTTACATCTTTGTGTTGCCCCTCAACGGACCGGGCGAGCAGCTTGCCGATTTCGTTGGGTATTCGGGAATGTCCAACCTCCCCGATTTCGGCCATGAAAATGGCAAGCATGGAGAGAACGGCATTCAAAGCATGCGACTGGGGACACTTCATCCATGGCTTCGAAAAGTTATCCTGATCTTGCAGGTCATCTACGATATCCAGAGACAAGATTATCATTTCCGTCAGAGCGGCAATCCGCTCGATGAATGGTGAAGTGCCTCCTAGCATGTAATGGGTATATATCGTCATGGATGACCATCGGGAGTTCTCATCCGTCTTTTCCTGGATGCATTCCTTTAACATCTTCTTCAGTTCTTCATCCTGAAAATGCTTGTCCACTCTATGCAGCATGTCTTCAAGCACGCCTCTGTTCAATCGGTTTCCCCTCAGCTTTCCTCGTTGTCCTGTCTGTTTTGCACAAACCTTCTGATCGCTTGAATTCTGTTCTGGACACCCAGCTTATCGTATATTTTCCTCAAATAGTTATCGACTGAACGTTTGCTGACATGAATAGTTTCGGCGATCTGATCATATGTCGCCCCGCTGACCATCATCGACATCATGCGGACTTCCTCGTCCGTCAACAACGCGGGATTGGAGGCGTCCGGGGAGGAAAGCTTGATTTTGTAGAAGATGGAGTGAGGCAGCACAATATGGTTGTCCAGAATGCAGGCTACCATATGTTTAAGTGTCTTCTCGCTCGTTCCTTTCGAGATGATTCCGCTTACCCTAAGCTCGAGTAATTTATGGACTAAATCGGATACATCCACACCGGTGAAAATCACAATATGCGCATGTGGAGAGATGCGTTTGATGTGCTCCGTCAATTTCGTTCCCGATTGATCCGGAAGCTGGTAATCAAGGAAGATCAATTCCGGGTTGTACGCTTCGACAAGCTCGATACACGTTCGGCCATCGTAAGCTACACCGACCACCTGAATCCGATCCATCTGCTCCAACAGCTGCTTAGTCGCTTCGGCCATCAAAGGATGATCGTCCACCACAATGGCTTTGATGGTCTTCGTCATGCCGTCCGCCCTTCTTTCATCGGGAATGCTGCCATGAATTTCATACCTTGCCCTTTGCCTGAGCTTAACTCAAAATGGCCGTTCAGAGACAAAATCCGGCTTTTCATATATTCCACGCCGGTCCTCGAAGCTCCGATTTCCCTTAGCACAGTGTCACCGGTGTCGAAGCCGACGCCGTCATCCTCGTAAGATAACACAAGACGTGATGCCGATGCCGAAATTTCTAGTTTGATTATGGAGGCCTGCGAATGTTTTTTGGCATTGTTCAGAAGCTCTTGTACTACGCGGAACAGGTGACGTTTCGTTTCCATGTCGCATGCTTCAATGAAGTACGCCCTCGCCGATTGAAACTCGATTTTAAAGTCAGCTGCGACAGCCTCCAGTTCTACCAGCTTCTCAATTGTTCTAATGAGGCCGATTTCTTGCAGTAGAAAAGGGTGCAATTCGAAACAGCTCTGCCGCAAATTCATGTTGATAATATCGATGTAATCGATGATCCCGTTCATTTGGGCTAGATCTTCCGGATTGAAATCGTATTTCTCCATGAGGGAGGTGCATCTTCGCTTGAGGAAAAACAAATCTTGCATCGTAGTATCATGAAGATCGTTGGCTATGCGCACCCTCTCCTTCTCCTGCAGCTCGAACATAAGTTTACGGAACCAAGCGAAATCCGCTGACACCCCCTCTTGCGGTATGTGCGCGGCCAGTTGCTCCAGCTTCATCGTAAGCTTGCGGATCAAATGAATATTTTCCAAGCTGACGGCCAAATACGAAATGATGAGATTCAACCATTGCGTCTCTTCAAATCCCAAATGCGTATTCGTCTTCTTCCGAGTTAAAATCAGATAGCAGGTATACTCCTCATTATGAACGAGTTCGTAGCGGGTGTACGAGGGATGCTCCAAAACATCAGATGCGGCTAATCGTTCCACCTCGTTGGCATCGATGTCCCCTTCGCTGATCACCTCTTCGGAATCTTTGTAACGGAACACAATGGCACCTCCGAATACCTGCAAAGTCCGAATAATATCGATCAGGATAATATCCTTCAACTCGCGGAAACTGGAGATAAGTCCTAGTTTTTTGGCGATCTTCTTGAGCGATTCCTGCAAACGATATTTTCTCGGAAACATAACGCGTTCGAGACTGGTCGTGAAGTATTCGAGAGAGTATAAAATCAAAGAAAGTAAGACGACACATAGAATAAAGGAGATGAACAGTCGGCTTGCATCCGATTCCTCAGGATACAGGAGGGAAATTACCCCGACAATCACGCTGCTGGGAAACAAGGAGAGCGCCGATGTTAAGGTGAATCTGCGAACAACCAAATCGATATCGTACAGTTTTTTTGAAGCCAGTAAATAGGTGAACGAAAGAGGGAAAAACAGGACAGCCCAACTCGAATAGAAGGAATCTACCCAGTAATACCCATACAATATTCTAGGAATAAAAGAAAAACAGATCAGCGGTGTAAAAGAAAGGATCAGAGACACCCATATCATCTTGATAAGGATAGAAGTATTTTTGTTTGATTTCCGGTACCTAATAAAGATATAGAATAAAAAAATCAAGTTCAGAAAAACTCCGAGAATAAAAAAAGGGACCATGATCATGCTAGTTGCCACGTATATATAATAGGTTGCATTTGTTATTATCCATAACCAGTATACAAGAAAGGTAAGTGGCACTATGGCGAACAAATAGCGAAGAAATCGATACGGTAGGTTCAAACCGCACTTTTCTTTGAAAAATATAATAAAAAAGTGCAATAAAACAATGGGAAGAAGCATTAAACAAGTACCGATTAAACTTTTACCTAACAAGTCCCCCCGGATTGAGGCTCCAAGGCTCATAAATGTGACACCGATATTAAAAAATAGAAAGGATAAGTGCTGTGCCGATCTTGATGAAGGCATCCATTTACATAGCAACGCGGCTACGAACAGACTGAAGACTTGGCCTGACAGACCCAACGTATCCGACAATGAAATCTTCTTGAAATTATTTGTATCAATCTTGAACTCAACACCATTTCTGGAGGCCAAGATGGTTTCCGCTTGTTCAAGCGTTTTCCATCGAATGACGGAAGAAAATTGATTGACATCCTCTTCGTTCACTTTAAGTATAATGTCCCCTAAGTTCAAGCCTGATTTTACTTTTCCATCTACTCGGATAACGGTCCATTCATTATTGGTTTTTTTCAAATCCACTCCGATATAAGCATAACTAGCCATAATATAAACGAACCATAGTTGGATGGGAATAAATAGATATATCAATATTTTTACTAACGATCCGAATTTCATCGTTTCCTTCTTCTCCTTTGTCGAATCTTGTAATATAATAGCTTTGTATAATAATCTATTAAGGCGGGATGGTTGGTTATGACAACGTTGGCTTGGTCTCCTGCATTGCGTCATGAGGTAAAAAGACTTAAATTTCTCAGAGTGTACGAAGATGAGCGCTCCTTGAGCAGTATCCAGCAAGCAGGCGGTTCCTTATCCGATCAAGAAAAAAGAGCGGTGGACAAAACTTTTTCCGCAAAGGCAAGTGATCAAGCAAACACATCTTACGATTACTGGATGTAACTAAAAGAAACTCGTAAGTCCAAACGAGGCCGTCTATTAATTTATAATAGACGGTCTCTTTTTTTGTTCTCCTAGTAGCTCGCTTGCATGCTTATGCAAACTTTTTTTGCATCAACATGCACTAAAAATGGGATGACCCTCTTAGTGCTTAGCTATATGATAATAATATACCACATTAACATTTTTTACCTTAAAAATTTGAGGAAAGGCGGGATCAAAAACGATGAATGTGGACCATGAGAATGACCGTCAATATATCATTCTTGCCGTCCAAACGGTGTTATCCTTGCATAAAAACAATTTATCGATAGATTCTCGGACAATCCAGGAAATATCGGAGGATATCGTGAGGAAAGCTCAGATGTTCAAGCGGATATCCGAGGAAATAGAAAGTGAATCAGAAAAACAGGGGAAGACGTGGGGAAAGTTGTTGCGCAAATTGAGTGACGAAGCGTTGATGGATAGTTACTATGAGGCAAACAAGCTTTTGCTGGAGGAAGAATTTATCGCATTATTGCTTGAGGAAATAAATAGAAGAGGAATCGACGTCGACTCCGTCCGAAAAAAACATCTTGTCCTAAATAGGGAGATTTCCATAGACTCGTAATTGAGACAATTCAGTTCGAAGTTATTATAAAAGAGGCACGGGCGTGATTTAATCGCTTGTGTTTTTTTGTTATGTTTTAGGACGCGAAATGATATTTGAGCGATTGGCTTAAAGAAAAAGGTTCTTTCTTGTAGGAAAATATTGTTATAATTGTTATGAGGTGATTCGATTGGCATGGAAACTATTCGACCCAAGTGGCGCCTATTTAACAGGGGACATCATACCTTTTACCCAAAAGGATTTTGACTTGGTTCCCCGCCATAAAGGTAATTAATAGTAAGAGAGGGGTGTGTGTATATCGACTCAGTAGAAATCGCGTCACACAGCCGTCAAATGCCGAATACTCAAAGACATTTTGTGAATTTGGCTGACATTATGTTTGCGTTTGCAACGAAGTATAGTTTTGACCGAGAGCAAGATGGATACATATCCTTAATCCCGAAAACCGGACTGAGCTCCCATTATCAAAAAAAGTACAATGCCTATCCTACAGCCGGGCTTCTTTGGGGGATTACACCTATTGTTACCGGTAAGTTGATTGGGTTATACTATATTTAAGGAGTTGATGCACATGGCAAGACAACGAAGAGGATTAGGAGTACGGGTAGGTCTTTCAACGCGACGCTCAGTCATTAAAGCTTTTCACGGCTTATTGGCAGTGCCGAGACCGATAAGCTACACGGACGAACAACTCAATGCTGATCTTCGTGCATCTCGGGAGATAATGATACGTGAAAGCAGCGAGGAAGCGATATTAGAGGCGAAGCGGATGGCAATGCAGCATATCTCAACCGTAGAAGGTCGGAATGGCGCACGCATATAATGACGAACCGCGTGAACTCGCTTAGCGCGGGTTTTTTTTGTAGTTGGATTTGCTTAGCGTAGATAACGGGATAGTGAAAAAATGAATACCATCAAATAGACTTATGCTAAACCAAGGGCGTGAATCATGAATTTTAGTGAATTAAAGCGCACTGTTCAAGAAAGCGATAATATCGTTTTTTTTGGTGGGGCAGGAACCTCGACGGAAAGCGGGATTCCTGATTTTCGTTCGGCAGATGGCTATTATTACATCAATAAAACTTCAAAATATACGCCAGAAGAAATATTGAGTCGCAACTTTTTTCTTGAACATACAGAAGAATTTTATCAGTTTTATAAAAAGCAAATGATTTATCCGAATGCGAACTATAATCCGGGTCACGAGGCTTTAGTTGAATTAGAATTTAGAGGTCAACTAAAAGCAATTATTACACAAAACATAGATGGGTTACATCAGATGGCTGGCAGCCGCAATGTCCTTGAATTGCACGGCTCGATTCAAAGAAATCACTGTATGAACTGTGGAACTTCTTACTCTTTGAAATATGTGTTAAATTCCATGAATACAGTACCGGAGTGTCAACAATGCACCGGGATTATAAAGCCGGATGTGGTTTTATATCAAGAGGAGTTAGACACGAAATTATTACAGAATGCGAAATCGTATATCGCTGAGGCCGAAGTTCTCATTGTTGCTGGAACTTCCCTCACTGTGCAGCCCGCTGCAGGATTAATACGGCATTATAGCGGTGACAAATTTATTCTAATTAATAAAAGCGCTACACCTTTTGATGGAATTGCAAATTTCATCATTCCAGATCGTATTGCTAAAGTCTTAGCGGCATTGATTAGTCATAATGTCGATTAACGAAAAATAGCGTTCCCCACCATGGGAAACGCTATTTTTGGGATCAAACATTTTTGAATATATGAAAACAGTATTTACTCAACCTCAAAGCCAGCGGCTTTCCACGCTGCTGTGCCTCCATCGATATAAGCGACGTCCGTAAACCCCATTTGTTTCAACAGATAAGCGCCTAGCGCTGCTTGTCCACCGGCTCCGCAGGTTACGAGCACAGGCCGGCTTCTATCGGAGAGGTCCGAATCGCGGAAATGCTCTGGAAGCTCTAAATCCGCGCGGATCGGCAGCATTCCTAACGAAATGTTTTTGCTGCTTGGAATCAATCCGCATGCTCCTGCAGCATCCGCATCCTGTACATCGACAACGAAAGTGTTCGGGTTAGCTTTGATTTTCTCGCGAGCCTCGGCCGAGCTCACTCCTGGAACGTTAGCGCGTGCTTCTGCCACCATTTGCTTAAAAGTAATTGCCATTCCAAATTCCTCCTTAAATTAAGTAACTGTTTCTAGATTAATATAGTTCATGCTCCATCACAAGAGAGTCACATAGTCACACACTTGACAACAGTAACTGTAACTAGTATTATTACAGTAAGGCAGTTGAAAATAAGGCGACTAGCAGAGAAAGAGAGCTCATCGTCGTTTTTTTTAACTGAAATGTAAGGGATTTTGTTACAGTTTGCGCATTATATTTTTCCGGATGGGTGGTGTAGGAGATGAAAGTTGAAGTGAGCGATTGGGTGCAAGCGAAAACGAACAACGGAGAATTGATTCATGGTTTTATCGATGCAGTGGATGAGGCACAGAGAATGGCTAACGTGATCGTCGTTAAGTCGGATAATGAAGAGTCGATAGGGAAACCTATCGCCGTGCGAGAACAATGGTTGAGGAAGCTGCCGGAATACGCGATTGAAGATGAGGGATCAATCCAAAGCCTGATCGATGTTGCTTTATCGACGAGGGATGAGCAATGGTTTAATGAACTTACCGAGAAATTAACGACCATTCAACGGAATACGCATACGGGTAATAATAAACCCGTTGCTTATCCATCTTCTACGAATCAATTAGGATATCCGGTCTGAAATAGTGGACATAACAGAAAGTAATTGGGGATAAATAAGCGTAATAAGGAGAACCTCTTCTCGAGAGCGGAAGAGGTTCTTTGGCATGATTGTTTACTAAGTACGCTTGAGTATAGTTCTTTTGCCGAGTGTTTGGTTTCGCTATAATAAGAGAGGAAATCAATTTCTATCCGATTAGGAGGATCATTTCGTGAGTATTAAACTACCTTTGAATAAGCACGGCTTCGAGTCAAGCCAACTCGTTCTCGGATGTATGGGTCTTGGCGGGGGATGGAACAGCAATCCTATTACGGCGCAGGATCTTAAGCAGGCGCACGCGGCCGTGGATGCGGCATTATCTATCGGAATCAACATGTTCGACCATGCGAATATTTACGGGTTCGGCAAGTCCGAGCAAGTATTCGGCCAAGTGCTGAAAGAACGCCCGGAGCTGCGGAAATCGATGATCGTGCAATCCAAGTGCGGAATCAGACCCGGAACGGACGATTATCCGCGGACGCGCTTCGATTTTTCCGAAGAGCACATCTTGACTAGCGTTGATGCAAGCTTGAAACGCCTCGGCATCGAGAAACTGGACATCTTATTGCTGCACAGGCCGGATCCATTGGCGGATCCGGAAGAAGTGGCTGAAGCGTTCAATAAGCTTAAGGCATCCGGGAAAGTCGGAAGCTTCGGCGTTTCCAATATGAGCGCAGCGCAAATGCAATTGCTGCAGGCAGACTTGGACGAGCCGCTCGTCGCCAATCAACTGGAGCTCAGCTTGCTGAAGCTGGATTGGCTGGATTCGGTCGTTCATGTCAATCAAGAAGAAGGCAAGCTCTCTTCCTTCCCGGAGGGAACGGTTGAATATTGCAGGCTCAACAATGTTCAGATCCAAGCTTGGAGCCCGTTGGCACGAGGGGTATACAGCGGCAAAGACATCTCCGAAGAGAGCGCGACGGTACAGGAGACGGCAGCCCTAGTTGCCCGTCTTGCCGAAGAGAAGAACACGACACGGGAAGTCATTACCCTCGGTTTCCTGCTTCGTCACCCGGCGAACATCCAGCCCGTTATCGGAAGCGCAACCCCGGAGCGGATTGTAGCTTGCGGTGGAGTTCACAAAAACACGTTGTCGCGCGAGGAATGGTACCATCTATACGTCACCTCTCGTGGACACGGTTTGCCTTGATGGCAGGCTAAGCAAAATAAACGAGCTTTCCTCCGCGGAAGGCTCGTTTCTTTATTTGCAGAATGGATGTAAAATGTAAGAGTACCCAATACGGAGAATAGAGGTGATGGAAGTGGAATTAATCGTAACGCCTTCCGCGCTGTCATGCTTCAAAGGGGAATGGGGATTCAGCGACGGAGAAGTCATTCGCGTATTCGTACGTTACGTTAGCGGTGGAGAGGTTCCATTTGCATTCGGCATTACGCGAGATACTCCATTAGATGCCGCTGTCACGACTGTCGCCGAGCTCTTGACTTTTTACATGGAAAGCAAGGACGTTTGGTTCCTGGAAGGCAAAAGTCTCAAGATCGATTGCCTGGGCGAGGATATCGTATTTCATTTCGCATAATGGCCTCAGTTGACAATGCAATAGAGGTAGCAAAGATAAACGGTTTGTTGTAAACTAATAATCATTATGTCGAGAAAAGCATACGCAAGCAGAGAAAAGGAGATTTAACGAACATGACGGTACATAGCAAAACGAGTCATTGCAAAATCGTGGATTGCACGGTTCGCGATGGTGGCCTCGTCAACAACTGGGATTTCAGCGTTGAGTTCGTGCAGGATCTGTACGAATCGTTGAATGCATCGGGCGTCGAGTACATGGAAATCGGCTATAAGAATTCCCCTAAATTGCTGAAAAGCGAAGGCAATGAAGGTCCATGGCGGTTTCTGGACGATGATTTCCTGCGCAAAGTGATCCCGGTAAAGAAAAACACCAAACTGTCCGCGCTAGTAGATGTTGGCCGCGTGGATGAAGCGGATGTATTGCTTCGCAGCGAGTCTATGCTGGACTTAATTCGCGTTGCTTGCTACGCGCGCGATACGGCTAAGGCGATCGAACTGGCAACCTTGTTCCATGAGCGCGGATATGAGACGACCATCAACATTATGGCTCTGTCAGGCGTTATGGATAATGAGCTGAATGAATCGCTTGCTATGATCAACGAGAGTCCGATCGATGTCGTGTACGTCGTCGATTCGTTCGGAAGCTTGGATCCCGACGACATGCGCTTCCTGGTGGAGAAATTCCGCCGCTCCCTTAAGAACAAGCGTCTTGGTGTCCATACGCACAACAACCTTCAGCTTGCGTTCGCGAATACGTTAACGGCAGCCCAATTGGGTGTGGAATTTCTCGACGCTTCCGTATACGGCATGGGTCGCGCCGCAGGCAACACGCCGACGGAGCTGTTGCTTGCCAAGCTCACTCGTCCGGAATACAGCTTGCGCCCGGTGCTCGGCATGATCGAGAAGCATATGATCAAGCTGCGGGAGAAGGAAGAGTGGGGTTATCTTATCCCTGACATGATTACCGGCACGTTGGATGAGCATCCGCGTTCGGCTATGGGATGGCGCGCGTCAGAGAAACGTGATCAGTTCACGGATTTCTACGACAAGATGACGACGCCGGAAATATTTCACAGTAAATAAGAACGTTAAATGTATGAAGGAGCCGACCGGCAAGTCGCAATGACTTGGGGTTAGCTCCTTTTTGTTGCGCCGAATAGGCAAGCTAATGCTGACCCTATCAATTGTTTCTCGACAAAATTCGTTCCTTACGCTATTCTTTTGACAAAAGATGGTCTGTTGGGGAGGGATTGAAATGAAGGACGAAGCCGGAGAAGGGTACACCGTAATTTCCCGGTTAAGAAGCCGCAAAAGTTTGCCGTCTTTATCGCCGGACTATGCATGGCATCCCCGATTGGATGAAGATATCGCAGCCCTATCGGAAGAACGATTGGCCGACGGACGCCCTGACGGCTTAATGTCTTCCCAAGCTTGGAAGGCAGCGCTGCATCTATGGAATGACAGCTTGGCTGCGGCGCATGAGCTAGTCGAGCATCTGGAAACTCCGTCAGGCGCGGCTCTGCACGGAATCATGCATCGGAGGGAAGGCGATTTCGACAACGCGAAATATTGGTTCCATCAAGCGGGCGATCATCCGGCTTTTCATGGTCTGCAATCAAGAGCGGCTAGCTTTCTGCGAGAGCAGAACATCCCTAGCGGCCCGCTGAAGGAAACGTTCGATAAAATGGTGATGCAGGGAAACTGGAATCCGTACCTTTTCATTAGCGCAATAGCCATTCAAGAAAGCCGTTACGGCGAAGAAGAAACGCGCAGCTTGTTGGAACACATTCAACAGTTGGAGCTTGAAGCGTTGATCCGTTTTCTCGAAGGTAGAATCGGCTTAAATAGCTTGAACTAATCCGCCTTCTTTTTACGAAACGGCCACCAATTGGCCTCTCCGAGCAGGAAAGCGAATGCCGGAACGATTAATGCCATGAATAGAGCGGCGTACAGCAGCAAACCGATTAAGGTACCCACTCCGATCTGAACAAGCGTGTCAACGCCCGAGAAGCTGAGGGCACCGAACGTTCCCGCCATAATGACGGCTGCCGAGCCGATGATTCCGCCGGTAGTTCTCATCGCTTTGTCCATCGCCATAACCGCTTCCCCGGGGCGATATTCTTCTTTGAACCGAGCCATCAGGAAGATGCTGTAATCGACCCCAAGCGCCACGATAATGAGGAAAATAAAAAAGGAAACCGTCCACGATAAACCCGGAAATCCTAATATTTTCACAAACAAAAACTCCAATAAACCCATCGTAATCAAATAGTTAAATCCAAGCGAAATAAGAACGTATAAAGGTGCCGCGATGGAACGAAGCAAAACGACTAACACGATGGCAATACCCGCGAGCACGAGCAATCCGGTTTTTACAAAATCACGGTAAGAAATGTCGCGCAGCTCATTGTACTTGGCCGAAATTCCGGTGGCGAACGCTTCCGGACTTTCAAGCGCGGTCGCATTCAGGCTTTCGCGAAGCTCCTGCGTAATTCCTTGAACCGCATTCAACGCATCGGAGGAATAGGGATTCGGTTCGAGAATAAGCTCGAACTTCGTCGTTAATCCATCCGGTGAAATATAATAGTCTAACGCTTGTTGTTTGCGCTTGGCTGCGGCACGCTCCGCAATGGCTTGTTCCTCCGTCTTCTTCTCTGGTTTAGAGACGCGTTTCATCCCGTCTAGCTGGGAAGCGAGCAATTCGCTTAAAGCGCCTTCCAGTTGCCGGATAGCCGGCCATATTCCGATATAACCCTGGCTTAGCGGAGCGGCTCCCAATGCTAACGCTTTAAGCCCTTCTAATAAAGATTGTTGTTGCTCCAATAAGGATTTGATGATGGAGTTGACATCGGGACTTTTAAGCTGTCCCGGGACCGTCAGCTCTTCCGGCTTATGTCCGAGAGGGCGAACGGCGCTTCTAACCTCTCTTACGCCCTGCACTCTCGTCAGTTCGGAGCTGGCCTGTTCCAGCGCGGCAAGTCCTGTCGGGGTGCGCATGGATTGCTTTGAAGTAATAGCCATCGTAACGGGGAATACTTCACCCTGGCTGAACGCCTTTTCCACTTGACGGAAACCGATCACGGACGCAAGAGCGGGGCTCATCTCCGAGATGTCGTCGAATGAGCGTTTGCCATGAAAGAGCAGCGTCAAAGGCGCGAGGAAAATAACTGCCGACAATAACACCATAACCGATCTCTTCGAAGCTAAGGAGGCGAGATTTCCCCAAATCCTTGAGTCATCGTGTCCGTTGGAGCTTGCTTGACGCAGAGGCCAAAAAATCGCTTTGCCGAATATGAGCAGCAAGGCGGGAGCTAGCGTCATAGATGCGAAGACGGTTACTACCATGCCTATGGCTACGCCAATCGCAGAGCGGTATAAGCCGAACTCTGCGAGACCGATGATAAGAAAGGCGATAAAGACGGTGCTCGCTGAGTAAATAATCGTTTTTCCTATCCCATTCATCATTCTGGACATGGCGGCTAGTGCGTTGCCGTCACCGCCTGACAGGAATTCTTCGCGATATCTCTGGATCATAAGGATGCAATAGTCCGTACCCGCTCCGAAAAGCACGGCGATGAGGAAGGATTCGGTGAAATGGGAAACCGGAACTCCGATTGCAGTTGCCGCTCCAATCAAACCTCGCGAAATGACAAAGCTGATCCCAATCGTGACAAGAGGAATAAGGGGAGTGACCGGCGATCGGAATACGAATAGTAAAATGACGAGCACGATACCTATAGTCAGTATTTCCGTTCTATGTAAACCGTTCTGAGAGGATTGCTGAAAGTCTTGGGATAGCGCTGCGCCGCCTGTCAATGCGGCCATCGTTCCAACCGGAGAGCTCTTGAGCAATTGTTTGAGCTGGTCCAGAGTCGTTCTCGTCTCATCCTGGAAGTCGGTCGTGGGCAAGTTGACGATAGCGAGCATCGTCGAACCGTCCTTGCTCAGCAATCGTTCGGCGAGTTCCGGCTGCGTCTGGGCCGTTAGCAAGCTGGTGATATGCAATTCTTCTTTGCGTGACTCTAATTGTGCTAGAAAATCGCTCATCCAGCTTTTATCCGCATCCCGTAATCCTCCCTTCCTTGAAAGAACGATTACCGCATTCGAAAAGGATCGCGAAGCCGGATTAATTTGCTGCAATAGCCTAGTCGCCTGAACGGACTCGGCGTTGGCTGGCAGAAACTTCTGTTCCGTATTGCGCACGACCGTTTGCAGATCCGGCAACAAGAAGAAAGAGAGGGAAGCTATCACAATCCATCCAACGAGAATAGCCCATCTCAGCTTGGATATCCATGTCATCCATTGATTCATGGCTGCCCGTAGCCCTCTAATTGTCCATCCCCTCGAATGGCGGCGGCGAGATGCTGCGGGTTAGGATGGAAAAATGCCCTTCCCCGCATCTGGCGCCCCCCGATCGTCGTTGCTTTCACGTCGACTCCGATTTCATCGGAATCCGCGAACTGTTTAAGAAGATTCTCGTCCGTCATGCCTTCAACGTCGATGAACCACAGGCGCGTGCCATATTCAGAAACGATCATGAGCTTGGCGCGTGAGAATGCGAGGCTCCAAGTTGCAGGCCCTTGATTAATGGCGAGATCCGCCAAGTCGTATGTTTCCACTTTTGAACCAATCCTCCCTTGCCGATATTATAATTGTAACGTTTTATCCGAAAAAGTTGCAAATCATAGTTGTGAAAGGGGAGAGATTGTGCGCAATTCGGCGATTTCCGTACAACCGTTGGGTGACCGCGCTCTTACGCTTTTATGGACGGGGCCCGTTTCGACCGCAGCTCTAGCTGCAAAAGCTCGTGCCGTCGAGGAACTAGCTTTTCCGTGGTTTCAGGAAGCGGTACCCGCTTACCGAACGATAACGATACATTTGTGTTATCATACTTTCTCCCTAAAGCTGGCTGCGGATGAGCTTGTTCGGTCATTGGACTCGATATCGGACAACCAACTGCCCCCGCCGAGGCAAGTAGAATTGCCGGTTGTCTACGGCGGCGAGCAAGGCCCCGATCTTGCGGAGAGCGCTAAGAGAAGCGGGATCACGGAGCAACAATTCGTTCAGCGTCATGCGGAGGCTGCTTATGAGGTTGCCATGATTGGATTCGCGCCCGGGTTTCCTTATTTAAACGGATTGAATAACACTTTGGCGCAGCCGCGCCATAGCACTCCGCGCATGAAGGTATCAGCGGGAGCGGTCGGCATAGCCGGTAACCAAACGGGGGTATATCCCGTTGCTTCGCCGGGCGGTTGGCAGATTATAGGCAGAACGTCGAAACGGTTATTCCGGCTCGAAGCGGATGATCCCTTTCTCCTTGCGCCTGGGGATATTGTGAAATTCGTTCCGGTTGAGGAGTTTGAGGAACTAGAGGAACTAGCTGAAGCTCCGATAGTCTCGCAGGACATACCGACTCCGGAGGAAGCGAAAAGGAATCAGCTGATTCCCGCGCTTACGGTGCTGAAGCCCGGACTGCTTACGACTGTTCAAGATCTGGGACGCAAAGGATGGCAAAGATTCGGTGTAAGTGTTGGGGGAGCCATGGATGAGGCGGCGGCGAGAACGGCTAATCTCCTTGTCAACAACGACGAGGATGCCGCCGTTCTGGAGTTGACCTTGATCGGCGGAAGTTATCTCATCGAGCAGGATTTGCTCATTTCCTTATGCGGCGCCGATCTTGAGGCAACTGCGAATGGGGAGCGATTGCCTATGAATCGACCCGTGTACCTGAGTCAAGAAACGACATTGTCTTTCGGGCGGGCCGTATCCGGCTGCCGAGCCTATCTCGCGATATCGGGGGGAATCGATGTTCCCTATCTGCTTGGAAGTCGAAGTGCGGACCCTAGGGCGCGGATGGGCGGGGGTTTCGGCAGAGCTTTGAAGACGGGAGATTGGCTTGGTTCTCTGCAGTCTTCTGAACAGGCGGATATGCTTAAAGCTAAGCTGAGAAAGAAAATGATCGATAGCCATGCCCGCTGGAGCTCCGTTAGCTGGTGTACGATGGGCTGGCCCGAGGGAGCAGCCTATCAGGCAACTCAAACTAACTTAATTGAGTCGCGCGTCATTACGTTGCGAGTGCTCCTAGGTGCCGAATGGGAGGAATTTTCGCCTGATTCACGGAAGCGGCTATTCAATGAGCCCTACCGTATTGAAGCTTCCTCCGATCGCATGGGACTGCGACTGTCGGGCGGAGCTATAATAAGGGATAAGCACGAAGAGCTGCAATCGCACGGTGTCGTCTCTGGCACCATTCAGGTCCCGCCGAACGGGCAACCGATAATTCTTGCGGCGGCCTGCCAACCTACCGGCGGCTATCCGAAGATCGCGCATGTCATAAGCGCGGATTTACCGCTGCTGGCTCAGGCGGTACCTGGGGATTGGCTTGGCTTTAAGCTGACCGATATCGGGACGGCTGAGCAAGCCCTTAGAGAGCGTGAGAAAGATTTGGCGATATTGAAAGCGGGAATGTCAATGTTTGCCCGCTCATAGGACTTAGAAAGGTAGGGGAGCGTAATTAGATGATAACGATCGATTTGAACGCGGATATAGGGGAAGGGTTCGGCGCTTATGAATGGGGTTCGGATGAAACCCTGTTGGAATACGTCTCTTCGGCTAATATCGCTTGCGGATTTCACGCGGGAGATCCGCATACGATGAGTAAAACCGTGGAAAGCTGCCTGAAGCACGGTGTTGCCATCGGCGCGCATCCAGGATTGCCGGACCGGCTTGGATTTGGCCGTCGCGAGATGGCGGTCACGCCCGAGGAAGCCGGTCACTTCGTTCTCTATCAAGTTGGGGCGCTCCAATCGTTCGTGCGAGCGTACGATGGCAGGCTGCAGCACGTTAAATTGCACGGGGCTCTATATCATATGGCGGCAAGAGATGAGCAAATGGCGCAAACGATCGTTAAGGTCATTCGCCTGCTTGAGCCCGAACTGCTGCTTTACGGTCCATCCGGAAGTTGTTTGCATGCCGCTGCAGATAGCGAAGGAATTCGTTTTATATCGGAAGGGTTTGCAGACAGGGCATATATGCCGGATGGAAGTCTGGTTCCTAGGCATTTGCCCGGAGCTGTAATAGAAAATACCGAATCTGCCGTTAACCAAGCGGTCTCTTTAGCAAGAGCCGGTCAAGTTCAAACCCTATGCCTTCACGGAGATACGCCCAAAGCCAAAGAGCATGCCGAGCAAATCGCTCATCGCTTGCGATCATCGGGTGTTTCCATACAACCGCCGGGAAGAATTTAGACGAAATTTGTCGAAATATTGTCGAATGATTTTCCAACTAGCAGGAAACCGACTATTCATGTGGAAAATATAGAGAGGAAACCTAAGTCTTTCTTCTTAGAATAGGTAAATCGTCGGGGGCCTGAAATGTCGATTAATCGCGCCGAATTAAAAACAATAGGGATGGTTATCGCAGCCGTTTCGGCTTTTTGTTTAATACAGTGGGGCAATGATTGGTTGGAGCAAATACTCGGACATATAAATCGTCAAGCCATGCATACAATGCTGGAATCGTTGGCATTCGCTATTTGTTTTGCTATTTTGATATTGGGCTGGATGGTTTTCGTACCGACATTATGCAGGCAACGGCTTATGACAGCCGCATTGTTCACGGGAATTGGCTTGCTTGATTTATTGCATACAGCCAGTTCTCCGGAAATGCCCTTATTCGATGCCGCTGTCGGAGATACGCCGAGTCTCCTCTTAAATTGGATCTCGCAATGGCTAAGCGCACTCGGACTTCTTATTGTTTTCTCGATGAGGAATCCGATGGTTAAGTCCCGAACTCGCATTTACGCGATTATCCCCGTTGTTTTTACGGTGGCGATCGTTTCGATATTTGTTTTTAAGACGCAAAATTGGAATCAATCGTTCATCGACAGGCTTGCTCCTATTCAACTAATCTCAACTTTGCTGCTTTATGCGGCAGGTATTTGTATCCTTTTGTTCCGCAATCGAATTGAAAGACCCGCATCTATGCTTACAATTGTCCAAGCGCTTATCTGGCTGTTTCTTGCCAAGATCGAAGAGTCGCTAGGAACAGGGACGGGCTCGCTGCAAAATCTGATCGGGGATTGCTTTAAGCTGGCGGGTTACTATTGCCTATTGAAGGGCATCTATTTCGTTCTGATCGAGGAGCCCTACAAACGGCAGAAGAAGACGGAAGCACGCATCAATTATTTGGCGTATCACGATGAGCTTACGGCACTGCCTAACCGTCGGTTATTCGCGGAACGGGTTAGGGCGGAGATGGGGCGTTCGGCGCTTGAAAGAAGCCGGTTCGCGTTATTATGGCTCGATTTGGACCGGTTCAAAACGATCAACGACTCCATGGGCCATGCTTTCGGAGATCGTCTGTTGGTCGCGGTAGCTGAAAGATTGGCTAAATTCACGGAAAAGCCGGAAAATGTATTCCGATTAGGCGGAGACGAGTTCACGGTAATTCTAAGCGATATTAATGGGGAAAAAGAAGCGGAGGCAGCCGCTCAGCGTCTGGTGGATGCATTCGAGCTTCCGGTGAAAGTCGGACCTTCCGCATTCCATATTACGAGCAGCGTCGGAATGGCACTGTTTCCGGATGACGGCAATTCTCTTGATCTGTTGCTGCAAAATGCCGATACGGCTATGTATAGCGCCAAAGAAGCTCGAAACAGCTGGAAGAGATACGCCATCCAGATGAATTTGAAAGCCAAAGAAAAGCTGCTGCTGGAAAACGATTTGCGTATCGCCCTGGAACTGGGACAGTTCCATCTCGCCTATCAGCCATTGGTTGATCTGGAGCATGAGATTCTGGTCGGGGCGGAAGCTCTGCTCAGATGGAGTCATCCTCAGAAAGGGGAGCTTCCTCCTTCTGAATTTATTCCGCTTTGCGAAGAGAACGGTTTTATTCTTCCACTTGGCGAATGGGTGCTTCGCAATGCTTGCCAGCAAATGAAAACTTGGCAGGACAAAGGCTTTCCTCCTATCGTAATGTCGGTTAACCTGTCCATTCGCCAATTCCGTCAGCACGATCTGTGCGAGCGTATCGAAAAGGTACTGGAAGAAACCGGCTTGTCGCCGCAATGGCTGGAGCTTGAGATTACGGAGAGTATTATGGCGGATGTAACCTTCGCGACAGAGATGCTGGAGCGCCTTAAGAAGCTTGGCGTCCGGATCAGCATCGATGACTTCGGTACAGGTTACAGCTCGCTTTATTATTTGAAACGTTTTCCGATCGACAAGCTGAAGATCGACCGATCGTTCGTTAACGATGTCTTGACCGATCGTAACGACGCGGCTATCGTTTCGGGCATTTCTGCTATGGCGAGAAACTTAAACCTGACGGTTACGGCCGAGGGGGTAGAAAGCGCGGGGCAAGTGGCTTTTCTCAAGGAGCTGAAGTGCCAGGAAGCGCAGGGGTACTTTTTCTCCCGGCCCGTTCCGCCCGAGCAATTTCTTTCGTTGTTCGAGTTGGATAAAGGCAAGCGCACTATGAAGGAGACGATCGCGTGAGCGAAGGGCATCAGGTCAGACACCATGCGGTCAGAGTTTTTGTTTACGGGTCGTTGCTGCCAGGCTTGACGAATTATAGTGTCATCGAGCCTTATTTGTTAGCGGCACATCCAGGGCGTATTCGCGGCAGACTCGTCGATTATGGCCCCTATCCGGCTTTATTGCTCGATCCGAATCGGTACGTTCGCGGCATGTGGATGGACATTCGTATAACAGGCATGCCAACGCTCGATGTTTTGGAAGGGTTTGTCGGAATAGAAGAATCAAACGATTACGAAAGAGTTTGGATAACGGATGCAGATGATCCCGCCTGGTCGGGCTGGGTGTACATATGGACGGAATCGCGAGGTTATCCTCTGGTAGACGGGGATTGGTGGCCGGATGTGGTTAGAGATAAGGGTGAGGGGCGGGTACGCGGTCGAATTTGATTAGATGGAAATGTGGCACTAACAATCGACACAACAAAAACCGTGAACAGGTATAGTTGCCTGCCCACGGTTTTTTTGTGTTTAACTTACCTAAATGTGTTTTATGCGGTTACCAGTTCCGCCCGAGCGAGCACAGCAGCTTCAGTCATACGCTTTAACGCGGCCAGCGTTTCGGGCTCGCCGCGCGTTTTGAGACCGCAGTCGGGGTTGACCCAGAGACGGTCTGCGGGGACGACGGCAAGTGAATCGCGAATGACCGCAAGCATCGTCTCGGTTTCCGGAACGACAGGGCTGTGAATGTCGTATACGCCGAGTCCGATGCCATTGGCATAGGGTTGATGCTCCAGTGCATGAATCAAGGAGCCGTGGCTTCTGGACGTCTCAAGCGAGATAACATCTGCATCCATCGCTTCGACGGCATCAATGATTTCATGATAGTCGCAGTAGCACATGTGAGTATGAATTTGGGTTTCATCGCGGACGCCTGCTACGCTGCGACGGAAGGAGCTAACCGACCACTGCAGGTATTCGGGCCATTCCCGGCGTTTCAGAGGTGCGATCTCGCGGAGCGCAGGCTCGTCGACTTGGATCATGCCTATGCCGGCTGCTTCCAGGCGCAACACTTCTGCATCCAATGCTCGCGCGATTTGATCGGCAATTTCCTTGCGGGAAATGTCGTTGCGGTAGAACGACCAAGCTAGCATAGTGATTGGACCAGTCAGCATCCCTTTGACCGGACGATCGGTCAACGACTGCGCATACAACGTATCCTCCAGCGTCATGGCGCCACGATCCATGACGTCTCCATAGATGACAGGAGGCTTGACGCAACGCGAGCCATAGGATTGCACCCAACCGTTCGTCGTAAAATGATAGCCATCCAGCAAATGGGCGAAATGTTCAACCATGTCGGTACGCTCGAATTCACCGTGAACTAGAACATCGATGCCGATTTCCTCTTGGCGGCGAATCCACAGTTCCGTCCGTTCCTGCAGCAGTTGGCGATAGGCATCATCGCTTAGTTTACCGCGACGCCAGTCTAGCCGGGCTTTACGGATATCGGCCGTTTGCGGAAGGCTGCCAATGGTTGTCGTAGGAAGGAGCGGCAAATTAAAGCGCTCAAGCTGCAAAGCATGGCGTTCAGCGAACGGCGCACGCCCCTTGACGCTCTCCTCGCTTGAGCCCTGAGCGGCTGCACGATGCCTAGCGGGATGGTTCCGCAGAGCAGCCAACGCTGCGCGGTTTTCCTCTAGACGGGGAGATAACTCGCCAACTCCGCCATTCAACCGAGCCTCTAATGCTTCGCTTAGCGCAACGACTTCTTCCAGCTTCTGATCCGCGAAAGAGAGCGAGCCGCGAACGATGTCGTCCCCGCTGGTCTCTACGGCAACGGTTACCGGTGAATGCAGCAAGCTGCAAGAGGGTTGAACGATTAGCTGGTCAGCTGGAAGTTGAGTCGCCAGTTCCTCAAGTAAACCCAAAGCTTGGTCCGGGTCTACCCTCCATATGCTGCGCCCGTCAACGACACCTGCGCCGAGTTTCTTGCCTATAGGCCAGCCGTATTTTCTAATCGCGTTCAGATTGTCATCTTTGCCCCGCACGAAATCCAGACCGATCGCATCGACAGGAAGAGAGAAGACGGCTTCCGGATGCTCAACTGCTCCGAAGTAAGTTTGAAGCTGAATGAGAAGCTTCGGATTCGAAGATTTAAGCGCACCGTATACTTCCTTCAATAACGCTAGATGTTCTTGCGGCACATCGGTTACGAGCGAAGGCTCATCCAATTGAACCCAACCGGCACCAGCCTTGACCAATTGTTCCAGAACGGAATTGTAAGCAGGGATGAATGAGCGAACAACGTCGGCGAATGCGGAGGAAGGTACGCCTTTGGCTAGTCGAACTAATGTATAAGGACCGATGAGAACGGGACGCGTTAACAAGCCGGCCTCGCGTTTGGCTTCCGTAAAAGCGTCCAGCCAAGGATTGAATACAAGCTTAGGATTCGGTTGGTCGGCTAACTCAGGTACGAGATAGTGATAATTCGTGTCGAACCATTTCGTCATCTCGCACGCAGGCGCACCTTCTATGCCGCGAGCCATCGCGAAATAGACGGCCAAAGAATCAGGGGTTCCCAGATGACGGAATCGACTAGGAATAAGATCGAATGCCGCAATATGGTCAAGCACGGAATCATACAAAGTAAAGTCTCCGGAGGGTACCCAGGCAACGCCTGATTTCTTTTGTCGGAGCAGACGTCGAATTCGCAATTCCCGCATTTCCTTCTGAAAGCTTTGTTCTTCGCGCTTCCCGCCCCAGAATTCCTCCAACAATTTTTTCCATTCGCGATTTTCCCCAATGCGCGGGTAGCCGAGACCGGCCGTCGATACGATTGCCATTACAAGCGCCACACCTTTCAATTGTTTTTTTGAACCTTCAAATGAACACCAAAAAAGCATCTTCGCCCCAATTTAGATAGTTTAAAAAGGCAAACATGCTTGTGCGATTATGCATAACATGTGCCGGATCATCCCTATCTTCCGTAGGTTCCTTGGCTGTTCCAAAACAACGGCAGGTCTCTCTGGCTGCGGATGAACGAGTTCTAATCATCCGATACAGTGGCGGGACCGCGTCGGATTCGCACCGACTTCCCTATTAAGCCGCTCACCATTCGCTAAAGCTTACGCTTTCGGACGAATTGCGGCGCCGTTGTTTCTTTGTATGAGGTTGTTATTTATAACTATACAATGTTATGCATATATATGCAATATAAAAGAAACCCTTCGTTCCCGATTACGGATGCGAAGGGTTTTTGTTCGATAAACTATTTTAAAGGTCGCCCCAGTTCAAGTTGGACGACTTGCTGTAGTTCGTTACCTTTTGCTCGAAGAAATCGGTTTTCATGCTGTTCATGTTGCTGAAGCTTTCGACCCAGCGCATCGGGTGCTCCGTAATTTCCGGATAGAGGATTTCGAGGCCGAGCATCTTCAAGCGTTCGTTGGATAAGTACTTAATGTAGCTGTCGATAATTTCCGCGGAGAGTCCGGGAATTTCGTTGTTCGTAATCGACTGGCCCCACGATATTTCCGTTTCGACGGCAAACTTCATCATCTGGCGCAGCTCTTCAACCAGTTCAGGCGTGAACAGGTCCGGATTTTCCTTGCGGATTTCGCGGAAAATGTTCTGGAACAACGCCAGGTGAGTCAACTCGTCGCGTTGGATGTACTTAATTTCGGATACGGTACCGAGCATTTTTCCTTGACGGCCGAGCGCATAGAAGAAGCTAAAGCCGCTGTAGAAATAGATGCCTTCGAGAATGTAGTTGGCCATAATCGTCTTAAGAAGATTTTTATGGGAAGAATCCGCGATGAAATTCTCGTACAAATCGGTAATGAACCGGTTGCGGGCAAGCAATCTCTCGTCGTTACGCCACAGATTATAGATTTCATCGCGGGCTTCCGCGGAGCATACGCTGTCTAGAATGTAGCTGTAGCTTTGGCTGTGAACGGCTTCTTGGAACGTTTGAACAGTCAAGCACAAGTTAACTTCAGGAGCCGTAACGTATTCGTTCACGTTTGGTAAATTCGCCGTTTGCAAGGAATCGAGGAAGATGAGGAAGCTGATAATCCGGTCATAGCTTTTGCGCTCCGCTTCCGACAGCAGCTTGTAATCTTTCGCATCCTGGGCGAGCGGAATTTCCTCGGGAATCCAGAAGTTGTTCATCATCGTGCGGTACATCTTCGTAGCCCATTCATATTTCACGTTATTGAGCTCGATCAGGTTGGTGGTGTTGCCTCCGATGATTCGGCGTTTGCCCCAGTCCTGGTCACCGTGCTCGTTAAACAGTTTTTTTCTCGTTAATTGCTCATCCATTTTCTTTGTTCCTCCTGAAAATAGTTGCCGAATAACCGCTGCGAGAATGCATTTCTCCTTCCGGCAGTTGTTGAAATCGACTTGTCTTGATTCCGATTGGCGGAAACAAGTCGATTTCAAAGACTGCACGTAAACTCTCCAGGAGAAACGATTCTCTCCGCTTACGCGGCAACATTAAATGATGAATCGCAAGACCAATCCATACCAAGGCCGAAAAAACGCCGGTTAACTCGCTTTTTTATATTAAGCGGAACAGCTTACGCAGTCTTCGACTTCGAGAGATTTGTTGCGGCAGTAGTAGACGGTTTTGAGTCCGTTTTCCCATGCGGCCATATACAGGTCAAGGAATTCCTTGGCGCTGATCGTCGGCGTAACGTATAGATTAAACGACTGAGATTGGTCGATGTGACGTTGACGACGGCCGGCAGCCTTGATGCTCCACAACTGGTCGATGTGATGGGCTTCCTTGTAGAACCACATGTTTTCCGGCGACAGGTTCGGCGCGGTTTGCGGGATAACGGCGTTCTTCTTCTCTTCGACCCAGAATTTCGCGAAGATCGGATCGATTCCAGCCGTTGATCCGCTGATCAGGGATGTGGATCCCGTAGGCGCGATGGCGAACAACCAAGCGTTGCGAAGGCCTTTGGAAGCGACGTCAGCCTGAAGCTCTTTCCACTCGGGGCTCGTGTAGTCGCGGCGCGTGAAGTATTCGCCCGTCTGCCATTCGCTGCCTTCGAATTGGGAATAGGAGCCTTTCTCTTCGGCTAATTCCATGCTCGCTTTAATCGCGCAGTAGTTGATCCATTCATACAGCTCGTCCGCTGCCGTAAGATGCTCTTCCGACTCCCAGGCGATGCGGTGATGGGCAAGCCACTGATGGTAACCGCTGGAGCCGAGTCCGACGGCACGGTACTTGTTATTCGTGATTTTCGCTTGCGCGGTCGGATAGTGGTTCAAGTCGATAACGTTGTCCATCATGCGCATCTGAACGGCAACCGTATCGGCGATCTCTTCCTTGGTCAAGTTGCGACCCAAGTTAATGGAGGACAGATTGCAAACGACGAAATCGCCGGCTTTGACTTGGGAAGTAATGATGCCGTCGTCTTGAGTGACCGAGATCAGCTCGGCGGCGCTCATGTTCTGGCAAATTTCAGTGCATAGGTTGGAGCAATAAATGGTACCTTTGTGTTTGTTAGGATTGGCGCGGTTCACCGTATCGCGATAGAACACGAAAGGAGTTCCCGTCTCGAAGCTGCTTGCAAGCAGCTTCTTCATAATGTCTATAGCCGGAACTTCGTCTCTCGAAAGCGAAGGGTTCTTAACGCATTCCTCGTAACGGCGTTCAAATTCATCGCCATAGGAATCCTCGATGGAGTAACCCATCGTCGTCCGAATTTCGTGCGGGTCGAACAAGTACCAGGAGCCGCGCTCCTGCACGGTTTTCATGAATATATCGGGTATGCAGACACCGGGGAAAATATCGTGCGCCTTCATGCGATCGTCCCCGTTGTTTGTTTTCAAGTTGAGGAAATCGAAAATATCCTTGTGCCATACGTCCAAGTAAACGGCAACCGCGCCTGAGCGAACTCCCAGTTGATCAACGGCAATCGCGGTATTGTTGTAATTCTTGATCCAAGGGATGACGCCGCCGGCGGCGCCTTTATATCCACGGATAGCGGATCCGCGGGATCTTACTTTTCCGACATAGATGCCCATGCCGCCGCCGAATTTGGATACTTGCGCAAAGTTCATATCGGTATTGTAAATGCCCCACAAATTGTCCGGAACCGTATCGATGAAACAACTGGACAACTGGTGGAACGGTTTGCGTGCGTTGGCAAGCGTAGGCGTAGCTACCGTCATGCGAAGGGAGCTAAGCGCATCGTAGAACTTGCGTGCCCAATGCAGCTTGTCCTTCTCTTTCATGGCTAAGTGCATGGCGACTCCCATGAACAATTCCTGCGGAAGCTCAAGCGTTTCGCCTTGAAGGCCGCGGATGGTGTAACGGTCCGATAACGTCTTGATGCCGATATAGTTGAAGAGGTAGTCCCGTTCAGGTACGATGTAGTTACCCAACTCGCGGATTTCCTCGCGGGAGTAATGCTCGAGAATGTATTTGCCATACAGGCCTTTGTCTGTCAAATACGTAATAAGGGAGTAGAAGTCGCCATATCCGAAATAACCGTATTTGCGGTGAACCGCGGCTTCCTTATATAAATCGTAGACGTGGAGTTTAGCGGCAACGAATTGCCAATCAGGCTCCTCTGCGGTTGTTTTCTCTACGGCTACGCGAATGAGCGTGGATTGGATCTCTTTGGTGGCGATATTGTTGCGGAAATGCGGCAGAAGCGCTGTTTCAAGCTCCAAGGAATCGCACCCGGGATACCCTACGCACGCGAAATCGATAACTTTTTTCATTTTGGAAAAAATAAGCTCTTCTACTTGACCATTGCGTTTAATTATGTTCAACCTATTACGCCCTCCATCCATGGATAACACAAGATATTGTTTCCGTATGAAGAAGTTATAACAATATGTAGCGAGTGTCAAGGGGGATACGGGCTATGGTTCCAGAGTCCCGATCATGAAGAAAACGAGAGAAAGAGAAAGCAGGAGGTCGTTTTTATGACATTATCCGATAAGATTCATCGGTTTTCGCAAGGTCATTTTCATGGAAAAATTTTTCGGGTGGGTTTGCTGATCCTATTGCTTGTATTCTCGGTTTTGAGTTTCGTAGGACATGCGGAAGCCCATGCCGCATTGGAACAAACAACGCCATCGGCGAATTCGCGTATGGACGTTAGTCCGCCGTCGATCGAAATCGTATTTAATGAAAAATTGGATAAAGGCGGAGCGAAGCTGCTCGTATTGAATGAGTCGTCCCGCAACGTTGCCAAGGGAAAACCGGAAAGCTTTAAGGAAGGCAAAGGGTTGCGGATTGCGCTGCCGAAGCTTGGCGAAGGATACTATACCGTCTCTTATTCCGTCATATCCGCGGATGGCCATCCGGTATCGGGCGCTTACGTATTTACGGTCGGCAATCCTGCTCCGCTGCCGGATGCAAGCCAGCTAGATCCCCATCAGCAGGTCGGACACTCGCATGATCACGGGGGAGCGGGCTTATCCCAGCAATCGTTTCTTCTTTATGCATCGAGAATTATGTATTATGCGGGGCTGCTTGTCGTTGCGGGTCTCGCATTATGGAGCTTGCATCGCCAATCAACTTCGGTCGTGCGTGAGATGCGCAATCAATCGCTGGCAATTGCGGGGAAATTCGCACTTATTGCGACGATGGCCTACGTGTTTTTCAGTTTGCAGGATTTAGGTCAAGGGGAGCCGCTATCGGAGTGGGGGCGGATATTGACGGAAACGACGATCGGAAAGCTCTACATAGCAGAGCTGTTGCTGGCATTGGCTGCTCCATTGTTGCCATCGCTCGGCTTGGCGGCGCGGCTATTCTGGGCTGTTGCAGCGCTATTCGTGGAAGCGTGGTCCGGACACGCCGCGGCGTTTAACCCAATCGCTTATACGATCGGATTGGATTTCGCGCATTTGGCCGCCGCCTCTCTATGGAGCGCAGGGTTGGTGCTGCTTCTGGCTATTTGGTACAAGGAAAGGCCGGAAGCGGGCAGATTTGCTCTTCTTTTCTCCAAATGGGCGCTTATTTCGTTCATGGTTCTGTGGGTAACGGGAGTGCTGTCCACTTTGGATTTCCTACCTTCTCTTGAATATTTGTTTTATACCGCATGGGGCAAATGGCTGATCGCCAAAGCCGCGATATCGCTGCTTGTAGCGATCACGGCGTTCATGATTCGGCTGCGTCTGAAGAAAGGCGACCTTCCGCATGGCAGTTTACTAAAGATAGATGTAGGATTATTGGCAGCCATCGTGCTGAGCGTGGGTGTGCTTACGTATCAAACCCCATTGCCCGCGAATAAAGAACTCAATTTTCACCGGATGGGAACCGAGATGCACGTTACGCTGAGAGTGACGCCGAACACGCCGGGAGATAACCAGTTTACGCTTAAAATATGGCTGCCGGAATCCATCGGGAAAGGTGTTCCGAAAACCGTGCAGTTACGCTTGTTGCCGCTGGATAAGGAAGGCATGGGATTCATCGATGTGCCGATTAAGGAGTATACCGATGAGGAAATGGACGCTTTTCCGGACTATAAGAAGTCCACTTATTCGGCGGAAGGGCCGTATCTACCGTTCGCTGGCCAATGGAAAGCGCAGATCCGGGTGACGGACTCCGAGGATAACGAGAAGGTCGTGGAGACGACTTATCGGATTTACTAGACAAAAATCCCATTCCACATCATCGTGGAATGGGATTTTTATTGGCTGCCCGCAGCGCGTGCCGACGTTAATCGGCAGTATGCGTTTTTCTCCACTCGGTGGGACTGTCCCCGAATTTCTTCTTGAACATCCGGCTGAAATAATGGATGCCGGGGTAGCCGACCGCTTCCGCGATGTCCTGAACGCTCATCTTCGTCGTGCGAAGGTAAGAGGTGGCGGCATGCATCCGCAGTTCGTACAAGTACTGCTGCGGAGTCAAATCGGTCATCTCCTTGAACAACCGGCTAATATAAGAGGGCGTATATCCGGATCGTTCCGCGAGTTTGTCCAAAGTGATTTCATGCGTAAAATACATTTCCGTGTACCGAATGAGGTCGTAAATATGATTATGGGCAGACCATCTATCGGACAGTTGGGCCGATGGCGCGGAATGGTTCTTGCGAGCTTCGCGAATATGAACAACATGATCGATCAAGAACAACAGCTTCTGGATATCGCAGGATACAATTCGCCGGAACGTCTCGTCGGTCCGCTTCAGGTGCGGGATCCACAGTGTTTGTTCGATCATAGTCAAGGTTGCCGCCAATCCCGCTATTTCGCTCCCGTTCCATTGAAGATTGCCTTGCATGGAATTCCAGGCGAGGATCGTATCTAAGCTTGGCATGTAATCGGAAGCTTGCAGTCGAAGCTCGACGAACCAGCATTGCAAAGAAGGCGTAATTTGTTTGACGTGATGCGGGGATGAGGGCGTAACGATGAACAAAGCAGGTCCTTTCGCTTTGTAAGTATGGTCGATCCAATGAATGAGCGCCTCTCCGGAAGAAATATACAGCAACTCGTGGAAGGGATGAATGCCGCCACCGATGTCTTTGTTTATTCCCTCTGAAACGATCTGTTCGAATTGCCGAATGTACATGAGGGTTCAGTCCTTTCCGCCTTTCCAGTCTGGGACTGCCATTCCTAGCCTCAATTTAATATAAGCCGCTAGTTTTGTAAATAAAACGCTCGGGGCTGCACCGGACCAATTGTTCCTGATTGTGTAAACCGGGGTTAGAAAGCAGGCGTCCAGCCGTGGAGAGCGAAATCATTCGTTACCGGATTTGATAAATACAACCTCTTGTTTGCGGGTTTAAAATGAGGGAGATACATCCTTGCAATTATGAAAGCGCTTCACGATGGATTGCACCCATGAAAATGGGAATTCGGAAGGAGGAAAAATGATGTCTACGAAACGCAAGAGAAAGATGGGAAGTTTCCTTGTCGTATTGCTAGCCTTTCAAGCTTTATCCCTTGTCGGCTCCGAAAGGGAGACGCAAGCGGCGGTGTTGCCGGCGGATCGAGGTGAGGCTCCCCAACTCGCGGCCTATTGGCCTTTCGACGAAGGAAGCGGGACGTCTGCCGCCGATGCGGCTGTCGACGATGCTGCGGCGAATAACGCGACCGTAGGCGCTTCATGGACGGCGAACGGAGTTCTGGGTAGCGCGCTCAGCTTTAGCGGCAGCAATAGCGCCATTATCGGCAATTCCCCAGAGCTTAATATTACCGGAGATCTTACCGTTTCCCTCTGGTTTAAGCTGGACCAAAGCCTCGCGGCCCAAACGAATGCTTACCCGATTTTGTATAACAATCAGGACGGTGCAGGACTGAAGGGCTATACCCTGTACGGGAACAAAGCTGCGAACACGATCAACTTCCGGGTGTTGAACGGAATCGGTTCCCCGGGCTATGTCGACGCTTATTTCAGCGCGTCGGGACTTGCCATCGGGCAATGGTACCATGTGCTGGGCACGTATAACGGGGGCGAGGTCAAGGTTTACTTGGATTCCGAGCTAAAGGATACCCGTCCGTTCAGCGGCGCCGTCGGCGCTACGACCACGAGCTATTCCATCGGCAACGCCTTTCAAGGCGCGATTGACGAGGTCCGGGTATACAAGTGGGCGATGAACGAAGATGAAGTTGTCGGCATTTATAAAGGAATACGCAATCCGTGGCGTTCGAACGCAAAGCTTTTCCAAGCTCCTGCCGCCTCGGACATCGAGTGGGTGGACAGCGTAGGGCCGGACTACAGCCTGAAATATAAAAATACCGAGTATTTGGGTAACATGTCCCGGGTTTTTGCCTACTATTCCGTTCCCTCCAACATTCCCGCAGGGCAGAAGGTGCCTGCAATCGTCTTGATCCACGGCGGAGGCGGGGAGGCTTATCAGCAGTGGGCCCAGCAGTGGGCGAGCTACGGCTACGCTGCGATCGCCATTGACTTGAACGGAAAGCAGGGCCAGGTCGCAATGCCGGATGGAAGGCCTTGGGACGCGGGGAATTTCAATACGACGGACGCGGAAGTTTTGGATACTTGGCACTATCACGCGGTCGCCGCTGCCATCCGCGCAGTATCTTTTCTGAAGTCGCGGCCAGAGGTAGATGCGGCGGAAATAGGCGCGATGGGTATTTCTTGGGGCGGCTTTACGCTGTCGAACCTGATGGGCGTCGACAATCGGCTGAGCCTGGCCGTTCCCGTGTACGGAACGGGTTACCTGAACGAGAACAGCCTGCTGCAAGACGCGGCCGGATCGATGTTCTCGAAGTCATGGGTCGATCATTTCGATCCGCACAACTACTTGGCTAACGCGAACATGCCGACCTTCTGGGTGACCGGCAATAACGACGACTATTTCCCGATCGACAGCTTCAAGAAATCTTCAGAGCTTCTCAAGGGAACGGTAAAAACCCGGATTAAAACCGACATGATCCACGATTACGGCGAACCGTGGAACAATACGCCCGAAATTCGAAAATTCGTCGATTCCTACTTTCTTGCGGGAACCCCGCTGCTCAAGTTCACTTCCTTGAACGACAACGGCACGACAGTTACGGCGAATTATGAGTCTTCTTCGGCCGCCTCCAGCGCCAAGTTGGTGTACACCGAGGATGCAAATTGGAAAGAGAACTACGGCACGGCCAACTTGCACACGAAGATTAACTGGAACGAGACGAGCGCCGCGGTCAACGCCGCGAGCGGCACATTGACCGCTTCGATTCCGTCCACGGCTAAAGCTTATTATTTGAACGCTTACGATAGCGCCGGCTCCAATCTCGTGAGCTCAAAAGTCGCGGTCAGAACGGCGGCCGACCCGGGCGGTTTCATAATTGCTAACGACGAACCAGCTTGGGGGTATGTTTTCGGGGGAACGACCAATGCCTGGGCCCTGTTATCCAACAGGGGCGCGGGCGATTACCAGAACGATGTGCATGCGACGACCGCGAACGGGGACTACTTCCAGTTTTCCTTTACGGGCTCCGGGGTCGATTACATTACGGAAAAGTCAGGGGCGCAAGGGAAGGTGGACATCTTTATCGACAACGTCTACCAGACGACGGTAGATGCCTATAGCTCCGGCTGGAACGCACAGCAAACCCTTTACAGCATAACCGGATTGCCGCAAGGGACGCATACGTTTAAAGCCGTGAAGCAGAGCGGCTCCTATCTCATTGTAGATGCCATGAAGGTCTATTACGGCAGCAATGTGATCGACGATTCCAGTGCAAGCATCGCTTACTCGGGCGGTACTTTTAGCAGCTCAAATCAGCTTGCTAATGCCATAAATCAGACCGAGCATTGGACGATGACTGCCGGCGCGTCCGCGGAGTATTCCTTCACGGGCGACTCCGTCAAGTATTTCGGCTCCAAGAATACGGATCACGGCATTGTCGATATCTACATCGACGGGACGCCGACGACATCTGTGGACACTTACGGGCCGACAAGGCAGTGGCATACAGAGTTATACGCCAAGACTTGGCCGACGAGTGGGCCGCATAAGATCAAGGTCGTCGCCAAAAATCAGAAAAACGCCGCATCGACGAGCATCGGCTTCGACTTGGACGCGTTCGTCTATACATGCGATCCGAGAGAGACGGCCATGCAGCCGTTATGGCAAGGGGATACGATGAACAACGAATCGATCCTGATGATTTCCGCGAACGGGCAATTGCCCGAAGCGCCGCTGCTCTTTACTCCGACAAAGATTTTATCGGTCAAGAGCGCCCGTCTCGACAAGGAATTCGTAGAAGGCAAGGATTGGGAATATGTAGGCGGCAAGCTGAAGCTGAAGGCAGGTACAAGCATCCCTTACATGAACCAGGCCGACATGTATCCTGCCACCTATGTTCCGAATGAAGCGGTTGGGCGGCCGGACGGCGGGTATCTCATTTTCCGCGAAGGGCCTTTCTTCCTTAACCGGCAGATCGTCGTTACCTATACCCATGCGACGAACGTTTGGAGCGGTCCGCAGCCGGCATTCGCTGGAAGCACCTTTACACACACGATGGCAAAGTTGAACAATGCCAGCCCGGTCAAGCTTGTCCTGTACGGGGACAGCATATCGGTCGGGGCGACCGCGAGCAGCTATATCAATTCTCCTCCGTACTTGCCTAACTGGGGAACGCTCGTGGCGTACAAGCTAGGCAAAAACTACAACTCGTCTATCCATTTCGTCAATCCTTCCGTCGGCGGCAAGATGTCGGACTGGGGCAAAGACAATGCCAAGACGCTCGTTGCCGACCAGAATCCCGATCTCGTCATCATCGCTTTCGGCATGAACGATGGAACTCCGAAGTTTCCTGATCCGGCGCTCGATCCGGTCACGTACAAGAACAACATTCAAGCGATCATCACGAAGGTTCGCGAGACGAATCCCCAGGCCGAATTCATTCTCGTCGGAACGACGCTGCCAAACCCTGAATCCAACTTCTTGGATAAACAGCCGCTGTATATGGCGAAGCTTGACGAAATCGCCGCGGCGAACACGGGTGTTGTGACGGCAAATATGACAGGCATACACCAGCAATTGCTTATGACCAAATATTTCAGCGATATGACGGGCAACAACGTGAACCATCCGAACGATTTTCTATCCCGTTGGTACGCGCAGTTCGTGTCCGGCTTGCTCATCCCATAACGATAAGGAAGGTGATCTTGACGCATGAGAAAAATATGCCAAATCCTTATTGCGGCTTGTTTGATCGTGGTTTCCCTGTCCGTTACCCCGGACCTCGCGTCGGCGGGCACCCAGGCGACCTATTATGTTTCGCCCGGAGGCAGCGATTCCAATCCCGGTACATTAGCCCAGCCCTTTGCGACCCTCCAGAAAGCGAGGGACGTCGTAAGAACGGTTAACGGCAATATGACCGGGGACATCGTCGTTTATTTGCGGGGCGGAACCTACGCACTGTCTTCTGCGTTGCAGCTAAACTCCCAAGACTCAGGAACGAACGGCTATCAGGTTATGTACAAGAACTATCCGGGGGAAACGCCAATCGTCAGCGGGGGCGTTCCAGTCACGGGATGGAGTCTGTACGATTCCTCGAAAAATATTTACCGTGCCTTCGTGGGAACGAGCTTCTATTCTCGGCACCTATACGTGAACGGCATTCGGGCTAATCGAGCGAGAAGCGAAACGACCCCGACGGGGTTCACGTTGGACTCGTCCAACGGATTTAACCTCCCTGCTTCCGGTTCGTATGCCAGTATGGGCAGTTGGGAAAACCCGTCCGACATCGAAATCCATGAGAACGTCCAATGGACGGTCCAGTGGGGAGCGGTCGACCACATCGCAAGCGGCAAAATCTATATGAAGCAGCCTTTCTGGAGAACGACCCAGTACCATGTACAATACGCCATCGGCATGACGTATCCCCAGGTGATCGAGAACGCGTACGAGTTGCTCGACACGGCTGGCGAGTGGTACTTGAACCGGACGACGGGATACTTGTACTACAAGCCGCTCGCGGGACAGAACATGAGCACCTCTTCATTTATTTTGCCGAAGCTGGAAATGCTGATCGACGGCAACCGCAGCGGGTCGCTGAACAGTCTGCTGCAGAACGTTCAGTTTACCGGAATCACGTTCTCCTACACGACCTACCTGAAGCCAGGTTCGAACGAGGGACACGCGGACCACCAGGCCGGAGTTACGCATATAAAGGCAACGGATCAAATGACGAGCGCGTTTAACGAGCTTTCCTCGTCGGCGTTGGACTTCAAGTTCGCCAAAGGCATCAAGTTCGAGAATTGCATCGTTGAGCACATAGGCTCGAGCGGCATCGCTTTCGACCTCGGAAGCCAGAACAATGTCGTGAACAACAATTTGATTCGAGACATTTCCATCAACGGCATCAACATCGGGGACGTCAATTACAGCGCCGTGAAAAACGGCTTGAACGAGCTCGGGATGAGCGACCGCAATCCTTCGGACGCGAGGGCCATCGTCAGCAACAACGTCGTTTCGAACAATACGGTCACGAAGATCGGCAATGAAATCCCAGGCGCCGTCGGCATATTCGGAGGCTTCGTCAAAAACCTGCTCATCGACCACAATACAATTTACGACGTTCCTTACAGCGGCATTTCCGTTGGCTGGGGATGGGGGGAAGCGGATTACTTTGTTTCCTACAATCCGGACGCGATCGGCAGCAATACCATTCAATACAACAGGGTGTACGATTATATGAAGGTGCTGTTCGACGGCGGCGGCATCTATACACTTGGCCAGCAGAACGGCTCCAAGATGCAGTACAATTATATTAGCGATCAGCATAACATGTACACCTACATTTACTTGGACAGCGGAACTTCCTATTATTCGATCGAGGACAACGTCATTGACGGCCGTAACGGGCAGACGAACTATTGGTTCATGGGCAACGATTACGGATTCGAGTATTTCAAAAGCCGCAACAACGACTGCGAATACAACTATTTCTCCAGTAACCTGTCTATTTTCAAAAACCCGACCGTCAGTTCCTGCGCCAACAACGTCTCGGTTAGCGGGGGCAATTGGGACACGCACGCTCTGGATATTATGGCTAGCGCCGGCGCGGGGAACGGCACGGTGTCGACGGTCCATCCGTGGAAAGGGGCGAATCTGGCCTATAACAAGACGGCAACGGCCAGCAGTTATTACCAGAACATTGCCGCATTCAACGCGGCCAAGGCTGTCGACGGCTTGCATTATACCCGGTGGGCTTCCAACAGCACTGCCGGTGGCTGGCTGGAAATCGATTTCGGTGCCGCCGTTACCTTCAATACAGCGCGTATCCGGGAATATGTCGATGCCGGCCAACAGATCAAAGCCTATCAGATCCAATACTGGAACGGCACTTCATGGGTTAACGCCTACAGCGGAGCCATTCCGTACGCTTACGAGACGGACAGCTTCGCTTTGGTGACGGCAAGCAAGGTCCGGCTGAACATTAGCCAGACGGGCGGGGGAACGCCTTCCGTCTGGGAATTCGAGGTGTACAACAATTCTAATTTTGGCAGCGGCAGCTATAAAATCAACAACCGGCCGCAGAATTTCATCATCACGCCGAATGCCCATTCGACGGGCGCTACGCATCTAATCCAATGGAACGACGATAAGGCGAGCGACCAATACTGGCAATTCGTGTCCGTCGGCTCGGGTTATTATAAAATCGTCAATTCGGCAAGCGGATTGGTCATCACCCCGTCCGGTCATGCGACAACCTCGGTGCAGCTTATCCAATGGGCGTACGAAGGAGCGCTTGACCAGCAATGGCAGTTCATCCCTACGGGCGACGGCTATTACAAGATCGTCAATCGGGGTAACGGACTGCTCATTACGCCGGACAATCACTCCGCTTCCGCAGCTAATCTCGTGCAAGCAACGGATGCTGGCGGCTTCGACCAGCATTGGGGTCTTGATCTCATTCAGTAACGGATATCATGCAGGAGATAACGCGAAATATGTCGAACACAACCATTCGAGGATGCAACGCCCGCTGCTAGGGCGACAGCTCGACTTCAACCCTATCAGAAGGCAGGGACGACACCGATGCGATGGCGAAACATTTGGCGGTTCTTCGATATCCGCAACCAAATCCGGAAAAAAATCGCGTTTACGTGCTTGATGATTCTTCTTCCGGCGTTGGCCGTCCCTGCCGTCCTTTACTATCAAAAATCGGCGCAAACGATGCAGACAATGATGTCCCAAAATATGTTCGACCTGACGGAAATCGTGGGCCGCGACATCGAAAGCTATATCGACGACGTGGAGACGCTGACAAATGCGCCCTATTATTCCTCCGAGACGCAGCAAACGCTGCTGACCTTGAAATACAAGGTCGGTTTGCAAAGGGCGGAAGCTGAATCCAAGTTGTTTAATACGATTGACGTGCTGCTCGGGCTCCGCAAAGACATTAACGGAATTTATATTTTCGACGATACGAACAACCGCTATTACAAAACGTCCGTAGGCGACGTAACGCCTTTCTATTCGTTCGTCGACCAGCCTTGGTTCGCGAAAATCAAATCGTTGCACGGAGAACGGCTTATTATCCCGACCCACAAAGCCGATTACTTCGTGTCGCCGAAAACCAAGTACGTGTTCTCTATCGGGAGAAGCATCGTAAGCAAAGAGACGAACGAAGAAATCGGTCTGATTTACGTCGATATGGACTTGCAAGTTATACGGAACATCTTGTCCAGCCTGAAGCAGAAAAAAAGCACTGAGTTTTTCATCGTGGACAACGAAGGAAGCCTGGTCTACAGCTATGACGAGAAAAATCTGGGCGAGCCCTTCGACCGGCCCGAATTAATGTCCGACGGCAAGCCTAGGGAAGGCAACCAAATCATTCGCTTGGACGACCGCCGGCAGCTGATGACGTCCAATTATTCCAAAAAGGTCGGCTGGTGGTATATCACCGCGACTGATTTGGAGCCGCTGCTGCAGCCGAACGAGAGAGCGATACGGAACATTATCCTCATCTCGACCGTCTTGCTGCTAGTCTTGCTGTCGATTATCTCATTTCTGGTCTCTTCCAGCATCACGAATCCCATTAAACAGCTGCAGAAAGCGATGAGGCAGTTGGATAACGATCGGTTTCTCCCGGTGGGGGGAATCCACACCCGAGATGAAATCGGTTCCTTGGTGAACTCCTATAACGATATGATTCGAAAGATCGCGGACCTGATCAACACGGTGTACAAGGCTGGCATCAAAGAAAGAGAAGCCCAATTGATCGCTCTTCAGACGCAAATCAATCCGCACTTTCTCCACAACACGCTCAATTCGATCAGCTGCATGGCAGAGGTGCAGGGCGTTCAGGAGATCAGCATCGTCTGCAAGGCGGTGTCCGACCTTTTCCGCTATAGCATTAAGGCAGGCTCCGGAGCGGTCGCACTTAGAGAAGAAATCGCCAGTATAAAGCAATATATGACCATTCAAAGCTTCCGCTACGAGAATCGGATTGAGGCGGTCTTCAACGTAGACGAATCGTTGCTGGACTGCAAGGTATTGAAGCTGTCGCTGCAGCCGATCGTCGAGAATGCCGTTTATCACGGGCTGGAGCCCAAGCGCGGCAAAGGCGTCGTTATTATCGGGATGGAAACGGAAGAGGATGCCCTGATTCTGTCGGTTTTCGACAACGGGATCGGAATGAACGAGACGCGATTGGCACGGATGAGACAGTCGCTGGTAGAGTCGATAGATATCACGAAGCAGGGACCCGCCGGAGGTGTTGGACTTAAGAACGTGCACGACCGACTTCAACTCTATTACGGGGATCACTACGGACTAAAAATAAATAGCGCCGAAGGCACGGGAACGTCGGTGCTGCTCCGGATGCCTTTGACTCTGGAAAAAGGGAGGGTTTCAAATGAAGATCCTAATCGTTGACGATGAAGTTTGGATGCGCCGGGGCATTCGTTCCATGCTTTCCGGCAGCTTCCCTCCCGGTCTCCTGATCGAGGAAGCCGACGACGGCATAGCCGCGCTGGAACGGTTGAGCGACTTTCGGCCCGATGTCGTAATCGTAGATATCCGGATGCCGGGGATGGATGGACTTTCCTTCATCGATAAGGCGGCACCCTTGCTCATATCCGCACAATTCATCATCGTGAGCGGCTATTCAGATTTCAAATACGCGCTGGAAGCGATCAAGCTACATGCTTGCAACTATTTACTGAAGCCGATTGACCGGGAACAATTGTTAGAATCTGTGCGCAATGCGTTCGCTATCAAAAGGGAAGCCGATCATATGAAGAAGCAAACGCAGCTGTTCGAGAAATCCGCCGCGTTCATGAAAGAGAGTTGGATTCAGGAATGGATGGAGCGGGAGCATTCCGCCGTGCAGCATCCCTCGGATCTGTTCGGCGTGGATCCGAGAAATTGTGCTGCAGCCTGCATATCCATCAGGGGGGAAATCGGCGGTAAGGGAATAGCTAGCTACGGATTATCGGAGAAAGAACTGGCTCTATTTACGCTTCGCAACTATGCCATAGAGTGGCTGACCTTGAAGTCCCGCGGGGCAGTATTCGAGTACAACGGGGCTTTGAACGTCCTGCTGCTCTCGGAAAACGGCAAAGGCGATTTGAAAATGATCTTGCCGCAATGCATGGATAATCTGGATGCCGTGGCGAAGAAGCTGAAATTTTTCTCGGTCCGGATGAGCTGCAGCCCGGTTCTGTCCGATGGCGAGGCTTTGCGAAATGCGGTGCGGCATTCCCTTAACGCATTGAAACGAGATATTTTCATTCAACCAGACGGTCCTGGAATCCCATCAGATATGGATTGGAAAGAAAATCAGCTCCAGCAATTGATTTATGTCGGGGACTGCGAGGGAATCCGCATGAATATCGAAAATGGGTTGCGAATTGCGGCTGGCAAACAGGACTCCATAAGCGCGTTGGAGCAATTCATCGACTATTTGCGGCTGCTTCTGGACAAGTGGACGATGGAAGACTCATCAAACCCGTCTCCCTCAGGCAAAACCGAGATTCAGGAACTGCTTCGTTATGACGACTTAGAACAATTGACCGAAGGGATTGCGGCTCCTTTCCGCCAACTGAGCGAAGAGCGCCTAAGAAACCGCCAGCCGGATGGCAAAAGGGCGGCAGAAGAGACCATGGCCTATATTCAAACCCATTACGGCGAGGATATATCTCTGACGCAGCTGGCGCAGAAGTACCATTTGACTCCGGCTTACTTGAGCGATATTTTCAAGGAGGTCGTCGGCATGAATTTCGTCTCTTACTTAACCAAGGTACGGATGGCAAAGGCGGGCGAATTTCTCAAGCTTTACGGCATCCAGGTCGGGCAAATCGCCGGGTTGGTAGGTTATGAAGATGAACGTTATTTCAGCACGTTGTTCAAGAAAACCTACGGGATTACCCCCACGGAATTTCGAAAGTCGCATCTTGTCTGAACGATCCGAAAATAATCGACAAAACGACCCGAATCCCTCTCGTATTCGGAAAATCCGGACGAGCCTATACTTAGTAAGGAAACAGCATAAAGAATACGGGAGGTCAACTTATGACAAACGCAAAGGTTTTAAGGTCAAGCTTCATGTTGGTTATTCTTGCAATATTGATAACGCTTACCGCATGCGGCGGGAACAAAGGAAACAATAGCTCAAGCTCCGCAAGCTCGCCGGCCGCATCCTCCGCTTCGTCCGAAGCCGCTTCGGAAGCTCCGAAGGAGAAAGTCACGCTGCGCATCGCTTCCGCTTACACGCCGGATCATACATTCGGCCCGGCTATCGCGCAGATCATCGACGAATTCACGAAGCAGCACCCCGAAGTAACGGTAGAGAAGGAATTCCTGCCGGTTGCGGAACTGGATAAGAAGCTGACGGCTGACCGTGCCGCCAATAATCTTCCGGAAATTTTCATAATCTTCCCTGGAGCCGGGACGGCCGATTACGTTAAAGAAAAGAAAATCATCGACTTAAGCGAGTACTTGAACGCCGACCCGGATTGGAAGGACGGATTCATCTCCGGCGCGCTCGACAATCTAAAGTTCGAGGGGTTCCCGGGTATTTATGCGGCACCGATTGGCGCCTACAGCACGGGCTTCTATTACAACAAGGAGCTGTTTCAGCAAGCTGGCGTCGAACCGCCCAAAACTTGGGACGACCTGCTCGCGGTCATCGGCAAGCTTAACGCGGCCAAAATTACGCCAATGGCGATCGGCGCAAGCGAGTCCTGGAGGTCCGAGCATCTGTTCACGGCATTGTTCTACAAGTGGAACGGAGCGGAGAAAGCGAAGGGTATTCTGAGCCGCGCGCTCCCTTACAGCTCTCCAGAAGTCATCGAGCCGCTCAACAAGATGGTTCAACTGGTCGAAGCGGGTGCATTCTCCAAGAACTACATCGCGAACAACTATGCGGCGGAAATTGCCGATTTCAACAACGGCAAAGCCGCCATGCGCTATTCCGGTTCATGGACGGTAGGCGAATCCACGGGCCCGAACTCGCCTGCGGGCTTCGGCGACAAAGTCGGATTCTTTCCGTTCCCTTACTTCGCGGACAAAGAAGAGCATAAAGATTCCTGGATGGGTGGCGTTTCCGATTCGTTCGCCGTATCCAGCAGGGCTGAGGGACATCAGAAGGACATGGCGATCGAGCTCGTCAAGACGTTGACCAGCACCGCTTCTTCCAAGCTGATTACCGAGATGGCCCATGATTTGACCGCAGTCAAAGCCGACGTGGATCCGGCGAAGAGTGGCAAGCTGATCGCGGAAGTGTCGAAAGCGATGAGCACGGGCAAGGAGTTCTCCGGTGACATCTCCGCGTTCGAGCCGTACAAGCCTGCCAACACCAAGCTGTACGACCTGACGCAAGCGGTGTTGCTCAAGGGCATAACCCCTGAGAAAGCCGCCAAGCAATTGGACGACGAAGTAGCCAAATCCAAGTAATCCATATACAAAGGGGAATAGACGTAAAAGCTTTCCGCTTTTACGTCTATTGCTTTCTAGGAGGGAGACAGAGAGATGGACAGACTGAAAAGCAGGCATTTGCAGATTGCGATGTTTTTGTTGCCCGCGTTGTTGTTCTATGCCGTATTGCTCGTATATCCGGTGTTAAGGACCTTCTTCCTTTCCTTGCACGAATGGAACGGTTTTGCCGGTTCAAAGGTAGAATACGTGGCATTTGATAATTTCAAGCTGGTGTTCGAGGACGAAATTTTCTGGAAATCGTTAAAGAATGTGATGGTCGTCATGCTCTTGAGCATTGCAATCCAAATTCCCGCCGGGTTGTTCCTGGCGCTGCTGCTCAATGGCAAATGGAAAGGCATCCGCTTCTTTAAGGCAGCTTTCTTCATGCCCGTCATCATGTCCGCCACTTCCATATCGCTGCTGTGGAAATTCATCCTGTATCCGGGCGACGGATTGGTAGACGGACTGCTTATGAAAATGGGGCTTGAAGACTCGATACGCGCCTGGCTCGCCGATCCATCGATCAATCTGTATACGGTGATCCTAATATGTTGCTGGCAGGGTCTTGGGGTTGTCATGATCATCTTTCTGTCGGGATTGGTATCCATACCGGACGCCATCAAAGAAGCAGCGCTTATTGACGGGGCCAATCGGAGACAGCGGTTGTGGTTCGTGACTCTGCCCTTGATCAGGGAAGCCGTCGCCATCAACGTCATCTTGCTGGTTATCGGCACGCTTAAAATTTTCGACAACATCTACGTGCTCACCGACGGCGGTCCGAACCACGCGACGGACGTTCTGGGCACCTTCTTATACAAGGAAGCTTTCCGCAACAACCGGTTCGGAATGGCTAGCGCCATAGCCGTCGTCATGTTCTTGCTTGGCTTTGTTTTGACGCTAGTCGCCAATCGGGCGATGAGAAGGGAATCCCTAGACGGGTAGGAGAGATAACGATGCAAACGACAACCTTAAAGATGCAATCCGCCCCTCGGACCCGGGTGAAGCCGATGCGGAATTGGAGCAGACTGCCATTGTACGTCTGCCTTACAATACTGGCTTTCGTGTTTATTTACCCCTTGATCTATACGATTCTCGCTTCGTTCAAAACGAACAGTGAAATTTTCTCCAACTATTTTGGGCTGCCATCGACATGGCATTTCGAGAATTATGCCAGCGCTTGGGTGAAGGGGAAAATCGGGAATTATTTTCTTAATAGCTTGTTCATATGCACGGTGTTTGTGGTCGCGGGGCTGTTTTTCTCCTCGATGGGCGCATACGTGATCGCCAGGGTGAAAGCCAAATGGCTCGTATCGGTGTTTTACTTTTTCGTCGCCGGGATGATGATTCCTGTACACTCCATCCTGATCCCGCTGGCGCAAATGGCAGTATCCTTCAAGTTGTCCGACAATTACTCGTTTCTCATCGGACTCTATGTCGCCGGGGGAATCCCGTACATGATCTTCGTGATGACGGGCTTCATGCGTTCTCTTCCGACGGAATTGGAGGAAGCCGTCATCATCGACGGAGGCGGGCTGTGGACGATTTACCGCAAAGTACTTCTTCCGCTAAGTCGGCCGGTTCTAGCCACGATGGGTATCCTTGGTTTCTTGTCCACCTGGAACGATCTGATCCTGGCGCTGCTCTTCATTAAGAAGTCCTCCATGTGGACGTTGTCGCTTGGCCTTATGAACTTCACGGGCTTGTTCACGACGGATTACGCCGGTTTGTGCGCGGCGATTATTCTGGTGAACATTCCGATTATCATCGTCTATCTGTTCTTGCAGGAGTACGTGGAGAAGGGGTTGACCTCGGGAGCCGTAAAAGGATAACGGGTGGACATTCTGACGGATATGATAAATACAAAGCTTAGAGAGGTCAGTAAACTTAAGTTGAACGAATCAACTAACAGGGTTATGAAAGTGAGGAATAAGCATGGACAGTAACGAACGGCAAGGGACCTGGCTATGGTACCCGGAAGACTATGAAATATGGCTGCATGCTAAAGTATCCGTGCTGCGGCAATTTAGGGGATATATTTGTCCGCCGCCTTGGCGCCTGGATTCTGCATATGACAACGTGAAATTCCGCAAAACATTCGATCTGGCCGCACCGGGGAAATTGACCCTCTCGGTTCAGGGAATGTTCGTGCTCCATTTCGATAGCAGCATGATCCCGACGCCTTACGAGCGGACGCCGGTTACGACCGTCGAAATTCCCGCCGGTAAGCACGAACTCATGGTTACCGTGTACAACGATAAGGCGGTTCCTGCCATTTATCCTTCCGGATGCGGAAACGAGAACGGCTGGGAAGTGACGTCGCACAACGGGACGTGGGTAAAAGCGGCTTCCTGGCAGTTTAACGAAATAGACGAGCCCCCCGGCGATTTTCCGTTCAGCTACGAGACGGTAGAGCCCGATTCGGTGAAAGAGCAGGGCGAAGGAACGCTTGTCGATTTCGGCAGGGAGACGTTCGGCTACGTTATTTTACTCGGAGTTATAGGGAAAGGGACAATCCGCTTATATTACGGAGAGTCGTCGGAGGAAGCATTGGCGGGTGAACTGGCCGAAACGTTCGATGAGCTCGTTGTCGACAGCGCCGTTCCGACCGACTACGTCACTCCGGTCACCCGCGCGTTCCGCTATATTCAATTGAAGCTGGATCCGGGTATAACCTATGCGGGGATTCGCCATGAATACGAATATTTGCCGATGGAGCGGCGCGGGGCTTTCCGCAGCTCCGACGAGAGGCTGAATCGGATTTGGGACCTGTCCGCCCATACGCTGCATATGAACATGCGCGAGTTCCTCTTTGACGGAATGAAGCGGGATCGCTGGGTTTGGGGCGGCGACGCGCATCTAGGCACGCAGATCAACAACTACGTATTTTTCGAGCAGGACGTCACAAAGCGGACGCTGGTCGCATTGCGGGGCAAGGACCCGGTGGAAAGGCACATCAATACGATCATGGACTTTACGTTTCATTGGTTCTTAAGCTTCCGCGAATATTACCTGAACACCGGGGACCTCGCGTTTATCGAGAGGAGCTATCCGAAGATGCTCACGTTGATGGAGTTTTGCCTCGGTCGCCGCAATGAAGCAGGGATGATGGAAGGCTTTCCGAACGATTGGGTGTTCATCGATTGGGCGCCAATGGATCTGCGCGGCGAGGTCAGCACCGAGCAAATCTTCCTCTGCCGCAGCTTGGAGACGATGGAGCTGTTCGCGGAGAAATTAGGAGACGACGGGAATAAGGAACGGTTCGGAAAGCTTGCGCGCGAACTGAAGGACCTCATCTTCAAACTATTCTGGGATGAGGGGCAAGGCGGATTTATTCATAGTAGATGGCAGAGCGAGCTGAATCGGCAAATCCTGAAATATCCGAACATTTTCGCCACGCGCTTCGGCTACTTGGATGAGAAGCAGCTCGATTCGGTGAAACAGAACGTCATGCTGAACGATTCGGTGCAGAAGATCAAAACACCGTTCATGAGGTTTTTCGAACTGGACGCGTTATGCCGGCTTGGGGAGCGTTCGCATGTCTTGGATGAAATCCGCAGCTACTGGGGCGGGATGATCGATTTGGGAGCGACCGCCTTCTGGGAGGAGTACGAACCAAGCGTACCGCCGCAAGAACAGTACGATATGTACGGCGACAAGTTTCGCAAGAGCTTATGCCATGCGTGGGGCGCCGCGCCGATCCTGCTGCTGGGCAAATACGTCTTGGGAGTGGAGCCGCTGGCGCCGGGTTACGCCGAGTACAGGGTCGAGCCTGACCTGTGCGGCTTGGACTGGATCGAAGGCAAGGTGCCGACGCCGGATGGCGAGATTGAGGTTTACATGGACCGCAACCGCGTCAGCGTGAAAACCTGCGGCTTTGGCGTCGGGGTATTGAGGATTGCCAGCCGTTCAATGCCCTCTGCGAATGATGGGAAGTTTGTCCAGATTGGAGAAGGCCTGTACGAATTACGGCTGACGCGTCCAGGACACCTGTACGAGGTGGAACTGGCAGCGGCAACTGTTGAAGTTAAATAAAGGATTGATGATTGCGTTGGGGCTGTCCATTGAAGAAATGGACGGCTCTTTCCTTTTAGTGATCAAGCTGTCCGTTCAATGTATAATAAAGCAAATGGCGTTGGAGGTGCTTGTCGGCATGGAGCGGAAAATGGATCAAGACAAGAAGCGGGATCGCATCAAGGAACAACAGCAGCCATATGGGGATCCGGAATATGATTTTCCATTCGAGGAAGAGGTGCGATTTGAGATCGTAGAAGGCATCCGGTATGATCTCAAACCCGCCCCTACCGTCACGCATCAGCAGCTATTGGCTGCTCTGTTCATTATGATCTATCAATCCTGCCATCCTAATGGGACCATTCTCTTTTCGCCGCTTGATGTCTATTTGGACGAAGACAACCATTATCAGCCGGATCTGGTATTTATTCTTCATCAGAATGCTTCTATTATTAACGAGAAAAGAATCGAAGGCGCTCCGGATTTAGTTGCCGAGATCCTATCGCCTAGTACGAGCCACAACGACAAAATCCGCAAGAAACGCCAATACGAACGGCATGGAGTTAAGGAATACTGGCTGATCGATCCCGTGCATCGGATTGTTGACCAGTTTGTTCTTGCCGCCGACAAATACGTACTGCATGAAACCTATGGGACTAGGGGCCGATTGTATTCGCCGCTGTTCTCATGCGTAGAGATCGATATGGAGCGCTTATTCAGCAACATTGTACGGAATGTAGACGAATAACTTTTTTTTGGAGAGCGGGGCATCAAAGTTGGACAACCAGAGGAAAGACCGACGCATTAAATGGCTCATTTTGTTGATTCCGACGTTGACGATCGGACTTTGGGAATATGTGCGGCATGCTTTCTTGCTTCCTTATTTTTCGATGGATCTGGGCAATTTGCTCGCTCCTTTTATCGTGTTGGCCGTTACTTTGACTTTGGTCAGAAGTTTGTTTTCCCGACTTGAGCAATCTCAGCAGGCATTGCAACGGGAAAAAGGGGCCAACGCGGCTTTGGAGGAACGGGAGAGGCTTGCCAGAGAGCTGCATGACGGCATCTCTCAATCTTTGTTTCTGCTGGCGGTCAAGCTCGATCAATTGGACGAAATGAAAACGGATGGACCGGTAAGGGATCTGGCGGCAGGACTGAGAGAAACCGTACGGGTCATACATGAGGATGTGCGTCAAGCGATAGCGAACTTGCGCCTTCCGCCTTCTCCCGCCGCCGCTGCATGGGTTGTACCGCTAAGGGAATTGCTTGGCGAGACTGCCGAGATAACGGAAGCGCAGGCGGAGTTTATTTGGAGCATACCGGATAAAAGCTTGACCGACAAGGAAAAGGTGGAGCTTCACGCTTGTTTGCGGGAGGCGCTTATTAACGTTCGCAAGCATGCGAAAGCATCCAAAGTGTTCGTTATTGGCGAAACGGATGGCTCAGGAGGTTTCCGGTGCGCGGTGGAGGATGACGGAAGCGGGTTTGGCAGTGATCCGATGCATGCGCCGGGGCGGTTCGGATTGCGAATGGTACGGGATCGTGCGAATGGTATGGGTTGGACTTTTCACGCGGAGCGCCGGGAAGATCGGACGGTCGTGGAATTGCTTAAAAGAGGAGGACAGCCCGTATGAGCGAACCGATTCGTATATTGTTAGTGGACGATCATCGGCATGCAAGGGAAGGCATGCGGACGATCGTGTCCGGCGTTCCGGATTTTCTCGTCGTCGGCGAAGCTTCCAGCGGTGAGGAAGCGTTAACGCTGATGGAGAGACTTTCTCCCGATCTTATTCTCATGGATATCAATATGCCGGGGATGGGCGGGCTCGAAGCCGTTAAGGTTATCAAAAGCGCGTTCCCTAGCGTGAAGATCATTATGGTAACCGTGTCCGATGACGTGTCGCATTTGTTCGAGGCACTCAAGAAGGGCGCGCAAGGGTATCTGCTCAAAAACTTGAACCCTTCCGCCTGGCGTGATTACTTAAGGGCGGTTGCGTTCGACGAAGCTCCGCTTAATCCGGAAGTCGCCATGTCCATTTTGCGTGAATTCGCGGATAGAAAGACGAATAGCCCTCCTGCACTCGTCAAAGGAAAGGGGCATGAGGACGGGGGGCTGACCCCGCGGGAGAAGGAAATTTTGCAGGAGGTAGCACGCGGGCAAACGAATCGCGATGTCGCGGCGTCCTTGGGGTTATCGGAGCATACGGTGAAAAACCACCTCAAAAACATTTTACAGAAGCTGCATCTGGACAACCGGGTTCAATTAACGAGATATGCGTACGAACGAGGAATGGTGGATTCGGAATAAATCCGGTAGCTGAATCGTCTCTATATCGTCACAAAGTGTCACGTGTATATGACTCTTTCGAGTCATGTACAGGGGAATAGAACAAGCTATACTGAGGGATATCATCAACCTATGGAAAAGAAAGGTCGGAATATCTCATGAAAAAAAGTATGATGCTTGTGCTCGTTCTGTTTTTATCGATTGGCTTTGCTGGTTTAGCTAGCGCACACGTGACCGTTCAGCCGAAGGAAGTACCGGCAGGCTCTTATCAGGTGTTTACGGTCCGCGTTCCATCGGAAAAAGAAGCCGCGACGACATCGGTGAAGCTTGCCATTCCTGACGGAGTAGCCGTAAGCCGCATTGAGCCGAAACCGGATTGGACTTATGAAATCGAGAAAGGCGCGGAAGATAAATTCGTCAGCGTCACTTGGAAAGCCACGGGCAAAGGACTCGGCGCAACCGAATTCGGCGAATTCAGGGTGCAAGGCAAAGTGGCCGACGATGCCAAAGAATTAGTATGGAAAGCGTACCAAACGTATTCCGATGGCGAAGTCGTGGAATGGACGGGTGCCGCGGACGCGGACAAACCGGCTTCCGTAACCGCGGTCACTGCTGCTGCAGGCGAAGGGGATGGACATGGCGCTGCACCTAGTGGCGCTTCCGGAGAAGCGGAAGACAAGGACGGTCGCGACACGCTGACATTGTCGCTTGCCGTAGCGGGTTTGATTGCCGGCGTGCTGGCGCTGCTGATTGCATTGTTCCGGAAGCGGACTTGATGCTCGCTTGGGAGAGAAAATCGTAAAATCAAAAAGCCTGAGAGCCGCTCCACCCTGCCGGGGTTGGAAGCTCTCTGGTTTTTTAATGTTCATTCGAAAAGCAATCCGATATAATACATCTAATACGTAAATGTATTATTGGGGAGCCGGATGATGAGAGAAAAGCTGAAAAAAGGACCTGTCGTGCTGTACGAGCAAATGAGAGTCAAAATCATGGAGCTTATTCGCGAGCGAGGGTTAAAACCCCACGATCCGGTTCCTTCGGAAACGGAATTGGCTAAAATGTACGGCGTAAGCAGCAGGACAAGCAAAGAAGCGCTGCTTCAGTTGGCTCGCGAAGGCATCGTGTACCGAATGCCTAGAAGAGGGACATTCCTAGCCAAGCTGCCGGACGATGGGGGTACTGGAGGCCAAACCCGGTTGCGGATCAAGGAAAGGCAGGCAGTAGGCGTTTTATTGCCTGATACTGACGAGTACGTGGGCCGCGTTCTTCAAGCGTTAACTGTAGAACTAATCGATCGCGGGTTTGAGGTGTTGGTTCGTTTTACATCCGGACTTTTGGAGAAAGAGGACGAGCTTGCCCGAGATCTGGTTGACGAATACTCGGTTGCGGGCCTCATCATCTATCCTGGGCGCCATGACACCCTAAGCGATCTTCTGATACAACTCCATACGAAACAATTTCCCGTCGTTATCGTCGATCGCGCGTTCCGTGAAATCAGCATTCCCAGCGTATATCATGACCATCTTCATGGCGCTTCGGAGTTGACTGCCTATTTAATTTCCAATGGGCATCGCCGCATCGGATTCGTTTCCGAGGAATTCCGCGGCGTTATGAGCAGGGAAGATCGCTTCAACGGTTATACGCAGGCATTCTTGGACGCTTCTTTGAGCTTGGATTTAAGTTTGGTGTATAAAATGGGGTCTCAGCGCAGTTTGACAAGGGAAGCCGAGGTACAATTGGATCGTTTTATCGCGGGCAATCGGGATATGACCGCCGCCGTATGCTCTAATGATTACGTTGCGCTATCGGTGATGCAATCCGCTTACCGTCTGGGAATTACAGTTCCCGAACAGTTGTCGGTTGTCGGATTTACCGATTTCACATTCGCGGAGCTGTTACCGGTTCCCTTGACGACCGTCGAGAAAACGGCGCCGGAATTAGGCACAGCCGCAGCAAAAATGTTGTCGGAGCTCATTGCTGATCCAACTGCGCGCCATTCGCCGCTCGTTATCCCTACGCGGCTAAAGGAACGTAAGAGCGTGAAGTCCTTGAATATCAATATATAATTGCACGCGAATATCCGATTATACGAAACGAACCGTCACGGAACAGATTTTGTTCTTAGACGGTTTTTTGCTGTGCGAAAAAAGAGGGTTGAATGTATCAGTGAAACAAAATAGTATTAAAAAAGAATCAATAATACGTCATGAAGGTGGTCAAGCGAATGCCTGCAAAATTGAAGCTGGGGATGAATTTGGGTTTTGCCATTAACAAGTACGTAGAACCCGAGATTTGGGCGAGGCTCGTTTCCGAGGGGATGGGCGTGCGGAACGTGCAGCTCGTGGCGGACCTACTAAATGTATTTCTTCCGGATGATTACGTGCAAGAACAAATCGAGCGAATCAATGCCAGTACGCAACGCTACAACCTGAACGTAACCTCTACGTTCACAAGCGCTTTTACGCGGGTTAACCATTTCATGCATCCCGATGTCGGCGCCCGTAAAATATGGCTGAATTGGTTCAAGAAATTCGCGAAAGCGTCGGCTGCGCTTGGGGCGAAGTCGACAGGGAGCCACTTTGGAATCCTCACTTTCGCCGATTATGACAACAAGGACCGAAGGGATTTTATCATTAACGATGCTTTGAAGCTATGGAAGGAACTTAGCTGGTATTGCCGCGATCTGGGTATGGAATACGTGATGTTCGAACCGATGTCCATCCCCCGGGAGATGGCGAACACGGTAGCGGATACCAAGGAACTGTTGGAGCGATTGAACGACGGAGCGGGTTTGCCTTTCAAAATATGTCTGGACGTCGGGCATGCCCCGCACCCGGATGACCGCGATCCATACCGGTGGGTGCGGGAGTTGGGCGCCGTTTCGCCGATTATCCATATTCAACAGACGGAGCTTAACCACAGTCGCCATTGGCCGTTCACGGATGAGTATAACGAGCTTGGAATCATTCACGGCGATAAGCTGCTGGAGGCTATCGAGCAATCCGGCGCCGAAGAAGCCGAGCTCGTGTTCGAGCTGTCGCACCGCGAGGCGTGGTCGACCGAGTTTCGGATCATCCAGGATCACCGGGATTCGGTAGAGTATTGGCGACGGTTCGTCAAGGAATAGGAGGAGGCGATCGGATGGAGACGATGAAGGCTTACGTGCTGAACGGCATAGGGGACTTAAGACTGCAGCAAGTTCCGAAGCCGATTCCGGAGACGGGCGAAGTACTGTTGCAAATAGCTGCTTGCGGAGTATGCGGCTCAGACATTCCACGCATCTACGAGAAAGGAACTTATCGATTTCCGACGATCCCCGGACATGAGTTTTCAGGCAGGATCGAGGCGGTCGGCAAGGGAGTGAAAGATCATCTAATCGGTCGGATGGCCGCGGTATTCCCGCTAATCCCTTGCCGCAAGTGTCCAAGCTGCGAGATCGGCTCCTACGCGACATGCAGTGCTTACGACTACAAAGGCTCGCGTTCCGATGGAGCGTTCGCCGAATATGTGTGCGTGCCGGCATGGAATTTGATCATGGCGCCTGAAGGATTGAGCGGCGAAGAGCTTGCCATGGCGGAACCGGCAGCCGTTGCCGTGCATGCGCTTCGCCGCGGGGGGCTTGATATTGGAGATCGCGTATTGATTAGCGGCGCCGGCCCGATCGGCTTGATGCTTGCCCAATGGGCAAGAGCTTGGGGAGCGTCACGGGTGCTGCTAGCGGATGTGGACGACCGGAAGCTTGCGTTCGCCGAGGCGAACGGATTTCAAGACACCGTTAATCCGACGAAGATGGACGTTCAAGCCTGGATTCTGGAGCGAACCGGCGCGGGAGTCGATCTGGCAGTGGAAGGCGCGGGACATCCCTCCTCTTGGGAAAATTGCCTGCGCGCGGCTCGACCGGGAGGACGGGTCGTGCTCATGGGCAACCCCTCGGGACCGATGGGCTTGTCGCAGATTGGTTATTGGGAGATGCTCCGCAAACAGCTGACGGTGGTCGGCACTTGGAATTCGGATTACGCGGAGTTTCCCAAGAACGAATGGAAGCTGGCGGTGGAAGCGATGGCAGAAGGAAAGATTCAGGTTCGTTCTTTGATAACCCATCCCGTGTGCTTCGATGAGCTTGGGGAAGCAATAGCGATGATGAAGGATAGACAACAATTTTATAACAAGGTCATGTGGACAAAGACATAGGGAGAGTGATTCGCAGTGAAAGCAGCAGTATTGGAGAAGTTGGAACAAATAGCGATGAGAGAGGTGCCGTTGCCTCAAATAGATAATGATAGCATTCTGATGAAGGTAGAGGCCGTGGGCATCTGCGGCAGCGACATCCGAATTTATCATCACGGAAACAGCCGCGTGGAGCTCCCGCAAATATTAGGGCATGAAGCGGCAGGACGAATCGTCGCAGTCGGCGCCAACGTGAAGAAGTTCAGTGCCGGAGATCGGATTTGTCTGGGCGCGGACGTGCCTTGCGGGGAATGCGTTTTCTGCGAGGCGGGAATCGGCAATAACTGCCAAATCAACTACGCCATGGGATATCAATTTGCCGGAAGCTTCGCCGAATATGTCTTGCTTAATAAGATGGTAGTCAATTTCGGTCCGATTCACAAAATAGCCGACGGAGTAAGCTACGAGGAAGCGGCGCTCGCGGAACCGTTAGCGTGTGTGCTTAACGGGCTTGAACTGTCTCAAGTAAAGCTGGGGGAAACGGTAGTCGTTATCGGCGCAGGACCGATCGGCATGATGCTGGTCGAAGTGGCGATGAAGATGGGGGCGAAAGTGCTGCTTGTGAATCGTTCCCGGCCGCGGCTGGAGATGGCAAAGCATCTTGGCGCGGCGGCGTACATTTGTTCCGGGGAAGAGAACGCGGTGGAGCGGGTGCTGGAGGAAACAGGAGGACTTGGCGCGGATGTCGTCATCACGTGCAACCCATCTCCGGAATCACAGGTTGACGCTATCTATATGGCCAAAAACCGGGCGCGCGTCAATTACTTTGGAGGTTTGCCGAAAGGGAAATCAATGGTCACGCTCGATACGAACATCATCCATTACAAGGAGTTGTTCGTGCACGGTTCTCACGGTTCCTTGCCCCGCCATCATCAACAAGCGGTCGACCTTATTAACAATGGAATCATCGATATGAGAAAATTCATAACCCACCGTTTTCCGCTAGACCAGATCGAGGAAGCGATCCTCACCGCCGTAAGCCATGCGGGTCTTCGCGTCATCGTAAATCCCTGAGGAGAAGAGGTGAAAATCTATGGCGGGAAAAATTTCTCCTTCCATGATGTGCGTGGACTTTCGGCGGCTTGAGGAAAGCGTGAAAGCACTCGAGCAAGCAGGCGTGGAATATCTCCACTTCGACGTTATGGACGGCCATTTCGTGCCGAATTTTACGCTTGGGCCCGATTTTATTCGTTGCGTCCGAGAAATGACAAGCATCCCTTTCGATTTTCATTTAATGGTGGAACGTCCGGAAACGGTTCTCTCCGTGTTCGACATTCGAGCAGGGGATATCGTATCCGTGCACCAGGAAGCTTCGATTCATCTCCAGAGAACGCTGCAGCACATTCGGGACATGGGGGCAAAGCCTTCGGTTGCCCTAAATCCCGCGACTCCCATCTATGCGATAGACGAAGTATTGGATGACCTGGAACTCGTTCTCGTGATGACGGTTAATCCGGGTTTCGCCGGTCAGAAGCTCGTTCCGTCGACGATTCGCAAAATCGCGGGACTGAAAGAGCGTTTGAAAGCGAATGGACACCCCGAGGTGGAGATCGAAGTGGACGGAAACGTCAGCTGGGACAATGCCGTTAAGATGAGACAGGCGGGGGCGGATCTTTTCGTCGCGGGTACATCCAGCGTTTTCCGTAAGGGAGAAGACATTCAAATGTTGATAGAGCGATTCAGAGCTTGTATCGCTTGAATAACCTCAGAGAGGAAAAATACAATATGACGGATAAAGAATATGCATTATTCGAAGAACGGCAGCAAGCAAGAGGCATCGACCTGAACACCGTAAAAGAGAAAATGAAGTCGCTCAAGATTGAAACGCCGTCGTGGGGATTCGGCGACTCGGGAACCCGGTTCAAGGTGTTTAAGAACCGAGCGGCAGCACGAACGCCGTACGAAAAATTAGAGGACGCCACAGAAGTACACCGTTTGACCGGACTATGCCCGTCCGTCGCAATTCACATTCCTTGGGACAAGACGGACAGTTATGAAAAACTGCGCCGCCATGCGGAAAGCTTGGGCATTTCGATAGGCGCGATTAATCCGAACCTGTTCCAAGACGAGGAATATATGCTCGGAAGCGTTACGAATGCAAATGCCGCCATCCGGCGAAAAGCGACCGATCATCTGCTGGAATGCGTGGATATCGCCAAAATAACAGGGTCGCGCGACGTAAGCCTTTGGTTCGCTGACGGCACCAACTATCCGGGACAAGGCGACATTCGGGCACGTAAAGGGTGGATGCAGGAATCGCTGGCGGAAATGTACAAAGCGATGTCGCCCGAAATGCGTATGCTGATCGAATACAAATTTTTCGAGCCGGCTTTTTACCATACGGATCTTGCCGATTGGGGCATGGCGTTTAATTTGGCGAATAAACTCGGGCCTCAGGCGGAAGTTCTCGTGGACACGGGCCACCACGCGCAGGGAACGAATGTAGAGCACATCGTTGCCTATTTGATCGATGAATGCAGGCTGGGCGGCTTCCATTTTAACAGCCGGAAATACGCGGATGACGATCTGATCGTCGGCGCTATTAATCCTTATGAGCTTTTTCTGATTTTTTATCAGATTATCGATGCATCCGCGGACGCAAATCCGGCGATTCGGGATACGGTTAACAAAATCGCGTACATGATCGACCAGTCGCATAACATCGAACCGAAGATCGAAGCGGCCATCCGATCGGTCTTGAATGTGCAGACCCAATACGCGAAGGCGTTGCTGATTGATCTGGAGGAAGTTAGGGAAGCGCAGGAACGGCAAGACGTGCTTGGCGCCGAGGCGGCCGTCCGTAAAGCATTCGAGTTCGATGTTGCTCCGCTGCTGGAGTCGTTAAGGGAAGAACAGGGGCTTGCTCCGAACCCAATGGAGGCTTATAAAAGCAGCAGCTATGCGAAAAGGGTCGGGGAGCGGGGATAATGCGCCGGGCGAGACATATTGCGGATGAAGGATTACTTTACTAGAGAGCATTCGTCTGTTACGATAAGAATAATGATATGAATCGGTGAGTGAAGCACACCCCGTCAAGCGTGGAAGACGCTGGGGGCGTGCTTTTTTTGCGTCCGTGGAGATTGGAATGGAAGGAAGTATAGTATAATGAAACTAACGGATCGACGTAAGAGTGAAAAGCTTAAGCTGGATCAGATTATGCGTGTACTGTTCCGGTTATCGAGAAGGTTGACGATTCAACTGATCAATGGGCTGTTCGAGGAGCAGTTTGCGAGCGAAGAGGTTAAATCGATTCACTATGGTAATGCTGAGTTCATTAAGGACGAATATGACCGAATTGTCGGTGATTTGTTTCTGAAATTGGATACGAGTCGCGGCATATTCCATTACCATGTCGAGTTTCAGACGTTAAATGATCAGTCAATGGTCATTCGGATGTTTCGATATGGATTTGAGAAAGCGATGGAACTGGCAATTGGGAGCGGAGAGGGCGAATTGCCATTGCTAGCGTTTCCTCGACAGGTCGTTATTTTTCTGGAGGAGAACGAGGCGATTGGAGATCGGCTTTCATTTAAACTGCGTCTACCGGATGGTACGGAAACGGTCTATGCGGTACCGGTCATTCGTTATTGGACCCTCACGCCTAGGGATTTGCAGGAGAAACGCCTGTATGCACTGCTCCCGTTGCAGGTATTCGGCTCTCGAAAGAATATGCGACGAATAGCTGCCAGCCATCACTCCGACGAGGAGAAGCGGCGCCTGCTCTCTAAAGAATTTGAACAGCTGAAGGACACCGTCGAACGGACGCTTGCGGTCATTAACGAATTGGTTACTCGCCAGCAACTGCCACTAGGGGATATGGATCGGATTTTGCAGGTGCTCAGCAATATATTGACATATTTATATCGCAACTACGGCAATGAATTTGTACAAATGAAACAGGAGGTAAGTACGATGATCAAGACGTTTATCGATCCTAAGATGGTGAAGAAAGGGAGAGAGGAAGGTATCAAAGTAGGAATTAAAGAAGGAATTAAAGAAGGAATTAAAGAAGGAATTAAAGAAGGAATTAAAGAAGGAATTAAAGAAGGAAAGGCCGAGGTTGCGCAAAATCTGCTTGGGCTTGGCGTTGAAATCGAAACGATCGTTCAAGCTACAGGTCTGACTGCGGAGGAAGTGTTGAAATTAGGGAAGAAAAATTGAACAGCCTGCTTGCTTGCGAGTTCACCATGCCCTATAATGGTGTGTAAATCTTAAATGCATGGATGGAGAAAAGTAAGCAGTGCCTTCTTTCAGGGAGGGAGCGCCGAAGACTGAGAGCGTTCCTAAGAAAACAGGCTGCCGAAGTTCGCTCCGGAGCAGTCCTTTGAACGATCGGCCGTGCCGATAAGTAGAAGGAACCGGTTGACGGCACGTTACGCCGTATTAAGCGGGAATGTCCTAAGCGCGATAAGCGCCTTAGCAGCTCTAATGGGCCGCAGAGACATTTCAACAAAGGGTGGTACCACGGTCTTTTCGTCCCTTACGGGAGAGAAGGCCTTTTTCTATTTCAATGCGATAAGGAGAGAATCGGGATGAAAGAACGATTAGAGGCTCTACGGCAAGAAGCGTTGGAGCAGCTTCAAAGCGTGGCGGATGCCACCAGCTTAAACGATCTTCGCGTTCAATATTTGGGTAAAAAGGGACAGCTAACCGAGATATTGCGCGGTATGGGAGCGCTCAGCGCCGAGGAACGTCCGGTGATCGGGCAAGTGGGCAACGATGTCCGTGCGGCGATCGAAGCCGTCATTACGGAGAAGCAAGAGGGATTCGACCGTGCTGCGACTGCCCACCGCCTGCAAGCGGAGACGATTGACGTTACGCTGCCGGGCAAAGCAGTTAACGCAGGGTCTATCCATCCGTTGAACAAGGTTGCCCAGGAAATCGAAGATATTTTCATCGGCATGGGTTACACGATCGCGGAAGGTCCCGAAGTAGAAACGGACTTCTTCAACTTCGAAGCGCTTAATCTGCCGAAAAACCATCCCGCGCGCGACATGCAGGATTCCTTCTATATAACGGATGAAATTTTGCTTCGCACGCATACATCTCCGGTACAAATCCGCACGATGAAGGCGATGAACGGCCAAACGCCGGTTAAGGTCATTTGCCCGGGTAAGGTGTATCGCCGCGACGATGACGATGCGACGCATTCGTTCATGTTCAATCAAATCGAAGGCCTCGTCATCGGACCGAACATTCGGATGAGCGACCTGAAAGGCACCCTGCTGCAATTCGTGCAAGAGATGTACGGTCCGCAAATGCAAATCCGGCTCCGTCCGAGTTTCTTCCCGTTCACGGAACCAAGTGCAGAGGTAGACGTGACCTGCGCGCAATGCGGCGGCGAGGGCTGTCGGATGTGCAAGCATACGGGTTGGATCGAAATTCTCGGCTGCGGCATGGTTCACCCTAAAGTGTTGGAGCACGGCGGCTACGATCCGAAGGAAGTGACTGGTTTTGCTTTCGGGATGGGTGTGGAGCGCATTGCGTTGCTTAAATACGATATTGATGATATTCGTCATTTCTACGCTAACGACACGAAATTTTTAAGTCAATTCGCAAAGATGTGATCAATTTATAGAAGGTTGAAGCAGCACAGAAGTATAGAGCAGTTACTTTGCGAAAATGAGGGGAGTATCCCATGAACGTATCTTATCGGTGGTTATCCGATTATATTGACCTTGGCGGCATTTCGCCGCAGGAACTGGCGGAGATGATGACACGCGGAGGAATCGAAATTGACTCCGTACCGTCCAGAAATGCGGGCGTTAGCGGAGTTGTCGTCGGTTATGTGAAAACGCGGGAGAAACATCCCGATGCAGACAAACTGAGCGTCTGCACGATCGACGCGGGCACTGGCGAAGACTTGCAAATCGTGTGCGGCGCCTCGAATATCGACGCGGGACAGAAGGTTCCGGTTGCTAAGGTTGGCGCTAAATTGCCCGGAGGTTTGGATATCAAACGCGCGAAGCTGCGCGGGGTTGAATCGCAAGGCATGATTTGCTCGGCTCGCGAGCTTGGAATCAACGACAAGTTGCTGCCCAAGGAGCAGCAGGAGGGTATTCTGGTGCTGCCTGCCGATACGGAGATCGGGCGCGACATTCTCGAAGTGCTTGCGCTTAACGACTCCATCCTTGAGCTGGATTTGACGCCGAACCGTTCAGATTGCTTAAGTATGATTGGAGTTGCCTATGAGGTAGCGGCGTTAACAGGACGTCCTTTAAATCTTCCGAATCCGGGTAAGGGTCTCTACCCGACGGCGGAATTAACTTCCGATTATATCAAAGTATCGATCAGCGATCCCGAGCTCTGCTCTCTATATACAGCTAGGTATATCAAAGGCGTGAAAATAGGGCCCGCACCTCAATGGGTCCAAAATCGTCTCATCGCTGCGGGAGTCCGACCGATTAACAATATCGTAGACATAACGAACTACGTCATGCTGGAGTATGGACAACCGCTTCATGCGTTTGATGCTGCGAAGATAGCCGGAGGCCGCATAGACGTTCGTCTAGCTAAAGCTGGTGAATTGCTCGTTACGCTTGACGACCAGCAGCGCAAGCTGGAGCCGCACATGCTCGTTATCGCGGATGCCGAGAAGGCGATTGCCCTAGCTGGCGTCATGGGCGGCGCTAATTCCGAAGTGACTTCGGATACAACGGACATTATTCTCGAATCTGCCAAGTTTGACGGCGGATCTGTACGCCGTACTTCGCGGCAACTAGGATTGCGTTCGGAAGCTTCGGCCCGTTTCGAGAAAGAAGTCAATCAGGCGTTCGTTCGCGAGGCTTTGGATCGGGCGTCGGCGCTAATCGCGCTGTATGCGGAAGGGCTTGTTACCGAAGGAGTCGCGGAAGCGAAAATTTCCTTTCCGGAACCCGTCAAGATTGAGCTGTCGTTGGGCCGAATTAACGGGATGCTCGGAACGGAGCTGTCTTCGTTGGAAATCAAGACGATTCTCTCTCGTTTGCAATTCAAAGCGGAAGTATCCGGTGAACGCTCTTGGAGCGTGACGGTACCCTCAAGGAGAGGAGATATAACCCGTGACGTCGACTTGGTAGAGGAAGTTGCGCGTTTGCACGGGTATGATGAAATTCCAACGACTCTGATCGAAGGGCTTACGACGACCGGTGCATTGACGAAACCGCAAGCCATTCGACGTGAGTTGCGGACAATAATGACGAATGCAGGCTTGCAGGAAGCGGTTTGCTATTCGGTGACGTCTTTGCAACGGACGAAATTGTTTAAGGAGCTTTCGGGGGAAACGAAGCCGATTGCGCTGGCTATGCCGATGAGCGAAGAGCGTAGCGTCCTCCGCACGGTGCTGCTGCCAAGCTTGCTGGAAGCGGCCGCATATAATCTCACTCGGAAAAACAATGATCTGGCGCTGCTCGAGATCGGCAACGTATACCATTCCGATGAAGCCGTGCTTACGCGTCTCCCGCAAGAGAAACCGCGCGCGGCATTGCTGCTTAGCGGCAATCGGCGTTCCGCCAGCTGGAATCGATCCGCTGAACCCGTTGATTTTTACGATGCCAAAGGAATTTTGGAGAAGGTTTTCGAACGGCTTGGCTTGGCCGGACGAGTTGCTTATGTGGCTGCCCAGCCTGTGGGCTTCCATCCCGGCAGAACGGCGGCCATTACGATCCACACGGAGCGCGGGACGGAAACGATAGGTTATGTTGGACAATTGCATCCGGAGTTGCAGCGCGATTTCGATTTGCCGGATACGTATGTGGCGGAAATTGAACTTGCTCCGGTCTACGAATATGCGGACCGTCATATTGAATATCGGACGTTGCCTCGCTATCCCGCGATGGAAAGAGATATCGCGGTCGTTGTTGACCGCGGCGTAGCCGGAGGCGCATTAACGGATGCCATTACCGCTGCGGCAGGAGAATTGTTGGAGTCTGTTAAAGTGTTCGATGTATATACCGGGGATCGGATCGGCAGCGACAAAAAAAGCGTGGCATTGGCGCTCGTATACCGGCACGGGGACCGTACGTTGACCGATGAGGAAGTTACGGAAGCGCATGCCCGGGTTTTGGCTCAATTGGAACAATCTTTCGGTGCGGAACTTAGGAAATAGGCAGGAAACAGTAAGGGAGGCAGCGAATACATCAAGACGCCGATTGGCGTGAGATGGATTCGCTGCTTTTGTTAACCAAGCTGTAGGTATAAACGGATACATAACTATGGACGCAATGGGAGGATCACGCTGTGGACAACAATGACAAAACGCGTGTGACCGTTGACATATACGGAACGCAATATACGCTAACGGGTCACACCAGTACGGATTATATGAAACGGGTTGCGGCTCTGGTCAACGAGCAGATGAGCAAAGTAAATAGCGGTTCACCTCGCTTGGATTTACCGAAATTGGCGGTGCTTGCCGCCGTTAACATGGGCGACGAGCTAATGCGCCTAAGGCGGGATACCGAACGGTTGCTGGAGGCGGAAACCGAGCGCAAGCATCTGGCCGAGGAACTGACGAGCTTGAGGGCTGAAACGGCTCAGGAGCTTGAACGTGTGAAGGCGCAGGCTGCCGAAGAGCTTGAGTTCGTGACGGCGCAGAAGTCGGAAGAGCTGAAAAACTTGAAGACGCAAACTTCGGCTGAACTTGAAAGCGTGAAGACGCGAGCTGCCGAAGAGTTAGAATTGGTGAAAACCCGCTTGACGGAAGCGCTTGTTAGAGCGAATACCGATGCCGCTCGGGAGCTTGAAAGCGTAAAAGCACAGGCGGCTGAAGCGCTCGAAAGCGCGAAGGCAAAAGCGGAGTTGGAGTTTGAACAAGCGAGGATCGATGCGGAACAGGAACTTGAAAGCATGAAGGCAAAGGCAGCAAAGGATTACGAGAACTTAAAGGAAGAATCAGCGCGAGAGCTTCAGAGGGTGAAATCTGAAGCGGGACAGGTGCACCAGAGATTGAAGTCACAAGCTGCTCAGGAACTGGAAAACTTAAAAAAACAAGCCGACGAGAAAGCGGAGAGGATTAGGTCCGAAGCCGAGCGGGAGATTGAGAGTTCGAAATCGGAAGCGTTGACGCTTGCTAATCAGCTTGCAACGGAGAAGGCGGCTTGGTTTACTAAGCAAACGGAGCTCAAGAACGGATTGACGTCTGAAATCGAGGCGATGAAGCAAAAGCATTTTGCCGAGGTTGAAGAGTTAACGAGTAAGTTCGCTACGGAGTCCAGCGAGCAGGATAAGAAGCATATCGCTGAACTGGAAACGTTGGAGAGTAAAAGGATAGCTGAAATAGATGCATTAGAGAGCCGAAGAAATGCTGAAATCCAAGCGATCGAGAGCAAGCGAGCCACGGAAATCGAGTTGTTTGAAAGTAAGAAGAATGTGGAACTTCAAGCGTTAAACGATAAATCAACAACGGAAATAAAAGATTTGGAAGCAATCTATACCGAAGAGCTTGATTTAGTAAGATCGGAATTAGAGACTTTAACTAGTGAACGTGATGGGTTGCAGGCTAAGGAACGCGAATGGCAGAAATTGCGGGGCCAGTTGGAAAGTGACCTTGAGCATTGGGCACGGGAAGCCGAAGACCAACGCAGAACCGTAATCGAGCAGCAGGAAATGCTGCAAGAGGTGGAAGGTCAAACGACGGAGCGGCTTAATGAGCAGAATTCCGCGAAAGAGAAGGCCGAGCGGGAGCGCGAGAAGGCTGTACAGGAACGTGAGAAGGTAGAGAGTGAGCGAGAAAAGGCCGAGCAGGAACGCGTGAAGTTGGAGCGTGAACGTGACCAAGCCGAGCAAGAGCGCGTGAAGGCTGTACAGGAACGTGAGAAGGTAGAGAGTGAGCGAGAAAAGGCCGAGCAGGAACGGGCGAAGTTGGAGCGTGAACGAGACCAAGCCGAGCAGGAGCGCGTGAAGGCTGTACAGGAACGTGAGAAAGTAGAAAGTGAGCGAGAAAAAGCCGAACAGGAGCGCGTGAAGGCTGTACAGGAACGTGAGAAGGTAGAGCTTGACCGAGAAAAGGCCGAACAGGAACGGTCGAAGCTGGAGCGTGAACGAGACGAGGTCGAGCAAGAACGCGTGAAGTTAGAGCGTGAACGAGAAAAGGCTCAGCAGGAGCGCGATGAACTTGCCCGCCAGCTAAAAGAGCGGGACGATTGGGAGAAAGCGTGGAGCGATTCCACGCAAGAGTTGCAAGCGCGCCTTGCGTCGGCGCAGCAAGAGCAGCGCGCCGCCACCGAGCGTGCGGCGGCGCTTGAGGCCCGCCTCGCCGAGCTTGGCGCGGCGGAGGAGGGCTTGCGCGAAGCCGCGTCGCGGGCGTCGCGCGAACTGGAGGCGGCGCGGTCAGAGGCCGCCGCCGTGGGGTCTCGCGGCGAGGCGGGCATCGCCGCCTCGCAGGATGAGCTGCGCGAGCAGGCGGCGCGCAGCGATCGGTTGCAGGCGGAGCTGGATGCGCTCAAGCAGGAGCATTCCTCGCTGAGCAACGAATATGCGAAGCTTCAGAACGAGTATAACGAGTGGATCGACTTGTTGGAGCAACCATAGTCGATTCCGAATATACGGCTAACCTCAAGTACTTCTCTTATGTCGGGTGGAGATTCCCTTTTCCCCCGGCCAAAGGGTAGTACTCTTTTTATAGCTCCTCTCTTCGAGAGTATCCACCCGTACCAATCTCTACTCATCGTCTAAAAAAGCGACTATAGAGAGCCTCCGCCTCCGGCCTCCCGTTTTTTACTTAACGATGTATCCGGAAACCACAACAAAAAAGGGCCATTTACCTGAAACGTTCTCCCGGTAATAAGCCCTTAAATTACTTAGCTCGCAATTAGCTAACGATAAGCTTAGCTTTCATTTGTGTATGTCCGTTGCCGCACATGATATTACATTTGATTTCGTATGTGCCCGCTGGCAATTTAACGATTTCCGATTTATTGCCTCGAATGGAGATGTCTTGTCCTATAATCTCGATGCCGTGTGCGCCCTTAGTGTTTTCCAATGTCAGCTTGACAGGAGTGTCTTTGGGAATGGTGTATTCCGATTTATCGAATTCCCAAGAAGTTGCAGTAATGACGAGTTCTTCGGAAGCAGATTCGCTTGGTGCGTCTGCTGATGGCGAGCTGTTCCCGGAATTGCTATCTTTGTTGCTGCTGCCGCATGCCGAAAGTGCCAGCAACAATGCAGTCGCTGTCAGAAAAAAGGCCAGTTTCTTGTACAATTCTATTCCCCTCCGTACGGATGAATTGCGGAAAGCGTCCCCAATTAACTTAGACTGCCTCTACGCATAGATAATTGTATCATACGTTATGTACGGGGAGTCGCGCATCCGATGGCGGAACGATGACATTATCCACTCCTCTCCGTAAAAAACAACCTCCTCGCCTAAAGGGCAAGGAGGTTGTTCCAAGCATCAAACCGTTCAGTCCCGACGTCTGCCATGCGCTGCTTCATAAGGTGTAGCGACCGGGATGAATAGATCGATAATCCCGATTACCAACGCTGCGAGCAGGGCGCCAATGACGGAGACATGAACATGACCGACTACGAACTGTGCCAGCCAAATGACGAGCGCGCTTGACAAGAACCCGACGATACCGCGACCGAAAGGAGTGACTTTTTTGCCGAAAATCCCTTCGATGATCCAACCGAGCACGGCAATCACGACAGCGAGCATGAGAGCGCTCCAGAACCCCCCGACTGAAAATTGGGGAACCAACCACCCTACCACCATCAGCACGATTGCCGAGACGATAAAGCGAACTACTGTTCCAAGAAAATTCATCTTATCAGCCTCCTCAACAGATAGTGTATCCTTAGTTTCAATCCGTATGAGTGGAAGGTTTCGCAAGATCAAATTGTTCGGCTATAATATAAAGTAAGGAGATGAATTTCGCCGTGAACGATAAGGCATTACATACATTGGAATACGATAAAATTATCCGTAAGCTGACGGGGCTGACCTCAACAAGCCTTGGCAAGGAAGAAGCGGAGAAGCTGTTTCCTTCCCGGGAGCTACCCATCGTGGAGCGGCGTCTAGCCGCGACGGATGAAGCCGTTAGGGCAGTCATGCTTAAAGGAACTCCGCCTTTCGGCGGAATCACGGATATCCGCTCAGCGCTGTACCGCGCCAAATTGCAGGGTATCCTTCAGCCGCCCGAGCTTATGGAAGTTGCGCAGTTTATTATGGGATCCAGGCGGTTGAGCCGATTCATTGCCGTTGCCGGCGAAGAAACCAAGCTCCCGCTTTTAACCGATCTTTGCGAGCCGCTGACCGACTTCAAGCCGTTAGAGGATGAAATCCGCAGATGCATTGACGAGCAGGGAGACGTTCTGGATTCGGCCAGCCCCGAGCTTGCTTCCGTACGCCGGGACATCCGGATTAATGCGGGCAGGGCTAGGGAAAAGTTGGAGAGCCTTATTCGTTCCAGCTCCGTGCAGAAGATGCTGCAGGACGCGCTCATCACGATGCGCAACGACCGGTATGTCATTCCTGTTAAACAGGAATATCGATCGCATTTCGGCGGTATCGTTCATGATCAGTCCGGAAGCGGCGCGACTTTGTTCATCGAACCCGAAGCGGTCGTGCAAATGAACAACAAGCTGCGGGAGCTCAAAATCAAAGAACAGAACGAAATCGAACGTATCCTCCGCAAGCTAAGCGAACAAACGGGAGAACGCGCGGAGTTGTTGACCGGCGACGCGGAAATTCTCGGGCTGATCGATTTTATTTTTGCCAAGGCATCGCTTGCACATGCGTATACCGCAACTTTGCCCGAAATGAATGATGAAGGACGGCTTCTTTTACGCAAAGCCCGCCACCCGCTTATTGATATCAAACAAGCGGTTCCTATTGATATTGAGCTTGGCGACACTTACACTTCAATCATTGTTACGGGACCTAATACGGGCGGTAAAACCGTTTCGCTGAAGACGATAGGCTTGCTTAGCCTAATGGCAATGTCGGGTTTGTTTATTCCGGCGGAGGATGGCAGCCGATTGTGCGTATTTGATGGGATTTATGCCGATATCGGCGACGAGCAAAGCATCGAACAAAGCTTAAGTACCTTTTCGAGCCATATGACCAATTTGATATCCATGTTAGGGCAGGTGACGCGCCACAGCTTGGTTCTTCTCGACGAGCTGGGAGCGGGCACGGATCCTGCGGAAGGCTCTGCTCTGGCGATCGCGATATTAGAACATCTGCAAAAACTAGGCTGCCGTCTTATCGCCACGACTCATTACAGCGAATTAAAAGCATATGCATACAACCGCGAAGGCATCATCAATGCCAGCATGGAATTCGACGTGGCTACTTTGCGCCCAACCTACCGCCTCTTAGTCGGCGTTCCCGGCCGCAGCAACGCTTTTGCCATCGCGGAACGTCTTGGACTTCCCCGCAGCATTATCGAACATGCCCGTGGCGAAGTCAGCGAAGATGAACTCAAGGTCGATTCGATGATCGCTTCGTTGGAGCAGGATCGCCTTCTTGCGCAATCGGAGCGCCAATCGGCCGAGAAGCTTCGTCGTGAAGCCGAGAAGCTGCAGAACGAAATTCAGGAGGAGCGCTTTAAGCTTCAAGAGCAAAAGGCGAAGTTATTGGAAGGGGCGCGCGAAGAAGCGCGGCTAGCGATAGCTAAAGCCAAGAGAGAAGCGGAAGAGATTATCAACGACTTGCGCCGCCTTGCAATGGAAGAGGGCGCCTCGGTCAAGGAGCATAAGCTGATCGAAGCCCGGCGAAGATTGGAGGATGCCATTCCTTCGCCGGTTGCCAAGCCGAACCGAGCTTCAAACGCCAAGCAAGGAAAAATAGAAGTCGGCGATGAAGTGAAAGTACTCAGCTTAAGCGGGCAAAAAGGGCATGTGGTTGAGCTAAGCGGCAGTTCGGAAGCCGTCGTACAGCTTGGGATAATGAAGATGAAGGTGGCATTGTCCGATTTAGAGCCGATTCGCAAATCGGGAACGGCCAATAAACCACCTGTTGCTCAGTCGGCAATCGTGAAACGATCTCGGGACGATAACGTTCGTACGGAGTTGGATTTGCGAGGTACGACGCTAGACGAGGCGATTATGGAAGTGGATCGGTTTCTGGATGAGGCATTCCTATCCAACCTTGGGCAAGTTTACATCATTCATGGCAAAGGCACGGGGGCTTTACGCACGGGGATTCAAGAATTCCTGCGCCGCCATAAGCATGTGAAGAGCTATCGGTTAGGCCAATTCGGAGAAGGCGGAGCGGGCGTTTCCGTAGCCGAGCTTCATTGACGGGGGGCAAGCGCAGTCATGCAGGGTATGGTCGATTCCTTAATGTCGCATCCGTTTTCCGCGGTTTTGGCTTATTTTTCGGTAGGTATTCTGTCGCTTATCGTATTTCTCGCATGTTTTGAACGGGTAACGAAATACGATGGGTGGAGCGAGATTCGTAAAGGCAATTTGTCCGTAGCGATGGCGACTGGCGGCAAAATATTCGGAATTTGCAATATTTTTCGGTTTTCCATCGAGGCGAACGATACGATTTATCAAAGCTTGCTTTGGGCAGGGATCGGATTCGTGTTGCTGCTTGTTGCTTACTTTTTATTCGAATTTTTGACGCCTGTTTTCCGAATTGACGATGAAATCGAGCGGGATAACCGGGCGGTCGGGTTTCTGGCCATGGTATTATCCGTTTCATTATCGTACATTATCGGCGCTGCGGTCATTTAATCGGAGGGATTGTGGATGAAGTATTTGTGGGGAACGCTGTTCGCTTTAGCTGTTTTGTTTATCATTATCGGCGTTATCTATATGATGAGGGAGGCGTAAACCCGTAATGGCTGTAGTCATATGTCCTTGGTGTCAAAGCGAGATTATGCAAGAAGAAGGCCAGGAGCCTGATAAAATATGTCCGGTATGCGATAACGAGCTTGATGGCTATCGTACTTTAAAGCTCAACGTAGGCGGGGCCGATGACCAGGATTACGAAGACGAAGACGATGAGGATGAGGAGCCAACCATTGTGTCCATCAATGATGACACGAGTTGGGAAGAGGTCGATTCGTTTAACGACGCCAGCGATGAAGAATTGCTGCAGTTCGAAGAGACCGTAGAGCAACTGCTTAACGAACAGGAGCTAGTACCCGAATGCCCGCTATGCCATGAATATATGATTGAGTGCGGTGAGCAGCTCATATCCGCGAATCAGTTCCGCCATAGAGTGACCGACGTAATAGGCGAAGACGTGATAGAGGCACCTTTCACGCTGACGATGTATTTGTGTCCTTCTTGTTTCTCTGTCCATTCGTTCCTTGGGGATTCCCATCGCCTTCAGGTCGTGCGCCGTTTAAGCCAAGATCCTGCGGATCGCAACGGCAAAGGGCGCGGAGTATGACCCGTATCGTCCAATCGGTCATCGAATTGATCGGGAATACCCCCGTAGTCGCATTGCAAAGATTAACCAGGCCCGAAGATGCCGAGGTACTCGTTAAGCTGGAGAAAATGAACCCGAGCGGCAGCGTTAAGGACCGAGCGGCTTCGGGATTGCTTATCGATGCGGAACAGCGTGGCCTCATTGGTCAAGGCAGCATCATCATTGAGCCGACAAGCGGCAATACGGGAATTGGCTTAGCGATGTACGCTGCAGCCAAAGGTTATCGGCTAATATTAGTTATGCCGGACAACATGACGGCTGAACGGATATCGCTTCTCCGCGCTTATGGCGCAGAGGTCGTGCTGACCCCGGCGGCGGAACGCATGCCAGGCGCCATTGCCAAAGCTAGGCAATTGCTTACCGAGTTTCCCGGCAGCTACATGCCTAACCAATTCGAGAACCGTGCTAATCCCGATATTCACCGGACGACGACTGCAGTGGAAATATTAGAGCAGACGGCTGGCCGGCTGGATGCTTTTGTCGCGACCGCAGGCACAGGCGGTACGATCACGGGCACAGGCGAAGCGTTAAAAGAAAAGCTTCCACAATTGCATATTGCGGTTGTCGAGCCGGCGGGTTCGCCCGTACTGTCTGGCGGACAACCCGGTTCTCACAAGCTGGTAGGGACAAGCCCGGGGTTTGTGCCTGCGATATTGAATACATCGGTTTACGATGAGATCATCCAAGTGAAGGACGAGGACGCTATCGAAACGACGAAGCAGCTTGCTCGCCAAGAAGGGTTGCTGGTCGGTCCTTCTTCCGGGGCTTCCGTCTGGGCTGCTCTTCGGATCGCACGCAGGCTAGGCCCGGGGAAACGAGTGTTATGTATAGCTCCCGATACAGGCGAGCGTTATCTAAGTATGGATATTTTCTGATTTTCTTGAGCAAAATACCCCCTGATGTTCAAATGACGGTGCAAGCGCGAGCAGCATGCTCAAGCTTTATTCCGTAACAGGAGGTAAGTAAATCTCATGCAAGCGATGACTGCCAAAGAGCTGGAGTATGTAGCCGACTCCATGTCCAACGAAGATTTGTTGATCAAGCAATGCACCGTTGCCGCGGCTACCGTTAGCAACGTGCAAATCCAGCAAGCGTGCTCCCACATGGTGGACGTGCACACGCAGCACTACGGAACGCTATTAAATGCTATCCAACAACACCAATCAATGGCGCCTACCCAGCCCCAATCCTAAGGAGGACAAATATGAACATCCAACCTTCGACTCAAACGTCCCTTCCCGAAGGGGATATGGCTTACACGATCCTTTCGGATCTCAAAAGGGTAACGCGCGAATACACGACGGCAGCTACGGAATCCGTTTGCCCGGAAATTCGGCAAATGTTTACCGAGCTGCTCAACAATACGCTTACCATGCAAGGCGAGCTATACGATGCAATGCAGCAAAACAATATGTATAATGCATCCTCTCCGGCCCTGAAGCAGGAATTGGACAAGCAATTAAAGCAATACCAGCAAACTCAGCAAAAAACGAACCAGTTCGTGCAGCAAGCCCAAACCGCGCAGGCACACATTCCGCCCAATTCTGCAGGTCAAAGCACGATTCCCGCTTACCAATAGCATCCGACTTCATCAAGCGCTTTAATTACCTATATCAAGTTCAGGCTACACTCCCCGGTCGGTACCGTATTCCGATACGGGGATTTTTAATGAAAACTCCCGTCCCCTGGATCGTGAATTTGTTTTTAGACGGAGCCTCCTTATTACCGCTTTTCATGCAGCCTGTTTTTGATGTATTATGAAGAGTAATTCAGGAGGGATCATGATGAACGAATTCAAGCTAAGTATCTTGGATCTGCTCAAGGAAGACGCCCGATTGTCTGCCGCTACGATCGCTACGATGTTAGGCGCAGAGAAAGAGGACGTTTCCGCCGCAATCGCGGAAATGGAGCGGGACCACGTAATCGTAAAGTACGCGACGGTTATTAACTGGAGCAAGGTGGACGACGAGAAAGTAACGGCGCTTATCGAAGTGGAGTGCACGCCGGAAAGAGGCCGCGGCTTCGAGAATATCGCCGAGCGCGTCTATTTGTACCCGGAAGTGAAATCGGTATATCTGATGTCCGGGGCATATGATTTGCTTGTCGAGATCGAAGGGAAAAATTTAAAAGAAGTCGCTTCCTTCGTTTCCAATAAGTTATCGACGATCGATTCGGTTATTTCCACCAAAAGCTTCTTCATTCTTAAGAAATATAAACAAGATGGCATTATTTTCGAAGAATTCGAGGATGATCACCGCTTGCTCGTATCGCCATAGATAGCAGTCCATCGTAAAGGAAGAATGCCCCATGATAAAAGATGAGGAAAAGCCGCAAATCGAGCAGGTGGAAGGGTCGCGCAGCGGCGGAATGCAGCACCATTTAGCTGCGAGCGCACGAGCGATACCGCCGTCGGGAATCCGGCGCTTCTTTGATCTAGTTAGCGCTAGCAAAGATAAAGACATCATCACATTGGGGGTTGGCGAACCGGATTTCGTGACTCCGTGGCGGATTCGGGATGCCGCCGTATATTCGCTTGAAAAAGGGAAAACGCAATATACTTCCAATGCCGGGATGCCGGAACTGCGCGAAGCCATCGGACAATACTTATATAACCAGTTCAACGTGGCCTACGATCCTGCCAAGGAAGTGATCGTTACGATCGGAGGCAGCGAAGGCATTGATTTGGCTTTGCGGGCATTAATCGAGCCCGGAGACGAGATCCTCGTTCCCGAGCCTTGTTACATCTCTTATTCTCCGATTACGTCCTTAAGCGGCGGTGTCCCCGTCGGTATCGAGACGTTCGCCGAGGACCAATTCAAGCTTACATCGGCTAGCTTGCAAGCGGCAATAACGCCAAAGTCCAAAATTCTCGTTCTCTGCTACCCGAGCAATCCGACGGGTACCATCATGACGTATGAAGAAATGCTGCCGATTGCCAAGATCGTGGAAGAGAACGATCTGATCGTTATTTCCGACGAAATTTATGCCGAACTAACGTTTAACGGAAATCATGTTAGCTTTGCATCTTTGCCGGGCATGAAGGATCGGACCATTCTCGTCAGCGGCTTCTCCAAAGCATTTGCCATGACCGGATGGCGGATGGGATATGCGTGCGGGCATCCCGATTTAATTAGCGCAATGCTCAAAATCCATCAATATACGGTCATGTGCGCGCCGATTATGGGGCAGGTAGCTGCATTGGAAGCTCTAACGAAGGGCGGGCTGGAGGAGAAGGACCGCATGGTCGAATCCTACAATCAACGCCGCCGCCTTGTCGTGCAAGGCTTCCGCGATATGGGACTTAAATGCCACGAGCCGCACGGCGCTTTCTATGCTTTCCCTTCCATTCATTCGACTGGACTAACCTCGGAGCAATTCGCCGAAAGATTGCTTCTCGAAGCTAAAGTTGCCGCGGTTCCCGGCCACGTATTCGGTAAAGGCGGAGAAGGATTTCTGCGCTGTTGCTATGCTACCTCTGTCGCTCAGTTAACGGAGGCAATGGAAAGGATTAACCTATTCCTGCGAAGTTTGGAATAAAAATTCAAAATTTTCAAAAATGATGTTCATTTTTAGAATGTTTTGCTATAATAACCATGGTTTTCAACCCGCCGAGAGTCGTTTAACGTCATGAGAAGGGGGAATGTACATGGCCGCGGCAGAACGAGATTCTATACCAATGACATCCATTCATGCCGATGCACCCATTATCTCTCATTACCCAAACCGGGTGGCGGATTTGGTAGAAGAAATAGATAGATTGCGTAAGGAAATGACGGAAACTTTTCTTCAGGAACATTCATTAATAGCGGATTCGGTCGTAGAGCTGAGCCGACAGCTTGATCTTAAGATCAACGAATATATGAAACAGGTTCTCCTGAGTCGAGAGTAGGTTCGGTGATGATTTCACCGGCCTCTTTTTTCTTTTTGGGAACAAAAGCGTTTGTGCTATAGTTAAATATACGAAGGGATAAGGGAGGACGAGCCATGCTTTGGTTAGTTACCGGAGGAATCGGCTGCGGCAAATCGGCGTTCGCCGAGGAGTTGGCGCTGACGGTTGGCCGCGAAGGAATCCGCTTGGCTTGTTCATCCTTTCCTGGAATTTCGACAGTCGCCTTTTATGAAGAGAAGGGCGCCCATTCGGATTTTTCATGGACACATTCGCAAGCTGACGAGACGTTGGCCCATAAGCTGAATGCGATTAATCTCGAATCCAATTTTTTTCGTGCGGACCGGCGTGTAATCGTTATAGATAGTTTGTCCGGTTGGCTCCGCGAAATTTATCACAGAACAGAGGCGGCCATCCCGGATGCGGAAGCTCGTATAGAAGCGGATTGGCAGGAAGTGCTTTCGGCGATCTTTGCTTATCAAGGGAAAATGATTGTCGTTACGGAAGATATAACGGCGGGATTATCGTTAAGTTCACGGGAACTTACCTATGCATATCGTCTTGCAGCCGCAAACCGCCTATTATTGGAAGCGAGCAACACCGTATACCGCATGTCTGCCGGAATGGCGACGGAAGTGAAGGGCTATCGATTGAAACGGGGGAATTTAACTCATGAAAATATATACCCGGACAGGTGACGAAGGAAAAACTTCGGTCATCGGCGGTCGTGTGACGAAGGACGATACCCGCGTGGAAGCTTATGGGACGATTGATGAATTGAATAGCTTTGTCGGTCAAGCGGCATCGGTGCTGGCTCGGGAAACGTCGGTCGATTGGGAAGATCTGCTCGAGCATCTAACGCTTATTCAGCATGAACTGTTTGACTGTGGGTCCGATTTGTCCTACGCGGTTCTCGACCCTCAGAAGATGAAGGTTACGCCTGTAATGACGGATCGATTGGAAAGCTGGATTGATTTGTACGAAGCGCAAACGCCTCCGATAACGAGATTTATTTTGCCTGGGGGCAGTGAGCCCGCCGCTTTATTGCACGTTTGCAGAACGGTCTGCAGGCGCGCGGAGCGAAGGGTCGTGACCCTTTCGTTGGAGCAAGATTGTCCGGACGAAGTCCGCAAATACTTGAATCGGCTGTCAGACTTCTTCTTCACGGCGGCGCGGGCAGCGAATGCTCGGCTTGAACTGCTCGACGTGGAATACGAACGCGGCGCGCAAGTGTTTCGGCGGAGGTCTTGATCGGAATGACGACAGAAGAAAACAGCAGCGCCGGTTATTATGCTCCAATCGAGTTTGTCGCGAATGCCTCCGATGACGGCCGTGGATTAAGGGATGTGCTTCGCAAAAGAATCGGCATATCCAGACGGTTGATGGTTCGTTTGAAAACATCGGAGGAAGGCCTTTCCGTTAACGGCCAGAAAGTGTGGTCTAATCATAAGATTTCCGAGGGAGACGTCATAAGCTTGCGTATGGAGACGGAAGTATCGGAAACGATATTGCCGCAGCCGATGGACTTGGACGTTGTTTTCGAGGATGACCATTTGCTCGTCTTGAACAAGCCGGCCGGAATTATCGTTCATCCGACGACAGGCCACTATCTCAATACGCTTGCTAACGGGGTTATGCATTATTGGCAGGAGCGCGGGGAGCGAATCCGGTTCCGGCCGGTGCATCGCCTGGATGAGAATACGTCTGGACTGGTTATTATCGCCAAACATCCGCTAGCCCAACAGCAATTGTCCGCGCAGATGATGGAAGGCACCGTTATGAAGGAATATCGGACATTCGTGTACGGTCGTCCGCCTGAATCGGAAGGCGAAATTAACTCGCCTATCGGCCGGCAGACGGAAGATCCGCACAGGCGAGTCGTTCGCGAGGACGGTGCGCCATCACAGACTTTCTATAAGGTAACGGCCAATTATCACGAACAAGCGAGCGCTGTTGATATCCGTCTAGGAACAGGCAGGACTCATCAGATCAGAGTTCATATGACCTCGATCGGCTGCCCGATTATCGGCGATAGTTATTATTCGGAAGAAAAGTGGATGGCGACCGATTTAGCCGCAAAGGTATCGGAGGTCATAGAACGGCAAGCGCTTCACGCGGCCCGGCTCGGATTTAATCATCCGGTAACGGGAGAAGCGATGCAGCTTGAGGCGGCGCTTCCAGAAGATATGCGGAGGCTGGAGCAGCTGCTTTTGGTCTATCGGAAAGAATAATAAGTCTAGCTGCCGTGACTATTAATAATCGAAGGGGCTTAATGATGTGGCTAAACAGTTGAAGGTATTTTATTTACCGACCTGCAGCACTTGCAAGAGTGCGATTAAAGCATTAAAGCAGCAAGGTTATGAGTTAGAATTGCAGGATATAAAGGCTGATCCTCCTGCACCGGATGAATTGAGCAAGCTTATCGAACTTAGCGGACTGCCCATTGCCAAGTGGTTTAACGTTTCCGGCGAAGTGTATCGGGAGATGGGCCTTAAGGACAAGCTTTCAAAGATGTCCGATAAGGAAAAAATAGAGTTGCTTTCTTCCAATGGAATGCTCATTAAACGCCCGATCGTATCGGATGGCCGTAAAGTATCCATTGGTTTCCGGGAGCAGGATTTCGGTCCGGTGTGGTATAAATGATGAAGAAGATGAACTTTCGATCACAGCGGCTTGATCGGCTTGGCTCCGCGATCTTCGCGGAAGTGGCGGAGTGGAAACAGGAAGCCCGCACGAAGGGACTTTCGGTTATCAATTTGGATATTGGCAGTCCGGATCAACCTCCGGCAGAGGAAGTTCGCTCTGTTCTAGCAGATGCAAGCTTGCGATCCGATACTTATCGTTATCCGGGAACGGAAGGAACGCTGGCGTTCAGGCAAACGGCAGCGAAATGGTTCCAGCATCGTTTCGGGGTTGAGCTTGATCCGCAGAGCGAAATCCTGTCGCTCATGGGAACGCAAGACGGTCTTGCTCATCTGCCGCTAGCGATTACCAATCCTGGTGATGCCGCATTGCTGCCCGATCCGGGATATCCCGTATATGGAGCGGGACTGGCAGTCGCCGGTGTCGAGGCGATTCCATTGCCTTTGCTTGCCGACAACGGTTATTTGCCCGATTTCGAGGCTATCCAGCAGCCTGTATGGGACAAGGTCAAATTCATGATTCTCAATTATCCGAGCAATCCTTTATCCATTACGGCAGATTTGGCTTTCTTCGAGCGGGCGGTCCATGCGGCGAAACGGCACGGAGTGCTGCTCGTCCATGATAATGCATATAGCGAGATGGCTTTCGATGGCGTGCGACCGCCGAGCGTGCTGGAAATACCGGGAGCTTCCGACATTGCGATCGAGTTCCACTCGTTATCGAAGTCATTCCATTTGGCAGGTACGCGTCTCGGGTTTGCGGTCGGGAACCGCGAAGTGCTTTCCTCCTTGCGCGCGCTCAAAAACAATATCGATTTCGGAGTATTCCTCGGAGCGCAGGAAGCAGGAATTGCTGCATTGGAAATGGACATCCATGAACCTAAGCCTATCGCCGCTTTATATGAGAAACGTAGAGATGTGTTGGTTAGTGCTCTCCGCGAACAAGGCTGGAACGTTCCCGCCCCTCAAGCGACGATGTTCCTTTGGGCTCCCATACCGGAAGGATGGTCGTCCCGTTCGTTCTCGCAAGCATTGCTTACGTCCACGGGGGTCGCATCCATCCCGGGTAACGCATTCGGGGAGCGCGGAGAAGGTTATGTTAGATTGGCATTAGTCGAGCAAGAGGATCGTCTTCTCGAAGCCGCGAAACGCATAGGCGGGTTTATTCGAACCGCACAACCATCGAAATGAAATGAGGCAATGAGAGTATGACGGATCAGAAAGTATTATTAGTGGACGGAATGGCTTTGTTATTTCGGGGATATTTCGCCAACTCCTACGGGGGTTACATTCGCAAAACGAAAGCAGGCTTGCCGACGAACGCCGTATTCGGTTTCGTTAAATATTTGCTGGACGCCTGCAAAACCTTTAATCCGACGCACATCGTTTGCTGTTGGGATTTAGGCAGCAAAACCTTCCGTACGGACAAGTTCGAAGGTTATAAAGGGAACCGTCCCGATGCGCCGGCGGAATTGATTCCGCAATTCGACCTTGTGAAAGAAGTGGTCACCGGCCTTAATATTCCGAACATCAGCTTCCCTGGTTACGAAGCCGATGACTGCATCGGTACCTTGTCTAAGCAGCTAAGCGCGCATATGGATGTTCTTGTGCTGACAGGCGACCATGACATGCTCCAATTGGTTGACGAACGCGTGAAGGTCATTATCATGAAAAAAGGACCCTCCAATTACGCTGTCTACGATTCCGAGAAGCTATTAGAAGAAAAACAACTTACCGCTAAACAATTTATCGATCTAAAGGGACTCATAGGCGATACTTCGGATAATTATCCTGGCGTAAAGGGCATTGGGGAGAAGACGGCAACGAAGCTGCTCATCGAATATCTCTCCATCGACGGCATACTGGAAAACCTGCATCAATTACCGAAAAGCGTGAAAACCAAAATCGAAGCTGATCTCGAGATGCTCCATTTATGCCGCGAGCTCGCTACGATCAGCTGCGACGCGCCGGTTACCTGCTTACCCGACGAGTGTCTCTGGCAGCCGGACCAACAAAAGATCTTCGCATTGTTCGAGGAATTGGAATTTAATAGTTTAGTGAAAGACGTTAGTCGGTTTATCGCGGTTTCCTAGTTATACATGTAAACCAGCCTGTGCCAACAGACATTGGAAAGGACCTTGACCATCTGGTTGAGGTCTCTTTTGCGATACCTGAGAAAATAGTATATAAAGCAAAAGAAATATCAACATTTTGATATATTGGAAGCGTTTTATTTTTAGTAATGTATTTTTAGATGGTGTTAGCAATCCGTCCGAAGGGAGGGTATGATCTGCCAAGCAAGAGAATTAAGGCGTCTAAGACTAATACGATGGAGGAGATTGTAATGCAAGGGATCAAGCAGTCCATCCAAGCAACGATTTTTACGAAGTTTAAAATCAAATTTTCACTCCTATTAACGTTATGCTTATTGTCTACGGCTTTTTTCTCAATTGCCAGCGTATATGCCGCCGCTCCGTCCGTGTGGATTCAGAATGCGTCAGATCGGGCGTTTCAAACGTCGACAATGCCAACGGGCGCGACTACAGCTATAACGCTTTATGCGGCTAGAAACGAATATCAAGCGGCGCAAATTCTGGTAAGGTCATCGTCATCACAATCCAATTTATTCGTGACAGCGAATGCTCTTACCGGACCGGGAGGCGCTACGATTCCCGCCTCGAGCATTAAAGTTACGATGGAAGTAACCCATATGGGGGTATGGGAGGTGCCTGGAGATTTTGAAATTCCGCCGGGTGGAAATGGTAATGGCAGTGCCGATTATACCGACTCTCTGGAGGATAACACTCCGCAAACGATCGCCGCCAATGTGACACAGCCCTACTATTACAGTGTATATACATCCCCGACTCAGACGCCCGGGACGTATACGGGTACCGCGGTTGTTAACAGCAGCGGAGGCAATGTGACGGTGAACGTGACGGTTGTCGTTTATAATGTGACGATCCCGCCAGCAAACCAGTCCACTTTTAAGATGAACAACTGGTTCGGATCCGCTGGCTGGGATTTTGCGGGTACAGAAAAAGTCACTCCTCTACAATATAACGTTACGATGTATGACGCGAATTGGTGGACGGTCATCGCTAATATTGCCGCCAATCATGCCAAACATCGGAATAACGTCATTCATGCGGACTTCCACGGCCTGCTTATTCCGGATACAACAATCGATATAAGCGGAAATATTACTTTCGGGTGGGCTACTTTTGACAGGTTCGTTCAAACGTTTATCGACGCGGGCGCATTGCAGTATATTTATGCTCCGCAGCAAATCCAACACATTGATGATCTGCCGAAAGTGGACATACTTGTTAGAAATGCAAATGGAGCGACCGTACATGATGTTGCCGATCCCGATACCCCAGTATCTAACGCGTATTTAGATAAGTTGTTTCCAGCTCTCAAAGCGCATCTTGATGCAAAAGGCTGGACGAACAAATTTTATATGAGTGCCGAAGATGAACCGGCTAATCAGGCGCAAGTTAATGCCGCAAATTGGTATTATTCCAAGTATAAAGCGGTTTTCGGCGCCAACGCACCTACGAATGAGGCGCATTATCTCGTGTGGTCCGGCATGGAAAACAATTTGACAACCTATACGCCTACGACAAATGCATACAACGAGAATACGGCTTTCTATCAAAAAATGAGAATTGAAAACGGCAAAGATTTATGGCTATATACAGCGATAGGTCCGCAGGACAACTATATGAACCGGTTCCTCAGCTATCATCTCGACAAAACGAGGCTGATCCCATGGCTGGGGTGGAAGGTTGGCGCAGTAGGATATCTCCACTGGGGCTGGAACTATTGGGTTGATTGGAATGGCTCGGCTTGGACTGCCCCTGACACGGAAAGAGGCGATGGGCATGGCTTCGGCGATTGGTGGCTCGTGCGTCCCAATAAGCCGGCATACGATATTTATGACAGTGTACGCAGCGAAAATCAGCTCTATGGACTTCAAGATTATGAACTTTTGAACATTTTGAAACAGACCAAACCGCTTGTCGCTAAAAGCATTACAGAATCCTTGATCACCAATTTTACGGTTTACACTCGATCAGGCGCTAATGTAGAGACCGCGCACAAACAAATTCTCGACGAGATTGTTTCGGCGCAAAGCGATACGAGGTTTGCATTTTTCGATGATTTCAGCAGCGGCAACGATGGAAACTGGGTGCATACGTTGGGTACATGGTCCGTATCAGGCGGAGAGTATAGCCAGACTAACGCTTCGCAATGGCAAGCGGTTTCTGCGGTGAAAGGTCGCTCCTATGGCGATTTTGCGTTGACCTTCGACACCAAGATCGTGAATGATGGCGGAAATCATACAAACTGGGCGGGAGCCGTCGTACGAAGCGCAAATGGTACGGATGTCGATACCGGATACTTGATTGCTCTGCGAAACAACGGGAAGATTTTTATTTACCGTTCCGGCACGACGCTTGCTGAAGTAACGGTGCCCGGTTATGTTGCCGGTCAATATACAACCGTGAAGGTTGTGACTAACGGTAATAATATCCAAGTGTTTGCGGGCAATAATGCCACTGCCCTATTGAATGTTAACGATAGCGGGTTCTCGGCAGGCAACATTGCGTTAATTACCGCGAGCAGCGCTAAATTCGACAACGTGGTTATTAATGCCGAACAGAACTATGCGGAAGGCAAGGCGGTTTCCGTATCTAGCTCATACACTGCAGACGGATGGTCTCCCCAAGCTGCTGTTGACGGAAGGAAATCTACTATAACGAATTCCGCCGGGTGGAGCAGCAATAACAGTACAACAACGAACCACAGCGAGTGGGTTGCCGTAGATCTAGGCAAAAGCTACAATCTAAGCCGTGTCGATCTTTATCCGAGAAACGACGGAGCGCAAACCGGTTACGGTTTCCCGATCGACTTCACCATTCAGACATCGACCGATAATGTCAACTGGACGACCGTTGTTACGCAGACGGGTTACGGACTCCCGGGCAATGCAGTACAGTCCTTTCCGTTTACAAGCGTCAATGCCCGGTATGTCAAAGTAAACGGAACGAACTTAAGATTAGATAACCAATCGTCCTATCGGATGCAATTCGCCGAGATTCAGGTTTTCGGCGGTAATCTGGCGGCAGGAAAGACGGTGACTGCTTCAAGCTCCTATGAAAGCGCATCGGATGGATGGGGAAAGGCAAATGCAACGGATGGAGCAAGGTTGTCGAACATCGGTTATTCGATGGGATGGAGCAGCAACAACACTCTGACTTCTAACCATACCGAGTGGGTAACCGTAGACCTTGGAGGCAGCAGCAAGTTCAACACGGTGAGCCTACTGCCGAGAAACGATGGAGCGAGTACGGGGTACTTTTTCCCGATCGATTTCACCATACAAACCTCTCCCGACAATGTAAACTGGACGACCGTGGTAACGCAAACGGGTTATGCGCAGCCAAGTAATGCGGTGCAAGCCTTTACTTTCGCCAGCACAACGGCAAGATATGTTAAAATTAATGCAACGAATCTAAGGTTTAACGAGGGAGCTTACCGGATGCAATTTGCCGAAATAGAAGTAAAATAACGGATAAAGGACTGGAGAGCTTCGGTTTAGCCAGTCCTTTATTTGCTTATATCGAATGCTAAATTAAAAAGCTGAGGATGAGAGAGATGACTACTGGAATGCAACCTCCACATAGGAAGGCCGAAGACGTACAGGACAACGGAGTAAAGGAAGTGCGACCTCTGTCCAACCTCCGATGGAAACTTCCACCTCTCTCTATTTTTCCGAAGCTGGTCCTTACGTTTTTACTTGTCCTCATTCCGCTCAATGCGCTGAGTTTAAGTATGAATCGAGCCGGGTCGAACAACGTTCGCGCGGAGATTTCGAAATTAATGACATCAAGAGTGCATTTTTACATGGATTCATTAGAGACGGAATTTGCGAGAATGATTAGACAGGGGCAAGAGTACATTGTCGACGATGATTTGCAACGATTGTCAATCGCATCGGAGGTCATGTCGGAGATCGACATCTGGGAAGCCACCCTTAGGTTGAAAAAGCGGCTGGAGCTGTTAAAAAGCTCGAGCCCGTATATTAGAAACGTAAGTGCTTTTATTCCGGCATTAGATCGGACGATTTCCTCAAACGAGTACATAAGCCCAATGTCAAAGGAAGAATTTCAGGGAATGCTCGTACCGCCTAGTCGGTTTGAAGCTCCTTTCTTAAGGTGGAAGGATCGGATTTTTTTCAGCTTTCCTTATCCGGACAACACGTTAATGCGCGGGAACCCATCATTGTTTGTTCTCTCGGTTGAAATCTCGAAGGACAAAATCGCAAAAGCGCTGCGGGGATTCGGAAGTGACGAGCAGGGCGGGGTTGTCCTATACAGCGGCAATCCAGGCTGGCTAGTCGCCAGCGATGCGGGGGCGGCAAGTTTCTTCGAAGAGAACCTCAATCCATCGGGTACTTATATCGGCACGGGGCTGGAATCTGTCAAAATCAATGAAGAAAAATATATGATTGCCCACGAATCATCGCCAAAGCTCAACTTTACCCTCTTGACGTATTTACCCGAAAAGAACGTTCTAGGACCGCTCAAGCAGTACAACATCGGGTTCTGGCTTCTGTCGTGTTTATCGGTCGTTATTATTGTTTTTTTCTCCTATCTGATCTTCCGTTTGATTCATAAGCCGCTCAAAAAGTTGATCAACGCCTTTCGAGAGGTAGAGAGAGGTAATTTAACCGTTGTCGTTAATCCGTTCAAAGATGAGTTTCGGTATTTGTACGACCACTTTAACGATATGGTGGAAAAGCTGAACGTTCTCGTTCACGAAGTATATGAACAAAAATACCGTATCCGTTCCTCCGAGCTTCGCCAATTGCAATCGCAAATTAACCCCCATTTCCTCTATAACAGCTTCTTTATTCTTTACCGCATGGCTAAGATTCAGGATTACGAGAACATTATACGATTTACTAAATTTCTCAGCGAATACTACCAATTCATTACGCGTACCGGGGTTGAATTCATACCGCTGGAGACGGAAGTGGCGTATGTCAAAACCTATGCGGAAATTCAAACCATTCGGTTTTCTAACCGGATTCAGGTTGAGTTCGGAGAGGTGCCGGGCCATTGTCTGAAAGTGTTCGTCCCAAGGCTGATTCTTCAGCCGATCATCGAAAACGCGTATGATCATGGCATGGAAAATAAATTATCCAATGGAAAAATAACCGTTTCGTTCGAGGAAAGAGCGGACTCGCTCGTCATTGCAGTAGAAGACAATGGCGAATCATTGACGGCTGTAACGCTCGACCATCTGGCTACAATGCTGAAGCTTCCTGCAGACGAGGTTGAGAGTACGGGATTAATTAACGTGCATCGCCGTATCCGTATCAAGTTTGGAGCACAGTACGGCCTCGCTTTCTCTCGCGGAATGGAAGGCGGTCTGAGGGTAGAATTGCTTATCCCGATCAAGAAGGAGGAAGATGGCCATATATAGATTACTGATCGTCGATGATGAGCCCTATATCGTTGATGGGTTATTCGAATTGTTTACGGGTTTGCCGAATCTTGAATTAGATGTATGCCGTGCATACTCGCCTATACAGGCAATGGAATGGATGGAGCTCGCGAAGATCGATATCGTGCTTACCGATATTCGCATGCCTGTCATGAATGGAATAGAGCTGCAGAAAAAAATGAATAAACAATGGCCTCGCTGTAAAGTCATCTTTTTGACCGGATATGATGATTTTGCCTATATTCAGGAAGCGCTGCGTAACGGCATCATCGATTACGTACTGAAGACGGAATATGACGAGGCCATCGTTAAGAGCGTTGAACAAGCGATTCAGGCGCTTACGACCGAGATGAGAAGCGAACAGTTTTTAATTGAAGCTCGAGAACAAATGAATCACGCGATTCCGGCGTTGCAGAAGGAATACATGTTGGCTTTTCTTGAGGGAGAAGTACCTGCAAATCAGCTCAAGTCCGACTGGTTGAGGGAGTTAAAGATCGCTCTAAATCCGCGAGAGCCTTGTTTGCTAGTCGTAGGAAGGGTCGATCGGTGGGAAAATGGTTTGAGTTATTCGGATACGGGCCTGTTCATGTACGCTGTCCAGAATGTCGCTAAGGAATGTTTATCTCCGTATCGGTTACAGCCGGTGCTTGCAGATCGCCGAACGTTTATTTGGTTTATCCAAGCAGAACAATCCATGGAAGTGGCAGAAGAGACACGCGAGGAATGGGAGAAAATCATCCGCTTCATACATGGCATGCTTGAAACGGTTCAGAACACCTGCAGGGAATTATTGAAACTGCCTATCTCATTGGCTTCGGGCAGTTTGTTTGCAGATTTCGACATGTTGCCTTCCGTTTATGTCAAATTGAATAAAATGTTAAGCCTTGGTCTCGGACAAACTAACGAAATGTTGTTGACCGACCGGTGGTATTCTGCAAACGAACTTCAAACCCCCGTGGATGATGCTCATCGTAAAGGCGAGAAAAGTCATCTACTAATAAAGAAGAACGTTTCCGAGCTTGAGAAAAGCCTTGAAAGCAGGCAGCAGGAAGAGTTCGACAAGCTATTGGACAAAATGAAAGCCACGTTCCTAACGGAACCTTACAATTACGGTCTTATACTCGAGTTGTATTATTTAATAATGACATTACTCCTTACTCATATTAACCGATTCAGCTCCGATGATCATTTGGTTTCCATGATCGACTTGGATAAGCTTACTCGTTTCGAAAATCATGGATCTGCTGCCGATGCGTTCGGTTATTTGCAATTCGCGGCACGGATTTTGTTCGCTAGGAAACGTAATGATCTGGATGAACGGACAAGCAGGGTTACCGAACAAATTAATCGTTATATCATGGCAAATCTGGAGAAAGATTTGTCACTGATGCGACTATCTGAACAAGTGTATCTGAATCCGACATATTTATCCCGATTGTATAAACAGACGATGGGAATCGGGTTGTCGGAATACATTGCCGAGGCAAGATTAAACAAATCCATGGAGCTTCTACGCGGACCTCAGTATAAAATCCACGAAATTGGAACAGCGGTAGGGTTTACTTCCGCCCCATACTTTACGACCTTTTTCAAAAAAATGACCCAAATGACACCTCAGGAATATCGCGATTCGACAAACTTGTAAACAGAACGTAAGGAACGTCAACATTCTGAAATGGAGAGAAAGCGGAGGGGGTTGCTACAATATAAATGTAAGTATAACTAAGGAGGGCACAAGAGATGAAGACCAGTAATAAGGGGTTCTTAGTAATTGCACTTATGCTATGCATCGTTCTAGTAACTGCTTGCAGCAGCAACAACAAAAACAATAACAGCAACAGTACGATGCCAACCTCGACGGCAACCGCTGAAGCAACTCAGACGGCTGAAGCGACTAAGTCGGCTGCGCCGGAAGAGATCGATCCGTTAGGCAAGTATGATACTCCGATTGAAATTTCGACCGCCCGCGGTATCACCGGCTCGATGAAGTTTCCAGCAGGGGATACGATTGATAATAATGTTTGGACAAGATCGTATTTAGAAGATATGGGCATTAAAGTTAAAAACGATTGGACAGCTGATGAGTCTACTTTCGAACAGAAAATGAATGTCTCGATCGCGTCCGGCAATTTACCGGATCTGCTGCCAGTAAAAGCCGTTCAGCTAAAGCAGCTTGTCGATGCGAATATGGTGGAGGACTTGACGGACGTCTGGAACAAGTATGCTTCTCCGTTGACGAAACAGATTTTTACCGAGGAAGGCAATATAGCACTCGATTCGGCAACCTTTGGCGGGAAATTAATGGCCATTCCCGCTGTTAGCGGCTCATTTGATGCATCAACGTTGTTATGGGTACGCAGCGATTGGCTGAAAAAATTGAATCTCCCTGAACCTAAGACCATAGACGACGTCGTGAAAATCGCCGACGCGTTTACGAACCAAGATCCCGACGGGAACGGTAAAAAAGATACGATCGGCTTGGAGCTGCAGAAGGAATTGTACGAGCGCAACAGCGGATACGCGGGAATTGACGGATTTATGTTCGGGTTTCATGCCTATCCCCGTTTCTGGATTAAAGACGCTTCCGGCAATTTGGTAAACGGCAGCATTCAGCCGGAAGTGAAGGCGGCGCTATTGAAGCTGCAGGAAATGTATAAAGCAGGGCTTATCGATAAGGAGTTCGGTTCCAAAGATACGAACAAAGCGGCAGAAGCTCAGGGTGCAGGCAAAAATGGCCTAAGTTACGGACATATGTGGAACCCGCTATTTCCGTTCAACGCCAGTCGCGACAATGATCCTAAAGCGGACTGGACGGCCTATCCGATCGTTTCGGTCGATGAGAAACCAGCCATGCCAGGGATAACCCAATCTATTAATGATTTTACGGCGGTGAAAAAAGGGTACGCGAATCCGGAAGCCGCTGTCAAAATGCTTAATCTATATATTGAAAGAAATTATGGCAAATCAAATACGTTGGAAACCCGTCAAAAGTACGCGAAAACGCCGGACGGAATTGAAGTGTTCAAGTTTGCCGTCATTAGGGCCGGATCTTCCAAGCAAAATCTCAACGTCCACTTGAGCGTCACTGAGGCGCTTAAATCGAAAGATACGTCCAAGCTCGATCCGGCACAAAAAGATACTTATGATCTAGTTACGAAGTATTTGAACGGAACAGGAACATCGGCGGAGTGGGCTCAAGATCGGATCTTCGGTGAAACCGGATCCTATAAGGCCATGAATGAATACGCCAATAAGAAATTGGATTTTTACAATGAGTTCTATGGTACGCCTACGGCGACGATGGCGGCAAAACAAACTACGTTAGAGAAGATGGAGTATGAAGTGTTTACGAAAATCATTATGGGCGATTCGATCGACAGCTTCGATAAATTCGTGGCGGATTGGAAAAAGGTTGGCGGAGACGAGATTACAAAAGAAGTAAACGAGTGGTACAAAAATAAATAATCGCTTGAGGGGGATATCTTGGAGGCGAAGCCCGAGGGGTATCCCCCTCCCTATTAGGGATGGAAGGAGTGCAAAGGAAATGCTACGGAATACTAGAATGCGTCAACTGCCGCTTCATCTGATGCTGCTGCCGGCACTCGTTATACTTGTCATTTATAGTTATTATCCGATGGCGGGAGCAGTCATCGCTTTTCAAAATTTCACGCCAGCCAAAGGCATATTTCGTTCGGAATGGATAGGCTTCGATAATTTTAACTATGTCGCCAATTTACCGGACACGCTTCGCGTGGTGTGGAATACGGTTTTTATTGCGCTTATGAAAATTATCGCCAATCTGGTGTTGCCTATTATTATGGCTCTCCTATTGAACGAGGTAATTAACAATCGATTCAAGCGTATCGTTCAAACGATGATCTATCTCCCGCATTTTTTATCGTGGGTTATTCTTAGCGGCGTCTTAATCGATATCTTGTCACCGTCCACTGGGATTGTGAACCATTTTCTTAGTTTGCTTGGAATAGAGCCGATTTATTTTTTGGGGAATAATGACTGGTTTCCGTTTGTTTTGGTTGCTTCGGACGTCTGGAAGGAGTTCGGCTTCAATACGATCATCTATCTAGCGGCGCTTACAAGCATTAACCCTTCCCTGTACGAAGCGGCAGTTGTCGACGGAGCGAGCCGCTGGAAGCAAACGTTGCACGTTACGCTCTCGGGGATGCTGCCGATCGTTATTTTACTTATGACACTCAGCCTCGGAAATGTGCTGAACGCCGGCTTCGATCAAATATTTAATCTGTATAATCCGCAAGTATACGAGAGTGGAGATATCATCGATACGTTAGTATATCGGCTCGGCTTTGTTAGCGCCCAATTCGGTGTTGCTACGGCCGTAGGTCTTTTTAAGTCCGTCGTTTCGCTTATTCTGATTTCCGCTTCATATTTTTTAGCCTACCGATTGGCGAATTACCGCATTTTCTAGAAAGGAGGAGGAACTTTGTACAGGTTATCTCCCAGCAGAAGATTGTTTCTTATTTGCAATTACATCGTTCTTTCCGGATTGTCAGTCATATGCCTGTTGCCGCTTATCAACATTCTTGCGATCTCGTTTAGCTCCAGCGGCCCGGCAATCGCCAATCTGGTGAAATTTTGGCCAGTGGAATTTACGTTCAGCTCGTACAAGTTCATTATGCATAAACAGGAATTTCTGACCGCTATGGTCGTTACGCTGAAGCGGTTTTCACTAGGCACTATAATTAGCATGGTGCTTACTCTGCTTGCCGCATATGCGCTGTCAAAGGAAGAGAGCGCGTTTAAGGGACGGACGTTATACGCTTGGATTTTCATGCTTACGATATTGTTCAACGGAGGGCTCATTCCGTGGTACATTGCGATTAATCAAACGGGGATGCTTGATACGATTTGGGCGCTTGTTATTCCTAATGCGGTTCAGGTGTTCAACGTTATTCTGCTGCTTAATTTCTTTCGCGGACTTCCCAAGGAGCTTGAGGAGGCAGCTTTTATAGACGGAGCCAGTCATCTGACGACCCTTATTCGCGTGTTTATTCCGGTTTCTGCACCGGCATTGGCCACGATCACGTTGTTCACAATCGTTTATCATTGGAATTCTTGGTTCGACGGATTGCTGCTTATGAACTCGCCGGCTCACTACCCGCTGCAAAGCTACCTGCAGACAGTCACGACCGTTCGTGATTTAACGCTCGTTTCTTCCCAGAGCTTAAACGATCTGAAGGATGTATCCGATCGAACGTCGAAGTCGGCGCAGCTTTTCCTCGGAGCGCTGCCCATCCTATTTGCCTATCCGTTTTTACAACGATATTTTATTAAAGGAATTGTACTAGGAAGCGTTAAAGAGTAGGGAAAATCGCGAGGTCGAAAAGCGGGGATGAATACGTATGATGGAACAACTGAATAGGTATGAGAGGCTGGAACAGGAAGGCGCTTTCGTCACATCCGATACGCTGATTGTCGGAGGTAACGAGCTTCTGCATCAGATCACGATGAAAGTTCTATCTAGAGAGAAGCATGGGAACGCCTATGCTGCGGTTCGATTCATCAACCGGGTGGATGAACAACTTCAATCCAGAATCAGAATAGCCTTTGGAGATGTATATAAGGACGATGAGGACGGTTATGTGATCGAGACGGATGAGGATGAAGTTCGAGTCTGTGCTGCTAGCATAAGAGGGCTTGTTTATGGCGCCTACAATTTGCAGCAGCTTGGGGAGAAGGGCTTTCTGCGAAAAGGGATTATCTACAACGTTCCCCTATGTTCATTCCGCGGTCTTAAAGTTTATCTCCCTGCCGATGAGGACATTGCATTTTTCAAATCCTTTATCGACATGGCCTGCTACTACCGCTATAACACGATCGTCATAGAGGTAGGCGGGGCGATGGAATATAGACGACATCCGGAAATTAACGAGGGATGGGCAGCGTACTGTCAAGAGATGCGCGAGTACTCGGGTAAAGCGACGGAAGTTCAGCACGGCTCCAAGTGGGAGAAAAATTCCATTCACTGCGAGAATGGAGGCGGAGGATGGCTTTCGCAGGCGACCGTTCGGAGTCTAGTCGTTTATTGTAAAGAAAGAGGCCTTACCGTCATCCCGGAAGTCCCGTGCTTAAGCCATTGCGACTATTTGCTGACGAGGCATCCGGAGTTGGCAGAGAGAAAAGATGATGCTTATCCGGATACGTTCTGTCCTTCCAACCCGGCAAGCTATGCGCTTTTATTCGATGTGTTGGATGAGGTTGCGGAAGTGTTCGAGCCGGGCACGATACACATAGGCCATGATGAATTTTATTCCGTAGGTGTATGCGATGAGTGCAAGGATAGAGATGCTGCTGAAATCTATGCGGAAGACTTGAAGAAGATCCATGACTATTTGGCTCAAAAAGGGATTCATGCGATGATATGGGGCGATAAGTTAATTAATTGCATCAGCAAGCGCGGAAATACCTATGGCGGCTCTACACGCGTTATACGTGATAAAGAAGGGAACTTTATGCAGTTTGTTCCTCCTACTTATAAGGCGATAGACAGGATACCGCAGGACATCCGCGTCATGCACTGGTATTGGTCAATGCCCCGGGAATACGACGAGGATTACCTTAGCCGTGACATGTATATGGTATACGGTAACTTCGAAGGGCCGGGAATACCCGAATGGAGCAGAAGGTTGTCGAAAGGCGTTCAAGGGGCAAGCATATCGAATTGGAGCGCGCTACGTGAAGACTATCTGCAGCGAAACGGAATTTTTTTCAACATGGCTTACTGCTGTAGAATGTTCTGGCAGGAAGGGTACGAGAAGAGTATGTACGCTGCTCTGGCGGAGCAAGCTTTTGCAGACCTATTCCGGTACAAAAACCGTGACGTGCTGTCTGGAGCGCATATTGAAATTACGTACGCTACAACCTTCAAACGCGATTACGCTTGGTTTTTCGATGGAACATTCATTGAGCCGGATAAGGATTACTTGGGAGATTATAAGATAACATTCGAGGATGGTTCCGTAATCACCCATCCTGTGAAATACGGGGAAAACATCTCTCATTTTGACAGATCGTGGACTACCCGAATGTCGGACGAATTTGATGTGTACGAATTTGATCGATCGCTGATCGAGGTATCCTATACCACTTTGCCTGTACGCGAGGGATCGCAAACGTATTATCAGATTGTGCTCGGCAATCCATTTCCGGAGAAAAAGCTAGTTTCTCTTGAATTTATGCCTAAGAAGGATCTGGATGCCTGTGTCATCGTTCAAAAAGTCATGATGAGGGATTAACATCTGAAAGGATGAAACTTAGATATGTCAGCCGCATTTCAGGTTATTAATCTTCAAGTCGAGTATAGCGTGAATCCCATTGGAATCGATCTATTTCAACCTCGTTTGAGTTGGGGATTTGAGTCGGGTCAACGGATGCAGAGCCAATTCGCTTATCAAGTACTCGTTGCTTCCAGCCAAGACAAGTTAGCAGCTGATATGGCCGATCTGTGGGACAGCGGCAAAGTAATCACTAATCAGAATTGCAACATTGTATATGCAGGTTTACCGCTTCAATCGGGGAAACGTTACTACTGGAAAGTGCGGGCTTGGGATGCCAATGATCAACCGTCAGCCTATAGTGACCAGGGCATTTGGGAAATGGCTTTGCTTCATTCGGAGGATTGGAAAGCGCAATGGATTGGGGTTATGGATAGAGACATACAGATATGGGCGGCAGAGAATACGGAAGATGGCTTGGGAACGCCGCTGCCGTTGTTCAGGTCTATTTTCCATCTGGAAAAGGAAGTGTTTAGAGCAAAGGTCTATATTTGCGGACTCGGACACTTTGAATTGCGACTGAACGGGGAGAAGGTCGGGGACCATGTGATGGACCCCGGTTGGACGAACTATAACAGATCCTGCTTGTACACGGTTTTTGATGTGACGGAGCACGTGCATACAGGTAATAATGCGGTCGGCGTAATGCTCGGAAACGGTTTTTATAATGTAACCGGGGGACGCTACGCCAAGTATTTAGGAAGCTTCGGCGATCCCAAGCTCATCCTGCAGCTGGAAGTCGAATATAGCGATGGAACGACGAAACGGATCGTAAGCGGAGAAGGTTGGCAAATAAGCCGGGGGCCAATTACATTCTCTTGTATTTATGGCGGAGAAGATTATGATGCAAGACTGGAGCAAACCGGGTGGGACCAAGCTGGATTTATCGAGGATATCCGGTGGCGTAGGGCTGAAGTGGTCACAGGACCACGCGGCAAGCTTCAAGCTCAGAACATACCTCCTATGAAAGTGATGAAAGCTTTCCAGCCCGCTCAAGTGAAGGAATGCTCGCCTGGCATGTATGTCTATGACTTCGGGCAAAATTTCTCGGGTTGGATTCGCATGACTGTCGAGGGAGCTTCCGGGTCGAAGGTGAAGTTAACCTATGGCGAATTGTTGGATGAGCAAGGGATGGTTAACCAGAAGTGGACAAAAAGTCCGAGTTATTTCTCCTATACGCTTAAAGGGGAAGGTGTAGAAACTTGGAGTCCGCGGTTTTCTTACTCGGGCTTTCGCTACATCCAGGTTGAAGGTGCCGTTCCGGACGATGGGCTTGCAGCTTCGGGCAGTCAATTGCCTGTGTTGAAACAAATCGAAGGACAGATGATCTATCCGGATGTGCGGGCAGCTGGCGCTTTTTCCTGTTCCAACCCATTATGGAATCGAATTCACGAGAATATTAACTGGGCGATACTGAGCAACATGAAGAGCGTGTTAACCGATTGCCCCCATCGGGAGAAATTGGGGTGGCTGGAGCAATCGCATCTGATGGGGCCTTCCATCATGTATAATTATTACGTGCCTAACTTATATCGCAAAATAGTTGGGGATATGAGCGAAGCACAGCTGGACAACGGTCTTGTCCCCGATATTGCCCCGGAATATACCGTATTCGAGGAAGGTTTTCGCGATTCTCCGGAATGGGGAAGCGCCTATATTATCGCGAACTGGTATGCCTATAATTGGTATGGAGACCGAGCCATGCTGGAACAACATTATGAGGGTACGAAGAAGTACGTTGACTATTTGACGACTCTTTCCAGCGGACACCTGCTGAGTCATGGATTGGGAGACTGGTGTGACGTTGGATCGGATGGGTTTCCGCTTCATACCCCCATACCCGTCACTGCCTCGGCGACGTATTACTATAATGCAGTAATCATGCAGAAAATCGCCGGAATCGTGGGGACAACGGAAGAAGTGCAGATTTTCGCGGAGCTCGCAGCCGAGATTAAAGCCGCCTTCAACGCCGAATTTCTCGATGATCGTATGGGTCAATATGCTACGGGTAGCCAGACGTCGAATGCGATGCCCCTTGCTCTCGGCATGGTGCCTGAATCGTTGCGGGTGAAAGTACTGGAGAACATCGTTCAGGACATTCGGGAAAAGGGGAACAGTCCCTCAGGCGGGGAAGTCGGTTTGCGTTTTATGCTGAAGGCGTTAACCGATGAGGATCAGGCGGAAATCATCTCCGCATTACTGAATAAAACCGACCATCCCAGTTACGGTTACCAAATCATGCACGGGGCTACGACGCTGACAGAACTATGGGACGGGCCTACAGCTGGACTTTCGCAAAATCATTTTATGTTCGGGCATCCGGAAGAATGGTTTTACTCGAGTTTGGCTGGCATTCGAATCAACTATGAAACGCCAAGTTTTCATCATGTTGTAATTGCCCCGCATATCGTAGACGGAATCCAGTGGGTTAAAGCGCACCATGACCTTAGACAAGGAAGAGTTGAAGTTCACTGGCAGCTGCATGAGACTCATATATTGCAGCTCGATGTGTCGATACCAGTGAACACCTCGGCTACCGTTTACGTGCCCGCAATAGATACGAACAACATATTGGAGAGTGGGCAACCTCTAAATCAAATCAATGAGATTACTTTATTGCGCCAAGATGGAAAGTATCTCTTGCTACAGATCGGATCGGGCAATTATCGTTTCTCAATAGTTTAGTGACGCACAATCAAATAGAAATGAAAAGAGAGGTTTACTAGTGAAGCAGACGTTTGCTATGCAGTGCTACACTAGAGGCATAACACGGCAACATGACCTTTCTTGCGATAATCCCGGGCGGACGTCCGGGTTATTTTTTTGAACATTTAACTGGTGAGATGATGGAACTTCACGGAAGGAGTGGGAAATCGGCGTGAAACCGTTTATGGACAACAACTTTTTGCTTCACAATCCCGTATCGGAACGCTTGTATCATGACTATGCCGCACGTCAGCCGATTATCGATTATCACTGCCATTTGAGCCCTCAAGAAATCTATGAGGATAAGCGCTTCAACAACTTAACGGAAATATGGTTATACGGGGATCATTACAAATGGAGAGCGATGCGAGCGAATGGCATACCTGAAACTCTCGTTACCGGGGGACCCGGAGTCAGCGATTACGATCGTTTTATGGCTTGGGTCAAGACGGTCCCAATGACGCTTGGGAACCCGCTATACCATTGGTCGCACTTGGAATTGCGGCGTTATTTCGGCATTGAAGAGATGATTAACGAGAAGAACGGACCTCTTATATGGGAAAAAGCTAACGCGATTTTACGGTCGGAGAATTTTTCAGTGAGGAAGCTTATCCGGGAGCAGCATGTTCGCGTTATTTGTACGACAGATGATCCGACGGATACGCTAGAATACCATGAAGGAATTAAAGCCCTCGATAACTTCGACTGCCTAGTCCTCCCGTCGTTCCGGCCGGATAAAGGCTTGGAAATACGCAGAAATACGTTTATCCCTTGGGTGAAAAAGTTGGAACAGGTTTCGGCATTGCCCGTAAGCAGCTATGAAAGTTTTCTTGCTGCTATAGACAATCGGCTTGAACATTTCGCCAAGGTTGGCTGTAAAGTTTCCGATCACGCGCTTGATCAGGTTTATTATGCCGAAGCCTCCTTGGAGGAAGTGTCGGTTATCTTTGCCAAAGCGCTTAACGGGGAACGGCTCAGCTTGGAAGAGGAGCAGAAGCACAAAACCTATACGTTAATCCACCTGGGACAACAGTATGCGAAGCGGGGCTGGACGATGCAATTGCATATCCACGCTTCCCGTAACAATAATAGCCGGATGTTTAAGGAGCTAGGTCCTGATACCGGGTACGATTCCATTTATGACGGACAGCTTGCCTATCCGCTGATGAAGCTTTTAGATAAAATAGAAGCCAGTAACTCTCTGCCGCAAACCATTCTGTATTCATTAAATCCGAAGGATTATTATGTTCTTGGCACGATAATGGGGAGCTTTCAGGATGGCAATGTTCCGGGGGAAATCCAGCTTGGTTCCGCCTGGTGGTTCAACGATACGAGGGACGGCATGCTTGAGCAGATGAACGCGCTCGCCAACCTGGGGCTGCTCAGCCGGTTTATCGGCATGCTTACGGATTCCCGCAGTTTCTTGTCTTTTTCTAGACATGAATATTTCCGTAGGATCCTATGTAATAAACTCGGAGAATGGGTGGAAAAGGGCGAAGTACCTCACGATCTGGAGCTTCTAGGTGGCATGGTGGAAAATATTTCTTACCGAAACGCCAAAAATTATTTTAACTTTTAATATACATTCAAATAGGCTTTGCTTCAGCAACCACTCTTTGGTATGCTACTAATAAATGGTCGTGAAGAACACGCCGCTTGCTCCCAGTGCTGGGATGCAGGCGGCGTGTTGTCGTTTGCGCCAAGGGAGGGAAATAGAATGAACGAGAAGGAACCCGATGAAAAATCGGAAAAGAGAGCCTCGATTCCTCATGACGAAGCTTTCAAAAAGCTGCTGCAAACTTTTTTTGCCGAATTTATCGAGTTGTTTTTTCCGCAATTGGATTTACTGTTGGATCATAGTCATACGCGATTGCTGATGCAGGAACTGCTCGTCGATATCGTCGGTGAAGAAGCGAGGAGCTTGGATTTATTGCTGGAAACCCGTTACAAAGCATTGGATGCCTTCATCCTTGTTCACATGGAGCCCCAGTCTTACAGGCAAGATGATTTCAATCAACGAATGTTTATTTATTTTAGCCGTTTATTCGAGCGGCATCGTAAAGAGCATAAGCTCATCATTCCGATAGCCATCTTCACATCCGATCATATAACGGATGAACTGGATACGTTTACGATGATGATTCCTGAACATGATATCCTACGGTTTCAGTTCTTGAAAGTGGAGCTGAAGCGTCAGGACTGGAGGCGATTTATAACGTCCGATAATCCTGTGGCTGCTGCGCTGCTAGTGAAAATGGGATATAATGATAAGGATAAGAGAGAAATGCGTTCGGCTTACTTACGTATGATTTTACGATTGAGAAAAAAGTTGGATGAAGCGCGGTTCGCGCTCATCATGTCCGTGGCTGATTTGTATTTCGAGCCTAATAAAGAAGAAGATGAAGTGATACTGCGCGAAATTTGGAAGCAATATCCGGAGGAAGGTGGAACGATTATGGAGCTCATGCCTGCATGGAAACGCTGGGGCTACGAGGAAGGAATTGAAGAAGGCATCGAGAAAGGCATCGAGAAAGGCATCGAGAAAGGCATCGAGAAAGGCATCGAACAGGGAAAAGCAGAAGGTAAAGCCGAAGAACGGAAAATGATCGTCCGCAAATTGCTGAACAAAGGGTTTCCCCCTGAACAAGTTTCCGAGACACTGGAAATTTCTCTGCAAGAAGTCCGAGAGTTGGCGGAACACTAAAGGTTATCAAAAAGCTAGACCCTCAAGCCTGAAATTTTACAAGGTGTGAGGGTCTATTTGCATCTATCTATTCCCTCTCTGATTGCTCGCTCCCGGAGAGATCATGAAGCTCGTGGTCTCCCGGATAGTGGCGTTCCAATCCAGCATGCAGCTCGCGATTCTCATAATTGAACGTGTTGGGAGGACGCTGATCATCACGCCACGGGGTGCTCTTGCCTAGTGATTCCACGAGCATCGTGGAGCCGTATGAACCTTCGGGGAACTCTTCGGGAATTAGATCGTTGCGTTGAGATTCGACCGTTGCAAGGTCGGTTGTCGGTTGTTTTTTCTCCGAGCGAAACGAAAACATGCTGGAAACCTCCCTTCAGAATGGGGCAATTTCCATTAGAATGTCCGTCTCCGCCTATCGTTAGTCGGTAAAGTTTACCGCGCCAAGTACAAGCGTGAGAAACTGCGCCAGTTCTGCGGCTTCTTCCTCGTTGAGCCGGAAGATGGATTCAAGCACGCCTTCCTCCTCTAGATCATCGGGACCAAGAATGGCGCTGCGGCCGAACATCATGTCGGTCACGAGTTTTTTGCCGTAAAATCGGTTCGTTGAAAGGATAGCGAGGTCAAATCGCTTAAGACCGGGTGTTACGAAAGTGACGAATCGGGTCGTCGTTTGTTCCGTAGAGTCCGATAAGAAATCGAAATCCTTCATGTTCATCGGTAAAAGTCCTCCTTGATGTCGCTGCTTTCCCTATTATAAATCATTCAAAGGGTATTGCCTAACCTGGATAATTTTGATAATCTGAAGTTGTTCATGTTTGCACGAGAGAGGAAGCACCTCCATCGCCGTCCGGCGGGAGGTGCTTTTTTTCGTTCCCCTAGGTCGGCTTTGCTGCTTGAACGCTCAATTATAACGCCGCTGAAGCGGCCTAGGAGGATTCGGGATGCAGGTTGTGTTTTTGAACCAATTCGAACGTGTGACTGGGCAAACGGAAGATCGTGCGCAAGTGTTTATCGGGGAGGTGCAAGGAATTTGGAGCGCTGGTTGGCGCTCCGTACAGTTGGAAACCTCTGCGGTAGAAGATGTATGGTACGAAGGGATGAGCTGGGAGGAACTGCTCGCTGCGTTCCGTCATGGGGTAGCAAGTAAAATGAAGGAGGGCTTCCAACCTTTGATCGATGGCATGCTCGAGGAGACCCCTTTCTGGGAGCGTCGTCCGGCACTCCCGTTATTGCTTCAGTGTTATGCAGATTCGCATGAAGCAGAGGAGGTTGTGTCGGCATTGCGTGTCTGGAGAAGAACGAAATCCGTGGAGGAGAAGAAGTCGGCCTACCTTATTGCAACAAACCGCGAGCTGCAGATGTTGGCGGTATTCCTGCCGAAAACGCTAGAGGAGCTAGGTCAAATTCCAGGCTTCGGGAAAGTTAAGACTGAACGATATGGCAACGATCTAATCGAGTTGCTCAAGGATATGGAGAGAAACCATACTTTCCCCTTAGAAGCATGGGTAACTGCCGCAGTTAGCGAGGACCAGCTATCCTCATGGATGTTCCAAGTGAAAGAGGAGAAATATGGAAAAGTGTTGGCAACGGTGCAGGAGAAACGTTCGCTTCTGCTTGGTATCCGGGAAGGGTGGACGCTGGGCCAGCTTGAAGGGGAATTGAATTGTCCGCGGCGCAAGCTGTTGGAGAGAATCGAGCGCCTTGATGAAGAAGGTTACGACGTGCTTCCGGTCGTAGACAAGGAATTGCTGGAGTTGGCTCCCGAAGAATCCCTACAGATCGAGACGGCCCTTCAGCAGCTGGGCGATAAGTATTTGAAGCCTCTCCTGCGCAAAGTTTACGGAGAATCCGGTTCAAACGAACAGGAAGTAGAGAGACAATACGAGAAACTGCGAATGATGCGAATTCGATTCCGTCGTGTGAGCAAGGCGGTAGGCTAAGGATTACTGATCGGAAAACGTTCTAGCCCGTTCCCCAGAATAAGGGAGCGGGCTGTGTTTTTCACATATTGTACTTGCTTTAATTAGCTGACTCACAGCCAATCCTTTTTTCGGAAGAAGTAGAACATCCCGAAACCGATAACGGCCATGCACACGAGCAACACAACCGACCCCATGCTTTCATGCATGCCCGGTATATAATCAAAGTTCATTCCGTATATCCCAGTGATAAACGTCAGCGGCATGAATATGGTAGTTAAAGCTGTAAAAACTCGCATGATTTCATTCGCGCGGTTAGCCAGACTCGATTGGTATGCCTCGCGTAAGTTGCCCATTAGGTCCCTATAGGTTTCGAATGTTTCATAAATTTTGACGGCATTCTCGTGAATGTCTCCGAAATACTTCTGCAGCTCGTTGTCAATGAGGCGCAAATCTTTTTTATTCAAGGTGGCAATGAGCTCGCGCTGCGGTCCGAGAACTTTTTTAAGCCAGAGGATTTCACTGCGAAGCCCTATAATCTCGGTAAGATGGGTTTTCTTCGTATGCATGAGAATGTCTTCTTCAAGGCTTTCGATGCGGGCTTCGATCCGATCGCCGACGGTGAAATAATTGTCGACGACGATGTCGACTAGGTGATAGAGGAAGCGGTCAGCGTGGTCAACTTCCTGCTCCCACAAGATAGGCTTAACACTCCGTAACTCGTTGATCTTCTGACGAGTGACGGTAATCAAATAGTGACGACCGAGGAAAATGTTCAAGGCGCGCAGGAAAATTTCTTCGTCGTCGAAACGGATGCTATTAATTACGAGAAAATATTGATTTTCGTAGATCTCGAGTTTTGGACGTTGCTCTTCTTCCGTAAGACAGTCTTCTACGGCAAGGTCATGGAGACCGAATAAAGGCTGGAGTACGATAAGATCGTCAACGTCCGCATCAATCCAATAAAAGCCGTTCGCAGGCGGGGTAAGCGTGTCATGTATGCTTTCGATAGGCGTGAATACGCCATTGTTAACCAATCTGATTTTCATGGAAATCGCTCCTTTGCATGTCCGTTCAAGATCATGCAGGACGCTTTCCGCGTGCAGAAACATTCTTAGCCGGGGCAGCCGGACAAAGAAGCAATTCCCATTGCGGAATACGATCCTGCTTTATTCATGAGATTGCCTTTGGGCCTGGGCGTATCGCCTTCCATGTCCGGTTTCCCCCTTTATAGTCCATTTGATTGCGTGTCGATATTGTACTGTTAACGTGTTAAGTATAATCCTCACCCCTGCACCTTACAAGGATAAAATAAGACAATGTTAATGGGAAATGAGCACCTGTCAATTTGCTGAGAAAATGTCACCTTAACTCTTCCGAGAAAATGTCACTTTTACGGTGTTTCCAAACCACCGTTAGGTGGCTTGGACTGTCGTTGATTTTGTGGTATTCTTTACTTGCTTTTGA
>NZ_JAIOAP010000012.1 GCF_021190915.1 Cohnella silvisoli
AAGACATCGGATCATCTTGTTTTCGCCCCCTATCTGAAACCTATGCGCTAACTTCATTATACCAAACACTTGTTCTTATATCTAGATTTCCGAGCTCATTGTAAGTTTTTAAGGTCATGACTTCGAGTACGAAGATTCTAGGCTTCGCCTAGCCGAAATTCATCCCCTCCCTATAGAGGAAGAGGACTTCTTTCGGATTGCCGTTAAATTATGGTACAATCCGGGTATAACGTCCAAGCGCATTTCAAAGGGAGTGAAAGGTAATGATGAAAGATTCATTAAGCGAAAGTCTAAACGAACAACTTAATTTCGAGCTCTTCTCTGCTCACGTTTACTTAGCCATAGCCGCCTATTGTTCAGGAGAAAGCCTAGATGGGTTCGCTAACTTCTTTATGGTGCAAGCAGAAGAAGAGAAATTTCACGCCATGAAAATTTATAAGTATTTGAACGACAGAGGCCAGCGAGTAACGTTATCCGGCATGGATGTCCCGAATAACGAATATCATTCTATTCTCGATGCGTTCGAGCACGCCTACGCCCATGAGCAAGAGGTAACCAAACGTATTTACCACCTATCCGACCTGGCCATGAACGACCGTGAGCATGCAACCATCCAATTCTTGAAATGGTTTATCGACGAGCAAGTCGAAGAAGAATCCATGTTCGACAGCATTATTAACAAGCTCAAACGGATCGATAAGGACAGCAACGCCTTTTTCATGCTCGATGCCGAGTTCGCACAGCGTACGTTCACCCCGCCTGCCGTATAAACTTCATAATAAGCGCACATTAAAGAGAGACCGACCGTTAAGTTAAACTTATCGGCCAGTCTCTTTTATTGTTGTCGGAATTTACTATCTCTTCGCCGTAAACCGGACAAACTTGCGTTTGCCGACTTGCAGAACGTCACCGTCAGACGGTGCAATATCGCCGTCGATATCCGCGAGCTTCTCTTCGTTCAACCTCACTGCGCCTTGCTGGATGCTTCTTCGGGCCTCGCTGACCGACGCTTGCAACCCTAGCAGGATGAGCAGTTTAGTCACGCGGATTTTACCCTCTACGAGCTCGGCGGTCGGGATAGCGACTTCTTCGATATCGTCCGGGAGCGCCCGTTTCTGAAACACGGTAATAAAATGATTCTCGGCTGCCGCTGCCGCTTCCTCTCCATGGTACATTCGGACGAAGGTGCGGGCTAACCGCATTTTGGCATCTCTTGGATGAACGCTTCCGTCCGCCAATCCTTCACGCAGCGTCTTCAGATCCTCCAGGCTCAAATCCGTAGCCAACTCGTAATATTTCAGCATCAACTCATCCGGCACGCTCATCGACTTGCCGTAGATTTGATTGGCTTCCTCATCGATCCCGATATAATTTCCCAAGCTCTTGCTCATCTTGTTCACGCCGTCAAGACCTTCGAGCAGCGGAAGCATAAGCGCCGCTTGCGTAGCCTTGCCGTATTCCTTCTGCAACGTGCGGCCCATAAGCAGATTGAACTTCTGGTCCGTCCCGCCAAGCTCCACATCGCTATCCAGCGCGACTGAGTCATACCCCTGCATAAGCGGGTAGAAAAATTCATGGACGCTGATGGGCTGGTTGGATTGGAACCGTTTCGTGAAGTCATCCCTTTCCATCATGCGCGCAACCGTAATTTTCCCGGCTAGTCCGACAACGTCCGCGAAAGTTAACGGGGACAACCAAGAGGAATTATAATAAATGGTCGTTTTTTGCGGATCCAAAATTTTGAAAATTTGCTTCTGGTACGTTTCCGCATTGCGCTTGACGTCTTCTTCGCTTAATTGCTTGCGAGTTTCCGATTTCCCCGTCGGATCGCCGATTCTGCCTGTGAAATCGCCGATGATCAATTGCACTTCATGGCCGAGCAATTGAAACTGTCTTAATTTATGTAGGACGACCGTATGTCCGACATGGATATCCGGCGCAGAAGGATCAAGTCCCAGCTTCACCTTAAGCGGTCGCCCAGTCATCACGGATTCCGCAACTTTGTTAACTAGTTCTTCCTCCGGCACGATCTCTACAGTGCCTCGCCTTATCACTTCGAGCTGACGAGCGACCTCGCTTTGCTGCTCAGCGGATAAAGTATTTTTCCCGTCCGTCTTCAATTCCGATTTCCTCCCTCGTGATCACTCGCTTCGTCCCGATTACCGCATTTTCAGGTGCGAATTTCTCTCTTTATAGCACACCCTTCCGAAGGAAGTCAAACGATGGCTAAATGTGCTATAATAGTTCTGTTTGTTGAAGGAGGCTTCCCTATGAATGAGACGAAACAACCCCCTTCCACGCCGGGGCGTAAAGGCGCAGGATTCAGAACGGCCGGAAAAATCGCAGGATTTACCGTGCTTTGGCTTATCTTGTTCGGCGTGTTGGCCGGACTTGTCGGCGCAGGAGCAGTGACTGGATACATCGCTTCTTTAGTAAATGACGACCCGATTCGGTCCCGCAGCCTGATCGAAGAGAAAATAAACGAGAATGCCATAACCGGGTTCGTCTATTTCAACGATGGCACCCCTATCGGACAATTGCGTTCCGAAGAAGATCGTCGCCCTGTTACATACGACCAAATTCCGAAAACAATCATCGACGCGGTTGTCGCGATAGAAGATAAAAACTTCTTCACGCACCCCGGCGTCGATACGAATGGCTTATTCCGTGCGGTCAAACAGCAATTGTTGAACGAGAGCGTGCAGACGGGCGGCAGTACGATTACCCAACAGCTTGCACGGCGCGTATTCTTAAGCTTAGACCAGACTTCCAGCCGGAAAGCCAAAGAAATTTTCCTGTCGCTTAGACTGGAACGGTTTCTGAGCAAAGAAGAAATCATTACGGCCTACTTAAATAAAGTCCCTTATGGGAACGGATCTTCCGGTTATCAAGTTTTCGGAATCAAAGCGGCTTCCAAAGGAATATTCGGCATCGAGAAATTGGAAAAGCTGAACATAGCCCAAGCTGCCTATTTGGCCGGCGTACCGCAACTGCCTTCCTTATATTCCGCCTTTAACGGCAAAGGTGATTTCAACGAAAAGAACTTTAAGCGGGCTGTCGAGCGTCAGAAGCTCGTCCTCAGCCGCATGCTGATTGAAAAGAAGATCACCAACGCGGAATATGAAGAAGCGCTGGCTTTCGATCTCTATAGTTCACTGGCTAAGCCCAGCGAGAAGGCGTATAACACTTTTCCTTACTTAATGCTTGAAGTCGAGCGCCAAGCGGCTGAATTACTCGTTCTGAAACAAAACCCGGAGCTTAAGCTCGAGGATTTGAAAAAGAAAGAAAACTCGGCGCTTATCGAAGATGCGCGCGGACAGCTGCTGCGCAGCGGCTATAAAATAACGACAACGATTGACAAAAAAGTGTATAACCTTATGCACGGAGTAGCTGAAAATCCGGAAAATTTCGCACCCGACCATCCCGTCAAAGGGGTTGAGCAAATTGCCGCCGTTATGATGGACCAGAAAACGGGCGCCATCTTAGGCATGATCGAAGGGCGCGACTTCCATATCGAGCAAATGAACTTCGCCACGCAGATGACGCGTCAGCCGGGCTCAGCGATGAAACCGATCGGCGCTTATTTGCCGGCAATCGACAAAGGGCTCATCCAGCCTGCCAGCGTCCTTGACGATGCGCCTATCATTCTGAAAAACGGCGGAGGCGGCTACCATATTCCGAAAAACTCCAACAACCGTTATTCGGGTCTCGTAACCGCGCGCCAAGCGCTTAACAATTCCTACAATATTCCCGCATTGAAAATATTCCTTAATAAAGTAACGATTAAGGATTCTTGGGCATTCGCCCGTTCCCTTGGAATCACCACGCTGGTGAAAGAGGATGACGCTGCCCAAACGGGCGTAATCGGAGGACTTAAGTACGGCGTTTCGGTAGAAGAGTTGACCAATGCCTACTCCGCGATCGCGAACAAAGGCGTTTTCAACGATGCTTATTTAATTGAAAGTATCCGCGATGCCAACAATGAATTCGTATATAAGCATGAAGCGAATCCGAAACGAATCGTATCCGAGCAATCGGCTTATCTGATGACAGACATGCTTCGCACGGTTGTCACGAACGGTACGGCAACGTCGATCATGTCCCAATTCAAAAATTACGGTAAAATTCCGGTAGTCGGCAAAACGGGAACGACCCAAAACTATGGGGACGTATGGTTCGAAGGTTACACTCCGGACATTACGCTCGGGGTATGGGCCGGATATGAGAAAGTCATTCACACTTTGTCTGCAGACAGCCATGGTCGGGCACGCTCGATCTGGGCGAAAATTATGAACGAAGTTACGGAAGCCAAGCCGGAGCTGTTCCCGACCAAAGCTTTCGAGAAGCCGGACGGCATTGTTTCGATGACCGTATCCAGCGTCAGCGGCAAGCTGCCGACGGAAATAACGAAATCTGCCGGCAAGCTCGTAACGGATATCTTTAACCGTAAATTCATTCCGACGGAGGAAGACGACGCCCTCGTCAAAGTCAAATATATTTCCTACAACGGCGTTAACTACTTGCCGCACCCCGAGACCCCGGAGGATCTGCTGCGGGAGTCCGTAATGGTCGTACGCGAGACGCCGTTAGATACGCTTATAGAGGAATTACAAGCGAAGCTCGGAAAGGTGTCCGCGCAATCCCGCAAATCGCTTGCTTATTATTTACCGAAGGATGCCGCTCAAAGCGCTCCTTCCAAGATCGATCCGCGCGTAGACGATGGGGGCGCCCCGAGACCTCCAGCGCACATCTCGGTGGAAACCATGAACGGCTTGGCGAGGATTTCGTTTACGCCTTCCACGCAAGCCGATGTTGCTGGCTATAGGCTCTATCGTTCCGTTAATGGCGGGGCCTTCGAGAAAGTCGAGGCTTCCGTACCGACGGGGGAGGACCCGAAATTCGTCAACTACATCAGCTCAAACCAAACCTATCGTTATTATGTCGCGGCCGTTGATGTTGTCGGCAATGAATCCGCACCGAGCGAGTCCATATCGACGGACGGCGGTCAAATCATAACCGATCCTAACATACCGGATGGCGGCGATCCCGGATTCCCGGATAATCCGAACAACAGCAACAATCCCACAACGCCAACAGGGCTTAAAGCGGAAGGAACGGATATCGGCGTTACGTTATCGTGGAATGAGAATCCGGGCAGTGAAGGCGTAACCCAGTATCAGGTATGGTATAGTTCGACTGAACGCGGTAAATACAAGCTGCTCGGAACGACGGAATCCGCATCCTTCGAGTATATTGCTCCTATGTCGACCGGATGGTATCGCATAACGGCGATAAATTCGTCCGGAGAGTCTTCTCCTACCCGGTCTGTCGAAGTTTAATCTACAGAGCCCGCCACCGTCTTGTACGGGGGCGGGCTTTGTATAACGAGAAAATAGCGCAAACCTAGTCCCATATATTTGGGCGCTCGATTTCAGCCGTTCTACCGGTTTCCAATCCAGACTTTCCTCAGGAATACTTTCCCACACTTTAATGCTCCTACGTCTAACTTCTTCATATAGCTGAAGTGAGCTTGTGAACTAGCCACGTTTACATTAAGATAGTGAACATTAAGAACAACAATGGATTGCTACATGTGACGCATATGGGGGATTTGAATAGATGGATGAAATAAAACGAGACTTTTCAAAAGCAAGCCATAGCGATCAAAATGATTCGACTTCCTCTGACACAATTCACAGTGACTTGCTTGCCACCAAAGATCTTGTTTATAACCCCTGCAGGTTTGATTGCTCTCGACCACTCTTAGAAGAACAAAATGCTGAGTATGGGGCTTATGTATTTAACTTAGATGGTCTCTCCATTAGATTTCGAGTCGCAAAAATCACTCCTACAAAGATCGGGCAATTTGTGACTTTATGGGAGAGAATTGGAGATGGACCAATCCAACCATACGACGTATCCGATCCAGCCGATTTCTTTGTTATTAGTACACGCAAAGGTAGTAACTTTGGTCAGTTTATATTTCCAAAGGCTGTTTTATATGATCACGATATCGTATCCAATCAAGGCAAAGGCGGTAAAAGAGCAATGCGCGTTTACCCACCTTGGGACAATCCTACGAGCCGTCAGGCTCAGAAAACTCAAATATGGCAATTGGAATATTTCCTAGACATACCTGAGAATCTCCCGATAGACTTCGTTCGTGCTCAACTGCTTTACGGTCCCAATCGTTAAAGGCATAAGTAAATTACAAATCAAAAAACCTCCCTTCGAGCGAGTACGTTAAAACGTACCCACCCTAGGGAGGTTTTAAGTAATTAAAACTAGATTCTAATCTTCAATCGTGGACAAGTCGCCTGTAGGCAAGTTGAGCTCCCAAGCTTTCAGCACCCTGCGCATGATTTTACCGCTGCGGGTTTTGGGAAGCTTATCTTTGAATTCGATCTCGCGCGGGGAAGCATGGGCGGAAAGCCCTTCCTTTACGAACTTGGCGATGTCGGCTTTTAACTCATCCGATGGCGAGTAACCTTCCCGCAAGGAAATGAATGCTTTAATAATCTCTCCGCGAAGCGGATCCGGTTTCCCGATAACGCCCGCTTCGGCGACAGCAGGATGCTCTACGAGCTTGCTCTCTACCTCGAAAGGCCCTACTCGCTCGCCGGAAGTGTTAATGACGTCATCGATACGCCCTTGGAACCAGAAGTAACCTTCGTCGTCCTGGTAAGCGGAATCACCCGAAACATACCATCCCGGGATATGGAAGTACTCCGCGTATTTCATCGGGTTGTTCCATATTTTACGCATCATCGACGGCCATGGTGTCCGGATCGCAAGATTACCCATGCGGAACGGCGGCAATTCATTGCCTTGATCATCGATAATCGCAGCTTGAACGCCTGGAACCGGCCGCCCCATCGAGCCCGGCTTAATCTCCATGCTCGGATAGTTACAGATTAATTGTCCACCTGTTTCCGTCATCCACCACGTATCGTGAATGCGTTGACCGTAAACCTTGTTGCCCCAACGGACAACTTCGGGATTCAGCGGCTCACCGACGCTCAACACATGGCGCAAGCTGGACAGATCGAACGAATTAACGACATCGTCACCCGCCCCCATCAGCATGCGGAATGCTGTCGGTGCGCTGTACCATACGGTTACTTTATATTTTTGAATCGTCGAGTACCAATCCTGAGGGCTAAATCTGCCGCCGCGAACGACGTTGGTGACCCCGTTCAGCCAAGGCGCGAAAATACCGTATGAAGTTCCCGTTACCCAGCCCGGATCGGCCGTGCACCAGTATACGTCGTCTTCCCTCAAATCCAGAACGATACGTCCCGTATGATAATGTTGGAGCATCGCGTTCTGAACGTGGAATACCCCTTTGGGTTTGCCTGTAGAGCCTGATGTATAATGCAAAATAAGTCCGTCTTCCCGATCAAGGAAAGTCAACTCCGCAGTATCGGAAACATTCGCCATCGCTGCGCGATAATCGACGATTCCGTTGCCCTCTTCGACATCGTCACCATATAGGATAACATGTTTAAGATCTGGGAGTTCCGCCCGCGGAACCCGCGACAACAGCGCAGGGGTCGTAACGATCGCTACCGCGCCGCTATCCTGAAGGCGATCTCTGACAGCCGTCTCCATGAATGCTTCGAATAACGGACCTACGACTGCGCCAACTTTAAGCGCGCCGAACAAACTAAAGTACAATTCCGGCGTGCGGGGCATGAAAATAAATACTCGGTCTCCCTTATCAACGCCTAACCCGCGAAGCACGTTGGCAAACCGATTGGATTGCCTCGACAATTCCGCGAAGGAGTAGCTTTCGTCACGCTTGCTGTCGCTGTAGTGAAGCGCTATTTTGTCCCCCCGGCCGTTCTCTACATGGCGATCGATCGCTTCGTAAGCCATATTGACCTTGCCGGTCGACGCCCAAGAAAATTGATTCTCGACATCCGCCCAGTCGAAGCTCTTTACCGCATCTTCATACGTTCCCATGTTTGCCGCCGTCGCTGTGACGGCTAATTTCTCGTCAGACTGAAATGTCACGATCCATCACCTTCCAAATTGGAATACATGCATTCGATATCGAATGCGCTTTCATTATCATGAGGTAATTGTCTTCTCTGCCAAAATTCATTATATCACATTGAGTGTGAGCTAGGCATAGGGGAAAAGAACCTTTTCAGGCACAAAAACGACGATATTTTCCGCCCCGATTTCAGACGCGCTGTTCCTCCCCCATCCCCCTATAGTGTATAATGACATCAAAGTTAGCACGGCTGAAGGGAGAACGGCATGGAGCATATCAAATCTTATGTCCGGTATCCAATAGACCGAAATGGCCGATCCTTGATCGTTGAAGGTCCCGTATCACCTGAAACGTTAAGCGAATGGACGCTCCATCAGAAATTGGACGCTTTTAGAAGGCCTAAAGAGCAGCATCAGGCATTAGTTGAAATCGCCGAGCTTCCGGAGGGGAGAATCATCCTTGCGAGGGAAGAGAACGTCATCGTCGGATACGTCACTTTCCACTACCCGGACGAGATGGAACGGTGGTCGGAGGGCGGCATGAAAGACCTTGTCGAGCTTGGCGCGATCGAAGTAGCGGATGATTACCGCAATCTCGGTCTAGGTAAAGCGCTCATCACCGCAGCGTTTCATGACGGTCAATTGGACAATATGATCGTTTTTACGACCGAATACTATTGGCACTGGGATCTGGAATCCAGCGGGTTAAATGTGTGGGAATACCGCGAAATGATGGAACGGCTAATGAAATCGGTCGGAATGGTCTGGTTTGCTACGGACGATCCGGAAATATGCGCGCACCCCGCCAACTGTTTGATGGTGAGAATAGGCAAAGACGTCCCCCTCTCCTCCGTGGAACAATTCGACCGGGTACGATTCCGGCAACGCTTTATGTATTAGTGCCAAACAAAGCGGCTTCGCCGCACTTGGAACAGCTCTGATGAAAGGCAGGCGACCTCCACTGGATTCGAGAACGATTTGGATCAACAATTCGGCTTCCGGGCTTTATCGTTTTCATGACGATCATCCTTTTCATCCCATACGCCTGGAATTGACGGAAAACCTTTTGCGAGCTTGCGGAGCATTGGATAATAAACAAATGTCTCCTCCCTTCTCTCAAGAAGAAGCCGAACAAGTTATCCGCGATATTCATAGACCCGATTACATCGATGCAGTAACCGCTTTAAGCTCCGAAAACCCGGACATGGCTGCAATAAAGCTAGCCGCGCAATACGGCCTCCAAGCTGATGGGGATACTCCTTATTTTCACGGCATGCATGAAGCTTCTATAGCGGTGGCCGCCGGGTCTCTCGCAGCAGCTGAAGCGGTTATGTCGGGACGAGCGGATCATGCGCTGCATCTGGCAGGAGGGCTTCATCACGCTTTTCCCGACCGCGCTTCCGGCTTCTGCGTTTACAATGACGCCGCGGCAGCGATATCCTATATTCGGCATCATTATAAAGCACGAGTACTCTATATCGACACGGATGTTCATCATGGGGACGGCGTTCAATGGTTTTTCTATACGGATCCCGAGGTGTTCACGCTATCCATACACGAAACGGGCAAATTTCTGTTTCCAGGCACGGGCTTCCACCATGAGAGAGGAGATTCCTCCGGCTATGGAGCCTGTCTGAATCTATCCATGGAGCCCTATACGGAAGACGAGTCATGGCTCGATTGTTTCCGGCAAGCCGTGGAGCATGCCGCCCGCTCCTTCCGACCCGATATTATCGTCAGCCAGCATGGCTGTGATGCGCATGCGTTCGACCCGCTCGCCCATATCCATTGCAGCATGGAAATTTATCGTGAAATGCCGCGAATCATCCACGACTTAGCGGATCGTTATACGCAGGGCAAGTGGGTGGCGCTTGGCGGCGGCGGGTATGATCATTGGCGGGTAGTGCCTAGAGCGTGGAGTTTGTTGTGGCTGGAGATGAGCGGTCATCCTCTTCTCAATAAGATCGATTCAACGGAGAATGGCGGCCCTCTTCCTCAACAATGGCCTAACATGAATACGAACCGCAAGCCCGACTTTCCGCTCCCAAGCACATGGCTTGACGACGTGGGTTCCTGGACCTCGATGCCAAGAAGAGCGGAAATAACCGCCAAAAACAAAACCATGCTGGAGCTAGCCTTGCAGCATATCGGATAGGCGTAGATGTCCCCCATATAATACCTCAGGCTTCTTAACCGAAATCTATTGATTTCGGTTATTTTTTATAAACATTTATTCCGAAACGTCTTGGGTGTTAACCCGGTTTCACGCTTGAATATGCTGCAGAACTGAGCATCATTTACAAACCCCGTTTCCGAAGCAATATCGGATATGCGCATTTTTGTGCCCAGCAGCAGAGATTTAGCGAACTCGATCCGCTTGAGAAATATATACCGTAACGGGGCGATCCCCATTTTTTCTTTAAATAAATGCCTGAACCGCCCATAGCTGTATCCCGACATTATCGCCAATGATTCAACAGAGACATCCTGCTGATAATGTTCATCCATGAAGTTAATGACATACTGCAACTGATCTTCCTGCGGCTGCGGAATTCCTTTTAGCCCGATTAATCTTTGAAGATGAATGGTGAGCTCTTCAACCATTAGATTAAGCATATCGGAATATCCGTCCCGCTTTTGCGTGAACTCCTGTTTCATGCGAAGAAGGAATTGTCCGATCGTTTGATCGTTGTCATCCTCGTACATGCTTTTCAAATCCTTCAAATCAACATGACTGGAATGAAACCCGATGCAAAGCACGTCAGATTCCTCTGCTACATGGTGCTCATCATGCAGAACGTGGGGAGAAATAATTGCAAAACTATTGTCCTGGAAGTTGTATTTCCGCCTTCCGATTTGCGTTACCCCCTGCCCCCGAAAATAATAAACGAGTTCGTGGCAGCCATGCTGATGGGCTTGGATGTAAGTTTGCTGCGGATGCTTGATAAAGAAAATGAAATTAATCCGGCTCATGCATTCACCTCCTCCCTACATATAATTAGCCAAATCATATAATAGTTCGATCGAAAATAGATAATGATTTATTTGGATTCTTGTTATGATTATATCACCCCGCTAATCAAATCATAAATTAGAAGGGAAGACAACTTGTTTATTCGGCTTCAAACGTAAGCGATTACAACAATAAAACCTGTATAAAGGATGGAAGGAATTTGACTATGAATCGAATTATTATCGACACGGATATCGGCAGCGATATCGATGACGCAATGGCATTGGCACTTGCTATGAGATCTCCGGAAATAACTATAGAAGGCGTAACGACCGTTTACGGAGACGTCGACTTGCGGGCCAGAATGACTCGAAAAATGCTTCAGTATGGACAAAGAGAAGATGTACGGGTTTATCCAGGCATCAACAAGCCCCTGCTCCACAATCGAGAAATCTGGCTTGCGGGACATGAGGGCAAAGGAATTCTAACGGAGGAGGACGTTAATCTTGAGATCGAGTCAAAGCATGCCGTTGATTTCATTATCGAGACCGTGATGGCCAATCCCGGACAAATCACTTTGGTACCGATCGGCCCCCTTACTAATATCGCCGCATGCATTATTCGCGAGCCGGAACTGGTGAACAATGTAAAGGAGATTATCATGATGGGCGGCGTAACGCGCCTTGGCGATAACGGAGCCAGCCTTGCGACGGTAGAGCATAATATCGTCAGCGATCCGGAAGCAGCGTCTCTCGTATTCGGAAGCGGGGCCAAAATCGTAATGGTAGGACTCGATGTCACACTCAAAGTGGTTATTACGGACGAAGAACAACGCAGGCTGCATGAGACTGGAGATCCACTGAATATGGCTTTAGCACGAATGCTGGAGGAATGGTTCAGCTTTGTCAAGAAACCAAAAACCTTTATGCATGATCCGTTAACCATTTCTTTATTAATCGACCGGACGCTCGTGCGTACGAAGAAAATGAAAGTTCATGTCGAGTATGACCATCGTCAGAAGACGGGCCAAACCGTAGCTGCTTTGTCCGATGACGGGAACGTCGAGGTGTGTCTGGAGGTCGATCAAGACAGATTCATGAAACTGCTCATGGAGAGGCTGACTACGATATAAATGCAGTCGAACGCGGTCATTAGCTGAACTCAATCGATATATAAAAGGGGATTATTAACCAATGAAAAAATCATTACCTCTTCTTCTGCTGCTTGCGTTAATTACGACCATCTTGGCCGGCTGCCAATCCAAAAACGACGTTTCCCCCGATACCGCAAGCGAAACGACCGGCCAGAATGCTGGCAAAGAAACCGAAATTACGATGGTTACCCTCAGCGATTACGATAAATACGGTCTTAACGATGTAATCTCCAGCTTCGAGAAAGCAAATCCAACAATTAAGGTAAAGCTGGAAATGTACCCTTTTAACAACTACTTCGAAACCCTCGAAGTCAAACTAGGCTCAAGGTCCACCGATTACGATCTTATCATGGTGGATGGTCCGCTCATCTCCAACTACACGGTAAAAGGATATTTGGCTCCTCTTGACTCCTACCTGAAGCCGGAGCAGTGGAATTCCAAATGGGTGGATTCCTCTGTAAAGGCCGGAACCTATAACGGTAAATTGATGGCGGCGCCGATGGATACATCTACTCAGGTGCTCTATTACAACAAAGATCTTTTTGAACAAAAAGGAATTACGCCTCCGTCCTCCGATCCGGATCAAAGATGGACTTGGGAGCAAGTTGTCGATGCAGCCGCAAAGCTGACCTACGACACCAATGGAGACGGCCAGAACGATGTGTTCGGATTCGGGTTCGAACAAGTTAGCCGCGCCTATCAAATTCTTTCCCTTTCGGATAGCCTTGGAGCCAAACCGCTTAGCGATGACGGTTTGGTGGCGACGGGTTATACCAATTCCGACAAATTCGTTCAGGCCGGTAAGTTCTATTACGATTTGTTTCATACTTCCAAGGTAAGTCCAAAAACGGATCAAACCCAAGAATATTTCAAGACGGGTAAGCTGGCCATGCTGATCGGCGGCACTTGGGATCCGAAAATATTCGCCGAGGCGAAGGTTAACTTCGGTATTGCGCTGCATCCTTATTTCGCCGGTCAGAAAGCGGCTACGCCTACTGGCAGCTGGCACCTTGGCATCAGCGAGACATCGGGGAAGAAAGAAGCCGCCGCTAAATTCATTGAATATTTGACCCTGGGAGAGGGAGCGAAAATTTGGTTTGAAAAAGACGGTTCGCTTCCAGCCAACGTGGACGTCCTAAACGCAATTGATCAGGATCCGAAGTACGATCAATTCCCGAACAACTTATACCGCATCGCTTCCTATGAAGCCAAAAATACGGCCGTCTCTAGACCGGTGACCCCAGGATACTTGGATTGGGAATCCCTTTATTTCAAAGCTTTCGAGGACATCCGCAACGGCATTGAGCCGAAGCAAGCGCTTGATGGTATTGTCACGCAAATGGATCGCCAGTTGAAAAAGTATGAATAGAAGGGGCAGCCCACATGGCCAAAGTGAAGTACACGCCCTACTTATTCTTGCTGCCAGCAGTCTTGTTACTTCTTATTTTCAAAATGTATCCGATCGTTCTGGGGTTTAAAACAAGTCTTTACACGGAAAGTTTCATCGGCAACATCGAATCGTTCGCGGGTTTTGACAACTACACGGGACTGTTCACGGATACAGTGTTTTGGAAATCGGTATACGTGACATTGTTTCTGAACGTCTTCATCAACCCGATTCAAGTCGTTTTATCCTTTATACTAGCGATTCTGCTTAACAAAAAGTTAAAAGGGATTAGTCTATTCCGCAGCATCAATCTGCTGCCCGTCGTCGTATCGCTCCCGATTGCATGCATCCTATGGAACATCATGCTAAGCCCGGAACAAGGCATCGTGAATTCGATTTTGAATTTCCTTCATTTGCCCCAACAGCCTTTCCTTGCAAGCCAGCATCAGGCCATTTGGATCATTATCGCGATCGCGACCTGGAAAGGGGTTGGATACTGGTCCGTCTTCCTGCTCGCAGGGCTGCAGGAGGTTCCTGATTCGTTGTATGAAGCGGCTAATATCGATGGCGCAAGCAAATGGGAGCAATTCAAAAACGTCACTTTTCCGTTGATGAAGCGACCGCTCACCTTCGTTACCGTAACCGATACGGTTACCAACTTCTTGTTGTTTGCGCCTATGTATCTTCTGACCAAAGGTGGACCCCAGAACAGTACCAACGTATTGATGCTGGAAAGCTACAACAGCGCCTTCGTCTATTCGGACCCGGGGAGAGCCTCCGCGATCGTCATGTTGCTGTTAATTCTAATTTTGACCATTATCGCCTTGCAATTTCGTATGCTTCGTTCCAAGGTATGACATCAGGGAGGTATTCGCTCGTGGCCTCGACCAAACCGATCAAGGAAATTGCTTATTACGCGCTTCATATTCTGATCGTGCTGGCGATCGTCTCGCCGTTGCTGTTTGCATTAGTCTCTTCCGTGAGGCCCTTAAACGACATCTTTAAGTACGTGTCGCCGGTAACTTGGAGAACGTTTATCCCAACGGAGATTACCCTGCAAGCTTATGTTGATTTATTCAAGGAATGGGCATTTGGCACCATCCTTTTCAACACGCTCTTGGTGGCTGTAGCTACGGTTTTATTCGGCATTATCATTGGATCGATGGCTGCGTTTTCTTTTGCCAAATTCGAATTCAAGGGCAAGAGCCTGCTATTCGGTTTTGTATTGCTGACCTTCATGATTCCGTTCGAAGTCATCGCCATTCCCCTATACCGGCTTATCGACCAGCTCAATTGGATCGACTCTTATTATGCGTTGATCGTTCCAGCGGTCGCGAACGGATTGGTTATCTTCTTGTATCGTCAGTTTTTCATGGACTTGCCGAACGCTTTAATTGAATCCGCTCTTCTTGACGGCGCCCGTTGGTGGAAAATTTATACCGCAATCATAATGCCTCTATGCAAACCGGTGTCTATCAGCGCAGGATTGATGCTTTTCATCTCGCAGTGGGAATCGTTCCTCTGGCCGCTTCTCGTAACGCACTCACAGAAATTCAGGGTCATCCAAGTGGCATTAAGCGATTTTACGACGGAACACTCTACCCTATGGAACGAAATGTTCGCCATGGCGGTAATCGCGGTCATTATCCCGATTCTGATCTTGCTCCCACTCCAGCGCTACTTTGTGCAAGGAGTTACGAACACCGGGATTAAAGAGTAACTGAAAAAGCCAAGCCTACCGATACAACCGGGATGGCTTGGCTTTTATTTATAGTGCTTTTACCATCTCATTCACGATAGCAAAAGATCGATTAGCTGCCTCTACCGTAAACTCCGCGAAATTAACATGAGCAGAGCCGTCCGCTTTATCCGACATCGAACGGATAATGACATGCGGAATGTTATTCATGTAGCATACTTGGGCTACGGATGCCCCTTCCATCTCCGTGCAGGCACCACCTAGCTCGTCATATAGTCCCTTCACGGTAGACCGATCGGCGATAAATTGATCTCCGGACAGCACTTTTCCAGTAAGGCACCGGTCGGCATATACTTTCTGCCCGGCTGCCTCCGCTAACGCGATTAATCCGCTGTCGGATGGATATTCCGACACTTCTTGATAAGGGATCGTCCCTCGCGGGAAGCCTAGGGCCGTAACGTCGACGTCATGCTGCAAGCTGCTTGTCGAGATTACGATGTCTCCGATGTTCAATTGCGGGTCTACAGCCCCTGCCACGCCGGTGAAGATAATCGCGTCCGCGCCAAAGCGATCAATCAATATTTGGGTACAAACCGCCGCATTGACTTTACCCACCCCCGAGCGGGTTAGAACGACTTTCTTGCCTTGGAATTCACCCCGATGATACGTAATGCCGGCATGTTGTTCTGTCAGTCTATTATCCAACTGTGCCAGCAGCAGCTCGATTTCTTCCTGCATGGCACCCATAATCCCTATTGTTCCGTAAGTCATTATGATCATCCTCTCCAATCTTCTCATAAAGAGGCCCCGCACCGTCGGAAAATATCGGTGCAGGGCTTTCTATCTTTTCATTCATTTCCTTTAGTTGCCTTTAGGCCCCGTAACGGAACGGCGAGTAATTAATTCATGCGGCAAAGTCACCTTGGAATTCTCCACGGATTCTTTCTTCATCAGCTTCGTGAGAAGCCTCATGGAGACAGCGCCGATATCGTACATCGGCTGTGCCACCGTAGTCAGAAGAGGGCGAACCATGGAAGAAATACGGCTGTTGTCCACGCTGATGACGGAAACGTCTTCGGGAACGTTGAGACCGGCATCCTGAATGCAATGTATCGCTCCGATCGCCATTTCATCCGTCGCGGAGAATACCGCCGTAGGACGTTCGGGCAAATCGAGGAAATATTGCATTGCCTCAATACCTGACTCGTACTTATAATTGCCGATTCTGACGAATTCCTCGCGGTACGGCAAGCCGGCTTGGGAAAGCGCGCGTTTGTAGCCTTGGTAACGAGCGTAACCGTTCGCTGGATCCTGCAAAGTGCCGCTGATCATGGCAATCGACTTATGTCCTTCTTCGATGAGTCGATTAACCGCATCGAAAGCAGCATCTTCGTGGTTAATGTCCACGGACGGGATCGAGCTCTTCTCGTCGGTCGTCGCGCAAAGCACGATTGGAACATTAGAAGATTTGAAAGCTTGGACGTGCTCGTCCGTCACCGCGCCGCCCATGAATAACAAGCCGTCGACCTGTTTCTCCAAGAGCGTATTGATGACTCTGATCTCTTTGTCTTTACGTTTGTCCGCATTACAAAGAATAATATTGTAATGATACATATTGGCAATATCTTCGATGCCCCGTGCGACTTCAGCAAATATCGCATTAGCAATATCGGGGATGACAACGCCGACCGTTGTCGTTTTCTTGCTCGCTAAACCGCGAGCAACAGCATTAGGCCGATAGCCGAGACGCTCAATGGCTTCGTATACCTTCTTGCGGGTTTGCGGTTTGACATTCGGATTGTTGTTGACGACTCGAGATACTGTCGCCATCGAAACACCAGCTTCGCGTGCCACGTCGTAAATGGTTACCGTCACAATAGTTCGCTCCAATGTTCGTGACCTGGATGCATAAGCTTGTCCGGTCATGGATTATTAAGGTAATCATACGACAAAACCGCATGTTTAGCAATCTGACATGTGGTTTATTGACCGCATGAAGTTGAGATTAGGGGTTGTTCACAGAAGATCCAAGCTTTTCCGATAGGAAAGAGTACGTAATATGCCAATGCGAGGTATCCCACACCGGTTGGCCATCCTTCACAAGAATCGTTTGCGGAGAGGCATGTTTGATTCCTAATTGCTCGGCGATCGCGTTGCTTACCGGACGTTCCTCGATGACGTGGACGATTGCAAAATCTACCGGAGCAGTCGCCGCATCCTCTATGTAGTGCATTAATTCTTCGTGTGCCCCGGCGCTGATCGAGCAACTCGTACTATGTTTGAAAATAAGCAATGGCTTATCGGAACTCGCTTTTAATGCATCGTCCCATTGCTCAACCGTCATAAGCTGTTGAATGCCCGCCATCTTTCAGCCTCCTTTAGAGTCAATATGATAATCGTATCAGAAAAAAGAACCATTCGCAAAAAAACGGGGGATACGACCCCCGCTTACCGTTTTTGATCACTACGATATGTATTGGCCGCTCAATTGAGATAAACGGTTCGACAATTCCATCTTCCAAGTTTCATCCTCTAACGATGAGGCTATCAGCCATAAATCCAGCAATTGGTTGACCCGTTCCTCGGCGGCTCGGGCAATAACGGCTGCCTGCAACGAATCGGAACGATTCATAGCTTGGGATAGAACCCCTGCCCATTCATGCACTTGATCGAACGGAATGCTGCGCGGCGAGGGCTTCGATCCCAACTGGCCGACCAGCTTACCGACATCCTCTTTAACGCCTGGGAACACATCGTTTCTTCCGCACATGGAACAATTGTAAACCGGAACGTTGTTGATATTCACTTTTTTGGCGAAAATAACGGTACGGAGCACGAGATTCATATCTCCACCGCAAGAACAGCGCTTAAGCAACGGGATTCTCTCCTTAGAAATAAAGAGCTTTCTCGTAACTTATTCGCGACGAAACGGATGATATCCTGCTTCATTCCTAGGTGTAATATTTGGAACCGCGCCTATTAAATAGGACGAAAAAGATCAGAACAATCAGTCCGGCAACCGCGGCTCCTATTCCGTCGTGCAGCAAATCCATAGGATCGGGAGACCTCATGGGGACATAAGACTGATGCCACTCGTCGGTCAAGCCGTAGAGCACGCATATCGCGACATTAAGCGCTAATCCCCGCCACGTAGCAGCTCTCCGTCCCATCGCAAAAGCAACCGTCAGTCCGAGAATGAAATAGGCGACGTAGTGCATCGGATTAAAATCGGTTAAACCGGGCAACCACTTCTGCACCCAGGGAAGAATACTGTCCAATTGTTCGCCGCTCCTTGAGGAGGTGATGAAAATGGCCAGCATGCAAAATATAGCCGGCAGGTATCTCCATTTTTGGGCCAAGATTTCGTTCTCCCTTCATTTCCGGTACAATAGATTCTGACGACCCCATGATTGGGACAGGGATGGAGGACTGCAATAATGACAACAACCAAAAGAGTCGTATGTTTGCTAGATGATGAATTTGAAGATTTGGAGCTTTGGTATCCGGTTTATAGAGCCCGGGAAGAAGGTGCCGAAGTATTGTACGCCGGTCCGGAAAAAGGACGCAAGCATATCGGCAAATACGGCGTGCCGGCCGTAGCCGATATCTCGTATGACGAATTGGATGCCGATCGTTTCGACGGCTTGCTCGTACCCGGAGGCTGGGCGCCCGACAAAATCCGCCGCGACCCCCGCGTCCTTGATTTCGTGCGCCGAATGAACGATTCGGGCAAACCGATCGGGCAAATTTGCCACGCCGGCTGGGTGCTCATTTCCGCCAAAATACTCGAGGGCAGAACCGTAACTTCAACGCCCGGAATTCGGGACGACATGGAGAACGCCGGCTCAATCTGGCTTGACGAAGCGGTCGTTATCGACCGTAACATCGTATCGGCCCGCAGGCCGCCGGATCTTCCGCCTTATGCCAAAGCCTTCTGCGATTTGCTGTTCGGGAGATAAACTACAATTCTAGCCTTCATACCTTCGGATTATCACAATCCCTCGGAATGAAGGCTTTTTTGTGCGACACCGTGAAAATGGTCGATCGCTTTAGAGAAGCGGTTGCGCGTTGCCCGGGGCAAGCGCGGCTTCCGCATGGAAGCTTTCGGCCAGACGCCGTACTTCGCGTGCCGTCTTGCAACGGAACATTTGCTCTAGAAGCCTGCGGCTGTCCGAAGCCTTCGTGCGCAGCATGCTTTCTTTGACCGGCAGGATCGCTTGGGCGGACAAGCTTAATTCTTCGATACCGAGTCCTAGCCATATCGGCAACGCGTTCACGTCGCCGGCGATTTCACCGCATACGCTGACCGGAATTCCGCTCGCCTTGGCCGCGTTCGTAACGGTTCGCAGCATGCGAAGAATGGCCGGATGATACGGCTCATACAAATAACTGATTTGCTCGTTCATCCGATCGACGGCCAAAGTGAATTGAATCAAATCATTCGTTCCGATACTGAAAAACGACACTTCGTCCGCCAGCAAATCCGCGATCGCGACCGCTGCCGGAACCTCGATCATAATGCCGGCTTTGACATCGGAACGGTGAGGGACACCCTCCTCGACCAATTCCCGCTGGGCTTCGGCTAACACCTCGTTCGCTTCCCTTACCTCTTCGACGGAAGCGATAAGCGGGTACATGATTTGTACGTCTCCGTATTGAGAAGCGCGAAGGATGGCGCGCAGCTGGGTTTTGAACAAATCTTTACGTTCTAGGCTAAACCGGATAGCCCTGAATCCGAGGAACGGATTTTCTTCTTCGGGCAACTCGTAATAATCAAGCTGCTTGTCTCCGCCAATGTCAAGCGTGCGAACGATTAAAGTCTCGCCGTTAAGCTTCTCCGCGACAGCCCGATAAACTTCGAACTGCTCTTGCTCGGTTGGAAACTGATTCCGGTCCATGTAAAGGAATTCCGTACGAAACAATCCTACGCCTTCCGCCCCATTGTTAAGCGCCGCCTCTAATTCCTTAAGCGAGCTAATGTTCGCCGCCAGCGTCAACGATACCCCATCCTGCGTAACTGCAGGCACTTCCGCGATCGTCAACAGCTGCTCTCTCGCGGCAAGCTGGCGTTTGCGTATTTCCGTGTAGCGAGACACCATTTCCGGAGTCGGATCCACTTGCAGCAATCCGGTTCCGCCGTCGATGATGAGCAAATCCCCTGTCCCGATCGTCAGCTCCAGCTTTCCTTCTACTCCCATGACCATCGGAATACCGAAAGCTCGGGCCATGATCGCCGAATGCGAGGTCGGACTCCCCACCATCGTAACGATGCCCAGCACAAGGTCCGGCTTAAGGTGAACGAGCTGAGAAGGCGACAGTTCGCGTACGACGAGCACGAATGGCTGAGTATCTTCGGGAAGGGCGATATCCGGAGCTCCGAGCAGGTGTTTGAGGAGACGGTTCCCGACGTCCTTAATGTCGAGCGCGCGTTCTTTCATATATTCGTCGTCCAAGAGATCGAACATGGTCACGAAATGGTCGATAGCTTCTTTAACGGCCACCTCCGCCACTTTATACTGCCGTTGAATGATGCCCTGAATTTCGTTCATGAACACCGGATCTTCCAGAATAGCTAAATGGGCATCGAAAATACTCGCTTCCTCCGACCCAACGACTTCATCCAGCTCCGTTTTCATCTGGTTGATCTCGGTTTTGGAGCGCCTTATCCCTTCATACAAGCGGTCGAATTCCTTAGCTAAATCGGCCACATCGATTTTCTGATCCGGCAGCTCCCACTCCCAATGCGGCAGAACGAACGCTTTACCGATGGCAATTCCTTGCGAGGCCCCTAACGCTTGAATCATTTCTCCGCCCCCTTGTTCTCTCTCTCATGCACGACAACAGACATTACAGCGGCTTGACCCTTTTTGACTGCCTTATACGGAGCGAAACGCCAAGATTTCACGATTTCGGGATTCGTTATAACCATTGGCGTCGAGAGCGATTTCGCATGCTGCTTAAGGCTTTGAATGTTAAATTTCATTAACGGCTGTCCAGGCGATACTTCGTCCCCTAGCTTGGTCAGCATCGTAAAGCCTTTTCCTTCCAGATGCGAAGTATTGATCCCGACATGCAGCAACACTTCCAACCCGTCTTTCGTCAACAATCCGATCGCATGCAAGGAAGGATGAATGTGAATGACCTTTCCTTGAATCGGAGCGACCAATTCGCCTTTTTCGGGAATGAAGGCCACACCTCGGCCAACGAGCCGCTTAGCGAAAATAGGGTCGTCGACTTCCTCCAGAGGAATCATTCTGCCTTGCACGGGGGAGTGGAATTGAATCTGCTGCACATCCGTCTGCATATGCTTATGTATCTCTTCGCGAATCAGCTCCGAAAACGTACCGAATACGACCTGAACATGCCCGCCGCCTAGCCGAATGACTCCCGCCGCTCCTAAGTGACGCAGCGATTGCACATCCACTTTTCGGTCATCCTCCAAAGTCAGTCGAAGGCGAGTGATGCATGCTTCAAGCCTGATCATGTTCTCTTTACCGCCCAAAGCTTGCAGGATCAAAGGAGCGCGGTATGGAATATCGCCCGCCCAGTCGTCCAACCTTGTCGCGTCCTCCCGGCCCGGGGTCGCCAATTGAAAACGCCGGATGCTCCAACGGAACATGACGTAATAGATAATTCCCACTGCGACGCCTATCGGAATCAGCAGCCAGCCCCGCTTGGCCAGCGGCATATTAACCAAATACTCAAGCGCACCCGCTGAGAAGGTAAATCCGTGACGAATATCCAGTTCATAGACTAGCCACATGATTCCGCCGGACAAAAGCGCATGCACGAGAAACAAATACGGAGCTACGAATAAGAACGCGAATTCGACCGGCTCCGTAATTCCCGTAAGAAAGGAACCGAGCGCGGCCATCCGGAACTGCTTGCTCGTCTTTGGCTTCAAATCTTCCCGTGCTTCGTGGATGATCGCGAAAGCGACGGCCGGCAAGGCAAACATCATCGTCGGATACAATCCCGCCATGAATATGCCGGCAGACGGATCTCCCGCGAAAAAACGCGGTAAATCGCCGAAATAAACGGCCCCATCGGCACCCTTGAATTCGCCGACCTGAAACCAGAATAAATGATTCAAAATATGATGAAGGCCGAAAGCAACGAGTATACGATGGAGAAATCCGTATAGAAAAACTCCGAAGCCCCCTGCGGAGTTAACGAGCATTCCCGCGGATGCCGCCCAGCTCTTCAACCCTTCGCCTGCCGCGATCATGATCCAGGCGAAAATCAACGAAACGATGCTCATGAATAGCGGAACAAACCGGGATCCCCCGATAAACTGCAGGAATTCCGGCAATTGAAAGGATTTGAACCGGTCATGGGCCCAAGCGGACACGATGCCGATGACGGCGCCGGCGAACATGGACGGTTGAACGCCGTTGGGATCGTAAGTATGGGTGACGATATGAAAAATAAACATTCCCGTTAAAGCGGCCATGCCCGCGGTAGCGGTCTGGTTGGACATTCCGAGCGCGATGCCGATCGCGAATACGTAAGGAACGAACTGAAAGATAGCCATTCCAGCGGCGTGCAGAAGTTCCGGAACTTGCGGCCAGCCGAGTGAATCCCAAGGCAATCGCGATAACATGAGGAATATGGCGGCCGCGGGAAGCACGGTCATCGGGAGCATCATGGCCCGGCCCAACCGTTGGAGATAACCGACTCCAAACAAGTTTCTCCCCCTCCTTTCCGATGGAAAATTGTCGTTAAGGCTTAAAAGCGAAAAAGATGACCATAGTATTGGGGGCGACGATGTATCTCTCTCCAGCCGCATCCTGTCCGCCCATTGCCTCGATTAGATTACAAGGTGGCAATGGGCTCCCAGAGGCGGACGTAAACTCTTACGAGAGATACATCTCTGCCCCCTAAAGGGGTCATCTTATTAGCTTTAACCTTACAACCAGACAATTTTCCATTGCCTATTTTTATTTTTTACCGTGCGGGAGAAGGATGGAGTCCTCTACTTTGATGCAGCGGTCCATAATGATTTTGAGCCCGCCTTCCGTGGCGATTGTTGCGGCTTCTTCATTGGAAATACCGAGCTGGAGCCATAGAACCTTGGCACCTGCGGCTACGGCCTCCACCGCGATGGGAGGCGTGTGCTCGGGGCGGCGGAAGACGTTAACGATGTCGATCGGAACGGGTACGTCTTTGAGTGAGGCATAGCTTGTTTCGCCTAAAATAGAAGTCGCGTTCGGATTAACCGGAATGATCCGGTAACCTTTGCGCTGCATCGCTTCGGACACCATATGCGAGGTTTTGGACGGATCGTCCGACAAGCCGACTACGGCAATCGTCTGGGAGTCCAGCAAAATTTGTTTGATCTCTTCGCGGGACGGATGAACGTATGACATGATTATGTGCCTCCTTCATCTTGGTAAGTTCGGATTAGTTTACCCACTCCACTTGAGCGCCAAGCGATTTGAGATGATCGAAATAGATCGGGTACGATTTGGCGACATGATGCGCATCCTTGATCCGAATCGGCTGCGCGGAGCGCAAGCCCACGATCGTGAGCGCCATGATGACCCGGTGATCGTAATGGGCGTCGATTTCCACGCCGCCTTCTACCCCTTCCGGGCGGCCGTGAACGATAATCTCGTCTTGCTTCTCTTCTACTCTTGCCCCTGCTTTGCGCAACTCCGTCAAGTAATCCGTAATCCGGTCGCATTCCTTGTACCGCAAATTCTCGACGTTATAGAAACGGGAAGTGCCTTCGGCGAATACGGCTGCTGCAACCATAGCCAGCACTCCATCCGTAAATTCGTCTCCGTCGAACTCCACTGCGGTCAAACGTCCGTTGCCTTTCACATGAACGATACCGTTCTCATGCGTAAGCGGGACGTTCATCGCCTTAAGAACGTCAACGACGGCGCGTTCCCCTTGCTTGCTCTCCTCCAACAGGCGATGGACAATGACATCGGACTCCGTTACCGACGCCGCGGCTAAGATCGCGGCAGAACCCGGGTAATCTCCTTGCACCGTGTACGTCTGAGCCTTGTACTTCTGTTTGCCGGGAATCCGGTAGCGCATAAGATCCTCGGAAGCTTCTATGGTTATGCCCGCTTGCGCAAGCACCTCTAATGTTTGGCCGATAACGACTTTGGACTTCAAATCATGCAATACTTCGATCTCGCTGTCCTCGTCAAGAAGAGGGGTCAAGAACAATAACGAGCTTAAGAATTGGGAGCTTACGCTTCCCGAAACTTGTATTTTGCCGCCGCGCGGATTTCCACCGCGAATCGTCATCGGCAGGCGTCCGTTCTGATGCTCGATTTGCACGCCCATACTTTCAAGTGCCGTAATTAAATCGTCATGCGGCCGTTTACCTAACGATTGAGGATAAGCGTTGACGAAGTTGACCTCCGGAAGCAACGCGGCTATGGACATAATAAACCGCAAAACCGCTCCCGCATTTCCTACGTCCAACTCCTTCGTCGGATGAGGATGCCGACCGAATCCGGTAATGACGATCTTCTCGTCGTCCTCTTCCACAACCGCGCCTAGATCGTGAATACAGCGGCGCATCGCCTCTCCGTCTTCGCTGTGGGCTGGATATAAAATCGTGCTTGTCCCTTCCGCTAACGCTGAAACGAGCAAGTAGCGGGTCGTATAATTTTTGGAGGATAACGCTTGAATTTCACCTTTAAGACTTCTTGTAGGGGTAACGATCATATCCATGAACAAACACGCTCCTCGTTGACTATGTATGTAGAAGATCACCTAATCCGACGCCGATTGCGGTTAAACCAAAACCCCCAAAGTAAGTAGCACCCAAATATAACGCTAACGTAATCCGGGATCCTTTTTGGCACATCGTTGCTTTCTGTACGTTTAATGTGGAATATGTCGTTAATCCGCCTAATATGCCAATGACCGCAAAGGCATAAGCCGCAAGATGCTCTTGCTCTAAGTGAAGCCCAATAAACAATCCCATCGCGCACGAACCGGCAAGATTAACGATTAACGTTCCGTAGAAACTCGGTTTATGCTTGGCGACGAATAAACGTCCGATCCCGTAACGCATAAGCGCACCCAGCGCTCCGCCAATTCCGACCAAAATGACTAGCCCCGATTCGTTCATGCAGCTGCGCCCCTTCCCCAGGTCAAACCGGCTGTCGCAAGCAACCATCCGCCAACCGCGCTTAACAACAGGTAAGCTGCTGCGGAAAAATAAGCTGCATGCTGACACAACTGCCATAACTGTCCGTTAAAAGCGCTGAAGGTTGTAAACGAGCCTATAAAACCCGTACCCATCACTTCGCCGAACCAAGCAGGAGCGCTTCGACGGGACAACCAACCGATTAAAAGACCCAAAAGCAAAGAACCGGACAAATTAATGAATAGCGTTGCGTAAGGGAAGGAAGACGCCGAACCTTGCGGGAATAAAAATCCGATTTCATAACGCGTGACCGCCCCAAGAAAGCCAGCGGCGGCAATACCAAGCGCGATCCTCAAGATTTCCTCGCTCCTTCATTGACAGCCCCATGCGCAGTTTCTTATGATGAACCTATATTCAAAGGAAAGGATGACCGATCATGAGCTCATATGCAACGACGACAGTCGAGGAATTAAAAAAACGGCTCGATGCCGGCGAGAATATTCATCTCATCGACGTTCGCGAGGACGAGGAAGTCGCTCAAGGAATCATTCCGGGAGCTGTTCATTTACCTCTTGGCCAAGTTCCGCAACGTCTGGACGAAATTCCTAAAGAAGAGGAAGTCATCTTCATCTGCCGCAGCGGCTACCGAAGCGATCAGGCTTGCCAGTATTTGGCCTCTTTAGGGTATAAAGGCGCTACCAACCTCATTGGCGGAATGCTTGCGTGGACGAAACTTCCTTAAGCCAAGCCTTTTATGACTTAGGCTGAGGTAACCAACGAATCAACAATTCAGTCACTTCCGAAGGCGATCGCTGGGTCGTATCCACCGATACGTGCGCGAAATCGTAGGCATGCCGCCTCGTCTCGAGCAGGGCGGTTACGCGCTCCTCCGCATCGCCTGCCAGAAGCGGCCGCGTCCCCGCCGCAGCGGCGCTCGTTACGCGACGGATCAAGCTTTGCTTGTCCGCCGTAAGCGCGATAACCCATCCCCCGGATAACATCGCGCGCCGGTTAACCTCACGAAGCACCGCTCCGCCTCCGGTTGCCACCACCTGACGCCCTCTGCCTAGAACATCCGCAAGTACTTTGCTTTCCCAATCGCGAAAAACCTCTTCCCCGTCTTCCGAGAACATCTCTTTAATGGACCGTCCGGCTAACCTTTCGATCTCTTCATCCGTGTCTTTGCTTTCCCAACCGAGACGCTCCGCCAGCAATCGGCTGACCGTCGATTTGCCCGTCCCCATGAAACCGACAATGATAATATTGCGGCTTGAGTCGTTTCCGCTCAAAACAAGTTCCCCATTCCTAGTTTTTACGCTTTTTATATCATATCATATCGTTCCGAAGGTATAAAACGACGAGTTTTTCCGTAACTTTGATAGTGTACCCACACATTGTAAAAGGTGATGCTGCACTTGGATAATAAACGATTGGCTCCGCAGATCGAACAACCGCTTCGCCACCTCTTGGATCCCTCTTACCCGTTGTGCAGGGAAGACGTCCTTTGGGCGCTCGGATTCATCAAGAAAAAAGTGGCCGACGGAGCTCCCGAATGGTCGGGGCTCGATCGGCCACAGCTGCTTGCCCATTTTGCCTGTTTCGCGGATATGGCCTTGCTGCTTCTGCATCGGCGCAGTCCCAGCAATCAGGAAACGGAGTGCTTCCGCGCCATGCTAAGCGAGCTTCTTAAGCACGACTGAATTAGGAATTAATCCAGTTGTGATGGAAGGAGCCTTCTTTGTCCAGACGTTTGAATGTATGGGCACCGAAGTAATCGCGCTGCGCCTGAAGCAGGTTAGCAGGTAGGCGCTCGGAGCGGTAGCTGTCGTAGTAAGCGATAGCGCTCGCGAATGAAGGCACCGGGATGCCGTAAGCGATGGCCGTGGACACCACTTCGCGCCATGCATCTTGGTAAGCTTCCACAACGTCTTTGAAGTATTCGTCCAGCAGCAGGTTGCGCAGCTGCGGCTCGCGGTCGTAGGCATCTTTGATGTTTTGCAGGAAACGCGCGCGAATGATGCAACCGCCGCGGAAAATCATCGCGATAGCGCCGTAACGCAGGTTCCAATTGTACTCTTCGGAAGCGGCGCGCATTTGGGCGAAGCCTTGCGCGTAGGAACAAATTTTGCTTGCGAATAAGGCTTTCCGCACGCTTTCGATGAATGCGGTTTTGTCGCCTTGGAATGCGCTCGTTTTCGGTCCTTTAAGCACTTTGCTTGCGGCAACGCGCTCTTCCTTCATCGCGGAGAGGAAACGGGAGAAAACGGATTCCGTAATAATGGAGAGCGGAACGCCCAAATCGAGCGCGCTTTGGCTCGTCCATTTGCCTGTTCCTTTTTGCCCGGCGGCGTCTAGAATAACATCAACCATCGGCTTGCCGGTTTCAGGATCCTTCTGCGCGAATATATCGGTCGTAATTTCGATCAGATAGCTGTCGAGCTCGCCTTTGTTCCATTCGCTGAAAATGCTGTGCAGCTCGTCGGTGGAAACGCCCAGCACGTCCTTCAGCAATTGGTAAGCTTCGCAGATCAGCTGCATGTCGCCGTATTCGATTCCGTTGTGAACCATTTTAACGTAGTGGCCGGCACCGTCAGGTCCAATGTATGTACAGCAAGGATCGCCGTTCACCTTAGCAGAGATGCCTGTAAGAATAGGTTCGACTAAACGATACGCTTCTTCCGGTCCGCCTGGCATAATCGACGGGCCTTTCAGCGCGCCCTCTTCTCCCCCAGATACTCCCGTTCCGATAAAATGAAACCCTTTTGCCATAAGATCATTGCTGCGACGTTGCGTGTCCGGGAAATAAGCGTTTCCGCCGTCGATGATAATATCGCCTTTATCAAGATAGGGAATGAGCGATTCAATCGTAGCGTCCGTGCCCGCTCCCGCTTGAACCATGATCAAAATCTTGCGCGGCTTCTCTAGGGAGTTCACGAACTCCTCTACGGAATAAGTTCCAACGAGATTTTTCCCTTGCCCATCCGTGTTCAACAAATCGTGCGTTTTTTCCGGTGAACGGTTGTATACCGCAACGGTAAATCCGCGGCTCTCGATGTTCAGAGCGAGATTACGTCCCATTACGGCTAAGCCGACGACACCAATGTTTGCATTCGACATGGTTTTATTCATCCTTTAGTACAAAATTTTCAGAATAAAACTATTGTACTCTTTTTGCCCAGAGATGAAAACCTTCATTTGCTTTTCCAAACTGGCCTAAATTTGTTGTTGCTTTTCTTCGTTACTTATTATTTAATAGTATATATAAATAGTAAAGGGAAGTGATTTTAATGACAACAAGCAACTGGAATTTAGACAAATCTCACAGCGGCATCACCTTCAGCGTTCGTCACATGATGATTACAAACGTTCGTGGAAGCTTTAACGATTTCGATGCGGTTGTAACCGCGGATACAGACAATCTTTCCGGCACAGAAGCTACGATTACAATCGACGTCAACAGCATTAACACCAAAGACGAAGGACGCGACGGCCATCTGAAATCCCCGGATTTCTTCAATGCCGAGCAGTTCCCGCAAATTATTTTCAAAAAGACGGCTCTCGAATCTAAAGGCGGGGACGACTACAAGCTTACAGGCGACATCACGATCGCCGGCGTGACGAAGTCGATTACTTTGAACGCAGAGCTTGCTGGTCCCGCTAAAGATCCTTGGGGCAACGTGAAGTTGGGCGTTACTGCCGACGGCGTCATCAGCCGCTCCGAATTCGGACTATCTTGGAATGCAACGCTAGAAACAGGCGGGTTTCTTGTTGGTGACGCCATCAAAGTACACATCGAATTGGAATTCGCAAAAGCCGACTAATTCGACTTAAGAGAAATCATTTTCATTTAATTAAACAAAGCGGAGTATACCTCGTCGATCCATGAGGAATACTCCGCTTTTTTAATCGCTATATGGATTTACTGCCCGATTACAGCTCCAAAAGCAACATCTCGGTGCGCATGCCTTTTAGTCTCTCTTTGCTCGATTCAACTGTCTCGCTCCACCCGTTTACGATTGCTTCGTGAAGGACCGCCAGTTCATAATCGATTTCGAGACGCAAGACACCCGCGCGCTGTTCGGCCCTCTTGGATTTGAAAGCCTGAACCATGTCTTCTACCGTAATTTGCGGCCTTTTTTGAAAAATAATCCGATGTTCCATGCCGGACACCTCCACGAGACGGATAATTTCACCGAACATGATGTTCTCGATTCTGAGCACTTGACGGTCGTGAAACCTTTTTACAATGGCGTGGCCGCGGGAGTCGTTGATGAGCTTCTCGATCCAATGCGCCAGCTTCTCATCCTTGACCAGGTAATCTCCTACCATTTTGTAACGATTGAGCACCCTTAGGAATGTTAACTTGAGCAGCTTGCGCCCCGTCCTTACGGATACGATGAATTGATGCTCGCTTTCGTTCCAGTACAAGGAATAACCTTCCTGGATCAGCTCACGAATCAGATTCTGAATTTGGCGGCGGTCGAAGCGAAGCTCCAGGTTGCAGTATTCCACTTCATGACTGCGGTTCACGGCCATCCCCCCTCCTGCGTTAAGCGCATGGTTTGAGTAATTGACCGAATGTTCTGAATATTGTTGCTTACTTCTATCTTATACTCCATCTTATGTTATGGCAACTTGGTTTCTTGACTATTTTCCATCCTATTTTTTCAAAGCGCCGGAATCAGCCTGGAAAAGACCTTAGAAACATAAGAGCAAAGGCATTTACTGAATGCTATAATGTTCCTATCACAGGTTTTGCGAGGAGAAATATACGAATGAGTACAACTACTATGGAAACTTTCAAAGGATTTGACGATCGCGATTTCGAGGTGTTCGAAATTAGCGGGCTCGAATCGCGAATGGATGCGCTAATTGAGCGGGTAAGGCCGAAATTCCATTTTCTCGGGGAATCCATATCGCAATTTCTCGGTGGATTGTGCCAAGAGGAAATGTTTACCCACGTTGCTAAGCACGCTCGCAGAACGGTTAATGCGCCCAATGATTCTTGGGTCGCTTTCGCGAATAACAAGCGGGGTTACAAAGCCCATCCCCATTTCCAAATCGGACTATGGTCCACTCACGTGTTCGTTCAGTTCGCCATCATCTATGAATGCCCAAATAAAAATATTTTTGCTGAACGTGCCTTAGGCGAGCTGGATTCCATTCGCAGCGCGGTCCCCGATCACTATGTATGGTCCAAGGATCATATGGTTCCCACCGGACTTACGCATAGCGATTTGTCCGAAGAGGATCTCGCGGATCTGCTCACGCGGCTGAAAACCGTCAAGGCATCCGAGTTAACATGCGGCATTCACATTCAACGGGGCGACCCTCTGCTTGCGGATGGGGAGGCTTTCATACAGCTCGTGGAATCGACGTTCCGGACGCTTCTTCCTTTATACCGTCTGGCTTTTGCTTGATCGGCTAATTATCGTGGGGATTGCCGCGCTTATGACCATTATCCCCTTCGATCAGGTCCATACTTCGTAAAACCCTCACTGAGCGAGAGGGATAATGGTACCCCGGAAAAATAGGTCATGATGTTAAACCCGCAGCAATTGTTTATTCCCAACAACAAAAAGGGAGCTTGCATCATCTGCAAGCTCCCTTTTTTGTTGAAACTTATTGCGCCGCCACCTCGCGAAGCGCGGTTGCCGCAGCTTTGCGTTGGCGTGCTGATTTACGGAAGTACAGCAGTTCGTAAATACATGGGACAATGACTAGGGTAAGCACGGTCGAAACGACCAAACCGCCGATGACGACGATTGCCAAGCTCTGGGACACGATGCTGCCTGTTTCCGAAGTGCTGAACACGAGCGGGAACATTGCGCACACCGTAGCGATAGCCGTCATGAGGATCGGACGCATACGCGTTCCGGCAGCCTCCAGCAATGCCTCGCGAATCGTCATTTTCTCTTCGTTGTGCTTCACGCGGTCGATAAGCACGATCGCATTCGTTACGACGATACCGATAAGCATGACGACGCCGAAGATTGCGGTAAAGTCCGGAGTGACTCCCGTAACGATCAGACCGAGTACGGCGCCGATAGGCACGAACAGGATCGAGCTCATAATGGCTAGCGGTGCTTTTAACGTCTTGAACGTTATGACCATGAGCAAGTATACGATTCCGATTGAAACGAGCATCATCATGAACAAGCTCGACATATCGGCAGATTGATCGGCTGATGCACCGCCGACATTTAATTTAACGCCTTCAGGCGGTTTTACGTCTTGCAATTGTTTCTTGATTTCTGCGCCGACGATCGATAACTGGGACGGTTCGACCGCAGCGGAAACGCGGACATAGCTCTTGCCGTCCTTATGGAAATACTTCGTCGCTTGTTCTGTCTTTACCCACTTCGCAACGCTGGATACCGATTTCGGACCTTTGTCGGTCATCACAGTCAGAGAGGAAAGATCGCTCTCGGTTTTAGGATTAAGCGATGGCTCAAGCAGAACGCTCAGCGACTGTCCGTCAACATTCAAGCTGCCGATCGGAAACGGATTAAGCATGCCCTGCAGTTGCGTTGCGATGTCTCCCCCCTTCGCTTCCGTCGCATTGACTTCAAGCGTATAAACCGTCTTCTTCTGTTCTTGGTTGCTTTGAACCTTTAGAACGTCTTTAATCGGTTTAATCTTGGCGATGACATCATCGGCAGTTTTAGTAATGGCGTTCAGATCGTCTCCCGTTACGTCAACGAATACTTGAGTTGAGTTTCCGTTCGAGAACATATTACCTGCACCTGCGCTCAAATCAGCACCTGGGTAGTTGGCGCGTTCGGCTTTGACCGCGTCGATTATTTTTTCAGCGTCTGCGCCCTTCTTCATTTGAATTGCATAAGTAACGATCGTCGGGGACGTTACCGAGCCGTACTTAGCTGCATCCGCGCTATTGCCCATCGACATGCTTAACCAGTCAAGGCCATCTAGCTTCATTAGGGTGGATTCAAGCTTTAACCCATTCTCGCGCACTTGGGCTACCGGAGTATCCGCTTGGTACTCCAAAGTAACGTTAAGGTTGGAAGCGCTGGATTGATCGATCGCACCTTTAGGAATTGACATATAAGTGGCGATTGAAGCAAATAATAATATTACTGCACCGATGATCGGAATCCACTTGTGACGCAAGTTCCAATCAAGCAACCGGGTAAAACGCTTGGATGGCTTATGTTCTTTAATTTGTGAATTTTTCAGTACGCCAGAGCTTAGCAACGGAATAACCGTTAATGCGACTACCAGTGAAGACAGCAACGCATAGGTCATCGTTAAAGCGAACGGAAGAAGGAAAGATTGCAGCGACCCGCGCAACAAGCTCATCGGCAGAAATACGGCGACGGTCGTTAACGTAGATGTCGTAATAGCAACTGAGACTTCTCTTGTAGCATCGATAATCAGTTCTTTCGAGAAGGCTTCCTTCTGCAACCGGCGGAATATATTCTCGATGACGACGATACTATCGTCAACCAGACGTCCTACCGCTACCGCAACCCCGCCCAGCGTGAGGATGTTCAGCGTAATGCCGGACATATCTAGCAAATAAAGAGTAGCCGCTAACGATAACGGGATCGATATAACAGTCACGAGGGTCGCTCTAACGTTACGCATGAAAAGAAGAATGACCACGGTAGCGAATAAAGCGCCAAGCAATACTTCCCTCATCATGCTGTTAACCGAATGAACGACTTGATCCGAAGTGCTGAGAAGCAGCTTCATATTCGCTTCTTTAATTTCCGTATTGATTTTCTCGATCGCTTTCACTACGCCTTCTCCGACTTTAACCGCGTTGGAGTTAGCTCCTTTGGAAACGACAAGTTGCAGTGCGTCTTTGCCGTCTACTCGATTAACGCTTTCCACGTCAGGGTCGATCTTTACTTCCGCTACATCGCCTAGCAATACACCTTCAGCGACCGGAAGTTTCTTCACCGCTTCAATGTCCTTAAGCTTGGCAGTCACATTCAGCCCGACCGTTTGGCCGTCTAGAATGCTTTCGCCCACGGAAGCAGAGGTTTCACGTCCCTGCAAGACACCATACAGAGCTTGAAGCGGCACGCCTTTGGCGGCTAATTTGGCTAAATCCGGAGTAATGCTTACTTTCGGCTGCGACTTGCCCGATAGCTGCACTTGCCCGACGCCGTCGATCGAACGGAATTCGTCGTACACGCGCTGCTCGATCTTTTCCTTCTGAGCATCCGTTACCCCCTCATTAAAAGTTAGGGTTACGAAGGAAATCGGGATCATCGACGTATTGAATTGAACGATGTATGGCGGGGATACCCGATCCGGCAGCTTAACCGCGTTAACCGCGCGTTCGACTTCCGTCTTCGCTTCTTTCATATTCGTTTTGGAATCGAAGTTAAGGTTGACTTGGGAAAATCCATCTCCCGAAGTCGAGAATACATCCGTTTTCCCTTTAATGGCGACAAGCGCCTGCTCCAATGGGTCCGTTACGGATTTCTCCATCGTTGTAGCATCGTATCCAGGTCCAATAACCGATACCGTGACTTGCGGGTTATCCGCCTCCGGTAGAAATTCCATAGGCAGTTTCGTATAACTGAATACCCCCATGACTAATACCATCAAAATACAAATAATGATGGCTGCTTTGTTGCGAAATGCACCGGTAATAATACTTTTCACTTAGCTTTTTCCCCTTCCACTCCATCGTTTTCATTACTCTTGGCATTAGCATAACGGAATGACCGGTCTTGCGGAAAACGGCTGAAGACCGGACTTGAACCTAGACTAAAGTCGGATATTTGTTCCGGCTGAAGTCTCTGTCGATATTCCATTACTTAACAATAAGGGACAAATGTGAACGGAATATGAACTCAAAAATAAATGAGTGACTACTCACTTTACAGTTCTATCCAGTCACCCTATAATAAAAAGTGAGTAATCACTCATTTATTAAAGGAGAGATGCCCAATGAATCTCAACGCCCCTTCCCCGATTGTTGCAGCGGACGATTGCATCGAAGCCGTTCAAGTGTCTAAAGCATTCGGGAAAAGAATCGTGCTGGATCAAATATCGTTAACGGTCAAACGAGGTGAAATTTTCGGCCTTCTAGGGCCCTCCGGTTCGGGTAAAACAACGCTAGTCCGCTTAATCACCGGCCTTGACGTGCCCGATAACGGCTCCATTACCTTGCTTGATGTGCATATGCCAAAGCTTAGCGTCCTTAGCCGAATCGGTTATATGGCCCAATCGGACGCTCTTTACGGTGAGTTAACGGCGCAAGAAAACCTGGAATTTTTCTCGTCTTTGTATGGACTGCGCGGTGCCGTGTTGAAGAAGCGAATCCAGGAGGTGGCGGAGCTTGTTAAATTGTCCGGCGATTTGAAGAAACCCGTTCAGCTCTATTCAGGGGGCATGAAGAGACGATTATCGCTTGCCGTTGCTCTGATGCACAAGCCGGAAGTGCTCATTCTCGACGAACCTACCGTCGGAATCGATCCGGTGCTGCGCAAAACCATCTGGGATGAGTTGGATCATCTTCGCAAGAACGGCGTGACGATCCTTGTTACGACACATGTCATGGATGAAGCGGAAAAGTGCGATAGATTGGCGATGATCCGGGATGGGCGGGTCATTGCCTTTGGCAGTCCGGAGCAGTTAAAAACCGAATCCCATTCGTCGACGATGGAAGATGCATTCATTACTTATGGCGGGGGTGCGGCATGAGAATCCGGGCGCTAGCTTTCCGTATAATACGTCAATTCATTAAAGACAAGCGCACGCTCGCGCTAATGCTGCTTGCGCCGTTGCTTGTTCTTACGCTAATGAAGCTCGTGTTCGACGGCCAAGCGGTTGATCCGCTCATCGGCGCTGTAAAGTTACCCTCTCCGGTCGTATCCGCATTGCAAAATAATGGCGCTGTCGTTACCCCTTATGAGAATGAAGAGCTTGCTTTAAAGCAAATGGGCGATAACGAGCTGGATGCGGTAATCACGCTAGACGGACTGCAGCCCCACATCGTTCTCGAGGGGAGCAACCCGACGAAAATCCGCAACGTGATGGCCGTTGCCCAGAAGGCTTTGCAGGAACTAAGCAATAAAGGCAACGAAGTTGAGCCGGTTCTTTCCTATTTGCATGGCTCGGGCGATCGGGATATTTTCGATTATTACGGCTCCGTGTTAGTCGGGTTCTTCTCCTTCTTCTTCGTTTTTTTAATTGCCGGCGTTTCTTTCTTAAGGGAAAGAACGACCGGAACGCTGCAACGGTTGCTTGCCACGCCGCTTAGACGTTGGGAAGTCGTCGCCGGTTATTTGCTCGGATTCGGACTGTTCACGCTTTTGCAAGCAACGCTTATCGCCTGGTACGCGACGAGCGTGCTGGGAATCGCGTTGGAGGGCTCTTTTATCCTCGTATTAGTTATGAATCTTCTGCTTGCCCTTGCGGCGCTTACTTTAGGCACGCTTCTATCCGCTTATGCCCAGAACGAATTTCAAATGTTTCAATTTATTCCGCTTATCGTCGTGCCTCAAATTTTTTTCTGTGGACTTATTGATTTACAATCGATGCCGGAATGGCTGCAAATGGTCGGGAGGGCTCTCCCGCTCTACTATGGGGCAGATGCGCTTAGAGGAATTATGCTAAGAGGCGAAGGCTGGAACGACGTTTGGGTCGATTCCGCCGCGCTTGTCGGCTTCTCCTTGCTGTTTGCGATTCTAAACGTGCTGGCGCTGCGCAAGCACCGTCGAATATAATGAGCGGATAGAGCTTGGCTTACAGCATTGGAGGTGAGCACCGTGAAGGATCCGTTAGAGAATTGGTTGGAGGAACTGCTGGAAAAGCACGAAGGCGAACAGATGACCGACAAGCAATCCCGAATATTGCGAGCGGCCGTGGAGGTATTCGCGGAGAAAGGCTACTCCGGCGCTGCAACGAGCGAAATCGCGCAGCGTGCAGGCGTGGCGGAGGGAACGATTTTCCGGCATTACCGGACGAAGAAGGATTTGTTGTATTCCATCGTCGCTCCTTTCGTGGCGAGACTTATTGAACCTTTTGTCTTACGCGGTCTATACCCGCTTATCGATAAACCTCATGCGACTTTCGAAGGTTTTGTTCGGGGATTGTTGGACAATCGAATTGCTTTTGCCGAGAAAAATATTAAAGTCATCCGGATTTTACTGCAAGAGGTTCCCTTCCATCCCGAGCTGCGGGAACAGTTTCTATCGAAAGTAGCCGATCGGGTGCTTCAGAAAATGTCTCGGGTCGTCAATCATTACCGCGAGCAAGGGCAAATCGTCGATTTACCGGCGCTTACGACGATTCGGATGGTAGGGTCGACCCTATTCGGCTATTTGCTCGTACGGTTTCTGCTGGCGCCGAAGGAATGGAACGACGCGCAGGAACGAGAAGCGACGATTCAATTTATATTGCATGGCATTAGTCGGAAAGATTGATGCATGCACGTAAAAAAACTGGAGGCGAACCCTCCATTTTTTTTACGTCTTTATGGATAATCATAATTCAGACGATTCAACCTAGGCTTCTACTCGCTGCTGCCGATCCTGGCTGCGGAATTGTGCCAACAGTCCAAGAGCCGCAACCGAGAGCAAGCCCGATACGACAAAAGGCAGCCAAGATGTCGCTCCGAGCAGAGCCGCCCCCAGCAATGGGCCGACAATGCGCCCTAAGCTGTCCATGGAAGAGCTAAGGCCCGAAGCGATGCCTTGACCGACCGTCGTCTTCTGCGTAATGAGAGACGTGACACAAGGCTTGATTAACGAGTTGCCTATTCCGAATACACAGAGGTAAACCGTTGCCATCCCCCAACTGTTTGCCGTCAGCAGCAGGAAAAATCCAGCCGCGGAAATGAGCAGCCCAATGGCTATATACTGCCCTTCCTGCCCTTTTTTCACGCGACGACGAACGATTCCTCCTTGCACGACAGCGCCGGCGAGCCCGCAGAAGAAGAACATCATGCCGATTTGCAACGGCGTTACGTTGAATTGCTCGATTCCGAACAATTGCAAGGTTGCCTCCAATATCGCAAGCGAGAACGTCACGAAGAAGGCTAACACGTACAAGTATTTAAGCGGGCCTTGAAACGCCGTCCACCGGGAAACCCGTTTACCCTGTTCCCTCGAGGCTCGTCGCTCCGGCGGCAGCGATTCGGGAAGCTTGAACCATGCTGCGACAAAAACGATAAAGGAAAGCGCCGCGGCTGCATAGAATGGGGTGTGCAGCGTAATTTCGCTCAGAAATCCGCCAAAACCAGGCCCGAACGTAAAGCCGAGCCCGATGCTCATTCCCACAACCGCCATTCCCTTCGTCCGTTCTTCCTCGGTCGTGATATCCGCTACATAAGCAACGATACAGGATACGACCGCTCCGGAGAACAACCCTCCCAGAATCCTGGAAGCATACATGATGGCCAGATTATCTCCCGATAGGGCGAATATCAAGAAACTGATGCTGAAGCCTAATACGCCGGTCATGATCACAGGACGACGGCCCACTCGCTCCGAAAGCCCGCCCCAGACCGGGCTGAGTAAAAACGACATTAAAGAGTAAATAGCCAGCATCGCCCCGGTATGCCAATTCGCCGATTTAGCGCTAGCTTCCGTCACTAACTGGGGCAATACGGGAATAATGATGCCAAAACCGATAAAAATCGTAAAGAGCATAAGTCCGACGATAGCTAATTTGCTTTTCACGGTAGTTCTCTCTCCTCTTTATAGAACGATAAAGGGCGTTTTTCGTTGCCGCAATCTATACCTGATGGTAGCATATACAACGCTTTGTTCCAAATCGGACTGTTGACATTTTGGTGACAAGACCTGTTTTGTATAGACAGCGGTTGATTTCCCCCCCATATTTGTTATACTCATGCTTGTTTGAACTATGTTTTCTTACCTATTAGATGAACGTTTGAGAAAGGCAGGCAACTTCCCTTGGATCATAACCGTACTCCGTTATTTGATGCTCTGCGTTCCCACGCAGAACGTAATCCAGTGCAATTTCATATTCCAGGCCATAAAAAAGGGGCGGGCATGGACCCCGAATACCGTGAATATATTGGACAAAACATTCTGGACATCGACTTGATCAATATTGCTCCTCTCGATGACTTGCATCAGCCTATCGGTGTTATTCTTGAAGCGCAGCAGCTCGCAGCGGACGCATTCGGCGCGGATGCCACCTACTTCTCCGTACAGGGAACAAGCACAGTCATTATGACAATGATCCTATCCGCTTGCAGCCATGGGGACAAGATCATCGTGCCCCGGAATGTTCACAAATCGATTTTATCGGCTATTATATTCGCCGGCGCGCGCCCCGTGTTCCTGTCACCCGTTCGCGATACGAACTTGGGAATCGATCATGGCGTGACGACTAAGTCGGTACGCCGGGCATTGGAACGCCATCCGGACGCCGCAGCTGTTCTGATTATTAACCCAACTTATTACGGGGTATGCACTCACTTGAAAGAAATCGTCGATCTGGTGCATGAATACGATATTCCGGTTCTTGTCGATGAGGCGCATGGCGCGTTAATTCATTTCTCCGATGAATTGCCCTTATCCGCTATGCAGGCCGGTGCCGACATGGCTGCGACGAGCATTCATAAGCTGGGAGGTTCCATGACCCAAAGCTCTGTTCTGAATATCCGTAAAGGCTTGGTCAACCCTCACCGTGTACAGACGATTCTTAGCTTGCTTATGACGACGTCCACTTCGTATCCTCTATTAGCTTCTTTGGACACGGCACGGCGCCAACTAGCGATTCATGGCAAGCAATTAGCGGAAAGAACCGTGAATCTGGCGGCAAAAGCCCGGACGGCTATCAATCAGATTTTCGGACTTTACTGCTTTGGCGAGGAATTGCTAGGCGAAGAAGCAACTTACGATTATGATCCGACGAAGCTGACGATTCATGTTCGCCACCTGGGCATAACCGGTTATGACGCGGAAAACTGGCTGCGGGAAAATTACCGTCTCGAGGTCGAGCTTAGCGATATGTACAACATTCTTTGTCTCGTTACTCCCGGCGACGATGATGAATCGATCGGGATATTGGTGGAGGCGCTCACGGCAATGTCCGATGCCTACCATGCGGACTCCAGGGAAATTCTCGAGGTCGTGGTCAAAATCCCGGAAATCCCGCATCTCGCTTTAACGCCTCGCGATGCTTTCTATGGGGAAACCGAGGTTGTCCCCTTCAAGGAGTCGGCAGGCCGAATTATCGCCGAGTTCATCTACGTCTATCCGCCCGGCATTCCGATCTTGCTGCCCGGGGAAGTCATCTCGCAAGAAAATATCGATTATATCGTCGATCATCTGGAAGTAGGCCTGCCGGTAAAAGGGCCCGAGGATCGTTCCGTTACTAACGTTAAGGTTATTCTTGAGGAAACCGCAATTTCGTAAATAGAACTAAGAAAGGGTCTGTTCTCGTTAAACGAGCAACAGACCCTTTCTATCAATATTGATCCTGCATTTCTAACGTAGGCAACCGACTGCGAAGCAAGCTGCTCAGTTCAATGGCCGCTTGATCCGTAACGAGGAATCGCGATCGCAGAATTTCCGTATCCCCTAGATCGTCGGCGCTGAGCGGTGACGATCTGCCGGTTTGCATGCAGACGACAAGCGGTTTTCCAAAGAAATGACTCGTATAAACGATGGCAAAATCAAAACGGCTCTCTTCGGAGATACAGCCGACAAAATTGACGTTAGACGATTCGATCACATCGTAGAGGTTCTCAAGCATTCGCTTCCCTCCCGGTTTGATTTAATTGTCTGAATATTATGTCTATTCTAACATTGGCGGCTTGTCCTTGGCAACATGGTACCCGTTGCCAAGGCAAGAAGGAAATGCTATCATGGGCGTGGGGGTGGAACCGATGAGTCAAAGCGCTTACATTTCTCTTGTACAGGGCTCGACTGTAGCCGAGATCGATCTAAATGGCGTCAAGGAGCAGCTTCACCATTATCGGGAACAAATGACGCTAACCGGCAAGCAGCTCGATTGGGATTACGCCGAAGCCGCTTTTCCTTACAGCATTGAGAGTAAACCCGAAGCCAAAGATCAATGGTTTTATCTAAAAGGGATTAATCCACTGTATCGCTATATCGTGGTCGGAACGGGCAAACGGGAAGAAGACGGTACAACCGTGCCTTATATCCAACTCGTATTACCCGACGACTCGACCCACGGAGATAAATCGAAAGCCAACGAACTGTGCAAATGGATCGGCAAGCAATTGCAAGCCGAAGTGAAGATGTTTAACGGCCGGACGATTTATTTCAACCCACGCAAATAAATGAAATTCATCATACGCAATCGCAAAGAAGCCTCTTCCGTCGTCTGCGGAGGAAGCTTCTTTATGTTTGCGTCCGGATTATTTTACTATGCTAAATAAAACACTTCCCGCATCGGCGATATCGGCTCCGCCTCTTGGAAGTCAAATGAGCCCTGAACCATCTTGGACGTTATCGCATTCCAACGGTTGCAAGCTTCACTCTGGGCGATATAAGCGAAAGCCGCCTCAACGTCGTCGCATTCGAAGCAATAAAAAAACTGCGTGCCATTCTGGAAAATAGAATAATTGCGGATACCCGCTTTACTGTGCTCTTCCATAATTTCCGGCCAGGGCGCCAAATGCAAACTAACGTACTCCTCCAGAAACTGTTCCTTAATCGACCATGTCCAAGCAAACTTATTGCTCCGGTTCACGATTTCGCCTCCTTTTTATGCAAGAACAAAAGGCTGCTCCCATGTCCATGCGGACTCGTAAGGAACAGCCTTCTTTCACAGATGATCTTGATGACGGCAGCTCTTACCCGTTCTCGTTCTCTTGGGCGGCCAGCTCTTCATATACCTTCATAACCGTTTCCCATTCTTGATCGTCTTCGATGTTAACGAGAACCTCGTCCTCGCCTTCTTCTTCGACACGGAAAATAACGCCGTCGTCCTCAGGATCATTGCGATCCAATAATACGGCGTACGCACGATCATTGGTTTCAAATGTGTACACCAGCACCATTTCGTGTTCTTTGCCGTCTTCGTCCGTTACGATAAATACGGCTTCCTCATCGTGGTCATGTTCGCAGTTCTCATCATGGACATGATCGCTCATGGTGGCGAACCTCCGTTCAATCGGTTGAATTTACCTACCCACGTATCGTATCATTTCCGGTTTCAAGGGTCAAACGGAAAACGTCCGAACCTTAGAAGGGGTTCGGACGTTTTCATCTATTTTATTTGGATGTTATGACTTTTTCCGAGACAACTTGGTAAGAGGACTCACCTACGGGTTTCATCCAGAAACGAATCAAGTACGAACCAGCGCTATCAAACGTGTATGAAATATCCTTGCTATTGACCCAGAAGTTATCTTTGCCGGAATCGGGAAAATCCTTATCATCCGAACTCCGCGCCTCAATTAATGTTTCTTCTTGGTAAGGATCCACGATTGTCCATTTAAATGCGCTTATTTCCGCTTTAAGCGTGTCTATCTGCGTAAAAACATTGAACTTAACTTTCTGATCCTTGTCTTTATTTACAACGCCGAAAATGTCGTTATCCTTGTTTTTAGTAAGCATATGGACATTGGGTTTATAAATAGTGACTTTCTTGTTGCTCTCATCCCAAAGCAAAATCGCTTGAAGCTTATCAGCAACTAGCTTAGCTGAAATGTAAGGCTTGTTATCTACGAGTACGCTTGCCGCATCAACTTCCTTCTTATTCAACAAAACACGTACTTTCTGAGTAATGGAATCTGCGAATACAGCGCTGCCACAGATCAATGTAAATATTAAAGTTAATAGGATAATTTTACGGACTTTCATGATCAGCATCCTCCGTCTCACCGACTCAATTGCGTGTCTGTACTTGGTTATACCGACGGTCCGGCGGAAAGTTGCGCACGAAAGCCAAAAATTTCTGGAGTTTTTTTTATAAAGGCAAAACCATTATTGTCGCTTCCTGGCGAAGCTTGCGCTTGCCCGGGAAATGGACGCTATTAAGGCTTGCGTCCCGGTAATGTTAATACGCATGGAACACCGTAACCCATCGCGCCGGAGGAACTCATTTTGTCCAAATAAGCCAAACCTCTGGCGCATGGGGTTTTGCAAACCGCGCAAGTATCGGACGTAACGATTTTCATTTGCGCTCTTCTATTTTCTGCCGCGGCAGTTGACTTCTTCTTGGTCTTCGCTTTCGACATCGGAATCTTCCTCTCGCAAGGCGCTAAGGCGAAATTAACTTCCCCTCAGACTATGCCGATTCCGCCCAAAGCGTCACAACAATCCGACTATGTTTTTTGCACAATCTTGTTACGCGGCACGGTAAATTATGGTACATTGGTAAAAGCTATATCTTAGAGAGAACCGCGTCCATGTGTAGGGGGTATCGATTTGAAGATTCAAATGTTGGGAACAGGCAGTGCCTTTGCCAAAGTCTTCAATAATAACAACGCGCTGCTTACCGTCGATGGATTAACCCTTCTGGTGGATTGCGGCATTACCGCTCCTAAAGCGCTGTACGAGCTCGGTTACAGCTTTAATGACCTTGACGCCATACTCCTTACACACATTCATGCCGATCATATCGGAGGACTTGAAGAGCTTGCTTTCCAAATGAAATACATCTTCGGCCGCAAGCCTATTTTGTTTTTAGCCGATACATTAGTGGAGACGCTGTGGGAACATTCGTTAAAAGGCGGTCTTCAGCAGGACGAAACCGAAACGTTGCATGATTTCTTTGATGTCCGTCCCCTATCGGTTGGACAGCCGCATGACTTATTGCCTGGCTTGCATGTCGAATTGATCGCTACCCGCCATATACCCAATAAGGCAAATTACTCTTTGCTGTTTAACGACTTCTTTTTTTATTCCGGCGACACCGTATTCGATTCGGACTTGCTTAACTCCTTAGTGAACGACCGGGATGTTCGGGTCATCTTTCACGATTGCCAGTTGCATCCCCCGGGGGTCGTACATGCTTGCTTGTCTCAATTGCTCACCTTGCCCAAAGCGATCCAAGAGCGGGTATTCCTCATGCATTACGGCGACGACCAGCCTGACTTTGTTGGACGCACCGGACCTATGAAGTTCGTGGAGCAGCACCGTATCTACGATGTGGACCAGTTAACATTTGCCGGACAATTCGGTATGATAGAGTAATACCTTCGCACGAAAGGAAGTTATCCATTGCTTGCCACGTATATTTTTGCCGGTGTCATTGCCGTCTTGCTCATTTGGGTTGTCCTATGGGTTACCAAGAAAGCCTATTCCCGTAAATGGGATGAAGAAGAATAAACGAATAAGGGGTGGTTTACGTCGTTAATGGCTTAAACCGCCCCTCATGTTTCAATCAATCATTCACCATCATCGTCAGGGTCTTTATTTCGATTGCTTCCCCATAAGCTGCTATACGCTATCCAAGTAAATTGCTTATCGTATTTCACGGAATCCTTTTTCACGAATCGCGCAACAGCCGCAAGAACACCGCCGATCAACCCAAAAAGGCCGACCAGCCACACCATAAGCAACGCCGCATCCCTCATCCAACGTTCCTCCCGCCGGAATACTATTGTTACATATGTACGTTAGGTTGTAACGAAAAAGCACACATTAAGAAGGAATATCGGGCTCCCTGAGGTTGGCGTGAATAATACAAAAAAAGTTCTCGGATTTGGATTGACTTTCCCCTTAAGAGTTGGTAAGATATTACCTGTCGCTGTTAAAAACATGATCTGATAGCTCAGCTGGGAGAGCACCATCTTGACAGGGTGGGGGTCACAGGTTCGATCCCTGTTCAGATCACCATATACTTAAACCCGAGAAGCCTTGTACAATAGGGCTTCTTTTTATTGTTCATTCTTTTTCTTATTTCATAATTCAAATCTTCGTCAGAAAATTAATCACCTGAAATCTCATTTAATCAGAATAAAAAATGCCGATCCAGATATCGCCTAACCAAAGAGAGTCGAAATAATTCGATTTCTCATTGTAAGAAGCGATTGGACCGACATATGAGGGAAATATTTTATGGTGTACAAGATATGATTATTTAACCAGACCGGCTATAAAAGAAGTTTTTAATCCATGATCTTCAAGCTCTTTCTCTGCATCTCGGTATAAATGTTCTGTAACCCATGAGTTTAAGCTCTTATCAGACACTTTAGCAGCCAAAGAGATTAATCTATGTTGCTCAGGCGTTAAGCGAACCACAAACTTTCCAGAGAACGGCTTTTCCGGTTCTTCACCTTCTTCAGCGCAAAAATCAATATAGTCATTAACTGAATCCCTAAAAGCAGATTCAATATCATCTACATTCGTAGCCTGAAATGTAATCACATCTCTAATGTTAATTACTTCGCCGTGTAATATTTTGGCTTCATCATCATACTCTACACGTCCTATATACCCTTTGTACTCCATCATGGTGTAACACCTGCTTCCGATAAGAATTTTCTAACAGACTTCAAAGCGCCTTTATCCGTCACTCTCTGCGGGTGAGGTCGATGAAACGTCGCCTTAACATCATCTAGTTCTGCGCGCACTCGGGACCCACTCCCCTCCGAGACAGTTACGCCACACCCACGAAACAAAGACACGATGTCATCCCAAACAACATCTGATCTTCATATTCCGTAGTATCACCGCCTGATACTATAATATACCCATTTCGAGTCTACATTCTACTGTTTTCTTGTTAAGAATAACTTTCAGACTTTTTGAGGATACCCCTTATTCCGTCCCCCATCTTGACAGGGTGGGGGTCACAGTATAAACCGACTTGCTGAAGCAAAGAATGATGTGGTAATGCCATCCAGCAAAGGAGCTTACCCATGACAGACAATAATCAAAACGATGATGCACAAAAAGTAAAGCTTACTGCTGAAATGCCCGATGACAACGAAAGATCAGACGACCCTCAAGAGAACGAATTTTTGTTTCCGCCAATTCACCCTCATTACCGAAATGACTCAGAATAGCGTCATTCCCTACAAATGAAAGGAGACAAATTAATGGATAAAATCAATCAAACAGATGAAACCCAAGAAAAATTAGACTACCCAGTACGAACGGTAAAGATAGTTGCTGAAATGCCTCATGACGATGAGATGAGCGACGAGCTTCAGGAAATGAAAGAAAACGACGGCTATTCTGATTCCTGCGGGATCAATCCTCAAACCTAGGAGCGTGACTTCCATGTCAATAGAAAAAGATCACGAACCGACGATCGCACCAAGCATTGACACGCACAATACCCTTGAAGAAGATGCAACAGCAGAAGAAAAGGACCGCGGAGACTCAACCGAAGTAACACACCTTTACCTTGATCGAACGCCAGAGGATTAAAATTGCGTCGATTCGCTAGATAAAGTTGAACTTTAGCCGGTATGTTTATGGATAGAAAAATATTTAGAGAAGCATAATAAGTGGCAAATAGTGGAGGTGAGACAATAATGGCAAACGATCGTAATTCGAATCAACTCGTTGTTCAACAAGCCCGTGCTGCACTAGATCAAATGAAGTATGAAGCAGCCCAAGAACTCGGGATTCAATTCTCGAAGGATGGTTATAACGGAGATTTACTTTCTAGAGACGCAGGTCGTATCGGTGGTAACATCACGCGCCGCTTAGTGCAAATCGCTGAACAACAATTGGCCGGACAAGCAAATTTTAGATAAAACGGCAATAATAAAAGAGCAGCGAGGATATCCTCCTGCTCTTTTCTATTTTACTACAACTCTAAAGGTCAATCAGAGCGGAATGAACACGAACCCATTGCTCTTCTTTAAGACGAACCCCTGACGCTCGAACATTCTCTTCTACCTGTTCCGGACGGCTCGCTCCGATAATTGCGCTTGATACGTTAGCCATTCGCAGAGTCCATGCGATCGCCATTTGAGACAAAGTAAGGCCGAACTCGGCAGCAATCAGCTGCAGTCTTCTCGCTTTGATCAGAAATTCTTCCTTAAGCCATGACTGAACCGCTTGATAACCATCTCTATCGGATGCTCGGCTGGCCGGAGGAATTTCGGCGATAGAACGGTATTTACCTGAGAGGACGCCTTGGGCTAGCGGAGAATAGACAACTTGCCCTATCCCGTTCCGTTCGCATAATGGGATAATTTCATGTTCGATTTCATTTGTGAACATATTGTATAATGGCTGATTTGCTGCGATCGGATGCAACCCATGCTTTTCTCTAATGGACACCGCTTTTGAAATTTCCAAAGCGGACATGTTGCTGATTCCGACATAAAGAACTTTCCCCTGTCGAACCAAGTCGTCCATCGCTCTCAATGTCTCCTCCATCGGTGTGTCCGCGTCGGGATAGTGGCAATAGTATAAGTCAATATATTCCACGCCTAAACGTCGCAAAGAAGCGTGACACTGTTCTATGATGTGCTTGCGGGACAGCCCCTGATCATTGGAGAGCTCTCCCATCGGCCCTCTAACTTTCGTTGCCAGCACATAAGACGATCGCGGATACATGGCCAGCGCTTTGCCAACGACCTGCTCGGATTCACCCCGCCGGTACACGTTTGCCGTGTCAAAAAAATTAATTCCAAGCTCATACGCCCTAACGATTGTTGCGATTGCCTGGTGATTGTCTACATACCCTCCGTAAGTAAGCCAACTTCCCAAGCTGATTTCGCTAACCTTTAGTCCGGTATTTCCCAATTTCCTATACTTCAATTAGCTTCCCTCCCACTCCCAAATGACCTTTCACTATTTTATTTATCTTCGCCAAATATATGAGTACGATGTTCGTGCGTTATTCTTTAGATTTTCTTGCTAATAAACGCTGGTATTCGTTTAATATAGAATCAAGCATCTGGCTTGCAACAATGACTTCCTGATCCGTGAACCGTTTACCGTTAATCAATTCATAAAGTTCGCTTCTCATCTGCTCGATTTGTCGGAGCAATTCTTCAAGTTCTCGTGCCATTTTCAACCCTCTCGATCGTGGTTATTGTTGTGGGTCATAATAAAAGAGCAGGAGGAAGCCTCTCTGCTCTTCTTATGTCCTGAGTTATTAACGATTAAACTGTCCAGCCAATTGCTGTTCTGCTATTAGAACCAAACGTCTTGTGATGTTACCGCCGATACGACCGGTATCCTTCGTCATCATATTCCCATAATATCCGTCTTGAGGGATCTGGATGCCAAGTTCCTGACAAGCTTCGAATTTCAGTTGGTCAAGTGCGGCCCGGGCTTGTTGAACGACGAGTTGGTTTGAATTGCGATCGTTTGCCATATTATCTCACCTCCACTAATTTCCCTCGTATTATGCTTCCTTGAGTTTCCTCTTATGCATTCTCCAGGCTATTTCCATCATAAAAACCATAAAAAAACCGCTCTTCTTCACATCAACTTTTGAGCTGAATTGGGAACACTGAACCAAAAGGAGAGTGGCGGTATGCATACGGTTTGGAAAGGCGCGATCAGCTTCGGTCTTGTTCATGTGCCCGTTAAGATGTTTACGGCAACGGAAGATAAGGATATCCATTTCAAAAACATACACAAAACATGCGGCACCCCGATCTCTCACGTCAAAACATGCAAACACTGCGAGAAGGAAGTGGAATACGAAGAAATCGTCAAAGGATTCGAGTACGAGAAGGGCAAATTCGTCATTTTTAACGAAGAAGAGCTTGAGGCCATTAAACCCGATACGAATAAAACCATTCAAATATTGGATTTCGTCGATCTTACTGACATCGATCCCATTTACTTCGCGAAGGCTTATTATCTGTCCCCGGATATGGCAGGAGGCGGCGCTTACAGCCTGCTGCTGGAGGCAATCAAACAATCGGGCAAAATCGGGATCGCAAAAATTTCCATTCGCAGCAAAAGCAGCCTAGCCGCGATTCGAGCAATAGAAAATTGCATCTGTATGGAGACCATGCACTATCCGGATGAAATACGCGCATTGCAGCAAGTGCCTAATTTACCGGAAGCAGGGCAAGTCAACGAACGAGAATTGTCAATGGCCAAGATGCTAATCGAGCAATTGTCTGCAAAGTTCGAACCGGAGAAATATACCGATGACTACAGAGTTGCGCTAACGGATGCCATCCAACAGAAAATTGCCGGGAAAGGAATTGATATCGTCAGTTCCCCTGCTGCCGAAAGAACGAATGTTATTGACCTGATGGCCGCCCTCCAGGCCAGCCTTGAAGCCGCCAAAACGCCGGCTCCCGCGACTACCGGCCGAAACAAACGCAAAACTGCCGCAAAGAAGGAAACCGTTTCGTAATTCATAAGTTTGCTTTACCATTCCGTAATAGGCTGAAGCCTTGCATGTCGAGGCTTCTTTTTTTATTATTTGATAATAATTACCTGTAAGTCCGCCTCGTGCCATTGTAAAATTGCTCTATCCCCGATGACACAGGAGACAATTCCCATGCGCAAAGTATGTCCCGCCCTTGTTATGCTCTTGATAACCATAATAAGTACAAACTGTACGAACATTAAACAACCAACTTCCAGTCCCTCGACTTTCACGAGCGACTCAAGCGCTTCTTCGGTAAGCCGTCCAATCAAAGCCGATCAAATCAAAGCGCCGGAAAAAGGAAAGCTATCGGTTTATTTCCTTAACGTCGGACAAGGCGACTCCACTTACATAAAGACGGCTGCAGGAGAAGACATATTGATAGACGGCGGCAAAAATGAGGCAGGGCCTATAGTCGTTGATTACCTTAAGCAGCTTGGCGTTGATGATTTGGAAGTCATGATCTCCACTCATCCCGATGCGGATCACGTCGGCGGACTTGACACCGTACTCGCAAACTTTAAAGTTAGTACTGTATACGCCCCCAAAGTGTCGCACACGACCGATACCTTCAAAGACTTCCTGTTAGCCGTGAAAAATCAGGGTTTAACCATTAAAGAAGCTAAATCCGGTGTTGTTTTATCGCTTGAAGGCATAGCAGCCAAGTTTGCAGGACCCGTTAGAGCTTATGGCGACGACCTGAATGATTGGAGCGCGGTCCTTCATCTTACCTATGGCGATAATAAGTTTCTCTTCACCGGCGATGCCGAGAAGAAATCGGAGTCGGACATGATCGAGGCGAAACAACTTTTACGAGCGGATGTCTTAAAGGTGGGCCATCACGGTTCCAACTCCTCCACCTCAGCCGCTTTTCTCAAAGCCGTCTCTCCCACATACGCCGTTATCAGCGTTGGACACAATAGTTACGGGCATCCGACCTCGGCCATCTTAAACCGGCTCAAAGCCTCAGATATTACGATCTATAGGACGGATTTGAACGGCACGGTTACCGCAATAAGCGATGGCAATAAAATCTCATTCGTGAAGGTGAAATGATGGAGCGCGGAGTGATCGATCGGTTTGAAGGTGAAATGGCCATTATCGAAATCGGCGGGATAACGAAGGATTTTCCAAGGGCGTCTTTACCGCATGGCATTAAGGCAGGGGATGCCGTCATACTGGAGGATGGAGAAATTCGTCTAGACAGTCGGGAAACAGCCAGGAAAAAACAGGAAATTCAGCAACTCATGGATGAGTTATTCGAATAAACGAAAAACGGTTTGATGTGCCTCTTTTGACGCCGCTACAAATCTTGTCCATTACGAGATCAACGAGCGCTTCATAAACTACACCTTCCTTACTTCTTGGAGGTGTGAATTGCCGATTACAGCTTCTTCGACGGCAATCTTCGAATAAACCGCAACATTTTCCATCCGGACGCCGTCTAGAGGGTACCCATTGGGAAATGATTATATTATTTGGAGGGATACCATGATGAACAAATTGTTGAAGAAGCCGATAATGTACCTTATGCTAGTTGCGATTTTCAGTATGGCATTAAGCGGTTCCGCTTATGCCCATAAAGGCAATGACGACTGGAACAAACACAATGAGAAGAACAGTATCGATGCGGCTACGGCAGTAACCTTGATCGTGAAAGGCTTGGATTTAAACATCGATAACATTCGTTTTATTAAAGAACCGAAGGCAAGCGACTATTATACTAAGGTCAAAGACAACGCCTCTTATGCGGGAAGCTTCATAATCGCCCAGTTTAACGGGCTAGATCTTCCGAAAGATATTAATCCCTCCGCCAAAGTGACTAGAGAACAGTTCGTCAAGTGGCTGTTTGGCGCTTTGAGCCACAAGGGGGATTATGCATGGATTGAAATTTTCCAGGAAATCGCGGACGCTAACCAAGTTACGAAAGGGTATATGGACAGCATTCAGAAATTGCTGATTGCTAAGATTGTTACGCTCGATAACAAACAAAAGTTCCACCCTAAGAACAGCGTCACAACCGCTGAAGCTTCGACCATGATTGCCAGAACCGTGAACTTTATCAAGAATACGAAACCTGCGCCAATTCCTGAAACTCCGGTCTTAAATGACGTTAAATTAACTTCGGACAAAGAATCGGATACCGTAACTCGGGTTACGATTGCCGCTTTAGCCCCCAATCCGGGTTATGGCATCGAAATTACAGGCATCCAGTTCGTAAAAGGCGAAGCCATCATCAGTTATAAAGCGGTGCTTCCAGATCCCGATAAAATGTTCGCGCAAGTGATTACCGAAGTGAAAGCCGTTACCTACGTTCCGTCGAGCTACAAGCCGGTATTGGGGCAGCTTCAACCTTCCGACTCGGTTTCTGCCGGATCTAATGCAACTTCCGTATCTTCGGGACAGTAAGCAACTTTGTATTCAGGCGGTGCGAAACCTGCCGCATTAACACCGATAGCAGCCTCAGGCATATATGGCCTGAGACTGTCCACAAATCTCCCTATGACGGATGGATCGTACCATGAGATCCATCCGTTTTGTTCGAATATTGGCCTCATTCCGAGCACCTCGCTGCGTCGGCCGCCGCTTCCGTCACCGCTGAAGAAGTCGTCTACGACAACTCGGGGAGCCGTAACAGACAGTAACCGCGCGAAATCCGGGGTATGCGGCAATATGGGCGACACCGCCGCTTGAGTGTCGATCCCTGCATCCCTTAATTGCCTTAATGCATTCAACCTACCTGCCAACGGAGGCGCTGAAGGCGTCAGAACGCGCCTAACGTCCTCGCGGTCGGTTTCAACCGTCATGCTCACCCTCACTCTATCCTTCAGTTGCTGAAGCAAATCCATATCACGGACAACAAGAGGGCTTCTTGTCTGCAGTAGAACGAAATCCGGCGGTTCATCCACCATAACCTCGAGCAGGGATCGCGTAACTTGCGCGCTAACCTCTATAGGCTGATAAGGGTCCGTTGCCGATGAGAAGAAAATGGCGACGGACCCTTTGCTTTTGGCTTTAGCCAACTCGCTCATAAGCTTCAGCGGTTCGGCTTTCTTGGCATCCACCCAACTCCCCCACGGCTCGCTCCGGAACAAACCTACCGGCAATCGGCGAACATAACAATAAGAGCAACCAAACGAACAACCGACATAAGGATTCAACGTGTGCGTATACCCTTCCAAGTATCCCGAAGCCGGGGTTAGCCATCTGGCTGTACCCATTTATTTACCATCCTCCAAAATCGGAATATACCAATCAATCTCCTCAAGACCTTTCTCACGCAGGAAAGCATTACATTTTGAAAAAGGCCGACTCCCCCAGAAGCCGTTATAGGCCGATAATGGACTGGGATGCACCGAGTTCAGCACGAAATGTTTGGTCTCGTCGATGTAACGCCCTTTATCTTGTGCATGCTTGCCCCATAAGACGAATGCCACAGGCTTTTCACGCTCATTAAGAAGACTAATGATCTTATCCGTATAAGTTTCCCATCCCAGCTTGCGGTGAGAGTTCGGCACACTTTCCCGTACCGTAAGTACGCTGTTTAGCAGAAGCACCCCTTGCTTCGCCCAATGCTCCAAAAATCCGTGGTTGGGAATCGGACAGCCGATATCCTCCTGCAATTCTTTGAATATATTCTTTAGCGATGGCGGCAATTTAATGCCGGGCAGTACCGAGAAGCTTAGTCCATGAGCCTGATGTGGTCCGTGATACGGATCCTGACCTAGAATAACTACCTTAACATCCGCATAAGCGGTTAGCTCAAGCGCACGATAGACGTCCGTCTGGGGCGGATACACGGTCTGCTCCCGATAATTCTCCCCCACGCGCTGAATAAGCTGTCTGTAGTAGGGCTTTTCCTGCTCATCCCTCAGCAATTTTCCCCAGTCATTCTGCAGCCCCGCAAGTAGGCCTGTCCCCATACTAACCCTCCGCTTTCCCAACTATTGACCTTAATTATAGCAAAAGAAGCTCCCCAAGGTTGAGGAACTTCTCGATTCATTGATTAAGTATGTGGTGCCGAGGACGGGGGTCGAACCCGTACGGTAGTCACCTACCGCAGGATTTTAAGTTTGACGAGCGGAGGCAAAAATCGATATGCCTACGGCGTCTTACGTTATCCGTCGTATCAAGCACGTCTTATTAGGTGCGTTCGCGGAACACTTTTACGGATGCTTACCGAAGGGTTAAACGGAGGCTATCCGAATCCTGCGTTATGCCGGCGTCGTTACTCGAAAATAGCGCGCCCCATAACCTAATCCGATAATATCACCGCGAGGTAATTACGTCAATTAAACGAAGAAAAACGACCCACCTACGGGGTTTATTCCGCAAGTGAGCCGCCTAATTAACGCTTATTGTCCGAGGTCTATGTCGATGAACTCTCCGCCAGCTAACGCGACACCGCTGTCCGCGCGTAATGTTAATCCGCTAATGCCCGCCGGTGTTTCGAATATGACGACGCGCGTCCGGCTTAATCCGGGATTTAGCGTTTCATAATATAGCGGCTCGTCCTTGCCTACGTTGCTGTTGCGGTCAAACGCCTTGTATGAATTGCCGGATTGATCGCGCAGCTCGAATGAATTAGCGCTTATATCGCGCGGATTTACATCACCGTTAGTTATGCGTATCTTTACAACTACGAATTGGTCCTCCGTTTTCGTTTCGTCATACCCCGATTTGAGCACGTCCGTAACGGTTACTCCGGAAACTTTATACGTAAACGTTCCGGCCTTGGCGTCCTGACCTAGTTTATAAACGGGGATTATAGCGGCCGCGGGCGTTTCAACGATCGAAATAGGCGAAGAAGACGTAGCCACGGGATTTTCATTGCTACCGTTACTTGCGAATATCCCCGCTATAATTATAAGTAGAATAATTACCCCAAGTGCCCAGTATAAAATTTTATCGCCTTGTTCTCTTTTCTTTTTATGATCACCTTTATTTACCGGCTTTACTTTTCCGTCGATGTGCATCCTCATATCACCCAATTCTTAGAATAAACAAAAAAAGACCCTTCGACAAGATTCTACGAATATATACGTAGTTCCTGCCGAAGGGTCGCGTTTACTATTCAATTATTTTCCAACGGATATCCCCGCCACTTTCCGCACCTCATCCGCTAACCGGTGTATCTCCGGCCTATCCGTTACTTTCGCCGCTCCCCACGCCGCAGATAAATGCGCGATAACTTTTTCCGCATCCTTAACGTTCATCTTCGGTTTAACCTCCGTTATTGGTTTCGTAGGTACCGCGCCAAGCGCCACCACTCCCGCGATGAATTGCGCGCGGTCGACGCCGCTACCCGGACACGTTTTCGCGCTCGTGTAATCGCGGTGAAAGTGGACGATCTCAGTTCCGCGCCCCATTAGCGTCATCACCGCGCGGCATAATCCGAGCGCCGTTCGGAGTTGTGCACCCTCTAACCGTTCGCAGCCGCGGTCAAAGTTTCCGACCATCTCGAACATGAACGGATGCACGCCGTCATTATCAGAGTCGTTATAGTCTTCGGCTGACGCAGGGGGAACGAGTAGTGAGCGTCCTTCCCATACGTAGCCGTCCGGATCAACCGTTGCGTGCTGCCCGATATCCGACCAACCGCGCGTACCCGTATGGAAACGCCACATTGCCTGAACGATTTTTAAGCCGCCATCCTTACGGAATTGGGCGATCGTTGGCTTCCACGTTCCGTGTACGTGAACCTCGGAGAAACGGACTCGTGCGGCTGCTGGCGCTAGGGCTTGCGTGATGTATTCTTCGAGTGTGTACCGCTTAAACGTCCGTCGGTTTACCGCGGATTTCGCCATTATCACTCACGCCTCCCTTTTCGCGAAGCACCGTTACTAAACGTTTAACGACGTCCGGCAGCGGCAAGCCCGCACGACCGTAGTTTTCGATAACGGAGAGTAGTTCGTTCGCAACGTAAAAGTAAATTGCGCTGCCCATGACGACGTCGATTCCGAGCAAAACATCCGCACGATGGGCGACGAGGATAACGAGAATCATAAGACCCTTATTCGCGAAGCCTCGGCGTCCGATTGACGATTTAACGCCGGTCCCTTCCGCGATAGATGCGGAGATTCCGGAAACGATGTCCGCCGCGATTACCACGAGTAGGAACGTCATTGCCTCCGTCCAGTGTCCGAAAGCGAACGTAATAAAAGCGCCCAAGAGCCCGGCGCTTACGTTGATTATCGATTGTCCGTTCATATTGCGTAAACCTCCGTTATGATACCGTAATATATTCGTATTCGGCTTGCGTGATCTTCCCTTCGGCTAGGAGTGCGTCCAGTTTTTCTATCGTAACCTTCGGGGGATCGGCGTTATAAAGCCGCTTTAAACTTTCGACTAGTGTCCGCATTAAATCACACCTCCGTCAATTAATTCGAGCGTATATTCGTCGATAGCCGTAGCTTTTTCCACATTGATTAAATTATCTAGACGATGCGTCTCAGCTTGATGGATAGCAAGCTCGTCCGCTTCCATGCGTTGATATAAGATTGCGGTAAGCAGTAGTTTTCCGTCTACTCCTTCGTCAAGTAGCGCTTGCCCTTGCAAGTGTTCGTCAGCCGAGATAAACGCCGGAGTCTCCCGTACAAGCCGCCTGACAAGATCAGGAGCCTCATCGATCGGCACGATCTCAACGTACCCGCCAAGCTCCGTTTGTACACGAGAAATAAGCGCAACCTCTGGCGCGCTGTGTGGGTTATAAATATATATGGCTCTCATATTAGCCTCCTATGCGATTTGTTGAGTATGGATGGTTCCTGCGCTGCCGGATGTGCCTGCGCCGCCTGCTTCTCCACCAGAACCAAGCGCGCCTCCGGAACCTCCTACACCACCATTTGATTGGACAGTTCCATTGTTTGTATAGGCCCCCTTATAAAATAATGCGATAACTCCGCCTCCAGAGCCACCACCACCACCGCCTCCACCACAGCTTCCACCGCCACTATAATTACCCGCGGCCCCGTTTCCACCATTACCACCATTAGCCGATAGCACTCCACCGGAATTAATTGTGATGTTATTACCGCACACTATTTCTATCAATCCTCCAGAATATTGACCATTACTCCCGACTGACGTAGAACCAGAAGATACGCAACCACCACTACCGCCCCCACCACCACCAAAACAGGACCCACCTGCTGAAGAAACTGAAACGTTTGTACCAGAACCCATTCCACCACCACCGCCACTTCCATTAGACCCTGGGAGTCCATAAAACCTACAATCGACGGCAACTTGTTTAGATAACGTCACACCAACACCACCACCAAGTTCACTATACAGAATACTTCCACCTTGACCGCCCGTCATATTTTGAGTTGATGGGTCAGACGCAGCTCCGCCAGAGCCTCCTCCGCCAAATCCACCGGCATTCAATCTGCCAGAGCCGCCGATTCCAACTTGTGTTTGTCTCCCTGTACTGAAACTTGAGCCGCCGCCATATCCTCCATTCCCGCCGTAACCACCACGCAATGCTTGTAGCACTGTCGTAAGTTGATAGTATTTCTCCAGTGTCTTCGGCGTGTCGGTGTACGTGGCTGTGTAGGTGTATTCTGCGACAGGCGGTGTAAAATTGGCTGTATACATTGCTTTGCCTTTGACTACGCGGAATTCGTCGATCCAGCCGTTAAAATTATTCGACGTGTATTCTCCAGCACGTCCTATCGCAAATTTATTAAGGCAACGCTGGATTTGCATTCCCTGTGCTAAAACGGATATCTCAGCGTTCCCGTTCAAGTATAACTTCAGGTATTCACCGTATTTAACTATTGCAACATGATACCAAGTTGCTGTATTTAGTGATGTGGTACCGTCTGCTGTTATTTGTGATGGATCACCTTGCTTGTGGTAGATTAGTCGAATTCTCGGAGTCGTAGTAGTAGCGACACCTATCGAACCATATGCGGTATTTACATCCGCGCTACCAAATACGTAACCCAGCGCCGCAAAGCTATTCGGTCTCATCCAAAAATCAATTGTAAAATCACCACTACCAAAACTAAAATCATCACTTGCAGGAGTATCGATCCATTGATTCGTACCATTTAACGAAATGGCGTGGCTTCCAAATTTTTTATTTGTTGAATCAAATGTTGCTGCACCATTGTTTGTCCATACTTTGCCATTATCATCTGTAATGCTGTTATTAAAATGAAGCAGTGACGATGTTTTCGCATTGTACTGCCCTTTCTTAGTAACGAGCATCGGGATGACTTCGCCGTTCGGCGCTAACCCGGCTTTTTGCGACATGTCGATTGTACCCGTTATATCCGCGTTACCTTGACAGTAAATAATAAGACCGCGGCATGGGCTGTCCGTGGTCATTGCGTATCCAGCTGGAAGAGTCAACGACGAGTATTGTTTGATTACGATTCCACTATGGATTGTGACAGGATACATGAGTCGCCATACAAAATTTGTTTGAGTATCAAAAGGGGCAATCGCTCCATTATAATTTATTGCGACCCCTTGACAACTAAATGTGCAATTTGATCCACCCGCTTTTAACACTAACCGCCAGTATCTACGATATTGATTCCCCCCCGAAAGACCAGAATTCGCATCAGCTGTAGTAATCGGGGTGGTTCCTACTTCAGTCCAAGTAGACGCATTATCTGACCATTGCAATGATAATGTTCTTGTTCCCACTGAAATAGTTCCGACGAATATTCGCATACCAGTCGGCGAAGACCCGGCGCTGCCGCTAAGATACTGTTGACTGCTAAAGTCAATTTGGAATAACACTTGATCGGATGCATTTGAAAGGGTACTGGTTGTGAATATCGTCCCCGCGTTCATATCCCACAGATTAGCCACTGTCCCGCCATTAGGCGCTGTCGTCCCCGTACTGAGTATCGTTGCTGGGTTAAATGCTCCGTCTGAACCATCGCCGAAAAAGTTGGTTAGTCCACCAACGTTATTGCTTATCCCGGCATTACCTATTGTTTTAAGTCCTCTTTGCATGTGTTTATCCCTCCACGCCAGAGATGATGCAATCTACAGAACTTCCAGCGCTTGCAAGCCCTGTAATTAGATCACCGCTGTTAATTACCGTTGAGAGCGCGAGGATAACCGTCGCATCTTTCGTTCCCGCGACATCAAGTGTATAACCAGTAAGGACGGATACGCCCGCAATAACTATGGTTACATTGACGGCAACAGCGGTTTTATTCGTCGCCACAACCTCTTTGACCATTGCGCCCGCAGCCGGGGCAGTATAGAGCGTTGCGCTTCCCGTGGCTAGTGTTCCGGCATACATTTTCTTTTTAGTTAGTGCCATCGTTATACCCCCATCCAATGTAAAATATCTAAATCGTTATGTGCGTCGTTTACGGTCTTTACCGCACTTGGAGTTGCGGCTTCTATTGTGCTCGTGCTATTAGTCGCGCTGTTTAATTTCGTAGGGATTTGTTGAAACGAGAGTCCCGTTGTCCCTAGCGTAATCGGAGCGTTTGTAACGAGTCCCCATTTTGTGTCAGCCTGCGTTGACCCCTCGCTTACCCACACTTCAAACCCGGTTATAACTTTCGCACTTGTATCTGCGTCTAAAGCACGTGACCAAGCTCCCGTCGCCACTACGTAAATTCCATTTTGTGATGCCGTAGACTGCGCCTTGACTAGAACTCGATCGCCTGCAATCAGCGCGATACCGTCGATGGTCTGCGTTCCAGATAATGTAATGTTTCCGATGGTTGCAGCGCGTACCGAATTTTTATATCCCAATGATTGCAGTTCTGTGAGAGAAGCCGCTCCCGAATCGATAGCATCAATCAGCGCCTGCTGAGACGCGAGCGTAAACGTATCCGTCCCGACCGGTCGCGGTAATGATAATCGCGGTGTTGTAGTCGCCATATTACGTATATACCTCCAGTTGATTCCACGTTAAATTAAGTGCCGTCCACGCGGACCACGTTAGATTTTTCGCGTTAACTTCGTTCCACGTCAAAAAACGGAACACGTAATTAACCACGAGGTGAGCCGGTAAGATATCGCGAATCGCCGCCTGTATATCCGCTAGGTTGGGCGGAATTCCAAGCGTTGAGATAAACGTGATCGTCACCGTATATGTCGCATTATTCTCCGTAACAGTTACGTCGCCATTATCGTAAGCTTCCGCAACTTGCTCGACTAGCGCCGGTGTAACCGTACCGACTCCGCGCAGCTTCGATTTAATAACGGAGCGCCGCTGATCGATCGGCTTTAATTCGTCAACAGCTACGCCGAAAATCCGTTCCCACCGGTCAATTCCCCACGTAGCGGTATCGATAAAAAACTGGTCGAGGACGCTATATACCGCGGAATTAATCGCGGCCAACTCGTCCGCTTCTCGGTCAATCACGTTATTTGCCGGCGCCACGTCCGCGTAATAAAGCGGCAGATAATCGTGCATTGCGCGGTTAATTTCGCCAAGTGTCCGCATTACGTAACCGTCACCGTCCCAAGAACCGCCACGCTGCCGTCAGCGATCGGTATATTCGACGTGCCACCGTTTACTGTTAAACTCACGTAGTCGATAATTGGCGGAATATCGAGGATTACGTTAGCGATCCGCGTATAACGAACGAGTGGGTCGACGAACGCGAGCGTTGCGAGGTACGCCTTAACTCCGGATTCGATTAGCGCCTTAACTTGCGGAAGCGTCGCGCCCGGCGCCAGTGTCACGTCTACGCTAACGTTTATCGCGACTTCCGTTGCACCCGCCACTGTTACCGTTGCGCCTATTGGACGTTGCGACTCGATATAAGCCGTTGCTTCTGTAACAACTGACGGAGCCGGCGCGGTTTTTTCATCGTCGAGAAGCACGACTTTAACGGTACCGGGGCCGCTCCAAACCGGATACACTTTCGCATCGGATACGCCCGGCACTTCGAGCGCCCATTGATGATATTGATTCGCGTTGCCTGACGTTGCCGGCCGCCGAGCCCGTTCGAGATATCGCGCGAGTAGCGCCGCGTTCGACTCCTGATCCGCGCCGGCATCAAAGTTAACCGAGTTTGCGACCGTTACAATACCGACGAGATCGCCGAGGAGTACGTTAATCGCGTTGATCGAAACGTTACCGCTTGCCCCCGCGCTCTGAGCCTCCGCATTAACCGTAATCACCCCGCCGCTTATCGTGCCGGCTGCCGTCGTTACGAAATAAATCGGAGTCGTTCCGCCCGTCGACGCGATCGTACCCGTTGGAATAACCGTACCGTTCGGGCCGCTAAACGTGAGTGTACCGACTGATTTTACGGCTGTCTTCCGCGTTAATCCGTATTCATTCGCGCGTAGATCGAGATAGGGTCCGCTCGCTGTGTCAGCGAAACCGGCGGATAGAACGTTATCAAGCTCCGTATAGGCGAGCGCTAACTCGATCGAAGCTGGCGAAAGAAGGTCGTTCGTTACAGAGCCTTGACGTTTATCGATATCCGCCGGGCTCGCGTCAAGCATCCGCTGTAAGATCGCTGCTTTTGTCTGCGTTTCGTACACGTTAAATTGTCACCTCCACCGGAATTACTTCGTTGTCTACCGACACAAAAAAAGACACGAACAATTTGTCCGAGTCTCTTCTTATTTCGAAGCCATATACGTTATCAATCCGATCATCGTAGATAAGTGCTTCGCGTATGGCGCGCGGTATTTCTGATTCCAATAGCGCGGCGGAAACGTCCTGTCCGATGATGTCTTCGATCTCACACCCGTAGTCGAAATCGTATATTGCGAATCGGTAACGTGCGGTGCGAATCGCTTTATCAACGAATTGCATAATCGCGGCATGGCCGTCAATGGTTCCGTTGAGATCGAGCGCGTATGTTTTAAGCGGGAGGACGACGGTTATCGCGTTTTCCTCTTCCGTTGCTAACGGACTAAACGCCATATTAAACGCCTCCTATTCGATCAATCACGATATACCTCTGTCCATCGTTTACCGATGCAACGCTAATACGGTCGTTAACGTTCAATGCCGCTTCGTATTCGATGTCAACCGGAGCGCCGCCGCTAATAGACGCCGTCCGGGTATGTTGCGTAAGATGCTCGCTGATAACGAGGTCGTCCGCGTCGAACTCAATCGGGCAATTGTCGACTTTTATACGGATGGCAGGCAACGGAGCCAGAACGGTCGCAAATTCGATGCCTACGCCGGAATTACCGCCGAGCGCCTGAATGACGCTGCGCAACTTAGCCCGCCCGCTTCCTTCGACCATTTCGATAGGCATCCGTTAACCTCCGTTCACCCTTTGGATTTGCTCAATCAACGTATCCGTGGCGCTTTTTTCTTTCGCCTTTTTCTTTTTCTTTTTCGCCTTGACCTCTTCAAACGCGTCCTCATATCCGAGTTTCGGCAAGTCGTCCGTACGCGATAATGTTACACTCATTCGGTGTATTCCGTTCTCAAACGTATGCGTATCGGCTGTTACGTAATAGCCGCCAACAATTTCCGTCATGGACTCGAAAGCATATACGGAAACGCCCGAAATGACTTCCGTTAAACCGAGCGCCTCAACGGATACCTCCTCCGTAACTTTCCCGAGGTCTTTTAACCGTTGCTTGGCGAGTTGTTCGATCTGAGATTGATTGAGCTTCATATCCGCTCGCTCAACGTGCTGCATCGTTCCATACTTCGCAATTAACGAGGCGTCCTTCATAACCGCACTTAACGGTTTTTTATCCTCGTCGCCACCGATGACCTTTACGGACGTCCGCATATCCTCGATTGATTGCGAACGGTTAGCGCTCAGTATATTTACGCCATCTTCGAGCATCCAACGGACGACGGTGCCCTTCTTCTCCGTAAGATTAAGGCGGCCGCTCTCCGTCCACACTCGGAATTTGCGTCCGTTTTGCTTACGCGTTTCCGTAAGTGCCGCGGTAATCATCGCCCATATATCGGCTTCACGGAATATAGCGCGAGGAATAACGTAACTCGTATCCGCTAATGTACCGACAGGGATTCCGTAGGAGATACAAAGATCCTTTACGAAAGCGGACGCAGTCATGCCGGTAAATTTCCGCGTGTCGGAATTCTTCGTTAGATAAACATTCTCGTCATACGCCGTTATCGTCGCGTTCCCGCGATCATCGATATCGTACGAAAAGATGACTCCGCGAAATAATCCGATGAAGGCTCCATTTTCCTCCACGTAAAAGCGGAGTTCCTTACCGAGCGTAAATTTAACCGCTTGATCCTCCGCATTGACTGTATTAGAAAGCGCAATCATTAACGTCCGGTGCGGGAGCCCGTCATCTCCGGACCATGTTATGGATTTCACGAGCGATTCGATATAATACTCGTTGTCATATAGAAGCTTAATTTTTACCGACACTCGGAATCACCAACTTTTGGCCCGGCTGTAATAGGTTCGGATTAGCACCGATTACCGTCCGATTCTTATCGTAAATTTTCCGCCAATCATCGCCGTTACCGTAAACACGGGCCGCGATTTTCCATAAGGAGTCTCCGCTTTTAACCGCGTAAGACGACGGTGTTTCCTTCGTTGACGGACGCATGGCGGCAATCCGTACCTCCGGTGACTTCTTCGCGACATCTCCGAACTTACGGGAAGCGCCGATAAACACGTATTCCTTCATTTCTAACGCATAATACACGTCACCCGGTTCGCCGCCGCGCTCTCCGAATGTAAAATTACGGATTGTAGCCGGGATGTCAATGCCGGCGCTACCCGTCACGACGAATCGGACAGGTTTGCCGGATTTTTGCCAACGTTCAATTTGACGCGCCGCGGACCACGGTTCGGGAAGATTGGAGTAAGCGCAGAAGGATTCGTTATGGTCACGCGGGAAGAACGACGATATCGTATACGAACGAAGCTGATTATTACCGATCACCGTGTACTCTCCGAAATTAGATACGGAGACATCTTCGAATCCGAACGGCGAGTTTACGGTTATCTCAGCGGGATTTACAGGAAGCTGGAGCGTCTCCTCTTCGTTATTAAACTTCAGCCAAAACTCCACATAACGCCTCCTTTACTGCGCAATAAGGTGCGCCAATTTAGCGGCTATCGAATCGATATCGCTGTCGTTACGAACATGGAACGTATTCCCCGTGACGACAACGGAAGGCTTGCCGCCTCCGCTGCGTTGATCTTCGCGATATGCGGACGCTTCCGTACGCGTTAATACCGTCTCGCCAGAGTGTAAGCGTGCCGGAAAATTATCGTACGGTACCCGGTCGAGTCCGGAGGCGAAACCCGGAGCACGTGAAAACGGACTATGAATATACTTGTCGAAGCTTAGATCATCCAATCCAAAAAACGTCGACATTTTTTCGCCGAAGTTCTTATTTGAGTCGGTAAGGTTCTCACCAATAGCCGATGCTCCTGGAATAACAACTGTAGCCGCAGCCGCAGCTCCCTTCATAGGCAATGATCCCGGCGTAGCTACGAAAGCCATAACCGCTGCCATCTCAGGGTTTTCCTTTGCAAAATCCTTTAATCCAGTCAACATTCCATTTCCAACCGCTAGACCGATCTTTTTTGCCGCGTCAACTAGTGGTCCTGATGCATTCAAAGCGGTCGCTATCGTGTTTATCATTTTCTGAGTCATTGCTTGGAGTTTTGCTGAGCCTTCGGCAGCCATCCAAGCGTTAAACGACTTCATCAAGTCTTCATAGACGAACTTAATTTTGCCCTCTAAGGTCGTAATCCTCTGAAACTCGGGATTATTCGTGAAATGATCGTTTAGGTATCTGGACACCTTCTGTGTCATCCGGTCAACTGCCGCGGTGATTTGCGGTGTATATTGATCGACCATATCCGCTGCACTCGTCGCGAACCGTTTGATTAGCGGCATTGTCGGTAACAACGCAGATATCTGTAAAGTCTCGATTGCGCCATTGAATTGTTCAACCGCTCCGGCCGCGTTATCCATCTTCTTCTTCGCAACGTCAAGCGCGGATACCTTCGACATCTCCTTGCGAAAGTCCGCGACGCCATCCGCACCTTCGTTATACAAGATATTCGCCGCACGCACCGCGTCCGTACCGAACATCATCTCGAGCGCGAGTGACCGTTGTTGATTCGTTAACTTTCCGAGTGACTTACGTAAAGTCCCGGAAATAGTCTGTAACGGCTTAATATTACCTTTTGCGTCATAGAACGCATTCGAACCGTCTTTCGTAACGAGGCCTAGCGCTTTGAATAAGGCAATTTGCGATTTGGTCGTCGGTTGTAAGTTCTGCAGCATCGTTTTTAGCGATGTTCCGGCGTCCGATCCTTTTAATCCGCTATTAGCAAATAGACCAAGCGCTATATTCGTATCTGAAAACGTGAACCCTACGCCTGCCGCAACCGCGGATACGGCTGCAAGTGAAAGACGTAATTCTTCAACGCCAGTAGCGGAGGCGTTCGCAGTTCCGGCGAGAATGTTCGAAGCCTCTGCCGCTTTCATGCCGTCTTTTTTGTACGCGTTCAACGCCGTCGACATGATTTCCGCGGCGTCCGCGAGCCCAAGTCCTCCGGCCGTAGCGAGATTAAGCGCCGCCTCAAGTCCGCCCGCCTGCACCGTTGCTGGAGTGAGTCCGGCCTTCAATAACTCTTCGATACCTTGCGCAGCCTCTAGTGCGTTATACTTCGTTGCAGCGCCCATCTTCAATGCGAGCGACTGCATCTTTGTCATTTCCATACTAGTTGCACCGGTTAACGCCTGAATCGTAGACAATTCCGCTTCGAAATTCATCGCTTTACTTACGGAATCGCGGGCGAGATCATATGTTTTGTATGCAGCGGCCGCGACTCCGATAGCTCCTGCTAGTTTAGCGAAATTTGGAACGAGATTACCGAGCGAGAGCCCAAGTTGCTTATTTCCCGCGATAAACCTACCGTTAGAATCGCGTAATCGACCCTGCGCATCTCGATAGTTTCCGGTTGCTCTATTCGCCATCTCCGTAGCCCTTGTTACGTCGCGAAGCGCGCGGGAGGCACCGTCGTCGCGTATTCTTATCCGTCCAATTAAATCGAATGCCACTCCGGTTACCTCCTCTCCGCTGCTTTACGTGCTTTTTCTTCGTCCTCAAACACGACGCTCATTGAAGCGTACATAAACATCTGATGACGCCTGTCTTTCGCGTAAATCTCGTCGGGCGGGATGTGGTGCCGCTGAAAAATCTCATGCAAAAGAAACGGAACACCGCCCGCCCTAATTAGTTTTTTGCGTCTTCGATTAACTCGTCATCATCGCCGAATCCGGACAAGTCGAGTACCGTCTGAAACAGCTTTACGATTTCCCCCGGCAACAACGCCTTAGTTACGCAATCCGCCGCGTCGGTAGCTTCGTAATGTTGGATGAGCGTTTTATTGCTAAAATCCGGATCGACGCAGCCTTTTACGACTAGCACCGCATTAAACAGGTTGTTGTCGAGCTTCCGTTCGCCGCGCCCCGTAGGTACCGTTGCTTGGTCGTTCGCCTTACGTAGTTCCTCGCTAGTCAGCGCCTTTACCGAAAAATGCGTCTTCAACCGTGGAATATAAACTTGCGATTGTTGATCGAGTGTTGCGCCTAGTAGTGCGTCGAGTCCTTTAGTAGCCATTTATCGTTTACCTCCGCGTATCGCGTTTTATTTTCGAAATTAAAAAGGCGAGCCGGATTATCTCCGCACTCGCCGAAAGAATCCCGCTATTAAACGGGACGAATTTTGTCTATTACGTCGGAACCGGAGAACACGAACGTTAATTCCTGTTCAACAATCGCGCCAACTTCGTAATTGATAATCGGAATCTTGTCAAACGTGACCGCCTTGAGACGGACGCGGTAAGCGCCGAAGGATTCCGGATCATCTAGTTTAACAATGAGTTGCGTTGTGTACGGCGAGCTTTTATCGTCAGCTACTTGGAGCATCTTCTCAATAAACTCCGAAGTAACCATATAGCTCTTAATTGTGCCGGAGCCCTTGAGCGTGGTCGTCTTATTGCCGATCCAACGCGTTCCGGCGACTTTGATTTCTTCGAGTCCGATCTCAATTGACGCGTCGACTCCGGTTACATTCGAGAGCCAATTACCGTCCTCGTCGTAAAGTTGTCCGAAGCTACCGTTAATTACTTTCGTTGCGTTTAATGGCGCAGCCATATCGTCACCCTTTCGTTAAATTAAATGTTGACCGACAAAAAGATCCGCTCGATCGAGTCGACCTCCGTATAACTAATCGATAGGAAAACGGAGTCCCCAACGCTCGGCCTTTGCGGATCAAGTGTAACGGTAGGCGCGCTTAAGACCCCGTCAGCACCGAGGCTTTCGAGGTACGCCAAAATAGCGACGATGAGCGCCGCCTGACCGTCCGCGTTGTTATTGAGTTTACCGATATAATTATCCTCGGCCGTACGCGAAACGTCGGTCGCAATCGCTTGGCGAGCGCGGATTGAGCGGATTTTTTTCTTCGACGTAACGATGCCTTGTACGACTTTCACCTTTACACCGTCGTGGATAAGCAGAAGCGATCCGGCCGCGAGCGAAGTATCAATCTGCGCGTTTGTCAGACGTTTTGTAACGTCATCAACAGGCGCGACCGTGTACGTAATCGAACGGTTAATAGCGGTTCCCGCAATCAGACCGGCCACCCACGGCGCAAACGCAGACGAGGTATACGATGTACCGCCGATGACCACGCCGTTTATCAAGTTAACGATATAGTCGTCGGAGTTGAGCGTCGAACGCGTATCCCCTTGCGTAGAGGTCGCGTCGGTTGTCGCGTCCCCACCGATTACGACTACGAAGTGTTTGCCGGCCGTACGATTCGCGCCGACCCACGTTTTAATCGCGGCGTGCTGCGTCGTATTATATTCGCCGTCGAGGACAAACACGTTATACGGACGCGTATCGAACGCATTACGCATCGCGGTATACGCGGCCGCATCGGGGCTAGCCGGCATCGTATAAACGAGTACCTCCTTCGCGCCGCCTTGGAGAGCGAACAGTATCGATTTAACGTTAGCGGAGCCGAACAGCGCGACCGCTTCCGTTTCGGTCGTAACCGTATAAAACGTAGTCGCAACCGCTGTACCGCCGCTATACGCTAGTAACGGAATAGCCACCGTACCACGGGCGCCTCCACTAATCTGTGCCGCTGCAGCTTGGATATAGTTGATAAACAAACCGGGACGATTTGGAAGAGATGTTGGGTCCCATGATCCACCTGCCATGCAAAAACCTCCTTTAAAATAGAAAAAGCGCCCCGCTTGGAGCGCCTTAATTTTGCGTAATACCTACATGATTAATTAACGGATAGGCGGTTTGTGTGCGAGCCTCGCGGCTTACCAATTCGAGCATGCCGATTGATACGTAACCACCGCTCTCCGACTCGACCGGTTGCGAATAGGAAAACGATTCGACGCGGATTCCCTGCGAAATACGTTCCGTTTGGTACAACGCGTCCGAAAGTCCGTCCATTTTCGGAATGACATCCTCCGGCCACTCACCGACGTACACGATTTGATACTCGCGATTAGCGCGAAAGTGATAACGCGTTTCCGTCTCGCGATCATCACCGAGAAAACGGATGTAAAACGTATCCTCGACGGGCTTTTCGGGAATGGTTTGTTTACCGGTAAGGGAACCCGGAAACTTCGTGCGTATAAACGCCTCAATCGCGAGGATCTCGTTGATTACCGCCACGTTACCACCCCGCCCCGTCTAAGCCCGTTTGGATCTCGCGTTCGATGTCCGCCTGCCATTTAGCCTCGTTTTTCTTTAACGGGACTTCGAGGAATCGCTTAACGGTACCTGGCGTCCGCAGTCGTTTATCGCCCGCGTTAGCTTCGTGAATGTAATACGCATAGTTGAAACGTCGGCCGGATCGCGATTTGACGACCGCATTTGCGCTGACACTTCCGGATAGATTCAGTCCGGCCCCGTTAATATCGCCGACCGATATCGTTTGTCTTAACGTACCCTCTTCGATAGGCGCAACGTCTACCGCGTCCGCTTTCCACTCGTCTAGCGCGTCGTGCATGCCGGTTCGTGCTGCCTTCTCGATAACTTCCGCTGCACTATCGAACATGCTGGCGAATTTCGAAAGGTCTAGCTCGAACTCAAACGAAGATGACGCCATTACACGTACACCTCCGTTAATAGCGGTTTTCCGCCGATGCCCCTGCGCGGTTCGATCGATAATGGCTTACGTGAAATAGTAACGCCGATTTCGTTCGTAAACGTTAAAGTATCTTCATACGAAATCTGCGGTAATTTATCGAATATGACGCTCATGCTCGATACTACTTCCTTGCCGAATTGGTTTTTAACAATACGCGTCTCTTCGGTTACCCGAGCTTTCAGCGTTGTCTCAGCGCCGGGTGTCGCGTGTCCCCATCCGGTATCAATTCCCGGCCGCGTTATCAAAACGGATTGCTTTAACGGAATTATCGCCATTACAACACCGTCCATCCTACGCGTCGAGATCCGAGCTTAACGCCGTTCTCTGCGCCAATAAGATCCCGTGATGTTTGCGGAATAAACCGCGCTAAATCTCCGTTGGGGCTTCCGACTCTATTATCTTTGAAATTGAATGAACCAACCTTATCGACGCTGAAGCTAGTCAACCCATGCGTAGCTAGGCGGTTCGTATCATTGAATATGATCGCGAGCACGTTCGCAAACTCATATACAGCCGCGTCGGGTATCGTATATTTTGGATAAGTGACGGTCAATGTACGCTCGGCGACGTTTAACGTTCGTTGTTTTTTCGCAGCGTCAGAATCCGTCCAGTCCTCGATATCGATACAATTTGCGCTAATGTAGATGTCAGCGAGCGTTACATTCTGCGCCAACTACGCCACCCCCGATATTTTGCGGAGGCGTTCGCGTTAGCTTTACGCGCAGGCTTAACCTCCGTTAGTGCTTTCGGTTCCATTTCCGTTTCAACGCGCTCGGCGTCCGTTATCGAATCAAGTACGGCGATCGCTTCCGTATCGTCCGTTACGTAGCGGCCAGCGCGGAAATAATGAATCTGCTCGCCAACGTAAAATCCGAGCTCCGGGTATCGCGATTTATATTCCACGTAGTCACCTCGTAAAAGGAACCCGCGACTATTACGCCGCGAGCTCCGATAATTAAGCTTAGTTAAGGCCTTTCAGACGACCGTGCGCTTTCTCTTGTTCGAATTGCAGCGTGTACTCACCGACAACCATACCGGTATCATAGTCACCCTTTACGCCGAGGTACGTATGTCCGAACTCACGGGTATTAAGCGGCTTGATCGCCATGCGGTTAGCATCGACAAGGAACAACTCATCCGGTGCTAGATTTTGGTTCAATACGATTTCGAACTCGCCGAAATCCGTAACGATACCGTCCACTTTATTACCGCGCTTGTTGTCCATCCGAGTCAGTTGAATCTTATTCGCATCGGTACCGGAAAGAGCAATTTTTTGCTTCGCTGCAACCATAATCTTGTAGTCGCCGCCAGTCGCGAAACCGCCTGCGTCGTAGATTTTCTGAGCGAGCGTGTTGATTGCGCCGACCGCCAGCGGACCCCCTACATTGGTCACGTTAGTCGTGATCCATTGGCGGATACCTTTCATTTGGCGGATTTGACCGGACTCGTAAAAAACACCGTTGATAGCCGCTTTCTCCAGTTGGAGCGCCAGTTCGAGAAGTTTCTTTTGCTTTTCGTATTCGTACAAATTATCGATGCCGTATTGCGTAACAGCCTTCGCAGTACCGCTAACATCTACCGTGTCGTCAAAGATTTGCGTCAGGTTAGATTTACGTACACGCGCTTTGAAGCGAGATGCACGGGCATCTGCGCCCTCCGCGCCTTCAACGAACAACACCTCGATTTTAGCTGCATCGGCAATCGCAGCGGCTGTAGTGCTTGCGTAACCACGAGTAACCGTCAGCGTTTTCGTGCCGGTATTAATCGCGGAAACGTACAGAAGCTCGTCGCCGATTTTAACTACGTGACCGACGCGGAACGGCTCAACGTCAACAACTACGATTACTGTACCGCCGACAAGCACCGCGCCATTGACCGTGGACTCATCGCCGATCATTTCATCTTCGAACCACACGTGTTCAACTTGCGTTACCGGCGTGGAGAAGCCGAGCGCGTTGATCAACGGGGTTTGATGTGGATTAAGCAATAGGATTTCGTCAACTACGGATTCGCGTTTACCGATAAGAGAAGCGTTATAAATTTTTGGCACTTGGGAATTCCTCCTTGTTTTTTGAAACTAAAAAAGACCCCGATTTTCGGAGCCTTCGCGATTGATTGAATGTTAATATTCAAAAATGGCTTACTTACTGAGTTCTTCTTTTAAATCCGCGTAGGCGATGCGGTCTTCGATCCGACCGGATTTCCGCGCCTTCTCCGCCGCTTCTTTAAGCAGTTGTTCTTTCGTCTTGTCCGGTTTCTCATCGCCGTCACCGTTTGGTCCGCCAATGTTCTTAGGCTTCGGTTTTTCTACGAGATACGGTTTATTCGTAATCAGCGCCTGAACTGCGTCCTTAACGCCGACAACGTTGCCCTCTTCGTCGACCTTAATCGATGTGAGATCGGCGAGTTTGAGCGCATCATCTAACGCGTCCGGACGTACGTTTAATTCGCGGGCAACCGCCCGAAACTCCGCATTTATTAGGCGTTGGTTAGCGGCCGTTAATGCGCGATCGCGGTCGGCTTCCGCATCCTCCGCGCGTTTGATTGCTGCGGCGGTATCCGCATCCGCACGTTCCTTGTCGGACATTTCCGCTTTCTTACGATCTTCCTCCGCTTGTTCTAGCGCAGCGAGTTTCGTTTTCATCTCGTCATGACCGGCGTACTTCTTTCGTTCACGTGCGAGTCGCTCCTCGATCTTCGCATCGAATTCTTCCTGCGTTAATTCGAGCTTTTTCGGCGGATCAACGGGCGGGTCGATAGGCGGATCAATTGGCGGTTCATCCGCGAATAATTGAAGATTCATATTCAACGGAAACTTACGTTTATTTTCGTTAGGCATTCGTTACCTCCCGCGTTAAGCGCCGCGTGCGCATGGTATCCGTATCAGTTTAATGTCATGTACGTTCGGACGAAGAAAAACCAACGCGGTTAAACGTCGGCTGGAGGATTACGCATTGGACTTACCAAATGTTTACAATTGGGATGAAAAATTTCCCTACGCGGTAAGTCGCCAATATACGGAAACGGCCCCGTCGCATCCGGTACGAGTTTCACGTACTTGCCTTCCCAATTAGCGCAGGCGTCCTTGGCTCCGTGACGTGAGATACGCCCGTAGAGTACGTCGCGATCGATCGCCTCGTTTACCGTAGCCTCGCGATGCGTTATCGCCATCTTTGTCCGCGTTACCATTTCGACGTAAACCTCCGGACGCCAACGTCGGCCAGCCGCGTCAATAATTCCGGTATTAACGGAGTCGCCGAGCTTCTTCCGCAATCCATCGAGAATATCGCGGCTTATCGTTCGCCGGCCGATTATTCCCGCTGCCGTGTTCGCGCGCATTGATTCGCCCGTTACCTGACGAACAGCCGATCGAACACGTCGCTCAACGTTTTGCGTAACCGCGAGTAAATCCGATTGAGTATCGGCGACTGCCGCCTTTACCATCTCGCTGTTCATACGGTTAAATTGCGGCGCCGCGCCGGGGTTCTCGATTTTCAACGAAGTCAATGCGTTGACGACGCCGTCTCGGGCAGCAAGCGGAATATTCTCCGCGACCCAAGCTGCAGACTCCGCGTTAAGTCCGGACAATATCGTAGCGACTTCCGCAAGGGCTGCGGATGAATTGGCGCGCGACATTTCCGTTACGTCCATACGGTTGAGCTCCGCAAGTATCGAAGTTATCGCGGCTTTATAAGCGGCTGTAAGCTTACCGATTTGATAGTCGTAAGTTGGCTCCGTTATCTTACTCATCCACTACCGCCTGAATCGTTAAATACGGCGCTATCAACGAAACCGTTAACGCGAGCCTCATCTTCGCATATTCGCGTTAGAATCTCGTCAATATGCGTGTCATCCACGTTATCCAAACGCTTAATCGCGGAGTGAACGTCGAGCGTCGGTTTATCACCGGTTCGGATAGCGGCGACTTCCGCATCATACTTCTCATCGCGAGGAATTCCGTCTTGCCACGTAATTTTCGGATAAATCGGCGTGTATGGAACGAAGCCCTCGACGCCTTTATTCGCAAAATTTTCGAGCTCCATCGCGGTCCATAACGCATCTCGGATCGCCTTATCAACGTGAACGCGAATCCGTTTAACCTTCGATAATATTGGCATAAACCGCGCCTTAATTGCGCCGGCATCCGTATGTGACGTACCTGTTCCGCCTTTATCGGAGGCGAGCGTAGTTCCGAAAATCCATTGTGGGGTTTCGCTCATTTGGAAGACGAGTCCGATTAAAATATCGAGTTCCTTAAACGCGCCGTCAAGTTGCGAGTTCCACGTCATGTAACCCGGCGTTTGATCGTCCTTAGTAACCGGAATGTATTTGCCGCCGAATCGGACTTGTGCTCCGTCGGCTCCGTCTTCGGTTATATCCGGGCCGTATGCCGCAGGGTCCGAGTGTTTCCAAAGGATATAATCGATTTGAACGAGACGGTCATTAATCGCGGCCAGTATCGACTCTAACTTCTCAACTCCACCCACGCCTTGCCAATCGTTATCAACGGACTTATACGGAATATGATGTACGAGCAAACGTGATGTTCCCGTTTCTACTACGTCCTCTGAACGACCCGTCTCGACTTGATCGCCGATTAAATACGTATCGATCGGAACACCTTCGGACGCGGAAACTCCATTTTCCGTTAACTTGTACCGTTCATATATGATGTAGCCGGGAATATGTCGCTCTACGTTCAGGTACGGTGCCGCCGTTGTTCCGAAGAAGAACGTTACGAGTCGGCCGTTATATTCCGGAAGCCACTCGACCCACGCGATATTAATCGCCTTGAAACGTTTACGAGATCCGCGGGATAACTCCGGAAATACGTGGCGTGCGTCAACGGATTCGATAATCGGTTCCGGTGCGTTAAGCGGTGCTTCATAACCGAGCGCTTCCGTTTCACTAACGTCCGCCCGCGGAGCATAGTACGTTTTGATAAACGAATCACCGCGGATGCCGGCGCCGATTACCGTTTCGTGAATGAGTTGCGTAACGTCGTTCTCTTCGACAATGCGATTGAGCGCGGATTGTTCCGCCGATACGTCCGGCTTTCCGCTATCAAACGAAGGGGGATCGCCGACCATCAAGTCCGCCGGCTTCGTCAGTAACACGTCCATTAAGTTTACCGCGATAAATAGCGTCTTAAGCTGTGCGGCGTGCGGCGTATCCTTTAACAGTGCCGATGCGCGATCGTATATTTCCGGATGCCGGCCGTCGAATACCGTCTTTCCGCGTTTATAGCGGGCTAGGCGTGGAATATCTCGAACGGGCGGGTACGCGGCTCCTGTCGCGAATAACTTCGTCAATTTGCGTCCTCCTTTCGTTAACTATAGCCAAGTCGGTTTATTCTGGAGCGCTCTCCGCCCCTTTTTCGATATACTGACGGCTTGCTCTAAAGCGTCGGGTAAGTCATCATGTGAACCCGATCCATACATTTCGAATTGTTCCAAGAGTAGCGCGTGTCTCCTCGAAAATTGAATCGCGCCACTTTCGATATCCGGTATCATCGCCTCGATCCGGAGTTCTTTCCGCGACCGTTGATATATCGCCTTAACACGTCTTTGCGCGGGATACCTTACGGCTGCCAACGCTTGTTTAAGCTTATCAACGAAGAATTCCTGCGCCGCCTGCGCCTCTGCAGCGATACCGGCCGGCTGAAACTTGAGGACGCGCGATACAATTTCACGTAGGAATACATCAGGATGAACGCGCTCCCCATACGCATCTATAACGTAGATTGCGCCGGAAGCACGGTGTCGCGCTACGGTCACGATCGCGCTGTAATCCCCGCGCGTCTTCCCCATCGCGAAGTCAACACCCATGAAAACGTCATACTCGGGATTTATTCGCGGGTAACAATCCAAAACTCCGGACAACTTACCATCCCAATACGTAAACGTCTCTGGATTGAAAATCATCGATTCTTCGTCGAGCGGATTGTTCATATACTCCGTATTGAATGCTTTCGAACCGTTATCCCATTTCCACGCCATCAACTTCCACAACGGCTGTGCATCCGGCCAAAGTACGATCGCGCCCCGTTCCATTTCCGCCCGGTTAAGCTCGTACAAGGCCTGCGCCTCTTCCGCACGCTTCGGATTATCGCGATCAACATAAACGAGTCGACAAGCTTCCCACAAATCCATGCGCTCCGGCCACGAAATAATCGCGCGATAGACTCGGCTCTTAAAGTCCGACCGTTTATGAAGAACGTTGATGAGGAGCGCTTCGTGATGGACCGTTGTTCCCATATAAACGAATGCCGTCCGCTTCCCTTTTGGGTCCCCCAACGGTACGACCGTTTGCGCGAACCAGTCGCGCATCTTCTGACGGAGCTCCGACGTGGCCGCGTTCGACTTTATGTCCTCGAGATCGTCGCATACGATGAGGTCCGGCCGCACGCCGTTCCAGTTACGTCCGCGGAGTGCTTGTCCGGTTGACGCCGCCTCTACCTTCGCGATAAGACGGGGGACTCCGTTCTCGCGCGGCTCCCACGCAATGAACTCCGTCGTGTTATCCTTCGGGTTCTCTTGCTGCTTCGGCGATAATAACGGACCGAAATCGCGGCGCAGCTTCTCGTTGTGTTTCAATTGCATCGATATCCAATCGAGGTTACCGGAAGATACCGCCGGCGTTTCCGATATGATGATCTCGTATTTACGCTTCCGATAAACGATCTCGCGTAACGGAAACGCCTTCGACAAGTACGTTGATTTCGCATGTGACCGCGGCGCCGCGACTGCAACCTTCGCGTTTACCTCTACGTTTGACACTTCGTCCATAATGTCGGAGATTTCGCGGTGAAAAGCGGGCGCCTCCGCTATATCCTCGATATCAAAGCCGTCCCAATTGCCGGCGTTTCCGGGGTTCTTCGCTTCCGAAAAGTATTCGAGCGCAAACGCGATGAGATCCGTTTCGCCGGCGTGTATCCGTTCGAGACGTTCGAGCTCGTTGATACTGCGCTCAATTTCCGCAGCATCTTCGGCCCCCACCGCGTCCCAATCGAATGAATCGGCGCGAATCGTATCGTAAAGGTCACGTAAAGGAACGATAATATCCGCGCGAGATTCGCGATCTTTCCAAGCTCCGTTAATCCACGCGATATGTACCGTCTCCTCTCCGTGAAATTACCGTGAAATACGAGCGCTAGGCGTCCGTTAGGGTGAAACTACCGGGCAACGCAAAGAACCGTAATATCACGGGGAAACTACGGTAAGGTTACGGTGTAGATGATTCCGACAATTAACGCGATTGGAACGGAAAAGACCGTAATTATTCCGGCCCATAAGATAAATGCGACTAAACGCCATTCGGACGGTGTTCCCATCGAATACGCCTCCGTAAAAGTCAAAGATAAAAAATGATACGCGGATTTGTCCACAACCTAAAAAAGCCCTCCGAAGGGGGTGCCTTGGGGGTCGCGCACTTTAGCGCGTTAAAGCGTTGTACATCCGCGTAAAATACGGATTTTATACGGTAGTCTGCGCATACACCGATATCCCCGAGATCGTATACGGGAGTAAGCGAGTCAGGCGTTTCAATCACGTACTATATACCGATCGGCTTCCGTATATTACCGTTAATCCACCGATATACAGTGTTTATGCACGATTTATGCGCCCGAATTGCGTTAAATTCGAAAGTTTCCGTAGGGTCACGCGCCGGGAGATCCGTGCAGGATATTCGGGCGTTAGTGCAGCGGAGTGCACCGTAATCCGCCATATCGCTTCATCTAATAGGCGGAAATACCGCGCTATTCACGTTAAGCTCTTTGCGCAAGTATCCGCGCCTTCAACGCCTCTACGTCCACCGTCTCCGATACCTTCGCGTCTATCTCTACTTTATCCGTGAGCATGCCGTTAACCTGCAGTAGTAACTTCGCAGCCGCCGCGTTATGGTCGTTAATAACCGCATCCGTTAAACTCGCCATTACCTCCGGAATACGTGCGGTAGTCTGCCGTACGATCTCCTTCTTTAGCTCGCGGTCGAATAACGGTTCCTTTAGCCAATCGTAGATCGAACGCTTTGTAACTCCGCATTCCGCCGCGATCTCTTCCATCGTTTTTCCTCCGCGTTTAGGAAGCGCTAGCCACCGTATCGCAATCGCATGATGTGTCTCTATACGTTGCATAATCGTTACCACCTCCGCTTAACTACGTTCATTCTTCGTAACCATATACGTACTGCTCGTGTGGAATGTGGACATTCCCGGTGAGCCTAAGTGCCTACCGCGTCATAACCGAGGCTTGCGCCTCGTTCCTTGCTGTGACCGGCCAAGAGCGGGCCGTCCACGACAATGTTATAACCGCGTCCTCTTTATATACGTTTAGTGCTATCGCGATAAGATAGTTGATACACAAGGGACGCGCTTTCTGTCCCGAAGTGTCGGGGCGCCTTTCCCCGAATTTACGATTAACTACGTTTCCTGACGTAATCCCTCACGTAAAGAATCGCGTTCATTTATTCCCGTATGCTACGCAAGATAAGAGAAGCGCCGACCCTAAAACGCCGCTATCCCACGTAGCTCTAAGCACGAACGCACTTTTGAACTGTGCAGTATTTGCACCACTTACCCGCCTAACTATGCAGTATTTGCACCACTTTTTCCGGCGACTCCGCAAATGTTCGTTCGTGTAAGCGGAAATCAGCGCTCAATGTCTGCGCATATTCGTCGCGATATTTCTTCCGGTACATGACGTCCGGGTTAACTTTAATCGTAAATGTATCGTACGCGCCCGATACCATGACGAAGCCGTAGCGTGATAACTCCCGTAAGTAGGTCATAACATGCGCGTGGTCTTCACCGATTAGCCGCGCTAGACCGCGTATAGTTAGCGCCTTAACGAGGTCGATTGAACGCTCGTCCGGATTCTCGCATAAGTAGTAATATTCGTAGCTGAAATACGGAAGCATCTTGTATAAAAGTCCGGCCGCCGATATCGATACGTTACCCAACCGTTCGCGCGCCGCTGTCTGATATAGCTTCGTATAGCGCTGCGCCTGGTTAACGTAGCCTATCGTATGGTACTCGCTGCTAATCGAATATACATCGCGCCGCGACTCCTTCTCCGTTATGAGAACGCCGCTCTCTCGTAGCTGGCGGACGATCTCTTTCGATGCGCGCGGTTTCTTTCCGATGGCCGACGCAACCTCATCAATTCCCATGCGCTTACTGCCGCGTATAAGAACGCCGCGATGTTCATATGACATATATGGCAGGAGCTTAAGTAGCGCGCCTAAAACGTGCAGAGGAGCACGGGCAGAAACGCTCTTTATCGGTTCGTGGTAGCTGTTAACGTAACGCGTATTGCCGCCGGTCTTTATCGCGGCTTCCCGTTTATAATACGCTTGTGCTGCCTCACGTTGCGCGCGGTCAATTACGTCATACTCCGTTTCGTCGACGAGGGTTAACGTGCGGCCGGCGTCTTCGTCGAAATATGTTTGGATGCCGAGTTTATCACTCATGCCACAAACCAAGCCGCCTAAAGCGCCTCTCTATCTCCGAATAAAGACGTCTAAACCTGTTATATTTAGATGTCGTATCTCCGGTACCGTCCCCACTCGCTATACCACCTCTTCTGCGGTATACAGCCGACCGAAGACGTAATTTTCTTAATCTTCGTTCTTGTATTCTAATCTCACGGATTAGGTACAATTCTTCTCCTAAGTCCGGTTCACCGTCATCGCCATACCTAACAAGATTTTCATAAAGACTCTCGCAAAGTTCTTGAAGAATGTCAGTTACTTCGTCTATCATAATTTCTGTATACATTAACTCATCTTCCGCATGTCTAACAAACTCGGAGTATACAGCTTTGCCGATGTTCAACTCCGGCATTAATTCATTTATTAGGTGCGTCTCAAGAATATCGGCTGTCGATGAGTCGCTTGTAAGATACACACGGCATAACGCTGCTTCTCGGAGATCCTTACCGCCTCTACCTCCGGCATGTTGCGAAAGCCTCATCGATAAGTCCTTAGACATTCCCACGTATATCGCTTCTTCATTAGCCCTGTAAAAAACATAAACCCCCGGCCGTCTCTTTAACTCTTGTCTTACTTTGCTAAAGTCGACCCAATTAAAAACCTTCTCACGAGCCTTAAGAGAAATATCAAGTATCAAATTTATACCCCCGAGTATAGTTTTCCGATAGATAATCTCCCGAGGCAGGTGGTTCGGAGTACCATTTTTCGCGCGGCCACGCTATCCCCGGAATCAAAAAAGACCCACCCTAAATCGATGGGGCCTCAATACGTATAGCCGTGAGATTGCGCTAAATATACGGTAGCAGCAAAAAATAAATCAGGATATTTTGGAAGGATTTAGTATTGGAGTGTCGAATAAAAGGACTTTATGCCTAATCAAATTTTATCGGAGGTTGTATTTTGGAGGATCATTTAGAGCGCCCACATGAGTATCCGAACCACCGACAGCCTTTCCGTCCTCATTCATCTATAGCCATCTCTCTAGCAATAGTGTCCCTCTGTTTTGTAATTTTTCTGTATCTTGATAGAATCAAGTTGGAAAAAGAGGTCGCACAATTGAGCGAGTTTGTTGAATCAACGAAAAAAGACGTCATTTTTACTAAAAAGTACAGAGAAGCCCTCTTGTACTTTTCAAAATTGTCATGGTTGCAATTTATACAGCACTCAGCGGAGGGCGGTCTTGTACAAACTGATGACTTTATCGTAGAAAAACTACACCTACTACTTAATCCTGAAGATGAAAAATTTGAGGTCATAATAGACTTAAAACCAACGCCGCAGATGAGCGCCCACTACAAAGGCCGCGGCGTCTTTGACCTACCGGATAATGAGATGCGCATTAAAAGTAAAGAAATTATCGCAATGACTAAAGAGTTTTATAAGAGGGCTAGTGTTGGGTTTCAATCTCCGAAGTGGGACGACAAGAGCATCTCGCTAATTATAGAGGGATATCTTAATATCGGGGAGATGAAGAACGGGAAATTTAAGCTAGAAGGAGAAAAATGAACGAAGAGCCCGTCATAATCGGCGGGCTTCTCTAACTGGGGGCTGCCGAAATGATTCCACTCGTTACCACGCGCCAATTTTACCGGGCCGCGGCTATGCGTAAGCCGATTTACGTCACCTATGACGATGAATTAATCGGACCCAGCACGATCGAGGAGTTACGGACTATCACGTAAAATTCCATAACGGTGAATACTTCGTCCGGTCGCAATGTGACTTTTACGTTAAACAAGCGCCGAAGCTCTGATAATATCCGCCATCTTAAACCGGTCTGACTCGACGGTAAATGTGCGCGTATACGGATCGACGCGCTCAACGACGCCGACGACTACGCACTCCTCGTACGGATCGTATAGGCGGAATTCTGCGGCCGTTTGCAGGCCGAGCGATTCCATGAGTACGCGCATGATTTCTTCTCGTTCCCGCGCATTGAGCTCCGGCCGTTCACCGTTCAACTTATTCATCATACCGCCTGCACCGCCAATATCCGGTCAACGACAAGCGTACGGAAGCCGCGCTTACTGACGTCGTACACGCGTGCTTTTCCGTTGTGAATCGCGAACAGGTTTACGCGGCGCTGCGAAAATTTCCCGTTGGTGTCCACGTAAATTAGATCAACCGTGCGGCCGACGCATTTATTGATTGTTGCGTTACTCATACGATACCCCTCCGTTATAGGAACGTTTGTTCTTATTATAACGGGAATGTGCGTTCTATTTCAAGGGTCAAATTACGAAATCTACAAATTCCGGAGTCCGCAGCATACCCGCGCGAGTCCAATTACGGAAACGTACTCGAACATTTATACGCGGCTCAACGTAAACAAAGTCGTGATCCTCTCCCGTAACCAGTCCTTTCGCGACGCCGTAAAATGCCGCTCTATGTGCGGAGGGAACCGCGAACTCTAGGATTCCAACGTTCCTATCGCGATGCCGCAGCAACCATCCGAATTGATCTTTTCGGTATCCTGCGATTCTAACCTCGGCGTACGTATAGTTGATAATTTTCAGCCAATTCTCGCTTTTTCCACCGACGTAGCGGCTCAATTTTTTCTTCGCGACAATTCCTTCGAGTTTCTTTTCCTCAATCGCCCGGAACATCGCTTTGCCCGCGCCTTCAACGTTTATAATAAGACTGAAATTCTTATTTTCAGCGAGCACTTGAAAAAGCACCGCTTTCCGCTCCATAAGCGTCAGACCACGCAGATCCTTGCCTTTATATCGTAGGATATCGAACGCGAAGAAGATAACGGGCTGTCGGTTGGTAGCCGCCTGAATCGTCATTGGCTTCCGCATCTTAAAACGCTTCTGAATCAACTCGAAATCGATCGATCCAGTTTCCGGATTTATACACGCGACCTCACCGTCCAAGACTACGTCAGAATTATCCTCGATCGGTACGTTATGCAACTCCGGGTATTGTCGAGTGACTTCGTTATTGTGGCGCGTATAGAGACGGACAACTCCGTATTCGATCGAAAGTACCATACGGTGTCCGTCAATCTTTGGCTCAAATATATAACGCGCATCATCGAACGGCTTCTCCCGTTTTTCAAGTAGCATCGGCGCTAAAAACATACCGCACACCTTCCGTATATCAGCGTTGATATACCGATTGTAGCACTCTGGAAAGCGAAGGGGTTCCGGTAAGTTTATGCAATTTTGTGGAAAACTAGGGAGGAGTCATAAATTTATTTTATTCGTATCTTGATTATGCGCACTCAGCCGCATATAATGTGAGAACAAACGTTCCTGTACGGAGGAGAAAAACTCATGAAGGTTGAGACTCAATTTACACAAGAGGAGATTATTTTGATCCGGGATTTCGTAATTCTGTCCCGCATGGCGGCGTTGGCCGTCCGCAGCAAAGAAGAAGTCGAACAATCGCGCAACACGTTTCGGGATCTTATCAGCCGGTTTCTAGACGTGTTCCTAAATGCGGTCAAAACGGATTTAACGGAAACAAAAATCGCTATGAGTCGTGCGAATATTAACGTACTGGAGGAAAGTAATGACGAGGTTGCTTTCTACGTTAGACTTCGACGCCGTGGATACGAGGAGCGCTTCGGATTATTACGTGAAGATGCGCGTTCGGAAATAGGCGTTAGGTTAAAGAGATACGGGCGTCAGCTAGTAAACCCGAAGCCGGAACCGTTATCGTCGGATGTACAATCCGCTCAGCCACTCGTACATTAAAACGGAATTCCGCGACAGGACGCGCTCGGCGTCCGTGTTTCGTCCGCTTCCGTAACGGACTCATCAGGCGGTAATTTTAAAACCCGTACTTTCGTTCCATCGCGTAAGCTCGTTTCGTGGCTCGCGCGTCCTCCGTTGCGTCGCCGTCAATACGGTCGCGGTACATAATCCGCGCTATCTCGATCGCCTGCGACTCGTCCACGTTCTCCGGCAACTTTGTCGTATGTCCATCCGTTACGATCACGTACCACATCGCCCATTCATTGCGCTCAAGCTCGCTATTATAACGGCGATCACGTTGGATGATTACGTTGACTTCCGTTTCATCGTCTAGAATCGCCGTCCACCGCGTATCCGGTTGTTCGAAGCCGTAGTCGTACGGCTCATCATCGTCATCGTATCGGTACATGCGTAAGGCCTCCGAAGGGAGCCGTAGCTCCCGCTTATTAAATCATTTTGCGCGCTTCAAGACTCTGTTCCAAATCCTTTAGTTCATCAAATTTCTTTTCATATATTTCGTTGAACCCAACCGCTATAATCGGACTTCGAATTTCCAACGAATAGAATTCTTCGATCGCTTCGACAAGGTTGTTGTACATTGCTACGAACAGTTTTCTATCGTAATCCCCACCTTCGCACTTCTTAAACGTCCTATTAAAGTGGATACTCAAGTGCGAAAGCTTTATTTTTGCACCTTGCGCCATCTCCGTAACCTCCCGTTAATTTTTCCGATTCCTGACCGCCATCACCAACGCAGCCACCGCAACGATCGCCGCCAATCCCGTTATGATCCACGCCGCTATCAACACTCGCGTTCCTCCTTTCGTCTCCGTTGATATATCGCTAACCGTCGAGTATAATATTCGGTAGAAGGCGGCCACTTTCGACCGCCCCGCTTACCTACCGTTTTTCCACCGGATACCCTGCGTCGTGAGCGCTAGGTATCTTTTCTTTTGCGGTTCATCCACGCCGTCACCGCGTTAAGTACCGCGATAGTAAGGTTGATGATTGCCGCAATCAGGAAGAATGTACTCGACATGCTGTGAGCTCCTTTCCGCGACTCGTTTACCGTGCCGCCTTACAACATAATATATCATGACTCTTTTAACGAGTCAAGAACTATTTGACACTTTTTTCGTGTCGAGTTATATTTATTTTGGGAGGTGGCCGAATGAACTTAATCCGCTCAAACTTAAAACCGTTGGCAGACGCTCGCGGCGTATCTATACGAAAAATCGCGCAGGATATCGACTACCGCTTCGAAAGTGTACGAACAATGTACAATGACGAAATGGAACGTTATCCGCGCGATCTATTGGCGAAGCTTTGCGTTTATTTTGGCGTTACCGTGGCGGAGCTCCTTACACTAGTAGACGAGTGACAACACATCCCGCCACTTATCGCCAAGCCCGACGCACGTTACAAACGGCTCCGTCATATGCGTAACAATCCGCCCCGGCGCTATATCCCGCTTATATCGCGCAGCCCTTTCCGTGTTGCGTATTTTTGCGTTTGCATCGACGAAGCGATTTTCGTAGCCCGTCCGTTTCCTGCGTTTCGGTATGCGATAATCCCGGCCGTCCGTGCCGGTTTCTTCCGCAGCCTTAAGCGAAGTTTCACGGTCACGGCGGAGATCCAGTTGGCGGTCGCTGAAGAACGGATAATCTTCGTGGGAGACTTTATACGGATTCGGGTCCGTAATTTCTTCGTTAAGCACAGCGTCCGTTAACCGATCGAGCAACGCGCCATCTAACGGAAGCGAGGCCGGCCGCTCCCCTTTACATCCGCGTTCGACCCACGTATCAATTGCCGCCTGATTAACGTCTGCATGCGCCCTAACGTAATCGTCCGCGATTCGTTCAATGAGCACCATCCGTTTTGTACGATCGTCAGTGTCGTAACCCACGCCACCGTAACCGAATCGTAAAGACTCGTTAGTTTTACGTTGCTTAATCGTAATCTCTAATTCCACAACAAGTCGCGCGAATCTCTCTATATACGTCAAGCAACCGCATCCTCTCTAATCTCCGTTGTAATCTCGCTATACCCCCACCGTTTAAATACCGCTGCGATCCGCTCAAGCGCAATGTCCGCGTACTCGCTTACGTTTTTCTGCGATATCCCCATAATCTGTGCGGCCGTCCCCTGAGTAAAGTCGAGCCCGTATAACCACGCGATGACCTCCGCCTGATTATTCGAAAGCTCGGCGGACTCGATCGCGCTATGCAAATCGATGAGTATGTCGGACGCCGCTGTATCTCCGCGAAAGCGTCGCGAGGCGATCGTATGGCGATCCCGTAATAGCGCCTTGACGCCGGCGACCGTATTAAGCGCGTATGTTTGCGTTAAAGCACGTTCGTCCTTCGCGACATCAATTTTAACGTGCCCCATCCGATAACCTCCCGTCCCATTCGCTAAACGCTGCTTGAGCTTCGGCTATATCGCGGTCACGCTTCGCAACCTCAACGCGTAACTCCGCCTCGTCTATAACAGCTTTGTCATAGTCCGCGATTACTTGCGCCGTTAACGCGATGAAGTCCGGGTTCTTCCAATCGTAGCCGTCATCGCGGTCATAACTACCGTGAAATATGCGCTTGAAGCGGAAGATGCGGCGACCCTTACGCTCAACGTATAATTTAACGTAAGCAACTCGCCCGAACCACGAATCATCATCGTTATTACAATGTATCGTTACCCGAAATTCACGTCCGTCTTCCGTTGTTACCGGAAACTTCTTCACGCCGCCACCTCTGTTATCGTTTCGGTAATTGTTGCGCTGCTTGTCCGCTCCAACTCCGCGTAATGTGACGCGACTATCCGGTCCTGCCAATCGAGGTCGAACGATGATTCAGGCGATCCGCCATCGACCGCTATATCCTCGCCGCGCCCGAGCGTAAGCACGTTCCAATAGGCGTACTCTCCGCGCTTCGTCCGCCATTCTTCGTGCGGAGGAACTCTAACGCTAAACGCGTGAGTCTCACCTTTATGGGGCGCAATCGGGTCGCTATTCTCGCGTATCAACGTATCCGTAAACGCTTCGAGTAACTCGTCAAGCTGCGTCAAGCCGTCGTCCCACTTATCCGTAGACTTACCGTCCTTATCGTAGCCGATGTCCGTGATAACCGCGTGAAGCACCGGCGCTTGTCCTTCGTACCAAAACATAGTCGACTCGGACGGCTCCGATTGCACTACAGTATCGAGTACGAATCGGCCGCCGCCAGCTTGCGTATATTTTACGTGTACTTTACGTGCGTTTGGCGTCACTTTACGCAGAATATGGATGTCCGTTGATATCGTAGTCCCTACGTGTGCGAACGTGGTGCCGGGCAATTCTACGCTCGCTATGTGCCAACACGATTCCCGCGTGAGATCCCGTAGTTTAGCGCCAGCCGATGAAAAACCGATACCTTTCGGAAGCACGAGCGCAATGTATCCGCCGGGTTTGGCCGCCTTTATTGCGAGTTCAATGAACGCAAACTCCGACTTGCCACGAGCTCGTCTGGCCTTCTTCGTCAACGTCACGTAATCGTCCGGGAGCTCCTCCGCAGCAATATCGATGTTCACGCCATACGGAGGATTACCGATGACGAAATCATAGTAGTCGCGGCGATCATGCGTTAATGCGTCGCCCTGGATTACGTTGGCGGCCGAATACAATAGCGAAGCCACTCGCGCCGATGTGACGTCCAATTCCAACGCGGTAACTTCGGCTTCGGCGGGGACGTGTTCGAGAAATACTCCGGACCCGCATGACGGTTCTAGCCACGTTTGGCCGGCGCTAAATCCTCCGGACAAGCCGCGTAATGCCTCAACGATAAACCGCGCTACGTGCGTCGGAGTAAAGAACGCGCCCCCACTGTATGCGTTCGGGATCAGGCCGCCCGCTGACGTATAGTTTTCGCGTAGGAACGATAAGTCGTCCGCCGTGATATCTGCGTCAGCCTTCGCAATAATCGCCATCGAACGAACATTTCCGTCCCAACGTTTGCGATCGGCTTTCCCCATTTACGCCGCACTCCTTTCAGGCGCGTTTAATTGGGCCACCTCGTTAAGTAAGCGGCGGCCTTTTTGCGCGAAAATGATGTTTTCGTATTGACCCGCGTATGCTCTGAATAAATCGCCCATAGACCAATTATTTTTCATCCATATTAGCGAATTTTTTATGCTGAAATGCCGCTCAAGTAACGGTTGATGCTCCGGCACTTTATCCCACCGCGTGAACCAGTAAATGTGAGAGTTCGGCTTCAGAATGCGGTGAATTTCGGCGATCACTTCCGCTAAAAAACCTGCGTTGTCTTTGCCGTCATTCGCGATTCCTTCCGTCGTACTAAGCGACGACACTTTCCGGAAATTACTATGGAAATCGATTCCGTACGGAGAATCGACTATCGCGACGTCAGCGTATTCGTCCGGCAAATCCCGCATCCCCTCGATACAGTCGCGTTGATATATCCGGTTTAATTCGATTTTACATCGCTCCCTCTACATGTTATTCTTGGCATAAAAGCGCCAATTCGCGTTACATATACGTTAAATGATCGGAGTGTTATTAAATGTCCGGAGAAACCGCCCCAAAACGTTATGACATCGTTCCAGTCCCCGTTATGACGTTATTCGTCGCAACAGACGCGCAAAAACGAATAAGCCTGTCCGCCGACGTCATGACGTTATTTAAGCTAGAACCGGGTCACCGCGTCGCGCTCGGTTACGTAGCGGATGAACGCGCGATTGCTATTCGCCAGACGCTACCTGTTGACCTTACGGCCGCCACCGTAGACAAACGCGGTTACTTATCGGCACGGCCGTTCTTCAACAAAACGAGACTAGAGGCGGTCGGACGGCGGTATAACTACGCAACAACACAGGATGATTGGCTCGTGTTCATTGCGGAGGAAGAGGCGCGATAAACAACGATCATCGACGGAAACGGCGCGCTGTTCGTAGCTTCACCGAACTTTAACCGTCCCCTTACGAAGCGAATCTCCGCCTTCCCGTATACATACTCGTGAAACCATCGTGTATCCGTACGCGCGGGAACGAGGCAAACAACCGTTGCTCCGTTACGTGATTCCGCGTATGCCTTCCGCATCCATTCGCCTATTCCGCGCCCATACGGCGGATTCATGAACACAACGTTTCCCGACCAATTCTGCGCGAGGCCGTCGTCTTCCCGCGTGAAGAATCGCTCACACTTCGCATTATCACCGTTTGAGCACGGGTCGAGCGTAAAGTGGAACTCCGCGTTTAATTCGTCGTAGAACGATTGAGGCGTCGCCCATAGGTCCGTCTCTGACGAAAACATTACCGCTGTATTCAACCGTTCACCTCCGCGTTAATCCTCGCCATAATCGCATCAACCTCCGCGTACAAATCCGCCATCGTCCCCGCGTTCTCCACTTCGTAATCGACCGCAAAGCCCGCGATATGACTCTCCGTCTCATGCGCCAAACTCTCCGCCGTAAACGTGTCGCCTGCCTGACGCGCACGTTCGAGACGGATCGCCTCCGGACAGTTGACGCGGATGATGACGTAACCCTCCGCCCGACAGCGTTCGATTTCGTTAGGCTGGCGTAAGTCCGTGATGACGGAGCGGAACGGATGATTAGCCGGATCGTAATCGTGCATAACGTCATATTCACGTTGAATCCACGCGAAACATTTCCGCACCCATATGTCCGGATCACGCGCCCGCATCGTCTGACCGAACCACTGGTATAGCTCGCGTGGCTTCCGGCTGACTCCGTCTACGATACCGCCCACCTCACCGCTAAATAATTCGTGAGCGTACCGTTTCAACTCGTCGCCGAACGCGAACCGTGTGTATCCGTATTGACGTCCGAGATAATCGGCGACTGCGTCCTTACCTGCGCGGAGTTGTCCACAAAGGGCAATCGGAGGCATTGATTTCGGACGCGATTCTTCCGCTAACTTCCGTATCATTGGCGCACCCATGCACCGCTTGTGTCCGGAATACCACTCGCCTTTGTGTTGGAAAACATACGGGGACTGCACAAACTCACCGCAATAGTCACACGTGTTTGTCCACACAATTCCCGTAGTCAAGCAGCGTTCACCTCCGTTTCCTTTCCGAAAGTGAACGCATCGCGCGCGCACCATATTCCATAACTGTCCGAAGCAGATTTGGCAATAGAGTACGGAGTCTTCAGGCGACCTACGTGATTCACTTCTACAACGTAATATTCGCGATCCTCCGATAAGTAATGGCTGTGTCCGATATTCGTCGCGCTCGCGTCAATGATACGAACGGCATCGCCTACGCGTGGTTCACGTCTAATCAACGGAGCGTCTTCGCGGCTATCGTCGATCACGAATCCGCTAAATATTCCGCTATTGACATATGAGACGCAGAGTTTATCGCTATCCGGTACACGTGATTTAACGACTGTGAATGATCCGCCTCCCGTACTTTTCACGATATCCCCGACGCGCGCTTCCGTAGGTTGCGGAGCCTTCCCGTAAATGTCCGGCACTTCCAATCCGAGCGCACGGCGGAGCGCGATCGCCTTTCCGACGTGAACGTTAAAGCAATCGTCCGGTGCGCATTTCGCGAATCCGCGCGCGTATATTTCACCGCCACATTGCGGGAGGAAATGGATCAACGCAACAACGGTACGTTTCTCGCGATTAACGATGAACTCAACGCGCTGCATCGAACTCCAGTCGGTACGCACGCCGTCAACTTTCGGCCAAAAATGCGGATGCTTTCCGTAAACGTCACGATGGGTACGCGCCAACTCCGCCACGTCCGCCTTCGCACGCTCAACGATTTGGTCACGTGTCAACGCGGCCGGCTTATCGACCGCATCGTTAACCGGTGAAATCGTACGTTTCAACTCCGTGACCTCGCGTTCCAGCTTACGTATGTCCGCCGACACGCCCTCCTCGATGAGTACGATGTCCTCACGGGCAACACGTAATTGTAGCGTTAACTTTGCGACGGCGTCCGTGAGGCCGGCGACTTGTTTCGCAAGGTCGAGCGTAGGCTGTACGAGAGGCGCTGTAGCTTCGACCGGTTCGAGGACGGTGTACTCCGACTCGCTAAGTGAAGCGAATCCGACCGCGTTTTTGGATGGAATACGCGCATAACCAGAAACTCCCGTTTCCATTACGGTCGCCACATCGCCGTTTTTATACTCGTACTTATAGACGTGATTTTCCGCACCCCAACCGACGATCCTAACGCGCTCGCCCATTCGCGCCTTCCGCTTAACCTCACGATACTCCCGTAAAACGCCGCCGATCGATTCGTCCGATAGAACCGTGATATTTTCGTTCATAGGCGCAACCTCCTCCGTTACGAGAACAACGTATTCATTGTGGTTAATGTAGCTGAGCGCGGCCGGGTCCTCGCAATACGGCTCAACGTAAACGCCGCTGTCTCCGGATAATCCACTTACGACCATCTCCGCGCCATTCGCGTAATCACCGAACGTTACGTCCGCGTTAACGATTCTAATGCGTTCTCCCACGTTTGCTTTACGTTTAACTTCCGTCACTTTACTCATACCGTCATCTCCTCCGTTATTAATTCGCGAATAATGCGTCAACTTGCGCGATGAGAGCGGTGCGAGCTTCGGCGGGCGATAACTTCGTAGCGGATGGAACCCACGCCCAACATTCGTATGAACCGACTCTTCGCGCTCTATACGGCAGTCCGTCGGTGTGTACCGTATCAAGCTCGTCAATAACTACGATATCACCAACGGAAATTTCGTCATCATCCGGATTTGCTTCGATTACACGCGCATAGTCGCCGACCTTTAACGTTGTTTCCTCCGCCAATTTCGCCTCGAGCTCCGCGAGTTCAGCGCGTTTAGCTTCGATAAGCTGCGCTGTCGATAACGTAACGACTTCGCGGCGGAATACGGTAAAATCAAGGTCTACGTTCATATGATCGCCGTCTTCGTCCACAACTTGGATATCTCCGGATCTGTCTACAACGATGTAGAACGAACCTTTCGGAAGAAAATCGTAACCACTAACGTCATGCCGTACGATATCACCGACGGCTGCGTCATCTTCCGTAACTACGTAGCGCCCGCCTTCGTACTCGATTACGTCAATCCCTACCGTTTTCACTTCGTTTAATTGCGCCATTTTAGCGCCTCCTCATCGTTTCTAGTTTATCTACGAGCCAGTCGCAGATTTTCCGTAAACTTAACGACTCCGCGAATGCATCGAAAGTGATTCGGACGTGCTTATATAACTCCTCGCTAGCTTCATGAAAACTCACGCCGCGTCAACTTCCGTAAATGTCACAGCCGGAACCGGAATGACGAAGCCGCTCGCAACGCGGTCACCTTTACGGACGAGATACGAACCGACTTCGTATTCTAAGCCGATGTCCCACGTTTCCACTCCGCCGTCGAGCGTAATTAACTCGCGTCCATATTCCGCTTCTTCCGGTACGTCTACATGTTCGAATATCAGCGCGGCTTCCTCGCTGTTATCCGGGCCAATCACGCAAATTCCGTTAGCCTGACGTAATGGCGTAATGAACGCGAGGTCGGGGCGCGCTGTGACGATCATTACGTGGCCGGGCGGAATTTCGAACGTGAGGCCGAGCGGAATCTTTGCGACTAAACCCGGTGCGATGACGCCACTCTCCGCCGCGTACAAATCGAACGTTGCCGAGCCGGTTGGGAGCGTGGCGTCCGGCCGAAGCCGTTGAATATTAATGTTCAAACCGCGACCACCTCCTCCGAATTAATTACGCCGAATTGCGCTGTCTCGATCTTCGCATCGACCCACGAGGGATAGCCGTATTTTCCGTAGTCTACGAGAACTTGCGCCTCCTTAACAGCACGTTCGCGAGTCTTATACGTTCGAATTGCGTTGTTTTTTCGATACGGATAACCGTCGATAAGGATTACGTAATTGTCATTATTCAACTTTCGTCCTCCTCTCCGTTTTGTTCCTACGTGTTAATCGTAAGATCATCACCGTCTCGCACAGAAACACGTGAATTTATTTGAGCGAGGATTCCCGCACGCCATTCGTAAAGACGCGCAAGCCTCTCGTCAGCCAACCGTATTGCGTAATCCAAGTCCGCTAACTCAGCACGTGCAATAGCGAGTAGCTTTCGGCCAAGTTCGTCGTTTTCGCCAGTCACGCATCTATCAACTCCTCACGGATTAAATACGCCAGTACGACGGCACACGCGTCCGAGTCATCGTAACCGGCTGCCCAATTGTAATCGTCGCCCAAACGTAGGATTCGGCGGACAGCCTCCGCAACTTGCGGCTTCTCGGCGCGCCCATTTCCGGTGACGAGCTTCTTAACTGACGTTGGAGCCAGCGCCGGCTTGACGTCTTCTACTCGGTAGCCGTACGTATGAAGGGCGCGGTCTGCAGCCGCCCATGCGCTAAATATCGTTTGTGTTGCGCGCTTGTTCTTGCCGGACGTGAAATCCTCACGTAGAACGAGATTAAACGGGCGGTGCATGTAGATGAATTGCGCTATGAACGATTCGACGGTCAGAGAGCGGACGGCATCGTTATCAACTATCGATGTACCGACCGAAGAAGCGGCGACGAGGAACGGTTGCCTGTTCCGAACCTCAATCGCGGCGACTCCGGGGCTCAACGATAAATCGAGTCCAAGAAACCGAGTAATTTCCGGCTTAATTTTGGGAGCCAGGAAGCGCCACCTCCTCAGATATCTTGCGGAATGTATATACGGTGTTTTCCGTCTCAACTACGAGGCGGTCCCCCAACCACCAATCGAGGGAATAGGTATCCGCGTCAGTCACAACTGTCGTTCTTAACGTTGATCCGGGCTCATCTACGTAATCCGCTATAAGACGGTGACCGACCTCGGCACGTAGGATATTAACGCGATGGTTCTTACGCCGGGCCTCGCGTTCATGTGCTTCGCCCGTCTTCCGGTCGCGTATCGACTCAATTACGTAAAGTCCGGTCATGCAGCCGCCTCCAATCGCGATACTTCCCGTAATTCCGTAATTTTAGCGAGCGTGTTTGCGTATTGTTGCCGCTTGAATTCCGGCATTTGAGACGCGATTACCGCCGCCACCTCTCGTTGAATTCGCGCATATTCTTCGTCGGAAAGTCCGACCGCACATGCGCCCTTGAAATTGTTGAAATTCCACTTATCGATATCGAGCGCCGGCGGTTCATTCCGTTCGACCGCGCCAAGCACGTCCGCAAAGTAGTCGAGAACGCCCGCACGCATCTCGTCGGTGACTTCGATGCCGAACGCCTTGATATCCGGATTCTTTACGTAATCTTCCGGCGTCATATCCCACGCCTTTTTCGACGCATTGACGTAGAGGATAACGTAGTAGTCGATCGGCGCGGCTTCGCTACCGTACATTAACGAATAGCAGACGCATTGTTTAACGTGATCTTCCTTCGGACCGTTACGCGTTGAATATTCGGACGTCTGCGCCGACGTCGTTTGCTTCGATTTAACTTCGAGGCCGACGCGTAACACTTCGCCGTCTTCCGTCGCGTACAGCATGATGCCGTCGCACGTACCGAATAGCGCAAACTTACGTCCTTTATGCGTTATGATTGCGTTACGCTTAGCGAAGTCTTCGAGCATCGGTTCTCCGCGTTCATTCCGGTCAAAGCGGAAACGTGGCGGGGCTCCGGTCGCCTTCGCGTAATGCTTCTCCGCAAATAATAGATCCCGCTGGATAACGTCCCCAATCGCAGTACCCACGGCGCGCCAGCGTCCTTGATGCGGAGGCGAGTCCGTTTTATCCTTCGGCGACTTCCGGAGTTTCTCGTAAAGTTCACGCGGACAACTATTCGCCGACGACGGGGAAAAATACGGAATATCGCGCGGCGGCCATACTTTACGCGCCTTATCCACGATGATATCCGCGTACCATCGGTGAATCTGCGCGTCGAGCTCATCGTCGTATACTTCGGGCGATCCGTACCATGCGTCGAGTTGTGCGGTGAAATCTACGGCAATTTGTTCAGCGAGCGAACGTTGAACCTCCGCGCCTACTTTCGTGAAAATACCGATATTAGACCGCCTCCCATTCCTCAACCGTAATCGTCCGCGTGATTTTCACTACCTCGTCAATATCCGCGTCTCCGTAATCATCGTAATTCCAGTCGGAGAAATACGAACCGGAACGCGTAATATAGCCGCGATAATGGCGCTCGCCGTCCGTAAAAACAACATCAAGCGATTGGTACTTTTCGCCAGCGCCGTCCCATCCGCCTTCCTCCGTCACTGTGTACGTTACGCCGTTAACCTCGAGCTCTTCTTCGCGCCACAATGCGATAAGTTGCTTATTCGAAATTTTTACGCCCATACTTCGTCAACTCCTCGTTAATTAATCGTTCGATAACCGCACCGGGAACACGCCCGTAATCGCGTTGATACGTTAGGCTGAACGCGAAGGCGTCCGGAGTGCTGCCGCGTTCGGCACAGTCCTCGACGTAGCAGCCGATACTCGTACGTAAGCTTTCCGTAATTTCCGTATCGACGCTCGATTCGTACATACATTGCCAACACGCGTGATCCCCCGACCTCGTCCGCCAGTGTGCGATTATATGCGCCGCAATTCATACACGTATACGATGCGGATTCACGTTCCATTACGCAGCACCTCCATATTTGTTCGCGTACTCCGGTAGCGGTCGTCCGGCTTCGAAGTCCCACTCCTCCGCAGAATATTCGCACATCCAACGCGTTTCGATCGTCGTATCGCAGGCTAACGGACACGCGAACGTTACGGTGTTCGTCATGATATCGTCGTACAACGTAACGGCTTCCGGAGTGAGTTCCGTAACAGGAACCGCGTGCTTTTGCTCATCATGTAGCGTTAACGGAAATTCCCACCCGCGACCGATCGTACATTCGTAGTAGCTCCGTATCATGCATAGTTGGAGTACGTTGGCGCCCGATCCTTGGACTTCGTGATTAAATGCTGACCGTTCGTCGCGTCCGGTTAGGCGGATGAGTTGCCAGAATTCCGTGCGTTCCTCATAACGCAGCCTATTCGATTTCTTCGCGAGATCCGGATCACTCTTGTCAACGATGCCGGCGCGCTTCATCAGGACGCAGAGCTTCCGCCAATTCTCCCGATATTCCGGAAATCTGCGCTTTTGGTGCCACAGTGTCGCAGTCCATCCGTATTTACGGAGGTGTTCGAATGACGCGTTGACCATCGTCGTAAATCCCGGAAGAATCTCGTCAAACTTCGCATACGCCCGCTTAGCTGACGCCTCTTGTACGCCCCGCTTAACCGCCGTCTTAACGAATTGATCCTGCGCCTGACCGTAGCCTTTCGCGAGAAACATGTCCTTCGTAAGCCCGCGATATTTAACCGTAGTCAAGCCGTCCTTATACGCCTTCTCCGTACAGAGCGCCTTGTCTACGTCGAACAGAGTTGACGCAAACTCTACATACGGGTCTAGTCCCATTCGGTACATATCCGCGAAGATTTCATCGCCGAACTCCGTAGCCATTTTATGCGCCTGAATGCGCGGCTCAATTGACGATAAATCGCTGCCGAGGAAAACGTGCTCGGACGGAGGAACAAACTTCATCCGTACTCGCGTTCCCTCTTTCGTACGAGATGGTATATTCTGGATGTTGGTTCCCTTGGCTACGGATTTCTCCGGACAATCAACGAGCTGCCGCATCGTATCGAGGAAATCATCGTCAGTTACCGGGCCTTCACGTAGATTGTTCGGCTTACCGGAATACCCCTTCGATGAGTAGCGCCCCGTACTAACCGTATCTAGCTGCGTGTGAAGCCGTCCGGTTACGTCGAGCGCCTCCGGTATTTTCTCGATATACGTGCCGAGCAACTTCTCGAGCATCGACACTTCCGCTAATGGCGCGAGCGCTTCCTCGTCTTCGAAATAGCGTTCGAGTACGTCCTTCGATACGGCGCGCTCCTTTTTCTTGTCCTTGACGATCTCCTTCGTACGGTCGCGTATTCCGAGGTGATCGTAGATGAGATAGCGCAAATGGTTATCGTTAGTAAATACAAACGCCTCAACGGTAATCGGTGCGTTATCCTCGATCGGCGCCGGCACTTCTGCGAGCTCCACCTCGTACCTCAATAACGCGGATGATTCGGCTTCATACGATTTGAGATGCGTTTTACCGGCCGCCACCATTTCCGCAAGCTTAGCGCGTTTCTTTTCAATAGAATCGCGTAGACGCTCCGCCTTCCTCTTCGTTTTATCGACCCACTCCGCAATACTCCGAGCGTTGACTACGCGATCCATCTTACGTAAGAACTCCGGTTCGCTTACACCATACGCCTCGACCACGTTCTTCTGCGCAATCTCTAGGCGACCGCGGAATTCTACGCTTAGATCGCGGAGGCCGTCGATATCAATAACGAAACCAGTCCGCTCGATATTTACATTGACTTCCGTTAGGTACTGGCGAATCTCGAAGAATGGGACGTACAAATTATTGATGGCGATCATATTGTCGATCTGCCAACGAGTTAACGCCCATCCTTTAAGAACGTCCTTTATCGCGTAGATGCCGACAACTTCGATCGCATGTAGCATCGGGGACTCTTTCGCGAAAAGGTCTTCGAAGGTAAAATCGTCGATATCTATACCAATCGCGGCCTTATACTTCGCAATGAGCGGCTTAAGTCCGAAAGACTCTTCATGCTCGTTAAGGATGCGCTGCCCATACACGGAATCGTAGCGAACGCCCCGCGGCTTCAGGCCGTCGTTGAGTAATATCGCTAAGTCGTACTCCGCGTTATGGAACGATTTGATATGCTCTGGTAGCGACATGAACCGCTCAATCGCGCCCAACGCTTTCGAACGGGTACATTGCGTCTCTCCAGTTAGATGACCGTACGCAACGTAATAACCTTCGTTAAGTAACGGAAGCCAGAACGAATATCCCCCGCTTAAGTCGAGCATCTTGTCGAGGCCGCTTGTCTCCGTATCCCAAACGGTTAGTGACATCGCGGCGGGAATATCGATCCCACTTTCCGCTAACTTACGTCGGATTAACGTGTTATCGAAAAGTCCGAACACTTTACGGAACCACGGATCGAATTGTTGTAAGCGGACTTCCTCCCGCAGACGCGCCACCATCCGCGGAAGATCGTTATTGTCCGTTATTACGTGGAAGTTCTCGGGTTTAGTCCGTAAGGTTTCGGCGGCTCGGAGTTGTCGCTCCGCTACCGCCTGTTCCCGTAAGATTGCCGCGCCCGCCGCTAATACGTCGCCCTTCGTCCACTTAGCGTTAGCCGCGCCGTCGGACCGGGGTTTGCCTGTTGCCCCGGTCTTAAACGCGTGCTTGAACGCTTCGAACTGCGCTCGCTCCTTATCCGTAAGTGACATCGCGCCGATCCGTGTTAGCGCTTCGTCCGCCGTTTCCGGTTGAGCCGCGCCTTTACGCTTGGCCGCCGCTTTGACTGCCTCACGTGCAACTTCGCGAGTAGCCTCGTCATCGTTCGTCGGCGTACGTATGTTTAGCGTTAATTTAACGTCGATAAGGCGCCGCCTCCTTACGCTGCCGAACGGTCGAAACGTTGCTCAACGGGAGTTACGAGTTTAATTGCGTCAAACGAGGCCACGTAAGAGCCGCTAGACCGAATTGCTTTTAGATATACCCCGCCTTCGTCGCGAAGTCTCGATACTTCCGTAATCGTACCGACTTTATCTCCGTATTGATCTTGCGTAATTTCAACTACATCGCCCGATTTATACTCGTTAACCTTCCGTCCGATCGCGGCCCACTTCGCGGTTTCTCTCGCTTCCTCCTCCGTAACAAGCTCAAGCTCTGACTGACGGTAATAACTGTAGTCACTTCCATCAAGCTTCTCGCCACGGAAAGGTCGGCTATCGTAATCATCATGGGTAATCTTTACGATTGTCCCAAGCGGTATTCCACTATATTCTTTCAGTGTACGAGCGTATTCGCCAACTTTGAATCGTGCGGGCTTCGTTTCTTCCGCTGATTGGCGTCTAAGGTGCGCAGCATCCGCGTATCCGATGACGCGGCCGTTTGTGATTGTTAGCGCACTCTTACCGCTACACTCACGTCCTTTGACGGTCACCGTTTCGCCCATGATAAATCCGGACACGGAGCCGGACATATCCGTAAGAATCGCGGTATCACCTACGTTGAAATCTCCGCTCCTAACTTTGCGGTCAAGCACCGCCTTGGCCTCCGCCACTTCCCCGTCGGTTGCGCGAACTAAATCACGATCGTATATCCATCCGGAAGATTTTCCGTCAACTACTCGAGATGCTCGATACGGAATGCCGCTCGAATCATCCGTCTGAATCTCGATAATGTCTTCGACTGCCAGCGAATGGGCCGAAGCGTTACTTACGACCTTCGCATATTCTCCGACCACCAAACGTTTAGGCTGCGGAGGTTCCGTAATCACAACGTCCAACTCCGATATGACTCCGCTCCATCTGTCACCGAACGAAGGCCACCTAACCGTAACGGAATTTCCGTTGACTTTCGTTACAATTCCGATTTCACTATTCGTAACGCCGGCGCGTCCGTACGTCGTATTTTTATCTTCCGGTACGTTGATCCGAACGGAGTCGCCTACGGAAATGATCGGTTTTGGCTGCGTAGGTGCGGTACCTCCTTCGAGAACTACGTATTCGCGATGACAAATATATGCATCTCCGCTTTTTGTTTCGACGTGAACTCCGTAGTCTTCAGTCACGGTAACCACGTGAATATCACCTTTCACGTACTTACCGGCTGCCAGTTCCGGCGCTACGATCATAATGCGCTCGCCTACGTTAGCTTTACGTTTGACCTCCGTATAAGCTGGCGTTATCGGCGTCGCTTCTTCCGCTTGCTTCGGCGTGAGGACGACGTAATTCTTACATGTAATGGCGTTCGCAACCCCGTTATTCCACGTAACGTCTGTAGTAGAACAACCGTCCGTAGCTTTACCGATATCACCCGCTGAGTACCAACCTTTTACGTTAGACGTTACTACGCATAACAACGTATCGCCTTCGTTAGCTCTGCGAGATTCCACCGTATATTCCACGCCGTTTATAGTTACGGCAGCAGCCGGGACGAGCACGCGGTAATTCGACGCGTTAACCATCTGCGTACAAACACTGGAACGCTTATCCGAAAACTGCTCCGGGCGACCTTCGATAACGCGAGCGCTTTTCGCGGTTACCACTTCGCCGAGTTTAATAAAATGCCAAGACGTGTCGACGACGATAACCAACTCGCCCGCATTCGCCTCGCGCGCCGTCTTCCGGTAGACTTTACCGTCGTGAATGACGTAGGAATCGGGCAGTTTATCCGCAAGCGGGTTCGGTAAGCTCGGCGCGGTGATGACCGGTTCGAGTACGGCATATTCACGTTCGTACAACCATCCGCAGACCCCATCGTTTGCTCGGCGGGTTTGGTTCCAGTTCTTCTCGTTTACTTCCGTGATGCTAACGATTTCCCCAACGTTAAAAACGTGTGTTCCACGCGCGGTTATAATAACGGTATCGCCAACGTTAGCCTTACGCGCCATTTTCCGGTATTGCTTACCGTCGTGGACGATGATATCGGAAGCTTCTGGGGTTACTGCCGGCTCCCGCTGCGCTAGGAATTCCGCTTCGGTTGCTGGCTTAACGTCCATTTTCGTGAGCCATCCGCCGCAAGTACCGTCCGCTCTTTCGCCTCTATACGGTAAGGAGGACTCGTCGTCTACAGCTATCTTAATTATGGAGCCGTTTACGTAATCGCGCGCGCCTTCCCTCCGAGCACCGTTACCCACCACTTTCGCGAAATCCCCTACGGTAAGGCGCGCCGGCTTCGTTTCGGTACGTTTGAATACTGTAGGTTTCTCGTCTAAGTGGGACGCGTCATAATCGTCCTCGTCGTTATCGTAAAAATGCGGATCGCCCGCGCCATCGACGCGAATGACTTCGTAATATCCTCCGTCTGTTATCCACGAGTCACCTTCGCTACCAAGCCGTAAAACGTCGCCAACTACCGCAGCATCGTCGCTCTGTACGAAAAGCTCACCGTTATACTCAATACGCGCCTCTACTACTTTAACGTTATCTAATTTCGCCAATTCACGTCATCTCCTCGTTTATATTACGTCTCCGTTTTCGTCTATAATTCCGGATCGGTCGTATACTCGTTCCGCCGCGTACTTCTCCGCACAATCCTCGCGAAATCCCGCGTGAACAAACTCCGCGCTATCATCTATACGTTTGACCTCACTGCCCGCGTAGATTTCGCGGTGACACCACGCGCACGTCGAAACGGCGCGGGCATCCTGCGCGTCACTATGCGGCAACATCGGCGGGCTCCGATTGTATTGCGTATACCGACCGGTCTAGCGCGATTGACAATTCGACCCACCGTTCGGCAGCGCGTGCCTCGGATGCCCAATACTCGCCGAGCAAACGGTTCTCAAGCATGAATACGCGCGGGCTCTCCCCGTCGTCCGCCCATACACCAACGATATAGTCAGCGTCGGATCGGTCGTATATGGTTCCGTTGTTTTTCTTCGCGTAGATAACGAGGTCACCGCCGCGGTCGGAGCGCTTCCGAATCGTCTTAACCTGTACCTTAACGTGGGCGCCGCTCAGCGGGTCCGTCGCGAGGATATCGTAAGCCTCGTCCGTTGCCGCCGTATGAACCGTCCATCCCGACGCGATTAAGGCTGCCTTCGCGATAAGCTCCGCGTACTTGCCGACTATTTCCGTAATATGTGCCGTCTGAATCGCTCCCTTCCGTTGTCTCCGCTTGGTGCGGCGACTTTTACGGTGAAAGGCGGTTTTTGGCCGCCCCCACCCGCTGATACTTGCGGCTTCTCTAACGTTGCGCAGCTCATCCGCGAATGACCCGACCGATACGCCCGATGATGCCGACGTTCTCGTCCTTACGGAAGGCTGCGGCAATCTTGAGCTCGTTCAACTCCGCAATTTTTACGTCGATGGCGGAGAGCGCTCCGTCGAGTTGAGCGTTCTGCTTCTCGAGCGTGTTCGCGGTTTTCATGAACTTGCCGATTGAACGTTCAGAAGCGCGATTAATGCGTTTAATCTTCGTCAATATTCTGAGCAAATTAACGCCTCCTTTTATGGATTACTTCCGGAAAAACGAACCGACATTAGAAATTCACCGGAGGCGCAGCGGAATCCGGCGGAATCGGTACGGAGTCATCCGGTACTTGAACCACGCTCGCGCCGATCGATAAGCCGAGTCGTCCGATATCGAAACCGGCGATAACGAGGTTCTTCGTTTGCTCGGCGTCATCCGCTACGTACAAGCACGTTTCGAACGATTCCAGATCGAACGGTACCGCGCCAAGCTTCGCGAAATTAGCACGTTCAGCGTCCGTTAGATCCTCTGCCATATCGATGATAGGACTTAGCGCGACGGCGGCGTTCGTGGACGTACCCGTTTTACCGAGCTCGAACGCAATCGTACCGAGCTTCTTCGCGTATTTCTCGATGACCGCTTTAATCTGCGTCTCCTGCTTCGGACTCAAGTCGACGACGATGTCTTTACCGGTCGCTAAGTCGTAGAAAGCGCGGAGATAGCGTTTCTTGCCGCGGTACAGGTACGCTTCGTCTTTGATCGGCTTAACGTCCGCTTCGCTTGCGCCCGCCTCTTCCGCAGCTTTGGCGTCGGCATAAAGTACGTCTGCAGCGCGGTCCCATACGGACGGATTCGATTCGATATAACCGCGGGAATTACGTACGGCCGCGTTTTGAGGTACGAAAGTATTAACGCGTTTATAAATTCCGTACCCGTAATATTCCGCGACATCGTTAACGGATTTGACGCCGACTTTAAGCGATGTACCGGACTTAAACGATACGATCGGACTTTCCGCGCCACCTCCGTTATCCGCGCTTGCTTGCGCTGCCGCTTCACCCTTCTTCGTGAACAATGACAATCCGCAACACTCCTCGTTTTATATTGATTGGGCGGTCGATCTTACGCTACTTCACGGCCACGTTAACGTCCTCCCGGGAAGGAATCCGCTGACCGCCCGAAGCGAACCGTAATGGCGCGGCGATAGCACTCCGCAATCATTACGCTAGATTTTTCGGAAGGATTGCGCTCGGGAACGTGTCGACTCCGTTCCTTTGCGACTTACTCTTCGGCATAGCACATACGGGGCGCGTTAACGGCGCATTACGTTCGAACGACGTATCGTACGAATCCAACCGTAAGCATGACGCTACTTTACGCGTTGACGGCTCCATGTCCGCCATTGGTTCGCGGCTCCCTCCGTTTTTACGACAGGCGTTACGCGGCCCCGGCAACTTCACAGCAACCGGCGTACTCTCCTTCGCGGCTATTCCGTACCTGTCCGGGTTTTTACGCCCGCTAGACGGTAATAACGATTGACGCGTCCGCCACCTTCAGCCGGTCGGATCATTCCGTCCCGCCTACTTCGTTAATACCGCCTAGCCGACGCGGGAATCGTTGGACTCCCGTACGTCCGTGCCTCAAATATAAGCGCACAATCCTTTCGCCAACGTCGTCTTTTCGCGCTTCGCCTCGTAGATCAGTGTATCAATCTCCGCGATTTCTTCGTTAATCTCCGTTAACCTTTCGTCCATTTGCGCCACGACCCTAACGCTAGTTGTTTTAATACGCCTCAACTCGCATTCAGCGCGTTCGACCGCTAATTCCGCTTTCCTCACGTTTAATCGTTTGATTTCCCGTGCTTCCTTACGCTGCGCCGTCCGCAGAGCCGCATGGAGTACGCGTTGAACTCCGTCAATGACCGCAGCCGCCGCCGTCTGTTGCGGGTACAGTGTGATAACCGTATCCTCGTTCGGAGCTACAATGAACGCGGTACGCTTATATACGAACAGCCGTCCGCGATTACCGTCTTCCGCGATAACATCCGGATCGAGTAGCGCGGATTTACGCAGCAGATCCATTACGTGCATTGGCGCTTGAGCACGGTCGACGCCGAAATACTCGACGGCGCGATCTAATGCGTGAGGGACAACGAAGATTTTACCGGTGAAATGCGTGCCGGCCCGGGGATCTAGAATCATGCGATACGCACCGCCTTCACCGAAATGGCCGCGCTGTAATCCGCTTCATCATCGTTGCTGTCCGCGGCGCCTTCGTACTGCGTGTAATTTTCGTTAATTTCCGTGAAATTCCGTTTGATAAACGAAACTGCTTCGGTAGTAGAACGTATATAAGTTCGTGAATACATCGTTAGACCTCCGTTAGATATCAGTTATTGACAACCGGATTCGATCGCGTTATAATTGCTTACGTAAGAAGCCCGTATAAAAACGAGTTAATCGGTTATACTGGTTAGTGCGGGTTCCGACGTCGTGCCTGACCGCCGGAACAACGTTTCAACTACGGTCAGCGTGGTTAAACTACATATGTTATAATTAAAGTGTCCGGGTTATGCCAATTGCCCGCGACATGTGGTTCTGAAACGTGTGATAAACTTACGGTGTGATTCTGCATTTCCTCCGTGTCTTTCCGCCAAGATTGACGCGGTATGCGAATCGTTATAATCACCGTTCGACCATGCGCTTAGAACCGCCAATTTCCGAGAATCGTCCTCCGCCAAGAGGGCGATTTTTTCATTCGTTATCAATCCGTCATCGACAAGCGCCAACTCATCTCGGAATTGATATTGTTTCTTACCGTCCGCATTTCCGCCCGTCAAGGCTTCCATCGACGTTAGTTTATCGCGTTGAATTGATCGTCGTTTGATGTGCGTGCTCCGTATTCCCTTAAGTTTATGTATCGCATAGTTGCGGAACGTTCGCCCACCTTCCGGATCAAACCTTGCGGCCACATTCGGCAGTTTTCGGTAACACTCGTTAGAGAACGAGCTTTCATCGCGTAGGAGATACCATACCGCTTGTCCCATTCGTTCTACGATCGGGATAAAGTACCGGAGGAGATCGTTCATTGATTCCTCACACCCTGCGCCGGCCTTTACAGCTAAGCTATTTAGTTGGTTATCGTTCATTTACTGCCTCCTCTTTGCTTCCACTCTGTATACCCGCTGACTATTCACAGATTGGGACATTGTGGTAAGATTAATTTATTAATTTCATAACGGAGGCGCACCGATGGGAAAGCGGTCGGCCGCTGCCTTATTCCGGATTTGCTCAAGACTCGCGGATGGAGTCAACGTGACCTCGCTATACTTGCTGATATCGATGAGGGTACGTTATCGTCATACACTACGGGACGTACCGCCAATATGCCGTTAGCTGTTGCGGTTGCTGTTGCGGACGCTCTCGGCGTACATCCCCGCGAACTATACGAGTGGAAGCCGTAGTAAGAGCACGGCCTGCCGCGAGTTCTACGATCGTGGAATTTACCGATATTTACATAATATCCCTCGCACCCGTTAACATCTACGTAATTAACTGGAAATTCGCCAATTTCCGTACAGCCCTCGCGCGTTCGCACGACCTCCGGATCGGCTCCTCATCCACCGCGCAAGCCCCGCAATTCACGGCGCAAGCCCACTCGTTAACGTCCTTATACGGCCTCGCCACGTTAGCCACTCGCAAGTCTATCGCGCCCTTTAACTCCGCTACGATTCGGTTACGCCACGCGCGGCCGGCGGCATCTCTGTCCCGAAACAACATTAACTCTTCGATAGGTGACCGCAGAATTAACTCCGCCTTCTCCCGGTTAAGCGCTGTGCCGCCCGTTGCGATTGCGAAGATTCCCGCGCTCATAAGAGTCAGCGCATCAACTTCGGCCTCAACAATAGCTGCCCGCTTAAGTTTTCGTTCATACGTGATGTTAATTCCGTAAACCATTTCGCGAATTGGGCGGCCTCCTCGTTCGTACCAAAACGTCTTGCTATCGGTTCGGCGGTACTTAACGTTACCGAGCGATCCGTCCGCATTGAACCACGGAATTGTAACCGCCCGACGCTGCCGGTCGTATCCGATCGACATCAATCGTTGGACTTCCTCCGATATACCGCGCGATCCCAGGTATGGTGACCGAAACCGGTACGCGTCGAGAATTGCGCTATCTATCCGGGTAACTCGCGGCTTGTCTGGCACATACAGTTTCGGAAGATTCAACGCGAGCTCGTCCGATTTTTCTTCGCCGTGGCCGCCGTACTTATCGCGGAGATACTCGAGCGTTTCACCAATCGTCTCATCACGTAGGAAGGCGAGAAGCCGAACGATGCCGCCACGTTGGAACTCCGGATCATCAGCGCCACTATCGCCCCACGAACCGTAGGCCGGATCATCTTCGTCGAGGATGACGTAGAACGAAGGCTGACGGTCATAGCGCCACGGACTAGCCGCGATTAAACGTGTGTCCGACCAAGTTGCGCGGATCCACGGGAAGTCGGCGAGTTCGGCGCGTACATCAATCTTCATGATTACGCCTCGCTTTAGTCCTAGACAAAGCCTTCCGACGAACTTTGTAGAAATCGGTTATTTCATCGGCAAGTAGTTCAATCTCTTCCCCATTAAATAAATCACCTTCCATTTTTTCTAAAAAACCTAATACTGTTTCCTTAAATAGTCTTGAACCAATACTACCTTTGAGTAAAAAATCTCTTAGCCTGTTGGTGTAGTAATCGCCTTGGTCTTCGCGGACTTCGTCTTTATTTAATCGGGATAATCTCGAAGTGAATTGTATATACGTTTTAGTTTCAGGCTCAGATGTTGGGACTGCTGACACAATAGAGTCCAGAACACTGTCATAATTGGAGGATATTAAATATGATTTTATCGATTCTTCGGTTCCTATTCCCGCTAATAATCGTAAGGTATGTTTGTCATCGTCAAGTGCAACCGAAATTTTATCAAGGGTTTCTGTAGTAGGGTGGCTTTCTCCACGCTCAATTTTACTCAGTTGTGAGACACTAACGTCCGTTGCCTCCGCGAACTCCTTTAATCCCGGATATTTTAGCTTTCTTTTTTGGCGAATGTAATCGCCAACTTTACTGCTCATTACAATCTCCTCCAAGGAAAAATATTATCTAACTGTGATAATGTAAATTATATCCTTTGTTTTTTCCTTTGTAAATAATAATTATCCTCTCGCGATAATTAATTACTTAAATCGTAGCGTATGTTCTACACATCAGAAGTTTCCAACGAATTGCGCCGCCGCTTCTGTACCCGTCGGTAGCTCGCGTAAAACTCCGTAATCCATTAACGCTACGAGTTCGACCGTGAATCCTTCGCCACCATTCCGCCCTTTATCCACGCCGAGCCTTCCGTTACCGTTAACGGCATCAAACGTAAATAGATTCGTTGTAATCTCGAGTAGCGCCTTCGTAGTTTTCATCTGATCGCGTTGCGGTAACTTGAGCGTTCGGTGCTCGCCCTCCTCCGTTTCCTGACGCTCAGTATGGGCTTGAACCGTATAGATTCCGACAACATCGTGCTCGCCGATAATCCGTTCGAGTTTACGTGCTGCTTGTTCGGCCGCGCCCCCTGCCGTCTTATTCGCGTTTCTACCGTAGCAATCATCGAGATTATAAAATGCATCGATAATAACTGCGTCGAGCTCCGTCATGTGTAACTCGCGGTCCAAGTCAGCAAGTGTTCGCGTTAAGCCGGCGTCCGACTTCGCCTGCAGATAGAGAGTTCCCGGATAGTATTCGTTCAGCGCGGCCAATACGTCGAAGAAATACGTTTCGATGTCGCCTTCCAAATTGCCGGATAATATCGCCTTGTTCGGTAAGCCGACTTTTTGCGCTATGTCAGCGTGTGAGACAGCGCCTTCTCGCGCCGTGATTATCGATATCAAACGCGATACCCACGGATATGATTTCACCTCGTACGATTTAACGAGAACGCGCGCCCCCTGCCGCAATAGCTCGTCCGTGATAACCTCGGATAAATACGTTTTGCCGCGCCCCGACTCCGCCATGATTCCGTAAATATCTCCGGAGTACAAACCGCCAATAGATTCGTTGAGCGATGCGAACGGTGTGCGCCATAGTTTGAACGACTTGCCCGCCTTACGTTTCTCGTATTCAGCACGGAATTCTTGGCTGATTTCAAGCAACGATTTACCCGGCGAAACAGGAACGTTTGTTCCTATTGTAATCTCTGAAAACTTCCCCGTCAAAAGCGAAATAAACTCGTCTAGCGTAGCGGTTTTCCCGATTTCTGCATATTTACGGGCGATCTCTCCGCTCCCGTCGTTAAGAAACTCGCCGATGCTCCGTTTACCGTAGGATTCCTTAATTTGACGCGATAAATATTCGTATGAATCGGTCACATTCGGTATATAAACGAAGTCTGGCACGTTTTGAATGAGAACAGCGTAACTTGGCGCGTTACCTTGATTCTCCGCAGAATACTTGCGTAAGAAATCGTATGACTTGCGTTCGGTTTCCGTTAAAAGATGCTCGCGTTGGATGCCGAATCGATCTAACGCGGGGATATCGTTCGCGTCGACGATTTTACTTATTAACGTTTCAGTTACGGACAATTCGTGATCACCTCCGTAGTATAGTTGCGATGGATAATTCCGGTAAAGGCGCAAATTCCGTCAAAATCGCTGTAAGATATTTTCGTCTAGGTATGTGACACGGTATTAATCGGTCTAGACCATTTTAATGTTGCGAAATCGCCCACGCCGTTTGACGTAAGGACTTTGTTTCATGAGCAGAAATATCTTACAATTTATCTTATAAATCAGACGAACTCGCTCGTTCTCGTTATTTCTTAAGATTGCTCGAATTATTCTTCTCTGTAGTATATTCCGGTGACCTATTCCCGTCGAACGCCAAATTCGGCGATTTAGCTTATACAATTAATGGTTGCGAGAATTCCGTTTTGGTGCGGTTTTCATCGGTTTCAGTACGATTCTTTTCTACTTGATGTCGGTATATACCACTTTAATAACGGTTTTCGACTACGTAAATTCCCGGATGTTTAGACCCGTGTTCTCCCTCATACTCGTCCGTTCTCGCTCTCACGCAGTTTTACGCATTTCTTAATCCGCGCTTCGACTCGCCTACGAACGTAAACTCTACGCATAAATCCCGCACACGATCGGCTAGCCTCCGGTCGAATAACGATCCTAACTCCGCTAACGGAATGTTCGAAGTATATACGGTCGGTAATTCTGCGGCAACCCGCGCATTTATCACCGTATGAAGATCGGCGCGGAATGCCTCGGATGCGTCACGTACTCCGAGATCGTCCGCTACTAGGAACGGAACGGTCTGCGCGATACGTTGAGCCGCGTAATAGCGGGCGGCTGCAGGCGCGGCGATCTCGTCAGGAACACGCGGCCGGTTGAACGCGTTATAATCCGTTTGCCATGCGTTGACGTCGAGGAAATATGCCGGTCGTTCATCCGCTTGCCTGTTGCGTTGAAGCGATCCGATATAATTCACCGTGAGCCACTCGTTAAGGAGCGCGGCCGCTGTCGTCGTCTTTCCGGTGCCGGGCGTCGCGGAGTAAAGGTAAAGCGATTTAACTGGCACGGAGGACCCACTATCAAACTGTCTTGTAAACGTTGCGACGTATTCCTCCAGCGCCACAAAAACGGTCAATTGAGATTCGCGTGCCGGGTTCTTTGCCAACGTCAGCGTGTTATACGCCGTCGGGACATTCGCAGCTCCTACTCGTCCGCCAGCACCGTTGAGTCCGTGAAGCGCGATATATGACGGACATATTCGCGAGCAAGCTTCGGTATCGGCAGCGGAACAAGGATCGCGGAGTATACAACGGGAAGAGTGCGGTGCGGCCGTTTTAACTTCCGTAGTCAGCTTCGTTCACCTCCTCAATAATATCGTATCACGGGAAATTCATACTTCCAAGGGCGTTTAATTTTGAACGACGATTCAAACGTAAGTTTACTTCGTCGTCACATTTCGTTCACATTTCGTGATGATTGCCGCGAGACATATCGCTTCTGACGCGGTAGATTTGTGCCCGCTATCCGAAAGTGTAACATCATCGGAATAAAATCCAACGGAGTATTTTCCCTCGTAATGGTTATTATCCGCCACAAACGGAAACCCCTCGCTACTCATCCTATCAACGACTGTCCAAGCTACGGCAATGTTCGTTGTGTAATTCGGCAACTCCTCGAAAGGTCGCGCGGTCATTCCGCCATTTACCGGATTCCTCGCATACCACTCAACGCGGCGAGAGTCGTGGTTAACCTTCGCTGAGTAGCCGAAAACAGCCTCCGCCACCCACGCGTCACGTTCACGCGGCGTCATTTCCGCCCACTTCGCGATTATCTCTTCGCGTGTCATATGTTCGCTTCCGTGGTTTGCAAGCCATTCCGCCCTTGTCGGAGTGCTTCCGCAAAACGAACATTTGTACCACGCTACTTTCGGAAACTTACCGCCCCAAATGTTCATAACGTTAATCTGTCCGCACGCAGGGCACGAAATCGATTCGGTAGTCAACGCTTTTTCAATATGCATCATCTCTCGCTCTCCTCCGTCCATTTTCCGTCTACTTGCGCCTCGACTCGTATATTTCCCGGATGCATCGTGCGGTCCACTTCGCGCTCTATCTCCGCTAAGCGGCCGGTAGCACGAGCGGCCTCTAACCGTTGCCACTTTCGGAATACGGCGCTCTCCGCCATTCTACGGAAAGCCGTCCGCTTATTATCGTGCTGGCTCCGGCCCTCACGTGACTCACCGACCGCGCCCGATTTAATGTGCGTGATGCGGACGCCGGACTCCGTCTTATTCTGATGCTGGCCGCCCGGACCACCGGATCTGAATGTGTCGACGCGGCAATCCGCGAGTGTTACGGAAAATAGCGGTTTACGATCGCTCATACGTTCGCCCCCGTTACCCTCAAATAATTCGCGATCCATACGCGCCGCATCCGGTCGTTTCCGTTAGCCTCCGCCATCTCCGCGAGCTCCAAGAACATGCGCGGCGGTATATTAGTGAAGTCGGAGACGTAGCTACACGTTGCGTAATCAGATACTCGTTCGTTTACGTTCATCTCCGTACCTCCGCTCAATTTCGTTTTTGTACGCAATAAGCCGCTTATAACGAAGTGTGCGCCGGGGCCATCGTACAGGCATCGCACTCCACCGGGCGGATTTACGTGTATAGAAGCGGACGCGCTCTGCTAATGTGCGTTCAATCATCGAGCGCTTCCTCCGCTTACCAACTCCGCGAAACGGATCAGTCGGTCCGCGTGCTGCCGCGAGTAGCCCGCTATGGCGACGAATTCGCCGAAACCTCCGATATGATCTGCGGCACCCGTATCGCGTACCGTTTTGAGACGGCGGCCAGCGTTGATACGAGCGGATATGGAAGGTGATTTCCTAACGTTTACTTGCGTTAATAATGCGTTCATTTTGCGTAACCTCCTAAGTCCACCGATTTGCGTTACGTGTAATACCGATAATTGGCGCTTTGCGGAACCAGTGAACCGCGTTAACGGAACGGTCGTACCCGGAAAAGCGGAAATGTACCGTGAAGCCTCCGATATAGCCCGCGCCTTTATTCCACGAAAGTTTAATCCGCTTCGCACCGTAAGACTTCGTTTTCAATACGGTAATTTTCCGAAAGACAAACCGCCAGCCGTAACCGTTGAATCTCGTAATTTCCATCGCACTATACCTCCGTATGATTATCGAATTTCATCGGTTCAACAGGTACAAAATGTACTCCGTAACCGTATGTGAACGGGTAGGTCTTGCGATTCTCTTCATCGCAATAACGTTTTGCTAACGCTTCGTCCGTCGTATAACCCACCGCAGTTCCTTCGTCGTCAATAACGAAAAACAACACCGCCATGATTTCAGGTTTTTCCACAGGCTCCGCATACAACCGCCCGGACTTCTCCGATTCAATAATTGTATAAATTTCGTCATCCTGCGTCTCAATTTTCGCAATTCTCGGAAACTAACGCCCGCCTCTTCGATATCCACCTTCAACTCCGGACTCATTACGCGCAGGCCGGTTCCATTCGGCAAGTCGATATAATTCCGCATATTTTTCGTCACCTCCGTATTTTCAGTGCAACCGTAAGCCAGCGTTGCCACTCTTCATCGTAAATGTAAAACGTATCATTCTCCGTCTTAGTGCGGACTCCACCGTTTATTAACTGGAGAATTTGCCGCGGTAACCAATCGTTAACCGAGTACCATTCGCGGATAAATTCTTCGACCGTTTTCGCGTCCATATCACGTCACTCTTTCGTTAATTTATCGTCTCATTTGCGCGAGAACACGAATAGCCTCGCGCTTGCCATCCGGGGGTCGGCGTGGCTGTCTGCGGATGAGGACGTGGGGCGTCCGTCTAACCGTGACGTTTTAAGCGGAGGTTTTCGTGCGGTGATTTTATTGCGAAGGCCGTGCGGACGCGGGGAGCGTCGACTTGCGTATGGGGATTACGTTGTGCGGCGAATGGAGTGCGATGTTTATTGCGGGGATATCGGTTGGTTCGTTGTTGTGGTATAATTCGGTCATCAGAATACGTGCACGTGGTTTACACGTATTTTTATGACGTGACATAAATATACACGTATAATAATGTCGTGTCAACACTTTTAGGAGGTTTTATTTTTTGGCAACTCTCGGTGCAAGAATCAAAGAACTTAGAGAAGAAAAAGGAGTAACACAACGCGAGCTTACCGAATATTTGAATTATAAGACAACTCGTTCGGTTCAGCGGATTGAATCTGATGAACAGACAATAGATCACCTACAGGTAATCCAGCTAGCTAATTACTTCAAAGTTACCTCCGACTACCTTCTCGGCTTAACCGATGTTCGTCCGGTGAAAAGTTTAATTACCGCTAGTCTCGACGACTTATTCTGAGACAACCCACACCCCCTCCCGTTCCTCCCTCGTCGTTCCACATCGCCGGAAGCTCGCGTAATGTTTCCCGCGCCAGGTAGACGCTAAAGCCTCCGCGCTATACCGTTTACCGACGCAGGAAACTACTACACCGCCGCTCGTTGCCGCTTCGTTAAGCGCCCGCCGCCTCCTCCGCCTTCCAACACGGCTGATCGCCGCGTTTAGATTCCGTAAGTGTTAACAACCCGATCGTCCTTCCCGCGAGCACCTTCAGAAGATCAACCGTATAAATTTTTACGTCGCGCTCCGTTTCGACATGGCGTAGATAAACGACATTACCGTACGATCGCACGAACGTAAATTCACCGGTTATAACCTCCTTCGCTACATCTGCAGCTTCGTACTTTCCTCCGCAACTATGTTTACCCCCGACGTACCACGCGTTAGCCTGTTCTCCGCATACGTTACATACCGCTTTCCTAATCGTCTTTTTCGCAGCCATTACGCTAACCTCCCGTTATTATTTAGTGGCAACCGTACGACAACGTTCGACATCGCTCGACATTATCCGCTATTACCACGTAATTGCTACGACATCGGCCGCGCCTTTCTGTTCCGCCTCTATCCGCTCACGCTCCGCCTTCTCCGCAAGTATCCGCGGCAATATCCGCGACGCCATGAACGATAATACGAAGCCGGCGCTAAGCTGCGGAAAGTCACGTGTCGGCCGGTAATCCGCGAAGGCTTGTTCACATACTTCGCGCAGGACAACGGGACCGTAACGTTCGATCGCCGCTTTAATCTGGCGCTGCTCAAACCCCCAATTACGCATCGGAACGTATTCCTCAACGCCGAATTTCTCGCGATTCATCTCCGCGAAATAACTGTGGAATGTCAACGTGTTCCATGCGGCTGTCGGGAGATTGCGCCAATCCTTCGCGTTAACTTTCGGCTGCTTCACCGCCTTCTTACGTGCCATAATCTAACGCCTCCCTCGCTAAGTGCGCCATTGCTGATCGCGGCATCATCGGACTCTTACGGTCGTCCATCCGTTCTAACACGCCGCGTAACCGTTCAATCTCCGCGAGTGCAGCCGGCCACCCTTCGCGAGCTTCCGCTATGAACCGTGCGTCATTTATCCCGTTTGCGTCCGGAGGAAGTACGATTCGACGACGATTAGATACGTTCGGTTGACGAATCTGAGTCGAGATACCCTCGGCTACCAACCACGGTCCGTGACTCGCCGCGTCACATACCCGCCGATCCTCCGCAAAGTTACGTCTTATTACCGACATTCTCCGTGTCCCCTTTCGTAAATAGAATAGTTTAACTGCGCGATTTCCGTCGAACGCCAAATTCGGCGATTTCGCGTTTACACCCGCTGGAAATTACGCATAGAAATACCGTATAATTTCATACGCATTTGTCGCATTGATACGCATTTAACGTATTCGTCGCGCGTTTCCGTCGAAATTCCCAGTTGTGGATAACGTCAATCTCCCGTTTACTCTCGTATACTCCATTTCGCGTAGAATTACGCAGCGACGGTTTCTTCGTATCTCCGACCCGTTCGCTCCTCAAACGCGCGTATCTGCGGCCAGCGAATCATCGCTCTCTTCGCGTTCTTAGCCCCGGACAAAGAAGCTCCTACGCGCACACATTCCGCAATAAACTCATAGTCGCAATCGTCATACGGTTGACCCGTCATGTGAAGGCGCCAATGTACGAGCTCATGGTGCAGATTATCGATTACTCGGACGAAGCCTAACTCGTTATTCGTCGGCGAGCTCATCCGAATCGTCTTTCGTTCCGCAACGTACAATGCCATATACACCGCCCATCTACGTTTGATTAATTCGATATTTCCCGTAAATGGTACGCCCCAATTTCTCAGGCAGAATAGGTTAGCTGCCACGTATAATTCGTCTAACGATAAGTTACCGCTCATTTTACTCATCCACGCCAACATCCTTTTTCTTAAAGTCCGCATGTTCCGCGACGATAAGTTTCCCGCCGATATCACCGTAAGCTCCGCCGAACCGCGAATCTGACGCGAGGCTCTCCGCGTATTGGCGGACGTGAGTGATATTCGCTTTCAATCGTCTGATCTCCGCGCGGTGTTCGCCTACTAGCGCGAGAGCTTCCGCAAAGAGTTCAGCGGGACTTGGCGGCGTGTGTTCGGTTACCATTACGCCAACACCTCCGTTATCTAACCGCGTCTACGATATCCTTCAGCGCGTAGTAAGCGGGATTAAGTACTTTACCGATTGCATCCGGAATAGAGAACGTGAGTGCCATTACGAGGATGAGCGTAAGTGTCCCGCCAACTAGCGAGTAAAAAAGCAACATATTACCGGCATGTTTTCGTGCCTCCTCCGTGATGCTGGCCCGCGATTGTGTATGATTAATCCGCGCTTCGTTGTACTTACCGAGCGCTCTAAATGCCGCTATAATCAGCGCGATATCTATGATGAGTAGCAGCGCCCATATTCCGATCGTTGTGATCCCCGCGATAACTTGTTGCTTAACTAGCGCTGTCATAACGAACTCCGTCGCCACGCCGAGCTTCTGCGCTATTGCATCGAGATATCCGAAAATGCGGTCCTGTATCGATTGATCAACGTTCATTCTTATCGTTCCCCTTTCGTTTAACTTGCGCTTTGAACCGAAACTGGTACGAATCTACTCCGTAGTGCCTGGCGCGTCTCCTACGCGCTGGAAATGCGGCAACATCGCGACGGTAATCTCCGCCCTTACACGCGTAGTCTCTTTCGCGTAAGCTACGAGTAGGTCCGATAGCGTACGCGCCTCCGTCGTATCGTTAACTTCGTTGATGATCGCCCGTTCGACTGCGGAAATTAAGCCGCCGTGATTTAGCGGATAATAGCCGACATCGCGCCACTCTTCACGGATCGGACCGTCCTCTAGCGGCTTCTTAAACGGATGGCGCGACGGATCGACCGTGTGTTTACGCTTGAGTACGTATTGGCGCTCATCCGCGGTCATACGATAATTTGGCGTGATGGATACGGCGATCGGTGCCGCTGCGGTTTTTGCGGTCATTACGCGTTCACCCCCGAGATTGATACGCCGAGTTCGTTCAGCGTGAATTTGATACCGTTCGCGATTCCAGCACAGCGAGCGTCATAGTTTGAGTAGCCCAGCGAACCTCCGCGACTATGGCGATGTTTATAAGCGGCACGAATTCGGCCATGAGCGGCTTGGCGCGCTTCATCCGCAAGTTCCTCCGCGGTCTTCTCGACTTCGTAACCGTTGGCGATCGCAGAAACGAAAGCGTCCGGATTAGTTCTCGCGAATGAGCGGACAATATTAGCGCGATCCGTTACATATGTACCGTCAGGACGAAACGCAATACCCATAAGCGTAGACAATTCGCAATAATCTCTCCGCAATCCTTCGAGTGCTTCCGCAACATTACGTGGTAATTTCGTTTTAATTACGTTAGACATACGTTAAGACCTCCGTTTAATTATTCGTATAAGAGATAACGCGATAAAGGTTTAATACTACATCGTCGCGAGGAACGAATGTGAACTCGCTATTTTTCATGGTTCTTCTTAAACGTTGGTTATCGTTAATACTAGTTATACTTAGTGCCACGCTGACCAAGTTGGTAAACACCATGTCGGTCAACTTATACTTGGATATCTAATGGCATCCTGAGTAGTTACCCGCTACTTTTGAAGTCTTTGCCCTATTGTGTAGTGGCGATAACGTCTTGATTGCATATGCTTCGTAGATTTCCTGATCCGCGATGTCGTCAACGTAAAACCCCGCAACTCTATATAAGGAATTCTTTATTTCTCTTGTTCGCGGGTCATTCCCTACGAGGTGCTCTATCAGTCGTCGTTTCACGTTCAAGGATCTTCCTATATAAATCAACCGCTCCTTATCGTCATAAACAAGGTATACCCCGCCTTTCTTCCAGACTATTAGATGTAATGCCGCATAACACCGATCCGCAACACGTTTGTCGTTAGGGGAATTTACTTCTCTCCAATCTCTTACGTCAACACTAAAGTCAAAATCAGGCAATGAAATTAGAATTGACATACCGACCTCCTAAAATATTGAGTATCCAGTAGACGGAAGAATGCGGTAATGTAACCGGTCAAATCTACCGTTGTTATCTCGCGCCCTTTCCGCAACGATGATTGGCGCGCCATCACGTCGGAACGCGAGTAACCGCTGCACGTACTTATTCGCCGTCTGCCGGTTAACGCCGAGCAAGCGTCCGACAGATGCCTGCGTAGGGTAGCAGCGGCCGTCACCGTCCATAAACGAAGCGATGACGGTAAGTGTCGCCCATAAGTCCGCACCCATCTCCGCGATGAGTCCGGATTTCGCCGCGTTAACCGATAGTCTTACGTAGATGTCCGCGGACACCTTACCGCCTCCCCTCCGTTTGTGTTTCTCGCGCCTTCGTATATAGTACCCGCTAACATTCCGTATATTGGGACATCGCGCTTACAATTATTTAATCGAACGTGTCGGAGCGTTCCGCACACTTCAGCGTAAATTTATTTTCGCGGGATGTTCCGCGTTTTTACCATGCAATTAGACGCGATAGACTTGCGGGAGGTTTAGCGTAGCCAGTCGGGGTATTGGCGGTGATTTTACGGGGGAATTACGGGGATATAGGATAACAAAAAAACGGACACCCTACGCTGTGGAAGAGCGCGACTGGCGCCCTCCTTTACGTAAAGTGTCCGTTACTAACTAGTATACGCTATCGGGCCAGAGTTTCGCATAAGCGTTTGTATTATCCACTAACCATGCTACTGCTTCTGTCTTATCCGCGTCGCTCGTTTTATTTGAAACAATGAACTCATTTATATTATTTCGGTTTTTAACGAGAGCTCTGCGTATTTCCGCTCTTTCACCTTCGCTGAAACTTACTGCCTGCGATTGTTCAGAAAGTAGTAGAGCCAGCCGATCAATAGGCATAGTTTTAACGAGACGGGCAAGGTCGTTCCAACTCTCGTACTGCATCTCCGGAGAACGAAACGCATTCTTCATTTCAATATGCTGCAGTTGATTAAGGAACAACTCATCCTCCGCGCAAAGCAAGGTTAATTTTTTAACGAGTTGTTCCAAACAATCCCCCGTATAGCTTGGTTCTTCGCTGTAAATTTCTGTGAACTCTCCTTGTTTCACTTTGTTTAATACATATTCATATGCCATCGACATTTTATTTTGATTCAAACTTATCGCAAGATTTCGCTGAATACGCAGAAAACCGACTATTTCTACTTTGTTGATATACTTCTCCATTTAATGATGCACGCTCCCGTCTTCTTCTAATCAACGTACAAGTTCTCAAGTGGACTATGCCGGTCATGCTTCGTCGAGATATCGGACGCGAAGAGTGATACGTAAGTGCGCACCATATCCAACGTAGCATGACCGAGTATCTTCTGCAGTGACAATGGGTCGCCTTCGTCCATAACGAACATTTTCGCGCCGGTATGGCGAAATGTGTGCGGGCTGACGCGTACACCTTTGATTCCCGCCGCGATTCCGTATTCCTGAATACTCTCCTGCATCGTCCGCGTTTTCATCGGCGTGTTATCGATGTTTACGAAGAGGAAATCGTGATCGAGATACCCGCGGATCTCAATGTATTCCTTCAAGTGGCGCTCCAACGTTTTCTGAAACGGTACATAGCGTTCTTTGCGGCCCTTACCGTACACTTTTATCTTCCGTTCGCGCCAGTTAATATTAGGTATCAAAATTCCTTCCGCCTCTGATACGCGGATCATCGTATCCAAAAACGTCAACATAAGTACGTAATTGCGGTACCCGGTGAATGTATTCTTTTTTGGTGCTTCTAACAACGACCGGAGTTGTGTCTTACTGAACGTCTCAATAATACGCCGCTCCGACTTAATTTTCTCAACACGATCAAACGGATTTGTCGTTACGTACCCTTCCGCTGCCATGAAGTTAAAATACGCACGCCATCCCCGCAGATATTTGTCTACTGTAGCGTCTACTACGCCCTCCTCACGTTTCGCCAATACGCAATCGTGAATTGTATCGTGCGTAACGTCGATCGGCCGTTCTACGCCTTGTACGGCTACCATACGCTTTAGCATTGATAAGACATCGCGATAATACGTAATGGTATCCCCGGTTAAATTACGGATCTTACAATTACGGATGAACGTCGCCTCGGCTACGTCGAAGTCAACGGATTCACCCGCTAACTGCGTCGCATCATAGCCGGATACAGCGACCGTGTTCTTCCTACGTACTGGATTACGTTTAATTCCGGACACAAAAAACACCCCTCCACGTTATTATCGTTCGAAAACGAAAAAAGCGCGGTTATGAGGTGTATTTTCGTAGCATTTACGCGGCATCAAAACCGCAGGATTATTATTACGCGAACCGTTTTATACCGATATTTCTACGCGATTCCGTAGGCTAACCGAGTGGCTTACCGTCAGGGTTACGTAGGCATAAACGTCGATATAACGGGCTAAATCGTATGTGGTGCCGAGGACGGGGGTCGAACCCGTACGGTAGTCACCTACCGCAGGATTTTAAGTCCTGTGCGTCTGCCAATTCCGCCACCCCGGCATGTGGAACATGGTCGATTAGAGCATGTTCAAAGGTTACATAACGTTATGTATTGCATACATCTGAATTTCAGTTGGTGGGCCTTGAGGGACTCGAACCCCCGACCAATCGGTTATGAGCCGACCGCTCTAACCAACTGAGCTAAAGGCCCCCGTCTCGGTCCCGAGAAAGGTTGGTTGCGGGGGCAGGATTTGAACCTGCGGCCTTCGGGTTATGAGCCCGACGAGCTACCGGGCTGCTCCACCCCGCGTCATTTTAACCAGGTCACGTTTATTGGCGACAAGTAATAATATACTACACCACACACCCTGGCGTCAAGAACTTTCTTCGATTTCCTACTCTTTCTCTTCCGTTTTCGATTCCGCCTTCGCCATTTCCGCTAATTTCTGAAGTAAAATATGCTGCGGCATGTGCATAAGGTGCTCAAGCGGTACCTTCATATATTGAGCAAGCTTCACGGCTGTGTCTGCCGATAGGGGCATTCTTCGCATCGCCATACCTCCTTCATCCTCTTTCCCTCGGACTCAGAATAGCATAGGATCACCGTTGTTGCCAACCCGTTCCTAAGGCAAGTAACGCACGCCATATCTCCCGCGCCGGGATCGAAAAACTTCGATTTCCTGGGGGACATCTACCCCGAATACCCAGCTATCGTGCTCCATGCGTTGAACAAGGCATCCCGCTTGAAATTTACTGTCGTATAATCTGGACCAATAAATCCATTTCATCTCGTTCCCTCCGGATTCTGGTGTCGATCTTGCTGCTAATAGCATGTGCGGCTTTTGTGATTTTGAATCCATTGTTGGATCATTATTATTGTCCAAAATCGAAAAATGGTGGTGCAGGGATATGCCCCTGCACCACCACTTTATAGCTCAATAGGCTCAACCCTCGCCGGCCGCTTCCATTACTGCTCTTTTCTCCATCGGAATATTGCCTTCCCCGCCATAAACATCGTCGAAAACCCCGTCGATTTGGCCTTTAGGGTTCAGCTTGATTTTCTGCAACAAGTCGTTCCCTTTCGTTTCCCATTGCGTTAGAGCTTCCTTAACCGACTTTTTACCTTGGATGACCTCCGAATAAGCTCTCGATCCAAGCTCGGATACCATGTTCAAATTCGGTTTATCACGATATAATTTTTGTTCTTCGGCAGATGATTGCAAGAGCGGAGCAGGTTTCATTTTCGTAAATGCTTCAACGTTATAACTCATGCCGTCGCGCGCTTTAACGAATTCTTTGCGGGCGGACATTTCGTATGTGCTGCGGGATTTCAGCTTCGCCCACTCTTTGCCGTTCATGAACTTGACGAATTCCCATGCATCATCCGGATTGGCCGCTTTAGCGTTAATTCCCGATAGATTGTTCAAATAGATGCTGCCGCCGACGCCCTCATGACCGACATGAAACGGCATCGAGACGACATCCCAGTCCAGCTTTTCGATTTTCAATTTATCGCTGTTGTCGTTCATTTGTTGGATTTGATTGATCATATTATAATCTCCAACAGTCATGGCCACTTTACCATTCAAGAACAATTGGCCTTGGAAAGGATTGTATCTCATCTTGCCGTCTTGCGGTTGATCGTACTGCATATCTTCCTGATGCGGAGTGACATGGTCTTTGTACAAATCCGTTACCGTTTTCCAGACCGCTTCCCATTGCGGAGTATTAACGGTCATCGTTTCACCTTTGTTGTCGAACATCTTTAATTGAAGCGGAGCGGCATAATTTTGCACATCCCAATAATTGTCGCCGGCACCCCATTGGTTAAACGAAAATCCGAATACGGCATCTTTGCCGGTCCCTTTTTTCATCCTCTTCGCAAGGTTAAACACATCGTCCCAGCTCATGCCGTCATGAGGCACCTCTACTCCGGCTTTGCTGAAAAGCTTCTTGTTGTAATAAAGGGCCGATGGCGTGAACGTAGGCGTTAGAGCGTACAAAAATCCGTTGCCTTGGTCTTTAATGCCTTCGATGACCGTCGTCACGAATTCGTTCGTATCAATCTTCTCTTCCTTAATCATCGGATCCAATTGCTTCAGCAAGCTTTCGTTCACCAATTGGCTAAGCATGCTCATATCGAAAATCATAACATCCACGGGATTCGTCCCCGTCATGATCGCCTTTACCTTCTCGAGCGGGTTAGGCTGTTCCATCTGCTTAGACTGGTCTTCGAACTGCTGCTCCGAGTAATCGATCGCCGGAACGACTTCGATATCGATGTTGGAATGGGTAAACTCGAACATATCGGTAAATTGTTGACGGAAATAAGATTCGTCCTGCTTGCTGCCGTACATCGTACCAATGCGGAGCGTACGTCTTACATCGGCGTCTTTTCCTTTGCTTGTGTTGCATGCGGCCAGTGTAGGAATAAGCAATGATAGCGTAAGGCCTGTCAAAATCCACTTGCGAACTCGGTTTTTCGGCTTGCTCATGCGGATTGATCCCCCTCTAATGATTTTGGTTTCGTAATGACGATTTTGTCCCCGTCGAATTCCATCGTAGCCTTGTCTCCAATCGATAAAGCCTGCAAATATTCTTTCGGAATTTGCAATCTGCCTACCCGATCTACGACGATGTAAGCTTCGTGAATTTCATCAAGCGATTCTCCCTCGGACAAGGGCAAAGATAGATCGAGATTCGGATTGCGCTTAATGAATTCGGTGCTCGTGAGACCATCCCGGATCGCGACCACCCGGTCCACTTTGCCGGCGAGCGAGAGGTCATGCGTAACGATGACGATAGTAAGTCCCAATTCGCGATTGAAGCGGCGGAAAATATCCATGATGACATCCGACGTGCGGGTGTCGACGGAGCCCGTCGGTTCATCGGCGAGCAGAAGCTGCGGACGGTTAGCTAGCGAGATGGCGATCGCCACCCTTTGCTGCTCTCCCCCGGAGAGCTGCTGGAGTTTGTTGTGCATGCGATCCTTGAGACCGACCCACTCCAGCAATTGGATCGCATAAGGCCGGTCCAGCTTTCCCGAGAACATCATCGGCATTTCGACGTTCTCCAGCGCACTCAGAAAAGGAAGCAAGTTGCGCGCGTTGTTCTGCCAGATGAATCCAACCGTATCGCGTTTGTATTTCACCAAGTCCTCGTCGTTTACCTTGAGTAAATTCCAAGGCCCGACTTGGACTTGGCCGGCGGACGGGCGATCGAGCCCTCCCAGTATGTTCAGGAGCGTCGACTTTCCGCTGCCGCTGTTGCCGATGATGGCCATCATTTCCCCGGGTTTGACGGACAAATTCAGTCCTTGAAGAGCTACGACCTCCAAGTCATCGGCTTTGTAAATCTTGACGAGACCTTCGCAATGAATCATGGATTACCGCTCCTCTCCCAGCTTCACGGCCTGGTGGACTTTCAGTCGTCTAATGTGGGTAATAAGCAGCGCAACTCCGATGCTCATCATAACCGCAACCACGATGTACAATCTCATCGTATCGGCTGCTTCGAATACGACTCGGAATGGCGGTACTTGGTTCGCTGAATTATCGGTCGTCTGCAGGAACGGTAGGAATAGAATACTGGTCAGCTTTCCGATTCCGATCCCCAGTCCAATGGATAATCCAGCCGTAAATACTTGTTCTAGCAACAACATCCCGGTCAATTGCTTGCGCGACAACCCCATCGCCCGCAATATCCCGATCTGCACGACCCTCCTCGAAAGGTTGAAAAACCAGAACAGGACGTATCCTGACAAGGAGACAATAATGGTTACCAAGAAGCCAAGGCTCAGAATGCCGAACACGCCGCCGCGTGCGGGATGTTTGCTCTGCGTGACGAGTTCGCTTCTCATATCGTCAATGGAAGCCAGTTCTATTCCTTTGCCTTGCAGCACGGGAATGATCGGCGCAGTCTTCGCGCCAGGTTCCATCTTGAGCCATACATCATAAGGAATAAGCGGGACTTGATCATAGATGTAATCCAGGTTCGCGATCAGGAAAGGCGTTTGATCCGGATATTGGCTAGGCCAGTAGGGCAAAACGTCGAGTATAATAAACTCGATGGTTTGTTCCTGAATGATCGCTTGCACCGTATCCCCGCGCTTCAAGTCGAACTTCTTGGCTACGTTGGAGGAAATGAGCGCCCCCTCCGGTACTTTGCCAAGCCAAGCGAGATATTTATAAGGATTGATCGGATACATGTCTTTGCGCAACCAGCCGACACGGGCGAAATCCACGTTATCGATACCCATAATCGTCGTTTGGCCTGCTGTTTTGCCGGAAATCGTCAAGTTGCTTTTCGTTTGCAATACCCGAGCGGCATGCTCGACTCCTGGCAGGGAACGAAATATTTCGAATGGCGGCTCGTTGTAATTAATACGTGTAGGCGTTGGACGAGATCCCTGACCTCCGCCGCCTCCACTCCCACCGCCGGATCCGCCGCCTGCCCCCCCGCCGGAACCGCCATTTCCACCACCGTTTCCTCCGCCTTGCTGTTTGGTCGGCGGCTTAAATTCCGCCTGCCCTTCCCAAACGGTTTTAACGACGACGTCGGATCCGAATTTGTACATGATTCGCTCTTCTGAGTTCAATCCGATCGTACGGGCGGCAGATGAATTGTATACGCCAAGTCCGAGCGTCAGAATGAGCAAGATCATAAGCGGATAATACGATTTCGACGAACGGGACAACTGGGTAAGCGTTAAATACAAAGGAACCGGCAAAAACTTTTTCCAGATGAGATTAAACAACTTAAGCAAAAGCGGAAATAATCTTAAAAATACAAGTCCTGCAGCGAAGATGCTCAGTGCCGGAACAAAGAACAGGAACGGCTGTACGTTAAGCTGGTCGGTAGTCACTCCGGTTTGGAAGGATACCATTTGCCGCTCATTGAACAAATACCAGCCGTAACCGGCAACTCCGAGCAGAACAACGTCTAAATACCACCTTTGCCAGAACGGCCTCCTGTCTCCACGCGCCATTTGCCGCTTATAATCGACGATGGAAGTGCGAGTGAACACAAGCGCCGGAATGACCGCTGCGCCGATAGCTACGATTACCGCCGCTACCCCTGCCAAGACACCGTCCGTTGAGAATCCGACCGGAATCGCTTTGCGGTCGACGAATTCCAAGAAACCGCTAGCCGACCCGATGCTCTTGGCCATGAACCACCCGAAGAAAGGTCCAACCAGCAAGGCGATAATTCCAAGAAGCGACCCTTCCAGCAAGAACAGCATGAACACTTGCCTTGTGCTCGCTCCGCGGCTTCGCAGCACCGCGATGTCGGATCGCTGCTTCTCCAGCGCCTGCTGCGAATTCATCGTAATGAAATAGAAAACCATCGCGATCATCGGCGCCGCCAAAGTAAACAGCAACGTCTGAAGCTGTATGCTATCCCGACGGAAATCGCTGAGCATACCGGCGAACGAGATATCCAGGTGAGTGTCCTTTAACCTTTTGAATACTTCGATATCGATGCGATTAAGTTTACTGGAGAGCGGGGAAAGCTGACTCGTCTTGATTTCCCGCAGATCGAAAGCGGAATACCAGCCGGCCATCTGTACAGGGATTTTCTGTTTCCCGGCCAGATCTTCCAAGAATGCAGGCTCCGCAATGTATAGATTGTTCATCAGCCCCTCGAAGCCTTGGTACCAATAGGGGCTGTTCTCGTCGGTCGCTTTGAACGAACCGACGATTTGAACTCTAAGCGTCAGATTCTGTCCACCGAATATGGGATACATGAGAACGTCACCCACATGCAAGTCGTTGCGGAACATCGCTTCTTCCATCATGACAGCTTGAAGCGTTCCATCGGGTTCCGCACGATCGGCAAACCATTTTCCGCCTGCCAGCTCGATCTGTTCCTTCAATCCGCTGAACGCCGATATCGTTAACTTGCGCGTTCGGCTTGCATCTACCTTCTTCGGATCTTCCGGGAATACCTCGCTGCTGCGCAATATCAAGCTTCGTTGGCTAACTTCCGTCGGAAATCCGATATTAGCAGTTACATCTTCGCGGATATATTTATCAACATTATTGAAACCTTCCATATCCGTTTTGCCGTCGGTAGATTGATACCTAATCAATAACGATCCGGCGGGTAATCCTTGACTGTTATCCTGCAGGGATTGGGAAACCACCCGTTTAAGCGCTCCATCGGCATACATCGGAATGCTCGTCGTAAAGGCAACTGCAACGAATAATCCGGCGAGCGTGCTGAGCGTGAGCCAGCGGGTATTCCACATTTTGCGAAAGAGAAACCGAATGAGTGCATTCATCGATTACCGTCCTACGACTTTCTGTCCTGGAGTCAATCCGTTTAAGATTTCCGCATCCGTCGACGTTTGTTGTCCGACTTCCACGTCCACTTCGCGTTTGCTGCCATCCGCTTCGACCACTTGCACGTAAGTTCTGGCTCCGATCGTCCGAAGCGCCGCCAGCGGAATGACTACGGCATTTTCCTTGCGGTTGACGATAACCGATACGGAAAGCGGCGTACCTCTCGTTACTGTCTTCGGCAAATTAGCCACTTCGACTAACAAATATTTATCTAGGCTCTCAACGCCGTTTCCGCCTTGGCCGTTGCCCCCGTTACCGCCATTGCCATTGTCTGTTGCAGGCTGCGGGAGTTGTTTCACCTTGCCCTTGACCTGACCGGCGTTGTTGATGTCTACCTGTACTTCCATCCCTAAGGCCACTTTCTCCAGGTCGTCTTTGGAAAGACTGGCGGCTACGATTAACCGGCTTGGATCCGCGACAATACAGATCGGATCATAAGCTTTGATCGAAGCCCCTTCCTGTACGCTTACGGAAACGACGGTTCCTGCGAATGGAGCAGTCAGAACCGCTTTATCAATGTCCGTTTGCAAATCCGTCAACGATTGACGAGAGGTTTCGAAGTCGAGCATGCGTTGCTCGAAGTCGATCGGATCCATATCGTCTTTGGTCCGGAGCAGAGTCTTCATTTCAAGCTCCGTTTTCTTGAAGGCCAGCGTCTGAGTACGAAGGTTTTTCTTCATATCGTCGACGTCCAACTCTCCGATCGCTTGTCCCGCTTTTACCGTGTCGCCTGAGCGTATGTATAATTTCTTGAGTTTTTTACCGTCCAATGTGAAAAATAACGTTTTTTCCTGCGTGGACATCATTTTGCCAGAGCCTTGCGCCGTCGTTTCCAGCGTCTTAGTTTCCACGTCGTATTTGGGCTTCTCGGAAATTTTCGGCAGCTCTATTGCCGATAAATCTTCCTCTACCGGTTCTTTAGGAAGGAGTCCGCAACCGCTTATGGCAACCGACAACGCCAGTACGGCTAATACTCCCGCCCCCCTGCGGCTTCTTCTTCGCATGGACGTCGTGCGATCACTTGACGACGAATACGCCATCCACCATTTCGTAGACATGGTCTGCTACCTCCATTATTGTAGGATCGTGTGTAGTCATGCATATCGTCACGTTCTCGCTCGCGACAATTTCTTTGAATACCTGCATGACCTGAGCGGCCATCTGGCTGTCCAATTCCGCCGTCGGCTCATCCGCCAGAAGCAAGCTGGGACGATGGGCGATCGCTTTGGCAATCGCGACCCTCTGCTGTTCTCCCCCCGATAATTCAAAGGGACGATGGTGCATCCGTTTCGCCAAACCGACCAAATCCAGGCAAGTGGTTACCCGCGATTTCCAGTCCGCACGCGGGACGTTTGCCATGCGGAGCGACAGTTCGACATTCTCGTAAGCAGACAATAGAGGCATCAAGGCGTAGGCTTGGAAAATAAATCCGATATCCTTGCGGCGCACCTCCGTGCGCTTGTCGTCATCCCATTTGTGAAACGGACGTCCCTTGAAGTGAATTTCGCCTTCGGTGGGCGTATCCAGCCCTCCCATTAAATTCATCAGCGTTGTTTTGCCGGAGCCGGATCGTCCCCTAAGCATGACAAGCTGTTGCGGATACAGGTTTAAATTGATCCCTTTCAATACGCGGATTTTCTGGCTGCCGGCATCGAAAGAACGTTCCACATTACGAACGGTTAACAGCGGCTCTACAGTAGATGCCTTGTTCGCTGCATCCGTCTCCTGCACCGGAGTTTCCTCCTGCTCGCCGGTCGCAACAGGTGCGGAACCTCCGCTTAACCAGGTCAGCATGCCATTTCCTCCCTTTCCAATCTCTTCATCAATTATAACGAGCCTTTGTAAAGAAAAGTTACGGAAAAATTAAACCTTTATCATTTTTTTAGGAGAAAATGATTAATTCGTGTAATATTGACGGCGACATCTTCCGACATTTCACCATTTTTTCACTCAACCCTTTATAAGCGGAGCCTCTTTTGTGTATTATTAGAAGATATACTTGCTACAGTGAGGAAGGTTGGTCCGATTGGAAGCTAAGACGCCGTCATCGAACTTTATCAAAAACATCGTAACCGAGGATCTCGCATCCGGAAAAGTACGGGAAGTGGTTACCCGCTTCCCTCCGGAACCGAACGGTTACCTGCATATCGGACACGCCAAGTCGATTTGCCTTAATTTCGAGCTCGCGGACGAGTTCAAAGGAAGAACCAATTTGCGTTTCGACGATACGAACCCCGTAAAGGAAGATACCGAATACGTAGAGTCGATCAAGGAAGACGTAAAGTGGCTCGGGTTCGAATGGGACGGATTATTTTTCGCGTCCGATTATTTCGGCGAAATGTACGAGCGCGCCCTCGTCCTTATCCGCAAAGGCCTAGCGTTCGTAGATGACCAAACCGCGGATCAAATTCGCGAAACGCGGGGTACGCTTACGGCCCCCGGACAAGAAAGCCCTTATCGGAATCGCTCAGTCGAGGAAAATCTCGCCCTTTTCCAAGCTATGAGGGAAGGGAAATTCGCGGACGGGGAACGGGTGCTGCGCGCCAAGATCGATATGGCTTCTCCGAACGTCAACCTGCGCGATCCGATACTTTACAGAGTCGTTCACGCGCACCATCATAATACCGGCGATGAATGGTGCATCTATCCGATGTACGCTTTCGCGCACCCGCTTGAGGATGCTATCGAAGGCGTCACCCACTCCATTTGCACGCTGGAATTCGAGGACCAACGACCTTTCTACGATTGGGTCGTTCGCGAGTGCGAGATGAAATGGGTTCCGCATCAATACGAGTTTGCTCGATTGAACCTGACGAACACAGTCATGAGCAAACGGAAGCTGAAACAGCTCGTGGACGAGAAAGCGGTTGACGGTTGGGACGATCCCCGCATGCCGACCATATCCGGGCTGCGCCGCAAAGGCTACACGCCTGAAGCGATTCGCGCTTTCTGTCGCGAGATCGGCGTCGCTAAGAGCTACGGAATCGTCGACGAACGGATGCTGGAGCATTTTATCCGGGAAGACCTTAAGCTTAAGGCGCTTCGGACGATGGCTGTGCTGCAGCCGCTCAAGGTCGTCATCACCAACTACCCGGAAGGGCAGACCGAGTGGCTTGAAGCGGAAAACAATTCCGAGAACCCGGAGATGGGTAATCGTGAAATCCCGTTTTCTAGGGTAATCTATATTGAGCGGGACGACTTCATGGACAATCCGCCGCCGAAATATTTTCGCTTGTTCCCGGGCAATGAAGTCCGTTTGAAGCACGCTTACTTCATCAAGTGCGAGGAAGCCATCCAAGATGCGGACGGCAACGTCATCGAGCTTCGCTGCACGTACGACCCGGAGACGAAGAGCGGCTCCGGCTTTACCGGACGCAAGGTGAAAGGCACAATCCATTGGGTCGATGCATCGCATGCCGTTCCAGCCCAATTCCGCCTCTACGAGCCGCTCATTGCGGATAATTCGGACGAGGAAGGGGAGTCGTTCTTAGACCGCCTCAACCCGAACTCCCTTGAAGTATTGGAAGGATTCGTTGAACCGGGAATGAAGGATTCCTCCGGTGGAGATAAGTTCCAGTTTTTCCGTCACGGCTACTTTAATGTAGACCCTAAGGATTCTGCACCTGGACACCCCGTCTTTAATCGAATCGTATCTTTGAAAAGCTCCTTTGAAGTTTAATTAGAATAAGCTCCTGCCTCCCTTAACAGGGGATTGCAGGAGCCTTTTATTTAGGAGGATAACCCCTATGAAAATGAACGTTCGATGGAATTTAGGAATCGTGAGTATTTGCACGGCGCTTGTACTAACCTCAAGCTGCGGATGGTCGGGAAAAGGAAACTCTGCCAGCTCATCGCCAAGCACCTCATCTACAGCATCGGAAAGTCCGTCAACCTCTTCTGAGCCGTCGGCGTCCAGTCCTGAGGCTTCCCCAACCGCGTCCGCCTCTCCTACTTCCACTTCAATGCCAACGGAGTCGGAAACAGATACGGATGAAATTACCCGGATCATTAACGATATGACGTTGGAAGAAAAAGTCGGGCAAATGATACTGGCGGGTATCGACGGCACTTCCATTAATCAAGCGACCAAGAAGATGATTGCTAATCAGCACGTGGGCGGCATTATTATGTATAAAAATAATTTCTCCGATATCCGCGGCTCCGTCCAATTGGTTAATGATTTGAAAAAAGCTAATAAAAACAATCCTGTCCCTCTGTTCATGAGCGTCGATCAGGAAGGCGGAAAAGTTAGCCGTCTGCCGAAGGATTTCGTTGCCATACCGGACAATGCCAAGGTAGGTCGTTCCGGCGAAGCGGAACTCGCAAAGGAGATGGGCTCTTTGATCTCTAAGGAGCTGCGGATTATGGGCTTTAACGTCGACTTTGCGCCTGTTCTAGACATCAATAGCAATCCGAACAATCCGGTTATCGGCAATCGCTCGTTCGGCAACAATGCCAAACTCGTAACGAAGATGGGCATTGCAGAGATGAATGGGCTGCGCGATGGTGGGACCATTGCCGTCGTCAAGCATTTCCCTGGTCATGGGGATACGTCTGTCGATTCTCATCTGGATTTACCCGTCGTTCGCAAAACGACCGAGCAGTTGGAAGCCATGGAATGGATTCCTTTCCGAGCAGCTGTTGAAGCTAAGGCGGATGCCGTTATGGTAGCGCATATCCTTTTCCCTCTGATTGACGACAAGGCACCTGCATCATTTTCCAAAGTCATTATTGGAGAACAGCTTCGCGGGACGCTTGGATACAACGGCGTTGTCATCACCGACGACATGACCATGGGCGCCATTGCCAAAAATTATGGAATAGAGGATGCAGCCGTCTTATCCGTTGATGCGGGCAGCGACATCTTGCTTATCGCCCACGGATACGATACGGAGAAGAAGGTGTACGACAGACTGCTTCAAAGCGTAAAGTCCGGAAAAATTCAAGAATCCCGAATCGACGAGAGCGTACGCCGGATACTCGCCTTGAAGCTTAAATACAAATTGTCGGACAAACCCGTCCCAACTCCGAAATTAGCAGATCTACCCAATGAAGCGATCCGTCATTGGCTCGATAAATTATAGAACGCTAAGCTCGTGCCCCCTTACCGCGTCGGCTACTGTCTGGCCATTATCCCCGTCGATCAGGTTCGTGCGCGTTTCCCCGTCGTTTGCTGTCTATCCATTATCCCCGTCGTTCAGTCCTAATCCAGATTTTATCGTAATCAAGATTAAGTCGGACTGAGCATACGGGATAATGGTCATAGAAGTTAGCATGGGTACGACTCACTGAACGAGCGGTATAATGGGACGTACTACCGGACTTCGACTTTCCCTTTACGATAAATCAAAGTCCCGATAGCAAATGCTGCAGCTCCCCATAAAGCCAACACGCCAATTCCCGTCCAGAACTCGCTTGTCGCAATCCCGCTGCCATAAACCATCCCGTCCCTCATTCCATTCACGAAGTAGGTCAAAGGGAGCGCATGAGTAACCGGCTGCAACCATTCCGGCAATCCGCTCGTTGCGAAGAATATCCCGCTTAGGAACATCATCAGAAAGCTGGCAATGTTGGCCATTCCCATATACGCCTCCAATGACTTGCTGAAGGAGGAGAACAGGTAGCCGATAGCATTAAACGAAAGTGCTCCGATGAAGAAGGCAACAATTAATGTCGGGAAATCCAGATGCAGATTAGCGCCGAAGCCAAATACTCCGATCGCGGCCAGGATGACGATCTGCACGATTCCCAACACGAATCTCACCATCATTCCGGCCAAGCCGAACAGTCCCATTTTCACCGGAGTCATCCTTAAGCGCTTCAGCAACCCTTTGCGTCGCATTTCCACCATATCTACCAGGCCGAACAGGCCGCCCTGAGCTACCGACAACGCAATCATTCCTGTCAGCAGAAAATCGACATAGCTTAAATCTTCGCTCCCGTTAGATACGGAATTCATATCGAGTTTGAAAGTAGGCTGCACGCCAGCAACTTCAAAATTCGTTTGTTGGATGAATTGATCCAAGATGCCGCCTATCGCTTGAGTTGTCGCGTTTTTCTCATTCTCTTTGTTAACGACGAGCTGCAACGCTTTGTTATTTTCCGACTCGGGAAGGATAATAACGGCGTCTACGTCCTTGTCTTTAATCCAAGTATCCGCTTGCTCCTTGCTGACCGGCTGTTCCGACTTCCACTCGAATACGGACACTTGACGCAAGTGGGTTTCCAGCATATCGGAAGTGGCATTGGATTGCTGCTTTACGACGGCGATCTTGGCTTTAAATTCTCCGCTGCCGCCGCCACCGAAAATAACCATGAACAATGCCATCAGAATAATCGGGAAAAAGAGATTCCAAAACCAAACCTGCTTCTCGCGAAACATCATTTTGATTTGCGCGCCGAACAATTTGTTCAATTGCTTACCGTTACTCACCTTAGTCCCTCCACTCTTTGCCCGTAAAGGCAATAAATACGTCCTCAAGGCTCATTTCTCTTATGGACACCTGTTCGACCCGGTAACCCCGTTCCTTGGTGAAGCCGAACAATCCGTATAACGTTTCCTCCGGCTGGATCGACCAGAGCTTTAATGCCGCGCCTTCCCGGGTTGTGCGAACGACCGTCGGCTGAGTTTGGGCAAGCTTTTCCGTCTCGCTTGCAGCTTCTTCCCCGTCCAGGAAAGATAGTCGAACTTCCCGTTCCTTGGTCAATCTGTCAATAAGCGCGGCAGGCGTGTCGAGCGAGACGATTCGGCCTTGATCGACAATGCAAACCCGATCGCTTAATTTCTCAGCTTCTTCCATATAATGCGTTGTCAATATCGTCGTTTTGCCAAGTTGCTTGAGCTTCAGCACGATGTCCCAAATGTTGCGGCGCGCTTGCGGATCTAATCCCGTCGTTGGCTCATCGAGGAAAATAATGCTCGGATCGCTGATCATCGCCAATCCGATGGCAAGCCGCTGTCTTTGTCCGCCGGATAGAGATTTCACCCTCTTGTCGCGATGATCTAATAGGTTAATCATCTCGAGCACTTCTGAAGCTTGCTTCGGCCGCGGGTAGAAAGAGGCGAATAAATCCAAATTTTCTTCCACGGTCAGAAGTTCAAACAACGCGCTCGATTGCGGCTGCACCCCGATCTTAATTTTTATTTTTTCCGCGTCCCTGTCCCAGCTCAGCCCGTCTATCGCAATCGTTCCGGCATCCGGCGATTGTAAGCCTTCGATCATTTCCAATGTCGTCGTTTTGCCTGCCCCGTTCGGTCCAATGATCGTAAACACCTCGCCGGTTTCCACGGCAAAGCTGATTTCTTCGACAGCGGTAACTGATCCGAACGACTTACGTAACCCTTTTACTTCTAAAATAGGCATGAATCCCTCTCCTTCATTTTCCAATTTCACTAAGTTAGTACCATTGTATCCTAGACCGCAGACTGTCATCGACGGTCTTAGGCATGCTTTTGCCATCGGTCTTAAGACGGAGTAAATCCAAAATTTTCTTGAATATTACAAAAATAGAGGTTATACTCCATTTGGTTTCATAAATCATCTTTTTTTAATAGGAGAGAGATCAATTTGTCGAAAGTGTTAAGAATGAGAGGGGTCACGGCTGCGTTCGTACTCGCTATCGCATTGTCAATGCCTATATCCGTGTATGCGGAAGGCACAGAGACTGCAGAGCCCCGATACGATTGGGTAGAAGGCACCGGGCAATCCGTTCAAATCGGTTCGGTAGCCGACCTAGCGTTGGACCCTGCCATGCTTTATTTGGATGCGGACAATACAAGACGGTTCCTCGACGAGAATGGCAATATCTCTTCGGATAGCGACATTGCCTCCGTGTTTCCGGCCGATTCGGATTGGAGCGTCTACTTTCAATATTTTGAAGAAGGGCACGTTGCGGATGACGAGAAAAACGATATCGACGCCGATGCTCTCTTGCAAAGTTATAAAGACGGGACGGAAGAACAGAATAAGAAACTCGAAGACCCTGCCGATCATCTTTTCGTAGAAGGCTGGGAGAAGGCACCGGAGTATGACGAGACGCGGCGGGCGTTAACTTGGACTTTAAGGATGCATGACGGCAATAACGAGCCTCTTGTTAACCAGAACGTGCGAGTATTAACGAGAGAGGGTTACATGTCTGTCATCTTGGTCACAGACCCCGCCCAACTGCAAGCGGACGCCGCGGCTATGAACGAACTAGTACTCAAAAAATTTACGGTCAAATCGGGACAGCGATATGAGGATTTCAACGAATCCACCGATAAGAAAGCCAGTTACGGATTAACCGGTCTCATCTTAGGCGGTGCTGGTCTTCTCGTCGCTAAGAAAGCCGGGTTGATCGCATTGATCGTCGTACTAGCCAAGAAGTTCGGCATCGTGATCGTTGCAGCCATTGCCGGCTTATGGCGTTATCTGAGGGGTAAATCGAAGAAGAACGATTCGGAGCCCACGGCCATCGCTCATGAACAACCGGTAGATCCTTCCTCTCCTACTGAATTGAACCGTAGTTAGAATGGATTCCTATATGAAATAAGGTTGTCCCGCTAGGTGAGAACACCGGTGGGACAACCTTATTTTTATTGCATGGAACCTAATACATCAATTTTTCGAAAAATAACTGCTTGCGCGTATTCGCTCCTTCATCAAACGTTCCTGTTCGAGCTCATGAGCGATTTCATCCTGAATTCTTGTCGAACATTTACTGCACATTGTGCCTCTGCGGATCGGTCCGGCACATACATCGCATTCATCCGCTAAATTCGGGTAATCGAAGAGCTTAATTTTCCCTCTGCGGATGAACGACAAAATTTTCTCCCGAGGAATGTCGGCTGTTTCGGCAAGTTCTTTAACGTTCAACTGACGATTGCGCATCAGCAATTTCTCTAAAGCTTTAATATAAGTATCTTCTTCGGCAGAGCAGTTCGCGCATAAGCCCCGCATGTTCATCTGAAAAATTTTCCCGCAGCTATTACAATGGGCAACTTTTAGTTCATTCGACATAATCAGACCTCTTTTATATGGTGCTAATGAACCAATATTAGCATAGGTCTATCGGAATTTCACCACTATTTTCCGAAAGTTTGCGGATTTTCTCGCCAGGATTGCAGCAATTTCACATCATCATCGCTGATTGTGCCCATACGGCGAGCTTCCTCTACCAAAGCGGTATAATTCGATAAAGTTTGCAGTTCGATACCCTCTTCGCGGAAAGCTTCTTCGGCCAACGCGAATTGGTAGGTAAAAATCGCGAGCACGCTTTGCACGTCGCCGCCCGCTTCGATGACGGCGAGAGCGGCTTTGAGCGAGCTGCCGCCAGTGGAGATCAAGTCTTCGATGACTACGACCTTCTGCCCGTCCTTGATCACCCCTTCGATCAGGTTCTGCTTACCATGACCTTTCGCTTTATCGCGAATGTAAGCCATAGGCAAGTTCAGCTTCTGCGCGACCCAAGCCGCATGTGGAATACCCGCCGTTGCCGTGCCTGCGATGACTTCTGTGTCTGGAAAATGCGTACGGATCAACGTCGCGAATCCTTCGGCGATTTGATCGCGAATAGCCGGAAAGCTCATCGTTAAGCGATTGTCGCAATAGATGGGAGAGATGATTCCCGAAGTCCAGGTGAAAGGCTCGTTAGGCCTTAAGTTCACCGCGCCAATCTCAAGAAGGTTGCTGGCAATCGTTGCCGGTAATTGCTCTAAAGGTACACTGCTCATTATTCAGTCATCTCCTTCAAAATGTTGTCCAGCGCTTCGGCAGGATTCGTTGCTGCGTTTATCGGTCGGCCGATGACGAGATAGTCGGTACCGGCTATGACGGCATCCCGCGGTGTCATGATGCGTGACTGGTCACCGACATCGGCGCCCCTCGGGCGAATTCCCGGAGTTACTGTGATGAAATCCGAACCGCAGGCGGCTTTGATCTCGGCTACTTCGAGCGGAGAGGCAACGACGCCTTGAAGACCCGCTTGGCGAGCTAGTCGTGCGTAGCGCACAACGGCATCCTCCACTTGCCCGGCAATGCCGATTTCATTATTCAGCACGTCTTGGCTTGTGCTTGTCAACTGCGTGACAGCGATGACGATCGGAGCATGCTCGGCATCACCCGAAGCAACGCCCTCCCTCACGCCTTCGGCAGCTGCGCTCATCATTGCAATACCGCCTGCTGCGTGCACATTAAACAAGTCTACCCCAAGTCGCGTGATGCTGCGTGCACCCCCGCGAACCGTATTCGGAATATCGTGCATCTTTAAGTCCAGGAAAACACGGAATCCCCGCGATTTCAGCTCCCTAACGATGGAAGGTCCGGCCGCGTAGAACAGCTCCATCCCTACCTTCACCCAACAGCCTTTTCCATGCAATTGATCGGCTAACGTTAATGCCGCTGCAGCATCGGGTTTATCGAGAGCGACCATCACCCTGCTCGCGGCTTCATTCAGCGTTAGTGCTGCCATTCGTGAACCCCTCCCTATCGACTCAACGTTCATGCAGAAGCCCGATCCCCTCATTAGTTCGGGAGGACCGGGCACTCTTCTGAATTTATTCTTGGAAAGCCGGCATCGGTTCGCTGGAGAATCTAAGCGCCTGCAGCATGTTAAGCAACGCGCTTACCGTATCTAGCGAAGTTAAGCAGACGATACCGTTCTCGACCGCTTCGCGGCGAATACGGAACCCGTCGCGCTCGGGCGCCTTACCCTTGGTCAGCGTATTGACGACGAACTGCGCTTGGCCCGTGCGGATCAAATCCACGATATTCGGCGAGCCATCGGAAAGCTTGTTCACGCGACGTACTTTAAGCCCCGCTGCTTCTATAGCGTCAGCGGTTCCGCCGGTAGCGATGAGCTTGTATCCGAGATTGTAGAAGCCCTTCAGAATCTCGATCGCGTCTCCCTTGTCCTTATCGGCGACAGTAGCGATAATAGCGCCCGAGGTCGGGATTTTCATGCCTGAGCCGATCAGACCTTTGTACAAAGCTTTTGCAAAATTCCGATCGCGTCCCATGACCTCCCCTGTCGACTTCATCTCCGGAGTCAGCGTAGGGTCAACGCGGCGCAGCTTAGCGAAGGAGAATACCGGTACTTTCACCGAGATGAACTCATCTTCCGGCCACAAGCCTTCTTGGTAGCCGAGCTCTGTCAGCTTCTTGCCAAGGATCGCTTGCGTAGCAAGGTTAGCCATTGGAATGCGAGTAACTTTGCTTAAGAAGGGAACCGTACGGGATGAACGTGGATTCACTTCGATCACGTAAACCTTTTCTTGCCAGACTACGAATTGGATATTCACAAGTCCGATCGTTTTTAATTCTTTGGCGATCTTGATCGTAATATCTATCGCTTGCTGTTTAATATCATCCGAGAGCGATTGCGGAGGGTACACCGCGATGGAATCGCCCGAATGGACGCCCGCGCGCTCAACATGCTCCATGATACCCGGGATAAGCACCGTCTCGCCGTCGCAAATCGCATCAACTTCGATTTCTTTACCGAGCATGTAGCGGTCTATAAGCACCGGATGCTCTGGGTTTACTTTTACGGCAATTTCCATATAAGCAAGCAACTCTTCATCGGAATATACGATTTCCATCGCGCGTCCGCCAAGTACGTAGGAAGGACGAACAAGTACCGGATAACCTAGCTCCTGCGCGGCTCCTACCGCTTCGTCCACCGAAATTACCGTGGTGCCCTTCGGCTGAGGAACATTCAATTTGCTGAGCAATGCTTCGAACTTCTTGCGGTTCTCGGCCTCGTCGATGCTTTCGAGCGATGTACCGAGAATGCGTACGCCTGCTTTGGCAAGCGGTGCCGCCAGGTTGATCGCGGTTTGACCGCCGAATTGCACGATGACGCCGATTGGCTTCTCTTGCTCGATGACGTTCATGACATCCTCGAAGAAAAGCGGCTCGAAGTACAAGCGATCCGATGTGCTGAAATCGGTGGAAACCGTCTCCGGGTTGTTATTGATAATGACCGCTTCATACCCCGCATTGCGAATGGCCCATACAGCATGAACGGTGGAGTAATCAAATTCGATTCCTTGGCCGATCCGGATCGGTCCGGATCCGAGCACGATGATTTTCTCCTTCGCGCTTGGAATAACTTCGTTCTCCGTCTCGTAGGTGGAGTAGTAATAAGGCGTCGTCGCCTCAAACTCCGCTGCGCAAGTATCAACCATTTTGTATACCGGTTTAATCCCTTGCTCGAGACGGTGCGCTCTTACATCTAATTCCTTAGTCAATGCGCTGCCCGGGTGGCCTTCGCTCCGAAGTTCGGCGATTGCGCGATCCGTGAAGCCATTGCGTTTCGCTGCAAGCAAAGTCTGAGGATTAAGCGCAGGCTCGCGGCGGATAACGTCTTCGAACTGCACGATACGTTCGATCTTGTCCAGGAACCACCAATCGATATTCGTAAGGTCTTGAATGTGCTGGAGCGTCCAACCGCGGCGGAATGCTTCGGCCACTAGGAAGAGGCGCTCATCGTCCGGTTTCACAAGGCGGGTAGTCAGCACATCGTTGGCAAGCTCTTCCGCACCTTTGAGATAAAGGCGATGTACGCCGATTTCGAGCGAGCGGACCGCTTTCTGAATCGACTCCTCGAACGTGCGGCCGATCGCCATTACTTCGCCGGTCGCTTTCATCTGAGTGCCGAGCTTACGGTTCGCCGAGGTGAATTTATCGAACGGCCACCGCGGTATTTTCGCCACGATGTAGTCTAACGTAGGCTCGAAGCAAGCATAGGTTTGCCCGGTAACCGGGTTAATTATTTCATCGAGCGTGTAACCGACAGCAATCTTCGCCGCCATCTTAGCGATCGGATAACCGGTCGCTTTGGAAGCAAGCGCCGAGGAACGGCTAACGCGCGGGTTAACTTCGATAACATAATACTGATAGCTCTGCGGGTCCAGCGCGAATTGTACGTTACATCCGCCTTCGATATTGAGGGCGCGAATGATCTTAAGCGAAGCCGAGCGAAGCATCTGGTATTCACGGTCGGACAACGTTTGGCTTGGCGCCACGACAATGCTGTCTCCGGTGTGGACGCCGACCGGATCGAAGTTCTCCATATTGCAGACGACGATACAGTTATCGTTAGCGTCGCGCATAACTTCATATTCGACTTCCTTAAGGCCCGCGATCGAATTCTCGATCAAACATTGGCCGATAGGGCTGTAGCGAATTCCGTTCGTAACGGTCTCGCGCAGCTCTTCTTCGTTGGCCGCGATACCGCCGCCCGTTCCGCCTAGCGTATATGCCGGACGTACAATGACGGGATATCCGAGTCCGCTGGCGAAGTCAACCGCAGCTTCGACCGTCGTCACGATTACGCTCTCCGGTACAGGCTGTTCCAGTTCCCGCATCAAGTCGCGGAACAAGTCGCGGTCTTCCGCACGTTCGATAGCATTCAGCTGTGTGCCGAGAAGTTTCACGTTCTCTTGCTCGAGCACTCCCGCACGGGCTAATTCAACCGCCATATTAAGTCCGGTTTGCCCGCCGAGCGTCGGCAGCAATCCATCCGGACGTTCTTGGCGGATGATCTGGGATACGAACTCCAGGTTAATCGGTTCGATATATACTTTATCCGCGATATTCGTATCCGTCATAATCGTAGCCGGATTGCTGTTGATCAGAATAACTTCAATGCCTTCTTCCTTTAACGCTTGGCAAGCTTGCGTACCGGCATAATCGAATTCCGCCGCTTGTCCGATGACGATAGGGCCTGAGCCGATTACGAGTATTTTCTTGAGGTCCTTATTTCTGGGCATACTGCAGCTCTCCTCTCAGCGTCTCCGACAATTGCGCCTGGCGCGGACGTTCAGGGTTGGCGATCTTATTGTCCCGGATCAATTCCAGGAAGCGGTCGAACAGGTAACTGGAGTCATAAGGACCCGGAGCCGCTTCGGGGTGGTATTGCACCGAAAAGGCAGGGTAGCGCTTATGCTTCAATCCTTCGATCGTTTTGTCGTTGTTGTTGATATGTGTGACTTCTAGCTCGGTACCGGCTACGGACTCTTCCTTAACCGTATAGCCATGGTTCTGGGAAGTGATGAAGCAACGTCCGGATTCGAGCTCCTTAACCGGATGATTGCCGCCGCGATGGCCGAATTTGAGTTTATCGGTATCCGCTCCGCAAGCGAGCGCGAACAGTTGATGGCCGAGGCAAATGCCGAAGATCGGGAACTCGCCGAGCAGTTGGCGAATCGTTTCCACCGCGTGCGGCACGTCCTTCGGATCCCCAGGACCATTTGAAAGCTGGATGCCGTCGGGGTGCAAACGGCGGATTTCGTCAGCTGTCGCGTCTTGAGGCACAACGACAACGTCGCAGCCGCGTTTGGTCAACTCGCGCAGGATGCCGCTTTTCGCGCCATAATCGACTAATACGATGCGTTCTTTTTCTCCAGGGCTGGAAAATACGCTTTTGGTCGAAGTCCGTGCCACTTGATCGCGCAAGAGCGAAGCCGTTCCAAGGCGTTCCTTCAGCTCTTCGACGCGCTCGCTGCCGGTCGTCAAAATCCCTTTCATCGTACCGTGCTGACGCAATATGCGAGTAAGCATGCGCGTATCGATGTCACTGATACCGACAATGCCGTATTCTTTAAGTAATTGATCGATTGTATATTGCGCCCTCCAATTGCTTGGCACCGTTTCATGGCGACGAACCACGAAACCGTGAATGTAGGGACGAATGCTTTCGAAATCGTCGCGGTTAATGCCATAGTTTCCGATGAGAGGGAAAGTCATGGTCACGATTTGCCCGCAATAGGAAGGATCGGACAACACTTCCTGATAACCCGTAATCCCGGTGTTAAACACCACTTCGCCGACGGAACCGCCCTCGGCGCCGAATCCTTGCCCCGTGAACAACGTGCCGTCTTCCAACAATAATCTAGCTTGCATCCCAATCACTCCTTAGCGGTTGATGCCGTTCTCTTCTGTCCATACAACTTTACCGTTAACAATTGTCAATGCAGGCCAGCCATACAATTTCCAACCCGTGAAGGGGGTATTGCGGCCTTTCGTGAGGAACGCGGCAGGGTCGACCTCCCGTTCGTTCTCTAGATCGATTAGGATCAAGTCAGCCGGTGCGCCGACTGCCATCGTTCCGTATGGCAGACCGAACACGCGTGCCGGATCGCTAGTCATTCGGCGAAGCAGAAATTCGAGGCTCCAGCGTCCCGTGCGGACGAACTTCGTATAGAGCAGCGGAAACGCGGTCTCAAAGCCGACGATTCCGAACGGTGCCCTCGCCATGCCCCGTGCCTTCTCTTCTTCGCTGTGGGGAGCATGGTCTGTCACGATAATATCGATCGTGCCGTCTTCAATCCCTTGGATGCAAGCTTCCACGTCCTTAGGCGTCCGGAGGGGCGGGTTCATTTTCCAATTGGCATCCATGCTGTCCGGAATGTGTTCGTCCGAGAGCAGCAAATGATGCGGGCACACTTCCGAAGTGACTCTGACTCCGACCGACTTGCCTAAACGGATCAGTCTTACGGATTGCTCCGTGCTGACGTGGCAAATGTGATAATGTACGCCCGTCGCTTCGGAGAGTAGAATATCCCGACCGACGTGGATCGCTTCGGATTCGTTCGGAATGCCCTTAAGTCCGTGCTTGCGCGCGAACGCGCCTTCCGAGACCGCCGCGCCTTCAACGAGCGTATCGTCTTCGCAGTGTGCGATAATCGGCATATCGAGCGACTTGGCCAGCGTCATCGCGTCTTTCATCATTTGCGCATTTTGCACGCCGACGCCGTCATCCGTGAAGCCGATCGCTCCCGCTTCCTTCAGGGCCGCGAAATCCGTCAACTCGCGTCCTAGCTCGTTTTTCGTAATCGCTGCATAGGGGAGAACCCTAACGACGCCCTCCGTTGCCGCTTTATCTAAGACCAAATGGATTGTTTCCGGGGTATCCATGACCGGCCGCGTGTTAGGCATAGGCGCTATAACCGTGAAGCCGCCTTTGGCTGCCGACTCCGTGCCGCTCGCTATCGTTTCTTTATACTCAAAACCGGGCTCGCGCAGATGGACGTGCATATCGATGAAACCCGGAGAAATCAGCTTTCCTTTGGCATCGATCAATTCGGCGCGGGTCGTATCAGGCAGGGCCGAACCGTCTCGCCATTCAGCGATCAAACCATTTTCTAATCGAACATGCTTGATCTCCATTTCGCCCGTTTCCATGCTAAGCGTCTTTGCATTGATAATCCATGTAACCATTTTATAGCGCCTCCTCTACCGTTGGGTTTGCCGACGTTATCGTCCGACTTCCGCTTCGCGCGGGTGCAAGATCGTGACGCAATCGCTCTCGTCGATCTCGCTTAACGATACGTCAATCTGTTCATGCCGAGAGGTCGGCACATTTTTGCCTACGTAATCGGGACGAATCGGCAGCTCGCGATGCCCTCTGTCGACCAGTACCGCCAGTTGGATCGATTGGGGTCTTCCGCAATCCATTAAAGCGTCCAAAGCCGCACGAATCGTTCGTCCGGTATAGAGCACGTCGTCGACAAGGATGATTCGCTTATCTTTTACCAAAAGCGACAATTCCCCATCGGGCGTGCTCCTCTTAGCTTCAACCGTATAGGGACGATCATCGCGATACCCCGTAATATCCAGCTCTCCGACCGCAATCGGATGGCCTTCGATATCGAGGATGCGCTCCGCTACGCGATGTGCGAGGTAGACGCCTCTTGTGCGTATGCCGATGAGTACGCAGCCTTGAATTCCTTTGTTCTTCTCGACCATCTCGTGGGCAATCCGGGTAAGCGCCCGCCGTATGGCGGATTCATCCATGATGACGCGGGAGTCTGACAAATCGATCCCTCCTTCACACGGTAATTGCACATAAAAAACCTCCTTGCGTCTTACGCAAGGAGGATTCAGTCAGATGAGGATATCCGCGGGTTCGCACAACCTGTCCGCGCTGCAGTTTAACTGCAGGACAAGTCGGGTCAGATAACCCTGGATATATGTCAACTCTGCGCCACCTTGCCAGTCTCTCAGGACTGAGTTAAAGGTACCCGTTCATTAACAATGATTATCCCATGTTCGACAGGAAGTGTCAAGGAAATCCGGCTCATTAAAATTCAAATTGTACGTCCGTCAGACGGCGTTTGATTTCATCGATTACGCGCGCTTCTTCCGCCTCGCCTTGAGCAATGAACGTAACGGAAAAACGTACGAACTTGCCCGCGTCTTCCCATGGCACGGTGGAAATGAGCTTCTCGCGAATGAGATACTGGGAGAAATCTTCCGCCGACTCGAAACGCTGTCCGCCAACGATTCCTTTAGGAGCTTCCACGTATAGGAAGAAAGAACCTTTCGGTTTCTCCGCGCGGAAGCCGATCTCGTTCAGCGCCGCTACTAACATGTTGTGACGGCGGGAATACTTGGCCGAAATCGCTTCGGTAATGGCAGGATTATCGAGTCCGTAGGCAGCCGCCTTCTGAATGGCGATGAACTGGCCGGAATCGCTATTATCCTTAACGTCGCCGAAAGCTTTCACGATCAGCGGGTTGCCGGCGATAAATCCGATCCGCCAGCCCGTCATGTTGAAAGATTTCGAAAGGGAGTGCAATTCCACGCCTACGTCTTTCGCGCCGGGCACCGACAAGAAGCTGAACGGCTTCACGCCATCGTAGGTGAGAGCAGCGTAAGGTGCATCGTGAACGACGACTACATTGTATTTTTTCGCCCAAGCGATTACCTTCTCGAAAAATTCCACCGTCGCCGCAGCGCCAGTCGGGTTATTCGGATAGTTCAGGTATAACAGCTTAGCGCGCTTGGCAATGTCTTCGGGAATAGCGTCAATATCGGGCAGGAAGTTGTTTTCCTTCGTCAGCTTGATATTATAAACTTCTCCGCCTAAGTATTTGGTATGAGTACCCATTACCGGATAACCGGGAACGGTCATGATCGTTACGTCGCCCGGATTGATAAAAACGGCAGGCAACATCGCAAGTGCCGGTTTCGCGCCGATCGTGTGCAGCACCTCGGTGTCGGCATCGATTCCATCGACGGAAAATACATTTTTCAAATATCTAGCCGCAGCTGCTTTGAACTCGGGAATTCCGTTGTCGGCATAGCCGCGGTTTTCGGGCTTGGCCGCTTCTTCGGCAAGCTTGGCCACGATGCCGGCATCAGCCATTTCGTCGGGTTCGCCTACACCCATGTCGATCAATTCAACGTCGGGATGCGCTTTTTTCGCGGCAGCCTTCGCTCTCTTGATTTTCTCGAATTTATAAATGTTCGTATCCTTACCGTAGTTGGATCCGCCAATGCGGCTTGCGAATTGCTCTTGAATGAATGTTGCTTGGTATTGTTCCACGCTCACGTTCCGACACTCCTTAAAAGTCCAATAGTTTACACTACTATGCCTCATCCGGAAGAAAATCGGAATGGACTATTACGCAGATCATTTGCAGAAATCGCCGCCCTCATATTTTACGATATCTTTATCGGGTTAGCGGGTTCTAAGTATAGTTAACGAATGGTCCATGTCCGTTGGAATCGGCACCGTGAACTCCAAATATTGCCCTGTCCGAGGATGATTAAATCCAAGTATCCCCGCGTGCAAGGCTTGCCCTTTCATGCCCAACGTACGGCCGCTCTTCCCGCCGTATACCGGATCTCCCACCAGGGGAAAGCCAATGTATTTCATGTGAACGCGGATTTGATGCGTCCGGCCGGTTTCCAGCTTTAGTTCAAGCAGCGTATACTCATCAAACCGCTCGATTACCGCAAAATGAGTGACGGAATGTTTGCTGTTCTTTTCCGTTACGACATAAAGCTTGCGGTCGTGGTTCGCCCGCCCGATTGGTGCGTCTATCGTCCCTTTGTCATGTTGCATGACTCCGTATACAAGCGCTGAATAACGGCGGTTCACCGTGTGTTCTTTAAGCTGCTCCGCTAAAGAAGCGTGCGCCAAATCATTCTTAGCGATCATAAGCAATCCGGAGGTGTCTTTATCGATCCGGTGCACGATCCCCGGCCTCATTACGCCGTTGATACCGGATAAATCCTTGCAATGATACAGCAAAGCGTTAACGACCGTGCCGTTAGGATGTCCAGCAGCCGGATGTACGACCATTCCGCGCGGCTTATTAATGACGATGACATCGCCGTCTTCGTAAACAACATCCAAAGGAATGTTTTCCGGCTGCGCTTCCAGCGGCTCGGCTTCTGGCAAAATCACGCGGATACTGTCGCCGCTCGTTATTTTCGTGTTGGCTTTGACCTCATGTCCGTTGACGCTGACAGCGCCGATGCGGATCCATTCCTGCACTTGGGAACGGGATACCGACTGCTCTGCCATTACTTCGGCAATATGCTTGTCCGCCCGTTCACCCGAATGCTGCTCCTCGGCTTTCCACTCTATTGGGCTGTTAGAGCTTTCTTCGCTCGTTTCCAAATCCAAATCCAAATCTTCAGACGATTGGTTGTTCTTCGGGTTGTTTTCCATTGTCATGCGGTTTATTCTCCTGTTTCATGGTCAGCAGCGCATCCAATATCACTAACGCAACGCCGCCGCAAATGGCGGAATCCGCAAGATTAAATATCGGGAAGGTATACGTACCAAAATTAAATTGCAGAAAATCAACAACTTCGCCAAATAACGCACGATCGAGAAAATTACCGACCGCTCCGCCCAATATCACCGATAAAGCAAAAAGCAGCAGGCCGCTTCCCGTACGATAAGAACGGTGCAAATACCAGAGAATTCCTACGACTACGACAATGGTAACGATCAGAAAAAACAAACGCTGCTCCTGAAGCATACCAAATGCCGCTCCCCTGTTGCGAATGTGCGTGATGATGAAGAAATCTCCTAGAACCGGTATCCTCTCGGTATCGAGCTCTACCGTGCGGGAAATTATTTTCTTGCTCACGAAATCGATCAGAAACACGACAACTGCCACCACATAATATGCCCAAACCGGCCAAATACGACGTTTCATCGGCTTTATTCCGCCCTTCATCTGTTCTCCTGCGTGTTGATTTTATCACATTGCGCTTAGGAGCGTCCATGAAGAGCAAGTAAATACCGACAAAACCTCCATACTTGCCCGCTTCATTCCGTACGTAAAACCAACCAAATTCGAGAAAACTACAGTCAGTCAGAAGATGAAGGGAGTGGACATCTTGACTGCTCAGTTAGATCAAGACAAAATCCAGGCTCTCAGGCGGCGATTGCTGCAAGAGCGCAGCGAACTAGAACAACGAGTGCAAGGAAACAGCCATTTTGGTCTAGCCGCGTCCTACCGCGATTCTACAGGCGAGCTTTCCGCCATTGACAATCATCCCGCGGACGCAGGGACGGAGATGTTCGAACGCGGTAAAGACATCGCCTTATTGGAAAAGGAAGCTTTCCGTCTCGAGCGTGTAGATGCTGCATTGGCGCGGATGGATACAGGCGAATACGGTCACTGCGTTACATGCGGCAAATTTATTCCTCTCGAAAGACTGAATGCTCTACCTACGGCGATCTATTGCGTGGAGCATGAGCCAAGGCAGGAGCCGTCGAACCATCGACCGGCGGAAGAAGATTTTCTGTACCCGGCCTTTGGTCGCACCAGCTTTGACGAACGAGAGGATGAGACCGAATTTGACGGCGAGGACGCTTGGCAAATCGTCGAGTCATGGGGCAGCTCCAACAGCCCCGCTATGGCAGAAGGCAATAACATTGACGATTATGAATCCATGAGCATTGAGGCCAACGAGAACGAAGGTTTCGTCGAACCCCTTGAAAGCTTTCTGGCCACGGACATAACCGGCCACAACGTAACCGTCGTACGCAACCGCGCCTACCATCAATACATGGCCAACAACGAAGGCGACCACCTTCTCGAGCCCGACGAGCTTGCGGACGAACGGTAGGAAATATGTGCGCGTTAGTTGTTTATGGTCCTCAATAATTTTGAATGTGAATTGAGTCTGCCGGAACAAATGTATCTCTCGGAAGAGTTTACGTCCGCCTCTGGGAGCCCATTGCCACCTTGTAATCTCATCAGGGCAATGGGCGGACAGCAAGCGGCTGGAGAGAGGTACATTTGTGTAGGCACGGCTCTTTATCACATTCTAATACGGATTAATCTGCAGCTGACGCTGAACGATCCGAACGATATCCGCAATATAATCCCCCACGATAGGCAAATTCAGCGCACCGAGAATTTGCAGCAAATATACGATGGTGGCCGCGAAAAAAGTAAAACCAAGCGCGATACCCACGCCTCGCGAAAGCCCGGAAATGAAATTTCTCCAAATAAGCTGCAACGGACGATGCATCAAATTTACGTATTCGCTCAATTGGGCCTTTTCCATGTCGATGGATAAACGCTCAAGTTTGTTCGCCAGAAAACCCAAAGTCCCTCGCAGCTCTTTCGCCTCTTCAGCTAGCGGCTTTGTCAATTCATCAGAAGCAGTACGAGAGGATGTCTTTACCTTAATCTGATTCGGTTTGCCATCCTTGGAACGATCGCTCATCGCCGTATCCCCTTCGGGCGTCCGATTTTATCCGACCGCCGAACGCAAAACGAGCCCTCCCCGCGGCAGGCCATTTACAGCTTGCCGGACGGGGACATGGAGCTCGTCTTATCGTTTTCCTTATTATGTTTAGCATGTTGCCTCGGTAATTATGCTTCCGTTCCGATGGATATGCCGATTGATTTCTCGCCAAGCTGAACGGTTTCCATATCTCCGGTCTGCCCGAAAGAAACCTGATTCACGAGTACGTTATCCTTCAGCACGTTATCAAAAGCACGCAAGGCGGCCTCCAATTCAGCGTCGACATCGAGCACCAAATTTACCCGTTTCTCGATTGGCAGATCGAGCTTCTTACGCGTATCCTGTACCGCCCGAATGACCTCGCGAACCCAACCTTCTTGTTCAAGCTCCGGCGTGATCTCGGTATTCAAAGCAACCGTCACTCCGCCGCCGGAAGCGGAAGCGAATCCTGTTTTCGCTTCCTTCTCGACTAGGAGCTCCTCTAAGGCTATCGGCAACGACTCGCCATCCGGCGAAACAAAGTCGTATTGTCCATTTTGAACGACCAGGCGCGTCTCGTCGCTCGAAAGTCCCTTCAGCGCATTTTGGATCGGACCGACGTTTTTGCCGTATTTTTTACCCGCGACTTTTAAGTTCAGCTTGAGGTTGAAATTAACGAACCCGCTGTCGTCGATCACGATCGTTATCGACTTCACGTTGATTTCATCCTTAATGATATCCTCGTACCCTGCCAGATCAAATTCACTGCTTAGGGATACCAACAATTCGGACAACGGTTGGCGAGTTTTGAGGCTGGCTTCGTTGCGGATATTGCGAGCCAACTCAACCATGTTCCGCGCGGATGCCATATCCCGCTCCAACTCCGTATCGATGACGGACGAATCCGCTTGCGGATAATCCGTCAGATGGACGCTTCCTTCCCCGCCTAAATTGCCGTAGATATCCTCGGAAACGAAAGGAACATAAGGGGCGATCAGCTTCGACAAGGTCACGAGCACCTCGCCAAGCGTCTGGTAAGCGGTCAGCTTGTTATTCGTTAGTCCGCTGCCCCAGAAACGATCCCGCGAACGGCGAACGTACCAGTTGGATAACTCGTCTACGAACGTTTCAATACCCTTGGCAGGGTTCAGGAAATCGTTAACTTCCAGGCCGCGCACGACGTCCCCGACTAAAGAATTCAACCGTGACAAAATCCACCGATCCAACTTATTGTCGGATTTGATCTTCGCATGCTCCGAAGCCACGTACCCGTCAATGGAAGCGTACAACGCATAGAATGCATGCGTATTAACTAGCGTATCCACCACTTTGGATTTTGCCTCGGCTACGATTCCTTTGGAGAACCGTTTGCTGTTCCAAGGCGCGCTGTCCGCCAGGAGGGCCCAACGAATCGCATCCGAACCGTACTCATTGATAACATCCCAAGGATCGATAACGTTACCCTTGGATTTGCTCATCTTCTGTCCGCTTTCGTCCAGAACGTGACCGGTGGAAATAACCGATTTATACGGTGCTTTGCCGTTGTATAGCGTCGATACCGCCAACAAACTGAAAAACCATCCACGCGTCTGATCAATTGCCTCGCATATAAAGTCCGCAGGATATTGCTCTTCGAATTTCTTTTCATCCCCGTAAGGATGGAAGTATTGCGCGAAAGGCATCGAGCCGCTGTCGAACCACACGTCGATAACTTCCGAAGCGCGGTTCATCACGCCCCCGCAACCGCAGCGAAGCTGAACGGCATCCACGTAAGGCTTGTGGAGCTCAATGTTTTCGGGCACGTCTCCGACAGCCAGCGTACGAAGCTCGGCAATGCTATGAGGCGCTTTCTCCGTGCCGCATGATTCGCAAGTCCATACGTTAAGCGGCGTTCCCCAGTAACGGTTGCGGCTGATATTCCAATCGACCAGATCCTCCAGGAACTTGCCGAACCGACCGTCGCGAAGGTGCTCCGGATACCACTGAATCGTTTTGTTGTTCTCGATCAGTTGGTCTTTGACTGCGGTTGTTTTGATGAACCAACTCTCCGTCGCGTAATAGAGCAGCGGCGATTTGCAGCGCCAACAGAACGGGTAACTGTGCTCGACCTTTTCCTTGTGATATAACAACCCCCGCTCGGACAGCATCTTCACAATGTCGATGTCGCAATCTTTAACGAAGCGGCCAGCTAAATCCGTCACTTCTGCGATATATCGCCCCGCGTTGTCAACGACCATCAGCATAGGGATATCGTGCTGGCGGGCAACCCGGTAATCATCTTCCCCGTGAGCCGGGGAGATATGGACGATACCCGTACCGCTGGCGTCGGTTACGTAATCCGCATCGATGACTCGATATGCGTTATCAACCTTTACGTATGGAAATAGCGGCTCGTAAGATAATCCTATCAGTTCCCGTCCCTTGACCGTGCTAAGCGTCTCGTATTCGCCCTTCATAACCTTCTCGGCCAATGCAGCAGCTACGATGTACACTTCGCCGTCATTACGAACCCGCACATACTCGAGATCGGGATTTACCGCTAAGGCAACGTTAGCAGGCAACGTCCAAGGTGTCGTTGTCCAAGCAAGAACATATTCGCCGCTTTCCTTAAGCTTGAATTTAGCCGTTGCCGTCAAATCTTTAACGTCTTCATAGCCTTGCGCCACCTCATGGGAGCTAAGCGTCGTCTGGCAGTCCGGGCAATAGGGACTTACCCGGTGACCGCGGTACAATAACCCCTTCTCATGGATGGTCGCAAGGATGTGCCATACGCTTTGGATGTAATTGTTGTCCAGCGTGATGTATGGATCGTCAAGATCCGTCCAATACGCGATCGCTTCAGTCAGTTCGCGCCATTGGCGTTCGTATTCGAACACGCTTTCCTTGCATTTTTTGATAAAAGGCTCTACGCCGTAGTTTTCGATTTCTTGCTTGCCGGATATGCCGAGTTGTTTCTCCACGCCCAGTTCGACAGGCAGGCCATGGGTATCCCATCCCGCTTTGCGGATGACGCGGTATCCCGACATCGTCTTGTGGCGGCTCACGAAATCTTTGATTACGCGGCCAAGCACGTGGCCGATATGCGGTTTGCCATTGGCCGTCGGCGGTCCTTCATAAAATACGAAATTCGGTTTCCCTTCACGGTTGTCAATCGATTTACGGAACGTATCCTCCTGCTTCCATTGCTGCAAAATACGCTGCTCACGGGATCGTGCCCGCTCTTTGACGTCGACTCTGTTCATGTTTTTTCGCTTCCTTTCTTCTAGGGCAAAATAAAAAACCCCATCCCTGGAAAGGGACGAGGTTAGCTCGCGTTACCACCCTTGTTCCGCCCTTATTCCCCATTTCGGAAACGTGACGGCAACTCACAACGCACAAGAGGATTGCAGGCATCGTGCCTGACCTGTTAGCTGTGCGTGTTCCCAATAACGGTGGACATCCGGCGTTGCTTAATATCAAGAGAATAAAAGACCCTTGGGGTTCGGCAAAGCGTCTCGGGGACGATATTCGTCATGTTCCTCGCGTTGGCTCGCAGCAACCGCCAACTCTCTGAACTTCGGATACATGCTTACTGCTTCCCGTCTTCGACATTCGTATGAAATAATCGTATATCCCTGTTATACTTTTTGCCGGAGCATTTGTCAAACCCGCTTATGCGACTTCAACAAAAAAAGACCCCGAAGGATCTTTTGTTTTGACATCGATTAAGCTTCAATACCTCTAGGTTCACGGCTATCCAGAGATTCCCAGCCATCTTGCGTCAACAGCTCCATTTGCGTCTCGATTAACGCACGGAAACGCGCACGGTAAATTGTCGCCTGCTTTTTCAACTCTTCAACTTCCAAGGCAACCTTGCGGGACTTGGAGAGAGCGTCGTTGATGATGCGGTCGGCGTTTTTCTCGGCTTCTTTGACGATAAGCTGCGCTTCTTTCTTCGCATTGCCTCTCAGCTCGTCCGCCGCTTCCTGAGCGACGATGATGGTTTTGCTTAGCGTTTCCTCGATGTTGGAGAAGTGACCCAGCTTATCTTGAGTTGCGGCCACTTGATTTTGCAGTTCTTTGTTCTCGCGAATCATCGCTTCGTAATCCTTGATGATCTGATCGAGAAATTCATTGACTTGGTCTTCGTCGTATCCGCGCAGACGGCGGCCGAATTCTTTGTTATGGATGTCCAATGGAGTAAGTGGCATTGGCGCACCTCCTAGAGTCTAATTTCCACGTAGCTTGTTCAATGACTGAATTCGACGAAAGCTGTGAAAATCCTTCTAGACTTCTACACAAATTTACCGATTCGCACTCGAATTCTGCCGCTTTTCGACACACCTTCCACATCCAGCACCTTGAATCGGCCAAAACCTTTCATCGATACGACATCCCCCGCCTTCAAAGGATGGGACGGATCTTCTACCGGTTTCCAGCTGACGCGGCAGCGCCCCGCTTTAATCGGTGCGACGATTTTCGTCCGGCTAAGCCTGAAGACGTCGCTAGCCACGCCATCGAGGCGCATCGACGCGACGGAGATCACTTGCTCCTCCAGCTTCGATATGACCTCACGTAGGGCGGTTAGAGGCCGTATAGAGACAATCACATCTATTCGGTGCGCTTGCTTCATGTGCCCGATCAGGAAATCGCCAATTTCTTGGGCTATTAGCGCATGGCAGCCCTCTTCGCTAACATGCAAATCTCCAATCTTATCCCGTTTAATCCCAAGTCCAAGCAATGCACCCAAATAATCTCCATGATCCAATTCCGATATTCGACGATCATCCGAGGAGATATCCAACACAACTATGCCCATGTCCTCGTCTTCCAATGTTTTGTAATCCGGCGCCACGATGGCTTTTTTCCGCTCGGCTTGTTCGCTTCCCCCATCTAATCTTACCTGCACATCCGGGTTCCGATTAGCCAACGTAAATAAAATATGCGCCTGGCGAGGGTCGAGGAAATCCGTCCGCTTCGTCTCATGACGATCGGCGGCGCGTTCGACCCATTCCGAGGCGCGGTCCACAAAAGATTTTTCATCCGGATGGAAATGCTCGTAAATTTCTCGTTGCACCATAGGACCCCTTCTATCGGGCAATGAAATCCAGCACGGTTACTAACCCGTAAGCCACGAACTTCAATGCGAAAAAAGCTACGATCGGCGAAATGTCCAACATGCCGCCGATTGGCGGGATGAACCGGCGGAAAGGCCGCAGGTAAGGTTCGACCAAACGTCCTAGGAAATCGCCTACGAAGCTTTCGCGAACGGAAGGCAACCAAGACATGAGCACATAGATGATAATCATGTAAGAGTAAATAGTATGGAGTATCCAAATATACGAACTTATGTCATTCAATCTAGTGTCACCTCATTTTAGGGTAGTCGGCATCCTCGGCCAGCATCTCCGTAATCGTTCCCGACACTTCCACCGAATCCGGCGTGCAGAGGAAAATATCAGGTCCGAGCTTAGAGATATGACCACCAAGCGCATAAACGGTACCGCTTAAGAAGTCAACGATTCTAATCGCTTGATCTCTTCTCACGCGCTGCAAGTTAACGATGACTGAACGACGGGATTTAAGTTGATCCGCGATTTCCTGAGCTTCATCGTAGCTGCGGGGTTCCGTTAAGACGACTCGGGCGTTCTTCTGGGAGTGTATGCTTACGACATTGTTCTTTCCCGATTGTTTACGCGAATCGAACGGAGGGGTTTCAATTTCTTGTTCATCTGTCGCGGACGATCTCCCTCGTTCTGTTTCAAGATCTTGCTCATGCTCTTCCTGCAAGCCTAAATAATTCAGAAAACGGTTCATAACGCTCATTGCGTTCCCTCCTCTATCTCTTCTTTCCCGACTAGCACCGTTCCCAAACGCACCCGGGTCGCTCCTTCTTCAACCGCAACCTCGAAATCATTGGACATCCCCATCGAAAGCTCTTTCATCGGCTCTTTCAAAATGGACATTTCGTTTAACTCGTCCCTCAACTGTCGAAGTGCGCGGAAGATCGGTCGAGTTTCCTCCGGTATGCTTTCATATGGGGCCATAGTCATCAACCCGATAGGCTTGATCCGGTCAAAGGCTTGCAGTTGGACGATAAATGGTTTTACTTGTTCGGGAGCTAAGCCGTGCTTCGATTGTTCACCGGATACATTCACTTGCAGAAAACATGGAACTTGAATGTCAAGCTTCTGCGCGCGCTCATGAATAGCTTCAGCTAATGAGAGACGGTCCAAAGAGTGAATGTAATCGAACTTGCCGACAACATCCTTCACTTTGTTTGTTTGGAGGGAACCTATGTAGTGAAAAACAGCTTGTCCCTTCAGCGCGTCCCATTTGGCTTTCGCGTTCGGCCAGCGGTTTTCTCCGATGTGGGATACACCCTCAAGCACGACTGCCTTGGCAGTATCCACCGATACGTATTTCGTAACGGCGATCACCTGTATGTCTTCCCGATGTCTTCCGCTTCTTCGGCATGCTTGCTCAAGCCGGCTTTCCACGTCTCGTAGACGGCTCTGTAAAGTCACGAAACGATCACCTCGATTTCTTACCCAGCCAACTCATCATGCGGCCTGTTGTACCGTTCTCCATACGATGGGAAAACAACAAGTCCGTACGACAGCCTGTACACCATGATGACATTTCGATGCGGCTCGGCATAATTCCTGCTTTTATCATAAGATGTCGGTTTAAATGTTTCAAGTCGAGTTGGGCGCGGTCACTTGATGGAGATATTTGTATGATGCTTTTATCATCTAATGGACGAACATGTTGGAGTACGGATTCATCCACCTCATAGCAACTTGCTCCTATGGACGGCCCAATTGCCGCCATTAGATTTTTCGGCTCCGTACCGAATGCCGCTGTCATTTTCTCTACGGTTTTAACAGCGATTTCGGATACTGTGCCCTTCCAGCCTGCATGGGCGAGTCCAATGCTTTCCGTGACGGGATCGTAAAAATATAAGGGAACGCAATCGGCGAAATACATCGCCAGCAGCACGCCGGGAACGTTAGTGATTAGTGCATCCGTATCGGCAATTGCGCTCAGCCGGTCAAACCGACCGCGTCCTGCGTCATCCGATGTAACTAAGTACACGTTATTGCCATGTACTTGCTCTGCACAAGTAAATGCTTCAAATGGCCAACCTAACTGTTCGACAACCCGTTTGCGGTTATTTATTACGGTCTCGGGAGCGTCACCAACATGGAGAGCGGTGTTGAAAGCATGTCTCGTCGTAAATCCGGCGGTTAAATGATCCAATTCGCACCAAGGCTGAAGCATTAACAATGAGGGCGCTTCATTTTCCGGGAGCAATTGAAAAGGTTCCATGAATGTACACCTCCGCCACCCAGTTTACCATAGCTCAGCGCCAATCGGAAGAAAGGCGCCGCAGCGCGCTATCTTCCTACATGCTCCCCATCTTCTAGCCGATATACCTTCGTCGTATCATCCAACCGAACCAACACCACGTCCGTGCCGATTTTCACGATATTCCTCCACGGTATGACTACATCGTTTCCCCCGCCGAACATTCCGAATAGCCTGGTCGCAGTAGGCACCACGATTGAATCGATCCGCCCTTGGCGTAAGTCCAGTTCCAAGTCGCTTACTTGGCCCAGCTTCTTGCCATCCACGATGTTGATAACGTCCTTTGTCTGAAAATCTGATATTTTCACAACACTCGCCCCCAGTCGACCGGGCACTCGTACCCTATTACTAAATATATGAGCAGCTCTGGAAAAATGTACGGCTTAGCAGTAACAATATATTCGCAGACTGAAAAAGAACAGAAAAGAGGATGAAGACTCGCTTCATCCTCTTGCCTTAGTTAACGTTTAGGTTTTGACGTGCTTCTGCATTTGCTGAATAGCCGACTTCTCGAGACGGGAAACTTGGGCTTGAGAGATACCGATCTCGTCAGCTACTTCCATCTGGGTTTTACCTTCGAAAAATCTCATTGAAAGTATCATTTTCTCGCGATCGTTCAATTTTCTCATCGCTTCGCGAAGAGCGATTTCTTCGATCCACTGCACATCTTTGTTCCGCTCGTCGCTGATTTGATCCATGACGAAGATCGGATCGCCGCCATCGTGATAGATGGGTTCGAACAAGGACACAGGATCTTGAATCGCATCTAAAGCAAATACGATATCCTCTTTAGGTACATTCAGAACCTGGGAAATTTCCAGTATCGTCGGCTCTCTCGAATGTTGGTTGGTCAGTTGGTCTCTTACCTGCAGCGCTTTATAGGCAATATCGCGCAAGCTGCGGGAAACGCGTATCGGGTTATTATCCCGCAAATAACGACGGATTTCCCCGATGATCATCGGCACTGCATACGTTGAAAATCGTACATTTTGACTCAAATCAAAATTATCGATCGCTTTCATCAAACCGATGCACCCGACCTGGAATAGATCGTCGACAAATTCGCCTCTGTTATTGAAACGTTGGATCACGCTCAATACTAATCGCAAATTGCCGTTTACCAATTTTTCCCGGGCAGCGAGCTCTCCTCGGGTTTGTAGAGCAAGAAACAGTTCCCTCATTTCGGCATTAGTTAGAACGGGTAGCTTTGAGGTGTCAACTCCACAAATCTCCACTTTATTACGGGTCAAGGCAATTCCTCCCGGGGAGCAGCATTAATGTAAAGTATCTCCGGGAAGGGGGTTTTTATTCCACAAAATGAGACTTCTGGCACATACAGAAAAAGTGTGAAACGATCGAATATTCGCGCAATTCCTAAACCATTTTGTTAAATTCCTTGCGCAGCCGCTTAATTATGCGCTTTTCCAGCCTTGAAATATACGATTGGGATATGCCTAGAAGATCGGCAACATCCTTCTGCGTTTTTTCTTCCCCATCCGCAAGTCCAAAGCGTAATTCCATGATCGTCCGCTCTCTCTCGCTGAGCTTATCGAGCGCTTTATGCAATAGCTTGCGATCGACCTGTTCTTCAATATTGCGGTAGATCGTATCGTTTTCCGTACCCAGCACATCAGAAAGTAAAAGTTCGTTGCCATCCCAATCGATGTTTAGAGGCTCATCAAAAGAAACCTCTGTCCGAGTTTTGCTATTGCGTCTTAAATACATCAGAATTTCATTCTCGATGCATCGTGAAGCATACGTTGCCAATTTTATTTTTTTCTCGGGATCGAAAGTATTAACCGCTTTAATGAGCCCAATGGCTCCGATGGAAACAAGGTCTTCGATATGAATTCCTGTATTCTCGAATTTCCGGGCGATATAAACGACTAACCGTAAGTTACGTTCGATCAGCATAGCCCGAATTGCGGCATCGCCTGTCGATAACCTTTCCAACAAATATTCTTCCTCTTCCCGGCTAAGCGGTGGAGGTAACGCTTCGCTGCCTCCGATGTAATAGACTTCTTCGCTTTTCCATCCGAACCAGAATAACAGGCGATAAAACGATAATTGGGACCTTAATTTCAAGTTCACGAACATTTCTGCTAACCTCCTGTCACGCAGGCTGAGATGGAGCCGACGACACGGGGTCGGCTTGAGCCATGTCCGGATGGACGATGGCACGATAAGATCCTTCGGAAGACAAAGTACCTGCATCTAAACCAATAAGAACCCGGTTTATTTGAAGAGGGGGATGTCCTTCCCGAGACAACATGACAACATCCGGCTTCAAAGCCAGCATGAGACGGGTATTGCCGTTAACCGCACGATAGGGGACGAGACGCAGGCGATTTCCCCAAAGATAATCTTCGGTGAAACGTGCATCCATTTCGGAAATGAGCTGGTCCGGAGATTCGCTTTTTAACCGTTCGCACCAGCCTGGAGGCAATTGTTCCTTCCAAACGCTTGCTTCCATGATCATGACGGGAATTCGGGTCAAAGGCTCATACAAACGATTTCCGGTATCAAGCAGCGCCCTTACCGCCCAGCTGCCTTCTTCTACCTTAATCTCGATATCCCAAAAAAGCTGTTCCATGTCTTGCCGTTTTCTGCGAGTTTCTGAGGTACTCCGAAATAACCATACGGATAACAAAAAGGTGGTTATAAACAATCCCAGCTGCATTTGCCACTGTAAAGTGAGTCCACCTTCCGCTGTATACGTCATCCCGCCCCACGGAGAATCCGCGGATTGCAGTAGAAACTCGATGCCGATTACCCCTCCGAGCGTCGTAAAATTCACCAGGTAAAATGCGCCGAAGTTTCGAACAAACTGCAACGGGCCACCGTAACCGAAGGAGAGCAGCACCATGATGACGGAAATGAGCACCTTCGTTCCAAACGAGTACAAGTACGGGATTTCAGCCCAAAACATCGCCGCCGCATAAAATGCTCCCAAAAAAGCGGCAGCAAATAAGCGGCTTCTAGTTGGCCGAAGCCGGCGAACTTTGGCGGTCGCAAGAAGTACGGTTCCGTCTACTGCCAGATTGGTGAAAAATACTAAATCTACATACACGGTCATAAGGAACCCCCATCCTTGATCGCCCGGAAAACTCCGGAAATAGGCAGGCCGGGATGGATGAACCTAGTATAATCGCTTTCAATTTCGGTGTCTGTCTAATCTTGCCGACCCTCAAAACCTTTTTTTGTCGATACAAGTAATACCGAGCGGATACTAAAAAAAACTCCGACCCCACATAAGTGGAATCGGAGTTCAACAGCGATGTTCAAATCAGATTTAACGATCCCCACGCGGACGATTACGCAAAAATGCCGGAATGTCCAACTGGTCGCTCGATAAATTCTGGTTTCCGAACGGGCGAAGGTTGCCTGCCGGACGAACTTCATTATTGGTTACAGGCTCTGTGTGGATTTGAGGAGGGGCTGCCGGCGCCGAACGACGCGATGGACCTTTATGCTCGAATCCGGTAGCAATAACGGTAACTTTAATTTCATCCTTCAAGTTGTCGTCAATGATGGCGCCGAAAATCATGTTTACTTCCGGATCGGAAGCAGAAATAACGATCTCTGCCGCTTCATTAACTTCGTATAGGGATAAATTAGAGCCGCCCGTGATGTTCATAATGACACCGCGCGCGCCCTCGATGGACGTTTCCAAAAGCGGGCTCATGATCGCTTTACGAGCTGCTTCCATTGCCCGGTTCTCACCGGAAGCCATTCCGATTCCCATTAAAGCTGATCCACGCTCCGACATGATCGTCTTTACGTCGGCAAAGTCAAGGTTAATCAATCCCGGTACGGCAATGAGATCGGATATGCCTTGTACCGCTTGACGCAATACGTTATCGGCTTCACGGAAAGCTTCGAGCATAGGCGTTTTCTTGTCAACGATCTCAAGAAGCCTGTCATTGGGAATAACGATTAGCGTGTCTACTTTTTCCTTGAGCGCTTCGATTCCGAGTTCCGCTTGCGCGGAACGTTTGCGTCCTTCGAAAGTAAAAGGACGAGTGACAACCCCAACGGTAAGAGCGCCGCATTCTTTCGCGAGTTCAGCGATTACGGGGGCCGCTCCGGTACCTGTTCCGCCCCCCATACCGGCTGTAACGAACACCATATCCGCGGAACGAAGCGTATTCGTAATGAATTCACGTGATTCCTCGGCCGCTTTTTTACCCACATCCGGGTTGGCACCGGCTCCGAGTCCTCGCGTAAGCTTGTCCCCGATTTGCAGCTTTTGCTCCGATTTCGTTAAGTGCAAAGCTTGCGCATCCGTGTTAACGGTAATAAACTCGACGCCTTTGACGCCGTTCTCGATCATTCGGTTTACAGCGTTACTGCCGCCGCCACCGACTCCGATGACTTTGATTTTCGCGAGCGGTTCCAGTTCAAAATCAAACTCCAACATAATTTGCTAACTCCTCCTTGCTTCGCTTGAATGGTTCCTCGTAAGCGGCGGCTTAAATAAATTCCTTGAACATGTTTTTGAACCATTCAACAATGCCAGGTTTGGGTGCCGTGCTGCTTCCGGACGATTTGGCTTTAGGGGTGCGTTTGGTTCCGACCGCGCCGCGTGTTCGTACGTATTTGGTCACATATTGAATCATGCCGACTCCACTGCTGAAGGACGGGTCTCTTACGCCGATATAATCCGGCACGGCGATTCTTACATTGGATTCCAATTCGATCTGAGCCAATGGAAGAACGCTAGGCAAAGAAACCGATCCGCCGGTCAGGACGTAACCGTTGATTTTGTCGTGATAACCGAGTCTCTTCACTTCTTGACGAATCATCTGAAAAATCTCTTGCATGCGGGGCTCGATAATATTGGCGAGATCCAATTGGGAGAAATCCTTCTCCATATTGCTTCCCACCCTCATCACCTTGAACTTCTGATCCTCCGCAGCGTCTTCCGTACGGGCGCAGCCGTACTTCAGCTTGATCTTCTCAGCATGCTCCGTTTGGGTTTTGAGGCCGTAACAAATATCGCTTGTCACATAATCTCCGCCGATTGGAAGCGTCGAGACAGCAGCGAGGCTTCCTCCTTCGAAGATAGCAAGAGTTGTCGATCCCGCGCCGATATCGGCTAGAACGGTACCCATCTGCTTCTCGTCTTTGGTTAAAGCCATCATACCTGATGCCAGCGACATAAGAATAAGGCCGGAAATACGCAGACCTGCTTTCTCTACGCATCTCATGAGGTTATGTACCGCTGCTTTGGTGCCTGTAATAATGGTGCATTCGACTTCTAGACGAACGCCAATCATGCCGCGCGGATCTTGAATATCCGCCAGCCCGTCAACTAAAAACTGCTTGGGAACAAGTCCGATAATTTCCCGTTCAGGGGGTAAGGCAACCACTTTGGCCGCTTGTAAAACACGCTCGATATCTTCTTCACCGATTTCCCGATCTTCATTGGAAACGGCTACGACTCCGTGATTACTTTGCAAAGCGATATGATTGCCGGAAATCCCGACGTAAACCTCGCTAATTCCGATTCCGACCATGCGTTCGGCATGATCGACGGCATTACGGATGGACTGCACGGTTTGGTCAATATCTACAATGGCGCCTTTGCGGATCCCATCGGAATCTGCAGATCCAACGCCAATGATGTTAATGGCCCCGTTGCTGATCTCCCCGATAATCACCCGGATTTTCGAAGTTCCAATATCCAGGCTGACGATGAGGTCGTTGTTGCTCAACCGGTGGCACCTCCCGTAGATCAATGAAAATGGCTGCGAACAAGGGATGCTTCCTCTACTTATTCCACATCCACGAGGTTTTCCCTCTTTTTTCTACAATTTTTTTGGTCGTTCATGAAGGGCGATGAGCAGAGACTCTATTAGAATACCCATTTCACCCATAAATGAAATTCTAGCATTATTTTTGTCTATTGAGTAGAGTCCTTTTCCTTAAGTTTATTAGCTCCCTGCGATGCATCGGTTACATTTTCCGCGGAATACGGCAAATAAGTGTCCGCTTCCAACATTATTATCTTCCCAGGTTCCCGATTTTGCACGATATCGCTAATATAGGAAATTTTATCCTTCAACTTTTCCACAGTTGTCACGACTTCAAAGCGCGAACGGGTAAAGAGCTTGATCCGGTTCGGATAAGAGACGGATGGATCAGGGTGAATCTCGGACAAATCCGCAAGAAGGTAACTAGGCAATCCGCTCAGAACACCGCAAAGGGCAATCAAGTTCGGATCTTCCGGCTTCCATCCGGATAAAATCGGCTTATCGAGCAAGCTCCCGTCGGGCATGGGCAAGGACAATCCGTTGGACAGTACGGCAAATACTTTGCCGTCTGCCGTAAGCTGAACGGCTACTTGGGAATATTCCTTGACTTCAACACTTATTACGCCGGGGAATTTCTTTATAATCTTAACACTTTCAATCGGTTTTAACGAACTAACCTTCTTTTTCAGCTGACCAATGCTCGGAATAAAAAAAGAATCGCCCGGAGCAACTCCGAGAGCATTCGCAACTTCCTCTTTGCGGAGGTATTCCATGCCGGTTATTCGAATTTCCGAAATTTTGGATAGAGGGGAACGGAAAAACAACACGATAAGCACGATTATAAAAAGAGCAATCAGAATTCTAAGCAATTTTCTGCCGCGTCGAGTCCGTGGTACTTCTTCTTCCCGCTTCAAAGCGGGAATGCGATCGGTCATTGTCCGTCCCCCTTTCAGTGCTTGTCCAATGTTTACGTATAAGAAACCCCGCGGCGGAAAAAAATTCTGCGGCGGGGGAAACTTCTCCGTTAGCTGCAAACTTTGCTTCTGTGGACTTCACGGGTAATTTTTCCGCCAATTTGGCGGAACATCTCCTCGATCCGGTCGTAGCCGCGATCGATATGGTGCACTTGCTCCACGACAGTAAGACCTTGCGCCGCCAAACCCGCGATGACAAGCGCCGCTCCCGCGCGCAAATCGGTCGCTTCGACCGTAGTGCCGTAAAGCTGCGGCACTCCGCGAATAAAAGCATTATTCAGATCGACGCGAATGTCGGCCCCCATCCGGCACAGTTCATCCACGTGCTTAAAGCGCCCTTCGAACACCGTTTCCTTCATCAAGCTTACCCCATCCGCTAACGACAGCAGCGTCATGACCTGGGCCTGCAAATCGGTCGGAAAAGCGGGATAAGGCGACGTTACGATGCGATCAACCGCCAGAGGGCGTTTGTACGCACCGACGTTTATTATATCATTGCCTACCTCGATTTGAACACCGGCGCGGCGAAGCACATGAACGAGGGACGTAAGGTGACTCGGCTGCGTATTCTCGAGCGTCACTTCCCCGCGCGTGGCCGCTGCGGCAACCATGACGGTGCCGGTTACGATCCGGTCGGGGATGACCTCAAAATCACAACCTCTTAAGGAGTTAACTCCGTCTATCGTTAACATATCCGTACCTGCGCCCTGTACTTGAGCGCCCATCTCGTTGAGAAATTGCTGCAAATCCTGGATTTCAGGCTCTCTTGCAGCTCCGATGATCGTTGTCCTTCCTTGAGCAAGGACTGCGGCCATCATAATATTTTCCGTCGCTCCGACGCTAGGAAAATCTAAACTAATTTCGGCTCCTTTGAGTCGACGGGCGGAGCAGACGATCCTGCTGCCCTTCTCTTCTATATTCGCACCTAGAGCCGCAAGACCGCGCAAATGCAAATCAATCTTTCTTTCGCCGATGGCGCATCCCCCTGGTTGATAGAGCTGAACTTCTCCGAAACGAGCGAGAAGAGGCCCCATTAAAAAAACCGAAGAACGCATTTTCCGCATCAATGTCTCCGGAATGTGAGAGGATGTTGCGACTGCCGTTTCGACCGTCACCACCGTATCCTGATGTCGGGCTTTACACCCGAGATCCCGCAAAATGTCCAGCATCACTTCGATATCAAGCAGCCTTGGAACGTTGCGGATCGTCACCTTTCCTTCCGCGAGCAAGCTGGCGGCCAAAATCGGCAAAGCGGCATTTTTGGCTCCGTGGATACGAATGGTGCCCGAAAGCGGATGCCCGCCTTCAATCACCAAATTGTCCAAGGGTTTCACCTCCGGGTTACCGCTCACCCAACAAGAGAACCTCCGGCACTAACGATACTCCATAGGTTTGTTCGACCGTTTGTTGAACTCGTCGCATGAGGGTGAGGACGTCCTCAGCCGAAGCACCGCCGTGGTTGACGATAAAGTTGGCATGTAACTGGGAAACTTCAGCCGCACCCTCGCGTTGCCCCTTTAACCCGGCCGCTTCGATGAGCCTTGCGGCATGATCGTTCGGCGGATTGCGGAACACGCTGCCTGCGCAAGCCATTTGGAGCGGCTGGGTACGGAGTCGGCGATCTTTGAACGAAGCAAGCGCTGCCGCAATCTCCTTGCGGTCCCCGTTAGCCAGACGGAAAACCGCACGAGTAACGATACCCCGCCGTTCATGCAAAATGGAGTGGCGATAGGAAAACGCCATCTGATCATTCCCGAGTACTGCCCTGCTCCCGTCTTCCCACGTAATGTCGACTGACTGTAAGATACGCGAGATGTCCGAACTGTGCGCGCCGGCATTCATATACACGGCACCGCCAACCGTTCCGGGAATTCCTCCGGCGAATTCCAAGCCGGTCAGCCCTTCCTTGCCCGACATGACCGACAGCTTGATGAAAGAATACGATGCTCCCGCAATCACCGTATTGCCTTCAAACCGTACATCGTCGAAGCCGTCGCCTAGCTTGATGACGGCCCCGCGAACCCCTTTATCGGATACCAGAGTATTGGAGCCCCGACCTAGTACGCACCATGGTACGCCATGGCGGTGCAACAGCGTTAAAGCTGCCGACAGCTCTTCTTCGGTTCCCGGGATCAGAAATAAATCCGCGGGTCCGCCGATTTTCCAAGTCGTATATCCGGCAAGCGGCTCGTTTAGCCTCACATAGCCGATTCGTGCTTGTTCAAGCTCAGCGACCAACTGCTGCATCGAGATTTCCTCCTTACAAGTCCTTCAGGGCTGCACGCTGTCGTCGTTACCGGCGCCTGCAAGTTCGGCAGTCACGATCACGTTGTATCTTATGACGACTGGGCGGGGGTGGTGACAAACGCCCATTAGCAAGCCTAGCGAAAGACAAAATGGTTTATGATTTCCGGCTTAACCGGACGATTTGATCGTATATCGTGGAAGCAGCTTCAGGCATGCCGAGTTTGCGCGAGGCAAGAGCCATTGAACGCCTATGCGCAATATTGCCCATAATGGCACTGATGTGGCTGAATAATAAGCTGCCCGTTAAATCCCGTTCGAGTATCATAACCGCCGCGCCGGCATCCGCCAGGCTTCTGGCATTAGCTTCTTGGTGGTTGTTCGTTACGTTCGGAGAAGGGATCAATACGGATGGAATACCGAGCGCCGTGATTTCCGCAAGAAAAGAAGCGCCCGCACGGCCAATGAAAAGAGATGCAGCCGCGAGGACTTCCGGCATATTGTGAATATACGGAAGCACTTGGACCCGATTCGCCGCTGCCGGCATTAATTTTCTTATTCGCGTCTCGGTTTCTTCGTAGAATCTTTCCCCCGTCACGAAAACGAAATGCGTGTCGGCCAGCTTAGGTAATAACGGCATCATTTCCGTCATGGCCTCGTTAAGAGCTTTCGCTCCCCCGCTCCCGCCGGCAACTAGAACAAACGGCGTCTCCGGCAACAATCCGAGCGATGCGAAACCTTTATTCCGATCGGCACTCAACACCGTCGTAGCACATGGATTACCTGCGTGCACCACGTCAGGGCAGCGGCTGAAATAGGGGACGGATTCCGCAAAACTGACCGCGACCCCTTGCGCGTAACGGCTTAAAAATTTATTAGTGAGCCCCGGTATGACATTCTGCTCATGAATGAGCGTCGGAATGCCCAGCCTTGATGCCGCATATACGACAGGTCCGCACACGTAACCTCCGGTTCCTACGACGACATCGGGTTTGAATTTTCTAAGTAGTTGTTTAGAACGACGCACTCCCTGCACAAAACGCATTACCGTTCGCACGTTGTCCCAAGATAACGATCGCCGGAATCCGGTAATCGTAATGTCTTCGAAGGCGATGCCTTGCTGCGGAACGATCCGGCCTTCCAAGCCGCGGCTCGTTCCGATGTAGAGCAAGGACGAACCCGGCTCTCTCGCCGTTACTTCCCGGCCAATGGCCAAAGCAGGATAAATATGTCCTCCGGTACCTCCGCCGGTCAATACGACACGCATGTAAGTCACCTCGAATAACGGGATAAATTAAGTAAAATGCCAAGCGCCGTCAATAACAGCGTGAGCGACGATCCTCCGTAGCTGACTAACGGAAGCGTGATGCCCGTTACCGGCAGCAACCCGATAACGACGCCGATATTAATTAACACCTGTACGGCAATGATACCGACGATACCCGTGGCAAGCAAGCTGCCGAACGGATCTGAAAGAGTTATCGCCGTTCTCATACCGCGCCAAATCAGTAACAAGAACAACATAAGCAGCAAGGAGCCTCCAATAAATCCGAGCTCCTCCGAAAGAATAGAAAATATAAAATCGGTTTGCGGCTCCGGTAAATAATTGTATTTCTGACGGCTCATTCCGAGACCAAGACCTACCAAGCCACCGGGACCGATCGCGTACAGCGACTGTATGGATTGGTACCCAGCACCCAGCGGATCTTGCCACGGGTCTAGAAAAGCCGTTATCCGCTGCAAACGGTAAGGCGCGGCGGCTATGAGTCCGATTAATCCCGCAAGGCCTAATAAGGCTAATCCGCCTAGGTGAGCGACTCTCGCTCCCGCTACATAAATGACAAGCAAGGCAGCGCCGATCATTACCGCACCCGTGCCTAAGTCCGGCTGCAGCATAATCAGCCCGAACGCTATGCCCATAATGCCAAGCGGCGGAAGCAATCCGGTTGTAAATCGGGTAATTTGATTTTGCCTCTCCGAGAGAAGTTTGGCCATGAACAGAATCATCGCCAGCTTCATGAATTCGGAAGGCTGAATGCCGAACGAGCCGATCCCGAGCCAGCTTCGAGCGCCGCCCCGGACAACTCCGAGCCCCGGAATCAGAACGATGACCAGCATGCCGAAACAGATCAACAGTGCCGGAACCGCCCATTTCCGCCAAAAGGCATATTCTACGTTCATCATTACGAACATAGAAACTACGCCTAACACGGCGAACAGCAGTTGTCTTTTCACATAATAAAAAGAATCTCCGTAATCATGAAAAGCTGCGACAGCGCTAGCGCTATACACCATTACTACGCCGATGGCCAGAATGCCAAGCGTAGCGGCGATCATCCATAAATCGGGAACGGAACGTGTTTTGGCCATGAACCGGGCACCTCACGGTTTGCAGAAGTGGGGACGGGCCCCCTACTACAACGTATGCGCCGATTGCTTAAAAATGCGACCTCGTACCTCATAGGAGGGGAACATGTCCCAACTGGCGCAAGCAGGCGACAGGAGAACGGTATCTCCGGGCACCGCCATCGCGGCAGCTTCCTCTACGGCACGGCGAAGCGTCAGCTCGGCGTTATCTACAGGTTCGACGATTTTGACGCTCGTTAAACCGGATAACGCGGCCACGCGGCCGATCTTCTCCCTCGTTTGCCCGATCGCGGCAAGACCTTTAAGCCGGTCCCGAAAAACCGGAAGCAGCTCCATGTAGTCGGAGCCTCGATCCAGCCCTCCCGCAATGAGGATAAGGGGCGAGGGCAATGACAATATCGACATCGTCGTTGCCATCGGATTCGTTGCCTTGGAATCGTTATAATACTTCACGCCGCCAAATGTCCCGACATACTCTAGTCGGTGCTCCACTCCGCGGAAATCACGCAGCGGCTCAACCAGCTTCCGCGGTTCCGCGCCGGCCGCCAAGGCGATGGCGATAGCCGCCAAGGCGTTCGCCGTATTATGGCGTCCGGGGATGCCTAGCTCGTCAACGCGAATGATCCGCTGCTCCAGCCTGTCCTCATCCCGATGGACGATCCACCTTTCCGCCTCGATCTCGTCCTCGCCCGGACGCACGTCCGGATAGGGCGGATCCACCATGACGCCTTGCGATAATGTGCGCGTTAAAGAAAACGGCATCCTTCTTGCTTTGAACTTTGCCGCCAGGAAACGGCATGTTTCGTCATCCTCGTTATAGATGGCAACGTCGTCCGGCGTTTGATTCTCGAACAATTTCGCCTTGGAACCGACATAATCCTCCATCGTCCCGTGATAATCCAGATGCGTCTCCGAAACATTCAGCAAACAAGCGATGCGCGGGCGAAAATCCGACGTTCCCTTTAACTGAAAGCTGCTCAGCTCGGCAACAAGCCATCCGTCCTCCGCTACCTCTTGCGCCGCCTCGCTTAGCGGCCGCCCGATATTGCCCGCGACAAGCGGCTTAAGCCCGGCGGCTTCCAACAGCACTCCGGTTAACGTCGTCGTGGTCGTCTTGCCGTTGGAACCCGTAATGCCGATGAGGGGAGCCGGCGACAATTGGCCTGCTACCTCCACCTCGCTGACCACTTCGACGCCAAGCCGCTCCGCGGCAACGACCGGATCGGCCGAATAAGGAATGCCCGGGTTTTTGACCAACAACGCGGTTTCCACCGTGACCAGCCCTTCGGGATGACCCCCGCACACAACAGAAATGCCCAAAGCCGTAAGTTCATCGGCTTCAGGGCATTGCTCGCGTTCCTTCTTGTCGTTGACGATCACGTCGGCGCCGACGCCGTGAAACAGTTTGGCGGCGGCGACACCGCTCCTCGCCAAGCCGAGAACGACGACTCGCCGCCCTCGGTAAGATGTAAGTCGCATCATGTCGTTATAGCCCCTTTGGAGTGACAACAAACCGCAGACGCCAGAGGCGCTGCTCGGTTTGGTCGCACTTAACTCGCCTTATACAACAGCAGCCCGGCTCCCGCCAACAACAGGCCCACGAACCAGAAGGTCGTGACGACCCGCCACTCCGACCAGCCCGAAAGCTCGAAATGGTGGTGGATCGGGCTCATTTTGAAAACCCGTTTGCCCCGTGTCTTGAATGAGGCGACTTGAATAATGACCGACAGCATCTCAAGAACGAACACGCCGCCGATGACGATGAGCAGCAGCTCCGTTTTCGTTAAAATCGCAACCGCGGCAATGCCCCCGCCGAGTCCGAGCGAGCCGGTATCCCCCATGAAGATTTTGGCCGGATGCGCGTTGTGGACGAGGAAGCCTAACACGGCTCCTACTACCGCTGCGCTGAATACGGCCGATTGCGGCTGCGTCGCTTCCAAAGCGATAACCGCGAAAGCTCCGAACGCCAAGGCGCTTGTCCCGGATAACAACCCATCCAAGCCATCCGTGAAATTAACGGCGTTCGTCGATCCCAGAAACATGATAACGACTAACAAATAGTACGACCAGCCCAGATCGATCGACCAATCCGTTCCCGGAACGCCTACTACCGTGCTGTGATTCATATCATAGAGAATATAGCAAAAAATGGCGGAAAACAGCAATTGGCCGAACAGCTTCTGCTTCGCCGTCAACCCAAGCGAACGCTTGAAAACAATTTTAATATAATCGTCCAAAAATCCGATAAGTCCAAAACCTAAGCATGCGGTCAAAAGAGCCCAATATTCCGGCCCTTTATCGGCGAATTTCAAAAAAGCAAGCGTCAAAGCAACCAAGATGATAATGCCGCCCATCGTCGGCGTGCCTGTTTTCTTCAAATGGGACTCAGGACCGTCGACGCGCACCTGCTGCCCGAATTTAAGCCTGCGCAGGAGCGGAATAAACAGAGGCCCGAGCAATACCGCAAGTACGAATGAAACGCCTAACGTCCAAAAAATCGATGTATAGTCCATTCCGTCACCTCCTGGCTCCTTTCTGCAATGCCGTAACGATTTCTTCCAAACGCATCCCTCTGGATGCTTTGACAAGTACCAAGTCCTCAGAATCGAGGTGTTCCAGCAAGTAGTCCATTAAAGCGCCCTTGTCCCGGAAATGCATGGCTTTATCACCCGGAAACCTCGGCTTTGCTTCAATATACGTTTGCTCCGACAACGGCCCGAATGCAATTACGTTATCGGTTTTAGACTCGCTCAAATAGCTGCCGATTGCACCATGGAGGGCGATTTCATCCGGTCCGAGCTCCAGCATGTCGCCCAGTACAACCCACTTCCGTCGAAAGCCGGATAATTCCGCAACTAGATCAATCGCCGCCTTAACGGAAGTAGGACTGGCATTGTAAGCGTCATTGAGAATGACGGCCCCGTTCTTGGCGGAGCTTCTCTCTATTCTCATTCCCGTAAGCTTCGCCGACTTCAACCCTATCCCGATCTCGTCGAAGGATAGTCCAAGCAATCGTCCGACGGCAATGGCCGCGAGGGCGTTCACCGCATTATGCCTGCCCGGCACGGGCAATTCAACATTTGTATCTGTATCTCCTAAGGCGGTAAATTGCGTTCCTTCGGCGGTTACCCTGATGTAACGCGCAATCCAGTCGTTTTCCGGATTTTCTCCGAAAGTGACGATTTTAACTTTTTTCCCCAAATTTCTGGCAGCTAGTTCTTCGGATAACAACGGCTCGTCGCCGTAATACACAAGCGTTCCTCCCGGCTTTAACCCGTCCGTTATCTCGAGCTTGGCCCGGGCAATGTTCCTGCGGGAGCCGAGCTGCAGCAAGTGGGATTCTCCCACATTGGTGATGACCGCTATATCGGGCTGCCCGATTCGGGACAAGAGGGAGATTTCTCCTGCTCCGCTCATCCCCATTTCAAGTACAAGCACTTCGGTTTCTTGCGCCGCGCTTAGGATCGTAAGCGGCAAACCGATATGATTATTGTAATTGCCCTCTGTTTTATGTACCCGATATCGGGTTTCCAACACGGAGGAAATTAAATCTTTCGTCGTCGTTTTCCCGTTGCTCCCCGTTATCGCAACGACTTTCGCCTGCAATTGGCTCAAATAGCCAACTGTTATTGCTTGCAAGGCTTCTAAAGTATTATCAACAATAATTAACGGGATGCCGATGTCGGCATCGGGCATAGGTTTCCTTCTACCCCACAAGGCAGCGGAAGCTCCTGCTTCCCGGGCCGTATGAATGTAATCGTGCCCGTCAAACCGGTCTCCCGATAACGGTACGAATAATTGTCCGGGTCGTATTTTGCGCGTATCGGTCGAAACGCCTGATAATATAAGGCTATCTTGATCGGAGACATTCGTAATCTCCTCGGCGCCGCACCATCCGGCCACTTCGCGAACCGTTGCTTGCATCACTTGCTTCGACTCCTTATCGCTTCTTTCGCTACGAGGCGGTCATCGAAATCGTAGGTGACCCCGCCGATGAGCTGATACGTCTCATGGCCTTTCCCCGCAATCAATACTACATCGCCTGGGCTTGCCATTTCAACCGCTTTTTCTATGGCGAGGCGTCTATCGGGTACCAGTTCGTAACGCTCCCGGGGAATGCCGGCTTTAATCAAACCGGCTTCAACATCGCGTAATATGGCGAGCGGATCTTCCGTTCTTGGATTGTCGCTCGTTACGATTAATCGATTCGCGAGTTCGCCGGCGATGCGACCCATTATCGGACGTTTAGTCGCATCCCGGTCCCCCCCGCAGCCAAATACGCATATTACGTCCCTTGTTGCCAACTCTTTGACCGTATGAAGAACGTTCTCTAATCCGTCGGGGGTGTGGGCATAATCGACGATTACGGCATAGGGTTGCCCCTCGACCACCGCTTCAACGCGCCCGGGCACACCCGGAATTCTCTCCAAGCTTCGGACGGCTTCATCCAAATTGATGCCCTCGCACAAAGCAGCGCCTAGAGCGGCTAGCGCGTTATATACGTTAAATTTCCCTACGAGCTGCAAGTTGACTTGACGATTGCCGCGGAAGGATTGAAGCATGAAAGACGTGCCGGTAGCCGTAATCTTTACGTCGGATGCTTTAAGATGGGCATCGTTCTCAATGCCGTAGGTCAACACTTCGGAAGAGGTCAACTTGGCGAAACGAGCCGAAGCTTCATCGTCGCTATTCAACACGGTGAAAGTACGCTCCTTAGCATCGTCCGAGAACGTATTGCCGAGCCGCGAAAAAAACAGTCCTTTGGCGGCTTCGTAAGCTTCCATCGTTCCGTGATAATCAAGATGATCTTGGGTTAGATTCGTAAACACCGCGGTTTTGAAGCGGCATCCCTTGACCCGACCTTGCTCCAAGGCATGGGAAGACACCTCCATGACGCAGCGCTCCGTCCCCTCCGCCAACATGGCGTGAAAAATCCGCTGAAGCTCAAGAACGTCGGGAGTCGTTCCCGACATCGGGAAGCTGCGGCCTCCATAACGCGTTTCAATGGTGCCTATAACCCCAGCGGAAACGCCTGCATCGGCCCATATTTGCTCGATTAAATAAGTCGTCGTCGTTTTCCCGTTCGTTCCGGTAATCCCGATCGGACGCAGCTTATGGGAAGGTCTTCCATAGAAGAAATCGGTTATGATCGCCAGCGCCTGACGAGCATCCGGGACGACGAGCTGCGGTACGGATACGGGGAGCTCACGTGTCGTAACAAGAGCGCTAGCCCCCCGCTCGATCGCTTGAACCGCATAGTCATGCCCGTCAACCGTATGCCCCGGCAAGCAAAAAAATAAGCAGCCGCGCACCACCTTGCGGGAATCGACCTCCAAGGCATCGATGTTAACGGACGGATCGCCGATTGTTCGCGCTAGCAGCAATTGTTGGGATAGTTCAAAAAAATTCATAAGAAACCGGCTCCTTCAGCTAACCTGACGTACCCTCATTATCGTCCAATGACTCCTATTCATTCAAGGGGTATAGCAAACTTTAGTCCGAAGCGCCTAGATAGATGCGGATGACCGAACCCTTATCAACCCTTGCTCCGGCGGCGGGAGCTTGCCGAATAACCGTGCTTCCGCTTCCAGAAGTTGCTAGCTGAAAGTTAGAATTCATGTCTTCATACAAATCGGATACCGTCTTGCCTACCAGGTTCGGAACGGTGACGATCGGAGGTTCCCCCGACCCGTATTTATATTCCTTCTCCACTTGTTTGGTCCGAGGTTTGACGCCTAAATGAGGCAAGGCGTCAGCCATAATATTGCGAACGATCGGAGCGGCCACGACACCTCCGAATTGGATGCCTTGCGGGTTGTCTACCGCTACGTAAACAATCAATTGCGGATCGTCCGCTGGTGCAAACCCAATGAATGAAACGATATGCTCATTCTGGGAATACCGCCCGTTTACGACCTTCTGCGCCGTACCCGTTTTTCCTCCGACCCGATAACCGTCCAGAAACGCCTTGGCTCCCGTTCCTTGCGCGACAACCTTCTCCAGCGCCTCTCTCACCTTCTTCGAAGTTTCCGGCGAAATGACCTGACGAACGAGCTGCGGCTTGGCATCTTCCAATACCATCCCGGTGTCCGGTTCAATCCATGATTTGGATACATAAGGTTTATACAGCTTCCCGCCATTAATCGCGGCCGACACTGCCGTTATTTGCTGGATCGGCGTAACGGAAACCCCCTGTCCGAAAGCGGTTGTGGCGAGCTCTACCGGTCCGACCTGCTTAGGTTTGAACATGATTCCGTTCTCCTCCCCTTTCAAGTCGATGCCCGTTTTTTTCCCGAAGCCGAAATCGTAAATATAAGAAAACAGCTTATCCTTGCCCAACCGCTGCCCGAGCGTTACAAAACCCGGGTTGCAGGAGTTCTCGACTACTTCGAGGAAGGTTTGGCTGCCGTGTCCGCCCTTCTTCCAGCAGCGCAGCTTCGCTCCCGCCACTTCAATGTAACCGGGATCGTAGAAATGCTCATGCTCCAGGTTCACTTTTCCTTCCTGCAAAGCCGCCGCGAGCGTAATGATCTTAAACGTGGAACCGGGCTCGTAAGTCATCCAAATCGGCAGGTTCCGGTTATACACCTCGGAGGATACTTCCTGATATTTGTCCGGCTCGAAGGTTGGACGGCTGCCCATCGCGTATATTTCTCCGGTATTCGGATTCATCGCGATCGCGATGACGCTATTGGCCTGATACTGCAGCATCGCTTGATCCAGCTCCCGTTCAACGATGGACTGGATAGTCTGATCGATCGTCAATTGCAACGACAAGCCATCCTGCGGCGGCACGAAATTGTCCGACGATTGCGGCATCTTCCTGCCTGCGGCATCCGATAAGTAAGACACGCTTCCCCTCAAACCCGTCAATCTTTGATCGTACTGCAGCTCTAAGCCCGTTAATCCTTGATTATAGCTTCCCGTGAAGCCAAGCACGTGAGATGCCAGACTTCCGAATGGATAAAATCGTTTGTTGTCTTCGGACACCACTATGCCGGGCAATTCCAGTTTGCGAATTTCCAGCGCCTTTTCCGTCGTGATTTTTCGCCCGCCAGGCTTAAGCTCTACGCTCGATTGCCTCTTCGTCAGAAGTTTGACCAACGTCTCTTCCGACATCCCCAGAGGCTCCATCAGCTTACGCGCCGTTTCCCTAACATCTTTGATTTGCACGGGGATGGCCATGATCGACGGCGAGCTGATGTTGTAAGCCAGACGGATTCCGTTGCGGTCGACGATTTCACCCCGCTTGGCTTGGAAAGGAATATCCCGTCTCCAGGAATCCTCCGCCTTCTTCGTAATTTCACCGCCGATCCATAGCTGCACATAACCTAACCTTGCCACCATCGCCGCAAAAGCAAGCACCGCCAATATTAATACGAAATAAAGCCTTTTACGAACGGTAACCTGAGAAACCTTCAATCCGAAAAACCCCCTTTACCGGGAACGTCTGAACCTAAATGGGCTTAGTTCCAGACTATTCTTGTAAAAAGGGGGTTAGAACAAGCCCTCAGCTTTCATGCGAGGTCGATGCCGCTGTACCTGGAGGCGCTGCTTCAACTTGCCCGGGAGGCGCAAGCGTAAGCTGGAGAATCCATTTACCTTCGACTTTGACCGCTTTCTGGGCTTTAACGTATCCTTGGCCGTCAACCGTGCAAACAACCTTCAGAAGCGAGCACATCTCCAGCGCATCCCGCAGCGACATCCCTTTCAGGTCGGGAACGTTACCCGGCTTCGTATCGGTAAGCAAATAAATTTGCTGCGAAGCCGGCAGTACGCTTCCCGCCTTCGGCAGTTGCTGTAGAACTTTGCTGCCGTTGCCTAACACGCCAACCGGGAAAGAACGCTGCTTAAGCTGCGATCGCGCCTGCGTAACGGTCATTCCCGATACATCCGGCACTGTAGCGGTCACTTCAACATCCTTTGATGAAGATGCCGAAGCTATGGCAGAAGAAGCGGACGCATCCGGCATTTTCGGTAAATTCGGCGTTATGCCAAGATGAAGCAGCGACTTGCCCATAATTTCCTTGAATATCGGACCGGCTACCGAACCGCCTCCGGCATTGTCGATTTGAGGCTCGTCGACGACGACGTACAGAACGACTTTCGGGTTATCAACCGGCGCATATCCGATAAACGAAACGACGTATCTGTCCTTTGAATATCCGCTTTTGTTCGTCTCATCGCTTTTTGTTACCTTTTGCGCCGTCCCCGTTTTCCCGGCTATACGGTATCCGGGAATATAAGCTTTTTTACCCGTACCGATTTCTTGATCGCTGACGACCGTCTCCAAGTACTCGCCGACTTTACGCGACGTTTCGGCAGAGATGACCTGACGGATCAGTTTGGGCTCCGTCACCACCTTCTCGCCTGTTGTCGGATCACTGATCGACTTTACGATATGCGGCTGCATAAGCTTGCCTCCATTAGCTACCGCGGCTACGGCCGCCACCTGTTGAATCGGCGTAACCAATACTTTTCCTTGACCGAAAGCGGCCGTCGCGACCTCGGATGGATAATTCAAGCTGAAAGATTTGGAAACTTCATTCGGCAGTTCGATGCCCGTCTTCTGCCCGAAGCCGAAATCGGTAATGTACTTGACTAATCTCTCTTTGCCGAGCATTTCATAACCGAGCTTAACGAACGCCACGTTACTGGAATGCTTCAGTCCGTCCAAGTAGGAAATTTGACCCCAACCTACCCGGTTATGGTCATAGACCGGCCTATCCTTCGCGCTGTATTTAATGGAGCCCGATTTGTAAAAATCGTCCGGCTTGAACAAACCTTCCTGCACCGCGCCGGCCAAAGTCACGATCTTAAACGTAGAACCGGGCTCGTACAATGACTGAATCGCGTTGTCCCTGAACGAATTTTGGTCTTTCGTCTCCCCGTAAGTATTCGGGTTATAGTCGGGCAAGCTCGCCATTCCCAAAATTTCCATCGTTTGCGGGTCCGCGGCAATCGCCGTGATACTAATCGGCTTGTACTCCGTATATGCCTTTCTGAGCGCTTCTTCGATATAAAATTGAATGTCCCTGTCTATCGTTAAAGTGACGTTTTTCCCATCTACCGCTTGCTTGTATTCCACTTGCCCATTGGGAAGCTGGGTCCGGGCGCCGTCCTTCTGATACTTGATGAACCCCGGCTGCCCCCTTAGTTGGTCATTAAGCTTCTTTTCCAAACCTTCGATTGCCACGCCGTCTTTATTCTCGTAACCGAGAATATGGGAAGCAAGAGAACCGTTAGGATAATAGCGTTTTTGTTCCTCCATGAAATAGAGGCCGACGTTATCTTTGTCCGTCAGTTTTTGCAGCTCTGAACGAAAGACGGCAAGCCTATCCTTTATTGCTTTATCCACCTTCCAGCCGTCCGGATGGACTTCCGCCTGATCGCGGTAAGTAACGCCGTCGTCTTTCTTGGCCGTAATGATCTTGCGCAGCTTGTCTTCCGGCGTCCCTAACACTATGTGAAGCTTGGATACGATTCGATCGGTCAGCTTCCAATCGGGGTTCAGCTTTTCAAGCTCGGCGATCTGTTTAGGTCCGACGGCGACCGTATAGGCCATCGCATCGGCAGCTAACACCTTGCCATCGCGATCCAGCAGCATCCCGCGCTCTTGAGGGATCGTCTCTCTCGTAATCCAGGTTTGCATTGCTTGTTTGGTCCAGAAGTCCGCCTCAACGACCTGGACCCAATAAACGCGAAAGATCAAACCGAGAAAAAGGAGGGTGATTAGCCCTCCCATCAGCAACGTCCGCAGTTTTATTCGCTTGGTCATAGCATTGCCCTCTTCATTTCCCGATCATCCTTTGTTAGGCTTGTCAGCCATCGCGGTTTGACCTTCTTTGGAAGTTACTGTGATGCCGTTATTGGCGATTGGACGCATTCCTTGCGCGGTCGCTTTCTCGACGATGAGCTTAGGATCGCTAAGACGTTCCACTTCCCTCTGCAATTCTTTCATTTGCTCGGAGGTTTGCTCGTATGTCTTGTTTTTCACTTGAATCTGAGCATTAATTTGATAGATTTGCGCGTAACGGAAAATAATAAAACCCGCAACTACGACCACTACCGCAATCGTAAACAAGTATAATAGCTTTTCTCCGATCGGAATGGAACGGCGGCGGGTGACCTTGCTTCTGTGCGTCGTTTGGGTTTGTTGAACTTTCTCTTCCTGTATGCGCTCCGGACGAAGCGCCAAGTTGCCGTAATATGCCATCTGTTCCTTGTGCCCCTCTCAATGTTCTCTATTTTGAACCCGTTTTAACCGAGTTTCTCTGCAATCCTTAATTTAGAGGAACGTGCGCGCGGATTAGCCGCCAGTTCTTCTTCGGTCGGCAATATCGGCTTGCGCGGAGTAAGCCTCAACCTTCCGTCTCCACCGCCGCACACGCATATCGGAAAATCCGTCGGACAAGTGCAGCTTGCAACTTCCTTGGCGAAAGCCTGCTTGCAAATCCGATCCTCGAGCGAGTGGAACGTAATAACCGCTACCCTGCCGCCAGGGCTTAAACAATCGATCGTTTGCTCCAACGCTTCTTCGAAAGCACCAAGCTCGTCGTTAACCGTAATGCGAAGCGCCTGGAAAGAACGCTTAGCGGGATGAGGCCCCGTACGGCGAGTTGCCGCGGGTATCGAAACCTTAATCAGCTCCGCCAGCTCTCCCGTCTTCTCGATCGGCGCCTTCTCGCGGGCTTTAACGATATTCGCCGCGATCTTGCGGGCGAACTTCTCTTCTCCGTAATCCCGCAGGATGTTGGAAATTTCCCGTTCGTCCCACTCGTTGACGATTTGTTTCGCCGTAAGCGATTCGTCGCGGTCCATGCGCATATCAAGCTCGGCGTCCTGGTTGTAGCTGAAGCCGCGATCGGCTTCGTCGAGCTGCGGACTGGATACTCCGAGGTCGAACAGCACGCCGTCGACTTGCGGAACGCCGTCCTTCTCCGGAACTCCTGCGGTCCGGAGCGCCATCTTCAGGTGCCGGAAGTTGCTTTTCACCAAAGTTACGATATCGCCGTAAACGGCTAATCGTTCGCGCGCATTGGCGAGGGCGGCTTCGTCCTGGTCGAGCGCGATCAATCGTCCTCGAGGTCCGAGCTGAGAAGCGATCAACTCGCTATGTCCCGCTCCGCCCAAAGTACAATCGACGTAAATGCCGTCCGGACGTATGTTTAAGCCTTTAACCGATTCCTCTTTCAACACGGTAACATGGTGAAACATAATGGCTGCCTCCCGGCACCCGATTACGGGTCCGTCTTCGTTGTTTATGTATTTGACTAGATGTTGTAAACGGGTTAGAAGTTAAAATCGAAATCAACCAGCTTCTCCGCGATTTCGTTAAAGGAGTCGGCCGACTGCCGGGAGTATTCCTCCCAAGTCGCCTTATCCCAAATCTCCACTCTGCTGGAAACGCCGATGACGGTGCATTCTTTGTCCAGCTTGGCGTAATCGCGCAAGTGATTCGGCACGTTTACCCTTCCCTGTTTATCCCATTCGCATTCGGACGCGCCGGAGAAAAGCAGCCTGGAGAAAGCCCGCGCATTGGCGGCCATAGACGGCAAACTTTTGATTTTCTGTTCAAGCTGGGCCCATTCATGGCGAGGATAGACGAACAAGCAACTGTCCAATCCACGGGTAACGATGAAATCGGTGCCGAGAGCTTCGCGAAATTTAGCCGGGATAATAATCCGTCCCTTATCGTCGATACTATGCTGAAATTCGCCTAAAAACATAAACCCTCGTCACCTCCCCCATTCTTCACCACTTTCCACCACTCTGAACCACTTATGATGAATATTCGCGCCATAAAATAAAAATCCTGCCACGAGAGCAGGATTTTCAAAAAAATATTTTACGGGATTAACGAATCCCGTCGTTAGGTTCTTGCTCATCCGGATCCGGCTTCACCTCGGGAGGCGTCTCTGGGATAGCCTTTTCGGTTTCCGCCACAGGTACTAAAGAGCTGTTCCAAGCTTTCCTTTTCTCTTCGGTTACGGCACGTCTTACGGATCTGCGCTTACTAACGAAGTAGAAGGTCGGTATACCCAACACCGTTAAGACGATAAGGACGGGCAACAGAGCGGCTACAACGACGAGCACGCCTTCTCCGAACTGTCTAAGCACTTTCGTGCTTCCGGCCAAAGCATCGGATATCCGCTCGCTGAAGGTTTGCTTTTCATCTACCTTCTCTTCCTTGATTTCCTCGATTCCCGTCGCTTGATACAGGCGCAAATTAATCGTAGAGAAAGCTACATTCTGATCCAGAAAACGAATTCGCCCTTTAATCTGTTCGATTTCTTCCTGCACCCGAGCCAGCTCGTTGGAGAAACGAACGAGATCGTCGGTTTTGGCCGCCTTGTCCATGAAAGCCAGCAATCGCGACTCTACTACTTGCTTCGCTTTGAGGCGGGCATTCAGATCAACGAATTCCTCCGTCACGTCGCTGCCTTCCACTTCCCGTTCGCGATGTAAAGTTTTGATCTTCTGCAGCTTCTCCAGGAACGGTGAGAAGCCACTGGAAGGAACTTTAATTACGTAAGTCGCGCCCACCTCATCGGCACTGCGGCTGTCGGAAAATTGAAGCACGTATGCGCCGCCAAGATGAATGAGATTGAGCAGCTGCTCCTCGGCGGTTTTGAATTCCTCTACTTTCATGACTAGATTGGCTCGATAGATGACTTTCCGGTCAAACCCGGCATTCGCATCCGCGATCTCACCGATGCCTCCACCGACCGCGCTTAAATCGCTGCCTCCGCTCTGATTCCCGCCTTCCGCGGGCGCTTCCGGTGCTGACGATGCTTCCGCCTTCGCAGCTGGAGCCGCTTCCGAGAACTGCAAGGACTTTTGGGAGCTTATCTGGTCGGAGGAAGTGACAGAAATGCTGTCCCCTTGCTTCAGAGCTTCCCCGGGAGCAGCCTCACCCGCCGCTGGCGCGACGGCATTACTATCCTTGCTGCTCCCGCCGCATGCCGTCAATCCGATCACAAACATAACCACCATCAGAAGCATGATACCGGATCTAACGTCTCGAACCCATTTCCCTTTCATCCAGATCTCCCCTTTTTAGGTTTCTGCAACCATAGACGAAGAATAATAGGAAAATGTTCCCTAAACTGAAAATAATAAAAAACCCCGCGTCGCGGCTAAGCGAGCGGGAATTTTTGTCAGCTCTCTTGTGGAAGAGCGGGCAAATGGGACACTATGACTTCATGCAGCGTGATTTTGTTTCCGATGACCATCTCGCTGTTGCCGCTTTCCCTGCGCTGCGCATGCGCTTGCTTAAAGGAATCGCTTTGCACCCAGGCATCGAAAGACTCCTTATTGTCCCAAGCCGTGCATACTTGATATTCCTCGTGCTCCTCCAACCCTTGCGTTTGCAACAACTCCATGCGCACAAAACCGGGAAACGTATGTACGTTTTTCGGAGTCTTAAATCTTTCCCTCATGATATCCCCGTAACCCGGCTTAACTTGAATCGTATTCGTTACAATGATCATATGACAGCTCTCCTTTTTATTTGTCCCAATGTAATTGTTCCAAAAACTCGAATACAAGCCTTGCTTCCTCGCCGCCCATTGCAGCATGCCTAATGAGAGGAATTCCGTGCGGGCCGGTCGCATGAGCCATATCGGGGAATTGTCCGATGATTAGCTTCACGAGCTCTAATTGCCCTAGCATAGCCGCCGCAAATAGATCCAATCGTGCGCCGCGACTCAATAAATATTCCGCGATGTCACGTCTCCCAACATGCGCCGCAGCACCAAGCCCCGTTTCCCAGTCGCCGCCTCCCCAATTCATTGATGCATGCAGCAAACCCGGCCCCCGCTCCAGAAGCTCTTTCACTTTGTGAAGATCGGCATGGGCCGAGCTTACGAACTGTTTAACGAGTTCCGGTTCAATAGCCGCCAGCGGCTTTCGCGATTCCAATGTCATACGTGCAACTCCTCCCATTTTCTGCTTATCGCAAGACCTCTTGGCGTGTATACGGGCTTACCTTCATCTTCATAAACGTTCGCTTCGATCCCGAATACTTGCGAGAAAAAATCTGGCAAAAAAACTTCCGCCGGCGACCCTTGGCTGACTAACTTGCCGTCTTTCATTGCAATGATCCTATCGCTATAACGAGAAGCTTGGTTCAAATCATGCATGACCATCACGATCGTAATTCCCTGCTTGCGATTTAAGAATTGGAGTAATTCCATGACTTCGAGCTGATGCGCAACATCTAAGTAAGTCGTCGGCTCGTCAAGCAGCAACGTATGCGGTGTTTGGGCTACCGCCATCGCAATCCATGCTCTTTGTCTTTCTCCGCCGGATAAAGTGTACAAGGAACGATGTTGCAGCTTCGTCATATCCGTCATCTGAAGCGCCCAATCGACAGCATCCTCATGCTCATTGCGGCATTCTTCATACCACTTCAAATGCGGATGCCTCCCTTGCTTCACCAAATCCCGAACCGTTAAATCCAGATTAGGATCCTGAGTTTGCGGCAGCATCGTCAGCTTCCGGGCAACCTGCTTCGTATTCATGAGGGCAATGGCTTCTCCCTCCAAATACACGATTCCCTTATTCGGCCGTACCAATCTCGTCAGCAATCGCAGTACCGTCGATTTCCCCGAGCCGTTAGGACCGACTATACTCGCCATCTCGCCCTTCCGAATGCTTAAGCCAAAGTTCTCGACGATATTCCGGTTATGATAGCCGAAGTGGAGACCTTCCGAGGTTAAGACGTTTTCCATCCTTTAAGCCCCCCTCGCAACAAGTAAAGGAAAAACGGAGCGCCTAGCAACGCAAGCAATACGCCCACCGGAAATTCAATCGGGTCGAACCAAGCTCTAGCTGAAGTATCGGCAGCGACCACGAGCGCCCCGCCTCCAAGAGCGGATAGCGGCAGAAAAAACTTGTAGTCGTTGCCTGCGATCATCCGCACGATATGCGGCACGACCAAGCCTACAAAACCGATTAAGCCCGAGACGCTAATCGCTATTCCCGCCATGAAAGTAGACATGAGAATGACCAGCATCCTGCTCCTCTCCACTCGATTACCTAACAGTTTCGCCACTTCGTCCCCGAGAATGAGCACGTTCGCATGTTTAACCAGAAATACCGACAATACCATCCCAATGCACGCATAAGGCAAAATCGTTTCAAAATGCGGCCAGCTTTTCCCGTTCAGGCTTCCGGCTAACCAAGGCAATACGGCTTGCACCTTCTCGCTATTGAGCAGTATAACCGTTGTCATGCCTGCTCCGAGCAAGGAATTGACCGCCACCCCGGCCAATATCATTCGGCCGGCAGGCGCTCCTTTATTCCATGCCAGAGCATATATAATTGCAGCTGCCGCCAATGCTCCCAAAAAAGCCGCTAAAGGCACAAGAGACATTTGCTCCGGAAATAAAATCATAACCGATACGGCCGCCAACCCCGCTCCCGAGGAAACTCCGATAATTCCCGGATCCGCTAACGGATTCCGGAATACGCCCTGGAGGAAAGCACCGGATACCGCTAGGCAAATGCCGACCAGCAACCCGGTCAAAACCCTTGGAAGCCGCAAGTTCCATACGATTTGCCGAAATTCCGAATCCGTATCGTTAATTAACGAAGTCCATACTTCCTTCGCCGGGATCGATACGGCTCCTACCATCAATCCATATAGAATGGAAAGCAACAAAAGTACCGCGAATAAAGCCAATAACGCATACCTTGTCTTAGATCGAGGATCCTTTCTGTTCGTATAAGGAGCATTCATTTGCTTATTTTCACCTGCAGCAGCAGTTCATTTAAGTAGGTAATCGCATCTGGTGCGCGCAGTCCCGGGTTAGCGGCAAACAGATCGTTTGGAAGCACCTCGAACTGACTTGTTTTAACAGCCCCCAGGTTTTTCCACGCCGGATTGCTTTCCAGCTCTTTCTTAAAGCTTGCTTTCACTTCTACGGGATCGCCGTGCGTAATTAAGTAAATAACGTCAGGGTCGGCAGCAACGATTCGCTCCATGCTGAATTCTGCATATTGCGGCATCGTATCCATCTTCGGAAAATCAGCCGCAACGTTGTTACCGCCGGCTAGCAGCAAGAAGTTGCCCGGATAACTTGAAGGCAGGGCGACAACGAAGCTGCCTGGCGCACCATAAAGGATCAACGTCTTCGGCTTGTTCAACGGCGGACTTTGCATGACCTTCTTCAATCTGCCGTCCATTCCTTTAATCAGCTTTTCCGCTTCTTCTTCCTTACCCAATACTTCTCCGTATAGACGAATGGAATTTTTGATTTCCTCGAAAACATTGTGCGAGTTAAGCAGCATTCGCGCGCCCAGCTTCTCGATCGTAGCTGCTTGCGGCTGTAACGACGGACTTCCGATGACCAAATCCGGTTTCAACGCAGCCAACGTCTCGAAGTTGATGCCATGCGTGCTGCCGACCTCGGGAATGGATGCCGCTTCCGGCGGATAAACCTTGCCTAACGCCGTCGCTCTTCCGACGATATGGCCGCCAAGCGCTGCAACGATTTCCGTGTCGGACGAGGACAAGGTTACGATGCGTTGAGGAACTTTATTAAGCGTGAGGGGCCCGACCTTCGTTTGTACCGTCAATGTGCTGGAGATCGTTACTTGTTTCTTGTTACCGTCCCATCTAACCCACATTCCGAACGATTGAGCCAGAAAACGGAGCGGCACGAACGTCGTATTATTCAAGCTGACCGGTGCGGATTCCAGCGTCCTTTTCTCGTTATTTATGTATGCCGTCGAGGATCCCGCCGTATAAGCTACCGTGATATTGCCTTTTACTGCTTTAACCGTTTTCGTTTTTTGATCCCAGCTTACTTTGCCGCCCAAGCCGGCTACAACCTCGCTATAGGGGACAAGAAGGCGCCCTTTGACCAATTGCAGGGCTGTCGATAAGGATATGGACTTTCCATCCACGACCACCTTGATTAAACGGCTTGCCTCGGCCGCATCCGTAGAAGGAGTCAAACCGACATTGGCGACGAACAGGACCGCCAAGGTCAACAATCCAATCCTTACTGCATTTCGAAACATTTCTATTCCTCTTAAATAATAATGATAATCATTTTCATTTAGAACTTTAAATGATAATGAGAATCATTGTCAATAACAACTTTGCAAATAAAAAAACGTTTATCCCGTCGAGTGTTTCCGATGGAATAAACGTTCTCTTTTTCATTTCTGTTTAGTTAAGCAGTTAATGGGACGCCCAGCTATCCAAGTAAGCTTTCTGCTCATCGGACAGCGTATCGATCGTAATACCGAGCGATTGCAGTTTCGTGCGCGCGACCAGTTCATCGAGCTCGTAAGGCACGTTAACGACTTGGTTGCCGATGCTCTCATAATTCTCGTTCACATAACGAAGCGCGATTGCTTGCAATGCGAACGTCATATCCATGATTTCCGCTGGATGTCCGTCGCCCGCCGCAAGATTTACTAAACGTCCTTCGGCAAGTACGTAGATTTTGCGTCCGTCCTTCAGCACGTATTCCTCGATGTTGCGACGTACGACCCGTTTGGATACCGACATGGCAGCCAACTCGACCAAGTTGACTTCAATATCGAAGTGTCCCGCATTGGAAAGAATGGCTCCGTCTTTCATATTCGCGATGTGCTCGCCGCGAATGACGTCTTTATTGCCGGTCACCGTAACGAAGAACTCGCCGACTTTGGCAGCTTCGGCCATCGACAGTACCGTAAAACCGTCCATGTACGCCTCGACTGCGCGAATGGCATCCACTTCCGTAACGACGACGTTCGCTCCAAGCCCTTTGGCCCGCATTGCCACGCCCTTGCCGCACCAACCGTATCCGTTGACGACAACCGTCTTACCCGCTACCACAAGGTTCGTCGTCCGGTTGATGCCATCCCATACGGATTGCCCGGTGCCATAACGGTTGTCGAACAAATATTTACAATAAGCATCGTTGACGGCTACCATCGGGAATTTAAGCGATCCGTCTTTTTCCATCGCTTTCAGGCGCAAAATTCCGGTTGTCGTTTCTTCCGCCCCGCCGCGTACTTGAGCAAGCAAGTCCTGACGCTCCGAATGCAGAATGGACACGAGGTCTCCCCCGTCATCGATAATGAGATCGGGCTTTGTTTCCAATGTTTTGACCATCAGGTCCTTATATTCTTGCGGATCGGGATTGTATTTCGCGTATACGGCAATTCCGTCTTCCACGAGAGCCGCGCACACATCGTCTTGGGTGGACAACGGATTGCTGCCGGTAATAACGACTTCAGCTCCGCCAGCTTGTACGACTTTTGCTAAATAAGCCGTTTTGGCTTCCAAGTGCAGCGAAATGGCGACACGAAGACCTTTGAATGGCTGATCTTTCTCGAATTGCTCGCGAATTTGGTTCAAAACCGGCATATGGGCTTGCACCCAATCGATTTTAAGTTTGCCTTCCGGCGCCAATGACGGATCGCGTACGATGCTGGTTAATGCGGTTTTCATCAGATAATTCCTCCAGGTTCTGTTCTATGAATTCGTCAAGCTTTCCACCAAGCGCTGTCCTCCAGTTGCCTGGTAGGGAACCTCTAGCCAACGAACCAACCACTCCGGACCGTAACGATTCCAGAAATGAACGGTACCGTATATTCTTTCTTGCGGCTTATCCAGAGGCGAGAGCGACTGATGGATTCGATCCCATTGACGAAGCGATGCTTCATGTTGCTTAGCGATCGCATCGAGGGAACGAGACTCCAAATAAGTGATTTGCTCCAATATTTTATCCCGATTCGTAGCCGCTAGCGTGGCGAGACCGGGTTGAAGCGACGACACGGTGTCGATGACCGGAGCGTATAATTCCTCGAATTGCCGTTTGGCTAGCCGGAACTTTTCTTCTAAGTTCCACTCGTCCTGCTCGGCTAACCATTCCGATTTCTTTTGTTCCCAGTCGGTTATGGCCTCTTCAACGGATAAGGAATATTTATCCAATAGTTTGGTTACGTTGGGCTCCAAATAAGTAAACGATTGCCGCGGAATTAATAGAGGTACAGACATTCCGAACTCATGAAACGTCGGGCCAAGAATGCCCCAATAGGCCAACTCTGATGGTCCTAGAACCGCGGCTAGCACAGGCAGCAAATAGTCCTGCATAAGAGGACGCGTCAATGCATTCGTGCTTAAGCAATCCGGAGAATTAGACGTTAGTTCTAGCATTTGCTCCTGGGAGTAGGAAACATGTCCTCGACGATCGATGAAACGATCCTTCTCTTTATGAAGCAGAAGCCTTCCGTGCTCGTGATGGAGAAACAAGTTGGCGCTTCCGGGATTCGTCTCCGCCTGAAGCTTGAAACCTTTGCTCAAGACTTGGCTTTCGCCTGCCTTCAATGCGGTTTCCAGCTCGTTGTTTCGAACGATCAACTCCCGGAACATCGGCCCTTCCAACGCACGCAAGTTAGGATCGTCCGCATCAAGAAGCAGCAACCCTTCTCTGCCGAACCAATCGGCAAGCAATCTTGCGAACGCCAAGCTAAGCGATGGACAATCCGTGATATGGCTTTGAAGCCGTTCAAGAAGAGCGGGTTTGAACTCGGAATCCGGCAATTGGTCGGCCAACTCTTGCAAAGCCGTTTCCCACTGCTGCGTTGTCAACGGCGTTCTGCTTACGGCGAGCCGCGGTCCTTCCGGACGTTCGATCCGAATTCGCCTGATCCCGCCTTTCGGCGATTGAATATTCACGTGGTTCGCTTCGTCGAAATCGTGATCTTCTCCCGCGATCCAGAAGACGGGCACGACGGGTCTACCCAATCGTTTCTCCGCTTCGCGGGCTGTTTGCACAACCGATAAAGCTTTGTAGTAAATGAGCAACGCTCCGCCGAATAAGCCGGCTTGCTGCCCTCCTACGACGACCAGTGTCCGTGATTGCTCGAGCTTCTCCAACGACGCCGCGGCTTCGGAATAATAGGGAAGCTTGGATTGATAAGTTCTAATAGCTAACGCAACCTGCTCAAGGCTTGCTCGTCTCTCCGACGTCTCGTCCAGCAGCAAGGCTCTTCGTGCCCAGTGCTCTTCTTGGGAAGGATGCAATCCGAACAATTCGATGACTTCAGGATCGCCTTGCCTATATCGTTCTGCCAATGAAAAAGGATTGGAATCTATAAGAGATGCAATGTTCAAAGGGAAAGTTCCCCCGATCTGTCTGTTGTGCTAACAGATTGATTGTACACAAGAGCTCAATCCGCGTCAAAAGGATCATTACGTTGCGGTTGGGAATAAAAGCTTCAAGGTCATTAACAGCACATACATAACCGCCATTCCGAAAAAGGACAGCCGCCAAACGGCCCTTACTAGTTTTGCCGTATCAACTTTTCCACGAATCCGATTTTGTGCATTCCCGATCAATCCGCCGCCGATAAGCAACAATAAAACAATGAAAAAAAGGCCGAAATTCGTGTTTAAACGGCTGTTGAGAAGGTAGGCAACGCAGCCGATCAAGAAAGCGTTCGTCACGTCCATCGCGAGCCTGAACGCTCTCTTGCGATCTCCTCCGCGTACCGAAGCAACTATGTATACGAGAAGGAACGGGACAATGGGCACGGTGGCCAAAAAAGCATAGGCATGCACGAGTGATTCCCAAATCGAATTCATTTGTTACCTCTCCCCTTATTTAATGGGCGGCTTTGACAAGAGCCATAACGGCTTCGTTCCAAGGAGCTTCCTTGCCTTGCTCTTTCGCGAGCCGGCATATAACGCCGTTAATGAATTCGATTTCCGTTTCTTTATGGGCGGAAACATCCTGCAGCATGGAGGATTCATTGTCGCGGGTAGCGGAGCATACTTGCAATATCGCATTCCATAACTCGGTTTCTTCGCCTACGCCGTAATCTTTAACGATCTCGAACGTTTCTTGAAATAACGATCTCATCAATTCCAGCCGAGCGGACGATTCGGTCAGCTGACCGTTCCGAATTCTTAATATTGCGGTTAGCGGGTTAATGACCGCGTTGATCAATAGTTTCCGTAAAATCGCATCTCCCAACTGTTTCGACAAATAAACGGAAAATCCTGCCTGTTTCAACAGCCGCTCCAAATGCAGCAGCTCATCTGAGAAAGGTTCATTGCCTGTATCCGCGAGTTCGGCAATACCTTCCGGGTGCCCGTCACCGATTCGGGTTTCTCCGCGACCGGTATGGCGAACGGTCGTTGAGTCAATCCGCAATGCCCCTTCCGTCGTAACTGCCATAATCAGCTTTCTTCCAGGCAAAACACGCTGCAGCAGCTCGAAATGACCGATTCCATTCTGAAAAAGGACAAGCGTCCCTCCAACAGGTATAGTTGCTGCCAATTTTCCTTGAAGTTCAGGGACCAATGCCGTTTGTTTGACTGCCACTAAGACAAAGCCATGTTCGCCAGCGGAAGCATCCTCAAAGGGTACGGCTTTAACCTTAATTAAACGATCTCCCGATTGATCCTCTAGCTTTAATCCGTTGCCGTTCAGTAGAGAAGCCTGACTACGTGTTCTCGTCCACAATACGCAATCGCACCCTGAAGCCGTCAACTTTCCGGCAAGCAGCATTCCGAGTGAACCTCCGCCCAATACCGCGATTTTATCCATGAACATGAACAGGTGCGCCTTCTCTCGTTTTTGATAACCATACCAAAGCAAAACCCGCGAGGAAAGTCCCCGCGGGTTTTGCAGCAATCATAAGCTATTCGATTCGTTCGAGATTGCCGTTGGCGTCCATTTTGAATCTAGCCCGGTCCTCGTCTACTTCCTCAGTCAAGAAAGCGAGTCGGCGCGCGCGGTCCATAATGCGAATGAGCGCTTTGTAATCATCGTTGACGACCCGGTAATCGGTTTGCACTTCGTTAACTTCTTTGGACAGACGTTCGTTTACTTCGCGGAATTCGCTTAGCCGATCGTCCTTTTCTTTCAATTCCTTCTCCAGGTGCCGAATTTGCCGGCTCATCTCCTGAACGGTACCTTTCCATTGGCGCAAATATCGGATAATGGCTTCTAATGACATCGATTCCGCAGACAATAGCTCTGCTTTCCCGCTGTCGCCTTCTTCGACTGCTAAACGCTCCGCACCGGAAATGGTGGAAATCCCTTGTTTTTTGAGATAATTACGTTTCTGACGTTGTTGCTTAGCCATTCCGATCGCTTCGTCGTATTTTTTGCGGACAAAGCTATTCCAACGAAACCCGCAAGCTGCGGAAGTTCGAGCAATTCGCTGCCCTACTTCTTCGAATGCGGATAATTGGGTGCTGCCTTCGCGGATGTGGCGCAGAGTAACCTCCGCCAATATTAAATCATCATCCGGACTCCATGCGTCTTGTCTCACAGCCGTCATGGGTGCCCTTCCCTCCTTAAGTATCGCGTATATTTTGTTGCTTTCTTCATTTCTATGCCCGTAATAGAATTCATAGAATCTATCGGATACTTCTATTTATATCCATTTTTCGAATCACTATACCTTCGGACAACAATTAGGCGACAAACACATACATCTGAGCCAAATGGGGGACTATAGAAGCGCCAATGAAAAGTTTGCCGTTTCGTCACGACTTGTCGGTTTACACTCTTTTGTCCAAACGGTATAATATGCTTTAGAAATCGTCTTGTGCTTATGAGAGGGGAATAAACGATGGCACGTATGTTTAGAGTGCTCGGCTTCTGGACACTGGTAATTGCCCTAATGGCATTTGTAGGCGACATGTTTGAATTTGCCTTGTTGTTTTTTATGCAAACCGCTGTTTTCTTCTTACTCGGCTATTTGAATTTCACGGAAAAGACCTATCTCCTCATGTTCTGGGGCTATATGGTGCTGGCGTTCCTGGGATTCACTTATTGGACCGTGTTCGAAATGGGCATACCTGTATAACCTACGATTCGCGATCAGGTACGTACATATGCCTTTACAATTTAATGAAATCACGAAGAGGCTGTCTCTAAAGTCAATCCGACTTGAGGCAGCCTCTTATTGTGCTTTATTAAGTTAATCGGCATTACGCTTTTACGAAAATTTGTACTTTGAACAGCTCGCTCATGCCGTCCGACAAAAGGAGCTGGCGAATAGCTCTGTTGCGGCGAACGGTTGGATGGAAAGGATCAGTCAGTGAATGCGCGCTTAGCTTTTCCAAAATTCCGGATTCGACCAGAAACTTCTTTTGCGTCCCATACCGTAACTCTTTCCATCCAGAATGAACCGCAACTCGCCTAATGTGGCTAAAATTAACGTGGGTCGTTAAATCCTGCTCGCCGGGCAGCAAATAAGGATCGTTGTGCGCACGGTGCTTGTAGTAGCATAACAAAGTGCCATCCATCCTATGGGGGGTGATTAATTCCTCCGTCTCATCCCCATAATCGATAAACACCAGCATCGCTCGATCAAGACGGCTGGCCAAATCCGCCACCCAGTCCGCCGCGTCCAAGTTCACTTCTATCGTTTGATTATCCAGTAAACGAACGCCTTCATTGTCTATCCATTCTTCCAGACGCGGATTAGTCGGATCCATTAAACAAGGAATGAAACGGCGCCCTGCCTCCTCCCAAACGACTCCCCACTCCCGTAAACGTCCGCCCCGCTTTACTAATCGATAGACCGGAAACGCGTCTAACAGCTCGTTAGCCACGATAATGACGGGATGATCCGGGAAAGACATGCTTGACCCTTCTTCGTTGCCGATAACGCGAGCTTTGCCTAATTCTATATAATCGGCCAATTCCTCGATTGCCTGTCGCCGATGCGCGGGATTTCCCTCTACAACCGTCAAAATAAACCTCTCCGCGCGCGTTCCCTCAAGTCCTTCTGAATGACTCGCCTTCTCCCATGTATCCATCATGTGCCGTCCAAGCCGGCCGGTACCGCCGCCCCAGTCCATCACTTCGATCGACTCGACGCCCGTGAGCCATTCGTCTGCAAGTCTCATAAGCTCCGATGCCAGCTGCTCCCCCATCAATTCTCCGACATAAGCGCTTGTATAAAAGTCGCCTTCTCGGCCGACTCTTGAAGTTCCCGAGCGATAATAGCCAAATTCGGGATGATAGAGACAAAGCGTCATATACTGATGGAAGGGAATAGCGGACAACACGTCGCCGTTATCTGTTTCACCAATGGAAGGACTGGTTAATATTGTTTCTCTTATTATTGCGGCAAGAGGCGTTTCCGCAGCAAATCCGGCTTCCAATGCGCTCAACACCTTCCCCAAGCTTCGTTGTCATATTATAATAGCATAGGATTACACGGCTTCGTCGCACGTCCGAATGAAAGGAGGAATCCCGATGCGTCGCCTGCTAGCGGCTGTGCTGATGGCTTCCATAACCCTGCTTGCCCTATCCCGTGCCGGCGCGATATTGCCGGTATTCGCCGAGCCGCTGCCGGAAGAAACAAGAAAGCTATTGGAGCAAAGCTTGTCCGTGGTTGAACTCGATCGAAATATCGCGCGCATCTCCGCGTTAAAGATTCAAACCCAGGCCGAAATCGAACAAAGCGAACAGCGGCTCGCGGAGCAAGAGATCGCCATTGCCGTGCAGAAGGAAAAAGCGGGGCGCGTGCTGCGTTCCTATTATATGGGGTACAAGGATTTCTGGCTGTCGTCATTGTTATCCGCGAATTCGCTGCCCGAGTTGATCCGCGTCTGGGACATGATGGATATGATCGTCCAGTCCGACCATAAGACGATGGATGACTATAAAGTCGGCTACAAAAAAATTAAAAAAGGCTACGACCAATTGCAGCACGACAAGGACGAGCTTACCGCTGTCGGTCAAGAACTCGTTGCCCAACGCGATCGGATGAGCGACCTGCAGAAACAATTGGATGCAGGCGTTGCCGCAAGCAGCGATCAGGAAATGCTGCTTCGCTTAATGGATGAATTGCAAGTCTATTGGAACAATGTCGGGTTATACGAGGTTAAGCAACATTTCAGGGCGCTTGCGAACGCGATGACGCATTTACCCGAATACATAAAGAAAACGCCCGGCATCGTGCAAACTAGCGGGCTCAAGGCAAAGCTGACGATATCGGACGAACAGTTAAATGAATTTCTGCGGAGCGAGGATAGCAGGTTTGACAATTTTTCCTTCACATTCGACAACGATCTCTTGACGATGGAAGGAAAAAACAGCGATATTCAGGTGAAAATACAAGGTCGGTACACGGTTGAAGATAAGCCTGAAAACGCGATTCGTTTTCACGTGGACACTCTGATCTTTAATGGGTTGACTTTACCGGATACGACGCGGGCCGATCTGGAGAGGGAGTTCGACTTAGGCTTCTACCCGCAGAAGCTGATCAAATACGTGAAAGCCCAAAGCGTAGAAATGAATGGCGGTAAATTGATCGTCCAATTAAAGATCGGTTAATCATATTAATGCCGTCGGACTAATCGATCCATTCCTTCTTCCAGTCGTCTAAAGTAATAACACCTGTCGTAAACTTCCTCCATAAACCGCCCAATTTTTCTAAACGTGCCGCCATATCCGGTCCCATAATCAATGGAGATTGATTGGGAAAGGTTTGCCCGTTTCTCCCCGGCAGCAGATTGGATAACCTTCTGTCGTTATCGTAAAGCGTACGGTAGACGGGCAGCAGGTTGCGTTCCTCCAAATTGTGCAATTGATTAGGGGCATCCGTCATTTCGGCAATCCATTTGTAGGCGGCATCTTCGTCTTCCGTAGTAGAAGATATGCTAAAACTGCTTCCCCTCGGCCAAACATAGGGAAGCTTCCAGGTTTGGTGGTCAAGCTCGAGCTTAGAGTCAGAGCTTATTCGCGGCTCGGCAACCAATGGCGCGGCTAGCGAATAAGGGACGATGGCGGCTAACGTTGTCCCCGCTTTCAACGTGCTTGCGGCTTCACTCGCGTTATCAATAAATTTAACGCCTGCTCTTTGTTGGTCTAGAAGAGTTAAGGCTTGTTCGAATGGGGTCCCTTCCCATGGCTTGCTTCCATCGGTCCACAATCCGTCGCTTCGTTCGCCAACGGCATTTTCCAACCAAGCAAGCATCGCTAAAGGATCGTTACGATCTATCGTCAGCCATGAAAAAGCACCTTGCAGTTCCGAGCTCTTAGCCGTCAAAGCGGTCCATTGCTCGATCGTAAGCGGTAGTGTGACATCTTCTCCAAGCCATCCGTGCAATAAGTCCATATTCCATACGAGTACATAGGGATCCATGTCGCGTGGGACTCCCCACAAGTAACTGCCGTTCCATTTAAGAGGAGCAATCAAAACATCGAATTGTTCCGTTAGTGCCTTACCGACGAATGCGGCATCGGCGGGAAGCAAATAACCGGAGACGGCGAACTCCTTTACCCACTCATTGGATAGTAGAATAACATCCGCCAATTCTTCCATTTGCGCTGCTTGTTTATAGGTCGAATAGGCGTGCTGTGGATCGATTCTATGTAATTCCACCGATATATCCGGGTGTTTGGCTATGAATTCATCATTCTGATCGACGAGCGCCTGGAATTCAGGCTCTTCCATGGCCACTTCCACCGTTAATCGAGAGATTTCTTCGGCAACAACCGGCTTCGCGGTGGCAAGATCTTCTCCCGAGGGAACGGGGACAATAGGGGTTGAAGGAGAAGGAGCATCAGCCCAAGGAGATAGGATAACGACCATGATGCAGAGCAATAGGAACACTAAGGCCAATTTACGGCTTGCCACAGCCTTCACCTTTTTCATCGTTAACGTTAACTGCACTTTATTTATGATAACAGGACGGAGCGAACCTGTCTCGCTTTTTTGGAAAGCGCTTTATCTGTTATGATAATACGACCGAGTAATGAAAGGTTGGAGAACTTATGAAGCTTAAACGAATGTACGGTTTGGACATGAATCTGCCCGATGGCAAGATCCCGGGCTTCTATGCACAGATTGTTAAAGGAATTGCCGAGCGCGCGCCTTTGTATGACCGTTATAAGGAACTGCTTATTTTCGACTCGGAAGATCATATCCCTGCCGTCTTGAAGCTTCTGGAACATTATCGGGTAACCTCGGAACGCTGCGATCTCCTGATAGTCCCTTCCGATGGGCTGGAGCAAGGGGCTCTCTATGAGGATTATGCCATCGTCACGCGAAATGAGAACATTTTCCTCGATCTTGCGCTAACCGCTGCATTCTCTTTGAACGCAGCAAAGCCGGATGCGGAACCCGCACCGGCTTTGGAACAGCTGAAGGAGCATTTGATCGGACAATGGTCGAACGACAGCGCTGCGATTTACATCATGGATAGACAGCTCATGGAACTTGCTGAGCGGATTGCAATAGCCTACGGATGCAGCGTGGAATGGCTTTATTAAACATTGACGAAACCATTCTTACAGCCTTTCCGTTGCCAATTGGGCTAAGCGCGAACGTTCTCCTTTCTCCAAGGTGACATGACCGCTAATGCCTTCTTCCTTGAAGCGCTCAACCAAATACGTAAGACCATTGCTCTGGGAATCCAGATAAGGGTGATCGATCTGCTCCGGATCGCCCAGCAGCACGATTTTACTGTTCTCCCCCACCCTGGAGACGATCGTTTTCACTTCGTGTTTGCTCAAATTTTGCGCTTCGTCAATAATAATAAACTGGCCAGGAATAGAGCGGCCGCGAATATAAGTGAGAGCCTCAACCTGAATGCTTCCCATCCCCATTAATATTTTGTCGAGATCGCCCGATTTTTTCGTATCGAACAGAAATTCCAAATTGTCGTAAATGGGCTGCATCCACGGACGCAGCTTTTCTTCTTTTTCCCCCGGCAAATAACCGATATCCTTTCCCATTGGAACGACGGGACGAGCGATCAGCAGCTTCTTGAACTTGTGCTCATCTTCCACCTTCATCAGACCAGCCGCAAGGGTTATGAGCGTCTTCCCGGTCCCCGCACGGCCCGTTAGCGTCACCAATGGAATGTCGTCGTTCAGAAGCAGTTCCAGAGCCATCCTCTGTTGCGCGTTGCGTGCCGTAATTCCCCATATGGGATCATTGCTCATGTGCAGCGGCTCTAGTCGCTGTCCATCCGAGGTCACCTTGAGAAGCGCCGATTTGGACGTGCCGAGCTCATCGCGCAGGATTACGAATTCATTCGGATTCAAGGTTACTTTAATGCCAAGCTGATTCACGCCCAAAACCCGGGTGGAATAAAATTCATCGATTACCGAAGGGTGAACGTGCAACGTCAGATGTCCGGTGTATTGGTCCGAGACCGATGCGGTCTGATCCGACAGGTAATCCTGGGCGGTAATTCCAAGCACGTCCGCCTTGACCCTAACGAGCACGTCTTTGCTGACGATAATGACGGGGCGAGGATCGACGCTCTCCTGTTCTTCCATATGGTAATTCAACGCCACCGCGAGTATCCGGTTATCGTTAGTCATTTCCCCGAACAATTCCTGCACTCTCACAAAGCGGCGATGATTCATTTCCACCTTTAGTAATCCCCCATTGGGCAACGTCACGCCATTGTGAAGCTGTCCAATCGCTCTCATGCTGTCAAGCTCTCGCGAAATATTGCGGGCATTTCTCCCGATTTCGTCGGCGAGCCGTTTTTTGGAATCGATTTCTTCCAAGACTACGGAGGGAATAATGACTTCATTGTCGTCAAAAGCGAACAACGAGAGCGGATCATGCAATAAAACATTTGTATCGAGCACGTAAATTTTGCGCATAAGGTGTTCCCTCCCGTTTCGGCCTTCAGGCTGGTTATGTCATAATGGCACATCGATTTCTCTAAAGCGATCTTACATAGCGAACGGATGACAGGGAACAATAAAACCAATGAACGTTTTCTCCTGCGGCGGCCGGGCGTACTCATATGCAGCTCCTCGGCTAATGCGGGCATCCCTCCAGAATAAGGTGGTGAACATCTTGAAGCTCTATAAAATGATCGCTTACGGAGCCGCGCTGCTAATGCTGCTGACTTTGGCTTTGGGCTCCGCAGGCTGTGGTAAAAAAAATCAAGCAACGCCGGCGCCTTCGGTTAATCGACTAACGGCGCAAGCCTCGAATGGGGTTTCCAAAGCCATCGGCAATCCGAAGCAGGTTGCGGCACACCTGGAATCGCTGGCTCGCGGCATTAAAGGCGTAAAAGGCGCCAACTGCGTCGTATTCGGTAAGTACGCGATCGTAGGAATCGATGTCGACGAGAAAATGGAACGGTCTCGAGTCGGTACGATTAAATACTCGGTTGCCGAAGCCTTTCGTAAAGATCCTTACGGGGTCAATGCCGTCGTTACTGCGGACATCGACCTTGCCCAGCGAATTCGAGAAATTAGAGCCGACGTCAAACACGGCCGCCCGCTCGCCGGTTTTGCCGAAGAGCTTTCCGACATCGTCGGACGAGTCATCCCGCAAATCCCGCGCAACATCATCCCGCCGAAAACCCCGGAAAATACGGGGACCAGCACCTTGAATAAGCTTAAAAAGTGACAAAAAGCCCAGTGAAAATTCACTGGGCTTTCTTCATCGCTTCGAACACTTGGTTATCCAAGCGGTCTGCTGCTCTTTTATCATAAGTTTTCTCAACCTCGGGCAGCACGGACAGACGAGCGCCATAGAACATGGCATCCCGGACCGTTTCTATCTCGAGATCAACGCATGCAAGCGGGAACGGAACGCCTTCCAGATGGTCGGTTACGATACGGGCTTGCCCATATACGGCATGCACGCTCCCCCCGCCGAACAGCGTAACGCTAACATCGGGACGCTCTTTCAAATTCGTAATTAACCGTGATCGGCCGTCTAAAGAAAAGCGAAGCCGATTCACGTCAATCGCAAAGATCCATGAGATCGCACTGGAGGTCGGACTGCCGCTTTCGGCATCTACGGTATGCAGAAGAACAAAATTCATCGTCTGAAGTTGCGTGTAAAGAGCTTCGGTAAGAGCGGTATTCGTTTCTGTCATCCGCAGCCCTCCTTACTGGAATTTCTGGCTCCATTATAACATAAGCAAAACCAGTTTCCAACGGACAAAGGGAGTTATTCGGAAGCGGGAGCTGAGCTTTCAGGCACAGTCGCCGGACGTCCGTCGGGCAATAATTCTTCTGTTAGAGCTTGCTTCGCCTCTTTCAGTTTTTCTTCTTCTAAGTATACATACGGGCTTCTCCAAGTGCCTGCCAAAGGAATGAACCGGATGCTCGAGCGGTTGATGTGAAAATACGTTTTGATCATATTCTCGATCTGCGCGCTAGGAATATCCGTTCTCATATTATCGCCGACCGCATTCAAGATCCCGTCGACTTTCGTGACGCTGCTGAAGGACTTCATTCGATCCGCAATGGCTCCAAGCACTTGGCTTTGTCTTTCATTACGCTCGAAATCGCTTGATTCGGCCGTTCCGCGGTTGGATTTCCGGTATCGGACGAATCCCAGCGCCTGTTCGCCGTCAAGCTCTCGCTCGCCTTTCTCCAGGTCGATGTTCGTACCGTCTACCGTGTCGACATATCGCATATCTTTGTCTACGGTTACGTTTACCCCGCCTAAAGCATCTACGACATCTACGAATCCTTTAAAATCAATGACAGCCGTGTAATCGATTTTGATATTGAAAAATTCGGCCAGCATCTCTCGGGTTTTGTCCCGTGCGTAAGCCGGAATTTGGTCGCCTTCAAGCTTCTCTTTGTTACGGGCGTTCGTATAGAAAGCCGCGTAATAGGCATTAGCCTTATGTTTCTTGTAGCCATCCATGTTCAGGTCGCTGTCGCGGGGAATGGAGACGACCGTCGCTGTTTTGGTTTTCGGATTAAAGGCCGCTACCATCATTACGTCGGTATTCATGCTCCCCGTCTCGCTGCGGGTATCAAGGCCGAGCAGTACAAGAGCTATCGGTTTAACCTGTGCGCGTTCTTCCTTAGGAATGGCGCTATGCTGAGGATTCTGATCGGAAATTTTCTCCAGGTTTTTCTTGCCTACGAAATATAAGTATCCCGCATAAATCGCAAGTGCCACAATGATGAGCGCCAGCAAAATGAATATTGCCCGCCCCCAGCGGAACCTCCGACCGGGAGGTTTAGATGCTTTAGGTGGTGAGTTGCGGCTGCTCGTACGCGATGGCATCGGTGTATCCTGACTCAAACCATTTCCTCCTCATCCTCTGTGTCGGAATCGTCATCCGTGCGTTCCGAGTGTCCGAACATATCCCGGTTTAATTGCTCCACGGCTTCCCGATCAAACCATACGGTACGAGTGGAACCGTCGGTCTTGGCATAGGTTACGTATACTTTGCCGGCTTCCTCCGATCTTACATCAAATGACGCCAAATCGTGGTCTTCCGACAAAATTTGCGCAAAAAAGAGAAGTGTTTCCCTCGCCGCCCCGTCGTCGGGGCGGGCGGAGGAAACCCACTTCATCTGCAACCAGTAAAACAACGCATCCATTAAAGGCACGGCCGTTTCCCCTCTCCAAGTAAACCGGCTTCACCGCCCATAGGACGGTTGCAGACGTTAGTATCGCTTATTGCGGATCGGCGGAATTCACGGAAGACGAGCCTCCGCCCTTCCCGTTGCGGTATGCTTTGCGTTTATCGTAGAACTGGCGCATCCGAAGCAGCGCCATCATTCCGACTGCGACAGCCATGCACTGGATAATCGGCAATTTATCAAGCTGCAATAGCAGCAAGATCAAGCAGCCGACCGCCAAAAACAAGTGCACGAGAATCTCTTTCAGGATAGGAAGCCTCCCCGTCCTGAAAACGGCGTTAAAAATATAAATCGTAAAGGCGACAATGAGCAGATAGGAAATGACGCTGTGATCATGGAACCACTGCTGCATAGAAAACCCTCCAAATTCCGATTAGACTCCGGCTTCAGCCGTACGACGCTGCTTCTCGGAACGCTCGCGCTCGCTCTTGTTCAGAACTTTCTTGCGAAGGCGAATCCCTTTAGGAGTAATCTCGCACAGTTCATCATCGTTCAAATATTCCAGAGCTTCCTCAAGGGACATAAGACGCGGCGACTTCAGCTTAACAGTCTCTTCTTTGTTGGCGGTGCGAATGTTGTTCAAAGCTTTTTCCTTACAAATATTAACGATGATGTCGGTATCGCGAGTATGCTCGCCGACGATCATTCCTTCGTATACGTCTACACCCGGCTCAAGGAACAGTATGCCGCGATCTTCGACGGACATCATGCCATACGTTGTCGTTCTACCCGTTTCACTTGCAATTAGAACCCCTTGGTGACGTCCGCCGACTTGACCGGCCATCATCGGTCCGTAGCTGTCGAACGCATGGTTCATGACTCCGTAACCGCGAGTTAACGTCAGGAAGTTCGTCCGGTATCCGATCAGCCCGCGCGCAGGAATAAGGAACTCTAGACGCACTTGGCCCGTACCGTTGTTGATCATGTTGACCATTTCCGCTTTACGCGTTCCAAGGCTCTCCATAACGGCGCCCATGCTCTCTTCCGGAACATCGATAAGCAAACGTTCGATCGGCTCGCTCTTCACGCCGTCGATCATCTTAAGAATAACTTCCGGCTTGGACACTTGAATTTCGAAACCTTCGCGGCGCATATTCTCGATGAGAATACCCAAATGCAATTCTCCGCGTCCGCTAACGACGAATGCGTCGGGGCTATCGGTTTCGTCAACTCGCAAGCTAACGTCTGTCTCGATTTCCTTAAACAAACGCTCGCGCAGTTTACGAGAAGTTACCCATTTGCCTTCGCGGCCAACGAACGGGCTATTGTTAACGAGGAACGTCATTTGCAATGTCGGCTCATCAATAGCGAGTACAGGCAATGCTTCCGGATTAGCAGGATCCGCGATCGTTTCCCCGATATTGATCTCTTTCAGACCGGCGATCGCGACGATATCGCCTGCAGCCGCTTCTTCGATTTCGATCCGCTTCAGCCCTTGGAAACCGAATAGCTTCTCGATACGCGCTTGTTTAACCTGACCTTCGCGGTTAATAACCGCAACGACTTGGCCTTGGGCAATACGTCCGCGATTGACGCGGCCGATTGCGATACGGCCCATATATTCGTTATAGTCCAGCAATGTAACCAAAAATTGCAATGGCTCGTCCGGGTTCTCTTTAGGAGATGGAATATGCTGAAGAATCATTTCGTACAAAGGTTCCATCGTAGCCTGCAAATCATCAGGCGTATTGCCTGCGATTCCGTTTAATGCGGAAGCATATACAACCGGGAATTCCAATTGTTCATCCGAAGCTTCAAGCTCGATGAACAATTCAAGCACTTCGTCTACGACTTCGGCGGGACGCGCAGCCGGACGGTCGATTTTGTTTAATACGACTACCGGCGTCAAGCCTTGCTGCAACGCTTTGCGCAGCACGAATTTCGTTTGCGGCATACATCCTTCAAACGCATCGACGACAAGCAGAACGCCATCAACCATTTTCATAATACGTTCAACTTCACCGCCGAAGTCGGCATGACCAGGCGTATCAACGATGTTGATCAAATTGTCTTTGTAATTGACGGCTGTGTTCTTAGCCAAGATGGTAATTCCACGCTCACGCTCAAGGTCATTGGAATCCATCGCGCGATCTTGAAGCTGTTCGTTCTCGCGGAATGTTCCGGACTGACGCAGCAATTGGTCAACTAAGGTTGTTTTACCATGGTCAACGTGGGCGATGATAGCGATATTGCGAATACGGTCTCTTGAATGCATAACTTCCACTCCTCATTTATCTCTGATCCCCTATAGGGTTCTCTAAATCCACAAAACAAAACGCCGACGCGAGGCCGACGTTAATTTGCATCACCGGTACGATCGACTCAGCGCGATCCAGAGAGTTTACGCTGGTCCTCATCCCTTCTATTATACGCTAGATTAGTCGAAAAGCCAATAACAATGTAAACCGCACGCCGATATTACCAAGTTCTCGGGCGGCGAAGTACGAGCCATGCGCCAAAACCGATAAGCCCCGCGGCCAGTACGTATATTCCCCATGTCCACAAGAGCGTCATTCCGAACATGACGATCGATAGAACCGCAAGCCCGACGGCAGCCGTCCACACTTGCCGTGTTCGGCTATAGCCGAACACGTAAAACTCATAAAGTCCGACCGCGATGGCAAACGGAAACAACGGCCATAAATACTTCATCAGCCCCCACCCGAACCAATTCCCGATCAACAGGATAACGGATACGACCGTTAAGATCCCTGCCGGTATTAAGGCGACGGACGGAACCATTCTTCCGAAATAGAGCACATGCAACAGCACGCCGGGAATCAAAATGAACAGCGGCCAAAAAACGGCTCCGATAAAAGCGAAAACACCCAATTTGCCTAAAAGAATTATCAATCCAACAGCCACGACTCCGATTCCGACTGCGGCGGATTGTCTGTTCACGAAGGTTCCCCCACTTCATCCCATACTCTGAACATCACGGCTCTCGTTACGGATCGTGACATCTTTTTCTTTAGTTTAATGGAAGTCAGCGGAAAAAACTAGTTCAAGGATGCAAATTTTCCCTAAAGCCTGTGCGCTTTGCCGACCCGGCGAACAATCAAAGCGACTGCCAACAGCACGATTACCGTCGTTATCGGAAACAGCTGCTCGATATCAGGCGGCACTAAATGAATGTAACGCTTGATTCCAGGGTCCCCCAGCATCATATCGGCTGCGGTATAGCCAAGCAATCCCCCTCCCAAATAAACAAGGCCGGGCAAGCGATCAAGAACGCGCATAATGAAGGAACTCCCCCAAATGATAATCGGGATACTCATAACGATACCGATGATCAGCATAACGGTATCTCCTTTGGCAACCGCGGCTACAGCGAGCACATTATCCAGGCTCATGACGAAATCGGCTACGACAATCGTCCATACCGCTCCCGCTAAAGTAGATGCTGCTTGCGTATGGGAGTCAGCTACATGATTATCGAGCAGCAGCTGCAAGGCAATTACGATGAGCAGAACGGCTCCTACGGTTCGAAGAAAAGGAATGTGCAATAAGGTTATCGCTCCCAGCGTCAATACGCATCTTAGTACAATGGCCGCCGCTGCCCCCCACCAGACTGCTCTTCTTCGCTGGGCTGCGGGCAGTTTGCGTCCCGCCATCGCGATGACGATAGCGTTATCGCCGCTTAAGAGCAAATTAATCATTACGATTTCCAGAAACACGAACAAAGTTTCCAAAGTTCCCACGTGGTCACCCCCTCATACCTGTTTTATGTACAAGCAGGCGAGGTTATGTAAGCACATTTTTGAATCCCTTTTATAATTTTCGCGTATTACCGTTTGAATCATTTGGGGAGGGACCAATCGTGGAATTATTCGGATGGGATATTTTAAGCTTGGACTTCTGGTCTATACTCTTGACCATTGTGTTCATCGATCTATTGCTCGCGGGAGACAACGCTATCGTAATCGGTCTTGCAGCCAGAAATTTACCGAAGAACATGCAGAAAAAAGCGGTTATCTGGGGGACGTTCGGTGCGGTATTCATCCGTATCGTCGCGACCATGCTTGTCGTATCGTTGCTGAAAATTCCGTTCCTGCTTGCAATAGGGGGCGTGTTGCTAATATGGATTGCCTACAAGCTTCTCGTGCAAGGGGAGTCTCATGACAATATCAAGGCCGGTACGACCCTATGGTCGGCTATACAGACGATAATCATAGCCGACGCCGCAATGGGTCTGGACAACGTTATCGCCGTAGCCGGCGCGGCGCATGGCGATTACTTCCTTGTCGTGTTGGGGCTTCTGATCAGCATCCCGATCGTCGTGTGGGGCAGTACTTTATTCATCAAAATTATCGAGAAATACACATGGATCATTTACATTGGCTCAGGGGTACTCGCCTATACGGCAGCCAAAATGATTACGCACGAGGGTAAATTCGAGAGCTTCTTCTTAGAAAATCCTTTGTTCACCTGGATATTTATCGCCACAATGGTCGTTCTCGTCATTGTCGCAGGCGTGTGGACGAATGCCATCAGAGCTCGTCGGGCGCAGCTTAACAAGACAAGTCCCGTGCTTGCAACTAAAAAAAGCCGCGAAACGCATTAATTGCGCGACATCCTAATTTTTTTCTCTCGGCAAAAAGGCTTGGATAAGGTCCTCAGGGACGTATCCAAGCCTTTTCTAATACGCCTGCCTTAAAACCACTCGTCCTCGCGTTGCTTAGACGCTCCCGGCACTCCGGTTTCCGTCAATAAAACCGTCTCCGTTCCTTCTACCGCATCATCGATCAACCGATCGAATTGTTCTCCTAGATGCGCTTCAACTCGCTCTACGATCCGCAAATCCGGATTCGTAGCTGGAGACTTCGGCACAAATAACGTACAACAATCTTCAAAGGGCAATATGGACGTCTCGAATGTATTTATTTTTACGGCATAGTCGATGATCTCTTGTTTGTCCATCATAACAAGCGGTCTAAGCAGCGGCAACGATGAGGATCGGCCGATCACGTTCATGCTGCCGAGCGTCTGACTCGCCACTTGCCCCAAGCTATCTCCCGACACGATCGCGAGAGCCCCGCTCCGCTCAGCTAAGCGCTCCGTAATTTTTAGCATGCTTCTACGCATCAAGGTAATGATCAAGCTGTCATGACCGGACTGCGCCAGCTTGGTCTGTATATCCGTGAACGGCACGAGATGAAGCCTGATTTTGCCGCCGTAATAGGCTAGTCTCTGCGCTAGGGTCACAACTTTTTCTTTGGCCTGCTCGCTGGTAAAGGGATAGCTATGGAAATGAACGGCTTCGATTTTCAGCCCTTTCTTCATCGCCATCCAACCCGCTACCGGGCTATCGATCCCGCCAGACAATAGCAGCATCGCTTTACCGTTCATGCCGAGCGGGAAACCCCCGGCTCCCTTCTCGACTTCGCAGTATAGGTATGTTTCTTTATGCTGAATATCCACCTTAAGCTCGACCTCGGGCTTCCGTACATCTACCTTTAATTCCGGACAATGACGGAGCACATACGAACCGATGAGATGGTTCATCTCCAATGAATCATGGGGAAACTGCTTCCAGCCGCGTTTCACCGAAACCTTGAACGTCTTAGGCGCAGGATCCACTGTCCGCATAATTTCAAGAGCGCATTTCTGAATGGACTCCAACTCTTGAGGAGCGCTTGCAACGGGGCTGAACGACATAATTCCGAATATATCTTTAAGCCTCGCCGCAACTAGACCGTAATCCTCGCCGTTTAAGTGGATGTACACCCGCGCATATCCCCTTACGTAGCTCAAAGCCGGAAAATCCTTCAACGCCGACTGAATTTGCAGCAGCAGCATCGCTTCGAATCGATTGCGGTTGCGGCCTTTAATCGTTATTTCCCCGAACCGCACGATTATCAGATCGTAATTCATTATGGTTTCCTTTCCAAAGGCTTCAATTTGTCTACAACCATCTTGAGCCTATCCCCTAATATTTCGATGTCTTCCTTCGTATGTTCATCGCCGAAGCTGATCCGTATGCTTCCAGAGGCGCGATCCGCATCTTGGCCCATCGCAAGAAGCACGCGGCTTGGCTGCAAGCTCTTAGAGGAGCATGCGGATTGCGTAGATGCCAGAATGCCATGTTTTTCGAGCATATGAATCATAACCTCGGGCCGCATTCCCGGATAAGAAAAATTGACAACATGGGGTGCGGCGTTGTCAGTAACATCAGTAGGGACACCGTTAATTAACAACTCCGGTATTTCCGCAACAATCTCTAGCAACCGATGCCTCATCGCATACATCTTCATCCTGCGGTCTTCCCTATTTTCCAAAGTGATCCGCAGCGCTTGCGCCATCGCCACGACTCCAGGAACATTGAGGGTTCCCGATCGCATGCCAAACTCTTGTTCTCCGCCATTCAGCAACGAAGCAAGCTCAGTTCCTTCTTTAGCAAGAAGAAATCCTACGCCCTTGGGACCTCCGAACTTATGCGCCGAACCCGAATATAAATGTACGCCCCATTCCTTCCATGAGAAAGGTACTTTCCCGATCGCTTGAACTCCGTCCACGTGAAAGCGAACATGCGGGTGCTTGGAAACGATCGCTCCGATTTCTTGGATAGGCTGAATAACCCCTGTTTCGTTGTTTACATGCATGACGCTAACGAGAACCGTGTCTTTTCTAATCGCTTTCTCGACATCCTCCGGATTGACTTTACCTTGCTGATCTACAGCCAATATCGTCGTATGGATGCCGAGAGCTTCAAGCTGCCGAACGCTTTCATATACGGAAGCGTGTTCGATTGCCGTTGTTATGACATGTTTAGACTCTCTTGTCACCTTATTGACGGAGCCTTTGATAGCCAGGTTGTTGCTTTCCGTTCCTCCCGACGTGAAAATAACTTCTTTCGGGTTTGCCCCCATTTTATCGGCGATGCTAGACCGAGCTCTCTCCGCGAGTCTCATGGCTTCCGCACCCGATCGATGCAGCGCAGATGGATTGGCGTAATGCAGCTTCATAACGTCGCTCATCGTCTCGATAACCGTTGGCGACATCGGGGTAGAGGCGCAATGATCGTAATAATAAGTTTTCATATCGGTTCCCCATTCTTCCGTAACATAGGATTATGCAATAAAAGGGACCAAAAACGGGTGCATTGCTTCCCGTCTTGATCCCCTCTTAAACTGAATATTCAGCTTTAGACGCTCCATTGCTTGGATGCATCCAGAACTTTACGAATGTAGCTCTGCGTCTCTCCAGGCAGCTTATGAAGGTTCATGGCGACATCTTGGTCGGTCGCTAAACCCAAGCGATCTACCCGTCCGGGTCCCGCATTGTATGCGGCTAGAGCTGTCGATACGTTTCCATCATATTTCCGAAGTAAATAAGACAGAAATCGCGTACCGCCGTCGATGTTCTGCGCCGGATCGAAGGAATTCGTCACTCCCAGACCGCGTGCCGTGTCATCCATCAATTGCATGAGCCCTTTAGCACCCGCTGAGGATACGGCAGAGGAATTAAAGGACGATTCCGATTGGATTACTCCTTTAATTAAGGCAGGATCTACTCCGTATTTCGCCCCTGCAGCGGAAATGAGATCGTCGTAGGTCGAGGACGTACCGCGATCGTCCGTTAGCGCTCCTCCCCAAGAAGCGATCGGCAATGAAAACGCCGAAACATTCGGTATTTCCGAAGATAATCCGCTCACCGTTCCCTGCGATGAGTCAGCCGTCAATTGGCTCAATAATAGATCGAATAGGCCTGTACCATCGCCAGCCGCAGCGTCCGTAGACTTACTGCTGAAAGGATTTGCTCCCGATAGCCATTGGGTCAGAAGCAATTGTTTCAATACGCGCGGATCAGTCGTTACATTCACTTCGGTTGTCTCCCGATAGTCAAATTGTTGATTAATCTATTGTACAACAACTACCGGTGTACGCCTAGTCCCGACACAATTCGCTTCCTGAACCTTAAGACCTATTTTTTGCTGTTTGGCTGAAAGGTCAGGCAACAAGTGACGGAAGATGTCGGCGCATGATCGTGATGAGAGAAAAATTCTTCGGCGAATTCTTCAATCCATTTGTTCTTGGCATGCGAATCCACTTCAATGGCGATTTCATTAGCCCCGCATTGATTGCCTTGATTCCAGAAAGAACAATTGCTTACGCTGCAAGCTACGCCGTTCGGCATATAAACCACCCCCCTGTCCTATTGTGCACCCGATAAAGACGGGTATGCGGACAGAGGGGTGGGGGTTGCAGGGTGAAATGTTATTTCGATTGTCCTTGCATACGACGTTGGGTCAAATAATCGCTTTCGTAATACGTCAGATCGTCGCGCAATTCTTCGTAAATACGGGATATGCTTAATACGACATCGCGGGCGGAACGCACCGGCTTTACGCGGAAACGAATTGCATCTTGACCGGTGTAAGCGTAACGGCCGTCTTCGGAGTAGCATTCATTTTTAGGATAAAAAAAGGCATTCACGCCGTTATGGTACACCTCATACAACGCACGTTCGGCCAGCTCGTTATCGAAATTCGGGCGTCTTAATATCGCGCCAAGCTTCTCGTAAGCGACTTCCGAAAATACGAGCAAATGACGCAAGTCGGACAATAGGCCGCTGTAAAAACTAGTACTATCCGCATTGTCTTGTTGGACAAGCTGCTCAAGCGCATTGTGGTTAAGAAAATGTTCGATCGGATCAATAGCTGCCTTTAATTTCTCTCGGCTGGATTCGGCAAGCCCTTTAATATTGGTGGCTGGCATGAATTGGTCCCCTTTCCATTGTACAAAAGCATACCCTCATAAGATTATTCTGGGTAGCGAGCTAAAAAGTTCCGCTTTTGACCTCGCGAAACTTTCCTCATCGTACCATAAAACACGGTGAAGCGGTACTGGCTAACGTAAAATGTGCCGTATATTTTTATTGCTTCCCTTTCATCCTAATGAGATGAGTTCCCTTATTCAATGGGACGAAAAGGAGATGCGTTATGCGCCGAAATAAGCTGCTCGGTTTTTTATTTACTTTCGCTCTCGTCTTGTTCGCCATTCCGCTTGCATCGCCTGCATTAAGGCCTTGGCATCCTGCGCCCTCGCGGGTGCCGAATGTTCAATCGGCTGCCAAGAAGGAAGTTATGTACAAGCAACAAACCGTTCAACGCGACATGGAAGCGACCGAGCGGTTGTCAAGGTCTCAGGTCGCGAGAGACGTTCATCATTTATTGTTAAAAGAACCCGCGAATGGAAAGTCTGGCTCAAGTGTCGAAGCCTTGTTAAAAACTCATCCTGAAATTTTATACGCAGAGTGGACGCGCGGCAATCAGCATAAAAAGGTCGGATCCATTGACAAAGGACTAGACAAAGCCGCAAAACCGTATTTGTCTAAGGCTCATTCATCATTACGACAAGGTACTCCTTATTCTTCACCCACCTTTTCTTACAATGGCAAAAGTTATTTTGTTTTATCGCAGAAGGCTGCCAATTCTAAGCAAAGCCTTGTCGCGCTAGTATCCACGGAAGTCATCCAAGCGGTTGAGCGTCATCAGCGCCGCAATTTGCGACTCATTCCTTATCCTCCCGAGGGACGATACCGGATCGAATCCGTCACACCCGGTTCAAATAAGGAAACAACGGTGCGGACGGGAGAAGATAACGGAAACGCCAGTCACTATACGATCGACGAGATCGTCGCGAAGTTTCGTACGCCCTTAACGGAAAAGCAATTATTGCAGCTTCGCAAGGAGCTTGATTTATCCGTAATCAAACATACGGGAAAAACCTATGTATTCCGTTCCAAAAAACATCAAACCCATGAATTGAAGGCTTACTTTCTCAGCAAATGGAAGCCGGAATACGTTGAGCCTCATTACTTGTATTTAACAAACGGTTTGCAAGGATCCACCAATAGCGTTCCCTTCGTTCCCAATGATACGCTTTATTCCGAATATCAATGGAATTTGCCCGAGATTGCTACGGAGAACGGTTGGAACGTAACGAAGGGCAGCAAGGATGTAATCGTTGCTGTAGTAGACACGGGCGTGCAATCCGATCATCCCGATCTCAAAGGCCGATTGGTAAAAGGAACTAATATTGTAGATCCTTCGAGCCCTCCCGATGACGACGTCGGTCATGGTACGCATGTTGCCGGAATCATCGCCGCGGAAGTCAACAATAACGAAGGCGTTGCGGGAATGACTTGGTTCACGAAAATCATGCCTGTTAAAGTTCTCGACAGCTCGGGAGCCGGCTCAACGTATTCTGTCGCTGAAGGAATTATTTGGGCGACGGATCACGGGGCCCATATTATTAATATGAGCTTGGGCAATTATGCAGAAGCCGAATTTCTTCATGATGCACTGAAGTACGCGTATGATCACGGCGTCGTGCTGGTAGCCGCAAGCGGCAATGACAATACCGATCGCCCAGGCTACCCTGCGGCTTATCCGGAGGTGCTCGCCATATCCGCAACCGATCAAAGCGAAGCCCGAGCCGAATATTCCAATTACGGGGACTATATCGACGTCGCTGCGCCTGGAACATCTATCCCAAGCACCTATCCGGGAAGCCGTTATGCAGCCTTATCAGGCACCTCCATGGCTTCACCGCACGTCGCTGCCCTCGCCTCATTGGTTCGTGCGGCTAATTCTAAGCTTACCAATGTCGAGATCATGGAATTGCTGCGGCGTACGGCCAGAGATCTAGGCAAACCCGGCAAAGATAACGACTACGGTTATGGACAGATCGATGTCATGTCGGCTTTGCAATCGGCAAGCGGCACGAATACTTCTTTACAGCTCTTTCCTCAACAGGTTCGCCGAGAGCTCGAGCAATTAAACAAGAAATAATCGAATCGGCAAAAAACGGCCTAACTGCCGATGAGCAGTTAGGCCGTTTTGAATTTAAGATTAGCCGGAAAGCTTGCCGTAAGCCGGGTTCTGTACTTCCGGTGGTCATAACGGACAGCTTCCGCTGTCCTCCCACAAAGGAAGCGACAATCATCTTTCTAGGCCGCACATTGCTGTACGGCTCAAGCGACCAACCCGAACGCACCCCGGGCTAGGGCTGCAGCCAGTGACGGCTGCCGCGTTCTCCTCGGTCTTGCTCCAAATGGGGTTTACCAGGAGCAAAGTCACCAGTGCTCCTCGTGGTCTCTTACACCACGGTTCCATCCTTGCCTGATCTGCGTTAGCAGCCATCGGCGGTCCATTTCTGTGGCCCTATCCTTCAACTCGCGTTGACTGGACGTTATCCAGCATTCTGCCCTGTGGAGCCCGGACTTTCCTCTCGTGGCGCGAAGCCACCAGCGATTGTCTGTCAAACTTTCCGGTTTGCAACGACTAGTATATCGCGAATCGCGTCCTCTGACAACGGGAATGAATGGAGGAAGTACCAGTGTTTAATGATTTCCTGATTTATCGCAGCTGAAAAGGCTCGGTATCTACCTGGGAAGCGAATACTTCCGTGTCGTATCCTTTTTCTTTCAATTGCCCGGCAAGCCATTGTGCGGCTTTCGGTTTCATGATCTTCTCGGCATGATGGCCAGGATCGATAATCGCTAACCCCGCAGCTTCGGCGTCCTGTGCGGAATGAAAATCGATATCTCCGGTTACGAGCACGTCCGCGCCGGCAAACGTCGCATGACGAATATATTTGGCACCCGCTCCTCCGAGCACGGCGACTTTACGTATGGGCTTAGAACCGTCTCCAACCATCCGTACGAAAGGAACGTTAAGAGCCCTTTTCACCCGCTCGGCGAATTGATCCAAACTTTCCGATGCCGGCAATACGCCTACCCTGCCTAGTCCGAAAGATCGCCCCTTCAGATCCATGCTGTACAAATCGTAGGCAACCTCCTCGTAAGGATGCGCCTTCAGCATGGCTGAAATCACTTTTTTCCTCGCGCTTAGCGGCACGATGGTTTCTAGCCGAATTTCCCGCGTTTGCTCCAGCCGCCCTTGCTTCCCGATAAATGGATCACTTCCTTCCTGAGGCAGAAAGGTACCCGTGCCCTCGATGTTGAAGCTGCAATGGCTGTAGTTGCCAATCCATCCCGCGCCTGCGGAGAACATTGCCGTTCTCACCGTTTCGTGATGCGTCTCGGGAACGAACACGACAAGCTTGAACAGCTTGTCGGTATGAACCTCCTCCAACACGTCCCGGCCGGTCAGCTCAAGCGCTTCAGCCATCCAATCATTGATGCCGCCTTCCGCGGTATCCAGATTCGTATGGGAAATGTATACGGCTATGTCTTTGCGCAATAGACTCGCTGCCAGCGCTCCTGCCGGAGTATCCGTACGCAAATGAGCAAGCGGTCTATAGATGACTGCGTGATGGGCGATAATGAGCTCGGCTCCCATTGCGGCAGCTTCCTCCACAACGGCGGGCGTTACGTCCAAGGTAACGAGAACGCGGCGTACTTCCTTGGCAACCGAACCGACCTGCAGGCCGATTTTATCGTCCGGAACCGCATAATGCTTAGGAGCAAGACGCTCCATCAATTGGATAATCGTTTCGCCTCGGGCAAACATGAGAGCACCTCCCGGATTTCTCGCACATCCTCTTCCCATTCCCTGGCCTTCTCTTTGGCGCCAGGATCGGAGGAATAGCTTAATTGCAAGATGACTCTTTCCCTTTTTGCGATTTCCTGCTCCCATTTCCTGTGAAATACGGCAGTCGGATTACGCAATAAGAGCGGTCCCATTTCGTATAACAACACCGAAGATACTCTAGACAACCTAGGATCCAACGCTCCTTCGTCGTATAATCGGGAATGACGAGCTTTCGCTTCAGCCGGATCGGGCTCCAGTACTGCACGCATCAGCGTATAAATAACTCCGTCTTCCTCGAGCAGCATTTCCTGGTCCAACACATAATTATGCGCGGCGAGCCATCGCCTTACCATCTCTTCCGCTACATGGGGGGAGAGGACAAGCGTATTAACGCCGTTTAGACTCTCACCGGCTTGATCAAGTATTCTAGCCATTAGGCTGCCGCCCATGCCTGCGATCGTCACCGTGTCCACTTCGCCAGGCGTCAATACCGACATGCCGTCGCCAAGCCTTACGGCCACGACACTTTCCAATCTTGCCTCGGCAACCTGGCGTTTAGCAGCCTCTACCGGGCCGTCATGAACGTCTCCGGCTACAGCGTAATTAATTTTACCGCTGCCTGCCAGAAAAACCGGGAGCAGCGCATGATCCGTCCCGATGTCGGCGAAGCGGGCGCCTTGCGGAACCCACTCCGCTAATGCCGACAATCGTCTGGACAGCTTCAGCCCTGCTCCGTTACTTTCGATATCCTTCATCTCTACGCAACCCATTCCATCCATTGTTTTCTTAATCTAAACATGCCAACGCCGGCAACGACGATCTTAATAAGTATTTCTACCTGTATCCAATCCGTATGAACGACGTACAAAGCCGAATAAATTTCCGGCATAAACCACAGGATGGTTGCCGTGGCAAACAAAACCGCTCCTGCCGATTTGAATCGAACATGAAGAAACCAGCTCAACCAACAAAATAATAGCGCAGCCGGGATCCAGAACACTTGAACTTCGAGCAAAGAGGGATTTGGAACATGCCTGGACAATATCAAGGCGTACAGCACGACGATGGCCATCCATCCGAACCAATGAATCAAGGCGAATCTCAGTCCTATTCCGGAACCGACAAACACTACCGCGCATAGACCCAATAACCAAAGGGGACCTGAGCCATTCGCCCATCCGTTGAGCTGCAAAATGCCGAACCCTGTTCCCAAAAGAAATGCCATTCCCGCACTGGCTGACAGCAGCCCGCGCAGCGGATTTTTCTCTCTGAGCCTTCCGCCAACTAGGACAAAAGCCGCCGTGACAACGGCGGTGAGACCTATTTGCAATGCTAAAGGAAACGCGCTAAAATAAAGTACAACAAAACAAATCAAGGTAAAACTTCCAAATGAAAGAAGCCATTGTTTACCCGAGGCTTGTCCGATTTTCTTCAGCACGGTTCCCATAACGCCTTGTGGACGCTCATTCAAATCATCCAAATATAAGTTTTGCAGGAAGTCGCAATATTGCTCCGGCAATAGCTTGCTGCGGCGCCAAGATTCGATTTCCTTAACGATTAGATTGCGCTTTTCTTCATCCAAAGCGGCCATCAAGGCGATCCCCCATTACTCGGTTTGAAGAAAAAGACCTTCAACCATTACGGCAAAGGTCTCTATAACACAAATATTTATTTATTCTAAGAAGTCTTTCAACCGCTTACTGCGGCTAGGGTGACGAAGCTTACGAAGCGCTTTGGCCTCGATTTGGCGAATACGTTCGCGGGTTACGCCGAACACCTTGCCTACCTCTTCAAGCGTACGCGTACGTCCATCATCCAATCCGAAACGCAAGCGAAGTACGTTCTCTTCTCTCTCCGTCAGCGTATCCAGAACATCTTCCAACTGTTCCTTGAGAAGCTCATACGCCGCAGCATCTGCGGGAGCTAACGCTTCTTGGTCTTCGATAAAGTCGCCCAGGTGGGAATCGTCTTCTTCGCCGATCGGCGTCTCAAGAGATACAGGCTCCTGTGCAATCTTCATGATTTCCCGAACTTTATCTACGCTCAATTCCATCTGCTCGGCAATTTCCTCAGGCGTCGGTTCTCTGCCCAATTCCTGTAACAGCTGGCGTGATACGCGAATTAGCTTGTTGATGGTCTCTACCATGTGGACTGGAATCCGAATCGTTCTCGCCTGATCCGCGATCGCCCGGGTAATCGCCTGTCTAATCCACCATGTCGCGTAAGTACTGAACTTGAAGCCTTTGTCGTGGTCGAATTTCTCGACCGCTTTCAAGAGCCCCATGTTGCCTTCCTGAATTAGATCAAGGAAAAGCATACCCCGTCCGACATAACGCTTAGCTATGCTGACGACTAGACGAAGGTTGGCTTCCGCCAGCCTTTTTTTGGCTTCTTCCCCATCCGGTCCGCCGATTTCAATCTTCTTGGCCAATTCTACCTCGTCATCCGCACCAAGAAGCGGCACGCGGCCGATTTCTTTCAAGTACATCCGAACGGGATCATTGATTTTGATACCTGGCGGAAGGGATAGATCGTCGTCGAAGTTAAATTCGTCGCGTTCTTCCTCTTCTCCGCTGCCATGTCCTTGCCGTCCCAATTCATCGTGATCGTTGGAAACCTCGATGCCGATATCGGCCAATTGCTCGAAAAACTCGTCAATTTGCTCGGGGTCCTGATCGAAAGGAGACAGCTTCTCCATGATGTCTTTATAGCTCAAGGTAGATTTCTTCTTACCTTGTTCCATCAGCTGAGCTTTGACCTGTTCTAACGTCGATTCCGTTTCCAACCCTGTGTGTTGATCGTTTGCCATTTCCGACTCCCTCCTCCCTGAGCAGCCAGCGCTTCAGAACTGCTTGCGCTGCTTTTCCAGGGCGATAATCTCTATACCCATTTGCGTTGCACGGGAATAGTCTCCAGCTCGCTGTGCGCGATTTAATTCTTCGGTCAACCGTTCAACTTCCCGTGCAAGAGAAGCTCGACCGATCGTACGAATGCAATCTTCCAGCTCCCGTTCGCCAAACGGGATGTCTATTAAAGCGATGCTACTTGCAGTCCGTTCCAGACGGTCATCTTGCAAGACCGCTACAAACCGACCGACATCAGGATCATTGTTTTGGGCGTAAAAAGCATATAAATAAGCAGCTAAAGCCGCGTGATCCTCAACATGAAAACGGTCGTCAAGCCTTTGCTGAACGAGGAGCGCCGTCTCTTTATCCTGCATCATCCATGATAGCAGTTGACGTTCCGCATTCACATGCGCGGCACCTAGCGGCGGGTTCTTGGATGCAGTTCTCTTTTCATTCCATACATTATTCCACGATCCGGCTGGAATATCCCCTGCGTTTCCCAATTTCTCCTGTTGTCTGAATTCAAGGCTTTCCTGCTTCAGCGTATCCAAGGAAACGCCGAATTCTTGGGCAAGCTCCTTCAGCAATAGCTCCCGCTCCGTCGGAGAATCTCGTCTTGCGACAATGCGAACCGCATCGCGCAAATACCGAATCTTCCCATCTTCTTCTAGGAGTATATGGGATTTCCTTAAATATATAAGCTGAAATTTGACTGCGGAAACCGCTCCTTCAATGAATTCCCTAACGAATGGCTCTTGTCCATGGGACGAAATGTACTCATCCGGATCCATTCGGTTAGGAAGTACGCTCACCCGTACGCGGAATCCAGCCTCTTCCAGCAAGGGTATGCTTTTGTGCGCGGCGGCTTGTCCTGCATCATCTCCGTCATAGCATAATATAACCTCATCCGCGAACCGCTTAAGCAATGCCGCGTGCTCTCCGGTTAGCGCCGTCCCCATCGTGGCTACGCCATTATGCACACCCGCGGACCAAGCCTTAATGACATCAACGTAACCTTCGAAAAGGACTACCTGCCTTGCGCGGCGTATGGCTGGACGAGCTTCATGCAATCGGTACAGCGTTCGGCTCTTGTTGAAGAGCGCCGTTTCGGGAGAATTAAGATACTTCGGCTGCCCGTCGGACAGCAGTCGTCCAGCGAAAGCGATGATTTGACCGCTCGGATCATGAATGGGAAAAATTATCCGATCGCGGAAACGGTCGACATATCCTTCCGCTTCTTGCCTGCGAGATAATAAACCTCCTGCTTCCATCTCTGCCGGGACATACCCTTTACGTTCCAATGCTTGGGTAAGCGTGTCCCATCTTGCCGGTGCGTAACCGAGCCCGAATTGCTCGATCAAGGTGTCATTGAAACCGCGAGAAGTCAAATACTCCATCGCCGGCCTCGCGGCTTCCGTATTAAGCAGAAGATAATGATACAATTTCGCGCTGTAGTCATGGGCTTCGTGCAGGATTTTCTTTTCCTTCTGGAAGGCGGAGGGTTCCTCTGTGTTCGCGGTCGTCCACGTAATGGGAATGCCAGCATCTTCGGCTAGCGCTTTGACCGCTTCAGGAAACGATTCTCCTTCCATCTCCATGACGAACTTGATGACGTTGCCGCCTTTACCGCAGCCATAACAATGAAAAATTTGCTTCTCCGGCGTAACGGTAAACGATGGCGATTTCTCGGAATGAAAGGGACAGAGACCCTTCAAGTATTTACCGTTCTTGGTCAGATGAACATATTTGCCAACTGTTTCTGAAATTTCGTGGCGGCGCAACACTTCATCAATAACCGTCTGGGGTATCATTCCGTAATTCATGACGAGCCACCCTATCTTCCCAGTGCAGGCAACCGTATTTCATACAGTTCATCACCCTGTTGGTCGCTTTCTTGCACGTAATACAATTCGCTAAAGGTCGGGATTCTCCTGCATCCCTTGCAAGAGAGTTGTCAGTTTTTGTTGAAACCGCTCGCGATCTTCATTCGTGAACGCCCGCGGTCCCTTGGTGCGCAAGCCTCCGCGGCGTTGACGAGCCGAGAAATGACGTTGCTCCAACAAACCCTCGATATCGGACTCCCGAATTACCTTGCCTCTCGGCGTCAACACGGCCGAACCTCGCGCAAGCCCTAATGCTGCCAACCCATAATCACCGGTTACCAGAATATCGCTCTTCGTCAGCACGTTCGCGATATAAAGATCTGCCGATTGATCGCTGGCGTCGACGGTCACGACTTCCACGGACGGCTCCGGCACCAACACATGAGCGTGGCTGGATACAAGAAGCGCGGTCGCTCCACAGCCCCTCACCGTTCTGGCAATTTCCGCCTTAACCGGACAAGCATCGCCATCAACCACTACACGACGACGCGGGACAGTCATCGACATCACCACGATTCACCCAAAGTTTGCCGTAATATTATATACGATAACGGGACTCAAAATCCTGCCTTGTTGGGATCAAATTTTGTATTATCCAATTATACGCATTGAAACAGTGACCAGTTTCGAAACCGCGTTGCAACACACAGTTTGAACTACATTGTAATCGTTTAATAGAGTTTACGTTTCCGTTGTCACAAATTATTCGAAATTCGACATAATTCTGCATCCTTCAGCATCGCTTCATCGTTATATATCTTATATTAGAGTGAAATTTTTCATAAATTGTTCAGGAGGAAGCACTATAATAGTTAAAAAAAGCTAATGTAGTTCATATTGCCTATTATTATATGATATAGTAGTCCATAATACCTGTTCAATTAGGACTATTCAAGTATTTCGTGGTTTACATATGCGCCTTTAGCTAAATTTAACCGAAACGGAGGACCCTCATGAAGATTATTTTGCTTTCCGGAGGCGCCGGGAAAAGATTATGGCCTTTATCCAGCGAGATACTGCCTAAACAATTCATGAAGATCCTTAGAACGCCTTCAGGCGAATCGATCTCTATGGTACAGAAAACTTGGGGAATTCTGGCGGATAAATTCGGGATACATAATCTCTTCATTTCAGCCGGACTGAATCATGAATCGGTTCTTAGAGAACAACTGGGTCCGGATGTTAGACTTATTCTTGAACCTTCCCAGCGCGATACTTTCCCCGCCATTGCAGTTGCCTCTTCTTACCTCTCATCCATCGAAATTCATCCGGATGAAACGGTAATCGTTTTACCCGTTGACGCCTATGTTGATCCTGCCTTTTATGATAAACTTAATGATTTGGATCATATCATTCAACAGGATTTCGCCCGGCTTGCGCTTATCGGTATCCAGCCTTCTTTCCCAGCTGAGAAATTCGGATATATTCTGCCTATTCCATCTTCAAATCCTTATTACAGCAGGGTGAACAGCTTTCATGAAAAACCTGACCGAGCCTCCGCTGGCGATCTTATTGACCAAGGAGCCCTTTGGAACGGCGGAGTTTTTGCTTTTCGCCTAGCTTATATGGAAGAGATCGTTTCTCGCCTCATTCGAACTTGGAGTTATAAGGAGCTAACCGCCGCTTACGATACGATTCCGCGCATCAGTTTCGATTATATGGTCGTCGAGCCGGAAAAGCGAATCATCTGCGTAAAGTACGTGGGCAAATGGACCGATCTGGGAACATGGACTGAAATGCTGCGCGTGATCGAACCAGATGAATGCAACAATGTCATTAAGGACGATAGTTGTGAAGGAACGCATGTTATCAATCAATTAAGCATTCCGATCGTCATCGCGGGCATTAAGAACGCGGTAATCGCAGCTGGCCCAGATGGCATTCTGATTAGCGACAAGAGCGTCTCACATATGATCAAGCCCCTTGTGGATCAGTTGGACTTTGTGAAGACAGATCGTTTAATTTAATTGAATTTCATTTTTATTGCATCGCGTTTGAAAGGGTTTGATGAGATGTCCCAAGCGGAACGGTTTTATGCCAACTTGTTTGTCCAATTGCTTGCTGTCCTATTGTTAAGCTTCTACGTATTTATGACTTTCCCTACGAATCCTATGAACATTTATTGGTTCATAGGCTCCTTACTGCTAATGGTTTACGGCATGCTACGATCTGTAAGCGAGACTTTGCTCGTTTGCTTAATGTTCACTCTGCTTTTCGGCGGATTCATTTTGTATCGTTCATGGCTGGCAATCCCTATTGTAGAAGCGAGTTGGAACGAGTTAATCTGGCTTGTGATTTTCCCTTGTTCTGCATTGCTAGGGGGCATCAATCGCTATAGTAATATAGCAACCTCGGATACTTCCTTCTTCTCTTTCCTCGATCTGGAAGGTCCTGCTTCCTTGCAAGAGGTAGGACCTTGCACGGTAGAGGAAAGATTCGGTTACATGAGCGGTACCGCCTTCCTCTATAAATTGGAAGAAGAAGTACTTATCGGCCTCAAGGACAGGAAAAAATTTAATATGCTGATGATCGAAATCGAACAATTCCGAGAATACAAGCGTATGTTCGGCACCGATCAAGCACAGCTTATCCTAAACTTCGTCGCGGAATGGTTCTTGGAATTTTCAACGAACGCTAGAGCCCAAGTCGGGGAGGCCATATTGGCAGGAATATTGACCGAACAGGAACGGGATTGGATCCCATCCGTGCAAGAAAACTTAGAAAACCAGTTTTACGAGATGTTGTTGAATCGGCCCCGTAGGGAAGGAACGGTAAAACTGAAACTGAAATTCGGCATCGCGGAATGTCCTTCCGACGGGATAGAGGCCAGAACACTCATAGAGAAAGCGAGAAATGAATTGACATGGAATGGTTTATGAATGTAAAGAAAGGACGTATTCGCATGAAGAGGATTGCTTCCTTATGGATCTGTATGATAATCCTATTCGTCTTGACGATGCCGTCCGTTGCCTTTGCGGAAGTAATTGATAAAGATGCTTCTGGATTTACAAAAGGGGAAAAAGAGAGTCTGACTACTTTTTTCGACGATCGGGTGTTCAGGGGGGAAGGTTCCAAACAAGATGCTTTTTTTGAAATCGGAAAAGGTCGGCAATTGTTGCCGGGCTCTTCTGTTGACCTTTACATTTCCCATTCGCCGACACTGCTTCCTGACCATTCCACTTTGACCGTGCTCATAGATGATATACCTATCGCAAGTACATCACTTGATAAATCTAATATCAAAGAAACCTTATTTAGAATCGATATAACTTCATTCGATCTTAAACCCGGGTTTCATAAAGTTTCCTTCTGGGCCAAAATGAAAGTTTCGGCCGCCGTTTGCGAAGATCCGCAAAACAGCTCTGCCTGGTTGGTGATCCATAAAAAAAGCAAAATCAATCTCAACTATTCTCAAAGCTATTCTACGGCCAATTTCACATGGTATCCCAGCCCATTCATTGAGCGCGGCTCGCCGAACCCGGTTCATGCCATCCTTATCGTTCCGGATAACGTCAACCAAACGGAATTCAAAGCAGCTGCCCGAATGTCACAGTTTCTAACGGCACAATCCCCTAACAACCGACTTAATGTTCCGATCTATGCCGAATCGGATTTGACGGAGGCTATACTTCGGGATAACTCGAACATATGGATCGGACAAGCCGACCGTTGGAAAGCGAATGGACAGACCGTATTAAGAACGTTTTCCCAAACTGCACGCGACGATCTTATTGCCAAAGGGATCATTGCTGAAGTCGTTTCTCCTTGGAATGACAATCACTCGAGTTTAGTCGTTGTCGGCAGCGGAAAACAGTTAATGAATGCCGCAGAGATTTTGACGACGGAGTCTTTATATAAACAGTTACAAAGCACCTATTCGATTATCCCTGAAACAATTGCCAAGATCGACAATCAAACAGAGGCAAAAACAGACAAAACCTACAATATGACTCTCGAACAGTTGGGCTACGGAAATCTGGTCACCGAAGGTGTTCTTCAAGGCGGCTCAACCTTTAACTATTCGATCCCTAACAACTGGGATCTGACGAACGGAGCAAATTTACATTTGGTTTATAAGCATTCCCGGTCGATTTCATTCGGAAAATCTGTCATGACTGTTAAATTAAACGGAGTTCCCGTACAGAGCGTCAAACTTGAAGAAAAAACGAGCGTTCACGGGGAAGTAGACGTTAAACTTGACTCTACCGTTATTGGAACAAGCAGGAATCTCTTTGTGGAACTGAGTTTCCAATTCGTTAATCCTACCGGAGGTACGGTAGAAGAAGTAACTTCAAACGCATGTTCGGCGGATACTTTATTGGGTGACTGGGCGTTCGTCGATAAATCTTCCTATTTTACTTTTACACCAGAGAAACGAACATCTTATAATCTTGATTCATTGCCGTTTCCATTTGTATCCGGTGAACAATGGGACAAAACAACTTTTCTAATGAAAAACAGAAAAAAAGAAGAATTGAATGCAGTAATGACCCTGATCGGAAGGATGGGCACTGACATATCCGAGCAATCGGACATTCGTCTAGAAGACTATCCCGCCGGAAATTTGCAAGATGCCCTTAAGGACAGGAACGTAATATTTGTAGGTCCATCGGCTGAATTACCGCCGTTTCTGAACGGATATGAGGATAGTTACGTGAAGTTCACGTCAGGCCAAGCAATCTCTCAATCTGACAAAGTAGAAATCCTTACGGAATTGGCGCATCGCGCAGCTGTCATTCAGTTGACACGATCGCCGCTTAATCCAGACAGAAGCGTACTTATACTGGCCGGCATTGAACGAACTAACCTATCTTTCATTAGCCGTGCTTTGGCGGATGCAGAAAAAAGCTCAGCTATTAACGGTCGTATCGTAGTCATCGATGACCGCAACCAAATCCATTCCTTCCCCAGAACGATTGACAGCAAGAAACCGGTTCTTCCGAACATACAACCCGCTTCCGGATTCAACCGTCCGCTCCGCAATAGCGGAAATGTGTTCTTGGGGACATTTGTGATCGTGCTTTCTTTGATTGTTGTCCTGTTCATAATGGTTCGCCGTAAAAACAATGGATAGATATTGATTTCCTCTCGCGGCCCACGAACAATTTAGGGAGGGTAGGTGCTAGTTATGGGAACTTCGACTGGAGAAAGCAAAGAAAACCTGTCGTTCATCGGATATCGAACAGAAAAAGTCGAGAATAAAATCAATGCCATACGTGCCCGCATTCAAATGATAGATTCGGCCTTGCGTCAGGAAGAGCAGGCAATCCTTGATCTTTACGAGCAGAAACGTCTCTTTCACGATCGATTGCTTCTACAGTTAGAGGAAACGATCGAGGAAGAACGCTCGTTGCTTGACGGAAGGGAAGCGCTATGAAGGGGCTGAAGCTTCAATTTCTCGGGATATCCCCCCGCAAAGCGTCCGCACTAATTAAACACGAAGAAATCATGCTAGAGAAAAAACGTAAAGAACTGCGGCGGCGCAGAGCAGAGCATGCCGCCAAACTACTGCGTTTGAATTGGGAAACGGAGGAAGTCAAACGCCGATTGTCCGCAGCGCAAACCCGAGTACAATATTTACGTCGCGGAAACGTTCAGGAATGGCTTGATCATACCGCCCCTTCACATCAAAACCAGGAGGCGGCATTCGAAGCACCCGCGCAACAGACGACTTCTGTCAGTCTTCCAGAAGTTCCCATCGCACCACGTCCCAGAATGGGCGATCTGCTTATACAGAACGGCTTGATTACTAAGGAACAACTCGAACATGCATTTGCGCGGCAGCAGGACTTCGGCGGTCGTCTCGGGGATATTTTGCTTGATTTGAAATATGTCACAGCCGAGCAATTGCTGCCTTACATTAGCAATCAGCCGCAAAAAGGCCGACTCGGAGATATGCTTTTGCAATTGGGATACTTGACAAAGGAGCAATTGGAAAAGGCGCTTGCGTTTCAACGTAAAAGCGGAGGAATGCTCGGAGATGTACTCCTCTCCCTTCAATTTCTGGAGGCCGAGCAACTTTACCGCGCCATTGCTACGCAGAACAATCTCGGCCGTATCGGCAACGACATCATCTTTAACACAGAGTTGAAACTGCCTGAGCCGATTGCCCGCGAGTATGGAATCGTGGTTATTCATCAATATCCCAACCGATATCTGGTTGCCGTTAATGAACCCCTATCCGACGATAATAAAACCCTTCTTGAAGAAGTACTTAAAATGCCTATTGAGCAAGTTCTTGCAAGCAAGAGCGAAATGGAAATGTTTTGGTCAGAAGTATACGGCGATGAGATGCTTGAAGAGAGCACAACCAAACTCGCCATTGAACAGCCGCACAATTCGGCTAGCGTAACTTTTACTAAGGCACAGATTTTTTGGATTTTCGCGAGTATTATTATCTTAGCAGGCGGGCTGTTATGGGATTTATTTTGGACTTTGATTGCAGTCAATGTTATGGTTCAGTTTTTTTATTTTTCCATGACCCTCTTTAAGTTCATCATCATAATGTTCGGTTCGCGGAGCGGTGCCCAGTATCGCTTTAGTGCGGAGGAATTGAATAAATATGACGAACGGGAGTTGCCTCTATACACGATTCTTGTTCCGATGTATAAAGAAAGCGGAGTTATTCCTCATTTAATTCGAAATTTAGAGAAACTCGATTATCCCAAAGCCAAACTCGATGTTCGACTTCTAATAGAAAAGGACGATATCGAGGCTCAGGAACTGTTAAAGAACATGAAACTCCCTCCTTACTATACTGTTCTTGTCGTCCCGGACAGCCTGCCCAAAACGAAACCGAAGGCATGTAATTACGGGCTTATAAGAGCGAGAGGGAAATATGTCGTCATCTATGACGCAGAAGACCGTCCCGATCCAGATCAACTGAAGAAAGTCCATCTTACTTTCGAATCCTGTTCAGAAAATACGGCTTGCGTTCAGGCAAAATTGAATTATTTCAACAGCGAGCAAAATTTGCTAACCCGGTGGTTTACCCAAGAATATAGTATGTGGTTTGAGCTCCTTTTACCCGGCATCATGAAGTTAGATATACCCATCCCGCTCGGAGGCACCTCGAATCACTTCAAAACAGATGTTTTAAAATCCCTTAATGCTTGGGACCCTTATAACGTAACGGAGGACGCCGACCTTGGAATCCGATTGTACAAGGAAGGTTACAAAACGGCTATCGTAGATTCCAGGACTTGGGAAGAAGCAAACAGCCGCTTCGGCAATTGGATACGTCAACGTTCCCGGTGGATCAAAGGGTATATGCAAACTTGGCTTGTCCATATGCGCAATCCGCTTCGGCTATATCGGGAATTAGGACTAAGAGGTTTTATGGGCTTTCATGTCATGGTGCTTGCAACGCCTATGCTTCCCTTACTAAACCCGCTTTTCTGGTCAATGATCATTTTGTGGTATGGATGGAAAGCAGACTGGATAAAGCAATTTTTCCCTGGATCCGTCTATTATTTGGCATCAGTCGAGTTTTATTTCGCCAACTTTCTGTTTGTATTCAGTAATGCTGCCGGCGTGTATTGGGTCATTCACGAACTCGAAAAACGCGGAGATCACTTCTTCTCTTATGGATTGGTTCGCAGTACGCTACTTACGCCATTATATTGGGTAATGATGAGCATTGCGTCTATAAAAGGCGCTTGGCAACTGATCACAAAACCATTCTATTGGGAAAAAACATTGCATGGTCTTACAGAAGATAATCATGTTGACTCCTCTACATTTACAAAAACAGGATAAAACCATTTCCGGGAGTGATTACATTGAAACCGTCGCCCGAACTGTCCATTATCATTCCCATGTATAATGAAGACAGCCATATTGAGAAATCACTTTTCACTATAGTTGAAATTGTTAGACAAGCTATTACAAGTTTCGAAGTCATTGTTGTTGACGATGGGTCGAGGGATGGAACCTGGACGGCTTTGCAAACCCTTCTTCCTCGCATATCCGAATTGAAAGCCCTTCGGCTGAGTCGGAACTTCGGTAAGGAGCTAGCCTTGTGTGCGGGACTGGAACACGCCGTCGGCCGTGCGGTCATCGTAATGGACGGAGATTTACAACATCCTCCTAATCTTATCCCAGAGATGATCCGGTTGTGGCGAGAGGAAAAGTACGCTATTGTCGAGTGCGTCAAAGAAAGCCGCGGTAAAGAGCCCTTATTGAAAAAAATCGGGGCAACCCTATTCTACGGTACCTTAAATAGATTAACGGGATACAATCTGAAGAACGCTTCCGACTTCAAATTATTGGACGCCATAGTCGTTCAAGCGTGGCGGGGTTTACAGGAAAGAAATACTTTCTTCAGGGGAATGACGGCTTGGGTCGGATTTCGCAAAACAACGATTCCTTTTCGTGTCATGCCCCGAGAACATGGTACCAGCCGGTGGGGTTTTATCAAATTGGCCCGTCTTGCTGTCGAATCCATCGTGTCGTTCTCCACGATTCCTCTTCGTTTGGTGAGTCTGTTGGGAATCGTTTTTTCTATCGGAGCGATTACACTAGGCATTCATACTGTTTGGAAAAAATTGTTCGGTGGAGCCGTAACCGGATTTACGACGGTTATTCTTCTGCAGTTGATTATTGGCGGCTTGCTTATGATATCCATCGGAATCGTAGGGGAATATATTTCCGCGATTTACCATGAAGTAAAGGGAAGACCGCGCTATTTAATTTCAGAGAAGATTTCAAATAGTGAAGGTCAGTCGCAAATCGAGGTAGATTCTTATGGATTTTAGACGGTTACTGCGCTCCTCCTTTATCAGATATGGGATGGTTGGCGGTCTGGGCACTTTATTGCATTTCGGAATCCTTATCTTGCTGGTGGAATCTATAAAAATGACAGCCGTTGTTTCATCGGTTATCGGGTTTATCATCGTGTTGGCAGTATCTTACTATTTGAACCGATATTGGACATTCTCAACCCGTATCATGGAATCACATTGGAGAAATTTCATGAAGTATTGCGTAGTTTCCCTCTTTGGTTTATTGCTGAATACAGCCATCATGTATGTTACTGTCGAACTTTGGCATATTCGTTATCTGATCGGTCAAGCAATCGTTATTTTAGTTGTACCCGCAAGCAACTACTTATTGAACCGATCTTGGACTTTCACGCCTCAACAAACAACTACCAGAACCTACGATTAAGGAGACTGACGTGCAGCATGTGGAAGAAACAAAACAGGTTGCCGTGGGCCCTTTTCTTTTTCTTCTTTATTTCGGAATTTTCGCTTGGCTACTATATCAGCCATGTCATCGGATATTTGCATTCCGATGCAATCAGCCGGGTAGCCAACGCATTTTATGTTCTCTATAGCAGAGACCCTCATTTGGGTGCTATAGGTTTTATTTGGAATCCGCTTCCAAGCCTTCTCGAGCTCATTCCTCTGCTTTTTTATCCATTGTATCCTCCCTTAGCATCCTCTGCTTTGGCGGGGATTTTGTTGACGAGCATGTTTGCTGGATTAACGGCCATTCATCTCTACCGGGCCGGGCAAAAATTTAAGCTTTCCATCCCCATGAGTGTTACGGTTACCTTGCTGTATGGATTAAATCCGTTTATTTTCCTGTTTGGAGCTAACGGTCTGAGCGATGTGCCGTATATGTATTTTCTTATGATGTCGATTACAGAATTTTGCTTCTGGATGAAAGACAGAAAAATCAGCAGCTTGTTAGTCTCGGGGTTTACATTATCTCTAGCTTTTTGGACCCGCTATGAGGCTGTACCTTTCGGTTTCTCGATTGCATTGTCGATCGTTATCGTTGTATTTCTTTGGCAGAGAGACAATTCGTATACGACAAAAGAAAAATGGTACAAGGTCGAAGCTACCTCAATCCTCGTTCTGCTTCCTGTCGTGTTTTCAGGATTTATGTGGCTGTTTTTTAACTACTCTATAATGGGAAACCCGCTTTACTTCCTTAATTCGGAATATTCCAATGATGCCGCAGCTGTCGTCCTGCGCAACGATGCGGAATTCCAGAAAATTTTCAAAAATCCTTGGACGATTTTGCAGTTGGTTATAAAAAAGACGTTTTGGTATTCGATCCCGCTGTTCAGTATACTAATTGTCCGCATAATAACAGGCAGGCTATTCAAATGGGATATCGCAGTTCTTCTATTGTTGTTTTGTGCGGTTCCCGGCCTTCAATATTTGCTATTGCTCAGACAAACCTCCTTCGGATGGTTTCGCTACTTTATGTACGTACTCCCAGTCGTTGTCGCATGGATTCCTTATGAGTTGGGTATGATTGAGAAGCGCATGCGGCGCATCTCATTCGCCATCATTTCTTGCGGACTGTTCGTAACTGCATGCATGCTTAGCTATGCGTTAACAAATCCAAATATCGCCCCCGACGAGCATTCCTTTCTTACAATTAAAAAAGGGAATGAGAGTTATCAGCGGCAACTGATAGAGAAAGATGCCGCTAAGTGGATGGACGATAATATTACGGGTACAATCTTAACGGATTCCGCATCCGCATTTACAATTTTGGTTAATAGTCGCGTTCCCAAGAAGTATCTCATTACAAGCGATTTAGATTTTCGTGCCTCCGTCGATAAACCTTTAGAGCACAACGTCGATTACATTCTGATTCCCAAACCGCTGAACAATGTTCAAAGTACTATTAATATGAGTTATCCCGACATGTATGAAAACGGCGATGCTTGGGTTAAACTGGAACGCGATTTCGGAGGATTGTGGAGGCTCTACAAGGTAATTCAGGACTGAAAACTGAAATAATCTTGGAACAAAAAATTTAACGATATAAAAAGAGAGCCCTAAGGCTTCCCTAAGGCTCTCTTTTTTTCATTATTCCACTCAATCCGTTTCTCTCATCCCTGAAACCGCTCCAAAATCAAACTAGCCGTTTCCTCCACCGCTTTGTTCGAGACGTCGATGACGATGCAGCCGATCTTCTCCATCACTTGCCGGGCGTGCTCCAGCTCTCTCATAATCCGTTCAGAGGTCGCATAGGGCGCCGTGTCCGGCAGTCCTAGAGCTTTCAGCCTCTCCTTGCGGATGGCGTTCAAGGAATCGGGATTAATTGTTAATCCGATGACCTTGCGCGGTGAAGCAATGTACAGCTCCTTCGGAGGTACAAGCTCCGGTACGAGCGGAACGTTGGCGACCTTACCTTGTGCGCGAGCACCATGGAGAGCGGAGTTTTGGACGTTCGCGAGACGCCGACGAGAATAATGTCCGCTTTGAGAATGCCGGTGACGTCTCGGGCGTCGTCGTACTTAACCGCGAATTCTACCGCTTCTACTTTGTGGAAATAATCGGCGTTCAGCGCGTGATTCAAGCTGGGCTCGTGGCGGGATTCCCTGCCGAGCGTGCGCTCCAAATTATCGATTAACGGGCCGAGCAGATCGATGGCCGTCATGTTGATTTTACTTGCCTGTTCGACCATATATTCGCGCAGGAAAGGAATAACCAATGTGTAAAGAACGATGCTGTTCTCGGCGTGAGCAGCGCTTAGAATCGCATCTATGCCCTCCCGCGTCTGTATGAAAGCCGCCCGACGAATGTGCACGGATAGCGGATGGAACTGAGCCGCGGCGGCACGCACCGCAAGCTCGCCCGTGTCTCCCGCTGAGTCGGAAACCACATACTTGAAGCTGGAAGGGAATTGCACCGGGCACAGGGCCTACACCATTATGAAAATAAACTAGTCTAGCCGCTGCTTTTGCTGCAAGGTCACCATAAGATTCATCATGATTTTCCACAATAGGTATGTGAACTCTCTAAGATCAAGCCTCTCGGGATTGGCGCAGATGAATCGACATTGTTCCGCTTGCGGACGACATTTCTATTAGGCTTCCTTACCTCACTTTCGATTTGCTTTCATTTAGAACCTGTGCAGTTAACCAGTCGTTACCACTCAGACCGTGCACCAATGAATCGGACACGTGCATGGCAATGCGGCTAACTATCAAGAGGTGTCCGCTCCTTCGCCAATTCGAACAGTTGTGCTCAGTATCACTCAGTTCTTGAAGCTCGTGGACGAGAGAATACGGGCATTATTAAAGAGAAAGGATTAACTGACCGATTAGGTAAACATCCGTTATTGCTACATCCGCTTAGAACATGCTGATCGGAATATTTCGACTGAGATGTTAGAAAAAAATTATTAAGGCTTAGGACGTTGTTCCCCTTGAAGTTTTTCAGTTCCATGAGTTGGACTTTGTAGGCAAGTCAGCGGATATGAAGCCTCGTATGAAGCTGTTAACTCACTGCTTGTTGAGAGATCAGCAGACAAAATATCGAATGTCCTTCGAGTAGCCAAGGAAATTCTAGAGGCAATAGACGTGGTTAAAGAAAAATAGTTCTACATTAGAATCACCTTTTCGGGTGATTTTTTCATTGTAGAATACCACTTCTGCAACCAATTACCTTTAACCCGAACCTTGTGGAAACAAACGGCTTTCCCGCTGCTGATTCGTGAGACGCAGGGCGGCTTACAGCCTTTCCAGACGTTGGGGCAGGGTTTACCCTGTCCCGCGAAAATAGAAAGGCTGCAAGCCACTCTTGTGGGGGAATTAACTTGTGGTCAAGACGTTTGTATGGGCATGAGGTTAAGACTAGGTTCTTCATGCTACCGTGAGGCGGGAGTTTGTAATTTTATTGTTAAGTCTCCATGCTCAATGACGCAATAGGGTAAAAGAAAACCACATGCTGTTACGCTCACATGTGGTAAAGGTAAATCAGAGAAATTCTATCTTCGAAAACTTTAGTCCAGTCAGATTATTTTCTTTGTAGACCTGAACAAATTTTTCTGAGCAGAATAGCGATGCTCCCAGCTCTTCGGTCATGAAAAGGTCATCTCCATTCCATGTTTCCCTTGCAAAATAAATCGGAGCAGAGGGATCTAAATAACTTAAATTAGGCGTAATAAATTTTTTATATCCGCACGCATCACAAAAGTCGAGGAGTTCAATTTCTGATCTTTCATGTAGACTAATTCCCACATTGGCAAACAATCTGTAGTACTGCGGAACACTGTCTGAAATTAAGTTTATTTTGCAGCCTTTCTTTTTTAATGTCTGTAGGGCATCAAGACTTAATTCGTCATGTAGCATAATATTTATATGCCCAGCAGATATACCCTTTATTTCGTTGTTTTGCAAAAGTTCAAGAGCTTCACTTTTAATAAGTTTGTGATAAATAACATCAGCAAAATCGGCAAAGTTGTCATTGACCAAGGCAACAGTTATATCGGAATTTTTATCCAACAGTTTTTCTTTTCGCCAATTTCTCCCGCATACGGAACAATCGATCATTACCTTAGGGTAGTCGCCAATAATAATACCGTAAGCCCACTCCCCTTTTTTGCGATTGTCACTGCTAATCTCATAGAAAGTCATGTTCTCACCTAGCCTTAATAGTTTACTTCAAATTTATATTTAGATCCCAAAGATCTTCCAAAACTTAAAACATCATCTGCTGTTGCATTTTGATTTCTAGCGATAAACGTTTCCCATTCTTTGGTATATTGATTACTCCAACTACCATGTTCTTTCTTTGCAACCCAAGTACCAAATCTCGGATCATGCACATTTATGCCTCTGTCATTAAAGAAATCACTAAACTTCCCTGCTTGAGGTAAAATATGATGTGCTTCTGGTTTAATCATATCACTTGGTGGTGATCCTCTAAAAATTCTTAAGTTGAAGTTGAAATTTCCAGAATTAAATACTCTATATTTTGATGCGTCAAATAATGCATCAGCGAAATTGGATCTTCCTAAAGACAAAAACCCCATTACTGCTAAAGCCTTATCTTCCAGTGAAGCATTCGGATCTTCTAACGTTTTTTGGTCTTGTTTTAAGAAATAATAATTTACATATGCCGCTGTTCCTAACGCATCCTTGACTTCGTTCCATGCTGTTGTTATGCCGTTGCTAAATGAGTTCCATCCTTCAACTAAAGAATCACCAACGTCGTTTACCGTTTCTTTTGTCGCTTTCCATGCTCTTTGACAAACGCTCTTGCCCAACCAGCTTGTAAAACAGTGCCCACTTGGATCTGTATAGATTAGAGGATTATTAACTACATATGTGTAGAGATTTAAGGTTAAAGGATTATTAATCTGCCCCTCATAAGTATCCTCATTAATAAACCGGCCTACGCTTGGATCATACCATCTAGCTCTTAAATATTGGAGATTTGTCGTAGAATCCCAATATTCGCCGGAATATAGAAATGGATTGGATACTGTTTCCTGTTTGCTAATTGGTTTCCCCCACAAATCATACGTATAGCTGTTCAGTACTTGACCATTCGCATCTTGAAGCGATACTACATCACCATGACTATTACGGACATAATAGGCTTTGTTTCCATTCGCATCGACCCGATATTCCAAACCATTGCCGCGAATATAAGCCGCAACCTTCGATACCGTACCGTCAGGATTGACTTTGCCTTCCGCAATAATATCGCTGCCGCTGTAATAATATCGAGTAGTATTACCTCCTTGTGTACGCTCTACCATGAGGCCGTCTCCGTTATATTTGTACGTAACTGGAGTACTGTTCTCCACTGTCACACTCGTAAGTTGATTCCATCGATCGTACTCGTAACCCGTTGGCGTAAGTTGTTGTACTTGATCCGATTCAAGCGTACTGCGGTTGCCTTGCTGATCGTACGTATACGACTCGTTGTTCGGACTCGCTGTTTCAACCCGATTCAACGCATCGTACGTATAGTCTCTAACCGTCCCGTTTTGGGTGATCATTGTAATATTTTTATTGCCATCATACGCATAGCGTTCGACCGCGGATGTTAAATCCGGATTCGTATGCGTTAATGCTGTTAATTGAAGCCCTTTATACTGATACGCGGATACTACACCGTTCCCGCGCGTTTCCTGCTTTAATGAGCCGTTGGCGTAATACTGATATTGTACATCTGCGCCCAGATTGATAAATTGCAACCTATTATCCGTATCATAGTCATAAGTGGCAGAGTCGTTGAAAGGACCGACCAAGGTATCTATGTTGCCTCTTGGATCATACGTGTAGCTTAACACTTTATTGTCGGGGTAAGTCACTTTCTCGAGCTGTCTCGTGTCCGGATGATAGTCAAACTTTGTCAATCCGGTGACGTCTTGCATCGTCAGGCGCAGACCATCGTGTGAATACGTAAATGAGCTCGTTTGTTCGCCATTGCTTTGGGATTCAAGTTGGCTGCGACTATTGTAACTATAAGTAAGTTCATTGCCTTTCCGATCAATTCTCTTCTTCAAATTGTTATTCGCATCGTAATAATACTTTTCGAGCGGTTGACTGGTTTTCTGCTGGGCAATGAGTCGTCCTAATTCATCATATTGCTTGGTTGTCACGCTCTGGTTTGGATTTGTGATCGTTAACAAATTCCCTAACAGGTCGTATTGATAACTCGTTTGCTCATTCAATGCATTCGTAACCTTTGTCAAACGTCCTACAAAATCGTACGTATATTGTGTTAGGTTGTTTTTCGCATCCTTATGTGTAAGCAGACCACCAAGGTAGTTATACGTCATTTCCTCCACTTGGCTAGTCGTATTAATTGCAGGATTAGTGCTATCTACTTCTGTCGTTACCGTCTGAATCGGATTGCCTAGTATGTCCGCTTTGGTAGTGACCCGATTGCCGAGTGGATCTGTAACGTTCTTCGTCAGCGCAATGACATTAACCTCTTCTGTCGATTGATCTTGGTTTGGCGATGTTGTAATGACTTTTTCTCCCCATGCTTGGGGAGCATAGCTAACCGTTGTTTTGTTCCCTTCGGCATCTTCAGCCCCGATATTTCTACCATAGGTGTCATAAAAATATTTGATTTTTGCGGTATAGTTGCCATTAAAAAAGATGCCTTGTTGCATCAGACGACCAAGCGAATCGTAACGACTTTCTGTCCGAGCCCCTTCTTCGTTAGTTTGCGTTACTTTATTGTTTGTATCGTCATAAACCACAGATGTTGTCGAATTATCCGGATTAGTGACGAGCTTTACCCTGCCCAGCTTATCATATTGATAAATAGTCGCATTCGTTTTTCCATCGATAAACTTCGTCATCTGACCTGTCAATGCATTATACTCGGCTTGAACATTAACGGAAAATGGCGTATTGTCCGCATCCTTACCCGACACTTGCTCACTCGTTAAGTAAGCACTGTTATATTGCGTGCTATACGCAAATTGTTGGACCGTTTCATTTGTGGCATCTTTTTTAGTCGTAATTTTCTGCACGTTGCCATAGCTGTCGTAATCGTAATCTTTCATGCTCAAAAGCGAGCCCGTACCGTTTGTTTCCCGAACTTGAATAACGTCAGGATCGCCGGATGCTGTCTTCGTCACTTGGGTGAATAGCGTACGGCTACTATCAATTGGTTGTGAAATCGTTTGAATCAGATGCGTGTTCGGATAATAGGTGTACTGTATTGTAACACCCTGTTTATCCGTTTGCGTAAGCACGTTCCCTGCATTATCGAACGTTTGGCTTGTCGTTTCTGTTCTGTTTTCGTTCGTTTGCGTGTTTTTGTATAGCGTTGACGACTGAATCGGAGTCGTAATTTTACGACTGCGATCAAACGAATTCGAGATCGTCGTTTCCAGTCCGCTTTTGGTTTGTTTGACAGTTGTGTTATAAAAAACCGTCGGATTGTTCGCGTCAATGTAATCCTTGTCATATTGATACGTGACTTGGGATAATCCGTCATTAATCGTGGTGGAGAAGGCATAATCCGTATTGTATGAGCTGCCGGCATCGCCATTATACGTATAGTTCAAACGATTATACGGGGTATACGTTACCGCTTGCGTATCCGGGTTCGTCGTTAGGATACGGTCTTCCGTCCATAGAACGCGATGCACTTGATTGACGGCAGTCGCACTTTGCAATCTCGTCGTAGGAAGATCTTCATACTTAATATGTGATTCCGCTCCGGATGGATGAAACACTGTCTTTAGCAAGGAGTAGCCATTAAATATACCTTCGTTGACATTCGTATTAATGACATTGTATCTCGTGTCGGTCACTTGATTATATTCGTAACGCGTCACTCGACTTTCAGGATCCGTAACCCGATCCAGGATCTCAACCGTGTTTCCTCCGTTTTGTACGGCTACTTTCGTGTACGTGATCGTGCGATTGCCGGAGGTGAGTATCACATTAGACGTCGTATATTGAATGGAAATCGTATTGCCTACAGGGTCATTAATGCTAGTTAAAAGATTACGACCATAGGCAGCCACATTCTGGTACCCAAAGTCAATAAAATTGTTATATTTATCCGTCATCTTGATGATTTGACCGGCGCTATTAAAATATTGTTTTACACCATCGATGTTGCTTAAAACGTATGAATAAGATTGGTTCGTCTGATTCACGGAAATGGTGCCGCTTTGCGTTGTAAACGTTAAATCATTCCACTGGTATCCTTTTAGCTGATTCCCGCTAATTTCATATTGTCCGCCATTGCCTAAGTTGATATATTGCCCATCCAAGATATAAGGAATATTCCAACTCCAGCCCTTGCCGATCGGGAAATTCAGATCATTATATGTTTTTGTGGTGGTTTGATAGGGATACCAATGGCCTTCTGTGGGTATTGAGCGAATTGATGCCGTCGAGCCTGCATCCACATAGTAGCGATAATAGGTATACGAGGTACTATTCGTACCGCTTATAGTATCACCCAAATATAATGTACTACTTCCTGCAATAGCATCAATTTGTTGCTTAACTGCTGTCGCTTCAGCCAAAGTATCGTACAAACCAAAGGAATATTCATCATGAACTTGCTGGTTTGTAAACTGCTCACCGACGCTATCCACGTAAACGCTATTGAAGATATACCGATAAATATCTCGTTTCTGCACGTTGTTCGTACACGCCGACCAAGCGCTTGTATACATCGGTTTCTGACTCTCAACCTGAGCGGCCAAAGCCAATGCATCGTCATATTTCAAACTTGTTTGCGTAAGGTTCCAATCGTCGGTTCCAATAATCTCGTTGTTCATGATAACACCGCTGCATGTTGCATAATCACGTGTATGTGACATGCTGAAAACAGGTGCAAACAAAAGTGCGTACTTCTTGGCATTACCCGAGAAAAAGACACCGTTTTTATAGAGATCGTTATAATAACTTATACTTTGCTCGTAATACTGTGCTACTCCCGAATTATAGTTACGACTTAACGCAAACGAAAGTCCATTCCGACCGGGAAGAACAAAATCGGTCGAACCTAACGACAAGCTGCCATCCAACGTCGATACCGACTGTCCCATACTGCCAACCGAGTACGGTGCTTGGTCCAGCTTCAATTTCAAATTTTTTAAAGTTTCATCGCTTACCGGAGACACCGGCTGGGATGAAGCAGAGTTAACTATCTCATTGTCAGACTCGGTTGTGGATGAGCTATCCAACTCATTGCCGACGCCATATCGAACATGCGGTTGAGCATTCGTGATTTTGCTCGCGCTTTTAGAGCGATTGACGTGCTTTTTCGCCTTTCCAAGTGCCTTGTCGAGTGGAATTGATTGTTCCTCTTGCTTAAGTAGGATTATATTGACTTCATCCGCGGTATAGCCTTGATCCAACAACCGCTGTACGTCTTTTTCTGAGATACCAAAAGACTCGGAAAGTTTTTTCCGTTTGCTTTTTGCTTCCTTTTTCGCTGTGTCCTGCTGTTCTGTGCCTTCTGACTTCTTCGCTTGTACCAGATTTTCCGGTACTATGCCAAATATAAGAGAGACGAGCAGTAAGTAAATTGTTAATTTATATAATCTCATTTTTATACGCATCGGTTATCCTCCTGGGACTTCTTTAATACTGACAAGTAACAATTATTAATAAGGATAGAACGGAATGGCATTATACGGTTGACCATTAATCATTAAAGGAATGGAGCCTGGAAGATTCCCAACCCCGTCTGTTGTAACCGTAATTTGGCTTGGTAATGTATTCACCGTAAATACTTTAAGCGTATAAGCAACTCCAGGATTCAAACCCGTAAAATAAAATACAGTTGAAGATGTAGAATATGGCGTTTCAGATGAGCCGTTATTGCTTTTGGTCAAAGAATAAATTGTGGGATCTGAAACCGGAGACCAAGTGACTTTAATCGTATTTGCTGTAACAAACGTAGCTGTGAAACCTTGAGGACCAGCAGATTTGGCTGTAAGTTGATTGACGATTGGCGAGAACGTAACGTTGTTCGCATCAAATTGGTCTATGGCTTTAATTTGAACCGAATACTGTTGGTTAGGATTTAAGCCAGTAATCGGTGTGCTAGTCGTAGAAACCGTAGCTTTGAGCTGACCGTCAATAAGCACTTTATATTGATCAGCATCACTCACTCCGCTCCATGAAACGGAGAAACCGTTCGCTGCCACATTCGAAATGGTCGGAGTACCTGGCGTACCAAAAGGTGGTTTCGTCGTCATAGAAACCGTATTGGAATAAGAGCCTGATGATGTGTCGTTAGGATCTACCGCTTTGACTTGTATGTAATAAGTCGAACTCGGCGATAAACCAGTAAGTGTGTAGTTGTTTACATCGCCAAGCGTAGCTGCCAGTTCGCCATTTTTAATAATTTTGTATGAAGATACGCCGTTTACTCTGGACCAAGTAAAGTAAATCGAAGTTCGAGCAGGTGTATACGAATTAGAAAGAGTTGGTGCCTCCGGTGTGAGTGTAAACGACGCACCTGTAACAGGAACAGTGCCGCCACTATAATAAAACGTATACTTAGGTGTGTATGTACCTAAATCCCAGCTAGATGTGCTCGTACATGAAAGAGAAACTGTTGAGCCTGCTGAAGTAGTCGTTGTAATCGTTTTTGAACATACCCTCGATTTAGGACCATCGACGCCGATATCAACCTTCGTATAGGAGGGTTTATTCGAGGGGGCAGTGGTTGACACTGTAAAAGAATTTCCTCTAACGATGGCGCTAATACTAACTTCGCTATCTCCTGGCGTTTGAGGTTCCGAGTTATCGCTGGAATTTAGTTGGAAAGCCGGAATGGCTGAGTCGATGAGACCAAGCGTGCGAGCCAAATTAACCAGTCCATGACCATACTCATGTGTGGGACCGAGCGGTGTTGCCTGATCATATAAACTGTTCATAATTGTCAAAGCATTCTCGCTTCGATGTTGCGACCAGACAACAGCAGCGGCTCCGGTAACATAAGGGGCAGCCATTGATGTTCCAGAGAGAGAGGTGTAGCCGCCATCTTTATACGTACTGAGGATGTTAACCCCAGGTGCGACAATATCTAACTGATCCCCGGTACTCGATAAATTGGCACGCTGATTGCTTTCCGTTGTTGCGCCAACGGAAACGACTTCCGGATATAATGCCGGATATGTTTCCGTTTCCGTCCCCGAGCCTAAGTTGCCTGCGGCGGCAATCAGTAGGATCCCAGCTTGTTGCGCTTGAGAAATCACTTGATGCAACGCTTGGCTATCTGCAGTTCCCGAGAAACTCATAGAGATAATATTCATATTGTTATCAATTGCCCATTCAATTCCTTGAATAACTTGGGCGTAAGTCCCATTTCCTGCGTCATTCAATACTTTAACGCCATACAAATCTACTTTCGGAGCAATACCGACAACGCCAATGGTATTTTGTTGCGCTGCAATAATACCCGCAACGTGTGTCCCATGACCGTTATTGTCTGTATAGTTTGTTGAAGATGTATCAAAACTGACCCCGCCTTTAATAACCAGGTCCGGATGAGAGGAAATACCTGTATCCAGTACCGCGACTTTAATCCCCTCCCCTTGAAGATCACCCTCTTGCTGCAGATTAGCGCCTACTGCGACATTGCCCCATGGAAGAATTTCTATAGAATTTGATGTCTGCCCGCTTGCTTCCGTGCTCTCGCTTATCTGAATCGTTTGAATCGATATCTTTTCGTTTTTTTCTACAAAGGTGACATTTGGATCTTTGGACAATTCGCTAATTTCCGCTGCATCCAAGTCCATCATGATCGTATTTTGAGTATTAAACTTCTTTTTTTGTTGATGCTTGATCTTTTTACTTTTTTTCAAGTGCTCTTGAGAATCAATACCTTTCTTAAACCCGACTAAATACTCCGTTGTCGTTTCTGTTTTTGCTTGCACTGATAAAGTTAGCGGAAATAAAAGAGAAACAATACATAGAAAGATAATGAATGAGCTTGCCCATCTTTGTTTATTTTTTGTCATTTTTTAGCCTCCAGCTATACGACGTTTAGATTATGGTCTTCTTCTAATTGCCTTTAAATTTCCGTTATTGTCGTATTCAAAATCGTAAATCGTACCGTCTGAATAAATAATATAATCTAGTCTATTTTGGGAATTGTAAATATACCGCACCTCCGATTGGTAATGCAGATCCATATTGTCTATGACAGCTTCACCGTTAGCTCCATTCGCTAATGAAACCATACGAACTGTAACAAATGCTTTAACTGCACTTGTCGGGACTTTGCCGGATATCATAAATGACACAAAACTATTTGTGACTTGATTGATCTCACGAGTATTCGTCGCGATTGCATTCCCTTGAGCATCATAGAAATCGATAAACATTTGCAATTTCATGTTTGTTAAATTTTGCACGTTTAATTTAGTCGACAATGAATAAGGTTTTAATGGATCAACCATAACCATTTGATAAACAGCTTCGGAGTGATCCAATTGTAGATTGCTCGATTTCAATTTTTGAGCAAATTGTCCTTGATAAACTGTAGAAGTTACTCTTTGGAATTCGGAACCTTCAACAGTCCAACCATTCTCTGTCTCAAAGCTTCCATTCACAAGCAAGTTGCCTCCGGCCGTCGTCGCGGTCACTTCTGCCGCTTCCGATTCGTTGCCCGCCGCATCTGACGCCACGACTGTCATCGTGTAACTCGTCGCTTTCGTCAGTCCCGTGACTGTGTAGGTCGTATTTGCAGTTGTGCCCACCAGCGTCCCGTTCTTATAAACCGTATACGTTACCGCGCCGCTGTTTTGCGTAGAAGCATCCCAATCCAGATCCACGCTCGTGTTCGCTGCACCCGTCACGTGCAAGTTGCCCGGAAGCGTCGGCGTAAAGTAGCGGAAACTAAGTTTATCTGCATACAACGTCGCTGTTCCGTTGTCTTCCGTCGCGTAAATCCGGATGCCGATTCTAGCCGATACCGCATTGGCCGGAACCGTACCGACGGTCTTCAACGGAACGTAACCGTCCGTCGTGCCAAGCAATTCCTTTTTCTGCTCCGTGATATAGTTGTCATTGGCATTGTAGAACGAAATATTCAATTGCACCTTCGCATGGTTCATCGCCGCCGCGTTAAACTGGCCGTCCAGCGCAAACGACTTTCCGGCCGTCACCGCCACATCGCGGTACAGCTCAATATAATGTCCTCCGCCAAGGCCCGAGAGTCCTATTCGCTGTGCTCGCGTGCCTTCCATGACCGGTGTCGTCACAACGCTCCAATCCGAGCCGTCCGTATTCCATCCATCCGCCGCGCCGCTCGAGCCAGTGTACGTCTCAAAACCGCCGTTCGGCAACATGTTGCCTCCGGCCGTCGTCGCGGTTACTTCCGCCGCTTCCGATTCGTTGCCCGCTGCATCTGACGCCACGACTGTCATCGTGTAGCTCGTTGCTTTCGTCAGTCCCGTCACTGTGTAGTTCGTATTTGCAGTTGTGTCCATAAGCGTTCCGTTCTTGTAGACCGTATACGTCACCGCGCCGCTGTTCTGCGTAGAATCGTCCCAATCCAGATCCACGCTCGTGTTCTCCGCACCCGTCACGTGCAAGTTGCCCGGAATCGTCGGTGTGAAGTAGCGGAATCTGAGCCCGTCGACATACATCGTGCCGGTGCCGTTGTTTGCGGTCGGTTTCAGCCGCAGGTTCACTTCCGCTTCTACAGCGTTCGCAGGCATAATGTCCGCAATTTTCAACGTGACGTAACCGTCCGTTGTGGTGAAAAGCTCGCGATTGTATTCCGTAATATAGTTTCCATTGGCATCCATAAACGTAAGGTTGAGCTGCACCTTCGCATTGTTCAGCGCTGACGCGTTAAACTGGCCGTCCAGTACAAAAGACTTGCCCGGGGAAACCGGAAAGCTCCGGTACAAGGACACCCAGTTGTCTACGTTCAAACCGGACAGGCCGATTCGCTGCGCTCGCGTGCCTTCTGCCACCGGCGTCGTCACAACACTCCAATCCGAGCCGTTCCGGCTCCACCCGTCCGCCGCGCCGCTCGAGCCGGTGTACGTCTCAAACCCGCCATTTGGCAGCAAGTTGCCCCCGGCTGTCGTCGCGGTTACTTCCGCCGCTTCCGATTCGTTGCCCGCCGCATCCGTCGCCACGACTGTCATCGTGTAACTCGTCGCTTTCGTCAGTCCCGTGACTGTGTAGGTCGTATTTGCAGTTGTGCCCATCAGCGTCCCGTTCTTATAAACCGTATACGTTACCGCGCCGCTGTTTTGC
>NZ_JAIOAP010000013.1 GCF_021190915.1 Cohnella silvisoli
TCGCCGCGATGGAGTGGATTTCACCCAGATCAACGCCTGCGACTTGGTTGCCTTGGTTTACTGAAACCGATCTTCCGTCATCATAGCTCATCGAAACCATGAGTTTTCGGTCAAATACAAGCTCAATCTCCTTGATGTCTGCATCAGGCAAGTCTGGAACGGTGATTCTGATCGGCTGCAGGCGCTTGCCGTTCTGAATACCCAAACTTAAGGTTAGGGTGTTGCCCTCTATTTTGAACGATTGGTCTACCCATTTCGTGTTGAAGTGTTTTTTGTTCTTGTACGGGTATTTGTTAGCCAAACCTTGGTTTTTGGCTTGTTTCGCGCTGTCTCTGGCAAACAGATATTTGTGGCACACTGCTTGAACAGATTGCGAGTGCAGAGGGAATTGGTTTTTCAATGCCGCTTGAAGATTCGTTTTTCCGATCCATTTGCCATCGTGCTGCAAAGCGTAATGCTTAGCGATGAGCAAACACTGGTTCCATATCTCTGCAGAAATCCGGTTGCACGCAAACAGCCGTTCCAGGTCGGCTTTTGAAGCTTGAAACGCTGTTTTAAGACATCGGATCATCTTGTTTTCGCCCCCTATCTGAAACCTATGCGCTAACTTCATTATACCAAACACTTGTTCTTATATCTAGATTTCCGAGCTCATTGTAAGTTTTTAAGGTCATGACTTCGAGCACGAAGATTCTAGGCTTCGCCTAGCCGAAATTCATCCCCTCCCTATAGAGGAAGAGGACTTCTTTCGGATTGCCGTTAAACGGATATAGGTGAGGAGAGAATAGGATGGGTGAAACGAGAATGAGGAGTGCCGTTGAAAGTACAAACCCGGCAGTCAAGTTTTTTGAAGGGGAAAGAGGGCTGGTACTTACCGGGTTGCTCGGTTTTCTGCTTGCAGGGATATGTGCAATATGGGGATTGTTGAATGGGGGACCCGTTTCCCCTGAAGGGAATGTTCTGAATGCCTTCTCCTTTGATGCAGCGTTAGCTATATCGTGAAGGACGGCGCGCCTTTTGACGTCGCGGTTGGTTCTATTTTTACCTTCGTCGCTATGTTGTTGGCACTATGCTATCTGTTCTTGGCGATTCAATATTTCCGCCGGAAAGCTTATAGGCTTCGTCCGGAACTGGTGACGGGCATCCGCTACGCGATGATCGCAGTACTATTCTCGTTTGCGGCAGGTATCTGGATTTCGGTTAACCAAGGCAGGATCGTCGGTCTTCATGGCAATATCATTTGGCTGCACGGCCTTGGCTTTCATGCTCTTCAAGCAGTGCCCGTTGTCGCTTGGTTGGCTACACGAACCTCGCTTTCGGCCAAGGCTCGCACCGGATTGATCCATATAACGGGTATCGCCTATCTGCTCGGTTTAATAGCTATTGGGTGGCAGACGTATCTCGGCCGCTCCCTTCTAGAGTGGTCCGCGCTACCGCTTCTCGCCTGCGGCTGTTTCCTGATCTCGTTAGCGGCAGGGGCGCTAGTGGTGCGTAAAAGAGCCATGGGGCGGCAAATTGCAGACTTTCCAAGTCATGGTTTTGACGCTACTTAACTTTGACACTTAATTTAATTATTATCTAATTAGATATTTATTAAATTAGATGGAGGATGAAAGCCTCTATGCAATTAGATAAAGTGGTTGGTTTTCACAAAGCTCTTGCGGATCCAACTAGAATTAAGATGCTGATCTTACTTGCTAGAGGCGAAATAAGCGGACAAGAATTGGCTGAGAAATTATTTGTCACTCCTGCGACGATCACCCATCACGCGGCAAAGCTGCGGCAAGCTAGTTTGATTAATGAGCGAAGAGATAAAAATACGATTTATTTTTCGCTAAACCATTATTTCTTAAAAAGTAATTCCTCGGCTGCTTTAGAACTTATAATAAAAAACGGCGATGGCGGTGAGAGTTTGTCGGATGATAAAAACAGAAGGCTTAAGGAAGCTGTCTTGAAAAACTTTTTCACATCAGAGGGAAAATTAAAGCACTTGCCGGGCCAGCTTAAGAAAAAACTGATCACTCTCGAACAAATGGTTATGCAATTAACTCAGGGACAGAAGTATTCGGAGAAAGAATTGAATCACTTTATTAAAGGATTTCATTCCGATTTCGCCACGATACGAAGAGAGTTTATCATGCATCAATTCATGTACAGAGAAGCTGAAATATATGAACTTAATCCTCGGGAAATGTGGACGAAGTGGGAGGAATTATCATAATGACTTCAGGGGATTGAGCGGGTAGTACCCTCTTAACAGTTAGTTGTAACAAAATGAACGTTTTCTAACCTTTTTCTAAGAAAGCATGCCAAAATACCGTGGAGACTGGGTTCGGTTTCTCCTTGGTAAATTATCGGTAAAAATAGATATGTTATATTTAATCCCGACATCAAAGGTTCACGTGCAACCTGGGAAATCGGGAGGAATACCAAGGATGAACAAAAAGCTTACGATGAAATTACTTCTAACTTGCAGCTTGATTGTAACGGGATGGTTAGGAACGGCTATTAGCTCGTCTTCGCAAGCGAGCGCAGCGACGCCGCTGTCTCTGGACCTTCTTTCTTACGGCAAAGAGCATTTGGGTACGCCTTATCAATATGGAGCCGCAAGCGGGGATACGTCCGAATTCGATTGTTCATCCTACGTGCAATATGTATTTGGCAAGTTCGGAGTTGAATTGCCGCGAACATCGATCTCTCAGTCCTATTCCGGAGAGAAAGTGAGCAAAGATTACCTTAGCGTCGGCGACCTCATGTTCTTCAGGACCGGCGGAGGCGGCATCAGCCATGTCGCGATTTACGCGGGTAACGGAATGATGCTGCATGCCAGCAGTAAAAAGGGAGTAACGTTGACCAGCATGGAAACGAACTATTGGAGAAATGCTTACGTAACGGCTCGGCGAGTACTCTAGGAAAAAATAGCGACATTCTCGAAATACGCGGGCTCCGATGAGGGGTTCCGCGTTTTTAGTTTGTCGATGAACGTTGCCGGTGTTGTTCCGCTTTCTCAAGTCTACTGACGCAAGGTTGAAGGATAAGGTTGCACTTGTTTACGATTCCCAGAATTTGTGGGAAGATTTACGGCTGAGCTAACCGTTTTCCTCCCGATACTGTCCAGGCGGTTTCCCGACGGCTTCGGCAAATACCCGCGTGAAATAGTGGACGGATTCAAAGCCGCACTCGGCGGCGATTTCTTTAATGGTTTTGCTGGATTCCGAGAGGAGTTCTTCTGCTCTGCGGATGCGTTCTCCCCTCATATATTGCACGAAGGTTTGCGATTCGTAGTCATGGAATAGTCTCGACAGCTGCCGTTCGGAGATATGGAGATATCTAGCTATGTCTCCGAGCTGCAGCGGTAAAGTTAAATTATCGGCGATGAAGGTTCGAGCTTGTTTAAGAGCTCGGGTGGGGTCGCTCTTCAATTCCAGGTTAGGTGCGTTGTCATCGGAAAATTGAAAGCTGCTTATCAATGCAGACAGGAATCCGTTGGCAAGCGGTTTTACGATGTCCTGTAGTCCTTGCCTCTGGCCGGATTGCATGAGCATAGATTGCCAGGCAAGAACAGCGGGTAAGAAATCCGCATTGCTAATGAAATAACGATCGGTTTTCTCTAGACGCCTAACAAGCTCAATCGCTTCCGCGGCGGATCGGCTTTCGTCGATCTCAAAGCTAATCCATAACAATCCGAGCGAACGCCCCTTGTGAATCCGGTGCCATACTTGGGGACGAGAACAGAACAAATCCCCTTGTTTTAGCTGGAATTCATTTTCCCCATCTAGATAGACGGCACTCCCTCCCATTACATAACACACTTCGAAAAAGGAGTGTCTATGCAAAACATTGTCCGCATGATTGACTTGGCCGGCCCAATTCTGGATCTTGAATACGCCGCCGTAGCATTCCAGCGTCGTGATCTGGTTGAGATAGACGAGAGCGGAGTGGAGATTATCGAAAACGGATACCACAACGACCATCCTTTCATGAGGCGTAGCATAGCACAATTTTATCATATTGAAGGCGTAAATGTGCAAAAGGATGGCGCTTCCTTATAAATACGAAAGTCGAAATTCCTATATATAATAAGGACATAGAATCACATTACTAATTAGCGGAGGGTTGTCTTAATTATGATTACAGCTGCAGATGCGCAATTTTACAATGACAATGGCTATTTGCTGGTGAAGAACGTATTTACTCCCGCGGAAGTGACCGAGATGAGGGAAGCGGTAGAGCGGATTATCCAGAAAGCGGCTAAGTCGAAGTTCGACGGCAATGCGGCGTGGCAGGGGGATTACATTCCTCCGGAGGAGCTGAAGAAGCTGGTGCTTAAAGGATTCCACGACGTGCATTACCATGAAGCCGCCTTTACGAGAGCTCTTTCCCATCCCAACATGGTGGCGGTGCTCTCCAAACTGATCGGTCCTAACGTGCAACTGCACCATAGTAAAATGCTCGTTAAACCGCCGGAAAAAGGCGCAGCCTTCCCTTTGCACCAGGATGCGCCGTATTTCCCCCATGCGAACCACTCCATGCTGGCGGCAAGCGTTCATCTAGACGATTCGGATGAAGAGAACGGCTGTCTTCGCGTTATTCCGGGTACGCACAAGGAGGGGCAACTTCCTCACGTTGGCTCTTACTATCTCAATCATAAGGAATATCCGATCTCGATGGGAACTCTGTGCGAAGCGAAAGCCGGCGATGTCCTGTTCTTTAACTACTTGACGATTCACGGGTCGGACGTTAACCGCAGCAGCAGGCCGCGCCGCAACGTGCTGTTCCAGTACCGCGATCCTTCCGATCCGCCAACCGAGAACGTTCACGTAAACTGGGGGCAAGGCTTGATGGTATGCGGCGAGAACCCGGAATTCCGGGATTACAAGCCGGATTTTTCGTTAATGTAAACTGATTATGTGAAGAGACACCTTGAGGGGTGTCTTTTTACATTGCATTGAAAAGATATTGCTCGCTATTCATATAGATGATATATTTGGTATACCAAGATGAGCTGGGGTGCGTTGGCGATGCAGGAGACATTGTACGAGAAAATATATAACCGAATTGCGAATGATATCCGTGTCCAGAAGCTGAAGCCCGGGGACAGGGTTCCGTCGGAGAAGGAACTCGCCGACGAATATAATGTAAGTCGGATTACGACGAAAAAAGCGATGGAACTGTTGGCGCAATCCGGTTATATCGAGAGAATACGGGGGAAGGGCTCTTATGTGACGAATGAAGAGGCTTCCGCTAACGATATCTTCTCTCCGGTACGAGAAGTTGGCGACAGCGGCTCTGTCTCGAAGCTCGTAGGCCTGCTTATTCCAGATATGACGGACTCATTCGGGCTGCGCTTGTTCCGTGCCATCGAAGAGCATTGTGCTGCGATGGGTTGTCATCTTCTAATCAGGTTAACCAACGATAAGAGAGAAGTGGAGGAGGCGGCGATTCGGGATTTCGTCAAGCTTGGCGTTGACGGCCTTATCGTGTTTCCCGTCCATGGCGAGCATTATAACGGCGACCTTCTGAGACTTGTGCTCGATAGCTTTCCGCTTGTATTGGTGGATAGGTATTTCAAAGGAATCGCGGCATGCTCAGTGAGCACCGACAATAGAAAAGCGGCGCAAGAGCTTACCTCTTATTTGCTCGATAAGGGCCATACGGATATCTCCTTCATATCGACACCGGCCGAGAATACGACAACGATCGAAGACAGAATTCAGGGTTATACTAGCGCAATCATTCAACGGGGAATCGTTGTTCGTCCCGACTACATCATTACAAATTTACACAGCACGCTGCCACAATCTTTCCACAAGATGTTAGTCGCCGTGGATCAGCAGGTGCTTGGGAAATTCATCGATCAGAACCCTAAAGTCAAAGCTTTCGTAACCTGTGAGTATTATCTTGCCATCGTCCTCCATAAAGTGCTTTTGCAAAAAGGAAAAAGCGTAGAGGACTATGAAATAGTCTGTTTCGATTCTGCCGATCAGTCATGGGATGTGCCGATGTTCACTTCTATAAGGCAGAACGAAGAGGAGATGGGGCGCATGGCGGTCGATTTTCTCGATAAACAGTGGAATCACGAGGGAGTAACTCTTCAAAACATTGTTGAGCATAAGATAGTATATAAATAATAATCTTAAAGTATATAAAACATGTTGACATACCATACTTTTGTATGGTATTTTTTTGTTTGTAAGAGATTGCTTACTTTCGAATGATGACCGATTAAATGCCTTAGGATGTGATGGAAGCTTGAATGAATTTCCTGCTATTAGAAGCTATATGGAACAGGTAGCGAAACAAGCGGAGAGCATTGACCCTGAATTAGCGCGAATGTTTCTAAATTGTTATCCGAATACGCTTGAAACGACTGTGCAAATGCTTGAAGACGATACGACATTTGTCATAACGGGCGACATCCCTGCCATGTGGCTGCGCGATTCGTCGGCCCAAATCCGACCTTATGTTCATTTAGCCAAGGAAGACGAGAAATTAAGGAGATTAATACGAGGACTTATTCAACGGCAAGTAAATTACTTACTTTTGGACCCTTATGCAAACGCATTCAATAAGGATTCAAACAGTAACGGACATCAAACTGACCTTACGGTTATGGGGCCTTGGATATGGGAACGGAAATTCGAGCTCGACTCCATGTGTTACCCGATTCAATTGTGTCACGACTATTGGTCGGCTACAGGAGATCAAGCGGTATTCACAGACGAGCTGCATCAGATGCTGAGTACCGTAATAAGAACGATGATTGTGGAACAACGACATGATGTGTTATCCCCCTATTATTTCGAAAGAGAAAGGGAGAAGCAGACATTGCCCTCTGATACCCTTCCGTTTGAAGGCAGGGGAACGAGAACGAATTATACGGGAATGGTCTGGTCTGGATTCCGACCTAGCGACGATGCTTGTAAGTATGGTTATCTGATCCCCGCAAACATGTTTGCGGTCGTTGTTCTCAAGTATGCGGCAGAGATAGCAAGATCCATCTACGGCGACGAAGAGCTTGCGCAGCAAGCCGAGAAGCTCCAACAGGAAATCGAATTTGGCATCGAAAACTATGGCATCTACCGTCATCCGGAATTGGGCGATATTTACGCATACGAGACAGATGGCTATGGAAACTATAATCTAATGGACGATGCCAACGTCCCTAGCCTTCTATCTATCCCGTACCTCGGCTATCGTGGCACGGACGATCCGCTTTACCAGAGAACGAGAGCTTTCGTCCTCAGTACTGCGAATCCTTATTACTTTGCGGGGCACTATGCGCAAGGGATCGGAAGTCCCCATACCCCGCGAGGATTTATATGGCATATTGGCCTAATTATGCAAGGGCTTACATCCACGGATTCGTCCGAGCAAGCTGAAATCATAAACGCTCTTATTCAAACGACAGCTGGAACGGGTTTTATGCACGAGAGCTTTCATTGCGACGATCCGGAACGGTATACAAGGAAATGGTTCGCTTGGGCGAACAGCTTGTTCGGGCAGTTCGTTGCGGGCTGGCTAAAAACCCGTGCACCCTTATCGGAGACAGTCATTTAATTCATACATTAAGCGGGTGATGAAATGCGAGTTCAGTTGACGTTCAATAGAGCGAGAAGAGACACGCTGACGGGATATCTGTTTATTCTCCCGGGTATATTGGGATTTCTGATTTTCGTTGCATACCCTTTGCTATCCTCAGTGTACTTCTCGATGACCAAATGGAGCGGCTTCGACAAACCGACATATATCGGCCTGAAAAACTTCGAATACATGTTCCATACAGATCCAACTTTCTGGTCTTCGATAAGGCTCACCATAACTTATGCAATTGTAAGTGTTCCTTTAGGGCTTGTATTCGGCTTATTGCTCGCCATGCTGCTGAACAAGAAGCTTCCCGCTATTCGTTTCTTCCGTACTTTGTTTTATTTACCGGTCGTCATTCCTGTTGTTGCGACGGCTACGTTGTGGATGTATATGTACCAGCCACAATATGGGCTTGCTAATAACATCCTTCGGTTGTTTGGTATAGAAGGAGTTGACTGGTTGTCCGGTGACAAAATGGCATTGCTCTCCTTAACGCTCATCTATCTATGGGGCGTAGGCTCGAACATGATTATTTTCCTGAGCGGGCTGCAATCCGTGCCAGCGGACGTTTATGAAGCCGCGGATATCGACGGAGCTTCAGGCTGGCTGAAGTTCAGTCGGATAACGTTGCCGCTGCTTACACCTATATTGTTCCTCCAACTGATTACCGGTCTCATCACGGCTTTTCAAACATTTGTTCAGCCGTCGATATTAGCGGGTGATCCTGCATCTCCTAACATGTCCCTCAATTTATTGAACCTGAGCATCTACAGTAATGCCTTCCGCGGTTATGAATTCGGCTATGCAATCGCGCAAGTATGGATATTGTTCTTTATTATTTTGATCTTCACTATTATCGCCTTTGGTTTATCAAAGCGGTTTGTCTATTACGAGAACGAAATGAAATAGGAGGGTCGCGACGATGAATGCACAAACTAAAGCCGCCATCGTCCCTTCGAAGGAATGGCAAGTCCGGCCGACAAAAGGGATATTAAGACTTGCCGCTCTTCTGGTGCTGTCTGTAGCGATGATCTATCCGATTCTGTGGATGATAACAATCGCTTTGTCCAGCAATAGCGGGATGTTCAAGGTGCCGCCTGAATGGTTTCCCCGAGAATTCCATTTCCGGAACTTCATTGACGGTGCGGATACGATACATTTTCTCCGTGTGTTCTCGAACAGTCTAATTATTACGGGGCTAATTACCTTAGGGCAGACGGTCAGTTCGCTTTTGATCGGTTACGGCATAAGTCGGATCCAGTTTCCCGGGCGCCGGATGTGGTTTTTCGCTTTCCTAGGAAGTATGATGCTTCCTCAAATCGTCAGCTTAATTCCGGTGTTCTATATCTTCGCTAAATTGGGGCTTTATAACACATGGTGGCCTCTGATCTTAACTGCTTATTTCGGAAATCCCTTCTTTATTTTCCTGTCGAGACAATTTCTAAGCTCCATTCCTTTCGCATTCGACGAGGCAGCGAAAATCGAAGGCGCGTCTCACCTTCAAATTTTGACCCGGATCATCGTACCGATCAGCATGCCGCTAGTTGCCACGATGGTTATCTTAGCTTTCCAAGCTTCATGGAATGAATATTTATTGCCGCTTATTTATTTGCGGGATGCCGATTTGTGGCCGTTGTCCATGGCGATCGCCGCGTTCAGCTCGCAATACGGCAATACTTGGAATCTGTTCATGGCCGCCAATTTGCTCTATATGCTGCCAGTGCTGCTACTTTTCTTCTTCTCTCAAAAATATTTTATGCAAGGTCTGGGATCGTTAAACAGCGCAGGTATCAAATAAGCTAGAAAAACCCTTTAAGGGGGTGAGGCCGCTGCGGTGAGCGGCTGAATCGGCAAGGAAAGCTAACAAACAACTATCTAATCACACATTATCAGGAGGTCATGATTTTGAAAAAAACAGGGATTTTTATAATCGCAATATTGTTAGTAATGGGGGTATTGGCGGCATGTTCGAAGAAGTCGAACAATGAAGCCTCAAACGCTCCGTCGGAGAGCAAAGCGGCACAGAGCGACAGTCCTTCTGCTTCCGAATCACCTAAAGCGGAAGCCGTCAAATTGACCATGATGACCTGGGAAGGTCCAGATATGACGAAAGCGATTCAGGAATCGATGAAGAAGTTCGAGGACGAGAACCCTGGCATTACAGTCGAAGTATTGCCATCTCCTTTGAAAGACTACGATACCAAAATCAGTCAGTTAATCTCGATAAACCAAGCCCCTGACGTCTTCATGGTAGGTAATAATATCGAGCTTATCTCGGGGGCAAAGGGTCAACTCTTTGATTGGACCTCAAAGCTGACGGACGACGGCGAGTTTTTCAACAACTTCTATCCGGGCATCGTCCCGAACTGGCAAGCAGACGGTAAGTTATACGGTATCCCTGGCTTGATGAATACTTACGGTGTTTTCTACAATAAAAAACTCTTTAAAGACGCTGGAGTAACGGAGCCGGCAGCAGGCTGGACTTACCAACAAATGATGGATGCAGCTAAGAAGCTTGCCAAGAAAGAAAGCGGAGTGCAGACGTTCGGACTGTATACCGTTCAAATGGCTGATGTTTTCGGCTTGAACAACTATGCGGCATCCTTGGGTGCTCCTTTCACCGAAGGGATTACTACAACTTCCAAAGTAACCGTTAGCGACAAGCTAATCGAAGCGGTAAATCTATATCGGGATGGTGTTGCAAACAACTACATTGCCCCTTTCAACACTAGCACGGATAATTACCCGAACTTGTTCAAAGAAGGCAAAGTTCCGATGATGCAAGCCGGTCAATGGTATGCGGATGATTTGATCCGTACGGCAGCTGACTTAGAATGGGGTTATGCTCCTGCTCCGATCGTTGATAAATCCGTAGCGGTATACGATGCGGTTGGTTTCGCCAGCCCCGCTTCCGTCAAAAATCCGGAAGCCGTCTACAAGCTGATCAAGTATGTATCGACGGAGATGTACGAATCGGTATTGCAGAAGTTCCCGGTTGCTCCTACGACATATAAACCTTCCGCTCAAGCCTACTTCGATACGCTGAAGACAGCAGGTCACACTGATTTGGCCGATGGATTGGATTATATGCTGAATGCAGAAATCAAGACACCGGTCCGATTTATGGAGCCTTGGGCAAGCAAAGCGCAGAAGTTCGTAGACGTTACGTTCAAAAACGTTATCGACGGCAAGGCTCCGGTTGAGGATTTGAAGAAAATGGAAGAAGGCATTAACGAGGTTATCGCTAGCGAGAAGTAATTTAGCAGGGGTAGTTCAGATTTGTTGAGCTATGAAAGCTTCCGACATCGCCTATCTGGTGTCGGAGGCTTCTTTTTTAAGTATATAGCGGCTTGAACCATAGAATAATTGTTTGATAATATACAAGAAAGAGATCTACTTGATAAGAGGAGGCGCTTTGGTGAAGGAACGCGATAACCAACCCATCATTCGGGAGCAACAAGTAACGTATGACGATTATGCACAGCTTCCTGATGACGGCAAACGTTACGAAGTGGCCGATGGCGTACTTGAATTGATGTCTCCCGCCCCATCTCCCAAACATCAAGTGATCAGTTATCAAATGCAAACGCTGCTTACGAATAACTGCCAATTGGAATATATTATTTTTGCATCCCCGGTTGACCTTATCCTGTCTGCGAAGGAAGTTCGTCAGCCAGATCTCGTTATGGTTCATCGCAGTAGAATGGAAATCATCACGCGCAGAGGCATCGAAGGTATTCCCGACTTGGTAGCGGAAATTTTATCCCCCCATTCTGTCAAACGGGATAAACAACAAAAGCTCAAGTCTTACGCTGCCTATCAAATACCTGAATATTGGATTATCGATCCTGCCAATGAAGCCTAGGAACAATATATTTTGACTGATGAAAGCAGGTATGAGCTTTGGAATCTCTATGACAGAGAAGAGAGAGTCCAATCAGACAGACTCTCGTGCGTTTCCTTCACCATGGGACAAATCGTTGATGCTGCTGCGGATTTGCCGGGCTAACCGTGTGCGATACCGGAAATCATAAAGCCGAGAGAGATTCAGGGTCAATAAGCCCCGTTTCTCCTCGGCTTTTTACTATTGACTATCCATTTTCGAATCACAGATGAGGGACGACTGCCCCGCCATAAATGAACGCGCAAAGGATAACGAAGGCGGGATGGATTTTACGTTTTTCCATCGCCCACAGCGCGATAGCGGCAATGATTATCGATTGCCATAACCCTAAGGAATGTATGGAGGTTCTGCCCATTTGCCAGGTGAGCAGCAGCATTAAGATGGCGATGACCGGCTGCACGAGAAGGGTCATTCCTTTGACTACCGAGGATTGCCGGTAACGCTGCATGATTCGGAGCAACACGATAAGAGCGACAGCGGAAGGAATGACGGTTGCAGCCAGAGCGATCAGAGCGCCGCCGATTCCTGCTACATCATACCCCACGAATGCGGCGATTTTGGTGGCAATCGGTCCGGGTAAAGTATTGCCAAGCGCTAATAGGTTGGAAAATTGATGGTCCGAAGTCCAATGATAATGATTGACGATTTCCTGGTACATAAGCGGGATCGAGGCTGGGCCTCCGCCGTATCCAAGCACATTCGATAGGAAGAAACCGAGAAAAAGATCGATAAGGCTGCTCATGAGGCTTCTCCTCCAGCTTTGGCGCGCCTTGCTTTCAGGCGATCCGTTATCCGGAAATGCACGGCACCGTAGGTGAGGAAGAGAGCAATGACAATCGCCGGATGAACGGGAATGAGCTGAAGCAGCACGAATGCAATCCCGCAGAAGACGACGACCATGATTTTACCCAAACCTTTATAGGCTCTTTTGGCGAATTCGTAGGCCATGACCCCGAGCATGACGGAAATAACCGGCATAACCGCGACTATCATTCCTTGTATAACTTCTGAGTTGCTTAGGTATTCAACGAATGAGAGCAAGCAGATCATGGCGATCGCGGAAGGAAGGATGTGGGCGAGTACGGCTACAATAGAGCCAAGCACGCCTTTCTGGCGATAGCCGAGATAAGCGGCCATCTTGGTGGCGATCGGACCGGGAAGCGCGTTGGCGATAGCGAGAATTTCTCCGAACTCGTCATCTTCCAGCCATCGGTAACGGGTAACCGCTTCGTATCGGATTAACGGAATAACGGAAGGGCCTCCGCCGTATCCGAGAATGCCGGTTTTACCCATTGCCCAGGCGAGCTGCGCATATTGGCGATCGTTCGTTTGCTCGGTCATATTTTATAACCTCATTCCCATACGGCTCTTATACCGGGTGATCAGAATCTGACAATCCACGCTCATAATGCCGGGAAGTTTATATAGCTTCTCATTCAGAAATGTTTCCATCTCTTTATTGTTCGTAAACAAACCGTGCATATGCAGCTTGCTAGGGCCGGTCATATGATAAAGGCTCGTGACGGCCGGTTCATCGGCTAAAGTGTCCGCAACCTCTTTCAGACATTGGGGTTCGACTTCAACGTTAAAGAAAGCCGATACGGTAATCCCGATTTTCTCCGGATTAATGACGGCGGTAAACCGTTCGATAACGCCTTCTTCCATGAGGGCGTTTATTCGCGTCTGGATGGCTACGCGCGAGAGCCCGATATCCTTGGCCAAATCCGTGTAGGATATTCTTCCGTTGGCGTTCAGCGCTTTGATAATCTGGCGGTCGATGTCATCGATTTGATGCAATGGGGGACAACTCCTTCGTGAAAAATATATTTTTTCAATAAGAAAATTTTTCGAGTAATTAAATTACGATATGTAATAATATATAAGTTTTTGATTACAATATCAATTTTAATTTGGATTTCTTCTTTCCTATTGTGTTTTCTATGTCGAAATTATGAGTTTTTGTTCAGAAATTTTACAGAATTTAATAAAATAGTGTCGAAATTATGCTGAAATCTAGTAGAATGAGGTATGTTGGATTATTTTACATAGTCAATAATTGCAAGTGTCAATAGATGTACAACTTTAGTCAGGGGGATTCTTATGTTTCGTAAGTCTATAGTCTATTTTATCCTATCGTTGTTAGTGGTAATGCCTGTACTTGGCGTATTCGCCAAAGATGTGTCAGCCGCTTCTACGCGCGTGGCCGTAATTAAGGAAATGAAGGGTACCGTCAAGGTGAAAAAAGCCGGAGGCTCCAAGGAATTCACGGCGTTCGCCAAGATGAGCCTGAACGAGGGCGATATCCTATCGACGGGGGCAAGTAGCTCTGCGTCTCTTCAATTTGCCAACGGGACGTCCGAAGACGATAAAATGGCCGTGTCGGCCAATACGACGCTCACTTTCTCCAAGTTGAAAAACAGCAAGGGGACGAGTACCAAGGTAAGTATGTTTAACGGCTCGGCTTGGGTTGACGTTAAATCGATCGCGTCCAAGGACGACGAATTTTCATTGGAAACTCCGACGGCGGTCATGGGCGTACGGGGAACCCATCTGCTTGTTACTGTAGATCCGAATACGGGCGCCACGCACCTTACGGTTGCCGCAGGTGTCGTTAACGCGAGTTCCAAAGACTCTGGTGGTGCGAGCTCTGAAAGTAAAGATGTCTATCCAACGCAGAACGCATTGTTTACCGAGAACAAGGAGGGAGACTCGGAAATTACGATTGCTCCCGTCGACCTTGAGCTATTAATGAAGCAAAGCGATACAAGCATCGTACAAGCCATCTTGGAAAATGCCGCGGCTATTCTTGCGGAGAATGAACACTATGTTGAGCAGTACGAGAACAACGGGGTGCCTGAAAATCTCGGGGACACGAAGGAAGACCTAGCCCGGTTCAAGTCGAACACAGGCAACCTGATTGGCGCCATTGCCGATCAGGCCGTTAAGAGCGGCTTGCTAACGCAAGAAAGATTGAATCAAATTATCGAAGAAGTTCACAAGCAATCCGGTATTACCGTCGACTTGTCCAAGAAAGAGCTTCAATTAACCGATGAAGAGCAGAAGCAGAAGGAAGCCCAACGCCTGAAAGACGAAGAGGCGAAGAAGCAAACGGAAGACCGCAAGAAACAAGAGGAAACCGACCGCAAGAAGAGTGAAGAAACATTAAAGAAGCTGAACGAAGATCGCAAAGCCAAGGAAGATGCCAACAAGAAAGCGTTGGAAGATCAGAAGAAGAAAGCGCAGGAAGAATATGAGAAGCAGTTAGCCGAGGCGGACAAAGTCCGTTTCGAAGCGGAGAAGCAGAAGCGGGAGGAGGAGAAGGTTAAGCAGGGCAGTGGGTCTCCATCTCCGAGTCCGAGCCCTTCGTCGAGCCCGTCACCGAGTTCCACGAATACTACGCCTCCAACTGCATCTTTGCCAGCGTTGTCTGGATTGCAAGTTGTGGATGCTGCTGCATCTCCGGCAACGGTTGTGCTTGCACCAACGTTCGTATCGACGACAACGTCCTATTCGACGACAGTTCCGAACAACGTTGCGGGAATTAGGGTAAGACCGACCGTCGCAGAAGCTTCTGCAACCATTAAGGTGAATAACGTAGCGGTAACTAGCGGAAGTTTGAGCGAAACGATCAGTTTGAATGTGGGAGTAAATACGATCACGGTTGTTGTTACGGCTCAGAATGGTCAAACAAATACCTATACGATTACCATTACCCGTGCGGGTTCATCTTTTGCGGAGTTGCAAGGTTTGTTTGTTGGAATTCCAGGCAGTGAGCAGTCTAATTTAATATTGTTTAATCCGGCAACCGAGAATTATGTGATGAATGTAAGCAATACGACAAGCAGTCTTAATGTTTCTCCGACCCTTGTTTCCAATTCCTTCACAACAGTGAAAGTGGACGACGTATCTATAAACAGCGGAGGAACTAAGTCGATTACACTGAACGATGCGGGTCAATCTACCGATATTAGGGTAGTCGTTACGGCACAAAACGGGACAACCACGAGAACCTACAAGGTAACGGTTAATAGAGATCGGAATCTTGTAGGTAGCGGTGGTGTTTCTATCCCCGCGGCAATTAACGGATTTACGTTTAATCCTTCAGCTTCTTCACAGTCATTGTCAGTCCCCTACACTACAGAAAATTTAGCTTTGACCATTGGTACAATCAGTGATAACAATTTGAGAATAGCTTACTCTATTAATGGAGTTTTCAAAGCCGGGGGGCTTAATGCGGGAAATCCTTTAAGCATTCCTCTAAATGTAGGTCAGAATACGATTACAATAACGCTTACGGAGGTTAACAAAGGACCAGCCTTTAATGCGCCTCTGGTGGCGTCTTTAGATAACTTTTTCTTGTTAGGAGTCGTATCTCCACCAATTACGCCAATAGGGATCCCTCAGGTTTATACGTTTACAGTTACTCGTAATACCAATAGTGAGACTGGGAACCCAAGTAATGCGAATGTTACTTCCATAGCTTTTGGCGGTTTGAACGATTTTGTATTTAATCCTAATGCTTACGAGCCTCAACGAATAGATCTGGCTTCTAATATTTCCAGCCTAAATATGACGGTTCAAACTGCTGATCCAGGTGCTACTATTACCGCTAAATTAAATGAAAACACTATAGAACCAACTGCCGGAAGTTATGCTCTTAATCTAGGTTCGACGATCAATGAAGTAAAAATATCCGTTGTATCACAAAACGGATATGGACACAGTTATTACACCTATAGAATAGTTAGAGATCTAGGGCCTGCCTCCCAGATGGATGCGACCCTTAGCGGGATTGCAGTCGAATATAAAGATTTCTCCGGAAATTGGAATACATCATACGGGGTAAGAACTTATGCTCAAACGGAAAATACGACGATACCCGTTTATCTTCCTTATGAGTTTAATAAAATAAGGTTTAAAATGAACTTAAATAAAGCTGCGGCATCAATTGTGAGTGTAAATTCGCAATCGTTGTTGGGAGATTACTTTGACACGGTGTTGAGCGTTGGGGACAATATTTTTACGATCAAAACTCTTGCACAAGATCAACACACCACAATGACCTATTACCTCAATATCGTGCGGGGACCACATTTAGAACAGCCATTGGAGGTCTCCACTTGGACGACAATGAGTATGGAGCAACCGCTTGAATGGCAAAATGTTGGATTCACCAACTTCGCAGTACATTCGACTAGCTCAATAAGCAGATTCGACATGAACCTAGTTTATAACGCTAGTTATGGCGTAACATCAGCGAAGTTGTTCCTTGCTAATAATCAAGTTACAGAAATTGCATCATGGGAAGCTTCAGGAGGACTTAGATCGATCAGCAATATAGGAGTTGGGGTTAATAGCTATGTTTTAAAATTTTACAATTCGGGAGGTCTTAGCAGTAGTTATCCGTTAACCCTTGTGAACGTACCCAAAGACCCAGCGTGGACTGCGATTGGCGATATCCAATTGTCAGTTGTAGAAAATTCAATATTTGCCCCAACCCGATCAGGAAAATTAAGCTACTTTGCTCAAGTGGGTTCGGATGTTAGCAACATAAAAATTGATCTCCCGGCTATGAACAACAAACAAGTTTTTGTGAAGGGAAGTAATGACCCGTTACCGCGTATTCCAAATACGATAGGTAGTTATCTTGTGCCGCTGACCGCTGGCTTTAATCAATATGATATTGTTGTAAGAGACTTTACAGGATTATTTCATGAAACCTATGAATTGACGATTTTACAAAGCGATGAAGTGCCTGTCGCCTATCGATTGAATGGGGTTTTCTTGCAGGATCAAGATCCTCTAGGTAATCCGATAGAAGTTACTTCCGGCAATTCTACAACGGAGTATGAAGCTATAGTCGCATCGAATGTAGAGAATGTTGCACTCTCGTTAGATTATGGCTCCGATGTTGATGTTTCCGTGTATTATGAGGGAGAACCGGGGACATTTTGGAATGCCATTAACGTAGGAACTGGTTATTCTATTCCGATTACAAAGAGCAAAACGGATGTGACGGTTGTTCTCAAGAACTCAGGGGGTCTATTCGTATACACAGTCCAACTTAAACGGAGCTGGCCAACAGGAGTGGGGAGTATAAATGCCAATCCGGTAGGTGGTGGCGTAGCTTGGCCCATTGCCAAAGTTAACTTCGATTTTGGTAGTTCCAACTACTCAAGATATCGTTTGGAAATGCCGGACCTGTCTACGAATACTTTTGATCTAACGGCAATATTTAACAATGACGCTACGAATATCATGATGAGTATCGATGGCGTTCAACAACCCGACATCACTTATCCGGATCCTATTACAATTAGTCCATTGAGTAATGGGTATCACATTATTTCATTCGAGTATAGCGCCCCTGATCCTGAAACAAGTGAAATGACTAACTTTTATCTCGATTTGGCAGTGTTGGTAGGTGGTTCTTATAGTGAGGAGACGAAAATTTTTACGGATGCTACCTTAACTTTAAAGTCCCCGGAGCAGTCTCCGATCGATCTTGTGCCAGATGGAGAAGGCTATTACAATGGATCGGGAACCTTATCGGGGACATATGTACTGAACGTTGAATTATCTGAACTAGCTTGGAACTACAGCATCGTCATTGTATCGTTAAACGGGCAAACCGCATCCCAAGACGGTGGATACTACATCAACAATGTACATATCGGTGAAAACTACATTGATGTCAAAGTTTTTGGCCCGATGGGCCAGTATCCGGTTTCTTACACCATAAACTTGACAATATCGGAACCTCAGGAACCGCCATTGAACCCGGATATTTCACAATTGGCATTGACACCTAATACCAGTCAGTTCGTTTTTGATCTAGGACAGACGGAGGAATCCACTATCCAACTCGCACCCAGCGAATTGAATATGGACCTTCTAGTACAGACGGTAGATCCGCAAGCATCCGTTTCAGTTACGCTTGATAGCGTCCCGATAATGGAAAGAGAACGGCAATTCAGTGAACAATGGATCTTTCCGCTCGAGACGAACCTTAACATTCATCATCTTGTTATCACTTCATCGCTGGGCGTTGCAACAAAAACTTATAAATATGTATTAATTCGCTGAATCGATTTATCAGATACGAATGCAACACTAGCAAATGTTTGTCTATCGAAAGAATCATTTTATAGCCCGAGTACGCTACTGCCTGAGTTTTTCAATGCGGGGAATTACAAGACTTCCGTTGATATTCCCGTCGACTTCAATAATGATTTATTGACGCTACAGCTTACGAAGGACAATCCTGACGCTATTATTGATTTTGTTAAGTTGAATGATATTCCTATCACTCCCGACGTATTCGGAGACTACGTGTTGAGTTTGTCAACTGGATTAAATGCGGTGAAGGTGCAGGTCCATGCTGTAAACAGCGAACAGGGCATAACCGAACAAACATACTTTTTTAATATTTGGCGTCCTCTCGAACCCGATGTCTTGTAGTCAAATTTATTGGAAACCCTTATTACATTAACTAGTCGATTGATTATGATAGGGAGACTGAAATCGTGTTGTTTACTAGCATCTGAATTGACGGCGGGCACCACAATTGACAGTAATATAACAGAATGGATAGGGTTGACGTTAGATGGGAAGGGGGAAAGCAACTCAACCTGATCATAAGAAAAGATGGAGTAAATGCGGTCTATGTGATCAAGGTTGTGCGAGAACGGCATAATCATTTATAAAACGCTAAGAACCACAGGTAGAGATCTCTCTCATTGTGGTTCTTTTATTTTATCTGAATTAGGAGAGCTGGAAAGATGTTAGCATAGAGCGATATCGGCGGAGGTGTTAACCACGTTCAGGTAATTCGGCAAGCGAGCGAAGCCGTTCCTTCCGTCCCGGCAGTTGGGACAAGAAGACGCGCAGGTCCGGGAAGTCGTCCAGATTCAAGGAATAGAATACCCATTGGCCACGTTTGTCTTCCCGTACCAGACCGGCGCTCTTTAATCGGCGCAGATGCTGGCTAGCATTTGGTTGGCTAGTGCCTAGCAACTCAACAATATCTCCGACGCAGAGGTCTCGTTCCTGAAGAAGTCCTAGCATCGCGAGGCGCGTCTTATCTCCTAACAACTTAAGCAACTCCGCCATTTCTGCCAACTTGTCGCTCATCGTCCCAACCTCTTTTCCATATTGAAATAGGATGATTTGACCCTTGAAATATTCATATAATTATATACTAATTTATAGCATAAATTTCTAACCGGATAAATAGTTTACTAGATGGATTTCCTCCACCTAGTTTATCGGTGGGAACCGATGATCTTAGAACTAGTTGGAAAAAGTACGCTTACTTAATCCTCAAATTTGTTATTTGCACGTTTTCAGTTGATCTAATGGTACTTATTCCAACTAGTCTTCCATATTCCTCGAATCCGAACGAACTAATGGGAGTTTTTCCAACTAGAATCGGAAACCGTAACTTGAATCCTCGAACATCGACGAAATCCAAGAACACCCCGACTACATCCCGAAAAATCGTACTCGCGGCAACATGAGCACCCAACTTCCAGCCGTGTTCCACCGCACAACCTAGTACCAGCAGCGCCACACAACACGCCGCCGTGGCGCCATACAAAAAGCGCCTTAAACACACAACGCGCTTCGTAAACCACACGCGAGCCTCTCCCGGCGAGCATTGTGTCGGCAATTACACCGACTTCACGCGAGTGAAGAAGCCGGCGATCGCCATCTCGGCGGCGCCCATCATGGAGGAGCGCTCGCCGAGCTCGGCGAAAAGCAGCTGTACCTTGCGCAGATGGAAGCCGAGGGCGCGCTGCACGACGGTTTGTCGCAACACGCTTTCGAGCCATGGACGAGCCTGGCTCATGCGGTTGCCGATAACGACGGCGTCGGGGTTGAATACGTTGACGATATTGGCGATGCCAATACCGAGGTACTCGCCGATACCCGTGAATAGCTCCAGCACGTCCTCTCGCCCAGCAGCGGCGGCAGCCAACAAACTCTCTAAGCTATCAAACCCAAGCCCCGAAGCCTGCTCCAACAAAGCCTGCTCGGAGGCGTACATTTCCCAGCAGCCACGGTTGCCGCAGGTGCAGTTCTTGCCGTGGGCCTCGACCGAGAGATGGCCCATTTCGCCGGAGAATCCGGATGCTCCTTTGTACAAAATCTTATGCAGGATCAGCCCCGTACCAATCCCGATGCCTACGCTGACATAAATCAGATTGTTGATGCTGCGGCCGGCTCCGTATTTTTGCTCCCCGAGAGCGCCCATGTTTGCTTCATTATCTATCGTCACAGGCAATCCGAACCGCTCAGCTAACTGACGCTGCAGAGGAACGTCCCGCCACTTCAAGTTGGGAGCGAACAGGATAACTCCGCTCTCGTCAACAAGACCCGGCACCCCGACTCCTATGCCGACAATCCCATAAGGGCTTGCCGGTGCCTCTGCCATCAGTTCTTCAATGCAACCGCACAACTGCTCGACAGCCACTTCCGGTTCGGGATAATGAAGAGAGGAGGTACGTTCCGCAACGATCCCCCCGCGTAAATCGGTTAATACTCCGCGAATATAGTTAACGCCTAGATCAATGCCGATGGCATAACCCGACGTTGCAATAAATTCAAGCATGACCGGCTTACGCCCGCCGCTTGATTGGCCCGTTCCGATTTCTTTGACCAGCGAACCGTCAATCAGATCCTGAACAAGACTTGATACGGTCGCCTTATTCAGACCGGATTGTTCGGAAATCTGAGCGCGCGAGAGCGGAGATCCCCGCAATATATATTCCAGCACGATGGCTGTGTTAATGCGCTTAATTAAGGCTTGATCGCCGGTAGGTGTCGTCATTTGAGCCAAGTGACTCCTTATCATCAAATTACGTTTATCATACCACATAACCATCCCAAAAACTTAGTTTATTGAATAGACAAACTAAGTCCACCCATGCTATGCTGATGTCAGTTAAGAAACTTGATATCGCTTACAAGGAGGCAACAAACTAATGAGTAAGTTTACTAATGTGCCCAAGATTCAGTACGAAGGACGCGCTTCGAAAAATCCTTTCGCATTTAAGCACTACAACCCGCAAGAAATCGTATTCGGCAAAACGATGGAGGAACACCTCCGTTTCGCGGTCGCTTACTGGCATACGTTCAACGCCAGCGGCGCGGATCCATTCGGCGCAGGCACGGCAGTCCGGAGCTGGGATTCCTTGTCCCCTCTCGATAAATCGAAAGCACGCGTAGAAGCTAACTTCGAGTTGCTGGAGAAATTAAATGTACCCTTCTACGCCTTTCATGATGCGGACATCGCTCCGGAAGGCGCAACTTTGGCCGAGACAAACAAAAATCTCGATGTAATCGTGGCTATGTTGAAGGATTACCAGAAGTCGACTGGCAAGAAGCTGCTATGGAACACGGTAAACCTATTCACGAACCCGCGTTATGTACATGGCGCAAGCACGACGAATAACGCAGAAGTATTTGCATACGCGGCAGCAACGTTGAAAAAAGGTCTAGAAGTCGGCAAAGAGCTCGGAGCGGAAAACTATGTATTCTGGGGCGGTCGCGAAGGTTACGAGTCATTGCTTAACACCGACTTGAAGCTGGAACTCGATAACCTGGGACGTTTCCTTCATATGGCGGTTGATTATGCTAAGGAAATCGGCTTCGACGCTCAATTCTTGATTGAGCCTAAGCCAATGGAACCTTCCAAGCACCAGTACGATTTCGATTCCGCCACGGCAATCGCATTCCTTCAAAGCTACGGCTTGAAGCAACATTTCAAACTTAACATTGAAGCTAACCACGCTACCCTGGCGGGCCATACTTTCGAGCATGAACTTCGTACGGCACGTATTAACGGTATGCTCGGCTCGATTGATGCGAACCAAGGCGATATGCTGCTCGGATGGGATACGGATGAATTCCCGACGGACCTGGTTTCGACAACGCTTGCTATGTTCGAGATTCTTAAGAATGAAGGCGGCATAGGCCGCGGCGGCGTGAACTTCGACGCTAAAGTCCGTCGCTCTTCGTTCGAAGACGAGGATTTGTTTTTTGCTCACATTGCGGGAATGGACACTTACGCCCGCGGCTTAAAGGCAGCGGCGAAACTCATCGATGATCGCGTACTGGATGATATTATCGGCAATCGTTACCGCAGCTTCAACGAAGGAATCGGCGCAGAGATCGTTTCCGGTAAAGCGACGTTGAAATCGCTGGAAGCCTATGTCCTGCAAGCCAAGCCAATCCGCAATGAGTCCGCTCGGTTGGAGCAAATTAAAGCGACTTTGAACGACGTCATCTTCAGCGTGTAAGGAGACCCCCCCATGAAATATGTCATTGGCGTAGATTTGGGAACGAGCGCGGTCAAGACGCTTCTCGTTAGACAGGATGGCACTGTCCAATCCGAGGTTACCCGTGAATATCCGCTATATCACGATAAAACCGGCTGGAGCGAGCAGGAGCCAGAGGATTGGGTGACCGGTACGACGGGTGCGCTACAGGAGTTACTTTCTAATTCCGGTGTCAACCGAGACAGTATCGAAGGAATCAGCTTTTCCGGTCAAATGCACGGACTTGTCCTCCTCGATGCCAATAACCAGCCCGTTCGCAGAGCCATATTATGGAATGATACGCGCACGACCGAGCAGTGCCGGGAGATCGAAAGAACGCTCCAAGACAAGCTGCTGTCCGTCACCCGCAATCCCGCGCTCGAAGGCTTTACTTTGCCGAAGATTCTGTGGGTTAAGCAGAATGAGCCGGATGTATTCGCACGAGCGAGCCATTTCCTGCTGCCGAAAGACTATTTGCGTCTGCGTTTGACGGGAGCCGCCCACATGGATCTTTCCGATGCTGCAGGTACGCTGTTGCTGGATGTCGCGAACAAAATCTGGAGCGAGGAAGTTCTCGCCGCATTTAAGCTGCCGTCAGCTTTCTGTCCACCGCTCGTTGAAGCAGGTGCTTACGTAGGCACGATTTCGCCGGAGTCTGCCCGAGCAACAGGGTTGTCGCCTACGACCAAAGTGTTCGCCGGCGGAGCAGACAACGCTTGCGGAGCGATCGGAGCGGGCATTCTCTCTCCGGGACTCACCTTGTGCAGCATCGGGACATCGGGTGTCATCTTGACCTACGAAGCCGATGCATCCGCGGATTACGCAGGCAAGGTGCACTTCTTCAACCACGGGAAGGAAAATGCATACTACGCGATGGGAGTCACGCTAGCGGCTGGCTACTCGCTAAGCTGGTTCCGCAATACGTTCGCCAACGGCGAATCCTTCGACTCCTTGCTGGAAGGGATCGAAGATATCCCTGTAGGCTCGAACGGTTTGCTGTTCACGCCCTACCTCGTCGGCGAACGTACGCCTCATCCCGACGCGAAAATTCGCGGCAGCTTCATCGGCATGGATGGAAGTCATACGCGAGCGCATTTCGCTCGAGCAGTTATGGAGGGAATCACTTTCTCCCTGAACGAATCCATTGACATGTTCCGCGCCGCGGGTAAGTCGGTAGACACGATTGTCTCGATCGGCGGCGGCGCGAAAAATCCGCTATGGCTGCAGATGCAGGCGGATATATTCCGCGCGAATGTCGTTGCGCTAGAGAACGAGCAGGGTCCGGGTCTTGGCGCGGCCATGCTGGCTGCGGTCGGATGCGGTTGGTTCCCGACGCTGGACGCATGCGGGGAAGTATTCGTGAAACACGCACGAATATATCGTCCCAACGAATCCGCAAGCAAGCAATACGAACAGCTTTTCCGCATTTATCAACAAGTATATAACCAGACTAAGGAAATCAACCAATCCCTAGATGCTTTCCGCAAATAAATTAATCGGATAAAATGAAAATAGGTTAAGGGGTGCCTCCCTTTTCCCTAGAAGCCTCCGCATTTCCCAGCCGGTAACTGGGAGGAGGCTTTTTTCCGCATGACGAAGGAACCATGAATCTTTCCATATCGTATACTTAGGTAGCGTAACTGAGGAGGACAAAGAAATTGAATAGCGGATCAGAGATTCTTTTTCGAGCGGTTATAGAAGAAGCGGGATATGAGTCGGGCCGCCCGATCGTAGAGGAAGTAACCCTAAGCGTGCAGGCCGGTGAACGAGTCGGTTTGTTAGGGCCGAACGGAGCCGGTAAGAGCACCATTATGAAAGGGCTGCTCGGCCAACTTCCCCATTGGAGGGGGAAAATATATTGGCATGGCAAAGAAGAGGAGAACGGCGGCGGAGTCGAGATGTCCTCACGTATCGCCTACATTCCAGAACAGCCGATTCTCTACGAACGGATGACCTTATGGGAACATCTTGTGCTTGTAGCGGCGGCCGGAAGCATCCCCGAGGAGTTATTCCGTGAGCGTGCGGAGAAGCTATTGCGCAGATTCCGACTACAGAAGGTAAAACACGAATATCCCGTCAGATTCTCCAAAGGAATGCAGCAGAAGGTCATGCTCATCATTGGATTTTTGCTGAAACCGGAGCTTTATTTGGTGGACGAACCGTTCATAGGGCTGGATCCCGGTGCGGTGCTGGAACTGCTCGCAGCTTTGGATGAGGAGAGGAGCCGCGGAGCCGCCGTATTGCTCACAACGCATGTGCTAGACTCCGCCGAGCGGTTGTGCGACCGTTTTGTTCTTGTTCATGATGGGGGCGTGGCGGCCTCGGGAACGCTGGCGGAAATCCGGACTGCGGCTGGATGCGGGCCGGAAGCGCGATTGTTTGATTGTTTTCATAAACTTACCGAATACGAAGAGGTACAATCGTGAAGCATGAGGACCATACTGACGGATTTCATATCAAAAGGTTCAGCCCGTTTCCGCTATTCTTAGAACGAATGTCGGCTTATTGGGTTGCTATCTGGAAATGCTGGCGAACCGTATTGGATTGGGCTGTTTGGTTGTACATATTCATTCCGGGATTATTGATAATCGGCGGAATGTATCGCGATTTGGTGAGAAATCCTCCTCAATGGCTTCATGAAATCCCTGTTGCCCTTCTCCTAACGATCCTCGGATTGTTGCAGCTTACAGGGAAGTATAGGACGTTTGCCGAGCCCGGCGACGGGTTGTTCCTGCACCGCAATGCGAGATGGCTTCGCGGACTGACTGCGGCTGGGTTTATTTACGGCTTTATTACGCGTATATTCCTCTCTTCCTTAATTGCTGCCGTTTTATCGCCTTTATTGTTAGAGGTGTTCGAATTTTCCGGCTCATTTGTCATTATTCTGGTCATCTATTCTGCGATTTACGGATTCGTATGGATGTTGCTGAGAGATCGATTGATGCAAAAATTAAGAGGCTGGCAGCTAACAATTATTTTGCTTATGATTAGACCGGTTTTTTTGAGTGCTTTTGTTTGGCTCGCGGTGATAGGTGATACACAATCCGCCATTCTAGTTTTGGCGAGCGTGTTTATGTTGACAATTGCCTTCTGGCAGATGATGTTGCGTCTAAGGACGAAAGGAACGTTACTGCATGAAATAGCCGTGGAAAATGCTGCTTATGTTGCGAGCGTAGGCTGGATTCTCAGCGAAACGATGGACAAGAAGCCGGTCCCTAAATTGCGCAGACCGATGCTTTTCCGCCAATCGCAACCGCTCCTGAAGCATAGGGATGATGCCGATAGACTGTTGGATAGTTGGTTTAAATCGGTATTGCGTCGATTTGACCTGCTGAAGCCTCTCTTGTATTTAGCAGGTGCTGGAGCTGCTGCGATGTTGTTATCTCCACTCCCATTAGCGGTGATCGTGTGGCTAGTTTTGCCGATGCTGTTATTGGGCATGTTGCAACGCCAATGGCTGCAATGGTTATCCGAACCGTATATTGCTTTGTTTCGGTGGCCGGATGACATCCTTGAACGAGCTTCCGCCAAGGCTAAAATCTGGGGAGCATACCCTTTAGTATCGCTATGGGGAATCATTGTAGGCGTAAAGACGGGGCTGATCTATGGAAGCGTTGGGTGGTTGGCTATTGTTGTTATTCCCGTTGCAGGATATTATTGGTTGCGATTCGTAAATGAGGTCGTCACTTCCTTTAGCGCTTTGCGCAGGAAAAAGGAATAAATGTCGTATCCAATTGGAAAAGCTATGCAGGATTGAAGCGATAATGGAGAACGGGGAGGATATATCGATGATTCAAGCCGCTCTGATGTTCCAGTTTCCGGATGAGTCCCAGGCTAGATTGGCCGGCGAGACGCTGGAGGATTTAGGGTATGAGCCGCAGCTGCATGAAGGCGGGCGTCTGCACATTCACGTGGAAGACGAAGATTTGACCTCCGCCCTCGAAATCGTGCAATGTTACGCAGGCCAGCTAATGGAGCATGCCCCTGCGGAGGTTGTCCACGTTACCGATATCGCCTACGGAATGGACGACATTCCGATCCCGGCGCATACGGTGAACGAGGATTGGGAGGAAGCCTATCAGGTTGCGGACTCCGATAACGCCGAGCGGAAACCATCCTTCTCTACCGACGACGGCTCCTATGACCATTTCCAAGCGACCTAATATCACACAATAGCGAACAATTGAGGGGCTATCCCTTTAGATCTGCAAAGATCTGAGGGACAGCCTGTTTTTTTGGTGGAACTGACTGTAGCGGCGATAAATGCCGTTATACGATCCGCCAAGCAAGCGGTTATGCAGGCCGCTTTAACAGCAAAAATTGCCGTTATAAAGTCGTAAAGACCCTAATCCGGGCGTGTTTCCTGACTATAGCGGAAAAAAATGCCGTTATATGTTCATAGAGGGTGAGGCGCGGCCGATATAACGGAAGAAATTGCCGCTATCGAGGACTTCACCCCCCGTGGAGGCGTGGACTTCCAAACCGGCTGTTTTGCAAATGGAGTCTCTAGGCGGGGTCTAGCATCAAACAAACATGGATAAAAAAAGCGCTTGCAAAACTGCTCGGACCTATTTTATAATAAATCCGAAACGTTTTGGAAAGGTGTATAACGATGGCAACGATTAAAGATATCGCAAAAAAAGCGGGTGTATCCGTCACCACGGTGTCCAGGGCATTAAACGGTTACGATGACGTTAACGAAGAAACAAGGAAGAAAATCAAAAAGGTCGCGAAAGAGCTATCCTACAGCCCCAATGCCGTTGCCAGAAGTCTTGTCTCCAAGAAAACGCGCACGATCGGCCTTATTATTTCGGATATAAACCGCGCAGGAGCGAAAGATGCATTCGCATACGAAGTTCTTTGCGGAATTAATGACCGTACCGGAGATTTAAATTACGATTTACTCTTATTTAGCACTAACCCGTCCAAGCAGATGGAAAAGTCCTATACGGCTCTTTGCAAGGAAAGAAACGTAGAAGGCGCGATTCTATCCGGTTTGCGTCTGGATGATCCTTATTTGCAGGAAGTCATCGAGCAAAACGCCTTTCCTTGCGTACTGATCGATATTCCCAGAACCGGTGCAAACGTTGCCCATATTACTTCCGACAACCGTTTGGGGGCCGCAATAGCCACCCGACATCTATTGGAAAGCGGGCACCGCAATATCGCGATGATCAACGGGCATAATCAGGCTTTCGTTAGTCGGGAACGTTACGACGGTTTCAAAGAAGCGCTTGAGCAATTCGAATTGACGGACAGCCCGGCTCTCGTTTTCGACGGGTTATTCTCGGAAGATGGCGGAGCGGAAGCGATGTATCAAATTTTGATACGCCATCCTGAAGTAACGGCCGTTTTTTGCGCAAGCGATCTGATGGCTCTAGGCGCAATCCGCACATTGGAACGCATGGGCCGCAAGGTACCTGACGACATGTCGATAGTCGGATTCGATGATATCAGCATTTCCGCTTACTGCTCGCCCAAGTTGACAACGATCAGACAGGACAAATACGAACTCGGTTATCAAGCCGCTCAATTGTTGATCGACATGTTGGAGAATAGGACGGACAACCGAAAGATTTTATTAAATAATCAGTTGATTATTCGCGAAAGCACGCGGTGTAAAGAATGAGGCCGCTTTTTTTTACACTTAATCCGAAACGTTTCGGATAATTCTGAAAGTTAGGAAACAACAGATAAACAATAGGATGGAGACAAAAATGGACTACAGAGTAATTAAAAACAACGATTTGTTTCTAACAACCGATCACTACGGCGATATCACGGGAGCCGGCTCGCAAAACGGGCTGTATATGAAAGATACTCGGTTTCTCAGCAAGATGGAGCTTACTCTGAACGGTAAGCGCCCGTTGCTGCTGTCCTCCGCAGCCGATGAGAATTTCGTAGCGCGCATACGCCTGACTAACGAGCATGAAGAAGAGGGAGGAAAGGTGAAGCTATGGAGAGAATCCGTTGAGCTTATTCGAGAAAGGTTTATTTACGGGGAGGTGCTGTATGAAACAATCTCCATGACGAATTTTTCCACCAAACCGTTGTCGTTCGACCTTAGCCTCTCTTTCGAAGCCGATTTCAGCGACATGTTCCTCGTTCGGGGTTTTCAGCCTGCAGAAGAACTTGGTCGGGTGACGGAACGGAAAATGGATAAAACAGAGTGGCATGCTTCTTACTTGGGCGTCGACGGAGTACGCAGAGATACGGACATCACGTGGGATGCGGAAGCCGACTCCATAACCGAGTTAGGAGATATCGGCTTCGCGGTCAAGCTCGCTCCGACTGAAACGAGACGCATCACGTTTACCGTCATTCCTTCCGTGGATGGTATTCGGCCGATCACGAATCCGCGTGATATCGCGCTTGCCGAATTACAAGGAATGTACGAGCGTTGGAATGAACAAAGTCCTAAGATCGAGAGCGATTCTCCTGTCCTGAGTCGGTTGTATGACCGCGGTGTACAAGATTTGCGAGTACTGCTCACGGACTTCGGTCACGGTCTATTCCCCGTCGCGGGACTCCCTTGGTTTGCCGTTCCGTTCGGCCGGGACAGCTTGATAGCCGCGCTGCAGATGCTTCCTCTTAATCCGGATGTCGCCCGGGGTACGTTAGAAATGATGGCTGCCTATCAAGGAACGGAATTAAACCCTTGGAAAGACGAACAGCCAGGCAAGATCATGCACGAGCTACGCAGCGGAGAGTTATCCCGTTCCGGGCAGGTTCCTTTTGCTCCTTATTACGGCAGTATCGATTCCACGCCTTTGTTCATTGTATTAGCAGCGGAACATGCCCATTGGACAGGGGACACGGAAACGATCTCGCGATTGATGCCGAATATCGAGAAAGCGCTTGCATGGATCGATGAGTTCGGCGATCGGGACAAGGACGGCATGGTCGAGTACTATCAGGAATCTTCCAAAGGGATCGCTAATCAGGGCTGGAAAGACTCCGCCGATTCCGTTGTTCACGATAACGGGGAATTCGCTGCCGCTCCTATCGCCCTTGTTGAGGTTCAAGGCTATATTTATCAAGCCAAAAGCCGGTTAGCGCCCGTGGTCGAACGGCTCGGACATCACGAACTGGCGGAGCGGCTGAGAACGGAAGCGGAAAATCTCCGTCAGAAGTTTGACGGCGCCTTCTGGATGCCGGATGAACAGTTCTACGCGATTGCGCTGGATGCGAATAAGGATCAGGTTCATTCCGTCACTTCCAACCCCGGGCATCTGCTCATGAGCGATATCGTTCCGAAGGAAAAAGCACAGCTAGTAGCACACAGGTTGGTAGGGGACGATATGTTTGGCGGCTATGGCATTCGGACCATGTCGAGCGGCTCAACCGGCTATAATCCGATGAGCTATCATGACGGCAGCGTCTGGCCTCACGATAATTCGATCATTCTACTCGGGATGAGTCGGAAGGGATTAAAAGAAGAGGCGTCCACAGTCGTATCCGGACTGCTCAAAGCAGCGGAACACTTCGAATACAGCCGTCTGCCCGAGCTCTTCTGCGGCTATGACGACACGATCGGTTACCCGGTCTCGTATCCCGTCGCTTGCTCACCGCAAGCTTGGGCAGCCGGGACATCCGTATCGATCATCCAAGCGATGCTCGGACTTCACCCCGATGCGCTAAATCGTACGATAAGGCTTGATCCGTTCTTGCCGCGGGGCATCAACCACTTGACCGTAAGGGATATGCCGGTTGCCGATGGCCGTATATCCGTCTTGCTAAGACGCAAAGATGGATCCGAGTCCATTAAGGTCGATGTCTTGGACAACAGCAGCGGGTGCCGTATCGAATTTCGATAATCGGCCCGTAGTCGCAACACTGAATTAAACAGGCTAAATAAGCCGTTTAATTATAGAAACACACAAAAGGGAGGAAGGATTTACAATGAAACAAAGATTATCGGTATTATTGCTTCTGATGTTAGCTCTCGTCTTGGTGGTTTCCGCTTGCGGAAGTAGTTCTAATAACAAAGAAGGGGCATCTTCGACTCCATCTCCGTCTACACCCGCATCCCAATCAACCGAAGCATCAAGTACACCTGAACCGCCCAAAGATCCAGTCGAAGTCACGCTGGCTGGTTGGGGGGCCTCTCCCGAAGAGCAAGCTCTTCTGCAACAGGTACTGGATGAGTTTCAGTCCAAAAACCCCGATGTAAAAGTGAAATACGAAGTTATCGCCGATCAATATATGGACGTAATCAAAACCCGTTTGATCGGTAACGAAGCTCCGGACGTCTTTTACTTGGACGCTTTCGAAGCGCCTGCTCTGATCGCTAAAGACGTGCTGGAACCGTTGGACGGTTATGTGACGCCGGAGTTCGACACGAACGATTTTGAAGCGCCGATGCTGGATGCTTTCAAATCCCCGGACGGCAAAATGTACGGTTTCCCTAAAGACTATTCGACGTTGGCGTTGTTCTACAATAAAAAAATGTTTGCCGATGCCGGAATTGCGGCTCCCCCGGCAACATGGGACGAACTGCAGTCCATCTCGGCAAAGCTGACGAAAAAGAAGGGCAACAAGGTTGAAGCGTACGGTTTAGGACAAGCGCCTGAGCTGGCTCGTCAAATGTTCATGATCAAGGCATTCGGCGGCAAGCTGGCCGACGACCAAGGCATGGCGTCATTCGCGACGCCGGAAGCCGAAAAAGGGCTGGCGCTCGTAGTCGATCAGCATAACGTAGCTAAAACCGCGGGTCAACCGTCCGACGTCGGCGCAGGCTGGGGCGGCGAAATGCTTGGTCAGCAAAAAGCGGCTATGGTTCTGGAAGGCAACTGGGCGATTCCTTACCTGCAAAGCAATTTCAAAGACGTAGATTTCGCAACGGCCGAAGTTCCGTCAGTCAACGGCCAAAAAGGCACGATGGCGTTTACGGTCGCTTACGTCATGAACAAAAGCTCCGAGAAAAAAGAAGCGGCTTGGAAGCTGATATCTTATCTGACGGGCAAAGAAGGCATGAAAACTTGGACCAGCAAAGGCTTTGCGCTGCCAACCCGTAAATCGGTCGCGGCAGAGCTCGGTTTCGACAAAGATCCTCTTCGCGGTGCTTTGGTAGCAGGCGCTTCATATGCGACCCCATGGCAAGCAGGCACAACGCTGCCAACGATCATGAATAACTTCAACAACCAATTCGTAGCGGCTTACACCGGCCAATCTTCTTTGACCGATGCGCTCAAAAAAGGCCAGGAAACGGCAAATAAAGAAATTAAAGCTGCACAATAATATAAACGAAGCGTATTTCGCCGTCTCAAGTGCAACAAATATTGCAGCGCGCTGCGTTTGCAGGCTTGTTGTCGCGATGACGGCGAAGTCGTTTCTCGTCCCGACACGGAAAGGCCTAAAGGAGAGGTGTTAAGGATGGCCAAACCGCATCACAAAAGTAAACTAAGGGATTTGATGGCGGGGTATTCGTTCATGTCTCCCGCGATCGTCATTCTCGGCTGTTTTTTATTGCTGCCGATCGCGTACTCCATCTTCTTGTCGTTTCATAGAGTCAACTTGCTTGGCACGGTGAGCTACAAGTTTACGGGTACGGCAAACTTCGAACGGATGCTGGACGATCCAAGGTTATGGATTGCGCTTAGGAACACGTTCAAATACGCCCTCATCGTTGTTCCATCGCAGACGCTGCTAGCCATCGTGCTCGCATCGATCTTGAACATGAAACTCCGTTATCGGAATTTTTTCAGAGTTGCGTTTTATCTCCCCACGGTTACTTCATCCGCTGTTCTTGTACTCATTTTTATGTGGATTTACAACAGCAATGGTCTCTTGAACTTCATGCTTGAGGCGGTCGGTTTGCCGACGTACAATTGGCTCGGTGACCCATCTGTAGCGCTTCTCGGCATTATGATCATGAATATATGGTCGACAGCACCGTTATTTATGGTGATCTATCTGGCGGCTTTACAAGATATTCCGGAAACCTTGTACGAAGCGGCGGAAATCGACGGGGCGAGCGGATGGCAGAAATTTTGGCGTATTACGTTGCCGCAGCTCAAGCCTGTCACCTTCTACGTTATCGTAATGGGAATTATCGGAACGTTTCAGTTGTTCGACCAATCGTACATTTTCTCGGCAGGCTCGGGCGGACCGAACAACGCGACTCTGACCATGGTGCTGCTCATTTACCAATATGCTTTCAAAAGCCTTGATATGGGCTACGCTTCCGCGCTCGCGTTTCTGCTGGCCGTGGTCATTATGCTCATTACGGTTGTGCAGCGGTTGATCTTTAAGGAAGAACGGCTGAATTAGGAGGGGATCGGAGTGCGTACGTCGATAAATCGGTTCAGGCCGTTGTTTTACGTGCTGCTGGGAATATATGCGCTTATTACGTTTATTCCGTTCTTATGGGCGATGTCCGCTTCATTCAAGACGTTGCCGGAAATCGTGGCGGGCGGAATGAGTTTCATACCGAAGCATTTTACTTTCGATAATTATCGGACCATTTTCCATCAGGAGCCGCTCTTCACGCGCTGGTTTTTGAATAGTGCCTTGATAGCCGTTTCGGTGACCGTGTTTAATTTGTTGTTTAACTCCATGGCTGGATATGCATTGGCTAGAATTCGTTTTCCCGGAAGCTCGTTGATGTTCTTCAGCATTCTGGCGATGATCATGATTCCGGGCCAATTAACGATCATTCCGAGTTATTTGATCATCAAGACGTTGGGCTGGCTCAACAGCTATCAGGCCATCATCGTTCCAATGGCTGCGCAAGCGACTTACATCTTTATGATGCGGCAGTTTTTCATCAGCTTTCCGCGCGAACTGGAGGAGGCATCGCAGTTGGACGGGTTGAGCAGGTTTGGCCTTTTCTTCAGGGTTGTCCTTCCGCTCGCCAAGCCTGCTTTAGCCGCGCAAACGATTTTCATATTCATGGGGGCATGGAACGAATTCCTGAAACCGCTCATGCTAATGTCGGATAAAGCGATGTTTACCCTTTCGGTCGGGCTCAATACGTTCAAAGGGCAGTATATAAGCTTCTGGAACTATATTATGGCGGCATCCATCATCATGACGATCCCGGCGTTATTGATTTACATCTTCTTCAACCGCTTTTTCGTCAAAGGGATCACGTTCACCGGTACCAAATAAAAATACGGAACGTATAGGCCAGGGGGACCCGGTATTATACGCTCCGTATTTTTGTTACTGCGAGCCGGCGTGTTTCCCTGCCGTATACCCTGTGGAGAAAGCCGCCGTAATGTTATAGCCTCCCGTGTAGCCGTGTATATCGAGGACTTCCCCGCAGAAGTACAGTCCGTTCATCAATTTGGACTGCATCGTCTTCGGATCGATTTCCTTCAGGTTGATTCCGCCTCCCGTTACGAAGGCATCCTCGATAGACAGCGTTCCGTACACCTTGATCGAGAAACGCTTAATGAGCTTCGCTAACTGCATCCAATCTTGCCTTGGAAGGTTATCGTATGTGAGCGATTCGGATAGGCCGGACTTCTGCAGGAGTAATGGAATCATTTTATCGGGCAAACAGGCTTTAAGAATGTTCTTGATCGATTTCTTCGGTTCTATCTCGCATAGCCGTAAAGTGTCGATATAAACCTCATCCACGCTTTTCTCTGGCATCAGATCCACGGAAACTTCAACGTTCCCAACATGATATTGCTTCAAGGCTTTTACGACGAACTGGCTGCAGCGCAGGGCGATAGGGCCAGACACGCCGAAGTGGGTAAATATCATATCTCCTCGGTGTTCGATGATCTTCTTTCCTTTAGGGTTCCATACGGACAGCGCCACGTCTCTAAGGGATAGACCTTGAAGCTCTTTGCTCTGGATAAAAGGTTCGTTGGACGTTAGAGGAACTTCGGTTGGAAAAAGCTCTGTAATCGTATGTCCCGCCTTCTGCGCCCAAGGATAACCGTCCCCGGTCGAACCTGTCTGCGGCACGGATTTACCTCCCGCGGCCACGATCGCGGCACGGCAGCTAAGCGTTTCGCCGGATTTAAGACGCACGCCGACGACCTGGTTTTCTTCATATATAATCGTATCGACAGGAGAATTGAGCTTAATCTCAACGCCTTGCTTTACGATCTGGTTCACGAGGGTATCCACGACGGTTTTAGCCTTATCCGTCACGGGAAACATACGGCCGTTGTCCTCTTCTTTCAGCCGAATGCCAAGGTTCTCGAAGAACGAGATAATATCTTTATTGTTGAAATGGGAAAAAGCGCTGTAAAGAAAACGCCCGTTGCCGGGGATATGCTGGATAAGCTCGTCGATATCTTTGTTGTTCGTTACGTTACACCTGCCGCCGCCGGAAATTCCGAGCTTGCGTCCTAATTTCTCGCCCTTATCCAACAGAAGCACCTTTGCGCCTTGTTTGCTTGCGGCAACGCTGGCCATTAATCCGGCAGAGCCCCCGCCTATTACGATTACGTCGTATTTCATTCTTTAAACTCCCGATCGATTGATTTACTAAGATTTTAACATTAGTCCGGTCTTCTTCCTAATCCTACACAGGATGAGTTACAATACTACGGAAAAGCTTAAGAAACTAGGTAATCGCATGCTCGTCGCAGGACAGAGAAGGGGTGTCGAGAACCATGACGTTTTTGAGACGGATCCGGCAATATCGGGTTTACCGAAGATTAGTGATGTCCTATTTGCTGCTTTCAGTGATCACCATTACTTTGTTATCGTATATTCTGTACTCGATGTTTTCCGCAAGGGCGGTTCAAGAAATCGATCGGTCGTCCAAGCAAATGCTGGCGCAAGTCAGTTACACGGCTAATGTGGTTTACGGACAAGTACAGGACGTAACGGGCCAATTGCTGAGCGATAACGAGATCATGTCGTTCTTGTACGCAAAGGAAGACAACAAAAGGGTTGATTATACCGCCAGCTTGTTCCTGACCCGAATTCAAGGCGTGTATCCTTTTATTAAAAATTTAAGCACCATGGCTTGTGCGGAACTCAGTCTACAAGACATTTTAGACAGTTTGACCGTTAACTAAGGATGCATAGGACGATTAAAAGTTTGACTAAGAAGTCCCGTAACCATTCGGGGCTTCTTTTCTTTTTAGCTTACAATTCTCGACAATATTCGAGGAAATTCGATAAATATTAAGTACCTATTATTGTAACCTATGGTGAGATGTGTTTTAATCTAAGTGATCATTTAAGTGGAAAATTGTGTATGACGCCGATCGGTTCGTGCGGGAGGTTCGCTGAATGTGGAAAGATTCGCTGCTGCAAGTTCTAATCGCATTTCTACCCGTTTTCATGTTCATGGTCTGGTACACGAAACCTGAGAGAACCCGAATCGCGCACCTGTTTCTATGCATCGTTTGCGGCGCGGCCATGCTATTGTGCATGCATTTTACAACGATAAACGATCAGGGCATTTATTTCGACTTTCGCCATATTCCTTTTATAGTAGGCTCCTTGTATGGTGGAATTCCCGCTGCCGCTCTTCTCTTGGTGGTCTACGCAGCCGCTCGATTGAGCCAAATTACGCACCAATGGGATTATGTTCTGTTTGCTACTTTCTTATTAGTTTTTATTCCGATATTATTCTCGCGGATATCCGTGTTTCAACGAAGCGCTAGATCCAGCAGATTTAAGATCGTATGGCTCCTATGCTTGACTCTTATTCTTATTCAGATCACGGCCTATTTGGCTAGTTTTCCCAATTTACATTTAGCAGATATTCCGGACCGGCTTGGCGCCGCTCTTATTTTCATTTTCTTATTCACGCTGATTACTCTAGTTTCCGTACATTTCATAGAATTGGGCTACGAGAGAATTCAATTGCAATTTCAGCTTCATGATGTTTCCAATAAATATCGTACCGAAATGCGCAGGCTGCAGCAATTTATCGATAATACTCCCTTAATCGTGGTGTTCTGCGATAAATGGGGCCTCATCACCCATGTCAACGACATGGCTCTTAAGTTTGTCAGTCCGCTCGGACGGAAGGACATTCTCTATCAGAATTTCTCTATCCTTATGGAAAAAATGGATTTGCAGTCCGAGACGAATCCGGTTGACAGCGTCATTCAAGGAGAAGAAAGACTGACAGAGATGCTCCGTGTTCACGGACGAACGTTCTATACCGTTACTTGTCCGATCAAAGAGATGCCTTCGGAGGGTACAGATGGCGTATTGTTCATTGGCCATGATGTGACGGAGCTTCAGCGGCTGAAGGATGAGGTTGATCGGATGGAGCGCCTTAGCTTAGTTGGGCAAATGGCGGCAAGCATTACGCACGAGATACGCAATCCGATGGCCGTCATCCGAGGGTTCGTGCAGCTGCTCAACGAAAGGAGTCCTGCGGATCAGCAGTCTTATTTTCGCATCGTATTGGATGAATTGGACCGCGCTAACGCGATCATTAACGACTTTCTATCCTTGGCGCAAAATCGGATCGTCGAGAAGGAATCTTCAAACCTGCATGATTTGCTGAATGATCTGCTTCCACTAATATGGGCTGACGCGAATATGAGGGGTCAAATCATTGATTTGCGGTTATGCGAGGAAATGGATTTGCTTCAAATGAACAGCAAAGAAATTAAACAGCTTATTCTTAATTTAGCCCGCAATGGAATGGAAGCGATGGATGATAAGGGTGTTCTGCGCATCGAGACGATGAATCTGAAGGATACCGTTCAGCTTCGCGTTATCGATAACGGGATTGGCATATCCGTGGAGAAGCTAGAGCGGTTGTTTGAACCGTTCTACACGACGAAGATGAACGGTACGGGTCTCGGATTGGCTTTATGCCTTAGTATCGTCGAACGGCATAATGGCAAGATTCACGTGGAATCTACAGTCGGGCAAGGAACGACGTTCATCGTATCATTCTGTAAACCCGGCCGATATTGTTGGTAAGATTCGTTGTTAAATGCGGATAAGCGGCTATAATCGGGTTAAACTACGGGGGATACATCCATACAAGGAGGATGCTTCCATGCCAAGCTCCCAAGGACCGTCGAAATCCGGACGGAAAGGCGACGCTCGCGCCAAGAAAGACCGTTCACCGTTATCCCCGGGATTTGACAAGAAATTAGACGGCCCCAACCGCCCGTCTACCTGATCGACATCTGCGCGGATAAGAAGAGTAAACCCTACGCAGGCGTTAAACCTGCCGGGGGGCATGACGATTCGGAATTGGATCCGTTCGAAATCGAATTTCGTTCGGAATACCGCGACAACCGGGGTCCGCGGGAGCCGTTCGTGAATGCCGAGGATGTCGTCATTGGCGATCATGATTACGTTTCTGCAAATTCGCCGCTCGAGCAATGGAGCGAAGAAACGGAACCGTCGATAATGGCGGGAGAGCAATGGGTGCATCCGTACAAGGATATTGGCTTTCGTACCAGGGAGAACCGGGATTTATTCGAACGAGGGATAGCGCCGTCATCCGGGCTATTTATGCATCCTGTTCATTCCACGTCCGATTCTATCGAGCTAGATGAGGATGAATATTTCCCTGTCCCCGAAGTGTTGGACGAACCTTGATAAGATGGGCGATGCGGCCTGATGCGGAACGCTTACTTGCGTTACGGAACAGTCGTCATCGCCCTGTTTTACGTATATGGGTCCCTAAAGGCGAAGTAGATGGCCTATTAATTTTGACTGAGGTTGCGACTGCGCTGTATAATGAAGAATAGCGGAATAACCAAACCGTCAAATCATTGAAATCCGGAAAGCGAGGGGCCTTCTATGTCGATGTCTTTCGAAAGATATATGTTGGATATGGTACAACCGATGCGCGATGATCTCACGCGTCTTGGCATTCAAGAATTAAGAACACCTGAAGAGGTAGAAGAGAAGCTTCCGACGGCTTCAGGCACGGCGCTAGTCGTTATCAACTCGGTATGCGGATGCGCGGCGGGTCAATGTCGCCCGGGCGTTGCCCAGGCGTTGCAGCATGATGTGTTGCCGGATCACCAGTTCACGGTATTCGCTGGACAAGACAAGGAAGCGACTGCGAAAGCGCGCGAATATTTCTTGCCTTATCCGCCATCCTCCCCATCGATTGCTTTGATGAAAGATGGAGAACTCGTTTATTTTATTGAGCGTCATCAAATCGAGAATCGCAGTGCAGGCGATATTGCCGCGGATCTAACGTCAGCCTTTGACCGCTTTTGCCGTTAAAATCACTTCATCCCGTGGGCTATAGGCCATTTTGGCCTGGCCAACGGGATATTTTTGTTAACAGGACTTAAATGGGAGGAATGACTTTATGACGGTACAGCAAGAAATCATTGCGAAGCTAGGCGTTAAGCCTGTAATTGACGTTGACGATGAAATTGAGCGCAGGGTAAACTTTCTCAAGGATTACGTCAAACAAGCAGGGACGACAGGGTTGCTGATCGCGATCAGCGGAGGCGTGGACAGTGCGGTAGCTGCCGGACTTTGTAAACGCGCGACGGACGAGCTGTCTCAAGAATCCGGCAAGGAGTACATAACGCTTGGAGTATTCCAGCCTTACGGTGAGCAGGAGGATATCGACCACAGCTATGCGGTTGCGGAAGCTTTCGGGCTTACGCATAAAGTCGAGACGAACATTGCCGAGGCCGTGGACGAGATTGCGCTGGAAACGGAATATGCTTTCAAAGCGCTGAATATTCACCGCCATATTAGTCGCGGGGGCAAAGGAAACGTGAAAGCCCGCACGCGTATGGTCGTACAATATGCTTTGGCGTTCGATCTTAACCTGCTTGTCGTAGGGACGGATCATGCTTCCGAAGCGTTGACCGGCTTCTTCACGAAGTGGGGAGACGGCGCCGTTGACGTGACCCCGCTCAGTACTCTGAACAAACGCCAAGTCCGCGAACTGGCCAGGCGCCTGGGAGTTCCTGCAAGCGTGATCGATAAAGCGCCCACGGCGGGATTGTGGGAAGGGCAAACCGATGAGAAAGAGCTCGGAGTCACTTATGAAGACAATAGCGCTTATTTGGAAGGTAAAGAAATCGATTCCATAGCGCGTGAAATACTTGAGAAGCACTACTTGCGCACACAGCATAAACGACAGTCCATTCCCGGGATTTAACCTACAAGGATGATTGTCGGTATCGGATTGGACGTCGTCGAGCTAGCGCGGATAGATAAATTGCTGTCGGGACCGAGCGGACAGAAGTTCGTTACAAGAGTGCTAACGGCTCATGAATACAAGAATTGGGCAAGCTTGCAGCCACGCCGTGCGCTAGAGTTTGTAAGCGGCCGAGTTGCCGCCAAAGAAGCCGTCGTCAAAGCAATAGGCTGCGGGATCGGGGCCCTTGTCGGCTTCAAGGATATTGAAGTGCTTCCGGACATGCTTGGCAAACCGGTATGCACGCTCTCTGAAGCTTCGATAAGGCGGCTTGGATGGGAAGGGCATACCTACAAGTTGCATCTTGCGATTACCCACGAACGTTCATTGGCGGCAGCTACGGCTCTTATGGAGAAGTAAGGGCATCAACAGCTCGGTTGTTTCCGCAACCGGGCTGTTATATATTGGGTTAAGAAATATGAATTTGTAAATTTACGGTTCTTGTTACCTATCGTATAATGGAAGCAGCAGGCGTGAGGGTTTTTATAACTAGATAATGAGGCGTAGAGATGACAACGAATTATTTAACTATCATGATGAAACATTTCGAGCACATGAATATTGAGGTTGCCGCCGCTGCCGAGACGATACTAAATGCAACCTCCCTCAAGGACCGGGAAGACGTGTACGACTGCAACCGCTTTCTGTTCGTTAAGGAAGGGGAAGGCAAATTGATCGTTCAGGATAAAGAAATCCCCTTGGCAAAGGGGATGTTCTGCGTTTTATTGTCCGGGATGTCCCATCGGATTGCTCTCGATCCGGATGAGGAACTAACTTTGCAATGGTGCCATTTCCGCGCCAGTTACGAGGATCGCGATCTTTACAGGACGCTTAAAATCCCATTTCATATCTCGATTAGGGATGAACAGGCGACATCGGCGCATTTCGGGCGTCTATTTGAAGAACTGGCGCAGGACAAGCTTACTTCCAGGCTCAGAATCAAAGCGATCATGTTGGAGTTAATAAGCGATTACTTGGATAACTTGCCAATAATGACCAAGGATGGCGCTCCGACCGAAGATCTACAGAAGATTGACATGGTGCTGAAATATATTGACGATCATTTGGCTGATAATATAACGGTAGAAAATCTGGCGAAACAAGTCTATTTGCATCCGAATTACTTTATCGTGTTTTTCAAAGGGATTCTTGGGTATTCACCTATTCAATATGTAAACCAGAGACGTATGGAGACCGCTAAGAGCTTGCTTCTGCAACCGGAATGCAATGTTTCCGCGGTTGCGGGGAAGGTAGGCATGCAAATCTATTATTTCTCCAGGATGTTCAAAGCCCATACGGGTTTGACGCCCAGCCGTTACCGCAAGCAATCGGCGACTTTCGTTGCAGCCGGTAACCTGTCGTCGGAAGGAGAAGGGAAACAGAAGTGATCGCAAACGACAATAAACGGTATTTCAGCACCGAATTGCTGAGTTGGTATCATAAAGAACGTCGAGACTTGCCTTGGAGAAGAAGCCGGGACCCTTATCACATCTGGGTTTCGGAAATTATGCTGCAACAGACTCGCGTGGATACGGTCATTCCTTATTTCAACCGCTTCGTGGATCGATTTCCATCCCTGCGACAATTGGCGGAAGCGCCGGAAGAAGATGTGCTGAAGCACTGGGAAGGCTTGGGCTACTATTCAAGAGCCCGAAATCTGCAATCTGCCGTTCGCGAAGTCGTAGAGCGTTATGACGGACGGGTTCCCAGCATCAAGAGCGAGGTATCGGGCCTCAAGGGTGTAGGCCCGTATACGGCGGGGGCGATACTCAGCATTGCCTACAATCAGCCTGAGCCTGCTGTGGACGGAAATGTCATGCGGGTCCTATCGCGATACTTCTGCCTCGAGGATGACATCGCTCGCCCATCCACTCGCGTAGCGATGGAAGGGCTTGCTCAGGAGCTCATACCGGAAGGAGAGGCCGCGGACTTTAATCAAGCATTAATGGAGCTTGGGGCGATGGTATGCACGCCTAAATCCCCATCATGCCCGGAATGCCCCGTGATGAAGTTGTGCAAAGGACGTCTCGAAGGCCGGGAACGCGAGCTGCCCGTGAAAACCAAAGCCAAGAAGGCGAGACCCGTATATCGATTCGCCGCGCTAATTGAGGGGACCGGGCTTAATGCGGGTAAGCTGCTGGTTAGACAGCGACCGGATACGGGCTTGCTCGCACGCATGTGGGAGCTTCCACATATCGAGGTGCCGGATGCTGCCTCATGGGACTCCCTGTCCTCAGGCAGGCTGTCGCTGGAGGAAGCGCTGGCCGAAGATGGCGTGAGGATTCAAGCCACTGAACAGATTATCGGGGATGCTCAGCATATTTTCACTCACCTCGTATGGAACATCAGAGTGCTCGCAGCCATTGCAACAGAAGAGGCGTACTTGATGGACCGAACCGCTTACAGGTGGGTGGGACCGGAAGATTTCGAGAGCTACGTGTGGCCCAACGTTTTCCGCAAGTTGTTAACGGAATATTATATTCGCAACATTAAATAAAATGGACAGTAACGAAATCAAGCCAAGACGCTCCGGAATCCATCGGAAGCTGTCTTGGCTTTTTTGCATGGATGGGCCTTAGACCACTAACCGACTTGGATATGCTCAATTTTAGCACTGACGGCGTTAATTACTATTCGGGAGGGTCTTGGCGAAGCTGCATTTCTGGATCTTCGGGCGGCGAGGGCAGTTTTTTGGCCTTGGCGAAGCTGCATCGCTGGATCTTCGGGCGGCGAGGGCAGTTTTTTGGCCTTGGCGAAGCTGCATTTCTGGATCTTCGGGCGGCGAGGGCAGTTTTTTGGCCTTGGCGAAGTTGCATCGCTGGATCTTCGGGTGGCGAGGGCAGTTTTTTGGCCTTGGCGAAGCTGCATTGGTGGATCTGGACTTACGGAGTCGCACGGAACAAGAAGAAGGTCAATAAAGTACCCTCGTGTGATCGAGGCAAGTACGAGCGAGAGGTTGGTTGAAGGCCAATAAAGTGCCCTCGCATGATCCCCGCCGGGGGGCGACAAAAAAGAGGCTGAGCAGAGGCGCAAAGACGCCTGCCCAACCTCTTTTGTATAATCGCTCATAGTCAGAAATTACTTCGCAGCGTCGTAGATCGCGCCGACTGCGTTCCAGTCAACGATGTTCCAGAAAGCGGCGATATAATCAGGACGTTTGTTTTGATATTTCAGGTAGTAAGCGTGCTCCCATACGTCAAGGCCAAGAAGAGGAGTTTCGCCATCCATGATCGGGCTGTCTTGGTTTGGCAGGCTGTACACTTTCAGCTTTCCGCCTTTATCCAGCGCGAGCCAAGCCCAACCGGAACCGAAGCGTGTAGCGCCGGCAGCCGCGAAAGTTTCTTTGAACTTATCGAATCCGCCAAGCTCGCTTTCAATAGCCGCAGCCAATGCGCCGGATGGTTGTCCGCCGCCGCTTGGGCTGATTGTTTTCCAGAAGAAGGAATGGTTGGCGTGTCCGCCGCCGTTGTTGCGAACGGCAGTGCGAATGCTTTCCGGAACCGCGTTCAAGTCGGAGATCAGGTCTTCAACGCTTTTGCTTTCCAATTCAGGAGCGGATTTCAATGCATTGTTTAAATTCGTTACATAAGCATTGTGGTGACGGCCGTGATGGATTTCCATCGTTGCGGTATCAATGTTCGGCTCAAGTGCGTCGGTTGCATAAGGTAGTGCGGGCAATTCATGTGCCATCAGAAAAACCTCCTAGTAATTGTTTTTAATATGTAGCTTTTGTTGCTCACGCTTATTATTATCCCAAAACTAATTGATTAAAGCAACATAGATGTATAAAAAGTCAAAAGTCGTGTCGTTATGACAAGGTCTGTCGTTCAACAACTTCCTTATTATTACCATTTCGAAATCGATTAACTCGTAAAAAAATCCGAATTTCGCTAATTAACCCCGTTACTCCTTAATAATCTACAGCATCCGTCCTGTTTAAAGCGTTTACATCCTATTATCTATCGTTTTTACAAAAAAAATTTATGTTTTTTTAATAAAAGTGCTAGAAATTTCGCTAAATTGTCGTAAAATTAAGAGATCGTTAACTGGATGTAAAACTTTTTCGCCCGGGGGAATTTTACAGCATGCAGATTCGTTCTTTCCAATTGTCAGACTACAGGTCGGTTGCAGAGCTTCTGGAAGAAGTGTTGTCGGAAGAATGCTGTGAAGAGACAATGGGTGCATTCGCACGTCAATTGTCTTGGGATAGCGAGTTGGTGCTTGTCGCGGAATCGGCAGGTCGCATCGCTGGGGTATTAATTGGAACGATAGATCAACAAAAGGGTTATGTATACCGCGTAGCCGTCCAGAAGGATTTCAGACGCCAAGGCGTGGGACGAGCTCTTGTATCCAACATGAACAACCGTTTTCGTCAGCGCAACGTGCTGAGGGTTCTCATTGCAGGGGACAAGCATAACGAACTTTTGCGGCCATTTTACGAATCGCTTGGTTTACGACCTATCGATTTCGTCCGGTTAACGCAGCCGCTCTCGATTGTAGCAGGTTAAATCGATTGCGGAGGGCTCTTCGGAAGCATATCTTTTGCGCCATTGCTTTTGGCGGGGAGATATGCTTTTCTTATAGTATCGGGGAGCGTGGCATCATGACGAAAGCGGATTTACGATATGAGCGACTTATGATTAAAAGCTTCAAACATGATGGTTCATTGCACCGGGTATGGCTCGAAAATTGGCAAGTACCAAGAACTCGGCTTCATCCGCATCATGCGGAACAGTCTGTATGGATATTACTTAACGATCACACGACTATTATAGAAGCGGATGGCAAAGAATGGGTTAGCAGAGTTCCGGCGGTTTCATTCTTCATACCTGAGCAATGGTATAATGTCGTGGCGCTTATCGAAGACAAGGGAATTCGTTATTATTGCAATTTAGCATCGCCTCCTTACCGCTACGGGAATGTGCTGACTTATATTGATTACGACTTGGACGTTGTTCTGCTGCCCGATGGTTCCTCGTATGAGCTCGACCGGGATGAATTCCTGCGCCACAAAGCGGAATATCGATATAGCGAAGCGGTGGAGGCCCAAGTCGAGACAGGACTACAAGTTCTTCAAGAGGCCATTGCCAAGAAGGGTTTCCCTTTTGGCGACGTCGAGGTACATCGCTATTATGAACAGTGGAAACAACATTTGAACGCTGAAGGAGAGAACGAGCAGCCATGAGACAACAAGCAGATACGATAGCTTCTGGCAGCAGAAGGCGTTCGGTGCAGAAGCAAGGTCTGAGCGGATGGCGCAAAGAATTGTGGGATTGGTCGAAAGCGCTGATCGTGGCTTTTATTATCGTACTGCTTCTTAGAGCTTTCGTCTTTCAACTGTCCACTGTGAAGAGCTACTCCATGCAGCCAACGCTTTATGAGCATGAATGGTTATTTATTAACAAAATCGCTTTGGAATTCGGGAGTCTGAGCCGAGGGGACGTTGTCATCTTGAAGGATCCCGACACGGGCCCTGACCGCAAAGAGTTTCTTGTTAAGCGAATCATCGGCTTGCCAGGGGATAAGCTTGAGATTCGCGCCGGCCAACTGTATATCAATGGAGAATTAAAAGTGGAATCCTATACAGATGTGAAAATAGAAGGTCAGGATTTCGGCCCGACTACGGTAAGCTCGGGTCATTATTTCGTCATGGGAGACAATCGGCATCAGGGAGCCAGCAAAGACAGCCGCGTATTCAAGGAAGTGCCGGAGGAGATGTTCAAAGGCCGCGCGGATTTCATCATATGGCCGATTAGTCGTTGGGCTAAGCTGTGAGCGATTTGAAGATGCGGGACGCATGGGATGAAGTTGCTTATTGGCGACAATTCAAAGAAGAGATGATCGGTGCAGCGGCAAGCCTTGGAATCGACAAGCTTAGAGTCGCATCGGCGGATCCGTTCCTGGAATTGAAGGGGCGGCTCATCCGCCATCGCGAGCTTGGGTACGAATCGGGATTTGAAGAGCCGGATCTGGAGAAGCGAACAGAGCCGGCTTTGCTGTTGCCCGGGGCGCGTTCCATTATCGCGATTGCCGTCGCCTATCCGTCGAAGCTCAAAGGTGCCCCCGTATCGGAGCCGGGCAAACGCCGCGGAATTTTGTCGCGCTCCGCTTGGGGCGAGGACTATCACCAAGCGTTGAGACGCCGGTTAGGGAAGCTGACGGAATGGATAAAGCTTAGGATTCCCGATGCGCAGATGCTCTCCATGGTAGACACGGGGGCACTCTCGGATCGGGCCGTAGCGGAGCGAGCGGGAATCGGCTGGAGCGGGAAAAACTGCTCGACGATAACGCCTGAGCTGGGCTCATGGGTTTATTTGGGCGAGATGGTCACGAACCTGCCGCTTCCGCCGGACCAACCTGTGCTCGACGGCTGCGGCGATTGCACGATCTGCATCGATGCTTGTCCGACCGGCGCTCTTGTCGGTCCAGGACAACTGAACGCGCAACGCTGCATTTCCTACGTCACGCAGACGAAAGGGCTTGTAGAAGACGATATGATGGTGAAAATCGGCAACCGGTTATACGGTTGCGATACCTGTCAGATCGTATGCCCCGTGAATCGGAAGATCGATATTCGCCATCATAAAGAGCTGCTGCCCGATCCGGAAGTGGCCAAGCCTTTGCTGCGGCCGTTGCTTAAGATGGGCAACCGTGAATTCCGCGAGAAATTCGGGTCGGGCTCCGCATCGTGGCGGGGGCGCAAACCCATTCAACGGAACGCTCTTATCGCATTAGGCAATTTCCGCGATGCCGAATCCGTTCCTGATGTCGTCGCGGTGCTTCGGGAAGACCCCCGTCCCGTATTGCGGGCAACCGCAGCCTGGGCGCTTGGTCGGATAGGTACAAAAGAAGCGATCGAAAGCTTGCGGACCTCGCTGCCGCCCGAGGAAGATGTCGATGTGAGAAACGCAATTGAACGCGCAATGTCGGCGCATGCGGGGCAATCGATTATTTCCGAGGAAATACAACGTAATTAAACGTTCGGCGCATTAATTTATTTGTCGGTCGTGCCGAAATATAAGAGTAAGGCATCCATGAAACAACGCCAAGCAAAGGCAGGAGAGATACGGGATGAAATTAGTCGACATTGAGACGGTCGAACCGGGTCAAATACTGGGTAAAACAATATTTTCATCGAACGGTACGATATTGCTGTCTACGGGCGTGCAACTGACCGTTTATATGATCAGTACCTTGAAGCGGATCGGTGTTACGACTATCTATATCGATAACCCGCTTTATCGCGATATTTCAGTAGATGAGATGTTATCGGACGAAACGAAACGGGCCGTCATTCATCAAATGTCCGAGATGTTCGAGACGCTGCGTTCCGGCAAAACGTTCAGTTCCAAGGCCATCGGACAAACCGTCGATGAACTGCTGGATGACGTATTAAGAAACCAGAACATTCTTATTCATCTCTCGGATATTCGCACCGCCGATAATGCTATGTTCCTGCATGCTATGAACGTATGCATGATCTCATCGCTGCTTGGGCTAAACATGGGTTTGAACATGATACAGCTGAAGGAATTAGCAATTGGCGCGTTATTGCATGATATAGGCAAGCTAAATGCACCCGAAGTTCAAGAAGGGCGTATGCACCATGCGTGGCGAGGATTCGATTTGCTGAAAAATAAGCGGGAGTACAGTCTGCTTATTGCCCACGTTGCCTTTCAGCATCATGAAACTATTGATGGGACGGGAGTGCCGCGGGGTCTCAAGGGCGAGGAAATTCATATCTATGCCAAGATTGCCGCGGTCGCGAATATTTATGACAATCTTCTCTTTAATTCCGGAGAAGAACGGATCTTGTTGCCGCACGAAGCATGTGAGCGATTGAATGCGATGTCGGGAACGCTGCTTGACCATGAAGTATTGACGCAATTCATGAGAATCGTCTCGATTTATCCGAATGGAATTTCCGTGAAACTATCCAATCGGCAGACAGGCGTAGTCGTCGGGCAGCATCGGGGATTGCCGGGAAGACCGATCGTTCGCATTATCGATAAAGACGGCGATGAAGCGGTAGGCTTCAAGGAAATCGATCTGGCGCAGCACCCGACGGTTTTCATAGAAGCCGTATTATCCTAGTCCGCAATCAAGCGGATTTCGTTTGCGCCTCGCAGTTCGGCCATGCTATCATAGTACAACGGCCCTGCTAAACGCATCGCGGCGTTTGCGGGGTTTTATTATGAAATTTCGGAGGCGTTACATGATGTGGACGTACTTAATTCCGATACTGACGTTAATCGTCGGTTTAGTCGTCGGATTTATCGTTGGGGTATTTTATTTGCGTCATCAAATGACGAAGATGCAGAACAACCCGGAAATGCTTCAGAAGATGGCTAAGCAAATGGGCTATAACATGAACAGCCAGCAACTGGCCAAAGCGCAACAAATGATGAAAAATCAGAACACGGGCGGCGGAAGTCCAAAACCAGGCCCAAGTTCTAACCAGAACAATAGAAATAATCCTAAGTTTCGCAGATAGTGGGGGATTGCCGTGGCGGGAGCCAAAGATTACGCTAATACGCACGTTAGCAACAATCGCGAGCAGGTCGAGTATCATGTTCGTGAAATCCTGAAGCTCATTGGGGAAAATGTCGAGCGGGAAGGTTTGCTTGAGACGCCCGCCCGCGTAACCCGGATGTATGAGGAAATATTCGCCGGGTATGCGGTAGATCCAAGAGACGTTCTTGGCGTTACTTTCGACGAGCAGCATGAAGAGCTTGTCATCGTTAAGGACATCGTCTATTACAGCCAATGCGAGCATCATATGGCGCCTTTCTACGGTAAAGCGCATATCGGTTATATTCCAAGCGGCAAGATTGCGGGATTAAGCAAGCTTGCGCGCTTAGTCGAAGCGGTATCTCGCCGCCTGCAAGTCCAAGAGCGGATTACTTCGCAAATTGCGGACATCCTGGAAGAAGTGCTTGTTCCGCACGGCGTTATGGTAGTCGTTGAAGGGGAGCATCTGTGCATGTGCGCGCGCGGCGTTAAGAAGCCGGGCAGCAAGACGGTCACATCGGCTGTCAGAGGCCAATTCCGACAAAGCTCTGCGCTTCGTTCGGAGTTTCTTGAGTTGTTGAAGAGGTAATCGATAATAATGGAATTAACGTCTGCGTTAATCGCAGGCGTTTTTTTTCTGTAACTCAGCCAAAATAATAAATGGCCATCGACAGCAACCATCGGGGTTTACTGTAAAAGGCCATTTACATTCGCAATATAATGTATAATTTTGTTATTATTAACAAAATATAATTTGAGGTTATAGCACACCCGAATGTATGCTGAAATCGATGTCGGACAATAACTGTTATACGACATTCGAACTATATCCAACGTTTGGATAGCTCCTAATTATTTCTATTCTTTAATGAATTTTAGGTCAAAAGTTACAATTTATCAACATATTTCATCAAGTTTATAAAAAAATATCCATTAATCTACATTTGGATGAAATCTAATAACGATTCTTCCACAAAATCGGGAGCGGCTTTTTCAAGCTGTTCAACTGTGTGCAAATAACGCTGGGTCGTATTGATATGTGCGTGCCCAAGCGTTTCCTGAACCTGTTGCAGGGAGGCTCCTTTCAGCAAAGCTAAAGTTGCATTCGTATGACGAAGCCAGTGGGGGGTTGGATGTTTGGTTAATACGCTTTGCCGGCCGGCCCGCATAATGATTCTTTCAATTTGCCGAGGCGAGATGGCAAAAACATAAGAAGATGAGGTCGTAACTGAGATCGATTCCTGATATTTTCTGTATAATTCAAATAAACGCCAAAGGCTTTTAGGAATTTTAACGTCCCTGGTTTTTCCGCCCTTTCCTTTTACGACTTGCAGCCATATCGAACTCCCCGCAGCATCCGCATGAAAATCCTCCCATTTGATGTTTGAAAGCTCCGATACCCGTAAACCTAAAGTGACCAATGAAAGTCCAATCAAATAATTTCGGTTGTTTTGCTGGTGGAGCCTATCGAGTAGAAGCCCTACTTCTTTTTTAGTGAGAAAATGTTTCCTGCTTGTAACCAATACTTGAGGCAGGCGAACCGAAGTCGTAGGATTTCGAGGGAAAAATCCAATATCGGCACCATTGCCCCATTTGTAGAAAGATTTGAGAGGCGCAATAAGAGCCGCGACACTGGCTGGGGCAAGAGGCTTTTGGGAGTAGCTTGAAACGCCGCGCATTAATCCCACTTTGTAAGCCTCCACTTCTCTCCAAGTAATATCCTTAAGCGGGATGTTCGGTACAAAAGATCTGAAAAGATATATTGCCCTTCTGTAATTTTTCAGAGTATGGATCGAATGCCCGCATACCGTCAGAAACATTTCCACGATTTGATCGTCCCCGTACTCTTCTTGATTTATTTGCTTGAGGCTGAGGTCATCCGACGAGAGGTTAATCGATTCTAATGTTCTGATACTCATTCTAATTTCCTCCTTCGATTGTCGTATAACAGTTATTGTCCGACCTCCTAGTTTGTGGACATTTTTTACTGTTTTCTCACGACCACTATATCGGTTTGATTTCTCCATTCATTTACCGGGAATTTATGACATCTGGAGAGAGGAAGTTATGCATGAGAGGGTCTTTCTCGGCTGCTGGTCATTTGTTTCGAAATTTCGGACAAAATTCCGACGTCTTTCGCTGGATGGAGATATTGCGGCGAAAGCATGCGGAAACTTACCGTCATTGCGTTCGTGTGGCATTGCTTGGAGAGAAGTTGGCAATCGCATTGCCATTGGATTCGACGGAAAGCACCAATCTCATTAGGGGCTGCTTTATTCACGATTTGGGGAAAATCCTGATTCCGCTGGAAGTATTGGATAAAGACATGTCATTGACCGATGAACAGTGGAAAATGATGAAACAGCATCCTCAATTAGGAGTGGAGATGCTGGAGAACGGCTCAGCGTTAGATGCAAAAATTATTCAGCTTGTCCAGCATCACCATGAGCGATGGGATGGGAAAGGTTATCCTAAGGGCTTGCAGAAGGAAGAAATTCCATTGCTCGCCAGAGTATGCTCGGTGATCGACGCTTTCGACAGCATGCTTTCGGAAAGACCTTATCGTAAGCGAAAAACCGTGTGGGAGGCGATGGGAGAGCTGCAGAGAAATTCCGGGACGCAATTCGATCCGTTCATTGTAGAAAGGTTCAAATTGATTGAGGACGAGGTGATCAAAATGTATGCCTTTTCCGGGAAAGTTAACGAATGCCGGGTATTCATAGAATAATTTAAGGGGGAATCGGAGTGGAGAGTTCTGGTCAAGAACAGTACGTAGAATTTAGCATCGGCAAAGAGAATTACGCCATACTCATTTCGGAAATCCACGAAATCATTCGAATGTTGGATATTACGGAAATTCCCAACTGTCAGTCGTACGTGCAAGGAGTCATTAATCTAAGGGGGAAAATCGTTCCGGTAATAAGCATAAGAAGTTTGTTCGCATTGGAGGGAGGCGACTTAACGAAATCGACACGAATCGTTGTCGTGAATCATCGTGAAGAATCCGTAGGCATTATCGTGGATAGGGTGAACAAGGTGACAACGTTTACCGATATCCAACCTCCTCCAGAACGAGTGGGGGGGATTAACGGCTCTTATTTCGTCGGAATTGGAATCAGCAAAGACGAACTGGTCGGCATTCTCAAGCTGGATGAAGTGCTGCTGCGGGAATAGAGGGGGAAAACACAATGGTGGATATGACTGAATATCAATCTCTCTATATGGAAGAATTGGACGAGCAGTTGCAATTGATGGAGGAAGAGATTCTCCGTTTTGAGAAATCGGGACAATCCTTGGAAGGTATACAGCGGCTGTTTCGAGCAGCGCATACGTTAAAAGGGTCTTCAGCAGCAATGGGATACGAGAAAATGAAACAACTGACGCACAATATGGAGCATATTCTCGAACAGGTAAGAAATAGCGAATGCTCTCTTACTCTTGAGATGGCGACCTTGTTTTTCCGGTGCGTGGATAGAATGAAGGAACTGCGATCCGAGATTGCTTCGTCGAAACAAGAGATATCTGCCATTGACGATCTGATTGCCGAACTGCGTAAAGAGGACTGGGTTATCCTTAACCAACAGTCTGAGCAGTTAGATTATGCAAGTCAATTGAACTTGTCCGACGATGACTGGCAATCGCTAAACCGAAGAGTAGAGGGCGGGGAACGAATATTCTGGGTTCGTGTCCGTTTGCAAGATCAATGCGAGATGAGAACGGCTAGATTTCATGTTATCGAGTCGTTGCTCGGAGAGCTTGCGACCGTCGTGTGGTCTGAGAAGGCGCAAGCGTCTGAAAATGAAGCGGAAACGACAGAAGCGATAGCGAACTGGCTAGTGATTTCATCGGAACAGCAGGAGATATTGGACGCAACAATCAAGTCTTGGTTCGATGTGGATACTGTGCAGTTAAGGAATTGCAGCCTCTCCGAGCTGGCCCCTGCAGCACAGGCGTCTGACAGCGTCAATTATGATGATGGGGTTAACCCTGTAACCGCTCCCGCGGTTGCCCATCCAGAGAAATCACGAGTTCAATCCATCCGTGTGAATGTGGACCGACTGGAGCAATTAATGAATCTCGTTGGAGAATTGGTCATTGATCAAACCCGCATCAAGCAAATGGAGAAGGAGTTGACGACTAAATTCGGAGTAGATGATACGGTTCAGGATTTGGGGCAGTTGTCGGATCATTTTACCCGTATTATCGGAGAATTGCAGGAAAGCGTCATGAAGGTAAGGATGCTTCCGATTGAGCAGTTGTTTAATCGATTTCCTCGTATGATTCGCGATTTGTCGCAATCCCTGGATAAAGAAGTCGAGCTTGTCCTTGAAGGCAAGGAAACGGAACTCGATCGGACATTAATCGAAGAGATAGGCGACCCCCTCATACATCTAATTCGCAATGCCATCGATCACGGAATTGAAGCTCCATCCGTGCGCAGAAACCTAGGAAAACCAGACAAGGGCAAGCTGCTTATCCGCGCTTCGCATGAGGACAATCAGGTGCTGATTGTCGTAGAAGATGATGGCGCGGGGATCGATACGCAAAGGCTGTTGCAGAAAGCAGTGAGTCGCGGCATTATTACCTCTGCCGAAGCGGAACTGTATTCGCACAAGGAGGCGATAGACCTCATTTTCCACCCGGGTCTCTCTACCGCTTCCCAAGTAAGCGACGTTTCCGGCAGAGGGGTGGGGATGGACATCGTCCGTGCCGGCATCGAGAAAATGAATGGGCGAATAGAGATTGACACGGTCATAGGTAAAGGGACATCCGTAAAAATCAGGCTGCCGCTCACGCTAGCAATCATTACGGGTTTGATGGTGAAAATCAGCGATAGCACCTTTGTCATACCGATGAGCAACGTGGCTGAGATTGTCCGGATAGAGCCGGAAGCGATTCGTTACGTTAAAGGGGTTCCTATCGTCACGATTCGCGATCAAGTTACTCCGCTCGTATGGCTTCATGATTGTTTGGGTTATCCCAAGCAGACACAAGGGAACAGGCATATACCTGTGGTCATCATCGGCAGAGCGGAGAAAAGGTACGCTTTGGCGGTGGACGAGCTGCTCGGCAATCAGGAAATCGTTATTAAATCGCTTGGCGCTTTCGTCGGACAGGTGGAAGGGGTTGCCGGGGCGACTATTCTAGGCAACGGCAAAGTGGCACTAATACTGGAGGTTGGCGGCATCATTAGAATGATGGGCCGAGCCTGAACCATACAAATCAGAAGAGGTGAACGCATATGAAATGGTTCTATAACCTAAAAACAAGCGTCAAACTTATTTCTTCCTTTTTGGTCATTGCGGCAATTATGGCCTTCGTAGGCATGTACGGTTTAAACAATCTGGGGAAACTCAATAATAGCTTGAATGACATGTACGATAATCAGTTGATAGCTGTGAAGTCGCTGCAGCAATCCCAAATCAGCTTTAATGAAATGAGGAACAGTCTCCGCAAGCTATACATGGTGGACGACAAGCAAGTTATTGCAGATACAAAGGCTAAATATAAGGAACAAATTACAATAATTAATGAATCCATGAACACGTTCAGAAAAACGAATTTATCCGATAATTCCAAACAATCGCTTCAGCCCTTCGATCAAGGCTGGAAGGAATATCTCGATATTTATGAGTCTGCGGTAAGCCTTAAAGATTCAAACCGTCTAGATGATATGAAAAATATAATTGACAATGAATACCAAACGATCACTAACCAGGTTAGAGATATTTTGAATAAGCTGGTCGAAAATAATTTAGCTGAGGCGGTCAAATCGCGGGACGATGGTTCGAAATTGTATAATTCATCACGCAACGTTACAATCATTATTCTGGTTGCCGCCGTTATTCTTAGCATACTGTTTGGGTACTTCATATCTCAAGTCATCGCGAAGCCGCTTAGCAGAGTCGTTGCGCTTGTTAGCAAGGTAGCTGATGGAGACCTTCGAGAAACCGTGAATATACAGACGAAGGACGAGATTGGCTTATTGGGTAAAGCCATTGATACGATGGTACTTAACCTGCGTCAGATCGTCGGGAACATCCTCTCTAATTCGCAAAGCCTCGCGGCGGCATCGCAGCAAATATCGGCTAGCAGCGAGGAAATCGCCAGCGGCAATGCGAATCAAGCCGACGCTGCCCAAACGATCAGCGAGCTCTTCAAGGAGCTGTCCAGCGCCATACACTCCGTAGCGCAAAATACGGAGCTTGCGTCTGAGCTGTCCGATTCAACGATGCAGGTTGCCAAAGACGGGGGAGAGGTTATTCGTTCGTCCATGGACAGCATGAATGCGGTTAGCGGCAAGATGTCGCGGCTTGAGGATGATTCACAGAAAATCGGGGACATCATCGAGGTTATCGAGGATATCGCGGACCAAACCAATTTGCTGGCTCTAAATGCCGCAATTGAAGCAGCTAGGGCAGGGGAGCAGGGGCGTGGATTTGCGGTCGTCGCGGATGAGGTTCGGAAGTTGGCTGAAAGAAGCAGTGAAGCGACCAAGCAAATTACCGGAATCATTAAAGGAATGCAAGAAAATACGAAGCAAAGCGTATCGGCGGTGCAGGAGAGCGCCGCATTTTCCCAGAAAACGGGGGAAGCATTCAAGCACATCGCATCAATGGTTAACGATGCAGGGCATAAGGTGACTGAAATAGCAGCTGCGAGCGAAGAACAGGCTGCGCAAGCTTCCACCGTGCAAGAGGCCGTCGAGAACATATCTGCCGCAACCGAAGAAGCCGCGGCAGCAAGCCAGGAAACGGCCGCAACCGCGCAATCGTTGGCTGTGCTCGCGGAAGACCTTCAGCGTGCGGTTTCCATCTTCAGAATCGGCAACAAATGACCATAAGAAGTAAGCTAAAATGGTCATGTCACTTCGAACGGTTTCTGGATTATGATAGTGTTAAGCGCTTATAATAGCACTATCATTGGAGGAATTGAAATCCATGTCCAGTCCGTCAAAAATCCGCATCGGCTTGATCGGTGCAGGCAATATCGGGAACGTTCACTTGCAAGAGTTCGGAAAGTTGAAGGAAGAGTGTGAATTTGTCGCGGTAACGGACACTTTCCTTCCTCTAGCCGAGCAAAGAGCGCAGCAATACGGAATCCCCGTCGTATCCGCTTCTCCGGAAGAGTTGATCCGCCGCGAAGACGTGGATGCCGTCATCGTAGCTGTGCCTAACCAGGCGCATGCGCCCTTGACGATTCTTGCCCTCGAGCATGGCAAACACGTCTTGGTCGAGAAGCCGATGGGCCTCGATTCGGAAGCGGCCAAACAAATCGTAAGAGCGCAGCAACGTACCGGCAAAACGGTAATGGTCGCCCACCAAATGCGCTGGGAGCCGCTTTCTCTGCAAGTGAAGGAGCAAATCGACCGCGGAGAGCTCGGCAAGATCTATACGGCCAAAACCGGCTGGTATCGCCGCAAAGGCATTCCCGGCTGGGGAACATGGTTTACCCAGCATGGTCAATCCGGCGGCGGGCCGCTTATCGATATCGGCGTTCATATGCTGGACTTAGCTTTCTTCCTCATGGGTGAGCCAAAGCCGGTATCGGTCTATGGTTCGACCTACGCCGAGTTTGGTCCGCGGAAAAAAGGGATCGGTTCGTGGGGCAAGCCGGATTGGAACGGAATCTACGACGTTGAGGATTTAGCGACGGCTATCATCAAGATGGAGGAGGGCACCTCGCTTACGCTCGAAGTCAGCTGGGCAGTCCATATGGATACCGATAGTTCGCCATTCCTTCACTTGATGGGCTCGGATGGCGGTGCGGTACTCCGCGGCGGAGAGGGTAAATTCCTTACCGAGCGTTTCGACCAAACGGTTGACGTTCCGCTTGTTGCGCCAGAGGAAGATGAAGGCGCGCGCGTTCGCTTGAGCCGTCATTTCCTGGATTGCGTCCGTACGGGCAGAACGCCTTGGACATCCGCAGAAACAGGGTTGCGCAGCAACTTGATCATCGACGCCATCTATGAATCTTCCCGCAAGGGCGGGGAAGTGAAACTGGACTGGAGCTTATAAAATAGAGTTAATAATGAAAAGAGCAGAGGGCGCCCTCTGCTCTTTTCGTAAACCATTCAGAATGTCAATAAGGTACCCACTCCAGCGTTCGCGCTTTGGCATACCTCTCCGTTACATAAGGCCAATTCACGACGTTCCACCAATCGCGGATGTAGGCGGCGCGTTCATTCTGATGCTTCAAGTAATAAGCATGTTCCCATACGTCCAGTGGCAGCAAAGGAACGACGTCCCATTGCGACAGGTTCTGATGTTTCTCCGCGGTCAAGATTTCAAGCCGATGGCTGCGGGGACTCCATACGAGAATCGCCCATCCACCGCCTTCAACCTTGTTGGCGGCTTCCGTAAACTGCTTCTTGAACGCATCATAACTTCCGAAGCTGCGGTTGATTCCCTCGAGCATCGCACCGCTTGGCTTTCCGCCGCCTCTCGGTGACATCGCGTCCCAGAATAACGTGTGCAGATAGTGCCCTGCCCCGTTAAAAGCGAGTTCCCGCTCCCAATGTTTCACCAGATCGAAATCGCCGGTCCGCCTAGCTTCCTCCAGCTTTTTCTCGGCTGTGTTCAGTCCATCGACATAACTTTGATGATGCTTATCGTGATGGATTCGCATTGTTTTCTCGTCGATGTAAGGCTCCAACGCTTTGTAGGAATACGGAAGAGGGGGTAGCTTATGCCCGCCGATCGGCACCGGGTTCACCGTCGAAGCATTAACATCTTGCTGCCCAATATCCCCCATCGGAATTGGATCCGACCACGTTCCTTCCGGACGTTCCGTCTTTCCTTCAAGAACTTTGTCCAAGGCCGGGCGCGCAGCGGTATCCGCCGGCTCCGGTCCACCATAGCCTTCGGGACTGTCATCTTCACCGTCTTGGGAACGCACTTGGCTAATGGCCCCGGAGCGCTCCAATTGCTCGATCACGCTGTTGGAATATTCGGGCTGGCGCCTGATGTAGTCTAGAGCGATCGATGAATCCCGAGTTTGACCGATCGCAGCGCTATGCTCCGGCAGCAATTGCAGCTGGCGGCTGAATTCCTTGGATTGACTGAGCGAGTCTTCTACCAGCTTCGGAAGGGCTGCAGCCCATTCCGCGGGAAGGGACCGATCGGGAGCAGACAGGGCTAGGCCTCTGGCCCGCTGGGCGAACTCCTGCGTCTTCGCGAAAACATTCTCCCATTGCTGCAGCCATTGTACATATGGAGTTTCGAGCTCCGGAACGAGGGAGCGAACGACGACCGTATGCTCAAGCTCTTGTATTTTCCAGTATGCAATTTCCTCCAACAATCTCAGCTGCATGACATTTCCATTTTCCGCTCGCATACAAAAATCCTCCCCGTTATCGCTTGTGCCGAAGTAATCCTCGTACCAAGCGTATGCGTGAGGAGGGTCGTATCATGACTATAGATTTAGGCACGGGCCAGTTGCGTCCGTTGAAGCTTAGCCGATACTTCCGAATGCACGCGTTCAAGGAAGGTTGTCGTCCGTTGTACGTATTCGGAGGGATGAGTGCGGTATATCATTTCATGAATGGCACCCGGGACGATCCATAGCTCGGATAAAGTATTCGTTTGCGCCTTGGCCACATTTTCCGAGAGGTATGTCGGGGCTTTGTCGTCGGCGGTACCGTGAATGAGCATTATCGGGAAATGATAGGCCGTTTGCTGGACTTGGGCGGATGGAATTTGTTCCAGCCGAGTGCCGCTCATCATAGGGAAAAACCAGCGTATGAGCGAGACGGACGGATACCTCGGAATGTTTGCCTGATTGCGAATGTTGCGATACATGGTATCGTCATTCGGCAGGAATGTGCTGTCAAGAATCATCGCATCGACCTGTACGGATTGCAGCGCGGCTTGCAAAGCAGTGCCGGCTCCCATGGAGAAGCCCCAGACGATAAGCTCGTCGCTGCCTTGTTTACGCGCGAATTGGATCGCTCCAAGGAGCTGCTGCGATTCGATTCGCCCGCCGGTTGCGGGAGTGGTGTGCGTCTTGCTCGCAAAGCCATAATCGAACATAAGGACGTTGTACTTCAAGCCATGCAGCAGATCGGCCAGATCATACATCGGAACCCAAGATTCTTCCCGGTTAGCGCCATACCCATGGCTCAGGATGATCGTTTGCCGGCTTTCGTGAGCGGGAATCCACCAGCCATCGACCAAAGTTCGATTATCCGCGCTTGCGAAAGTCACGTCCGAGTATACTAGATTCTTGGCAAGCATCGGATTGGAAACTAGGCCGGCGACGGTTGGATGAGAGAGTGCCCAAGCGACATAGGCATGAAGGACTAGAAAGAGAATGATAAGCAGACAGGAGACGGCGAGAAAAAGGTTAAGCGCGAGACGTCCAGCTTTCTGGAGTATCGTTCGTTCGGGGGATCTTTCGGGCGCCGGATAAGCTGCTGGGCCGGCAAGTGGAAGGGGCGTCGACAACGTTGTCATGGGGGTTCGCCTCGCTTTTGGTAGTGCTCTAGGAGAGTAGTTAATCTTATCGTAGAGCGCAAGCCCTATACCGTCAATGAGCCTCTGCGACTTGTAAGCAGTCCGTAATCAATTTGTAATAAAGCGCTTCCAACATTTACGAGTTGCCGGGTTTGCGTTATACTAGGCGTAACAGAGTTTCATGTAGTGAAACTAGCTTGGCGGAGGAGGGAAACGCATTGGAAGAGGAAAAAAGAACGGTTCGTGCGGTCGAGCGGGCATTGGACGTGCTCTTATGTTTCGCCTCGGGCCATGAATGGGGGCTGACGGAAATCGCAGGTCGTATCGGCCTTCATAAGAGTACCGTACACCGTCTATTGGCTACATTGGAGGATAAGGGATTCGTGGCGAGGGACGCCGCAACGGAGAAATACAAGCTTGGCTTAAGCGTTCTAGAGTTGTCTGCGAACTTGTCCCGTTCAGACGACCCTTCCGTCGTGCTGCTTCCGGAAATGGAACGGCTAAGGGATCGCTTAAGCGAGACGGTTAGCTTATATGTTCGGGACCGCAATGAACGCGTGAGAATACAGGCGGTGCAAAGCACGCAAGCCATTCGTCGGGTGGCAACGGTAGGCGCGCGACTTCCGCTGTCCGTCGGCGCTTCCAGCAAAGTGCTTCTAGCCTTTGCGGAAGCGGGCGTTCGTGGAGTCGTTATGGCGGATGCGGCTTGGCCCGCGCATCTTGACCGAGAGGCCTTCGGCAAGCAGTTGGATGATATCGTCGCGGCCGGCTATGCGACCAGCTTCGAGGAACGCGAGCCAGGCGCCGCTGCGGTATCGGCGCCCATATTCAATCGTTCAGGAAAGATGGTCGCGGCCCTATCGGTGTCGGGCCCGTCCAATCGCCTAACCCCGGATCGGATGCACGAGCACGCTCCCGCGATTATAGAAGCGGCCCATCGGATGGGTACGATTTTGGGGTAAATTTCCAACCAGTCATTTCCGATATAAGACTAGATAAAGGATTTATTACCAAGTAGAACGGGGTTGAGTTCGCTAGTGGAGTCTGAAAGCAAGAAGAAGAAAGAATTAAAAGGCTTAATGAAATGGTCGATCCTTCTGCTGTCCGTATTAACGTTTATTGGGAGTACGGACTTGCAGAAGGTTTCAGCCACTGAAGACAGCAGCAGGTTCATTGTAGATGTTGCCATTGGGGCGTTCCACGGTGTCGCTGTAGCTAAAGATGGAACAGTATGGTCTTGGGGGAATAATTCATTAGGCAAGTTAGGTTTAGGGAAATCAGTTAAACAATCCAAAATACCTGTTAAAGTAATGGGAATCGATAATGTTATAGACATCGACGCCGGTATTAACCATACCGTGGCGCTTCGCAAGGACGGAACCGTTTGGGTATGGGGAGACAATTCTAAAGGACAGCTAGGTGATGGTTCTTTTACGTCCTATACGGCTGAAAACGGTGGAGGAGCAAGGTATATTGCGGAAGATCGAAATGCTTTTCAACCGCAACAAGTTCCGAACTTAACGGGTATCATTGGAGTGTCCGCCACATATGGCGGAGTTATTGCTTGGGATCGTGATGGTTCGTTGTGGAGTTGGGGTGATTCTTACATGGGTCTTTCCTACTCCGGAATGAATGTTGAGGCAGAGAAGAAAAAGCTTACCCCTCAAAAAAACGAATTCATTAATAATGCAGTATCTGTAACAACCAAGGGACAACTGCTTGCGGTTCTTTCACGTGATGGAACAATATGGACTCAAGGGTATAACGAATATGGTCAATTGGGCGATGGCAAAAGATCTGGCCCACCAGCTACGGTTCATGTACCAGGGCTAACGAATGTCGTTCGATTAGATACAACTGGCTACACGGCAGTTGCTTTTTTAAATGACGGTAAGGTTTTGGAATGGGGACAAGCGTTGTTGGAATCCAAAGGTTTAAATCCTACCGATCCTGCAACCAGAGACAAAATACCCGTTCATCTGCAGCCAACTGAAACCCAAGAGTTGCAAGGCCTTTCAGCCATTCAAGATACCACTGCAATTTTTGTGAAGCCATCCTTCTTAGCGCTGAAACCGGATGGTACGGTATGGACGCATGGAGATAATGAATCCGGGCAGCTTGGAGTATCGGGTGTTCGCGAACGCTACAACTGGGCAAAGGTTGAGGGTTTGTCGGATATCACCGCAATCGAGGGAGCTAGCGCAATTTGTGCTGCAATCGGTAAAGACGGAAGTGTTTGGACCTGGGGTAAGAACGATTACTCTCAATTAGGCGACGGTACGAATGCAAATCGTTCCATTCCCGCATCAATCGGCGGTTTCGGAAGCGCGGCCCCTAAGCCGGAAACGATTCCTGCAGCCTATCAATTGTCAGTTAACGGCAAAGCCGTCACTTTAACCGTTAAGCCGGAGATTAGGGGAGCTTCGGTTGCCTTACAGCTAGGCGATGCGGTCACAGCATTCGGCGCTAAGGTGTCATGGGACAAAAATAAACAGACGGCAACAATAACCCGGGGCAAGCATAAGGTTGTCTTAAAGCTGAACAGCGCTCAAGGCGTGGTTAACGATAAGGCTTCCAACTTACCTTTTGCCATTTTGAAGAAGGGGAACGATTGGGTCATCCCTGCCGATTGGTTGGTAAAGCAGTTCGGAGGTACCATGAAGATCGACTCGACCAAACAAGTCATTTCTATGATCTTGAAATAATGGCAAGCGTTTAACTAGCGATGGATATCACCATAAAATAAGCCTTCAATCCCACTTCAAGAGTGGTTTGGAGGCTTTTCTTGTTTTGTCAATAATCAATAATTAGAGTATTGCAGGAGTGAAAGTTTGATCATACGATATAGTTGATACAAAACGTATCATACATCGAAGGGATGATCTTATGTACATTAGCAAAAAGAGGCTGCTTTTATTTGTTAGTATCGTCGTTGTCCTGTTTTCTGGAATCAGTGTGTATGCTTCATCTTGGCCGGGTAATGGTGAAACCATTTACGCTTGCGTGAAGAAAAATGGAGATTTGCAGCTCATCGGCAAGGGAGATTCATGCGACAAGAAAGAGCAGAAAATTTCGTGGAACGTAGTCGGTCCCAAAGGTGACAAAGGAGACAAGGGAGACAAAGGCGTACCTGGCGCTACAGGCATAACCGGACCGCAAGGTCCTGCCGGGTTGCAAGGGCCGCAAGGTTTACCGGGAGTTCAAGGGCTGGCAGGGAAGGATGGTGCAAACGGCAATGATGGTGCGGACGGCAAGGATGGTAAGGACGGAGCGCCGGGGAGTGCAGGTCCTCAGGGCTCGAAAGGAGATCCGGGAGCGGGTGCCAAATTGGTTGGCTATGGGAATAAGCAAAGTAAGGATTTCTCAGCAGCATTGCCATTAACTTTCAATGAGATAATACCCCTAGTGGCCCAAGGAGGGCATAAATATAAGATTGATATGAGCCTTCGGCCCCTTTCTTATATTGCGAATAACACGTTTTATCTTTTGTTGCGCAAAGATGGCGTATCTGTCGCTTATTTATCTGTAATGAAGCTACCTAGTCTCGCGGACTCGATAAACATGAATTTGACATACATTTTGGATGCTACCGACATTGTAGGGTCCGCAACTTTTAGTTTCGGGTTGATAGCAAGCGACGGCAATTTCGAAGTAAATGATTTGTTTTACAACATTATCGAGGTAGAGTAAATCGAAGGTTCGCATTAAGGGGCATTCTCGCAAGCCAATCGCTTGCGGGAATGCCTTATAGTTTTTATTTGGCTGTACCAAGCACTCGCTTTTGACAAACATTTTTTATCCTTTTTTGGTTTCAAGCTTTCTGAGAAAATCGAGCGCCTCTTTAAGAGTCGAAACCTTCACTAGTTTAGGCGACAATTTCAAATCCTTAACCGTTTTCTCGGCTAGGGTCCAGTTAGACAGATTTTTCTCGTTGTACGGAACTAGAAAATAATCCGCTTTCTCTCTGTCCGCTGCCATGAGCTTGTAATTAATGCCTCCGATAAGGCCGACATTGCCGTCAGCGTTAATCGTGCCGGTGCCTGCGATTCGATACCCGCGTGACAGGTCATCCCCGGTCAGCTGCGCGACGATCTCCAACGTCATCATCAACCCCGCGGACGGTCCGCCCGTGTCATTGAAATCGAACTTCACGGGATCCGGAGGCGTTACCTTTAATACCGTATCGTTCTGAAAACCGATTCCGATCCGGTTGGAGGAAGGCATTTTGATGAGGGGAACCGTCGCTTCGAACGGTTTGTCGCCCCGGGTGCCGGATACGGTTACTTTATCTCCGGCCTTCTTCGCGGAAAGATAAGCGGAAAGCTCTTTGACGGTGTTGGCTTCCTTGCCGTCTACTTTGTTAATAATGTCGCCTTCCTGCAAGCCATTCTCGCGGGCTTTCGATTCAGGGAGCAAATTATACACGATAACGCCTTGCTCCTTGACGTCGATGGGTTTGTTAATGACGTTATAAGCGGCAATAAGCGCATAATTTTCCGAGCTGTCGCGCATCCAGGAAAGCAAATTCCGATAAGCGGTCAGGTTCGTCGCGCCGCTGGTTGCCTCCTCCTGCGATTTGACTTCCATCCGCGGATTCACTTGCGCATACCAAACTTGAAATATGTTAGGGCGCGAGCGGGTTGATACCGTCGTGAACAGCAAAGCGCCTTTCTCATCGAGCTTGTGTCCCGTTTCGACTCTGGGATGAACGGGTTCTGCGGATCCCGCTTGATAGATCACTTTAGGAACGGGGATAAACAGAGTAACCACGATCGCGAATAAGATTAATCCGGTGAGGAGGGTTGGCCAACTGCGGCGAATCCAATGTTTGTTAGTCGTAACGATCCGGGATCGCCTCCGTTTCTGCTAAGCGCTGCAAAGCGTAATGGAACTATTATAACTGATGAAGACGGGTGGAAACAAAATAGGCTGTCCGTTCATCTGAATACGTTCAAAGCCCTCCATCCGCGTCGGATGAAGGGCTTTATCACATTATGGCGTCAGTTATTGAACAGCGATCATTTGGCGCAGAACCGTCTGCAGAATACCGCTGTTGCGGTAGTAGTCTACATCCACCATTGAATCCAGACGAGCGATCGCTTGGAATTCGAAGGACGTTCCGTCTTCCCGTTTCGCGGTTACGGTGACCGTCTGGCCAGGCGTTACGTCGTTGGACATGCCGCTGATTTCGAACGTTTCGCGACCGGTAATTCCGAGCGTTTTCCAGCCTTGACCGGTTGGGAATTGCAACGGAAGCACGCCCATGCCGACGAGGTTGGAACGGTGAATCCGCTCGAAGCTTTCCGCGATGACGGCTTTGACGCCCAACAGGAACGTACCTTTGGCTGCCCAGTCGCGGGAGCTTCCGGTACCGTACTCTTTACCTGCGATTACGATTAGGTTTGTGCGGTGTTGCTGATATTTCATCGAAGCGTCATAGATAGACATGACTTCATCGGTTGGAAGATAAGTCGTTACGCCGCCCTCGGTGCCTGGAGCCACTTGGTTCCGGATACGAATGTTGGCGAAAGTACCTCTCATCATAACCTCGTGGTGACCGCGGCGGGAACCGTACGAGTTGAAGTCTTCTTTAGAAACGCCATGCTCGAGCAAGTATTTACCGCCCGGGCTGTCGGCTTTAATGTTACCGGCAGGCGAGATATGGTCCGTTGTTACGGAGTCGCCCAACAGTGCCAGCACGCGTGCATTCTTAACGTCAGTGATGTCGCCCGGTTCTGGCGCAAGATCGGTGAAGAACGGCGGGTTTGCGATATAAGTGGATTTAGGATCCCACTCGTACAGCTCGCCTTGCGGCACTGGAATTTGGTTCCATTGCTTGTTCTGCGTAAATACGTTCTCGTATTTGGCGCGGAACATGCTAGGCGTAAGGGAAGCGTGAACCGCCTGTTGGATTTCTTCGTTAGTTGGCCAGATGTCCTTTAGGTACACAGGCTGATTTTTGTCATCGAAGCCAATCGGATCGTTAGCGAGGTCAATATTAACCGTACCGGCAAGCGCGTAAGCAACGACTAGCGGCGGCGAAGCCAGGTAGTTGGCTTTAACCTGCGCATGCACGCGGCCTTCGAAGTTACGGTTACCGGAAAGGACCGCCGCAACGGCAAGATCGTTATCGGCGATCGCCAGGCTGACTTCGTCCGGCAACGGACCGGAGTTCCCGATACAGGTCGCGCAGCCGTAACCCGCGACGTAGAAGCCGAGTTTCTCGAGGAATGGCAGGAGGCCCGCCTTGTTCAAGTAGTCGGTTACGACGAGCGATCCCGGAGTAAGGGAGCTTTTGACGTAGGCCGGCTTCTTGAGCCCGCGCTCGACCGCTTTCTTGGCGACGAGGCCTGCGCCGATCATTACGCTTGGATTGGACGTGTTTGTACAGCTCGTAATTGCAGCAATGACGACGGCACCCGTACCGAAGCGGCTGCTCGCGCCGTTCGGATGTTTCACGTCGACCGTTTGCTCGATTTGAGCATCCGACAAGCCGAAACCGCCTTTGTCGATCGGCGTACGAATGATGTCGTTAAACGATTGCTTCATAGCAGTCAATTCGACGCGGTCTTGCGGGCGCTTAGGACCTGCCAAGCTCGGCACGATGGTGGACAAATCAAGCTCCATCACTTCGGTGAACACGGGATCCGGAGTTTCGTCGGTGCGGTACATGTCTTGCGCTTTGTAATACGCTTCGACGAGGTCGATCTGGCTTTCTTCCCGGCCCGTCAGTCTAAGGTAGTTCAAGGTTTCGCCGTCGACCGGGAAGAAACCGATCGTCGCGCCGTATTCCGGTGCCATGTTGGCAACGGTAGCACGGTCAGCCAAGCTGATGTTGGAAAGTCCGGAGCCGAAAAACTCGACAAATTTGCCGACAACGCCTTTTTTCCGCAGGATTTGGGTAACGGTAAGCGCAAGGTCTGTTGCTGTTGCGCCTTCGGAAAGCTTACCTGTCAGCTTGAAGCCGACAACCTCCGGCATAACGAAGTAAAGCGGTTGGCCCAGCATCCCGGCTTCAGCCTCAATGCCGCCAACGCCCCAACCTACGATGCCAAGACCATTGATCATCGTCGTATGGGAATCGGTTCCTACGAGGGAATCCGGATATACTTCGGTAACTCCGTCTTTGGTTTTCGTAGCGGCAACGGATGCCAGGTACTCAAGGTTTACTTGGTGTACGATACCTGTTGCAGGCGGTACGGCACGGAAGTTATCGAATGCAGTTTGCGCCCAGCGCAGGAAACGGTAACGCTCTTCGTTACGTTGGAATTCTACGTCCATGTTATATTGCAGAGCGTCAGGCGTGCCGAAGGCGTCTACCATGACGGAGTGGTCGATAACGAGATCTACGGGAACGAGAGGGTTGATTTGCTTCGGATCTCCGCCGGATTGCTTAACGGTTTCGCGCATGGCTGCCAAGTCGACGACGACGGGAACTCCCGTGAAATCCTGAAGCACGATACGCGCCGGGATAAAAGGAATCTCTTTGTCTTCGCGGCCTTCGGTCCATGAAGCCAGTTGCTTGACGTGCTCTTGCGTGATTGCGCGTCCGTCATATTGGCGGATAGCGGCTTCGAGCAGCACTTTCATGGAGAAAGGAAGTTTGGATACAGGGCCTAAGCCTTGCTCTTCAAGTGCTTGCAGGCGGTAGTAGCGGTACGATTTGCCTGATGACTGCAGTTCTTCTTGTACTTGATAAGGAAAGTTGGACAAGTGTGTAGCCTCCTAGATTCGTATCGGTATGCTCAGTAGCTTAATTGTATTTTCGTCGTGTTCACTCGTGGTTGTTAGTTAGTTTCACTCTGTGAAACACGATTTCAAAATACGCTCTATGGACTAAGTATACTCCGTTGTCGTCGCTCCGTAAAGACGTATTGCCGCATATCCGCGTCCAAATTGCTCACGAAATCCGAAAACCCCATTCCACTAGAATGCCGCATTACCCCGGGTTTTCATCCGTCGAACGATCAAGTTTCAAGTGCGCAGGCAACTCGGCATCGCATGGCATGGTATGGAATCGAAATCCCGGGCATAGGATGGAAGGGCGCAATCTAGCGTCGACTGGGAAATCGTTCTTGGGAGGGATGCTCAGTGCCCAGCGAGGAAACGGATTGGAAACAAGCCTTGTTCGGATATGTAAGCATCATTAATGAAGCCGCGCTTCATGCGGATGCGCGCAAGCTGCGCGAAATTCCGGATAAGGAGCATCGCGAACGGCTTGAGCGGCGATTATTTTCCTCAACAAATAGGGATACGAGATGGGCGATAAAGCCAGTCCGAAGCGAAATGCGTGTTCGGATCGAGCGATATAATGTTATTCGGGGCGAGGTCATCGCGGATATATCGGTTCATTTAGTTCGCTCCATGGAGCAGTTGACCCAGCCTTGGATGGAAGAAAGAGTGGAGAGGGAAAGACTCCGTTTCGCCCAAGTCAGCAAAAGCTGGCGTCTTGTATCGGTCCAGCCGATTGCAGCTGAACGGCCGCCAGAAATTTTCTCCGTTGAGGAACAAATCCAAGATCAATGGGATGGAGAACGAAAACCGGTATCGCTGTCTACTCCTTATATGAACCCACAAGCGCTATATGGCTTCAAATCAAGGGTATACGCCGGGTCTGCGTCAGACGACGATTATGGATACGGTATGAACCGACGAGGGATTCCATATAGACGAGAAGCAGCCGTTGCTTATGCGGAAAGATGGTGGAACGAACCGAATCCGGTTTATGAGAATTTCGAGGTCAATTGCACGAATTATGTGTCCCAATGTCTCTTTGCAGGGGGGGCGCCTATGAACTATACTGGGAGAAGGCCATCGGGCTGGTGGTATAAGGGATATTCCAAGAACGAAGAAATGTGGAGCTTCAGTTGGGCTGTGGCTAACAGCTTGCAGCATTATCTGGGCAATCCGCGTACTTTCGGACTGCGGGCGGAAGCGGTGTCTATGCCGGAGTCGCTTCAACTTGGAGATGTCATATGCTATGACTGGGACGGCAACGGCCGTGTCGGTCATAATACGATCGTAACCGCATTTACTCCGGAGGGCATGCCGCTCGTTAACGCGAATACGGTAAGCAGCCGCCATAGGTATTGGGATTACAAGGACTCGTATGCGGCCACGGAGCACACCCGGTACCATTTTTACCATATTACCGATGAATTCTGAATAAACGAGTTTACGTGATAGTGGTTCCCAAGGAATCATGAAGCGGAATTTTCGACAAAAAGCCGGAGGTAAGCTATGGGCAACAAAATACGCATCGGACTCGTATACGGCGGTCGGTCAGGCGAGCACGAGGTGTCGCTGCAAACCGCATTAGCCGTATTAAAGGCGTTTGACTACGATCGATATGAACTTATTCCTTTCTATATTACTTCTAAGGGCCAATGGAGATCCGGTCCTTTGCTGAATGCCCCGCCTTCGGCGGTAGCGGAATTGCAATTCGCACCGGCGAAGGCGGACGGGGAGGTTCATGAACAACAGGGTGCTGCCGTCGGCGGCGGGAACGCGCTCCTCCCGGTTCTGCAAGGAATGTCGGAACGCGTGCTGACGGAAGGTTCGCCGGTGGATGACGGCAAACCTATCGATGTTATGTTGCCTCTGCTTCACGGTACTTTCGGCGAGGATGGGACGATTCAAGGCTTGTTCGAAATGGCAGGCTTGCCCTATGTCGGTGCTGGCGTGTTGGCTTCTTCCGTCGGAATGGACAAGGTTGCGATGAAGACGATGTTCGCTCAAGCAGGACTTCCGCAAGTCGGTTATCGTCATTTTATCCGTTATCAGTGGAAAAATAATCGCGAGCAGTGTCTGGATAACGTAGAGGAACTCGGCTATCCTTGCTTCGTGAAGCCGGCTAATTTGGGATCTAGCGTAGGCGTATCGAAAGCACGCAACCGCGAGGAATTAGCGGCCGCGGTGGACGAGGCGCTGAGGTATGACCGGAAGGTCATCGTGGAAGAGTTCGTAGATGCCCGCGAGATAGAAGTCAGCGTACTCGGTAACGATGATCCACGTGCTTCCGTGCCTGGAGAAATTTGCAGCTCTAATGAATTTTACGATTATAAAGCCAAATATATCGACGGCAAATCCGTTATGGTGATCCCGGCGGAAATTCCGCCCGAGGTCGCAGAGTCCGTAAGAGCGATGGCCTTGCAGGCTTTCCGCTCTATCGACGGCTCCGGGCTGTGCCGGGCGGACTTTTTCCTTCGCCGCAGCGACGGGGCGTTGTTCATCAATGAAGTAAACACGCTGCCAGGCTTCACTCCGTACAGCATGTACCCGCTTATGTGGAAGGAGTCCGGCGTTTCCTACCGCGAGCTCTTGGACATGCTAATCCAACTGGCAATCGAACGCCACGAGGAACGTCAGTCGATTGATTACGGCGGCGGGGCATAATCGCACGAGGTGCTCCGTGCGACTCATTTCTCCACGCAACCCCAAAAAAACCGTCAGGACATTGTCCTGACGGTTTTTTCCAACTCACAACACCAATCCCCGCATAACCATTACGGCGGCGCCTGTGGCTACGGCATCTTCCTTTAGTTCGCCCAATGAGAACGAGGGCTCGTATTCGGCGGAATGATGCAGGTTTAGGCGAGCGACGCGAACGGCTTCTTCAAAGAATAGCTCATGCGAAGCAATGAGCGGGCCGCCCAGAATGATTTTTTCCGGATGGAGGATATTTATTAAGTTGGCCAAGCCAATCCCCAAGTAGAAGGCAGATTGAACAAACAAATTTCTCACAAAAACGTTTCCGTCAACAAGTGCCTTTAGCAGAGTGTCGAAAGTAATCCGATCAGGCGAGAGAGGTGACTCAAATAGGCCGTTGCCGCCCCCTACGACGCTTTGGGTTCTAGCTTGTTTTTCAAGCGCCTGGATCGAGACGAAGGCATCGAGCGCCCCGTAATTGCCTTCCTCTTGCAGCCTCGGCCCTCCGACTTGCACGATCATTTGACCGATCGAGCCTTCCATGTCGACGGCCCCGTAGACGATTTGGCCGTTAGACATCATGGAGGAACGAAGTCCCGTGCCCGCATGCACGTATAACATATGTCTGACATTCTCGTTGCGGAGCATCCAATGCTCGCCGATTAACGCGGTATTGGCGCCATTCTCGAGCCGAACCGGAAATTGCAGCTTCTCCTGCAATAGCCGGCCTATAGGAAAGTTATCCCAACCGGCAGCCGCGAAAAATAGCGGTTTAACCATGATGCCTTGCTCCTGGTTTAGAGGACCGACTCCGCCGATTCCCATGCCAAGTATTTGACTATTCTTCAAGTCGTGTTCATCCATGAACGACTGAACTAATTTCTGGACGTGTTCGATCAAGCGATCCGGTGTCATCGTTTCATCCATTTTCCAACGGGAGAACGCGAGCGACTTCAGGTGCATATCGAACAATCCAAGCGTAGAGTATACCCTTGATATTTCCAGGCCGAAAGAATAGCCGTAAGAGGCGTTTAACTGATACAGAATCGGTCGTCTGCCGCCGGTAGAATGGCCCAACCCGCATTCCTGCAATATCCCTTCATGGATCATTTCCTCCAACAACCTCGTAAGGCTGCTGCTAGTTAACATAAGCTCGTCCAGCAGTTCGGCTTTCGAGACCGTCCCTCGATTCATGGCCAGATCGTAAACTCTTTTTTTGGGAGTATGGATTGTTGGGAAAGGTGCGCTCATAAAATGGCCCCCCATTATACCGACAAAACTTATCGGAGATTACATAATAAATTTTATTATAATCGACCTTCGCTGCATTTTCTATATAAGCGACTATTTAAACGAATAGACACCGATACCTTAATTCCAATTTGGAACAAATTAACGCAACTACACCCTAAAACCCACTAACCCACCCTGATAAATAGCCTTGAAAGACCTATAAGCTAAAGAGATGGACGTTATAATTAACTTTGATGGCCCATTTCCTTCGAACATAATACCAAATTGGAATAAAGATGATACAATTAAGCTATTGATAGCGGCAGGGAGGGACGACGGATGCAATTTCAAAGCGAAATGGGAAAAAGCAGACGTTTGATCGAATTGTTTTGGGCCTTTTTTAGAATCGGGCCTGCTACGTTCGGCGGTGGTTATGCGATGATTCCAATGATTGAGAAGGAAGCCGTATCGAAACGGGACTGGATTAAAGAGGAAGAAATGAACGAACTGCTGGCCATTGCGGGATCCGCACCGGGCGGCGTTGGCGTTAACGTGGCCGCATTCATCGGTTACAGGCTAGCCGGCGTCGCAGGGGCATGCGCTGCGGTGCTTGGCATTACGCTTCCGACTTTTATCGTTGCGTTATTGTTCTTTTTTTCCTATTCTTTCTTTGAAGGAAACATTAAGGTCGAGGCGGCTCTAAAGGGAGTGCATGCGGCGGTTATTGCGCTAGTTCTGGTGGCCGGTTACCGCTTGGCCAAGTCTGCGATATTCGATAAGACCACGATAGCTATAGCCATTCTTTCTTTGGCTGTATTAGCGATAGCGCAAATTAACCCCATTATAGTTATCGCAACAGGAACTCTCGTCGGTCTGGCTTCCATAAGAATTAAATCTTGGTTAGGCGTGGATACGAGAACCCATGCGGGTAAAAAACTTTTCGCGGGAAAAGAAACCCGGTACCCGGAATATTATATATGAGAAGGTGGACAACTTGTTAGGGGAGCTTTTTATCGCCTTTGTTAAGATCGGGTTATTTTCATTCGGCGGCGGTTATGCGGTTATTCCCTCGATTCAATATCAAGCAAATAGCCTTGGGTGGATGAGCGATTCGGCTTTCGGCAAATCGATATTAATCTCGGGCATGGCTCCGGGACCGATTGCGACTAACAGCGCGACGCTAATTGGGTATCAGATTGCAGGTATTAACGGAGCTATCGTGTCTACAATCGGAATGATTCTGCCTTCTTTTATTCTGATCATAATCGTAGCTTTATTTTTCTACAAAATCCGCGGCAAACAATGGGTCAAAGCTACGTTGTACGGGTTAAAACCGATCATTACCGTGCTCATTTTCTATGCAGCCTTTCATTTGTTCGTTCTGGGTAAAGAGGGCTCAATGCTCAACTGGACAATAGGGGCAACGTTAGTGATCGTCGGTCTTGCCGTTTACGGGCTTCTCAAATATAAGCTTCATCCTTTATGGGTTATCGCGGGCTCCGGCCTAGCGGGTATCATTCTATTCTGAAGAGAGGGGGCAAGACCGGAGATGCAGTCGGAAAATCGTTCTTGCAGCTGTGCAGCTAGCCGAATCCATACGGATACGAGCATAGAACATAAGGCCACATACCCATTAAGCCAGTCTGGACGAGAAAATAAATCGGATTCCGTTATAGATGCTCGACAGGGGATGGTTCTCTTGCCGGGAGGCTCCTTCTTGATGGGGACAAGCGATGGGGAAGGATTTCCCGCAGACGGGGAAGGTCCGGTACGGGAAGTTGTTCTCCGCCCTTTTTATATTGATCCGTACGCGGTTAGCAACGAGAAATTTAATCAATTCGTTAACGAAAGCGGATATGTAACGGAGGCGGAGCGATATGGATGGTCCTTTGTCTTTCATTTATTCGTATCTCCGGAAACGGCGAGGCGAGTTACCCAATCCCCGGTCCAAACGCCTTGGTGGCTTGTCGTTGAAGGGGCAAATTGGCGGCAGCCGTTCGGACCGGATTCGAATTTGGACGGCAGGATGGACCATCCGGTGATTCACGTTTCTTGGAATGATGCCCAAGCATACTGTGAGTGGGCTGGCCGCAGGCTGCCAACCGAGTCGGAATGGGAATTCGCCGCAAGAGGCGGACTTGTGCAGAAACGGTATCCTTGGGGGGACGAGTTGAAGCCCGGCGGGGTACACCGTTGCAACATATGGCAAGGGAAATTTCCAATTAAGGACAACGGTAGCGACGGGTATAAAGACACGGCACCTGTACATGCGTACGAGCCAAACGGTTATGGATTATATAATGTTTCGGGTAACGTGTGGGAATGGTGCCAGAACGGATTCACAGTTGATCATAGCGCAGTCGACCCGAACGAAGATACGCGCGTTATACGCGGAGGTTCTTATTTGTGTCACCGATCTTATTGCAATCGCTATCGGGTTGCCGCGCGAAGCAAGAACACGCCTGACAGCTCTACGGGGAACATCGGCTTCAGGTGCGCTGCGGATGCCTGAGAAGTCAAAAACAATTTCATTCCATCTCCGAAACTGGTTATAATGAATAGATATGGAGCATGGAGGGATTGCTATGGGCTTTCAAACGGAATTCAATTCCGTCTGCAAATTCAAGTCGGAACAAGAGCTTTACGAGCTGCTCGAATACGGCCGGGGCAAAATGGTCAAAAAACATTTTCGCGTATTCCCGACCGGACAGAAAGTGATCGCTTATACGCCGGATAATCAAGCTGTGGCTATCGTTCGAATACTCGCTTCCATCGCGGAAATTAATTTTCAAGGCGAAGAAGTGACGCAAGTGGAGATGGAGCTCGTGCGACGCTTAACGGAAGAGGAAGCGAGGATTCAAACGTCGCTAGCACATGAAATGTTCTTCGGAGAGCAATCCTAGTACCCGTACGCAACTGCGCGGGAGGTAGTGTCTGCTCAAGCATAACCGTTACATGGAAGTGCTTCGTTGAATACGGTTGCAATCGCAGCGGAAATACGTTACGTTGGACAAGAAGGCTTGCCTGCCGCCTTGTGGGTTGGGCATCATTCTTAATCGTGACGAGGAGGATTTCCCGCAGATGAATGGATTATTGGAAGGTAAGAATATCGTGGTCATGGGTGTCGCCAACGAGCGCAGCATCGCTTGGGCTATCGCCCAATCGCTTGCGTCCCAGGGAGCGCGACTGGTGTTTACATACGAGAATGAACGCGTCGAAGAACGCGTGCGCAAGCTTGCGGATACGATTCCCGGTTCGATCACTTTGCAATGCAACGTTTCATCCGACGAGGATATCGATTCGCTGGCTTCCCGCTTGAAGGAGGAAGTAGGGGTATTGCACGGTCTTGCGCATTGTATCGCATTCGCGAAAGCGGAGGAACTAGACGGAATGTACGTGGATACATCCCGTGCCGGCTTCACGTTGGCGCATGATGTCAGCGTATATTCGTTGACTGCCGTCGCGCAAAGGCTGTATCCTCTCATGACGGAAGGCGGCAGCGTCGTAACGCTGACTTATCTAGGGTCGCAACGCGCGCTTCGCAATTATAACGTCATGGGTGTCGCGAAAGCGGCATTGGAAGCATCCGTCCGATATTTGGCCAATGACCTGGGACCACAAGACATTCGGGTCAACGCCATCTCTGCCGGACCTGTCCGTACGCTTGCTGCCAAAGGGATTGCAGGCTTCAACGCCATCCTGAAAGAAGTAGAGGAAAAAGCTCCTCTGCGCCGCACGACGGAAACTTCCGATGTCGGCAACACGGCGTTATTCCTTATGAGTCCTTGGGCTCGCGGAATTACGGGCGAGATCATCTATGTAGATAACGGCTATAATATCGTTGGGATATAAGTGATTAGATGACTCGTAAATTGGGGAGCTGCACCTTTGTCGATACGATAAAGGGCGGCTTCTTTTATTCAAAATCACGAAATTCCGCAGTTTACAAGTACAATCGTCGGAACCGCATTACCGCATTATCGTATATGATAAGGGTAGGACGAGGTTGTCCTATTATCGGAATGCATTTTGATGGAGAAGCGGATTTACTTGTCTGTAAACGATTGCAAAGATGAGAGGGATGGATAATGGACGCCAACGAGCAGGAAAGCATTATAGGCGGCAAAAGCTTTACGGCGGTCGCTGTCAATTGCGCGGCCAAAGCCGGAGAATGGATTAAAAGCAAAATGGGTAGCTTTACCCAGTTGGATACAAAATACTCGATGCATGATCTTGTTACGGAAGTGGATAAAGGCGCGGAGCGGATGATTCGCAACTTGATCGGCACGCATTTTCCGACCCATTCCTTCCTTGGGGAAGAAGGCGTTGAGCCGGGACCGGACGCTTCGGCCAAAGCGCTGCAGGAGATGAGCGACTCCGAGTACCTATGGATCGTTGATCCGCTAGATGGGACGACCAATTACGTGCACGGATTCCCTTTCTTCTCCGTATCAATTGCGTTAGCGCATCGCGGGCAGGTGATCGTCGGCGTCGTATATGATCCGTCGAGAGACGAATTGTTCGTCGCGGAGCGGGGTAAGGGCGCATACGTTCACGGCCGTAAAATGCAGGTGTCGAAAGAAAGCACGCTTAGCCATAGTTTGCTTGCAACGGGTTTTCCCGCGGATCAGCATGTGGCGTTGCCCGCTAACATGAAAGGTGTACAAGCTTTGGCGCCTAAGGTTCGCAACCTGCGAATTGCCGGATCAGCGGCTCTTCATCTGGCTTACGTAGCTGCAGGAAGACTAAGCGGCTTCTGGGAGTACAGTCTGAACTCATGGGATATCGCGGCGGGTTCGTTGCTCGTGGAGGAAGCGGGCGGCCGATTGTCAGATATTACTGGGGAGCCTTATCACATTGGTGTCCGTAATATCTCGGCTAGCAATGGTCTTATTCATGATGAATTGTTGAAGGAACTCAAAGCCGCTGAAGCTGCCGGGTAGCAAGCACATGAGAACGGGAGTTTTCGTCAATCCTAGGGTATAAAGGGGGCGAGGGAACTGGAACGCGACAAGAACAATCCTGTGGACGATCATGAAGAAGCATCGAATGCAGAGACGGCGCATAGTGAAGCCGAGGAGCTGCTCGTTCGGCGATTGACAGAAAAGACACCGGAAGGGAACGATCCGGACGTCGATGCTTTGAAAGCACTGCCTCCCCGCTGGGAGGTCCGCATCCAGACGGAGCGGGATCCGGTGGAGGAAGAGACCAAAGCCTATCGGGCCATAGCCCGCGAGGTGGATGACAGATACGATAAGTATGACAAAGGGCAGTCCCGATAAACGGGCTGCCCTTTGGTGCGCTTGGCTATTTTATAGCTTGCGAATTTGGCTCAGCAGTACTTCGGAGGTAAGAAATCTGCGGAACACTAGAAACAGCACGATGGGCGGAAGGCTGACGATGCCGGCATAGAGGCTCAGTTCGCCAACACCCGACTCTTTGTCTACATAAAAGACGCTGAGCAGTCGAGCTGCTGGAGAGAAATGTTCCGGACTGTTCATAAAAATAAGCGAAGAATAAAACGAGCCCCACAGCGAAGCGAATTGCAAAATCCCAAGCGCGACAAGGGGTTTCCATACTTTCGGAATAAAAAGGTTGAAAAACATCCATAGTTCGCTGCGGCCGTCTAAGGCTGCTTTTTCTTTTAAGACCCCGCATCGGCTGTTGAAAATGCTTTTGATGACGAACACTCCGACAATGGGGAAAAATCCGAACACCATCTGGGAGTAAACGGTATCCATCATTCCCAGTTCTTTAACAAGGAGATATTCCGCAATGTTTCCGCCACCCATTACCGCAACTAGCAGCAGAAAAGCTTTGTATAAGTTTCTTCCCGGTAAATCCCTGACCGTCAGAGGATAGGCTAGCGTTAATGTCAGGAGCAGGCTTATGCAGACCGTCACGAAATATACAATAAAATAAATAATAAAATTACCGGCAGAGAATAGGTCGCCAAGTGCGAATGGGGTACTGCTTTTCGAGAGGAACGGGTAAACGAACAGCATGTACAGAGGCAGCAGAACAATCAGGGAGTACAGTATGAGAGCCGGGAGCCCGGTGTTGCTAGTGTTCCTTTTTTCCGTCTTTAAGGGGGAATTGTCACGAGCGGCGCTGAACAAATCCCTCAGGAAAAAGCTGCGAACGATCACGTACGCCAGCAAAGTGAATACCACCTGAACGCAGAACTGAAGCAGAGAAATCGCAGCAGATGCGCTATAATCGGCTTGCATTAAACCTATTCTAAATTGGTAGGTGTTCAAAGTGTCTCCGACTAAATAAACAAGAGGGTTGTTTAGTTGATGCAGCAATTCAAAATCCATAGATAGAATGGTTGAAAGCTGCAATATCATAAAGGCAGCAATTGCCCGAATGGCGGGCAGCACGTTTCGAAGCAAATAAGATTGTTCAGCTTGCTTGACGCCAATTGCAGCCAACGCTACCAGAATCGGAATCCCGCAAGTTTTGATCGTTTCCACAATAACGATTACAGGACGAAACAGCTCCGTATCGCCTAGAAATAATGAGCGAACGGGAAAAATAGGCGCGAGGCTAGGCGATAGAATGTTCATCACGACAAAAGCGAAGACAAGCGACGGGATAAAAAAAGGAATCAGAAAAAGCGTCGAGAAGCTGTTTCGCAATTTTTCGGACCGGATGCTGCTTAATGCGAGAGAAAGCCCTAACGCCACCAGGCCTGTAAAGACGACGTAACTTAATTTGATAATCAGCGTATTTGCGAGAACTCTCCGAAAATCGACATTTTCAAACAACAATCTGAAGTTGTCCATGCCTACCCAGGAGCTATCCCACAAGCCCCGAGCGGGGATGAAATCTGTGAAAGCCATATGAACGTTGAGAACAAAAGGAATAATCTTGAAGGCTAAAATGAGAATTAACGCAGGGATGACGATAACATAGTGAAGCTTGTACTTCCAGAGCCGATGAGATAGCGATAACGACGACTTTACCATAACTAAACGCCTCGTTTTCCAAATGTAACAACCGGGACAAGAGCCCTCGGAAGTTCGTTCTTATTTTAATCGAGAACACTTATTTTGGCTATATCTGGAAGTGACGAAAAGACGCAGCCCATTGGGTTACGTCTTTTGGTGTTAATTCATACCGAATATCACTTTGCCGGCAGTTGACCGAACAGGCCGCCATCCGCGAACAGATCTTGCTGCAGATCTTCCCAGCCTGTTAAATTATCGTCTATCGTGAGCAGGGTCACATCCGCGAATAGGCCGGGAAACTGTTCCGCCACTGAAGCGAAGCGCGGCCTGAAATAATGTTTGGCGGCGAAGACTTGCGCTTCTTCGGTAAATAAGTAATCCGCATAGGCGTTGGCCGCTTCGCGGACGCCTTTCGCATCGGCATTGCTGTCGACGACGGAGACAATCGGCTCTACGGTTAACGTGACGGAAGGGACGACGACTTCGATCTTGCCTTTTCCGGTAGAATTGAGCAATCGAAGCGCGTTGCTCTCCGTTGTGACCCAGACGTCGCCTTCGGCTTTCTCTATAAAGGCGTTTTCGGCGTCTTTGTCGTCCTTAGCAAGGACAGCCACATGCCCGTGGAAGTCGGTTACAAATGCTTTGGCACTGACCTTATCGTCCGGCTGTTTATCCAATGAATAAGCCCAAGGCGCGGCATAGTACCAACGGGCGTCTGAATAAGCGGCGGGATTGGAGGTGACGATTTTCACGTCGGGTTTCACGAGATCCTCCCACTCCGCGATCGCCTTGGGGTTGCCGCTATGGACGACGAACGCCACGGCAGTCGAGAAAGGTGAGCTGTTATAGTCGTAACGTTGCTGCCAGCCTTCCCCGATAAGGCCTTTGGCTTGGATCGCGTCGATATCTATGCCAACGCCGAGCGTAGTAACATCCGCTTTTATTTGACCTCCATTGATGGATGCTTCTTGCGCCGATGAATTTCCCGCGGACTGCTCGATCGTAACGGTTTGCCCGGTACGTTCTTTCCAGTTCTTAATAAATCCTTCGTTAATATCCTTATACAAGTCTTCCGTTCCATCCGTTACTGCGTTTACGAGCGAGGCGGCTTTGCTGTAATCGGATTTCTGCGTTTCCTCTTCTGTAGTTGATGCTTTGTTTCCCGAGCAAGCGGTAATGGTTAAGATGATAAGTGCCATAAACACGACGAGTATAGCGCGTTTGCGCGTGCTGTTGCGCTGAACCATGGAAAGCTCCCCATTTCTTTAAGTTGGTAATTCCAATAGAAATTATTGGATTTAATGAGGCGATTGTAGCAACAGAACAAACTTGTTGTCAATGATTAATTCATAGTTGACAACTAGGAATAGTGTGGAATATGATGGAATCAATCAAAAGGATCGTGCCATCGCGCCGACCGGTAAACCGGAGGCCCCGACTTCACATCCGCATTGCTGCTTGTATTGAGCTATGCGTGTGTTTGGAATCGGGGCCTTTTGCGTTCACCCCATTTTCCAAACAAAAAGGAGAGTCATTCGCATGAAGAAATCATTCCGCTTTATCCTGCTTACCGCATTAGCATTTATCCTGACCACGACAACCGTATTCGGTGCCGTCACGAAGAAATCGGAAAAGAAAAGCGTCAACCTGCTTAACGTCTCTTACGATCCGACCCGCGAATTGTACGTAGCCTACAACGCCGCGTTCGCCAAGTACTGGGAGAAGAAAACAGGCCAGAAAGTTACGATCAAACAATCTCATGGCGGTTCCGGTGCGCAAGCCCGTTCCGTCATTGACGGACTGGAAGCCGATGTCGTTACTTTGGCGCTTGAATACGACGTAACCGCGATCGAGAACAAAGGCTTGATCTCCAAAGGCTGGCAGAAGCGCCTGGCGAACAATAGCGCGCCTTACAAATCCACTATCGTCTTCCTGGTACGCAAGGGCAATCCGAAGAACATCAAAGATTGGGACGATCTTATCAAATCCGATGTTAAAGTCATCACGCCTAATCCTAAAACTTCCGGCGGTGCACGTTGGAACTACCTAGCTGCATGGGGCTATGCGCTTAAAAACAACAACAACAGCCAAGATAAAGCGAAAGATTTCGTCAAAAAGCTGTTCCAGAATGTTCCCGTACTCGATACAGGCGCAAGGGGTTCGACGAATACTTTCATTGAAAAAGGGATCGGCGACGTACTCATCGCATGGGAGAACGAAGCCTATCTCGCGAAAAAAGAATACGGCGATAAGTTTGAAATCGTCACTCCCTCGCTAAGTATCCTTGCTGAACCAACAGTAGCCGTCGTTACCAAAAACGTAAATAAACATGATACTCGCCAAGTGGCTACCGCTTATCTGGACTATCTGTATACCGAAGAAGGCCAAAGAATCGCGGCGAAAAACTTTTACCGCCCAATCAATGCTAAAGTAGCCAAGGAATTCGCAAGCAACTTCCCTACGTTGAATCTGATTTCGATCAAAGATTTCGGCGGTTGGGATAAAGCGCAAGCCGAACACTTCGCCGACAAAGGGACGTTCGATCAAATTTATTTGAAAAAATAATCGATAAAGTCAGGAAAAACCATCCATTACAGGCGAGGGGTAAACCATATGTCCAATACACTTTCACGTCCAACGATCCGCAAAGGATTATTGATTGCGGCCGCCGCTCTAGCGGCCGTGCAAATCGCAAGCTTCGGCTATGTGTCCTCGGCTTCGGCCGCAGCAAAGAGCATCGTGATTACCATAGACGGAAACGTTCAGTCCGGTTGGACGTCCGCAGCGATTAACGGAACAACGTATTTACCGGTTAAACCATTCGCCGCTGCTCTAGGGGCAACGCTTAAATGGGAGCAAGCAACCAAAACGACGACGCTTACCCAAGGCGCTCGGACAGTGAAATTCGGCATTAACTCCAAGTCTGCTGTCATTAATGGCAAGAGCGTTGCGCTTACGAATGCCGCAGCGCTATGGAAAGACGGTATCGTGTGGGTTTCAGCCCGATTTATCGCGGATTCGTTCGGCGCTCAAATCGCTTTGGACGGCACCACCTCGACGTTAGCTATAACGCCTAGATTGCATCCATACGTTAGCGATGGCAAACAAGGTTACGTGAACGTTTTTGGCGAAACGGTTATTGCTCCTAAATTCGAGGAAGCCAATGACTTTAAAGAAGGATTGGCTATCGTTAAACAGGGCGGAAAGTACGGCTATATCGATATTCAAGGCAAATTCGTAATCGCCGCTCAGTTCAACGAGGCATACGACTTCTCGGATGGAGTTGCGCTTGTCGTGAATGACGGCAAATCATCTTATATCGATGCGAAAGGCAAAACCGTACTGACTCCGGAGTATGATGAAGCGTTCGATTTCTCGGGAGGTTTGGCGCTTGTCCGTAAGGGTGACCTGTTCGGATACATCGATCATACGGGTAAAGAAGTCATCCCAGTGCAGTTCGAAGATGCGTTCTACTTCTCGAACGGCTTGGCTGGCGTACAAATCGACGGCAAATACGGTTATATCGATAAAACGGGCAATGTCGTTATTCCGGCAACGTTCCAGCACGTTTCCGATTTCAGCGGTGGCCTTGGACTTGTTCAAGCGGAAGGAGCAGACGGCGAAGGTTCGTTCGGCTTCGTGAATACGAAGGGCGAGTTTGTCATTTCCGCGACCTATGGTCAAGGCTTCTCCTTTAGCGAAGGCTTAGCCGCAGTGGCGACGGACGGAGTGTTCAGCTACGTGAATGGCAAAGGCGCGACGGTGTTGAGCACGAAGTATGAGGACGTCGGCGATTTCCACGATGGCTTGGCCTCTTTCGAGGAAGGCGGCAAATACGGTTTCATCAATAAAAAAGGCGAAGTCGTCATCAAAGCGATCTACGATTCGGTCGAAGCGTTCGATAAAGGGCTGGCTCGCGTCATTACGGGCACGACGGCCAACCTGATCGACATCAAGGGCAAAGTCGTAGCCCAAGCAAAGCCTCCTGAAGTTGCCGCTCCCGAAACTCCTGCTGCGCCTGCAGCACCTGCGGCTACTACTCCCGCACCTGCTAAATAAATAGCATATACGAATAGCAAGGAGCTCCTAATCCGAAGGGATAGGGAGCTCCTTTTCTGTGTACTAAGGTATGAGTTCAACAATCGGACGCGTCAGGTAGAAACAAGCTGTTCCCATGCCTCGGTTACGTTTTGCTCATTCCAATCGAGCCCGATTAATACTAAGTATGAATCCGCATCGTAATAGGCTGCCGGTTCCCAGGTTACCCTTTTCCCCGCGAATTGGAGCTGGTAAACCTTGTTTTTTCGGGGTATCCGAACAAAGCCTTTGGCCCTAAGCAGGTTGTTTCCTTGCGCACCAAGAAACTTCTCGATCTCCTTCGGAGTCACGCTGCTGTCGGCAGGAAGCTGAAGCGATATCGTGCTTATTCGTGAGAAAGAAGGTGCAGGGCGGGTCTCCGGAGTCGTTGCACTGTACGTATCGTTGGCAGAATCCTTTTTCTTGACGAGGGGGGACCGGCCAGGACGCATGACACGCGATCCCACGGCTGCTCCCTGAGCTGCTTCGATCCCACCAAGTATAGGTTCAAGGTCGATCACGCTATGTTCGGCGCGCATCAGGAGGGAGCTCGCGTTCTGCTTGCGGATTTCTTTTTCGATTTTAACCAGTTTATCGGCTTTTACCAGATCGACCTTATTGAGAATGAGCAGATCGGCTGTTTCGATTTGTCGGCGCAACGTACGTACCAATTGCCGATCCGTATCGAGCCAGCTATTGTATTCCAGGACGTGCTCTGCATCCATTACCGTTACGACCTTATGCAGCTTCACCTTTGCAATGAGCTCTGCTTCGCTTAACGCTAGCGCGACTTCCTCTGGGTTGGCGACGCCGGTTAGTTCTATGAACACAATATCCGGCTTGAGCAATAGCAATTCCTTCAGCTTACCGGCTAACTCTTGCTTGCGGGAGCAACAGACGCAGCCATCCAATAGCTTCTGAATGCCGAGGTCCTTGCCCATTGGGTTCAGTCCGATCCCGTCGACATCCCGTTTGCCGAGTTCGTTCATGAGAATCGCTGGTTTCAAACCCTTATGCAGCGTGGCTTCCAATAATCTCAGGAGCAACGTCGTTTTGCCGCTTCCCAGAAATCCGCTTAAGACGATGGCAGGCACTCTAATCGGAATCAACTCCTATCGATTGACATCAATCATTAGATCGTCTATCTTTTTGATGTAATAATTACGAATAAAAGAAGGTTTAACTATGACGAATCCTATCGTTCCCATACATGTATTAACCGGTTTTCTTGGCAGCGGCAAAACAACGGTGCTTCTCGCTCTGCTAGAACGATTAAAGGCTGAAGGCAAACGTCCCGCGGTCATCATCAATGAATTCGGCGATGCGGACGTGGATGGCTTATTGGTACAGGATGACATACCGACGGAGTCTATGCTTGGCGGATGTATTTGCTGTACGATCCGAGGAGATCTGAGCATGACGATATTGGATTTGTATGAGCGATATAATCCTGACATTCTACTTATCGAAGCTACCGGAGCCGCTCATCCCGCGGAGATTATAGAAGGCGTATCGGATGCCTCTCTTCTGACGAGAACCGAGTTAAGAACTATCGTCAACGTGATCGATGCTCGTATGCTCCTGGATACCTATACACAATCAACCAACCGGGAAGCCCGTTTGTACAAGAGCCAAATTCAAACGGCTGGATGGCTGTTGCTAAACAAAATCGATCGGGTGCCGATAGAGAGCCTTCCTGAGCTTGAGAAATGGATTCGTCAATATAACGAACATGCCCCGTTAGTCGCTACGATTAAAGGCAGCGAGGGCTTGGGATTCATGGATTCGCATACGCAGGTTAACCCCGGCGATATTGTCGCACAAAGAGAGGGGGCAGCCGACCTCGCAATGGAGGAGGATGGGGAAGACTCCCACTCATCGCTGACGGTCAAAACTTATTACTTGGACGAACCTATCGATCGGCAATCGTTTCAGTCCGCCTGTCTTTCCTTGCCCCATGGCCTTCATCGGATGAAGGGGATCGTCCGGTTCGCCGGCGAGCAAGGACTTCATCTCATCCAGTATGCTTACCGCGAACTGGAGATGATGCCGATACAGCCGCAGAAGGCCGTGCAAGAAGTCCTTGTCGTCATCGGGGAGTCGGATGCCCTGTCGGAAGCCAATGAAGCCATGCTGGAAATTATCGGGTTCTAAGCTTAGGAAGCCACGCAACCCGCAAATTGTTTCTTGAACCAAGCTTCATCCAGGTTGCGCCCGATAATGACGAATTCGCTCAGCGGGACCTCGTTGCTCTTCCAAGCGCGATCGGCATAGGAACTGAACAGCATGTGGATGCCTTGGAATACGACGCGCCGATCGACTCCCTTAATATGTAGAACTCCTTTGTAACGGAAGGTGTCCGTACCATGATCCTGCAGCCATTCGTTTAGGAATTGATTAACCTTGTCGATGTCAAGCGGGCGCGTTTCCCGGAAAAATAAAGAGGTGACATCGTCGTCGTGATCATGGTCTTCCTCTTCAAGGAATCCGGGATCGATTTCAAGCTTCTTAGCCAAATCGAATGCTTCGATTCCGAGAATATGCGCAACATCGATCTTCGATTGCAGCGTCCGGTATTGCTTGGCAGCCGGATTCATGGCGCGAAGGCGTTGCTCTAGCTGGAGAAGATCGGCTTCCGGCACCAAGTCCGTCTTGTTCAGAAGAAGGACGTCCGCGAATGCGACCTGTTCTTGCGCTTCATGGCCCTCGTCGAGATGCTGCCCGGCGTGCTTGGCGTCGACAACGGTGACGATCGCATCCAAGCGGTAGAAATCGGCAATCGTTTCATCCACGAAAAAAGTCTGGGCAACGGGAGCTGGATCGGCTAATCCCGTCGTTTCGATCAATACGCGGTCAAAACCGGCTTTCCGTTGGTCCCCCTGGCCTTGTTTCGCTTCCATGAGCTCGGTGAGAATCCGAATAAGGTCACCCCGGACCGTACAGCAAATGCAACCGTTGTTCATTTCGATGATTTCCTCATCCGCGCCGACGATCAGTTGATTGTCGATGCCGACTTCTCCAAACTCGTTCACGATGATCGCGATCTTCTGCCCGTGATCGGCGGTAAGGACATGGTTCAGCAGCGTCGTTTTCCCAGCCCCTAGAAATCCCGTTAATATCGTGACCGGAATGCGAGAATCCTCTTGTTGAATCGTTGTCATTGGCTTCATCCTCGTCTTTAATTGTAATTATTACGTATAGTAAGTATAAAATTTCGAAAATTCAAAGTCAAATCTAGTCCTTGTCTTTTCGATTCCCTGATTATATAATCGTAATAATTACAATTAAATTAAAGGAGGCCTACTGTGAGCACATGGAACCTGCAGGGCTTGCAAACCCACTTGCTTATTTGCAATGGAGAAAGCTGCATGCTTCGCCAGGGAGAAGAGGTTACCGCAGCGATCAGAGAAGAAATATCGAGACTAGGTGCGGATCATCTTATTCACACGACTCGTACTCGTTGCAACGGGAGATGCGTGGATGCGTGCGTCGTTATCGCGTACCCGGAAGGATCCTGGTATAGAGACATGACGCCCGCGACCGGCAAGGAGCTCGTTCGGAACCTCATCGACGGCCGCAAACTTGAAGACCGACTGCTCTACTCGTTTAATCCATACGCGACGCCATCAGGGATTTCAGTGAAAGGACAGGACCGTAAATGAATAACTGGTATGAGGAAAGTTTTGGCGAAGACTACTTGCTCGTCTATAAACACCGGGACATGCAGGGAGCGGCAGTCGAAGTCAGAAAAATGATCGCGTGGTTGGAGCTTCCTGGCCAGAGCCATGTACTGGACCTTTGCTGCGGTATGGGAAGACACGCAATGGCACTAGCTGAAGCGGGCTTCCGAGTGACGGGCGTCGACTTGTCCCCGGTGCTTCTGAAGAAGGCGCGCGCCTCCGATCCTGCCAATAGAATTCGTTGGATCGAAAGCGACATGCGCTCATTGCCTTGCGACGAGACGTTTATAGAAGGATTTGATGCGGTCGTAAATCTGTTCACATCCTTTGGTTATTTCGAAGAGGACGAAGAGCAGTTAAAAGTGCTGAAACAAATTCGGCAAGCATTGAAACCGGGAGGCCGCTTCATTATCGACTATATAAATGCGCGGTACACTGTCGATCATCTGGTCTTTTTTTCGGAACGCAAGGTTGGAGAAAATGCGATCTTGGAGACACGCCGAATTCAAGACGGATTCGTCACGAAAGAAATCATCGTTCTGGGATCGGGCAGACCGGCGCGCAGATATAGAGAACGAATCAAGCTCTATTCGCTGGATACGTTAACGGACCTGCTGGACGAAGCGGGGCTAGCCATAGACAATGTCCACGGTAATTATAATGAGGCGCTCTATGACGATCGACTTTCGCCGCGGATGATCATGGTGGGACACCGGATTTAATGATCGAGTTTCACAGCGGCATGCTCAACCTTTTTCTTGACATAATTAATAGTAAACATTACATTTAATAAATGTAATTGCTACGATTAACAACAATCGCATTGTGGGCAAAGACGAATTTGTCGCTCTTTTTTTGAATACAATACGTAATCATTACGAACTGGCAAAGGGGTGAATCCGCATGGCGAACCCGGAAACGGAACAGATCATTCAAATGATATCCCGCAACGGCTTACGGGTTACCGAGCAACGCAAGTCCATCGCCGAATTGTTCGCGGGCACCTCGGATTTGTTAACGCCGATGCAGGTCTATCATTATCTCGGGTCGAAGCATCGGGGACTCAGCTACGATACGGTATATCGCAATCTGAAGCTGTTGCAGGAGATGGGAGTACTCGAGCCGTTCTACAACAAAGACGGAGTGAAATTCGGCGTCAACCGAACCCCCTCCGATGCTCAGCAGCATCATTTCGTATGTATGAATTGCGACATCGTTTATCCCTTTGAATCCAGCACTACAGCCGTGATACCGCAATTGCCGGCGGAATTCAAAGCTGTCATTCATCGGCATGAGGTTCTTGGGTATTGCGCCGATTGCAGCAAGTCATAAGCAAGTAATCTACTAGCAAAGGGTGAAGAAATGTTACTCGCATCCATGAAGAATGTCGTCTACGGCTATGGGGACACTCCTTGTTTGGAAGACGTGGATATCGAGATCCACAGCGGGGAGTTCGTAGCCGTAACCGGGCCTAACGGAGCTTCCAAAACTACGCTGCTCAAGTTATCGCTCGGCTTGCTTCAGCCATGGAGCGGAACGGTTGCCCGAGCCCGAAGGCGCGAAGACGGAAAGAAACTCGTCGTCGGTTACGTTCCTCAACAGATTTCCGCCTTTAATAGCGGATTTCCTAGCAAAGTATTGGAATTCGTTCGCTCGGGTACATATACGCGCGGATCTTGGTTTAGAAGAATTGATCGCAACGATCATGCGCTAGCCGAGCAAGCGCTGAAGCAGGTCGGAATGTGGGAGCAAAGGAACCGGAAGATAGGCGAATTGTCAGGCGGACAGAAGCAGAGGATTTGCATCGCAAGGGCATTGGCGCAGCAGCCGGATTTGCTGGTGCTAGACGAACCCTCCAACGGGATGGATACGGATAGCCGGTCTAGGCTCTACGCACAGCTAGGCGGACTGGTCAAAGAACGCGACATCACTGTCGTCATGGTCACCCATAGCTTATCCGAAGCAAGCCCCTACTTGGATCGGATCATCCAGTTGGAAAGGAAGGAGGCCGGAGGATGGAAATGCTGCACTACGACTTCATGCAAAGGGCATTTTTCGCCGGTGGGGTAATCGCGATGATCGCTTCGGTGCTTGGCGTATATCTCATGCTGAGAAGACAGGCGTTAATGGCCGATATGCTCTCTCACGTATCGCTGGCCGGAGTCGCGGCGGGAGCTTTGCTTCAATTTAATCCTGCTTTGACCGGCTTTGCCATAGCCGTACTTGGCGCAATCGTCGTGGAGTTCGTCAGAAGGTCGTATAAATCGTATTCCGAGGTTTCTATCGCGATCATCATGATCGGCGGACTATCGACGGCTGTCGTCTTGATGTCCATGAATCCGGGAATTAATCGAGGCTTTTCCTCTTATCTGTTCGGATCCGTCGTTGCCGTGCAGAAGACGGAAATCATTCTTGTCGTCGCTGTCGCTTTTATAGGCTCTTTGTTTTTCTATTTTCTAAGAAAACCGTTGTACCTCATTACCTTTGACGAGGAGACGGCGACAGCGAACGGAGTGCCCGTGAAGTTTATTTCCCTGCTATTCAGCATTGTGACGGGGATGATCGTAGCGGCGGCCATGCCTATCGTCGGCGTTCTGCTCGTATCTTCCTTAATTGTGCTGCCTGCCGCGTTGGCGATTCGGCTTGCTCCAAGCTTTACCGCGGCTTTATGGCTGGCCATGATGATCGGAGTTGCGGGAGTTTTCTCCGGTCTGACGGCTTCTTATGAGATGAGTACTCCTCCCGGGGGGACGATCGCGTTGACGCTGTTGTTGTTTCTGATCATGGGAATCGGGATCAAGAAGGTTGTCGTGAGATGGAGCAAGCTGCGGAATAAGAAGAGTGAAGAAGAAAGCGGCGGGGAGTTAAAAGAATTGCGGGACACGGTGAGGCTTCAGCAAGATTCGACTGTCATTCATTAAATTATTTTATCGTTAGGTTATGAGGAGGAAGTTGGAATGAAGGCTATCAGTAAAGGTTTGGCTGGGTTTGCGGTTGCGGCATTGATTTTATCGGGATGCGGAAATTCGAATGGGAAAAACTGGGAAAAATTGAAAGTGGTCGCCTCCTTTTATCCGATGGTGGAATTCACTAAGCAGGTGGCGGGAGATCATGCGGATGTCGTTGGCTTGATTCCATCCGGCGCAGAGCCGCATGATTGGGAGCCGTCGCCGAAAGACGTAACGGCCATTCAAGAAGCCGACGTGTTCGTATATAACGGAATCGTAGAAGGATGGGCCGAGAAAACGCTCGCGAGTGCCTCTAACGATAAGAGAATCGTTGTGGAAGCAAGCAAGGGTATCGCATTGATGGAAGGCACGGAAGAGCATGAGCATGGTGAAGAAGCGCAAGCGGAAGAAGGACATTCGGGGGATGAACATTCGCTAGATCCGCACGTATGGCTGGATCCCGCGTTAGCCCAGCAGGAAGTTCGTCTTATTCAAGCTGGGTTGGAGAAGGCGGATCCGGACAACAAAGACGACTACAAGAAAAACGCGGATGCTTACATCGAGAAGCTTAAAGCGTTAGACGATAAATTTAAGAAAGATTTGAACGGTGCCAAACATAAGGAATTCGTTACCCAGCATGCCGCTTTTGGATACTTAGCCAAGTCTTACGGTTTGACGCAAGTTCCGATTGCCGGATTGTCGCCGGAGCAGGAGCCGTCCCCGGAGGAGATGGCGGGTGTCGTCGCATTCGCGAAGGAGCATGAGGTAAAGACGATCTTCTTCGAAACGCTCGTCGACCCGAAGATTGCCCAGACAATCGCGGATGAAATCGGCGCCAAGACCGATGTGCTCAATCCTATCGAAGGACTGACTGAGGAAGACATAAGCAAGGGTCTTGATTATATCGGTATCATGACTAACAACCTTGCCGGGTTGGTAAAGGCTTTGAACGAGTAGGAGAATATTTCGGAATCGCGTAGGGAGCAAATGATGATGAACAATAAAAACAAACTTCCGGTCACCGTATTAAGCGGCTATTTGGGCGCTGGCAAGACGACTATTCTCAACCACGTGCTGAATAACCGAAATGGGATGCGGGTTGCCGTAATTGTAAACGATCTAGGCGACGTGAATATCGACGCGGATCTAATTAAAGATGGCGGCGGGCTTTCGAGAACGGACGAGAAACTCGTGGAGATGTCCAATGGCTGCATTTGCTGCACTTTAAGGGAAGACCTATTGCGTGAAGTGGAAAGGTTGGCTAAGGAAAACAGGTTCGATTACGTTCTGATCGAATCGACCGGAGTAGGGGAACCTATCCCCGTCGCTCAGACGTTTACTTATATCGATGAAGAGCATGGCGTTGATCTAACGCAGTTTTGCCGGCTGGATTGTATGGTGACCGTTGTAGATGCTTATCGGTTTTGGAGCGATTTTGCCTCAGGCGATATGCTGCTGGACCGCAAACAGGCGGTTGGCGAAGAGGATACCCGCGAAGTCGTAGATTTGCTCATCGACCAAATCGAATTTTGCGATGTGCTTATTCTCAATAAGTGCGACAGGGTGGGGGAGAAAGAACTCGGCGAGCTGGAAAAGGTGCTCCGCAGCCTTCAGCCCTGCGCTAAGCTCGTCCGCTCGGAGTTCGGAAGAGTGGATGCTGCCGATATCCTGAACACGGGGTTGTTCGACTTCGACGAAGCGAGCCAATCGGCGGGATGGATGCAAGAAATGGCGAAGGAGTATCATGTGCCGGAAACCGAGGAGTACGGCATCTCGTCTTTCGTATACTTGCGCATTCGACCGTTTCATCCCGAGCGGTTGATGGAATGGATGAGCGAGTGGCCGGCAGAGGTTGTACGCGCCAAAGGGATGGTATGGTTAGCGACTCGCAACGATATGGCACAGAACTTCAGCCAAGCCGGCCCATCGATCCAATTCGGTCCGGCGGGCTATTGGGTTGCCTCATTGCCTGAGTGGGAAAGGGATGAAATCCTTCGCGAGGATGAGAAAGTCGCGAGCTATTGGGACTCCGTCTATGGCGATCGGATCAATAAGATCGTGTTTATCGGGCTTTCCTTGAACCGCCAAGAGCTAACGGATGAATTGGACGATTGCCTGCTGACGGATGATGAAATGGACATGGATTGGAACGAATTTCACGATGGCTTCCCGAATCAGACGAATGTACAGCTAGAAGAGCAGTTTCATTAGACGGATGAAATGGAGTAGAGCCATAAAAAGTTTGGAAAATAAGGAGAGGTAACTCATGCGGGTCATCATCACTTTGGCGTGCACGGAATGCGGGGATCGCAACTATACGACTTCGAAAAATAAACGCACGCACCCATCGAGGCTTGAATTGCGGAAATATAGTCCACGCCTCAAGAAGTACACGATTCACCGGGAAACGCGCTAATAGGCAGGTTAGACAAACAAAGCAGGGATTACCCACGGTAGAATGTTAAATCTACTGGAGGTCATCCCTGTTTTTTATGAGCAGGGAAGATGTCCGAAGCTCCTGAGTGGTGAGGGCAGTTTTTTGGCCTTGGCGGAGTCGCAGCGCCACACTCCTGGTGGTGAGGGCAGTTTTTTGGCCTTGGCGAAGTCGCAGCGCTGCATTTCCGGGTGATGAGGGCAGTTTTTTGGCCTTGGCGAAGTCGCAGCGCTGCATTTCCGGGTGATGAGGGCAGTATTTTGGCCTTGGCGGAGTCGCAGCGGCACACTCCTGAGTGGTGAGGGCAGTTTTTTGGCCTTGGCTAAGTCGCAGCGCTGCGTATCTGGGCAGCAAGGTTCAGCGAGAGCGAATTAAACCGTTCTGCCCTCCATCAGCGACACGGGAATCACAATTTGCCGAAGAAGCGATGGATCCTCTATTGCCTCCAAAAGCAAGCTTACGGCCTCCTCGCCCATCTTCAGTTCTTGCTGCTCGATGCGAGAGAAGAAATACCCTTGAAAATCGCGGATAGGAGGGGTGTCGAAAGAAAGGATCGCCAACTCATCGGGCACTTTTTTGCCGATTTTCATAGCTGCTTCAGCCACATGAAAGGCAAATGCGCTGGAAAAAGCGAATACGGCTGAAATCTCCGGTTGGGACTGCAGCCAATCGCGAACCATTTCCTGAGTCATCGCACCATCCAAATAGGTGATTTCATCGATGCGGGTTAACCATTGAGAAGGTTCAATCTTAAGCCCCGCTTTTTTGGCCATGTCCAGATAACCGGAGAAACGGTCCTCGGAGCTCGATGTTTTGGATTTGGTCCCGGATACGATCCCGATCTGCTTATGCCCCTTTTTTATCAAATATTCCGTACCCATATAACCTCCAAGATAATTGTCGGAGTATACGGCATTCGTTTTGATGCCGGGGAGATAACGGTCGATCAGGACGAAAGGAAATCCATCCGTTTTCAAATTCAATATCGCCTCGCTGTAAGCCTCCCCGTCCACAGGGAAAATCAGCAGCCCATCCGCACCTGCGGCGCGCAAGAAACGAATGCCTTCCATTTCTTCAAGCTGGGTCGAAGCCGAACGTACGATAAGGATCAAATTAAGATCTTTGCATGCTTCTTGCACGCCTTGCAACAGATGGGCAGAAAATTCATCGTTGGTCAGCGGGCTTAGAAATCCCACTCTCTTTATCGCATCGCCAGTTTCCGCAAAGAGCTGCGAGACGGGTTTGGGAGCATGAGGGTCGGCGACAAAAGTGCCTTTGCCGGCGATCCGGTAAATAAGCCCTTCTTCCACAAGCAGCTTCAATGCGCTTTTGATCGTAATCCGGCTGACGCCGAACTGTTGGATTAAATCCGCCTCGATCGGTATTTGATCTCCCGGCTTCAATTCTCCCCGCTCGATCTTTTCTTTGAGTGTTTCCCTTATTTGAAAGTACAATGGTTGGTTGCTTGTAGGTTGCGACATAAGCTTTCCTCTCGTCTAAATAAAAGTATTATAATGTATTATATCATTATGTTACATCAAGGTTCAATTGGTTTTTTCGAAAACTTTAGTAAGTAAAAGTAACAATTATATGCTTTTTACATATAACAAATGAAAATATTCATGATACAAATATAATAAAACATCATTGACATATAATAATATGTGATTTATTATAACCTTAGTTGAAAGAAAGCGTATTCAAGACTCTGCCAATGGGGGATACAAATTTTGCAGAACATCTGGAAATGGCGGTACTTTTATTTGTTGCTTACGCCCACGGTCCTTTATTTCATCATTTTTAGTTACATCCCTTTTTATGGCGTTGTAATCGCTTTTAAGAATTTTCAGCCGTTTTTGGGAATCTGGGACAGCCCTTGGATCGGTTTGAAAAACTTCGAAACGATGTTTTCATCCGTTAAGTTTCCCGAACTGATTCGCAACACTGTGCTAATTAGCCTGTATCGGCTCATTTTCGGCTTTCCTGTGCCAATCCTATTCGCGCTGCTGCTGAACGAGGTTCGTGCGATATGGTTCAAACGAACCGTGCAAACGATAACCTATTTTCCACACTTTCTGTCTTGGGTCGTGTTCGGCGGAATTATCTTTAACGTCATCGGTCCCTCCGGAATCATTAATCTCGTGCTGGATAAGCTCGGATTGGAAACGATCAATATGGCAGCCAACCCGGACTTATTCCGCCCGCTTGTTGTCATAACCGGTATTTTGAAAGAGTTCGGCTGGGCCGCAATCATCTATCTGGCAGCCTTAACGGGAATCGATCCGCATCTGTATGAAGCAGTGAAAGTGGACGGTGCGGGAAAACTCCGGCAAATCTGGCATATTACGCTGCCTGGCATTAGGCCGATGATCGCAATGCTTCTTATTTTGCAGCTGGCGAGCGTGTTGGATGCCGGTTTCGAGCAGATTCTCATTTTATCCAATCCAGTTGTCTACGGTGTTGGCGATATTATCGATACCTATGTGTACCGCGTCGGCTTGCTGGAATCGAATTATGGACTGGCAACGGCGGTTGGCCTCTTTAAGGGAGTCATCGCCGCGATCCTGATCGTGTCTGCCAATCATATCATTCGTCGGACGGGAGAGAAATCTTTATGGTAACGTCGCAAGTTCAAGTCGAAACGAACGAATTGAAGCTTATCAATCGGCCGCAATTATTGGACCGCAACCCGATGTGGGTGCAGTTATTGATTTACTTGATCCTGATCGCGCTAGCGCTGGTCACCCTGCTGCCGATTCTGAACGTGTTCGCGATGTCGTTCAGCGAAGCGCACGCTATTTACGAACATCCTATGATGCTCGTTCCGTACAGCTTTACGCTGGAAGCTTATAAATATATTTTCTCGACATCGATTTTGCTCAAATCGTTTTCCGTAACCGTATTCGCAACGAGCGTCGGCACATTATTCAATCTCGCAGTGACAATAACCGGCGCCTACGCCTTATCGAAGACAAGGATGCCCGGAAACAAAGTGCTGCTATGGGTTTGTGTTTTCCCTATGCTGTTCGGGCCCGGGTTGATCCCGATGTATATCCTGCTGAAAAACGTGCATCTGCTGAACAGCATCTGGGTTCTAGTGATATCGGGCTTGGTCGTCCCTTTTAATCTCATTCTGATGCGCAACTTTTTCTGGAGCATTCCGGAAGAGCTAGAGGAATCCATGCGGATCGACGGGGCGAGCGAAGTCAGTATTTTATGGCGAATGATCATCCCGCTCTCGAAACCGGCTATCGCTACCATCGGTCTTTTTTATGCCGTAGGCCATTGGAATGATTTTTTTACGGGGTTGTTTTTCATTACCGACAACACGAAGTGGCCATTGCAGGTGCTTCTCCGTTCCATCGTCATCGATATGAACGCACTGAACATGAGGGGCGTATCGACCATGGTGAGCCAGGATGCGACCAAGATCATGCTGACTCCGGAAAATATCAAGGCGGCTACGATCATCTTTGCAGTGGTGCCGATCCTGCTCGTGTATCCTTTTCTGCAAAAATATTTTGTCAAAGGGATCATGTTGGGCTCCGTGAAAGGTTAAACGCGTTGGGGGATCCGCAAGGATTTTTCATAGAAAACAAATCTGTGGATGAGGTGAAAGAACATGAACAAGCAAATGGTTACAAAACAGGGGGTCTTCTTGCTCGTCTTCATCATGGTTGTAACTCTACTGGCTGCCTGCTCCGGAAACAAAGAAAAAGAAAGCGAAAAGCCGGGAAATTCAGGGGACTCGGGGAATTCGGCAAGTACACCCGCAGAAACCAAGGGAGAGACGGAAAAACCGGTCAAGTTCAGCTATGTAAGACCGGTATGGGGGGCAGCCACCTATACCAAAGGGGGACCTTACGAGAAAGAGCTTTTCAAACAAGGCAACGTGGAAATCGACGCGCAGATCATTCCGGTAACCGAATACGATCAGAAAATTATGACCATTATCTCCTCAGGCGATATCCCCGACGTGCTCTGGGCGCTCGGACCTACGGACAAGAAATTCAAAGATATGCAGGACCAGGGCGCATTCATGAAAATCAATGACTATTTAGACAAATATCCAGCGGTAAAAGCAGCGGTTCCTCAATCGGTATGGGATACGCTAACCGACGAAAAAGGGGATATCTACTTTATTCCGAATGTGTCCAACCCGCTTATTCCTATATTCATGTATTACCGGAAGGATATATTCGAGAAACTCGGCATTGCCGAACCGAAAACGACCAAGGAATTGGAAGAGGCGCTGGTCAAAATCAAGCAAAGCGACTCCAAGCTGATTCCGTTGACGGCTCAGGATACGATATGGGGGCTCGGCGCTCTGTCCACCTCATTCGGATTCCCGCATTACGCCTGGGGGCCGGCGAACGGGGAAAATACGGATAATCCGCAAAAGATTGTTCCTTGGTATTTGACCAAGGGAGGAAAGGACTATTACTTCTATCTTAAAAATCTAAAGACTCGAGGTCTTCTGGACAACGAGTTCTTAATTGCTAAAAACTGGGATCACGCCAAGCAAAAATTTACGACGGGCAAAGCAGCTGTCCTTGGTATTAACTGGGGATACGGTCCGGAAATCCTTTCCTCGATGAAGAAAACGAATCCGTCGGCAAAAATCGGCATTCTTCCTCCGCTGGAAGGACCTGACGGTACGATGGGCGGCATACGTCCTTTCGGCGCTTGGGACCGCGGGATGTACATTTCTTCGAAAATGAGCGATCCGGACGGCTTCTTCCGCTTTTTGAACTGGACATTGACGGATGGCAGCGATTTAAGAAGATACGGCATCGAGGGCAAAACCTACAAGGTGGAGGATGGTAAGAAATTGCTTCTGGCGGACGATGATCGGGAAGCGGATTATAAAAACGGCCAGATCGAACCGGTGAGGTTTATAAACCCAATGTCAGAAGCGCTAGACTGGGAATCCGAGGAAGCGAAATACAAAGGTGCGGGCGTTGGGGAGTTTTTTGCGGATGCAAAAGCGAAATTCGATACCTACAATCAGGTACAATACCCTGAATACCGCAATCCAACGATCTTTTCTCCGGTCGAAATCGAGAAGGGCGCGCAAATTTATAATGATTATTTACAGACGGTTATTGACGGCGCGATCATCAACGACAAAATTACGGAAAAGGATTGGGATGCCGCTATCGACAAATATTTGAAAGCGGGCGGTCAGAATATCGTCGATGAAGTGAACGCGCTCCAGAAAAATAAAAATAAACCTAAATATTAAACGTCGTGAAGGCGGAGGCGGAGCTTTCGTTCTGCCTCCGCCTGCTTATTACAGACATACAGAGGATAGGAGGATCCGGAAAGATGACCCGACAGCTGCCCGATAAACAACTTAAACAAATATTCGTCGTCTCCCACACTCACTGGGACAGGGAGTGGTACCAGGACTTCCAAAGTTACCGGATTCGTCTCGTTTATTTAATGGATGAATTGCTGGATCATTTGCATCGAGATCCGTCTTACCGTCACTTCATGCTGGACGGACAGACGATTGTCATAAACGATTACTTGGAAATACGTCCGGAACGAGAAGAAGAACTGCGGAATTTTCTGCGGCAAGGCAGACTTGCGGCCGGGCCTTGGTACGTCATGCCGGATGAATTCCTGGTCGGCGGAGAATCGCTTGTCCGCAATCTGCTTGTCGGCTTTAGACAGGCGAGAAGGATGGGGACGGAACCGATGAAATCCGGCTATATGACCGATATATTCGGACATAACAGCCAAATGCCCCAAATTTTCCGCGGATTCGGAATCGACAATGCGGTTTTCTTCCGCGGGTTTCACGGTAACGGAGATCCTTCGGAATTGTGGTGGGAAGGCGCCGACGGAAGCAGGGTGCTGGGACTGAAGTTGGACGAAGACCGGTCGTACAGCGATTTTTACTTTTTCCTGCGTTGGCCGTTTGCGGATCGGGCGTTTCGATATGACGAGGAAGAATTGATCCAGCGGGCGGAAGCTATGATCGCATACAAATCCGAACGCGTCACGACGGATATCGCGCTCAGCCTCGATGGCTGCGATCATGTCGAGATCGAACCCCGTCTGGGCTGGATGCTTGAACGGCTCAATAACGAGAAAACCGGCGTGGAATGGAAGCATGGCAAGCTGGAAGATTATGTAGCCGAACTGCACGGCCGGATTGGAAACCTCGAAGTATTCAATGGCGAACAGCGGCTTCCCGGCTATAACGGCGTCAACAACGCGGTGCTCGCCAATGTTCTTTCATCACGCGTGCATCTCAAACAACTGAACCAAGCCAGTGAAAATTTGTTGACCGGATGGGCAGAACCGTGGAGCATATTCGTCTCGCGGGAAGGACGGTCTTATCCGAAGTCGTTTTTGGATCAGGCTTGGAAGCATCTGCTCGAAAACCATCCTCATGATTCGATTTGCGGCTGCTCGATTACCCCGGTACACGAAGATATGCTGTATCGCTTTGCCCAGAGCCGTTCCATCGGGGAAAGGATGACAAGCGAGGCGTTTGCGTTCGTATCCGGTCATGTCGACGAGAAGGCTTTGCACGGGCGTCATGCCGTGGTGGTGTTCAACTCATCGCAGCGGCCGGTCAAAGGTATAGTGCAATTGGAGTTGGAACTGCCGGCAAGTTCATTTATTCCGTCCGTATCACCCGAGAGCGGGGGTACGAACTTCAGGCTGCTCGACGCCGAAGGCCGAGAAGTGCCATTCCAGGTCATAAGTTTAAAGAAAAACAGCATGAAAAGATGGCGCCCCTATCGCGACATTCCCCATGGCGAAGGAGTGGATTGGTTGAATGTAGCGCTGCAGGCAGATGTTCCGTCATTTGGCTACACCACTTATACCGTCGACATGAACGCGTCCCAGCCGCCGGGCAACAGAGATTACGCCTTTCGCAAACTTGCCGAGCCGATTCGTTATATCGGAAGCCAACAGGTTTCTCCGAACGTCTGGGAGAATGGGAAAATTCGTCTGGAGGTCGGCGCAAACGGTACGCTGCTGCTTCAAGATCTGGATACCGGTTTCGAAACGCGCGGGCTTCTGACTTTCGAAGACGAAGCGGATATCGGAGACGGCTGGAAATATATCGCTCCGATCGTTAATGAAACGGTACATTCATCGGTTGGCCAAGCGTCCTTATCCATCGTACATGATGGACCTCTCGAAACGTGTCTGCGCATAGCGCTGAGGATTGAATTGCCGCAAGCGATGGATCCATCGAGAACGCGTCGTTCCGAGGAGCGGATTAGCCTTCCCATAACGACGTTCGTAACGATACGTAACAATGATTCCCTTATTCGTTGCAGGACGGTCGTGGAGAATGGCGTACGCGACCACCGTTTGAAATTGCTATTTCCAACTGGAGTCGACAGCGATATGTATTATACGGGAACCCCGTTCGACGTCGTGGAAAGAAGCGTCAAAAAGGCGGATTACAGCCGGCATATGGAAAAAGACAGCGGAGTCGTACCGCACAATGGGCTATTGGCCATTAGAGGCGAACGGCAAGGATTTGCCGTATACAGCAAAGGCCTGTATGAAGCGCAAATGCGGGACGACCAGACGCGAACCGCCGTGCTGACGCTTTACCGGAGTACGAGAGACGAAGTGTTAAGCGACGGAGGTGATGGCGGTCAACTGCTGGGAAGGCTTGAATTCGAATACGCTTTCCGCCCGTTCGATGCCGTTGCCGTATCCTTCGGCGATTTACTGGCGGAGCAGCAACAATTTGCGCTCGGCATTCGCACCATTAACCGCAATCCTGGCCCCGTTGCCTTCGAAACGCTATGCAGAAGGGAAGCCGATCTTCCCCCGGTTCGTTCCTATCTAAACGTATCCGGAAACGATTTGATCGTCAGCGCCTGCAAAAGGGCGGAAGACGATAGTGAGGCTTGGATTATCCGACTGTGGAACAGTGCGGAGTTGGAGACAAACGGAACCATTCAGCTTCCTTATCCGGTACTTCGGGCTGAAAAGGTGGATTTGGATGAACAGACGATTGGACCCGTAGAAGCGGTTCAGGGAAATTCATTAAATGTCGCGGCGAAAGCGAAAGAGATCGTGACCTTGAAGCTATGGTTTGCATGATGACGGGGAAGGAGTTGTGAAAGTTAACGGATGCGCATCGATCTGAAAACAAATTGGGAGCTGACGGGTTCATACCCGGGGTTCTGGGAATTCGGGCGGAGTATGGAAGTTAACGTCGAATTGAAAGGCATCGTACCCTGGATTCCCGCGGAAGTGCCGGGAAGCGTGCACTGGGATTTGCACCGGGCGGATTACTTGCCGGACCCGTATTTCGGCGCTAATGCTCCGTCCTGCGAATGGGTGAACGAGCGGGATTGGCTATACAGAACCACGTTTGCGGCGGATGCGTCATGGAGCGGCAAGCGAATCCGCCTTATTGTGGAAGGCGTCGATTATTCGGCGAAAGTGCTGTTAAACGGTCTGACAATCGGCAGTCATACGGGCATGTTTACCCCCGGCGTCTTTGACCTGTCGGGCACACTGCTTATCGGGGAACAAAATACGCTCGTCATCGCTTTGGAACGGTCGCCTGAAGGCGTGGCTCAACTCGGGTATACGAATCGCGTAGATCATCTTAAAAGCCGGTTTGGCTACAAGTGGGACTTCTGCCCCCGGCTCGTTCATATCGGATTATGGAAAAAAGTCAGCCTGCAGGTTGCGGAGTGGTGCGTATTCGATCATGTCGGCATCGAAACGCATCAGGCTGATCATGGTTCCGGCCTGCTATTGGTGAACGCAGTTGTCGAGAGCGAACGGGCTGGCAAAATCCGGCTGACGGCCAATGTGACCGATCCGGACGGTCTGAACGCAGGATCCGAATGTTTCGAAGGCGAGGTCGTTCCGGGACTGCAGAAGATCCGGCTGCGGATACCGGTTAAGGATGTTCGGCTCTGGTGGCCGAACGGTTATGGCGAACAGCCGCTGTACCGGATTGCGCTGCAGTTGGAGACGGTTGAACCGGCCGGGGACTTTGTCCTCTCGGATACATACGGCGTCCGCACGGGGTTCCGTACGTTATCGTTCCATGCGAATCCCGGGGCTCATCCGGATGCATTAGCCTATACGGTCGCCGTGAACGGAGAGCATTTATATGTGAAGGGATGGAACTGGGTTCCCGTTGATCAACTGTACGGAAGAAATCGAGAAGAGTCGCTCAAGCATCTCATTGCTCTGGCGAAGCGGGCCAACGTCAATATGCTGCGCGTGTGGGGAGGCGGACTGATCGAGCAGCAATTGTTTTACGAGTTGTGCGACGAAGCCGGCATTCTCGTTTGGCAGGAAATGATGCAGTCCAGCTCCGGGTTCAATAATGAACCTTCTATTTCTCCCGCTTTTCTCCATAACCTCACGCAGACGATGCTGAATGTCATACGGGAGAAGCGCCATCATCCGTCGTTGGCAATCTGGTGCGGAGGCAACGAATTGACGGAAGGCGGCCACTTGGACGGCCGGATGCTGCCGTTGACCGACCGACAGCCGAACCTGCGACTTCTGCGGGACCTAGTTTCCGATCTTGACGATACGCGGCTGTTCTTGCCGACTTCTCCTTCCGGACCTACCTTCTTTCTGGACGGGAAGGATGCCGGCAAAGGAATATTATACGATGTGCACGGTCCTTGGAAGTATGCGGGAGTAACCGAACATTACCGGCTTTACAATAGCAGCGACGCGCTTCTTCACAGCGAATACGGCGGGGACGGTTTTGCTTCGCCGGAAAGCTTAAGCCGCTTTCTTCCGCCGGAACGGTTGAAGCTTGAACAGTCCGGATCGATCGATTGGCTGCTGCATGGTTACGAATATTGGAATATGGACGATCAACTTCGAAGCTTGTTCGGCGATTCATTCGATACGCTGGAACGTATGGCCGAAGCGGCGCAATGGCTTCAAGCGGAAGGAATTCGGTACGCAGTCGAAGCGAATCGGCGAAGGGCTCCCCATTGCAGCGGAAGTTTGCTGTGGCAATTCAATGAACCGTATCCGAACGTGTCCTGCACAAGCGCGGTCGATTATTACGGCGATCCGAAGCTGGCATACAGCTGGGTGGCGAAAGCAAACCGCAATTTGCATGCTTCTCTGCAATATGAGGGAATTTCTTATTTGCTGGGTGAGTATTTCCGAGCGTCGGCGTATCTGACGCGGGATAGTGTCAAAGTGGACTCTGTCCTATTGGAATGGAAGGCAAGGAATGCGACGGGCGACCAGATAGGGGAAGGCTCGTTCGTCCTGAAGGAAGTCCGGGTTCCGACGATCTTGGCCGGTGAAATCGAATTTGCGGTTCCTGCGGGAGGAGATGCTTTTTTCGTGATGCTGAAAGTCGTGGATCCGACTACTCGGCAGGCTTTGGCGGACAACGAATACGCGTTTGCGGTCAGAAGGGATGACGTAAGGCCGCCGCTCCAATCCTTCCTTCTTATCCCGCAAACGGCGCTCGACTGGAATCTGGAAGAAGTTGGCGGAGGAACAAGGATTAACGTAACAAACACGGGAAAAACAACCGCGCTGTGGGTGAGGGTGCGGGCGGTTGAACTCGACGCCCGCTTAGGACCTCCGCCTAATCGGCCGCTGGAGGACGGTTTTCTAGTGTTTCCGAGCGAGACGGTGTCGCGGCATATTGAAGGCGTTTTGCCACAGGAGCGAAGTTGGCTCGTTACCGCCCTGAACAGTTGAATGTAAAAGGAGGAATTATTAATTTATGAAACCTATACTTATTTCCTGTCTGCTCGTCGTTTTATTCGTCTTTACTCTTCCCGTATACGCAGGTGCGGCTCCCACAGGGAACGGGAGCGTCGTTCGCACTACGTTTCAAACGGGAGTCAGCGGCTCGAATGAAGCATCGCACGTGCTGGCCGATTCCGTTATGGTATATGTCGGGGGAGCGCCGAATACGATCAGACCAGCCATTGCATCGTGGACAAACAAGGGCTATCAGGTAGATGTGATGATGGCCTTGAATCGGGACATGAAATATTACGTGCTCGGCAATTTTGACGGACAGACGCATTATGACGAAATTCAGTCGGATAAAGACGGAAACCGGTTCACGCATCCGACCGATGTGAACGTGCCTTATATGGTGCCGACCGAAAACTGGAACGATTACGTGTACGAGTTGTCCCGCATCAGCATTGAAGCGGGCGCTAAGCGCATCGTATTCGAGGAGCCCGACGTATTTATCAAATCGGGGTATTCCGAAGCATTTAAGAGAGAGTGGCTGGCTTATTACGGGGCACCTTGGGTTGCGCCGAACTCTTCTAAAGATGCGGAATATAAGGCGCAAAAACTGAATGTATATTTATGTTACCGCGCGATTAAAGAAGTGTCGGAAGAAATCAAACAAAATTACCCCGATGTGGAAGTGGTGATCGCGTCTCATACGGGGATCAGTTACCTTATGTATGGCATTACGACATCCAATTACGACTATTACAACATTCCGACGATCGACGGGGTTATCGCCCAAGTATGGAGCGACACTGCCCTAGTCCCTGTTCCCTATGCGGGCACAACCGAAAGACGGGTCTTTGAATCCGCTTACATCGATTACTCGTCTTTTGCCAATTTGCAGGTAGGGAACGATGGCAAACAACTGTATGCGCTGGCCGATCCGAAAGCCGATTCACCGGGGTATGGGTGGTCGGAGTATGAAGAATTTTACAAAACAACTATCGCTGCGCAGTTGCTGCAACCCCAATTCAAACAATTCGAGGTGGTTCCGTGGTCGGAACGCGGATTCTCGCAGGCGCCGGGTTCATACAAAACGGTGCAAACGAACGTGTTCCGCGCTTTGCAGGACATGTACGACAAATCGGCGAGCGTTCAAGCGGGTACGCCGGGAATAGGCGTGCTGTATTCGGATACGATTTCGCAAATGGCCTCGTCGGGCGACGTTAGTTCATTCTATGGGCCAACGGTTCCGTTGGTGGCTAAAGGGATTCCGATCAAGGTGATCCCGGCGGAGAATTTAACCAAAACCGGCGCGCTAGCCGACTTAAAGGTGCTGTTCGTCAGCTATGACGTATGGAAAGCGATTGATGGTAATGGCGTTCAGCAAACGGGCGCTAAAGTGAACCAAGCGATCCGCGATTGGGTAATTCAGGGCGGCGTGCTCATTTATACGGGCGGATCGGGCGCCAGCGACAGCTTATCCGAATGGTGGCAAGATCAGAACATGCCATCGCCAAAGCAGGATTTGTGGACGAAGCTGGGTCTGGCTGTAACTAATGAACAAACGTCTACCGGGGACGCTAACGTGGAGCTGCATGCCGCAATAAGCGGAAGCGGCGTATTCGGCGGCCGCGATGCGATTGCTATTCCCAAGAGATTCACCGTCACATCGGCCGATATCGGCGTTGGAGCCGTTCCGTTATATACGGCAAACGGCAAGACGGTCGCTTACGAGCAGCAGATCGGCGGCGGAAAAGCGATCGTGATGGGCGTCACGCCCGCCTACTTCGCATCAAGCCCGACCGCTTCCCAGCTTGTTCGGGACATCGCCAAATATGCGGTGGAACAGGCCGGGGAGACTTACACGGAAACGAATGTGATGAAAGCGGTACGCGGCCCGTATACGGTCATTCAAACGTTGGAGCAGCCGGAGCAAATTCAACTTCAGGGATCTTATATCGATCTGTTCGATGACCGGCTGCCCGTAGTCGGCGGCATGACGGAAATGCTGGCGGAATCGAGCGCGCTGCTGCTCGACATTTCCGGTAAAGCCGAGATTAAACCGGAAATATTGTTTGCCAGCGGCAATTTGACAGACGTTAGCGAGACGGTGAATGAAACCGGCTATACGCTCGCCGGCACCCCGAACTCGCGGGCCAGCGCAAGAATCGGAGCGCCTGTCGGAGTGTATCCGCAGTCGGTAATGGCGACGGATGCCAACGGAAATCCGGCAACCGTTTCCTGGGAATGGGAGAACGGGTCGCATACTCTGCTAATCCGGCACGATCACCAGAAGCGGGGCGTCACTATCGGCGTGCAATGGTCGAATACGCCTGTTGCCGATTCGGTTCCGGTCGATTTCACGGACAAAATGGTTAAAACGAACAATAACAATTTGGATGCGGCATACCTGGTGACCAACACTGGCGGGGCGATTCCCGATTTTCGGTATACGGATACGACGGCTGAACTCGTTTACCGATTTGATTTGAATCAATATGCGAAAGCGCGGGTTTCGCTTGAAGTGGCGAACAATTATATCATCAGCGTATCGCCGGACAATCAGAACTGGACGGAGCTGTTCCGCGCCGATACCAGCGGCGGTATTATCACGGATGCCCGAAATAAAGGCATGAAGACGATAGACTTGGCCCAGTATGACAACGGAAGCGGCGAAGTGTACGTCAAGATGGAGAATGCCGATAAAACCAAGGGCAACGGACCGGTTATGTACGGTTTCAATCTTAGTTATGAGCAGCGCATCGCGCCGTTTATCGTGCGTTCGAATCTATCACTTGATATTGAGCCGGGTCAAACGAAATCGCTGCAGCTTGCCATCACGAACCGAGATCCGGAAACCCGAACTGTGGCCATGAACGTATCGCACAGCGTATACGATGTCTTTTCCTTCAAGACGGGAACGACCGGCGAAACCCAATATCTGTCTGAGAACAGCGGATCAGCATTGACCGGAGACGGAAGCCGATATGCCGATTGGTCGAATTACTTTGTGTATAAGCTACCGGTACCGCAAGGTACCGCCGGACCTGTCGCAAAATTGACGCTGGCCAATCGCTTCGAGGTTTCCCTGTCCGGGGACGGGACGAATTGGACGGTTGTCGATGCCGAAAGTCAGCCGGTTGAAGGCCAGTCCAACCAGGGCGAGCGCGGGTATTCGCTTGACGATTACGTCAACGCCGGCGGTTACGTGTACGTTAAAATCGGAAACAGCCAAAAAAATGGCGGTTGGGGCGGCATGCTTCAGAAGCTGGTGCTGTCCGCGCAAGGCGAAGGTGAATTGACCGTCGCGTTTCCTGACAACAACATTGAACTGCTCCCGCATCAAACGCGGTTGATCAGTGTCAATGTAACCGCCGACGCCGACATTTCATCGGCTGCGCCAAACCAACTGATCCGTTTCTCCTCTGGAGAGGCGGGAACCGATTATATACTGCCTGTTAAAATCAACTTTATTAAACCGGAGTACAGGTCCGCATGGGCTGCTGCGTCTATTTCAATCGACGGACAGGTTGGGGAGAACGAGTGGAGCGACGCGCAGGAAATTCAGGTTAGCGCCACAACGCCGGACGTTCTGCGATACGGCAAGGTTTGGGGCGATCCGGGTAATTTAAAGGATAGTTACCGGCTTAAATGGGATGATGAAAACCTATACGTGCTTGAGCAACGGAAGGACAATGCATTCAAGTTTACGGAAACGGGCGCGAATATGTTTCTGTCGACCGCATCGATGCTCTTCCTCGATATCGATCATAACAAAAAAGGATCGACATATCTTTCCGGCGACTATGCCGTATTCTTTACGCCGAGCGGTCCCGATTCCCAGCCTCATGTTTTTTTACGTAAAGGTGACGATGCAGGCGCAGAGGGGTACGCATTGACGACCGCGGTTATTCAATCTACCGTCGATATGGCAACCCATAAATATACGGTAGAACTGGCCATCCCGTGGAGCGCGCTGCAAACTATTCCATTCACGCCCATGAACGGCGCGAAGGTCGGCATGACGGTTGCGGCTACCCGCAATGCCGGACCTGGAGTTTGGGGACAAATCATGTGGGTCGGAGATAGCGACAATCAGGCTAGATGGGCCGATATGCAGTTCGTAGGCAAGATCGATCAGACAGCGCCTATTACCGAAGCTACATTGAATCCAGCAACGCCTAACGGCAGGAATGGATGGTACAAATCTAATGTAACGGTAAGCTTATCTGCATCAGATAACTTATCAGGCGTGATGAAAACAGAATACCGTATTAATAGCGGGCCATGGATAACCTACAACGGTTCGATTCCTTCCTTTGGGGATGGAATTTATCAAGTAGATTATCGGAGTACAGACAAAGCAGGGAATATAGAACCGACCAAGACGATTGAATTTAAAATTGATAAGACGGCTCCTGAACTAACCGTTCAATTAGACAAAACGTCTCTATGGCCGGCAAATCATAAAATGGTGGAAATAAATGCAACGCTAAATTCAAGCGATGCTGCGTCAGGAGTTGCGTCCGTGGTTTTAACTTCCATAACGAGCAACGAACTAGAAAGCGACCCAAGCGACATTCAAGCGAATTTAGGTACAGCGGCCACTTCATTTAGCGTACGCGCGAAAAGGTTAGGCAACGGATCGGGACGAATCTACACGGTCACGTACACGATAACCGACAAAGCAGGTAATGAATCAACGTCGGTAAGTACAGTTAACGTACCCCATAACCAATAAATTTTTGTTAAAAATGTCATGTGGAGCTTAGGTAGAGCGGGGAGCTAAGCGAATAGATAGGGCATAGGGCATTCTCGACAATTGTCGAGAATGCCCTATCTAATTAACGAACCATCTCCCGGAAGGCTTCATCCGCGGCCGTCAGCGTCTCATCGATATCGGCGTCGGTATGCGCGATGGTCAGAAACCAGGCTTCGTATTTAGAAGGCGCAAGGTACACTCCCCGATCGAGCATAAGCCGGAAAAAGCGGGCAAACCGCTCCCCGTCCGCTTCCTGTGCTTCCTCGTAATTCGTAACCGGATGCGCGCAGAAATGAGTCGAGAAAGCGCCGACGATTCGGTTGATCGTGAGCGGAATACGATGACGTGACGCCGATTCCAGCAAACCGTCCGCGAGCCTCGCAGCCAATCGCTCCATCCGCTCGTAGACACCGGGCTCCCTTAGAACCTCAAGGCAGGCGAGGCCTGCTAATACGGAAGCGGGGTTACCCGCCATCGTACCCGCTTGATAGGCCGGACCGAGCGGGGCGACCATAGCCATCAAGTCGGCTCGACCGCCATACGCGCCGATGGGCAAACCTCCGCCGATGATTTTGCCTAAGGCGGTCAAGTCGGGTCGAATCGCTTCCTGATCGGGAAACGCGGAGAAAGTTTGGCTCGAACCGTAATGGAACCGGAATGCGCTAATCACCTCGTCGTAGATGACGAGAGCTCCCGCATTTCTCGCCATTTTGCACAAGCCTTCAAGAAAGCCGGGTTTCGGCATTACCATGCCGAAGTTGCCCACGATCGGCTCGACCATAACCGCAGCGATCTGGTCTCCCCACCGCTCCAATGCGACCCGCAATCCCTCAAGCTCGTTGAACGGTACCGTGATAACTTCGCTCGCGATGCTGGGGGGGATGCCCGCGCTATCCGGAATGCCAAGCGTAGAAGGGCCGGAACCGGCCGCTACTAAAACCAAATCGGCGTGTCCGTGATAACAGCCGGCGAATTTGATGATTTTGTTGCGTCCGGTGAAAGCCCGGGCTACCCGAATCGTCGTCATCACGGCTTCCGTGCCCGAGTTGACGAACCGCACCTTATCCATCGAAGGAATGGCCGTTTTCAGTACTTTTGCCAACTTGATCTCATGTTCTGTAGGAGCTCCATAAAGAGTGCCGTTTTGCGCAGCCTGAACAATGGCTTCTGTAACCTTCGGATGGGCATGTCCGGTTATAATAGGTCCGAATGCCGCCAAATAGTCGATATACCGATTGTCGTCTACATCCCAGAAATACGCGCCTTGCCCTCTTTTTATGAAAACGGGAGCGCCTCCGCCAACCGCCTTGAATGAGCGGGATGGGCTGTTAACCCCGCCCACGATATGTTGCTGCGCTTCGTCGTACAACTTAGCCGATCCGTCCCTTTGCATATTCGAATGCCCCTCTGCCGTTTATCTATTTTTTGCCGCTGTCGGCACTCGAAGGTGAAGGGCTCGGACTTGCCAAGGTGTCGTCCTTGTTTAAGACTTCCTGTACGTATCCTTTGAGCGCATCTAAACTCCGGATGCCCAGCACGGCAGATCCATCGACCTTCTCGTCCGTGACCATTTCCATTGGAGGAATTTGAGCGGAGCCGGCTTGGTGGGATTTGTAACCCAAACTCGCAAGCTTCAGCATATCTCCGGCCGACATGTTCGTCTCCATGTATGGAGTGACTTCGCCTAATATATCCGGCAGTCGGACTAAGTTCCAGCCCGATTTCAGCTTCGCCGCTATCGCTTTCAGGAAATCGCGCTGGCGTTCGGTACGGGTAAAGTCGGACAGCTTATCGTGACGGAACCGAACGTATTGCAACGCCTTATCGCCGTCGAGGTGCTGCTGGCCTTTTTTCAAATCAATATCGTACACATGACCGTCCGCAGCATCGGAGTATTTCATGTTCTTTTCCACGTAGAAATCGACTCCGCCGATCGCATCCACCAATTTAATGAATCCTTGGAAATCGACGTATACATAATACTGAATGTTGAGCCCCGTTAAGTTACCGATGGTCTTCATTGCCAGCTCGGGGCCGCCGAGGGTAATAGCCGCGTTCACGCGATTGGATTTGAAGCCGGGAATATCCACATGAGTGTCGCGCAAAACGGAAAAAAGGTGTATTTTCTTCGTAACGGGATCGAAAGAAACGACGAGCATGGAGTCGGAACGGGCAACTTCGCCTTTCCTGAGGCCTCTCTCGTCACCGCCCATCAGCAGCACGTTTACGCGCTCCGAGCCTTCCCATTCCGGGGGTTTGACCTCGGGCTTCTCCTCGAACTTGCTGAATCGAGATTCTTCTTTCGACTTGTGGATGCTTTCGAGTTGGTGATAAGTGCCGTAGACTTTCCAACCCACGAAGCACAAAAAAATGATTAACAAGCTTAGGACGCTAAATAGCGTGTATTTCCACTTTTTGCGCATCTATGTATGTCCTCTCGTTCTACTGTATGATAAAATTATAAAGTTTCGGCTATAGAATAAGCAAGTTAGGCGAAAAGAACATTTACTGAACACGACTTGTACACAGGAGGTTCATATGTTAGCGATAGACGTACATCAATTGCGCAAGGAATTCAAAGTGCAGAAAAACCGCGAAGGCCTCAAAGGGGCGCTGAAGGATTTATTCAAGCGGGAGCACACCGAAGTTGCTGCGGTTAAGGATATTAGCTTTCAAATTCCCCAGGGCGAAATTTGCGGTTACATCGGGGAGAACGGCGCCGGCAAGTCGACGACGATCAAGATGCTTACGGGCATTCTTGTACCTACATCCGGCAAGCTGGTCGTGAACGGCTATATTCCTTACAAGGATCGCGAGAAGTTCGTGCAAGGAATCGGAGTCGTGTTCGGCCAACGCAGTCAATTGTGGTGGGACATCGGCGTTATCGAGTCGTTTCGGCTGCTCCGCAAAGTGTATCGGGTAAGCGATGAGGATTTCCGGCGCAGGCTTGATGAGCTAGTGGAGACTCTGCAACTGCAGGAGCTGCTCAACCGTCCCGTCCGCAAGCTTAGCCTAGGTCAACGGATGCGTTGCGAGCTCGTTGCTGCGCTGCTGCACAATCCGTCGATTCTGTTCTTGGACGAGCCGACAATCGGCCTCGATATCGTCGTGAAGATGGAAATTCGCGAATTTCTCAAGAGGCTTAACCGGGAACAGGGCACGACAATATTGCTTACGACGCATGATCTTCAAGATATCGAAGCGCTTTGCTCCCGCGTTATTATGCTGGATGATGGAAGTATCATCTACGACGGCGGGTTGGAGGAGCTCAAGACCAGATGGGGCAAAGGCCGCGAGGTTCAGTTCCAATTTACCGATCCGGTGTCGCTGGACGATGTGACCTTTATGACTAGCGGGCTTGATGTCCGTTGGTCTCTTGAGAACGAAGTGACGGCAAAGGTGTGGATTCCGCGCGAGATGAACGTGTCGGAGGTGCTTTCCAAGGTAGTCGGTCTTAAGGACATCAGCGATATCAAAATTTTCGAGACGAACACCGACGAGATCGTCCGCGAAATATACCAGTCGGGCAGCGCGGATGCGCCGAGAGATTTATCTGCTTTGTCATCGAATGAAGCCGAAGCCGGCGAGAAGGAACCGATCAAGGCAGGAACGGGAGCGGGGGAGTCATGACGAGCGCCTATTTGGATTTCGTCCGCATTCGGTTTCTTCAAATGCTTGCCTATCGGGTCAATTATTACAGCGGTATCGTAATTTATGCGATCAATATTGGCGCTTATTACTTTCTGTGGAAAGCCATATACGGAAGTGCCGAGACGCTTCAAGGCTTCACCGTTATCCAAATGTCCACCTATGTGGCCGTTTCTTGGATGGCTAGAGCTTTCTACTTCAATAATTTAGACCGTGAAATCTCGGGTGAGATCGTAGACGGCAGCGTGTCTATCCAGATTATTCGCCCCTATTCGTATTTGCTCGTGAAAATGATGCAAGGTTTCGGAGAAGGTTTGTTCCGATTGCTGCTATTCATGGTGCCGGGCATGGTCATCGTTTCGTTTATTTTTCCGATCGTGCTTCCTACCGACCCGATGCAGTGGATCGTGTTTTTCATCATGATCTGGTTCAGCTTTCTCATTAACTCGCAGCTCAATATTTTAACCGGGTTGGGCGCGTTTTTCTTAGAAAATAATCAAGGCCTCATGATGATGAAAAGGATAACGGTGGATTTGCTCTCCGGAGTCGTCGTGCCGATCGTATTTTTCCCCGGGTGGGCGATATCGGTGATGAAGTGGCTGCCTTTCCAAGCAATCACTTACTTGCCAGGGTCCGTATTCACGGGTCGGATTCACGGTGACGCTATATGGAATGCCTTGTTGGTGCAGGTGATCTGGACGGTCGTGTTAATCGTTCCGATTATGTTAGTATGGCGTTCGGCGCGTCGTCGTCTGTTCGTGCAGGGAGGATGATTAGATGAACCGTTTATCGTTTATGCTGGGCTTGTACCGGGATTATTTCGCCAATTATTTGAAAACCAAGTTAACCTACCGAGCGGACTTCTGGATTGAGGTTCTGTCCGATCTGATGTTTAACGGCTTGAACCTTGTGTTCATCTTCATCGTGTTCCTGCATACGCCTACGCTTGGGACTTGGAGCGAGTCGGAGGTCGTGTTCGTTTACGGCTACTTTATGATCGCATCCGGGTTGTTCTCGACTTTTTTCAGCGCGTGGAATTTTAGCGAGCGATACATTGTCAAGGGGGAGATGGACCGTATATTGACGCGTCCGGCGCATTCTCTGTCCCAAGTGTTGCTGGAAAATATGGACCCGCCAGCGATTGTGGGTTCAATCGTCGGCTTAGTCATTATGATCACTTCATGGTCGACGCTCGGCTTGCCGTTCCATTGGTACGATCCATTCGTACTGATCATCATGGTGCTCGGCTCCTGCTTCATCTATATGGGCATCTATACGGCGCTGTCGGCGATTTCCTTCTACTCGGATGCGCCGACGGGCATCGGTCCCCTTATCTACAACATCCAAAACTATGGCAGATATCCGGTCGAGATTTACAATAAGACGATCCGGTTTCTGCTAACATGGCTGCTGCCGTTCGCGTTCGTAGGCGTATATCCGGCCTCTTTCTTCCTAGGACGGCTGGACGATTGGTGGTTGGCCTGGTTAACCCCGGTCGTCGGCATAGTAGTGCTGTCGCTCGGCTTATGGTTCTGGAACTACGGCGTCCGCCGCTATCGCGGGGCGGGTAGTTGATTGTTCTCGGGCCGGTCACTCTCATTGCTGCAGTTCAAGTTCATCGTCCGGTCCTCTCACGTCTATCTCAGTCGCCCCGCGTCGCCCTCCACGGGCGCGCGCGGCGTGACGTTGCATGACGGCGGGTCGACCACATGCGGGCGCCGATTAGCGGCAATCTCTGCCGCTAATCGGAGGAAGGTTGTCCGGTTTTCCCTGTTAACGGCAAGGATTGCCGCTAAATCATTGGATTGGTCTGCTCAATGCGGTGTTCTAATGGGATTAGCGGCATTTTTTGCCTCTATACGCGAAAGTTTGCCCAAAAGAGCGAACTTAGCAGCATATTTTGCCGTTATCCTAACCGAGGAACAAAGAGCGAGCACGATAGGTTGCACGAAAAGTTCTAGCACGCAAATGTCCATCGACAATCTCCAGGAAATCAAGCACGACCAGCTCATGTAACAAATCTCTGGCGCTTCGATTGCTGATCCCCAACTGAACGCATACTTCCAGCGGAGTAAAGGGCCGCTGCAGCCGTAGGGCTAGACGCATGATTTCTCGTTGCTTCAGAGAGAGCGAAGGCGTGCTCCCTTGCTGAATTCCGCCGTATAATCTGCCCATCACCTGAAGAATGAACTGCTGGCATTGGCGGGGGCGCTCTTTAATGGCGTCTAGCGAGAAGCGGTATATTTGCCAGCCGTCCAACATGAGGTGGTTTTGCCGATCCCTCTCATAATCGAAGCCGCGCCGGTTGATATTCTTGGCATACGAGCTAAAATCGTCCACCTCCCAATCGATCAGATGGGGAGGTCTGATATAAGCATGATCAAGATAATATGAACTATTCCGGGAATTAGGCACTTCATGCTCGGCATGAAGAAAATCCAGATTGCCGAATACTGGCCACCATAGTTCCTGTAAGAATAGCTTCTCCGAATGTCCGTGATCTTCATCTAACTTGCGCAAGGATTCGCCTTTCCGTAACTTCCGTTGCTGCGCTAACCATTGTTCATAATGCTGCTCAAACATATACTCTCACTCCTCCATAGCGACTTAAAGCAACAAAAAACCGCGACTTCCCCATCGGGAAATCGCGGTGTGCTTCACTCGCGCAAATTGTATTATATTATGCCTATAACATAAGGCATAAAGCTAGTTTGTCACGCTGATTCTTATTAACCTCGGAACTCCGCATCTGAATTAGAATGGGGACGGCGAAGCCGTTTTACTTGGGTGAACCCCTTGGCCTATGTTAAGCTTGTAGAATACATAGTTCCAAAGGAGAGATTTCCTTGTCCATCGTCCAAATCGGACAACCCGTTCCGGATTTCGAGCTGCCCGCCTCGAACGGGAAAACGATCCGTCTTAGCGACTATCGCGGCCGCAAGGTCGTCCTTTATTTTTACCCGAACGATTTAACGCCAGCCTGCACGCAGCAATCCTGCGATTTTCGCGACGCTAACGAAACGTTCGGAGAATCCAACGCCATTATTCTCGGCATCAGCGCGAATGACCTGAAATCCCACAACCAATTCATCGAGAAGTACCAACTGCCTTTTCTGCTTCTGGCAGATATAGAACATCGGGTTTGCGATCTATTCGGCGTTTGGCAGGAGAAAAAGCTGTACGGGCACACATTCATGGGCATCGTTCGTTCTACCTTCCTAATCGACGAAAAAGGCATACTTCTGCAGGAATGGCGAAACATCAAGGTGAAGGGTCATGTCGATAAGGTTAGGCAAGCGCTGCGCTCTCGTTAACTGATTTGCAAGAAGTCTCCAAGTCCGCTGTTGAAGCGGGAGTGGAGGCTTTTATTTAAATTGTCTACCCAGTAGTACAAAGAATATGCTAAGATGCAACATACAGGAGATGATCTGATGAATTCGAATTCCAAGGTTTCCTTCCAAACGCTTAATCGTACGAAGCTTGTGGACGATGTCGTTATTCAGCTGCAGAAAACGATCTCAAGCGGCGAGCTGCAATATGGCGAGAAAATTCCGACGGAACCGGAGCTCATGCAGCAGTTTGGCGTGGGCCGCTCCACGATTCGCGAAGCAGTCCGCGTGCTTGTTCATGCAGGGCTATTGGAGAAAAAACAGGGCTTTGGGACTTTCTTATCCGCGAATTCCGTCATTCAGGAGCCCCTCGAGCATAGGCTTAGAAGAGCTGAAATCGTAGAAGTTTACGAAGTGCGGAAAATGCTGGAGCTGGAAATTTCAAGGCTGGCGGCACAGCGCCGTGACGACCAGGATCTAGAGCAAATGCGCCGTCATCTTGACCAGCGCTCCGCAGCCATAAACAAGGGTGACACGAACGGCTATCTTAATGCAGACATTGAGTTCCACATCGCCGTAGCCGCAGCCAGCAAAAACCATGTCGTCATCGACCTCTTCCGCACATTCTCGTCCGTTTTGCGCGATGCGCTTGACAAGTTGGTCAAAGATCAAGAAGTGCACGATCCCCACACCCAGTACCACGAGAAATTGTATGAGGCTATCAAGGACAAAGACGTAGCGGCGGCCGAGCATTGGACGCTTCTGAACTTGGATGGCATGGTTGAGGAGCTAAAAAAACGCCTGAAGTAACAAAACCGGCAACAACCGGTTAGCAACAATCGATTTTTTATATTCATAAACATCAGATGATAAGATGAAAGGATGTTCACCATGAGCACATCAGCTTCAACAAACGCGCAAATGACCACGGTATATTCCATATTATTTTCCATCAGTCTCGTCCATTTGTTGAATGATTCCATCCAGTCGGTCATCCCCGCGATATTCCCGATTCTCCAAGAGTCGATGCAGCTAACATTCGCGCAGATCGGGTGGATCGCTTTCACGCTAAACTTAACCGCATCGTTGCTGCAGCCGCTTATCGGCCTGTACACGGATTCGAAGCCTAAACCATTTTTGCTCCCCGCGGGAGTTGTTTTTTCCTTAATGGGAATGGTTGTGTTGGCTTTTGCGGACAGCTATGCGTTTATTATCCTATCGGTCGTTCTCATCGGACTCGGTTCTGCCGTGCTCCATCCGGAGGCATCGCGGGTGGCTTATATGGCGGCCGGTGCCCGAAGAGGGCTGGCGCAATCGATCTTTCAAACCGGCGGGAATATTGGCCAAGCCTTGGCTCCTATTTTTACCGCGCTCATATTCGTGCCTTACGGCCAGTTCGGGATCATCTGGTTTACGATCGCAGCCGGCGCAGCGTTTGTCGTTCAGATTTTCGTCGCCAAGTGGTACAGGAGCTATGTGAGCCGTCAAGCGGTGATCAAGAGGAAAGTCGTTGCGAAAAAGCCATTGCCCAAAAAGACGATCGTTTACGCGATGACTATCCTCATAATGCTGTTGTTCTCTAAGTTTGTTTATATGGCCAGCATGACGGGGTTTTTCTCGTTTTATTTAATTAAGTACCATCAAATATCAACGGAATATGCGCAAGTATTTATATTTGCATTGCTTGCCGCCGGAGCGGTGGGTACGTTTATGGGCGGTCCGCTGGCCGATCGGTTCGGCAGAAGAAACATGATTTGGTTCTCGATTCTGGGGACGGCGCCGTTCTCGCTGCTGCTTCCGTTCGCCAACTTGTTCTGGTCCGTCATTCTATGTATTTGCATTGGCTTTATTCTGTTGTCCGGATTTTCGGTCATTGTCGTTTACGCTCAGGAGTTGTTGCCCGGCAAGGTCGGCACGGTATCCGGCTTGTTCTTTGGACTAGCTTTTGGACTAGGAGGAATTGGTTCGGCCGTACTCGGAATGCTGGCGGATGCGACGAGCATTACTTTCGTCATTCGTTTATGCGCGTTCCTGCCGCTAATCGGGCTGCTGGCCGCCTTCCTGCCAACCGATCGTAAATTGAATATCGTATCCTGATTTGGAAAATAGCCCCGGTCTCGCACCGCACTCTCGCCTTGACGCTGTCGAAGCCGCAAAGCTATAATAGCTTCAATTGATTTAGGGAGGCTCGGTTAACACAGTGATTAATAATGCGCATGAAATGATCGTCGTGCTAGACTTCGGCGGGCAGTATAACCAGTTGATCGCGCGTCGCATTCGCGACCTTGGAGTTTACAGCGAATTGCTTCCTTATAACACGACGGCGGACAAGCTGCGGGAGCTTAACCCTAAAGGCATCGTCTTCTCGGGAGGGCCGGCAAGCGTATATGCGGAAGGTGCTCCCCATGTTGATCCGGCCGTGTACGACTTGGGAATTCCGATCTTTGGAATCTGCTACGGCATGCAGCTGATCACGCACCAGCAAGGCGGCAAAGTCGAGCCTGCTCATAAGCGCGAATACGGTAAGTCGGACGTCGACTTCGTATCCGGAAGCTCGCTCGTTCAAGGGTTAGATTCCCGCCAAACGGTATGGATGAGCCACGGAGACCACGTAACGGAGCTGCCTGCCGGATTCCGCGTAGACGCAAGCACGGATCACGCGCCGGTTGCCGCGATGAGCGATCCCGACAGGAAGTTTTTCGCCGTTCAGTTCCATCCGGAAGTTCGCCATTCCGTATATGGCAATGAAATGATTCGCAACTTCCTTTTTGGCGTATGCGGGTGCAAAGGCGATTGGACGATGGGATCGTTTATCGAGGACATGGTGCAAGAAATTCGCAATGAGGTTGGCGATAAAAAGGTGCTTTGCGCATTGTCCGGCGGAGTTGATTCCTCTGTTGTCGCCATACTGATTCACAAAGCGATCGGGGATCAATTAACGTGTATGTTCATCGATCACGGCTTGCTGCGCAAAGATGAAGCGGAAAGCGTTATGGAAACGTTCGTAGGCAAATTCGATATGAACGTTGTCAAAATCGACGCAAGCGAGCGGTTCCTGGGCAATCTGCGCGGCGTGGATGATCCAGAGCAAAAACGTAAAATTATCGGAAACGAGTTTATTCGGGTGTTCGAGGAAGAGTCCGCGAAGTTCGACGACTTTACTTTCTTGGCGCAAGGCACACTCTATACCGACATCGTGGAAAGCGGCACGGCTACGGCGCAAACGATCAAGTCGCATCATAACGTAGGCGGTTTGCCTAAGGACATGAAGTTTAAGCTGATCGAGCCCCTCAAGACTTTGTTCAAAGACGAAGTGCGCAAAGTAGGCGCGGAATGCGGACTTCCCGAAGCGATCGTCATGCGTCAGCCGTTCCCGGGTCCGGGACTTGCCATTCGCGTACTTGGCGAAGTGACGGAAGAGAAGCTGACCATCGTCCGCGAGTCCGATGCGATTCTTCGCGACGAAATTGCCAAAGCGGGCCTTGACCGCGAAATCTGGCAATATTTTACTGCGCTGCCTAACATGAAGAGCGTTGGCGTAATGGGCGACGGACGTACTTACTCCCACACCGTAGGTATCCGGGCCGTAACCTCGATCGATGGAATGACCGCCGACTGGGCTAGAATTCCGTTCGATGTGTTGGAGAAGATCTCCAATCGAATCGTCAATGAAGTCCAGAACGTCAACCGTATTGTATACGATATTACGTCCAAGCCTCCCGCAACGATCGAGTGGGAGTAACAATTTCATTTTCGACATTTTTCGACAAAAATAAAACGTTAAGCCTCGGACTTCAGGGTTCGGGGCTTTTTGCTGCCGATTATTGCACTAATTATCCGACAATTCCGAACGTTCTAACTAGTAAAACGCTTGCAATATTCGTAAATTTTCGTTGACAGCTAAGGCCTTACGACCTAGAATGAGATTGGACAAACAACTGAATAAATTCTTTTCGTATAATCCCGGGAATCGGCCCGGGAGTCTCTACGAGGTCACCGCAAATGATCTGTCTACGGAAAGGGAAATTGATGCTAGGGAATACGCGAGTTCCGCGAGTCTCCGTTAGCATGAATTTTCCCGGTTGTGCGGAACCTAGAGGAGTCTTCTTCTGGGTTTTTTGTATGTTCAGTCTTGGTTTTCCACATTCATTCAAATTTGAAGGGAGAGTTTAATGAGACATGGAACGTTTCTTTAAGCTGAAAGAACTGGGAACGAACGTACGCACAGAGATCATGGCCGGTTTGACAACGTTTATGACTATGGCGTACATATTGGCGGTAAATCCGAATGTGCTAAGCGCATTTGGCAGCGGTGCAACCGGCGGCCAGTGGTATCCGATTTTCTTGGCAACGGCGCTGGCAGCGGGTATTTTTACGATAGCAATGGGGATTTTCGTCAATTTCCCTGTAGCTCTAGCCCCTGGGATGGGGTTGAACGCGTACTTTGCTTCCGTCATCCTAAGCTCGGCGGCATCTGACAAACCGGTGACCTTTGAAATGGCATTAACGGCAGTGTTCATTTCCGGTATTATCTTTATTATTCTTACGCTCACGCAAGTTCGCCAGATGCTCCTTACAGCAGTTCCGGATGGGTTGAAACATGCGATTACGGTCGGTATCGGCCTATTCATCACGATCATCGGCTTGAAAAACAGCGGCCTGTTGACGGTCGGCGTAGAAGCATCGAATAATATCGAAGCGCACAAATTCACCGACGTTGCGTTTTTCGAGACTGTTTTCCATATGGGATCATTGGAAAGCCCGGGAGTTCAATTAGCCTTAATCGGCATCTTGCTCATTTCCGTGCTTATGGTGCTGAAAGTGAGAGGCGCAATCTTGTTCGGGATTCTTGGCACTACGGTAATCGGTATTATCTTAGGGTCTGATTATGTGCCTACGACCATCAATACGGATGTCACTCCTTGGGTTCCGCACTTAAACGAGCTGCAATTCGCCAACTTCGATTGGGACGGCGTATTCCAAACCGGGTTGATATCTATCGTGGCTACTTTTACGTTCGTTGAATTGTTCGATACCTTCGGAACTCTCGTAGGTACGGCTAACCGCGCCGGTCTCATGAAAAATCCGGAAGAAGGCAAGAAACGCGTCGGAAAAGCGATGTTGGTCGATGCGGTTGCGGTAAGCGGCGGCGCTTTGCTCGGTACAAGTACGACTACGGCATACGTCGAGAGCGCTGCGGGGGTAGCCGAAGGCGGTCGCACCGGGTTGACGGCTGTGTCGACGGGCGTATTTTTCCTGCTTGCCCTGTTCCTTGCTCCTATCGTTAACTTGATCCCCGGATCCGCTACGGCTGCCGCGTTAATTATTGTTGGTTTGCTCATGATCCAATCGATTAAGGAAATCGACTTCCAAGAATATACGATCGCGATTCCCGCCTTCTTAACGATCGTGTTCATGCCGTTTACTTACAATATTGCTAACGGTATTTCTTTCGGAATATTGTCCTACGTCGTGCTTGCGACGGTTTCCAATGTCCTAGGCAAAGGAAAACATAAAGTTCACTGGCTGATGTGGGTGCTGGCCATCCTCATTGTGGCGCGTTACGCATTCATCGGTTCCCAAGGTTAAGCTAATTCCTTTCGTTAACAACCCGGAAGGTTCATGGCATAAATCAACCCCGCTTCACTTCCGAAATGACGGAGGTGGGGCGGGGTTATAACTTTTTAAATCCTCTTCCATTCCAATAGAAGATATTCACAATACTTGCAATTGGCGGACGGGGGATAGGCAGTGATGGAAGAACGAACGTTCTATTGTGTCAAAATCCGAACATTAATATTTACATGAGCATAAAGCGTTCGTCTTTGTTTGACATATGGCCCTTGTCTGGGGTAAACTTAAAAGCGTCAAATAAGCCATTTTCTTGTCGGTTATGGCAAGATATGAAACGCGTATAAGTCGGGAATCGGCCCGAACGTCTCTACCCGGAAACCCTAATTTCCGGACTACGCGGCTATCGTCAACGACACCTAAATAGAAGCGCGGGCCTTAACCGGTCCGGGCTTTCTCTTGTCGCCGTTGCCAAAGCCTGCTCGTGGAAGAGAACTACAGGGCCGATTGGGGAATACTGTTCGTATTCTCAAGGTCCTTTTTTTGTTTTTTACCGAAGCTAAAGTCGATGTCGAATGGGTTCTAACAGATTGCAACAGGGGAAGGGTGGAACCATGTCGTCACTTGTCGGCGTCATCATGGGCAGTACGTCGGATTGGGAAACGATGAAGAAAGCATGCGACGTGCTCGATGAATTAAACGTTCCGTACGAGAAGAAGGTTGTATCCGCACACCGGACGCCGGATTTAATGTTCGAATATGCCGAGTCCGCCGCTTCGCGCGGCTTGAAAGTTATTATTGCCGGTGCTGGAGGCGCCGCCCATCTTCCGGGCATGGTCGCAGCCAAAACCGTTTTGCCCGTTATCGGAGTGCCTGTTCAGTCCAAGGCCTTGAACGGGCTTGATTCGTTGCTGTCGATCGTTCAGATGCCGGGAGGAATTCCCGTGGCTACGGTCGCTATCGGAACGGCGGGCGCTACGAATGCGGGATTGCTCGCAGCGCAAATAATCGGCGCTTTCGATCCGGAAATACAGGCAAAGGTAACCGCTCGTCGCGATCGGATTACGCAGGACGTTCTAGATAATGGTGAGTTGCCATGAGCGGTGAAAATGAGTTAGTGAATTTGTTTGCAGGCGAGGGTACATTGTGCGGGGATTGGGGATGCGAGGTCGTAGATAGCGATGCCGCAAAATCGAGCCCGCGGACAGTATTGCCGGGAGCGACTATCGGCGTGCTTGGCGGCGGACAATTGGGCAGAATGATGGCTCATGCGGGCAATCGCCTCGGATACCGGTTTGTGACGCTTGATCCTACCCCGGATTCACCTTGCGGGCAGACTGCAGCGCAAATCGTTGCTTCATATGATGATCAAAAAGCGGCGAGAGAATTGGCTAGACGCTCGGACGTCATTACCTATGAATTCGAGAATGTCGATGCGAACGTAGCAGCTATGCTAGAGACGGAGTCATATGTGCCGCAAGGCAGCGAACTGCTGTATACGACTCAACATCGTCTCCGCGAGAAAAGAGCGGTGGAAGCCGCAGGCGTTCGAGTCGCTCCCTATGCGGAGATTGAGAGTCTTGAAAGCCTGCGGGCTTCGGCTTTGTCTCTTGGCTTGCCTGCCGTACTGAAAACGGCGACCGGCGGCTATGATGGTAAGGGTCAATGGGTGCTCAGATCATTGGAAGAGTTGGAGCCGGCATGGAATGAAGCAAGTAGAAGCGGTACGCAGCTGGTGCTTGAGAAATTCATTATTTTCGACAAAGAAATATCCGTGATTGCGGCGCGCAGCCCTTCCGGCGAAGTCCGAACGTTTGCTCCGGCAGAAAATATCCACGTTCATAATATATTGCACTTATCTATCGTTCCCGCCCGTATCGGGGCTGAGGTTGCGAAGGAAGCCGAAAGGCTGGCCGTGTCCATCGCCGAGACGTTGGGCGTAGTCGGATTGATTGCCGTCGAGCTATTCCTTACCGCCGATGGTGAATTGTTCGTTAACGAGCTGGCGCCAAGGCCTCATAATTCCGGTCATTATACGATGGAAGCTTGCCGGACGTCGCAGTTCGAGCAGCATGTGAGGGCCATCTGCAATTTGCCTCTTGGCGATTCGGAGTTGCTTACGCCGGTCGTTATGGCGAACATTCTGGGTGAGCATATGGAGCCGTTGTTTGGCTGGATGGCGGAGAAAGATTCGGTTGCCGAGGGTCTAGGCGTTGAGCCTAAGGTTCATCTTTACGGCAAAGCGGAAGCGAAACGAAGTCGCAAAATGGGACACATCAACGTGCTGGCCCCGAACGTAGAAGCGGCGCTGGAATGGATATCCCAATCGAACATATGGAGGGTCTAAACAACGATGTTGGAACGATATAGCCGCCCCGAGATGCGGGCCATCTGGACGGAAGAAAATAAATTCAACGCATGGCTGGAAGTGGAATTGTGCGCTTGCGAAGCTTGGGCAGAGCTAGGGCATATCCCTCATGAAGATACGATCGAGCTTCGCAAAAATGCCAAGTTCGACATTGATCGCATTAACGAGATCGAGCTTGAGACCCGCCATGACGTCATCGCCTTCACTCGGGCAGTATCGGAAAGCTTGGGCGCGGAGCGTAAATGGGTCCATTATGGACTTACCTCCACGGATGTCGTCGATACCGCAATGGGTTACCTGTTGCTGCAAGCGAACCGGATATTGAAGCGGGATATCGAGAACTTCATTGCGATCCTTCGCGATCAAGCGATTCAATACAAGGACACTCCGATGATGGGCCGTACTCACGGCGTTCATGCGGAGCCGACGACTTTCGGGTTAAAGCTGGCTTTATGGCATGAAGAAATGAAACGGAATTTGGAGCGGTTCGAGCGTGCTGCCGATGGCGTTCAATTCGGTAAAATGTCCGGAGCCGTAGGCACTTATGCGAATATCGATCCTGCGGTTGAAGAGTTCGTCTGCCGCAAGCTTGGGATTACGGCAGCGCCGATCTCGACGCAAACGTTGCAGCGCGACCGCCATGCGGAATATATGGCCACTTTGGCGCTGATCGCGACTTCGATCGACAAGTTCGCCACGGAAATTCGCGGATTGCAGAAGAGCGAGTTCCGCGAAGTGGAAGAGCCGTTCGGCAAAGGCCAGAAGGGCTCGTCGGCGATGCCGCACAAGCGTAACCCGATCGGCTGCGAGAATATGAGCGGCCTATCCCGCGTCATTCGCGGTCATATGCTGACGGCATACGAGAATGTACCGCTTTGGCATGAACGCGACATTTCGCATTCCTCCGCGGAAAGAATTATTTTGCCGGATGCGACGATGCTCCTTAATTATATGCTCAACCGTTTCGGCAACATCGTGAAAAACTTGACGGTGTTCCCGGAGAACATGAAGCGCAATATGTCCCGTACCTACAATGTGCCTTTCTCCGGCCGGGTGATGACGAAGCTGATCGACAAAGGCTTCAGCCGCGAGCAAGCTTACGATACCGTGCAGCCGCGCGCCATGCAGGCGTGGGAAGAACAGCGAGATTTCCGCGATATCGTCCAGTCAACGCCGGAATTCACGGATGTGCTGTCCGCGGACGAAATCGCCGATTGCTTCGACCCGACGTGGCATCTGAAGCATGTGGATACGATTTTCGACCGTCTGGGATTGAAGTAAAAGGAGGCAGACATGACTATAGAAGCTTTGTCTACGGCCGAAGGGCTCGTTAACGCCCCCCTTATTCACAAGGGCAAAGTCCGGGAGCTATACGATCTCGGTGAACATTTACTTATCGTAGTCACGGACCGGATCTCGGCGTTCGATTACGTGCTCGACCCGGCGGTGCCGGGCAAAGGCAGCGTACTGAATGGTTTAAGCTCCTATTGGTTCGAGCAAACAGCGGCGCTTCAGCCTAACCATGTGGTGCATACCGATGTAAAACTGCTGGGGGACATCGTCTCTGAGCCGGACAAGCTGGCCGGTCGCATCATGGTTAGCCGCAAGGCGAAACGGATCGACATTGAATGCGTCGTGCGCGGCTACATTACAGGCGGCGGATGGCGGCAGTATCAAGCAAACGGCGAAGTTAACGGCATTAAACTTCCGGAGGGCTTGCATAAGAATTCCAAGCTTGAGCAACCGATTTTCACCCCCGCGGGCAAAAACGACGTCGGTCACGATGAAGATATTCCATTCGACGAGATGGCGCGGAGAGTCGGAAATGAGTTGGCTGAGGCGTTAAGGGATCGGAGTTTGAAGCTGTACGAGTTCGGCCGGGATTATTGCGCTGAACGCGGCATCATCCTTGCGGATTGCAAGTTCGAATTCGGTTTAATAGGCGATGAAATTATCCTTATCGATGAACTGTTTACCCCGGACTCCTCGCGTTTCTGGGCGGAGGAAAACTACAAGCTAGACGTCGAGATCGACAGTATGGACAAAGAACCGGTGCGTGCTTACTTGGCGGGATCGGATTGGGACAAGAACAGTCCGCCGCCGCCGCTGCCGGCCGTAGTCGTCGAGGCGACCACGTCGAGATATCGTGAAATTTACCGCAGGTTGGCCGAATAGCGTTGATGGTTCGAAGGCCGCTATTTTGCCAATTGCATTTTACAACAAACCCAATTCCACAACCCATATCAGGAGGAACACTCATGAAAGCAAAGGTATACGTGACGATTAAGCAGAACGTGCTCGACCCGCAAGGCAACGCTGTGCAAGGCGCCCTGCATACGCTCGGGTTCAACGAAGTCGGCAAAGTGAGAATCGGCAAGTACCTGGAAGTGGAACTGGATACGAACGACCGCGCGCAAGCGGAAGAGAGACTAACAGTCATGTGCGAGAAGCTTCTGGCGAATACGGTCGTAGAAGACTATCGTTTCGAATTGGAGGGCTGAGGCGCTCATGAAATTTGCAGTCATCGTATTTCCGGGCTCCAACTGTGATATCGACTGTTACAAAGCGGTAGAAGATACGGTTGGCCAATCCGTCGATTATGTATTCCATACGGCAACCGATCTATCCGCATACGATGCCATTCTTATTCCGGGCGGATTCTCCTACGGAGATTACCTTCGCTGCGGCGCCATCGCCCAATTTGCTCCGGTAATGACGGAAGTTCGCAAGGCTGCCGAAGAGGGCAAGTTCATCCTCGGTATTTGCAACGGGTTCCAAATATTAACGGAAGCGGGACTTCTGCCGGGCGCGCTTATCCGCAACAACTCGTTGAAATTCCGCTGCCACCAAGTAGATCTTATTGTTGAGAACCCGAAGACGGCATTCACCAATGCTTATGCGCAGGGCGAAGCTATCCAAATTCCAATCGCTCATGGCGAAGGCAGTTACTATGTAGCTGATGAAACGCTTGCTAGCTTAAAAGCGAATAACCAGATCGTGTTCCGTTACGCGGGCGACAACCCGAACGGATCCGTCGACAACATCGCCGGCGTCAGCAACGAAGCGGGCAACGTCGTCGGTTTGATGCCGCATCCGGAGCGGGCAGTTGCCGAGATTCTCGGTTCCGCGGATGGCGCTCGTATGTTCACGTCAGTACTCAATGCTTGGAGGGAACGCAATGGCGCAGCAAGTATCCGCTAAGGAACCGACTGTCGAGCAAATCGCGGAACAGAAAATATATAAGCAATTCGGCGTTTCGGACAAAGAATACGAGTTGATTAGCGGATTCATGGGACGTCAGCCGAACTATACCGAGATCGGCGTATTCAGCGTAATGTGGTCCGAACACTGCGCGTACAAAAACTCCAAGCCGCTGCTGAAGCGTTTCCCGATTACGGGGCCTCGCGTTCTGATGGGACCTGGCGAAGGCGCGGGAATCGTCGATATCGGCGACAACCAAGCTGTTGTTTTCAAGATCGAGTCCCACAACCATCCGTCCGCGATCGAGCCATACCAAGGCGCTGCAACGGGCGTTGGCGGCATTATCCGCGACATTTTCTCCATGGGTGCCCGTCCGGTGGCTTTGCTGAACTCCCTGCGTTTCGGACGTCTGGAAAATGAACGCGTACGTTACTTGTTCGAGCACGTGGTCAGCGGGATCGCGGGTTACGGTAACTGTATCGGCATTCCGACGGTTGCCGGGGAAATCATGTTCGACGAAGCGTACGAGGGAAATCCGCTCGTTAACGCGATGTGCGTCGGTCTGATCGATCACGATAAAATCCAACGCGGAGTCGCCAAAGGAATCGGCAATCCGGTGTTCTATGTAGGGCCTGCAACGGGCCGCGACGGTATTCACGGCGCGACTTTCGCGTCCGAGGATTTAACAGCGGAATCCGAAGCGAAGCGTTCGGCGGTACAGGTCGGAGATCCGTTCATGGAAAAGCTGGTTATGGAAGCGACGCTCGAACTGATCGATTCCGGTATCGTGCTTGGCATTCAGGATATGGGTGCTGCGGGTCTCACTTGTTCAAGCGCGGAGATGGCGAGTAAAGCCGGCAACGGTATGGAGCTGTACCTCGACGAGGTTCCTCAGCGGGAAGATGGCATGACTGCTTACGAAATGATGCTTTCGGAATCGCAGGAGCGGATGCTATTTGTTTGCGAACCTCAGCATGAAGCGCAGGCTCAGGCTATTTTTGAACGTTGGGGATTGCACTGCGCGAAGGTGGGCAAGGTTTCGGATGATGGCCGCCTGAAATTGTTCCACAAAGGCGAGTTGGTAGCGGATATGCCGGTGCACGCTCTGGTTGACGATTGCCCGATCTACAACAAACCATCGCAAATTCCCGAATATTATTTGAAAAACGGCTCCATCGATACGAACCGCTACGAGCAAGTATTCGACTTGAACGCCGCGCTGAAAAAAGTGCTCGGTTCACCGTCGCTTGCGAGCAAAGAGTGGGTTTATAACCAATACGACTACATGGTTCGCACGGAGACGGCCGTCCGTCCGGGTTCGGACGCTGCGGTCATAACGATCCGCGGAACGCGCAAAGGTCTGGCAATGACAACGGACTGCAACGGTCGTTACGTTTATTTGGACCCTGAAGTGGGCGGAAGAATCGCGGTAGCGGAAGCGGGCCGCAACATCGTCTGCTCCGGCGCCGAGCCGCTTGCGATAACGGACAACCTGAACTTCGGAAGCCCGGAGAAACCGGAAGTGTTCTGGCAGATGGAGAAAGCGGTAGACGGCATGGCGGAAGCTTGCCGCGTACTGGACACGCCGGTTATCGGCGGTAACGTATCGCTGTATAACGAAAATACGAGGGGCGCGATCTACCCGACGCCTGTCGTTGGCATGGTTGGGCTTGTGCACGATACGGACCACATCACGACGCAAGAGTTCAAAGCCGAAGGCGACGTTATTTTCTTGCTCGGCGAGACGAAAGCGGAAATCGGCGGCAGCGAATTCCAATACGCGGTTCATGGCGTAACGGAAGGACGTCCGCCGGAGCTGGACTTGGCGACGGAACGCAAATTGCATCAAGCGGTGCTCAAAGTCATTCAGCAAGGATTAGTAGCTTCAGCACATGATTTGTCCGAAGGCGGTTTGGCTGCGGCGTTAGCGGAAGCGGGCTTTGGTCGCAACTTAGGCGCCAACGTATCATTCGAGACGAACCTGCGGCCTGATATCGCGCTGTTCAGCGAATCGCAATCGCGCATATTGCTGTCGGCTAAGCCGGAATCGGCTGATAAACTAGCGGCGGCGATCGAGGCTGCCGGCATTCCGATTCAACGTCTGGGTACCGTAACTGGAGATCGATTGGCGATCGCGATCGGTGGACACGATGCGATCAACGCATCGATCGCCGAGCTTCGTAAAGAATGGAAAGAAGCTATTCCGAGCCGGATGAAGGGCAAGCAGCAATGACATCTAGCGCAGCGAACGGAGGTACGGCATTGGATCGCTTCTGGACCGGAGATTACTATAACGAAGGCGTGGGCGGCAAAGACTCTATTTTCGACAAGCTTAAAGAGGAGTGCGGAGTGTTCGGGGTGTTCGGTCATCCCGATGCGGCCAACTTATCCTATTATGGCTTGCACGCTTTGCAGCATCGGGGCGAAGAAAGCTGCGGAATTTGCACGGCTGATGAGGAGTCATTCCACTACCATAGAGGAATGGGTCTTGTAAAAGAAGTTTTCGATCGCGACAAGTTGGAAGCTTTAACGGGTAATCAGGCGATCGGCCACGTGCGCTATTCGACGGCTGGCGCGAGTAAGCTTGCTAATGCGCAGCCGCTTGTGTTCAAGTATCGCGGCGGAGATTTGGCCGTGTGCACGAACGGGAATCTGGTCAATGAGCCAGGCATTCGCAAGGAGCTCGAGGACTCGGGCTCTATTTTCCAGACAACGAGCGACACGGAAGTTATCGCCCATCTGATCGCCCGTTCCCCTAAGGATTTGGTCCAGGCGGTTAAGGAAGCTTTCGCCCGGCTCATTGGCGGATTCGCGTTCCTCATTCAGACGCAGGGGCGTTTGATCGCCGCTTGCGATCCGCACGGACTTCGCCCTCTCGTGATGGGCAAGCTTGGCGATGCTTATATTTTCGCGTCGGAGTCTTGCGCTCTGGAAACGATAGGCGCCGTGTACGTTCGGGACGTGCAGCCTGGAGAACTATTAGTGCTGGATCAAGACGGACTGCATGAAGACCGGTTTGCACCGATGGTAAGGCGCGCGGTTTGCGCGATGGAATATATTTATTTCGCAAGGCCGGACAGCGACATTTATGGCGTTAACCTTCATAGCTCACGCAAGCGGATGGGTCAGCAGTTGGCGCAAGAATCGTTCGTCGATGCAGATATCGTCACCGGCGTACCCGATTCGAGCATCTCTGCTGCGATTGGCTATGCAGAGCAGACGGGCATTCCTTACGAGCTGGGTTTGATCAAAAATAAATACACAGGACGTACGTTCATCCAACCTTCCCAAGAGCTGCGCGAAAAAGGCGTGAAAATGAAGCTATCCGCCGTGCGCAAAGTCGTCGAAGGAAAACGGGTCGTCATGATCGACGATTCTATCGTTCGGGGCACGACCTCATTACGTATCGTTAACATGCTGCGCGAAGCGGGAGCCCTCGAGGTGCATGTGCGCATAACTTCACCGCCATTTATGAATCCTTGTTATTACGGTATAGATACGCCGAACCCGGCCGACCTGATCGCTTCAAGCAAAACGGTCGAAGAAATCCGTCAGGCGATCAACGCGGACTCGCTTTATTTCCTTAGCGACACCGGCCTGATCGATTCCATCGGCGGCCACGATGAAGAGTTCAATCGGGGCTTGTGCATGGCGTGCTTCAACAACGACTACCCAACTCCAGTAGAATTCGAAGAAGCCAAAACAACGTCCTGCGGCTGCGACTAAGGGCATGAAGTAATGAAGTATTTCTTCTAGCATGCTGTAACTCGCTTTCTCGAATGGTCTTAACTAACCATTCTTTGACCCGTGAGCAGGTTAACCTGCAAAAACTGCAGGTGTTTTCCGTGTTATAGCCAAATTCGGCGCATCAACCTGCAAAAAGTACAGTTGAATCACGGAAATTATTCCTTATTCGTGTTTTCAGCGCCAAACACCTGCATTAAATGCAGTTTGATTCAATCGAAACTACGATTCGGCGAAAACACCTGTACGAAATGCATCTTGTTAGATCAAATACCTGCCCAATTCGCAGGTATCCGCTCTTCCTGTCTATAAAACCCAGGAATCGACCCAAAGCGGCGGAGGGACAACCATCGGGTGGAGAGTTTACGTCCTGCCTTTGTATTCGTGTGATTACCTTGTAATCTCATCCAGATCACGCGAATACAACAAGCAGGCGGAACCCGATGGTTCGTCACGGAGCCGCGGATGCGGGCGATATCCCCCTAGGAGTGAGACCATTGTCCGAAGCGTACAAACAAGCCGGAGTCGACATCGCGGCCGGCAACGAAGCGGTCGAACGGATGAAGAAACACGTAAAGAAGACTTTTCGTCCGGAAGTACTTACAGGGCTCGGCGGATTCGGCGGTCTGTTCAGCCTGAACAAAGACAAGTATGAGGAGCCGGTACTCGTTAGCGGCACCGACGGCGTTGGCACGAAGCTGAAGCTGGCGTTCGCAATGGACAAGCATGACACGATCGGCATCGATGCCGTTGCGATGTGCGTGAACGACGTTATCGTCACCGGTGCGGAGCCGCTCTTTTTCCTCGACTATTTGGCTTGCGACAAAATCATTCCAGAGAAAATCGAAGCGATCGTTAAAGGAGTAGCAGACGGCTGCCAACAAGCTGGTTGCGCGCTTATCGGAGGAGAAACTGCCGAAATGCCCGGCATGTACCGAGACGGCGAGTACGATATTGCCGGCTTCACCGTGGGCATCGTAGATCGCAAGAAAGCGATCGACGGCTCGACGATTCAGGCTGGCGACGCGGTTATCGGACTCGCTTCGAGCGGCATCCATTCCAATGGCTTCTCGCTCGTTCGCAGACTGCTGTTGGAGCAGAGGGGGTATGCCCTTACGGACAAACCCGCCGAACTCGAGGGAAAAACGCTCGGAGACGTTCTTATCGAACCAACCCGCATCTATGTGAAGCAAATCCTTAAATTGCTGGACAGCGTAACGATTAAAGGAATGGCGCATATCACGGGCGGAGGTTTCATCGAGAACATTCCTCGCGTATTGCCGGAAGGCGTTAACGTGGATATCAACCGCGGAGCATGGCCGGTATTGCCGATCTTCGGCCTTATGCAGCAAGCGGGAAATATTACGGACCGCGATATGTACACGACTTTTAACATGGGAATCGGCATGGTGCTTGTCGTTCCGGCCGAGCAAGCAGAGCAAGCTCTGGCGCTGGCGCAAGGGCAAGGCGAGCAGGCTTACCGGATCGGTACGGTTACTGCGGGATCCAAGATCGTGACGTTCGAAGGTGTGGAACTGCCATGACCGCAAGCAACGAGGGAGGCCAAGCGATACTAAAGCCTTCCGTTCCCATTAAAATAGCGGTATTCGCTTCCGGCAGCGGAAGCAACTTTCAAGCATTGGCCGAAGCCGTACGGGATGGGAAAATTCACGCGTCGATCGAACTCGTCGTATGCGATAAACCTACCGCATTCGTGCTCGAGCGTGCCCGCAATTTTCAGGTGGAAACGTACACCTTCTCGCCGAAGCAATATGCTTCCAGGGAAGCCTACGAGGAAGTGATCGTATCCAAGCTGCAAGCTGTAGGCATCGATCTCATCGTCATGGCAGGGTATATGCGGCTCGTGACTAACGTTCTTGTCGAACCCTATTACGGTCGCATGATCAATGTCCACCCGGCGCTGCTTCCGGCTTTTCCTGGAATCAATGCTCCTAAGCAAGCGCTTGATTATGGAGCGAAATTAACCGGCGCTACCGTTCACTTCGTGGATGGGGGTACGGATACCGGTCCGATTATTGCCCAACAAGCCGTTGAAATCCATGAGCAAGATACTTTGGAAACGTTAGGCTCTCGAATTCAGAAGGTGGAGTACGAGCTGTTGCCTAAGGCAGTCGGTTGGATTGCAGAAGGACGGGTTTCGCTTAGCGGACGCAAAGTAAAGATAACCAATTGAACGGAGGGTCATTCGTGGCGATCAGAAGAGCGCTAGTCAGCGTCTCGGACAAGACGGGAATCGTGGAATTGTGCCGGGAGCTCGCGCAGCAAGGCGTGCAAGTGATTTCGACAGGCGGAACGAAGACGTTGTTGGAAAAAGAACAGGTGCCGGTCATCGGCATTTCCGAGGTTACCGGATTTCCGGAAATTCTCGACGGCCGCGTGAAGACGCTGCATCCTGCGGTACATAGCGGTTTACTCGCGGTTCGCGATGACGCCGAGCATATCAAACAAATGCAAGAGCTGAATTTGGACTATATCGACCTCGTAGTCGTAAATCTATATCCTTTCAAAGCAACGATCGCGAAGCCAAACGTTTCTTATGAGGACGCCATCGAGAACATCGATATCGGCGGTCCTACGATGCTGCGTTCCGCAGCCAAAAATCACGCGTTCGTAACCGTTGTCGTGGACGCGGGTGATTACGCTCAAGTGCTGGAGGAAATACGCGGCGGAGGCGATACTACGCTTGAAACCCGTAAACGTCTAGCAGCTAAGGTGTTCCGCCATACTTCCGCGTATGATGCGCTGATCTCCGATTATTTTGCCAAGCAGCTTGATAATCCGCTTCCGGAAAGCTTAACGGTTACTTACGAGAAAGTGCAGGAGCTTCGCTACGGCGAGAACCCCCACCAGAAGGCGGCTTTCTACCGCAAACCGCTTTCCTCTGCTGGCAACATCACTTCGGCGGAACAGCTGCACGGCAAGGAGCTGTCTTACAACAATATCAATGACGCCAACGCGGCGCTTGCGATCGTTAAGGAATTCGACGAACCAGCCGTCGTCGCGGTTAAGCATATGAATCCATGCGGCGTGGGCATTGGCAAGGATATAGACGAAGCGTACGTCAAAGCTTACGCGTCCGATCCTACTTCCATCTTCGGGGGAATCATTGCAGCGAACCGGACAATTGGCGCAGATACGGCTGCGAGATTGAACGATTTGTTCCTTGAAATCGTTATTGCGCCGGAGTTCACTCCCGAGGCTTTGGAAATTCTTCAACGCAAGAAGAACATCCGTCTCATGCGCATTGGCACCCTCCCTTCCGCGGCGCAGCGCAGTTCGGAATGGCTCATTACGAGCGTAGAAGGCGGCATGCTCGTCCAACAAAGCGACGTGCACAGCTTAACAGAAGCTGATCTTAAAGTGGTTACCAACCGCGCTCCGACGGAAGAAGAGCTGAAGCAATTGCTGTTCAGTTGGAAAGTCGTCAAACACGTGAAGTCGAACGCGATTCTGCTTGCCAGCGATAACATGACGATTGGCGTTGGCGCAGGCCAAATGAACCGTGTCGGCGCGGCGCGCATCGCTATCGAGCAAGCGGGAGACAAGGCGCGCGGCGCCGTACTCGCTTCCGATGCTTTCTTCCCGATGGGAGATACGGTTGAACTCGCGGCGAAAGCCGGGATTACCGCGATTATCCAACCGGGCGGCTCGATCAAGGACGAGGAATCGATCGCCGCGGCTAACGCGCATAACATCGCGATGGTGCTGACGGGCGTCCGTCATTTCAAACATTAATTTTACGAGGGCGTTCCTTAGCGGATCGCCCTTTGTAACTAGGAGGACGAACACGTGAATATTCTGGTCATCGGACGGGGAGGGCGCGAGCACGCCATCATCTGGTCGCTTAAGAAGAGCGCGAAGATCAAACAAATTTACTGCGCGCCGGGTAACGCCGGAACGGCTCAACTGGCGGAGAACGTGGATATCGGGGAATTGGAGTTCGCGCGCCTCGTGAAATTCGCGCAGGACAAAGCGATCGATCTTGTCGTCGTCGGGCCAGACGACCCGCTTGCGGCAGGCATCGTGGATGAGTTCGAAGCTGCGAAGATCCCGGTTTATGGGCCTCGCAAGAACGCCGCCGAAATCGAGGGCAGCAAAATCTTCATGAAAGACTTGCTTCGCAAATACAATATCCCTACCGCTAAGTACGAGACTTTTACCGACTATGCGGCAGCCTCGGCTTATCTACGGCAACAACCGCTGCCTATCGTCATTAAAGCGGACGGGCTGGCCGCGGGCAAAGGCGTAGCGGTTTGCTTCACCCGCGAGGAAGCGGACAGGGCGCTGGAAGAAACAATGGTGGACAAATCGTTCGGCGCTGCCGGAGACAAAGTGGTTATCGAGGAATTCCTGGAAGGGCAGGAGATGTCCATTCTGGCTTTCGTCGACGGGGAGACGGTTCGCGTGATGTCGCCCGCACAGGATCACAAGCAAGTGTTCGATAACGATAAAGGCCCGAATACGGGAGGAATGGGGACCTATTCTCCGCTTCCGCACATCGCACAATCCATTATCGACGATTCCATCGAGAACATCATCAAACCGACTGCTCGCGCAATGGTATCGGAAGGCAGACCTTTCCGGGGTGTCCTGTTCGCGGGTCTCATGATCACGAAAGACGGTCCGAAGACGATCGAATTCAACGCCCGTTTCGGGGATCCGGAAACGCAAGTCGTACTGCCGCGGCTGAAGTCCGACTTACTCGAAATTTTCCTCGCCTCCATTAACGGTACGTTGCATGAGCTCGACATAACGTGGAGCAGCGAAGCGGCTGTGTGCGTCGTGCTTGCATCAGGAGGTTACCCGGGTTCGTATCCGAAGGGATTCCCTATCGAAGGGTTAGAGGCAGCGGACAACTCGACGGATGCATTGATTTTCCACGCGGGAACTGCAGTCAAAGACGGGCAGGTCGTTACGAACGGAGGCCGGGTGCTCGGCATTGTCGGCCTTGGTTCAGATATTGCCGAGGCGCGTACCCGTGCCTACGAAACGGCAGACCGCATTACGTTCAAAGGCAAACAAAACCGAACGGATATTGCCGCCAAGGCGCTTTTGTAATATTCAACTATTACGATTCGAGACCACCGAGAACAAAGCCTTGTAAATTCAAGGTTTTCCCGGTGGTTTATTCTTTGTAGAACAGCGATTTACGATGGGAAAAAACGTACCAGACCGCATAAGCTGTACCCAATATGAGTACCGTAGTTAAGGCATGGTTTGAAACCCAGTTGATGAAACCGTCCATCCTTTCACCTCCTCTAATAAAGTGCATTTTTCGGTTATAAGTAACATTCCCAATTTTGGTCTTTTTTTATCGCCGCGGTTGACAGAAGGGAGTGACGGTGTTAAAGTTTAATTCATAGTAATTGCATCGGAATTAAATGAAATGAGGTTGTTGACCTATGGAGAGACCCTTTACGATACGCCACGAAGATCTTACGCTCGCCGCAACCATTCATTATCCGTCGAAGGAAGATAAAGACACGAATAAGAAAATGCCTCTAGTCGTCATCTGCCACGGATTCGTGGGCAGTCGGATCGGAGTGGACCGGTTGTTCCTGTTAGCGAGCAGAAAACTCGCCAGTCAAGGATTTTTTGTCCTTCGATTCGATTTTGCGGGGTGCGGGGAAAGCGACGGGATATACGGAGAGCACGGACTTGATTCCATGATCGCACAAACGCGCTCCGTGCTGGATTATGGACTCAGTCTCGATTGCGTGGATCCATTGCGGGTTACTTTGTTAGGACATAGCCTTGGCGGTGCGGTCGCTTTATTAACGGGAACGAAGGATCGTCGGGTGAAATCGCTGGCGCTATGGTCGCCGGTTGCGCATCCGTTCAACGATATTCTGAGAATCGTAGGTCGCGGAGTATACGACGAAGCGGTGAAGAAAGGATTTGCGGACTATCACGGCTATCGATTGAAACCGGAATTTTTCGAGTCGTTGCAGCAGCATCAACCTTTTCAGGAAGCTCCGCAGTTCCAAGGGGATGTGTTTATCGCGCATGGGACCGCGGATGAAACGATTCTTGCGGATTATAGCTTTTTGTTAGAGAAGACATTTTGGCTGAGGGGCGAGGGACGCTGCGATAAGAACATTCTTTTCCAAGCGGATCATACGTACACTCAAGGCGTACACAAGGCGGAGCTCTACCAGTCAACGTCGGAGTGGCTGGCCAGTCACGAGAAGCGTCAGCGGGATTGGCAGCATTGGAGCATCTAATGATGTGTTTTTCCCCCCAATATTCTCTTGCCGGAGAATCGCTTGGCGCCTTTGAAAATGTAACCGTCGGAGCGTAAAGCTCTAGCGGTTTTTTTGTTGTTTGCATGCTATAATCTATGTGCGAATAATGTCGAAAGATTTAGAAAAAGGGCGGGACTATCAAGGATGAATATTCTAATTATTGATGACGACGAGGATACGAGTTTATTGTTGGAAACCATTCTGAAATACGAAGGTTATGACGGGATCGTTACCGTGAATTCGGGGCAAGCGGCTTTGAATTTATTGGATATTGGTGGAAACAACAAGGACGCAGCCGAAGTGGACTTGATTCTTCTGGACGTCATTATGCCGGATATCAATGGCATCGATACGTGTTCCGCAATTAAGAGCAATGAGGAGTATCAAGACGTGCCTATTATTATGGTAACCGGAGATACGGAAGACGACACTTTAAAAAAAGCTTTTGACGCAGGCGCTATAGATTTTATTACCAAACCGTTCAAAGAGGTTGAGTTATTAGCTAGGATTCGGTCCGCGCTTAGGCTGAAGGGTGAAATCGACCGAAGGAAAGAAAGGGAATCGGAGCTGCTCCATGTAACTTCTTTGTTGGGAGAGGCTGTATCGAATTTGCAGAAAATCAGCTTGACGGACGGCATGACCGGGTTAACGAATCGGCGGGGATTTGACGAACAACTGATCAGCGAGTTTCAGCGGCTGAGCAGAAAAAATTATATGAACGACAATGTCGAAGCTATTTCACTTATTCTATTGGATGTTGATCAATTCAAACAATTCAATGATATATATGGACACGTAGAAGGGGATCACTGCTTACAGCAAGTAGCCTGCATATTGATGCAAGAAACGAAGCGGCCTGGGGATACGGCGGCACGATATGGCGGGGAAGAATTCGTCGTTCTATTACCAGAGACGACCGGGGAGGATGCGATGATTGTTGCGGAACGAATGCGTGTTGCCATAGAAGGCTTACAGATACCGCATTCCCATTCCAAAGTCAGCTCGTTCGTAACCGTCAGCTTAGGAGTTTCTTGGCTGTATCCAATGGAAGAGACGAGTGCGGATTTTCTAGTTACTAGCGCCGATCAAGCTTTGTATAAAGCGAAAACAACCGGGCGCAATCGCGTGCATATGTACTCGGAACAAGAAAATTTATCAGAAGGATTGAGCCGATAATGACCCCCAATAAGATGCTGACTTTACTCCTGCCCTGTTTTCTTCTGTTTTCATTATTGATAGGCTGCAGCAACGCGAATAGTCCCGTGTCACACACCGCCACAGCGACAGATTCCGGCGAGAATCCACCCGCTTCGGATGTTCCAGGAACGAACGGAACGGCCGTGGGTTTTCTATTCGTAGGAGCAACGGATGACTTTGGCTATAATCAGGCTATCTATCAATCTACAGTTGCGGCTGAAAAGGCTTTTCCGGATTTACATATTATACGCAAGGAAAACGTACCGGAAAATAGCGACTCGGAAAAGGTTATGGAAGACATGATTAAGTCGGGAGCTAAAATCATGTTTCCCTTATCCAACGGGTACTTGGAAACAGCTATGAAGGTTGCCGAGCGTCACCCGGATGTTGTTTTCTTTATTCCGGGCGGAGATAAAACCCTTCCTAATCTGGGTGATTACACGTTTTCTTTCTGGAAAGAAATGTATATGATGGGCGTTGTCGCGGGCAAACAATCGAAGAGCGGCAAAACCGGATTCGTCGTTGCCTTCCCTGCCAATCGAATTTTACTGCAAGTCAACGCATTTACCGTAGGCCTTCGTTCCGTACAGCCGAATGCGACGACAAAAGTGATTTTCACCAACAATTGGTGCGACCCTATGAAGCAAGCGGATGCGGCAAATGAGCTGATGGATGAAGGTATCGATGTCATTACTCAGGTTCAGAATTGCACGAAAACGATTCATCAGATAGCGGAAAAACGCGGAGTGAATACGATCGGGTACCATGTGGATGGATCCTCGATTGCTCCTAACAGTTGGCTGTCCGGACTTGTTTTCGACCGTTCCAAATTGTTCATCGATATGATCGAAACGACGAAGGAAGGCCGATTCAAAGGAAGCCGATATGATGGAAGCTTAATCGTAAAGAACGATGTAGACAAATTCATGCAGCTTGCTTCATTCGGCAACAACGTTTCGGAAGATGTGAGACGATTGATTAAGACTCAACTGAAAGATATTCAATCCGGAGCGCTTAGTCCGTTACGCGGACCTGTTAAAGATCAATCCGGTACGATTCGCATAGCGGAAGGTACTTCTCCAACGGAAGAGGTATTAAGTAAAACGAACTATTTCGTCGATGGGGTCATAGGTGAAATACCGAAAAAACAATAGAATTCACGGATATTCTTTCGAGGAGAAAAAGGATGAAACAAAATCAGGTACGCTATTTAGTCGGCGCCTTTGTTGTCGTGATTTTATTGCTTTTGGCTAATTTAATCTATAACTATAAACATATCACCACCTTTAATGCGAATGTCGGGCATATCGTTTCCAAGGACATTCCGGCATTAAGCTTAACCGAGAAATTGCTTTTTAACCTCTCGGAACAACGTTCGTTAGTACGCAGTTATTTGTTATCCGGAAATGAACTGGACAAAGAGAAGTATGAAGCGTCTACCCGGGTTATGGATCAACTTTTTAAGGAATTGGCCGGAACTCCGCATGATGAACAACCGGAAGATATCGCGGAATTGGTCAAAGAGAACGAAAATCTAAAGGTTATGATAGACGAACAAATATTCAAAGTCTACGATGTGGGGAACCCGGAAATCGCCCAAGAAATTTTCCGGGAAAATGTACGGCCGGTTTCCGACATTTTGTTCGATAAACTAACGGCCCTTAGAGATACGAGTGAAAGCAGTATTAGCTCAGAGGGTAATGAAGTCGTTGATTCGAGCAAAACGTTGTTGTTGACGATTTCGATCGTTTCTTTGGTCATTATTCTTATTGTCATTACGATCGCATTCATTACCTCACGGTTTATCTCGTTGGCGTTCCGAATGCAAGTGAAAAACACGAAAGAACTGGAGGAGAAAAATAGCGAGCTGTTTCAAACGAAAGAACAGTTAAGAAATATTTTCGAAAGTTTGGAAGTTGCCGCTTTTTCCTTTGATTTGCGAACGAAAACATTGCTGCAGCTTTCTCCTGCCATGGAAAAAATATCCGGAATTCCGATGCGGCAATTTTTCGAAAACAACAGAGCGTGGGAGGAAATGGTGCATCCGGAGGATATGCCCGTCTATCTGAAGTATCGTTCGGGTTACCTCAATGGGCTAAAAACAGATCAGGAATACCGAATCATTCGTCGTGACGGCGATGTGCGCTGGATTCACGGCTTTAGTACTCCTATATTTGACAACAACGGGACGCAAATTCAATTCAACGGGATCATGAATGATATAACCGAACGCAAGCTGGCAGAAGAAAATCAGAAAAAATACGAAGCCGACCTTACGGTAGCCCGGGATGCTGCGCTGCATGCCTCTGCGGTCAAAAGTCAATTTTTAGCCGCAATGAGCCATGAGATACGCTCCCCGTTAAATGCGATCATAGGTATGGCAGAAATTTTATCGAATACGCAGATTACGACTCAGCAGCATAATTACTTGCAGTCATTGCTGCGCGCATCGGACTCTCTATTGCAATTAATCAATGAGCTGCTCGATCTTTCCAAAATCGAAGAAGGCCGTTTGCAATTGGAGCACAGCCGGTTTGATTTATTGGAATTGGTCGAAAAAACGATGGAAACGATGGCCATCAGCGCGCATAAAAAAGGATTGGAATTAACTTGCGACATCTCTGCGGACGTACCGGCCAAAGTAATCGGCGATCCGGACCGTTTAAGGCAAATCTTAATTAATTTAGTCGGCAATGCCATTAAATTTACTGCAAAAGGCGAGATTGGAGTCGTCGTAAAGTACGAAAGTACCGGAGAGCATGCGGGTCAAACCATCTTCTCGGTTTCCGATACCGGCATAGGGATACCCGAAGAAAAGTTCGAAGCTATTTTCGATCGTTTCACGCAAGTAGATGCGTCGACTACGCGTAAATACGGGGGTACGGGGCTGGGGCTCACCATTTCCCGTGATCTGGCAAGATTGATGAGCGGAGAAATTACGGTGCGGAGCGCAGTCGGTATCGGCAGTGAATTTCTATTGACCGTATCGCTTGAAAAGAATGATGAAGTAGAAGCTGTCCCCGCTTCATTCGATTTTCTGCAAGGGCTCAAAATTCTGGTCGTCGACGATAATTCAACGAATCTATACATTCTTTCCAATCTTCTAACTAGTCGGGGAGCGGTGGTTGTAGAAGCCAATCACGGCTATATGGCTTTGGAAAAAATAAAACAGGCGAATTCCATGCAGGATCCGTACCGATTTATTCTATTGGATTACCATATGCCCGATATGGACGGCCTGCACGTCGCCAAAAAAATCAAAGAGCAATTTCAAGACGTTAGAACAACGATTCTAATGTTATCTTCCGATAATGTGACAACGGTTGTTAAAGAAACGGAAAAGTTGGGAATTGATAAATTTCTGGTTAAGCCGGTTAAACAAATGGAACTGCTTACGATGATGAAGGAAACTATTGAATTGAAACAGCGTCATAGTCAACCGGATGCGAGGAGAATCGTTCAAGTTCCTCAATCGTTGATACCTCTGCGCATATTGTTGGTTGAAGATAATGAAGACAACCAGCTTATCGTAGAAACAATGCTAAGCCATACGCCGTATCAATTGGATATCGTTAACGATGGAGAACAGGCGTATCAGAAGGTTATGGCAAAGGAATACGATCTTGTATTGATGGATATGCAAATGCCAGTCATGGATGGATATACGGCAACGCGTGAAATTAGAAAATGGGAGGCTGAGACGGGGAAGGCGCCAGTCGCGATTTTTGCTTTGACCGCGCATGCGTTAAAAGAAGAGAAACAAAAGTGTTTGGATGCCGGATGCAACGAACATCTAACGAAGCCCATTTCTCAAAATACGCTCATACAGGCGATCCATGAATTTAGTCTGAGTATCTCTAACTCGGCAGCCTTAGATAAAATACCGGTAATCGTGAAAGCCAATTATGAGCATTTAATTCCTTCCTATATCGAAAAGCGTCATAACGATATTATTAGGATCAAGCAATGGATTGAAGAAGGCGACTATGAAAACTTGCGCATTCTAGGGCATAGCTTAAAGGGCTCGGGAGCCGGCTATGGTCTGAATCGGATCAGCGAAATCGGCGCTATTATCGAACAAGCTTCGAAAGAACGATATGCAGAGTTAATTCTGCGGAGTTTACAAGATTTAGAGGAGTATCTTGCGCGTATAGATGTGACGTATCAATAGAGTGTTGCATATACCGCATCGCATGAAGAGCCAGCCGAGAGGTTGGCTTTTACTGTATCAGAAATCATTCAGAATTCGAGTTTCGATGCCGTTTTGGCCTTGGCGAAGCCGCAACGCTACGGTTCAAGGTGGTGAGGGCAGTTTTTTGGCCTTGGCGAAGCCGCAACGCTGCGGTTCAAGGTGGTGAGGGCAGTTTTTTGGCCTTGGCGAAGCCGCAACGCTGCGGTTCAAGGTGGTGAGGGCAGTTTTTTGGCCTTGGCGAAGCCGCAACGCTGCGGTTCAAGGTGGTGAAGGCAGTTTTTTGGCCTTGGCGAAGCCGCAACGCTGCGATTCCTGGTGGTGAAGGCAGTTTTTTGGCCTTTGCACCATATCGCAGTAGAGGAAGGGGATATATTCTTTTTGCCCATCTGTTAGCAATGCAGACGTTATCATAGTCCTAAAATTGCAGCAGGAAGCCTGGGTTATAAATCTGCCACAAACTAGAGGACTCCAAACTACCCAACACTCCCTGCTTATAATCGGAGATACCGACTATAGCGAGCACAAACCCCAACAATCCCTGCTTATAGTCGGATAAACCGACTATAGCGAACACAAACCCCAACAATCCCTGCTTATAGTCGGATAAACCGACTATAGCGAACACAAACCCCAACAATCCCTGCTTATAGTCGGATAAACCGACTATAGCGAACACAAACCCCAACACTCCCTGCTTATAATCGGAAATACCGACTATAGCAATTACAACCCCAACCCCCCAAATAAACTCGACTATTCTTTTTACTCACAAGCAACTTATGTCCATCTAAAAACAGCGAAGCAGGTTATTTTATGTTATATAATATAACGCAATAACATCTTTTATAAGCTGTTTGCACAAAAAAACTAAATATTCAGTGTCTCATGCATAATTTAATGTAATATATGTTTACATAGGAGCTGAACTTAATTAAAGTAAGCCTATAGAAAACTAAATTCATGTTCACAATGCTGCCTAGGGTTCCACGGTTCGTAAAGAGTCGGTTCGGTCCAAGAGGGAGCACGCGGCTTAAGCCGTGCACACGGAGGGATAAAAGCCCGGGAGGATATCTTGCGATGATATCTCCCCGGCTTTTGCTTTTTACGTTCGCAAAACGAGCACGGGGAGGATGTCAGCATGAGCGAAAGCGACAACAATATATCGATAATGGCGGATTGGGTGCAGTTAAATCATGTGAATAAAGTTTACTCGAATGGAACGGTCGCCTTACAGGACGTGAGCCTGCACATTAAAGAAAATGAGTTTATCAGTTTCGTCGGCCCATCCGGTTGCGGCAAATCCACAGTGTTTAAGCTCATCGCCGGATTGACCGAGGCAACGGATGGCGACATTCGAATCATGGGGATGTCGCCTGCCCATGCCCGCAAGCAAAGCGAGATGGCTTTCGTGTTCCAAGACCACACGCTGCTCCCCTGGTGCTCGGTGGAGGACAACGTCATGCTGCCGCTGTCCCTTCGGGGAATGCCCAAGAAACAACGGTTAGAAGAGGCGGCTAGAGTATTGGAACTCGTTGGGCTGAAAGATTACAAGAAAGCACTGCCGAGAATGCTGTCGGGCGGCATGAAGATGCGCGTATCTATCGCCAGAGCGCTTGCTTCAAGACCTAAACTGCTTCTTATGGACGAACCGTTCGGCGCATTGGACGAAATCACTAGACAAACGCTGCAGCAGGAACTGCTCGATATATGGCAAAGGGAAAAAGGGATGACGGTGCTGTTCGTTACCCACAACGTGTTCGAAGCTGTTTTCTTATCCACGAGGGTAATGGTCATGACGCCAAGGCCGGGTAAGATCGCCGAAGAAATCAGCATTCCTTTTGCATTCCCGCGCGACGATTCGTACCATGCAACCCCGGAATTCAGCGAATACGTCCGCGAAGTGTCGGCCGCTCTGAAGCATTGATTTCACATCAGGAAGGAGGAATCGAGAATGGATAATGTTCACGAGTCAATGGCTTCCGGTATAACAGGAACGACTTCTAAACCAGTCTCGGCTGCATCGGGACAAAAGAAAGCGACGAGAGGATGGCTAACCAAGCTTTCGCAGATTGTCCCGCCGCTCATGGCTTTCATCGTTCTGATCGGGGGATGGGAGCTTATCGTAACTTGGATCGGCACTCCCACCTATGTTCTTCCGAAGCCGTCGGATATTTATTTGGCTGCCTCGGATAACTTCAGCAGCCTTATGGCATCCGCATGGAAAACGGTTTGGGAATCCATTTACGGATTTGCGATTAGCGTTGTGCTTGGCGTAAGCGGGGCAATCTTCCTGGGCTTGTCCAAGACGATCGAGAAGAGCATTTATCCGTATGCCGTTATTCTTCAGACGATTCCGATCGTCGCCATCGCTCCGATCATCGTCATCTGGTTCGGAGCGGGCATGAACTCCATTGTTATCATCGCGTTTCTCATTGGATTTTTCCCGATGCTGTCGAATACGCTCATCGGCCTTAATTCAACGGAGCAGAACATGAAAAATCTGTTTACTCTCTATAACGCCTCGAGGCTCCAGACAATGTGGCGGCTTCGGATTCCGGCAGCGCTCCCCTTCATTGCGGCGGGGATGAAAATATCTTGTACTTTAGCGGTTATCGGAGCGATCGTAGGCGAATATGTCGCCGGCATCGGCGGAGGGGAAGGAGGTCTTGGCTACGCCATTACCGTAGCGGCAACCCGGCTGCAAACCCCGTACTTGTTCGCTTGCGGATTATCGGCTTCCTTGCTCGGAGTGGCGTTTTTCCTGCTCATTAACGCCTTTTCGAAATGGCTGCTTAGTTCCTGGCACGAGTCCGAGATGAAAGTGGACAATTGATCGGCAACAACCCAACCTACAGAGAGAAAGTGGAGGAAATTCATATGGCAAACGCAAAATCGAGAACGAAACTCGCCTTTATTCCTATTATCGCATTGCTTCTGTTTATCGTAGGCTGTTCTTCGAATAACAACGACGCAGCTCCGACGGAGAGCGCAGCGGGATCGTCTGCATCTGCATCTGTACCCGCAGCTTCCGAACCGGCAACGAAAAAAGAGCTCATCCCGATCACGCAAGTGCTCAACTGGTTCGCCCAGCCCGAGCAAGGCGGCATGTTCGCGGCTAAAGCGAAGGGCTACTACGAGGAAGCTGGACTGGACATGACGATTGAGCAAGGAGGCCCGCAAGTTTCCCATATTCAAATCGTAGCTTCCGGCAAAGCGCAATTCGGCATGGCGCAAGGCGACGAGTTGGTCATGGCTCGCGCGCAAGGCATTCCGGTCGTTGCGTTGGCCGCGCAATTCCAGATCAATCCGACGGCCATCCTCTTCCATAAGGGAGACAACGTCAAGAGCTTCGCCGACTTAAACGGCCGGACCATTTATTTGGTGCCAGGCTCGATGTACTGGGAATATTTTAAGAAGAAATACAACCTCGGCAAAGTGAAGGAGCTTGCTTTCACGGGTAATTTCACGGGTTTTATCAATGACAAGCAGTCGATGACCCACGCTTACGTTACAGCCGAACCGATTACGATGGCCGGTCTTGACGTGGAAACGGAATACATTCGGACTCATGATTTCGGTTATCAGCCGTATGCGAACGTTATTTTCACGACCGAAAAATATCTCAAGGAACATCCGGATATCGTTAAAGCGTATGTAGAAGCGAGTGTCAAAGGCTGGCAGTACTACAAAACCAACTACGAAGAGATTAATCCGGTCATCAAGGAAATGAGCCCCGACCTGGAGCTTAAAGACATGAAGCTGCGCGCCGTGGCGTCCATGGATCTGATTTTCAAGGAAGAGGCCGCTACGAAGGGCTTCGGAACGATGTCCAAGGAACGTTGGGACACGCTCATGAACCAGCTGTACGATATCGGCATGATCAAGAAAAAGTTCGACGTCACGGAGTTGTTCGACACTTCGTTCCTGCCTAAAGCATAAGCGGCAAATCGCGTGGAGGGAATTAGACATGAAGACATGGCTATGCAATGCGAGTATCGATTCACGGCAGTACCACATCGGAATGGAGGAGGGGCGGATCGTTTCCGTCCTTCCTTCTTCCGTTTCGATTCCGGCGGGAGACTCTCGGGAGGATGCGCAAGGAATGCTGCTGCTTCCTACGTTCGCCGATTATCACACGCATCTGGACAAGAGCTTCGTCGGTGAGGGTTGGGTTTCAAGGCCGAAGCTGAACCACATTATGGAGATGCTGCAGGTAGAGAAGGAGTTGCAAGCCGGGCTGCGTACATCGGTGCTCGAACGAGCGGGGAAAACGCTCGAAGCGATCGTGCAAGGCGGGACTTCGCGGCTGCGGGTTCATGTCGACGTGGATCCGACGGTCGGATTAAAGCATCTTGAGGCTGTTGTTGAGCTAAAGGAACGATATAGCAACAAGATCCACTTGGAAATCGTCGCTTTTCCGCAGCAAGGGTTGATGAAGTTGGACTCTGTCCGCTGGATGAAAGAGGCTCTGCGTAACGGAGCTGAAATGGTTGGCGGGGTAGATCCGGCAGGTATCGACGGGGATATGGAGGCTAGTCTGAACGCCGTATTCGAATTGAGCGCGGAGTTCGATGCTGCGATCGATCTTCATTTGCACGATCCCGATCAGATTGGCAAAGCTACGATCTTGAAGATGATTGAGCTAACAGAACAAGCGGGTTTGGGGGGCAGAGTCGCCATTAGCCATGCTTACTGCCTTGGGGAACTGAGCCGGGGTGAAGTAGAGGAAATCGCTGGCGGGCTAGTCGCGATGGATATACCGATAATCTCGAGCGTGCCGATCGATACTCCGATGCCGCCGATTGCGCGATTGACGGAGCTCGGCGTGAAGGTTCATCTGGGAACCGATCACCCGAATGCCGACTCGTGGACGCCTTTCGGCAGTTGCGACATGCTCGAAAAGGCTAGGAGGCTGGCGGAGAAGTACATGTGGTTCGATGATCATAGCATGCGCGAGGCATACTCCTATATCGGCAACCCTCCGCTCCTTCCCATAATCGGAAGCCCGGCTAATTTCATGCTCGTTCAAGCGACGAACGCCGCCCATGCTCTGGCTTCGTTGCCTGTTAGAGAAAAGGTATATTACCAGGGGGTCCTGATTGCAGGAAGGATGCAGAAAGAAGCATGAAGCATGAAGTAAGAAGCATGAAGCATGAAGCATGAAGCATGAAGTAAGAAGCATGAAGCTATTACGTCAGCAAAAGATTGCGTAAATAAGCAGTAATCGTCGGGGATTTCCCTTCGCGAATGAGATTGTCAAAGTCCGCAGACGGAATGCGATCGACCATACGAGTGAAGGCCTCCATAGCGTTGACCCCTTCTCTGACCGCTTCCAGACTGTCTTCCCGATAAGGGTATTGATCAATGGACAGCCATCCTTGATAGCCCGTTCGCTTAAGCCAATAGAAAAACTCGAGGGTTTCTATCGTATGAACGCTGCCTACAATCATATCGTCGTCCCAATGCCTGAAGTTATCATTCATATGCACATGGAAAAGCTTATCCCCGTACCGTTTAAGCAGAGCAACGGATTCCGCGGGCGTTTCATACGCGTTTAGGGCATGACCGAAATCTATCGTAACTCCGATATTGTTAGTACCTATTTCTTTGGCGATCAATAGAGAGACCGCGGCGGAGCTTAAATAGCTATGCGTGCGCGGTTCTTTGATTTTATATTCCAAGCTGATTTGCATATCCGGACGATATTCGCATACTTCCTTGATTCCTTCGGCGAACCAGTCGCGTTCCTGGATATAGTCTGCTTGAAAGAGATAGTCGTATCCATCTTGACCAGGCCAAAGGCTGATCAAATTGCCTTCCAGCTCGGCTGCAGCATCGATCATTTCTTTCGTATGGGCTATTGCTTCGGCGCGAATGGCGGGATCTTTGGCGGCGAAGCTTCCGTACTTCCACTTCATTTGCCCGAAGTGATCGGGAATGATGGATACGAGCTGAAGCTGGTGCTCATCGAGATGGTTCTTGATTTCCTTAACATTGTTCTCGGTAATGTGCCAGTTCCCGATTAATTCAACGCCGGATATTTGCGGGATTTGCACCACGCGCGCGAATAGCTCCGATACCGAGAATGGGTGACTGTACCCTGATGTTAAGAAGCGATCTGCGCAGGAACCGACATTGGATAAAATAGCGGAATATTTATGGCTCATAGGAATGCCTCCCTGGGAAAAAGAATCATCTTATGAGCTAAATGTTAAAGCAAATCAAGCGCCCGGTCTTTACACGATATATTCAGGTTCGGTTAAGCGACATGTTGTTCCTACGCTATATTTTCTATTTTCAGAAAAGGATTTTGCACAATATTGATTCTCGTCAAGCAGATAGCGCTAGGAGGGGGAATGATCCGCTTGCAGCAGAAGCTTGCTTCTCCATTGGGAGGGGCTTGTTCCGTATTGGTTTTTGAAGTGTCTGCTGAAATAATGAATGCTTGTAAATCCCGTAAGCGCCGATATCTCTTGAATAGAATGGCTCGTATTAAGGAGGTAGCTTTCGGCTGCTCTCAAGCGAAGCTGATCCAAATATTGAAAAGGCGTCATGCCTTGCTGCTCTTTGAAAATCCTTATAAGATGAGACCCGCTTACGTGGAATAGACGGGAAAGTGATTGCAACGTGACCCTTTCCCGGTAATGGGTTTCCAGATATCTCATTAGAGATTCGATGAGTGTGGTGTTATATATTTCATCCGATTCCTTGTCGGCAGCATCGACGACTGTTTCATCCAGGATGTGCTGTATCATTAGAAAAATCTTGTTGATGTCCAAGAGGGCAGCCTGCTTGAGCGTGGTTGAAGGAGAGGCTTGAATTAACCGCATTAGCTGTCCGAGCAATTCAAGGGAGCGAAATAATAGCTGGAAATCCGCTGATGACGTGTCTATGTTTCCTTGCATGGAATTCCACTGTACAAGTTGGGGCAGCGGAAGGAAAGATTCTTCATCAGCCATTTCTAGTTCCCAATAAAGGTATTGCAACTGTTCAGATTTCCCGACAAGCAGATGCGGAGTGTTCTGGGCAAACAGAAACAAGCAAGGACCTTCGGAGGCATAGGTTTCACCCAGCCATTCCAGCACGAATCGCCCTTGGGAGATAAATAAAACTTCATGATAAGGGTGGGTGCCGCCGCTTTCCGGAGACATCGGCATATCGACGTTATGCGGGAAGTATCCGAATTTACGAATGCGCATGATCATCTCACCTCAAGCTAGCATTGATTTACCGTTACCATATCGTATCCGTACAAGCTTGTAAATTGCTCCGCGAAATCGAAAAAAGGGAATAGGGCTCTTTTTCCCGGGGGTGCGAGTATGGTTTAATGGAGGTGTACATACTTGCGAAGGGAGAATGAGCATGACGCAACGATTACGAATCGCGATGCAGCTTACGCTTGCAGCCGTGCTCGTAGGTTTAACCGCTTGCAGCGGCGGAGCCAAAGAAACGGTGACGCGGCCAGTCGAGACGATCGTCCCCACGGCCAGCGCCTCCGAGTCTCCTAGCGAAACCATGACGCCAACCGCGGATTTTATTGCTCCGCTGACAGGGCTTCCGGTGGACAAAGAAGTAACGAACAGGCCATTCTCGGTTATGATTAATAATCTGGCCCCCGCCCGTCCTCAATCGGGATTAACGCAAGCGGATACCGTATGGGAGCTGTTGGCGGAAGGCGGCATTACTCGGTTGGTGGCGATATTTCAAAGCAAGGAATTCACCGATCCGATCGGACCGATTCGCAGCATTCGCCCTTATTTCATTCAGGTAGGCGAATTTTACAGCGGTGTTCTTGTACATGTAGGCGCAAGCAACGATGCATTCGCCGTCCTGCAGCAACAACACAAGGAAGATTTGGACGAGATAACGAACGCGGGCGCCTATTTCTACCGGGACAAGTCCCGTAAAGCGCCGCACAATGTATACTCCACGTTGGAGAAACTTCGTGCCGGAGCCGTGAAACGCAAGTACAAGGATACGGCAACGATGCCCGTCCTCACCTTCAGCAAAACGCCGCCCGAGCTGGCAACCGCCTCACCCGCGACGCAAATTGAGATTAAATTCATGTTGTCGGACTATAAGGTGTCGTACACCTACGACAGCACCAAAGCGGTCTACTCCCGTTTCATTAACGGCAAACCGCACATAGACAAAAACAATGACGAGCAGCTAACGGCGACCAATTTGGTTGTTCTATCGGCCAAGACGGATATTAAGGACAGCGTTGGACGATTAGTCGTTGATTTGGACAGCGGCGGCGATGCGGTTCTGTTCCAGAACGGCAAAGCGATTGCCTGCAATTGGGAGCGCAAGAACGGGGACATCATCCGCCTGATGAAAGACGGACAAGAATTGCCTTTCCTGCCGGGCGTCACCTATTACCATGTCGTGCCGAACTCGACAGCTTTAGATAAACACGTGACTTACCAATAGTTCTACATCTATCAAAAATGGGATGCTCCGAAGCCATCTTCTTGGTTTTGGGGCATCCTATTTGTACTGGAAGAATAAAGCAGAGCTTCTATGTAAAACATAAACCCACTTATCTCCATCGAGAAGTGGGTGGCTTCCATGAATCATGTACAGGATACCGCCGACGAGGCGCTCAGTTATCAACTAAAGGATAATTTGCATCGGATTAAACAAGATAGCGGAAATAGTTCGGATATTAAATGCAGGGAAGTACATATCGAGATTTCCGGTGCGGCTTCCGTTAAAGGGATTGTTGCCTATACCGATGGTTTGTCGGATTCACAAGCACTATTGAACTCCTTGATGAACGGACCTTTCTTGTTCGAGGCAGATTCCGGTCATTCTTCTAGCTTGCTTATTTATCTGAAAGATCATGTCATTACAGAGTCGGGTGTTACCGAGATCGAATCAATTACAACGTTATTCGATCATTTGTTGTCCGGCGACAGTATTCTACTGCTGGAAGGATCGAATTCAGCACTTGCCATCGGAACTAAAAATTTGAAGGCTAGGCAGGTCGAAGAACCGAATGTCCAAGCCGTTGTTCGCGGTCCAAGGGAAGGATTTACGGAGGTGCTTAGCTGGAATACTGCGATGGTAAGAAGGAAAATCAAAGATCGCCGTTTATGGATTGAGAAGAAAACGATAGGCACAGTGACCAAAACCGAGGTAGCCATCGCCTATATAGACGGAATCGTAGCAAAGGAAATATTGGCTGAGGTACGCCAAAGGCTGGAACTCATCGAAATCGATGGCGTTTTGGAAAGCAATTACATTGAAGAACATATCCAGGAAAAACGTTTTGCGCTATTTCCGACCGTATTTAACTCGGAAAGGCCGGATGTGGTCGCAGCGCAGCTATTGGAAGGAAGAATAGCCATAATGGTCGATGGTACACCGTTCGTGCTTATCGTTCCTGCTGTGTTTACGCAATTTTTCCAATCCAGCGAAGACTATTATCAAGCCTCCGTTTTCTCAAGTCTGATTCGTTTATTGAGAATTTTGGCATTCATATTGGCGTTGGTGACTCCTTCTTTCTATATCGCGGTCACAACGTTTCATCAGGAATTGTTGCCCACAACCTTGCTGTACAATTTAGCGAGTCAACGAGAGGGAGTTCCTTTTCCTGCTTTTGTAGAAGCGTTAATGATGGAGGTCACATTTGAAATACTGCGGGAAGCGAGTGTTCGGATGCCGAGAACGATCGGCCAATCCATATCCATAGTAGGTACGCTGGTTATTGGACAGGCCGCCGTTGAAGCGGGATTAGTAACGGCAGCCATGGTTATTGTCGTATCGATTACCGCGATTGCCAATTTCGTCATGCCGGCATTCAATTTGGGCATAACGGTTCGGATAATCCGCTTTCTCCTCATGGCATTAGCGGCTTCTTTCGGTCTATTTGGTTTATTCTTAGGCCTTATTGTCATCGTTGTGCGGTTGTGCAGCCTTCATTCTTTCGGTGTACCTTATATGTCCCCGTTGGCGCCGTTTCGTATATCGGATCAGAAAGACACCCTTTTCCGGTTGCCCCTACCGATGATGAAAAAACGTCCGGTTACTATCCCGAAGGAAAACAATATACGCCAGAGAGATCGGTAATGTGGAAAGGCGGGCAGTGTATGGTATTGAAGCCCAGGACGCGGATAGGAATGTTAGTGGTGATAGGTACATGGTTTCTAACGGGATGTTGGGATCGTCACGAGTTAAACGCAATAGCCATCGTGGTTGGTATGGGGATTGACAAAGTTGGGAATGAGTTTCGGGTATCCGTGCAAATTGTCAATCCACGCGAAGTTTCTTCCAAAGGAAGGGGAGGGGGCGGCTCTCTGGCTCCAGCCGTTACGTTTGAGGAGACAGGCGCTACTCTTCCGGAAGCGATGCGTCGGATGACAGTGCTTTCACCTCGGCGATTGAACTTCTCCCATTTGCGTATAATCGTCTTCGGGGAAGATGTTGCCCGCATGGGAATACGTAAACCGCTGGATTATATCTCTCGAGATTCCGAGATGCGTAATGATTTTTATTTGGTGGTCGCAGAGGGTGCAAGTGCATCTGAAGTATTGAAAACTTACAGCGCCATGGACCCTATTCCGTCTAATAATTTAAACACGAAGCTCGCCATATCCGACGATTTATGGGCGGGAACTGGAAAAATTACCTTGAACCAACTGCTTGTCGATATGGCCACACAAGGAAAAAGCGCAATGATGACCGGGATTCGGGTTACTGGTAATCGCAAAGTGGGCGAGACGATGGAAAACAACAGGAGGATTGTTCCAGAGGCAAATTTGGTCTATTCAGGATCGGCTGTATTCAAAGAAGACCGGATGATCGGTTGGATTGACGAAGCCGAGACGAAAGCGGTAAATTACGTTCAGGACTCCGTTAAAAGAACACTGGGCATCGTAAGTTGTCCGGATGGAGGAAAGATTTCGCTTAGTGTTGTCCAATCAAAGTCAAACATCCGAATTCGCATGAATCGTGACACCCCCATCATCAATGTCTATTTGCGCGTGGAGCAGGACGTATCGGACGTCGAATGCAACATGGATATGAGTCAGATGTCAACGATTGATTGGATTAATCTGCAAGGAGAGCGAAAAATCGGCGATATTATCGATAAAGCCATTTCTCGGGTTAAAGGTCAATTAGGCGTAGATATCTTCGGCTTCGGCGTAGAAGTACACCGGCAACAACCAAAAGCATGGCATCGAATTAAGGATTGGAACGAGGTGTTTCGGCATGCTCAGGTAAATGTGTATCCCCATGTCATTACCCGACGAATCGGAACAATCCTGCAATCTGTGGAGCATCAAACGAAAGGACGGGGATAGCGCTTGTGGGAAGTATTATTAATCATCACTGGAACAGGTGTCATTTTTATATTGGAAATCCGTCCTTTATGGCGAAAGAAAGAATGGAAGGAAATATGGATTTTTTGCGTGATCTCAGTCTCTGTTATAGCCTTATTTACGGCATATTTGTTACATATAGCTTTGCCTAATCCATTAAACTGGCTCACGGTTGTATTCCAGCCCATGAGCAAAGCGATGTACGCTCTATTTGATTAAACACGAGAGGAGCGGCGCCATGTTCAGCTCACAACCCATTACCAATCGTTCGTTTACTATAATGGTTATTTTCTTCATGATCGGTACTTCCATTCTGATCGCTCCCAACGCTTTGGCTCTTAATGCCAAGCAGGATGCCTGGCTTTCTTGTCTCTTGGGCGTTGTCATAAATTTACTGCTTGTATGGCTGTACGTCGTCCTCGGGGAACGTCATCCGGAACAGACGCTGGTAGGTTACAGTGAGAAACTCCTTGGCAAATGGATCGGCAAGTTTGTCGGCCTGTTGTTCGCGCTTTTTTGCTATCTTCTCGCTTCTCTGATGGTCGGCGATATGGGTTATTTCCTTACGACGCAAGCGTTGGTGGAGACACCGATTGAATACTTGCAAATGCTGTTTGTAGTTTCGATTGTCGTTGCGATCCGGGAAGGTCTTCAGGTTTACAGTCGAGTGGTAGAAATTTTTTTCCCGTGGATCCTGTTGCTTTTCCTGGTTTTGATTGTTTCTTTGGCGCCTCAATTTGATCTGGACAAGTTGAAACCGGTGCTGGAATTCGGGATGGCTCCTGTTATGAAGGGGTCGTTTTCTTTTTTTTCCTTGCAGGAAATGGTTGTGCTTTTGATGTTGTATCCTTTCATTACCAAGGGGAAGGGGCGTGGCCGCGGTTTTATCATCGGCACGCTGATCGGGGGTATCGTTCTTGTCGTTACAACGATGGGCAGCATTGTGGTGTTGGACTATACACAGACTGCAAACAATTTCTTTCCTACTTATGTAATGGCAAAAAACATCTCCATAGGCCAGTTTTTGGAACGATTGGAGGGGATGATGATGCTGATTTGGATTTTGTCGATTTTCGTCAAAGTTGCGATCACTTTCCATGCGGCTATTATCGGAATCGCACAGGTATTCCGCATTGACGAGAAAATCTTAATCTGGCCGCTTGCCATCGGAATGATCGTTCTATCGCTTATGTGCTACACCAATGTCATCTACGTCCAACATTTTCTTTCGTTGATATGGACTCCCTTTGCCTCTGTATTCATGCTCGTGATTCCTTTGATCCTTCTTGGTGTTTCTCTATTGAGAAAGTCCGCGTCAGTAGGATAGGGGTCATCTGCAAATGAAAAACTAAAAAAAGTGTCGTAAGTGACACAGGTAGGCTATACAAAGCTAGTCCGCCCTGTGATAAGATAAGAAAGGTTAACGCAGTGTTTAAATACGTTAACGGATTGTAATCATTATTCAGCTACATACATGGGAAAGAAGGGTTATCCGTGTTCCGGAAAAAGGATATTTTTTTCAAGACGCTGGAGGAAATGGCTGACGTTATCTATGAGACGGTTGATCGTTTTGCGCAAGCCGTTAATGGAGACCTGCCGGATGTGACAGCATTCGCCAAGGAAATGAAGGATTATGAGCACAAAGGCGACAAATGCACCCATATTATTTTGACCGAGCTCAACAAAACCTTCATCACGCCAATCGAGCGGGAAGACATCATGGAGCTTATCAAGAAATTGGATGACGTACTCGACGGGATCGAAGCTTGCGCTTCGAGGTTCGAGATGTACCAAATTACGAAGTCCGATCCATTCATTCGGAAATTCGGCGATTGCTTGCGCCGCAGTGCCCAAGAAATCAAGTCGGCCATCTATTTGCTCACTCAGAAAAAACTTCTTGCCATACAGCCGCATTGCGTGACGATTAACGAACTGGAGAACGAAGGCGACGATTTGATGCGCCAAGGCATCAAGCATCTGTTCCAGAACGTGAAAGACCCGATAGAGCTTATTAAACATAAAGAAATATACGAACGTTTGGAACAAACGACCGACTCGTGCGAGGATGTCGCCAATACGCTGCAATCCATTATCATGCGCAACTCTTGATCGGCGCAAACGGGGACGGATTAGAATATAATGGATTATACAATGAGTTTAGTTGTTGTTATAGTAGTACTAGCACTCGGCTTTGATTTCATCAACGGATTTCACGATACGGCCAACGCCATCGCGACGTCCGTTTCAACGCGCGCGCTTACACCGCGCCGGGCGATAATTCTTGCATCGGTCATGAACTTGGTCGGGGCAATCATGTTTACCGGGGTTGCGAAAACGATCGGCGGCAAAATAACGGATCCCTTTAAGCTGGAGCATGGCCTGACGGTCGTTATCGCCACGCTTATTGCGGCTATCGCCTGGAACCTGATCACTTGGTGGTACGGGATTCCATCCTCCTCCTCGCACGCGATTATCGGAGCGTTGGCGGGAGCGGCAATTGCTTCCGAGGGTTGGGACGGTATTAACTATGGCGGCTTTACAACCATAATTAAGTGGCTTATTTTATCGCCGATCATCGCCTTTGTGTTAGGTTACTGTATAATGTTCATACTAAAGCGTGTTTTTGCCCATTCAAGCCCTCATCATGTGAATAAAGTATTCCGCTACGGTCAGGTGCTGACGGCTGCGTTCCAATCTTTCACCCACGGAACGAACGATGCCCAGAAAGCGATGGGCATTATAACGCTGGCGCTAGTTACCGCGAAGATCCAGCCGGACCTGGACATTCCTCTATGGGTTAAGTTGTCCGCGGCTCTCTCCATGGCTTTAGGCACATCAGTCGGCGGATGGAAAATCATCAAAACGATGGGGACGAAAATTTTCAAGATCGAGCCTATTAACGGGTTTTCCGCGGATTTGGCTTCCGCTTCGGTTATTCTTAGCGCGACGTTGTCGCATTTTCCGGTAAGCACGACTCATGCCATAACTTCATCCATTCTTGGGGTAGGATCGGCCAAGAAGTTCTCAAGCGTAAAGTGGAGCATGGCTGGACGTATCATTATGACTTGGGTCATCACGATTCCCGTAGTCGGAGTACTAGCCACTCTTATCTATTACTTACTAAGTTTGTTTCTCGACTAATTCGGGTACATTGTTTAAGAAAAAAGGCGGGGAACCACCCAAACCTGAACGTCGGAGATTGCTACAATAGAGTAACGGATGTTGCTATCTCTATTTAGTCTGGAGGACACCCATGCTTGCATTTACGGAACTGGCGAAATCGAGCGTTGATTTATTGAAAGAATTTACGGCGGGCAATCCTGCGATTAGTAGCCTGCTAACAGGGGAAAAACTTGTTTTCAGCGGCGTTGGAACCCGAGATGTATATAACATTTCCGCACCGTTCATGGACAACGGAGAGCTTGTCATTGCCGGACGGGTAGAAATCCGCGACAATGAGGCTTCCGAAGTGATGTTCTTTGTCCGGCGCAAGGGGGAGTGGGTGCCCAGAAATGGTGCGCCTGTATTTGCTTTACAGGATCCCTTCTTCACTTTCATCCGCGGCGAGCTCGTATTCGGCGGGGTTGAAGTGTATTTCGACGGCGATGATCCCCATTACGTTACTTCTTGGCGCACCGTGTTTTACCGCGGTCATTCCATTAACGACCTGGAACCGTTCGCCAAAGGTCCCTTGACGATGAAGGATATTCGATTAGTCGGACTAGAGAATGGCCGCATTGGCGTGTTTACGAGACCGATGATGGTCGATGGCGCCAGGGCATTGATCGGTTATACGGAAATCGGAGAGCTGGAAGGGCTGACCGAAGAGGTTATTTCTAGCGCGCGGCTGCTTAAACATCAGTTTCTACCGGAAGAATGGGGCGGAGCCAATGAAGCCCATCTGTTATCCGGCGGAATGATCGGCGTGCTCGGACATATCGCCTGCATGGAAGAGAACAACATTCGGCATTATTATCCTATGGTATTCGCTTATGATCCCGCACATCATCGTTATTCTCCCGTTAAGCTGATTGCTACCCGCAGCATGTTTCCGGATGGCCCGGCGAAACGTCCGGACTTGGAAGACGTTATTTTCAGCGGTGGACTCATTCGGAATAAGGATGGTACGGCTTCACTATATGCAGGTGTTAGCGACGCGGAAGCTCACGTCATCGTCATCCCGGATCCATTCTTGGAATATGAGAAATAATTAAAGAAAACTGGCCTAGGCGGCATCATCTGCCCGAGGCCAGTTTTTAATTAGGGCCGCTTGATCGGTCTGCGCCGCGTGCGGGCTTTGCTTGTGGCAGGGCGACGAGTAGATCGCCTTCTCGAACCGCTCTTCCCAGCGTTGGCGTTCGCGCCTTTGTCGCCTTTTTTGCCCATGAATAGCTTGAGCATGGGGGCCAACTGCTGGACGGTAGCCATGAATTTCTGGAGCTTGCCAACCGTCGAAAGAACTCCTTCAATGCCGCCCATCCGATCAACCATCGCTTTGATGTCGCTCAGGCTGGAAAGATTGAAAGGAAGGCTGCCTTTGGTTGTTGTCGCAACGGTTTGCGCGGGAAGCACGGTCGGATTTATGACAGCGGGAGGACCGATTGTATCTCCGATGCCGGGGAATTGATCCTGTCCGAAGCCCGGCGTCCAGCTTCGCAGAGAGGGTGAATGTTGTTCGTCCATGAAGTCACACCCTTTTTTAATATAGGTTATGACGGTTGGATGCTGCGGGCGTGGACGGTTGCCTAGGTCCATAGACATTTTACCCCTGTAATGCGTGAATACGGTGACGCTTGAACTATTAGCAGGTACGCAGTACAATGGAACCAAAGTGAAGGGAAGGGTGCGTACTCATGCAACTGAAGAAGCTGAATGATAAATCCATAGATCAATTGTTCGAAGCTATCCTAACCTTGAAGGACGTAGAAGAATGTTATGTATTCTTCGACGATTTGTGTACCGTGAACGAAATCCAGTCCTTATCGCAACGGCTTGAAGTGGCCAGGATGTTAGGGAAAGGACATACCTATAACAAGATCGAGACGGAGACGGGAGCGAGCACGGCAACGATATCCCGCGTGAAACGCTGCTTGAATTACGGCAATGACGGATATAAGATGTCCTTGGAACGTTTGGGGCGGTTCGGTAACGATGACAAGGCGGATAACGCAAAGGAATAGGGCAATGATGACTGCCATCTTATATTGTGGAGAAGAACCAGCAGAGGAGCAAATTGTCCCTGCTGTTTCTTTGTTTTAAACTTCGTATTGCCCGTCTTGGAAAGGGTAGGTTATGCTAGAGCAAACATCAGACAGCTATCCCCGGGGGGAGATCCATGCGCTTCTGGCAATCCGTACGGTTCAAAATCGTATTCGGCTTTCTGCTCATGATCGCACCCATGGTGCTATTTCTCATTTACAACAACCTATATGCGACGAGTGTCGTACGCGATCAAATATCGCTTCACTATAACAACCTTATGGCTCAGCAGGTACAGAATAATGATGCCATTCTCCTGGAAACGATGAGATACTTGTACCGGAAGGAAAGCGATCCGGACATCCAATCGTTGCAAACGTTATCATTGGCAGAGGAAGATTCCGACTACACGATGGTCAAGATGGAACTGACGAGACGATTTCTGCTCGACACCGGCTATTATAACAAAGTCGACACCTTTTTTGTCTATTCCCCCAAGGACGACGACATGTTCTTCGCTACTCAATATAGCTTTCATTTCGCAGAAGTGCAATCCGCCCTGCTCGATTACACCACGAAGCTCGCCTCCAAGGATTTGCCGCAAGAGACTCAACGCTGGGAGCGTTTCTCCATTCCCAATGACACCAATTATTTAATCAAAACCGTCCATCTAGATTCCGGAGTTTATGTTGGGGCATTAGTACAAATAGATCGGTTAAACGAAGAGGTTAGCAAGTTCGACGTAGGACCCGACGGAGCCACGTTCGTAGTCGATCCGGAGGGCAACGCGCTAACCAATTCTCCATTGCCGGTCGTACAGGAAAAGGTCGTGCACAGCGATATCGTAGAGATGACTAAGCAAGGGAGAACGACCTGGAATCAGAATCATTTTCTGGTGATTACCCAACCCTCGGCTATCTCGGATATTCATTATATGATCGTTATCCCGGAAACGTATATTTTGAAAAACTTGCCCTTTTTCCAAAAAATGCTCTACGTCTGGATCCCGTTAATCGTTGCCATTGTGCTTTCGTTATATTTAGTTTTTCTGCAGAGAGTCATGTTTAAGCCATTGGTCGCTCTCGTTCGCGGAATGCGTAAGCTTGGTCAAGGCCGATTCGACGTTCGGATGCCTATCAATACGGACAATAGCGAGTTCGCCTTCATGTCGGGCACGTTCAACCTGATGGCCGAACAGATCGAGAGGCTCAAAATCGATGTTTACGAGGAGCAAATCCGCGTACAGAAGGCGGAGTACAAGCATCTGCAGATTCAAATCAACCCTCATTTCTATATGAATAGCCTTAATATCATTTATAATCTGGCTGCGTTAAAGGACTTCAAATCGGTGCAGAAGCTGAGCTTGCATTTGGCCGACTATTTCCGTTTCTTGATGCTTGGGCATCGGACGGTGCTGCCGCTTGAAGATGAAATTCGACATATCGAGCATTATCTAGAGATCCAGAAAATCCGCTATGTCACGAAATTGGAATATGAGATACGAGTGCTCCCCGAACATCTGTCCGTACAATTGTCGCCGCTGCTGTTGCAGCCTTTTGTCGAGAATTCGGTTATACACGGTTTCTATAAAAGAGTTCAGGATGGCCTGCCATTTAACATTCGCATCTTATCGAGCAACGATGAAGAGGAGCCTGAACGTTTCATCATGCTGACGATAGCCGACAACGGCCCCGGATTCCCGGAGCAGTTTCTGGATGACTTGCACAACGGAGTCCACTTTGAGGATGCCGGCGAGCATCATCTGTGCATTTGGAACATTCTTCGTCGTTTCAAAATGCTGTACGGCACCGAGGGCGGAATCCATTTCATGAATGGGGAGTACGGCGGGGCGATCGTGCAGGTGCGGCTTCCCATCCATCGTCCGAATACGTTTGAAGGCGGAGAATAAATTTTTCAGCATGCAAGGAGGATTAATATGGTTAGGATGCTCGTCGTCGATGATGAGATTTATGCCCTGAAGGGGATCACGCAAGGAATCGATTGGAGCGACTTGCCGATTGAGGCGATTCTGGAGGCTGAGGATGTTGCGCAGGCGATGCGGCTGCTCGAAGAGCATCCCGTTGACTTGGTTATTTCCGATATCGAGATGCCCGGATTAAACGGGCTGGAGCTGCTGCGTTGGATTCGGGATCACCGGCCCCATACGCTCACCGTCTTCCTCACGGGACATGCGCGGTTTGATTATGCGCAGGAGGCGCTGCATAATGGATGCTTCGATTACGTGTTAAAACCGGTTGATCACGATGCGTTAAAAGCAATCGTGGAGCGAGCTGTTGCTGAAATCGGGATGCGAAAAGAGCGGCAATCGTTCGAAGAGATGGTGGACGTCAATCGAAGGCAATGGACGAACCAACTGCCGATTCTGGTCGAGCGATTCTGGCAGGATTTGCTGGCTGGCCGGGTACTCCTATCGCCTGATCGGCTAAATCGGCAATTACAATACTATGATATTCCGCTGGATGCCGACAGCCTTGTGCTTCCCGTTCTGCTTAGTATCGAGCAGTGGGAAGTCGAATTGGAAACGCGGGATGAAAGCATAATGGAATATGCATTGCGGAAAGCGGCAGCGGAGACTATCTTGGGAGAATGGCCGGGCATGGTGCTGCAAGATCGCAATGAACTAAATATGGTGCTGCTGTATCTGAAAGAAGGCGACGTTGCCGATCGGGCTGCTCTGCATAAGCGATGCGATGAATATGTGCGCGCCTGCAACGATTATTTTCATTGCAGAGTGTCCTGCTATTTAGGGGAGTCGGTGGGCATGGAAGAGCTTGCCGGTTCACTCGAGCGATTGCAGCTATTGGAGCGGTCCAATGTGTCTGCGCCGCAATCGGTGATGGATGCTTTAGTTAGCGGGCATGGAACAACAAGCAGCATGGGAATCTTGCTTCCATCGTTTATGGATTGGGGCATGATGCTCGATAATGGCAGTTATGAAGAGTTGAGCAGCCGGATCGAAGAGACACTGAGGAATTGGCAAACCGAATCGGCAAGCCGGGAGGCATTGGAGCTATTCCAATATGGTATCCTGCATATGCTGTACCAGGCTGCTTATCGCAAAGGTTTTTCAATCTACGATGTGTTCATGGTAAATGAATTGACGGACGCACAAGCCCCGCGATCTTCGCAGCAATTGATGGGATGGGCAGGGAAATCGGTGTTGAAAATGGGGCAAGCGCTTGCGGAACGTCAGCGGGATGCTTCGGCCGTCATTGCTAAGGTGCAGTCGTACATCCTAGAAAATCTACATACGGAATTGACCCGGGATGGGATCGCGAATTCGGTCTATCGCAATCCTGCTTATTTATCGCGATTGTTTCGCAAGGAGACTGGATACTCTCTATCGGATTATATCGCGCAGTTACGCATCGAGCGGGCTAAGCGCCGCCTTACCGATACGAACGACAAGGTGAGCAACATTGCTGAAGGCGTCGGGTATGTACATTTTTCTTATTTCGCAAAGCTGTTCAAGAAAATGACGGGTTTATCTCCCCAAGAATACCGTAAGAAGCATCAAACCTTGCCTTAACATTTAGTTTGACGGCTCGCAAGGGCCGTTTTTTCGTTTCGCGCGACCATCGCCCAGACATTTCCGCAATGTCACGAAAGTGCTAAGTGAGTCACCGCAGTAGATAGATGCCGGAAGCCATCCCCCTGTACAATGAATGTACGAGAGAGACAAAGGATGGCGATGAGAATGACACCTGCAACGCAAGCGGTCGCGAAGAGGGCGACAACGCCTAAATTGCGTACGAAGCAAAATCAAAACTATTGGCGAAGATTCGGAGTTTTCTATATCATGATGGCGCCCGCGCTGATCGTATTGCTGATGAATAACTACCTCCCGATGATCGGCTCGCTGATAGCCTTCAAGCAAATCGTATATTCGTCTCCCAGCTTCATCCAAAGCTTCTTGGACAGCGAGTGGGTCGGCTGGGAGAACTTCAATTATCTGTTCAGCACGACCGATGCCTCGATTATTACCCGAAATACTTTGCTGTATAATGCGGTATTTATTATCTTAAACCTGGTCATCGGCGTGACATTGGCGCTTCTCTTCAATGCGATGAGGAACCGTAGGTTGGCCAAGTTTCATCAAACGACGATGTTTCTCCCTTATTTTCTATCGATGGTCGTCATCTCTTACTTAGTCTACGCTTTCCTGAATCCGGAGATCGGCATCGTCAACAAATTCATTCTTCCCTGGTTCGGAGCAGAGCCGATCGATTGGTATACGGAGTCGAAGTGGTGGCCGTTCATTCTCCCGATTATCAACACTTGGAAAGGGATCGGATACTATGCGGTCATCTTCCTGGCGGCTATCATCGGCATCGATAACGAGTATTATGAAGCCGCAACCATTGACGGTGCTTCCAGATGGCGTCAGATTTGGAACATAACCCTTCCCTTAATACGTCCGGTCATTATCATCTTGACGTTATTGCAGATCGGCCGTATTTTCTACACGGATTTCGGCTTGTTCTTCCAGGTCACCCGCAATTCGGGAATCCTCTATGATACGACTCTTGTTATCGATACTTATGTGTATCAAGGTTTTATCGTCAGCGGCGATATCGGCATGTCTTCCGCTGCTGGATTATATCAAGCGGTAGTCGGGTTCGTGTTGGTACTGTTGTCGAACTTGGTTATCCGCAAGATCAGCAAAGATGACGCATTGTTCTAAGGGGGTGAGCTCAAATGACGGTGGTATCAGCGAAACGCAATAAAAAAATCAACGAAATATCGAACTTTTCCAATTTGGTGATCAACGGTTTCTTCTGGATCTATTCAGCGCTCTGCGTGCTGCCGCTCATTCTTGTCATCGCCGTATCGTTCTCGGATGAGAAGTTGGTGCTTGTTAATGGCTACAAGCTGTGGCCGGAAAAATTCAGCAGCGGCGCTTATGACTTCCTGCTGAGCGACTGGGCGAGCATCGCAAGATCTTATGGAGTATCCATCTTCGTCACGGTATTCGGTACATTGATTGCGCTCGCAACGATGGCGCTGTATGCGTACCCCATCTCGCGACAGGACTTTAAGCATCGCAAGGTTTTCTCCTTCATCATGTTCTTTACCCTGCTGTTTAACAGCGGTTTGGTTCCTTTCTATCTGTTATATACGCAAGGCTTCCATCTGCGGGACACGATATGGGTGCTCATGATTCCTTACTTCGTGCAGCCGTTCTACGTTCTTATTCTGCGGACCTTCTTTACCAACTCGGTGCCGGCGGCTCTCATGGAATCAGCGAAAATCGATGGAGCCGGTGAATGGCGTATTTTCGCCCAGATTGTGTTGCCGCTGTCGCTGCCCGTGCTTGCAACCGTAGGATTATTCTGTACGCTGAATTATTGGAACGATTGGTTTTTGAGTTTGCTTTTCATCAATCAAGACAGTTTGATCAGCATCCAGTTCCGAATGTATCAGGCTTTGCTGGATATCACTTTCCTAAGCGCCAACTCAACGGCTTACTCGGCCATTCTGGCTCAGAATCCCGATTTCCAATTGCCGACGGAGACGGTGACAATGGCCATGGCGGTCGTCGGAATCGGTCCTATCGTATTCGCCTATCCGTTCTTCCAGCGTTTCTTCGTCAAAGGACTGACTGTCGGAGCGATAAAGGGCTAACAAGCCGAGGAGACGGCTCCTCGATTAGGATCGGCTCTATCCGGTTACCGGCCGGTTGAGTATACATTCGCAATTATTTGAAAAGGGAGGCAATACCGCATGTTTAAGGGAACCAGTAAGATTGGAAAGAGCTTTGCTCTGATTTTGGGAATGTGCTTGATTATGTCCACGTTCTCGGCGGCAGCCGCATCTTCCACGCTGCCGGAATACAAGCTTTCCTTGTATTACCCGGGCTCTCCGGCGAAAGATGAAGCCGAAGTAGAGGCCAAAATCAACGATTATCTCAAAAACAAAATCAATGCAACGATCGATCTGCAGCCTATCGACTGGGGTCAATGGGACAGTAAAATGAACCTGCTCAAAGCAAGCCGCGAGCCGATGGACATTATCTTCACGGCCCAATGGAACGGCCATGCCAACGACGTAGCTAAACAGGTTTTCCTGGCGCTGGATGATTCAAACGGACCTGACGGCAACTTGTTGGATCAATACGGCAAAGACATCAAGAGAACTCTCGATCCTGCATTCTTGGCAGGAGCTAAAGTGAATGGCCATAACTATGGCGTTCCGACGAACAAAGAATTGGCGGCGCAAGGCGGTATTATTTACCGTAAAGATGTGGCCGACAAGCTCGGGTTGACAGCTAAGCTGAATGCAGTGAAAACCGTAGCCGATCTCGACTCGATTCTGGCGACCGTCAAATCGAAGATGCCGGCCATGACCCCGCTGTTCCTCCGTGACGGCGACAACTTCAACTCTCACTATTTTATCCAACATGACTTCCTTGGCGATACCACAATCGAGGGTCTCATCCGTAAAGACGGCACAAGCACGAAAGTCATTACGAGATTCGACGATAAGAAGTATATGGACCAACTGAATATTACGCGCTCTTTCTTTAAGAAAGGTTACGTGAACAAAGACGCTGCAACGACGCAACTGTCCGGCCAAGATGCGATGAAGAAAGGCAACGTGTTCATGATCGTGGCTTCCTTGAAGCCGGGCAAGGATGCCGAGGTTGCAATCGCTGCCGGCATGGCAGGCAAGCTGAAACAAATCAATATGACGGAACGTACCGTATCGACAGGCGAGACAGCCGGTTCGATGCTGGGTATCTCCTCCACTTCCAAAGATCCTGCTCGGGCTATGATGTTCATCAATCTGTTGCATTCCGACAAGTATCTGAACAACCTGCTCAACTTCGGGATCGAAGGCGATCACTATGTGAAAAAGTCCAGCGAGATCATCAAAGCAGGTCCAAGCGCAGCTAACTACAACCCGGGCGCAACTTGGATGTTCGGCAACCAGTTCCTGAACTACGTATGGGATACGGAAGCTTCGAACAAATGGGATCAATTCAAGAATTTCAACAGGGGCGCGAAATTATCGCCGGCGCTTGGCTTCACTTTTAACGCCCAACCGGTTAAGTCGCAGACGGCTTCCCTCGTTACCGTTCGCAGCAAATATATAGCCGGGTTAGAGACGGGAGCGATCGATCCGTCCAAAGCGGCTGAATTCCAGAAAAAAGAGAAAGCGAACGGACTTGATAAGGTTCTTGCCGAGAAACAGAAACAGCTTAATGCTTTCCTTGCTTCGAAGAAGTAAGGAAAGGCTGTAAAAGAGTGAAGGAGGAAAACCGTCAGGCCAATGGTCTGGCGGTTTTCCTATATTACGGTGGAATGGGGTTGGCGAAGGGGGGAGGGTTGGCGTTGACATTGGCTTTACGATTCTATAGCATGAATGTGAAGGCTTAATTGCTTGATAAGAAAGGCGGAAGCTCTTGCATGAAACCGGGCTTGTTAGTCATTAGCCATGGTTCGCGGGAACCGGGATGGGTGGCTCTCGTCGACGCGACGCTTGAGGCAGCTCGCGCGCAATTGGGAGCTTCGCTCGAGGTGGAAGCGGCTTTCCTTGAATTGGTGGAGGGCCGATTGATCCAAGACGGCATAGATCGATTGGAAGCGTCCGGGGTAACGCATTTATTAGCCTTACCTTTGTTCGTGTCCTCCGGAAGCACTCATGTCGATGAGATCGGCTGGGCTCTCGGTGCTTATGACGCGCCAAGGACGGAAACAGATCTGGAGTGCTATCGGATATCGGCCGAGCTAACTTATGGCAAACCGATGAATGACGATCCGGAGCTGGTCGGTGTCGTTCTGGATCGCCTGAAGGAAATGTCGACGATGCCGGCCAAGGAAAGCTTCCTGCTCATCGGGCATGGGAGCCAAGAAGCGGGATTTCAGGAAGCTTGGGAACAGGGCCTCGCGGCGATATCGGATCAATTAATGAGGTTCGGCGGATTCGGTGCTTGTTCGACGGCGTTATTGCTGCCGAATCAGGTGAAAGAGCGATGGCAAGGGTTACATAGGAGTCATCCGCACAACGATATTATCGTTATTGCCTTATTCCTGAGCGAAGGATATTTTACCAAAGAAGTTATTCCGCGTCGGTTAGAGGGATTAGCATGCCGATATGATGGACGCGCGTTAATGCCGCATCCGCGTATCGCGGATTGGATTGTACGGCAAACGCGAGATTGGCTAGATCCTATGGAAAGCTAATGGATTGAACGAGAGATGTAGAGGGGATCCGATCCGGTTGGATATTATTCGAGCCCGGTTAATCTATAATCCGACTTCCGGCCGGGAGGAAGTCAAACGTAAGCTTGCGGCTATTTTACAGCGACTTGAGCGGGGCGGTATTGAAACATCATGCCATGCGACGGAAAATGAAGGCGATGCGATTAAAGCCGCTTCCGATGCGGTGGAGCGCGGCTTTGATATGATTATTTCAGCCGGCGGAGACGGTACGCTGAATGAAATCGTTAACGGGATCTCCGAACATGAGCGCAGACCGTCGTTGGGCATTTTGCCGCTCGGAACGACCAATGATTTCGCGCGGGCGCATGGGATTCCTCGCAAGTGGGAGGACGCATGCGATTTACTGATCGGCCGCTACACAACTCCCATAGATGTAGGACAAGCAAACGATAGGTATTTTATTAATATTTCCGGCGGCGGTTCTCTGACAGAGCTCACTTACGAAGTGCCGAGCAAGCTGAAGACGATGGTCGGACAGCTTGCCTATTATATGAAGGGATTGGAGAAGATCACGCGTCTTCGTCCAACCCAAATGCGTATTTCAGCCGAAGGAATCGGTGAGTTCGACGAGGAATTCATGCTTTTCCTAATCGCTAACAGCAATTCCGTGGGAGGCTTCGACCGTCTGGCGCCGAATGCGAGCACGAGCGACGGCTTGTTCGATGTGCTTGCTTTGCGCAAATGCAACTTAGCGGAATTTTTAAGGATCGCGACTATGGTCATGCGGGGTGAGCCCGTGCTGCATGACTCGCACTTCATACATTTTCAAACTAATCGAGTCGTCGTGGAATCGGATGATCGCGTACAGTTGAACGTAGACGGGGAGTTCGGGGGTACGCTTCCTTGTACTTTTAATCTGCTGCCAGCGCATCTTAACGTTATCGTGGATGAGCTTGGTGAATCATCGTATCGGAAAAACGGCGCTGGGCGGGCATTGCAGCTATGAGCGGACGGAGCGGTAAAGACAGCAGGGGCAGGCAGCATCGTCATAAGGGATCTAGCGGGAACGGGAGAGCATCATCGCGCGGTGGCGGGACGCCGTTGGCGATTGCCGGTGTTCCCGTTGCCGTGGGTCAGCAAGTCGTATGCGATATCGTCGGATTGACGCATGAAGGAGAAGGGGTAGGCCGGGTCGAGGGCTATACCCTTTTTGTTCGTGGTGCGTTGCCCGAGGAGAAGGTCCGGGCGGAAGTCGTCAGCATCGGCAAATCGTTCGGGAAGGCCCGGATGACCGAGTTGTTGGTGACGAGCTCGGGACGCCGCGATGCGCCATGCCCGATCTATGACACCTGCGGCGGCTGTCAGCTGCAGCACTTGGATTATGCGGAGCAGCTTCGCTGGAAAAGACAGCACGTGGTGGACAACTTGGTGCGGATCGGGAAGCTGGCAGTTGCTGGGGAAGATGGGGGCGAGGGTGTCATCGTACATCCTGTGATTGGCATGAACGACCCATGGCGCTACCGGAATAAAGCGCAAGTGCCAATCGGGTTCGGAGATGGCGGATTGATCGGCGGCTTCTATGAACAGGGAAGCAATGACATCGTGGAGATGGACGCCTGCCTTATTCAACAGGAAGAGAACGAGGTACTGGTTCGCGCGGTGAAAGAAGCGGCTAGACTGCTCGATATTTCAGCCTATAATCGCTCCACCGGTCACGGTCTGCTTCGCCATGTCGTTGTTCGCCATGCGCGGACGACCGGCCAGCGAATGGTCGTGCTTGTCACGAATGGTGCCAATATCCCTCACGTTCAGGAATTGGTGGGACTCATTCGCGAGAAGGTACCTGGTGTCGCAAGCGTGTGCCAGAATGTGAATACAGCCGTGACCCCTGTCGTATTCGGCGAGCAGACGCGTGTTCTGTGGGGCGAGGATGTCATCTATGACGATATTGCGGGGATCCAATTCGCGATATCACCTCGGTCGTTCTTTCAGGTTAATCCGGAGCAGACGGAGAGATTGTATAGTAAGGCTGTGGAGTATGCGAGCTTGACGGGTGAAGAGATTGTCGTTGACGCTTATTGCGGAGCTGGTACGATATCATTATTTCTAGCGCGCTATGCTCGACGAGTGTATGGAGTCGAGATCATTCCGGAAGCCGTCGAGGATGCGCGGCGCAATGCCTTGCTCAACGGTATCCACAATGTAGAGTTCGCCGTCGGAGCTGCTGAAGTCGTGATGCCACGCTGGCAAGCGGATGGGATCACCCCCGACGTCATCGTCGTCGATCCTCCCCGTAAAGGCTGCGACCCGGCGCTCATCTCGACGATGCTGGAGCTTCGACCTGAGCGGATTGTATATGTATCTTGTAATCCTTCTACATTGGCAAGGGATTTGAAGCTGCTGGAGGACGGGGGATACAGAGCCGTCGAGGTTCAGCCTGTGGATATGTTTCCTCATACGGGGCATGTGGAGTGCGTGGTAGGAATATGTCGAGTCGATACATAGAAGTCCTGAATTATCAATATTCTGCGAAGTATGCGTCGTTTACGACTGCCGGGCAGGACTACAGGAATAAGGTATTGAACGATAAAATTGAGGTTTCTATTGTTTTGGATTTGAAATGGGTAGATACATCCGATGATTTTAACTGAAAATCGGAATGTTTAAGAGAGCGTCCATTATCGGATGCTCTCTTTTAGAGACTGCCCGGGTCCGTGTGTAATGTCAAATTGTTCTGCTGTGTTATAATTGAATCAAATACCGTTACTGATGATGGGAAGGTGAAGCCCATGGATAAATTCAAAGATCTAGAGAAATGGATTAAGCTAACAGGAGATCGCGCTAAGCTGGATGCAAAAGCTAACGACACATACATTGTATACAAAACGACGGAAGGCCAAATTGTAAAGGAATACAACAATGGCGACATTGTCCCCGTTGCCGATTCGGATGTCTCTCATGCATGAACAGACACCGATCATGTATGTATTTGCCGGTAATAATGGCAGCGGCAAAAGTACGATTCGAAACCTAATTGTAGATCGGCTGGGAATCAGCGTAAACATTGAGTATCTGCGGGCAAGGAAGCTATCCGATTGGCTAGAGATTGCATTCGTCACAGACGAGATTTTTCGATTGAAACTACATTAGCAGGAGGTAACGCCATTCGTCTCATGCGTGATGCGAAGGCTAGCGAATTTGAAATAACCATGTTTTATGTTGGTTTGGGTGATTATCATTTAAACATAGAACGAGTTGCAGCGAGGGTTAGAAATGGCGGACATCATATCCCTACTGAGGATATTATCAGGAGACATGACACTTCCATTCGGAATTTACTTAAAATCTACACCTAATTGACCATCTAATCGTCATTGATAATAGCAGCGTAAAAGGTGTTAGGGTGCTTCAGATTAGTGATGGTTCGATTCTGCATCGCGCTGATTCCATTCCGAGCTGGGCCGAGCAGATTGAAAAAAGATATTTGAATTGAACAGAACAACTGCAGGTTAGGGTTGTTCTTCTTTTCATTAGAATGGAAGTGCAAACATACTCGCTGACATGCAGATGTCAAAATGATGGTTTATGATGATTTTCAGGATTGGAAAAAGAGTGGCACAGTTTTGATGAACAGACAGATAGGATTAAGATGGATGCTAACAGGAGATGTGCGTAATAAAGTTGAAAAAACATGGTCGGATATCTGAGTGGGCGGCATTACCAACCCCTTAACCGTTATAGAACAGCTTACATACTTAATGTTATTCGTTCCCTTGATGAGAAGGAACTGGAAAACGAGAGCTTCGAGGCATTGAGCGGTGAAGCTGTACCGAAGATTTTCCCTCAAGACGAAGCAGGGCAGTCCATGCGATGGGGTAAATTCAAGACGAAAGATTCGCGAATCATTTTTGATATTGTTGGAACAAAGGTATTCCCTTTTATTAAGGAAATGAATGGTGCAAACATATCGGCCTTCTCGCGTTATATGCAAGATGCTATGTTTCTGGTGCCAACCCCGCAAGTATTGCAGAAGATGATCACTGGCCTCGACGAACTGTACGAACGTGATATTAAAGACCTGGATATGCAAGGAGATCTTTATTCACGATATGATGGTCCAACTGCTGGCGCTGACGCCAAACGATAAGATATGCGATCCGGCTTGCGGTACGGCGGGCTTTCTGGTATCTGCCTCTGAATAAGCCGAAGTGTGGCGGAGTTCATGGAAACGTATATACCTTAACTTGTTCTTTTTGATAAGTTCACGGAACCACAAGTATGGCCTTTCCTGATGGAATGCTTTGCCGTTCGGGTGGCAGAACATGAAGTTATATTGGCCGCCTTCCCACATGTCCCCGATTTTTTCACGCTCGTCAAGCTTGTGTAGGTAGTAATCCTTTATTTCCTGTAACATGGTCGAGGGTAGAGCCACCTTGCGTTTAGAAGCTCTGGTTTTGGGTTCCTTTACATGGGCGATACCTGTTTCAACAGCCCTTGAGAAAATATTCTTCAGTACACGAATTTCGGCGTTTTCGTAAAAGAGTGGTAATCTCTAGGGCTGTCCATGATCATGGTCAAACACTTGCTCGTCACCGACAGTCAACTACATCGTGAGCGATGGCAGAGTCAAGCTGTTATACGCATCGGATACGGGGCTATACGGTGACAAGATGTGGAATCGCCAGTTGAGGAGATGAGCGAACGTTATTTTTCGCCTATCATTTCTCGCATTCGGAAGTTCGGCCTCACGATAAGCTTGAGTGCGATCTGGGTGTCATCGCCGCCTACGACGGACTCGTCGCCGAAATCGGTTGACAGGTGAATAATAAAGCCTGAAGAGTAAGGGGAGAGAACCGCCAACAAAAACGCGAAAAACGTACGCTAAGGAATCCGGCTTGTTTTGTGTCAATCATTGACGAAATCAACCGAACTAGCCGAGAATGAAAGGATGAGCAAGAAATCGACGGTACGAGGATGAAAATGGATGAAGCTAAAGAAGCTGGTCAGACCGATCAGACCGATGAAATGGTTCAAGCTCGCTGTTCCGATTCTATTTGTCGCAGCAATGCTGTGCATTATGGCGATCAGCGTTCGTAATTCGACATCCTTTCAACCTCTTGCGAGGCAAGGCTATCTTGATCTCTCCGGCTGGGACTTCGGCAGGGACGGCGCCGTGAAGCTGGATGGCGAGTGGGAATTTTACTGGAACAAGCTTCTAATGCCCGATGATTTTCGATCCGGGGCACTGTCGCCGTCAAGTCGCGAATTCGTGCGCGTGCCTGCGGCTTGGACAAACGCTGCGCTTCATAAGACGACGAACTATGGAGCCGCCACCTATCGCCTTCGGGTTAAAATCAAGGATCATGACGAGCTGCTGGGGTTGAAGATGACCAGCATTCGCATGTCGAACCGGATATTCGTGAACGGGGTGGAAGTCGGGGGAAGCGGCCGCCCGGGTCTGACCAAACCGGATTACGCGATGTCCAATAGGCCTTATGCGACGGCATTCACACCCCAAAGAAACGAGCTGGATATTACGATTCAGGTGGCGAATTTCGATTATAAGGCCGGAGGCATCGTACAGAGCCTATATTTGGGGCACTCCTCCGAAATCATGTCGATGTCCAGCCGCTTGACCATAATCAACACGTTAGTAGCGGCCTGTCTGTTCGTCAGCGGTCTGTATTATCTCTTTGTCTATATCGGAAGACGTGAGGACTTAAGCTTTCTCTATTACAGCGGATACTGCCTGACTGGCGGACTGTATGAAATGATGTACGGCGAAAAGCTGATGCTGCAGCTGTTTCCGCACTGGCCGGCTGATATCTTGTTCAGGCTGCAAAATGCAATGATGTATGCGTCGATCGTACTGGTTTTGATGTTCCTGAGGGAAATTATGAGCCATTTGCTGCCTCGTTGGATGCTGCTGACGATCTTGGTTTTTATGGGAGGGTACGCCGTTTTTTATTTGCTGCTGCCCCTTGATGTTGTCACCAGAGCGGAAAACGTGTTTTTGCTGCTCGGCCTTCTCTTATACGTATGGATTGTTCTGCTCTTGCTCGCGGCTCTTCTTCGCGGACGTTATGGCAGACTGGAAAGGCAAGGCGTTATCTATCTGCTCGTCGCTTTTATTTGCGTCATCCTCTCCTTTGCGGACGGCATGCTTTATGTGAACAACATGAAGAGCGACAACTATGTTGGAAATGCGTCGTACGCGATGTTTACGCTGATTACGTCGCTTATTCTGTCGCGGCACTACAATAACGCTTTCCGTACGATGGAGGACATGAATGCCAGGCTGTTGTCGCTCGACAAGCTGAAGGATGAATTTCTGGCGAACACCTCTCATGATCTAAGAACACCGTTAAACGGTATGATCAATCTGACTCAGTCGGTGCTGAAACAATCTGGCGATCGGTTGAAGCCCTCTCACCGGGAGGATTTGCAAATCGCAGTGACGGCCGGTCGGCGTTTGAACAAGCTGATCGACGATATTCTCGTTATTTCCAGCTTAAAGGCAGGAGCGATATCGCTTCATCTCGTTTCCGTAGACGTAAGAAGAACGGCGGGAACGGTTTTGGAGGTGCTGAAACCTCAGGCCGATGCCCAGTCGATCCGTTTGATCAATTCGATACCCGCGGCGCTTCCGGCTGTAATGGCCGATCCGGACCGGCTTCGGCAGGTTTACTACAATCTGCTCGGCAATGCGTTGAAATTCACAACGAGCGGCAGCGTGGAAGTTGGAGGCAGGCTGAACGGGACGATGCTGGAGCTATGGGTTGCGGATACGGGGAAAGGAATAGCTGCGGAAGAATTGCAGTTCATCTTTCAATCGTTCTATCAGGTGGATTCCGGGGATCATAGATCGGTTCAAGGGACCGGGCTTGGGCTGCCCATCGCAAAGCAGTTGGTCGAGCTTCATGGCGGAACGATCGCCGTATCATCCGTTCCGGATAAGGGCTCGCGCTTCAGCTTTACTTTACCGGCAAGCAACGTCATGAGCAGATCGCTCCCTGCCGATCGGCCGAGGGAGGGCGAAGCGGAGGTTGTCGCAACAGCGGAAGAGGCATTGAACCGTCAGATAGAGGGAAATGGCAAGAGGAACGGGCGTTATTCCATCTTGATCGCCGAGGATGATGCAGCAAGCATGAAGGCGTTGCTTAATTTGTTGACGGACGAGGATGCAGCCATTGAGACGGTAAGGGATGGTCGGCATGCCATGGATCGGATCGACAGCCGTCGCAAGTACGATCTGGTTATTCTCGATATCATGATGCCTGGCATGACGGGGTTGCAGGTGCTCAGAGGCATTCGCGAGCATTTCTCCATGATTGAGCTTCCTGTGCTGCTGTTAACGGCCAAGACCAGGAAGGAAGAAATTCGGGCAGGATTGGAGGCCGGGGCGAACGATTATATCGCCAAGCCGTTCGAATCGGAAGAACTGATCGCCCGGGTACATACGCTGCTTCAGCTCCGAACGTCCGTGGGCGCGCTCGTGACCGCGGAGCTATCCTTTTTACAGGCGCAAATCAAGCCTCACTTTCTCTATAACGCGCTAAGCGTCATTTCGTCCTTGAGCACCCGGGAGCCTGGGCGGTCGAAGGAGCTGTTGCTTTATTTGTCGGATTATTTGCGGGGCTGCTTCTCATTCGACAACCAGGACGGACTGATTTCGTTAGCCGAGGAGCTGCGGACGGTAGAAGCTTATTTGACAATCGAGAAGGAACGGTTCAAAGAGAGGCTTACGGTCATCTATGACATCGATCCGGATATCGACATTGCCGTTCCGATGCTGATGATCCAGCCGCTTGTCGAAAATGCCGTCCGGCATGGCTTGATGGGAAGAGTGGAGGGCGGAACCGTTCGGCTGAGCGTCAGGCAGGAGCAGGACTGTGTGCGGCTTATCGTAGAAGACGACGGCGCGGGTATCGAAGAGAATCGGCTGGAAGAGCTGTTGCGCGGCGGGACGGACCGGGGCGTCGGTCTGACGAACATTAATAAGCGTGTGCAGGCAATTTACGGAACGGGACTGCAGATCGAGAGCAGACCTGGCGCAGGCACCAAAGTGAGCATCACGATTCCGACCGACTAGGATGGGGGCAGAAGCGATTGAAAGCAGTAATCGTGGATGATGAATACGAAACATTGGAAGAATTGAAAGAGTTGCTGATCGAGAACGGCATTGAACTGTCGGGCGCTTTTACGAACCCGTTGGATGCGCTTGAGTCTGTAGAAGAGCACAATCCGGATTGCGCATTCCTGGATATCGAAATGCCGGGCGTGAACGGGCTTGAGCTGGCCGAACGGCTGCTCGAGCGGATGCCGCATGTCCAGATCGTGTTCATTACGGCTTTCAATCATTATGCCACGCAAGCTTTCGAGGTGAACGCGATCGATTACGTTCTCAAACCGATTCACCCAACGAGATTTGCGAAAACGGTGGAGCGGCTGACCGAGAAGCATCAGCAGGGACAGGAACAACGAGCCGGCGGGGAGAACGTGAGCATTCAAACGCTGGGCGACTTTGCAGTGCTGCTGGACGCTCAACCCGTGAAATGGAGCCGCTCCAAAGCGAAGGAACTGCTCGCTTATCTGCTGCATTGCAACGGGCAGAAGAAGCACAAATATGAGATATGCGAGCTGTTGTGGCCGAATCAGGACCCGAAGAAAGCGCTTGTCAACTTGCAGACCGCGATCTATGCGTTGCGCAAAAATCTGGGAGCGATCAGTCCGGATGTTTTGCGCCTTGCTTATGCCGACGATTGCTATTCGCTGACGCTTGGCCGCGTGCATTGGGACGCCGGGGAATTCGAGCAGCAATACAAGGCGCTGCTTGCGAATTCGGATCGTACAGCGCTGGAGAAGGCGGCTTGGTTATACCGAGGAGACTATATGGGGAACCAGGATTGGCCTTGGTCGCAATTTGCGCAGGTCAGCCTGTCGCAGAAATATGAGGACGTGCTGAAGCGGCTTGTGGAAAGCTGCTATAAGGAAGAACGATTCGGATCGTCGATCGAGTGGTGCATGAAGCTGCTGGATAGACAGCCGATCAAGGAGGCGCAGTTGCTCCTGCTGCAGAGCGCTTACGCCGCAGGCGGCTTGGGCGAAATGCGTCGTTGGGCGGAACGGTTGGAACGGTTATGCGTTGAGGTATACGATACGAATCTGGATCCGGCAGCTTCAGCTTATTATCATGCGATGAGATAGGCAAAATAGAAAACATTCGACATAAATCATCAGGAAGCTCGTATTTTGTCAGCGATTTGTCAGCAGCTCTTATTACAATATCGGATATCAACGCTTATCATGATATCGTAATAGGAGGGGAAGATGTGCGTAGTGGGCAACGAATGAAAAAAATCGGTACAGGGCTGGCGCTCTTCAGTATGCTGTGGGGAAATGGAATGAGCGCGGCGCCCGTCTTCGCGTCCGGGGATCCGGCAGCGGTCGTCGCACAGGCTGTCGTGAATCCGATCCAGGCGAATAAGGACAACAATAAGGTAAGCCTCAATTCATGGAACCTGAGGAATAGGGGAATCACGGCGACGGCGATCGGAGACCGACAGGGGGAGCCCGGCGTTGCCATCGGAGATGAGAGGTATGTGCCGCTCGCTCCCTATGTTTATAATAAGAAGAAGAAAATTTACCAAGCGAATGGAAATTACGAGATCGTTACGAAATTTCAAAAACAACGATGGAACGGCAGCGAGTGGAAGGATGTTCCAGGCGATATCGATACGAAGACGTTGCGACCTAACGTGGAACAATGGGAAGACATAGCTGCCAGCAACACAGCTTTTCTTGACGGAAGCTTCTCGATGGATTCGGATAACGGTACTGCTTATGTAGCTGCTCTTGTTAATTATTTACCGTCGTTCGAAGTCAGAATGTCTTCTTTTAATCAACTTAAGAAAACATGGGAAAATATAAATATACCAAATAATAGTGGTGATCAATGGGGGTACAACCCATCGATTGCCGTGAACAAAGACACTATCTATATGGCTATTCAGGATAAAAACAATAAGGCGACTGTACGGGTTGGAGACGACTCGGGGTGGGCTGATCTGGGGACGAGAGGATTCTCGGACGGAGAAGTCCGAAACTTAAAACTTGTTATGGACAAGGTGAACAACAAACTATATGTGGTGTACATTGATTTAGCCAATGGCTCTAAAGCGACAGTGAAGACGTACAATGGGAAGGATTGGGAGACGGTCGGCAGCGCCGGCTTGTCGGCTGGAACGATAGAAGAACCGACGCTGAAGGTGGACAACGGTACGTTGTATCTCTCCTACAAGGACCTGGCCAATCAGAAGAAGGCGACGGTCATGACATGGAACGGAGATCAGTGGGCGTCTCTTGGCAATCCGGGCTTCTCCGAAGGAGAGGTGACAGCCTTATCCATGGATGTAGCTGGCGGTATCCCTTACGTAGCTTATGCAGACAGCATACTCAGCAGAAAAGGCGTGGTTATGAAGTACAACGGAGCCTCATGGGAACCGGTGGGAGAGAAGAAGGGGTTTTATCCCTTTGCGGTGCGCCAAACGTCCCTTGCCCTGTATAAAGGTGTGACTTATCTTGCTATATCCTATTCCACACCAACTAATGCCTATTCCCCGGCGCTATTTAGTTACACAGGAAATTCGTGGAATCTAATATACGCTCCATATCAAGATGAACTCTGGAGTCTGGGAAATATAAACACGCTAAAGGTCTTGCCTGTTAACGACCAATTGTTCTTGAGCAATGGATTAAAAACGAACGGCATAGCATTTAAAACTAGGACACTGTCTCTAAAACCAATTGAAACCAATGCTGACGCAAACGTCATTTCAGCCAACTCGGCCACCGTCAATCTAGGCGATTCGGTGACGTTAACGGGATGGGGAGACCGGCAAGCGGAGAATTGGGAGCATGTTGGAGACGAGCGGTACGTGCCCACGGAATGGAACTCTCCGGAATTAGGGCAAAGCAGCGAGTTTACCAAGACGGAGAATGGATACAAATCCAATTTTACACCGCTGAAGCCGGGTAACCATACGGTAACGGCAACGTTCCAGAAGCAGGCGTGGGACGGCAGCGCATGGCGCGATGTGGAAGGAGAGACAAGCGAGCAGTCGATGACGATTGCGGTTAGGGCGGCTGTGCCGGTAGTTATAGGCCAGCCGACCGATGCGCGTGTCAGTGCGGGAGGCAGCGTTACGCTGAGCGTATATGCAGAGGCAAGCGATGGAGGGAAGCTCAGTTATCAATGGTACGGCAGCTCGGCTTCCGATCTAGCTGGGTCTACAGCCATAACGGGAGCGGAAGCATCCACCTATCAGGCTTCGATGAATGATACGGGCACGACCTATTATTACGCTGTAATCACGAATACGCACGAAGCCAGTGGATTATTCTCGAAGGCTGCCAGCCGTGTTGCGAAGGTTATGGTGATTCCTGGGGCAGAGGCTCAGATGCCGGCCGGCCTGTCGGCTCAGACGGCCGATTCTTCCAATAATAGCGTGAGCGCGAACTCGGCGACTGTTCGTGCGGGTACGGCGGTGACGCTGTCAGCCTATGGAGACCGTCAGGCGGAGGCGGGAGCCGCTGTCGGGGACGAGCGGTATGTGCCGATCGCATGGAGTTCGACGGAGAAGGGCCGGAATGGCGCATTCCAACAGAATGGCACCGTCTATACATCCGACTATAGACCGACCAAGGCAGGTGAATATACCGTCACCGCAACGTTCCAGAAGCAGAAGTGGAACGGCGGAGCATGGGAAGATGCCGTCGGCGAGACCGATAAGCAAACCGTTATGCTGACTGTGATTGAAGCGAAGAAAGACTGGTATGTCGTTGGCGATGCTAACCCGACGATGGCTGGTTCAAAGAGAGATATCTCGATGGATATTCACGAAGGCAATATTTATCTGGGGTATCAGGAAACCGTCAATCGAAAGGCTTCCGCAGTGAAGTACGACGGTACGCAGTGGACGCAACTCGGCGATCTATACTTCACTCCAGGGCCTGTCGGCTATACGAGGCTGAAGGTCGTTAACGGCATTCCGTATATGATCTATGCGGATTATAATGCAGAATACCAATTGCAGGGGAGGCTGAACTCCGCATTCTTCTCCGAAGGGAAATGGAATACCCGACTATCCGGGATTAGCGTAAATAAGTCTATTTTTGACCCTACGTTTGATACTGACGACAAGGGAAATATGTATTACATTTTTGGGAATGCAAGCTTCGGGTTAACTACATTGGGAGTTCATCCCTATGGAGAAAATCTCATTCCTTCTGTTGAGAAATATGCTCCTGCAGCCCTTCCTTCCCTACAGGTGGTTGACGGGAAATTCTATGTCGCCTACGTCGAGGGTCATATTAACGTCAATAACAAGATCCTTGTCCAAACATGGAATCCCTTAACTTGGGAATGGGAAGTCGTAGGCGACCCCCTCTCGGCAGGGCTAGGGTTTGCGCCAAGTCTCGTGTCCTTCAAGGGGGAACTGTATGTTGCTTACTTGGACAAATCTGGGGAAACGGGAGTATACAAGGTCAATGTCAAAAAGTTTGATGGAGACAAGTGGATCGAGGTAGGGAAAGACTTATCTAAAGGAGAAGCGGATACACCTAAGCTGTCGGCATCCGACGATCAACTATTCTTGACTTATATTGATAAGGAGAACGGCAATAAAGCGACGGCCCTGCAATTCAACGGCAGCGGGTGGACGCAGCTCGGAAGCGCGGGCTTCACAGACAGTATTGCGAATGAAATATCCACTGTCGTCTCCGATGGCAAGTTATACGTTGCCTATGTCGACAACAAAAGCAGTTTTGAAAACTATAAGGTAAGCGTCATGGTGTATGACGAGCGGCCCATCCCTGCACAAACCGCGAATAATAAGATCAGTGCGAACGCTGTTGCAGTGATGCCGGGCGCTGCAGTCGTTATGACGGCAAGCGGCGACAGGCAATTCGAGCAAGGCGTCGTGACGGGCGATGAGCGGTATGTTCCGATCCGTTGGAGCTTGTCCGATGCACCGGATCAGCAAGTGCCGTTCGAGAACTTCGGTGACCGCTATCAAGCCGTCTACATTCCGGATGCTGCCGGCAGCTATACGATTACGGCTGTCTATCAGAAGCAGAGATGGAACGGGCGGCTCTGGGAGAATGTTGCAGGGGCAGTCGACAGCCAGACGATAACTGTGACGGCTGCCGAGTCCTCGGCGCCGGTTGCCGCGGAGCCGGCGGAGTTGCTGACCGGCCTTGGTCGCAGCGTTGCACTGCATGTGCCTGCGGCTGTAAGCGACGGCGGCGAGCTGAGCTATCAATGGTACAGCAGCCCAACCGACAGCACGGAGGACGGGACGCCGATCGACGGGGCGATTCTTGCAGCTTATGAGCCCCCTACGAATGACGAAGGGATCTTATATTATTACGCGGTGGTCACGAACAAGAACGGAGCGACCACGGCGCAAGCTACAAGCACGCCGTCGAAGGTTACGGTACAGGACATCGCGCCTCCTGCAGCGCCAGTATTGAAGGCGACCGTTGGCGATGCAAAGGCCGTGTTGAGCTGGGACGCTGTAGAGGGAGCGACAGGCTACAAAGTATATAAGAGCACGGAGTCGGGTGTTTATGGCACTGAGACAGCTAACGTTAACGGATCCGTCCATAGCTATACGGCTGCCGGCCTGACGGGAGGAACGACCTATTACTTCACTGTGAAGGCGGTCAACGCGGGAGGAGACAGTCCGGCTTCCAACGAGGTCAAGGTCGAGATCGCTTCCACAACCGACCCGGGAACGGACCCAGGAACTGACCCAGGAACCGACCCGGGAACGGGTCCAGGGACGGGCCCAGGAACAGACCCGGGAACTGGCCTGGGAACTGGAGGATCGGGAACGGAACCATCCGGTTCCCAATTCGATCAAGCTTCACGCGACTTGAAGGAGAAGCTTGGCAAGCTGGATCAACTGCTCCAATCTTCTGCTTCGTCTGCCGAGATCGCAGCCTCGGTGCAGCTAATCGCACAAGATCTGAAGGCGATTGCCTCCAGCATCTCCAATCCGGAACAAGCCGTGGCAGCGGCGGATCAGATCGGCGCATTTTTGAAGATGGTCCCTTCGCTTTCTGGCTCCAGGTTGGATGGCGCCGACTACAAAAAGGTGCTTCAGGCCGTAGCGGATGTTGTGCGTACCAATGCGGCCTCAGCGGTTATGGCGGCAAAGGACGGCGCCGTGGCTGTGGAAATGGCCAAGAAGCTGATTGAAGAAGCCGGTGCGTTATGGAAGGGGGCAGCCAAAGGCGAAGCTTCCGCCAACGATGTTCGTGATGCGATGGTAACGCTAGGACAGGCTGCCGTGAACAAGAACGGTACTTTTACTGTAAGTCAGGATAAGCTGAAGCTCGAGGGCAGCACCGCTTCCGTCGTGCTTGATACAGTATCGCTTAGCGAGCGTATTGCGGCTGTCAAGCAAGCTGCCGACGCGATCAAACAAACGTTGTTTGCAACACTAGGCACACTGCCTGACAATGCAGTGAAGAAGCATCTGACCATCTCGTTCGAGGAGGTGGATGCGCAAGTTCGAATCGGAGCAGAAATTCCGTACGATCTGCTGCGTATCGCACAACAGAATAGCATGAATGACTTGACGATTCAGCATAAGCTTGCGGGCATTACGTTCAGCCCTGATTTCATCAGCAGTCAGAACCTAGCAGGGAATCTATTGCTTGATATTGCGCCGCTTACGCAGGTGAACGGCACGATACCGACAACTGCCTCCGCATTGAAAGGCGTACCTGTACTGGAGTTTCAGGCTGAAGTTGGCGGAAAGCCTGTAACTCGATTTGACAAGCCGGTGACGATGTCGATCCCGCTTGACCCGACTGTGATCGACAAGCTGTCCGCCGATCAGCAAGATTTGCTTACCGTATTTGTCCTGAATGAGAAGACGGGCAAGTGGGAAGCGACAGGGGGCATCTATGATGCTGCCAGCGGCAAGATGAATGTGCAGCGGAGTCATTTCAGCAAATATACCGTGATGCTTTCTGGCGGCAATTTCGCAGATGTCTCGAAGGCCAACTGGAGTGAGCAGCAGGTTCATTATTTGCTGGCCAAAGGAATCATTCAATCTGCCGACCGCTTCTATCCCGAGCAGGGTGTCACGCGTGGAGAGCTGTCTTCTTGGCTGGTCAAAGCATTGGGGCTTAGCGTGGAAGGATCAAGCCATCCGTTCAAGGATGTGACGAAGACGACACCGTTTGCCGAGGATATTGCAGCGGCTTATCAGGCCGGATTGATCTACGGCGTATCCAACACCGCGTTTGCGCCACAGAAGACTGTAACACGGGAGGAAATCGCAACCATCTTGACACGGGCACTCAAGCAATACCGCCATATTACAAGTACTGGGCAAAATAGTGAGGCGAATGGTACATTTACCGACATCAAATCCGTTGCCAATTGGGCGAAAGACAGCGTTGCGTTCACCCAACAAATCGGAATGATGAAAGGTTACACGGACGGAACCTTCAAGCCAAAGAAGATAACCACGAAGCAGGAAGCAGCAGCACTCATCTATCGCATGTACACAGAACTGTAAGAACATATCGAAACATGATATGCGCCCTTGGTCGTTCCGTTTCTGGAATGAGCAAGGGCTTTTTCTCATGGTAAAGATGACCCCTGCGTTAATATGAATTCGGATAAAATGAAAATTTATACAGAATACGTAACTTGCTTAAATTCTTATTCAAATATTAGGCGGCCAAGTATATCACTAGAGGACATTGTAGATCTTCATCATGAATTCGAGAGCATCCATCCTTTCCAGGATGGCAACGGCCGGGGATCAATCGGGTCGAAAAATATTTGCGTACGAAATGAAGTGGAATGGACATCATGAAACGATACTGATTGAACGGACGAATTGAAGAGCACTGTCTTCATATTTTTACAGGGGATATATTCCGACAATAAAGAGCAGAAGAGCGGATCCCGCTGCTCTTTTACATTCCTCAAGATGCGATTGTTGGAGCTATCGGACGGAGTGCCATTATGGTTTTGCACGTCAAAATAAATGAAGAAATTATCCTTATTCGCCCAGATTGTAGATCTTCAACACAATTGACGGTAATGAATGCTTTGTCGGTTTATTAAATCGACATGAAACATATGGCGCTGCGATTGCTGGAGCAAAAGAACAAGTAGAATATTGAACGGGGTTACCCAGATGCAGTTCAAACCAACTGCTCGAGGGTAACCCTTGTTTTTTTACTCTATCTTTAGGTAGCAACTCGGGGGCATAAAAGAATATTGAAACGAGATGCGACGGGCAGCTTCCCTGTACTCAAATCGCATTGAAATGCAGATTGCTTTTCCTGTTCCCACAAGCGGTTAAGCAAATGTTAAGTGGCTTGTGTTATCGTTTCCGGTGAAGAAACCACTGCATTTGTCGCATAAATTCGCACAATCGAAGCAGGGTCTATATGGGGAGGCTTACTATGAAAGGGAAATAGAAGGGTATTCTTCAACCAGGAAATGGTTTTGAAGAATACCCTTCTTTTTCGGCTCACGGATAATCGAAAGGGGTGAATTGTGTTCCTATTCCGAGCACAACATATGTGGAGTGCGTAGTGTCAACACATTATATCGGATAATGGGAACTTTCAAACCATAGTCATAAGGAAAGCCACATTCAGGAGAGTTGTTGGTCATCTGCATGTAGCTTATTGATGCTGATTAGTTTATCTATTTCCCGCTCAATCCTCCGTACAAAGGGGTAGAAATATAGTGAATTCCGTTCCTTTATCGACCTCACTCTTCACCGTAATAGATCCTTGATGGGCTTCGACGAACTCCTTGGCAATCGCAAGTCCAAGCCCCATGCCTCCCGCATGCCGGGAACGTGCTTCTTCGACCCGATGAAAGCGGTTGAACACAAAGGTGAGTTGTTCTTCCGGGATACCGACTCCCGTATCCGCGATGGATATGGCGGCAAAGGCAGCCCCATTCTCGCGATGGTCGACCGCAATGCGGATTGCGACGCTTCCGCCGGGCATCGTGTACCGTATCGCATTGCTCAATACATTATAGAAAACCTGCATCATCCGATGTGGATCGAGATGTGCGACCGCACGCTTCGCATGAGATTCGATCGAGACGCCGATCTGTCGTTCATCAGCCTCCGGTTTTAAAATCTCGATCATTCTCTGAAGCAGTTCGGTTAGGTCGATGTGTTGCTTCGCAAGCGGTAATTTACCCGCCTCAGCCAGAGTAAGCTGATGGAGATCGTCAACAAGCTTGGACAAGCGCATGACCTCATCCTGCAAGGGCAGCAACGTTTCCGGCGGGACCTGTTGACCTCCTTCCTGAATATACTCCAGTCTGCTCTGAATAATAGTCAGCGGCGTTCTTAACTCGTGAGCCACATCGGCTACCAGACGTTTGCGTACCTCCTCAGCATGCAGCAATCGCTGCGTCATCTGATTGAACGCTTTTGTGAGCTTGCCGAACTCATCCTTCGTGGTGACCGGAAGTTGAAATTGAAAGTCGCTGCCCGCGACTTTCTCGACGGCCGGAATGAGGCGTTGCAATGGCCGCGTAAATATTCGAACCAACCAATAGCCAATGAGAAAGGCTACGATTCCGGAAAAAATGGCCGCGACTGTTGAACCGATTGCCATCCAGCGCAAGAGATAAGACTTCAACTGAAGCGTCTCCGACGATTCCCAACGATCGACATATAGGATACCGGCGAGCGATCCGCCCGTTATCATCTTTTTTTTGTATTTGCTCTTAAGCACGGTGTCAGCTTCGATCCGCCCTTTATGAAACAACAAACGACCGTCCGGTGAAAGAAGCGCGATCCCCCCATGATTCTGACCGATTGTATCGACGCCATCGGGAATGTTCGCAAGATCGATCCCGTCCCATGAGTTTTCATTGTTTTCGTAATAGGATTCAAACCAACTCGCTATTTTGTCTGCCGAATATTTCTCGAAACGGTTCGCCAGAAATTCCAGTGACAGTTGAATGAACGTCGAGCTGATCAAAATGATCATAACCGTCATCGCGATAAACATTTTTCCTCGTACGCTCATAGGCGGTCACCGAAACGATAGCCGAACCCGTAAACGGTTTGAATATATCGGGGGGCGCTTGGGTTGTCCTCGATTTTTTTGCGAAGATTGCTGATATGGGAATCCACGGTTCGTTCGTCGATGAAAAATTCCTCATCCACTGCGGCCTTCAGAAGCTGCAGTCGGCTGAAAACAATTCCCGGTTTCTTCGATAAAGCAAGCAGGATTTTTAATTCAACTGGAGTTAATTTGATTTCCTCCTCGTTCTTCCATACTTGGCAGGTGGGTTCGGAGATCGATAAATCCCCTCTTTGCATCTTTTGTTTGTCATCGGAATGTCCTTGCAAGCGTCTTGAGACGGAACGGATTCTAGCCGATAATTCCCGCAAGCTGAACGGTTTCGTCATATAGTCGTCCGCTCCGAGCTCGAGCCCGATGATCTTGTCAGACTCTTCTGTTTTAGCCGTCAACATGATGATACCGTAGGAGCCTGTCTTCCGCAGTTCCCGGCAAACGTCAAGCCCGCTCATCTCCGGAAGCATCCAGTCCAATACGACAAGGAGCGGATTTTCCGCCTGAGCGACTATCAATGCCTGTTTACCGGTCGTCGCGGTCACAACTCGGTAACCCTCCTGTCTTAAATACGGCGCCATGATCTCCAACATTTTGGGCTCGTCGTCGACGAGCAGCAAAGTATGTTCCATCACCATCTCTTCTTTCATTCCATCGAAATTATTCTCATTATAACGTGATTCCCTCCATTCAAGATCATTTCCATCGAAAAAGGATGCCGTCTCCACAGGTTTTGGATATTCAATTGGTACTCTTGTTGCAAGAGGTGAAGAAAAATGTTTGAAGTGTATTATGGGATAGACAACTCCATGGCCATCCTCACGTTCATTTTCTGGTGGATTGCCGCAGCCCGAACGTCCAATCTGGCCTTATTGCCGACAGAGGACAAGATGCGCCGCGTCGCGCGGATCAATATGCGGTTCGTCTATATCGGTATGGCACTCGCGCTCTTCAGAGCTGTTTGGCAGCTGCCCCTGGGACTCAAGTTCGGTTGGCCGTTCACGCTGGAGAAAATACTGCTTGCATCGCCGCTCATCCTAACTCCGGTCGTTTTTGTTATGCTGATTTCCATTCCTAGGCAGAAGCGGATCGCGAATGAACGGTCTTCAGACACAGCCCCTATCAAGCGGAGAGACGCAGCGGACCCGGCGCTCGTCGTTCCGATCCAGGCTGCCGCTTGCGGAGCGGCAGCCGGTCTATATATTCTCTTATTTCCGCAAACGCCGCCCTATATCGACATCGGTTTGTCGCTTTCCGCGTTGATGGCGGCAGCCATGCCGGTGCTTTGGTATTGGCAACGATGGCGTGCCAGGAGATTGGGCAGCATCGAATTGCCTATGTTACCTTCGATTGCCCGGAGAGCTACAAGGAAAGCCGCGGTATTCGTTATCCTCGGCATCGGCATCGGATTATTGATCCTGTTTGCTAAGGAGCAAAGCAAGCTCCCGGAACAGATGAGCATGACGGATCATTCCAATATCGATTACGGCGGCGGACCCGCTCTGTCGCACGGCGGGCAAGGTCATCACCAGCACAGCGCTGCGGGCGAGTCCGTGAAGACAGTGAGTGTCGTTGATTTAAAGGGACCCCAGGACGAAGCGCCGGACAAGAAATTCGCGCTAACGGCTGAGAAGACGACCGTTCGGCTGAGCTCAGGTAAGACGATCGAGGCTTGGACGTACAACGGGCAAATACCGGGACCGGAACTTCGCGTCACAGAAGGAGACCTTGTGGAGGTTACGTTGTTGAACAAAGACATTGAGGCCGGCGTGACAATTCATTGGCACGGGTTAGACGTGCCAAATGGAGAGGATGGCGTCGCCGGACTGACGCAGGATTCTGTCATGCCGGGCGAGAGCTATACGTACCGGTTTCGGGTGAACGAGCTCGGAACGCATTGGTATCATTCGCATCAGGCATCGTCCGTACAGGTCAAGAAAGGACTATTCGGCGCCCTAGTCATTATGCCGAAAGACAAGGCGAACGGCGTATACAACATGGCAAAATCCGGTGGAGCGGGGAGCGGGATCCAAGACATCGTGCTGATCGGCCACACGTGGGAGTTTTCGAGAGGTCATGTAGCCTCCATCGGACTAGCGGATAACTTGGAACGCCGGAAAATCGCACCCGGCACAGCGGTAAGGCTTCGGTTTGTGAATGCCAGCAGCGAGCCCGAAACGTTCGAATTAAGCGGAACACGTTTTCAGGTCGCAGCGATCGACGGAGCGGAAGTGAACGAACCAGGAGAGTTAGAGAATGTGTCGCTTCATATTGCCTCAGGAGGACGCAACGACGTCATCTTTACGATGCCGAATACGCCTGTTGCGCTCCGCAGCAAGAGCAACCGCGAAGCGGTTATCCTGATCAGTGCTGACGGCAGCGGAGAGATCCCTCCTTGGCCCAAAGGGAAGACGGTATTCAATCCGGCTTCGTATGGAAATCCGCTGCCGATGAAGATCGGTTTGGATAGCGATTTTGACAGGGAATTCAAAATAACGATTGATGTACAGAACTTCGCCTTCTACAACGGAAAGTTCGCAACGCAAGTGTTTCGAATCAACGGCAAGTTGTTTCCGGAGACGCCGATGCAAATGGTGCGCAAAGGTGATTTGATCAAGATCACCATCATTAATCGAAGTTATGAAGATCATCCGATTCATCCGCATGGGCATCATATGCAAGTGCTTAGCCGGAACGGAAAGTCGGTAACCGGCAGCCCTTGGATCGTCGATACGCTAAATGTCGGACCCGGGGAAACTTACGAGGTAGCGATACGCGCCGACAATCCGGGTATTTGGATGAATCATTGTCATAATCTCGAACATGCGGCTGTCGGAATGATCCTTCACCTTGCCTATGAAGGGGTAACGTCTCCATTTCTTGTCGGAGAGGGAAGCCGGAATTTACCGGAATAAGGAGTTCCGTTTGATGCTGAATAAGGACTGAAACTCTGGTTGATTTCTATTTCCTCTGCATTGTTGTTCCACGCTGGATTAAAGGTTAAAATGTTTTTGTCAAACATGCCCTGAAATATTCCTATCGTACAATCGTCATTTTTCATGATTAACCAGTTTTGATCAATAATTAAGGGCAAAACCTCCGAAAAGAAGGAAGTGTCAAACAATGAATTTAGAAATGGTTATGCAGGAGCTTGAAGCTCTCGGAAAGGATCGAACCAAGAAAATCTACGAATCCAATGGCGCGCGCGAACCGCTTTTTGGCGTGGCAACTGGCGAGATGAAGCCCATTTTCAGAAAAATAAAAATAAATCAACCTTTGGCTGAGCAACTTTACGCTACAGGGAACTACGACGCCATGTACTTTGCCGGCATAATTGCAGATCCCAAAGCGATGACTGAAGCGGATTTTGAGCGTTGGATCGATGCGGCTTATTTTTATATGCTGTCCGATTTTGTAGTTGCGGTAACTTTGGCAGAAACAGATATTGCGCAAGCAGTGGCCGATAAATGGATTGCAAGCGGCGAAGAACTGAGAATGTCGGCGGGCTGGAGTTGTTACTGCTGGCTTTTGGGGAACCGCCCGGACGGTGAATTTTCCGAAAGCAAAATGACCAATATGCTTGAAATTGTGAAAAATACGATTCATGATTCTCCCGAACGAACGAAATACGCGATGAATAATTTTATTTACACAGTGGGGGTATCCTATTTACCGCTCCATGGTAAGGCGGTCGAGATCGCAAAGGCAGTAGGCCCGGTAGAAGTCAAACGGGATAAGAAAAAAAGCGGTTTCCTGCTCGCTTCCGAAAATATTCAAAAGGCTGTAGATAAAGAGCAAATTGGTTTCAAACGCAAACATGTAAGGTGTTAGAAGTAATGCTTAACTATGCCATAGATAATTTATAGCGCCATTATATCTTTTAAGTGTCTCTGAGACTTTCTCCGAGGCTTTTTTATTGAAGGAAGTGAGATGTCTTGTAAACCGTATTAACTTGTAGCTTGGTAAGTTCCACGATTCTGACTCCACGATAGAGTTTCTAAGTTTCTCTTCAATAACATAAATGCCGCAGCTCTTAGCTGCGGCATTTATGTTTCTTCTCTTCGCGTATGGACGCCTAACGCGGTTATTTATCATAATGCACAACAACAGCCCTTCACCGTTGAATAAGGCGGTGAAAGGCTGTTGTTCGTCATTCATTCGTTGAATAAATGCATTAATTGATGTTTGACCTCCGTTAAAAGCGAAGGTTTGATCAAGTTTGAAGTGATTGCGGCAACAACAAGATCAGACTGGGATTTATTATAGGTTGAGTTGGACAAGACAAGAACGGGACGCTGCTTTGTTGTGGGCAAATCACTATACGGAAATGGAATCAGTACAATGTCCCCTTGCCTATACATGATTCCAAACCTCATCATCCACCGGGTTGTCCCAGAACTCCATGCTGGTCATGCTGGCTTGTTCAAGGTTTTTTAATGCTTCACGTTCTCTTTTTGCATTCAAATATCCGATGAAATCAGCAACTTCAATTGCGTCTTGTTCGGGGATATGGTCAATGATGCGTTTCAACTCTTCTCGGTTAACGCCCACATTATCACGACCTTCCGGATCTAGGTGCTTTCATTGTATCATAAATAATCCCGATTTCCCCTAGGCGCTTAGATTCAAACTATCTAAACTTAGCAATCCAAAAGAAATTTCTTGTTTTTCTTTATGGTATTGTTAGTGCAGTCCAACATGCCTAGGAGGAGTCCTTATGAATTTATCAGAAAGGTTGATCGCAGAACTGAAACGGGAAGCGGAATCGACCCGGAGAGTGCTCGAAAGAGTACCTTCAGACAAGCTTTCCTGGAAGCCGCATACAAAGTCGATGTCATTAGGTCAGCTTGCTTTGCATACCGCGGGCGTACCCGGAGGCCTAGCTGAGTTTTTGGATGAACAGTCTCGCGAAGTCCCGATAGTTCCTCTGCCTGAGGCAACATCGTTGAACGAGATCCTTTCGACGTTTGATAAATACATGCTTTTGGCTGAAAACAAGCTTCTCGCATGGGGAGAAACTGGTCTAATGGAGACATGGAAGCTCACCCGTGAAGGCATCGCGATACTTGAGGTACCCCGAATCGAAATGGTGCGTACATTAATGTTTAATCATTTGTATCATCATCGGGGGCAACTAACCGTTTATCTCCGACTGCTTGAGGTCCCGGTTCCAGCCATTTACGGTCCGAGCGCCGATGAGAGTTAGCAAGCCGTCGCACATTCTGATAAGGATTTCTATGCAGTCAAATATTTACTTCAATCAATAAAACCGCGAAGGCATGAAGCCACGCGGTTTTTTGTCTTTTTATGGCCGAATCTATCATTATTCTTTTATATGGCGGCGACTGTGCTGCGTTTCGAAAGTATGCAGTGTAATTTCAATTTGTCAAAAGGGTCGACCGCCGGAGGTCTTTTTTTCGTTTTACTGCCATTTAACCGCAGGTTGTTACGATAAAAGAAATTGTTTTGAAAGGGGTTAATAGATTTGAATTATCTTCATGTAAAGAAACTCAAAAAGATAATCTTAGGTATACTGGCAGTTTCCGTCTTAATAGCTGCAATCTTTCAGCCTAACAGAGCAGTGTTCGCTGATGTTTTTGTTGGCTTTGATGGAGGCACGGGTACAGCGGGAGATCCTTACTTAATTTCTTCCGCGGTCCAATTCAATGAAATCCGATCTTATGTAACATCATCATTTAAATTGGCGGCTGACATTGATTTAAGCGACTACGCAAATTGGGTGCCGATTGGAAACCTTACGCTTACGACTAGGTTTAAAGGCAGTTTAGATGGCGACGGTCATACGATTACGAATCTAGCCATTAATCGGCCAACTACGAATTATGTTGGATTATTCGGATACGTATATGGGGGTACGATCAAAAACCTGCGTATAGCTGGAGCGAACATTACGGGGCAAAATAATGCAGGCGTACTAGCGGGAAGGATAGAGGGTATATTTGAGGGGCAGCAATCCAAGATCAGCAATGTCGGCTCCTCAGGGGGAAGCTTGACAGGCGGGTCAAGCGTAGGCGGTTTGATCGGAGATAGTTTGCGTGGAATGATTGATAATAGCTATTCTTCAGTCCGCGTGACAGGCACGGGTTTCAGTATTGGCGGTTTAATCGGAGTCAATGGCCAAGGAACAATCAGTCATAGCTACGCCATAGGAGATGTAATCTCCCCTGCCGGCAACCAAGTAGGCGGCTTGGTCGGAGCGAATAGTTCAGTTAGTTTAAGTTCTCCTCAATCATTAATCAGCAACAGCTATGCGACTGGAGAAGTGAAAGGAAATAATTACGTAGGCGGCTTATTGGGACGTAACGATTCAAACGGACTAGCCTCTTCCAACACGGTAGTTAGCGACAGCTACGCGATCGGTAAGGTGACGGGAATAGATAAAGTAGGCGGGCTGGTTGGATACAACAATAACGGAACGATCAACAACGACTATGCGCTCGGAGAAGTGATAGGGACTACCCAAGTAGGCGGATTAGTGGGACAAAGAGCTACGGATACGATCCGTTCAAGCTACTATGATAAGGAAACCACAAAGATCAATGATGTCAGCGACTTCTCCAGATCAACCCAGTTGATGAAGACACTTTCCAATTTTTTGGATTGGGATATGAACAGCACGTGGAAAATGGACAGCGGGATCAACAACGGCTATCCGTATTTACCGGCTCCGAGCTTGTCGGCAGTTGCGGCTATTGGGCAAGAAGCTGGGACAACTAGCATGATCGCGACGGCAAGTGCGGGCAATCATCTGGTCGTTCAGGTGTCCTCAAGCACGAGGGCTATGCCTGGATTTGGCCATGCTGTTCCTACTTCGGGAGTACTGGACCCGTATGTTTCCGGTTCGGATATCGGAGGGGTGGATGCAACAACGAATAAGTATGTCAGCGTATATGAGGCGAACAGAGACAACAAGGTCGTCAAGTTTACACAGATTATGTTGCAGAGTGATGACATTCTTAATTACACAATAGATGAGCTGCAAAATCAGTCCTTGACACCCTTGATGGTCGGGTATGTATCGGGAACTCAAGCGGCAAATACAATCACAATAACGAGTACGGGTACGGGCGATTTAGCCAATCTTTCCACTGATGTGAGCGGAGATGCATTCGATATCACGCAACCGGCTATCTCCCTGTTAGACAGTACAACGCCTTCGACGACTTTTACGGTACAAACTAAGGACGGATTAGCGGTAGGAACATACACGGAAACCGTCACTATATCGGCAGATCATTTGTCCGATGCGACGTTTACGATTAGTCAAGTTGTTAGTGCTCCTGGAGCGCCGGTATTGCAACCGCCTATTGCAAGTAATGGTCAAGTGACACTCAACTGGAGCGCGGTAGGTTCCGTGACAGGGTACAGCGTATTCATGAGTACGACTTCCGGCAGTTATGGAACAGCGGAAGCTACAGTAACCAGTACAACGTTTAGTTATAACGCTACTGGATTGAGCAATGGTACGAATTACTATTTTACAGTCAGAGCCAATAATAATGGGGCTGATGGTGCTGCTTCCAATGAAGTCAGTGCAACGCCTAAGACGATTCCAGAGGCCCCGACAGCAGTAACGGCAACAACAGCCAGCGGACAGGCTACCATTGATTTCTTCGCTCCCGCGAACGATGGAGGCAGTTCAATCACAAGCTATACGGTCATAGCTTCGCCGGGAAATCAGAGGGCTACAGGAGCAACAAGTCCGATTGTAATCACAGGTTTGTCCAATGGCACTAGCTATACTTTTACAGTTATAGCCACCAACAGTGAGGGGAATAGCCCTCCTTCTGCACCGTCCAGCGCCGTGACACATCCAATTGGGGTACCCGTATTGCAAGCTCCGACTATAGGTGACGCACAATTAACGCTCAATTGGGGTGCGGTAAATGATGTGACAGGTTACCAAATATACAAGAGTACAGTTCCCGGAACCTATGGTGCAGCGGTGGATTCAGTAAGCTCCAATACACATAGTTACACGGTAACCGGATTGAGGAATGGAACAACTTACTATTTTACAATCAGAGCAATGAATGGAGTAATAGAGGGCGCCGCTTCCAATGAAGAGGGCGCGATTCCGGTAAGGTGGTCCGGACCTGGAGCGCCATTAGGCACATTCGCGGGAGGCATCGGTATTGAGGAAGATCCCTATTTAATTGCAAATGCAGCTCAACTGGATGCGGTCAGACATTATCGTACAGGTGCTTATAAGCTGATAGCGGATATTGATTTAAGCAGCTATGCTAACGCCGATGGATGGGTACCGATTGGGACGGGTGATCTCGAGCTCAGTTTTAGTGGAATGATGGATGGTAACGGTTATTCCATTACGGGTTTGAAGATGAATAGACCAACTGCTGATAATGTGGGATTATTCGGCTATGTTACAGGGAACATCACGAATCTGAAGCTAGATGATGTAGATATTATCGGTAAAGATTTTGTGGGCGGCATAGCTGGTTTCGTTAAGTATGGAACAATCAGCAATAGTAAATCTTCCGGAGCGGTTACGGGAAACAACGATGTAGGCGGTTTGGTTGGCAGAGTTTATCCCGGAACAATTAATAATAGTTACAATACTGGCAGTGTGACTGGATATTATAGAGTAGGCGGCTTGGTAGGACATAATGTTCTTGGAACGATTAGCGATAGCTACGCCACAGGTAATGTGACGGGAATAACGGCTTCCTTCTATATTGGGGGCTTGGTAGGTCAAAATGAAGGAGTACAAGGAACGATCCGCAACAGCTACGCATCTGGAAATGTTACGGCGGATAATCAAGTTGGGGGCTTGGTCGGGCTTAATATATTAGGCAGGATTGAAACCAGTTACTCCACAGGAAATGTGAATGCAAAATGGTATACTGGCGGTTTAGTGGGAGTGAATCAATACGGAACAATCAAAGATAGTTATACCAAATCGAGCGTGAATGGACAAATTGGGAAAACAGGCGGCTTTATTGGACAAAATGCCGGAGCGGATATCACGAATACCTATGCCGCAGGGAATGTGACTGGAGGATCAACTGAATTAGGTGCGTATACAGGTTCAGGTATAACTATGCTGCCCAACAGCAATTACTATGACTCAGATAAAATCGGATTAGTAGAGATCTATGGTGCCTTACCCAAGACAACAATATTAATGAAGACACTGGAAACGTATTCGGGTTGGGATTTTACTCAAGCCTGGGGACTAGATTCGACGATCAATGATGGCTATCCGTATTTGCGGTATCTGGCCCCGGAATTGCAGGCAACCGCGGTACCCGGGAATACTGCTGGGACAACGAAGGTAACTGCAGAGGCAGGCTTTGGCAACCAACTAGTCATTCAGGTATCATCTGGGAACACAACTAAGCCTAGCATTCGAAATGTCGTTCCCGAATCGGGAGTCATTAACCCGTATGTTCCGGGTTCTGACATCGGAGGGGTGGATGCGGCAACGAACAAATATGTAGCTGTATATGAGGTGGACAACGAAAATCAAGTCGTGAAGTTTGCACAGATTACCCTTACAAGCAACGAAATTCACCCCTCTTACACAATCGAACAACTGGATGATCAGATGTTGGCAGCACTGACTGTGGGCTACGCATCAGGTACTCAAGAAACGAAGACCGTAGCCGTTACACGTACGGGAACAGAGGATTTAGCCAGCTTGGCGGTAACGATTAGCGGAACTGAATTTGAGCTTACACAGCCATTGGTCACAACGCTGAACAGTGGAACGCCATCGACAAGCTTTACAGTGAAAGCGAAGGATGGATTAGCAGCTGGGACGTACACGGCAACCGTAACCGTTTCGGCAACGAATATGACAGACGCGACGTTTACCGTCACGCAAGTGGTGAACCCCGCGCCGACGTATACGATTGCAGCTATAGCGGACCAAACACCGGCAGCGCTGACAGCAGGTTATGCAGCGGGCACGCAGGAAACGAAGACACTAGCGATTACACGCACAGGAACAGGCAATTTGGTGAACCTGGCTGTAGCCGTAAGCGGAACTGAATTTGAGCTTACACAGCCATTGGTCACAACGCTGAACAGTGGAACGCCATCGACAAACTTTACAGTGAAAGCGAAGGATGGATTAGCAGCTGGGACCCATACAGCGACAGTAACCGTTTCGGCAACGAATATGACAGACGCGACGTTTACCGTCACGCAAGTGGTAAATCAAGCTCGTATACCCATCGATCCGCCAAGCACAACCATTATCCAGCCAAGCCCAACCATTATTCAGCCAACCCGCACAACTATTGACCTTGGGAACGAGAATACCGGTGCAACACTGCACGTAAAAGCGGAAGTTGAAACATCAGTAAATGGAGCAACCTCTACGAATGTTGCGGTTGATCCTGAGCAGTTTGTTCAAATGCTGGATTCAATAAAAAGTAAAAAAGCGACTGCCCAAACCGTCACCGTTGCTGTCGAGGGAAAGGTCGATCAAGTCCATGTGGCGATACCGATCGTTGCAATATGGAATGAATCTGGTGCGAAAACGAACGGGACTCTTATTATTGAAACAGATTTAGCCAATTATCATATTCCATTAAGCTTGTTACGGGAAAAATCCGCCAATCATTCGGAGGGAAATATCCTGATCACTATCAACAAATCGAGTGGACAGCTCCATGACAGTATATATAAGGCTGCGGAAAGACAGGATTTGTTACTTTTGAACAACCCAATCGAATTCAAGATCGCGATTGGAAATCAAGAAATGATAGAGTTCGGTGATGTTTATGTAGAACGGACGGTAAGCTTAGGATCTAAAGTCGACCCATCAAAGGCAACTGCTGTGTGGTATGATCCGGCTACAGAGACCTTCCATTTCGTACCCTCAATCTTCAAGGAAATCGATGGAGTGACGAACGTCGTCATGAAATCGCCGCATAACAGCATCTATACGTTAGTTCAGTCGGATGAGACATTCTTGGATCTAAATGGACATTGGGCGAAGGACGACATAGAGAAACTGGCATCCAAGCTTATTGTTAGAGGGAAATCGGGAACGGAATTCGCACCTGAAGTGATGATTACGCGTGCAGAATTTGTTGCTTTGTTGGTCCGATCGCTTGGGATTACCGTTAATGCTGAGGAGAGTTCTTTCAAAGACGTTCAAAAAAATGCTTGGTTCGCCGATGAAGTCGAGGCGGCCGTTAAAGCTGAATTGATTAGAGGGTTTACGGATGGCACCTTCCGCCCAGAAGATTTGATCACACGAGAGCAGATGGCGAATATAATGGCGGCAGCATTGAAGTTTGTGGACAATCAGCCTGAGAAAAGTGAATATATTGATAATCTGTTAGAAAGAAGATTTTCAGATGCCGATAAGATTCATACATGGGCGAGGGATGCAGCGGCGATCTCGGTCAAAGCCGGAATTATTAGCGGTCGCACAGAAACGACATTCGCACCTGCGGCAACCGCAACTCGTGCCGAAGCGGTCGCCATGTTAGGAAGAATGCTGCGCTATATCCAATTTATTAACTAACTTGAGCGCTGCGACTCTTCTCAAAGTGGATTTCTTGTGATTCGTTATCCGTGAGTGGTCATTGATGTTATCGCCCTAATGGCTCAAAAAAACACCGCAACCACATTGGTTACGGTGTTTTTTTGAGCCATTAGGGGATTGAACCCTTACAAGGGGTTTGTCCCGCGCGCAGGGAAGAGAGCACGGCGTCGGAATCCACCGCTGCAATCTGCTTCGTCGAGTTCGCTTCGTAAGATTCGTGGGGCCTCGCAACAATTAGGTTCTCGTTTTAACGGCTAGCCCACTAAAAGAAATCGGACCAACTACATCAGCTCTAGTATTTGCGGTGCGGTTTTCAGCGGTTACTGTGTAAATATGAGTACCTGATCTTACATTTCTATCGATTGCCTGGAATGTAACAGCATAGTTTTGTTCGGACCCAACGGATTCAATGCCTTGTTGTGTATTGAAAATCTCTACTCCGTCGCGGAAGATTCTAAAGAGGATTTGAGCAATGCCTGTAACCCCTTGGACACCAATAGTGGCTACTAATTCAACCCGATTAGGTTGAGCATTCAAAACGGGTATTCTTATTCGAATTGTTGCTAGTAGAGACCTCCCCGGCGAACGTTTGATAATAAAAGACTTTGCTGGGTTGAAATTTCGTCGTGGCTCAACGGCAGCTTTATCAAGAATACGTACCATAACAATCATCTCCTCTTGTTTGATATTTTCAAAATATGTTGGATACAAGAAGAATGATTGGATGATTATAATAAATCCACAAAAACAAACTATCTAAACTTAGCAATCCAAAAGAAATTTCTTGTTTTTCTTTATGGTATTGTTAGACAGTCCAACATGTTGAGGAGGAGTCCTTATGAATTTATCAGACAGGTTGATCGCAGAGCTAAAACGGGAAGCGGAATCGACCCGGAGAGTGCTCGAGAGGGTACCTTCAGACAAGCTTTCCTGGAAGCCGCATATAAAGTCGATGTCATTAGGTCAGCTTGCTTTGCATACCGCGGGCGTACCTGGAGGCCTAGCTGAGTTTTTGGATGAACGGTCTTGCGAAGTCCCGATAGTTCCTTTGCCTGAGGCAACATCGTTGAACGAGATCCTTTTGGCGTTTGATAAATACATGCTTTTGGCTGAAAACAAGCTTCTCGCATGGGGAGAAACCGGTCTAATGGAGACATGGAAGCTCACCCGTGAAGGCATCGCGATACTTGAGGTGCCCCGAATCGAAATGGTGCGCACATTAATGTTCAATCATTTGTACCATCATCGGGGGCAACTAATCGTTTATCTCCGACTGCTTGAGATCCCGGTTCCAGCCATCTACGGCCCGAGCGCCGATGAGAGTTAGCAAGATGAAACTTATTTAAGCCCAGGCGGAGACAACGCTTGGGCTATTTTTTATGAATCTTAAATCGCATTGATGGTTGTATGTTTGGAATTTGCGAGGCAATTAAATTAAAGGATAAGGTTTATATTTAACTTTAATATAGCGATTTAAATAAGTAATTTACCTTAATAGATGCATGTTAAATGGCGGTTTTATTTTGTAAACTTAGTTCTACTAAGCGAATCAGGAGATGTTTTCAAATGAAAAAGCACATCATTTCTGCCACGCATAGTGCCGCCGCCAGCACTGCGTCTACTGACCGCCTCCCATGGGCGGGATTACTAGCTCTAGCCATGGCTGGATTTATCTGTCTTTTCACCGAGACGATTCCCGCCGGCTTATTGCCCCAGATAAGCGAAGGGCTTGGAATCTCGGAGGGCCTCGCTGGCCAACTCGTCACGTTGTATGCTCTTGGATCTCTCTTAGCCGCGATTCCTTTGACCACCGCAACACGCGGTTGGCAAATCAGATAGCAGCAGAGCGGTTGAAGAAGTTTATATCATTACACCGGCTCCAGGTAAGGATAATAGCCACCTGTTTACAGATAATTATCGGCAGCAATATCGGATGGGGGCGTACAATATAAAACCTGGACAAATGAATGTGGATTTGATGAAGAAACTAGAACAAACTCTGAATTTATAAAAGGTAATTGACACCCCGTTATAACGCTGGAACGGGTAAAAACGAGCACTTGGTTTATTACAAGGATGATTGCCCTAACGAACGACCGTGGCATTAAGCCGACATGTTCCCTCATACGGAGCATGTGGAGTGCGTGACGAACATTGTGTTGAAATAAAAATTAGCTGGCTCTAAATAGTCGCCCATTCGCGACCTTTTAGAGCCAGCTTTTTTATTGAAAATTACGTTAAAACGATTGGCGTGTGCGCTAGATTGGATTATAAGTGTTATTGATCAACCGCCGAACTTAGCCAATCCACCATCAGCAGCAATTGCTTGAAGTAAATGATAATACTCTGGGCACGGGGATACTCTTAAAAGTGAGTTCTGATCGGACATGGGAAATTTCGGTGGTCAGCATTTATATCAAAAGGATATTACTTCCATAGCAATCATCCCTAATGATTATACGATTTTCATTTTATCTTTTTATATGATTATATCATTTTAAACTTTTTGTTTGTATTTTTAACTAGAAACCGTAGGTTGCAAATTTCACCGACTAAATCAGGAGGTGAACTTAATTTTATTAGAAAAAGGTGTGATGGCAATGGGAACAGATCGAATAAATCCTTTGATTGCAGAGAGGACAAAAAACACAGAGTGGTTTTTAGATGCACGCTTCGGTATGTTTATACACTGGGGGTTATATGCAATTCCTGCAAGAGGGGAATGGGTTAGAAATAATGAAAGAATCAGTAATGAAGACTATCAAATATACTTTGACGAATTTGAACCGGTAAATTATGATCCCGGGGTTTGGGCAATAGCAGCAAAAGAAGCGGGTATGAAATATGCCGTACTGACCGCAAAACATCATGACGGATTCTGCCTTTTCGATAGTAAATTCACTAATTATAAATCTACTAATACAAAAGCAGGAAAGGATCTTGTACAAGCTTTTGTAGAAGCATTCAGGGCAGAAGGAATCAAGGTCGGCCTTTATTATTCCTTACTTGATTGGCATCATGAAGACTACCCGGCATACTCAGACAGTATACATCCGATGAGGGGCAATTCTGAATATAAAAACAAGCAGCATAACTTTGAAGGGTATTTGGATTATATGCATGAGCAAATACGTGAGCTTTGCATGAACTATGGAACAATTGACATCATGTGGTTTGACTTTTCCTATGATGAGATGAGAGGAGAGAAATGGAGGGCAACAGAGCTGATAAATATGGTTCGTTCATTACAGCCCGGTATTATAATCAATAACAGACTTGAGGCAAGTGGAGAATTTGCGGGTACGATTAAAACCAGAAATCCAAGTGTAAGTGCCGGGGATTTTGCTTCACCCGAGCAGGTTATTCCTTCAAAGGGACTCATGGATGAGGATGGAAATTCGATTCCCTGGGAAGCTAATTTTACTTTGAATAATAACTGGGGTTATTGTTCAGCAGACAAATCATACAAGACTTCTAAGCAGATTATTCGCAAACTTGTTGAATGTGTTAGTAAGAACGGAAATATGCTGCTTAATGTAGGCCCGAATGCAAAAGGTGAAATACCGGTTGAATCTTTAAGCATTCTTAAAGAAATCGGGATTTGGATGAAGCATAATTCAAAAAGTATTTATCATTGTGAAAAATCACAATTTTCAAAACCGGAGTGGGGTTATTATACTCAGAATGGGAAATTTCTATATGCTCATATATTTGATCCAAGTATAGGTCCTTTAGCACTTTTGGGATTAATCAATAAAATAAAAAAAGCCAGGTTGATTTCTGATGGATCTGAAATCAAAATGATCAAGCCGTGGAATACAAACGACTATCCGGACGACGCATTTATCAATTTCGGGCCAAAGGGTATGGAAGAACAGTTTACTTTTTCTTTACCTGACGATATTGATACGGTTGTAGAGCTGGAGTTAGTTTAAATGAAGATATTTGATTTGGAAGGATGACAGAGTCAATGGCTAACAAAATAAGAATGATTGCAATGGATTTTGATTTGACACTTGTAAATTATACTAACGAAAAGGGATTTGTACCGGTAGAAACCCAGCAACTTTTAAAAGAGGTGATCCTGCAGGGGATTGAGGTTGGAATTGTATCCGGACGCAGATGGGAAGATATGAAAGGAATACTACAAGAGGCGGGGGTGGCCTGGGGCGATCCATTTCCTTCTTTTATTATAACACGTGAAACATTTTTGTATTGGATAGATGACGGCAAGATGATTCCTGATGAAGAGTGGAATAGAACGCGTGCTGCTGAAATGAATCATCTTACACGTACAATTTTCGGAAACAGGTCGAGATTGTTTGACGATATGGAATCAAAGGGATTAAATGCGGAAAACTGGATTCTTTGGAGTGATTATGGGCTTGAGATAATATTTGAATCTATAAAGGAAGCTGAGAAAGCAAGAGTATATATGTCTGAATACATGCGAGGGACACCAATGACTACAGTGAACCGCAATAGCAAAGCAATCCTTGTTACGCTGGAAACAGCCGGTAAAGGGAATTCGTTAATGCGGGCAGCAGAATCAAAAGGTTATTTACCACAACAGGTTCTGGCAATGGGTGATAGCTTAAATGATTTAACCATGCTGGACGGTCTTAATGGTTTTCATTCAGGGGCTGTATCCAATGCTGATGAAGCCGTGAAATTAGCTGTGAAAAAGGCTGATGGTGTCATTGCTGCAAAGGCTTCGGGCGAAGGTATCTATGAAATCATTCTAGAATATCGTCAAAAAGGATTACTTGATTAATTCCAGAGGTTCTTCATGAAAGAACAAACGTTCACTCATCTGACCACCCCATGGCCGTGCGAACTGAACTTTTACGCATGGTCTTTTTGTCGTGGAATTGATAGAACCAGGCGGGCTTAAAGATTTTCATGTAGAAGAAAAAATTCCTTAGTCATGACAATACCCTTCGTTCTAGTTTACAAATATACTTTATGATTTAAGGAGGCAAATTTATATCTTGTTGAACAGTAAAAGGGGGAGCACGATGTTGCTTCAAAATATATTGCAGATATTTCAAAAGCGAACAAGACTTTTGAAACTGCTGATTGCTTCTTCTCTCCTTGCTATCATTCCAGTGGTGCTATTCGGATCAGTATCTTATTTCGTGGTAAATTACAGTCTGCAGAATGAAATTTCGAATATTAGCAGTCAAACAATGGTTCTATTTCAGGAAAGAGTTGATGAAAAACTTCGAGCACTGGATAAAGTTGTATTGCAGCAGACATTTAACCCGATCATAGATGATGTTCTTTTTTCCGATAACCCTCTTAATGATTTTACAGAATTTAACAAAGTATGGAATATGCTCTATTCTATTAAATTGATAAGAGACGATATCGATACCATATATCTTTATCCTTCCAATAACAAATGGCTTATTTCTCTAGGAGATTCTGGAGTCGGACTGAGCGAAAATGCACAATTACTGGATCCGGAAATAAAGAATAGCATAAACAGTAATAGTAATAAGCCGTACTTTTGGATGGATCGAAAAGCTGCAAACGGAGCAAATATCATTACTTTAGTACGACGGATGCCTATTTTATCTTCTTACCCTCTTGGTTACCTCATTGTGGATATAAATGAAAATGAACTTTTCAATGTTTTTAACAACACTCAATTCGAGCAAAGCGGAGAAATGCTTGCTTTAACCCCGAGTGGGAATATATTATCCAGTAATAAAAACCATGTCTTTAATGGAGGACAATCAACTGCTGCCTTTGTACAACAATTTCTTAATGAGAAGGTCAAGAATAATATTGTTTTTGACAAGGTCAATAAGTCAAGAATGATGATCAGCTTCATAAAGTCCCCTTATAGCAATTGGCAATATATGTTCATTGTTCCATTGAAGGCGTTGGACGACCGGTATCAATTAATCAAAGAAATCACATTAGGACTATGTGGTTTAATGATTGTTGTTATTATTATTGCGTCTTTGATGATGACAAAAAGTTTTTACAGAGTTATTCAGAATATAATAGACATTATTAAGAGGAAAAACTCGTCCATATTTCAAACTCAGAACAAGATTGACGAATTCGATTCCATTGGCCGATATCTAGAGACTGTCCATTCCAAAAGTGATTCTATGGAAGAAGAAATCCATCAGATGAAATCACTGCTAAGAGTTAATTTTCTTCAACGATTATTAATTGAAAACTATGACCGAGATGAAATCGAGGAAAAATTCAAATATTATGGAATAACAAAGGAATCAAACTATTTTACAGTTATATGTATCGAGTTGGATATAAAAAGCGAAAATGAAAATAAAGAAAACATGTTAATTTTTTCAGTTATGAACGTTGTGAAGGAAATTACTAATCATTATGGGGCCGGTTCCATCATTATGATACATCCAAACTGTTGTGCCATGATATTTAACCATAAACCATCGGAAGATAATTTACAGAATACCGTCTTTCATATGGCTGAGGAAATCCGCAGTGTGATTGAACGGTTGACAGAAATCACTGTAACGATAGGTGTTGGCCGGTGTTATGAAGGTGTAGACAAGATACATTGTTCTTATAACGAAGCAGCGGAAGCTCTTCAGTATCAAATACTGAAAGGAAACGGAACAGTTATATTTATCGGGCAAATAAATCCCGTCGTACATGACTATGTGTATCCCATTAGGCAGGAACAGACCTTAATTAAAAACTTGAAAATGTGCAATATCACAAAGGTATATGAACTTTTGGATGAGTTTGCACTTTTGTTAAAAACAGAAAAAAACAGTAATTATGAATATGTTCAACAATCATTTTATCAACTGATAGCCTCATCGTTGAAAGTACTTTATGAATTCGGTATGGAACATAGCTTATCATTGTTCTCCTATAATATTTACCAACACCTTTCCGGTATTCGAACTATTGAACAAATTGTATTATGGTCGAAAACGGAATTTTACCCTGTTATTATAGAAAATATAACGAAGAGTAGAGGATTACAGAATCATGATACAGTACAAAAAGCATTAAATTACATCCATCTACATTATAATGAGGACTTATCTCAATCCATTGTATCTGAATTAGTATCCATTCCCTCTTCCCAGTTCAGCAAATTTTTTAAGGAGGAGGTTGGAATGACATTTACCGATTATATTATTATGTATCGAATGGAGAGAGCAAAGGAAATTTTATTAAAAACGGATCAGAAAATCGGAGATATTGCAACTTATTTAAGATATAACAACTCGCAGAATTTCATACGGGTATTCAAACAATTTACTGGGTCAACTCCGAAGGAATACAAGGAACAGCATGGTGTATTGAAAAAGCTCCCGAAACATTCCACCGGACGCGATGAAAAAAGCAAAAGCAAACGCGCTTAAACTAAAGGTTCCCGGACAGAATTGGAATCGATTAAAGAGATCCCCTTGTCTTGTGCAAAGGGATCTTTTTTGTTAGGGTGAACGACACTTTAATCTACATAATCTTATCCTGAGCTTATGTGATCACATGAATTGATTATATACTTTCGTTGTTCTGGGTTATAACATTTGGGCTGAGGAGCCATAAATATGAATTTTCCAAACGACAAAACAATTTCATTATCTGGATAAGGGGGGGGAGTTGCAGTATGCGAACAAGTTTAGTGAAATCATCAGATCCCTATAATGGTTATTTAAAATCCAAACTTAAAATAAACTATCAATTACATTTTTTGCTCCTGCCTTCTGTTGTGCTTATACTCATGTTCAGCTATGCTCCAATACTTGGTTTGATTATGGCCTTTCAGGATTTTAAAGTAAGCAAGGGTTTTCTTGGGTCACCTTTTGTAGGTTTGAAGTATTTTGATATTTTATTTTCGACACCCGATTTTTATCAAATTATTCGAAATACATTTTTCTTTGCATCGACAGAAATTATATTCCTGCTGCTGTTCTCATTTATTTTTGCGCTTCTATTAAATGAAGTTAGAGCAACATTTTTTAAAAGATTTGTTCAAACATTTGTATACTTGCCTCATTTTTTATCGTGGGTCATCTTAAGCGGAATCTTTATTGAGATACTGAATGTAGACGGAGGACTGGTGAATCAGTTTCTGGTGAATCTATTCGGAATGAAACCAATCTTTTTTCTTGGAGATGGGAATTGGTTTCGTTTTACAATCGTTACTACTGATGTTTGGAAGGAATTTGGGTATTCAGCTATCGTAATATTGGCTGCAATATCATCTATAGATCCTTCATTATATGAAGCTGCTGAAATGGATGGCGCAAACCGATGGCAACAGACATTGTTTGTTACGATACCCTCATTAATTCCAATCATGATTGTAGTTGCAACTTTAAAATTGGGAAGTGTTTTAGATGCCAATTTTGATCAGATATTTCCTCTATATAATGGGTTAGTTATGGAGAAAGCTGATATTATCGATACGTATGCTTACCGAATGGGTTTGCTAAATTTAAACTTTAGCTTTACTGCAGCTGTAGGGATGTTTAAATCAGTTGTAAGCTTCGTAATGATCGTTATCGGATATAGACTAGCATACAAATTGGCTAACTATCGCATTTTTTAGGGGGAATGGACATGAAATACAGTTCCAAATCCTACACGCTATTTACGATTGCAAATTACATATTTTTGGCTTTATTGTCTGCAACCTGCATTGCCCCACTGCTTCATTTGTTAGCCTTGTCTTTAAGTTCGAAAGCACCGGCAAACGCAAATTTAGTTGGATTTTGGCCCGTAGGTTTTACTACAGCGGCGTATTATGAAACATTTGGAAATCAGAATTTCATAAGGGCGTCCATCATTAGTTTGCTTCGATCTGTCGTAGGACCTGTTTTCAGCATGATAGTTACAACGATGGGAGCTTATTCTTTGTCAAAGGAACATGCACAGTTTAAGAGCCGAAACGTTTATATGTGGTTCTTTGTATTTGCCATGCTCTTTAACGGAGGGTTAATTCCTACGTATATGGTTGTAAGAAGCATTGGTTTGATGAATTCATTTTGGGTTTTAATCTTACCGATAGCTGTCAGTGTGTTTAATATGATTTTACTTTTGAACTTTTTCAGAGCGTCAGTACCTAAATCGGTAGAAGAAGCAGCATTTATCGATGGGGCAAACCACATAAGAACATTATTCTTCATTTATCTTCCATTAGCAGTTCCTGCTCTTGCTACCATTACCTTGTTTAATATTATCATTCATTGGAATTCATACTTTGATGGTTTGATCTATATGACTGACTCCAAAAATCATCCACTAGCTACTTTTTTATTAACTATTGTAGTTTCGGAAAATGCCAATCCTCTAGGTATGGTGAATAATATTAAAAATATCTCCGAGAGTACCCTTAAAGCATCGCAGATTTTCCTAAGCTTAATTCCTATATTGTTGGTATATCCTTTTTTACAGCGTTATTTTATTAAGGGAATTATTATGGGATCAGTTAAAGAATAGCAAATCTTGTTATGTTATATCTTCATCACTTAACTCAATCTATTTAGTTATTAGTAAAATTGTTCCGGACGATTTTATTACTAACTTTGTAAGATTGATGGTTACTATGTGGGTACAATATAACGTTTATAATAAATAGAGTCATTATTATCAAATAATATTAATAATTCAAATTGGTTTATATTAAAACTACCAGGAGGGTAACAAGTGAAAAATTTCAAATATTATACGGTAATAGTGTTAATTTTATCATTTATGGGGATTGTATTTGTTGGCTGCGGTGTTACAACTAAAGAGTCCGCCCCAACAAGCACACCGATTACAAATGCTTCTTCGCCAGAAACAACAAATCCAGAAAGCACAGCACCCATTACGATTACTTCTGCCAAGTGGCGTGATGCGGGAGTCGTTTTTAGAGATGGCGATACTTGGGAAAATAATATCTGGTCTAGAATGATTAATGAAAAGTTGGGAGTTACTGTGGAAGATGCCTGGTCCACACCCGATTGGGCTTCTTTTGAGCAGAAGCTTCTCCTCAACATAGCGGCTGGAGAGCCATTCCCTGATGTAGTCTTTGATTATTATAATCAAGGAAATCCAACTTTAGATAAGCTCGTAGAAAACTCCGAGATATTGATGCCGATCCAGGAGGCCTTTGATAAATATGCTTCTCCAACTGTCAAAAAAGCTTACAGCTTGGCTCCTAAATCAATATGGAGCAAGTTTACAAAAGACGGAAAAGTGTATGGTCTACCTATTTTAAGTGATGGAATCGGTAATGCTACTACGCTTATTGTACGCCAAGATTGGTTGGATGCAGTTGGGCTTCCTGCTCCCAAAACAATTGATGATCTGGACAAAGTATTGGATGCTTTTACTAATAATGACCCTGATAAGGATGGCAAAAAAGATACTTATGGGATTAATTTTGGATGGAAAGATGACTTTTCAACTTATTTGGGTGATACAAGCTGGCTTTTCGGAGCTTATGGCGCAATTCCGCAAATATGGACGAAAGGTCCAGACGGAAAGTTAGCTTATGGTTCGATACAACCAGAAGTCAAGGATGCGCTCGTCAAGCTACGTGATTGGTACAGTAAGGGATACATTGATCCACAGGCAGCTTTATTAAATGTATATGAGGCAGCAAAGGCAAAGGGATTCATGGCCGAAAAAGGCGGAATTGTGGCTGTTCCTCAGTGGGGATATAACCAAATTAAAGACTTGTTTACAAACAATCCTCAAGCTAAGGTTAATGTCTTACCTATACCTGCTGGATCAACAGGAAAAGTGGCACGGCTAGGAGATTCAGGATATCAGGGTGCCTTCTTCTTTTCCAAGGATTTTCAGAATATGGAAGCATTTTTCGAAGTATTTAACCTAATGTACGAAAAAGAAAACCCTGACAACGATGAATTCAAATTCGGATGGATCAAAGATGCGGATTATGCGCTCGACACGGATGGTAATCCTCTCTACGGCGATGATATGAAAAAGGTAGTCCCAGAAGGTTATTATAAAATGGGCAATTTTATGCTCGGTTTTGAATCTGTTCCAACTGTACCGTTAAAATATTTTAATTATGCGAAGGAACTTGTTGGAGGAGCAACCCCATCAACACCGGATGAACTGAATTGGAGCAAAACCAATAATCCATTGGCCTGGAATATTATGAGCACGATTTATGATCAGAAGGATATCAGTGTGAAGGATGAATACGATGGACCTGTTACAAAAACTCAGTCGACACAATGGGATCAGCTTAAGAAAAAAGAACATGAAGTTTTTCTGAAAATCATATATGGGCAGTTACCGATTGAGGCTTATGACCAGTTTGTAACAGATTGGAAGGCACAAGGCGGCGATGATATCACAAATGAAGTAAACGAGTGGTATGCAACAGTTAAATAATTAATGATAACTTATTGGAAATACATGTAAGGCAATGAAATGATCCACAGGGAAGCGGGTGAAGAGAATACCCTTCACCCGCTTTTATCCATTTAATACGAAATAGAATTAAGATTTCATATGAATGATAGGTGCAGAATGATAACAAATCATATAAAACTGGGTGTTATCGGATACGGACATCGTTTACAAGGAACTTAGTCAAAGAAATTTTGAATTCTGGGAAGATCGGTACAGTTGCAGAATGAAATCAAAGTTACTATGCATCACACGCCTAGAGTGGAAACCTAAAAATATACCGAAGAGGATGAACATTTTGGCGGGGATAATTTTGGAGGTGGATGAATGTTAAAAATCGGCGATCAAACCGTTATCATAGGAGGGTTTCACGACCATTGGTTCCGTAATGGCAGTCACAACCCTTCCCTGCTGATGGCTGCTTTAAATTATTATCATTATGATTTCATTTGCTTGATGGACAAAAGCCCGATTGATGCTTGGTTGAAATCCTGCATAGAGGCCTACGATCCCAACTTAAGAATATTTCTGGGATTTGAGCAAATCTACGGATGGGGACATGTTGTTACAGTGCATGGGCGTGAGACACAGATCGCGAGTCATGATCATCGCGAAATACTGAGGCAATTGAAGAGAGAATGTGAGTTTGTAGCTTTGGCCCATCCTCATTATCCTGTTACATACGAGACCATTTTTTTAAACGGCGAATTGGATCGCTTGCTTGATGAAGGGATTATTGACGCAGTAGAACTGGAGATTCGCTATCCGGAGCAGGTGGAATGGTTCAAAAATCGCGACCGCTCCGGGAAGCTGACCCCCATCGTTGGTGGATGGGATCATCATATTTTTAACCCCATTAAGCATCTTCCCAAAGTGCTTTATACGGAGGAGCAAGACCCAAGTACGCACATCGATACCAGTGGAGGCAATCGCACGCTTATTTTCGCGGAAGAGAACAACTTTCCCTCCATCGTCCGAGCCGTTAATAACGGAAATACCGTCATCGAAAATTTACATACGGGGGAACTGGTCGGTCCTTCACGGTTAATAGCCGAATTGGAGTGTCATGGGTATCGTGAAAAAATGGAGGAATTGAATAGAAAACGAGACACGATTACTCTCATGATCGATCGCCTGCCTGTTGTGGGTGAACCATTGCAGCTTGATTTTTCTCAGCCGGGCACGGTAATGCTTCCGGGTACGCTGGAGAAACCCCTTACCTATGCGACTGATCCCGCTGGTCGCCTTTTCATAGAGCGGCTGCCTCCCATAATGGATCGCGATCGCACTCATTTTCCAGTTGTGTACCTTGGAGAAGACAGCTATAAACGCATATTTGCGATTGAAATTAGTCACAGCATACAACTTGATATTTTGCCCAAAATCAATCTGGCGGAAGACGAGCTACATGCTATTATTATTCATCCCAAAATCCCGTTCCAGGGCAATATCCAGCTAACGGTGGAGCATATCATTCCGGATGGCGTTTCTCTAGACGAATATAACCTGACTATCCCTTTTCCCGATCATAGTAAACCTGAACAACCGGTTTCCTATGTAGTAACGGCTACAGGTGATAAAGGAATAACACGGCGACAAGAAGGGCTCCTTACTTTTGCCACAGCGGCGAAATTTACTCGCGATTGGTCGGCCACCCCCGCTGTTGTTGTGAACACAGCGCAATATGTTCCCGAGTTATACAGCGTTCACGGGGCAAACTTCATCTGGCTCGGTCCCGAACATTTTTCGGCCGAAGTGCGTTTTGCCTGGACGGATCAAGAGCTAATGGTTCGAATTGATGTTATCGACGAAGTGGTTTATCAGCCGTTTAAAGGACACTTTATGTACAACGGCGACGCGATACAGTTTGCGATCGACCCTCTTTTGCGCCGGGGATCTACGGAAGGCTCGATTTATTTCTACGGTTTTGCCTTAACTTCGGAAGGGCCTGAAGTTTTTCGTTACAAGTCTCCGTTAGAAGAAGCCAACGATAACTTTACTCCCCCGCAGGAAGATGTATCACTTGGCGGAAATTATCTCGAAGTCGAGCGGACACCGCAAGGATTAGTCTATCTTCTAAAGTTGCCATGGTGCGAACTGGCACCTCTTCAGCCGCAAACCGGAAGTCAGTTGGGTTTGTATATGATCTTTCATAATAATAACGGCGAAGGACTTGTCAATGCGCTTCACTGGCCAAAGCCAATTCAGGGTGAGTTTATGTTTCCCGAGCTTTGGGGTGTTTTAACTTTAAGTTATTAGATAATCTCTTTAATAGGCCTTGGTGGAAGCAGTACTGAAGAGGAGACAAAGGTTTCATGAGGTTATTTCATAGATTTCGCAGACACCATCGTAAAACGTCGGAATAACGTAAGTATTTGTGGTTGGTCACAATGGAGGGACTTCCCTCCATATGGATCCATCAACTTCTGGAGGTCCTTTTTTAATCGAGTATTTGCTATATCTCGGTGCCACATCCTTGCAGGTTGGGTATGTACTTGCGTGACGTCTCTAGTCAATGTAGCTCAAATTTGGATGGCTTTTTTGATGCAAAAAATCAAAAACCGCCGCTGGATGCTTATTATCTTCGGGGCGCAAGCTGCTGCTCGATACCAAATAATGCAGAACGTGCGGGGACAAATGAGCAAGTAAAGTAAAATCAAATACATGTCTGATTTAAAGAAGGGGTTAACGTACCTCTTCTTTCTTTTTTTGCTGCTATTTGTGCTTATTTGCAGAATTTACAAGAATCATAGTCCTATAAAGTTAGGAGTGCACAGCTAATAGGATTAACTTGATAATGCATACATGAGAAAGGGTAGATTGGGAGGAAGAGAAATGACTACAACGAGTAAAAAAGTAACGGCGTTTATCTTGCGACGGATGGTCAACTAACGCTTCCCGCAGGCGGAACAGGCGAGGTTAGTTTGAATCAAGAGGTCACGGTTTCTATTCCTGGCGGTGCAACAAACAAAGAATTGAAAATAACGAAAGAAAAATTGTTGAACACGCAAAACCTAGTAACGGATAAAGACGTTCTAGCCAGTCCGATCTTTGAGATTCTGAAAAATTTCTCGGAGAACTTCAGTAAACCGATTACGCTGACCTTTAAGTTCGATCCGACCAAATTGAGTGGTGACCAAACCGTAGCCGTATTCTATTTTGACGAAGCGAAGAAGGAATGGGTGGAAGTCGGCGGTGTTGTTAGCGACAATCATATTACCGTAAATGTAAACCACTTTACCAAGTATGCGGTAATGGTTGTAGGACAAACAGCAGTTGTGCCAGTAAACTTTAGCGATATTTCTGGGCACTGGGCTGAGGCCAATATCAAGAAAGCAGTAAGCGGCGGGATCGTCAAAGGTTATCCGGATGGAACGTTCAAGCCGAATCGTACGGTGACGCGCGCTGAGTTTGCGGTCATGCTCATGAATGCGTTGAAGCCGCAAGGAGAAGGAGCGGCGCTGACGTTCACAGATACGGCGAAGATCGGATCTTGGGCGCAGAAAGCAATCGCAAAAGCGGTACAAGCAGGCATTATTAAAGGCTATGAGGACGGAAGCTTTCGTCCTGACGCAGTCATTACACGCGCAGAGATGGCAGCGATGATTGCAGCCGCGCTAGGTCAGACTAACCAAGCGGATGCCACAACCGGCTTCGCGGACGACAAGGACATTCCAACGTGGGCGAAAGCCAGCGTTGCGTTCGTGAAGCAAGCAGACATTGTGCAGGGCAAAGGCAATAACCAATTCGCCCCGGGGGACAATGCGACAAGAGCAGAGGCTGTGACAGTTCTGTTGAATATGTTGGCGCAGAAGAGCAATAAGAATGTCAGCGGGCTGAAGGCCCGGTAGAAGTCAAACGGGACAAGAAAAAAAGTAGTTTCCTGCTCGCTTCCGAACGTATTCAAAAGGTAGTAGATAAAGGACAACTTGGTTACAAGCGCAGACATGTAAGGTGTTAACAAAAGACGGAAACCCTTGCGATACAAAGGTTTCCGTCTTTTTGCGCGGCGCTGCTATTAACCGCGGATGAACTCGATCAGAAGCCGGTCCAGCTCACGGGAAACGGCCAAGACGAGCGGATTGGACGACATGCCGTACTTGTCGAGACTCTCGATTCCTTGGTGCAGTCGAACGATCGTTTCGAGTCGTTCGCGTTTCTCTTCGCCGGGAAAACTTTTCATATATTGCACGATGCACTTATCGAGCAACTGGGACCTTTCGATGACATAAGGATTGAGCGTCCCGTATTGATCGACCAGATCTTCCAGCGATCGGCGCAGCATTTCGATTTCGGATAACAAAGGCGCCACTCCTTTTTCTCACAGATTCGATTTCGCGTGAGAAAAAGGAGCTTTTGGGCGGAGGAGTCGGGGGTTCGTTTCCCCGTTTCGTAATCAGCAACTTGGAGTTTTTGGCGTAGTTTCGTCTACCTCTCAACTGTAAGAATAGCGTTTCGGTCAAAACCGCGTCGGCAAGCCTCGGATGGAAAAAGCCGCCATGGCCCGAAGACGGCGGAGACTGCGGGCCGACCGAGGCGTTCGTCACCGCATCGGGGATCGCATTGCTTCTCCGAGACGAAGGCTCGGCGTTCCGTGCCGGCGACTTATTTGATTTCACGGACTCGTTGCCGGCGGAAGGCTTGTTCGCCGATTTCGAACCCAGGGTTATGGCCCTGGGGTTCCCAACGAACCTTGGAGCGCCTTCGTTCTTTGCTGGAGCTTCGTCTTCGGGAGTCGCAGGCAAGCCGTTCTCATGGCTTAGACTGATAGCCGGAGCGGGCTTGGATTCGGGCTTCGGCCCGGCTTGGGACGGGAGCTCCGGCGCAGAAGACGTCGCGGGAGCGGAAGCATGCAGCGTCACGGAGCTCGAAGCCTGTTTGTCTTCCGGAGGAGGCGTCGCTTGCGCTGGCAAAGCTTCTTCCGCGGTAGGCGAAGACGGCACCGGCGATGGCACATCGACGCCGGACGTTACCAAATGCAGCGGCTCCAGTACGACTTGAACGACGGCATCGATCGCCGTGTCCGCCGTATCGCCGACTTGCCCGAGGAGCTCCGCTGTTCCGTTTGCGACCTCTCCGACTATGCTCGACTCGGGAGCCGCTTGCGCAAGATCGCTTGCGACAGCCTCGGGCACGTCCGCGATCGTCCCGATGGTCTGTCCGAGCGTGTCTCCAGCGGCTTTCTCCGTCAAACGGGTTATACCGGACAGGAGATCGTGCGGCGCCGCTTCGGCGGTGCCGGCGTTTCCGAACATGGCAATGCCAAAGGCGAGCGCTCCGATGCAGAACAACCCGATTCTGGGCTTCATCATTTTCACCTCCTTCCGTTCGAGCTGCGGCGACAAGCGCCGACGTAAATCCATAAATGGTTCAGGTGGTGTTAATAATAGTCGAAGGTTGATAAATTGTCATAAGAACGGAGTCATATTTTTACAACTTTTATGCAAACGGGCCGGAGATTCGTATAGGACTTTTGGTCCTGCTGAAATTAGCATGTTCCATGTTTCGTAATGCAATCTGTTTGCCAAAGTTGGAGAGGAATTTCAGTTGCTTTGCTAGGTTTAAAGTGAGAAAGATAAAATGATCCTTCCAGGGCTTGACCTGGGAAGGATCATTTTTCATTTTTACCACTGTTGTCGGTTGATTCCATAAAAACCACTCTCAGAATGAGGGTGGCCAGAGATTATAACTTCCAAGAAGTTCCGTCGGAAAATTTAACGGAAGTGCTTGCGGCGCTCTTCGGCTAAAACATCACTACCCCGCATCTGCACAGCATGGCGTGGACATGTGCGGGACTTGGCGTGCTGATGCTTGCTTTAACCTTGCGGATGCCCACCCGCGCGAGAAGATGAACTATTTGAAAAAGAAAGAGGGACTTAGCAACCAGGAGATTGCCGATCTTTATGTACTGTCGGTCTCCACCGTTCGCAATAAAATAGGGAATACAAAGAAAGGAAGGGGCTATCTCGCCCCTTTTTTTGTTAACCATAAATTCGACGAGCGGAGGGGAATTGCAAGCCCAGCTTCTACTATAAAGTTAGGAGTACACAGGCTTAAATCGCAGTTGGATAATGTTTATTGAGAATCATATAAATAGATATGGAGGCAAGAAGAGAATGTATGGGACTATAAAAAGAAGACTGAGTTTATTTATAGCGCTGTTGATATTGCTGAATATAGGGCTTATGAGCAAAATGCCAAGCGCTTATGCTGATCCCCCTTCTTTTGCTGGAGGTTCGGGAACGGTAGGCGATCCTTACCTGATTTCAACTGCCGATCAATTGAACGAGGACCTTTGCTTTCGATCTGACAAAATTAAGCCATAACCAGAAGGCAGTGGTATTCTATTATGACGATGCGAAGAAGGAATGGGTGGAAGTCGCCGACGGCCGCGTAAATGGCGATCATATCACAGTTGAGGTAGAACACTTTACGAAGTTTGGGGTATTCGCTGTTGACAAAGAGGAAACGGACACGAAACCTATTATTACCTTTAGCGATATTTCTAGACACTGGGCTGAGGCAAGTATCAAGCAATCGGTAGGCGGCGGAATTGTCACCGGTTATCCGGATGGAACGTTTAGGCCGAATCAAGCCGTGACTCGTGCGGAATTCGCCGTCATGCTGATGAATGCGTTGAAGCCGCAAAGCGAAAGAGCGCTGCTGGCGTTCACGGATACAACGAAAATCAGATCTTGGGCGCAGAAAGCGGTCGCACAGGCAGTGCAATTAGGCATTATTCACGGCTATAAGGATGGCAGCTTCCGCCCAAATGAAGCCATCACTCGGGCAGAGATGGCGGCGATGCTGGCAAACGCTTTGAGTCTGTCTTTCAAAGCGAATGCCGCAACCAGCTTCGCGGACGACAAGGACATTCCGGCGTGGGCGAAAGGCGCAGTGGCAGCAATTAAGGAACTTGGCCTTGTACAAGGTAAAGGTTCAAATGAATTTGATCCTACTGCCAAGACGACAAGAGCAGAGGCTGTGACTGTTCTTCTGAAAATGTTGGCACAAAAGAGCGAGTAAAGTAAAAGGAACCGGCAATAAAGTCAATATGATGTTCTTTTTCATGTGGAGTGCTATGTGTCGTTTATCAGGAAGTAGCTAAAGGAGTATCCGTCCATATGTCTTAAGTGCAAACGTCGGCGGAGATTCTTCGTCAAATGGGCAACGAACTGAGGCAGTTAAGCGATTTCAGTATCCTTTAAACAATAGCCCGAACGTCTTCACAATAATCCCAATATCCGTTGTAATTGATCGCTTCTGAATATATTTCAAATCCAGCGCCAGCATTTCCTCGAACCCTAGCCGGCCGCGTCCGGAGATCTGCCACAGACCCGTGCAGCCTGGGGTCACAAGCAATCGTTGCTTGTCGAATTCACTGTACTCCTTAACTTCCCTAGGCAAAGGCGGCCTGGGACCGACAAGACTCATGTCGCCTTTAAGCACGTTCCATATTTGCGGCAGTTCGTCAATGCTCGTTCTGCGAATCCACTTTCCGAGCTTCGTCACGCGAGGGTCGTTCCTTATTTTGAATATGGCCCCGGTAGCCTCGTTGGCCGGGAGCAGTTCCTTCAGCTTCTCCTCCGCATCCGCTGACATCGAACGGAATTTGTATATTTGGAACGACTTCCCACTTTTTCCGATGCGGGCCTGTTTGAAAAGCACTTTTCCTCTCGGGTCCTCCAGCTTGATAAGAATCGCAACCAAGATCATTACCAACGAGAACAGAATTATGCCCATGAGAGTGCCTATGATGTCCATTAATCTTTTGGCTATCAAGTAGCCTTTCCGTTCTTGAACGACAATCATTCGGACGTATGCCAACGTGTCCCCACCTTTCGAACGAGACGATGGCTATATTGTACGGGACCGCTCGGCAACCGCAACGGCATGTATAACGTTCCCTCGATAAAATGGGTTCATGCCGTTGACCGCCGATGCCGCCTTGAATAAACTGGTAGATATCAATTCAGAGGTGTCCGCTTTGAACCTGAACCGGCTTGTATTTCTGTTCCGCTTCTTCCCTTCGGCAAAATTCAGAATATATTTTGGCGCGTTTTTCGGTATTTGGCTTGCCATATTAATATGGGGGAACCTGCTTCTTATCGTCTCCAGCTTGGCGGCTTTCATCGCTGTCTGCTGCTTTAAAATCCGACTGACCCGCAAAGACAAACAGGAATTGGAACAAATCATCATGGAACAAGCGAACGCGATAGAACTCGTAACCAAACAGCTAATAAAAGCTCCAATCGATTTTGATCTACTGTACGAAACGAACCTCAATGCGGCGAAAGCGATCAAAATAAGCTTTGACCGCTATGCCATTCAGAAAGGTTCGGCTTATGCCCATACTTATCATTTGGGTTTTTTTTACGTGCTGACCCGAACAAACGGAATTTGGGACTTGAAGCAAGTTATTGGGGACAAATCAATCTACTCTTTTCGGGGTGCTGACAAAACCGGGGAATACATCGGCAACCATCATTTCGGTTATATGGGGAGTGCAGTTGGGCTCAGTTGTTTCGTGTTGAGGCTCGCTGCCGGGATGTATCAAGTATACTCCGGGACATCGGATTGGAGGTATGTTTTCTCTTTTTTCGATCATCCTGCGGATTCCCAAGCGATTGCCGACGGCTGCAGCGAATTTGACTCCCAATTTTTTTAGCATCTTTTACACGTTTTTGATCCATTTTTATTTTCTTCAGCAGATTATGGGAAAGTGAAAGCCATTCGACCTCTAAGGTCACCTTCGGCAAGCCACGAAGCAGAAAGCGACGGAATCCGTTGGTCTCATCCTCTCAATTGACCAAAAAGAACCATACACAAATTGAGACAAGCCTTATTAATCAAGGCATAAGCATGCTACGGCGGATAGGAACCAAATAGCCTATGTTCCCTCATACGGAGCATGTGGAGTGTATAATATTGATGGTACGAAAAGAGATGTGACAGTACCGCTCAAGGAAGTTGAAAGATAGGCAGACGAGTCACGTTGAATGCTGCGTGAGGATTGAAAGGCTGAAAGATTGATGAATAAAGGGATGCAGGCGATTCGCAAAGCTAATAATTTAGTGCGATCCTTGAAAAGATAAAAAGATATTTATAAAATATTGAGTTTTAATAAAAGATGAGGGTTCTTGTTATGCCAAAAAACGATAATATGCTGGCAATTCTATGGATGCTGAATTCGGGCGTAAAAATGACTGCAAAACAAATATCCGAAAAGTTAGAAATAAATATACGAACAGTTTATCGGTATATTGATGCACTATGTGCCAGTGGAGTGCCTATAATATCCGACACAGGTCATAATGGCGGGTATAGTTTGCTGAATCATTTTATCAAAGCACCTTTGCTATTTGATATTGAAGAAAAAAAGGCACTCCTTCATGCTGCTGTTTTTGCAAAAGAAGCCGGATACCCATTGAGTGAGGCATTAGGCAATGCGACATCAAAATTGAAAATGTATTCGAATCAGGAGCAGGAAAGTATACTTAGCCGTCATTTAGCCGGATTTGAAGTTATAAACCGCATGGGAGACCCTTCTGTTCAGCCGGTATTGGCGGAATTGGAGCAGGCTGTAGCAAACGAATTCTCTGTAGAAATTGATTATCGCACAAGCCGTGATGATCAACCCAAGAATAGGGTGATAGACCCCTATGGAATGGTTTACTGGAACAATAAATGGTATACTGTTGCATTTTGCCACCTAAGGAATGAAATCCGCAGCTTTCGGGCAGATCGGATTCTACAAATCAAGCGTACTCAAATCATATTTAAGCGTTCCGAAGCTTTTTCGGCCCGTGAATTTTTTATGCAAAATCTGTTACCTGATTTGGTGGGCAAGGACGGGTTAGTTTCTTTAATTATCGGAGGCAGGTCAGAGGCATTGGATGACTTATGCCTGCATTGGTTTTTGGGGCATCATCTGAAAGAGCGGACATCAAATCAAGCAATAGCTTCACTGACAGCAGATGTCAGTGAAGCTATTTTATTATGATGATAATCATTGATTACCGATGGATGGTTGGTATCACTTGATGAATAAAATAAGGAGAACTTGCAAATGAATAATATATCTTTATGTGTTTGACACAATGGCAGACTGGGAAATAGGTTACTTAACTGCCGAACTGAACTCGGGAAGATATTATAAAAAGAGGCTGGCCCCATCAAAAATAGTTACCGTGGGAATTGAAAAGACTCCCGTAACTACAATGGGCGGATTGAAAATACTGCCTGAGATCAAACTGGATGAGTGCAGCATTGCAAGCACAGATTCATTGATCTTACCCGGTGGAGATACATGGACAGAAAGGTGTAGCAATGGGACTTGCCCAGACAGGATTGCTGAATTTACGTTGGCATACAAGCAATGATCTGGAATACCTTAAAATGATCTGTCCCACTTACACAGGCGAAAAGTATTACAAAATGGAGTCTACTGTAACTGATGGAAAACTGATCACTGCATCTGGAATAGCTCCGTTGGAATTTTCTGTACACGTCTTGAAAGCTCTGGGTGTGTTTTCTTCAAAAACATTAGATGCCTGGTATAGTCTTAATAAGACTCATGAATCCAAATATTTCTATGAGTTGATGAATTCAATCCAATGAAGGTATAAGCATAAAATTGATATGTTATGATCATTTAAAGGAGGAGTAAAAATGACTGAAAGCATAAAATATATGGGAGTGTCAGGTAAATATACAAAGAATGGAACACCCAACGGCTGTACATCTATTACCCCATTTATAACAGTGAAGAATCCTTCTGAAGCAATAGAGTTCTATAAAACTGTTTTCAATGCAAGGGTTAAGGATATTACTGAATATCCTGATGGAAATGGCAATAAAATAATTGTTCATGCGGAATTAGATTTTGGAAATGGTTTTTTGCAGCTGGGGGCAGCGAATCCGGCATATAAATTGGTCTTGCCGCCAGATGAAGACAATGCGTGTTATTCTTTAGGAATTTACGTAATTAATGTTGATCAGGTAATTGAAAATGCGGTAGCAAGAGGAGCAAAAGTAAGGGAACCGGTTGTAAACTTTGTTTCAGGTGATCGATTCGGAAGTATATTGGATCCTTTTGGAGTAAGATGGTCTATTATGACTAGGATTGAGGATTTGTCAGAAGAAGAAAGTAGTCGGAGGGTTGCTGAATGGGCCAAAAGCTTTAGTGGAGAATAAATGCAATAACTGTTTTAATAAAAGTGTTAAAAGACTAAATATATAACCTACAGAGCTCAAGTGAAGATACTGCTTGGGCTTTTCTTTTTCTTTAGTTGAAATACTTACAGAGTTTACGAAAGAGTAAAGGAATTGGAAGTTATCGTATCCCAAGAACAGGGGGACGAAGGATAATGAAGCAGTTCCAAGAGGGGATCAGTCAGTTTGCAAGTCTGGAGATCACAGATGAGGAAATGCTTCGTGGACTCATTCAACGATTGATTGAGCGGATTGATCCGTTGTTGTTGGGGGCTTAAGTCGCCCCCTTCCATTTTATCTATAACAAGCACTCTACACATGTGGAGTGTGTAGTGCCAGTACATCGAATTGATCAATAATGGGAGCGCCTAAGCTTGGTTGTCACTATGTACAGCAACAGCCCTTCACCGCTCTATTTAGCGGTGAAGGGCTGTTGCTTGTTATTCAATCATTAAGCAGAAGTGTTAATTGCAGTTTGACATCCGTGAAAATCGAAGGTTTTAAGTGCCCGAGTTTTTTAATGACAATTTGATTTGAAAACGTATATATTTAATCGCTCGAACAGCAGATTCGCCTTGTTTATTCATTGTTCCAGACCTCATCGTCCACAGGGTTGTTCCAGAACTCCATACTGGTTGCACTAGCTTGTTCAAGATTATTTTGTGCTTCGCCAGCCCAAAGGCCGCACTAGACGCCCGAGCAAAACGCACCGCAAGAATAAGCCAAGAGAGAACCTCCCGGTACTGCACGCCGGAAGTTTTTTTGCCAAGAGTGGCCTGCGTGGGAGCGGCGATGCACGGGAATGCTGCGTGATGCGGATGAACGCCAACTTATGAGGCGAGAATGGTTACTTCGCTTCGGGCCGAGTTCTGCTATAATAATGGACATTCGTTCCATTTTTATTGCCGTGCGGCAGAAAGAGAGACGTTTCTATGAAAAGTCGGTTGGCGAGATTCGGGCTTCTTGCGGTCATCGGGCTATTCGTTCTCGTTCAGATTTACATGGCGCTCGACTCGGAGGTGACTCGGCCGACGCTTCCGGTCAAGGACGGCATCCTGGACGCGAGAGGGTGGGATTTCGCCCAGGATGGCATGATGAGGCTGGACGGGACTTGGACGTTCTACCCGAACGTGCTGGCATCGCCCGACTCGCTGCCCGCAGACAAAGCGATCAGCATCCGGGTGCCCGGCAATTGGCATAAATCCGTTCCCGAGCAGCGGCTTTTCGGCATCGGTACTTATGAGGCTGTTATATTGCTCGCGCCATCCGCCCCTCCTCTCATCGGCATCAAAGTGACGAATATCCGCATGTCGCATCGGTTATATGTCAACGGCCGTTTGCTTCACGAGAACGGAAGGCCGTCGGAGTCGCAGGAGACGGAGAAACCGAATAATACCCCGTATACGGTCTACGCCCCGGTCGAGAACAATCGTCTTCATCTGGTTATCCAGACGGCTAATTTCCATTATTACCAGGGTGGCATTGCGCAACCGATCGTCATCGGGGAGCCGGAGCAAGTATCCCGCTACGCCTTAATTAATTTCGGTATCGGCCTGGTCAGCTTCATGATGACGGTTTCTTTCGGTTTGTATTCGTTAGCCGTCTACCTGATGCGTTCCCGGGATCGTCTGTACTTGTACGCCGGACTGTTTTTTCTCATCGTCTCACTCACTGTGGCTTGCGCGGATGAGAAGGTGCTCATGGTGCTGCTCGATTGGTTGCCTTTTACGGTCGCCTACAAGCTGCAAGATTTGTCGTTGTCCGGAGCGCTTATGCTGCTGCTCGTCTTTTTCCGGGCGGTGGATCCGGCGTTCGCTTCGAAAAGGGTGTTTCGACTGATGATGGCGCCGATGCTGCTTTACTTGACGGCGGTGGCGATTTTGCCGTACCGGACGTACATACCCGTGAAAATGTTGTTCTCTCCCTATCAGCTCATCATCTGCGGGTATTCGATCGTAAGCTGGCTGTTGCTGCTCATCAAGGCCCAATCGAGGGAAAATCGCTTGGAGCGGGCGTTGATGTTCGGCACGGCGTTATTTCTGACGGGCAGCTTGCTGTTTCAATATTTGTATCTCGATCAGATTATCGCGAGCAAACGTCTGTCGTTCGTCTCGTACTTTTCATTTATATACACGATTAATTTGTATTTGGCTTTCTGCTCGAGGAACGCGCTGCGGCGATCGGAGCAACTGACGGTGCAATTGCTGCAGGCGAACGAGACGAAAAACGAGTTTTTACAGCGGACGTCGCACGAACTGAAGACGCCGCTGCACGGCATTCACAATCTGGCCGAACACGTGCTGCGGAAGGAGACGGGGATGCGCGAGGACGCGCGCCGCCATCTCGGCGTCGTCGTGGATACGGCCGAACGGCTGTCGTATATTGTGAACAACTTGATCGATGCGACGCAGCTTCGCAATATGTCGCTGCAAGTACGGTTGTCGTCGGTGGATTTGTCTGCCGTCGTGGAGCATGTGCTGCGGATTATCTCCATGCATGTCGGCCCTAAGCCGATCGCGCTTGCGAATCGCGTGCCTTCCCGAACGTTCGTTGAGGCGGACGAGATCAGGCTGCAGCAAATCGTATACAACGTGCTGTCCAACGCAGTGAAATATTCGAATGAAGGCACCGTCGCCGTCACTGCGAAAGCGCAAAACGGTCGGGTTACGCTGCTGATTGCGGACGAGGGAATCGGTATGACGGAATTCGAGCAGGGAAGCGTATTCGAGGACAGGTATCGCGCGGACGCTGCTGGGCAGCCGCCAATGGATGGCATGGGGCTTAGCCTGTTCGTCAGCCGAGAGCTGGCTCGCCGGATGGGAGGCGAGCTGTATATTGCGTCAAGCGAGCCGGAGCGCGGAACCGAGGTGGCGCTAGAATTGAAGGTTGCGAGACAGCCACCCGAAGTGAATATTCACGTTGCGTCGGATGAACGGGAAGGGGGACTGCCGGCGGCAGCCTGGCCGGAGCTGGCCGCATCGGCGGACGCCGGGGAGCGTGAACGCCGATCGGTGCTTCTCGTCGACGACGATCCGATGAATCTGGAAGTACTTCGACTCATCTTGCAGGATGACTACGAACTGGAAGTGGCGTACGGAGGGGAAGAGGCGTTGGCGCGGCTGAACAACCGCCGGTTCGACCTGATGATTACCGATTATTTGATGCCCGGGATGTCGGGCCTGGAGCTGACGAAACGGGTTCGGGCCAACCACTCCTCCGTGTCGCTGCCTGTTATTATCGCGACGGCTGCAGCGCGTGAGGCCGATGTGGAGCTTGCCTATCAGGCCGGAGCGACGGACTATATCGCCAAGCCTTTCTCGGCGGGCGAGATCCGCAAGCGGGTGCAACTGCTTCTGCAGTTGTCCGGCACGATGGAAACCGCTCTCCGCAACGAGCGAGCGTTCCTCGCGGCACAGATTAAGCCGCATTTTCTGTACAACGCGCTGAACAATATTATCGCGGCTTGTTATGACGAGCCCGAGCATGCCGCCGAGTGGCTGAGGCTGCTCAGCCGCCATCTGCGGCGCATGTTCCGGCACGAATCGACGGTCCATACGATACCGCTTGAGCAGGAATTGGAACTGATCCGGGATTATGTCGAGCTGGAGAGGTTACGTTTTGGAGACCGGCTTCGCTTCGAGATTGAGATCGATCCGTCCTTGCTGGCGGACAATCCGCAAGTGAGAACGTTGCTCATCCAACCGCTCGTCGAGAACGCGATTTGCCATGGCATTTTCAACAAAAGTGGCGCGGGTACGGTGACGCTGCGGATCGGGCGCGAAGAAGCATTCCTGCGCATCGATGTGGAGGATGACGGCATCGGGATCGGCCCGGACGCGGTGCGGGGAATTATTGCCGGGGAGACGGTGAAGGGAGTCGGGCTGCCGAATGTTCGTAGGCAGGTCGCGGCCGTCGTAGGAGCGGAATTCCGTCTTCAATCCGCGGAGGGGAGGGGCACGCGATGCACGATTTTGCTCCCTGCCCGATTGCAGAAGGAGGTTAAGCAATGACCTACGCTACGATGATTGTAGAAGATGAACAGCGAATTTTGGCATATATGACAAACCAGCTTGCGGCGTATCCCGAATTCGAGCTGCTGGGCTGCTTCGACGTTCCCGAGGAGGCGCTTGCCGCCTTTCCCGCGCTGCTGCCGGACGTGGCGTTTCTCGATATCCAGATGCCCCGTCTGACGGGACTTGCTCTTGCCGAAAAGCTGCTGCGGATCAAACCGGACTTGATAATCGTTTTTTTGACCGCCTATGAGCAGTACGCGCTTGACGCTTTCAAGGTCGAAGCGATCGACTACATTCTGAAGCCGATCGGCAGCGACGATATCGAGCGCGTATTGCGCCGGCTGGACAAGCTTCGACCCGCAGCCGCAGCCGTAGCCCCGGACGCCGCGCACGCCGGACCGATGATCCGTTGCCTCGGCACGTTCGAAGTGATAGGGCGAGACGGCAGCCCGGTCCGTTGGCCGACGAAAAAGGCGGAGGAGCTGTTCGCTTACTTCTGGATGAACAAGGACAGACAGATCGACAAATGGGCGCTGATCGACCTGCTGTGGCCCGGTTCGCCCGAAAATAAAGGCGATCGCAATCTGTATACCGGCATCTACCGGTTGAAGCAGGTTTTGCAGCATTTGCCGGTTGCCTTCTCTATCGAACGCGGCAATTTTTCCTATCGTTTCCTCGGCCCCAACGGTTTGTCCGATCTGGAAGAGCTGCGCGAACTGGCGAATCACCGTGAGGCGGTCGAACGGCGGACGGAACGCGCGATGGAGCTGTTTCTCGGCTATCGGCAGCCGTTGTTCGGCAGCCGAAGCTACTCGTGGAGCGCGCCGGCGGATGCCGCCGTCGACGAAATGATGAATCGGCTTGGCGAGCGGCTGGCGGAGTGGTGGCGGCGGCAAGGAGATGCCGTTCGGGAACGTGCGGTGCTGAACGCGATCGAAGCGAGGCTGCGCGAAGCGGAATAGCGAAAAAGCTCGGTTTGTGTCATTTTTGTTACGTCCGATTGCTATAATCCTTCTCGATGCAGGCAGGCAACAAGCCAGGCTACGAGAGGGGATTGCATGATGGCAAAAAAATGGATGGCATTATTATTCGCATTCGTGTTGCTGCTACCAACGGAGGCGATATTCCGTTCGCCTGAAGCGTCAGCGGCACCGTTGTTCCCGGGCAGCGGGACGGCGGAGGATCCGTATTTGATCTCAAATCCGATCCAATTGGACCACGTCCGCGATAGACTGAACAAGAATTTCAAGTTGACGCAAAACATTGACCTGACAGCGTATGTATCGTCAGAGGGGCTCGGCTACAACGGAGGCCAGGGCTGGAATCCGATCGGGATGTCTGAAAGTCCGTTTTCGGGCGTGTTCGATGGGGACGGGTACGTCATCACCGGGCTTGCAATCAATCGCTCCGAATGGACAACTGGGCTGTTTCGGGGGCTGACCGGCACGATCAAGAACCTTGGCGTCGTCGGCGCGCAAGTTATCAATCAGCAATCGGATACTGGCATTCTGGTCGGACAAAGTCTGGGCGGCACGATTCAAAATTGCTTTGTGAAGGGTTCGGTTTCTTCGTCCGCCGACATGGCGGGCGGGCTGGTTGGAGCCAACTCCGGGACGATCTCGAACAGCTACTCGCTCGCTTCGGTCAGCGCAACCGAACGGGTCGGTGGCCTTGTCGGCTACAACCTGGATATCGAAGAATATATGGGACGTATTGAAAACTCGTTCGCCGCAGGCCAAGTGACGGCTACTCGGTCGACAACGCTCAAAGGCGGTCTTGTCGGCGATTGGGGTACGGATCCGAATGCAACCGCGGTCAATTCCTTCTACGATAAAACTACTAGCGGCCAATCCGATACGGGCAAAGGTATCGGCAAAGATTCTACGGAAATGAAGATGTGGGCAACGTATAACGATGCCGGTTGGGATTTCAATTCGGCATGGTTTATCGATGAACCCAACGATTATCCGACACTGCGCGTATTCAACGCCGTTCCGACGACGCCGGATCATGCTCCGACGGCTTCGCCGACGCTCACGGGCACGGCGCAAGTCGGCAGCGTGCTTACGGCAACATCAGGTTATGCCGATGCGGACAATGACGCCGAGTCCGGCACGACATATGCGTTCTATCGTTACGATGCGGACGGAATAACCGGCGAGACGCTTGTGCAAGGCGCCTCCGCGACGGATACGTATACGATTGCCGCCGCGGACCTCGGCAAGGTTATCAAGGTCAAAGTCACGCCGAAAAATGCAAAGGCGACAGGCGCGACGGCGACAAGCGCGCCAACGGCCGTCATTGCCGAAGCGCCGCCGATCCTTATATCGACTGCGGCCGAACTGGATGCGATTCGGAACAATCTATCCGGAAACTACATCCTCACTAAGGATATCGACCTGACGGATTACTTGTCACCCGCAGGTGCAGGTTATGATGGCGGCAAAGGCTGGCGGCCGATCGGAACGACGTCGAACAATTTCACGGGGCGATTCGACGGCAACGGCCACGTCATTACCGGCTTGAAAATCGATCGTCCTAACGAGGCGCCCGTCGGATTTTTCGGCAGAATTAAAGAAGGATCGTCGATTAAACGCGTAGGGCTCGTGAATGTCGACGTGAAAGGGTCGGTGGCTGTCGGAGCACTGGTGGGGACGAATACGGGTAGCGTTTCCGAGAGCTTCGCCACGGGCAAAGTCGCAGCTTCGAGTACTTTCGCGGGCGGACTCGTCGGCAATAGTACCGGCACGATCGCGAACAGCTATGCGATCGTTACGGTCAACTCGACCAGTACCGACGTCGGAGGCTTGGTCGGAAAAACGATGATGCTCGGACCGACTACTCCGGGAACCGTGTCGACTTCGTTCGCGGCAGGCATCGTCACGGGTACCGGCAATACCGGCGGCTTGATCGGTACCAACACGGGCGCGGTGGACACCAAATCGTTTTATGACAAATCCATTTCAGGCCAGTCGGATACGAACAAAGGCATCGGCAAAACAACCTTGGAAATGAAGACTCAATCCACTTATGCGGGTTGGGACTTCGACAACGTCTGGATGATGGATCCGAATACCGGATATCCAAGCCTTCGCGCTTTCGTGCCTGCGGACGCACTTCCGACGGCGGCGCCGACGCTCACGGGCACGGCGCAAGTCGGCAGCACGTTGACGGCAACGTCGGGCTATGCGGATGCGGACAACGATCCGGAGTCGGGCACCACATTTGCTTTCTATCGCTACGGTGTGAACGGAACGAGCAACGAAATGCTCGTTCAGGAGGCATCCGCAACCAACACGTACACGGTTACGGTTGCGGACGTCGGCAAAGTGATCAAAGTCAAGGTCACTCCGAAAAACGAGAAAGCGACGGGTGCAACGGTGACGAGCGCGCCGACAGGAGTCGTTCCGCGACTGGCGACGGAAATTTCTTTGGTGCTCGAGCCGGCTGCCGTAACGACCAACGGGTTGAAATACGGCTCGACGTTTAAACTTACCGCAACTGTTGGACCGGCCTCCGGCACGGGAGCGGTTCCGACCGGCACGGTGAGGTTTTATATGGGCATGCAACTGCTGGGACCGGGGGAGCTGGGCGAGGACGGCGTGGCCACGCTTACAGTGTCAGATTGGTCGAATCTGCCGAATCCTGGAAATTCGCCGTACGAAGGTACACTTATAGCCAACTACAACGGTATCTCTCCGTATGATGCCAAAAGTAGCAGGATTCTGGTCAAAGTCTATGACAAAATCACAACGAAGGTTACGCTCTCCAGCGATCATGCAACGGCTACGGCCGGACAAGCAGTCAAGTTGACGGCGCTCGTAGAGGCAAATGATGATTTACGCGGCGTGCCGACCGGTTCCGTTACGTTCAAAAACGGAAATACGACGCTTGGCACGGTGACGTTGGACGAGCGCGGAAAAGCGGAATGGACGACGTCAGCTCTGCCTGTCGGCGAAAACGGCGATATTACGGCGGTATATGCGGGGGCGGGCGATCATCTCGGAAGCGCGTCATCCCAAGCGACCGTGACGATTTCGCCGGCACCGTCGGGCGGATCTACGCCGACACCATCGGGCGGCTCTGCGCCGGCCAAAGAAGAGATCAAAGTCGACGTGCAGAGCGGCGCCGGCACGAACGGTGCGGTCGTCGCACAGACGATCATTACCCGAACGATGGACGCAAGCGGCAAGAAAAAAGACGAAGTGAGCCTGATGCCGGAACAAGCCAATGATGCGGTTCGCCAATTGCAACAGGGCGGCGCCCGTTCGGCAACGCTCGTCATTCCCGACGCGAAGGACGAAGTTGCGGAATTGAACGTCAAGCTCCCGAAAGTGTCTACCGATAAACTCGCGGGAGAGAACGTCGGATTGTCCATTTTCACCAACGACGTTCATATCGGCATCCCGAGCGGCTCGATGCAAGGACTGTCCGTCGATACGTATTTCCACGTCGTTCCGATCAAGCAAGAGGACGAGCGCAAAGCGGTCGAGCAGCGCGCGCAAACCGAACAAGCGGCGAGACTTGCGATCGGGACCGAAGGCGTTGGCGTCATCGGGCGTCCGATGACGATCGAGACGAACATGCAGAGCCGACCGGTAGAACTCGTGCTTCCACTCGGAAATGCAAATCTTACCGAGGAACAGAAAAAAGATCTCGGCGTCTTCATCGAGCATAGCGACGGGACGAAGGAGTTTGTGCGGGGTGAATTGGTCAGCTACAATTCATCCGGCGCGCTTGGCTTGCGGATCACGGTGAGCAAGTTCAGCACATTTACGATCGTGCATCTGCCCGGATGGAGCGCTGCGCTGTCCGCCACAGCGCATAACCCGTACATTTTCGGCTATGGCGACGGCACTTTCAGGCCGAACAGCGCGATCACTCGCGCCGAATTGGCAGCGATTCTGGTGCGCGCTTTCCCTGTGAAATCCGCGAATACGGCACTTTCTTTTGCAGATGTGCCGGACAAGCACTGGGCGCGTTCGGCGATCGCCCAGACGACGGCGGCAGGACTGCTGAAAGGGTATACTGACGACACATTCAAACCGGATCAAGCGATAACGAGAGGCGAGATGGCAAGTATTGCGGCCAGGCTGCTTGGCGGCTCCGATGCTAACGGCGCAGGCGGCAACGGTGGCAGCTTAGCCGACATTAAAGGCCACTGGGCGCAGGCTTCCATCGAACGGGTGCAAGCTGCGGGTATAATCGTTGGTTATGGCGATGGCACTTTCCATCCGGACGACAAGCTTACGCGCGCCCAGGCGGTAGTTATCGTCAATAAGCTGCTCGGATGGAAGCCGCAAGCTTCCGAACCTGCGAAATGGACAGATGTTCCTGCGGCGCACTGGGCGTTTGACGCGATCCAGGAAGCCTCCGGCCAGGCTGTGAAGCATTAAACGGCATTAAACATAGCCTTTTGCAGAGAACGCTGCCTGGAACGGCGTATGCCAAACAGGGAGACGCGACTGATGAAGCCGCTGTCTCCCTGTTTGGTATTAAATCGCCCGTCCTAATTCACGCAAAATCTGATCTTCTTTGGCGTAGTTTAGAGTCTTCCCAGTAAATAAAAGTATGTTGACTTTGCCCACCCGACACATGTGGAGTGAGATTAATACTACGTAGCGGGATGAAATAGTTATTTTTGGTTCGATTCCATAATGACATTATAGAGAGGGACGATAGTCTAACAAACTCGTTGAATGGGGACATAAGGATGGGGGGGGTTAAATTTCCCTGACAACACAGCAATTGTGAATAAATCTCCGCGTGGTACAATAACGTAAACAAGGAGCCGTGCTGTGAACACGACTCCTGTCGCAATAGCCGCTCTAAGGGCGATCGGCGTTAAGTAAATACGGACAGGAAATGACCGCTTACCATTCTAGAGGGGCGGTCATTTCCTTTTGTTAATGGAAAGGATAAGTACAACAAGCGACGCAAAAGACGGTCCGCGCGGCGGGGAGCTAGAAACATCAAGATATCCAATTTCATTTCAACTTCACATAGCGTTAATCCTGTTCTCGCTTACGACCGTAAGGCTTTGGATCATCAGTCAGTCCTAATAAATAATCGACGCTTACCTTATGAAAACGAGATAATTTAATCAAAACAGCCGTTGGAATATCCAATTCGCCGCTTTCATAACGGGAATATGTGGCTTGTGTAATATTCAAATGCTCCGCCATTTGTTGTTGCGTGATGTCTTTGTCTTCGCGTAAATCCCTAATTTTTTTGTACATATCGATCACCTAAAACAATTCTACTTTATGCGGTTTTCGCATATTGACTTTTATGCAATTTTCGTATAATTTTAGGATGAAAACGTGTTGGAACAGGTAATCGTCAGAGGTAGATTTTACGTAACGAAAGGAAGGCGGGTTATGGTAAGCATTATAGAAGAGCTGTACAACGAGAATTTATATCCAAGTGCGCGTATTGTTTCAAAAGACCCTAATTACCGCGCTTCAAGCCATAAGATTAACGCTGCTATGGACGAATGGAAATCGAAATTGACAAAAGAAGATTATGACAAGCTACTTGAGCTAGTGGACTTACATCATTCCATGCATGATATGGATTCGACAGCTTCGTTTGCATACGGCTTTAAGCTTGGCGCGTCGATTATGATGGAAGTGTTTAACGGAAAAGGCGACCTTGTTCTGCCATGTCATGAAAGAATAGAGTGATGAAAATGATAGAACTAGATATTATCAATCAAACGACTACCCCGATAACGGTCAAGAGCGCTGTTCAAGATCTAAAGAGCCTGGGCGTCCGAGAAGGGGATCATCTTCTTGTCCATTCCTCGCTTTCCAGTTTGGGATGGGTTTGCGGAGGTCCACAAGCCGTTGTGCAGGCGCTGCTGGAGTGCGTCGGAGCAGATGGAACGCTGGTCATGCCGGCACATAGCGGAGATTGGAGCGACCCAGCCGAATGGGAGAGGCCGCCTGTTCCCCGTGACTGGATTGAAATCATTTATCGTGAATGGCCGGCATTCGATCCGGCAGTGACGCCGACGCGGGGAATGGGGCGTATTGCGGAACTCTTTAGAACGATTCTAGGAACCGTAAGATCGCAACATCCGCAAGTATCCTTCTGCGCCAATGGTAAACAAGCGGCGCATATTGTTTCCGATCACGCTTTAACGCCGCAGTTCGGTATGGCTTCGCCCTTGGGCCGACTGTATCACCTCGATGCAAAAGTGCTCCTGTTGGGCGTGGATTACGACTCCAGCACGAGCTTTCACCTTGCCGAAGCCACAATCGATGATATGCCGACGAAAAAGATGGGAACCGCGTTGGTTGAGAATGGTGAGCGAATTTGGAAATGGTTTACCGATTTCGCTTACGACTCCGAGGATTTTGCCAAAATTGGAGAGGAATTTGAGAGGCTTGGCAAGGTCCAGAGAGGAAACGTAGGCAATGCTGATTGCAGACTATTTGATATGAAGGAGGCAGTAGAACATGCAAGGAATTGGCTGCTGAGAAATCGATTTAAAAAGGGCGTTTAATACTAGAGAAAGATAAAAATGATCCTTCCGGAGCTCGACCACGGGAAGGATCATTACTCATGTTGCTGCCGCTGCTGCAGTCGAACAGCACGTTGCCTGCCAATCGTCCAGTTTATATTCTAAATACTGTAAAGGCTGTGCAAGATGAGATATAATGGACTCAGCCTGAATGGTTCGAAAGTTTCCTGAACGATTTGCGGATAAAGAATCGCTTTGCGTCCGCGTTTCGCCGACTACGAGGGTGAAGGAGCGAGCAGTTTGGACTATACGGAATTGCTGCGGAAAAAAGCCCTGTATGACCGAGGTAAGCATACGCTCCCGGAAGTAACCGTCAAGACCTATACGCAGGCGTTCGAACTGGAATATACCCATAACTCCACAGCGATTGAAGGGAATACGCTGACCCTCCTGGAAACCAAGGTGGTACTGGAAGACGGCCTGTCAGTGGGCGGCAAAATGCTGCGGGAGATTTACGAGGTCATTAATCATAACAAGGCTTATCAGCATGTGAAGGCTTGCATTGCGCGGGGGCTGCCCCTGAATGAAACGATCATAAAGGACATCCATGCCATTCTGATGGAAAATATTATGATCGGCGGCATTTACCGGAATGAGGAAGTGTACATATCGGGAGCGGCTCATACACCGCCGACGCCGAATGAGATGTACCGCCAGGTCAAAAACTTTTATGCCATCCTGCCTGAAGAGGACGAAGCCAACGCCATCGAGATTGCTGCATGGACGCATGCGGAGTTTGTCCGAATTAACCCGTTTGTCGACGGCAATGGAAGAGTTTCCCGGCTGATCATGAATTATCAACTGATGGCGGGCGGCTTCGTGCCCGTCTCTATTCCGAAGGAAAGCCGGCTGGATTATTTTACAGCTTTGGAGGCCTATGCCGTACATCAGGACTTGAAACCTTTTGCAAGAATGATCGCCTCTTTGGAGGAGCAGCAGCTTGACCGCTACCTCGGCATAATAGAACGGCAAGCGAAATGACAGTTGCGGCTGGTTCACGGATGGCTCAGCATTTCAATTCCCGAGGATTGCTCGAATATTTGGATTTCGATTAGTGCGGACGCAGGCTCGCACATGATGTTGGGCCGGACAAAGCGATAATAATAGGAGTTTCGGAATTCGTTTTCTGAAACTCCTATTTTTGTACGTTCGGCAAGGTAGACAAAAATCATGGAGGTCGATTGCGATGGATAAGGTGAAAGTAATGCTGGTTGAGGATGACCTCGAGTGGCAAAATGGATTAAAAAGCTTTTTCTCCGAAGAGCCTTCACTCGAAATTGCATGCTTGTTCTAAGAGAAACGAGCGTTGATGTCGTGTTGATGGACATTATGCTGAGCGATCCTACGGGTACGGGACTTGATGCCGCGCTCGATATTGCGCACAACTATCCCTCCATCAAAGTCATTATAGTCAGTTCTCTTGACATATAAGAAAGTATAAAATCAGTACCCTATTTCAACATATAAGACTTACATGCCGCTACGCGGCACCACTGATGAATGAAAATATTGTCCATACTGGTTACTGGGGCTGGCGAAGGTAGGTCGTC
>NZ_JAIOAP010000014.1 GCF_021190915.1 Cohnella silvisoli
TCAAAAGCAAGTAAAGAATACCACAAAATCAACGACAGTCCAAGCCACCTAACGGTGGTTTGGAAACACCGTAAAAGTGACATTTTCTCGGAAGAGTTAAGGTGACATTTTCTCAGCAAATTGACACTATTTGGCACCAGCATTTCTATTACATCATTTCAGCAAATTGTCACTTTTAACACTTTTTATTAGAACAGTTATTGCATTTATTCTCCACTAAAGCTTTTGGCCCATTCAGCTACCCTGCGACTACTTTCTTCTTCTGACAAATCCTCAATCCTAGTCATAATAGACCATCTTACTCCAAAAGGATCCAATATACTTCCGAATCGATCACCTGAAACAAAGCTTGCAACCGGTTCCCTTACTTTTGCTCCTCTTGCTACCGCATTTTCAAATACCTGGTCAACATTAATTACGTAAATTCCTAAAGAATAACACGCATTGTCTTCATCTGGCGGCAAGGCCAATTTATAAGTCGGATTCGCTGCTCCCAGCTGTAAAAAACCATTTCCAAAATCTAATTCCGCATGAACAATTATTTTTTTCCCATTTACATCAGGATATTCAGTAATATCCTTAACCCTTGCATTGAAAACAGTTTTATAGAACTCTATTGCTTCAGAAGGATTCTTCACTGTTATAAATGGGGTAATAGATGTAAAGCCGTTGGGTGTTCCATTCTTTGTATATTTACCTGACACTCCCATATCTTTTATGCTTTCAGTCATTTTTACTCCTCCTTAAATGCTGATACCTTCATTGTATTGAATTCATCAACTCATAGTAATATTTAGAATCACTAGTCTTATTAAGGCTATACCAGGCGTCTAATGTTTTTGGAGAAAACACATCCAAAGCTTTCAAGATGTGTACAGAAAATTCCAACGGAGCTATTCCAGATGCTGTGATCAGTTTTCCATCAGTTACAGCAGACTCCATTTTGTAATACTTTTCTCCTGTATAAGTGGGACAGATCATTTTAAGGTATTCCAGATCATTGCTTGTATGCCAACGTGAATTTAGCAATCCTGTCTGGGCAAGTCCCATTGTAGCACCACAAATCGCAGCAACCCATATCCCTTCCTTTAAACACCTCTCAACGATTTTTAAGATGGGTTGGTGAATGGTTTCTGTCCATGTATCTCCACCGGGTAAAATCAATAGATCTGATCTTTCAATGCTGCACTCATCCAATTTGATGTCAGGCAGTATTTTCAATCCGCCCATTGTAGTTACAGGAGTCTTTTCAATTCCCACGGTAACTATTTTTGATGGGGCCAGCCCCTTTTTATAATATCTTCCCGAGTTCAGTTCGGCAGTTAAGTAACCTATTTCCCAGTCTGCCATTGTGTCAAACACATAAAGATATACCGTATTATTCATTTGCAAGTTCTCCTTATTTTACAATTCATCAAGTGATACCAACCATCCATCGGTAATCAATGATTATCTTCATTATAAAATAATTTCACTGACATCTGCTGTCAGTGAAGCCATCAAAGTTGATAATATTCCATTAACTCCGACGCAACAGTAACAAGTTTTTCCTTCAAACTCTGTGGTTCGATTACTTGAATGGATTTCCCGTAGGATAGGAGAAAATAAGGAACATAGGTATGCATTGATTTTTCCTCAAGTAAAAAGATTGCTTGATTTGATGTCCGCTCTTTCAGATGATGCCCCAAAAACCAATGCAGGCATAAGTCATCCAATGCCTCTGACCTGCCTCCGATAATTAAAGAAACTAACCCGTCCTTGCCCACCAAATCAGGTATTGCATAAAAAATTCACGGGCCGAAAAAGCTTCGGAACGCTTAAATATGATTTGAGTACGCTTGATTTGTAGAATCCGATCTGCCCGAAAGCTGCGGATCTCATTCCTTAGGTGGCAAAATGCAACAGTATACCATTTATTGTTCCAGTAAACCATTCCATAGGGGTCTATCACCCTATTCTTGGGTTGATCATCACGGCTTGTGCGATAATCGATTTCTACAGAGAATTCGTTTGCTATAGCTTGCTCCAATTCCGCCAATACCGGCTGAACAGAAGGGTCTCCCATGCGGATTATAACTTCAAATCCAGCCAAATGACGGCTAAGTATACTTTCCTGCTCCTGATTCGAATACATTTTCAATTTTGATGTCGCATTGCCTAATGCCTCACTCAAAGGGTATCCGGCTTCTTTTGCAAAAGCAGCAGCATGAAGGAGTGCCTTTTTTTCTTCAATATCAAATAGCAGAGGTGCTCTGATAAAATGATTCAGCAAACTATACCCGCCATTATGACCTGTGTCGGATATTATAGGCACTCCACTGGCACATAGTGCATCAATATACCGATAAACTGTTCGTATATTTATTTCTAACTTTTCGGATATTTGTTTTGCAGTCATTTTTACGCCCGAATTCAGCATCCATAGAATGGCCAGCATATTATCGTTTTTTGGCATAACTTGAACCCTCATCTTTTATTAAACCTCAATATTTTTTATAAATATCTTTTTTATCTTCTCAAGGATCGCACTAAATTATTCACCATCCAATAAAGAATCCACCAAACATTATTTTCATTATATTACTCCTCATTCAGTAGCTTCTTTAGTGTAGTAATATCGTTAACCGATACTAATTGCTCAAGATTTTCAAATATCTTTTTCTCATCCCAGTTCCACCATTGAAGCTCTAACAATAATGTAATCATCTCATCACTGAAACGCTTCTTAATAACATGTGCAGGATTGCCGCCAACAATTGTATACGGTTCAACGCTTTTTACAACAGTTGAGTTCGTAGCAACAATTGCACCGTCACCAATTTTTACTCCTGGCATAATCGTAACATTTTGTCCCAGCCATACATCATTGCCAATAAAGGTATCGCCTTTGAAGGGCAATTGCTCTATGGTTGGAGTGACCTTTTCCCAGCCTCCGCCAAAAATATTGAAAGGATATGTTGTTAAACCATCCATCCGATGATTAGCACCATTCATAATAATTGTAACCCCTTCAGCTATGGCGCAGAACTTACCTATAACCAGCTTATCACCTAAAAATTCATAATGATGCTGAATATTATTATAGAAATTCTCTGGTGAGTTTGTATTGTCGCTATAATATGTGTAATCGCCAATCTTAACGTTTGATCTGCTTGGTAGATTTTTAATGTAACAAACTGTTCTCATATTTTCATTGGGATACAGCTTATTTTTATCCGGAGCTATCGTCATACGAACACATCCTCTCTAATACGTTATTTAACCATGCCTAGCCCTATTAGCCGTTTCTTCAGGCGAACACGCGGCTGAAACTGATTTTTCTGTTAACATCATTGGTGAAAATCCGTTCAGTTATTAAATATCTTCATCCCTTTGTATTGCAGCTTCATGAAGTTTGATCTTATACGTCTCACCCCATTCTTTCGTGAACAATATGATCGGTTTCAACGTTCTTCCAAAATCGGTCAGCGAGTATTCTACTTTTGGAGGTACCTGTTTATAAACTTCACGGTGAATGATACCATCCCGCTCAAGCTCCCGCAGCTGCAAGGTAAGCATAAACTGTGTAATGTCCGGATAGAGACGCCGAAATGTTGTTCCTACCGGACATCCTCACTCCGCCTTACTGCCATAAGGCTTCTGAGCCTCTCTACGCCCGATTCAACCAAAATCAAATAATCGAAATAAGCCAGCCTCAGCCCTTGCTAGCACTGTATTTCGCCTGATACGCAGGAGAGGGCTGGCGCCCCTCCCAATCGTTCAAAACGGAAAAGAGCTGAGGACAACCAGGAGCTGCTACCTGAATATCGCTCGGTTCTTATGTAAACTTTTTATGCTCTAGGCAGACTTTTTTGGCTTTGTGCAAACTTTAATTGCTCGTTAGAATTAAATTTTTATGAGCAACACACAGCACTCCACATGCCCCGTATGCGGGATAATATCCCGCTACGGTGCTTCATGCTAAAACCCGCAAACCTTTGATACTACGGCATTTTTCAAATCTACCGATAGGCTAGGTTAGGCTTAAAAATGATGGTTTATGCTGAATTTCGTCCCCAATCCGTCCCCATAGCTTTACCTTAAAAACCTTGATACAGTACGGTTTTTGCCCTTTACGCCCCCACGACTTCATTCGTCATTCATCCGTAATTCAAGTATAATTAATGTAAGAGGCGAACCAAGAATGAAGAAGAAAAACGCGAAATGTTGCAACGAGACACTGCCGAATTCATGGTAATTGCTGCTGAACTGCAAGCACAGCATGAAACAGAATAAGGAGGCTCCAATGATGCTAAACGAAGCTCAAAGAACGGTTAAGCGGCAATTGTTGACACTAGACCATTCAATCATGCAGACAATCGGCAAATACGGCCATATCACTATTCCCGGCCTTGTTAGGCTAATGCCGGAAAACCGGCCTAGGAATACGATCTACCAAAGGACAAAGGCGCTCACGGAATGGGGCTATATTGAGGCTGTCATAGGCAAGAAAAAAAACAAAATCTTTCGCCTCTCGCAGCGCGGCGTTGATGATTTGGAGATGTGCGGCGCAACAGTTCGGGGTAGGAGCTATTTGCAAAACGATTAGCACGGGTAGCGTGGGCGTTAGAACAAACCGGCTCTTTAGAAACACTTGGATTGGATGGACTGCCGACGACAAAGCCGCTGGACGCCGTAAGCAAGGGAGAAGCGCCTCGGGTATTACTCGTAGACAATCCCTATCAACATATATCCAATACCTTCCAGCGCCTAGATGACCTTGTATAATAGCCTTGACGGAAAAACAGGCGGCAGAGCTTCAACGGCATGTGAATACCAACGACTGTCCAGTGGCGCATTCGATGAAGCGGCTCTTACAGCTTCTCCGTCATTTTTCAAATGATGGATATTTAAACTATATTTCTCCTTTACCACGTACTTACTAACCCATTACTTCATCTAGCCCTCAATACCCTCCTTTATCCAATTCGATAATAACCTCATATTATGACGCCAGCCCTTCTTCCAAGAACAGTAAATTCAATAACAGACCTATATTGCAACCATAAATGACCTTCAATTCAAGGTTAATACGACCATACAAAAATCGTAAATATGTCAATAATTCACCTATAATAAATTTCGCCTCAAAAAGCAACTTTCAAGAAAAAAAATACCCCGCCGGAAACTTACTGGCGGGTATTGTATTGGTTATATTAGATTATTTCCGTTAGTGTCCAGTAGTTCATATGCTTTGTCGACCATTTCATTAATCCTTACCGTACGCGTGAATCGCTTTATGGGTAAGCGTCAAACCAAGCACACCTTCAACGTTAAATCCATTCATGAGAAAATGAAGGCATGCTTAGTTTCTACACTAAAACAATTGCACACTATTGTAACATATCAAAAAATATGCCTAATCATGAAATGTGGATTTATATTCAATAATTTTTGATCCATGCCAATGAACACTTATTAGGTATCACCAAATGATATTTTTCCCAACATAATCGCCCCAAATCATATCTAATAAATCCCCAACGAAATCCTGATTAATCCTTTTGTTTTCAAACTCATTCCATAAAGGTAATACTAAAGCATATACCTCTTTTTTTTGATACCCTAATAGTTTCAATTCGTAAAGCAATTTAGTTCCCTCGTCAAGAGGATAGTGTCTTGTGGGATTGTCAGAAACTTTCGCTGTCAGTAGTCTTATTTTTTGAATTATTTACTCTGTATAAAGCATTTTTCTGCTCCATTGTATGATTTCGGATATGGTTTTTGGCTTGATGGGAACCTTTTTGGGATTGTTACTATCTTCTACTCATTTTGGTGAAGCGAAGACTTTCTTATTGGGTTCTAACTATCTATCGTGCGTTCAAACTCCGTCTCACCGTACGTCCCTCCGAATCAGAGCCGGCAGCGTTAGAATCATCTTTGACGGTGGTTGTTGCACCTTCCAGGTAAGAAGATATTGCACATTAAGATGCCTATCAGTGTTCTATCGCATTACTTTAATAAGGGCACCGAGTTCCTCATGTCCGTAGCCAGCATCCAAGGCCTTCTTGAAAAGCCCTTGGGCAAATACCGGAAATGCATTGTTAATGCCAGCTTCACGAGCTTGTTCCATGAGGAGCTCCACTGTCGTCATACACATATTTACAGAACTCTGTGGATTATCGTATGTTTCTGTTTGAATCACTTCACTCTCATACTTGATGACATCACCGACAACCTGCGAGACATGAGCGATCATGGACCCGAAAGCATCCACGCGAAGGCCATCCGATTCAAGGATACGTGCCGCATGAAAAAAGCCGAGGTACGAACCAAATAAGTATGAAAGAAACGCTAATTCTGTCGAAGATGCTGCGCTAACCTGCTCACCAAGATAAGGCACATTTCCGGCCAGGCATTTAAGATACGGCTCACTCTGTTGGAAAGCGGTTATGGAGCCTGATGTAAAGATTGTAGCGTCCGGTTTGCCCATCTGGGGCGGTGAAGCCGCTATGGCTCCGTCGAGATATTCCGCATCGTGTTCTCGAGCCCATGCTTCATTGTCACGTGCTTGCTGGGGGCTGCCTGTGCTCAACTGGACAAGAATGCGACCTGCGAGGGCCGGTTTGACCTCCTCTGTATCCAAAATACCGTATGAAGTCTTATAGTCAGAAACACAGATGATCGACACATGGCTTGCACTTATTGCAGATGCCGCACTGGGTGCAAGGATAGCTCCTTCCTTGATGAGCGGCTCCGCCTTTGCGCTCGACCGATTCCATACTGTTACTCGATAGCCATTTTGAAGCAACACTCGTGCAATTGCTGCGCCCATTGATCCCAAACCAATTACTGATACATTACTCATATTGTTTCCTCCATGTCATAAAATTCTTAATTTTTAAACGATAGTAGCGTTTTTTTGTTTATAAACATTCGTTCTCACGAGGGCTCTGCGGTAGCGGTTACGTAGAAATCCGTTGTCGCCAGCTCTTTTCCATTTATTATTACGGATAGCCGATGTTTACCTGGATAATGCTTGCGGGTCGTCAAGTCCTTGAAATGATGGGCTCGCACGTATTTCCGCTCCACATTGTCGTAGTTGTGTTCTGTTATCTTGAATAGCTTTCTCGATGTCGTACCGTTCGATTTGACAAAATCAATCCCGTATTCGACCCGAAGCAGTTGGGTTACAGATGAGTTGGTTCGGATCGAAAATGAAAAGTTAAGACATTGGCCGATCACCAGTATCTCTTCGTCAAGCGTCAAACCGCGTATCGTCACATCTGGCGAAGTCGCAAAACCAAACAAAGAAAGTACGTCTGGATCTCCTTTTCGAAGTAAACCACGACACCCGTGTTTGACAATCCAATCGGTCTGGAGGTTCTCTCCAAACCAAACGCGGGCAAGTTGTTTAATCTGTTCGGGATGATCCTTGGATATATCGTTCAGATTATTAGCAACGCTTTTCTGCACATAGATGGATGAATCTCGCTTGAGTTGTTCCAATATGGGCATAATTGGCGACGGATCAGCTTTGAATATGTCCAAGGCCATCGCCCAAGGCAATCGGGGACGGCAGCCCTCGCTGGCTAGCCGTCTGATGTGATGATCAGGATGGATCGCCCACTGAAGCATCTGGTCCATCATTCTAACGGGATCTTGCACAATAAAAGGACGAACGGCTAACTCCGAACTGGAAAAGAGCGTGAACCGCCCCAGTGCTGGAATGGAATCCGTCCAATCGTCAAGTCCGTATACTTCCACAAAATCTGGAAAGAACAAGTATTCGACTCCTCTACATTGAGGAGCGATTTGGATCAAAACCGATAATGCTTCGCTATAGGACGTTGGCAGGGTCAGCCGCAAAGAAGCGCTTATATGCCGGATACGCTGTTTCAATTGTTTTTGTTCCCAGCTGGCATCGTAGATCAAGTTCAGAAACTTCGTTGAATCAAATGCCGGATACTTGAGTTTGACGATGGCTGTAAATTTGGTGAAAAAATCCAGATTATATTTACCCGCAAATGTATCACCCATATTCCATCTCCTTTCTTGTATTATCATCTAAATGTGAATTGAGCAAAGAACTGGCCAACTTCCCAAAGTCCCTACATGCTCAAATTAATCGGGATTAGATGCCGTTGCGTGATCTCCCTCGAATCAATCATTGAAACAAAATTTTGGAAAGCTGGTACAGACTTGAGTTGCTCCATAGCTGCCAATGCCATTTCCATATCGGACCAGTAAATAATGTCCGTCCATTGGATTTCATTTGGTGTATGTAGCAATGTGCGCCCTTTGAACCCAGATATTCCATTTTGCAGCACCTCGCTCAATGCAGTGGCCGCTTTGCAAAAGCGGAGCTTATCCGTTCCTTCCTTCAACTCGAACAAAACAATTTCCATCACGTATTGTTGATTCTTCTGCTCCATCTTTTTATTCACTCCGTCCTCATATTTGAAGAAGCTATCTTCACACCTACTGATCATAGTCAGTACTCGCCACATAACCCTTACCATGACGGTAGGATCATGAACGCATCCATAGCGACATCCAAGTTAGGCTAGCATGAGAATAATTATACTAGTCTAAATTGCATATCCGAATCCTCCTTGGTGTGTAAACATTGACTTCGAGATTAAGCATACGGGATAATAGTGCCAAGTAGTGGCACTATTAATTTAGTTTTTAAAAATATGGAGGGAACGGTCCATGCACAAAGCTCAGCGACTCGTTCAACTTATAATGCTGGTCAATGAACGAAAGAAGTTTACGATACAGGAGATGGCCGACGAATGCGGCGTTTCACGTCGGACGATGATTCGCGATTTAATGGAGCTGAATGAACTGGGTGTGCCGCTCTATTCCCAAGCAGGCCCCGGCGGCGGTTATCGCGTTCTACGAGAGAAGGTGCTGCCGCCCATCAGCTTTACTGAACATGAGGCAATTGCAATGTTTTTCGCCTGTCAATCGTTACACAATTACAAGTCTCTTCCTTTCAAAAATGAAGTGGATGCCGCGTTGCACAAGTTTTTTCATTTCCTGTCGAGTGAGCTAAAGCAAAAGATCGAACACATGCAACAACGGCTTGTATTCTGGATACCTCCACATGAGATGGAAGTTCTTTTCTTGAAGGAGCTGCTCGAGGCTGCATTGGAGCAACGCGTCGTCACTATCATATACGAAGCTTCTTCGCGCCGAGAAAGGATGATTCAACCACTCGGGTTATATACGATGAACGGTTTATGGTACTGCCAAGCTTACTGCTTCACGGCAGGGGATTATCGAGTGTTTCGCGTGGATCGAGTGAAGGATTTTTCACACGAGGCCGACCAAAGTATGAAATTGAATACGACTGAGGAGCACATTCAGACTTGGATCATGCGAATGGATGAGAGTGATGCGTTGGAGCTTGAGGTGGATTTGACTCCGGAGGGTGTGAGACGATGCCGATCAGACTTATGGTTAACCCAGGGGATTGAGCTGCGTGAGGACGGCTCAGGCACGATTCGTACAAAGATGAGCGCATCGTATATACCATGGACGGTACATTTTTTCCTCGGCTTCGGCTTGGAGGCGAACGTGAAGCGTCCCCAAGTGGTGCGCGAACAAATACAAAGCAAGCTCAGGGAGCTAACCAGACAATACGAACATTAGAGGGGGTACCGCCAACAAAACGCGATTTGTTGACGGTACCCCTTTGTTGTCCCAACATATAAAAATTAACGATTATGACGCTCCCGCTTGGGCTACATCCACCTTTAAGATTATACATCATAATTCTCATATTCTTATGTTATACAAGGCTTTATTCTTGATTATAATTATTTACTTAAGTAATCATAAGTAATGCTATAACTAAAAAAATCACTGATTACACAGTTAAAAGTAATCAGTCACCTTATTTATCAAGGTATTCTCTCCCTTTTCTTTATTTTCTATCTTTAGTCATTATAACGTTTTTCTGGCTTCAATCAATTTCACGGACAAACAAATCCTAAACTTAACATTTCGTCCCCAATTAACAATTCAATCACTCAAAACCCTTGTAAATCAAGGAACAAACAGCTTCAACATGCACCGTATGCGGGAACATAGCTTATTTGTTCCCCGTCTGCCGCGGTAGGCTAAAGCCTTGATTTATAAGGGTTTTCAAAGTTGAAGTAAGGTTCTGTTTGTTTACCATCTTGATCTAAATTTCTGCCTAGCTCCGATTTTTTTGTGATACGTGTGAGGTTCGCTGCTGTACCGATTTGAAGAAATGTTAGAAAGTCACACACAATACATTTGTATCAATTCGTTAATTTTCATTCATTCCGAAATCAATACTCATTAGCTTCTTCTTATATAGATTCTCGACTTCAATTACCTCTTCAGCTGTTATATTTTTGGGGATAATTTGCAATATACTGAACTGAAAGTACTCATATCGATCTGGGAAATTACATACTAATTCTTTCATTCCTTTGTTGCCACCATGCTTGGTGTCAACAAAACTTTTCCATCTATTAAGTAGTCCACCCGTATCAAAAGCTGAACCAACGTATAGTTTGCCATCTTTTCTATCGGCAATCAGGTAAATTGCGTATACAGACGACAATGCGGTATGCCAGTTTTCATACTCTGGACCATATATTTCGATTACCCTACCTTTAGGCAACCCTCCGATTCCAAGAGCTAAATCCAGACCTATAGAACCAGTAGAAATTGTTTCAATCAATCTATTGACTGAGTGTTTACCTAAACGCATAATAGATCCCTTTCCATATGTGCGTTCAATCTCCACTAAGGCTTTTTCCAACATTTTTTTCTTTTCAAGCATTGATGTTGTTGCCTCTACATTATCCATAGTCCATAACCTCCTCAGTTATCATCAGACCTTATGAGAAATTTTTCCAGCAAAAAGGTTAATACTACCCACATAATTAGCGTCAACCCACGGTTTCTTTCTTTTGATAGAGTCGTACAATATACATTAGTAAATGAATCGTATTTCAAACCTTTCTTTCTTATGCAACCCAATTTAACCAATCTCAATAATTTTATAGGATATGATACATTGTATTAATATGAACTAATAACCCTTTCTTCTTGCCAAGGAGCCCTTTTCCAACAGGACTTTCATAGGAAATCTTATTCTGAAAAGGATCGGCTTCTGCAGCACCTACGATTGTATATTCCACAATATCTCCATGTTCCAAATCCTCAATCACAACCGTAGATCCAATACTCACTGTATTCAAATCCTTTTCTTCGGTATTGATAATACGTGCATTTCTAAGAACTTTCTCTAGAGTAACGATTCGTCCTTCAATAAAAGCTTGTTCATTTTTCGCAGCTTCGTATTCTGAATTCTCCCTTATATCTCCTTGACCAATCGCGAACTTTATTTTTTCTCTAACTTCACGGCGCTTAACTAATATAAGCTTATCAAGCTCTTCTTCAAGCTTCTTAAAACCTTCTAGAGTTAAAAGAGGTTCCTTCTCAGCCAATTTTTGATTTCCTCCTTTATATTTCAAGAAAATCCTTCAAGGATTGTTGTTGTATGGGCTCTCTAAGCTTTGACAGCATTTTTGACTCTATTTGTTGTATCCTTTGACGAGAAATGCCAAATTGATCTCCTACCTCTTTCAACGAACGCATCCGATCATCACAAAGTCCGAAACGTAATTGCATGATGTTCTTCTCACGATCATTCAGCATATCTAAGATGGCTTCTATATGCTTTTTCAACATCTTATATATAATTTTATCCTCTGGTTTACCGGTAGTTGTGTCTTCAATAAGATCCCGTAATACTTTGTCCTTTTCTACGCCAATCAGACTATCCAAAGAAACTACCTTTTCTTGGATAACTCTTTCAATTTTAAGTATTTTTTCGACTGGTAATTTCATTGAATCAGCAATTTCTTTTGAAGTTGGTTCACGTCCAAGTTCCTGCATCAATTCATAAAAATGCCTGTTCCACTTTTTTACTCTTTCAAACATATGCACAGGAAGACGAATCAACTGTGTCTTATCACTAATGGCATGAGTTATCGCTTGGCGAATCCACCATGTTGCATACGTACTGAACTTAAAGCCTTTACGGAAATCAAATTTTTCAACTGCTTTCATTAATCCGAGGTTCCCCTCCTGAATTAGATCAAGTAATGGTATATCATTTATTTGATACTTATGGGCTATGCTAATAACCAGACGCAAGTTAGCCTCTGTAAATATCCGTCTTGCATCCTCATCGCCTTGCTCTATTTTTTTCGCTAGTTCGATCTCCTCTTTCGGTGAAAGGAGCTGTATTCGTTTGACGTTTTTCATGTACATTTGTAAAGCATCATATACTCCGATATGTGATAATCGATCTTCAATATCTAGAGCATGCTTTTTTATATCTATAAAATGTATTCTTTGCTCCTTTTTCATCAATACTCCTCCTACTTTTTTTGCTTTCCCACGAAATGAGACTCGCATATATTTCCCCGTTTATTCTATTTTGAGGAATCATTAATTCTTTAGCTTGTTATAACTTTATACAACTAGTCCCATCAATAAAGTTGGTTTAAATCCATAACGGATCACTGTTATACATCATTTGTACTAGAAATATTATCTGCACTCTCACTAATAATTATTGATGAGACTAGAATGCTAATGCTAAGGACTTCATGAATTCAGTTTCTACAAATTGCTTTAATTCTTCTCTTGAACGCCTAAGAACTACTGCTAATTCGCTAAAAAGTAATTCTTCAGCTCTTTGAATATATCTGCAATCTATTGCATTCTTTTTTTTCCTTGACTGATTATTTAGATATAAAGATTTAATCATTTGAAGAAGTTTATCGCAATCATATGATTTTATAGTAGCCTCGTATGCTTCAATGATTGAATTTTGAGTTTGTCCACCAAAAGATTTTGTTTTAATTTTCTCAATATTAGTTAATAATTCAGAAGCTTTTTCATATGATATTAATTCCCGTAAAAACGTCTGAGTATCTACTGGTGTATATATAAGCAATGAATCAAAAACTGCTGAAAGAGTATAATACAACTTTTTTTCAATTCCTCTACCAAAGCCCATATAATCAATACTTTTAATTTCACAGACACCAACCGCGCCATATATAACAAAATCGCATTTTTGAAACATGGGAATATTTCTCCTCTTTTCTTTAGTAGTCTATACTTACTGCTTTTCAATATTGTATTTATTTCCTTATGAAGAAAAACGCCACACTCATATGTGAGACGCCCCTTACTTTAATAAATATACTCGGTAATTTGTAAATCAAAGTCTATTGTCACCATGGATCCAATCAAACAACAGCATGCAAGCCATCTCCAATACGCACGTCTTTCAAAACAAGTTTTTTTGAGTCAATACAGCCAAGGATAGAACCTCTTAGATCGGCTTCTTGTAATCTTGCTCTGCCTAGTAATACACAGTCAAATCTACTTTTTCCAAATCGGCATTTCTTTTGCAGTTCACTTCTTAGAGGAAGGGCTACGTTTCTTCGTTGTTGCTTTTCCTTTACCCACTACTTTTGAAGCCTTCACTCGCTCTTCTTCTTCTCTGCGAAGTTGTTCAACTCTTTGTTTTTCGACTTTAATTTGTTCCTGCTTCTTTGTACATTCCGCTAGTACAAATATCTGGGCATCGCTATCGCTCATGCACAAATACTTCTCAAAAGCATCTGGATAGACGAATGATTTCTGTCCAATGAGTTCCATGAAATGAATATCCATCCGATCCCTATCGATATTCACGATTTTCCCTATTCCAAATGTAGTATGAAGTACTTTTTTATTAATCAATTTCAATTCGGTGTCCCCCCTTCAACTCTTCTCGGAGATAACGACCTGTGTAACTTCTATCAAAGAATGCCACATCTTCAGGTGTGCCTGTGCAAACAACATAACCGCCATTTACGCCGCCATCTGGTCCCAAATCGATAATATAATCAGCATTTTTAATAACGTCCATATTATGCTCAATCACGATAACGGTATTTCCGTTATGAACCAGTTCATGCATAATATCAACCAATTGATGCACATCGGCTACATGTAAGCCTGTTGTTGGTTCATCCATAACGTAAAGCGTAGAACCCGTTGCAGGCTTCAACAATTCCGCTGCAAGCTTGACACGTTGAGCTTCGCCGCCGGATAGCGTAGTAGACGCTTGTCCTAATTGAACGTATCCGAGCCCTACCTTACAAATTGCTAATATTCTTCTGTGAATTTTAGGTATATGCTCAAAAAACGATAATGCTTCGTCTGCTGTCATGGCAAGCACATCTGCGATATTCTTGCCCTTATAATGAATGTCCAATGTTTCTCGGTTATACCGTTTTCCCTTGCAAACCTCGCAAAGAACATATACATCAGGAAGAAAGTGCATTTCAATCCTCATTAACCCATCACCGGTGCAAGCCTCGCAGCGGCCACCCGGAACATTAAAAGAAAACCTTCTGGCAATATATCCACGTACTTTTGCTTCATTGGTTAAAGCAAAGAGTGAACGGATCAAATCGAATAGTCCGGTATAAGTAGCCGGATTGGATCGTGGAGTGCGTCCAATTGGGCTTTGATCAATGTAAATTACCTTATCAAGAAATTCATATCCTTTAACTTCTTTATATTTACCTGGAAGCGTTTGAGCTCGATTTAGTTCAGCAGCCAGCTTTTTGTACAAGATTTCATTGACTAGACTTGATTTCCCTGAGCCAGACACGCCTGTGACACAGGTTAACGTACCTAGCGGAACTGAAATATCTATCTCTTTCAGATTGTTTTCTGACGCACCAATTATTGTTAAGTAATTACTGTTACCTGATCGTCTCATCTTTGGTATTGCTATGCTTTTCTTTCCGGATAGATATTGGCCGGTTATCGAGTTCGGCTCATTCAAAAGCGATTCAATTGTTCCCTGAGCCACCACCTCTCCTCCATGTTTTCCTGCTTTTGGCCCAATGTCTACAACCCAGTCAGCTTGCCGGATTGTTGCTTCATCGTGCTCCACAATAACAAGCGTATTTCCTTTGTCACGCAAATCCCTCAGAGCAGACAGTAATAAAGCATGATCGCGTTGATGAAGTCCAATCGATGGCTCGTCAAGAACATAAAGAACACCGGAAAGCCCCGAACCAATTTGAGTTGCTAATCGAATTCGCTGCCCTTCTCCTCCGGAAAGAGTACTTGATGTACGAGACAATGTTATATAGGAGAGCCCTACATTTTTCATAAACATCAGACGCTCTTTAATTTCATTAAGAATTGGATCGGCAATTATTGCTTTTGCACCTGGCAATTTTAAATTCACTATAAATTCATAAGCTTCGTCAATGGATAACCGGCAAAAATCCGCAATGTTCATACCACCAACCGTTACCGCTAACGGTAACGGAGCCAAGCGGTCACCTCGGCAATCCGGACATGGTTGGTCTGATAACTGATCTTCGATTTCCTTATGCATTAGAGCGAATCGGTCGAGTGCTCCTGAATGGAGTTTTACTCCAAGCCCATGACACGTCTGACAAGCTCCAAATTGGTTATTGAATGAAAACATGCTCGGTGACAATTCTACAATTGCTTGGCCACACCGAGTACAACTGTAGCTTTGTGAAAAGCAAGTTTCTCGTTGGCTTTCATATTCATAAATCGTTACAGTATCACTAGACAAAGAAAAGGCAGTTTCGAGCGAATCTACGAGACGCTGCATATCCTCCATTTTAACAGTAAGCCTATCTACAACAATGTCGATTGAATGGGGGCTATTTTTATCTAAATGTTTGTTTTCACTTAATATATAAAATGCTCCATTAATACGTACTCGTTGATATCCGTTCAGTCGTACTTGCTCAAGCATCTTACTATGTTCGCCTTTTTGTTCACGAATGATTGGTGCCAATATTGCAAAACGGGCTCCTTGATGTAGCATGAAAATTTCGTCAACAATTTCATCAACTGACTTTCTGATAACTTCAACTTTACAATCCGGACAATGAGGGATACCTGCTCTGGCATATAATAGTCGTAAATAATCATATATCTCTGTAATCGTGCCTACTGTTGAACGTGGATTATTCGAAGTAGTCTTCTGTTCAATCGCAATTGCAGGTGACAGGCCTTCTATTGAATCCACATCAGGTGCAGTAACTTGACCTAAAAATTGCCTAGCATAAACAGATAATGATTCAACATAACGTTTCTGCCCTTCTGCATAGAGCGTGTCAAATGCCAGACTTGATTTCCCTGAACCACTTACCCCCGTAAAAACAACCATCTGATCTCGTGGAATATCGATGTTAACATCTTTCAGATTGTTTTCTCTCGCGCCTCTAACACGAATGAAACTTTGCATTTCAATCCACCTCACAACATACATTCATAAGCAGAGCAACAACGTAAGCTAAATATCTAACGAAATTCAACCTAAAGCTTAATTAGCTCCTTAGATTAAAGGAGAAAATATATACAGAAAACATAAATAATCTTGGTGGTTACTGCCCGGGGAGTAACCACCATATTTATAGTGGAGTAAAGAGTCGTCACTCATTCATCATTAAATTTTATTAGCCAATTGGACTTTTTTTCACGTCGACATAATTAAGATTAACATATATAATTATGACAGCATTATGTCATTATTCTTTTTTGAAAGTATTAAAACTTTTAGGTGAGATATATGAAGATTGACCGTCTTTTATCTATTGTTATGTTACTTCTTGATCGGGAAAAAATTAGCGCATCTAAGCTTGCAGAAATGTTTGAGGTTACACCAAGAACGATTTTCAGAGATATAGAGACTATCAATAAAGCTGGAATCCCAATCATCACTTATCCCGGTGCAAAAGGAGGCATCGGAATTATGGAAAAATTCAAATTGGAAAAGAAGCTATTTACTACAACTGATGTCATAACTCTTTTGCTTGGATTAAATAGTCTTAATGCCATTATGTCGAGTGAGGATTTGTTAAAAACAAGAGTTAAAATAAAGGGCCTAGTATCTGAAGAGCAAATTCTACTTTTTGAAAGCAAGATCGTCATTGATCCGACTCCCTGGTTGGGGAAACAGACACAAAAACTCAATTTCGATGACTTGAGAACATCTCTCATAAACAATAGATTGTTGTCATTTGATTATTGCGATCAATTTGAAGAATTATCACAATACAAAGTTGAACCATATCGACTTGTACTCAAAGATACCCTCTGGTATTTGCATGCCTATTGTTTAAAATTGCAAGGATTCAAAATGTTTAAACTTTCATCTATGTCTTCTGTTAAATTGCATGACGAACAGTTTTCACCTAAAAACTTAAAGTCTGAGCCATTAGATCCTTCGGAAAATAAACAAATATATCTTAAACTCCTTATTGATGAGTCGCTTCGGCATTATATGGCAGGTTATTGTGGAGAAGAAAATGTTACATTTCATAAAAACAATAAGTGGTTAGTCAAATTTCCGTTTGTTGAGAGTGATTATGGATATGGGCACTTACTTAGTTTTGGAGAAAAATGTATATGCCTGGAGCCAGAACATGTCCGTTTGGAAGTCATGAATCGAATTAATCAATTAATGAAAAAGTATAGGAATACAGTTTCATTAAACTAAACTATTGTTAGTTGTGATTACTTTTCCATTCTCTGCATAAGCGCCGACAAATATGATGATGTCCGTAAAGCGACCATTATGTTGATGGTTCCAGATTACAAGACCGTCGGGAGATAACTCATTTTCAACATTTCAAACTTAAACTTATCAAAAGGAAACGTAATAATTACCTGATAAAACTGTAGAACTACGAGCAAAGGGAAGCTGATCGATCAGCTTCCCTCGTCTTATGGAATTCTTCGTACGGTTCCCCCCGATTAATCCTAAACGCCCGGTACACCAGCTCCAACAGAAATACCACGCAGCAAGCTGCAGGGTACCCCTATTACGTACGCATCACATTTCCGAACGGCCTACTTTTCTCGGACCATTCAGTGCCCAACGCCTGGAATCGAAGCGGCCGAAGTTGTTGCGCTCTTATCCGGCGTTGATAGCTCATCCGTCTCGAACCGAGCTTTTCCCGTCCAAAGCGCGGCGACAATACCTAAGCCTGCAACAATGACCAGAAACCAGAAGCCTAGTTGCAGTGAATTTCCCAACGCTTGCCGGAGCAGACGAGCAGCCGCGTCGGATAACGAAGAATCCACGCTCAACAATTGTCGCGGGTCGGCGAGACTAGCCAATTCCTCACCGCTAAGATTAAATTCAGCCGCATGCTCTTGAACCGCCGAAGACAGTCGGTTATTCACGATAGCCGCCAATACCGCCGAGCCGAATACGCCCCCGACCGAACGGCTGAAGCCGACCGTCGATGTCGCGATCCCTTTGAAGCGATCTTCAGCGCTGTAAGTGACCGCCATCTGGGCAAGTGGCATAAGAATGCCGATTCCAATGCCAATCAGCAGCATCACCAACGCCATAATCCAGAAATGAACGTCCAGAGGCATATAAGTCATGCCCAGCATACCGAGTCCAGCCATAGACATTGAGGCGATAATCCCGGATCTGTAAGTCCATCTTTTCAGAAGAAAGTTGCTCAAAGTCGCACCGATCATGATCGAGAACATCATCGGCGTTAACGTATTGCCCGCATCGCCGACATCTCCACCCATGCTGCCCTGCACGAACAAAGGAATGTACAGCAGCGCGCCATACATAATCATCCCCTGTAAGAAAGTTGCCGTTAACGTGGCGGAGATCACTTTGCTCCGAAACAATGCCGGCGGCAAAATCGGCTCCTTAACTCGCATCTCAACGACAAGGAACAACGTAAGACCTATCGCCCCCAGCAGGATCAGTCCGATAATCGGGACGGATAGCCAGGCGAACTGCTCTCCTCCCATTTTCAAAGCCAATAAAATCGACAACGTAGTTAAAGCCAGCAGCAACGCGCCTTTGACATCCACGGACGGTCGGCCTTCCGCTGCCCGCTGCTTGTCCCGCAAACAGCGGTTCAGAACTATAAAAATATACAGCCCGACGGGAAGGTTAATGTAGAAATTCCAGCGCCAATCGAGATGCTCCGTAATCAGAGCGCCCAACGAAGGCCCGACAACGGACGATAAAGCAAACACGCTCATATAGAAAGCTTGGTATTTCCCCGCTTTTTCTTTCGGCATTATTGTGAACACAAGCGTAAACGTAATGGGGATAATAAATCCCGCCCCCAGCCCCTGTATGCCTCGAAATAGAATCAATTGCGTCATACTGTCAGCCAGACCGCATAAGATTGACCCTGACATAAACAAGGATAGTCCGAGCATATAGAAGCTTTTTCTTCCAAAGATGTCCGAGAGCTTCCCCGCAATCGGCATCATAACCGTTGAAGCGAGCATATAGACGGTAAACACCCAGGACATTTGCTGCAAACCATTCAATTCCGACACGATTGTCGGCAGTGCAGTCGAGACGATCGTCTGATCCACTTGCGTCAAAAAAATGCTTACGAGCAAAGCCGACATAATCCAATTTAATTGCGACTTAGAACGCCGATCCACATACTTATCCGAATTCAAAGCTACCACCTAGATTTCTACAAGTTTAGCGCAGCGGCCGGCATAGTCGCGACTGGATTGGCCGGGTACGCGAGCAACCGCATAGGCGCCAAGCCGGTTAAGCGCTTCCTCTAATGTCCGCTGCAATGCTTCTCCGGCGGGTTTATCCCGCACTGTCCACACGGCAACAAAACGACCGGCGATCAAAGAAGAATGATTCTCCAGCTTCACGAGCAGCTCGTGCGTCGCGGAAGGGATTTCACCGAATTTCGTCGTCGTGCAGACGACTATCAGTCGCGGGCACACCTTGCTCAATACATCCAATAGCTCGTCTTCCCGCTCAAGGATCTGAAGCTCCATACCGTGAATTATTCGCAGGCCGTCCAGCAGCTCTTCAATCTCGCTTTTACCCTGCGAACGGACTTCGGTCGGCAGCAGGACATATACCCGCTTCGCCGCTATATCATTCGCACGCTCTTCCGCCGTTCCCCTGCGACTCGCATCTTCGCGCGGCAGCACGCCGTAGAGCGTCAACCTAATGATCTGATCGGCGAGTATATCTTTCAATTCCTCGTAAGTGCCCTGCAGCTTTAACTCTTCCCGCATATCCTCCGCGCTGCGATAGTAAAACTGGTTCATCATTCCCCAGATCAGATGCAGCAGCACTTGCTCATGCATTTGCTCTTGAATGATGCCGGCTCTTTTCCAGCTTGCGAGAATCTGCGACTTTTCCTCTGTATCCTTGGTCCATTTGGTCGATGCATACTTAGAAAACAGGTTGCCGCCTTCCAACGACTCCCGATGATAGATTTTATACAGGTTAGGCAGCTTGCATTTCAACTCGAAATGTTCCTTAATATATTTGCGAAGCAACGCTTGAGGCGCCTCGTTCTCCAGCAGTATATCATTGACGTGGAACTCCCATTGCTTGAAAAGCCTCGTGACCACATCCATGTACAGCTTTTCCTTGGACTCGAAATAATAGTGAATCAATGCCTGATTGACGCCAGCTTTGACAGCGATTTCATTCATTCGGCTGCCGGCGAACCCGATTCGGGCAAAGATATCCTCCGCCGCATTCAGAATACGCGCCTGAACCGATGTTTTCACTTCATCCAAACTTTCGGTTTCCAATGTCCTCTTATTCTCCCCTCATGCCCCCTTGCCGACAACGACGCTGCGCAGAACCCGCGCTGACGCCTCATACCAGTTACCGATAACGTCTGGTAAATTGTCGATTTGAGAGTCTAGTACATACAATCCGCGCGTCGGACAGATCGCGCCCGTCTCCACCAACAGCGGGCGCAAATAGGCTTCCACTGCCAGACTATGATGAGGCGCTCCTCCGACCATAACGGGAATAGCTATAATGTTGGCAAGCGCCTGCACGGGAAGTTGGTCGACGAATAGCTTCAGCAACCCGGTATAAGTCGCTTTATAAGTCGGACTGGCGAAGATGACGATGTCGGAGCTGCATACGCGTTCCAACTGCCGCATGACCTCGGCATTTCCCCAATCCAGCAGCGCCGGAGCGGTATCCGCCAGGTCTACAACGGCTTCGTCCGCCGTCTCACCATCCGGCGTAATATTCGCGCTAATGTGCTTGAGAACCTCTTCTGCAATGCCGTAGGTTTTGGAACGGCTTTTCGGATTTCCTACGATGGCGGTTATTTTCATGATGCGCTTGCCCCCTGCGGAAGGCTGTCGGTCAAATACCCATACTTGCCGCCGTAGAAAATAAGAGGCCCCGTCTCCGATTGTTGAATGCTCAGCTGCAAGCCGTCGCCCAGCAATATCTGATGATCGCCGCCTTCAACCGCCTTGCGCAAGCCGCATACTACATGAGCCAAACAGCCATCCAGCACGGGGATGTCGGTCACCCCGATATGGTACGGAATGCCTTCGAATTTGTCTACGTCTCCCCTGCGGGCGAAGGAACGCGAAACATTTTCCTGCTCCGCAGACAAAATATTAACGCAAAACGTCTTCGAATCCAAAATATGCTTCAGCGTCGCGCTCTTGTTATCCAGACAAACCAGCAGCATCGGCGGGTCCAGAGATAAAGAGGTAAACGCGTTAACCGTCATCCCTTGAGGATTTCCCTCGGCATCTTTAGTCGTAATTACGGTAATTCCCGTCGCAAACTTGCCCATAGCGCTTCTCCATGCCGTTGAATCCAATTTTAATCCCTCCTTAATTAAAAAGAAAGCAGCTTATTCCATTCAAGGTTCAGCCTTCCAGCCGATTGCAGATCAGCCACGCAGAAGTCGCGTAGACAACTGCAGCGTCAATCATGTCATCCACTGTCGGGCCAAATCTCCTCGGGCCGTAAGTAACCGCGGGTATATGATACATGTTGAATACGTTATGATCCCGCCACATACTGGAGTAGATAGGATGCCCTTGCTTCGTTTCCCCTTTGCCAATCGATACGCTGGACCGGCTTAATGCACGGTGAAGCCCGCCGACCTGTACGGCGTCAGCCTCGAATCCTTGGCGATAGACGATAGGCTCCACTTTGCCGTCAAAGCCTTCCGCCGCCATCAACGCTTCCAACTGCCGTTGCGCATCCGCAATGGTCTGAACCGGCGTAAGGGTCAAGCCCAGATACACGGAGCATACTTCGCTTCCGCTGCCCATGACGTGAGGGTCTCCGCCGCGGATAGCGCCGATTTGCACCTTCGGAATGGCCGTGCCGCCGGGTGAATGATAAGTGTTGTCTTTCTCGAACTCGATGCACCACCGCTGCAAAGCTTCTATTAATGGAGCAACCTGCACCAACGGACTCGGATGTTTGCGAAGCTCTGTTGGATGCTCAAGCAATGGCGTAAAAATATCTTGCCCATACAGATCGATACGGAAATTGGCGTGTCCGCAAGATACCCAGGAGATGCCGAAATCCGTCCCTTCAGCAGCGATCGCGAAATCCGGGGCTACGCCGCCGTGCGTCATCATAAACTGCGCCCCGATTTCCTTGCCTAAATACTGCGTACCCTGAAATTCCTCGACATGCTCAGGGCCGATCTCCGCCGGGCAAGCCGTCAAATATAGCGTGCCCGCCATCGGCAATCCCGTTTTCTTCAACGCCTTGGCTCCAATAAGGAAGCAAGCCATCGGACCCCGGTCGTTCTCGACCGGGCGGCCGGAAAATACGCCGTTCTCCAATTTAGCCTCGAGCCATTCCGATCTTTCGACCGAACCCGGACGATATTTCCAGCTGTCGAGATAGTTATATTGCGGTGATTCCGTGTCCAGATGACTCGTCAATAGCAGGTTTTTCCCTTGAGTTGGATTTTGCCCGCCATACCGACCGATGACATTAAATCGATCCGGAACCATTCCTACCCGCTTCGGCGCGAATTGCTCGCGTTTCATCCATTCATATACGTAATCTCCCGCGTCTTTCTCATAACCGGCGAGAGAACGAATATTTCCGAGTTCCAGGACCAGATCAATTAATTCCTGCTTATCGATAGCTTTACGGATCGTCTCGGCGACCTCCTGCAATTCGAGACTCGAAATAGGGCCATCCGGCTTTATTGCAATCATTCGCTAACCTCCAATTACGGTGCCCCAGCTACGGACAACCTGTTCTGTCGTTACGCTCGTAGCAAAGTTAAGCTCCATCGCCCTCATCGATGCTTCATGAATATCCGGCGAGTACGCCGCGCAAGCGTCCGAGACGACGAAACATTCGTAATCTCTCATGAATCCGTCCCGCACGGTAGATTCCACGCAACATTCCGTCGTGAATCCGGTAACCAGAAGCTTCCTTATGCCGTTGCTCTTTAACATCAATTCCAGATTCGTGCCGACGAACCCGCTATAGCGCTGTTTGTGGACCACCATATCCCCGGGAAGGGGCGCAATTCGATAGAAGTCCGCCCCGGCCGTGGAAGTCCTGCATACCGCAACACCCGAAAGATCTTGTCCTTGTCGAGCATACCATTCAAGCATGGCCGGCGAATCCGTCTCGGGAGAAGTCACGAGCGCGATATAGATAATCGGCACGTGAGTCGCCCGAGCGGCGGCGATCAATTCCTCGATTCGGTCAACAGCCGGATCGACCGCGGATAAATCCGCGTCCCATTCCGACATCTTCCCATCCTTCGCGCAGAAGTCTCTCTGCACGTCCACCAACAACAAAGCCATTCCCGCATTCGGGATATCAACCATTCTATTTCACCTGCCATCCGATGACGGATATCATCGATTATGTTTCGCGTTATCCCCGCAATTGCGTCAGTACCTTCTCCCCGAAAAAGCGCATATCCGCATCATAATCGGAGAAAGTCAGCATCATGCCGTCCAAGTTTGCCGTTTCGATAATGTATCTGATCTTTTGGGTGATCTGATCGGCGGTGCCGGATATCGGTTCGGACATAAAAGCCGTCTTAGCCCGTGCTGCTATCGACGTCTCCGTACCATCGACCGCCATGCCGTAGCTTTCCAGCAAGCCCATAATAGCCTCGCGGTCCACGCCTTCTTGATACAACTTCATCCGATCGTTTGCTTCTTCTTCCGTCGCACCCGGATAGATGCCGAACATAGCATAAGTCTTAATCGGTTTATTGCGCTCCTCAGCCAATTGTTTCGCCCGGGCGCTCACCCTAGCCAAGTCCGGAATATCCTTGCCGCCTATGAAACACGCATCGCCTTCGTCAATCGTGAAGCCCATGCCTTTGTCCGACTGCCCCGCGCATATAATGGAAGGACGCGGTTTCTGAACCGGCTTAGGATACGACATGCAATCCGTCAATTGAAAGAATTCACCTTGATGATCGACGCGATCTTCGCTCCATAACCGCTTGACCACTTGCATCCATTCCTTGGCAAGCTCATAACGTCCGTCATGATCGAGATGCTCCGGCCACATGCCCATTTGTTGAAATTCCTTGGAAAAAGAACCCGAAACGACGTTCATGCCGATTCTGCCGTTGCTGATCTGATCCAGCGTCGCGAACATTTTGGCTGCGACCGCGGGATGGTACAACAGCGTATGCACGGTAGCATACACTTTCACCCGCGAAGTCGCCTCCGCCAGACCGGCCATCATCGTCATCGACTCGAGCGATGTGCCCCAATGGTTCGTCCGACCGCCGTAACCCCTCCATTTGGCCATAGACATAATAAAATCCAATCCGATCTCTTCCGCCAATATGGCGGCGTTCCGATTCTGTTCATAGCTGCCTACTACTTTCGGCGTCGTATCGGATATAATCCATCCGCCGTTCGTAATCGGAAGAAATACACCGAAATCAATTTTGTTATAATCCACATTGCTGCTCATCTCTCTACCCACTCCAAATTGTTCATTTATTCATCTTCATAAAATTCAGCTTATTTAGGCCAGATCAAAGTTGTGCCGTCATAGATGGAGTTAATAAACGAATTGTCCATTACGCGATCAAGGGGCAATGCCGCCTTAATGACTTCGGCTTTCACCAACATATCGACTTCACGCTGCCATTGCACATCCGTCTGCCATGCAACGCCATGTCCTTCCGGCAGATGATCCTGCACCAGCTTGCTTTCAACTGCCCAACGATTCGTTTCCGCTTCTAGATCGTAACCCGCTTCCGAACGCGATTGCATTGCTTTGAGCGTCTCTTCCGGATGTTGAAGAGCGTATTCGTGAGCTTTAGACAGTGCGCGCAGGAAATCTTCAACCGCCGTCGGAAACTCGGAAGCAAATTTCGAATTAACCGCAACGACGCCGAAAGAGGTCTCTCCCCCGAATTCGCCGGGATCGATCAGACGTACCTTATACCCGGCTTTTTGCATAATAAAAGGTTCGTTCGTCTTGTATACCGTCAAGGCATCCACCTTCCCATCCAGAATGCGCGGATCGTAGCCGACGGATACCGCTTTAATCTGATCGCGGGTCACGCCTTCCGAATTCAGCATCGAGATCACGTAGGAGGGGATTGCGCCTTTGTAGCCTAATGTTTTGCCAACTAAATCTTTCGGACTATGAATATCGGAATCTTCCATGACCATAAGGGCATTTACGCCGACAGACCCGAACGTAGCCACACCTTTGATCTCCGCACCGCTCTCTACAGAAGTAATAACCAGACTCGGATTACCCGCGCTTGAGAATTGCGCTTGCCCAGCCGCCAGGAACTTCATTCCCTGCGAATCCAGTCCGGGTTGAATGTCTACATCCAGACCCAGCTCTTTGAAATACCCGAGCTCATCCGCCATAACCGCCTGTACGTCGGGGGAGGAAGCTGCAAAATAATAACCTGTCGTATATCGAATTTTTCCAGCAGCCTTATTTGCTTCTTTACGCGCTGCCCAATCAATGCCCGTCGGAGTTCCATCGGAAGGACTGCTGCTACTGCTGCTTGACGCACTTGGGGAAGCAACTGAAGCTGAAGACGTTGGACTTGAGCTCTCCGAAGAGTTCGAATTGCCGCCCCCGCAGCCTGCCGTTACCAGGATCAATACTACGATTAACAACAATGCTCCTACCGCATTTTTTCTTTTTCTATTTGTCAGCATGGTTACATTCTCCTATCCTGTTTTAGCGTAATGATGACGGCTTGCTCCTGCTCCGATTACCCAGTTATACGCGACCGAAAATCATGACCCATGTCACATGGCGCTGCGCCGAACGCCATCACCCCCTTCAATGAATAGGTTTGCCACGAGCCGCTGTTGTTGTATTGGAGGGAAGTTACCCGTTGCGCTTATGCGTGGAACTATGCCAGTAAAGAGCCCGCTGCTCGGCGATACGAACAAGCGTGGTGAGAACGATGCCCATAACGGCCAGCATCAGAATAGCCGCGAACATCCGCTCCATCTGCATATAATTGCTGAACATCATGATGAGGTTGCCAAGCCCTTTATCCGAGCCGCTCCATTCGGCAACGACTGCTCCGATGACACTGAGACTAATACAGGTTTTGGCAGCGGAAAATAGAAAGGGGAGACTGTTCGGAAACCTGAGCTTCAGGAAAATTTCCAGCTTATTCGCGTGAAGCGAGCGCATATATTCGTAATTGTTCTGATCGATTGAACGGAAGCCCGTAATGGAATTGACCAACATCGGGAAAAAAGTAATGATCGCCGCGATAATGATTTTCGGCAACGGGCCAAATCCGAACCAGATAATGAGGAGGGGAGCAATTGCGACGATCGGCGTTACGTTCGCGAGAACGGCTATCGGCAGCAATGTCCGTTCCAGAAACCGGGAATGGGACATCAGCACGCCGCCGATCAAAGCGACGGTCGTTCCGACGGCAAATCCAATAATCGCCTCGTACAGCGTAATTCCTGCGTGTTCTAGATAAAACCCAAAGTCCGAGAACACGGCTTTCAGAATGCTGGAAGGCGCCGGAAGGGTAAGGGCGTTGACATGGAATATCCGAACGACAAGCTCCCATGTGCCGAATAAACAAATGAAAGCGAGAGCGGGATGAATGTAATGGCTCCAGTAACCGTCGCTATTGAACATTGCCCTTAATTTCATTGGGGCTTTCTTCTCAAGGACAGGTGCTGGCGTTGCCAGCCTGCTATCGATTGCATTTTCCGTTGTGGACATTTCAGTGCTCCCACCTTTCTCGCAACAATCCTTTGATATGGTGCACATACCGCTGATACTCGCTCGTCTCTTCTAATTCATGCGAACGCGGTCTCGGCAAATCAATGTCGACGATTTCGGAAATTCGGCCCGGCCGGTTCGACATCACCACGATCTTGTCAGAGAGGAACACCGCCTCCCGAATACTGTGAGTGACGAAGATTACCGTTTTCTTATGCGACTCCCAAATATCCATCAGCTGGTACCGAATCATTTCGCGGGTAATTTCATCCAATGCGGAGAACGGCTCATCCATCAATAGAATAGGAGCGCCTGAAGCGAAAGCTCTGACAATACCGACCCGTTGCTGCATGCCCCCCGAAAGCTCTTTCGGATAAGCATTAAGAAACTCCCCCAGCCCCACGGACCTCAATAGCTCTTTCGCCTCTTCACTTTGCTCGGGCGTTTGTCGCCCGCCTTTGCGGTTGACCTCGAACGGAAGCTGCATATTCTCGATAATGGTCCGCCATGGGAATAACGCAGGCGATTGCGGTACGAATCCAAATCGTTTATCCGATTGCGCTTCAATAGGAGTGACTCCATCGACCAGCACTTCGCCATCGTCCGCCGTTTCCAGCCCCCCGATAATTCGCAGCAACGTCGATTTGCCGCAGCCGCTCGGGCCGATCAAGCTGACAAAGGTGCCCTGCTCCATCTCGATGGCTACGTCCCTCAGTGCCTCCGTTACTTGACCCCGACGTTGAAACTTCTTAGAAATTCGATTAACCGCGATGTAGGTCAATGTGAGATCACCACTCTGATTGAATTTTTTGCAGCTGCAAATTTATGGTTTAATTAAAAAATTAATAATTTTATTTTTCAGTTAAACTTCTTGTTAACTAAATTATCACACATGACTATGCGTGTCAATAATAATTACATAATGATAATTCATACGGGAAAACGCGGCTTTAACCCAATTTAATGTCATGTATATGATAGTTATAACGCAGAATTTATGGGTTTAGACTGTCAGTAGGAACATATAAGATAATTTTATGTAATAAAATATTACGTAATCTTTCACATAGGCCTTCCCCGAACTAATCATTTGACAGGTGATATCACGTGGCCAATTCGGCCCTCTTCCCCTGCTCATAGTCGCTTTTTCCGACTATAGTGAGGTGCTTCGGCCATCTTCCCTGCTTATAGTCGCTTTTTCCGACTATGGCGAGGTTCTGCAGCCCGCTTCCCTGCTCATAGTCGCTTTTTCCGACTATCGTGAGCTGCTTCAGCCATCTTCCCTGCTTATAGTCGCTTTTTCCGACTATGGCGAGGTGCTTCCAGCCATCTTCGCTGTTGAGTATTAGGACATGGAAACTTATGCCTTCTGAACGCACAAAAAAAGCAGGCGAAAGAATTCGCCTACTTCGAGTAATAAAGAGTTTTAATGCCACAGAGAATTAGAAAGGCAATTGTTCAATGGCCGCCATTACCGCGGATACTGCCGCTTAATCTACCACAAGGTCAATTCAGAAAAACTTCAATCTCGACAATTCCGCTATACGCACCGCTTTGATTTGTAAATACGACTCGCAGTTTAGAGGAGTTGACGGCATCAAAATTCACCGTATTCAAAGCGGCTGCAGGGGTAGCAGGGTTTTGGGTTTGATTCGTTACGTTAACCCAGCCAGTTCCGTTCCAATATTGGATCACATAGCTTGCCGGAGGCTTCACGCCACCGCCGTCATTAAACACGTATAGTTTCACCTGGTTAAAAGTTTGGACCGACCCAAAATCAACAGCCAACCAGTCGGTTGAATTCCCACCGTAATTGGTCCAACGATCGCGCGGACTCTCATTGTAGGAGAAAATACCATTCACCGTACTCCATACGCTGTCGCAGCCGCACGTAAAGGATGCTGAAACATTCGGATATCCCGTCCCAATCGGATTTAGAGCAAGATTTACTGGGGGACCAGCCACCGTAACAGTCACCGTATACGCCTGCATCGTTCCATTTTCTGCCGTCACCGTATATATTTTCGTTGTCTCGAAGTTTTGTGGTTCACCCGTGTTTGGCGAGATGCTTTTTCCCGTGTACGCGATGGTCGGCACAAGCGACGTCAGATTCGTTCCGTAAGGCACGGTCAGGGCGATCGTTTTGTTCGTAACGTTAATGGCTCCTGTGACACTCAAACCTGCGAAGTTAAACGAAGTAATCTCCTTAGCTTCTGACAACTCACGAACGACCGTAAACAAATAGCTCTGCGAAATCCCCTCATTCATATCTAATAAAGTGACTACGATATCATTCATACCGCCAGTCAGCGGAACATTGAATTGCACGCCGGGTGAAGGACTCGGCTCAAGGCTATGCACGTTGGAACCCTCACCAATAACCTCTACGTCTATTTGAATATTGCTGAATTCTGTACCAAAGGTCATCGGTAAAGACCCGACGTTGCTTAATACCGGACTCAGCGTGTAATGGGTTTGGGCGGGATCAAACTCTTCTAATCCTGTAACTGCAGCCTCTGACGAACTCACCAAATTCGGCTGTCTAAATACATTCACCGTATAAGTCTTCGTCGAGCCGTTCTCGGCGATCACGGTGACCGGTATCGACTTCGTACTTCCTGCGCTTCCGAGTTGTACACTTACAGATCCGCTGGATAAGGATTGACTATTAATCATAACCGTAGCTTTACCGGTATCCGCAACATTCGGCGTTAGCTTTAACTGAGATACCGTATTAGGTACACTAGCCGAATAGGATACGATTGCCGGGCTCATTGTCGGTTCGACTAACACAGGAACTACTGCGCCCAATGAATCAACGTAAGTAAGTAGCAACCCAGCCAAATCCGCATTCTGAGACAACACCGGACTCGGTGATGGCGATGGTGATGGTGATGGTGATGGTGATGGCGAAGGCGTTGGCGAAACACTCGCCAGCGCAGTTTCTTCCTCGCGTTGCTTCTTCTCCGTCTCGAACCGGTTTTTCTCGGCTGGCGCCAACTGCGCCTCGTACTCCTCCCGGGCTGCGCGCTGCTTCTCTTCCGCAGCTTTGCGATTCGCTTCCTCCTTGGCTTTGCGTTCTTCCTCGAGCTTATTCAACAGAGACTCGTTTGCCTTCCGATCCGCCGCTTCCTTCTTCTTGCGCTCATCGGCTTGATTGGTAGCGGCATCGTCCTTAAGGCGCTGCTTCTCTTTCAGCCGCTGCTCCTCTTCGGTCAGTACAAGGGTGTTTTTGGTCAGGTCTACGACTATGCCGGATTGACTCTTCACCTCGGCTATAATCTGATCCAATCTCTCTTGCGTCAGCAATCCGCTCTTCAATGCCTGATTCGCAATGCTTCCCAGCAGATTTTCCGTATTCGACTTGAAACGATCAAGATCCTTAGGAGACATGCCGATCTCCGCGGGAATACCTTCTTTTTCGTATCGTGCCACGTATTGTTCATTCTCCAGAGTGATTGCCGCAGCATTCTCTAGGATAGCCTGGATGATAGTCGCATCGCTCTGGTTCATCAATTGCTCAAGGTCAACGGGAGCAATCGTAATTTCCGAGGCTCCTTGGTCGTCATCCGTGAATAAGGCACCCTGGGTTGGATGAACATTCTGGGATGCTGCACTGCCGGAATCGGTTGAAGAAGCTGTAACAACCCCAGCCGCAACCGATAAACGGGTCGCTCCCGTCTCCGGATTTACGGAAACGAGCAAATGCGTCCCCCTTACGCCCATGACCGCCGTCGGCGTTTCCAAAGTGAACTCATCATCCTTGCTCGTTATTGACTTGACGTCCACCCAGGCGGAGCCATTAAACATGCTGACTTTCGTACTCGTCCCCTTGTTATTGCTCAGCTTGGAGAACGTGAGCGTCGTATTGTCCGTTACAGTTATCTTATCGTCCTCGGATGAACCGTTGGCGAATTGAAGAACCGCAGAGCTGCCTGCACCTGTCTTCAACACATCGCCTTCATTCAGACTCATCTTGACGAATGCCGTAAACTCTTTGGAGCCCCCGGCTTTCTTCACTTTAAGGGTCCCTTTCAATTCCTTGATTACGGCGACACGAGAAGAAGCCGCTGATGCATCCTTAGCAAATACGCCAAGAAACGGCAACGCGGCCATTAGCATTAGAACAGTATGTATGATTGCTTTGCGAATCATATATTCCCTCCATATGCGAAACTTCTGGAAAGTACATAGCTGAATAGCAGAGAAAGCAATTTCCGCATCGATTTTACGCCAAGCTTGTTCATAACGTTTGCAATATGATTTTTAACCGTTTTTTCAGTGATCGCGCACTGTTCAGCAATTTCGCGATTGGAAAAGCCATATACAGCGATCAGAATCAGAATTTCCGACTCCCGCAGCGTAATTTGATAACGGCTTGAAAAACTGCTCATTGCGGGATCCATGCTCTCCATCAGAAGATCATTCAAGCGCTTGTAATCTGCAGCTACTGTCAGGTTCATGAGTATCCCCGTTCTTCATTATTCGATCAAGTTAGTCTCATTATAAATGTATCCAATGACCTATCCTAGATGAAGAAATTCACTAGCAGAACAGTAATTCTGTCATTTTTCGACACTATTTTCTAATTCATATGACTTAAGTCACTTATGTGATAGAGTAGATTATAAATAGCATGCGAGGACATCATATGGATGCACAAATAAATAGAAAAATGACTCTCATCTTAACCATAATCGTTATAGGAGCAACGGTCATCTTATTGATGCATACGGCGAAGTTTTCTATTGGCCTCTTGTTGCTATCTTGCTTTTATATCACTGTCGTCCTCGTTCGAGATTACATCATGAAGGTCGATCTGCGCCGGATGACTGGCATCCGATTTTTGCTCTTGCAACTCCTATTGGCTTTGGTCATATCGGTGTGGTCGGAAAGTTTTATTGCACAAATCTATCTCTTAATTCTCATTGGAGAATTTACCTTTCATCATTCCAGAATCCATTCTTTAATTTTTACGATCATGACCTATGCTTGCATATTCCTGGGCGTGCTGGTCTATCGCCATTTTCCGCCTTTTGATCAAATCTATTTTCTTATTCCTCGAGTTATCGACTACTTTGCCATTTTCGGGATGAGTCTTCTTGCCAAAATTGCCGTACAGCAAAAGAATGACTTAGCTCGAGACAATGAACAACTCCGCATGGCCTCGATAGAGCTTGAGCGCAAGGCCAAAATACAAGAACGGACCCGAATATCTCGTGAAATTCATGATTCGGTTGGACATACGCTGACATCAGCGTTAACCGGGTTGCAAACGGCAGCGCACGCGATTAAGAAAAACCAGCACTCCCTTGCACAGGAAATGATCGACAGAACGAAAGCGAATATTTTAACCGGTCTGAATGACGTACGAAGCTCCGTGCATTTGTTGCGTGAAAACATCCCTGATCACCAGTTCATACCCGAGCTTCTAAGGTTGATCGATGAAACCAAAAAACAAACCAGCGTGGAAATTGCATGCGAAATAGGCACAACGATACCTGAGCTGTCACCCAAGATCGAGCTGGCCATTTATCGCGCATTACAAGAAGGGATTACAAATGGGATCCGGCATGGTACCAGCACCTATTTCCACTTCTCGTTAACTTATCGTGCTAAGCACATACGATTTATTTTATCCGATAATGGTAAATCGCCATCCCAAATTGATTATGGCTTTGGCCTGAATGCCATGAAAGAGCGAGTTGAGGAAGTTGGAGGGGTGTTATCCGTTTCAGCCAAAGGTTCTGCCAGCGGTGTAACACTGGAGATCACAATCCCTTTTTCAGAAGATAACGATCGAGCGGGGTGAGCGAATTGCCTAAAACAACCATTCTTATCGCAGATGATCAACCCTTAATCCGTGACGGTTTAGCGGCCATTCTGAGCATGGAGGGACAATATAACGTAGTAGCAAAAACGGGCGATGGCTTGGCTACGATAACGCAAGTACAATTGCATCGTCCTCAACTTGTTCTGATGGACATCCATATGCCAAAGCTTAATGGCTTGGAAGCAACAAAACAAATCAAAACGGAATTCCCTGAAACCAAGGTGCTGATTTTGTCTACTTTCGAGGACGAAGAATATATATTGGAAGCGATTCGTCATGGAGCTAGCGGCTTTTTGGTAAAAGGAGTTGAGACTGAAAAAATTCTATCTACGGTTCAGGACTGTATAGATGGGAGAATGAATTACCCCGTCAGCATCCAGTTGCGTCTTGCTCAGGCGCTCTATTCATCGGAACAACATGAACAACGATCGTCGAAAGAAAGTATCACACCCTCTCCCAATCAACAGCATGATGAAAGATTGAGAGGTTTGTCCATTCAGGAACGAAGCATTGTAAGGAAGCTGGAACAAGGGAAGTCTAATCAAACGATCGCTTCTGAATTGTTCTTAACAACGGGTACCGTTAAAAACTATCTTAGCATCATATACAAAAAGCTAAACGTGTCCAGCCGATCGGAAGCCGTCGCTTACCTTCACGAACAAGACCATTGATCCCTTCTGAATAAGAGGAATCCTCATACCCCTAAGACAAGTGACTCACAATATTGCGCAATATCGCCAACCCAGCAACTTCAGTTTCCCGTGCTTCACCAAGCAGCTTAATGGCTTCGGCCTTAAATCGCGGATCCGTCGTATCTGCGCCATTCGGGAATGGGAATAACTCACGCAAATTAACCCATGTCCGATAACTTGACAGATAAACATCAGCCGCTTCCATCATGAGGCGCTGCAGAACAGTATCCTGAATCCCCATACAATGCGTAATAGCGGATTGCGTGAAGAACGGAACCAGATACTGCCGCGTAGATGTGATCCATAAAAGGTTATAACTCGTGAAGAATTGGTGTGCCGATCCCGCCTCGAAAGCCGAAATCCAAGCATCAATCGCAGCAATTCCATTGTTACGGCCGTCGCCAGCTTGTCCCTCTCCATCAATATGGCGAATGGCAAGAGAGAGTGCATTCCTTAATGTTTTCCGATAACTTGCATCTTCTTCCTCAGTATATCGCGTAACGTGCAGATGCGGAGTCTCGCTTCTCTCTCTGAGCACCAACACAAACATTTCCGGGTCTATGGGGTTACCATTCAACGGACGTCGTCCAAAATCATCGTAAGACAGTTCCCCGCCATCCCGTGCATTGATATCGTGGATATTCAAAATTTTTCGCTTGTCATCATACCCATAAATGAGCCCGTGTTCATAGTTGTCAAGGTTCCATCCAATGACGGCGAACCCTCGCTGAATACTCTCGCGCACCATGAAAAGCGCCTTATCGACGGTGTCTTCTTCCCAGTCCCCGCCGTAAATGTTCGCCGCAAGAACCTCCATATCGAAACCGAGGTTGTTCAAAGCCGATCTGAGCAAACTCCCGTCTCCGATTACATCCATCGGCGCTACAGTCGTATCCGTGTTAATGGTAAACCCCTGTCCTGAATAGAACAAAACCTGAGGCAAACTGATAGGCTTGTTCGAATATTGCAAAGCACCATAAAGAGCGAGCGCGAACGAGTTGTAGCAATCATTCCAATTGAATCGTTGGCGTTCTAGCTGACCATTCCCGCTAGTATCCTCTGCGTTGCCGTTAAACAGATATTCGCCGACTAATCCATGCCGTAAGCTTTTCAAACGAGTTCCTCCTCATTGTGTTTCCCGTAAGAGAGTAAAACGAGTGACTTATTTCTTTTTGATAGTTTGGAACCTTTATTCATATGATACCAATATACTATATACTACTTACTTTGTAAGCGTTTCGTATATTATTGATCTATCGTTTTCTAACTGGAAGTTTGTATAAATGCTCAAAGAATTTTCCATTTATCCCCATCACACCATAATTCCATTTAGCCCCACAAAAACGAAGACCGCCGCGTTTCCAGCATCGCGGCGGTTCTTCGATTCGATCAGTTGATAAACGCTATATACTGCAGCATCCGCTTCAGCATCGAGGCGCTCTCGGCGCGCGTAGCATGTTTCTTCGCAGCGAACGTCGAATCCGTCGCGCCGTTAATGATGCCGACAGAGACGGCTTGGGCTGTTGCATCTTGCGCCCAGCTTGCGATTTCGCTGCGATCGTTGAACTTATCCAGCGTCTTCGAATCCACGGCCACGTCTTTGCCTGCCGTTCGAATGGCCCGCACGATCATGGCAGCCATCTGCTCGCGTGTGATGTCCTCTTCCGGTAGGAAAGATCCGTCCGCGTTGCCGGTCACGAGCCCCGCTCTTTGCGACGCACCCACGGCACCGGCATACCAAGCGTCTGCCTTGACATCCGTGAACGGTTTATCCGGCTGTACCTCAAGAAGACCGAGGGCTCTTACGAGAAGCGCCGTGAATTCCGCCCGCGTAATCCTGCTGTCCGGCGAGAACTTATGGTCCGGCGTTCCCTGAACGATCAGCTTATTGGCGAGCAGTTCCACGTCCGCTTTGGCCCAATGCCCCTGCATATCGGCGAATGCATGGTTCGTCTCGATCAGCGCATAGATGCTGTTATGCGGAGATCGGATGGTTACGATGCGGGATCCGTTTCGTTCGGAAACCACCGCGGGCACGAAATGCAAGTCGCCTTTCGGATCGTACCAAACCGCAACCAAGGAAGCCGGATCAACCTCGCTATCCAGGGTCAGCGTTCGTTCTAGATATCTGCCTTGGAAATCCGTTATTTGCCTGCCGTTAATCTCCATCTCGAAGCTGATCGGGTCCTTCGACAGGAGCCTCGCGCCCTCCCGAGCCGCCGCGTCTTCCACGTCATCTCTCGTTTGTTTGGATACTTTGGTGATGGTGATGGTGATGGTGACGTTGGCGCCGGTCGGGATATTTTTCAATAAGCTAACCGGGAGAAGATAGCTCGCTCCCTCCACTTTGATCTCAACGACCGCAGACGGCTTTTTGGCTGCCAGTTCCGCCAGTGCGCTCATCGGAAGTTCAACCCGAACCTCGGGAACAGCCTCCGTGATCTCGATCGTCTTGACCGGATTGCCATCGGAAACGAATGCTTTGGTTAGCTTATCCGCATCGAAGGATACGTTTATGGCATCCCGGCCATCCGCGCTCTTTACTTCCTTCACGCTCGCTCCTGCCCCCAATCCACCGGCGTCAATGCCTTTGTCAGCTGCCGTCGGTTCGGCCGGCGTGGTCGGTGCAGTCGGTGCGGTCGGCACAGAAACCGGAATAAGATTCCACTTCGCATAGAGCTTAATGTCACCCGTTACCGGAGATGCGAAATCGTACGCTGTTGTCAGCATCTTGCTGGTATACCAACCTCCAAACGTATATCCCATACGCGTCGGATCAGCCGGCTGCAGTACCGCCCCGTTGTATTCCACGGTCTGACCGGCAACAGGCGAACCTCCATTGCTGTCGAAGCTAACCGTAAACTTGTTAATCGTCCACTTCGCATACAGCGGAAAATTCCCCGTAACCGGCGTGTCAAAGTCATACGCCGTCGTGAACCCGCTATCCGAATACCAGCCTGCGAACGTGTAACCCGTACGTGATGGATCCTCCGGCTTCGTTACCATTCCGTTGTATTCCACGGTCTGGCCGGCAACAGGCGAACCTCCATCGCTGTCGAAGCTAACCGAGTACTTGTTAATCGTCCACTTCGCATACAGCGGGAAATTCCCCGTAACCGGTGCGTCAAAGTCATACGCCGTCGTGAACCCGCTGTCCGAATACCAGCCTGCGAACGTGTAACCCATAAGTGATGGATCCTCCGGCTTCGTTACCATTCCGTTGTATTCCACGGTCTGGCCGGCAACAGGCGAACCTCCATTGCTGTCGAAGCTAACCGTAAACTTGTTAATCGTCCACTTCGCGTAGAGCGGGAGGTTATCGGTGACTGGCGAAGCAAAATTGTACTCCGAAGAAAATGCGCTATCCGAATACCAGCCTGCGAACGTGTAACCCACAAGTGATGGATCCTCCGGCTTCGTTACCGTTCCATTGTATTCCACAGTCTGGCTAGTAACAGAGGAACCTCCATTGCTGTCAAAGCTAACCGAGTACTTGCTAATCGTCCACTTCGCATACAGCATGAAATTCCCCGTAACCGGTGCGTCAAAGTCATACGCCGTCGTCATGCCATTGTCCGTGTACCAGCCCCTGAACGTATACCCGGTGCTCGTCGGCGCCGCAGGTTCAGAAGCCTTGCCGTTATACGGAACCGCTTGGCTCCCTACAGCCGTACCTCCCTTGCTGTCGAAGCTGACCATCCTGGGCAAATACACCGCGAAATGTACGGTCGTCATATTCCCTACCGCGTCGGTGACCACCAGCGTATGCGGTCCATCCGAACTAACAACAGATCCGCTTGTAAAGCTGCGGCCGTCAAGCAGCGCCGTCCCTTCGTTAAACGTAATCGTCGGAGCCTCGCTATAGATGGCTCCTTCGGCGACGCCCGATACGAGCGGCGGGGTATTATCGATCGTAAAACCAATGACCAAAGTATGGCTCCCATACGTAGAGGTCACGATTAACGAATGCGCGCCTTCCGTTCTTACCACAGTCCCGCTTGAGATGGGGTTGCCATCCAAAGTCGCCGTTCCGTTCGTGAAATCGATCGTTACATCGCGATCATACGTCGCTCCATTCGTCACCCCCGTGATAACGGGGTCCGGCTCCTCTACGGACAGCTGAACCGTAATTTTGCCGCTGCTGCGATAATTGTCGCTCGCCAGGTAGGTAAAGCTGTCCGAGCCCGCATAATTCAAGTTGGGCGTATAGACAAAAGAGCCGTCTTTGTTCATCGCTACGGTTCCGTGCGCAGGCTTATCGATCAGCATGGCGGTAAGGGCGTTGCTGTCATTGGACATGACACCCGGTGCAGACACCGTGAGGGGCGCATTGACGTTCGTCCGATAGCTGTCCGGATTCGCCGCGAGAGCCGACTCCCTGGTCAAGACAGGATAATAGCCGATAGATTTGTTTCCATCGGAAATTCTTGTCTTCATATAATACAGCAGATCATCTCTGCCGCTGCTCATATCAGGAATCGAAAAATAAGTCGTTCCATCCCCCCCGAACCTTGCTCCGAGCAGCGTGAAGAGGAGCGAAGAATGTGCAATCGAGAACGCGGAGCCGTCGGTTTCGGTCCAGAAAGAAGATAATGCCGACGATCGAAAGGGGAACGCAACGATTTCTCCAAGATACTCATATTGTGTTCCGTACGAGTTCGGGGAGCCGTTGCTCGAATAAAGCGGTGTTCCTTGGGTAGAAATGTAATACCGAAGGCCGGGCATCGGAGAAGGAACTTCCGGCAATGCAAACGTTGTCTCCCCGTCTCCGCCGTAAGCCGTACCCATCAAATAAAAAAGGTCCATGTATTGGGATTTGGACAAAGCCCGATGATCCGCCGGCAGCCACCCAGCGGGTATCAGCTCGTCCGGATACGGAAACAGTCTGATCTCGCCCATGATGGATACACCCGGATATTCAGGTATCGGAGGAGGAAAAGAGGCCGAGATCGCCATGTAATAGCCCACTCCATGCACCGACTCCATGCCGCGCAAATCAGGCAGGGCAAACGTGCTTTGCCCGACTCCGCCGAATTTGTTTCCGAGCAAGGAGAACAACTGCTGATTTCCGTCAATCGGCAATTCCTGCCCTGCGCAGTAATACCATCCCAAAGGCGCGTCATTGTACGGGAACAGCTTGATTTCCCCCAACATAGGCGCAAATCCGGCCGCATGCGCCTTCTTCGCCGCGGTCAACATCCCTGCAACGGAAGCCAAGACGATCACGGCCGCCATGAACAAGGCCAGCATTCTATTGCCGATCTTGCGATTATTAGGACTCATTGTTCTCATTCTTCTCTTCGTCTCCCTACTTATGGACTACAAGCATCAATCAGAAAATAAAAACCGTTCAGGTGCCGCCCTTTTCTCAGCTTTTTCCATACCGATCGGCTGCAGGAGATACGTGTTGAATTATACGAATCAGTACTCCCAAATTTCTCACAAGATAAAAATAGAACCGTCCCTTAGCCAAAACCGGGAACGGTTCTTGTAACTCTTGCGCGAATCTTATCATAGTATCGAGATCGAAACCCCAAATATCGATAACGGCATGTTTTTAACACGACAAAAACCCGCCATCACAAAAGCAATGGAGGGTTCATTTCCATCATTAAAGCACGGATTGCAGCTATGTTATAATATTTGTAATTATACTCCTAAGCTGTTCTACACTGGAGTGACCACTGATGCAATTGAAACTCGGGAAACCCGTTGGACTGTTAAATGTAAATATGGAAAAGCCCAAATTTTCAGTTTCCCAATACTCACCTTCCGCCGATCTCATTCATTTCATTGAGCATTATTGGGTTGTCCGCTGGGATCTTCGGGGGCAGGAACCGCACCTTCAAGAAACCTTGCCTCATCCTTCCGTTCATCTTGTTTTCGAAAGAGACAATTCGCGAATTGTGGGCGTCTTTAAAGGGAGATTTTCTGTGCTTCTTCAGGAACAAGGAGCAGTCTTCGGCGTTAAATTCCGGCCTGGAGCCTTTTATCTGTTTCTGCAAAAACCCGTTTCAACCCTAACGGGCTGCATGGTGCCTTTCCAAGAAATCTTCGGAATAAGCAGCAAAGCGTTGGAACAACAGCTTTTTTCTCAGGAAACCGCAGAACAAATGATTCCTTTTGCAGAATCTTTTATTCGGGAACGGCTTCCTGAACCAGACAACCATGTCGACTTCATTAATACAATCGTGCAAAGTATCATCTCCGACAGAAGTATCGTTAAAGTTGATGACATTGTGCGCCGCTTTCAAATTCACAAAAGACAGTTTCAAATGTTATTCCGTCAGTATGTGGGGATCAGTCCCAAATGGATGATTCAACGCTACCGACTTCACGAAGCGGTGGAAAAAATGGCCGATGGCGATATTCCCGACTGGTCAAGGCTTGCTTTGGATCTCGGTTATTACGATCAAGCTCATTTCATTAAAGACTTCAAATCCATCGTAGGAAAATCTCCGGAAATCTACACCAAATTGTTAAGTGAAGTGAACCCGGGCAAAGGCCGTTAAAGCGGGTGTTTGTATAATTCGATCACATTACCATCTGGATCGCGTAAATGAGCGACCCTTGCATTCCAAGCCTGTCGATCATGAGGTTCGTTAAGGAGAACCACCCCTTTATCTTTCAAACGGGCGCAAACCTCATCGACTTGATCTACTGCAAATGCGAGTAAAAATTTCGATTGTGGTTCTGCGCCGGTTGGAAGATTGTTTTCATTGATTACTTCAGCCATATTTTGACGAGAAAAAATTTCTATTTTGGTTTCGCCTGTATTAAACGATGCGAACTGCATCTCCTCTGCGGAAAATCCCATTGGAATCTCCATCACGTCTCTGTAAAACGCTACACTTTTATGAAAATCTTCTACCAACAGTCTCATTTGCGACAATTTCATTGTTCCACTACCTCTCTATACATATTGTGGCTAGCCCGGCAGGACAAAGGTTTCCTATGCCTAATTTAACAAATTTACGGAAACCCGTATTGTAAAAACACGAAAAACCTGCCGTTACAGTTTATTACCCAATAGACGACCATTATCATTCCATTGTCTATACAATTAATTTATACGGGTATGTTTATCTCCCAAAGACAAAGTAAGAGCGCTACCTATTAGGTGAGCGCTCTATATTTTCAATAAACGATAACCATCTTCAGGGAGCCCAACAAGCAACTTATGCACCCGCTAGGAGACTCGAAACCAATTCCTAATCGAATCCCGGCAAGCATTCACCTTTGTCATTTCCTTCTCCCATATTGTTTGGCAAAAGAAACAATTCGTCGATATAATCCCTTATCCTTCAAGTGCTTCAGCGGATAAAATTGAGGTCTCGTATTCACTTCCAAAATCCAGGGCTTTCCTGCAGAATCCAGCGCGACGTCCAAACCAAGTTCTCTGAATCCCTTCAAATGTCGATCAAAGCAATGCCCCACGGAGACACCCATCCGCTTCAACTTCGCTTCCTTTCGTTGAATGGAGGCTGCATGATATCCTGCATCTGACAAGGTTGAACGAAAGTAGCCAATTTTCCCTCCTTGATTATAGTTCGTAGCGACCTTTCCTGACCGTCCTATTTTCGTAAATACAGCTGTGCTTACCCACTTGCCTCCATTTGTTTTTTGAACCATAACACGAATATCGAAGGGCCGTCCGTTTGTCTTGGCTAATGCAATTCCCTTCTGCAACAGGTACGGCCTATGAGCTGAATACCGCTTCAGATTATTGAACAATTGATCTATCGTACGGTAAACGACTTTGATGGAATTGGATTGCGTTTGATACCCTTGTGCCCGTTTTTTTATCCGGATAATGTTGACCCCGCCTGAACCGTTCGTAGGCTTAAAATAGACGACGGAATGAGAGGTCAGCATAGTTGTCAGATTGTGTTTATTGAACAACATGGTTTGAGGAATATGTTTTAGAAAATCTCGCCGTTTTAACAGCCATTTCGTTTTTGTCCATTTACTGCCGACTGTACTGCTTCTGTATTTCATCGAACTCTTCACATCTCCCATCTTTGTTAAGAACCGACTTGAGTGACTTAATAAATATCTTATGCAGCGATAAAAATTTGAAAGACGGCTCTCACCATAAATCAGCAGTTGCTGATAAAACCAGCAAAAGACAGATCGATCATACAGCAGATAGACCCTTCAATTATAGAAGTCGGAAATGGTTTCCTGCGGCCTTAATTAGATTGACCATCATAATATCATATGTTACTATTAACCTATGTTATTTATAACGAGGTGTAATTATGTCAATCCAATTAGCAATATTAGGCATACTGAGTTGGAAGTCCTCAACAGGATATGAACTAAAAAAGATTTTTGAGGATTCCTCCTTCATGTATTGGTCCGGTAATAATAATCAAATTTACAAAGCTCTAATGAATATGGAAAATGAAGATTTTGTTACCAGTGAGGTGGTCCATCAGGATAACTCTCCTTCAAAAAAAATATATACCATAACAGAAGAAGGACTTAACGAACTAAAAAAATGGCTTGTGTCATCACCCGAAGCTCCTGAGATAAAAAAAACATGTTTGGTGCAGCTTGCATGGTCAGATATGTTAAGTAATCAAGAATTAAGTGAGGTACTCTCAAAATATGAAAATGAAATCAAACTGCAATTGATTATGCAGAAAGAGAAATACAGACGTGCTCTTCATTCACCTAATAGGAGCACAAGGGAAAGCTTAATATGGGAGATGATTTCAGAAAACATTATTTCAACCTATAATAATGAACTTAATTGGGTCCGTGAAACCCGTCAGAAGTTGTTTGAAAATGAAGTTATGGAGGAAAAAGACAAAATGAACTATCAAATTAGAGAAATAGAGAGTAAAAAATATATTGAACTCATTTCTACTACTGAACCTTTAAGTACAGAGAATGATGCACTTGATCTAATATCTTTATGCTGGGAACATGAGACAAATGCGCTTATGATACACTATGCAGCCTTATCAGAAGACTTCTTCAAACTTAAAACCAGATTAGCCGGCAATATTATTCAGAAATTTATAAACTATGGTATAAAAGCTGCTGCTATTATTCCTCAGGAGACAATTCAAAAAGGCAGATTTAAAGAAATGGCCATGGAAACGAACAAAGGCAATCATTTTAGATTGTATGAAAGTAAAGAAGAAGCTGAAAAATGGCTTCTGAAATAGAAAGAAGTTGAGACAAGTCTTGGACCGACTTTTATCATAGAGTCTGGATCAAAGGACAATCCCCCACTGATCCTCCTGCGTATCGAACTCTTTCACCTGGTACGGCGATGTAGTTTCTCTTTCTAAAACCTACAATGTCTTTGCAATCGACATTATTGGAGAAGCAGGATTATCAGCGGCAAGCCGACCAAGCTACGAAAATGGTGCATATGCTCTATTGTTGAATGAAACAATAAATGCACTTGGATTAAGCACGTGTTCAATTGTAGCTATGTCATTAGGCGGCTGGATGGCATTGAGTTTCGCTACCACCTATCCGGATAAGGTTGATAATTTGGTTTTGCTTTGTCCCGGAGGGCTTGCACATGAAAAAGCCAGTTTCCTATGGAAAGCAATTTTTTTCTCACTACTTGGAAAATGGGGTCAGCTACAAACACTCAAATTAGTGATCAGTCACTTTATCAATTAACTATGCCGATTTTAATGCTTTTTGGCGATTCTGATCAATTAATACATGCAATCAAGAGTATTAAGCGACTTAAACAATTTGCACAACAAGCCAGGATCGAGCTGCTGCCTGAAGAGTCGAGTTCAGTGACTATCTACCTGTATTTACTTTTTAACATTGCTGCGTCTACATTCAACTCAACTCTCTGTTGTACCAGCATGCGCGATACGCATCACCGCGCTGTCTGTAACGGCAAATTTTAAGGCCATCCAAGCAAAGGATGGCCTTTTGATCATTAATAATTAATATAAAGCGCTATTCGACGGGCATGAAAATATCAGATAAATTTCCTGGCCTATAGTAAGGATAATCCATCATCTTTTGAACCTTTCTCGCAATATCTGCTGTCGTTAATGATTCAACAAGGTACAAACCTAAATCAATAGAAGCTGAAACACCGCCACCCGTATAAGTATCCCCATTCCGTACAATTCGGGCCTTAACAACCTCTGAGCAATAAGGAGTCAACAATTCATATGCAGATGGGTTCGTTGTCGCCATTTTTCCATTTAAGAACCCTGCAGCCCCTAAAAGCAAAGCACCTGTACAGACTGATACTTTGTACTGTACATCGCGGGCACTTTGAATCCAAGAAACAAATTCAGTATCATATCTCAATTCTCTAGTAGGCATACCACCAGGAATAAATATCAAATCATATCCGGATAAATCTGGGCTGACATGTTTGATTTTCAATGTCATACCTCGATCGTCTGTAATTTCCTCTTTGTTTGCACAGAGATCCCACGATACTCCCTCTTTAGCCTTTAAGATTCTTAACCAAGATACCGCTTCGTAAAAACCAACAAAATCTAACGATGTCATCTTGTCAAACAGAATGTAAGCCATCTTCATCCTGAGCCACCTGACCTTTCAATAATTTGAAATAAAAAAAGCATCTGATCTAAGATCAAATACTTTGCCCAGGCGTACGGCTTATGAAATATGTGCTCCCTCGTAGTTACCTACGTTACGCCAGTCACACATACCTTAATATAATTTAGATACTATCAGAAATCCCCAAAATCTCCAATAAAATTTTCAAAAATTTACAAACTGATGCTGGGGCTTTTGCTTTTCCCAAGCAAAAGCATCCTTCAAGATTCACCCTCACGATCTAAGGCATAGAAAGCGTCAGTTCCGTCAGTTGCTCCGACGTGACAGTACCGACACTTCTGACTCCATTTTAGGCTTGACCTTCCTCACTTGAAACTGGGTTGTGGTACGGATGATTGCCTCGAAAAGCACATCTGAACGGAGAATTCGCCAGTTCTAGAGGAGCTTGTGCATCAGAATCCGATGCCCCTCAAGCAATCTCGCCCGATCACCGCCAAAAAACTTGCCGTTACTTGTGATAAGGTTCACCGTAATTAATATTAAACGCATAGTATACCCGCTCCAGCAGAAATAGCCCGCATCAACTGATGCGGGCAGGTCAGGCGGCCGAAGGAGAGTATGATCTCTCACATCAAACCAAATTATTTGCTATGTCCTTTTTGATCTGTTTACTCCTCAACTGCCCGCAAGCAGCATCGATATCGGTCCCGTGCTCAAGGCGAACGCTGCAGCTAATGACTTGTTTTTTTATTGTTCTTAACGGTGCATCTCTCCTCCGCAGTACTCGCATCCAAATGTAAGCGGCACACTTCCTTACTTCTATTAGCTGCTACGTGACTCTTACATGTTTCATCATATCCATCAGACCGCTCTCTTTAAGACTGAGATAACCATTGTCCGAGCCCATAATCAAATGATCCAGTAACGTTATGCCAATAATGGCACCCGTCTGCGTTAGTCGATATGTAATTTTCACATCTTCTGCACTCGCCTCAGGATCCCCACTTGGATGCCAATGTGCACAAATAATAGATGCCGCATTTGCTATTATGGCAGTTTTGAAAACTTCGCGGGGATGGATTAGAACGCTGTCCAGTGTTCCAATAGAAATTACCTGTAAAGTCGTTGGCCGATTTTTGGTATCCAGACACAACAGAGCACAAAGCTCGCGATCGCTTTCCGAGCCGAGGAACTGACGGAAAATATCGTTGGCATCTTCTGGCGAATTGATCGTATAGCGAGCTAATAGAGAAGATTCCCGCACCAGATGAAGACGAACTAGCGCTACCCGCTTTCTCCGGCAATTAGGAGCCTTATCCTTCTTTGTTTCTGTATCAGGCAACACAATCGGATATTGCATCACAAACTCGTTCTCCTTTGAGGGTAGTTTAACCGATCTTTAAAGCATTAATTTTGTATATATCATCACTAAAAATATATAATTAGTATCTATATATTCTAATTATATGTCAATTGGTATTTTTAGTTCGTTTATTTAAATTGGTCACCTCAGGTAATCTAACTGTGGGGTGATATCACATGGCCGATATAACGAAAAAAGTAGGCGAAAGAATTCGTCTACTTCGAATAACCAAAGGGTTTTCAAGAGAAAAGCTTTCCGAGTTATCGGACATCAATGCCAATTATATCGGCCAAGTTGAACGTGGAGAGAAGAATCTTACGATTGAAACTCTTCAAAAATTAATCCGCGGAATGAGTGTAACATTGGAGGAATTGTTCCGACATCTCGATCCCATGGAGAAAAAAGACGTTCTGGGTGAAATTATGGAGGATCTATCCGCAAGGTCGCCAGAGGATCAAGCGGTCGTTCTTCAATTACTTCGCACTATGTTTGATTGGGAAGAAAAGAAGCATGGAAAATCATGAGGATGTGGGCCTCTAAAGTTTGCTGTACAGAACTTGCCCTTACTTATGTAACGGTTCACTGTATCACTCAAACGGGGAAATAGGGCACCTAGATTAGGTGCCCTATTTCCCGATTATTTTAGGGTTCTATTGTATGACTCCTTCCTAAATCAAGCAAGATTCAAACCAAAAAAGGCTTCGATATCCCCAGTGAGAAAGCGAAGCCAATTGCTGTAACACCCCTACAGAATCGATTATGATCAATCGCAGCCGTTGTTGCCGAACCCGAGGGGCGTGTCCCGGAACTTGAACATATTGTTGGTTGATGTTCCGTTGAGTATATCTTCAAAAGATTGATTACACTCAGATTACGATAGCTAATTGGTTTATTATGTAACTATCACTAGCATAAGACTCTCTATGATGGATTAAAAACAACACTTTTAAAAAATAAGTAAAATCATCCTGCTCATTGACTTTAACAATTAATTCTTCTTCCAGTTCCTTTGTGTCCCAATTAGCAGTGATTTGTTGCTCATCATAGTGATATTCTATAGAAAACCTAGTAAAAGAATTATTTTCTGTTTCGTCAATATACATGCCAACACCACTGCCATAGTTTGCCAATATGCTAAGTGCCCCTTGTAAAACCCCAACGAACGCTGTTATCAGGTCATAGTATACTTCAATATCATTAATTTTAGGAACTTCGTAATAATGCTCCATTCTGTTTCTAAAAACATTAAGTCTAGAAAGTGATTTTGAACTAAATAACCCAATATCTTTTAGAAATTTTAATTTTACATCAAATTTCAAATTTTTCTTATCAAATACTTTATAAAGATTTAGAACATGTAAAAATGTATCCATCTGGCAATCTGTAGCATGTTTCAAATGAGAGATACAATTAATTAAAGAACGAGTTGTTCTATTTTCCATCTCTTCTTCGGCAAACTTCAAATAGTCTAATGCGTGTAATTGAAATTCTGGAAATTTCAATGATTTTCCACTTCCAGAGTCATATTCCAATAAACTAAAGTTTTCTAAGATAAAATTTGATAGTTTTTCTCTTTTAGTCATTTGCTTTACCCCTTCTTCTAGGAATTTCACCGAACGTTCTTTTATTCACGACATCGATCCCCCTTAGATAGCTCTCATCTTAGGAGATCGTTGTGCCCGCCTGACTCTACTTCCCCGAAATGCATCTGGCAGATCGAGGGCTGAATGACCCGATGCGTGAATACGATGTTATAATTGAAACAGTCCTCAAAGATCTTGAACTCTTCTACTATCCTTAACCCAACACAACTCATGGTTTTTGTATGAGATCATATCAAAATTAATAAACAGCCCAAATTGATACTGCAAATTATTAGCTTCAGTAGGATCTGTATAAGCTGCTAATTTTAAAAAATCGAGTTTATTACCCACTTGATTGCTTGATTTCTTCACTTCAACTACAAGTAAATTTTTTGATTTTCCTCTTTTATGAACAATAATATCGGGATAAACCGAAAGCTCCCTGTACGCTAAATCATTAATTATCTCGAGAGTAGATTTATTTTTGACTAACTCTCTTATTTCATTATCAAGAACGTGAATTATCTTCGATCGCCCTTGATGAAGGAAATTTCTGTTGTACTCACAATCGACAGAGTAAAATGATCCAAACTCGTATTGAAGATATTCTGCAAACTTATGCGTAATTGCTCTCTCACTAACATCTTCTCTCAATAAATATGTATCCCGTAATATAAACTGAGATAGTGCATTATTGACCGCTTTTTTAATAAATGAATTGTAAACAGCCATGTAATAACCTACTTTCTTCGTATTTTAGATAACGTCTTATTTGAGAAGTTCATAACTATCCACGACTCGGCATTTTCCGTATCCATAAATGTAATGTAATTCCTTTCGATTTTAATCGTAACACAAATTAATGATTTTTTTAGAAAATTCCCGTAGTTCACAGCTGAATAACACGATTATGGATAATAAAAAAAACCCCTAAAACCAGTTCTAAGAGGCTCTTTATCACACTATTCTACATGCCCTTCAACATTCCCCGAGCTTCCCCAACATCCAAATTTTTCGCCGTTACTTGTGGTACGGTTCACCGTATCACAAGTAACGGCAAAATTTAAAGGCATCCGATTGTGGATGCCCTTAAAAGTAAATATTTACACTACTACTTTTTCAAAAAAGGCTTGGGCACAACCGGCATACCACACCATTCTGCAATTGTATTGTATTTATTTGCTATATCCTGAGCAATTGAAACGCCATACTTAATATTTTTTATTGTTTTGCCAAGTAGCGACTCTTCATTCTGAACTTCCTGCATGAAACGATCAAATTTCTTTAAAACTCCAGATCGAATTATCTCTTCCTTAGATTCAGCATCATTTAATTTATTTAATCCTTGTTCTAATTTTTCAAAATCATTGGCTAATTCTGGTTCAATAGCAGTTATTTCATCCTTCATATCTTGCAAATCACCCGAAAGTGCATTAATCATATTTCTAATTTCAATACTGATTGTCGTGATATTTTTATTTTCATTTTTATTTTCATTTTTGTTTTCATTTTTATTTCTATTCTCACTGCTGCTTTTGTTATCATTATGGTTTTCATTGTTAATAGTATTATTGAATATAATGTTATTAAATTTATCCATATAGAGCTCCCTATTCTTCTGTCTGTCTTTTAACGATCCAATACCATCAAGAAGAGAAGTTACTGACACCTTAGCCATCGATCTTTCGCATACCGTATCTTCATAACCATGCTCCTCAAGCCTGAGTAACATTTTGTAATCATATTTATGCTCACAGCCTGGATTGCAGTTGCAGTGAATCTTCTCTTTCAATTTTAACTTATTAATACTATTATGAATTTCTTCAAAATACGAACGAATACGTTGAAGTAAATCCAGATTTTGCCGTTTGTTCGATCCAGCTATATGAATCTCAATACGTTTGTTAGAAACATTATCAAACAATCTTACTTTTCCTATCGATTTTTTATAATGTAAATAGGCCCCCTTCTTCCAACAAGCTTTATTATTTCCATTTCTATTAAGTAAATAATTATGTGCTTTAACGATAAATCGAGTCATTACACCAGCAGGAAGAAATTCGTATTCATACTGAAATGTTAAACAGGTATCATCATTAAAATTAATACCTTCTAATTCTATCTCGTCATTTTTCATTAGCTCAGGAATTAGGAAAACCTTGTTCCTCTCCACCTCAAATGAAAGTTGGAAATTTTCCATTAACCTAAGGATTAATGAGTATTTGTCATCTGGATATACTTCTCGATCCGTCCATATGGCAGGAAGATCGTCGATAAATAACATTCCATTACGATCTTGAAGCAAATCATCTTCTGCATCTAATACTTTGTAAACGGCATCTGTTCCCCAATCTGGACTTAATATGACGAAATCTTTTAATAGCACATCTTTTTGAAAATGTAATATTATTCCTAAATCATGTAAATATTGACTTAAACTTTTAGCTTCTCCTTCTTTAACGTTATATTGCCGGCAAATATCCTGATATTCTGTATATGAAATTAAATCTTTTGAACATGCAAGCTCTTCCAAATGCTTGCGGATCCTGATCCACGATGACAGCCACACGATGTTAGTTAAAGGAAGTTTGACTGTCTCCTCTTTGATAGAGTGCTCTAACTCGTTTATTCCAATTCCATTGCTGCAACTCACTTTGTATACATCAACGATTTGAGAGAAATTATTTTGTAAGCTTTTAAGATCAACATGTTTAATATTCTTACGTTCATCACATTTATTAATTACAAGTATAATTGGGCTATCACCTGCAAATGACTCTACAGTATTAAGCCAATAATCTATTCGTCCATATTCATCCTCTTGTCTTGCATCCCAAACGAGAACATATAATGAACGGTTAGTTAAAAAGAATTGGTGTGTAGAGTGATAGATTTCCTGACCACCGAAATCCCATACGTTCAATTTGTAGTCTTGATCATCTATTTGGAAAGACCATTGCTCGACATCAATTCCCTCTGTAGAATCAAGTATTCCCGGCTCGCTATAGCTTTGATAAATCAAACGGTGCAGCAACGAGCTTTTACCTACGCCTCCCTGGCCAACGATAATCATTTTTGATTCGTTCAACTTAAGCTTATTGGGGTCTTCTTGATATCTAAGAATATAATTGACAATATCAATAGCAGGTTGATTTAGTATCTCCGGAGGAATGATTTTTTCAAAATGCGTATCTTCTATATCAAGTTTTTTCAAGTTTACAAGATTTTTCATTGAGTTTGGAAAATAGTTGACTTTACTTCCATGAAGGTAGATTCCCTCCAATCCAGTCAAATCACTAATGTGATGTGGCAATTCAGTTAATATGGAATCAGTAAGTATTAATTTACTAAGTTTATCTAGTCTTGTAATATCATATGGTATATTTGTTATTTTGCTGCTGATACTTAATTCTGTTAGATTATTCAATTCATACATCTCTACAGGAATATTCGAAATCTCTGTGTTATGGAAGAAAAACGACGATAATTTCTGAAGCCTGCGGATTTCCGGAGGCAGATTCTCAATTGGACAACCACCAATATTCAACTGCTCTAAATTTTCAAGACTGAATAATTCTTCCGGCAGTGAATCTATTTTTGTATTGTTCAACCAAAGAGAGGATAACTTTTTAAGTTTACTGATCCCACAAGGTAAACTCACGATTGGGCAGCCTAATAAATTCAATACTTCAAGATTTTCCAAATCACATAATTCTTCAGGTATTACTTTAATTGTATTGTAATATTCTTCTTCCGAAAAAAAGTGATAGCTTTGAAAAGACAAGCTTTTTAATGACTTGATCTTACTGATGTCTTTTGGAATATTAGTGATTGCGGCATTATTAAAATGCATATGCTCCCACTGTTCTTCTGCAGCCAATTTAATTATAATGCTTAACATTTCATCACTAACTTTAGTACCTAAAGTAATATATCTATCATTTGAATCTCTAATTCTCTGTATAATATTTTCTAAATCAACCTTTTCGTTGTTGATTAGTTGTATGGACATTGTATATCCTACCTTCCTATTATGAATGATGAAATTATAAAATATTTTCCAACTGTTTCATAGTAGGTTCATAAATTACCTGCTAAATTTATTTCGCTCTACTTATGATACGGTTCACCGTAATTAATATTAAACGTATAGTACACCCGCTCCAGCAGAAATAGCCCGCATCATCTGATGCGGGCAGGTCGTGCGGCCGAAGAAGAGTATGCCCTCAACTTCAAACCAGGTTATTTGCTATGTCTTTCTTGATCTGCTTACTCCGCAACTGCCCGCAAGCGGCATCGATATCGGTCCCATGCTCAAGGCGGACGCTGCAGCTAATGCCTTGCTTCTTCAACGTATCATAGAACGCACTCACCGTTTCCCGGTCGGTCCTTTGATACTGACTGTGCTCATCAACGGGATTGTATGGAATTAAATTCACATTAACGAGAGGTCTTCTATCACCGATCAGCTCAGACAATTCAAGGGCATGCTCCCTCTGGTCATTAACATCCTTCAGCAGAATATACTCGAGCGTTATTCTTCGATTTGTTTTCGCCAAATAGTAATCGATCGCCGGCATTAATTTCGCTAACGGAATAGCTTTGTTTATGATCATAATCCGCGTGCGGAGCTCGTCATTCGGGGCATGCAACGAGATCGCTAGATTAACTCTCAGATCGGCGTCGGTGAAATCATATATTTTATCGGCAAGGCCGCTGGTCGATACGGTAATATGTCTTGCGGCAATTTCGAGTCCCTTCTGATCTTTAATGACCAACAGGAAGTCCACCAGGTTATCGAAATTGTCCAACGGCTCGCCAATGCCCATTACGACCACATGGCTCACCGCTTCGTCTTTGCCCGCTTTGTCCAGATGCTGCTGAACTTTCATGATTTGCTCCACGATCTCTCCGCTGGATAAATCGCGGCTTTTCTTGATTAATCCGCTCGCGCAGAAGCTGCACCCGATATTGCACCCGACTTGCGTCGTAACGCATACGGACAAACCGAATTTATGTCTCATCAATACCGTTTCAATGAGATTGCCGTCCTTTAACTTAAACAGAAACTTAATCGTCCCGTCCGCGGATTGTTGCTTTAAGTGCTCGTTGATCGTTTGGATGACAAAATGGTCCGACAAGACTTGAACGCACTCCTTGTTGACATCCGTCATTTCGGAGAAATCCGTTACCCGCTTCCGATAGAGCCATTCCCAGACTTGCGCTGCTCTGGACTTCTTATGCCCGCGTTCCATCAGCCAAGCGGTCAATTTATCAAACGTCAGTCCATATATAGATTCTTTATTCATCCGTTGCCCTCTTTTCAATAACCGGTACTACAATCTGTTTATTATTGTCCCAGAATTTTTTTGTATAAACAAGGGGGAAAGGCAGCCATCAAGCCTCGACCTGCAAGATAAGCAGGAAGACAAGCGGCCGCTAACCGAAATAAATATCCGGCAGCGGCCGTTATTGTTTAATCCTCAATACGCGTGCTCTTCATTCTCGTATGACTCATGGCTTCGATTGGTTAAGCAGCCACGTATAAATAGCATTGGTGACAATCCCAATAATGGCAATCGAACAGTCATATCTTTCGTTGTCTTTTAATATCCTTTTTTTGGATTTCCTAGATTGAGCAAGTAACGGATAAAAACCCGGGGGATTACTCCCTCGGGTTTACGTGCGTGAGTTTGTTCAATGGGAAGCGGCATAGGCTTCCATCTCCGCCTTCGGGTCATGCTTCTCGCGGCTCATGATGCAAGCAGCCGCAACGGCCAGAACCGCAGGGATGAGTCCCCAAGCGAATATATCCGAAATGGAAGAAGACAACCCTTTCGAGATGGTGCCCAATGCTTGCTCCGGAATGAGAGCACGAGTAGACGGGGTCATAAGAACATAAGGATCTTTGAAATCGATGCCTTGAGGTATGGCCGCTGAATCGCCTCCCGAGAACGATTCGATCAGTTTTCTCGTCATCGAATGACTTTGGAGTATCCCGAAGATGGTAATGCCCAGCATCATTCCAAGCGAACGAAGGAAATTTAAGGTGGCGGTTCCAGAACCCCTTTGATTCATCGGCAATGAGTGAAGCGCTGCATTAGTCAATACCGAGAATGAAGCACCGATTCCGAGCCCCACCAGAATCATATACAGGGTGATGACAAGGCGGGAGGTATCTACAGATATCGTCGTCAACAGACCAAGTCCAGCCACAAGAAGGATTAAAGTTGCGATTATGATCGAGCGGTAAGACATTCGGGCCATCACAACTCCGCCCAATGTCGCAGTAACGACAGTTCCAAGCATCATGGGCAGAAGCACGAAGCCGGAGTTTGTAGCCGTCCCGCCGAGAACGCCTTGAATGAAGATCGGAATGTAAACTGAGGCTACGATGAATGCCGCCCCGCTTAAGAGCGCGACCATATTGCTAGTGGCATATAAGCGGTCCTGGAACATTTTGAACGAAATAATCGGCTCCTTGGCACGGGCTTCCACGAACAGGAACATCACGGTAAGAATCGTAAATCCAGCGAACAAACCGATAATCTGAACCGAGTTCCAAGCATACATTTTGCCGCCGAGCTCTAGTGCGAATATGAGGCACACGATCGCTCCGACCAATGTGGCGGCACCGAGCCAATCGATACGCTGTTTGATGTGTACAAGAGATTCCTTGTAGTAATTGGCAACGAAGAACAACGAGGTAAGACCTATCGGCAGGTTGATGTAGAAGATCCATTCCCAACTGATATAATCGGTTATATAAGCTCCTAGCATCGGTCCGAAGATACTCGACATGCCGAAGACGGCACCGAATAATCCCATGAGCTTGCCGCGGTTATCCGGAGAAACCGCATCGAACATGATCGTAAAGGCGATAGGAACTAGAGCGCCTCCGCCAGTCCCTTGGATTGCACGATAGATACTTAGCTCGACGATAGAATGAGCTGTCCCGCATAGTATCGAGCCGAGCATAAACACGATGATGCCGAAGACGAAAAACCGTTTGCGCCCGTACATATCGGACAGCTTACCGAAAATCGGCATCCCGGCCATTTCCGCTACCATGTATGCAGAGGTGACCCATACGAATTTGTCGAGTCCTCCAAGCTCACCCACGATCGTCCCCATTGCGGTCGCCACGATCGTATTATCCATGGAGGCCATCAGGATGGCGAGCAGGAGTCCAGCCACTACCATTCCCGTTTTGTTCTGACGCATTTTCATTAAATATCTTCCCTTCGCAGTGATTTGCAATCTCTAACTTCAGTATAGACACCCAATACTGACAGCATTATGTCAGTGTTAGTCATGCCAATAAAAAAAGCGCACCCCATTGTGTGGATGCGCTTTTCTTTATTGGCGGGCAAGCGATGCCGCCTCTTCATTACTATAGATCATTACACCCTCTCTAATGATGTTTACCTTTAGAGAGTCATTGTCTAAATCATCGATCCTTACAATATCGATTTGATAAAGTCCTACAGCATCCCTTAACTTTGTATTTAAGGAAATGGGTATATTCGAACCAACTAGCGCTATGTCAATGTCAGAATTAGACTTAGCGTCGCCTCGAGCTCTTGATCCAAATAAAATGGCTTGTTCAACTGATCTTCTCTTTAGACAGGATCATTACTATTCTTGTCCTAATTTTTTCCGGAAGATCGTACATTTCTACGGATCACCTCGGTTAGTCTTACCCGACGAAAGCTTCAATGAAAAACCGTCTATTATGACTCCCAATCCAAACTGGAACTCTTGCTTCCAATCGGTGCTCGTCGTATAGGGCGCTAGACGAATCATATTCGGAAACTGCTCTTCCGGTAGATGGCGATGGAACTGGCTATATTGCTCCCCCAATTCTTCAACCGCCGTATCCCCTTTGCCTGCAAGGTCGACGAGTTGTCCTTCTTCAGCTACGAACCCAAGCACGTAATTTTTCAGCATCGCTGCCATCCAAGGGATCTGGCTGTCTTGAAAACCTGCCGAAACGAATAGTTGAAAAAGCTTTTCAATTTGCGTCAAACGGCCATACCCTAACGCTAGAGCGGAATTGAATATCTCTACAGCATCTCTGTGCGAATGAAGCAGCTTTCGGAAATTCCCGCACCACTGAACGATCTGTTCTTCCCAAGGCAGAGACGGATCGGGCTCAATCATATTCTCGCTTATTTTATCGCCGAGCCATTGAAGCAACTCGTCTTTATCCTTGACGTGATAGTATAGCGAAGCGGTTTTTACTTGTAGTCGATCCGCTATTTTCCGCATGCTTAAATCCCTCAGACCTATCTCGTTTAACAATTGCAGCGCCGTTTGAATGATACGCGTCCGATCCAGCGGAATATGAGCGGGTTCGCTCTCTTCCGTACCGAGGATATGACTTGGAGGATGAATTCGTCTTCTCGCCATAAAGATTTCCCCTTTCCCTTGACAAGTATATCACGCGCGTTTATTCTAATGCTATTAGATTAATCTAACATCGTTAGATTAACAACGAAAAGGAGTCTACAACAAATGAAAACTTTACAACAATTTCTTGCGGGCAAGCCCGAGGTAACCATTCACACGCTAGTCAAGTTTATGAACCAGCAATTATCGGAAATATGGGAGAATGTATTACAGGAAAATAAAGCTGAACTTACCCAGATGTTTGCCGAGTACGGTGACCGCGCTTATGGGGCATACATCCATAAATTCATGGCCCCGATTGGTGAGCAGATCAACGAAACGGGGTACGCGATGAGATCCGGTTTCAACTTATCCGATTCCTTTGAGAACTGGGGACCGCCGGAAGAGCGTGAGCGCTGCGCTTGGTACGTCATCAAGAATAAGGACGGTGACCCGCTTGGAACGGCCGTCCTTCAGATTTATCATTCCCATACCCGATTCGATATTCCTCAAGCTCCCCATTTCTTTGCTCTGGAGGAAACGGAACGGGAAGCCATAATGAATGCCCTATCGTTTGCGGCAACGCGTATTCACGGAAATATTTCCAGCTATCAAGCCGTTGCTTCCGACGAACTCATCGAAAAATGGGAATATGGTACGGACACCGGATTGGGCGATTATCTGAAAACCTATAGCGGGCAAACTCGTTACGGGTATATCGATCATGTACTTTCCGCATGGGGACGCAACGGTTGGGAGTTGGTTTCCATTACCCCGCACAATGACCTTTTAGTCGGTTTCTTCAAACGTCCTCTAATCGAATGTCAACTGGAGCCAGCTATGATCACGGATTAGATTGGGTGCGCAGGCTGTCTGGTACGGCCTATTTTTTGTATAATTAGATCAATTAGAACCTGTTAACGGAAAGCACGCAATGACAGGATTGCTCGATAAGTCAGTGATAGGATGATTAACAAAGGGAGGTGATGCGGTTGGATTGGCTAATACGGATGAAAGATGCCCTTGACTTGATGGAGTTGAAGATGGAGGAGCGTCTGGATATCGAAGAAATTGCAAAGGCGGCTTATGTGTCCCCTTTTCATTTTCAACGTATGTTTCACATGATCACCGGTATGACTATCGCCGAATATACGCGTAAACGCAAACTAACGTTAGCGGCGCAGGAGCTCGCCATGACTTCATCCAAGGTACTGGACGTAGCGCTTAAATACGGCTATGACTCTCCGGAGTCCTTCTCCAAAGCATTTCGCAAAATCCACGGCATTTCGCCCTCGGAAGCCCGTAATTCGGGCGTTAGCCTTAAAGCCTTTCCCCGCATCTCCTTTCATCTATCACTGAAGGGAGACAAGGATATGGATTATCGAATTGTGGAAAAAGAGGCTTTCACGGTTATCGGCAAGTCTATTCAAACAACGTGGGAGGATGGAAAACAGACACGCCAAATCCCGAAGTTCTGGGAGGAATGTCATCGAGACGGCACGGTTGCCAAACTAAGCTCAATCGGGAACGAAGGGAATTTGTTTGGAATCTGCTTGAACATGCAACCGGAAAAGGGAGATTTCTCTTATATGATTGCATGTCAAACCGATCTCACATCCGGTAAGGAAGGGCTCTCTTTGCGGACGATACCTGCCTCTACTTGGGCAATATTCCCCTCTATCGGCCCGCTGCCTGGAGCCATCCAGGGCGTGTTCGCCCGGATCTTCCAAGAATGGTTCCCAGCTACCGGTTACGAACACTCCGGAGCGCCTGAATTGGAGGTATATCCTCTGGGAGATACCACGGCGGAAAACTATCGGTGCGAGGTATGGATTCCTATTGTGAAGAAATAATTTCAATAATTAAGGGCTGCCCCTCAGGTCTCGCGACCACAGGGGACAGCCCTTTCCATTTGCGGCAATCGAGCCTTATTCAGACTCGGACACAAGCGTGAACCGGGAATTGATATGCTTCGGGTTTTCAATTTCATCGACGATCGCAATGGCGAAATCGGCATAGCTCAAATGACTTTCTCCCTTAGAATTCACGATCAGGTTGTCTTTTCCCGTTTGATAGGAACCAGTCCGCTTACCTGCTGGGTTGAAGAAAGCTGCCGGGCTCACGAATGTCCATTTAATACCGGAATACTTTAAATCTTCAAGGTTAGCGGCCTGACTGGACGCAGTCGCTTTATAGAGATCCGGAAATTCCGGCGTATCGACCAAACGAACCGTTTGGGCTTCGTCAACATAGAGGCTTCCTGCACCGCCTACCACGATTAATCGGGTGTCCGGCGATCCCTGGATTGCTGCAATAAGCGCTTTTCCAGCTTCTGCGTGCAGATGCTCTTGCCCATGAGGAGCGCCAAAAGCATTCACGACCACGTCGAACGCTGCTGCATCTTTCGCAGCCAAATCAAAAATATCTTTCTCGATTACCGCCACGTTAGACTCGCGTACTTTCGCCGCATCGCGAACGATTGCCGTTACTTCATGTCCTCTAGCTGCCGCTTCTTTGATGATTAAGGATCCCGCTTTGCCGCTTGCTCCGATAACTCCGATTTTCATTGATTACAAACCTCCATTAAGTAGTTTCGAAAGGGGGAGTTGTAACATCAAAAGTTACAACAGGGCGAAAAAAAATTAGTGTTAAACCTTGGACTTAATCTGTTGTGACAGAACGGAAACCAATTCATCCATCGTGATGTCCGAGAGAATCTTCTCCATCGCGTCCTGTGCACGTGCCAGCAGTATCTCCAGCACGGCTTGGATGTTGGCGCCGACCGAACACTCCGGGTTTGGCTGCTCATGAATGTGAAATAGCCGTCCCTCTTCCACGACGTCGACAGCACGATACACTTCCAACAAATGGATTTCGTCCAAGCCCTTCGCCAAGAAAGACCCGCCGCTTCCGGCACGAACCGTAACCAATCCAGCCTTTTTAAGTTGCCCCAACACTCTCCGAATAATTACGGGATTCGTTCCGACGCTTCCGGCAATCCATTCTGATGTGCAGTGGGCGCTTGGCGTAATAGCCAGCAACGATAATATGTGTACGGCTATGGAAAAACGGCTGCTGATCTTCATGTGTAACACCCTTTCGTTGTAACCATTATAGTTACAATTCTACATCCCTGTCAAGCGGCCTTCCGCCTTTCGAAAGTACCGTACATTCGCGGAACGCAAAATGCTTGCAACCCAAACACTTGTTGTTATCCAATCGGGTTAATGCATAATTGATGGCTTCACCTGTATGTGCAAATAGGTGTTCCGCCCCTATAAACTCATACAAACCGGTTTTCTTCAACACTTCCAAAGGCTGAGGTTGGACTCCCGATAGCAGCATCAGTCCGCCCGTTTTCTCGAAGTGCTTCACCAAACTGGCTAAATTGGATTCTCCCGTCGTATCCATGAAGGGGACTTTCCCCATGCGCAGCAGTAAAATTCCGGATCTCTGATGGATCGTGTCCATAATCGATTTCTCAAACATATTCGCAGCACCGAAGAACAAGGGGCCTTCAATCGTATAAATGCTGATTTGAGGACAATCATGTCCTTCATATACCATATGAGCCTGCACTTTCTCGTGTTTATTGTTCGGATCGGGCAATACTTTGGCAACCGTCAACAATTCGCCCATTCTCTTCACGAATAAAATAACGGCAAGGATTAAGCCGATTTCTACCGCTGTCGTTAAATTCGTGAATACGGTCAGCAAGAACGTAATCAGAAGTACGATGGAGTCGCTCGTTTTTGTTTTTAACACATGCGCGAATTCTTTCCGCTCGCTCATATTCCATGCAACCAGCATTAGAATGGGAGCCATACTTGCAAGGGGAATATGGGACGCGTAAGGAGCGAATAAAATGAGGGTCAGAAAAACGACAATGCCATGAATGATACCGGAAAAAGGAGAGACGGCCCCATTTTTAATATTGGTCGCCGTCCGTGCTATGGCTCCCGTCGCCGGAATACCCCCGAATAATGGAACCGCCATATTCGCGATGCCTTGCCCGATCAGCTCTCGGTTGCTGTTATGACGACTGCCGGCCATGCCATCGGCAACAACAGCCGATAATAAGGATTCTATACCGCCCAACATGGCAATAATAAAGGCCGGACGAATTAAAGTCTGAATCCGATCCCAGGTTATTTCCGGCAGATGAAAATGGGGCAGCGTGCTTGGAATGGCGCCGAAGGAAGACCCGATCGTCGCTACGTGTCCTTGGAAGAACAATGCGGCAACAACGCTAGAAACGACAAGCCCCACTAAAGATCCTGGAACTTTAGGCAGAAGTCTCGGCGTGAATACGATAACCGCCAGACTGATTCCCGCGGTTGCAACGCTGTAAATATTAATAGTCGCGATATGCATCGTAATTTCTTTCATATTCGGCAAGAAACCTTCGTGTTTCTCAATACCGCTCAGTCCTAGAAAATTGACGATTTGCCCGCTGAAAATAATGACTGCAATACCTGCCGTAAATCCGATCGTGACGGGCCGGGGAATAAACTTGATGAGCAAACCAAGCTTAAACACCCCCATTAGAACTAGAATAATCCCCGCCAGGAAACCGGCAACCAGTAGATTTTCGTAGCCATACTGCATAACGATAGCGAAGAGAATCGGAATAAACGCTCCCGTAGGACCCCCGATTTGGAATTTGGAACCTCCGAATAGGGAAATGATAATGCCTGCTATTATCGTCGTATATATCCCATATTCGGGTTTGACTCCGGAAGCAATAGCAAACGCCATTCCGAGTGGAATGGCGATAATGCCTACAATCAGACCCGATATAAGATCCTTACGCATAGCGGATGCATGGTATCCTTCAAATCTTCCCTTCCATCTCATTCGCTGTACCCTTCTTCTATTCATATATTTGATTATTTGAATATATAAGAAATGATACTCCCGCAACTCTCCGAAGTCAATTACAATAATCGATCTTTTCGTTTATGGCTCATTTCGAATGACTTCGAGCAATGAAATCGCATCAACAAGATGATTATCGAAAATCTGCTTAGCTACCGCCAATAGGTCTTTAATCAACGGATCCCGTAACGAGTAAATGACGGAAGTCCCGTCTTTTATTCCATAGACGACATTTTTATTCCGTAATACGGCCAGTTGCTGAGACATAGCGGAGCCTTCCGACCCTAAAATGCTTTGAAGCTCATTCACATTCTTATCCCCATCGCATAGAACTTCAAGGATTCGGATTCTCAATGGGTGAGCCAAAGCTTTAAAGAAATCCGCTTTAAACTGGTGAATATTCTGGTTCATGGCACATGCCCCTTAAACTTTGGAATATAGGAATACAATAGCACATTGCCGTTAATCATGCTTCCGTTGTATGCTTATCAGAAAGGAATGGATGCGAATGCCCAGCTTTACGATCAACGATCAATCAGTCAAAAACTCGCAACCCATTCAGGAATCAAGGCAGAAAATAAGCAAGAAGGCTGTCATTGACCTTGGCATGAATTGTTTGCAGGAGATCGGCTCCGACCCCATTTGTAAGGTTTGTATTTCACACGGCGGTTCCTGCTGCAGCGGTTGCAGCCATCTTAAGAATGGAACTGGCTGCACGCTTCGTAATACGAGCTGTACCGCTTGGTTATGCGGTTTCCTCAAATACGTATTGTTTGAAACCGGACATTTGCAGGAATGGAATGATTTTTGGGACCAGGTGCCTGGGCAAGATCATCGTAAGGATTTTACCCCGGAATATTTTTATATCCAAAAGTCACTGCACGTTCAACCCATGGGAGATCTTAGCGAAGCCCTGGCATCCGACTTGAAGGAACTGCTCCGAACACATATTACGATCGGCTTCATCTTTGAACTAAGAGAGAAACTCGATAGATACATCGATCAATTCCTGTATTACAAAGCTGATTCCGCAAAGCAGACTAGGATAATAAGGAATATCGCTCATTTATCCATCCACTTCCCTCGATTTCACAAAGCATTAAGTGAATATAAATAAGCGTCACCGGTCCCGAGTAAGAGTCTACCCTTTCGGAATGCGCATCGTAACCTGCGTTCCCTCCGTTGGAACGCTTCTGATGTCCAGACCTCTTCCATAATGGTACTTCAGCCGACGGTCCGTGTTAAAAATCCCGACCCCTCCCGCGCCGGTTCCGCTCAATACCGCCTCGATCTGGGCTTCCGTCATACCTGCCCCGTTATCTGCCACTTGAATCACGATGTCGTTCTCTTCATCCGTGACCGTGAGACGAACGGTGCCGCCTTGGATACGCTTCATCACTCCGTGCCGTACGGCGTTCTCCACGATCGGCTGCAGAATAAGCGGAGGCACCTGAACATGAAGCTGTTCCGGTACGTCAACGACGACTTCCAGCCGCTCGTCAAACCGGATTTTCTCAATATACAAATAGGATCGGACAAGCGCCAGTTCCCTATAAAACGGAACGAACCTGCTTTGGTTGTGCGGATCAAAACTTCCTTTCAAATAATTGCCGAATTGGATCAACAGTTCCCTCGCTTGCTCCGAATCTTCTTCCATGAGAGAAGCAATTGAATTCAAGGTATTAAAAAGAAAATGCGGGTTGATTTGGGCTTGGAGCAGATTCGTTTCCATACGAATATGGTCAATCGCGGACACTTTGACGCTTAGAAGGGTTCTTACCCTAGATTTCAACTCCGCTCTCTCGATCGGTTTCACCACATAATCGTTGGCCCCTGCTTGAAATCCCGTTACCAGATCGGCCAATTGGCTTCTGGCGGTCAGCATTAGGACCGGGAGTTCGTACAGCGTATAACGTTCTCGGACTTTGTTGCACACCTCATAACCGGACATTTGCGGAAGCATCACATCCAGTACGATCAAGTCAAATTTAAGCATGCCTTCCAGTTCTTTAAGCAAGTCCTCTCCATTCGAGAACACGGATATTTTCATTCGTTCGGACGACAAAATTTGCAACATGACGTGGACATTCACCGGATCGTCATCGACGATCGCGATATGCTTCTCCCCTTCGGAATCGACAAAGGAAGGGAGCTTCTGATTATACTCCTCGAGGATCTCCGTATCGGTACGCGTCGAGGCAAGCAGCGCGGCAATGGATCCATCCCCGTTCCAACAATCGGGCTGCTCCGAGGCGACCGGAATTGCGAATGAAAATGCAGTACCTTCTCCGGGAACAGACTGAACGCGAATGTTTCCTCCGTGCAGCTCGACAAGCCGTTTGCATATGCTTAATCCAAGGCCGACCCCTGCCATTCGGGTATTGTTGTCCCCGTTCCCTTTGATAAAACTTTGGAAAATTTCTTCCTGCCGTTCTTTCGGTATACCGACCCCGGTATCGGAGACGATGATTTCGATGCTGCCGGACATTTCGGAAGCCTCTATCCTCACTTCACCCTCCGGCGTATGCTTGATCGCATTATGAATCAGGTTAAAAATAATTTGGAACAAGCGATGTTCGTCCGCATACACGGCAGGCAGTTGGTCGGATACCCGATTATTCAGCGAAATATTTTTCCCGTCGGTCAGATAACTCATTACGCTTAGAACCGCAGCAACGACCGGACGCACATGCACCGGCTGTCGGTTTAATCCAACCGCGTCATCGTTAATATAAGAAAGATCAAGAATGTCGTGAAGCAGGTGCGACATTCGCCGACCTACGGTAAGCGCCATCTTCAAATTGGCCTCTTGCCCGGCAGTTAAACGCCCTTCTGAGCCTTCCAACAAAGATTGCACGATATTGATCATTCCGTGAAGGGGAGTTCTAAGCTCATGCGAAGTGTTGGCGAGAAACTCGTTTTTGGTTTTATCCGACTTGAGCAGCTGCTGCGAAAGTCGTTCATTCTGGACAAAATTCCGAAGTATCCGGCCGGAAATCAACAATACCATGGCCCCCATCGATAATAGCAGTCCAAGAATATCGATGTCGTCCATACTGATCCATTCTTTCAAGTAATAGACATACATCAGCATCTGATACAGCATGCCATACGTGCTGACAAGGTAATAAGCGGCGTCCTTATTGCCGCGAAGGCAGCTTTTCATCAGCACCCAAATCGAGAATGCATTCATCACGACGGTTAGGACGGTTGCCGGCAACTCTAGGCTCGTGAAAACAGGGGCTGGCGCCAGCAAACAGATCAACCCATACACGGCGATGATCCCCTGGAAGATTCTAACCCAGACAACCGAACTGTACTTCCCTCCCAAATAGGCAGTAACGCTAATATACGAATACATCATGACGGCGTAAGACAGGCAATGGATTTTTCCTCCCCACTCGTTGCTTATGTCGGGAAAGGTTTCCAGCAGCAACTTCTCTCCTAAGGTAGTTAAGTATATAGCTGCGATCGCCAAGAATAAGCCGATGTAGAGAACGGCCTTATCCTTCCGAATAAATGCATATACAACGAGGAAACAAACGCCGAGCAGGCCAAAAATGCAAAAGGAGAACATGTCGTAGACGATGGAGGATTCCCGAATGACCATAATGTCCGGCTGAAGTCCGAGCCAAATAGGCTGCAGCATGCCTCCTGCATAAGCGGTATCATAATTGGCCACTTGAATGACTAGGTCGAGCAAGGGGCGATCCGATTCGAAATAAATAGGATAGGGAGATTGATCGGCGATATAGTCCTGCTTCGAGGAAGAAGGATTGCCTCTCGTTTCTATTAACCTACCGTTTACGTACAACGCATGCGCAGAGTGAATGTCGGAAATCCGCATACCAAGCAAGGAGGACGTATTCTCTTGAAGCTGAACGGTAATATGATAGGTTCCGTAACCGAACGGCGTTGTTTTCCCTTCCCGCACATAATCATTCCAGTTTCTCGGCAATTGTACCCGCTGTCCCGGTGAATGTGCGGATATTTCCGCTGGCGTCAGAAGCTTTCCACTGAAAAACTGCCAATCCCCCCGAAAAGCAACCGGACCTTCGTCCTTCAAATTCCATTCTCGCAAATCCAGGAGACCATTATTCGCGGCGGGGCCCGAAGGCGCTGGGGCGAAAATAGTAACCGCACGATAGATAATAGCCAGGATAAAGAGAACGAACAGCAGCCACAGTTTCCAAGATTTAAGCATGGTTCCTCCAAGTTGAAACCCGTCTTCGCTGCCCGAACGGCGGGAAATGTGAAATGTCGAATGGTATACCCTAATCCCTACTATTATTGTTTCGATAGATTGGTAAAGAAATCCTTTACTCCTTACCCAGCAAGGAAATAAGAAGGCGGAATCCATCTAGTCGCTGGGCCTGTTGGGAATGCAAATAAACCGGCTTCGCCCTCCCATCAAGGAAGGCAAAGCCGGTATGTTGACGCTCTATCGGCACTCTTCTACCAGCCTATCGCGAATCCGTCGCCTCTCGGGTCGGCCGCTCCGCTGATAACTCCGTTATCTTCGATCAGAATTCCTTGCGCCTGCCCCATGATTCCGTCCCACGAGCTCATCGCATCAACCTCATGGCCCCATTCCTCGAGCCGTTCGATTTCTTTCCCGAGCTCTCGGTTTTCGATTTTCAACCGGTCGCTCTCTTCTCCCCACGTCCGACCGTACACCCAACGCGGGAGCCCGATCGCTTCTTGAATCGTATACCCGTAATCCATGACGCCGGTAATAATAGATAATTGCGTCTGGGGCTGGCCCTCTCCCCCTTGCGTTCCCACGAGCAAATACGGCTTGCCGTCCTTGAGCGCCATCCCGGGCATAAGGGTGTGGAACGTCCTCTTTCCCGGTGCGAGCACATTCGGATGGGTATCGTCCAGCGAGAAATAAGAGCCCCGATTTTGCAAAATAATTCCGGTGTCTCCCGCGACGTAAGCGGAACCGAAGTCGTAATAGAGGCTTTGGATAAAAGAAACCGCGTTTCCTTCCTCGTCCACGACCGCCGCATACGCCGTATCTTGGCCCATCGGCACCGAATGGAAAGGACTGGCCTGATTAGGGGGGAACGCGATTTGGGCGCTGAGTTGGGTTGCCAATTCCTTGCTCAACAGTTGCTCGATAGGTACAGAAACGAAGTCCGGATCGCTAAGGTACATGTCCCGATAAGAGAAAGCCCGCTTGATCACTTCCGTCACAAGATGGTAGAATTCCGCGGAATGTCTCGGTATGCCCTCTAAATTTATCGTCTCAAGAATATTCAACATCATCAATAAAGAAAAGCCTTGGGAATTCGGCGGCATCTGATAGATGTCCTTCCCCCTGTAGGTGACAGATAACGGCTCCACCCAATCGCAGCGGTGCGAGCGAAAGTCTTCCTCTGCGAGAATTCCGCCGTCCTTGCGAACCGCATCGACAATTCGGCGCATAAGTGCACCATTATAGAATGAATCGCGGCCTCCGCTAATAATCGACCGCAACGATTCGGCTAACTGAGTTTGAACAAGCCGGGCTCCTTCGGACTTTAATTCGTTCGTCAACGGATCGATGAACAATTCGGACAACACGGGGTCCGCCCTAAGCAGCAGCTCATCCCGTTGCATCCAGCCGTGCAAGTCGCGGGAAATCGGAAAACCTTTCTCCGCATACTCGAGAGCCGGCGTTAGCAGCTTCTCCCATGCGAGCTTGCCGTACTTGGACCACACTTCCCACCAAGCGTCCACCATGCCGGGAACGGTCAGAGCACTCCGAACGCCGCGATCCGGCAGTCTGGCTAACCCTTCGCTTCGGTAAACGTCGGGGTTCGCCGTCTTCGCTGCACGGCCGCTGCCGTTAAGCCCGATGACCTTGCCCTCTTCGGCCGAGTAAATCAAGAAAAAGCTATCCCCGCCGAGTCCCGTCATATGAGGATACACAACCGCTAACGCGGCGCTGATGGCGACGGCAGCGTCGATGGCATTGCCGCCTTGCGCGAGCACCAAGCTTCCGACATGGCTGGCCAAATAATGGGGAGACGTAACCATGAAACGATACGCGCGCGGCATAACGTTATTCATCTTGACCCGCCCCTTCCCTATATACGGCAAGAGCTGCCTGAACCGACCGTCCCGCAACGGGATGATAGCCACGCAAAGGCAGCACAGCCTCCAACGCGGCCAGAGTTAGCAGAACGTTTGATTTACGGCAGCTGTATCCCATCGTTCCGATTCGCCATATCCGCCCTTTAAGCGGACCGAACGAACTCGCGATCTCGATGCCGAAATCCGCCAGCAATTGGCTCCTGACCGCTTCCCCGTCTACCCCGTTCGGGATGGCGACGCAGGTAACGACCGTCATCTTGCAAGCCGGATCTCCGTACAAGTTAAGGCCCATCGCTTCAAGCCCCGCCATCAGCGCGCGCTCGTTCAACCGATGCCTTGCGAACCTTTCCTCCAAACCTTCCTCAAGCGCAAGCCGTAAGCCTTCCCTCAATCCGTACAGCATAGCTGTCGCTTCGGTATGGTGGTTCAGCCGGAGCGGACTCCAGTAATCCTGGAGCTGCGCGAGATCCAAGTAATTGCTGCGGATGAACGATACCTCGCCGCTGTCTGAGTATCCTTCGGGCCTAATTCCTCTCTCGATTCTCTTCCGCTTCAAGAGCCGCGCTTCGACTCGTTCATTGTAAGTAAGAGGCGACATGCCTGAAGGAACCGACAAACACTTCTGCGTTCCGCCGATAACCGCGTCCAGCTTCCATTCATCCGTCTCGACCGGCAAGCCGCCGATCGTCGCGACCGCATCGACAACGAGCAGCAGGTCCCGCTCCCGGCAAGCATGGCCGATTTCGGCGAGCGGCTGAAGCCGTCCCGTCGACGTCTCGCCATGAACGATGGCTACGATACTCGGCTTCTCCCTGTCGATAGCGGCAATGACTTCCTCCGTGGAAAATACTGATCCCCATTCCTTCTCGATCGTGACGACCTCGGCTCCGCATCGCTCGGCGATCTCGGCCAAGAGGTAGCCGAAGCGGCCGTAGATAGGCACAAGAACCCGTTCCCCGGGCTCGATCAGTCCGGTCAGCACCGCTTCGATTCCCGAGCGGGACGTTCCGTCAACCGGGAAAGCCCAGCGGTTGGCCGTCCGGAACAAGTCCCGAAGCATCTCCATCGTCTCATTCATTAACGAAGTAAATTCCGGATCGAATTGACCGAGCATCGGATAGGACAACGCCCTGGATACGCGCGGATCGACCTCGACCGGTCCGGGCGTCATAATGATGCGGGGTGAAGGAGATAAATCCGCATATTTCTTCACGTTGCTTCCTCCCCATATGCTAGCTTATATTGTGAACTCGGGATGAAAACTACCACGTCGGACAACCGGAGACAGATAACAACTCCATCTTATCTCTAAAAAATGTAAAAGTCATTTGCTAAAGTGCACAAAAATATATTCATACGTTAGCTAATATAAATAATTACACCTTTCTTTCGGCGATTATGCTAATTTAATGTTAAATATCATTACATCGCAGAGGTGCAACGCCATGATGCTCAAAGATTTAATGAATGTCCCCGTCCTCGCCTCCGCCCGCGTTATTGCCGGCGCGAATGGGCTGACCCGCGAAGTTCAATCGGTCAACATCATGGACGCCCCGGACATTATCCAATACTTAAAGCCCGGAGAGCTTCTCCTGACAACAGCCTACATCGTGAAGGACGATCCCCATGCGCTGCGTATGCTTATATCCAATATGAGCCAAGTCGGATGCGCCGGAATCGCCATCAAAACCAAACGCTTCTTATCCGAGGTTCCGCATCCTGCCATCCAGATTGCCGACGAGCTCCATTTTCCGATTATCGAATTGCCCTTGAACCACACTCTCGGCGAAGTGCTCTATGACTCCGTCAGCTTTCTTCTGGAGAAACGGACCGATGAGCTCAAGTACTCGCTCGAGAGCCATCAGAACTTCGCGAACCTGGTGTTGCAAGGCCAAGGAATTCCCGAGATCATCAACTCCCTATCCCAACTGCTCGGAGCCCCGGTGCTGCTCCTTGATCCTTCTTTGAACTCGATCGCAACTTCCGCCCACTTCAACGTAGTTCCTTATTCGGAAGCCGTCGGGCCTCTTAAGGAGCTCATGTCCGCTTATTCACCCAACGAGCCGACCCGCAACCTTCGCCTGCTCGAGCCCGATCACCTTCCGTTTCGGCAGCTTGTCATTCATCCCATCCAGACGGTTCAGTTCCAGGGCTATCTGATCGCATTTTCCGACGAGGACAAGAAAAACCCTTTGCCTAAGCTAGCGGTGGAGCAAGCCGTAAACGTCATCCGGTTCGAGCTGTTGAAAAAGCAAGCGGTCAAGGAACGGTCGCGGCGCTATAAAAGCGAGTTTTTAAGCGACTTGGTCGAAGGGTTCTTCACGTCGGAGCTGGAGGTGCTTCACCGCGGCAAAAAATACGGGCTGACCGATCGCTGCCTGTCGTTCTGCATCGCCGTTAAGCGAGATCCGATACCGGCGAAAAATAGAGGACCGCAGGAGGATAAGGGAGTTGCGGAGAGCGACGTATTCTACGAAGTCATCAAGAGAGAAATCAAGAGCGCCGGCCTATCGTTCGCCATCTTCAACAAGAATGACGCGCTCATTCTCGTCGTCTCGTTGCCTAAGAGCGAGAGCAAAGGTCACGAAATGCCCGCGAATCTGGAGGAGAGGCTAAAGGAAGCGATCTTGCGGATCGAGAGAGTTTCAGGTATTGCCGTCTCCCTCGGGGTGGGAAAGCCCGTGGTCAAGCTGCTTGATTGCCCCGTCACCTATAAGGAAGCGGTCGAGGCGTTGCAATATGGATACCGTTCTAAACGGAGCCGGTTCGTCCAGTTTTACTCGGGGAAGGAGCTCATCGATTTGTTCCGGCTTGTGCCGGAGGAAGAACTGCTGAACTTCTATGAGAATACTTTCGTAGGATTAGAAGGGCTGGAAAAGAAAGAGAAACACGAGTTGCTGAAGACTTTGCTCGTCTATCTGGACAATCACGGACAAATCGCGGATACCGCCAAGCAGCTCTATATTCACCGCAATACCGTGGTCTATCGATTGAATAAGCTGCAGCAGCTGACAGGCCGGGAATTCGACGTGCCGGGGGACAGCCTTCGTTTTCGCATCGCCTTCCTTATAGAACCTCTGTTGAAGATTACGTCAATGTCCCCTTGAACATCTTCTGCCACTGCGATGTCAACAACGGCAGATCCCGAGAAAGTCCATCCGCAAAGGATGGAATCATGGACCGTTAGGAACTGGTATAAGTGGATAAGAGCTAAGCATCGCTTTATTTTCTCGCGGCAAAGGAAATGAGGGTGCCTTCTCCGGGAGAGCTATGAATTTGAAGACCTTCGCCGTAGAGCTGCTTCAAGCGACGGTCCGTATTGATCAGGCCGATTCCCGCTCCTCGTCCGACCGCTTCCGCTTGTTTGTGCAGAACTTGATGCAGCGTTTCCCCGTCCATGCCTATTCCGTCATCTTGAACGGAGATCTGCACGTAGCCTTCGAATTCGGTGATGCGAATATGAATCTTGCCTCCGCGGGCACGCATCAGTATGCCGTGTCGAACCGCGTTCTCTACAAGGGGCTGTATGGACAGCGGCGGGATATACAGCTGCAAGTCGTCATCCACTTCCCATATGACTTCAATCCGGTCTTCAAAACGCTCCTTCTCGATATACAGATAAGCACGAACGAGCTCCAGTTCTTTAGATAACGGAACAAAGCGCTCCGAATTATGAAAGTCGAAGCTGGCCCTCAGGTAGTCCCCAAATACCAACAGCAATTTTCTCATTCTTCCGATATCGATTGCGCTGAGCGCGGCTAAGGAATTCAGCGTGTTAAATAGAAAATGCGGCTGAATTTGCGCTTGAAGCCATGCACCTTCCATACGCATCTGTTCGCGCACGGCCCGGGTCACTTCCGTTAATGCCCGCACCCGGGATCTTAATTCCAACGCATCGACGGGTTTTGTCACGTAATCGTTAGCCCCCGACAGAAAGCCGGCTTCGATATCTTCCGCTCTATTGCGCGCCGTAAGAAGCAGTATCGGCAGCTCCGAGTGGGAGAATCGGGTTCGAACGGCTTGGGCGACTTCATAGCCGGACATGTGAGGCATCATAACGTCAGTAATGATGAGATCCCAAACTTTGGCGTCCAAGAGAGATAAAGCCTCCGAGCCGCTTGTAGCCGTTACGATATCGTAATTTTCCAGGGAAAGCACGCTTATTAATACGCTCAAGTTAACAGGGTCATCGTCAATCGCAAGAATATGCGGTCTATCTTTATTCGCGTTTGCAGGCACAAGCTCGGGACGTCCGGATGTGACCGCTTCGTTGGCAGAAGCTATCTCGGAAGCCGTGAAGGAAGCGAGTGGCTGGGCAATAAACCCATCCGCTATCGGAGCGGCAGAATCGGAAATCGGCATGGAAAAGGTGAATACAGATCCACGCGTTGGCTTGGAGCTGACCGTAAGCGTGCCCTGATGGAGCTCTACCAGGTGTTTGCTGATAGCTAATCCAAGCCCAAGACCCGTTATGCTGGCCGTCGTTTCGACGTCGCCTTGTTCATAGGGCTGGAATATTCTACTTTGCGTCTCTTCATCCATTCCGATCCCGGTATCCGAGATTTGGATGAAAACTTTGCCGTCCTCGGTAAAGGCGTCGATCATGATCTGTCCTTCATTCGTGAATTTGACCGCATTGTGTAGAAGATTGAAAATAATTTGGATAAGCCTGTTCTCGTCCGCGAGAACGGGCGGCAGTGTGCTTGGGATGTTATTAATGAGCTGGATAGGCTTGCCTTCCGTCATGAATCGGATCATATCCAGCACGCCTGAAGCCACCGTCTGAACTTGGAGACTCGTTGGATGCAATCGTACGCGATTCTCCTTAAATCGGGTTAGATCCAGCAAATCGTTCAGCATGTAGGACATTCGTTTGCCTACGGAGACAAGCAGCTTCATGTGGGTTCTATTTCGATCGTCGTCATAGGGGCTATCGCTATCCAATACGGTTTGAGCAATATTCAGAATGCCGTGAAGCGGATTTCTCAGTTCATGGGATGTATTCACTAAGAACTCATCTTTGAGCTTATCTGCCGCTTGCAATTGCTCGGCTAGCTTGGCCGTTTGGGCCGAGGTACGGAAATAGCGTTTGAACCAGAACAGAGCGAAAGCGATAAAGGCGGCAATCATATCGATAGGGTAATAACCGCTTTCGATCCAGCCCGTGTTTTTGATGACCCCCCATATCATGTTCACGGTAATGCCCGTAACGCCGAGCAATAAATAAATCGCGTCGGGGATGCCTCTTCGGGTAGCCAGCACCATAAGAGTGGGAACGATAATATACGGGATAAAGACGATTAACGTATGCACGAGGTCGGTATAGCTAAGAAGCCGGGTCGGCAAGAACAAGACGAATAAGGCATAGAGGCCGCACAAGGCCACGTACCAACGAGCACCTTTGAGAATCGAGAACGAGGGCAGCAGGTGCTTGGTATACTGTAAGATAGACACGGCGGCGCCCAAGAAAGAGAGGTAATACAGCTTATAGGTCCATTCATAGTTAACCGGGAACCATGCCGGTAAAATGCGGTCGTCATCAATGAGAATCGTCATAATCGCGCTAATATTCGATAGAGAAAAATAGAGCAGCGCTTTCTGCCGGGCTCCAATAACATAGAGGATAAGCGCATATATGGCGTGCATCAGCAGGATAAAACAAACCGTCAATTGCGTGCCTATGGAGAACCAATAGGCTCGATCCATGGCAGCTTCCGTTCCGAACTTGATCGGTTGCATCATTCCGCCCATAACGTGATCATCGTAATTCGCAACGTGGATGACAATGTCAATGACGCTCCGATCGGTCGTGAACGAAGTCGAGTAAGGTACGTTCCCCCCTGTATACGCCTCAGCACGATCAGCCGGTTGACCGGATTGGGCAAGCAATTGGCCATTCACGAATAAAGCGGAGGAAGAGGATATACCCGGTACTCGGATGTTATAAGGTTCTTTACTATTCGGTTCAACCAAGATACGTAAGCGATAAGATCCGTATCCAAAGGTTGAATTGTTTTTCTGGGATAAGTCCTTTGTCCAGCTTCCAGGAACCCGCGCGATTTGGGTGCCGCTATCTAGCACGCCCCCATCATTGGAGGTTTGCGCAACTAGCTTATAGGGGTAGAATTCCCACTGACCATTCAACGAGAGCATTGGACTGGAGTGTCGATCCCAACCTCGTAAATCCAATTGGCCATTAACGGCTTCGACATGAAGAGGAGAGGTTTGAAGTTGAAACCACAGCAGACGGATACCTGTCAGAACGAGCACGAACAAACCGATAATGGCAACTATTTTTCTTTTAGTCATAATAAACCTTATAATTCGTCAATAATTGCTATATTCCTTTAATTTCGTCTTAACCCGTAGAAGAACAACTCCACCCATTGATCTATACTCCGAGTTGCATGTTCTTGATTCGACGATTCCAAATACCGGCCCATCTCATTCTTGAACATTGTGAAGTACATCATAGTCAACTCTTCTGTCTGATCTTTATGAATATAACCCTCTTGCTTCCCCGTCGCGACAAACTTCATAAAAAAGGGTAAGACCTTCTGCTCGTTGTACCTTTCCATCATTTGCATCAACCCGCTAACCTCAGAGGATGGATCTTTCTGAAATTCATCCGATAAGATCTTTAAGTTTTTGGCCTCGCTCAGCATGATTTCCTTGGTCTTCTCAGGAAAGGAAAGCCCTGAATCAAGAATGTTCCCATACTGCTCCAACTGTTTGTCCATCCAATTCATTAGCATATCGGAATACAGTTGTTCTTTAGTACCAAAGTAGTTATAAATGGTCGCAGGAGAAACCTTCGCTTTGTGAGCGATCTCATTCACACTGACTTTCTGAAATCCGTGTTGGGAAAATAGCTGAAAGGAAACGCTGTAAATTTGCTCGGTTTTTTTCTGTTTCCGTCGTTCGAAGCCGTTCATCTCCTTCACCTCACCTGTAGTTTAGCTCAAGTTTTAGAGTTATTCAATGAATTAAGTACAAATCTATTGATGTTTTAATTTAGTGCAGTTATAATAATTTTGTAGTGTTTGAGTGTTTTTAGTACATAATTATTAAAACCGAAAGTGATCGTTGCAAGTACCAATTGATAAAGGGAGTGTAATCAAATGAAACAAATACGGATTCCATCATTTATGCATGATGTTTTTGGTGAAAGACAGCCATTTGGATCTATTGTAGCCATACTGCTTTTTGGCGGACTGCTGACCCCTGCGTTATATTTCATATTCCCTGAGCTTACGGAAAATTTACCGTTGTGGCGCAGCGCGTTGGCATTATTATTGATTTTCGATATATTTTCAGGATGTATTGCCAATTTTTCGGCTTCAACCAGCAACTTCTATGCGGCGCGATCGACGAATCGACTCGTATTCATTTCGATACACTTTCATATCGTGCTTGTTGCGCTTTTATTAAATACGGATATTTGGTATTCGATAGGAGTGTGGGCATATACGATCGCTGGAGCATTTATCGTGAATGCGCTTATCGGCAAACATTCTCAGCTATTCGTTGCAGGCTTGCTCCTAAGTGTTGGACTGGGCTGCACACCTATGCTGACCGATATGAAGCCTTATATGTTGATCATCTGCTCATTATTTATGCTTAAAGTGTTATTTAGCTTCGCCGTTGATCATTATGGTAAAGCAATAAACAATACTAGTGAAGAAGCATGAGAACTTCGTATAGAGTATCTAAGCTAACCAAGTCGGATAAGTCCATATTCGTGTCGCTCATGAGCGAGGCATTTGCCAGAGATCCCTTATTCCTGCATTTATTCGGCGATCCGGAGCTAGATAGCAAAGCGAGAAACAGCGTGACGGCTTTCGTATCCTTTATGTTTGATAAAAGCTTTCTGCTCCATGAAGAGGTGTGGGGTTCTTTTGAAAATGAAAAATTGCTAGGGGCCTACATTGTGGAGAAACCGCACGCAAGCAAGCTTCAGAATATGATAGGAGGATTGTTGCTAATCGGGAGGCTGATTCCTTTGTTTTTTCTAATGTCGGGAAAAACTTTGAGTCGTCTTAATTCCTATATGCGAATCACAAGATCCGCCGCTCCCCCATTGCCGCATCACTACCTCATCATGATTGGAGTAAAGCCGGACGCTCAGGGCAAGGGAATCGGTAAATCCCTGCTCCAGCACCTGTTGAATACGACAGATGCGGACAAGAAATCACAAGGGGTCGCGCTGGATACGGAAAATATACAAAATGTAAATTTGTATCGGAGATTTGGATTTACTTTAAGCAGCGAAACACGATTCGATAACTTGCCTGTGTATTGTATGTTCTATCAAAAGGAACTGCATTAACTCGACAAAAATCAAGCCCTTTCACTCCGTATAGGTAAGTGGGCTATGAGGTTTTGTGCAATTCTATAAGACTAGAATAGGTGAGCATATGCAGAATTAGCGCGAAGTCCTATAGAACGAATCTTAGGCCATCGCCATAGTCGGATAATCCGACTATGGGCAGGAGATGTTTGGGGTTGTTCTCGTAATAGTCGGTTTATCCGACTATGGGCAGAGAGTGTTTGGCGTTGTGCGGGACGTGGAGTATTTGGGTGGTTTGGGTGGTTTGGGTGGTTTGGGTGGTTTGGGTGGTTTGGGTGGTTTGGAGTCCTCAGTTCTGGCAGATTTGATTGGAATGGCGTTATAATCCGGGCTTCCTTCTCCAATTCCACTGCGATATGGTGCCAAGGCCAAAAAACTGCCTTCATCACCTTGAATCGCAGAGTTGGGACTTCACCAAGGCCAAAAAACTACCCTCACCACCTTGAACCGCAGTATCGGGATTTCGCCAAGGCCAAAAAACTGCCCTCATCACATTGAATCGCAGCGTTGCGACTTCGCCAAGGCCAAAAAACTGCCCTCATCACTTTGAACCGCAGCGTTACGTTCAAAAAGGCGCCCGAGCCCCCCCGTATGCGAGGAGTCTTGGACGCCGTAAGCCATTTTTCCAATCGGCGTACTATTCAACAACTTTTTTGGATGCGAATACAAAATAAACGAAGAACACGCTGCAAATGAAGGCAATGAACCCATATCCACCGAAAATATCAAATCTCGATGAGAAGAAACCAAAGCCCAAGCCTATTATCATAAGTACTGCATTTTCTCCCAAAGATTGAAACGAATCCATCGTCGCTCTCATGGAGGAATCAATTCTATGATGCAAATATCCGGTTGTAATCGGTTCGATTACGCCTGCAAACAATCCGATTAGAAAAATCGCCGCCAACCCGGTATAGTCTTTAACTAACGATATATAGATGAACCCTGCGGCAATTACAGCGGTCACTCCCGACAGCAAAGTCCTGTAGCTGAACCAGCCTTTCATCGCATGCGCAAGCATGTTCCCTGGAAGTCCCAACAACATAAATGCTGCGGAAAACAACCCAAAATAGACCACCGGAATGTCCAGTCTCTCTAAATAAAGCTGCCAGAACTCATAGATGAAACTCAAGGACGCACCCGTAACCATGCCTGATAGCAACAAAAGGGAAACTCCCCGGTTTTTTCTAAAAAAGAGCAATGAAGCTCTTATATATTCTTTAATCTCTATCGGCTCATCGGTATTGCTTTTAACGGAAGGTTCAACGAGCATTAACGATAGGCATAAAGAAACAAGCATGCTGACCAAGGATATCCAATAATTCAACTCGAAATCAAACCGGCTAGCCAGAAGACTCCCGCATAAGGCGGCTATTATGGCTGACGCGAAATCGAACACATTCAAGCGGCCCAGAACTTTTTCAAAAAACTGTTCCTTACCGCTTAGCCGTAATGAATCATAAAGCAATGCATTTTCCGACCCGCTGGTTGCTGATCTAGCAATGCCCGCCAGGAAAATCGCTGCGGAAAAGTGCCAGAACTCCGTCGCAAACAACAATATAAGGAACATGTAACACCACAAAACAGCGCTTAGCACCATCATTTTCTTCCGGCTCCAGTTGTCGGCAATGATTCCTGTAGGAACCTCAAGTAAAACAATAGTTATCGCATAAATAATTTCCGTATATACGACCATCTGGATCGTCATGCCCCGCTGTTCCCAAAACAACCTTTCAATTACATAGGCGGGTACTAGGCTGTGAAAGAACCGGATGGCATACAGTTTCCATATATTGTCCATATTCTTCATGATTAACAAGCTCCTCCCGTTTCTGATTGCAACGTGCGCAACCACAAAACGGAGGACCTCGTGGACCAATCGGCTTTAAGGCTTAGCAGGGAGGACGAGCGAATCTCATGTCAACATCTCCTTGGTTTCGATGTAATGGATTTCATCTATCATTATTCTCTGTAGTCCTCGACGATGACATCTATTGCCCCTGTCTCCGGGTCCATAACAAATCCATGAACAGGGATCGCTTGCGGAAAAAGCGGATGCCTGCGGATCATCTTAACGCTGTGCATAACGCCTTCCTCAGCGCTGTCGAAACCGCGTAAAAACTTATCCATGCGAATACCGGCGTTTTCAAGTGTCTCTATCGCTAACGGATCGATGCCATGCTCGGCGAACTTGCTGACCATTTTCATCGGATCGATCTCTGTCATGCCGCAGCCGAGGTGGCCGATCACAATAACTTCGCGCGCTTCCAGTTCATACACCGCTACCAAAATACTGCGCATAGCGCTGCCGAAAGGCTGAGTTAATATTGCGCCGGCATTTTTAATGAACTTAGCGTCGCCGTTCTTAAAGCCCAATGCCTTCGGAAGAAGTTCGCTTAGCCGGGCATCCATGCAAGTCAATATCGCTACCTTTTTATCCGGGTACTTGTCCGTTAAATAGTCCTCATACTTCTTCTCTTCTACGAATTTCTTATTAAGCTCCAGTAAACTCGGAACGATAGACATAACCGTGACCTCCTCGCATGACGCGACTTTCCCAGCAATTAAGTCTATCATCAAAATGATACGGATAGCAAAAATCCAAAAAGCGGATTAGCCTATTTTATTGGAACATTTTCACCCCTGCACCATTAGCTCGACCAATTCAATGTCATAACTGAATTCCCCGTTTCTTGCTGAAACGAATTCCCCTAGAAAAGAGCTAGCAACTGGCTGGAAAACGGAAGTAAGGCAAATTGTACCCTTTATAAAAGACCCGCTCCACGTCATTTTCGACGCGAGGCGAGTCTCTTACAACATTTTCTCTTTGGAGTATATTCGCATCTCAACAGTATCAATCACAAAACCATCTGGTGAATACAATCTCTGTACCGCCTAACCCGTGCAATATTGCAGTTTGATCTGATCCTTCTGGTCGAACTCCAATCCCAGATACAATATCTGCATCAAAGATAGTCCCCGCAGATCCGGTATCCAATAAAACTCTATCTAAATGAAGCTTATGTCCGCTATAAACAATGTCTACTGAAACAATAGGAAGATCACAGAGTAACCCGAGCTCTATCCCCATCTCTTAAAACCGACCCATTTCTCTTCAATCTTCAGATCGGCACGTGAGGTATGCAGAAAGTAAATTTCCTTTGACGGCTCATTGCGATGGAGTTCTTTGTATCTTTGCATAGCTTCCAATGAATCATCATATCGATCAATGATCGTTACTTCCTCCACACATCGAAATCCTTCTTGAGAAAAAGCATCTGTAGCCTCAAATACGACCCACTTATCAGGGAACTTCTCACGAACTTCTTCCCATTGCACAGCTTGTCACCTCCGTACAATTTGTTTCAATTATACCATGATTGTTCATTGTAAAAAGAACTTGGAATATTGAGTAGCCTTTAACGATTTATTATTTTGAAATAGCGATACACTTTATTTAATCTCTCGTCATGTCTTCCCTTCGGGCTTTCCATTTTCCCGAATTCAAATTTCTTATACAAACCCGCCATTAACACGAAGGGTCTGACCGGTAACCCCCTGCGATTCAGTTACCACTCATCAGGTACAACCTGCAAAACGTGCAGGTGTTTCATTCTCGACCTTATGGGGCAGCCCCTTTCAAAGATTGTTTATCGACTTTCAATACTCTTGGCAATCATAAATTGAGCTGCATAATAAGTGATCATAACGCCGTATCCGGCCCCCGCAATGGGGGAAACGAACATATTCCAGGCCAATAAGGAATCGGACACGAAGAACACGATGGCGCCTGCAACGGCGATTCGGCTGCCGCTGATCACAGCACTCCAAATCATACTAGATATGACAATGACATAAACAAGCACGGGAAGCCATAGTCCTGTATCTCCCCCATTATAGATACCTTTGTGCAGTCCCGATAGCAGCCACACGGAATATACTGAGATCGGGATCAATGCTATCAGGCGATAGAAGGACAAACCTTGCCACCTTGTCACGAACGCCGCGAAATACACCACATGTGCGAACAAGAAGGAACTCAGCCCAAGCACAAACCATTTGTCTCCGGCTAACAATAAGAAACAGTCGCCTATGGCTGAAAGAAGCAGCCCTGCGATAACCAGATTGCGGTACGTTTTGGCGACATCGCGCATCGTTGCGACCAATCCAATAATAAGCAGAATAGTTCCCGGCTTCAATATCCAGCGCATCATCGTATTTCCTTCTGCCATAACAAGTAAATACCCCGCCCCAGACAGAACAATTGCGGCTAATAATAGCTTTCGCTCTCGGCTCATCCTAGTACCCCTCCAAAAATAAATTATGAAACGATCGCTAAGCTCCAGCTTGATTGACAATCTGATAGAAGGATATCAGAACACACTCTCAAAATTCTCCCAAATCCGTCCCGAAAACAGCTTACTTAATTTAAGTCAGCCGTTCGGACAGGAACGCTGGGTCTTCCCATCGCATTTCGCCTGTAAAGAGGAAGCCGGGAGATCACCCCCCGTCAATAATGCGCTAGTCTGCGGGGAGTTGTTGATCGTATGGAACGCCAAAGAAAAACGAGCCTAGAGAATTGCTTCTAAGGCTCGTTTTTCTTGTAGAAGGTTTCTTATACAAACCCGCCGTTTATCCGTTCCATAATGCCGGAGTACCTGTTCCGCTGCGTCTATCCGCTAAGCAGTTTATGATTTCCCGCAGACGCCGTAAAAGAACATATGGACCATGCCTTGGAGAAATTTATCCATATCCGCGCTTTGTTTGGCCATTTCCAGTACCGCCTCGTACTGATTCATAAACAGTTGAATAAAAGCCAGAACGTTCTCAGTGGTAACGTCTTCCGAAATCTCGCCGCTGGCTTTCCCTTCCTCAATGATCCGAATGGTCAATGGAATAGCTCTCAACTTGTATTGCTCATCGATATAACGAGTTAGTTCATCATCTTCGATCAATAGTTCTTTAATAAGACCGGGCGGGAAATCCCTATAGGTTTCTTTCTCCAGAAAGATAATATGCTCGATCTTTTCCTTTAACGAGTGGCCTTCGTTCATATATTCCTCGAAATCGCGAGTGGCCTTGTCGAAGTAGTTCTTGAACACATCGCGGAGCAGAGCTTCCTTGCTTCCGAAATAATTATAGATCGTGACCTGCGAAACATTAGCCATCTTGGAAATATCGGCGATTCGAATTCTCTTGGGGTCCGATGTCCGCAGCATGTTCAAGGTGGTTTTCATGATTTTCTCTTTGATTAATTTGGCCCTTTTCTCAAAACCATTCATCACGGTTCACCCTAACTCCATAGAATATTATAAATTTTATGAAATAATAATATAAAAATAGTTCACAAAACCATTGACGAACCAGTCGGTCGGGTATAGTATAACATATGAAATATGATAGTAGTTATATTTCATTTCTTTATTTACGGAGGTGCCGGTATGTTAACCGTTCAAAATTTGACGAAGACATTTTCAAACGGGAAAGGAATTTTCGATGTCTCTTTTTCGGTGAAGGAAGGGGAGGTTTTCGGCTTTCTGGGACCGAACGGGGCGGGCAAATCTACGACGATCCGGCATATCATGGGCTTCATGAAACCGGACAAAGGATACGTGAAGGTGAATGGGCTGGACACCTGGAAAGAGCAGGGAAAATTTCAATCTTACGTCGGGTACCTGCCTGGAGAAATTTCTTTTTTCGATGGGATGACGGGTAAGACTTTTCTGGATTTCATGGCTGACATGCAGGGGATGAAAGACTTGTCCAAGCGCGCACGCTTAATCGATCGTCTGCAGTTCGACGTCCATACTCCCATCCGCAAAATGTCCAAAGGCATGAAGCAAAAGGTTGGCATCGTAGCCACATTCATGCATGACCCTAACGTGATTATTTTGGATGAACCGACCTCAGGTCTAGACCCGCTCATGCAAAAGGTATTTATTGAAATTGTGCTTGAGGAGAAGGCCCGCGGGAAAACGTTCCTGATGTCTTCGCACAACTTTCCGGAAATCGAGAGAACCTGCGACAGGGCTGCGATTATCAAGGATGGCGTCATCATTACCGTCAAGGATGTTCATGAACTGCAATCGATGCAGCGAAAGCTGTTCGAAGTCACCTTCGAAAACCAAGCCGAGGCGAAAACTTTTCTGGATTCCGGCTTGCTTATCGAATCGCACGAAGGGGATCGGGTAAGGGTTTCCGTCCAGGGCAATTACGATAAGTTTGTGGAAGAGACGGCAAAGTACAAGATACGCAATATCGATATTTTCACCCAAAACCTTGAGGATATATTCATGAATTACTATGAACGAAAGGAGACGATGAAATGAATGCCACCTTATATAAACAGATGATGAAAGTGAACATGAAGAGCTTCATGAATTATGCATTCGGATCTGCCTTTTATATCCTTCTCATGTTTTGGTTATATCCCAGTCTCGCCAAAAACACGAAAGCCATCGATGAATTGGTCCAAACCATGCCGGAAGGTGTAGGGAAAGCCTTCGGTCTCAACGGCTTTGGCAGTGCAGAAGCATTCATCTCGGGGGAATACTACGGATTAATTTTAGTTCTCATCCTCTCTATCGTATGCGTTCAGGTATCGACTCAGCTTATGGCTAAATTAGTGGATCAAGGCTCCATGGCTTATTTATTGTCCAGTCCGACGACAAGAGGGAAAGTCGCTTTCACGCAAGCAAGCGTTTTGACGACCGGACTATTCCTGATTATGGCCGTCACGACCATCGCCGGGTTTGCTGGAAATGCATGGTTTCTTGGAGATGGTTATGTATTTGATACATCCAAGTTCATTCAGATGAATGTGGCTGCGTTCTTGCTCTTCTTTGCTGTCGGCGGCGTCTCCTTCCTGGTATCCTCTCTTTCCAATGACGAGAAGAAGGCGCTTAGCATTTCCGGATTGATTACGTTCGGGTTCTTCAGTTTGGATCTGGTGGGTAAATTCAGCGAAAAGATCGATTGGGTTAGAAACATCTCCATCTTCTCCTTATATAAACCCGGCGAAATTATTAACGGTAATGCGGATTTGGCTGTACCTTTCCTCATTCTCGCCGTCATCGGGTTGGTTTCGATCAGCCTAGCCATTGTTCTGTTTCGAAAACGAGACCTGCTTTTGTAGCATGTATGAATTACGTGCAAATGAATAAACTCCAAGTCCACAAGCGGCTTGGAGTTTTATTTTTCTCGGGATGGGGGCGGCAAACTTACTATTCTTAAACGTGCGCTAAGCGACTCAGAGTAGCAGCCTCTTCATCCACCTCATTGAATTTGATGTTTAACCCAAGAGCAATAGCTACTTTAATCAGAGTATCAACTCTAGGAATTTGCGAACTGTTTTCTAAGCGTGCTACCTGGGCTTGAGTAAGACCCGCTTTCTTGGCAACTTCATCCTGAGTTAATCCAAGCATTTTGCGACGCTTAACTATATCTGATACCATATGTGCAAGCTGTCGAATCGTTTCAGTTTCTATTGTATCTTCCCCGATTTCTTTCATAAAATCATCGAATTTCATTGCAGTTCCTCCACTTCACTTATTGATTTCTTTTGTTCCAGTCATCTCTTAATTGCATTGCTTTCTTGATTTCTTTTGGTGGGGTTTTCTGCGTTTATTTACGGAAGTGATTCAACAAAATGAGCCTTCCATCCTTAACTTGAAAAAACATTACCCTATATTTATCAGGGCGTAGCTCCCAAATATCTTCAATAATGTGTTTGGCAATGTCCTCTGGAGCGTAAGTTCCCTCCTTTGAGTTCGCGTAGCCAAACTTTCAGTGCTGAGTTGCCATCCATATCTTCATAAATTTCAACCTCATACACTGGTCGGTTAGCTCCTTCATAACTAATTCCAATGCAACAATAGCATATGCCGAATATGATATAATAATATCGTATTCGGCATAAATATTCAAGTTTCTATTTTATTATAAAGATTCTCCGATATCGGAAATTTACATTTTTAACGATCTATTATTTTGAAATAACGATACACCTTGTTTAATTTCTCGTCATGTTTTCCCTTCGGACTTTCCATATTCCCGAATTCAAAAAACTTCACTTTTTTTATTCCCACGTAACGGAACAAGGCTCTCCTCATTAATACTTTGTGCGCATTATTCAACCAGAACAAAGGATACAGCGGAGGCCCCATCATTGTTGAAATACAAACAACCGACCTTCCCTTCAAAAGTCCTTCCGGCATAATTCCACCCTTATCTTGGTAAGCAAAACCTGAAGCAAACAATTGATCAATATAACCCAAAAGCATTGCTGGAGGTCTTCCCCACCAGATCGGATACACGAAAACGATTTTATCTGCCCAAATGATTTGTTCTCGATACTTTGCAAGCTGTGGATCGGTGTGCATATCCCTTCTGCGTTTATCCTTATTGAAAACGAGGACCGGATTAAACTCCTCCTCATATAAATCCAGCACCTTTATGTCCGTTAGATTGGGATTCTCCCTGCTCCCTTGGATGACTTTTTGCAAAAATGCATAACTTAGGCTCTCATGATTAGGATGCGTATAAATAATCAGCGTTTTCATCGCGCCACCTCTTTACTTATCATTTGACAATCAAATCGTAACACAATCCATTTTTAGTTGTCAAATGATAATTGTATTATGATAATTATTTTGATATCGTGTCAGTAAGAGGTGATCCCTATGGACAACAAAGCTTTTTTCCATAAATTCGTGGCCTTTACTACTGCTGTTCATCAAATGACGCACGAGATTACAAAAGGTGTTAAATCCGATGTCATTACCCCCGTTCAATACAGTATTCTTGAATATATAGCGGTTAGCCAGCCCGTTACCCTTAGTCAAATTAGCGACTGTCAGCATATGTCCATGCCGAACACGAGCCGTGAACTAAAAAAACTAAGCGAGAAAAATTTATGCGAAAAATTTGCCGTTGCCGAAGATCGACGAAAGCAATTTATCCGTCTTTCCAAAGACGGGGAGGCCATGATGAATGAAGCTTTTAAACACATCGAAACCCGTTTCCTGCAACGGATAAAGGATGTTTCCGAAGAAGAGCTGGAAGAAATCGATCGCGCTCTGGATGTGCTTAACACAAAAGTGTTTCATTCAGGTAAATCATTGTAATGGGAGTACACGCCGACAAGCTCTTCCCCTAGACTAGGGAGAGCTTGTCTTTTTAGGATAGTCGCTTACTTTAGTTGAGAAACAATAAATAATTTAGTAAACTAAAGCTATCGAAGGAGGGGATCTGAATGACCGATCTTGCAAATACAATGGAAATAGGAATCAGTACATTTTTGGAGACTACGCCGGATCCGGTGACAGGAGAGGTTATCAGCCATGCCGAGCGGCTGCGCAACGCGGTTGAGGAGATCGTGCTGGCCGATCAGGTCGGTCTCGATGTGTATGGAATAGGGGAGCATCATCGAGCCGATTATGCAGGCACCTCGCCCGCTGTCGTACTGGCAGCCGCTGCTGCCATGACCAAGCGGATCAGGCTCACGAGTGCCGTTACCGTATTATCCTCGGATGACCCGGTTCGTGTGTATCAAGCTTTCTCCACCCTTGACGGTATCTCTAACGGTCGGGCGGAAATCATGGCAGGCAGGGGTTCGTTTATTGAATCCTTTCCGCTATTCGGATATAGCCTAGATGATTATGACGAATTGTTCGAAGAAAAGCTAGAACTGCTGCTTGCGATCAGATCCTCGGAAAAGGTGACTTGGCGCGGCGGTCATCGTCCCGCCATCGATAACCTGGGTGTATATCCAAGGTCCGTTCAGAGCCCGCTGCCGGTGTGGATTGCAAGCGGCGGGAATCCGGAGTCGGCTATTCGGGCAGGCATGTTGGGTCTCCCTATCGCATTCGCCATCATCGGAGGAATGCCGGAGAAGTTCGCTCCACTAGTCAATCTCTACAAGGAGGCTGCCGCTCGGGCCGGACACGACCCTGAAACGTTATCCATAGCGACACACTCGCACGGATTTGTCGGAGAGACAACCGAACAAGCTGCCGATCTGTTCTTCCCTTCAACTCAGGCCCAAATGAACGTCATCGGGCGAGAGCGGGGTTGGCCTCCATACAGCCGGGAAGCTTATGACGCAGCGCGCAGCCTCCGGGGCGCCCTCTATGTCGGCGATCCCGAATATGTCGCGGAAAAAATCCTTCTGTTGCGCAAAAATTTGGGGATCACCCGGTTCTTCCTACATGTGAATGTCGGCACGATGCCGCACCGTGAAGTCCTGCGCGCGATCGAGCTGCTCGGCACCAAGGTCGCACCGATCGTACGTAAGGAGCTGGCCCGGTAAGGGGCAAGGAACCAGGGAAAGATAAAAGCCGCTTACACCCCATCGGGAGCTGTAAGCGGCTTTAAAAATGAATGCCTGATTTTCGGCTACATCTGATTATTGGAGGAGCTATAATAGGAACATCTTTCAAGCTAAGGGGTACATGAAATGATACCTGCCGAACACAATCAAGAATACTACAAGGCGTTATTGGAAAAAAGATCGGAATATGAAGGCGTATTCTATGTAGGAGTCAAGACTACCGGCGTTTTCTGTCGCCCGACTTGTCCGGCGCGGAAGCCAAAGTACGAGAACTGCGAGTTTTACGAGACGGCTCAGCAAGCGCTTCTCGCTTCCTATCGGCCTTGTCAACGATGTCGCCCGTTATCCCATCCGAATCATGTCTCCGATATCGTCCGTCAGCTCGTTGATGTCGTAGAGAAAAATCCTGAAAAACGTTGGAAACAGCAAGATTTCAAAAATCTCTCGGTGGATGAATCAACGGCGCGTCGTCAATTCAAGAAGCGATTCGGAATGACATTCGTTGAGTACGCACGCGCTCGCCGAATGGGACTAGCCTTAAAGAATATTAGAGGAGGTCAAACAATCATCGATACCCAACTATCGACCGGCTATGAATCGAGCAGCGGCTTTAGAGACGCTTTTTCTCGAATTATGGGTGCAGCGCCTACTTTGTTAGCGGATAACAAGATTCTCAAAGCATCTTGGATAGATACAAAGCTTGGCCCCATGATTGCCATTGGAGATGAGGATGCGATCTATCTTCTGGAATTCGTGGATCGCCGAGGTCTGGAACGCGAGGTGGAACGGCTCAGAATAAGGACGAAGTCGGCGATTATCCCTGGTACCACGGGGCCCATAGAATCGATTGAAAGCGAACTAAGCCAATATTTCAACGGAAAACTGACCGAATTCAAAACCTCCCTCTGCTTATTGGGTTCGCCTTTTCAGAAAAGCGTGTGGGAGCAATTAATGAGGATCCCGCCGGGAGAAACCCGATCCTATTCCGACATCGCTATCTCGCTGGGTAAACCATCCGCTTTTCGCGCCGCAGCTCAAGCCAATGGCGCAAATCAGCTTGCCATCGTGATCCCTTGCCACAGAGTCATTAACTCGAATGGCGATTTGGGCGGTTATGGCGGCGGCTTAGCAAGGAAAAGCTGGCTGCTCCATCATGAAAAACAGAGCCCTTCAAACTAGAGGGGCTCTTTTGTAATCTATATCTTTTTAACAAATTCGGATTTCAATTTCATGGCTCCGAAACCGTCGATTTTGCAATCGATATCATGATCTCCATCAACCAAACGGATGTTTTTAACCTTCGTACCTATTTTTACAACCGATGAGGTTCCTTTAACTTTCAGATCTTTGATTACGGTTACGGAATCGCCATCGTTCAAGACATTGCCATTTGCATCTTTGATAATTTTATTCTCTCCGCCATTATCGGTTCCTAATTCTAAAGTCCACTCATGTCCGCACTCCGGGCAAATCAGGAAACTTCCATCTTCATAAGTGTATTCTGAATTACATTGTGGGCAATTTGGCAAATTAGACATAATCTCAGTTCCTTCCTTTTTTAAACCACTCGGATTTGGGCTTGAGCACTGGGTTTGCCTTGGATTTAGGAGGTTTCAATGCTGCTAATGTCGATGAATCTTCTGCCTTTAAAGGCTGGGTTGTACCTAGCATCGGATAGGGATGGTCTTTCACTTCGGGAATGGTTTTCCCGATCAATTTCTCAATATCCTTAAGATACGGAATCTCCTCGGTTTCGCAAAGGGAGATAGCGATCCCGCTCAGTCCTGCTCTACCGGTACGGCCAATTCGATGAACATAGGTTTCTGAAATATTAGGGAGGTTGAAGTTGATCACGTGAGAAAGTTCCTCAATATCAATTCCTCTTGCTGCGATATCCGTCGCTACCAGCACCCTCGTTTCGCCGCTCTTGAAATTACTAAGTGCAGCTTGGCGGGCATTTTGAGATTTGTTTCCATGAATGGCCTGAGCGGAAATTTTCACTTTAGTTAGGTCTCGCACTACACGGTCAGCGCCATGCTTTGTACGGGTAAACACGAGCGCGGAAACAATGGATTTATCTTGTAGAAGGTAATTCAATTGATTTTGCTTATTTGCCTTATCAACCAAATAAACAGATTGCTTTATCCTATCCACAGTAGAAGACACCGGAGTGATTTCCACTTTCACCGGATTAACCAGCAGCGATTTAACCATTTTGGCTATTTCTGGCGGCATCGTTGCCGAGAAGAAAAGAGTTTGTTTTTTGCTGGGCATTTTTAGAATAATTTTCTTTACATCATGAATAAAGCCCATATCCAGCATCCTGTCGGCTTCATCAAGTACTAATATTTGGACATATTGCAGATCAATGCGCTTTTGATTCATTAAATCGATGAGTCTGCCCGGAGTTGCAATAATAATATCCGCACCTTGATTTAGCGACCGCTCCTGAGCTTTTTGCGAAACGCCGCCAACGATGGCAGAACAACGCAAATGGGTGTATTGGCTATACGCTTGAATGTTCTCGGAAATCTGAAGAGCAAGTTCTCTTGTAGGCGTTAAAATCAATGAGCGAATGCGGCGTTGCGTAATGGGTCTGCTTTGCTGTTCGCTTAATAGCTGGATAATCGGCACGGCAAATGCGGCCGTTTTTCCTGTCCCAGTCTGGGCGCAGCCAAGTAAATCTCTGCCGGCTAACACTGCAGGTATCGCCTGTTCCTGTATGGGTGTCGGTGCAGTATAGTTCTCCTTGCTTAAAGCTTTTAAAACCGCGGGTATTATACCTAAGTCATTAAATGTCATTTTATCTCCTTGATCTTGGATATCTATATTTTTCACAAAGTGCAAGATGACCTTTCCAGTTCTTTTAATTGTACGTCATACAATGCCATCTTGTATATCAGGCCATCCGGGAGGGATAAACCTCTTGCCACATGATTGAGATGCCCTTTATCCACCAGAGTTCGCGGGTTTACGCATTTCTTCAATCTCCCCGCACACAGAAGAGCTTCTCCAGCTTTACAAAGCGGAGAAGCTCTTTCGCATGTTCTTCTATCATTCTGAAATATCCCACCAAACTTGACGATATCAATATCTATTCCTTACACTTTATAATTCTGAATCAGTTGGCTTCTGTTCTTAATGTCAAGCTTCCTAAAAATATTCGTTAAATGCTTCTTCACCGTAACCTCGCTGAGGTACAGTTTGCCTGCGATCTCCATATTAGTATGGCCTTTAATGATCAGCTCCACGACTTCCTTCTCTCGCGATGTCAGGGCGGCGAGCTCCTGTTGCGCATCTCTGCGTTCGTCCAGCATGCCGTAGTTCGCAAGCATTTTGTTCAGATAACTCTGCAGCTTATTTCCTCTTGTATCAATGACATAATAGGGCGTCGGAGTTATGCCGTCATAATCATAATGCACCGCATGCTTGGCAACCTGACAGCCGAGGCCTTGGTGGATCTCTCCGAAGAACGGATTAGCCGGAGGCGCAGCGACGAGGAATCCGGCTGAAATGATATGCGTGATGAATGTTAAGCCGGCAGCTGCACGCATCGATTGGTCGGCGAAGTCGGGAATATCGATCGTCTTCACGAAATACCCCGCCTTCGACTCCTTCGATACTTTCAATTCCTTCAGCATCTGCTCCGACAAGCCTGCAAAATAAGCCGAGGACAGAGGCTGAGTGCGTAGATAGTCCAATGTGTGAACGTTGATCGGTATGATCACCGACAGCCCCGACAGAACCCCTTGCCCGTTCCGGATCAGCTTAACGATACTCGGATCCAACTCATGCAACTCTTGGAGATGGATATGCTTCAAAGTATATAGGTTTTCTTCCGCAGAAATCACGTAATCGTAGCGTTCCAAGGTTTCCGGATTGGTATAGGTAATCTTCGCCTCTTTGCTCGATGAGTACCTGTTCTCGATATATCGCTCAGCCTCGCGCCAGTTGAAGCTGTTGAGCGGTTCCCACCGATGGGTGCCTGAATTCTGATAGAAGAAGGCTAGGATTGCCGGATCGCCAATATAATAGAACCACTCCGCAGTCTCCCAAGCGACCAATTTCTTCTGCACCGACTCCTTGATCAGATCATAATAGAAAAGGATACAGCGCTTCCGAATCCCCTTGTATTGCTCAGGCGCGCGCACCTGCAGCTCGTGGCAGATCGCATCACGCATGAGGTCGTGAAGCAGCCAGCCCCGATCCACTCGGCGGACGAAGGAAAGCCCCACGAGCTTAAGGAATTGCTCCGTCGTAACCGGTATTTCCATAGCACACGAGAGCAGCTCCTGATTGAAATGACGCATCACCGCTGCTGTCTCCACCAGCCCCCGAAGTTGCGGATCCGGCAGCTCCTTCAGCCAGGTATGCACCACCTGGGCGAACACGCCGTTATCGTCCGCGATCGCCAATGGCTGCATCGCTTGGGACAGCGTCGTGGAAACGAGCAATGACAGGGTTAGCGGATGCCCCTTGGTCTTGCTCCAAATTTGGTGGATGTCGTTTTCCACCTCGATGCCAGAACGGCTCAGATACTCCTTCACCGAGAAATAATCCAGATCCCCAATGGGCATATGGCTGATCAACTGGCGCCAAGCGGGCGAGGACAGCCATGCGCCTTGAATCGGGTAGCGTCCGGATATGACGACGAGCACTTCGGAATGGAGCTGCTGAAGGAACTCTTCGCGGAACCAGTATTCGAGCTCTCCCAACTCCTCGAACGTATCCAGCGCGAGGACGACTCCGCCCGGCTCAGGCTCTTGCTGAATCGCTTCCTGGCATAGTTCGATCAAGCGGCTTAAGTTATCCGTTTGCTCATCCTTTGACAAGTTGTAGCGAAGCAGCCGCAGCAGATGGAGACAGAACTCCTGCGGATTATGCGGGAAATCCCTGCTGTCGAGCAGCAGGAACCGTGAACACGAATGAAGGGCGATCCGGCGGAATTCGTCGAGGAGGTAGCTTTTGCCTACGCCGCCGGTGCCATAAATATTGAGAATATGTCCTCTATGTCTCTTCTTTGACAGCTGTTCACGGAAAAATTGGATCTCCTTCTGCCTTCCTACCAGATAATGCCGTTCAATCTGATCGATTTCGTGAACGAATCGTTCCCCAGCTTCTCCAGCTCTGCCCTTTTCCTTCGACATGCTCCGAACCACTCCCTTCCCCCGCCGAATACCGCTTGCTGAGTTGCCTGCTTACACCATAATCAATCCGCCATTCACTTTAGTAGAAGTACCCGTTAAGAACCGGCTCTCCTCACTGGCCAGAAAAGCAATCGCGCCCGACACGTCATCAGGCATCGCCACCCGTTGCAGCGGCGTCATGGCCGCAATATGCTGCTTGACCGCGTCCGGCGTATACCGTGATGCGTCTGTCTGGACGAGTCCCGGTGAAACGACGTTCGCCGTCACCCCATATGGGGCGTTCTCCAACGCTACATATTTCGCAAACGTATTGAGCGCTGCTTTGGCTGAGCCATGCGCCGCCATATAAGGCGTCGCGACATCGGCCGCACTGCTGGATATATAGATGATTCTTCCATATTTTTGGGCAATCATAGCAGGCAAAATCGCTTGTGTCAACGTAAATGTTGCCTTCATCTCATCATTCAGCTTCTGGGCAAATTCCTCCCATTGCATCTCGATCAGCGGTTTCATTACAAAAGACATATTCGCATTACTCACTAGGATGTCGATGTTTCCAAGCGTTTCTAGAATAGGGTCCACGACGCTCTTCACCTGCTCGGGATCACGCACGTCCGCCCTTGCCAGTTCGGCTTTCCCCCCGGCGTTCCGAATCCGATCCACGATCGCCTGGGCGGAATCCTCCTGCTGAACATAATTTACGATAACTTTAGCGCCCTGTTGGGCCAGCATCAGCGCCGTAGCCGCTCCGATTCCTCGGGAGCCTCCCGAGATGAATGCTATTTTCCCATGTAAATTCATCTGTTGTTTGCTCCTCTTATTTGATGAGCTGCTGCTCTTCATCCGTCACGAAATAATTGTGAATATCATAATGCGGCACTTCAAAGCCGGGATGCCCGTCTGGTTGAAACTCAATGTCCGTCTGTTCGATCCGCGGCATCGGCATTCCTTTCGTGCCACCAAGGTTGATGTGGCTCTTCCCTTGAACGAAATCCTCTTGGGCAATCATATATTCGATGAATACGAGCTTCCCTTTATACACGCCATAGATCGGCCCCATCGGCGCATCACCTGCTTGCGGATTGGCCCAATGCGCGCCCATCGCCGGAACGACGGCCGGATCGAGCGGGATGGTTCCCTTCGGCAGAGCGAGCACGTACAGCTCCATTTTCTGCGGGTCCCATGTCACCATTTGAGCGCCGATCGCATCTGCTAAATCCTTCACCCATGCCGTTGCTTCTCCTTTGTTCGAGAGCAGATTTGCGATGGTTTTGCCGTTAAGCACGGCTTGCGTATGCTTGCTGTTGTAGGAGACTTTCTGCTCCAGCACGGTGGCGAATGCTTCTACGGATACATATACCTTACCATTGCGATTGTGATTGGCTTTCGATTGCACGGGAACGCCATTAATCAAAACGGATAACGCCGCGGATTTCTTTTTAGCTTCAGACGCTGAGGTACTGCTATGCGCAGCAGCCGTATTCGCGAATAACACCATCATCAACACAACCAATAATCCTACTTGTTTCATTGTTAGCACCTCACATTGGTTTTACAATCATTAGAATAAACAATACGATACCTAGGAACGAAGCGGTGTTGTACAGACGATTGGCTTTCGTGAGAAGTGCCGTCTTGTTCGTCGATGTATCCATCGCAGCTGGTCTTTCATCCCCACCGTTCAATATCTTCATTAATTGACTCATAACAGGACCGAGCATACCTACTGCAACCACCTGAATGAGCACATACAATACGAGAGAAATCCAAATCCATAGATCCGAGAATTCCCAGTCGGACAAGACGACAAGCGCCACACCCGACACGACAGCAATCGATCCGCCTATTTTGGGGAAATAGTTGAGCGTCTGAAATAATGCCAGCGACTGTCGAAGCTGCTCCTCTTGCTGTCTCTTCCTGAACAAAATATGACCGAAAAACGTCGGCCCGATGCCAATAATCGCCGACATTACATGAATCACAACAAGCCATTCCATTGTCCGTTCACTCCCAAGCTCCATCATTCGTTCTGAAGACGCGTCATCCAAGAACTTCTTAAATTTACCATGCGTGCAATTGGATCGATAGTATCCTCAGGTAGAAGAAAGGTAGTAGATGGGTAGAAGGTGAAAAATAAAAAAGCCCAACACAGGTGTCGGGTTGAGTTTAGGCTGTTGTTAACGACAAATTCAGATTTCAATCCTTTAATCCCAAGGGGCGAACGGCTATTTTGTGAAACTGGCTTGTCTTCGTAATAATCCGGCTGTTTTTTAGAATTTTTTCATCGCTTGCTTTCCAAGTATGGCTCTTTTTATTTTTTCTTCGAATTCCTACGAAATTATAGGGCGAAGAAGAGTATATTTTATATCCCTTATTACGACTGCGCCGCATAAAATCTACATCTTCACCAAGAGTAATGTTTTTGAAACGGACTGCACTATATAAGCGCTTCTTAAATAGTAGAGTGCCCCCTGCCACGAACTTCACGAATTTATGCTGCCTCTTCGGAGAGGTTATGGCGAGCAGTCTTTTCCCCTCGAAATATTTGAAATGGGCTGTTTTTCCGACTATTGAGGCCCCAGACCGGTGAAGAGCGCTCATTTGCTCCAGAAGATAATAAGGCGAATAATAGTCATCGTCATCGAACTTCGCGATAAACTGGTATTTCGCTTTATCCGCCGCAACATTCAGGCATCTGCCCAACGTGAACTTCTGCGGGACTTGGTACACAGTAATATTCGAGTATAAACGGACCTGTTTGCGATAGTCCGATAGCTTCATACTATCCTTATTTAATATGATGATTAACTCTTTATTATTATACAACTGCCTTCTGTAATTACTTAATATCTGATTAAAAAAGAGAGGTCGATTTGTACACGTGATGACAGAAACCCCATTATGCCGAATGGAATACCTGGACATTTTATATCAGCTCCCGCGCCTGACTGCTCTAAATTATTATCGCTATCCATGAATACGTTGAACTTGGAATGCCTCGGCAAACTCTTCATAGACCTGATTTCCGCGAAATTTGGCTTTATTCAGCAAGCTTTCAGGGTGAACGGGATGCCGAGTCGTTTCTATCTGGGTTTGATAGGCTTCCAATGCCTTTATTTTGTTGTCCATCTCCTCTGATGTAAGCGGAATGAATAAGTTCGGTTGAAACGAAATTTCACCGTCGGTTTCATAGATCAATAGAGTGCCGTTCCAAAAGTAGGGTCGTGTGGCGGCTACGGCGGCCTGATGCAGAGCTTCGTGATCCTGATGTTTGGTAATGGAGGGGATGTAGATGACCTCGGGTTCCAATTCCTGGATATGACGTTCGATTTGAGCAACAATTTCCACTCGCGGGATTCGATCCAATTTACCGTCGTATATTTCTTTTCCGCTTTGATCCGGGAACATAATATGATAATCCGTAACCCCGAGACGATGCATGGCTTCTTTTAATTCTTCGATCCGAGTTTCTCCGTTATAGGAACTATAGGATTTCGACTCTTTTTTATAACGTTTGGAGTTGCTAAGCGAAAGGGAAGCAATGACAATTCTAACCTTGCTGCCGCTATGGATGTATTTTTGGATGACACCGCCGCAGCCAAGCGTCTCGTCGTCGGCATGCGGCGCTAAAACCAGAACGCACTGATTTGAATACAGGATGCCTACCATTCGCATCGCCGCCTTTGTTCAGAATGTAATATCGATACTCCATAATCTATGAGAGAAAATAATAATGGTAAATGTAGTTGCCTATTTATTCGTAAGATTAGTTGCATGTCCAAAGATTACGGAACTTGAGTTGAGTATATTGGTTAAAAAGAAAGTGGTGTTAGATAATCCGTGAAGCCATACGTTCGAATTCTATTGACGGGTGTCGGCTCTCCTGCAGCACCCGGTGTCATTCGATCTCTCCGCTTAAGCAATGAGATTGACTTTGACATTGTTGGCGTGGATTGCAATCCCGATGCGATCGGGTTTCATATGGCAAACCGGCAATTCACGGCTCCCCGCGCTTCGGTTGACGGGTTCATGCCTTTTATCCGGCAAATTTGTGTAAATGAGAAGATTGATCTCCTATTTTCCCTTGTTACGGATGAACTCATTCCATTGTCCGAAGCAGAACAAGAACTTCTTATGCTTGGAACTCGTTTGCTCATATCCCCTGCAAATTCCCTCAAGAAGGTCATCAATAAGGGGGAATTATACAAGGAGCTTCAAGCAATAGGCATCCCTGTGCCTGATTTCCGTATTGTCCGGACCGCCGATGACCTTAAACAAGCAATCCGTCATTTAGGATACCCGCATCGCCCTGTTTGTTTTAAACCTACCGTTTCCGATGGAAGCAGGGGGTTCCATATCTTGAATAACGAAATTGACAAGTTTCGAATGCTTTTTCATGAAAAACCGAGTTCAGCTCATATTAGCGAGGAAGAACTATTTGGAATTATCGACAAGAGAACGGAGATTCCAGAGACGATTGCGATGGAATTCTTGCCTTTCGAGGAATATAGCGTAGACCTTCTTGTAAACAAAGGGAAGGTAGTCGTGGCTGTTCCCCGGTTGAGGGTGGCTACAGTAGGCGGAATTTCAACGAAATGCGTCATCGCCAAAGAGCAGGATATTATTGATTATGCGGTGCTGGTCGTAGAAAAACTGCAATTGAATGGAAATATTGGAGTGCAGGTTAGAAGGGACCGAAATAGAACACCTAAAATAGTTGAAATTAATCCAAGAATACAAGGCACAATCGTTCATTGCACCGCCGCGGGAATCAACCTTCCAGTGCTTGCAGTAAAACAAGCCTTAGGAATCGCTCCAACCGAAGCGGAGTTGAATGTACGGTGGGGGACTCGAATGACACGATATTGGGAAGAGGTATTCTATGATGCTCATGGATCTTCATTTGCACTCTAATTACTCGGATGGGAAAAATACGCCCGAAGAAATGATAGAAGCGGCAATTAAAATTGGATATGAAGCTATCGCACTTACAGATCATGTCTGGAAATCTAGCACATGGATTCCGGCCTATTCCGCTCATCTTGAAACACTGAAGAAGAAATATGCAAATAAGATAACACTCTATTCGGGGATTGAAGCGAAGGTGGTTTCTTTGGAAGGCGACATTGACGCGGATCTCACTTTCGACCTCCAAAGCGGATGCGGAGCGGTTACCGAAGCGATCGATTATCGAAAACTGGCTCATGGCCTTTTATCGGATGCTTGAAAACCCCAGAGTAGATATTATCGCCCACCCATTGTCCGAGTTAAAACCATTCGGAGTCCGAGACGAAGACCTGCCCTTGCGGGAAATTAGCGACCGAATAGCCGTGTCCAATAAAATTATGGAATTTAATGTCCGATACAATGGAATCGACGAGCAGGTCATCAAGCAAGCTAAAGATAGGGGGGTTCAATTTCTGATCTCTTCGGATAGCCACTCCGTAAAAGATTTGATATTAAACAGCAGGAAGGTCAAAGAAATAACGGGTAAAGGAGGATTTCGGATTGTAGATATTCGTCAGTATTTACTAAACAAGAAAAAACCACTTGCTCGGTGAAAAATAAATACAAGATGACCATTGGTAAACTCGCGACACATGCATGACAGAATCGGCATCCGCTTCCTAAGCCAAGAAAGACCAAAAAGCAGTCCCTCGACGGCCACGTGCCTCCGAAGGACTGCTCTGCTATGCCTGGATAGTATCGAACTTCAGCAAACTGGAAGCTGGCGCCCGATCTAACATGATCAATCCTCTTCTTATGCTTCCCTAACCCTTGTTCGGTCCAGGGTTATTACGGTTTCTTCTTCCTCGGTCTGCCTTGCACGTTTAATGAAGAAAGAAAGCAGCAGCCCGACAATTCCGATTCCAATAATGACAAGATACGCATCATTAATACCCTGGATAGACGCCTCCATCACCATATGCTCCTTTGAAGAGGAGCCGCCTGCGGCGATCATATCCTGAAGATGAGTCTTGGTGCTAGTCGTCATAACCGTGACAAGCAGCGCGGTACCTATCCCGCCGGCCACCTGCTTGATGGTGTTGGAGATAGCCGTACCATGCGCATTCAGTCTTGCGGGCAATTGGTTTAGGCCTGCCGTTGTGATTGGCATCAAGAACATGGCCATCCCGAAGCGTCGTCCTGTGGACATCAGGAGTAAATACGTATAACTAGTAGAATCGGTCAGATTAACGAAACCGATTGTTGTCACAATCGTAATCGCCATACCGATAATGGACAGCCACTTCGCTCCAAAGCGATCGAACAGCCTTCCTGTCAACGGCATCATAAATCCCATCAGAAGCGCGCCAGGGAGCATCAGCAGTCCGGACTCCATAGCCGTATATCCCCGTGCATTCTGCAAATACAAGGGAAGCAGCATCATATCCGCATACATGACCATCGTAACCGCAATATTAATAACGGTAGTCAGGGAGAACATGCTGTATTTGAACGCCCTGAGATCAAGAAGCGGGCTCTTGGAGACCAACTGTCGCCAGGTGAACAGCACCAGAGAGACAACACCCACCGCAAGAGATACAAGCACTTCCGCACTTGACCAGCCCTTGCTCCCAGCACTGCTAAAACCATAAAGAAGAGCACCGAACCCGATTGTCGAGAGAATGACACCCCAAATGTCAATCTTGGGATAGCTGCGTTCAGCTACATTTTTCAGATAAATAAAGGCAACAACAATAACAATAACGGCAAGCGGGATCATTCCATAAAACATCGTACGCCAGGAATAATGCTCCATGACATAGCCGGCGAGTGTCGGCCCGATAGCAGGAGCAAAAATAATGGCGAAACCGACCAAGCCCATAGCGGCTCCTCGCTTGTCAGGCGGGAAAATGGTCAGGACGACATTCATCAGCAGCGGCATAATAATACCGGCACCCGCAGCTTGAATCAGACGACCGGCAAGCAAAATGTCAAAGCTGGACGCCGCTGCCGAAACAATGGTTCCGCCGAGAAAAATAATCATGGAAGTCTGAAAAAGCTCGCGGGTCGTAAAGCGCTGCATTAGAAATGCGGTGATCGGAATAAGAACCCCGTTTACCAACATATAGCCTGTTGTCAGCCATTGAGCCGTAGACGCCGCAATATCAAAGTCGACCATTAGCTCCGGCAGCGCGACGCTCATAATGGTCTGATTCAGAACGGCGAGGAACGCCCCCAGAATCATGACAAACAACAGGGGACCTTTCTTAATGGAACTGCTGTCAAAGGCTGAATTTTTACTCAACATTCTCAATCCCTTCAAAATTCACGTGAAATTAATAGACACTTTGTTGTATAATAGACTCAATGTAATGTAAAGAATTATATCATCTCTCTTCTATTTCACAAGCAACAGCTTTTTGAAAAATGTTTATTAGTTTACAGTTGCACGGGATCTGTCGTCTATGCGAAAAATAATATACAAATCGGGAAGCAATTGTCGTCTAAAGCATTTATGGGGAAAGGAAATGAGAGCACATGTCAACAAAATCACAGCGTACGGATCCGCGTATACTTCGCACTCGCCAATTGATTCGAGACGCATTTATCGATTTGCTTGAGGAGATTGAACTTGAGAAAATAACCGTGAATCGGATTGCGGAACGCGCTACCATCAATCGTGTCACCTTCTATCTTCATTACCGGGATATTCCGGATATGCTGGAGAAGATGGCGGATGACATGGTTAATGAGATTCAAGCTATCTACAAGGATGTCTTGGATCAGTCCCGTTCCATAGACCCTGATTGGTTCATATTGGTCAAAATGCTGGAGCATATCGCGGAAAATTCAAAGTTTTACAAGGTGCTGCTCGCTTCCAAACGTATACCGGTCTTTACCGAACGTCTTCTGAAGCTGATGGTTGATGTTATCAACAGCAAAATCGAGAAGCGAGGCGCTTCCCCATCTGCTTCGACTGTGAGCGTCCCGAAAGATATCGCAATCTGGTACGGCTCCTCCGCCTTCCTAGGTACAATTGCCTTCTGGCTTCGCAATGATATGCCCTACACGCCGCTTTTTCTTGCCAAGCAGCTTTCCGTGCTGTTCCGTTTAGATCAAAATCAAACAAGCAGCAATTGATCAAAAACAAAAAGTGTTGTTACAGGAACCTCCTGCACCAACACTTTTTCGCCTCATCCCTGTTCCAATCGACCGCAAGCCAGCTAATCTCTAACCCAGCCATCCTCTATGATGAGTTCACGAATCAACTTAGCAGGGCTTCCTCCGACCAATACATTGTTAGGAATATCCTTATTAACGGTACTCTTGGCCGCAATGACAGAATTATCTCCGATGGTGACTCCCGGAAGTATGGTACAATCCGCTCCAATCCAAACGTTATTTCCGATTGTTATTTTCTTGCAGAGTTCACCCTTGTCGGTCGAATCCATACGGTGATAATTGCTGTCAAAAATGCTCGTTCTTGGACCAATTTTGACGTTATCTCCAATGACAATTTCCTTATTAGCCGCTATTCCCACTCCTGCATTTATGTATACATGATCCCCGATTACCAAGTTGGCACCCTTGGTACTCGTAATTTGAACAGCCCACGGATGGCCTACTATAGAAAGGTTTTTTCCGACTCGGATTTGTCCCCTTTTATTAATGAACACTTTGCCGCGTATCTTCGATGTTATATCACCAAATTTATAGAGACCTTTAAGTTTGTACAATGCTCCCTTATATCCCATATCAACATCTTCCCCCTCCGAATAGTATGCTTAATGAATAGTATACCAGAGGTTGTGCAGATTTTTGGTAATTAGTTATTCATTTTGAATAGCTTATTAAAGACAATCAAAACCATTCCAAACAAAAAGGGTGCCCAAATGGAAATGGGCACCCTTTTTGTTTATTACAATCAATGGCTCAGGAATTTCATATTACTTGGCCGGCTTCTACCGCTTTTTGATTTGCTACTGCAGTATTGAAAGCTGCTACGACTGTTGCTCTGTTTGCAAAGGCCTGTGCTATCATTGCTATTTGCACTGGAACTTTGTTGGCTAAGGCATTGTAGTCTATTAAGACTAGTCCTAGTGTTGCTGCATGATTTGTAATTGCCGTTGCCATTGCCGCTTCATCGGCTGCACTATTGATTGCTGCAACTGCGTTCGCTATTCTCGCATTCGATGCACTCGATGCTTGACCAGATGCCATATTTAATTGGTTCTGGAGCGCTGCTTTATCTGTAGTAAAAAATCCGTCGGCTACAAAGGTACTTCTAGAACTATATAGCGTTGTTGCTGCTTCTGTCTTGCCAGTCGGATCTAAGGCAAGATAGAATGTTACTGTTAGTCCCAACACATTCGTATCAAGCAATGCTTGAATTGCCGCTACACTAACTGCATTCCTATACTGAGCAACCAGTGAAGGTTCCAGTATTCTCGCGTCTGATGCAGGCTTTGCTGAGGCGATTGCCGCCGCTACTGCAGACTGGATCAATTCTTCTGTTGTTAATGTAGCTTTAGTATTGAATAGTGCTGTTGCTACTGCTGTCTTGCCGGTCGCATCTAATCCCCAATAATTGGTTAATGTTAATTCCAACATATTCTCAATAAGCAATGATTGAACGGCTGATGCATTTGCTGCATTTGTATACTGAGCTACCAATGCTGCCTGTATTCTCTCGTCTGATGCAGGCTTTGCTGTGGCGCTTGCAGTTATTACTGCGGTCTGGATCGATTCTTTTGTTATTAGATCATTTTGCAAATCATATAGTACTTCTGCTACCTCTGTTTTGCCAGCCTCATCTAAGCCCTCATAGTCGGTTAATGTTAATCCCAATTCATTCGTACCAAGCAATGCTTGAACTGTTGCTGCATCTGCCGCATTCGTATACTGAGCTACCAATGTTGCCAATTTCCTCGCGTCTGATGCCAGCTTTGCTGCGATGATTGCCTCTGTTACTGCGGAATGGATCAATTCTTCTGTTGTTAATGTAGCTTTAGTATTGAATAGTGCTGTTGCAACTGCTGTCTTGCCGGTCGCATCTAAGCCATCATAATCTGTTAATGTTAAACCCAATGCATTGTCACCAAGCAATGTTTCAACTTCCCCTACATCTGCCGCATTCGTATACATAGCTACTTGCGCTTTTCTCCAGTCGGAAAAAACCTTTGCGATGGAGATTTCTGATGTTACTGCTTCTTGGATCAAAGCTTTTGTTGTTAAATCATCTTGCATACCATATAGTGCTTCTGCTACTTCTGTCTTGCCTCTAGCATCTAAGCCCTCATAGTCCGTTAATGTTAATGCCAATTCATTCGCAATAAGCAAGGCTTCAACTTCTTCTACATCTGCAGCATTCGTATACTGAGCTACTAATGCCTCCTCTTTTCTCACTTCTGATGCAGGCTTTGCTAAGCCGATCGCCGCGTCTGCTGCGGACTGGATCAATGCTTTTGTTGTTAATGTAGCTTTCGTACCAAATAGGGCTGTTGCTACTTCTGTCTTGCCAGTCGCATCTAAGCCAGCATAATCCGTTAATGTTAATCCCAATGCATTCGCATCAAGCAAGGTTTGAATTGCTGCAACGTTTGCCGCATTCGTATACGCAGCAATCAGCGGGTCTGCTGTTATGGTAATCACTCTAGTCCCGGTAACTCCAGAAGCTGCATTAGTTGCTGTGACCGTTACATTGCCAACTCCTGTTGCTGTTAATAACCCTGTTGCGTTTATCGTTGCTGCTCCTGTTCCAGAGGCAACCGCCCATGCAATCGTCTGATTTGTTGCATTTGCTGGCGCTACCGCTGCATTCATCTGCAAAGTCCCACCAAATACTACAGTGGTAGCATTTCCTGCACCTGTGACGGTAATACCGCTTACGATAACTGCACTTGGTGTTGTTGGAGCACCTCCGCCACTTGGTGGCGTAGTGACTACAGGTTTTGGTGTTGGTGTTGTAGTCGTTTGCGGAGGGGTTTGAAATGTAGTGCCCGGAATGTTAACCGTTGCCGTTACAATCGTGCCTTTGCCTAATACCTTGACTATTGCATCTAAGATGAGTGCGTTTATTTTCGCTCCCTCTGTAAGATTAACAGTTATCCCTGTTGCACTCGCGTTTGCATTCAAAGTTTCGATGCTGCCTTCGGGTACATCAACTTGGATCTGCTGCGAGCTTACATTCACAGTATTGAATGCGCCAAGTAAGGTTACTTTCGAGCCAGCCGGAATGGCAGGACTAAGGTTAATATTAGCGAAGCCCTTGCCCGATGTATTCATCTCTCTAATCGTTGCCGGGGAATTAACCACGACTAAAGACACCGTTGTCGAGCCTTCCGAAACAATACGAACAATGCCTGTCCCGGATTTCTTATCGATAATAATATCCACGAGCACGGAGTTGTTGAAATGGATACTATTCTCGCCGCCGCCTTGAACCGTTACAGTGCCTGTAACCTTAACATTGTTTAAGAACGCATCGCCGTTTCCAATACCTTCGCCTAATAATAAGTCGCCGTTGATGACCATATTCTGCAAGGTTACTCCAGCAACAAGAACAACCACGTTCTTATTAATCGTTTCTACACCTGCGGCGGGACCATAGGTACCGGCCTTTTTATATACAACTGCTTGCGTGTTAATCGCGCGATCCAACGTAACAACTGCTTCCGCACGCGTAGTAGATTTGCCGGGCTTGAAGCTATCGCCTCCTGAAAAGCCCTTCATAATTCCTTTAGCCACGACTGCATCTACAGATCCTTTAGCCCATATTGCGATGGAGCTTGAATCCGTAAAAGCTGCAGTTGCTGCGTTTTCTTTTTTAGATAGTCCCAGCAAACGATCTACAATCGCCGCAACTTCTTGTCTGCTAACCGGCTTGCTTGCACCTATGGTGCCGTCTGCATAACCTGTTATGTAGCCTGCTTTGACTGCTTTTGCAATCTCCGGATAGGCCCAGTTTCCTGCTTGAACATCACTAAACGTAATCGCCGTCTCTTCCGTAAATCCAAAAGATCGATTAATCATTGAAATGAATTCTGCTCGCGTAATATTATTGTTTGGCTTAAAACTCCCATCTTCGTATCCTTTAATAAGTCCTTTATCCATCCATGCGGATATTTGAGCTTCCGCCCAATGTCCCTTAATGTCCGAAGTCACGGCTGCCGATGCACCAAAAGCGACTCCAAACGACGAAAATAGCAGACATGCAACAACCAGAAATGATACAACCTTCTTGAATACCTTATTCTTCATGATAGTCCTCCTTGTTTTTCTTTAATGAAATTGATCCTATCACACCCCAATGACGGCAAAATGACAAACTTCGACGACAAAAAAACCCCTTGGATTAGGGACGTTTAGGAATGATGCTTGCTTGCGAAACCATTTAGAAATCTGAATAAATAACAGGCCGAGTCGGCGCTCCAATTCATGAACACGCCCCCCTAATCGAACCTACATCCTGCACTAGCGCAGACTACGCATTACTGATTAGCTATACACATCGGCCACCCCGCAGTACTAGAGACTTTCACTCCATAGTCGATGCACCGTCAAACCAAAAAGGCCCGCTTTAGCTCTTAATAAGCTAATCGGGCCTCTTCTTTGCCTTGATAAAGTTGCCGCGTTTTATTCCTTTACCGACCCCATAACGATGCCATGGATGAAAAACCGCTGCAGGAACGGGTACACGATAAGAATCGGCAGCGAAGCAAGAATAATCTGCGCCGATATCGCGGATCGGTTCGTGAGCGAAGCCATAACGGAATTCTGGTCTGCGTTCACCAGATTACGCGAAGCGAGTACGACGTGAAGATATGTTTGCAACGGATATTTTTCCGTCTGATTCATGTAGATCAGCCCGTCGAACCACGAGTTCCAATGTCCGACTACGCTGAACAGCGTCACGGTCGCGATGACCGGCAAGGAAAGCGGGACGTAGATCCGCGTCATGATCGACCATTGCGAAGCCCCGTCGACCAGGCATGCTTCCTCCAACTCCTTCGGCAGTTGGCGCATGAAGTTGATCATAAGAATGACGTTGAACACCGGTACGGCTCCCGGCACGATGAGCGCCCAGATCGTATCGATCAGGTGCAGCTCGTTGATGATCATGTAACTAGGAATGAGCCCGCCGCTGAAGAGCATGGTGAATACGAGCGCCCAGATGTATACGCTCCGGCTCTTGAAGTAGACACTCTCCTTGGACAACGGATATGCCATCATGACGGTGAGAAGGAAGTTCAGCAATCCGCCTAGAACGACCCTCAGCCCGGAGACGCCGAACGCGTCCCAGAACTTGTCAAGCCGCAGAATGTTCGCGTAAGAGCTTAGGTTGAATTCGATCGGAATCAATCCAACGACGTATTGGTTCGCCGGCCCTTCCCCGCTCATGGAGACCATGGCGATATGCCAAATCGGGACCAAGCAGAGCAGCGACACGGCGGCGAGCACGATGTAATTCAAAATATCGAAAGCCTGAAAGCGATGCAGGCGTATTCTCATAACGAGTCGCTCCGTCCTTTAGAAAATGCGATAGTTCGCGTAGCGGTATGCCAATCGGTAAGAGGTCACGATCAAAGCAAAGCCGAATAGCGACTTCAACAGTCCGATTGCGGTGGCGAGTCCGTACTGCGCCTGAATGAGCCCCATCCGGTAGATATAGGTATCGATAATATCCGCCGAACTGATCACCATCGGGTTGTAGAGGTTAAAAATTTGATCGAAGCCGCCATTAAGCACGTTGCCGAGGCTCAAGGTCGACATCAGCACGACGACGGGAAGAATACCGGGCAACGTTATATAGACAACCCGCTGCCAGCGGCTCGCGCCGTCGATCGAGGCAGCCTCGTACAATGCGGGATTGATCCCCGTAAGCGCCGCCAGATAGATAATCGTCGAGAAGCCGAACTCCTTCCAGACGTCGGTGACGACCAGCATGACGCGGAACCAAGCTTCGTCTCCGAAGAAGAAGATCGGCTTGATCCCCAACGTCGCCAAGACTTGGTTGAACGCTCCCCCATTAATGGAGAGAACGTCGATCAGAATACCGCCCAGAATGACCCACGACAGAAAATGCGGCAAGTAAACGAGACTTTGCACCGTTCGCTTGAACCATACGATTCTCGCTTCATTCAGCAATAGGGCGAAGACGATCGGTACGAGCAATCCCGCTACGATCTTCATGAGCGAAATCTCTACCGTGTTCCACACGGTTTGCATCGTGTCCGGCAGCTCGAATAGAAACCGAATATGCTCAAGTCCGACCCATTCGGAACGAATAAAGCCCTGAGTCGGATTGAATTCCTGGAAGGCGATAACGATGCCGAACATCGGAAGATAGGCGAACACGAACAGAATGAGCATGCCGGGCGCCAGCAGCAGATGGAAGAACGCCCTATCTTTCTTCGTAATCTTCATGTGCGATAGATACCTCCTGCGAGCAGCAGCGCGAAGACTTGCCTGACGGCAAAGTCCCCGCGCCCCCGTTCCCCGTTACTTGGTCGATGCCCAAGCGTTAACTTCTTCCGTGATCGCATCTCCACCCAGTTGCTTCCACTGCTTGACGAAATTATCGAACTCGTCGATATTCGCGTTGCCCATAATGATCTTGGTGAAAGTCTCGGACTCGATCTTGTTCAAATTCGCCAGCCGCTTGACCATCGTATCCGTCGGCGCTCCAAGGAACGACTGGGGAACGTAGTTCTCGCCGTACTGCTCCAGCACCATTTCCGACTCGGAGAGGTACTTCATGAACGCCCATCCGTTCTGTTCATTATTTTTGTAGGCATCCCACTTCCATTTGCCGTCCGGATGAGTGACGAGCGAACCGTCATCCTTCTCCATGGCTGCCCTGAACTGCTTGCCGATCACCATATTCTTGCCTGGATCGTCGAAGAAGTACGGCTTGGCGAATTGATGAACTTGCTTGTCTTTATATTTATCGCTGCCTTGAATTTCCTTGTAGAAAAGGTCATTGTACTTACCGCCTTCGATCCACATCTCCGCCCACAAGTTCATGGACTTGACGAGAGCTTCGGGGTTTTCCATGCCCTTCCGGGCAACCATCCAGTTATAGACGTTCGTCGGTCGCTTCGGTACGACAACGCCGTCCACACCTGCCGGAATCGGGTAGGCCTTCCAATCCGAATTCGGAGTATGCGTCTTGGTGGTCGAGAGGGGATAAAGCGGCTGCCAGAATGCCCCGAAATAAATACCGCCTTTGCCCGCGCCGATGTCATCCGCCGTCTTGCCCCAGTCCTTGGCGCCGAATTCGGGGTCGATCGCTTTCGCTTTATAGAGCTCTTGCAACTTCGCCAGCGCTGCCTTCATCTCCGGCTGGACGCTTCCATAAGCCAGCTTGCCTTCGCCATCCTTGATCCAGATCGCCCGGTATCCCTTATAAGCGGCAGCCACTCCGTCGAAGCCCATTCCTAACGTATTGTCTAACGCCATTCCGTACGTATCGGCCTTGTTGTTGCCATCAGGGTCCTGCTGCGCAAAAGCGGTTGCGACGGTTACGAGCTCATCGATCGTCTTCGGCGCTTGGAGCTTCAGCTTATCCAGCCAATCCTGGCGAATATACATGATGGCTACGTTCTCATAGTAGTCGACCGGAACGGGCATGCCGTAGATTTTCCCGTCCACGCTGGCTGCCTCGAAGCCTTCTCCTCCGCCGTATTCCATAGCCTTGCGGAGCAAGGGAGACGCGTATTTCTCGTAAACTTCGGTCAGATCGGCCAGTTGACCCTGCTTGATCATCCGATGCAGTTGGTTGACGTCGACCTTCGAAATATCCGGGAGATTATTCGTGTTGATAGACAAATTCATCTTCTCGACGGTTTGGGAAGCGTCGGACACCCACTTGTTCACGAACTGAATGCCGAGAATGTCCTTGTAAGTCCGGGTCATAATATTGTCGTTGATGCTTTCCCCGTCGGCGAACAGGACGTTCGTTCCCGTCGTTCCGACGACCGACACTTCGATCGGGGGATCATACTTACCGAACGGATCCTCTGTCTGTGCCTCCGCCTCCGTATTCGTCGCGCTCGCGCTCGGGGAAGCGCTTCCGGTTTGCGCCGCGGGAGACTCGCTTGCCTGACCGTTGTCCTTTTTCGAACAGGCCGCAGCGAAAACCAAAAGCATTGCCATTACTACCATGATCATGCCGCGAATCTTTTGTCCTCTCATACCGTTACCTCCGTTATGTTCTTTTTTCAAACCGAGTTCCGACCCCTCTTAACGAAAGATGACCGCAAACACGTTGTACGTGTTCATGGTCATCATTATAAAAGGATGTAAGTCTATTCTTTTAAGGAGTTGAAGTATACTTTCCAAAGGTCACGTTCCCCGGAGCCTCTCCAACGTTCGATCCATCGCGGCGAGAATGGCGTCCGCGTCTCCTTTGCCCGCGATCCAGTCTTGAAATCCGGTGCACAACGTCTCCGCCACGCCGACGGGCCAGGCCTGATTGCTGAAAACCACGGATTCGTTACTCTGCATGAGAGCCGCATACTCCTCGAACTCGGCGATGCCGACGTCTTCCCCCTTGAAGGCGGGGAATACTTGGTACTGCAGCTTGAACTCCCGGTACAAAGGGGAGGACGGGCTGAATTGATAGGCCATTACGTCGAGCACTTCCGGCAAATTGCCGGTATTCTTGTTGATGACCGTACCGCCGGCAGGACCTACGGACAAGATCAGGGGAGCTCCCGGCGCGTTGCCGGGCAAGGGCATAAAACCCCTGCCGAATGGGACGTCGCCTGTTCGCGTCAGGCTACCGTAATCCCAGTTGCCGCCGAAAATCATAGCCGCCTTGCCGTCGTTAAACCAAGCCGCAGCTTGCGCCTCACCGGTCTCGAGGGAACCCGCTCTAATATATCCCCGGTCGTATAGCAGCTTGTACATATTCAGCACGTCGCGCCATTTCGATCCGGTGAAAGTTTGAGTACCGTCCAACAAACGTTTGTCGAAATCGGGATCCCCCGGATAGACGACCGAGGCCGCCAGCGGATACAAGCCGAACTGCAGAAACCACCAATCCTTATCCGGCATAATGATCGGCGTAACCCCCGCCTGCTTCAGCGTCTCGCAAAGCGCCAGAAACGAGTCCCAATCCTTTGGCCAATCCCTTACGCCGTAACGTTCCAACAGTTCCTTATTGTACCAAGCCCCCATCATGCTGAAGCCTTTGGGAAGACCGTACACCCGGCCGTCGACCGTAAAGCCTTCGAGAGCGTCCGGAGAGAACGCCTTCAGAATCTCCATTCCGGTCAAGTCTTGCAGGTATCCCGCGCGCGCCAATCCTTCCAGTTGCCGCATCGGCCACCATTCGAAGAAATCCGGACCTTTTCCCGCGGAAAGCTGCATCAGCATCGATTTGGTATACGCGTCCTCAGGCAGCATCTCCGTCGCGATGCGAATGTCGGTGAACCGATCCTCGACCATCGTTGGGAACAATTGCATGACGTACCTATTATTGTCCCTTCCGTCGGAGGATACGCCCATATGCATAAATTTTAGCGTTACGGGGTTCGGCACGGGCCGATCCTCGCCGGGATGCTGTGCGCAGCCAGATACGATAAACAACCCTAAGAGCAATTGAAGAAGACCCGTCCATGTTCGCTTCAACGTCTCACCTCGATAGAGTCGAAATATGTTACTATTATAAATAAAAATGCATGTCCGGAGAAGATGCGAATGAAGTTCGCCTGGGGACTGAAAAATCGTTTGTTGGTCGCGCTCCTGCTGCTCTCCCTCATTCCGATTGTCATCGTCGTCGTCGTGACGAACCGCAATTACGCCGCTCTCGTGGAGAGTCAAGTGAAGGAAGTGTCTCTGAACCTGCTTGACCGTTCTTCCATTCGGATGACGAACCGACTCGAAGAAATCGGACGAGTGTCCGCCTATCTGGCCTATCGGCAGACTGCCGACTCGGACACGATCCTGTCCTTTCTCGGGCAGCATGCCGGAGGAAAAGACATTCTTCCGTACGATCGGCTGCGCCATACGCGCGAATTCAAGACCGCGACCGAGAGCTTGCTGCTCAACCATGACTATATCGAAGGGCTGTACGTGTTCGCGGAGGACGGCACGGTGTTCGCCAACACCAAAGGCTCCGAGCTGAAAACCGACTATCGTCCTCTATCATCTGCTTGGTACCGCGATACGATTGGAGCAAAAGGCAAAATGGTCGTCGGAGAGCTGGAGAATCAAGACTTCCTGTTGTCCGGCAACCCGTCCATCGCGTTCTCCCGGGCATTGTACGAGCCGGCCACCAATCGTCGGATCGGCGTCCTGCTCATCAATTGCAGCTTGAGTCTATTCGATGAGCTGAAAGAGGGAATGCTAGCCGAACAACGAATTTTTCTGTTGAACGGCATCGGAAACCGGCTTTACGGAGAGGGCGAATTCGACGAGGAATGGGCTTCTTCCGCCTTCGGTGCCGGAAGCCGCATCGATGACCGGAGCAACACTCTTATTCTGCACAATACGTTCTCGGAATACGACTGGCATATGGTCATCGCCGTTTCGCTTGATGCGGTTACCGGAGAAGCCCGATCAACGTCTCGCTTTGCTTTATGGTTCGGCATCTGCTGGGCGATTCTGGCCATCGGCTTATCGCTTTGGATCGCGAAGGCATTCTCTCAACCGGTTAACCTCATGGCTCAGATGATGAAGCGTTACCAGACCGGCCAGCTTCCGCCCCGTCTCGAACGATACGAACGCAGGACGGACGAGATCGGCATTTTATACAACCGTTACTTCACGATGCTGCATGAAATTGATACCTTGATTCGCGAGAGGTACCACAATCAATTTATCGCAATGTCATCCAAAATGAAAGCGCTTGAGGCCCAGATCAACTCCCATTTCCTGTTCAACACGCTGGCCACGATGAACAGCATCGCGGTGCTCGAGGAAGTGCACAGCCTGTCCGCAATGTCCAAGGCGCTGGGCGACATGTTCCGGTACAGCATCAAGATCAACCGGGACCTGGTCATGCTCAAGGAGGAACTGGGTCACGTCCACAATTACATGACGATCCAATCTTTCCGTTACGGGGATAAAATTCGCCTGGAGACGGAGATCCCTCCGAAGCTCGAAACTTTCCCGGTGCTGAAGCTTATTCTTCAGCCGATCGTAGAGAACGCCGTATATCACGGCATCGAGAAGAAGAAAGGCCATGGTACGGTTCGCATCCGCGCTTGGGAACAGGACGGCGGCATAAGCATCGAAGTGCAGGACGACGGGGTCGGTATTCCTCCGGACAGGCTTATGGAGGTTCGGAGCATGTTGGGACGACCAGCCGAATTAGAAGAACTCCATCCCGGCAAGAACGACGCCCGTTCCATCGGTCTGTATAACGTCCACGCGCGAATTGCTTTGTATTACGGGAATGCGTACGGGATAGAGGTAGACAGCGCGGATAATCGGGGCACGACCGTCCGCATCCGGCTGCCCGCGACTATGCCGAGCGAAGGTGATTCTCTTGCGAAACGTACCAATTCAACCGCCAACTTCTGAAGGGAGCATCATAGGTATGTACAGATATGTGATCATCGATGATGAGGCTCTCATCCGCAAAGCGATCGTCAAGCAAATATCTTCGCTCGGGCTGCCCCTTGCCTGGGTGGGAGAAGCCGAGGACGGCGAGGAAGGTTTGGCGCTGGTCGAACGGGAACGCCCCGATATCATGCTGACCGACATGCGCATGCCGGTCATGGACGGAGTTTCGTTCCTGCAGGCCGTGACCGACCGGCGTTCCGAAGCGCAGCTTATCGTCGTCAGCGGCTATTCGGATTTCGAGTACACGCGGGAAGCAATCACCTCCAGCGTAGCCGGCTATATTCTGAAACCGTTCGACAACGAAGAGCTTCGGCAAGCGCTGGCGAAGGCAATCGATCGGATTGAACAAACCAAGCTGAGCCGCAAGAACGCGATGGAGATCGAGTTGGAGCTTGATCTCGTGCGCTTCTCGGCCTGGCTGTGCCGGCAATCCGACGAAGATGTATCCCCCCGCCCGGAGTCTTATTCGTCAGAGCCGCTGCGTGCTTTTCTGTCGGCGGGTTCCTTCGTCGTTGCCGTTCTCCTGGAGCCATCCGTCTCGGAGAAGAAGACCGGCGCGAACGAAAGCGAGGATTTCAAGATGCTGCCGGACGGCTGTTTACGGTTCCCCCATCCCGACATACCGGGGGTCACTCTTCTCGTCTGTTCGGATGCTCTTACAGGCAGGCAAGCCGCGACCGCGAAAATCAATGCCTGTCTGGCCGAATACTCTAGAAGGGCCGAGACTATCGCCGCCGTCAGCGGCGAATGCAATTCCGTGCAGGGCCTGCCCCGCGCCTACCGGAGCGCTCTCTCGCTGCTCGAGGCTCGGCCCTTCGGCCGAATGACCGGCGTGCACCGGATGTCTTCGAATAGTGGCAGCCCCGGCGAGCCTGCCGAGAACGGGGTGGAATGGCGCTGGCCTCACATGGAGGATTTCCTCTACGAGATGGAAGAAGGCAACGAAGCGCAAGCCGTACGGCTCGCCGCTGACTTGTTCTCCACTTGCCGGCTCGACGAAAGCTTTACGCTGCAAGCGGTCAAACGGATTTGCCGGACGCTGTACCACCGCATCGTCGAGCATCTTGGCTCCGTTCATCGGATTTCTCCGGATGCACGGCTTGAGATGCTGCCACTCTTGAGTCATGAAATCGATGCCGAAGCGTTCGAGCGGCACTTCCTGCAGTTCGTGCGAGACGCAGTCGGACAAGTGCCCGGGCGGACGGCCAAAGCGGCCGGACTCTCGCAGCAGATCAAGCAATACATCGACCGCCACTATGCGCATCAGCTAACGCTGGAAGAAGTCGCGGACCGTTTCTTCCTACATCCCGTCTACTTAAGCGTCATGTTCAAGGAGAAGATGGGCGAGACATTCCAGGATTACTTGCGCAGAATCCGCATAGAACGGGCCAAGCATCTTCTGCTTACGACCAAGTACCGCATCGACCGGATATCCGTCATGACCGGCTACGAGAATACGAAGTATTTCTACAAAGTGTTCAAGAAGGAAACCGGCTATACGCCGACCGATTATCGACAGCAGCAGCTCGGCGAGTGATAAGGTGAGTAACTTGAGGAGCAGTTCCCATTAGCATACAAAAGAGAGAGACCGCGCTTACCAGCTATGCCGGCGGGATGCGGCCTCTCTCTGTCTCTTCCGTTATTCAGGGCAGCTGTACAAGTAAATCGTCGAGCAGGTTGACCAGTTTCTCCGGCTCCATCTTGCGCGTTAAATAACCATGCCGGCCTTCAGGATGCGGCTCCCATCGATTGGCTCCGCTATCGGGATCCACTTCGATGCAGCCGCGGACCACGTCCCAATAGTCGCCCGGCCCTTCCGCAGCGTATAGCACAGCCGTTAGATCCCAGCTCTCGCGAACGCCGCCCTCCCCGCCATACCACACATAGCTTCTCCGCACGGGATGGTCGACCGGCGTATCGGTATGAAGTCGGCGACCGGTTCGAATCTCCGCGCCGATCTCATAGCCGGTGAACGTGATGCCGGTAGGCCAGTGCTCTGCGACGTAGGCCGCCGATTCGGGATGCATCTCGAAATTCCACTCCTTGCCTTCCGGGAAACGGCCGCCCATGGCAACGAGATGCCGCGCCTTGCGAGCGACGAGCTCAGCCCCGGACAAGTCGGAATGCCTATCGGGGCCGGACTGGAGTAAATACATAAGGTTCACGAGCGGCCCGATCGCCACAAAGACGACCGTATCGTCCTCGGTTTTCGAGAGCAGTTCGCGATACAGATCGGTCGCATCGGGCGCCTCTTCCCCCTCAGCGTATCGGTTTGGGTAACCCTTCGCAATACCTTTGTTGTATTTGCCGTATAACTCGTCGGAATCAAGGAAACTCGAGATCCGCCTTAAGGTGCCGACGGGGATATCGCCCCTTCCGAAGTAGCTGTTCAACGCATCAAGGCAGCCGGCTCCCCAACGACTGGAAGTGCAGTGCATCATGCCGACGATACGAACCTGGCGCATTCGTTCCAGCGCATGCAAGACGGCCACGGCCCCCGCATCGTCGCAGTCGGGGCCGATATCCGTATCCAACAGGATCGGGACCGGCGTCCCGGTTGGCTGATATCCATTGCTATCGTTCATAGCTTTATCCTCCTCTGACTGGTTTCCAGGAAACGATCCAATTCTTCTCTGGTCGGCATCGCCGACTGCGCGCCTACTTGGCGAACGGACAGCGCGCCCACCGCATTGCCGATCCGAACCGCTTCGTTAACTTCGAGGCCAGAAGCCAGTGCATAAGCGAAACCGGCGTTGAAGGAATCACCGGCTCCGGTCGTATCGATCGCCTGGGTCGGATAAGCATCGATATGAGACAGTTCCGTATCCCGTATCAAATAGGCGCCGTTCTCGCCCGCTTTCGCGATTACCGTTCCGACGCCTCTGCGTATGAGGATACCGGCCGCTTCTTTTAATTGATAGACGTATCGGTCTTGCTTACCCGCATAGTATCGGACTTCCGTCTCGTTCGGCGTCATGTAGTCGATGTAGCGGAAAATGGCTTCGGGCAGCTGGGAAGCTGGCGCCGGATCGAGCACGATCGTCTTTCCCGCCTGCTTCAACCGTTTTACCGCGTAGGCTACGGTGCCGATCGGAATCTCCAACTGGAATAGGAAAAGATCCGATTCGACGAGTTCCTCCCACATCGCGTCGATATCGGAGGGCTGCATGCAGCCGTTCGCGCCTGGCGAGACGACGATCTGGTTCTCCCCTTGCCTGTCGACCCAGATCATAGCTGTTCCCGTTACCGCGCCTTTCTCCGTACTAATTCCACTGACGTCGACTCCGTTCATCCGCAGGTGGCGAATATAATCGTTCCCGTGAATATCTTCCCCGACTTTCCCTACCATCTTCACCTTGGCACCCAGCTTGCCGAGAGCGACGGCTTGATTGCCCCCCTTCCCACCAAAGAAGACGGAGTAGCCGTCCGCCGTCAACGTCTCTCCGGGCTGCGGGAAACGTTCGACGGCTGCGACCATGTCCACGTTCAAACTTCCGATCACGCATATGGATTTCATTGGGGCTGTCACGTTCTTTCTAATGGATTTGGTTCTAGGCGTACACAGCCCCCATTATAGAAGAACGCGGGTCTACTATTTTAAGGACTTGCGGTACACTTTTTAAGGTATGCAATATGCACGATAACCGTTTAAATCAAACAAGAACCGAGGGCCCGAGCGCCTTCGGTTCTTGTTTGTTAGGCTTAATTCTCACGTCCCACCGTGATGACCACATTCCCCTTTTTGCGCCCTTGTTCAACGTATCTGTGCGCCTCGGGAATTTGTTCCAGCGGATAGCGTCTATCTATGACCGATTTTATCTTTCCCGTCTCGACAAGCTCTTTGAGCAAAAGCAAATCTTCGGTACGTACCCTTGCCATCCCCTGCGCAACTGACACGTATGTCCCGTTCGGAGTTAGTGCTTTCTTGCAATTTGATTTTGAGGTTTTCCCAACTGCATCGAAGATGATATCATATAACACTCCACTTTTCGTAAAATCCTCTTTCCTGTAATCCATTACCTTATCGGCTCCCAGAGACTTCACCAATTCCAAATTTGTGGCACTGCATACCCCGGTAACTTCTGCCCCGAAGTACTTGGCGAGCTGTACCGCGGAAGTCCCTACCGCCCCGGAAGCTCCATAAATAAGAACTTTTTGTCCGTTCTGGATCTTTCCTTTTCTAAAAAAATGCAAGGCCGTAGTTCCTCCAAAAGGTACGGCAGCGGCTTCCTCATAAGTCGCATTCGTCGGTTTCAGTGCCACGACTCCGTCTTCAGGCAGACATGTGTATTCGGCATAAGCACCAAAGCGCATCCCCGTTAATGCATAAACCTGGTCACCTTTCTTAAATCGCTTCACATCTTTGCCTATTGCCTCAATCTCCCCGGCTAACTCGACCCCCAGAATAGGTTTTCTTGGTTTTCTGAGGCCTAAGAATAATCGCATGGGGATCCATAACAAGATAGGGCTTTCGAAACTTCGAACTCTACAATCCCCTGATGTTACGGTTGTCGCATGAACTTTTACCAAGACTTCATTGTCCTTGGGAGTTGGTTTTTCTATCTCTATGAGTTGAAGAACATCCGGTGTTCCGTATTTGGTGCATACAATTGCTTTCATGGGTTTCCTCCAAACCTCAATTTGCAATTAGTATATCTGCTGCACGGTATTGACATATAGATACTTAAGTATTGTTTTGCAAAACTTACAATAGACCCAATTTGCGGGCAAGCGCTACAGCTTCGGTGCGCCGCTTAACCTGCAGCTTGTCAAAAATATTCCGGTTATGCCCTTTAACCGTACTAAGCGCGAGGAAAAGCCGCTCGCTAATCTCGCGATTCGAAAGTCCCTGGGCAATGAGCTGTAAAATGTCTAGCTCGCGCCCGCTTAACGGCTCGATAAGGGGCGGGTATGACGAGGGTTGGCGCAGCAAAGATTGGGGATCGCTCTTCGGCTCCTCGGCTTCGAATTCAGCCAGCAACTTGCCTACGTAATCTGGCATCATTCCGCGAGCAGTTGCTTCGGACAATAATCTAGCCATCGGATATCCCTTGTCATCAAAGGTCCGGAACAGTCGGGAGAGAAACGCCTCACCTGCAACGACTCTGTCCTTGTGTTCTAACTGCCGCGCCAGTAGGACGGCCTGTTGTCCGTGGTGCATAGCTGCGTCCAGGTCGTTCCATTCATATAAAATACGGGCTAAGCCCAGGTGCGCTTCGCAAGCAACTGGAAACGGCGGATCACCTGCCAATTTCAGAACCCGCCGATAGGTCTCAGCCGCCACATAAAGCTGGTTTTCAGCTTCCTGTATATTGCCGAGGCCAATTGTAGCCATAATGGTGATAATGACATGCCCGATCATTTGACTGATCGATAATGCTTCGGTAAAGGCCATCCTGGCCGCGGCACGATCCCCCTGGAGCTGGTAAGCATATCCAAGCGTCCATTTAGTTGCCGCGCGGATAGGCAGGTTATCGGGGCGCAAATACTCCAAAGCGCGGTGCGACTGAACAAGAATCGTCTCTACTTGGTGCTGACTAACCGCTACCGTAGCCCTTATGGAGGCAATATGACCGATAAGGTCTCGGACTTTTTCATCCGGCTCGATTCCTTGAAGAGAAGTTTCGGCAGCTTGAAGTTGCTGTTCGATACCGGTCAATTGGCCGACCATCAACAACGCCGAGGCATAGATCACCCGCAGCGAAGGCCTCTTATCCAGTTCCGTCTTCGGCAGGGACGAAAGCCAGTTCAGTACGGGGGACACCGCACCGCGAAAGTGCAAGGGCATCCCCTCTCCTTCCGTCAATCGCGCGGCGCGTTCGACATCGCCCGCGGCGACGGCATGGCGAAAAGCTTCGAGTTCCAAGCCATTCTGTTCATGCCATATGCTGGCGCGCAGGTGTAATTCCGCCGCAGTACTCCGATCCAATCTGTGCCTCAGCAAATCCGCAAAGAGATGGTGATAGCGGTACCAACGCCGCTCGTTATCCAGCGGGACGATGAACAAGTTGGCGCGTTCGATCTCTTCCAACGTTTCTTGCCCGCTTGACGGGGGGACGAGTCGCAGAACGGCATCGCTAAGAGGACCGCATATGCGATCTAGAATCGACGTGCCGAGCAAGAAAGTCTGAACCCTTTCAGATTGCTGTTGCAGGACTTCTTCAACCAGATAGTCCAGCACGAAGCCGTGGCTGCCGGTGAAAGTTTCGATGAAGCCGGCGGCATCATCATGTCCCTGCATCGAAATCGCTGCTAATTGGAGACCGGCAATCCAGCCTTCTGTGCGGGCTTCAAGCCGGGCGATCTCTTCCGATGTGAGATCTAGAGCCATCACGCGGTTGAGAAAACCGGCTGCTTCTGAGTGGGTAAATCGCAAGTCCGCGACGCGCAGTTCGGTCAATTGATCACGGACACGCATCCGGGCAATAGGTAATCGTGGATCCGTGCGAGTGATGATCACTAGGTGCATCTGCGACGGCAGGTTATCGAGCAGAAAAGCAAGGGCATGATCTATCGATTTGTCATCGATTACGTGGTAGTCGTCAAGGACGAGGATGAAGGAGTTCGGGAAGGTGGCGATTTCATTGAGCAGAACCGTTAGAATCGATTCGATCGGCGGTGGCTGTGGGGATTGGAGCGCGCCAAACACTCCTTCTCCAATGTTCGCCCCGATCGTTCGCAAAGCGGCGAGAAGGTAAGTCAGAAAACGAACCGGATCGTTGTCCCCTTCGTCCAACGACAGCCAGGCAGCCGGCCGTTCACAGCCGGCGAGCCATTCGCTGACCAGCGTCGTTTTGCCAAACCCGGCGGAGGCGGAGACAAGGGTCAATTTGCGATGCAAGCCCTCGTTTAGCCGCTCGGTTAGGCGTGACCGGGAGACCCTTATCGTCCGCGGCGGAGGGATATATAGTTTGGTGGATACAATCGGTATCGTCATAGATTCATTATACTAACCTACAATAAATTATCAATAAACCAGGGTTTAATTAACGGTAAAACTGTAGCAGGCTGCATAGCTTTTGTATGATCCATGTCATTCCCTTTTAATATTTCTACATCCCAATCTAAATGCTCCAATTCCGTTTTATTTTTCCGTAATAATCCGACTATATCTACAGTAACACTCCCGAAATTTTTTCCATAAACAATAGTATCTTTCTCTCCTGCAAAAGCTAGCTTAGGGATAGTCAACGTATTTTGAATTTTTTTATCGTCGAAATCCATTAAGTCCTTATACATAGTAACAAACTGTTTCGTTTGATTTGGATCCATTTTCACCTGTATATTATCCCAATCAATCTCTTCAGGGTTAGTAATTTGTTCTTGTCGATACTCAGAAGTATTTTGATTATTCAAAGCTTGCTCGTAGGTCTTATTGGTTACTATCATCATTTCTTTATAAGGTCCTTCATAGGGTGGATACCCTCCCATAATCAAACTTTCTAGTCTATTCGTTCTGATTGCCAATTGTAATCCAACTAGAGCTAACCATGAGTAACCATAGTAACTAAATTTCCCAACATTCATTTCATCGGCTATCCGTAATAAATCTTTTGCAATGTTTGCAGGTGTGAGATGATCTGGTTGGGGATTTTCAAAAAGGTGACCTTCATAATCAAAGTACAAAACTTGAAATTTGTCAGACAGCCCTTCAACCAAATTTTTCCCTAATTCAGGGTCTACCCCCCACAATTTCAAGCTTTCCGCTTCCTGACCATAAACGGATTTTTTCGCTGCCGGCAGCATAATTACTTTACTAGAAGCCTTTCCAGTCAAACCAACTTCTAATGTGGAACCGTCACTAAGTGTTACGATTTTTTTCATTTCAATCACTCCCAATCTGTTTATACTAATACCATACAACATTCATGCAATATTTCGGTTTTAGCTATTTTGACGTTGATGCTATGCGATTTCTAACTTTTTATATTAACTCAGCACTTGAAGGTATTACTTTAATGAAAGGAGAAACAAGACCATGATGGAATCCATGAGGGAACAAAGCATTCCTTATCGACGGATGTACAATATGCTCATAGCTGGCGGGAAGGTGGACAAGCCAGAACAGGTTGTCCAACAGCTCGGCGCTCTGCAGGCACAGGATTATCATCAGGCCTTGTGGGCAGTCGGAATGCGTATGCAATCTGCTACTGCGGCGGATATCGAGCAAAGCATCGAGGATCGTAAAATTATGCTGACTTGGCCGATCCGCGGTACGATTCATTTCGTGTCTCCAGAAGACGTGAGATGGATGCTGAAGCTTCTGGCTTCGCGCATTCTGGCGCAGGATAAGCGTAGACTGGAACAATTGGAGCTTAACCAGCAGATCATCGAACGCTGCAGGCAGATCATCTATGACGCATTGCAAGGGAACAAGCGGATAACCCGGCCCAATCTCATGCAATTGCTGGAGGAAGATGGGATCAGCACGAAAAATCAGCGGGGATATCATCTTCTGTGGTATCTCGCGCAGAGCGGCCACATTTGTCTAGGGCCGAAGGAAGGCAAGCAGCAAACCTTTGTTTTGCTGGATGAGTGGGTGCCTGCCGCGAAGGAATTATCCAGGAGCGAGGCGCTCGCTTTGCTCGCGGAGCGATATTATACCAGCCATGGTCCAGCAACCGTATATGATTTGGCCTGGTGGGCTGGCATCACGCTCTCGGATGCAAGACAGGGAGTCGAAGCTGTACAGTCCCGGCTGGTATCGGAAAAGATAGGCGGACAGGAGTATTGGAGAGCCGACCACGTCCAAATTGGCTCAATAGATGAAGGACCGACTGTCTATCTGCTTCCGGGATACGATGAATATCTGCTTGGCTATAAAGACCGGAGCGCGGTATTAAAAGCAGAATATGCCCCCCATATTGTCCCCGGCAATAATGGCGTATTCATGCCGACCATCGTTATCGACGGTCAAGTCGCCGGCAAATGGAAACGGACGATTAAAAGTAAAGGGATCGATATCGAATTTAACCTATTTGCGCCTCTGAAAGACATTGAAGAGCGCATCATCGAGGCTGCCGCGCGATATTGCGAATTTATGGGACTGCCTGTCGCTGCAACGTCCTTTCAAGTGGTGGAATAATCCCAATGGAATTTGTTATCACGCAACAACAGCATAACCGCCGGTCTACGCGATCCGACGGTTTTTTTATGGATCAAGCACCAGCTTTATGGCTATATAACTTCCCGAGGAAGATTGTCACCGATTGTTCTCCGGAGGGGGTTGTCGCACCCAATTCGGTCTTTAAAATAAATTTAGAAAATCACTCATTTTATCTTCAGAATTATATGGTAGGATAAAAAACATCTTCTTAGCGGGGTTCAATCGGTGGGGGTTTATGATAAATCAATATATGGAATGGCTGCATGGCCATGAAAAACGTATGTTTATCTGGTGCAATCATACGATACGTCATACGTCTCTCGATCGTATTTTCGGCTTACTCACCCATATCGGCGGAGCAACCTTTACGATCCTATTCACGTTGTCTATGGCCCTGTTTGCCCCTAGTGCATGGGGCACTGCAGGCTGGCAGAGCATGGCCGCCTTGACGGCGAGTCATATTATTGCAGCGATAATCAAGAAGAAGATTCAAAGACCTCGGCCATATTTGGTTTTACCGCAAACAAAAGTAGGCAGAAATCCGCTGAAGGATCATTCTTTTCCATCGGGACACACGACGGCAATATTCTCGATCATCACACCATTCTTATTTGTTTCTCATTCGCTGACTTTCATTTTAATACCGCTGGCATTGAATGTGGGCTTATCGCGCATTTACATGGGACTTCACTATCCCTCGGACTGCATCGCCGGATGCTTGCTCGGAACATTCAGCGCTCTATTCATGGTCGGTTTGATTCATTAGTTTAGAGACTAGCAACAAAAGGAGCACTTATGATGAACTTTGATACAATAATAGCCATGAATGCATTAAAGATTTCGTGGCTTGTTTTTGTATTCATAGCAGTTGTCATGATCATTAGAATAACTATTCGGTGTAAAAAGCCCATGAAACATGCGAAAATGAAGCTTCGGAATAAGGTTGGCAGCAACTGACGACTATTCCCCTCGATAATAAAAATTAGCGCATAAAAACCAGCTATTGGCTTGGTCCGAAATATTTTCTACGTCGGAACATCCTCGTATAGCCAATGGCGTACTCGACTCATCGTTTGTTATCACGCAACAACAGCAAAACCGCCGGTCAACGCGATCCGGCGGTTTCTTTATGGATGAAGAACAAAATAAATTTTACTCTTTTCATCGATCCCGGATATCGTTGAAAGAAGAAACGGACATAACCCATGAAAAGAATCGTGCGGGTGCGGTTGAACTTTGATATGTCCCATTTCAGGGTGACTGAATCCCTCTCAAACTTTTCCGTTTACGACTGCTCCGCCGCCAATTCCAGTGCCCACCGTCAAATAAAGGACCTTACTTCGGGAAAACCCGTGTCAGTTGTCATGTACCGATCGCTACTATCGTAAAATAGAAAGATAAAGCTCGTACGAATGAAAGTCTGTCTCGGGGGGGATGAACATGAAAATAACGTCTGGAGGATTCGAAGTCGTTTATCACGGCCGAGTATTCGCTTACGGGATGAGCCCGATCGAAATCACGTTGTCCGAAGAGAACGATCCTTTGACGTTCGTATTCTGTATTGAACATGAACCGGAACGGGATGACTTCATGACGGACATTCGCCTTGTCCGACACAACGAGGTGCGAATCGCATGCATCAACTTTCCGAGAGGCAAGCCGACCGGCAACCAGGATATGATCCATCTCGGGGTTCTGAACAATCGCAAACTGTCTCTTCGTTACGAGGTGACCATCAATTTCGATTCGACGGCTTGGTTGCTGAACTTTACATTTTACGCGGGGGAAGGGGTCCCGGATCATGAATAAAATCGAAATCCAAGACCCTAAAGTCGCCAGCAAGATCATCGCGGCGAACGCGGAGAGCGAAAAACGCAAAGCCGAACTCGGCTTCCTCGGTAAGTTCTTCGGCTCGGGGGACAACGTCCGCTTGTACATCGTAGGCACGATCGCGCTCGGCATTCTCCTCATCGCGTTGGTCTATACCTTAACGCCCGAGAAGTACCGTTCGGCCGACTTCGGATTAAAGGAATTGTGGTCGCTGGTGCTCCCCGTCGAAATGACGATTATCGGATACTTGATCGGATCGCGATCGAAGGAAACCGGCGGTTGACCAATATCTACTGGGCTCTTACATCTTAATAAACCGTTTCAACTTAATCCCGCATGGACTTGTCCACGTGATCCGGCGGTTTCTTTTGAGTGATGTATGAACTCACGGACCGCCATCTCTAGAGGAACATATGCAGCAGCTAAGTAAAGGAATAAACGCTATTTATGTCGAATTTCTTTTTTATGATGCGTATAAAAAACAAAAACGCCCCTAAATATATAGCGACGATAAAAAAATAATAATTGATGAAGCCCGCTCCAGCCTATAAAACGGCTAAGCGGGCTTCATTTTTATTTATTACTTGTGATAGGGTTCAGCTTAACGGTCATAACGACTTGATTTAAGTCAATGACCAGTCATACTCCTCCTAATTATAATGAAAATAAACAATCTTATATAGGAGGCTATCTTATGGCTACCTCAGTAAATGAACTATCGTATCAGCGAAAATCTGCATTATTTGCTGGTACTTCGCTTATCATTATGGCACTTGCCTCATTTTTTTCCTATGGCTTTGTCCATGAAAGTCTTGTGGTACAAGGCGATCCCATCGCCACATTTAACAACATCGTGTCATCAAATAACCTTTTCAAAGCTGAAATCTTTGGGTGGGTCATCATCCTGATCTGTGACATAGTGGTCACCTGGGCTTTCTATATCTTCCTGAAGCCAATTAACAAAAGCCTTTCATTGCTCGGTGCATGGCTCCGTCTTACCTATTCGACTATATTGGAAATTGCCATAATGAACTTGATATTTGTGCTGCTTCTCTCGAGACATACAAACGATTTATCCTCATTTAAAATCGAACAAACGCAATCGCTTATGATGCTATTCCTTGAAGCATTCGAGTCTATTTGGTCTATTGGTTTGATCGTTTTTGGTGGGCATCTGTTGATTGTGGGCTATGTGGCTTTCAAATCAGGCAGCATTCCTAAAGTTATCAGCATTTTATTGTTGCTTGCTTCAATAGGCTATATTGTCATTCATCTAAGCAAAACGTTTCTTCCACAATATGATCGGGTAATTTCAATACTTAATCTTGTATTTACTGCACCAATGGTCGCAGGAGAACTAGGCTTTGGGATATGGCTGCTTCTCCGAGGAGGAAAACTCTCTAATAACACATGACAACTTTTCTAAAAATCACTGGTATTGATCCGCTTCTTGATTCTACTTAATGACTCTGGAGTAATACCAAGATAACTCGCCAATTGGTGTTGAGGTACACGATTGACTAGATGAGGTCTTTTTCGCAATAGCGCTTTGTAGCGTTCTTCAGGTGCAGAAGCGATAAATGAAGTCAATTCATCTTGTACCTCACCCAGGTTTTCTTCTACCATCTTGCGTATCATGGTTTCCAATTGTGAGTGTTTGTGAAACATGTCCTTTTCGGCATCAAGATCACCAACAACCAATATACAGTCTTCTAGACAAGTTAAGGTGTACGCAGATGTCTTATTTTGTTGATGACGATTATAAATAGAGACCGCTTGCTCTTCTGTATAGAAATTGGATGTGACCTCTTTTCCCGTTTCATCTATCGAATACTGCCTTACACATCCCTTCAATACGAAATAACATTTATCAGGGACATCTCCTTGTCTAAGGAGCATTGTTCCCTTTGTATATTCCTCAATAAGGATATCTTCAGCGATAGCCTGTTGTTCCTCATCGTTAAGAGATGTAAATTTAGTCATATACTTGAACAATATGCTTTTCATTTTTCTCCCCTTTCATCTCGTACATTAATTTTTCTTATCCTGCACTTCTCCCATCCGAACACTCAAGCATCTTCCCCTTGTGGCGTTCTAATTTCGCTAAGTCTGATTTTATAAGTTTCCCCCCATGCTTTCATAGATACGATGAGCGGTTCCAAGGTCCTTCCAAAATCAGTAAGAGAATATTCCACTTTGGGCGGAACTTCTTTATAAACTTCTCTGTGAATGATGCCATCCCGTTCAAGCTCCCGTAACTGAAGCGTAAGCATAAACTGCGTAATACCCGGATTGAGACGCCGGAATTCATTAAATCTTTTCGTTCCATCAATAAGATGAAAGAGAATGATCCCTTTCCATTTTCCGCCGATGACATCCAGAGTTGTCTCCACAGGACATCCTTCTATATTTGGAATAGCACCGTATTTGTTTCTTCGATCGCCCATTTCCCAGTCCCCCTTCAATGGTATGATTTTTAATACTATATAATAAAATTATGCGTACTTCCTTCAAGTAAGTATACAACATATAATTCGAATGTACGATAAACTAACTTGAAAGGAAGAAAAATATGAGCAATAACCAAAAAATGAAAGCAGTCGGTGCTTACCGCTATCTCGATTTATCCGATCCGGAGAGCCTTGTTGATCTATTTATAGAAAAACCGATTCCTACAGGTCGTGATCTACTCGTGGAGGTAAAAGCCATCTCCGTCAATCCTGCCGACTTGGGCGTTCGAAAGAACAACAACTATGAAAAAGAATCACCCAAAATTCTTGGTTGGGATGTAGCCGGGATCGTGGAACAGGTCGGACCTGATTGTCAATTATTTAAACCTGGGGACGAGATCTATTATGCGGGCAGTGTGACTCGCCCAGGCGGTAATAGTGAATTTCACTTGGTTGATGAACGAATCGCGGGAAACAAGCCGAAAAGTTTGGATTTTGCACAAGCAGCCGCATTACCGCTTACCTCGATTACTGCTTGGGAGGGCTTATTTGATCGTTTAGGAATCAGTCATAGCGCAGAAGAAAACAAAAATAAAAGCTTACTCATTATTGGCGCGGCAGGGGGAGTAGGATCGATTGCTACTCAACTTGCTAAATTAGCAGGTCTAACTGTAATTGGTACTGCCTCACGCCCAGAGTCAATCCAGTGGACCATAAATCAAGGGGCAGATTTTACAATCAACCACAATAACGATTTTGCACCGCAACTCAAGAAAATAGGATTTGAGACGGTCGATTATATATTTTGCTTAAATGACACGATACAACATTTTGCGAATATGGCAGAGGTCATAGCCCCCCAAGGTAAGATTTGTTCAATCGTTCCTGCAAATAAGGCTTCTTGGACGGGAAGCTTGGATATGGACCTGCTTTTTGCTAAAAGTATCACGTTTGTATGGGAGCTCATGTTTACCCGATCCATGTTCCAAACTAAAGATATGATCAAACAACACGATCTGCTGAATAAACTGGCTGATTTAATCGATAACGGAAAGTTGAAAACGACTTTAACTGAACGCCTAGAGCCAATTAATGCAGCAAACCTGCGTTTAGTACATGAAAAAGTGGAAACAGGAAGATCGATAGGAAAGATTGTATTGGAAAATTTCTAATCAATCTTCATCGTTTACAACTTGCAAAAGACCGGAAGCAGCCTAAGTTGCCCCGGTCTTTTGCAAGATTCAGTTACAGATGAGAACCTCCTGTCGCATCCAGCAATTGTGCTGTTACCCAGCGGCTGTCCGGCGATGAGAGAAAGGCGACGACATCCGCAATATCAGAAGGTTGACCAACTCTGCCTAGTGCCGACATTTCGACCGCATGTTTGTGACCTTCAGGGGTATGCAGCCAAGAGGAATTAACGTCGGTATCGACTATGCCCGGCAGGACGGCGTTGACAGTGATGCCTCTTGAGCCAACTAATTTGGCAAGATGCAGCGTGAACGTATTGATAGCACCCTTGGTTAAATTGTATGCCATAATGTGGGGGTAGGCGATTCGTGTCACGCCGGAAGATATATTAATAATACGTCCATCGTCTCGAAGAAGCGGCAGTGCTTGCTGTACCAGAAAGAAGGGCGCTTTGACGTTAACGGAAAATAATGCATCGAAAGCTTCTTCTGTTGTCTCCTCGAAAGTGTTCGATGTTCCGATTCCGGCATTATTGACTAAAATATCGAAATGGCTATCGCCCAATGATTGGGTCAGCTTTTCTTTCAAGGTGTGAATAAGTTGAGTAACTCCTGCGACGGAATCGAGGGCTGCACCAATAGCTATTGCCCGGCCCCCGTTATTTTCAATTGTACGTACCACATGCTCAGCCAATTCTTTATTGCTGCCATAATGAACGACGACGATAGCTCCTTCTTCTGCTAATCGCAACGCAATACCTTTCCCAATGCCTCTGCTACCGCCGGTGACCAATGCAACTTTTCCTTCTAATCGTCTCATTGTCTTAACTCCTTTCGTGTAGTTAAAGCCTACACCCTCCCCTTAGGGGGAGAGTCAAGTTAAAATCAAAAATAAAAAAGGAAATGGAATGGATCTTTTTTGGGCAGTGTCGATTGGAATGAGTATTTCCGACTTGCGTTTATTTCCATAAATATCCTTGTCCGCGGTTAAATATATTTCCCTTATCGGCTCTTTGTCTGACACTCGGTACCCATTAGACGTTATCCAAGTTACGATCTCATCAGAAACTGAAAAATCATTGTTATAAGGATCGCGATAGTGTACAACGGAAGCAGCAAGCTTAAGCTCAGGTAACATAGTCATTCTTACTCTGTCGTTCTCTGGTATGCTTTTCTTGATAGGAATGGCAACCTCCATGTCAGCTAGATCTTCACTCTCCCAGTCATGCCAGATTATGATCAATGAGCGACTTTCATCCTCGCCATATGAGCGAGTGTACTGAGTGATCTCGTCCAGCAGCAGACACAAATTTGAGCGTGGAGCGACACTGCGAATGGATGCAACAAGCTCAGGCGCTACTTTCCGCATGGTTACGGGGAGTGCCGCATCGGGCTCATCCGAATATTCAAAGCGGGTAAGCCTTTCGGAAACTTCATTTAACTGACGTTGCGCCTCCTGTATCGTAAGCTGCAGTTCCGTTTGTTTGGCGGTCAAAGTCTTTTTCACATTGGCTGATGCTGCATGTTCTTGCAGAAAGGTCTTGATTTGTTCCAGAGTGAAACCTTGTTCTTTAAACGCTTGAATACGTTTAACAGTCAAAAGCTGTTCAGCGGAATAATATCGATATCCGTTGCTTTGGTCTACTATAGTCGGCATTAACAGCCCCAGATGATCGTAGTATCGTAATGTTTTGACTGAAACATGACTTAATTTAGAAAAAGAGCTGATTTTTAGAATGACTCGTCACCCCTCGCTTTAATGAAGTTAACGCCGGCTCTAACAGCCGTGCATCAAACCCTTGTTACACTACCTCATACAAAGACGTATCCATTGCCTGAATGAAGAGCGTCCATTCCCCTGTCGTGTAAAGCAGAAGCCGATGCATCGCGCGCGTGCATGCTGTATAGAAGAGCTTACGCTCGCTTTCCCGATGATACGTTTGCGAAGAAGCATCGTAAATCAGCACGGCGTCGAATTCAACTCCCTTAGCGAGATAGGCGGGAATAACCAACGTTCCCTTCTCAAAGGTGAGCGTCTCCTTCGTAATGAGCCGCAGAGACTCGCAACCCTGTGCCGTCAATACTTCATAGGCCTCACGGCTTTCGGCTGCAGTCTTCGTAATGACGGCGATGGAGTCGAAGCCTTCAGCCTTGAGCGCCGCAAGGTCTTCTTTTATTCGCGCCGCCCGCTTTTCACCGCTGCCAGCCTTCGAGAGGTACGGCTTCCTGCCGCTCCTCTGGAAAGGCACGATCTCTTCGCTTGGCAGCAGCGACTTCGTAAACTCCACAATCTCGCGAGTTGAACGATAACTTCGGACAAGGCGGATCAGGCTCGTTTCACCTTCGCCGTAAAGCCGGATCAACGGCGAATCCGCCTCGTGCAGATTCGTTGCTTGAGGGAAGATCGCTTGGCCGAAATCGCCGAGTACCGTCATGCGTGCGCGAGGAAACAGCTGTTTGAGAAACGCGAATTGGAATGGCGAATAATCCTGGCCTTCGTCGACAAATAGATGCCGCACCTCCGTGTTCGTCCGAGCGCCCTCGACGAGTTCTTTTAAACACAGGAACGGGGCAGCATCCTCATAAAACAGTTCGATTCGACTCAGCTTCTCCTTCGTTTGCTTGCAGATTTCCGGCCACCGTTCGGGCAATTCGGTCTCGTTCGTCATTTTCCGATAAGCGGCATCTTCACTGAACAACTGATCGTACAGCCCGATCACATCTATGAACATTAACCGCTTCACCTCGCGCCTCAGCGGCTTGAAGTGTTCCTTCACGATCATGCGGCTCAGCAGCTCTTCTTCCTGCACGGAAAAGTCGAAGACGTTTTCTTCCCCCTGCTCCTTCCCGCGAAACTCCCCATAGACTTCCACATACTGTTTGGTAAAATCGAAAACGGCCTCTTCTCGCTGGTATTTCTTGAGCAGCTCGCTGTAGGCTTCGGCATATTGCTCGTTGTCGAGGTAGTCGAGTTCATCTTGAACCCAGAGCGCCTCCTGCTCCTTACGCTCCAGCGAAGTCAGCTCTCGCAGCAGCCATTCCCGCAGCAGAACGACGCGATTAGCCAGGCGGATGGAACTGTCGTAGCTGTAAAATTGGGATTTCATTTGCTCCGCGGTAATTAACTCGCGGTCCCGGAAACGGATACTGCGGAATAGCATGCCTTCCTTCCCCAGCCACAACGCATAGCTTTGGAGAGCTTGCAGGAAAGCTTCGGACGCCTTATATTGAATCCCGCTCAGCCGTGACTCATACGCTTGAGAAAATGTTGACGTTAGTACATATTCGATCTGCTCGAACGGGTCCTCTAAACGCAACGTGGATCCAAGCCAATACTCCAGATATTCCTGAAAGGTCGTCTGCTGCATGTTCTCCTCGCCGAGCTCGGGAAGAACCGTGGATACATAACTGTTAAACATCGGATTAGGCGAGAAAAGAACGATCTGGTCCGCCTTGAGCCTATCGCGGTGTTTATACAACAAGTATGCTACCCGTTGCAGAGCCGCGGACGTCTTTCCGCTGCCGGCCGCCCCCTGCACAATGAGCATACGGCTCTTGTCGTTGCGGATGATGGCGTTTTGCTCCTTTTGGATGGTCGCCACGATACTCTTCATTTGCGCATCCGCGCCCTTGCCAAGCACCTGCTGAAGCAATTCGTCGCCGATCGTTAAGCTCGTGTCGAACACATTCTGGAGCTGACCGTCGCGGATCTGGTATTGCCGCTTCAGCATCATCGTGCCCGTGATTTGTCCGCCCGGCGTTTCATAGGTCGACTCCCCCGGGGAATAGTCGTAATACATACTTGCAATTGGTGTTCGCCAGTCATACACCAGAAAGCTCATCCCGTCTGCATCGACGAAAGACGATACGCCGATGTAAATTTGCTCGCTGACGCTCAGGCCATCCTCTTGAAAATCAATGCGCCCGAAGTAGGGAGACGGCAGCAGTCGCTTCATGCTTTTCCATCGCTGCATCCGTAGTTGATGACTGCGCTCACGTTCGGACAACACCGCTTCTTGCTGCTTTATACTGTAGAAGGTCTCTTCGAAATCTTCGTCAGTGCTCGTGTTGACCGTAACTTCCTCCCAAAATCGCTTGCGAATGTCCGCCACCTGATCGCGCAGCCCGGCCACCTCCGGTTCCAGTTCGGCGATTGTCGATCGCAGTCCTTCCGTAACCAGATCTAGCCGGTCCTGTTCTTGCTGCCAATCCTTCGCGTTAATCATCTTCACGAACACGCTCCTTTTCGGCCTTATATAGAGAAGCAAAATTACGTTTGACAAACCGCAAATCCTCGTGGTATGATAATAGTGTAGATAAAATGTTATTTCTCTGTCTTAAGAAATTTTTTTGGCAATGGCCCTTTAATCTTATCACGATGTTTCTTTGCATGCAAATCATTTTATATAAAAAGAAGAACCGGCAGATATACACTGGTTCTTCTTTTTGTTTCCGAATCATTGGGCTTGGCTTTAAGTTTTTATCGTCTTTCGAAGTTACAGCATATCGTGGTCCTGGACAGCCAAACTATTTAATCCCACGAACTCCATCATGTCCATTAGCCCGCTCTCCTTGAGACTGATAAAACCATTATCCGAGCCTAAAATCAAATGATCCATCAACTCTATACCAACAATTTCGCCCGTTCTTACTAATCGATGCGTAATTTTAACATCTTCAATACTCGGCTCAGGATCGCCGCTCGGATGCCAATGTGCACAAATTATTGATTCTGCATTGGCCAAAATTGCCGTCTTAAACACCTCTCTAGGATGAATCAACGTCGCGTTCAGTATCCCAATGGAAATCACTTGAAGGTGCGTAGGATACTTGTGGCTATCCAGACAAAGCAGCGCGCAACCTTCCCGATCGCTTTCAGAATCGAGAAATTGGCGAAATATATCGTTGGCCTTCTCGGGAGTATCGATTTTCATTCTAGAAAACAACGACGCCTCACGCACAATACGAAGACTTACTATGGCTATGCTCTTGAAGCGGGTTGGCGAGGACTCATTTTTTCTAAACTCGGAGGTCGAAAGCCTAGGTGTCAACGACATTGAATATTCGATTACTTTTAACCTCCTCGTATACTCATAATTAGAGACTGAGAATTACACACACTGTAATAGCCAACATCCTAAACTATTATACTACTTTTAAGTAGTTATTTAGAATAAAAACTATTTATGATACCCTGCATATAATTTTCTAACTCGCCTAAGCTTGTATTGAGGTGGTTAGATGGCAGATTTACGTAATTATGTCGGCAATCGTATCCGAGCAGTCCGCCTTGCTAAAGGACTGACACAGCAAAACTTAGCAGATACTTCTGGATTAGACTATAGATACATAGGGGCGTTGGAGAGAGGAGAACGTAATTTTTCCATGGATACTTTGGAAAAAGTCCTTTCTGCGCTAAACGTCTCCTTACACGAAGTGGTCTACCTAGACCAAGATAAATATAAAGAGGGAATTGCGCGGAGAGAAGCCATTGACGGATTTATCGCAATAACGGAGGGACTGACGGAAGAACAATTAGCTATACTGCGCCGCGTAACTCAAGAAGTCACCCGTGCTTTTAAATAACCTCCATGACTGTCTGTAGCTTCGGGGGAATTTATTAGGTAGTCAGAAGATTACTTTATCGCCCATCGTTTGTTATCACGCAACACAGCAAAACCGTCGGTCTACACGATCCGGCGGTTTCTTTATGGATAGGCACCAGCATTATGACTGTATAACTTGTGGAATGTTATATTGTGTTTTCTCGTATTTAGAGCAAAACCCTGTTTTCCAATATATTTTTCAAACTGATATGAGACTTGAAGGTCCGAGCTTTATAAGGGAATCTTGAAATTCGGAAAGTTCCTTAATGGATGCTGTTTGGATCTTGATGAGATAATTATATTCTCCACTAATGCGAAATAAATCGGTTACTTCCCAGGCCCCTTCGCAAAAATCAACTAACTCATGGCAATGTTCTGTTTTTAATAGAATAAAAGTGAGTACGTGCATCGGAGCTTGACACCGCTACTAACCAAATCGAAAATTAGCTAATGAGAACAGATGTTGAGCGCCACATCTTTGGATGGGACGTGTTACTGGAGCCCCCGGCAAAGTATCTGGAACGCATCATCACGGTGAGACTGAAACAGGTGTTTATATTTTGAGTGGTCACACAAGGATTTACTATGGAGAGAGATTCAAAGAGTATGTTCAGTTAGGGCCTGGAGATTTAATATACGTCCCTGCGTTTTTACCACACATTAAATATAATTTTGATTATACTGAACCAGTTGAATTTTTGTTGCTCGAAGTCCAAGGAATATTGTCGTTAGTTTAGAGAGTAAACTTGAATGATGTGAGCACTCACGGACCTGACTCCTTGTTCCCACTCACGTTGACCGAAAATGGTTTTAGTGCTGGCTCAATCCAGGAAGGGCAAATCCGGTATGCTAAACGAAATCGCATCCCGGCAAGTTTATCTGGCTTGCGGCAGCACGGATTTACGCAAATCACCAACTTAACAAACAATTTCTCTCCGGCAGCCGGTCAAATCGATCGGCTGCCGTTTGCTGAATGTTCAACAATATGTCAATCCTTACAGGGCTTAGGTCTGGGAAAAGACTAGACTTGAGCTGATTCTGATCAGGGTGGAGCAATTGCTATACTTCAAAATGGATATACATACTTTGAAAAAAGGGGCTACGATCTTGAAAACAAACTTTAGCACCCCCCTACCATAGGGGCAGACGGGGAGAAGGAGCGAATTCGTTTTGCTAGGCGGGGTCTTCTCGTTTTCTTCGCAATGCTCATTCCTCTCTCCATACTTGGCTATGTGCTGGCGATGAAATCCCCGATCTTTATGCTGCTCCTGATGTGGGCACCGGGCCTGTCCTCCATCTTCACCCATACGTCACACCGGACACGTTCATTAAGCTCCACCTGCGGTTATATTCGTGGGACTTTTATTCATGCAAATGGTTATCGGCACAACAGAATACAAAGCACAAATCAAATTTCGGAGGCAGTTAAAATGAATGACGAGTTACAACGTACGTTAAGTGAGATAATTGAATCAGGTTCACAATCTAACCCCGCCGTGAATGCACTCATTAGTGATTATACTAAGTATCATGCTGTACTCGTTATTGTTGGTGGATGCTTGGTACTCATATTCGCATTGCTTAGTATAATTTTTTGGACTAAATTTAAAAGATCGCCTAAGATAAGCAAGTTAAAATGGGGATTTGAAAGAAAAGCATACTTTTCTTTCGGGCTTTTGAGTAGTAGCGTCGCTTTATTGATGATTTTGATTGTTGTGGCAAATCTGACAAATGCATTGAATCCGTTGCATGGGTTTTCATTGCTTAATGTTTCGTTTAAAATATCCAATGGAGCAACATATAAGGACGAATTACGCTATGCGTTTAATGAATGGATACAATCAGGTAATGAAAATATCCCGTCTATTCTTCAGGAAAAGATAAATAAACGCATTGAGTTTCATACTACAAAAGCTATTGTTTGTGGAATATTGTTGATACTATTTGTGGGACTTAGTGTGTATATTTGGAACGCATTAATAAAAAGGGCTAAATCAAATGATTCAAAATGGAGATTTAAAGAAAAAGCCTACTTTGTTTTTGGAATTGCCACGGCTGTTCTTTCTTTGTTAATGATGGTGATAGTAGTAGCAAATATGCAAGCAGCATTTGCGCCTATAACATTATTTATGATGAATTTGTTTAATAGCTGAATGCACTGGTATGCAGGGCGACTATTATACATTCCACATGAGTGGTTACTGTTAATTAAACACCACTGAAACTATTCAATTCGAACTTCTTCTTTACCACAACTTTATGATACCGTTCATCATCTCTTTCCGTCGTCCGTATCATCAATAAGGCCCGTTTTAGCCTCCTAACAAGTTACACGGGTCTATCGGCGAAAAATGCGAAAGGAGCTGCCCGCGGCATGCTCCTTCTTTGATGTTCTTATGGATTTTTATTTTCATGATCTGCACGACAGGCTGACGATTCGGTGCCGAGGCACTTCGAAAAGTCGGCCTTTTTATTGATTTACCTTGTTGAGTTGACCGGCACGTTATCACAATCCCCAAATCTCATCTCGTCAAGAGATAATGTGCAAATGAGTGACATAGCGGGGGATCCCCTCTTATGCTTTCGAAATAGGAATGAATTTCCGAGTATGAAGAGCGATATCGCTTTTTCCAATTCATCCGGTTTCACGTAAAATTTTTTTCAGGTCGATGGGGAGATAAGACGCTTGGCAAATTCGATGACCGCGATAATTTTTATTCCTTGTTAGAAAGCGATGGTGTAGGATAATCTGCACTTGTGTAAAACAAACTTGACAAAAAATCTAGTTTTAATTACATTGTGTATAGTTTAGTTTACATTTTGTGAATTACACTTTAATTAGGAGGTCAATATGTCCTATCAAGAAAAAAAAATTTTTGTTTCCATCATCAGCAGTATACTCATCTTCACCCTCTACACTTTATACGCGATAAAAAATGCCGAGGAAGGCAGCATCACTTCGGCCAGCGACTTCAGTTTTTGGGGTTCCTTCATTCTGGTGCTGCTCCCGGTGTCGATTGTAGCTAAGGTTATCATTCATATCGGGTTTGTCATCTTCAATAAAATCGCCACGAATGAAGATGAGCCTTCTTTTGAAGATGAGTTTGATAAGATCATCGAGTTGAAGGCAGACCGGATTTCGCTTTATGTGTTTTTCCTCGGGTTTATATTATCCATGGTTCCGCTCGTTACGGATCTTCCAACTTACTTAACGTTTCTTGTGTTGATCCTCTTCGGTTTTTTATCCGATCTACTGGGACGTATCGCTCAATTATATTTTTATAGAAAAGGAGTTTAACATGGGAAAGGATGCGATCAGCAATCATATACGGAATCTTCGCTTTCATCATAACGAGATGACCCAGCAGCAATTAGCAGATAAGGCTGGGGTCACCAGACAAACGATTGTTGCTGTCGAGAAGGGGAATTATTCACCTTCATTGGAGTTGGCTTTTCGCATCGCGCGTGTTTTCGGTAAGTCCATCGAAGAGGTATTTCAATATGATGATAAGCCATAGAAGGTCTGCAGTAATTACTGGGGTGTTATTAATAGCCGGGTTGGTTACAGGTATATTTAGTGTTGTTCCTGTTATAGATGGAGCAGACTACCTTGTCAAGGCTTCTACAAATGAAAATCAAGTACTAATAGGAGCGTTTTTCCAGTTGTTAATGGTTGTTGCATATGTGGGTATTCCTATTTTGATGTATCCGATTTTAAGTAAGCATAATAAAGGTTTAGCTCTTGGATCTGTTGCTTTCGGCATCATTGCGGGTGTGTTCATTATTATTGGTGTAATCATTCTATTGTTGCTACTGACATTAAGCCAAGATTTTGCAAAAGTTGGAGCTCTGAATGGTTCTTATTTTCAGACCCTGGGTGGATTGTTACGGGAAGGACGCGATTTGGCGAACCATGTGGCCACGACCCTGGCATTTGTTTTGGCTATGTTCTTGTTTAACTGCATATTTTACCAAACCAAATTAGTTCCACGTTGGTTATCCATTTCGGGTCTTATTGGGACTACATTGTCCATATTGGCAAGCTTACTATTTATGATTCGCTTCATCGGTCTGGATGCAACCTATATGATGTTGGACATGCCAATAGCCTTTCAACAATTGGTTTTGGCTATATGGCTAATCCTTAAAGGATTCAACCGGGCGGAGGTGTCACTGAAATGAATAAATCAGAACGTTTTTGGGACAAAACAGCAAGTAAATATGATCAAGCAGAGATGAAGGATGAACAGACTTACGCCAATATAATAAAAAGAACGAAAACTCATCTCAAAATAAGCGACATTGTGTTGGATTACGGCTGTGGGACTGGATTGATAGCAAATGAAATTGCAGAATATGTGACAGGGATTCATGCGATTGATATATCTTCTAATATGATAGGAATTGCGGAAAAAAAGGCAAAAGAGCGAAACATTGCAAATATAAACTATGCTCATTCGACCATTTTTGATGAAAGGTATAAGAAAGGCTCATTTGATGTCATCCTGGTCTTTCATGTTCTGCATTTGTTGGAAGATGAACAAATCGTTCTACAAAGAATGAATGAACTGTTGAAACCAGGAGGATTATTGATTTCTGCAACACCATGCGTGGGAGAAAAGATATTTCTAAGAAACTTGTTATTCTTTGCAGGTAGAGTTGGTTTAGTGCCGAATATAAGATCATTTAAAATACGCAATTTAGTCGATTCAATTGAGGAAGGGAATTTTTCAATTGTCGAATCGGATTGCTTGAAAAAAAGTTCTCAGGAATATTTCATTGTTGCTAGGAAGACTTGATATGTTACACCGTATAGATGACGGACATGCTGGGCGTACCAGAAAAAGCCTCTATTCCGCCGCTCGGAATAGAGGCTTATATACCTTACCTTAATATTGTCCTTTAATCACAAAAAACGAGCCCCGAATTGTTCCAGCAAGTTTCGACTTCTGCCTAGCAAACTTAAACTTCCCTTCTAACTCCTTTGGTACCTCCATCCCCTCGGAAAGCTTAAAGCCAACGGCCCGTTTCCCTGCATCATCAACCGTATACATGACATTAATCCCAAGACCATCCTCATAAAAGACGTAGGTGAATCGGATATTTTCCACTTGAAAACGCGATGTTTCTAAAGGCTTGGCCGCAAACTCAATATTACGTTCTTCTTTCAAAATTCGGTTCACGTAGTCAAGGCTTTCCTGACTTTCGCTAGCTGGTACAACCGTAAATTCATGCTTGTATTTGTTCATAAAGTAACGGGCTTCATTCGCACGTAAACCAGCAAGCGCCTCTGCTACGGGTGAAGACTCTAAACCAACCGTAGACACATTATTAAAATCAACGATATACGTCATTTTCATTTCTCCTTGTCTCTTTTTATTCCCGAACTTAAGCTTGCCCGACGGGATGCTTGACTCTGAAATGCGAAAGGAATGCCACCAGCATGGTGATGCCGATCCAAACGCCTGCCAGCGCGGCGACTTCCCGATCCCAGTAACCGATTATCGGGACTAGGCAACGACCTGTTCGAGGTTGCCGCACCATTTACCCCAGCCATACCTAGCGCCTTCTAGACCTTGAGCATTGGCGAATCCGGTTTGTTCGAGATGAAGGTTAACTTTGCCGTCCCCTAAATCCTGCAGCGTCCAGGTGACCGTGTGCTTCTCCCCTCCGCTGGCCCAAGTATAGGACACCCGGTTTGGTGCGTCCACGATAAGCACTTCACCCTCGATAATGCCATCCCACCATTCGTTCGGCTGCGTACGGAACTGAAAACGGTGTCCTACGACAGGCTTAAAATCATTTGCCATCGCCTCACCGGTATGGATGTTGGCCACCCACTTGGCCAGCTTGCTTGAATCGGTTAAGGCGGACCAAAGTTTCTCGATCGATGCCGTGTACTGAAAATCCAAGGATAATACTAAACTCATTCTTCTTCCTCCTCTAATAGTTGGTTCAAGCGCAACATATTCGTACTCCAGAACTTGCTGTAGAAAGCCAACCAATCTTGAATTTCTCTGAGTGGAGAGGCGTTTAGCCTAAATCGCGTTTCTCTGCCGACTTTGCGGTCAAGTACCAGTCCGGCCTCTTTAAGGATGGTCAAATGCTTGGATACCGCTGTACGACCCATCTGAAACTGTGCCGTTAACTCATGAAGCGGTATCTCCTCTGCCTCTGCTAACAGACGAATCAGTCGGCGCCTAGTTGGATCTGCAATGGCGTCAAACACGTCCCGCAAATGGTTGTTTACGCTCACAACACCATCCCCTAAGTAATGCCCTGTTATATCCGATTAGACACCGTGTGGTGTCGGTTTTATTATAAGACACCTTTCGGTGTCGTGTCAACAGCGTTTTTAAACTCCGCATGAAAATAGCGAAATTTAAAAGGCACCCTTCTGCAAAGGTACCTCTAGTTTTATTTCCATATAAAGGGGAAGGTTGCTCGTGGAACATGCGAAAAAAATTCTTATTGCAAAACGGCGATCCGGGGCATCAAAAACGCCCTGAACCGCCGTTTTATTTTGAAAGTCCTTTGCATTGCCTTCGTCAAGCGCCAGCTTGTCCCCGGCCGGAAACGACGTCGAACCGGTTCCTACCCTTGCTGGCATATTCGGAACCGTCGGGCAGCCGAATTTCGGCAGGCGCGTCCTCCAGCCCGCTTACGCTCAAACGGAAGAGATCGCCATCCTTCTCCCAGGAGACCTCCACGATGCGGTCGCCTGCGACGACGCGTCCTTTCGCCCATGCAAGCGGTCCCGGCTTGGGCTCGATCCGTATGGCCTCATAACCGACTGCCGCCGGCTTGACCCCCAATATCTCGCTAGTAAAATCATATAGCGGAACCGAGCCCCAAGCATGGCAATCGCTGCGCTGAGAGATCGGGTCCTCCAACCACGTCGTCAGATGCAGCGCCACCTGTTCACGCCACAGTTCCCACAGCGGAAACGAAGAATCGTATCGACCGGTCTCAGACAAGGCTCGGAATAAGAAGAAGGCCATGGAATATGAAACTTGCGCGAGCGACTTATCGGCAACCAGCGCCTCCGCCAGCCGACCGGCGACGCTTTCGTCGGCTGCTCCGGCCAGAATGGCCCAAATTTGCGTATGTTGGCTATACTGTTCCAATGAAGGGCCGTCCCGAAAAAGCTTTTTCTCTTCGGACCAGCAAGTCCGCTTCACCGCTTCCAACGTACGGGCCGCACGTTTACGGTACTCGACTGCCGTATCCGGACGCCCGGTCTGCTCATTCATGACGGCAGCCTTGTTCAAAGCGTCGGCATACAAGAGACTATATACAGCAACCGGTCCTTTCGTATCCGGCACGCCGCGCGTCTCCTCCCACTCCCGTACCCAGTCCACATAAGACCAGTAGCGAAGAGGCGCCGGTCCGACAAGGCCCGCATCGCCGGTCTCCCGCTCAAACCAGTCCAGCACCGCGTCGACCGTCGGTCGGAATCTGGCCGTGAAAGCCTTGTCGCCGCAATACAGCAGATGATCGTAAACCATCATGACCCAGTACAGGGCAAAACCGGGGATGACTTGCTGGATCACGGACGGATACCGGCATTGAAGCATGCCACTCGGCATCAACGAGCTATGAAAATCATAGATCGCTTTACGCGCGAGCCGATCGTCTCCGCTGATCGCGTAAGTAAACAGAATCTGAAGCCTGGTATCCATGCTGTATTGTAGCTGTTCGTAATACGGACAATCGAAATAATTGTCATGCATGCATCGCTGCAGCGTACGAACGCTAATGTCCCACAAGGGGTTCAGCGAGGCGTCGGAGCAGGCGAAAGACGCCCTCACGTCAAGCGGATATCCGGTTTCACGGTAGTTTGCATGATGGATGACAAGCGGTTCGCCAAGGGAAGCCTCGATCTCTATACGGACAAAACGGAACGTACGGAACAGGAACGTTTCATACGTTTCTTCCCTGCCCCCCGCAACCGAATAGGATTCGGTATACCCCCGCAATTGTTTGCCGCTGGTGTCGTCCCGGACGCCCTTCTGGCCATCCGGTGTCTCGTAACTTTCGGAGCAGAGAAACCGAATTTGGCCTCCCGCGCCTCCTTCCAACACGAACCGTAAATAACCGGTCGTCAGCTCCCCCGCATCGAGTTCGACCGCAGCGGACTTTCCGTCTTCCACGCGCAGCCAGTTTCGGCCGGAGAAGACGTTCGCCACGCGCGCCTCGCCCTCCTGCCGCATGATTCGCACGAAACTTCTCTCGCGCTCATAGAGGAAAGGGATTGGACGAGGCGCCAACTGCCATGGCGCGAGAAAACCGTCGGCAGGACTTTCCGTCTCTTTCACGACGATAGCCGGACGCCAGTTTCCGCTTGCGCTCCCCTCCGGGCGCTCCCACCCTTCAGGAACAAGACTGCCGTCGACCTTCTCGGGTCCGCCCACGCATGTGATCGTCTCTGGAAGAAAGACGGTGCTCTCGTCCCTCAGACATAGCCAGGCTTCGTCCGTGCCGATGCTCCCGGCACATGTTCCGTCCGCCAAAACAACGCTTCCGTCGACGATGAGTCCGCCCGTATGAGAGAAGAATACCCCTTCCGGCCTCGCCCCGTCATGTACATAATGGACGACCTTTACTGCAAGGACATTCAACCCCGGCCGCAGATAACGGCTCACATCGACCGTCTCGTAGTATTGTGTTTTAAGATCGCCGCGGCATGGCCCGACTACCGCAGAGTGCCCGTTCACGTATAAACGATACCGGCTATCGGCGCTTATGGATACCGAGAGCGAAGCCCCCGTTTCTTGAATGATGAATGTCTTGCGGAAATAGACCATTTCATTACCCTGCACGTTCCGATCCTTTTCCGCCCATATCCAGCTTGCTTTCCAGCGCTTGCGGTCTTCCACCCGACTCTCCCCTTCCTCAGCGGATATACCCTTCCGCCCCGTACTGCTTGCGTTACCGCAACACTTTCAACTCGCGAATCTGGGTCGCGTTGTCCCAGCCGCTCGTGATGACGAGCTTGACGTAGCGCGCCGACTGCTGCGGGAAGTGATATTTGACCGCATTCTCATTATTATTTTGGGCCGTGTACACCCTCGTCCAGTTCACATTATCCGCTGACACCTGGATCTGAAAATCTTTCGGCCCCAGTCCCCCCGCATGACCGGTCGGGTTCCACCGCGGGAACAACTGCACCGCTTTGAACGTTTGCACGGAGCCCAGGTCAAGCGTAATCCAATTCGGACTGCCGAGACTCGGACTGCCCGTTGGCGCCCACAGATTGCTATCCGCATCCGTTATGCCGTCGATCGCTTTGAGCGCTCCGTTTCCCGACTGCTCCGAATTCGCGGTTGCGGAAACGACCGGAATTTCGCTGTAAGGGCTGTACCAGACGACTTCGCGCAACGCCGAATGGATATCGCTGTACCCACTCGTTACCTGTATCCGCGCATATCGCGCATTGACGGCAGGGAACGAATACTGCGCGCTTTGATTGCCCTGGTTAGTCACGGTCAGCACAGGCGAGCCGAACGTAACGCCATCCGTCGAGGTCGATACCGTAAAGCTCTTAGGTCCCTCTCCTCTCCATTCCAGATCGTCGACGGCAATCCAGGCATAGGCGGATGCTGAATTGTTGTCCACCGCTTCGAAGTAAACGGACTCGCCAACGTAGCTCGACACATCCCACTCTTGCCGGACGAACGCATCGCTCAGCGGCGGCGGGCTCGATAGCAGAATCGCGTCGTCGGAAGCCCGGCGCAGCCGGAAAAAGTTGCTGCTGCCGCCGGTCTGACCGTCCCAGCCCGCCTTCAGGAAAGACATGCGCGAGCTTTCGACGACGAACGGCTGCGAGCGCAGCGTACCGGTGGCCGATTCGCCCCCGGTGAACGAATCTGCCCACCAAGGGCCATGCTGGCCGCTTAAGCCGCCATGCGGGGTGTTCCGCGGTGCCGCCCCCCAGGCCGTACCCGTCGTTGTCCATCCTGCATACGTGTTGGTTACGAAATCGCGGTTGTCGGCCTGGCGAATGTTGTTCAGCGCCATCCAGGCATACCCCGAGCCGCTGTTTGTGTCCTCCATTTCGAAGTAAACGGCCGTACCTACATAAGGGGCTACATTCCAGACTTGGGTGGTGAAATTATCGCTCTGCGGCGGCGAATCCGTCATCAGAATCGCGTTGTCGGAAGCCCGCTTCAAGTAATATTTGTTGGAAGTTCCGCCAGATGGGCCGTCCCAGCCCGCCTTGTCGAAAAGAAGCAGATTTTTCTCCACCACGAAAGTCTTGGAACGCAGCGTACCTGTCCGTGATTCCCCGTCGATAGCCGCCTGGTTTTCTTTGGCCCCGAGCGCCCGAGAATCGGCAAAATATTGCCCCTGCACGTTCCCGACATGACCCCAGTTGGTTCGCACGGAAGACGGCGAAGCCATAAAGGCGTTGCCGGTTACCGTCCAATCCTGGAAGTTGCCTCGCTCGAAATCCAGGTTATCCGAATATCGCAGGTCGTCCGCAGCCAACCAAGCAAAGCCGCTCGAACCGTTGCCGTCGACAATCTCGAAATATACCTGCTGACCGATATACGCCGACACGTCCCAGCGCTCCAGGACGAACGCATCGCTTTGCGGCGGCTTCGCCGTGAACAATATCGCCCCGTCGGACGCCCGCTTCAGATAATAGTAGTTTTGATTGCCTCCGGAGGAGCCGTCCCAACCGGCTTTGCGGAACGTCAGTTCATCTTTGCCGATGGTAAACGCCGGACTTCTCAGCGTGCCTGTAGCGGACTCTCCGCCCAAGTAAGAATCGGCCCACTTCGCCCCGCGCCATCCCTTCATCCCGCCGTGCGGCGTTCCGTTCGGACCGCTTCCGAATGCCGTGCCGGTTGTCGTCCATGACATTCCGGCATAGGTGCCGAACTCGAAATTGACGTCTGCGATCAAGCTGTCCGGTTCCCTGCCTGTCTCGGGAAACAAGTCGAATACGCTTACGTTTCTTGTTTTGCCGAAATCGAACGTAATCTGCGCCGGATCGCCGCTCGCCGCGGGTCCGCCGTCCCAGCCATCCCCTTCCGTTTGGATGCCATTGATCGCCTTCTTGGCGGCCATCGGCTTATCCGCACGATTCGCCGTCGCCGTTTTGACCGGAATCGAGGAATTCGGGTAGTTATGCAAACTCACTTCCGAACCCGACGAAATGGAATAATCAATCTTCTTCTCATTGCCCGACAACGACGTTTCCGTGATAACCCCGCCATCCACGTTGCGCCATGGCGCGACGACGAACGCTTCGGCCTCTTTGCCGTTGAAGCTGGCCGGGTGCGAGAAAAACAAGCTTTGCCCGCTCGTCGAATCGGCGGTGTTGGCGACAATCGTCAGCGGCTTGCCCGTCACCTCGTTGATGCCTGCGTAAGCCACATTAAAGCGGTCCGCATCGAAAAGAACAGGCCGGTAAATTCCTTTGCCGTCCAAATAATTGCCGAGCAAATTGCCCATGGCGCTGTCTTGGAACAGCTCGGATTGATTGACCGGAATCGTGCCGAACAGCACGTGCCCGGAACCATAGGCATTCTCGACCATCAGCGCATTCCCGTTCGCATCCATAAGCACCGGCGTAGCCGAAGACGCGAGCGTGTTTAACGCCATTTTCTGGTCCGAGGCCGCCGCATAGGTGAACGCTTGCCCTGCGTAGAACGTACTGCTTATCCACGCCGGCTTGGGCGACACAATTCGCGCGTAGTCGCCGGCGGCCGCGACGGCAGCTGTGCCTCCGGTCAACCCTGCCAGCCAATTCGAGAGACCCGTGCCCCCCGAGATGCTGCGATCGTTCTCGATCGTATAGCTGAGCGAGCCTTTGCCGAACGCGATCAGAATGCCCCCGTTAGACACCCAATTTTTGATGGCGTCCACGGCTGCGCGGGAAGTGAGAGTATAGCCCGAGTTCGGAATGATCAACACCTTATACTGGTTCAAATGTCCATCCTCGATGAAGAAATCGTCCACGACGTCCGGCTGCGACAAGTATCGCGCCCAATTGGCCCAGCGCGTGGTGACATAACCCGGCGAGTAATCCGCATTGTAGATGTCCATATAATCGCGATTGCGATAGCCCTTGCGGTAGTTGGACGTCAGGATCGAGTTGAAAATCGCCGTTTCGGTCTGCCCGTCATAAGCGGGAACCATGTCCGTGAGCCGGTGCGCTCGATCCGCAAACTGGGTGTAATGGCCATTGCCGTTGTAGTCGGTGCCGCTCCACGTTCCCGTCGACGTGTTGTAAGCGGCGAAGTCCGAGCCGACATACACGCGATGATACGAACCGACGCCATTGACCAGTTTGTTGAAGAAAGCGTCTTCCGCCATTTTGTCCGTCTGAATATTCGTATTGTCGCTCGTTGTCTCCAGATTATAGGCCCGCTTGTAGCCGGGAAGATGCGCCGTGCCGAAGTTCTCGTCCATCACGCTGTCTCCAAGCACACCGGGCCGATGGTTCGCCAACAAGCGAGCGGTCAGACCGATCGAAGCGCCCGTCTCCATCGGGTTGTTAATAAAACCGCCGTCCGTCTCCAGTTTGATCGGCTTGTTCGTCCACAGCCTCATCTCTGTCAACAAAGGTTCCATGAAGGCGTTCAACGAGTCCCGATAAAAGTACATCAGATCGGACCAACTGTGCCTCATATCGATATCCGTGCTCATGCTGCGATCCGGCAACGGCGGCTGCACGTCCGTCCAGAAGGCGTAGGACGAACCCCACGCCGCATTCAGCGTCGTCAGATTGCCATACTTGGTCTGCAGCCAGGTACGGAACTTGGCTTTGGCATAATTGTCGTACAGGTACAGCTTCGGATCCGTCATCGAACTTCCGGGATAGCCTTCCACACCGCCATAGTAGCCGGGACCGCTGATGTCGAACATTTTGACATAAGGATTGCTGTCGTAGTGCTGGGTAACATTCTTGATGAACGCCATATACTTCGGGATCGTGTCGTCGTTGAAGAAATTAATCGTCGTTTGGCTCGAAGCGCCATCTTCATTGACCATCGGCGCGTAGATGTCCGGCCATAACGAAGCGGGCAACCCGGGAACGCCCAAATGGACATCCAGACCATGAGAAGCGAAGCGTGCAATCAAGGCGTCCAGGTTCGTGAAATTATAGTTGCCGGCCACCGTCAGGTCGCCGCCATTCGGCATGACGCCGCTGTCCCCTTGCGCGGCCAAGAACAGGTTCACCACCTGCGCGCCGGTTGCCTTGATTTTATCGAAGCCTTGGCTCGTCGTCGTGGAGAAGTTCATCATATTGCCGGCCGTGCCCGCATAGTCGATCGTCGGCGAGAAGAAGCTCGGGTACAACATCACTTCCTGCACGCCGCCGCTGCCATACGCCTCCGTCACATTAAGCTTCACATACCTGGCCTTGAGCGGCTGAAACTCGAAGTAGTTGTGCCCGTCTTTGTTCCCTGTCACCGTAAGCATGGTCACATACGTACTGCCGTCCACGGACGTTTGGATCGTGAACGATTTCGGGCCGTTGCCCGCCAGCGGCCACAGCTCCATGGCGCCGACTTTCTGCATCGAGCCCAGATCGAACACTAGCGATTGCGGCGCGGTCACCGTCGGCGGCGCTGCGGGCGTCCAGTAATTTGAAGCGCTTGCATAAATGCCGTCGGAAGCCTGAACCGCCGTATGCCCGGATGCAGCGCTTGAAGCCGATATCGAGGCCACGGCCAATTTGAAGTTCCCCGCGTAGACTCGCGCTCCTTCCAAGATCGGGATATAGCCGCCAGTCACGAGGGTAACAGCCAGCAACAGGACGAGTCCACGTTTCCAGTTCCATCGCCAGCCCAAATTCCATTCCTCACTTAATCTCATCATAATCCCCCTTTCGAATTGAAGCTCTTCGAGTGAACCTCGACGGCCTCAACTCCTATGATGCACCGCCCGTTTGTCGCCTTCAACGGACATTTCTTTAGAAAAGATCACCTATTTTGAGTTGTGGAACGTTCCTTTGTCCGGTCTCTCGAAACTACTCAAAAAAGGAACACCGATCAAAGGAAATGTCAATTGAAGTCCATGGAGTCGGCGTTGCACCATTAATAGTAGTCAACATGACAAGCAAGGAGGTGATTAGCAATGAGCGCAACGAGCCCTGCAAAACTGAATCCTGCGAAACGCAGTACATTTCGCCAGGGACTCCTCCGATTCCGGAAAGAGGCGTTCTTTCAATACATGGCGTTGACGGGCGGAGTCTTCCTGCTGGTCTTCAGCTACCTGCCAATGTTCGGCATCGTCATGGCGTTTCAGGATTTCGACCCGGCCAAAGGCTACATCTTCAGTCGGTTCGTCGGCTGGTATCATTTCTGGATGTTGTTCAGCGACGATGCTTTCTGGGTCTCCGCCCGCAACTCGGTCATTCTGAGCGTAGCGAAATTCGCGCTGACCTTCGTGAGCCCGATTATACTGGCGCTTCTCCTTAACGAGCTGCGGCCGAGCTTCTTCAAGAAGTTCGTGCAGACAGCCAGCTATTTGCCTTATTTTATCTCATGGGTCGTTATCGCGAGTATGGCCACGACGTTCTTCAGCGGGGGAGCGGACGGCATTCTGAATCCGCTCCTAGTTAAGTTCGGCATGCTGAAAGAGGCCATTCCGTTCTTGACGTATCCGGGCTATTACCAAGTAATTACCGTTCTGCTCGACGTGTGGAAATTTACAGGGTTCTCAGCCATTATCTACATCGCCGCGATGGCCGGCATCGATCACGAGGTGATTGAAGCCTCGATCGTCGACGGAACGACCCGCTTCCAGCGCGTCTACAAAATTACGCTCCCGATGATTCAGAATACGATTGTCGTCATCCTGATCCTGGGCATCGGTTCCATGTTCACCGGCGGGCTCGGCGGCTCCAACTTCAACTACGGCTACTTGCTCGGCAACACGCTGAACATGAGCGCTTCCGATGTGATGGACACGTACATCCTGCGCATGGGCTTGCAGCTCGGCCGCTTCTCGTTCGCTGCGGCTGCCGGCCTGCTGTTATCTACTATCAGCTTGATTCTGGTGTTCCTCGCGAACTGGGTGGCCAAGAAAATCGATCGTGACGAGCAGGCCATTTTCTAAACCGCTTCAACGCAGCAAGGGGGGACGACGTGAAAAAAAGCTTGGGAGAAAAAATAGCCGATGTGCTGATCTATGCGGTGCTGATCATCATTCTGATCGTGACGCTGTACCCGTTCTACAACAGCCTGGTGCTGTCGTTCAACAACGGTCACGATTCGAATCTGGGCGGCGTGTACTTCTACCCGCGAATGTTCACGCTTGAGAACTACCGCCGCGCGATGGACAACAACCTCATGGGCGGCGCTATGACGGTAACAGTTGCAAGAACGCTCATCGGCGCCGCGACGAGTGTCCTGTTCACGGCTGCGGTGGCCTATGGGCTGTCGAAACAAGATTTGATGTTCAGACGGACATATATCGTGATCGGCATCATTACGATGTACTTCAGCGGAGGTATTATCCCGTTCTACTTCGTGCTGAAGTACTTGGGACTCTTGGATACGTTCATGGTCTTTATCATTCCTTCGCTATTAAGCTTCTGGAATGTCATCTTGTTCATGTCCTTCTTTCGCACGATCCCGGCTCCGCTCTTGGAGTCGGCGCGAATCGACGGAGCGCACGAAGTGTTCATTTTCGCCAGAATTGTCCTTCCCTTGTCCGTTCCGATCATTGCCACCATCGCGCTTATGAACGGCATCGGGCAGTGGAGCTCCTGGTTCGACTCGCAGTTCTTCACCACGAACCCGCACCTCAAGACGCTGCAGCTCATTCTCTATGAGATTATCGCGCTCGCGGCAGGGCAAGAACGATTGAAACAACAGCTCGGCATTACGAATGACACGGCATCCTACACCATCGAATCGGTTCGTTACGCCACCATGATGATTTCGATCGGACCTGTCATTCTGATCTACCCCTTTATTCAGAAATACTTCGCCAAGGGCATGCTGATCGGGGCGGTCAAAGGTTAAAAAAACGTTTAGCCAAAGGGGAATCTTGCATCATCCAATCTATCGAGGGGGCTGTTCCATGAGAAATCGAAAACGTCTATGGTCGAGTATGACCGCTGTGCTTCTATTGGGTTCCGTATTAAGCGCTTGCGCGAAAGAGAACACCGGTTCCAACGCCGGTTCCACGGCTAGCTCTACGGCTAGCTCTACGGCTAGCTCCGCGGCTAGCGCCGGTGCCAGCAGCAGTAATGCCGGAAACCAGGTCGAGTTGGGGCTCTTCTATAATGGAGCTTGGTATACGTTCCCGGAGTGGGGCTCCAATACGATCTCCCAAATGGTTACGGAGAAAACCGGCGTCACATTGAAGTTTACCAAGCCGAACGCCGACGACAATCAGCAGTTCAACCTGATGATTGCCAACCGCGATTTGCCCGACTTCGTCGTGAACGATATGAAAAACCCAACCTATAATAAAGCGATCGATGCCGGCCTCTTTGAAGACTTGGGCCCGCTCATGGACCAGTACGCGCCGGAGCTGAAGCAGCGGATGGGCGAGGATTACTGGAAAATGAACGCGGCGGCGGACGGCAAAAATTATACGATCAACAGCGCGGAGATCCGGCCGAGCAATCTCGACAGGTTCTTGCCGGTCGGTCCGTGGAACCCCGCTCCGCTTGTCCGGCAGGACATCTATGAAGCGCTGGGCAAGCCGAAAATCGATACGCCGGACGATCTGTACAATGTCCTTCTGCAGGTGAAAGAGAAGTATCCGAAAATTTCGCCGCTCGTCATCGGCAATTCGAAGTTTCCGTTTACGGCGCAGCCGTTCGGCTACGAGTTCTTCCTCGCCAGCTTCGGCGTCGAGATGTATTACGAGAAAGACAACAAGCTGTATGCGAATTATAAAAATCCGAAATACCTGGATGCGCTCAAATGGCTGAACAAGCTTAACGCCAGCGGAATTATTACCCGCAACGACATTGCTCTGACCGATGAACAGCGCAAATCCATTATCGACTCGGGCAACGTCTTCTATCAAGTAGGTTCGGTTGGGACAGGCTACCAGTCCCCGGAGAGCGACAAGAGCATCAAGTATGTGTACGCTCCGATGTTTCCTGACGCCACGATTTTGCAGCAGAACAGCATCGGCTGGGCGGGATGGTCCATCTCGAAGACATCGAAGCACAAGAAAGAAGCGATCCAGTTCATGTCCTACATGATGTCGGACGAAGGCGAGAAGCTGACTCACTTCGGCATCGAGGGCAAGGACTGGAAGATGGACAACGGCACGCCCGTGAGAACCGACGAGTACAACGCGAACATCAAGAACGACCAGGAATATACGAAGAAGTTGGGCATGGGCGCCTACTGGTTTAACCTCGACCTCTACGACCACTGGATCGAGGGCGGAGAGATGAAGAAAAATCCGGAGCAGAAAGAAGCGCTGGATCTGTATTTGCCGCATAAGAATCTGAAGCTGTATATGTTGAGCATTGAGCCGGGGCCGGAGACGGAAGAAGCGACGATTCTGGCGAAGGCGACTTCCGATTTCAACGCCGCATTCCCAACCTTCCTGATGGCGAAAAATGAGGCGGAGTTGGAACAGCGCTACGCTGATTTTATCAAGAAAATGGATGATATGGGCGTGCCGAAACTGGAGGCGCTGTGGACCGCGAACGCCGACAAGATGAGAAAATCGTTGAATATGTAACCGGATGAAACCTTCTAACGCGAGCTGCCGATTTCTTCGGCGGCTCGTTGCTATCCAACTCGTTCTTGCTCCATATGCAGTCTTACCTTGTAGCCCCTTTGTCCAGCTGTCATAATGAAGCCATAGGTAAACGCTTACAATTTTTTGGGTTGGAGGGACCGATGATAAGTCGAACCGCTGCACGCAAGCGAATTTTCATCTCATTTGTCTTTATGCTTGTCCTGGCGTTTGCCGGCGGATGCCTGCAGCCGGACATCGATCCGGGGACTCTCGCCACGAGTACCTCCCCCCATGCCAAAATCGACGTCACTTTGAGTATCTTGATGGATACGACCAACCGCGAGCAGAATACAGCCATTTTGGATCAAGCGGCCGATCTGGCTACGAGGAACAGCGCCATATACAACATCAAGGTTCGGCTCGATGGCGTGCCGCAAACTGAAATGGCGCAGAAGGTGGACGTGCTGTTCGCCGGAGCAGACCTGCCGGATATGATCGCAGACGCTCCGAACCCCTTGTGGATGCGCAACGGCCTCATGACGGATATCACCGATTGGTTCAACCGGTCCTCGCTTAGAAGCGACTACATGTATCCGAATCTGCTTGCGGAAGGGATGAGCGACGGCAGGATTTATTCCGTTCCTATCAAGGCCGACTCGATTTTCCTTATCTATAATAAGGACTTGCTCCGCAAAGCCGGCATTGCCAATACCAACTTCACTTCGCTCACTTGGGACCAGTACGAGCAGATGCTGGAGCGAATCAAGCAAGCCAAGCTTCACACAAGCAATGGACAACCCGTAAGCGGCACGACGTTCCGCATCAGCGCTTACGAGACCTCTCCGTTCATCTTCAGCGCCGGAGGGGAAATGTTCAGCGAAGACGGCAAACAAGCGCTGTTCGATCGTCCGAAAGCGGTGCTCGGCATCTTGAAGATGAAAAGCCTCGTCGCGAACGGTTATACCGCCAATCCTGAATCGGACTATGTCAACTGGATAGATACCTTCGTCCGTGAAGAGGCCGCCTTTATTACGACGGGCGGGTGGTCCTTAATTTCCTTTGCCAACGGCGGCATGGACTTATCCAAGCTCGGGTTCTCCATCGTCCCGTCGATGAAGTCGAGCACGTCCATCCTCGCGCCCGGACTCTCGTTTTCCATCTTCCGTTCAAGCGCGAACCAGGAGGCGGCGAAGGAATTGTTGACGGCTCTGTATTCACCGCCCATCTATAAACAATGGATCAAGCTGACGGAAGGAATTCCCGTCTTGCGCTCGGTTGTCGACGATCCGATGTTCGCCAACAATCCCGCGAAGATGGTCCTGACCGCGCAATTGCAAAATACGAAACCGCTGCATGCCGACTATGCGCCGAGCTTCTGGAACGAATATAACAAGCTGCTGCAGAACGTGCTGTTTTCGGATGTGAATGTCCCCGCCGAGCTCAAGCGCCTCCAAGCAGAGATTCAAGCGGAGATCGACGGAAACTTGTAAAACGTCCGCAGACGGGATTGGAGCGTGCCGCAGAACATGTTGAAATCCATTCGGAGCCGAATCATCCTGCTTATTCTGGCCGTGAATGTTTCCTTAACGGTCATTCTGACCTTCGTGACGCTGAGATACAATCACATCAAAACCGAGCATTCCGATGAGCGGTATATTGGTCAAATCACGAAAGATACGATGGAAGCGTTAGAGATCAACAACAAGAAATACAGCCAAATCTCTACCCAACTGATGATAAATAAAACCATACAAGCCTATATCCCGGCGATCAACGAGATTCTTCAAAACAACAATAATAATATCTCGGATGCTCGACTGACAGAGTATAAAGCCGAAATGGTCAGTCTCTTGAACGGCTACTACGACAGCTCCACCGAGATCGATAGCATCCGCATCTGGTTCGGGCATCGCCAGGCCGTCCTTGTCGGCCAAGGAGCGCCTCAGAACGAACGCCAATACGAGGAGCAGGAGGGATATATCGCCGTGAAGAAAAAAACCCCGCTTCTTGTCTGGGTCGCGAACAGCGACGGCTCGATCTCGCAATGGCAAATCATGAAAAATTTCAATATATCCAAAGTGACCAGGCTTAACACCTCGTCTTCGGCTCCCATGATCGGCGCGATCGAGATCCGTCTGAATCCTGAACGACTGTCGAGTGTAACCAAGAAGCTGAACGTCGCGCCCAACGTCAACTTCGCCTATACGACGAGCGATCTGAAGCCTTTATTTCTGTTTCCTGCGACTCCCTGGCTGGATGCCTATGCCGATTTGCTGCAAACTCAGGCGCTCGACAAAGACGTTAGCCAGTTAGAAACCAAAGATCATATTTTCTTTGTTGAAAAATCGCTGGCAGGCTCCTATCTGATTACGATGTATACGAGAACAAGCTTGGCGAAGTATATGCTGGAAACAGGCAAATCGATCGTGATTGTTCCGATTCTGACTCTGATTATTTCGATTCTGTGCGTCATGTACATCTTTCGCCTATTGACCCGCCTATTTTCCCCGGTGCTGCGCGGGATCAACAAGCTGTCGGCCGGCGCTTTCCATACGCGGATTCCATTATCGGGCGCCAGAGAGATCGATGAGATTAGCTCCTGCCTGAATCGGATGGCGGTGCAGATCGGCGACTTGTTCCAGAAGATGCACGAGGCGAAGCAGCTGGAAGGCCAAATCATACAGGAGAAAAACCAGGCCGAAATCAAGGCGTTATACAACCAGATCAATCCGCATTTTCTGTTCAACACCTTGCAGTCGATCAACTCGGTCGCAATCCGGCAAACCGGAGGCGAAACCGAGATCAACGATATGATTATTCATTTATCCCGGTTGCTCCGCGAGAGTATTTATCGCATAAGCAACTTCGTGACTTTAGAGAGCGAGCTCAACCTGTTATGGTCGTATGTGCATCTCCAGCAAATCCGTTATGACGACCTGTTTCAGGTGAAATGGCAGATCGATTACCATTCGCTCAACAAACTGGTGCCGAATCTGATTTTGCAGCCAATCATGGAAAATGCCATTAAGCACGGCGTATTTAACTCCGGCAAAGAGCGAGTCTTGATTACGGTGACGAGCGCCTGGAAAGATGGCGAGCTGCAAATCTCGATTGCCGATGACGGGAGCGGCATGGAGGAGGCGCAGCTGCAAGAGATAGAGGACAAGTTGCAGGGAGCCTCTTCGCAACCCGGCGATTCATCCGGTGTCGGGTTGTACAATACGCATCTGCGGATGCTCCATCGGTTCGGAAACGACTATCGTATGGAAATCCGCAGTCGCGTGGAGGAAGGCACGGAAGTAGCGCTGCACATTCACTATTCGCCGGAATCCGCAGATGCGATCGAACAGACTCCTAGAGAGAGGTGATGACTGATGTACACAGCGTTGATCGTGGATGACGAGCGGATGATTCGCGAGGATTTGCGCGCCTTCGTCGACTGGGACATCAACGGATTTTCCCATATTCGCGAAGCAAAGAACGGTATCGAAGCCATGGCTCTCATGGAATCGGATATTCCCGATCTCATCCTGATCGATATTAATATGCCGCGAATGAGTGGGTTGGAGCTGATCGAACGAATGCGCGCGTCGGGGATCCAATCGCAGATTGTCATTATAAGCGCGTACAGTGAATTTCAATATGCCCAGCGCGCCATCTCCTACGGCGTCAGCGAATATGTGCTGAAGCCGATCGTGTACCGCGAGATTAATCAAATCATTCAACGCGCGTCGAAGCGGCTTCAGCAACAATCGTTAGAGCAAACAAGAAACCGCATCAGGGAGACAACCAAACAAGCTACGGAGAGCTTATTGCCGCTCCTCTGGCAAGGGAATCGCAGCGCGGCGCATCAAAGCGCAAATCGTTTGTTCGATGATCTGCTTGCGTTTCAGCGATATATGGAGCCTCCTGCGGAGTCGCTTGTCTTATTTCTACAAAATCTGGTATTCGAGATCGAAATCCATTTGAACGACTCCAGCTCGTCGCTATATGCGGCAAGACAAACCGAATTTCTGGATTTAATCAAGCGATTCAAAGCCGCCCCCAGCACGAACGACCTGAACAAGCTTATGCATCACACGATCGACCTTGCGATTGATTTGCAAGAGAAGCTGCAAGTATCGCAAGGAAACAAGGAGTTCAGCAAGCTGCAATCGATCGTTCGCGCGCACTTGACGGAGGAGTTATCGCTGGAGTGGTTGGCGAACCGCGTGCATATGAATGCGAACTATTTGAGCGTGTTGTTCAGGAAAGAAACCGGGGAAAACTTTAATGATTTTCTCATTCGTGAACGCATGATGCTCGCCAGAACGCTGATCGTGAGAGAGGAGAATAAGATCAACGAAGTCAGCGCCATGGTCGGGTATCAGAATTACCGGAGCTTTAGCCGCGCTTTCAAGCGATACTTCGGTTTCACGCCAAGCGACTTGAGGTAAGGGACTATTGCGGACTAGCCCCCGAATATCATAATACCCATAATCAAATTTTTCGTCGTCACTTATGGTAAGGTTCAGCGCATCATCTCTAAGGCGAAATTTTCTGCGCCGCGGCGCTTAATAGTTTCCCCTTATTAATAGTCATTTGTGGTGTTTTTCTCCGCGCTGCCTGTAATGGCAAGTTTTTTAGATAGATTATTACTATTATCGAACACAAAAACAAGGCTGCTTTGAAATTGACTCCAAAGCAGCCTTGCTTGATTTTCCGTTACTTGCCCTTTTGCGCCAACATTTTCAGTAGCACCGTTACCGACTCTGCTCTTGTCGTTTTATCGCCCGGAGCAAATGCGTTCGCGCCTTTACCTTCGATAATACTCAACTTTTTCATGGCCCCAACTGCACCATTTGCCCAGTCCGGAATGTCTTTGTCGTCCGCGAAGCCTGTTGCCGTTGTCGCTTCAACTGACTGTCCCAGCGCTTTGGCAATCATCACCGCCATCTCCGAACGCGTAATTTCGGCGTCCGGTCGGAAAGTGCCGTCTTTATAACCTGCAATGATGCCAGCTTGTACCGCTTGCGCAACCGATTTCTGCGCCCATTTTCCGATCTTTCCTTTATCAGTAAACGTCAGCGCTGCTCCATCTACTTGAGGCTTGAGCGCATTCATCAGCATGACCGCAAATTCTGCGCGCGTCACGGTACGGTTCGGATTGAACGTGCCGTCCGGATAACCTTTCGCGATGCCTAGGCTAACCGCCTTCTTGATGGCTGCTTCCGCCCAATGGCCTAAGATGTCGCTGAATTGTACCACCGGCTCCGCGTTAGTCGGCGATTCCTCTTCCGCGAATACGGCGAATTTCGTAAAGTGATTGACTTGGGCCGTGATATGGTTCCCGTTCACCGTGCCGCCGACTTTCACCCATTCCTTCTTAGCCTCATCGTAATAGTAGACGACGGGCTTCTGGCCAGCTTTCAGGTTTGCCGGATCAAATTTGAAGGTGAGCGTAACCGGCTTATCGAAGTTCTCCTGGAAGTTTTTCAGAATCTCGTAGACCTGGCTGACGAGTACGCCTTTATTCATTTGAAGGTTTTGCGTGTTCACCAACTTCTCGATGGTGATCTTCAGTTCTTTTTGGGTTGCGCCGGATGGAATCGAGACCGTGATCGCATCGTCCAGATTAACCTCGCCCGCTCTGTTTGCAGGCAGTGTCAACTTACCGTCCGAAGAAGTTACTTGGGTGTCGCTTGTCGATATCGTTGAACCTCCGCCGCCTCCGCCTTCCGATGTCGTTGATGATGCTACATTTACCGTCACCACGTAGTCTTGTGTACTACCGTCAGCCGCTACTACGGTGTAAGTTACCGGATTCGTGAAATTCTGCGCGGTCGCTCCGCTCAATTGCATGTCGTTTCCAACCTTCACGCTAGCACCCGTTGTTGTAAACGTAGGTACAAGCGCGGTCACATTCGTTCCGAACGGCACCGTTAATGCAATCGTTTTGCCCGTTTCGTTAACCGTTCCATTAACGGCAGGGTTCAATCCTGCGAAGTTGAATGCTGTGATGGCCTTCGCAGAGCTCAAAGTCGTAATCTGGATCGCGCCACTCTGCGCCGATTCACCGGCTGCGTTGAATGCGCTCACCGTAAAGGTATACGAGGTGTTCGGCGTCAGATCACCCACCGTATAGGCGGCGCCAGTCACTCTGGCAATCGGCGTTTGATCGCCATTCTTGTAAACATGATAGCCAGCCGCTCCAGGCATGGCATCCCATGACAGCGTCGTCGACGAAGACGTCGTGCGGTCAGCCAGCAGGTTCGCAGGCGTTCCCGGAGAGAACAATAATTGTTTTACGCCATGACTTCCCCCTGCATATAACGCACTGTTTGCATAGAGCAAGGAATACACCTTGCTCGGCGAACCGCTCATCGACCCCCACGTTGCATTTGCATCGTCAAGGTTATACGTCCACACGTCGTCGCTGTCGTTGTCCGTTCCCGCATACAATGTGCCGTTTACATCGACCAAGGAGGATACATTGCTCGGCGAGTTGCCCATCTGCGTCCACGTGCCGCCGCTGTATTTCCATACCTCGTTAGTGCTGTCGCTCCATTGTCCCGCAAACAGCGTGTCGTTCACATAGAGCAAGGCCCATACATGACTCGGCGAGTTGTCCATCTGCGTCCACGTTGGAACCTCATCGTTACGATTGTACGTCCATACGCCTCTGCTCGTCCCTGCATACAGCGTGCCATCGACATCGACCAAGGAGGTCACAAAGCTCGGCGAGTCGACCATCTGCGTCCACGTTAGAACTTCATCGTTACTATTGTACGTCCATACGCTGCCCCAGAAGTCCCCCGCATACAACGTACCGTTGACATCGATCATGGAATACACATTGCTCGGCGAATCGCTCATCTGCGTCCACGTACCATTACTGTACGACCATTCTTTGTTATCAGCCGCCGCATACAAAGTGCTGCCGACATAGACCAAGGCATGCACATAATCCGGCCCGCCGCTCTTCCGCGTCCACGCGCCGCTGCTGTATATCCATACACCGTAGTCCGTCCCCGCATACAGCGTGCTGCTGACATCGATCATGGAATTCACAGCGGGCGGCGAGCCGCCGATCAGGGTCCATGTTCCGTCATAATACGTCCAGACGGTGTTCCTGTCGTCGTTCCTCCCTACGTATAGCGTGCCGTCGATATAGATCATGGAAGACACCCCGTACGGCGAGCCGCTTATCTGTGTCCATGTGCCGTTACTATACGTCGATACTTTGTCTCCCGTCCCCACATAAAGCGTACCGTTGACATTGACCAAAGAAGTCACATAATACGGCGAGCCAGATACCCGCTGCCATGCTTCATCGGTATTGTTGTACGTCCACACGTCGCCTGCGCTGCTGCCGTTGTCCGTCCCCACATACAGTGTGCCGTCGACAGCGACCAAAGATCTCACTTCGCTCGGCGATTGGCTCATTCTCGTCCAGCCGTCACCGCTGTTGTACTTGTATATGCCGGTCCCCCCCCCCGCATACAACGTGCCGTTGTCATAGAGCAAGGTATTCACCACGTACGGCGAGCCGGTCATCGGCGTCCACGTTGGGTTTTGAGCGTTACTATCGTACATCCACACTTCGTTGGGGCCGTTGTCGCTGGAGATCGTCCCCGCATATAACGTACCGTTGTCAGCGACCAAGGAAGTCACTACGACAGGCGAGTCGCTCATCCTCGTCCACTCGTCGTCACTGTGCATGTATACTCCGCCTGATGTTCCCGCATAAAGCGAGCCGTTGACACCGACCAGCGAAGTCACTTGGCTCGGCGAGCCGCTCATCTGCGTCCACGTGCCGTTACTGTACATCCATACATCATTGCTTATTCCATCGCTGCCGTCGTTCGTTCCCGCATATAGCGTGCCATCGACATCAACCAAAGCTTGTACATATGGCGGAACTTCTACTGCGCCCACCGATGTCCAAGTTGGCGTTGCCGCGGCCGCGCGGGCCGTTTTTCCTGCACCCATGAAGGGGACAAGCGTAATGGCGAGCAAAAAGACTAGAAATATCCTTCCTGATCGGGATGACCACTGCGCGAATCTTGACTTGTACTGCTTCATTTACGCATTCCCCTCTTCTGTCATTCGTATGGTTTTGTCGACTTTTGTCACTCTCGTCCTACTATAAGACTAATTAAACATAAAAAAATCCCCCATCTAAGGGGGAGGGACGTAAAAAAGATGGGGGATGCACCTCATGCCAATACCTATTGTATAATGATGTATTTTCTCGACTGCGATTAATCGCTCTCTACAACAATTCTAATTCTTTCCCTTGCCTCAGTGCCTGTTCTCTGCTGCTCGCATCAAGTTTTCTGTACATACTCTTCAAATGGCTCTTGACCGTTTCGGTTGCGATTTGGAGGTGTTCGGCGATCTGCTTATTCGACAACCCCATGTCAATCATCCGTAATATTTTTGATTCTTGTTTCGTGATAAGGGCTCCCGAGCTTGCAGTCTCATTCATATGACCCCACATCAGCAGAAGCAATTCCCTGGCGTAGAGCATGCTCGCGGACTTACGGTTAGCGTTGATCTGCCTTTGCTGGATATATTCACGCAGCAACTCGGCCATCTTTGCCCCTTCATCCACGAAACTACGAATGTATTTCCCCGGTTCCGCCAATTGGAGTGCCGCTTCTAGCTTTATTACAGCGTTCGACCTATCTCCTGCTTGATAAAAAGCCATGCTTTGCAGGATGGTCACCTTAACCTTATCCCAGGTCCGATCAGCTTTGTCGGCAAGCCGATACAATTGCTCTAGAAGTTGCAATGCTTCATCGACTTCCCCGTGTTCCATAAGCGCACTTGCCAATATCAGATATTCTTTGATCGGACCGGGCGGGATCGTATCGGTATGCTTGATGCCGCATGTTTGCAGCCAACGCTCATCGAAAGAACCATTTGCAAGCGACAAATAGGCCTTCTCCGCCTCTATCCGCCTCATAAACATTGTTTTGTCCACTGAATGGATCTTCGGCTCAATCCCCTCAAGCAAGTCGAACGCTTTGGCCGAATTCCCCTTGGCCTGACTAATTCGCGCTGCATTGACAGTGGCGCTTAACAAAATAAGAGCATAAGGCTGCATGCACGTTGACTTTAGCACCCTCTCCGCATAGACTTCGGCCTCATCCAAACGGTTCCATTCATATAACAGCAAACTGTACGTATTGTAGAAAAAACCGACGTAGGGGTAATTGTCTCTACCTTCCCATACTTTGATCCATTTATAGAAGAATCGCTCCGCATCATGCAAATCATTAAAAAAGCTCAATAAGGTATCGAAATACATCGAAAACGAGTTCGCTTCAATCATCTGGACATAGCTGCCCTCCGGCGTATGCCGGTCAAATATTTCAAAATATTCATTCGCCCGTCGATAGTCCCTTCGGTAAAAAGAAACAGCCGCGGACAAAAAATGAACGGTTCCCGCGTAAGGTTTCCATTCCGGTTCCGACAGCTTGTCCTCCATTAGGCGAAGATTTGCTTGTGCCAACTCCAGTTCATTCGTTTCCACCATCACTTTGACATAAAGAAACTGAATTCCCGGTTTTCCAGTGAAACAGGACTCCGGTAGCTCGCGCAACCATCGATAAAGCACCCCTCTCTTCGCATGAAGGTTTTGCAGATGCTTTTCGATCAAAGCGCTTGCTTCGTAATAATGCCCGTCCATAAACAGTTGCTCTACCGCTTCTTCCAAAAATCCGTGCTCCACAAGCCAATGGGCTGCCTTGACATGCAACTCCTTCGATTGTCCCGCATACCTCTGCCGGAAAAGCCTCCGTAAAAACTCGGAAAACAAATGATGATAACGATACCATTCCCGCTGATCATCTAATGAAACAATGAATAAGTTATACTGCTCCAGCATTTCCAGCAGTTCCTGGCAATTCGCTTGTCCGGTAACCGTCTCGCACAACGGGCCGTTCATCCTGTCTACGATCGAAGTTTCCAATAGAAAGGACTGAATCTCGCTCGGCTGGAGACTAAAAACCTCCTGAAACAGATAATCGGATATGTTGCGGTGTCCCCCGCTAAAGGCGCGGATAAAATCCGAATAATTGCCGCTTCTTTGCAGCGAAATGGCCGCAAGATACAGTCCGCTGATCCATCCCTCCGTGCGGTCGACCAGAGTAGCTATCATTTCTCCCGACAGCGACAATCCCATGCAATCCTGAAAGTAACGAATTCCCTCCGCAAGTTGAAATCGCAGCTCTTGAATTGTGATCTTCACCATTTGACCAGTCGTCTGCAGCCTTGCCGTAGGAAAGGGCAGTTCAGCCCGGCTTGTTACATAGAGGTGGATGTGTGCGGGCAAATAAGCTAGAAAATAAGCCACCGATGCGTGAATGGGGGCAAGATCAATCGCGTGATAATCGTCCCAAATCATGATCAATTCATCCGAGTAGCCGTCAAGCTCGCGAATCATGGCTGAGATGAATGGCTCAAACGCTCCCGACTTTAAGGATGGCAAATACGGGGTGACCGTTTCCGCAAATTGGGGATTCTTACTATTGACTGCAGCGATCGTATAGCTCCAAAACTCAATCAGATCATTATCTTGAGGGCCCAAGGAAATCCATACGGAAGGTATGGCGGACTGCTGCAGCCACTGACTCAAAGCCGTTGTTTTGCCGTACCCCCCGGGAGCCGTTACGGATGTAAGTTTGCTCTTTAATCCCTTATTTAATAGCTCGGTGATCGCCGCTCGCTCAACAAGGTCATCGCGCCGCGTTTGCGGGATATGAAGTTTGGTACTCAGAATCATGGGTCGGCACCTCGAATCTGGCTGTTAACATCTATTCTTCATTATATCTGATTTCTAATCAAGAGTTGCTATATAAAAAGAGCTGTGTTCGGATTCGGGAGAGTACCCCGCTTCTAGGAATAGAGCACCTTGGCCCATTGTATTTATCCTGCTGGATTATTCTGCGAATAATTTTCGCCCTACTTGTGATACGGTTCCCCCCGGTTAATCTTAAACGCCCGGTACACCTGCTCCAGCAGAATAACCCGCATCAGCTGATGCGGGTAGGTCATCCGGCCGAAGGAGAGCTTCTTGTCGGCGCGGGCAAGGATGGCTGGTGCTAGGCCGAGCGAGCCGCCGATGACGAAGGCGATGGAGCCGCCGCCATAGACGGCTTGCTTATCGATCTGAGCGGCAAGCTGCTCGCTCGTCCAAGTCTCGCCGTCGATGGCGAGTGCGACAACATGCGCTTCAGGCTTCAAAGCCGCCAAGATGCGCTCGCCTTCACGGGCTTTCACTTGCTCTTCCTCCGCCGGGCTCATGGAGTCCGGCGTTTTCTCATCGGGCAGCTCACGAATGTCGAGCCGGGCATAAGGTCCGAGACGTTTGGAATATTCGTCAATCGCCCCGACCCAGTATTTCTCCTTCAGCTTCCCGACGCAGACGATCTGAATCTGCATTACTGGCTTCCCCCGCTTACGATGTTCTGAACGCGGCCGACTTGGCCATCCTGCAACCTGACTTTAATTCCATGTGGATGCTGAGCCGAATTAGTCAACAGATCCTTCACGATTCCGCGAGTTGTTTTCCCCGTTCGTTGATCCTGCTTCAATACGATATCGACTTCAAGCCCTGGCTTGACATCATTACGAATTTTACCGCTGCCTGCCATACAATCGTTCAACTCCTGCTTCAATTCATCTAGTAAATCCTATCGTACCACAACAACCGCGCAACCAAAAACCCGGCCAACCCTCCGAAGAAAGTTGACCGGGCATCATTCATCATCTTCAACCGTTAATTGATCGGCGCAGAAACAACTGCGCTCTTCTCCATTTTCCCCGCCATCGTCTTCTTCACGCTTGAAGCGAGCAAGATCACAAGGAATGATCCCGCGATTCCCCACAACACGGCCGCATTTGAGCTAACCGAATCCAAGCCGCCGAAATACATGACCTCGCGTAATCCCGCCGCTACGAACCTTAATGGTGTCCAGGAATATAACCAATCCTGCGTTGTCTGAGATAAGAACTCGGGAGCCATATTGAGAACCGGCATGGAGAAAAACATAAGCAGAACAAGGATCGCCATAGCCGGAAGCCCAATCCAGTTTAACAAAGCCGACTGAAGCAGGAAGAACGCCGAGCCTGCAAGCCACAGGAACAGCCACGTATCAACAGTTTGCGTAAGCTCCATCCCGTACCAAGACGATGCCATCCAGACTAAGAATCCCGAAGCAACACCCGTGATCCCCAATCCCGCCGCCGACTGAGCGACGATAACCGTCCATCTCCGAGCTCCCGCCGCAATTGCCTTCTGATTGGTTAAGAACAGAATCATCCCGGTAACCAAGCTGCCCATCCATATAATCTGAGTAAGCAACCCCGGTGCATTGCCGTTCGCGTTATTGGTGCCAACCGGATGAACGCTCTCCTCCTGTACGATAATAGGACTGAGGAACGCCTGTGCCGCTCCTACCGAAATCTGTTCCGTTTGTTGCCCGATCTGCCCAAGCCATTGCTTCGAAAGCTCCAAGCTGACGCCTTTCATCGCCTGGCCTAATATTTGTTTCACAGCCGTTGCGGCTTGCATATTCATGCCCTCGTTAGTGATGATTTGCACGGTAGCAGGTTTAGGAGCCGGGGTCGCGAGCGATAATAAACCGCTGCTTAAATCCGCCGGCAGCACTAGCGCCCCGTAGTATTCGTGTTTATCGAGCCCAGCCCGAGCCTCTTCCTCGGAACCAACGATTTGCCAAATAATCGGAATCTGCTTATTCGCTGTTAACTTCTCCCGAATCATTTCCCCTACCGCAAGCTTACCTCCGGTCGGCAGCTCTGCCGATTGATCCAACACGACTAACGCAACGGGCATCTCCTTCGGTTTCGTTCCTAAAACGGACCCCATCATTGCCGCACCGAACACGATCAGCACGACCATTACGATAACAATCCCGATCCACAACAATTTTTGCTTAAAAATAGCCATTTTCTCCACCTGCTCCTTCTTTATTTTAATGAACAACATGTTGATTAATAATCACATTGTTTATTATAATGAGATGAGCCGCGAATTCAATAACCACCTTACACCGACATTGTTCATTAATCGTCACTCCAACAAGCAACTGTATATTATCTTCATTATTTTTTCATAAAGAGGTGCGGAATGTCTGATAAAATAGATCGGCGGCAAGCCCGGACGAAGCTGCTTCTGTATAAAGCGCTTATGGAGCTCATTGAGGAGAAGGGTACGGATGGAGTCACTGTGACAGATATAACGACCCGTGCGGATATCAATCGAGGAACTTTCTATTTGCACTATCGGGATGTGCCCGACATGATGGATCAGATCAAGGAGGATGTGTTCGGCAAAATACAGAGTATCATGGTCACGCTCGATTTCAGAGAAGCCATGAAATATGCCACCCATACCGAGCCGTATCCGACATCTGTTCTGATCTTCGAGGAGCTTGCCCGTCATGCGGATTTTCTCAAGGTGATACTAGGGCCTAACGGCGACCTGTCGTATGCGATCCGGTTTAGGAATTTCATGGCTTCCCAAATCTTCAATAAACTTAACTTTTTGCAACCAGAGGAAACGAACTTCCTCATTCCTCGAGACTACCTTATTGCTTACATTTCTTCCGCCCACTTCGGCTTGGTGCTGCATTGGCTTGAATCCGGTATGACGCAAACTCCTTATCAAATGGGTCTCATGATCACGCAAATCGTCAATCATGGTCCGATTGCTTCAACGGGGATAAGGAATAATTAACGCGCAAAAAATCCCGCACCAGCCCAAGATTGGGTGATACGGGATTGCTAAATTAGTTAAAAATCTATCTGCCGCGCGATGCACCGCGACCGCCGCCGCCACGACTACCTCCGCCGGACGGTCCTTTCGGACCCTTGAATCCGCCACCGGCTTTGCCGCCGCCGAACCCGCCGCTCTTCGGCCCGGAAGACCTTCCGCCGCCAAAGCTGTTGCCGCCGCGTTGTTCCGACTTGCGTCCTCCTGACGATGATCCGCCGCCCGTTCCAGAACGACCAAACCCGCCGCCGGACGAACCAGCGCTCGACCGACCGCTAAACCCTCCGCGCTCTTCGCCTTTACGTCCGAAGCTTCCGCTTTCGGATACCCGCTCGGCTAACCGTTCGCTAGAATTCCGTCGGGTTGATCCGCCACTCTTGCTCGGCCTTCCCTCGCCGCGTTCTTCAGACGCTCTACCGAAGCCTGCTCCTGCGCCAGGACGACTAGCGCCACGATCATCGGAAGACTTCCGTCCGCCGAATCCACCCATGCGACCCGAGCCGCTCAATCGGCCAGCCCCGCCCGTCCCGGCGCCCGCGGACCGGCCAAAGCCGCCGCGATCGTCGGAAGGCTTGCGACCGCCTCCGGTTCTGCCGCCGGCGGAAGGTTTACGTTCACCACTCTCGCTGAACGTAAACCCAATCGCCTCGTCCGAAGCACTCGCCGAAGACCTGCCCGGGCGGCCAACTTTCACCGCATCGCGGCTCTGGCCGCGATCCACCCACGCGCCCGCGCTCGTGCGGTTGCCCGAACCCGGCTTCGCGGCCGGCGCGCCGCGTTTCTTATCGCCGCCGCGCCCACCGCCCGCTCCGGCGCCATAAGACTTGTCGCCGCCACGAGCTTTGCTCGCGCCGATGCTCCTGCCCTTCGCTATTCCCGCGCTGCTCCCGCGTCCGCGACTCGCGCCGCTGCCAGGCCTGCCTAGCCCGCCGCCGCTGCGCGGTCCTTCCAATCCACCGCCGCCTAGCGGCGCGCCCTCTTCGCTCCGGCGTTCCATCGCCATCTGGATCCCATTCTCGATATCCGCCAGCTCCCGGCGATCCTTCGGCGAGATCAACGTGATCGCAAGCCCCGACTCTCCGGCACGGCCCGTCCGACCGATCCGGTGGATGTAGCTCTCCACGTCCTGCGGAACGTCGTAGTTAAACACGTGAGTAACGCCTTCAACGTCGAGCCCGCGCGCCGCGATATCCGTAGCGATCAGGAACTGCAGCCTTGCATCGCGGAACCTCTTCATAACTTGCTCCCGCTTCGCCTGGGACAAGTCCCCGTGCAGCTCATCGGACGAATAGCCCATTTCCTGCAACGCTTCGTTCAATACCGCCGCCCGCCGTTTCGTCCGGCAGAAAATTATGCTCAAATACGGCTGAGTCTCTTCTAACAATTTAACCAAAGTCGCCTGCTTCTCGCGGTCGGAAGTCTCGATTACCCACTGTCTAATGTCCTTCACCGTCACGCGTTCGGCTTTCACCGTAACGTGTTGGGGATTGCGCAAAATCCGCCCAGCCATTTCCCGGATCGAACCAGGCATCGTGGCGGAGAACAGCATCGATTGCTTCTTATAAGGCGTCTTGCTCAGAATTTCCTCGACTTCCTTCAAGAACCCCATGTGCAGCATTTGATCCGCTTCATCCAACACGAGCATTTTCACATTATCCAACGAAATGGTCTCGCGCGACAGATGATCAAGCAGTCGACCCGGCGTCGCAACAATAATATGGATATTTCCCTTAAGCTTGAATAACTGCGCCTCTACGTCCTGTCCGCCATACACGGCAAGCACCTTAATGCCATCCTCAGGCTGAATCAGCTTCTTGATCTCCGCCGTAATCTGTATCGCCAATTCGCGCGTAGGCGTTACGATCAAACCCTGCACGTGCGGCAAATCCGTTTTTATTTTGTCCAGCATAGGAAGCACGAAAGCCAATGTTTTCCCCGTACCCGTCTGCGCCTGGCTAATGACATCATGCCCGGCCGTTACGATCGGAATCGTCTCTTCCTGCACCGGCGTCGGCGTTACGATCCCCATCGCTTTCAGTATCGCAACCCGGCTTTCCGACACGCCTAATCCCGCAAAATCCGTCACCTGATCCACTCCATCCTTTATCCCAAACCCTTGTTGGCTTCCCAAACCCATCCGATTCTTTAGCCATTACCTTCTATCCTACCACATACGGGCAATTGAAATGTACTGTTCTGCATATTCGCCCACAACAAAACCCGCTAAAGTCCCTATACGGACCAAGCGGGTTCGTTTAACTCCGTGCATGACATGTCTCTAAACCGGCAAATACAGTACGTTGCCGCAGAACTCGCAATCCGTATGTTTTCCGGGAATGACTCGGGAGCTCGCCCCGCATCCGGAGCACGTAATCGGCATCGGTACTGCGGCACTCGTTGCCGCCGTTTGATTAACCGCCTCAGTATAATTATCCTCTTCCTCATTTTCCTCTACATATTCTTCATCTATCTCTTCTTCATCTTCCTCAACGTACTCTTCATCCGAATCATCTTCTTCGTATTCCACGAAGATTTCCCTAGTTTCCTTATCGAGCGTCGCACCCGTGAACACTTCCGTGTCGATCAAATATTCGAGATCCTGCATGACGTTGTTCACGCTCTGGCCGGTAAGCCTAGAGATTTGATCGATGGACTCCATTTCCTTCTCATAAATTAAAGTATCATAAAGGTTATAGAGGGCCTGCATCTTCATCCGTCTGCGATAAGCGATAATGTAGAAGATAATAGCGGGGACTCCGAAGAACACTCCTAACACTATGAATACCGCGTTCGTGTCGTCAGGTGTACTTTCCGAGGATGCCGCGGCAACGATTACCCATACCAACCCGAGCAGCACCAAGAACGAATGTCCCACCAATTTATAATCGTCGGCACGCAGATGATTAACTTTGTAATGCGCAACGAACCTGATCAGAAGAAGTACGGCCCCAACCGGGAAAAATAAAATCATACCCAGAATAATCCAACCGCCATGGATTTTCGGCTTATCTATTGGCACGTTAGTCCCTCTTTCTTGTCATTTTAATTGAAGAAGCCGCTGGTTCCTGCTCTCTAGGAGGTTCATCGTCTCGCGAATCTGCCGGCCAACCCTCTCGGTTTCTCCGGTTGTTTCCGTTTCCTTTACGAGACTGCTGATACCGCTCGCCAGCTCATGAACTTGCTGCATCAAGCTTTCCTCCGTGCCGACAAGGGAAGGATGGGACACCGGATCGCTGTAGCGAACTTTCTCCTCCAACTCTGCGATGCCTTTGGCCAATCCGCCTCTCTCCTCATGGTTCCACCCCGCAAGCTCCTGCTTGATGGAGAGCAGAGTCGACCGCATTCCCGATACCCATTGCACTTGGGCCGTGGAATTCACTTCTTGATCATCCGCATGTCGGAAGTAGATAGCCACCATACTCGCCATTATTCCCGCGACGCCCAGAGCGATAAAGTGCAGGAGGCCATAATTAAAGGTAGATAAATCGAGCACCAACGAGAAGACGATGATGAAAATAATAACAACGATTAAATAAAGTCCCGCTATCGTACCGAATGCGAGATATCCCGGAATCGTTGCATCGGAATGCTTGCGATTCGGAATGTAATATAGCGACAATCCATACAGCGCCGTCTCTGCAATAAACAACGCGAAGAGCGAAATCCATGCATGACTTATCCTCGCAAAAGGCAGACCGATTAGAAACACGACCGCGAGGGTGACCAGTAACGCTAGAACATATATGACCGTCGCCAATCGTGCGTTATCCCGATGTTTGTCCATATCGTGCGCCCCCTACTCAATCAACTTGTTGCCGCATTCCAGGCAGAACTTCTGTCCCGGCTTCACGTCATGCTGGCATTGGCCGCACTTCAGAGACATGCTAGCCCCGCAATTCATGCAGAACTTGCCTGCCGGATCGACTTGTTCTCCGCACTTGTAGCAAGGTTTGCCGCCAAAGGAATGCCCGCATTTCGAGCAGCTCCTGGCGTCTTGGGCATTGTCCGCCCCGCACTTCTCGCAGGCGTTGTTCGGATCTCCGCAATGAAGGCAGAACTTGGCTCCGGCCGGGAAAGACTTGCCGCAAGCGCTGCAAGTCACTTCAGCCGCTTGAGCGGCGAAAACAGGGGAAGCGTTCATCTGATTCGTCAATCCCGCCATCTGATTACCGACAGCTCCGCCTATTCCGAACCCCATGCCCAGCCCGATTCCCGCTCCCATCACGTTAGCGCTGCCGCTGCCTTCGTTCTTCGCGGCGCCCTCGAGCGTATCGAAAGTACGCTCCTGCTGGTATGTATAGCCAAGGATGTCCATTTCGGCTTTCTTCGCGAGCGCTTCCTTCAGCCTCGCGCTAGCCGGATCATCATCCGGAATATTGATGGAATCGATATAAAAATTAAGAATTCGAATACCGTAGTCCAGGAATACGGGCCCGATTCTCTCTTCGATATGCTTCGATATCTCGCTGATATAAGCGTTAATTTCCAGAATGCTGATTTTTTTGAAAATCAAATAAGAAGAAATCAATTCCTTGATATTCATCATCAACAAGCCGCGGAACTGCTTCGTCATCGCTTCCTTGTCGAATACCGGAAGCGTGCCGATTAGTTTCAGAAGAAATTTCCGCGAATCCTCGATCTGCAAGCCGAACTGCCCGAACGAGCGGACGGATACGATAATCTGATATTTCGGATCCTGCAGCTGCAATGGAGTAGCCGTCCCCCATTTTACGTCTAGGGAATTAATCTTGTTGACGAACCACACTTCCGCCGAGAACGGGGACTTCCCGCCGAACGGAAGGTTCACGATCTCCTGCAGCCCCGGAATGTTCTGCGTGCTCAACGTATGTCTGCCCGCCGCGAACAGATCGAGCGCTTTGCCGCCTTTGAACAGAATCGCTTCCTGCGTTTCGTTGACGATTAATTGCGTCCAAGTTCCCAATTCCTGATTGGGGTATTTCCACGCGTACACGTCCGCGGGACCATCAAATTTAACGACGTCTACAATAGCCATTAACCGCTTTGCCTCCTCTATGTCTTAAGAACCGGGGTCCATGATGCCTAGTGCCTATTTTTTACGCCATTCTACAATTTTCGATTCTATTTCCAATTCTACATATAGGATATATTTCCTTTGAATGATTTTCCATAGGAGGAAAAAGATTTTTTAAACATCGCCAAAAACCCGTCCCATTCTCCCATTCAGGGGAATAAGCGGGTTAGCGCACGTATAAAGCGACCGCCTTCGACCATCCTAATGACAGGAGGTGAGACAAGCGATGGCTAAAGATGTGCTGTGCGAAGTGAATTCTTGCAAGTATTGGGCGCCCGGAAACGCGTGCAACGCCTCATCGATCTACGTCGTGAACAATCGCAACAAGCAGGCTTCCAATTCCGATGAAACCGACTGCAAGACGTTCGAGCCGAAAATGTAGGGTTTTCGACGAACGGCAAAGGCATCCTTCGGGATGCCTTTTGCTCTTTCCTCTGTATTGTAACCAACATTGAGAATTATTATCACTCAGCCCGACTTAAGCCGCAAGTTGCTCCTCTACGCTTACCGATGTCTTTTTCTCAAAAGCCAGCATAGCGCCGAACGAGACAAAGATCAGATGTACTGATTCGAATCCATAAAATCAATATGCTTAAAACCCCATCCACACATATCGTTTAAGACAGTGCTTAACGTTGTTCCATGTTCAGACAGTGAATATTCAACCTTAGGCGGAATCTCCTGAAAGATCCGTCTAACGACAAGTCCATCCCGCTCCAGCTCCCGGAGTTGATTAGTCAGCATACCTTGAGTGACATTCGGCAACGCTCGTCTTAACTCCCCGAACCGCTTCGTACCTTCGTTCAACAATAGGAACAAGATCAGCGGCTTCCACTTGCCGCCAATGACATGCAAAGTAACCAATATTCCGTCCTTTGAAGCAACTCTTTGAGTCTCTATTGGCATGTATCCGACTCCTTATTCACTGGAGATTTTATACCCAAATTTGCACCCTAATCGTACCTTAACAAAATAACCGTGGCGCATCCATAGTCCTTTTTTCCATACTAGGTACGTTTAAACTGCGTACTTTGCAAATGTGCGATTGTGGCCAATAATGGGGCTGTAACGAATACTCGTCAACAAGAGTTGAGAAAGGAAGATCAGGATGCACATTTCACTGAATGGCAAGGTTGCGATCGTTACGGGTGCAAGCCGCGGAATCGGATTGGCAACCGTTAAAGCGTTGGCGGAGTCCGGAGCGAAAGTAACGGCGGCCGCACGGCAAGTCACGGAGGAACTAGCGGAGCTGGCGGCTGCCTTCGATGTGTTTATCGTTACTGCGAACGCCGCAACGACGGAAGGCGCGGAGCATGTCGTGAAGGAGACGGTCAGGCGTTATGGCAGACTGGATATTCTGGTCAATAACATCGGCGCAACGGATACTCGGGCAGGGCAAGGGTTTCTGCAGCTTACGGATGAAGATTGGGCGGAGACGATGGACATTAATTTAATGAGCGTCGTGAGATCGACTCGTGCCGCTTTGCCCCACATGACCAAACCGGGTGGTTCGATCGTCAACATTTCTTCTATGAACGCCATTATGCCTAATCCCTTTATCATCGCATACAGCTCTTCCAAAGCCGCTGCCACTAATTTGTCCAAGAATTTAGCCGGAGAATTCGCGGCGCAAGGCATTCGCGTCAACACGGTAGCGCCTGGGCCAACTCGCACTGAGATGTGGGCAGGCAGACTGCCGGAGACTGAAGAGGGCATCCGGGAGATGGCTCTTGCCTTCGGCATCTCGTTGGGCAGGTTTGCGGAGCCGAATGAGATTGCGGATCTTGTCGTATTTCTTGCTTCTGACCATTCCTCGATGATAACGGGCGTGGATTACATCATTGATGGCGGTTTAGTCAAAACCATTCATTAATACGATAAGCGTACGTTGGGTTAGTCAAACTAATTGGTTACCGAGAGTAAAAGGGGAGAGCCCAGCGGCTGCCCGCGGACTCTCCCCTCACAAACCTATTTACGCCACGCTCTCCACGCCGCCCAATTGCAACTGGTACATCGCAAAATACTTGCCGCCCTGCTGCATCAGCTCGTCGTGGTTGCCGCGCTCGGTGATGACGCCGCGGTCGAGCACGAGAATCTGATCGGCCGCGCGAATCGTCGACAGCCTGTGGGCGATGACGAACGTCGTCCGCCCGCGCTTCAGCACGTCGAGCGCTTGCTGAATGATCGATTCCGTCTCGGTGTCGATGCTTGCCGTCGCTTCATCCAAGATCAGAATCGCCGGATCGAACGCCAGCGCCCGCGCGAACGAGACCAGCTGCCGCTGTCCTGCCGACAATGTACTTCCCTTCTCGATAACCGGCTCATCCAACCCACCCGGCAGCTGCATGAACATATCGTACGCGCCGACATCCCGCAAAGCCTGCTCGATTCTTTCCCGGGAAATAGACGGATCGTCCAAGCTGACGTTCGAGGCGATCGTTCCCGTGAACAGGAACGGATCCTGCAACACGATGCCCATATGCTGGCGAAGCTGCTGCTTCGGCATATCTCTCACGTCGATGCCATCCACCGAAATGACTCCCCGCTCCACATCGTAGAACCGGAACAGCAGGTTCAGAATCGAGCTTTTACCCGACCCCGTATGCCCGACAAGAGCGACGGTCTCGCCCTGCCGCGCACGGAAAGTAATGTTCTTCAGCACATCCTCGCCCGGTTTGTACCCGAACGATACCGCCTCGAAGCTCACGTTTCCTTTGTACCGCTCCATTCGGCTGTCGGACACTTCAATCCCAGGCTCATCGAGCAGCGTGAATACCCGTTCCGCCGATACGCGAGCTACCTCCAGGTTTGAAAGTTGGTTCACGATCCCGACGATCGGATGCATCATCCGGTTCATGTAGTCGATGAAGGCGTACAGAACGCCGACCGTTACCGCTGCACCGAGCAAATCACCTGCGAACATCCATACGACCCCGATAAAGACGACGTTACGCAGCACGTTTACCAGGTTGTGCGACGTGATGGAATTCAGGCTGAGCAGTTTGTTCTGATATTTGAAATACTCGTCGTTCATCTCGTGGAACTCGGTCATCGTTTCCTTCTGCTTGCGGAACGCCTGGATAATCGGCATTCCTTGGATCGATTCGTTGATCATCCCGTTAATATCGCTAAGCCGCGAACGGATAACGTGATTATATTTCGCCGCGAACTTGCGGTACACCATGATCCACACGTACAGGATCGGGATAAACGGCAAGGCGAACAATGCGAGTTTCGTATCAAGCACGAACAAGGCGCCGATAATGGCTGTAATATAAATAATTCCGGAGAAAAAATTAGCCAGAACCGACACGTACAACTCGCGAATCGCTTCCGTATCGTTCGTAACCCGAGCCACGACTTTACCCGCAGGCAAATTATCGAAGTATTGCACCGGAAGGCGTTGAATATGCCGGAACACGTCGTTGCGCATTTTACGGACGATCCGGTTCGCGGATACTTGGAGCAGATACCTCTGCCAATAAGCCAGCACAGCGCCTATCAACAACAATCCGACGTAACTGGCCGCCAGTATAATAATGCTGCGGAACTCCGGCTTATAGAATGCGTACATCTCGCCTGCCGTCAGCTTGGTTGCGGGAAATTGCTGCGTGCTCCCGTCATCCCTTAGAATGGACAATTGTCCGTCGCTGACAGTTCGTTTGCCGGTATTCGGAACACCCGCCGCGTCGACGAAGTAGAACGTCCGCCCCGACTGCAAGACGCGGACTTCCCGGCCTTGGGTTTCTCCAGCCTTCCAATGATCCGAGCGCTTATACCAACTGCCTTCATAGGAAACGGCGTAGCTCTCTTCCTGTTTCGTCTCGTACCAGCTCTTCTCGATGCCCATGATGTTCGTGTCGATCATACGCTTAGCGAGGAAAGGGCCGACCAGTTCAACGCCCACCGCTAGCAACAGCAGCGCGAGCGCGAGTAGGATTGGTTTCTTGTAATTCAAAGCATATTGAAATAATCGTTTGCCGTTGTTACCCATTGGTTAATGTCACCTACATTTCGTCTCTTACTTTTTATTGCTCTACGATAGAGGCCAGTTGCTGCCTGTCATATTGCTCCTTGTACCATCCGCCAAGCTTCAGAAGCTGCTCATGCGTGCCTTCCTCGGTAATCCGTCCTTCGTCCAGCACGACGATCCAATCCGCATGCTGCACCGCGGTTAGCCGGTGCGTCGTAATGATTGTCGTCTTGCCTTCCCGCTCGGTGCGGATGCCCTCCAATATTTCCGTTTCCGTCTTCGCGTCGACCGCCGACAGCGCATCGTCGAGCATCAGAATTTCGGGGTCGGCGATGACCGCCCTCGCGATGCTTACCCGCTGCTTCTGCCCGCCGGATAACGCCACGCCTTTCTCGCCGACCAGCGTCTCCAGGCCTTCCGGCAAGAACGCCACGTCCTTGCGGAACGACGCCAACTCAAGCGCCCGATTAAGGCGTGACTCATCCGCGGCCTCCTCCGTGCTGCCGAACCAAATGTTCTCGCGAATCGTTTTGCTGAACAGAATCGGCTGCTGCGGAACATATCCGATCCAGCTCCGCAAGCGATCAAGCTCCAGTTCCGTCAAGGGAACTCCGCCGGCTTTCAGGCTGCCCTTGCCCATCGGATATTCTCTGAGCAACTGCTTAAGCAAAGTTGTTTTCCCGCTTCCCGTCCGTCCAACGACGCCTAACGTCTGACCGCGACGAAGCGATAGGGAGATATCGACCAGATTGTCGATAGACGAGGATGGGTAACGGAACGTTACGTCTTCGAACGTGATCGATTCCGGGACATCCAACACAACGGGAGCCTCGGCTTCCTTCACGTCCGCCTTTACGCCTAACGTTTCGTTGATCCGGTCTAACGACGCGTTGCCGCGCTGCATAATATTGATCAGTTCCCCGATGGCGAACATCGGCCAGATCAGCATCCCGAGGAACATGTTAAACGATACCATCTCGCCTAGCGTAATCTCGCTGCGGAACACGAGCACCGCGCCGTAGCATAATCCGATCAAGTAACTGATTCCTACCAGAATTTTAACCGTCGGCTCGAATAACGCGTCGATTTTGGCGACGGCGATATTTTTATCGAATACATCGTCCGTCATCTTGCTGAATCGCTTGCGATCCGCTTCTTCCTGTACGAAAGCGCGGATAACCCTGACGCCCGACACCGATTCCAGCACCTGATCGTTCAAGCCGCCGAAGGCATCCTGCGATTTCATGAACCGATCGTGGATCTTCTTGCCGAAATGCTGCATGAGCAACGCCATAATCGGCAGCGGCAGCATCGCCGCAAGCGTTAGCTTCCAACTGATCAGCCCCGCCATGACCACTAGAATCGTGATCATGAACAAAGTAGAATCGATGAGCGTCAATATTCCGAAGCCGGCCGTTACCGACACCGCGCCCAAATCGTTCGTTGCCCGGGCCATCAGGTCTCCCGTGCGGTTGCGTTCATAGAACGTTGGGTTCATCTTCAGCAGATGACGCATCAGACGAGAGCGCATCATACGCTCGAGCACGAACGCGCCTCCGAATAATTGATAAAGCCAAATATAAGTCAGGATGTATCCCCCAACGGTCAACGCTCCCCAGAATACGAGCAGCTGCGTCAGCTTGCTCGCGGTCAGCGTCTCCTGATGGATACCGTCGATTGCCACTCCGATAAGCTTCGGAGGAATGATTTCCAGAATCCCTACGATCGTAAGAATTAAAATAGCAATCGTATATCTCTTCCAGTGCATCCGGAAAAACCAGCTTAACTTCTTCAGTACGATAAACATATCTGTTGTTTCACACCCCTCTAAATGAAGAACAAAAAAGGCATACCGCCGTAAGCGACACGCCCTCACGGATTGCCAAGCAATCCGTTCCCGCAATGGGCGTTGAAACCGGTCATAGACCGTCGCAACTACCCGATGCGATATAAAAGGCGCACGATTACGTCACCGTAACCATGCGCCCTACTACGAATGAAAGAGAATCCACCATTCCCTAGTTCGTAATAATCAATTGGCGAGAGGGTTACGTCCATATTCATTGAAATCATATGCTCCGCCAACCGGCGGAAATGCAATATAAAGATGTCCGTTGCGCATGTCCGTAACCCTCCTTTCCGTTCATCAAAGTATATTTGTCACTTTACCATCGGCCCCCAAGAACTGTCAACGGGCATTCTTGAAATATTTATAAGTTTTTTATTTGAGATTTCAGTATACGTTTGTTTAGAGTGTTCGAATGGGTAAACAACGGTAGAAGAGCTGGAGCCGGGAAGGAGGTTGGCGATGTGCCGTTTATTGCGATCTATTTTCTCATCGTGTTGCTGGTCATCGAGATTGCCGTCGTCCCCATCGTTCTGTCCGTAATCCTTTTCCTGTTGCGGCTTCCGACGATGAAACCTATTCTGACGACCAAGTTTAATCTTCCTCTTGAACAGAAATTCGAGATTCATGAGCTGCCCATTAAAGACGTGCTTCTTCATACCGAAGAGGATACATTCATAGATATTCCCATCGGACCGGAATCATCCCAGGTCGGGCATACTTTGGAGAAGCTGTGCCAAGGAGAGCCTGACCTCAATGTGTTATTCATCCAGCGAGGCACGGAAACGGTGCGGAAGGAACGGTTGCGGACCAAGCTCGAATCAGGCGACATCCTATACGTATACGGCGAGAAGAACATCATCAACCGAACGTTCGCTAAGGAATTGAAAGCTAAAGCAGCCGAGCTGCAAAATGAAAAGAGTACCCTGTCGTGGATAGGAAGAGGTGGCTAAACATGATCATTGCCCAGAGCGAGGAACCTTTGCTTAAGAGGGCGATTTTTCAATTGATATTTCCCTTCTCATTGGAGCGCGATTGCCAAGACCAGCTGCGGGAAACCCTTCTGAAAGAGGGTTCGTTTCTTTTCAGCTGGGGGACTTGGATTTGGAAAAAGCTTTCTACGGTCCGGACAACCGAGTATCCCATCGGGATATGGAGCGTTACTATTTGCCGTTCACCAATCATGTGCTGTTCCCGAGCCAGGATGACCCGGAAGCGTTCCGCAGACTGACCAAGGCGGTAAACATACAAGCCGAGTTCCATACCCGGCAGCTTAGTATCCCGTTCGCGGTCCACTCCGTCGATCTATTTCTGTGTCCGTTCAACACGGGGTTTCTTACGCTGCGCGTGGAGCTTAACCCGAACCATGAGATTTCGTTCAGCCAGGCGATTGAATTCGGCGACAGGATGCGTCATCTTCAGGACACGAACAAGCTGGATCTTAATGCCTACATAGAGACTGGCGGTACGAGGTATGAGGAGGTCGAGGAATTCGTCTTTCAAGTACTGGCTCCTCATTTGCTGCCATTCTTGGATCAATCTCCGATGGAGGGCACTTATTTCGAGAAACTTCCTTTTTTCATGGATGATCGGATGTTCGTTATCGGTTTTTGCGCTTTCCCCGAGGATTCCGATATCACCCTTCTGCACCGTTATCGCGCCGGGCGCCTTGACGGCTTGGATGTGCAGGGCAATGCGAGAATCGGAGCAAGCTACCAGCCTTACATGGAACAATACAGCAACAAATTCGAGTATAATCGTTGGGCTCCCAACACTTATTACATAACGGACGAAACCTGTTTTATTTGCCTTACACGCGAGAAAATAGATATCGCAAACCGGCTGGCCAATCAAATGTACGGGGAGTATTACTACGGGCTCATGCTCAATTTGTTCCACAGGATCGTCTTGCTTAAATTGTCGATTGCTTATTCTCAGGTACAGTTGGAACGAAAACAGGAGCATACGGAGGAACTAATCCGCGATATTACATGTTTCTTCGCTAAATATTATTTTGTCGAGATCGTCTCCCAGACTCAAGGTCGGGAAATCTTTCACCAGCTTCGCGCCGTCTACGGTAACGATGAACTGTTCGAGGACGTTAAGCAGACGCTCAACGATCTGTACAAGTACCAGGAAACCCGCACCTCCAAGCGATCCAGCTATCTGCTGACTATCCTCACGATTTATACGGTTATAAGCGGAATATACGGCATGAACCAGGTCATCGAGGACTTGAAGGGAAACTACACTTGGTCATTCTTGCGCGGTTATTCGAGCTTCCAATGGATCGCATTCGCCGTCACTTTCTCCGGCCTGGCCGTCGCTTTCCTGCTTGTCATCGGCGTCCTATGGAAATGGGGGAGGGACTTCCTACGCAGGTATCGCAGGAAGGGCTGAGCTGCATAGCTGCATTAAATAAGTAACGCACAGAGACTTTGCCTTCGGCCCTTTTACTTTTGGCGGATATCCGTAATAAAGCAATCGAACCCATGAACTCCCTTGTAACTCTGGGAGAGGGGGAGGGGCGATCGGTCCGACTTTCCTGTTCATGCCTACGACTTTTCGCGAAACGTACCTTTATCCCTTTGTATCAGAAGCAGAATAGGACCACCGAAACGGCTCCCACCTCCTTTCCTCGAAAACGTGCCTTTATCCCCTCGCATCAGAAGCAGAATAGGACCACCGCAACGGATCCTACCTCCTTTCCGCAAAAACGTCCCATTATCCCTTCCGATCAGAGGGAAAAACCCTTGTTCATGCTTTTGAAAATAAACCAGGAAAGTTGCAATTTCACCCGTCACCTCTTGATAATAGAACGTACGTTTGGTATGATGGGAACAAGAACAAGCGTTCTATTTCGGGAGGGAAGTCTATGTTTCCAGATCATCTGACCTTCGAGGCATTTTGCCAGCAGTTCAACTCCGAGCAGGCTTGCGCCGAGGCGCTGTTCGAAGCCAGATGGCCGGACGGCTTCCGTTGCCCGACTTGTCGTCATCCTCATTTTTATCTCATCCAAACGCGCAGACTGCCTCTCTACGAATGCCGCTCCTGTCGCCATCAGACTTCTGTCATCGCCGGCACCATCATGGAAGGCAGCTCCACTTTGTTGACCCGTTGGTTCCAAGCGATGTTTCTGATCTCCCGGCCTTCCGGCATCAGCGCCTCCCGCCTGTCCCAAGTGATTCAGGTCACCTATAAGACCGCGTGGCTCATCGCAAGAAAAATCCGCCATGCCCTGCAACAAGCCGATGAAGGCGACCCGCTCACGGGTGTTGTGCGAGTTGACCCTATCTCTTACGGTTACACGTATTATAGCGAGGCCAAGCAGCCGCTGTTGATCGGCGGATCCCTCGACGAGCGAGACGAGCCTCAGCAGGTCAAAATCAAACAACCGGATCCCAGCCATGTGAATAACGCGTTGAGGTGGATTGAAAAACCTGGCGTCCAAGCGTTCGTAGACAATCATATAGATAAAAAAGCCGTGACCGTTTTGGGGCGCGGCAAACTTCACCCTGCTTTCAACCCCATCAAGTGGACTGTGACCGCGTGGCTGAATAATACGTTTCAAGGCATCGGAGCTAAACATTTGCAGGCTTATTTAGACGAGTTTTGTTTCCGGTTGAACTTAAAACTCCGCCATGCCCCGGTATTCAGCCAACTGCTCCATTGGTGCGCTGTGACGCCAACCTTGACTTACAAAGATCTGACCCGCAGCAAACCGGTTCTCACCGTTCCCTGGGTGGTCTGGGGAAGCAAAGCGAAGTGGAAAGGAAAATATCTCACCCTATGGAATGCTTGATGCTTGGGATGACTGCTTTTTAAGTTGCCGATAACACGTTTCATTCAATACAATTCACGAAAAGGCAAACTTGTGCGTAATATCCCGGAATACGTTGATTGCAACTCCCACTCAAGGCATGACATTTTAATATCTGCTGATTGGCGACTCCCCGCTCAAGTCACATGACATTCGAAAATCCGTTGATTCGCGGCAACTCACTTCTGTCATGACATTCGTAAATCCACTGATTGGCAACTCGCTTCTGAGGCGGGGGGATAATGGTACGTTTTCTCCGAAATGGCACGGAAATTAGGTGCCGGTTTTTCCCTACATTTCCCAGATGAGTAGATGGTCATAAACTCCCTGTTCGTACAAGTAAAACGGGCTGTCCTTGGGACGGCGGCATACGTTTGTATCGAGCTATCACTTCTGATAATTTGAAAAAAGCGCAGACCCGAGGGTTGCGTCTTCTGCTTTATTGCTTAAACCACCAATACTTCCGCCTTGTTTCCGCACCATTCGCAATGCTCGGGCGGAGTCCAAGCCGAGAATGCCGTCGTTTCCAGACTAACCAAGTCCGGCGCATCCTCATATTCATCCACGAATTTATCGATCGCAAGCTCAACATGCTCACGGCATACGCAATACATAGATTAGTTCCCTTCTAACCCGCTTATTTCTGCTCTTCTTCCATTTTCTCCGCAAGCTGCACTTCTACCGTTTTTTTCTTCCCGTCGCGATAATACGTTACTTTCAACGATTCCCCGATTTTTTTGGAGTTATACAAATATTTGCGAAGGTCCATCGTGCTTCCGATCGGCTTGTCGTCCAACTCTACGATAATATCGTTGAAGGCTAGCCCGGCATCTAATGAAGGACCGACTGCTTCAAGCACGATGAGTCCCTCCGTTACGCCATCGGGAATGACCGGTGTCGCTGTCTCGAAGCTTCCGTCCGCTGCATCGCCGCTATCCGCCGTATCTCCATCCTCGCCGTCGCTCGCTTGCGGATCGCTGCTTGCCTGCGGAGTATCGAGATATAATCCCAAATCCATTGTGTAGACACCCATGTACGGCCTGATTACCTTACCCTTTTCCATCAAGGATTTCAGGATCGGCATGGCATTATCGATCGGAATCGCGAATCCGATGCCCTCGACGCCCATATCGGCGACTTTCATGCTGTTAATGCCCACCAGCTTGCCGTTTAGATCCACCAATGCCCCGCCGCTGTTTCCTTGATTAATCGCGGCATCGATCTGGATCACTTCCTGCTCCCAATCATAAATTCCGTCTTGATTAAGCGATACCGGAATAACCCTCTTCTTGTTAGAGACAATCCCTTGCGTTAACGAATCCCCGAACCCGAGCGGATTGCCGATCGCGATAACCATCTCGCCGTCGCGCAGCTTCTCGGAATCGCCAATTTCTACAACTGTATCTATCCCTTTATCGTCGACTTCCAACACAGCCAGATCGGTAACGATGTCTTTGCCGATAATCTTAGCTTCTTTTTTATCCCCGTTAACGAGTACGGCCTGAACCTCCGCAGCGTCCTGGATGACATGCGCATTCGTGATAATGTAGGCTTTGCCGTCTTTTTTCTCATAAATAACGCCGGAACCCAAGCTCGCATTGGCAGGTAATTCCCCATCCTCTAAGCTTTGATCGCCATCTTGCTGTTCAAGCGCTTGGTTCGTCAGATTAATGATGCTGACAACCCCTGGCCGAACTTTCTCGGCAGCCGATATGATCCGCTCCGAGGTTTCGACTAGCGATTGACCGCTAGCCAATGCAGGCTTCGCTTCCGCCTGCGTCTCTCCACGACCGTTTAAGAGAACGAACAGAACCACGACGAGCAGCGAACTAATTACCGAAGATATAATGGCAACCCTCAACATAGACCCTTGGCGGAACCCGCGGGAATTTGAACCTCTGTCTATGCGCGAGCGTTTATTCATCTTAGTGGAGTAGAAATCATCATCGAACAAGCTCATGGTCCTGCACCATCCTTCTAGTAGGGGAAATTCCGGTCCCCTCTCCGCTGCGGCGTTCCTCTTAATCAGGCAATCTATTCTTAGGATTTCTACATATTCTATGTTTATACTTCAACTATGGATTAAATAATAGGAATGTTTATTAAGGTTTTGACTAGAATAGTAATAGAATCAGAGAGGACAAGCAAGTGCTTTTCCCTCATAATCCACATGTAAAGAAAGGAAGGAACCGAAAATGAAAGCAACCGCTTATGGATGGCATACCCTTGAGCTTGCTTCGCAAGTGTCGGACATGAAGCATGATCATTACCGACAGCTTCTCGCTTTAAGCACGATGATCGAGCTGTTGGTGGAAAAAGGGATACTGACTACGGATGAAATCCGGGAAAAAGCAGCGCAGATGGAAACCGAGCTCGACCGGCAGCTGCTGCTGTAAGTATTGTGTTACCCGTCTGGATTAGGAACTAGTCTGCTAGCTGCCTACCTTAACGTAGTCCCATGGGGTCGGACGGTCATGATAAGTATCGCACAGCGCGAATTCATGCTTCTGAAAGAAAAATCCATTGTCTTCTAATACTGTATTCACGGTAAGTTTGGCTAAATCCATCAGGTTATGCTCTTGGCTCAAATGTGCCAAATAAACTCTCTTGAGGCTTCCCGTCAGCAAGCTGCACAGCGCTTCACCTGCCGCTTCGTTGGAAAGATGGCCGGTATCGCCCAATATTCGCCGCTTGATGTTCCATGGATATCGGCCCATCCTAAGCATGTTAACATCATGATTGGACTCTAGCACCATGACATCGGAATTTTGCAGCTGGCGCATAACTTTGTCGCTCACGTACCCCAAATCCGTTGCTAAGCTTAGCTTAGCTCCGTCTGCTTGAAAACAATAACCGACCGGTTCGATCGCATCGTGCGAAATCGCATACGACTCGATCCGCAAATCCGCGATTTCCATCACGCCATCCGTCGGCAGTATTTTTCGCTGCTCATCCGGTATTTCGCCAATCGTCCGCAGCATGGCTCCCCATGTTTTCTCGTTGGCGTACACGGGAACCTGATGCTTGCGAGCGAAGGCCCCTAACCCTTTAATATGGTCGGAATGCTCGTGCGTAACGAGGATGGCATCCAGCTCCCGGCCGGAAACCTCCCGCTCCTTCATTAACTCTTCTATTTTTTTGCCGCTTAGGCCGACGTCAATAAGTACAGTAGCCGAATCCGTGGATACGACTGTTGCATTGCCGGTCGAACCGCTGGACAATACCGTGAAACGAAGTCCCATGATCGTTCCTATTCCTCTCCCGAACGACGTGCCCCGTTCCATCGGCGCTAACCTCGTTCGCCTATGGTTTAACGAGCGCGTTGCTTTTCTCTGTCGTAACTTCAGCGCTTATCGCATTCACATAGTACACTTCTTCGCCATTTTCCAGCAAAACCCTCCAAGTCGGTGACGAAACTTGCGTTTGCACGTCGTCGAATATTTCCCCATGATACCCAAGCCGAATTTCCTTGATGACGGAACCTGCCGGTAAATTTCTCTCGATGACTTTAGCTAACGCTTTGGCAGCGGTTAATACCTGCTGTTCCTTGGCACCGCCCGAAGGCTTAATCTCGATGATATCCTGCGAGTAAGCTCTTATTTTCTGTTCGCTATAGAATAGCTCCAAGTGAATGTCGAACATGGGCAACCCGCCCTCCATCCGATTGAGGATGAAAGTATAATCGCTGCTTCCGGGCTGATCGAGCTTATAGCTTCCAAGATCAGGAATAGTGCCTCCCAATGCTTTCGCAAACTCATCTTCGAAATAGACGATGCGAGTCTCGGGCGGCGGGGTAATCGGCGTTCTCTCATCGATGCCCTCTCCCGCCCGTTGCTTGAAGGTATACGTCAACTCCCGCATATCCGGCGTTTCCGTCGGAATCTTGGCGTTGGGATCTACCTGGATATTCTTTTCGCGCATAACCTGAAGCGTTTCGGGAGGCAGCGATGTCCAATCGACCGCCGTATTTAATCGCTCTCGCCATTCGAGCCATAGCTGGGAGCCTAGAATCACGTTAAGCGCGAGAAAAGACAGTATCAATACGCTCTTCGCCCGTCTCCAGTCCATTCCGCTCCCACCTCCCTCATTGCATTCCCGGTTTATTTAAAGTCATTTTATCGCTACGGGTCCTGATTCCGAGAGGATGACAACCTCCCCGGTCACTAACCGGGCTGCCCAAACCGGGCTCAGGATTACCGTTTCTTTATCCAATAACGGCTTGAAGGCGGGGAATATCGCTTCGATATTCCTTCCGCTAGCATCCATGTTGTTGATTAATTTCCTGAGTTGATCGCCCCCAGGCAGCTGCCTGCTGTGCTTGTTGGTCACATCGCTGCCGAGTACGAGCAAAGAGCGATTGTAAGAAGATACGACCCCTTGCTGCAAAGTAAGCTGCATATAGCCGAAATTCATCGAACTTCCGGACACGATAGGCACATCCCGATAATACTGCTGGAACCGGATCGCGCTGCCCGTCTCCGACTCGATTTCCTTGACGAGCTGGTGCTTCCCGTTCCAGCCGCCATGCTGGTTCACGAAGCTGACCGCGGCCATTACGTTATCGATCATGTCGTTCTCGGCATTGGTCGGTGCCACAGGGTCGGTGTAGGACAGCCATACGCCATCCTGCTCCACCTTTAATCCCCTTTTGCCATCCGTATAGAACTGCGGACCGGTTTTACTATTCTGAATCGTCCTCGTTATCCCCGGGTCGAAGAACAGGTTATCCTGCATTTGATCCGTCGTATACCGGTTAAACGCAACTTGCATCTCCAGCAGCCGAGTTATCGGCTTCTCCGGAATATATAGTTTGCCATCCTCGGTCGTATAGGGATCCCAGTACTGACCGAAGCCCACATAACCTTCAACGTCCCCGATGGTCAGGTCCGCGCGAAGAGATTCATAGACGTTACGGCCGTCCGCGCTGAAGAAAAACGTCCGCACTTCATCGCGGCCTTTGCTAGCGTAGATCCAGATGCGGTCGATGGAGTCTCTGGAAAACAGGAAATCATCAATCTTGAATATGCGCTGCAACAGCCCGAAAGGCACCGCACGCCCGAAGCGCAGCTCGACCCCTTGATCCTCGCGCCTAATTTGATCCCAATTGACCGAATTAATGGAGCTCTGCGTCAATCCTTTGAATTCACGGCTTTGCAGCTTCTCGAAAATCAATTTGTAATAAGGCAGCGTGCTCGGGTAAAATACCGTATGCTTGTCATTGCCCAGATGAAGCACAAGCTGCTCGGGGAAAATGAGCTTCTCCACCTTCTCCTCCGTGCCGAGCGGCTCCGTCTTCACGTAATCCAGCTCCGTCTTCACCTTCGCCTCCATGTAAGGCATGCTATAGGCGAGAAAATAGCTTTGGACGAGGCTGACTACTACGAGCAGGAACAGCAGAACCGATTTCCCTTTCTCGATCATGCGGTCTCACTTCCTTCCGGCACGATCGGCAGCAGCACCGTAACGACGGTGCCTACTCCCGCTTCCGATTCTATCGCGATAGAACCGCCGTGCGCCCGAACAATTTCCCGGGCAATGGATAAGCCGAGCCCGGTGCCGCCCATATTGCGCGAGCGAGCCTTATCTACTCTGTAGAACCGTTCGAATATACGGTTCAAATCCTTCTTCGGAATACCGATACCGGTATCTTTGATAGCGATCGCCAGTTGTCCAGCTTCATTGCTCTTGGCGGATATATCGATGGTACCGCCATCAAGCGTATATTTAATGGCGTTGGACACGAGATTGTCCAATACCTGATCGATTCCGTCCCGATCGAGCCATGCGGTCTTCTGCTTCTTCTCCACTTTAACCGATACCGTAATCGCCTTCTGACGCAGTTGGAAAGAAAACCGATCCACAACTTCCTCCAACATCTCCGTCAAGTCGGTCTTCTGGCGGCGCAGCTGGTTGCGGCGGGAATCGAAACGGGACAAGTGGAGCAGATCGGTGACGAGCCTGATCATCCGTTCCGTCTCGCTGCGAATAACTCCTACGAACCGGTCGGCGAGAGGAGGTTCTTCGAGTGCCCCGTCATCCAGTGCCTCGGCATAACTCTTGATCGTAGTCAGCGGAGTTCTTAACTCATGCGATACGTTCGCTACGAACTCCCTGCGGGATTGCTCAAGCTTCTCCATCTCCGTAACGTCCTGCAGTACCGCAATCGCTCCGGCAACCCCCTTATCCCGCCGACGAATCGGCGTGAGCGTAACCCGGAACACCAATTCCTCTTCGTGCTCGTCCAATTCCCGATTCAGCAACAAGGAAGACTCTTTGCCTTCCAGCGTCTCGGCAATCGGTTCTTTCTCGATTCCCAGCGCTTCGGACAGCGTAGTCCCATCCTTGAGCTCCAAGATGCCTAACATGCCTCTTGCTCTCCGGTTGGTCACGATAACTTTGCCTAACTCATCGGTCGCCAGCACTCCGTCGCTCATATTGGAGAGAATCGAAGCCAGTTTTTCCTTCTCCTCTTCGTTAATCGACAGCGCATCGCTAAGACGGTCGGTCATATCGTTGAAAGCGACGCTAAGCTGACCGATCTCGTCCTTGCCGAACACCGGAACCCGCTCGTCGAATCGACCTTCCGCCACCGCGGTCGCTTGACGCGTCAGCGCTTTGATCGGAGAAGTAATCGTACCTGCGAGCAGGACCCCCAGAACAGCGGTAAGCCCAAGCGCGATTAAGGTTGCCGAGACGAATATTCGGTTAATGCCTTCCATTGTTTTGTACAGCTCTTTCATGGAAGCCACAATATAAATAGCGCCAATGATTTTACTGTTGCTTATGACAGGCTTAGCGATAACTTTTTTCCGGTTGTTGTCTTCATCAATGATTTCTTCTTCGTTGTCCCGGACACCCTGCAGCGCCCGGCCAACTAACAAGGACGTGTTCTTGCGTCCAATGTAGGATTGCAGGGACGGATTTGACGTGGCCAGCACCTTGCCCCCTGCATCGAGCACTTGAATTTCCGCGCCGCTAAGCGAAAAGTTATTAACGAGAGCGCTCAGCATTGCGCTCGTCGCCGCTTGCGCAGTCTCATCCTTGTTATCCGCAGAAAGATTTAGCGAAGACAAGAAGGTAGTCAGCAAGTTCGCTTGGTTATTCAAATTGCTGGTGAAGGAGTTCGTCAAAGAATTTTTCATCGTGCTGATGAAGTACACGCCGATCAATTGCACCGCGATGAGGATGAGCAGCAGCACCATAAGAATAAGCTTGATCTGAATGCTGCGGAACATGCGAACACCTCTCATCCGTAATGACCGCCCGTCATTTTCGGATTGCGTACCAAATAACCGAGTCCCCTTCTTGTCATAATGATCTCCGGACGGCTCGGATCGTCCTCAAGCTTCTCCCGAAGCCTGCGAATCGTAACGTCCACAGTACGCACATCTCCGAAATACTCGAACCCCCACACCGCCTGAAGAAGATGCTCGCGGGTCATCACTTTCCCGCTATTCTTAGCTAAGTAATGGACCAACTCGAATTCCCGATGGGTGAGATCGAGCGGTTGGTTGTTCTTATAGACGACATACATATCCGTATCGATAAAAAGATTAAACAACTTCAAGCCTTGTCTCTCGGCTTCCGGCTGAACATCCTCATCCGTGCGCGATGTCTCGACCTTACGTTGGCGGCGTAAATGCGCCTTTACGCGTGCAAGCAACTCGCGCGTACCGAAAGGCTTCGTCACGTAATCGTCCGCGCCAAGCTCAAGGCCCAGCACCTTGTCGATTTCGTTATCTTTGGCCGTCAGCATAATAATAGGCGTAGACAGACGCGTCCGCACTTCCCGGCATACGTCCATCCCATCCTTAATCGGAAGCATGAGATCGAGCAGGATCAGATCCGGCTCCTCCTCGAAAGCAAGCCGAACCGCCGCCTCCCCATCGAAAGCGCAGACGACCTCGTAGCCTTCTTTTTCCAAGTTGAATTTCAAAATATCCGCAATCGGCCGTTCATCGTCCACGACCAGAATTTTACCTAACATGACGTCACCGCCTTCCGCTTCTCGGAAGCTATTCTAATGTTATCTTACCATAATGCAGGCAAGACCCCAATGGCGTTTCGTGGCAGTTTACGTACGACAAAACAAAAGACTTCCCCGGGTCCGATTGGGATCGCCGAGAAAGTCTTGAATTGTGTTACAGGTAGCTCGTAGGATTCTTAATTTTGCCGTTCAGATGTACCTCAAAATGAAGATGAGTGCCTGTAGAATGTCCGGTACTGCCCATAATTCCGATGACATCGCCTTTTTCGACGATCTGGCCTTTCTTGACTTTGACGCTTTTCATATGGCCGTACACGGTCTTGAATCCGTTATTGTGATCGATAATGACTGCATTGCCTAATCCCCCGGATTTGTATCCGGCATATTCGATGACGCCTTCATCGGCAGCCATGATGCTGCTCTTGCCGATAATATCGATGCCTTTGTGCATTCTGCCCCATCTAGCACCCATATAGCTTGTAATTCGAGCCCCGATAACAGGCCAGGAAAACTTGCCGGAACCTTCGCCGCGTATGACCTTGGTCCCTTTAAGAATCAGTGTAGGGATTGGGGCGTTCAATACTTTCTTTTCAATTTGCTCCTCTTCAATAAGCGATCCATTCCGCTTAGTCAAACGGTATGTAACCTGCTGCTTACCTGCCGTTCCTTCACGAAGTACCTTGGACTGGCCTACCTTCATCGAGTCGCTCTTCTTGTATACGATCGGCGGGTCAATGTCTTCAATCTCCGTTACTTGCTCCTCCGAATTTACGTTCAAGATCGGAGGCTCGGATTCGGAAAGATCCAACACGTCGCCTATTTGAAGATTATCATTCTTGATCCAAGCATTGTTCTCGTAAATAAGATCCTCGGTAATATCCAGCTTAGCGGCAATACAACCAATACAATCGCCTTTCTTAACCGTATACTTCCGCGGGATGGGTTGTCCTTCGGTCAGCTTGCGGTACAATTCCTCGGGGTCTGACAGCTTCGGGGAATCCATATCTTCGGTGACCATCTTAACCTGCTCTACGAAAGTAACTGACGTTACGGTACGTTGCGGCTTGGCCTCTGCTGCCGTTGCTGACGCTCCTGCCTTGAAAGACAAGGACTTTACTTCCGAGCCTGCTTTCTTAACTGCGCTGCTTGCGGGAACGTACTTATTCTTCACCCGCTGCAAAATCGCATTTGCCGTCTTCTCGTCGCGAACGACGCCTACTTCTTTCCCGTCAATGACCAGCTTCACGCCGATTGGATGAGTTTGAAGCATGTTTTCCAGACGATTAAGCGTGGCTTCGTCATCCGTCGACTTTTTGTAAGCCCTTTCAGGCTCATAGGTGACCTGACCTTCATTAAGCACAAGACGTACGGGAGTGTCAGCTTTCTCTAGCTCCGATGCTTTAGCCGCCAATAACTGCTCGACTTTCTGCTCGCTGCTGATCTCTCCGACAGGTTTACCCTCAAGGAAAACGCTATAGTACTCTACGTTATGGGCTTGAACATATTTGTGCCCGCCGATTCCGATCGCGACTAGTACGGCAATGCCGCATGCGGTTACGATAAGCGGTTGGCGATAATGGCGGAATAAATTGCTGTTTATAGGCTGCGACGATTGGGTAATAAGGGTCATACCTTTCAATCTCTTGGACCGAACATGCCGGAACTTTTGCCGTGAGGCATCCCATAATTTCCGGATTCGATCCATTCCCCTGAAATCGGTCATGATCTTCTCCTTTTCGCTTGCATTCGATATTCTTTTCCCGGTTATGGCAAAAGCTTGTTTATAACTTTAGCATAAGTCCGACGAACCTATCAACCGTCTGAGCGGATTAGAATTATGAAAAATGGAAACAACCACCGATTTACATCTCGGCGGTTGCTCTTTTTACATGCGATTTATTTACTCTGGCAGCGTTTCTGTTTCCGTTTTTTTGCTCCCTTGGAGCATTGCCATCATTTGAGAGTATTCCTGATCGGTTAACGAAGACTTCAGCATATTCTGCACTTGAACGAGCTCTTCCGCCGTAAGCCCTCCCTTCAGCGAGTCGGATAGCTGCTTCAGCTGAGCCTGGTTTAGCTTGGACACGACCATAGAGTATAAAGCCTGTCGCTCCGAATCCGTCAGCTGTCCCGCCTCGGTCTGGCTGTTAAACACCGGGGCTGAGTCGACATTGCCCTTGCCGTCCGGACTTGGACTAGGGCTAGCTTCCTCCCCCGGTTTCACTTCAGTATCCTTATCGGGCGTAGCCTCCGGAATTCCATGATCAGCACTCTTATCGATCGGAGTTTGAACGGGATTTGAGCTAGCCGGATCCGTTACCGGGTTATCCGGGTTACCCGAGTTCTCGCTTGAGTTACCTGTGTCCGTTGGCGGCTTGCTTGCGGAAGCGGCCGCTTGCGGAATTTTCTCCGCCCCCCACAGCTTGCCCCACACCCCGGTTAATGCGAACGGCTGCGTTTCTATCGGCAAATCCAACTGTTTAATGATCGTTTCCATATAACTATTCACAATATAGCCCGTCGTCCATATGCACAAGAAGCTGAGCAGCAAAGCCGTCGCCCCCATCTTGATTACCCAGCTTACCCACTTAAACATCTCTATACCTCCCGCTAACCCTTTTCATAGTTTTTAGTATGGGCAAACCTCCTAATAAACATTCCTATTCACAAAATGCGAAGTTTCAAAGTTTGCGATTCATAGAAAAAAAACCGCCCAGCAGATTTGCATCCACCAAGCGGCTTTCAACTCTATAGGATTATGCTCCGTAAATCGGTGCGACTTGGTTCGTCTGATCGCGGTTGCGGCCAACCGAGAAGATCGCAATCGGGATTCCCGTAAGCTCCGATACCCGGGCCACGAAATTCCGAGTCGTTTCCGGCAAGTCGCTCAAAGTTTTAGCGCCTGAGATATCCTCGCTCCAGCCCGGCAGCTCCTCGTATACCGCTTCGCATTCTTCCAGCAACTTGAGGTTGGCAGGGTAGTGCTCCATCAGCGTATCGCGGAACTTGTATGCGGTACAGATCTTAACCGTCTCCAGCCCAGTCAATACATCAAGCGAGTTCAGGGACAAACCCGTAATCCCGCTTACGCGGCGGGCATGGCGGACAACGACCGTATCAAACCAGCCCACGCGGCGCGGACGACCCGTCACCGTACCGTATTCGTGGCCTTTGTCGCGAATCCATTGACCAAGCTCGTTATGCAACTCGGTCGGGAAAGGACCGTCCCCTACACGCGTCGTGTAGGCTTTGGCCACGCCAATGACTTCCTTGATCTTGGAAGGCCCTACGCCGGACCCGATGCAGACGCCGCCGGCAGAAGGGTTGGAACTCGTCACGTATGGGTAAGTACCTTGATCGATGTCCAACATAACGCCTTGAGCGCCCTCGAACAGTACTTTCTTCCCTTCATCGATCGCGTCGTTCAGCACGACCGACGTGTCGGTCACGTGAGGACGAAGCAATTCAGCAAGCTCTAAGTACTCCTTGATGATGCTATCCGCATCCAGCGGCTCGCCGCCGTACATCTGGATAATCACTTGATTCTTATCGGCGATAATGCTGCGTGCTTTCTCTTCGAACGCTTCCGCTACCATCAGATCGGCGATGCGAATTCCGTTGCGTGCGGCTTTGTCCATGTAACAAGGACCGATCCCTTTGCGCGTCGTACCGATCTTGTTGTCGGCTTTGCGGTCTTCCTCAAGCCCGTCAAGCACAAGGTGGTACGGCATGATAACATGAGCGCGATCGCTGATTTTCAAGTTATCGGTTGAAAATCCGTTGTCGCGTATATATTGAATTTCCTCGACTAAAGCTCCAGGATTAATGACCATTCCATTGCCGATAACGCACAATTTATTTTCATTAAAAATTCCTGAAGGAATCATCGTCAGCTTGTACTTTTTGTTCTGAATTAGGATGGTATGTCCGGCGTTATTTCCACCTTGGTAACGAGCGACGACATCTGCTTTCTCGGCAAGAAAATCGGTAATCTTCCCTTTGCCCTCGTCTCCCCATTGCGTACCTACTACAACGACTGTTGACATTGCAATCCCTCCATCCGGGGTGTGAACCACACCGGCATGATAATGCCACCCGAAATCGCACTCGGGCGATCAGGCAGCAAGATTAGTGTAGCAATTGCGCTCTTGGAAGTCAACGTAAAAACGAACATTCCTGCTAGTACCTATATCATTGTTCGGAATTCAGCCCTAAATTCGCCCTTTTATGCGCTTCCGGCATAGGCTGCTTCATGAGATCGATCAAGATTGACAAATTTATTGTAATTTTTCAAGAATACGAGCTCCACCGTACCGACGGGACCATTCCGCTGTTTGGCGATGATGATCTCGATAATATTTTTCTTTTCCGATTCCTTGTCGTAGTAATCATCCCGGTACAAGAAAGCGACGATATCGGCATCTTGCTCGATGGAACCGGATTCCCGAAGATCGGACATCATCGGACGTTTGTCTTGACGTTGTTCCACGCCCCGCGACAGCTGGGACAGGGCAATTACAGGCACTTCTAACTCACGCGCGATCTGCTTAAGCGTACGGGAAATTTCCGAAACTTCCTGCTGACGGTTCTCCCCGGCTTTGCCCCGGCCCTGAATGAGCTGAAGGTAGTCGATGAGAATCATGCCTAGACCCCGTTCTTTCTTAAGCCTGCGGCATTTAGCCCGGATATCGGAAACCGTGACGCCCGGCGTATCATCGATATAGATCTGAGCTTCGGAAAGAGCGCCGATGGCCATCGACAGCTTCTCCCAATCATCGCCTTTCAGATCCCCGGTTCTCATACGCGTGGCATCCACATTCGATTCCGCGCATATAATCCGCTGTACGAGCTGGGGGGCAGACATCTCCAGGCTGAAAATCGCGACCGTCTCAGTGGAGCGGACGGCTACATTCTGGGCAATGTTCAGGGCGAATGCCGTTTTCCCTACCGATGGACGAGCCGCAACAATAATGAGGTCATTGGGCTGAAAACCGTTGGTCATCTTATCGAGATCAATAAATCCGGAAGGTATTCCCGCTACCCCGCCCTTGTTCGTGTAGAGAAACTCGACCTTCTCGAACACCTCCATGAGCACGTCGCGTATGCTGATAAACCCATGCGTCGCGCGGCGGTTGGAAATTTCCATAATACGCGCCTCGGCGTCATTAAGCAGAACTCCCACGTCGTCTTCCGTCGCATAGCCGTTAGAGACGATTTGAGTAGCCGTTCGAATCAGGCGCCGGAGAATGGACTTCTCTTCGACGATTTGCGCATAGTATTCCACATTGGCTGCCGTTGGAACCGAGTTAGCCAGCTTGGCTAAATACATGATCCCGCCAACCTCGTCCATCTGCCCTAGATCTTGAAGCCGAGCTGTTAACGTAACAAGGTCGATCGGCTCGTTGTCGTCGTTGAGAGCAACCATTACGTCATAGATTCGCTGGTGGGAGACGCTGTAGAAATCTTCGGCCTTCAACTTCTCCATGGCCGTAATAAGAGCTTCCGACTCAAGCAAAATAGCGCCAAGCACCGCTTGTTCGGCTTCGAGATTCTGAGGAGGAATGCGATCGTATATCAGTTGATCTCCGCTTCCGTTCATCGGATTATTCCTCCACGACTTGTACGTTTAGCGTGCCCTTTACGTCGGGATATAACTTCACGGTTACTTTCGTTACGCCTAGTACGCGGATAGGATCTTCAAGCTCGATTTTCCGTTTATCGATCGTAATTTTATGCGCTTCCAGCGCTTCCGCGATTTGTTTGCTCGTTATGGCACCGAATAACCGTCCGCCTTCTCCGGCTTTCGCCTTGATGACGATTGTCATCTCGGACAGTTTAGCCGCGAGAGCTTTGAATTCGTTTTTCTCGTTTTCCTTCTTCTTCTGGGCGGAAGCCACCTGTTGATCCAACGACTTCTTAGCTCCGTCCGTTGCAATTTGAACAACGCCCTTGGGCAACAAGAAGTTGCGTGCATAGCCTTCCGATACCTCTTTGATTTCGCCTTTTTTCCCTTGGCCTTTCACGTCTTGCAAGAAGATTACTTTCATTCGAATAACCCCTCTTCCTCTTCGAGATCTTTGAGCACTTGTTTTAATTTAGCGTCTACTTCGGCTACCGTCCCTTGAATCTGGCAAGCTGCGTTCGTGAAATGACCGCCTCCGCCTAGCCGCTCCATTACGATCTGAACATTGATTTGCCCCAGCGACCTTGCGCTTACTCCAACTAAGCCGTCAGGCCGCAATCCTACAACGAATGAAGCTTTAATTCCCGTCATATTCAGCAGCGTATCCGCGGCCTGCGCGATGAGCAGCTGCGGTATTTGCTTGCCTGAATCGGCCACCGCGATCGCGATGCAATCCCGATAGGTTTCCGCGTTGCGAATAATTTCCGCTTTGCGAATGTATTCTTCTAAATCCTCTTTCAGCATGCGCTGAATGAGCACCGAATCGGCGCCATTGCGGCGAAGGAAAGAGGCAGCTTCGAAAGTCCTCGATCCCGTACGAAAGGCAAAGCTCTTCGTGTCGACGGTTATACCCGCCAGCAGCGCCGTCGCTTCCCTTACATCGAGCACGACACGCTCATGGATATATTGCAGCAACTCGGTTACAAGCTCGCATGTTGAGGAAGCGTAGGGCTCCATATACACCAGCACCGCATCGTCGATAAATTCCTCGCTGCGGCGATGGTGATCCACGATTACGATCCGATCCGTTCCCTGCAGCAGCCGAGGTTCCGCAACCATCGTCGCGCGGTGCGTATCGACGACGACCGCCAGCGACCTTTTGCCGATCAGGCCCATCCCTTGCTCTGGGGAAATGAACCTCTTCGTCAGCTTCTCGTCTTCCTTGAGCATATCCATCATCCGCTGAATCGCAGGATTAATACCTTCAAGCACGATATAAGCTTCCTTGCCGTATAGCTGAGCCGCCTTCATTACGCCGATAGCCGCTCCGACGGCATCCATATCGGGCATCTTATGCCCCATAATCACGACATTATCGCTTTCCTTGATCAGATCGCGCAACGCATGCGAGATGACTCGCGCCCGCACCCTCGTCCGCTTCTCCACCGCATTGCTTTTGCCGCCATAGAAGCTTTGACGCTGCCCGATCTTCACGACCGCTTGGTCGCCGCCCCGTCCGAGCGCGATATCCAAGCTTCCTTGTACCAGATGTCCAAGCTCAATGACATTATCAGCGCCAGATGCGAAACCGATGCTCAACGTCATTGGAAGCTTCTGCTCGATAGTGATTTCGCGAACGTCATCCAGCAGCTCGAAACGGGATTGCTCCAGTGCCTTCAAAGCGATTTGATTCGTAATGACCATATAACGATCGGAAGATAACCGACGCAAGAATAAACCGTATTTCTGAGCCCATTCGTTGATCTCGCCGGTTACCTTGGACAACATTAACGCACGCTGCTGCTCATCCATCCCTTGGGCGACCTCTTCGAGGTTATCCATCATCACGATACCGAGCGCCAGCTTCTCTTCATCGTAACGTTTCTTAAGCGTCCAACGGTCCGTGATATCGCGGATATACAGGAATCTCTCGTTCGCGCGAAGCAGCAGCTCGTATACGCGCCCGCCGATGGTCACCTCAATGCCGGATTCCTTATCCTTAAGCGGCTGCTGAAGTATGGGAAAATGGGTGGCTAGAGGTTCCCCGACAATGGAAGCCTTACCGATGACCGTTGCAACGAAAGCATTGTGCCACTGTATTTCTTTATCTTCGTTATAAATGATTATTCCGAAAGGAAGCTGGCCAATGACATCATTGCCCACGCTCTTAATCCGATGGGACAGCGTAAGTACGTAATCGTTCAAATCGCTTCGAAATGCTTTCTCCGCAAGTATGCTATATACAGCGACTCCGCCGCCGAGCACCAAACCTAATAAACCGAGCAGCCATTGGTACCAAGCCAATGCAACGGTTAACATGAAGATGAGCACTAGTGCCCAGACGATATGCATGCCGTGCCAACGCTGCACGAGAAACTTGGGCATATCCGCTTTCGCTCCCGTCTAATGGTGGTAGAACAGCTTACAGCGAGCAAGCCGTTCCTATTCGCACCTTATTTCACGAAATATTTGCGCAGCGGGAAAGCTGCGTCGAGCAGACCAATCATGTAAAACGGGGGAAATAGCATAAGCGGTATGCACAATATCAATGGAACGATTCTCGGCCACTTTTTGGCATCCGCCAGAAAGAAGAAAAATCCGATCGCTTGGATCGTAAACGCGAACCGCAACACCGGTATAAGATTCGATACGACGATCGCCCAATACCCGCCGCTATCGTCCGGCATCGCCATACTGGCAATCATCGCTACCAAATAATACAGCACCAAACTTCTCGGTAATCTCCATGTCTTAGCAAGCGGCAAAGCCGGTGCTTGTATGTTTACTGTCCGAAGCGCCAACCGCGACAATGCATGCGTCACAATCGTAAAGAGAAACGCAGAGAGCAGCAGCAGCATAGGCAGCATTGTCATAATAGCATCGCCGAAAGCGTTAGCCGTATCCACCGCCCAACCGGCCGCGAATATATTACCTGTTTCAAGCTGTTTTAAGTTTTCCGTAAGCATCGAGATCAATTCCGCTTTGAGATCGATATTGAAGAGCAACGAGAAGAGCGCGAGCTCAAGCAGCAATTGCGCCAATACGAAAACAAATCCGATAGTGACCGCTAAACGCGCCGAGCTTCCTCTCTTGTACATATGCGCGATAGCAATTGACGGAACAAGGAAGAAGAAAGCGAGCGTCAAGACGACCGGTCCATAAGCTCCCGACAAGAAGTACGCGATGACTCCGATCGGTAGGAGATGCAAGACGAAAATCTTTGGTTTAAGCATGGTGTAGAGGACTACGAACGGGGTCATGATCAAAAAGGTCGTCATAAAATTCAGGGGTGTCGCAAGCGAAAGCAGTAAAAGTAACGCCGCCGCACTCCAAGCCAGCGACTTTGAGCTTATAGTCAACAAATTCACCTCTTGCGGATATGTTCGGACAACTCGGTTAGATCCCGGTATTGGTCCTCCAATTGATGTCCCTCTTGTTTAAGCTTAGCTAGCTTGTCCGCAATGGCCTGGTCCAGATCCCGATACGGTATGCCCAGACGTCGTCCCAAGATGTAAGAGCTAGCGATAAGCCCCGCCAAACTGTCGGTTACCCGGTTCGTGCTCCCGTCCCATAATGCTTTGAACAGGCGCGATACCTGATCGACCACTTCGGTTTTTAACCACTCGATCATTCGTGTTCTGGTTGCTACATCCAAGTCACGTTCCATCGCTATTCCTCCTGCGCTCAACTCAACATAGATGCAGAAGCCCGGAAAGCTGCAAACTTCATTATATCACAAAACCGATGCGACACGACAGGGCAAGTAAACCGGCTCTATCGAGGAATTTATACTCTCCGATAGATGCAAAAACCCGGAAGCAACGTATGCGACCGGGTTTACGCTCTTTCCTATTGGGCTTCCAGCTTCATTTCCTTACCCGACTTCGTCAGCTTCCAGCCATGCGCCTGAAGCGCCGTCAGCGGGACGTAGCTGCGATCTCCCACGGATAACAGCTCCGTGTTGACGCCGTTATCCCAAAGCAGCTTGTATCCCCGCTCCAGCATCAGCTCCCCGACTTTGGGCTTCGGTACATTTGTTGCTTTGGAGTCCTTGACGACGGCTAACTTATACGTATGCGTAATCTTGTCCCATTTAAAGGTATAGCCGTGGCCTTCCAGGGCAACCAGATCTACATAGTTAGAACCCCGGTAATCCAGCAGAGTAATCGTATCGCCCTCCCAAGAGAGTGACGTCCCGCCAGCCTTCACGCGTAAGAACTCGCTTTTAATAGGTTGTCCCGCGCGGATATCCTTGTGGATGCCTTTCCCGTCTAGCGCGACTTGCCCGTTAATGAGTACATACTTGATGCCCGCCGATACGATCTCCGGCTTCGCTACCGTGGATTTATCGCTGATCTTGTTATAATCGAAGACGACGATATCCGCATCCATCCCTTTGGCGATACGGCCTTTCTTCTGCAAGGCAGGCGCTTGCTTCTCTAACCGTTGAGCGGGCATGAGCGACATCTTCGCGATCGCGTCGGAGAGCGAGATGACCTTCTGCTCCCGAACATAGAGCCCCACCGTTCGCGCGAAAGTTCCCGAAGCCCGTGGATGGTTGTTGAACCCCGGCTCCAGAATGGCGTCGCTGCCGATCATGACATACGGCGCTTTCAGCGAATCGATAACGTCTTGCTTCGGAATCGCATAGGCGACGGCTAACTTGCCTTGCTGCTGATATTTCCGGAACGACTCTGCAGTAAGGCGTTCGTTCGTACCGGCAATCTGCAGGTCCTTGTACGTTATACGAAACCGCTCCTGCCATCCCGTGTCGAACCGAGCGGAATTCAGGTAGGTTCCCCAGTAATCGTAAGGATAGATGCACGACGTAATATCGAGTCCCTCAGCTATCGCATCGGATACCATCTTAAGCGACTGCGTCATGGAGAACGTTCCGCCGGTACTATTGATGTGGTCGATGTGGACAGCCGCACCCGAAGCACGCGCGTAACCCAATATTTCGTTGAGCGCATCGATGTTCGTTCCCGGTTCTTCCATATCGGAATATCTAGCGTGAAAATAAACCGGCACGTTATATTTCTGAGCAAGCTTCATAAGCGGCAATATTTCTTTGTCGTTTACTCCGGGCACGTACTCCAGGCTGAACGAGATGCCGAGCGCCCCATTGTTCAGAGCCTTCTCGGCTTGATCAACCAACTTTTGCGTTTGTGCCGGTTTCGCCGTATCGTAACGGCTCAGCTTGAACTGGTTGCGCGCTTGCGTATAGAAGAACGATGCCCCGAAGTGAACGGGAGTTCTGTTGCGAACGTAATACGGATACCATTTCTCCGGACTTGCCGTTCCGCCGTGCATGGCGATGTTCGTCGTCACGCCGTCGGCGATCTTGTTCCATACTCCGATCGGATTCGGGTCATAAGACAAATTGTCGATGAATCCAGGAGACACAACCAGCCCCGTCGCATCGATTTCCCGTTTGCCCTTCAGCTTCTGATCCGTAACAAGTACGATTTGGCCTCCTTGAATAGCCACGTTAAGGCCTTCTCGGTCCAGCTTCGTCTCCGGATTAATAACCCGGCCGTTGGAAATAACGACATCGTAGGTTTTACCTAATTCGGAAGCCGTCGGCTGATCGATCACGCCTTCTTCCTTCACATCGACAGGCGGTGACCCGCTGCTAGAAGGAGAGGCGCCGCCTTCGCTTTCAGCCGTAGAACTCGGGCTAGATGGTGACAATGGATTGGCATTCCGATCGCCGAATAAGGTAGTTCCAGCCCATATCCCCCCGGCGACGATTACAATGCATAGTAGTATCAGAATGGGGAAAATCTTGCGTTTACGTGATGCGTGCCGGCGATGATTCATCCGTTCCTCCATAGTTGTCCAATATTTTCCTACGCTTCCCTCTTTAATTCTTTTTCATTCGAATTGAAAGGAAGAAGCAGTTGCTCGCAATAATCAATAATGTCGCTTCGCCTTACGATTCCGATAAACCGATTCATATCGTCTACGACAGGCACGAAGTTCTGCGTCTTAGCCAGCGATATCAAATCTTCCATGTTCGCGTCGATTCTAACGGCAAGATTATTCATTCTTAGCGGAACGTCGCACAAAGATACACGATGAAGCTGATCAAAGCTTAACTCGGGGTGGCTTTTCAAATACCAGAGAAGGTCGCCCTCGGTAACCGTTGCCTTGTATTCGCCTTTTTCGCTAATAACGGGGACTGCCGTATACCGATGGCGTTCCATCCGTTCTAGCGTTTGGCGCAGCGTAGCGTCTTCGTTTACGCTTATGACTTCTTGTTTAGGCAGTAGAAAAAATGCGATGTTCATAGTTTCCTCCTCCGTCTAATTAAAACGGTCTCTATGGAGACTTATACTTTCTAATCGTTCAACGAAATACCTGCAGCCTCTAGCCGCAGCATTTTTATTATATCATGGTCGACTTATCATTCACCATCCGCAGTCCTAAAGACGGCGAAGACATTTTACTTGGATTCGGTTGTTGTACTTGGATCCTGCGGCGCCGTTAATTGGATTTCTGGAGTTTCCGGGTTTAACCAATTTGCGATTGTCGAGCGAACATTCGCCAAATCATCCTCGTCCGCCACGTAATACCACAGATTCTGCGTACCCATCCGTTTGCCTTCGCCTTTAAGCGTATAGCTCTTAATTTCATGTCCCGTTTGCAGAAATTGCTTGGCGAGCTCGTTCATCGACTCCGGAGGTAAATCCGTGCTGAAGTTTTCCCCGACAATGTCCAGTAACTCGGGAATCTTCGTCCATTGCTTCAAAGACGAAGTTTTGTGCACGAGCGCCTCAAGGAATACTCTATTGCGCTCTGTCCGCGACATATCGCCGCCGGCATCCTCACGATAACGCACGTAGTTAAGCGCGTCTACGCCCGAATAGCTGTCTTGATTCGCTTTTACGGTAAATTTCTCGTGGTCGGCCCCTTTGTTAACGATGTCTTTCCCAATTGGCAAAGGAATCCCTCCAAGCGCATCGACAACCTTAACAAAACCTTGGAAGTTAATTGAGGCATAGTGATCGACCTTCGTATCAAGCAGTTCCTCTACGCTATTCACGGCCATCTCAGGACCCCCGTAGGCGTATGCATGAGTGATCTTATCCTTCTTGTCCTTGCCTACGATGTCCGTATACGTGTCGCGCGGAATGGAAACCATCAGAACGTTGCCATCCTGTGGACGGACAACGGTATAGATTAACGTATCCGAACGGCCGTGTTCATGATTCCTTGCATCTACTCCCATGAGCAGCATGCTGAACGGTTGTTCTACTTGCGGAGGCTCTTGCGTTACCGGCCGATCCGTAAGCGGCTTATAGGAACCCGCGAAGCTTGCTTCAACCTTATCGGACAAGAACCAATCGTAACCTAGAGCCGACAAAGATCCCCGGTTAGCGTATATGACCCCTGCAGCTACTGCTAACAGCATAAACGTAGAAATAATAACGATTTTGAAACGACGATAATTACGCATAATTTCTCTCTCCCTCTCCTAACTCTCCTATATGAATTTCCATCTCTTTCATTTTAAATTTCTCTGGACTTCTAATATACGATTCAAACGCAATTATAGTTACAATTCGTGCCTGTTCTTTAATTAAACAAATAGAAATGATTCCACACAGTCCAAGTTAAACCAGTTCGGAAAAAAGAAAAACGCCGCCGGGATACCGGCAGCGTCGATTTTGTTATATGCGGTACTACTACTCAGTCGTGTAAGGAAGCAAAGCCATTTGGCGGGAGCGTTTGATCGCTACCGTCAACATACGTTGATACTTCGCTTTCGTGCCCGTCACGCGACGTGGCAAAATTTTGCCGCGCTCGCTGATGAACTTACGAAGCAAGTCCAACTCTTTGTAATCCACGTGAGTAATTTTATTCACCGTGAAGTAGCAAACCTTCTTGCGTTTGTTGCGTCCGCCACGGCGGAATTTACGAGGCTCGCGTTGCTCGCCGTCGCCACCGCGGTTTCCGCCACGATCTCCACCGCCGCCGCTTGGACGGCTGTGCGCTGGACGTTCTGCTGGTGCTGCTGCTTGTTGTTCGCTCATTTATTTCAACTCCTGTCATGGTTTTTTTCCTGACTCACCATACTACCTGCACAAGTTACGCACTTAGATATGATGTCAGGACTCAGAATGGCAAATCATCGTCCGATATATCTATCGGTCTTCCGTCATCTGCGAAGGGATCACTATTGTTGCCGCTGTTGCGAGAGCCTGAGTTGCGATTGCCTCCGCTTGCGTTCGTTGAGCCACTGGCGCCCTCGTCTCTTCCTTGACCGCCGCCCTCGCGGTTGGCTGATTCCAGGAATCGAACGTTGTCGGCGATGACTTCCGTAACATAAACACGGCGGCCTTCGTTGTTCTCGTAGTTGCGCACCTGAATGCGGCCTTCTACTGCGGCCAGACGGCCTTTACGAAGATAATTGGCACACGTCTCGGCTAGCTGTCTCCATGTTACGATCGGAATAAAATCCGCTTCGCGCTCTTCTTTGCTGCCGGAGAACTGACGGTCTACCGCTAGCGTAAATTGGGTGACAGCGACGCCTGCAGGCGTATAACGCAATTCGGGATCCTTGGTTAGGCGTCCTATGAGAATAACTCGATTCAACATCGCGGCTTCCCTCCACTAACATGACATAAAGGCTTGCGGCGGATAACCGCCTGGTAGCTGTGTGGCTTACGCGGTTTGTTCTCTGACGATCATATGACGGATAATTTCATCCGTAATCTTCAGAACGCGTTCCAACTCCGTCACAACTGTCGACGGCGCCGAGAAATGAACCAACACATACGTCCCATCGCGGTGTTTGTTGATCTCGTAAGCCAAACGACGTTTACCCATAATGTCGTGCTTCACGATCTCTCCGCCGTTCCCGATGATGCCCTGGAATTTTTCCACGACAGCTTGAACGGTTTCTTGTTCCACGTCCGGACGGATGATGTACATCAACTCGTAGTTGCGCATCTTCCGTTCACCTCCTTAAGGTCATTGGCCCCCCTCTTAGTATACCGACGAGCTTGTCAATCGGCAGGGGAGCAAGGAGCATGCATTCAGTCGCATGCCTGAATACTTTATCACAACAGCCCGAATATCGCAAGGAATTTCGCGCTACACTATCCTATAGGACAGGGGGTGATGGCAATGGGTGAACAAACTCAATTCGAGCCGGGACAGCGGGCACCGAACGACGGAAAGTATATGGAGGTCGGAGAGGATTCCTTCCACATGAATATTAAGGATCCCCAGCATGTCGAACTGCGTAAAGGTCAGCCTTTTCCTGAAACAACGAATCACAACCGCAAGTGGAAAAAGATGAAACAATTTCATTAAATGAGCGATCGTTTTTTCTTATCAACATGTATATTGCGTGATCATTTGAGCCATTCTATATCTCGGCGACGTTAAACGAGAGGTGTGGTTCCCTTGAACGACTGGGTGCAACAACAGCAGGAGCAAGCGTTCCTTTCGGAGTAGGGAAGCGGAGGGTTGTGCTAAAGACACACATCTGTAACACGCAGTGTTAGAGAATTCCGGAATACCGAAGCGCTGAGTTATATCAGCAACGTTATGGTTACGATCTCAATGCAACTCATTACACGTCGCCCTAAGAACCCTGCGAAGGGTTCTTTGTTTTTTTAGTCTCATTATCGTTCCGGTTATAATAAACATCCAACCCCTTCTTGATCCCCGCGACAATCTTGTCCTGATAGTCCGGTTTGCTCATTAACGCGTCTTCCTTTTTGTTCGTCATGAAACCCATTTCAATCAGAATTGTAGGTACCTTAACCCAATTGAAGCCGGTAAGGTCTCCGCGCGATCTGACGCCATTCAGCTTTGCTTCCGTCTCGTCAATCACTTGCTTGGAAACAGTCTTTGCTATTTCCATACTGCGCTTGGCGATCGGTTTCGTATATTGATTATCGAATGAGGGGTAGAAGAAGGTCATTCCCGTCACGTTCGGATTGTCGCTGCCGTCCGCATGAATCCGTACCATGACATCCGCTTTGGCATCGTTGCAGAAGACGGCCCTCTCGCTGTTCGAAATATCCACCTTATTATCGCGTCGCACCATTACAACCTTGTAGTCCCCTGTCAGGGCTTTCTCTAATTTAAGGGCAACCTCCAAGTTCAATTGATACTCCGGTTTCTTGGTCTTGATTCCTCGCGTTCCCCCCATGACCTTCGCTTTCATCGTCTTACTGCCAGGCGCAATCGGCTCAAGCTTCATGTTTGCTTTGCTCTGATGGCCAGCCTCGATGCAGATCACTGGTTTCTTTGTCTTACTCGCTTGGTCACCCTTTAGTGCTGTAAGGTTATCAATCCGGTTAGCGTTTAACGCCACGGCCCTGATTTCCGATTTTCCACTGGAATAAGTGTTACAACCTGTCACAATGAACAATAAACACCATCCAATGATCATAGCTTTGCCGTTCTTTTTAAGAAATTTACGCATCGTTACCTGCACCTCTACTCATGTCGCTATCCTTTTATGTTCTATAGACACAACAATAAAACCTTCCACCCATTCGAGAGTAGAAGGTTATTAGCATTCAATATAAGGGATGGCGGAGAAGGTGGGATTCGAACCCACGCACGCCTCGCGACGCCTAGTTGATTTCGAGTCAACCCCCTTGGGCCTCTTGGGTACCTCTCCGCAGCAAGAAATATGATATCACATTTACTTTGCGCTTGCAACTGGTCCGAATCTCCATATTCAAAGCGCTAATGGCTATTCATCAACCGCCGATTGCCCGCCCTCTGCCGATCTCAGCACCTTTTTCAAGCTCTTCTCGAACTTGGCCCTAGGCAGTAAAATGCTGTGCTTGCATTTCACGCATTTAATGCGGATGTCCATCCCCATGCGGATGATCTCCATTTCGTTAGCTCCGCAAGGGTGCTGTTTCTTCATGAGTACGACGTCTCCAAGCTCAAAGGCTTTCCGTTCCATTGCGATCCCCCCGTTCGTGCAGTGCACTATTCCGCTCTCTCTAAGAGGTTACTTCTGTCCGTTTTGCATCAAATGCTTTTCTTAATTCCGTATTGATCAATCGCGTAACTTCCGATGCGGAGTTGGGCTTACATTGCGCCGTTATTCTTAAGGTCATTTGGTTTAAGGCCAGCGCCTGTATGCCAAGCAACTCAGGTGTCTTCGTAATGTTCTTGTCGTTGAGCTTCGTTAACACGGTCCGGATCGTATTTTCCAATGTTTCAACGGAGTCCTCATAAGCTATCGTAATATCGACTACCGCTAACGATTGATTAACCGAGAAGTTAGTAACCTCGTTAATGAGCCCGTTAGGGATGATATGGATTTCGCCGGTCCAGTTTCTGATTCTCGTTGCCCTCAGGCCGATCATTTCAACCGTCCCTTTAAATGCCCCCGTCTGAACGACATCTCCGACCGCGAACTGATCCTCTAAAATAATGAAGAACCCGGTAATCACATCTTTAACCAAGCTTTGCGCCCCAAATCCGATGGCTAATCCGAGCACTCCCGCTCCGGCCAATAAAGGGGCTAATTGAATATGGAACTCGCCTAGAATTAACAATATCGCAATGAAATTAAGGGTATACGAAGCCGTGTTCTTCAGAAGCCGGCCTACGGTCTGCACCCGCCTTGTCCGCAGCTTTAACCGTTTCGATTTCTTCTCGTTCGTTGCATGATCAATAATGCGATTGAGCGTGATCAACGCCAGCCGGCTTAATATAATGATAAGAAAGATCCGTAAAAGCACCATTGAAGCCGACGTCCACATTTCCGTATCCCGTATCATATTCCACATGCGATCAACGAAATGATCCCAAAGATTGCCGTCTGGTGCAGTCTGTTCTATAGCGATCAAAGCACGCATAGGTCTTAAATCTCCTTTATTTCAATGAACCTCTTCGTAGCCATTGGACGTTTTCTCGAATAACCCTCGGATTTCAACATGTTCTGAGAGGATGATTTGTTTCACTTGCAATAACTCGGCGCTTGGGAACGCTATGGATAACGCGCATCCCGCCGTAATTTCTTTAGGTGTCGGACATATATCAATCTCGATTTCCGCGTATTCCAGCAGCATTTCAGCCCGCAGTGCCTGCTGTGTGGAATCAAATGCAATCAAGAGAGACTCCATAACGAATACCTCCCGCCTATAAAACTAATCCTTTCTGACCATACAAGTATAAATGAGCCGTTCCGTCCATATACTAGTAGCATACTAGGGTAGGAGGCGAATCGGACGAATGAACGGCGCGTGGGAGAAACGTCCGGGCTCCGCACCGGAATCAGCGGCGCTCTCTTTAAAGATTCCTTTTAACGAACCAACTGTCTTAAATCGATTGTCCCAGAAGCTCGAGTATTACCTGGAAGCTTTACCGGTGGATCGTCGTATTGTCATCGTCTGCGTTGGCACGGACCGCTCAACCGGAGATTCTCTGGGTCCATTGGTCGGGACGGCTCTATCCCGTGAATACAGCTCTTTATTTGATTTGTACGGGACTTTGGATGAACCAGTTCACGCCATGAACTTAGGAGATACTCTGCTCAAGATCATGAGAACGTCACGCCAGCCTTTCGTCATCGCCGTAGATGCTTGTCTCGGACAAGTATCCAGTGTAGGGTGCATTCAGGTCGGCTCTGGCCCCGTGCGTCCAGGAGCAGGCGTTAATAAGGAGCTGCCCCCCGTTGGAGATATCCATATGACCGGCATCGTAAATGTCGGCGGCTTCATGGAATACTTTGTCCTGCAGAACACACGTTTAAACCTTGTCGTTAAAATGTCCGAGATCATCGCTCAAAGCCTGATAACCGCAGTACATAATACTCGCAGCAGCACGATTATCCCTTTTGCATTGCCAGATTGATAGCCGTTTTCTCTTCCGGTGTAAGCATGTACGCTGATTGCCCTTTATCGATCGGTTTTGCATACAGGAACATTTGTTCCCTTCCATGTATGCCCGTAATAACGACCCCGTCTTGATCATCATTTACGAAAGCAATCGAAAAGCTTAGATCGCTTCCCGAATCCGAGAACGCGTTAAACCGATGGACGCTGATTCGTCCCTTTAGGGACGAAAGGCGTTTTTCGTGCTGTACCAGTTTTTCGCCCTGATTATTCTGATTATGTTCCAAGGCGGAAAGCCGTTCATGAAGCACATGCATGACGTCCTCCATGTTATTCACGCCCGTTTCGCCCATAAGCTTATGATGCGCAGATTTCAACTTTCGCAGTTTGCTTGCATATACACCGAGCCATATGAACAAGATCAAGAGCAGCAGCCCTTCTCCTGCAGCAATCGCCATTGCGATTTGGTCGTTCCAACCGTTCATTATTTCTGTCTCCCCCATTATCTCTTGCATTTCATTTCTCTTATTTCCCAAATCTAAGCTTACGATTGATTTCGCTTACCGCTTCAATCATTGATACGATCTCCGATTTCTGCGTAAAATATCCCGGGCTCGCGCGAACAGCGCCTGTCTCATAGGAACCCGCAGTTTCATGCCCCAGAGGCGTACAATGGAACCCCGCTCTTACCGCAATCCCGAATTGTTGATCGAGTAAGAAAGCCATCTCCGAAGGATCTACTCCTTCTAATAGGAAAGATACGATTGCCGTTCTTTCTTCACCGATGTCTGGGCCAAGCAAGGTGACGCCCGGTATTCGTTGCAAGCCTTCCATTAATTCAAAGGTTAATTGCTGCTCTTTATTATGAATGGCCTGCGGCGTTTCCTTAATAATATATTGAACGCCTTCCGATAGCCCTGCCAATCCGACCGTATTCGGAGTGCCCGCTTCATATCGATCCGGGCGTATATGAGGTTGTTCTGGCGCTTCGGATTTACTACCTGTACCGCCTTGCATTAAAGGCTCTAATTCCAAATTCGGATGAATGTACAACCCGCCTGTGCCTTGCGGACCCATCAATCCTTTGTGACCCGGGAACGCAAGCATATCAATGCCCATATCCTCAACATCTATGGGTAACACTCCCGCGCTTTGTGCGGAATCTACTAGCAGCTTCACATTTCTACGGCGCGCAATTGCACCGATTTCCCCGACAGGAACTATTGTACCGAGAAGGTTAGAGTTGTGCGTGACGGCAATTAGTTTAGTCCTTGCCGTTATCGCTGCTTCTACAGCCTTTACATCCAGAAATCCCTTTACGTCTGTTGAGATATAAGTAACTTCGATGCCTATTTTGCGTTTCAACGCCTCCAACGGCCGCCTTATTGAATTATGCTCAAGCGAAGTTGCAATAACATGATCTCCCGGCTGCAACAACCCTTGTATCGCAAGATTCAGAGCATGAGTTGTATTCATTGTAAATGCGATATCATTTGGATTGCCGATTCGAAACAACCGTGCTATACGTTTACGCGTTTCAAATACAACCCTGCTCGCTTTAACCGCCATTGCATGGCTTCCGCGGCCTGGATTGGCTGCGCTCTCCCGCATGTTTCGTTCCATCGCTTCCCATACGGCAGGCGGTTTCGGCCAGCTTGTTGCGGCATTATCTAAGTATATGATCGGTTTATTGTCCATTGTTTTATTATTCACCGTCCTAACGCAACGATAGCATACCTTAGTTTAATCTTTCCCTGGGAAGATTACAACTTGGGTATGCTATCGCCTCACATATTATGCCATCGCTTTTAGTAACTCTAGCAATCGTTCAAGATCGCTTTGCCCAAAGTAGGAAAGTTCTATTCTTCCCTTATCTTTGTTCGGCTTTATTCGGACGGTTGTTTGAAATTTCTCGCGCAGTGTTTCTTCTATTTCTTCGATAAACGGGTCCCGTTTTTTCGCCTTTGACTTCGTCTTTGCTTTCACGTTTGCTTTGGTTTCCGATTTCTGAACGGCTTCTTCCAGCTCGCGAACGCTCCACTCACCCGCAACGGTTTGTTTTACTAACTGCCGCCTTGCCGCATCATCTTTAATTCCGGCTAATGCGCGCGCGTGACCCATGGATAATGTTCCACGTGAAACATAATCCTTGATCTCGTCCGGGAGCGATAACAAGCGAAGAAAATTCGCGATATGCGAGCGGGACTTGCCGACCTTCAGCGAAAGTTCCTCTTGAGTAAGTTTGAATTGATTCATGATCGCTTGATAGGCAATTGCAACCTCTATCGAATTCAAATCCTCGCGCTGCACATTTTCTATTAATGCAATTTCCATCACTTGTTGATCGTTATACGCTCTTACGACTGCCGGGATTGTCACATTACCTAGTAACTGGGATGCACGAAATCTTCTCTCGCCGGCTATGATCTCAAAACCTCTTAACGCTTGCCTTACAACGATAGGTTGGATGACCCCGTGCTCGCGGATAGATTCAGCCAACTCTTTAATGGCCTCTTCTTCGAAGGTTTTACGAGGTTGATAGGGATTAGCTCGCAGTTGCGTTAAAGGGATTTCAACGATCTTATCATCCTCTTTAATAGAAAGGGAGGTGATTAGCGCGTCCAATCCTTTACCTAGCCGCTTGCTCATACGAAATCACTTCCTTCGCCAGCTCGAGATAAACCTCGGCGCCTTTAGACTTTGGATCGTAAGTAATAATGGATTGACCATGAGATGGCGCTTCGCTAAGCCTTACATTACGCGGAATAACGGTCTGGTACACCTTTTGTTGAAAATACTTTTTTACTTCTTCAATAACCTGAATACCCAAATTCGTCCTCGCATCGAACATCGTCAGCAGAACGCCTTCGATTTGCAGCGAAGTATTCAGATGTTTTTGGACGAGTCTGATCGAGTTTAGAAGCTGACTTAGTCCCTCCAACGCATAATACTCGCATTGAATCGGGATCAAAACAGAATCCGCTGCCGTCAACGAATTGATTGTGAGAATCCCCAGTGAAGGCGGACAATCGATCAATACATAATCAAACTCGGATCGCACTAGCGCCAATGCCTTCTTGAGTCGAATTTCACGGGACATAGTTGGCACTAACTCAATTTCCGCACCTGCCAATTGAATGGTTGCAGGTATGATCTTGAGATTGGGTATACTTGTATCCGCCACGGCTTGTTTAGGATGTACTTCGTTGATCAACACATCGTATATGCAATAATTGACGTCTGCTTTGTTGATTCCGATACCGCTCGTCGTGTTGCCTTGTGGATCGATATCAACGATAAGTACTTTTTTGCCTAGTGAAGCCAAGCATGCGCCAAGGTTAACCGATGTCGTTGTCTTACCAACACCACCCTTTTGATTGGCAATCGCAATAATTTTGGACAACCTAATTCACCTCAATGTTTATCGCCTACAGCGGACATTGCATTATACAACACTTACCCTCTATCCGCTCGCAGGTAAGCATTACTATGCGCCACATACGTCCCCACTTCGATCTATCGTTTGGGGATCCGAATAATGATCTCGTAGTGATCCTCGCAATCCTTCTCGCTTGCTTTGATCGGAATCCCCGACCCCGTAACCATATCTACGGATTGCCGTATCGTATTTAATGCCAGACGTACATCCTTGGTAAACGAGAAACGTTTCGTCTTCTGCGGTTTCGTAGCCTCTAACAGAAATGCGATTCTTGTTTCCGTTTGTTTAACATTCAGCTCTTTTTCAATGATTTCGCCTAGAAGTTTGTTTTGCATCTCTTCATTTGGCAATGAAAGCAGCGCTCTGCCATGACGTTCAGTGATTTTTCTTTCGAACAACGCCGCTCTTACCGATTCACCTAATTGAAGCAAACGAATTTTATTGGCGATCGTCGATTGGCTTTTGCCGAGTCGTTGTGCCAAGCTTTCTTGCGTCAATTGATGCAAATCGATTAGCTTCTGGTAGGCAATCGCCTCTTCCAATGCAGTCAGACCCTCGCGTTGCAGGTTCTCGATCAGTGCCACTGAAGCAGCTTGGGAGTCGTTAATTTCTCTTATTATTGCGGGTATATGCTCCATACCCAGCTTCGTAACAGCTCTCCAACGACGCTCGCCGGCAATGATTTCGAATTTACCGTTACGAATTCTAACGACTATCGGTTGAATGACACCATGCGTCTTAATCGTCTGACACAGTTCGTCAATCCGTTCATCATCAAATACGGATCGGGGTTGATAAGGACTTGGAACAATTTCCCGAACCGGGATTTGCTTGATTTCTTCCTGATTGCTACGGTCTGATAAGCCGAGCAGTCTTGAGAATGGCTCTTTCATTTCTCTCGGATCACCACATTAAGTAGGATAGGACGGTTAGTTTTGTGTCCATAGTGACGAAAAAGCGCCGCCAATTCACGCCAGGTGGCGTATTTGCGGCACGCTTATCTGATATTCTATTCTATTCGCCATTCCAACCCTATTCTCCTGCTTATGAAAAAACTTTCACGGCCTTCTAACCGTATCACAACTGCGCTCAAACCGGAAGCGTTAAAATGTTCCACGTGAAACATAACTCTCACTTGAGAGTAATGTTTCACGTGGAACATTGTAATTGATAAAGCGTATGGGTTACGAAGTAACTGTGTTCGGTTTAACTAGCGGTGATTTAATAGGGATCCCCGCTTTGCGAGGATATGCCGCGGGAGTTGGACTTTCCTTCATGCAAATGACTAAATGCCGTTCCGCGCCTTCAGAAGGCAGCGTTAATCTCTTCACGTCTTGGATTTTACCGTTTAATTTAGCCGCGCTATAACGACTTTCGTCCAGCTCTGCCGAGATGTCCGTTCCTTTCATCGCAATGAATAGTCCGCCAGTACGTACGAAAGGTAAGCAAAATTCGTTAAGCACCGAAAGTCTTGCAACTGCTCTAGCCGTTACGACATCGTAACAATCACGATGCTCTCTCTTTCTTGCGGCATCTTCCGCACGGCTATGCAAGCATAATATTTTCGTTAGGCCCAGCTTTGAGGTTACTTCCCCGAGGAATTTAATCCTCTTCGCTAAAGCATCGATAATCGTAATTTGCAAATGAGGAAAAACAATAGCAAGCGGGATGGATGGGAACCCGGCACCCGATCCAATATCCGCTAATGAGCTTTGCTTGTCTAAAGGTATGACCCCGGCAATGGTTAACGAATCGTAGAAATGCTTCTCGTACACCGCATCCCTCTCCGTAATGCCGGTTAAATTTATCTTCTCATTCCATTCGATAAGCAAGGAATAATAAGACTCGAATTGCGCCAATTGCCCTTCCGACAATGTGATGCCCAGTTTCTCTACCTGCTTCGTAAATTGCACTTGAATGGTGTCTATCATGATCCGTGGGCCGCCGCTGTTACACGATTATAATGTTCTAGATGAACGAGAAGAATCGATAAATCTGCCGGTGTCACCCCTGAAATCCTTGAAGCTTGGCCGATAGATAACGGTCGAATTTTGCCGAGTTTTTGCTTAGCTTCGACCGCTAAACCATAAATAATGTCGTAATCGATATTGTCGGGTATGCGCTTTTTCTCCATTCGCTCCATGCGATCGACTTGAATTTGTTGTTTCTCGATATATCCCGTATATTTGACCTGAATTTCGACTTGTTCCTTTATGTCATCCGACAGTTCGATTGGAGACGGTGTTAACGATTCCAGATGGCCATAAGTAAGCTCTGGGCGTCGAAGTAAAGTTAAACCATCCACCGTATTGCTAAGCGGGGCCGACTCCGCCTGCGCAAGCATCGCTTGCACCGTTTCGTCAGGACGGAACTTCGTTTCCTTAAGCCGCTCAATCTCCGCTTCTACTCGCGTTCTCTTCTCAACAAATTTTTGATGACGCGCTTCCGTGATCAAACCAATTTCGAATCCAATTGGCGTTAGACGCAAATCCGCATTATCGTGGCGAAGCAATAGCCGATATTCTGCTCTAGACGTAAGAAGCCGGTAGGGCTCATTCGTCCCTTTCGTAACCAAATCATCAATCATGACGCCGATATAACCTTTCGAGCGATCAATAATAACCGGTTCGGCACCTTGGACTTTGCGCGCTGCATTAATTCCGGCCATTATCCCCTGTCCCGCGGCCTCCTCATAACCCGAGGTACCATTGATCTGGCCTGCTGTAAATAAGTTCTGCACGATCTTCGTTTCCAATGAAGGCCACAACTGAGTTGGAATGACCGCATCATATTCTATGGCATAACCAGGACGCATCATCTCGACTTTTTCTAAACCCGGTATGGATCGCAAAATGTCTATTTGAACCTCTTCCGGCATACTCGTGGAAAGGCCTTGCACGTAGTATTCCTTCGTGTTCCTACCCTCAGGCTCCAAGAAGATCTGATGCTTCGGTTTATCCGCAAAGCGGACGATTTTATCCTCTATAGACGGGCAATACCTAGGTCCCGTTCCTTCGATTAAACCCGAGAACATCGGTGCCCTGTACAAATTATCATTAATAATCTGGTGGGTTTCCTCGGAAGTGTACGTCAGCCAACAAGGAATTTGCTGCTCCGAGTGCGCCATATATCCCGTCTCGTAGGAAAAATATTTCGGCTTGTCATCTCCCGGCTGTATTTCCGTTTTGCTAAAGTCAATGGAATCCTCATGCACCCTCGGAGGGGTACCTGTTTTGAATCGCGCCAATTGAAATCCGCAGCGCTTCAATGCTTCCGACAGTTTAACTGCCGGCTGTTGGTTGTTCGGTCCGCTCTCATACATTAACTCACCAAGAATAACTTTGCCTCGCAAATAAGTACCGGTCGTAAGAACAACGGTTTTCGCTCCGTACTCTGCACCTGTCTTGGTAACAACGCCAACGCATGCTCCATCCTCGATCATTAAATCTTCGACCAAACCTTGACGTAACGTGAGCCTTTCTTGCTGTTCAATCGTTTCTTTCATCTTATGCTGATACATAAATTTATCCGCTTGGGCTCTAAGCGCATGTACGGCCGGCCCTTTAGCTGTGTTCAGCATCCTCATTTGAATAAAGGTTTTATCTATATTTCGGCCCATCTCTCCGCCTAAAGCATCGATTTCCCTTACTACGTGACCTTTGGCAGGCCCGCCAACCGACGGATTACAGGGCATGAACGCAACCATATCCAGATTAATGGTCAACAAAAGCGTTTCGCAGCCCATGCGGGCTGCAGCTAATGCAGCCTCGCACCCCGCATGCCCGGCGCCGATAACAATAACATCATAATCTCCTGCACGGTAAGTCATGCTGATTCCCTCCTTGCTTTCTAATGAGTTTATTATTTTCCAAGACAGAATTGTGAAAATATTTGATCGAGTAAGGAGTCTCCTGCCGCATCACCGAGTATATGGCCTAACGATTCCCACGAGGCGGCAATATCGATCTGGATTAAATCGATCGGCACGCTTTCATACGAAGCCCTTATGGCATCTTCTAAAGATTGCTTCGTCTGATGCAATAATGCAATGTGCCGTGCATTACTTACATAAGTAATATCCCCCGACTCTACCGCACCGCTGAAAAACATCCCGGAAACCGCCTTCTCCAACTGCTCGATGCCGCTTCCCTCTTTGGCTGACAAATACACAATACGTTCTTTGGCGTAATCCTGCTCGACTTCTTCGATAACCAGTTGTCCTGGCAAGTCAATTTTATTCACGACAATAAGGGTCGAACGATCCTTCAGCTGTTTCAGAAGCTTTCTTTCATCATCGTGTAAAGGCTCATGATGGTTTAATACGAGTAAGATCAAATCCGCATCGTTAAGGGCACCATGGGATCTTTCTACGCCAATCTGTTCCACCCGGTCACTGGTTTCCCGAATACCTGCTGTATCCAAGAGTCTCAGTGGGATACCGGACAAGGAGATCGTTTCTTCTACAATATCGCGGGTCGTTCCCGGAATGTCCGTTACAATCGCTTTATTCTCGCGAGCTAGTGCGTTAAGCAAAGAGGATTTGCCTGCATTCGGACGGCCTGCGATGGCTGTCACAATACCTTCTCTTAGTATTTTGCCTTCGTTGGATTTTATTAAAAGCTCCTGTACTTGTTTCAATACCGAGCTGCAGTTGTCGCGAATAAGACCGGAAGACACGTCATCTACATCATGCTCCGGATAATCAATATTAACCTCAACATGTGCGAGTAATTCAATTAATTGCTGACGCATTGGAACGATTTGCTTAGATAAAGCTCCCTCGGCCTGCTTTCTCGCCACCTGGAAAGCACGGTCGGACTTCGATCGAATCAAGTCAATAACCGCTTCAGCCTGCGCCAGATCAATTCGACCGTTCAGGAAAGCGCGCTTCGTAAATTCCCCGGGTTCCGCGAGCCGGGCGCCATGGCGCAAAACTAACTCCAAAACCGATTTAACCGCGACAATGCCGCCATGCGTGCTAATCTCTACAACATCCTCCGCCGTAAATGAGCGAGGGCCCTTCATGACCGTAACGAGTACTTCATCCAGCACATTATCATTATGCGGATCGACAATCCATCCATACTGAACCGTATGAGTGGGAACTTCTCGCAGATTTTGCTTGGATTTGAACACCTTTGCGACCGTGTTGATCGCATCCGGCCCGCTCACCCGAACGACAGCAATACTGCCTTCTCCTAAAGCCGTAGCGATCGCGGCAATCGTATCTTCACCCATTCCTATCCCTCTTTTTAATTCTTGTATCGTACAAAAAAGGCAATGACCCCCAACGTTGCGGAAGCCATTGCGCGGTCTCATTCATTTATCTTAAAGCAATTACAATACGTCTGTTAGGTTCGTCCCCTTGACTGAAGGTCTTCACGCTCGGGTTAGCTTGCAGCCGTGCGTGAATGATCTTTCTTTCCTGCGAAGTCATAGGTTCAAGCACGATTTCTTTACGCGTGCGAATGACCCGCATCGCCATTCTCTCGGAGAGTGCCTCCAAAGTCTGACGACGGCGTTCACGAAATTGCTCGGCATCAAGCACGATACGAAGATGGTGATTCGAGTGGCGGTTAGCCACGATGTTCACCAGGTATTGAAGAGAATCCAAAGTCTGTCCACGTCGACCGATCAGAATGCCCAAGTCGGAACCCGTAATGTTAATCCGCACTGCATCATTCTCATCTACCCGTTCAACAGAAACGGTTAGTTCCATCGCTGCCGCAACCTCGCCTAGAAACTGAATGGCTTCTTCAACGCCATCCGGCAGCAATTCCAACTCTACTTTTGCTTCTCTGACTCCGATGAGTCCGAACAGACCTTTACTGGCTTGTTCCAATACCGTGATGTTCACTCGGTCTGCTTGCACGCCCCATTGGGCTAAACCGTTACGAACCGCATCTTCTACCGTTTTTCCTGATGCCAGGAGCTTTTTCATTTGGCACGGGCCTCCTTGCCTTTACCTCTTGGCTTTTGCTTTTGATTTGGTTTTGGTTCATCGCCAGTTGGTTTAGGGGAACGCGCATACATGAAATAATTTTGCGTAATCGTGTAGATATTACTGTAAATCCAGTACAGCGGCAAAGCGATAGGGAAATTGATCGCCATTACGAAGATCATGACCGGGAAAATGTACATAAGCCCCTTCATCGGTCCGACCATCGGTTGTTGCGAAGCCATCATCCTCGACTGGATGAAAGTCGTCATTGCAGCAACGATTGGGATCAGATAGTAGTACCAGTGCCCTGCTTCGCTCGGGGAAACCCCCAGTTTCAATCCAATGAAGGTATGCTCACGAATGGCAATGTTCTTATTGATCGAACTATATAAAGCAATAAAAATCGGCATTTGAACGATCAGGGGCAAACACCCGGCCAAGGGATTAACTTGGTTCGTCTGGTACAGCTTCATCATTTCTTCTTGCTGTTTCTTAGGGTCATCCTTGAATTTCTCGCGAACCTTCTTCATTTCCGGTTGAAGGGCTTGCATGGCTTTCGTATTCTTGTATTGTTTAATCATTAGAGGAAGAATTATCGTTCTTACAATAATGGTAAGCAATAGAATGGATAAACCGTATTCGCCGCCGAACCAATCCGCAAACTTATCTAACATTAGCGAGAACCAATAAACGACGTTCCTAGTCCACCAAGAATGGCTTTCCGACATTTCACCTGTCGTTATTGCCGTAGTAGCTGCAGTACAGCCCGTTAATAACGTCATCAGCGTCAACCCGCCGATAACAATCCACCATTTGCGATTTCGCAACAAAACTGAAAACTCCCCTCTAAAAACCCGGCATGCCGAAATATTGTGTAACGGAAAAAAACCTGTACATACGCACACTCATACAAGTCCACTATACCATAAGAAGAAAGGCAAAGAAAAGCAAAGGCTTATCCGGTTAGAACACGCTTACTTGCCCTGTTTTCCATTACGGTTATTCGGACGATTTCCACGGGAAGACGAATGCGGTGTTCCCCCGATATTCGGACTGGATCCTTTAATAAGCCCTGATTTCCGGAGAACATGAAGAATGCTGCCTTCCATCTCTTTATAAGGAAGAGAAAGCGCCGGTTTGCGCACGATCAGGATTAAATCGGTATCTTCTATAAGCTTAGCCGCATTCAATCGGATAATTTCTTTCACCATTCGTCTCAATCGGTTTCTTACGACGGCTCCTCCCAGCTTGCTGCTGGCGGAAACGCCCATGCGAAAAGATCCCCTCTGCGAGCGCCTGCGCCAATAAACCACAAATTGCGAGTTGGCAAACGAACGACCGTATCGGTAGACAACGTTAAAATCTTCTCTTTTCCGAAGGCGCAGCTTCCTATGCATCCTACACCGCTCCATCTATCCGGAAATATTCTAATGAAAAAAAGACCACCCGAAGTGGTCTTTCGCAAACTATGCTGTCAAAACTTTACGACCTTTATGGCGACGAGCAGAGAGAACTTTACGACCGTTCTTCGAGCTCATGCGGCTACGGAAACCGTGAACCTTCTTGCGTTTGCTTACATTCGGCTTAAATGTAGGACCCATGATTCCAACCCCCTTACTTAAAAACTCACGTTTATATATTAAAACACGACACAGGAAAAAAGTCAATAAAAGCAGTGTTTTCCCGTTATTTTACTTATGCACATGTGAATAAAATTTATGCAGAAATCCGTATAAAGTTGAACTTTGTCGAAGGTTCGCACATCTTATCAACAATATGTAGTACTGTGCACAGTTTTCATCCACAAGTTATTGAAATTGTGGATAACACCGTGAAATTCGTTGAATTTAGAGGGTTTGTCTGCTATGATTAGTCAAGACTTTGCCAGTGGATTTCTGTTTTTACTCCTCAGTTTATTAACAATCTGTGTATAACTTTGTGAACAAACCCCTTTTTACTGAATATCCCTACAAATAATTCAGGGAATTATGTGGATAACTGGTCGGAGCACTTATTCGACTTTTCGTTTTCCGCTTATTTTTTGTCTTTGCGACGGGTTAAAGGAGAGAAAATCTCGTGGACAACCGCAACAACGAAGTCTGGCAACAAGTGTTGTCGGTCATCCAAACGAAGCTTAGCAAGCCCAGCTTTGATACTTGGTTCAAAGCGACAAAAGCTTCCTTCTTAAGCGACAATGTCGTTGTCGTAACAGCGCCTACAACATTCGCGGTCGAATGGCTGGAAACGCGATATACGAAACTCGTTTCTTCAACGCTTTCGGATTATATTGGCAGAATCGTAGACGTTAAATTTTCTATTGAAGAAATTCGCCCGGCAGAACCCGTAGAACCTTATCCGCAAATACCGTCGAACCGTCAGCCAGCGTCGTCCGAAGAACCTATGATGCACATGCTGAATCCGAAATATACGTTCGATACTTTCGTCATTGGGGCTGCTAACCGTTTTGCGCATGCGGCATCGTTAGCGGTAGCGGAACTTCCTGCTAAATCTTACAATCCTTTCTTTATGTACGGTGGAGTCGGACTAGGTAAAACGCATCTCATGCATGCGATCGGACATTATATTTTGGAACATAACCCTCATATGAAGGTTCTTTATCTTTCTTCCGAGAAATTCACCAATGAGTTTATTAACGCGATCCGCGATAACCGTGGCGAAAGCTTTCGCAACAAATATCGCAACATCGACGTGCTCCTCATTGACGATATTCAATTCCTCGCCGGTAAAGAAGGAACGCAAGAGGAGTTTTTCCATACTTTTAACGCGCTGCATGAAGAACATAAGCAGATCGTCATCTCAAGCGACCGTCCGCCCAAAGAAATTCCAACGCTCGAAGAGCGTCTTCGCTCTCGTTTCGAATGGGGGTTGATTACGGATATCCAGCCGCCGGACTTAGAGACAAGGATCGCCATTCTGCGGAAAAAAGCCAAAGCGGAAAACCTCGATATCCCTAATGAAGCGATGATGTATATCGCCAACATGATCGATTCCAACATTCGGGAGCTGGAAGGCGCCCTTATCCGGATCGTTGCCTACTCCTCCCTCACCAACCAGGATATTACCGCGCATCTGGCAGCGGAAGCGCTTAAGGATATATTGCCGACAGGACGAAATCGTTTGATTACGATGCAGGACATTCAGCAGCGGGTTGGAGAATATTACGGGTTGAAGCTTGAGGATTTCAAAGCGCGTAAGCGAACGAAAGCCGTCGCTTTTCCGAGACAGATCGCGATGTATTTATCCCGCGAGTTAACGGATTATTCTCTTCCCAAGATCGGCGATGCTTTCGGCGGCAGGGACCATACGACCGTCATCCACGCTCATGAGAAGATTTCGCAGTTATTAAAGGTGGACCAGGACTTGTACAAAATTATCAACAGCCTGACGGAAAAAATCAAAAATTTAACCTAAAAAAACACCAGCGCCTATGCACAAAGCATCCACATGTGGATAGGCGCTATTTTCGAGCTTTTTCGCGGTTATCCACATATTCAGGGCCCCTACTACGACTTTAAGATTTAAACATGATACAATATACAAAATCGACGAGGTGAACTCATGAAATTGACGATATTGCGCAACGAGTTAAATGACGCTATTCAACATGTATCCAAAGCCGTTGCATCAAGGACAACAATCCCAATTTTAAGTGGGATTAAATTGGATGCTAGTCCAACTGGGGTTACATTAACCGCAAGCGACACCGATATCTCCATTCAAAGCTTCATCCCGCTCGAAACGCCCAATAAAACAATCGGAACGGTCGAAAGAACGGGAAGCGTTGTTCTAACGGCTAAATTTTTTGTAGAAATCATTAAGAAACTTCCTCATGAAGAGGTTCATATTGAAGTTGGAGATCGATTTCAGACTTTAATTACGTCTGGAGCAACCGAAATTCAACTGGTCGGACTAGACCCTGAGGAATTCCCGGTTTTACCGAGCGTTCAAGAGGATCAAGTGGTTTCGATTCCAGGCGATCTCCTTAGGGATATGATCAGACAAACGGTATTCGCGGTTACGACCAACGAATCGACGCCGATTTTGACGGGCGTTCTATGGAACTTACAAGAAGGCATCTACAAATTCGTGGCTACGGATCGACATCGACTGGCAAGCCGCACGGCAACTGTCGAACTCTACGATGTACGATTTTCCAATATTGTCATATCCGGTAAAACTTTGAATGAATTGGCGAAAATCGTACCGGATCAGAACGTCATGGTCGATATTGTCGTCGCGGAAAATCAAGTTCTTTTCAAACTCGGAAATGTATTGTTCTACTCCAGAATGTTGGACGGGACCTATCCCGATACTTCCAAGATTATTCCGCAAAGCTTCAAAACAGAACTCGTATTGAATACAAAAGCGTTAAGCGATTCGATTGATCGCGCTTATTTGCTCTCCAGGGAAGAGAAAACGAATATCGTGCGCTTAGTTACAACGGAAACCGGAGGGATTGAAATCTCCTCCAGTTCTTCTGAATTAGGTAAAGTAACGGAACAATTAAGCGTAACGAGTATGAGCGGAGACCCGCTGAAGATCGCATTCAACTCCAAATATATGCTTGACGTATTGAAGGTTATAGATAGCGAGGAACTGTTTATCGGCTTTAACGGCGCGATGAGCCCGATTATTATTAGACCGAGCGATCACGAGAACAGCCTGCATCTCATTCTCCCTTACAGAACGACGAATTGAGGCGAGCAAGATGAAGAACATAGGAATAACGACGGAGTATATTACTTTAGGACAGTTTCTCAAGCTTGCGGACTGCATCGGCACGGGCGGAGAAGTGAAACATTTTCTGCAGGAGCAAGGCGTCCAAGTCAACGGGGAAGCGGAAAATCGCAGAGGGCGCAAGCTGAGGGTCGGAGATCAAATCGAGGTTGAAGGAAACGGTTCGTTTATTATCGTCACCCGATAATCCTGACGACTTTAGAGAGTCGGTCGGAAAGGGAATATCCTATGCAGTTAAATACCTTGGAGCTTCAAGGATACCGCAACTATGATTCATTAAAGCTATCGACCGAAGGCGGCGTTAATATTTTTATCGGGCCTAATGCCCAAGGGAAAACAAACTTAATCGAAGCCATTCACGTCTTGTCTTTAACGAAATCACACCGTACATCCAAGGATAAGGAACTGATTGGATGGAATCAGCAAGCCGCATTGATCCGCGGGCAAATACAACGAAAATACGGCGAAGTAAGCCTGGAATTGCAATTGTCCGCTCAAGGTAAGAAGGCCAAAATAAACGGACTGGAACAGAGGAAGCTAAGCAGCTTCGTCGGAACGCTGAATGTCGTGTTGTTCGCGCCGGAAGATCTGGACATCGTCAAAGGAGCACCGGGAGTGCGCCGCCGATTCATGGACATGGAAATCGGCCAGGTGCACCCCGGTTATTTGTACGACATGCAGCAATATCAGAAAATACTGCAGCAGAGGAACAATTACTTAAAGTCAACGGACATGAATAGAGCTTCACCGGAAATGTTGGACGTATGGAATGAACAACTTGCGACGTCCGGTGTTAAAATGATGCAAAAAAGGAAAAACTTTATTGTACACCTGCAAAAGTGGGCAGAGAAAATACATGCCGGCATAACGGGAGGGAACGAGCTCCTTACCGTGGAGTACAAACCTTCTTTCGGCAGTTCATCTGGGATGGATAACCAAGAACATTCTTCTTTATTCGAACAATTTATGTTAAAGTTATCACAAGGCAAAGAACAGGAATTCAGGCGGGGAATGACTTTAACCGGACCTCATCGGGACGATTTGGTTTTTGCCATCAACGGTAAAGACGTTCAGTCCTTCGGATCGCAAGGTCAGCAGAGAACCGCCGCATTGTCGTTAAAGCTCGCCGAGTTGGAGCTTATGCACGAAGAGATCGGGGAATACCCGTTACTTCTGCTCGATGATGTTCTCTCGGAGCTCGACCAGACTCGGCAAACCCAGCTAATTGAGACTTTCCAGAGCCGGGTGCAGACTTTTATTACGACAACGGGTTTAGAGAGCGTCAACATGAGCCGGTTAAAGGATGCTTCTATTTTTCATGTGAGAAACGGCCAAGTGCTGCGTTAATGTAAGGAGGAACTCCGTGTACATTCATCTAGGCGGGGAAAAAATCATTCGAACGTCGCAGCTCGTGGCTATTTTCGATATTTCCATTGAGCAATCTTCTAAGCTTTCCAGGCAATTCGTCGTTCATGCGCAGAAGAACAAGGAAGTAGAAACAATCGGCGAAGAAGATCCGAAGTCGATTGTCGTAACGGAACATAAAGTTTATTACTCTCCTATATCCACGTCCACGCTAAAGAAAAGGGCGCATTATTTGGATGGATAGTTATAAATCGTTATTCAAGAGTGGGTACGTATAGAAGGCGGTGGAAGGTTTGTCCGTTAATTCACAGCATAACACTTACGATGAAAGTCAGATCCAAGTACTTGAAGGTTTGGAAGCGGTACGCAAACGTCCCGGTATGTACATCGGTTCGACCAGCGGCAAAGGCTTGCACCATCTTGTGTGGGAAGTCGTCGATAACAGCATTGACGAAGCGTTGGCCGGCTTTTGTACAAGGATCGACGTTATTATTCAAGAAGACAATAGCATTACCGTTATTGATAACGGCCGAGGAATTCCGGTAGGCGAGAACGTGAAGTTGAAAAAATCGACGCTTGAAGTCGTTATGACCGTCTTGCACGCGGGCGGTAAATTCGGCGGAGAAGGATATAAAGTATCCGGCGGACTGCATGGTGTCGGCGTATCCGTCGTGAATGCACTGTCTGAGCAGGTTATTGTTACCGTAAAACGCGGCGGGCAAATCTATCAGCAAGAATATCGTCGGGGCGCGCCGCAATACGACTTGAAGATTATCGGGGAAACCGAAGAAACGGGTACCCAAACTAGGTTCAAGCCGGACCCGGAAATTTTCACGGAAACGACTGTTTTTGATTATGATACCCTTGTTGGCCGTATTCGCGAGCTTGCGTTTCTGAATAAAGGCATCGAGATCAACATCAGCGACGAAAGAACGGGAATGAGCGATACGTTCCGATATGACGGCGGAATCGTGGAGTTCGTGCAATATTTGAATCGCACCCGCGATCCTTTGCATGAGCAGCCAATATACGTCGAAGGAATGAAGGATCATATCCACGTTGAAGTCGCGTTGCAATATAACGACGGTTACACGGAAAATATCTATTCGTTCGCGAATAATATCAATACGCATGAAGGCGGAACGCACGAGTCCGGCTTTAAGAGCGCTTTAACTAGAATCATTAACGATTATTCCCGTAAGATGGGTTTCGTGAAAGAAAACGAATCCAACTTAACCGGGGATGACGTAAGGGAAGGTTTGACGGCGATTATTTCCGTTAAAATCCCGGAACCGCAGTTCGAAGGACAGACGAAGACGAAGCTCGGAAACAGCGAAGTCCGTGGTTTGGTCGAGTCTTTATTCAGCGAGAAATTACTACAGTTTCTCGATGAGAATCCCGCCGTTTCGCGAAAGGTTATGGAGAAATCCCTTCAAGCCGCAAGAGCAAGGGAAGCCGCTCGCAAGGCTCGTGAGCTGACTCGTCGCAAGAGCGCTTTGGAAGTAAGTTCCCTGCCGGGTAAACTGGCTGATTGCTCTTCCAAGGATGCCTCTATCAGCGAGATTTACATCGTAGAAGGCGACTCAGCCGGAGGTTCGGCGAAGTTGGGCCGCGATCGACACTTCCAAGCGATATTGCCGCTGCGCGGTAAAATTCTTAACGTTGAGAAGGCGCGTCTGGATAAGATTTTGTCTAACTTGGAGATTCGGGCGATGATTACGGCGCTAGGCACCGGGATCAGCGATGACTTCGATATCGCCAAGGCAAGATACCACAAAATCATTATCATGACCGATGCCGACGTCGATGGAGCGCATATCCGTACTCTAATTCTTACGTTCTTCTATCGTTACATGCGCAAACTGATCGAAGAAGGATATATCTATATCGCTCAGCCGCCGTTGTTCAAGATTGAACGCAACAAAACGGTACGTTACGCGATGAGCGAAAAAGAGCGCGATCAAATCATCGCCGAGTTCGGAGAAGGCGCTAAGTTGAATATCCAACGTTACAAAGGCTTGGGAGAAATGAACGGCACCCAGCTGTGGGAAACGACGATGGATCCGGATAGCCGGACGATGCTGCAAGTTAGAATTGAAGACGCGATTAAAGCGGATTTAATGTTCGATACCTTGATGGGCGACAACGTAGAGCCCCGTCGGGAATTTATTCAACAGTATGCGAAATACGTTAAAAATTTAGACGTTTAAGTGATGACAACGACGAGTTGGTTTGCGATATGGGGTTGATTTGGAACGGGTGAAATCAGGGGGTATCTCTATTGGAGATGCCCCCTGCGGATTAAACTTTCTTTTTGCGGGCCTTGAATCGACCGTATGCTACCGCGTAGGCATACATTTTTCGGAACACTGCCCGACTCGGCAACTTCTTGAATAGAAACGGGTCAGGCAGCGTATTGACCTCGAGTACCCAAGGCTTCAAGTTATGATCAACCGCAATGTCTACTCCGATTTCCTTAATGCGAGTAAACTTCTTCTCCAAGGCGCTAGCGATATCGACGCCTAACTTGCGAAGACGGGTTTTATAATGCTTGACTTGTTCTGTGGTCATCGACCCTTTAAGCAATTTAGTTACAGGCATGGGAGTACCCCCAGCATGGTAATTCGTGACGATTTTGCGCGGATGGGCTACGCGGCCGATCATTCCGGTTGTTTCCCATTGGGAATGAGGATTTTTCTGGACCATCACCCTAAGGTCGAATCTTCTGCCGGAATACTTGAGAAGATGAATGCCTTGCTGCGATAAGTAAGCTTTGCGTTTCTTGACACGAAGTAATTTACGGTACATATCGTCAAAGGTAGAGAAAGAGTATTTACGCTGGCCTGATTGAAAGAAATAGGGCTCTGCGGCTCCGGCTTTCTTCTCCAGACGGATGACACCGTTGCCGAATGTACCATTTACCGGTTTAACGTAGATCATTTCGTAATGATCAAGCATTTGTTCAACGGTTGTGCGTTGGAAGCTGCGGGTAGAAGGAATGAATTCTCTTAGGGAGGGGTCGGCGAGAAGAACGTCGGTTTTAGCCCGTTTACTCCGGACGCGTTGAATCGCCATGCGGGTTCATCCAACCTTTCCCTTCAGCATTATGATATAATGAATTATTGTATATTTTCTAATCTATGACTGAAATCGCTATACGGTGAGTAATCGTAAAGCGCTGATTGCATGTTATGAGGAGGATCTTCATGTCGGAAGAACAACGCTTCCAAGTCCGCGACCGCGATATCGGGGTCGAGATGCGGGAATCGTTCATGGATTACGCAATGAGCATTATCGTGAGCCGGGCTTTGCCGGATGTTCGTGATGGCTTGAAGCCGGTTCATAGACGTATTCTTTATGCGATGTCTGAGCTCGGAATGTCCCCGGACAAGCCCTACAAAAAGTCGGCGAGAATCGTCGGCGAAGTTATTGGTAAGTACCATCCGCACGGTGACGCTCCGATTTATGAAGCAATGGTCCGGATGGCGCAAGATTTCTCGCTCCGCTACATGTTAGTTGATGGTCACGGAAACTTCGGTTCCGTAGACGGTGATTTTGCGGCAGCTATGCGTTACACGGAAGCTAAACTGTCTAAGATCGCAATGGAGATGTTGAGAGACATCAACAAAGAAACGATCGATTACAGGCCTAACTATGATGGCGAAGAAATTGAACCCGTCGTATTGCCCGCAAGATATCCGAATTTGCTCGTTAACGGCAATACCGGTATCGCGGTTGGTATGGCTACGAATATTCCTCCCCACAATCTGAGGGAAGTTATCGAAGGCACGCAGGCGCTTTTAAGAGATCCGGAATTGACGCCTTACGACTTGATGGAGTATATCAAAGGGCCCGATTTCCCAACGTCTGGACTTATTCTTGGCCGGGTTGGCATTCGTCAGGCTTATGCTACTGGCCGTGGATCCGTTACGATGCGTGCGCGAGCTACGATTGAGGAAACAAACGGCAAAGCGCGTATTCTTGTTCATGAAATTCCGTACCAGGTTAATAAAGCTAGACTGGTCGAGAAAATAGCCGAATTGGTACGCGAGAAGAAAATCGACGGAATTACCGATTTACGGGACGAATCAGATCGTAACGGTATGAGAATCGTGATCGAATTGCGCCGTGATGTTACGCCTACCGTTGTGCTAAACAACTTATATAAACAAACTTCCATGCAGAGCACATTCGGAATTAATATGCTTGCGATCGTTAACAACGAGCCAAAAACGCTTAACCTGAAAGATGTTCTTTACCACTACATTAAGCATCAGGTTGAGGTTATTCGTCGTCGTACGGAATACGATTTGAAGAAAGCGGAAGCGCGCGCGCATATTCTCGAAGGATTGCGCATCGCCTTGGATCACCTGGACGAGGTTATTGCGCTTATTCGTTCTTCGCAAACCGCAGAAGAAGCTCGCGAAGGCTTGATCACTCGATTCGGTCTTTCACATGATCAAGCGCAAGCGATTCTGGATATGCGTCTTCAACGCCTTACGGGGTTGGAGCGTGAGAGAATCGAACAAGAATACAATGAGTTGCAAGTGAAGATTGCTGAATACAAAGCGATCCTTGGGGACGAGAACCTGGTGAATGAGATCATTCATTCGGAATTAGAAGAAATCAAACTTAAATTCGGCGACGATCGGCGGACCGAGATTACGGTCAGCGACGACGAAATTCTGGATGAGGATCTTATCCCACGCGATGATGTTGTCGTCACCATGACTCACACCGGTTATATTAAACGCCTGCCCGTATCCACATATCGCAGCCAGAAGAGGGGCGGAAGAGGCGTTATGGGGATGGGAACGAAGGACGAAGATTTCATAGAAAATCTATTCGTTTCCAATACCCATCACTACCTCTTGTTCTTCACGAACAAAGGCCGGGTATTCCGGTTAAAAGCCTATGAGATTCCGGATCTGAGCCGTACGGCACGGGGGACACCTATCATTAACCTCATTCAGATCGATCAGGGTGAGACGATTAATGCGGTCATTCCGGTAGAGGAATTCGCGCCTAATCAATTCTTGTTCTTTGCGACCCGCAACGGAATCGTTAAGAAGACGCCGCTTGATGATTATGCCAACATCCGCAGAGTCGGGCTGATCGCGATCTCTCTTCGGGAAGATGATGACTTGATTGGCGTGAAGTTAACAGACGGTGAACGCGAGATCATCATGGGCACAAGCCAAGGAATGTCTATCCGTTTCTCGGAGCAGGATGTCAGGGCAATGGGCCGTTCCGCGACCGGTGTTAAGGGGATCCAACTGGATAAAGAAGATGCGGTTATCGATATGGACGTCGTAGCGGCAGATCAAGAAGTTCTGATCGTAACAGCCAAGGGCTACGGCAAACGTACCCCTATGACGGAATACCGTATTCAAACCCGCGGCGGTAAAGGAATTAAAACCTTGAACGTGACGGAGAAAAACGGAGTCATCGTGGGATTAAAAGTTGTTCATGATGATGAAGACTTGATGATCATGACTTCGTCCGGAACCTTGATTCGCACCAGCATGTCCGGTATCAATACAATGGGACGGATTACTCAAGGCGTTAAGTTGATAAATATTCGCGACGATGATTCAGTGGCGACGGTTGCTCGCGCGCCGCGCAGCGAAGATGCGGATACGGAGTCTGAAGAAGAAGGCGAACAGGAAGAAGTTTAATCTTAAGTTTTCCTGGACCGCTCCAAGGGAGGATTGCAGTATGCCGATTATTCCGACCTCACAAATACAAGCTGGCGATCGATTAGGCAGCGACGTTCAGACCGCTCTCGGAAGCGTGCTGCTGCAACAAGGTCGAACGCTTTCTGAACGGGACGCGGAAATATTACAGGCTTTTTTGATTCCTAGCGTGGACATCAGACGTGCCGGAATGGAAGAGATAGATCCGGATGCAGCCGCTGATGAGACGGCAGCGGCTGCAGCGGAAGTTAAGCTAAGCTCATTGCAGCAAGAGTTTCTTAACTTGGAGAAACTTCTTAAACGTATTATGTCTATGGTTACCTCCGGCTTAAAGTTGCCTGTGCTCGATTTGCGTAATGGATTGAATGCGCTGCTCGAACATATGGACGATTACAACGTGCTTACGTTCTATGCACCGCCTTCCGCGGTAGCAATAGACGTCTTAGTTCGCAATAGCGTACTTTGTGCAATGACCTCTTATCAATTGGCCAAGTGGAACAAGTTCCCTGAGAAAGATTGGCTCCCAATCTCGATGGCGGGATTGCTTCACGATATCGGCAATGTGAAAGTGGATGAAGCGATTCTTCGCAAGACGGGCAAGCTAACTGCCGAAGAGCTGCAAGAGATGAGACAGCATACCGTATATGGATTCCGATTGCTCGAGGGCAGCACTTCGATGAATCAAGGCGTATGGCTTGCGGCGCTTCAACATCATGAGCGTATCGACGGCAGTGGGTATCCAATGAAAGTTAAAGGGGATAAAATCCATCCGTATGCGAAGATTGTCGCAATAGCCGACATGTATCATGCGATGACCTCCAATCGTAATTACCGTAAAGCGGAGTCGCCTTACCTTGTATTAGAAGAGCTGCACTCCGGTTCTTTCGGCAAGCTGGAGCCTCTGTATGTTCAGACCTTTATTGAGAGAACGACGCAATTTCATAATGGAGTATTCGTTAAATTGAACAATGGAAGCATTGGGGAAATCGTATTCTCCGATCGCAACAATCCGACGCGTCCGATGGTATCCATTAACGGGCAGATTGTGAATCTCGGGCAGAATCGTCAGCTGTTCATTTGCGAAGTATTCGCAACCAAATAAGAGATTTTCTCATCGTATAGAAGACCGGAAGAAAGGCATAGGGCCTCTTTTCCGGTCTTTTGTGTATTTGATATTGTTCTGAAATTGGAGGCTTAGCCTTAGAGCGGGCGGGTATCTTTACTTCTTAGGATTACAATATAATAACAGCAATATAAACAGTTTATTAAATAATTCAAAAAAACACTTGCATCCATTCGCCTAGCGTGATATATTATTTGAGTCGCCGTTAACGCGGATGACGAAAAACGAAGCACAAAAAGCAACACAAATTGATCTTTGAAAACTGAACATTGAGCGTAAGAAAACGAACAAACATCTGAAGATGACTTCGGTTGTCGGATGGCAAACCAGTTGTACAGATTGAGCCTCAAAGGCTCTTTAATAAGAAGCTTCGGCTTCAACTATTATGGAGAGTTTGATCCTGGCTCAGGACGAACGCTGGCGGCGTGCCTAATACATGCAAGTCGAACGAATCTTGTT
>NZ_JAIOAP010000015.1 GCF_021190915.1 Cohnella silvisoli
GCGTTCAGCGCGACTTTGGCGCGCGTTCAGCGCGACTTTGGCGCGCGTTCAGCGCGACTTTGGCGCGCGTTCAGCGCGACTTTGGCGCGCGTTCAGCGCGACTTTGGCGCGCGTTCAGCGCGACTTTGGCGCGCGTTCAGCGCGACTTTAGCGCGACTTTGGCGCGGGTTCAGCGCGACTTTGGCGCGGGTTCGGCGCGGGTTCGGCGCGAGTTCGGCGCGGGTTCGGCGCGACTTTGGCGCGGGTTCGGCGCGACTTTGGCGCGGGTTCGGCGCGGGTTCGGCGCGGGTTCGGCGCGGGTTCAGCGCGACTTTGGCGCGGGTTCGGCGCGGGTTCGGCGCGAGTTCGGCGCGGGTTCGGCGCGACTTTGGCGCGGGTTCGGCGCGACTTTGGCGCGGGTTCGGCGCGGGTTCGGCGCGGGTTCGGCGTGGGTTTGGCGCGACTCGAGAGGCGTATAATATTGTTCGTTGCAAGTTAAAAAACCATGCAGTAAAATAAGATTGCATGATGAAAATATTTTTCTTAGATATAGCTTATATAAGAAACTAATTTTCTAACTGAAAGGTGTTTGCCATGAGCATTCTGAATGCCATTCAAGAGAAAATGAACAGTCTACATCTAAAGGAACGTGCACTGGCCGAGTTTCTGCTCGAAAAACCTCAGCAGGTCGTCCAAATGACCATCACCGAACTCGCCGGACAATCGGGGAGCAGTACAGCAACCATCTCCCGATTTTGCAAGACGTTTCATTCGCAGAATTTCCCGGAGTTCAAGAGAAAACTGGCAACAGAGCTAGTCCAGCAAACGTCGACCCCCAACCAGTATCAGGACATCGTAGCCGGTAATCCGTTGCAGGATATCGTTACGGCCATTACGGCCAATCATCTGCGTTCACTGACGGATACGACGCAGCTCCTTGACCTTAACCAGCTTCGCCTTGCCATCGATGCACTGCATAATGCTTCCCGAATCGATCTGTACGGCATCGCTACTTCAGGTATTGTCGCGCAAGATTTCTTCCATAAGCTGATTCGAATCGGGAAAGCGGCGGCCGTGTTTTCCGACCCCCATCTCCAACTTACGTCAGCCTCATCCTTAACTTCCAAAGACGTAGCCGTAGGCATTTCCTATTCAGGAGAAACGCCGGAGACGATACATGCCCTTCGCTGTGCAGCCGAGCAAGGAGCAACTACGCTGTCCATCACCCGATTCGGTACGAATACGCTGGCGGACGGAGCCTCGATCCGACTATTCACCTCATCCGCGGAAGTCGGAATGCGTCGCGGGGATATGGCTTCGCGCATGGCGCAGCTGCACGTGGTCGATATTCTGTTCATCGGCTTGGTCAGCGAGCATTTCGAGCAGTATGTTCCCCGTTTGGAAGCATCTTTTCAAACGATTAAACTTTATACATCTAAAGAGGAGAGAAAACCAAGATGAACATTCTTACATTCGACAGCGACGAGAAGCTTAATGAAGCAGCGGCGAATATCATCATCGGCCAAATCCAAACAACCCCGCGAGCGGTGCTTGGTTTAGCAACCGGAGGTACTCCGGTAGGCATCTACAAGGAAGTCGTTCGCGATTTCCAAAGAGGCATGTTCAGCTTCCGCAATGTTACGACGTTTAATTTAGACGAATACGTCAACCTGCCGATCGACCATCCGGAAAGCTATCATTCCTATATGAACACCCATCTGTTCAATCATATCGACCTTCCTGCCTCGCAGTGTCATATCCCGGATGGCAATGCTTCCGATACCGCGGCGGAATGTCGGAGGTATGACGAATCCATCGAGCTTTCAGGTCAAATTGACTTGCAACTGCTAGGACTCGGACATAACGGTCATATCGGCTTTAATGAACCCGCTCATGCGCTGATCAAGGGAACGCATGTCGTTGATTTAGCCGAGGAAACTCTCGAAGCGAATGCCCGTTTCTTCGACTCGATCGACGATGTGCCGAAGCAAGCATTAACGATGGGCGTCGGCACCATTCTCAAAGCGAAGAAAATATTGCTTGTCGTTAAGGGAGCGGACAAGGCGGATATTGTGCACCGCGCGCTGAAAGGGCCTATCACGACTGATTGCCCCGCCTCCCTTCTTCAAACTCACCCGAATCTCATTGTGCTGCTCGATTCTACGGCAGCGGGTAAACTATCATGAGCAATCTTGCAACCGGGGAATTCCAAGTCGTTAACGCAAAGATCATTACGCCGTCCGGAGTGCTGAAGAACGGATCAATCCGGGTTAAAGCCGGTATAATTACGGCAATAGGGAACGGTACGGACAGCCCTGTCCATTCCGACATTGAAACTATCGATGCAAACGGAAGCTGGGTCATTCCCGGATTTATCGATGTTCACGTACATGGCGGTGCCGGACATGACTTCATGGACGCGGGTACGGAAGGCTTGGCAGCGATAACGAAATTCCATGCCTCCCATGGAACGACAAGAATGCTCGCCACCACATTAACGGCATCAAGAGATGATTTGACAGCCGCGATAGATCGGGTAAGCAGCTTCATGTCTACGTCAATGCCCTACGCGCAGATCATTGGAGTCCACTTGGAAGGCCCGTTCGTTAACGTGAAATGGAAAGGCGCGCAAAATCCGGCTTACATCCTTCCTCCGCAAATAGAATGGTTGGAAGATTGGGTTGCTCGTTTCCCTGGTATTATCAAAATTCAAACGCTTGCCCCGGAAACGGAAGGCGCGCTCGATTATATCGAGAAGCTGGCCCTCAACGGTATCGTACCCAGCTGCGGCCATACCGATGCGACCTATGAACAGATTATCGCGGCAGCGGATCGCGGCTTGCGGCACGCCGTTCATACCTTTAACGCGATGACTCCGCTTCATCATCGCCAGCCCGGTACGGTCGGCGCCGTCCTCACGGACGACCGGATCATCGGCGAAGTCATTGCCGATGGGCATCATGTGCACCCGGCCGGCATCAAGCTGCTCACTAAAGCTAAGGGAACGAATAACGTCATTCTCGTTACCGATGCGATGGCTGCCGCGGGAATGCCTGACGGGGACTATGATATAGGCGGATTGCCGGTCCATATGTCCTGCGGCGTCGCCCGATTGAAGGAAGGCGGCAGCTTGGCGGGCAGCACTCTCACTATGATTAGCGCCGTGCAATATTTAGTCCGCGAGATCGGAGTCACTTTAGAGGAAGCGAGTAGAATGGCTAGCGCCAATCCTGCGCGTCAACTCGGCATCGATGACGTAACCGGCACGTTGGAAGCAGGCAAAGCCGCGGATTTCCTGCTTCTTGATTCGTCATTGGAGCTTCAAACGATATGGGTCGGCGGAAGAAAGTTAACCGACTAAACACTTACTTATTATAGGTTAAGACAAGGCTTTGCCGATATTATTCGGCGAAGCCTTGTCGCATTTAACGACAATATCCGCTGTGCTTATTTTTTTGTCTACATAATCCGACTTTATGGACTATAATGGTCGATAGTGGAACTTGATGGAAAAGAGGAATCCCATGATCCGAATCGTTATTGCCGATGATCAAAGGCTCATGCGCGACGGTCTGCAAACGATGATCCAATTGACCGAGGGCATGGAAGTGGTAGGCTTGGCCGAGAACGGCCGCAGAGCGATCGAACTGGTCAAGGAGCACCAACCGAATTTAGTTTTAATGGACATTCAAATGCCGGATTTAGACGGGATCGCCGCTACTAAACACATTCGTCAGCATTATTCCCAAACGCGAATTTTAATACTGACGACGTATGCCGAAGACGATTATATTATCGAAGCACTCGTTAGCGGAGCCAGCGGCTTCCTGCTGAAGGATTTACCCGGCGAGACGATTATTTCCTCCATACGGGACACGATGGACGGAACGTTGCTTATGCCTAACGCCGTAGCGGCTCGATTGGCATCCCGCTTGAACTTCCTCTCAGCGACAACGCCTCTTGCCCCAGCGCATTCCGACTTCAACGGCAAAGATGATTTCGAGCACTTTAATTTTACCGACAGGGAAAAGAAAATTATCGAACTGATGGTAGTGGGAAAAGGCAACCGCGAAATCGCCAACGATTTATTCATCAGCGAAGGCACGATGCGCAATTACATAAGCACGATCTATAACAAAATCGGGGTCAACGATCGTCTGAAAGCCATCACATTGCTTAGAGAGTGGCTGAATCAGGGACGGTAGTCGGGCCGGAGGGGCGTTCTATGTTTCAGGCAACCTACTATAAAACCGTGCTGAAAGGTTTAGCGCTAGCCCTGTTCATCATGATAGGTTGGCTGGCACCCATCCTATTTTTTAACGAAAACGCGGATGTAAGACTCATGAATTTGACCGAAAAAGGCCAATGGGAAATACACACAGGGGATTTGGCGTTTAACGAATTGGGAGAGCCCCTGTTGAATGGAACGGATTGGCGGCCGATGTCCGTTAATCGGAAGGAAAAGCCGCTTCCCGAACCCGGCTATTATTGGCTTAAGCTTCAGCTTCATTCTCAAGAATGGCGCGACCCGCATCTCTTTATTCACGACTTGAAGCATTACGAGTTGTATTGGGGCGAAGAACGGCTACTCGAATCCAATTTCAGCTCCCGCAATCCTTGGATGCTGGAATATTATGAGTGGAGTTTAGTATCGTTGCCGTTCGGATACGCGAACGATCCGTTGCTGTTTCGCATTTATTCGGAGGACGGAGCAATAAAATCGGGAATCGTCCATGCCGGCAACGCATCGGACTTCATCGTTAGAATTCTTCACAGAGACGGCGACAAAATCTTATACAGCATCATCTTCGCCTCGCTTTTTATCGTATCTGCATTGTTGTTCATTAACACGAAACGAAAACTGTACTTTTACTTTGGCTTGCTCGCTTTCTGCGCGGGTTATTCCAGCCTCTGCCGAACGTTCGCGCTCGGCCTTTTCATCGATGCGCCTTACCTCATTTATGTACACGAGCTCATGCTTCCTCTTGGCGCTTTCGCTTTTCATGGCTTTTTCGAGCAGATGTTCGCGAATGTCGTAAGCCGTACTCGCCTTGCCATCCGTTACGGCATGCTTTTGTTTACACTGCTTTGCTTACTCGTCAGCTTCTGGGATAACGGACTGTTTCATACGATGATTTATTTCGTTTTCCCGTTTCTATTCGTCTTCATGGTCTTCTCTTCGCTCATTACCCTTCTAAAGGTATACAGAGGACGCAAGTCGACGGAGTCGACGATCATGCTGTTCGGATATGTATCCGCCACGGCCACAACGTTAATGTCCTCCTTCCTCCTTATTTATCCTGATCTCCGGGTGTATTTGGCGGGGCATTTTCCGTGGTTATCCCCCTATGTCCGGGAAGATCAGCTTCCGATATTCGGGGGAATGTTCATGTTCCTCTGCTGTATGGGAACGATCGTCCTCATTCGCGAGAATGAGGTTCACCGGCAAGTGCATCGATATTCCAGGGAACTCGAAGAGAAAAATAAACAATTGGAAGTAATGGATAAGCTCAAAGACGAGTTTCTCGCGAACACCTCGCATGAATTGCGCACTCCGCTAAACGGGATCGTCGGCATTACTCAATCCCTCTTGGATGGCGTGGCAGGGCCTCTCAATGTATTGTTGCGGAGCAATCTGTCTATGGTCGTATCCAGCGGCAAAAGATTATCCGGCCTCATTAACGACATCCTTGATTTTGCCAAGCTAAAGCATGCCGGGCTGACGCTGAACATTCAGAACGTAGATGTCCAACGAACGACGGATTTGGTTGTGAACGTGCTTCACCCTCTGGCTGTCATGAAAGACATTCAGCTAATAAACGGAATAGATGATCATATGCCTCTAGCGGCTGCGGATGAAAATCGGGTGCAGCAAATATTGTACAATCTAGTCGGCAATGCTTTGAAATTCACCGAATCCGGCAAGGTTGAAATTACCGCGTACCAAGTTGAAGGTTCTTTATACGTTTCCGTGTCCGATACCGGCATCGGAATCGCACCGGACAAGCTAAGCGCTATATTCGAGCCGTTCGAGCAAGGCGAAGGATCCGCCGAACGGGAATACGAAGGCGCCGGGCTTGGACTTGCCATCACGAAAAAGCTGGTAGATTTGCACGGAGGAGCAATGAGCGTGCGTTCCGTTCAGGGCGAAGGCTCCGTGTTCACCTTTACGTTGCCTATTGCCATAGAAGCAGAAGTTCAATTCGATGAGACCGAGATAGCAGCGGGGCATCCATGGATGCAAAGTCCGGACCATTCGGCTTGGAACGAAGCGTTAGTTGCCGTTGCCGACTACCTCGAGCCAAGCCGCTCGACCGAAGCGTGCCTGCTGCTAGTGGACGACGATCCGGTCAATCTGCAGGTGCTGACGAACTTTCTTAGCTCCGAGCCTTGCCGAATCGTTAAAGCAAGCAATGGCATGGAAGCTATCCGATTGTTGGAACAAGGTCTAAAACCCGATTTGGTGTTATCGGACGTCATGATGCCCCGGATGACCGGTTATGACTTATGTCGCCATATCCGTACTCTTTATCCGTCCAGCGAGCTGCCGGTCATCCTGCTCACCGCCAAAAACCAAACGTCGGACTTGGTCGCGGGATTTGATTCCGGCGCTAACGACTATTTGATCAAACCTGTGGAAAAGAGAGAATTGCTAGCCCGCATCGCCTTGCATCTTGAACTCTCGGGATTGACTCGCAATCTGGAATCGAAAGTACAAGAGCGCACGAAAGCGCTTGAGGAAACGAACATCCAGTTGCAGCACTCCATGCGCGACACTGCCGAAGCGCTCGCTGAAGCTTCTGTGCTGGAGGAGCGCAATCGCATAGCTTTCGATATCCACAATACGGTCGGCCACTCCTTAACGGCATCCATTGTGCAGATGGAAGCTGCCAAGATGCTCATCGCGCATCAGAAGACGGAGCTAGCCCTGCCGAAGCTCGATACTGCTCGCGAGCTCATCAGCAAGGGGCTTAACGATATACGCGGAACCGTCCGTCTGCTGAAGCAGGAAAGCACGGATGAGGATCTGGCAGCCTCCTTGCAGAAGCTCATTCGGGAAACCGAACAAATGGCCGACGTAGAAGTCGAGTTTCATATCGCGGCTTTGCCCGTGCTTAGCTCCATTCAGAAAAGAGCGTTATTTCACTCTCTGCTCGAAGGGTTAACGAATGGCATCAGGCATGGCAACAGCACGAAATTCAGCTTTACCCTTGAGCAGCGAGAACAGCAGCTCGAGTTCTTGCTCACGAATAATGGGCATAAGTACGAGCCGGCTGTTTTCGGCTTTGGATTATCGGCTATGCAAGAAAATATCAAGAGACTTGGAGGAACATTGACCATCTCCGCCAACGGTCGGGAAGGCAGCGTTCTTTCGATACATATGCCGCTGGATTGGCGAGCCCAGAGCCGTTTCTTAGAAACAGAGGCTTCGGACTGAAAGATGAGAGAGCTATAGGTTCACAGGCCATGCGAAAATATGAGCTTTGCGTTGGGCTGCTGAAATCCCCATCGCTTCAATGACTAGGTCCACGTTCATGCCGTCGATGACGTCAGGCTGCCCTTGCTTGCGATCGGTGAGGCAAGTATGGAAGTATGCCATTTCCGCCTCGAACGGATCGAGCGAGGGATAACGATACTCGGTCGACGATTCAGTCGCGTTATCGTAATGCACGAGCAGCGCTCCGTTGTTTTCCGGTTGGTCCCATAGAATCGTATAAATTTCCAAGCGACCGTTGACGCCGTTGATTTCCAGCTTCTCGTCCCAGGAGTTGCGCTCGTAGCCAACCCGAGTCAATGGATGAACGGCAGTTTCATAATGCGCAACCATTCCGTTCGCATACTCGAACAAAGCGTTTGCTTTGCGATCTACGCGGGAGTTAGAGATATAATCGATGTGCGCATATAGGCTGTCCGGTCTGCCTAGCAGATGCAGCGTCATATCGATCATATGGCTTCCGGCGCACTTGATGACAGCGCCGCCGTAGGCGTCGAGAATCCATTGCTGCCCGTCCCCATTGTCCAATTCGTAGAGGCTATCTCCCCAATTCTGATAGGCTCTCGCCTGCGCGCTGAACAATCGGCCAAGCTGGGGGAGCAGTTCCTTCGCCTTCTGAACGGCAGGAAAAAACCGCTTCATGTAGGAAGTATAAAACAATCTGCCCGATGTCTTCGCGGCTTGCGCGATCTCGATCGATTCCGCTCCGTCGTTCGCCATCGTTTTCTCGCAGATGACGTCCTTGCCTGCCCGCAGCGCCGCCAAACAAATTTCTTTGTGGTATTTCGCGCTTGTCAGCACGCTGACGACCGTTACTTCGGGGTCCGCGATGACATCCTTATAATCGGGTGAATATTTCGCTTTGTATTTGTCTACGTACGGCTTGGCGGCGGGTTCGTGGATGTCCGAAATATAGACGATATCCGCACCGGCTTTCTCCAAGCCATTGAAATGAAAACGTGAAATGTTGCCGCAGCCGATAATGCCGAATTTAGGACGCATATTCGTCTCCTCCTAGCGTTGGGCTTGCTCCGTCGTGTACCATAACCAGCTTGACCGCCTCGCTCTTGTTCGCCGTTAGGCTCATAAACGCTTCTTCCAATTGATCAAGCTTGAACGTGTGGCTGATAAGCGCCTTTCCCTCAATCGCTCCGGACTTCAACAATTCAATGCATTGCGGAAAAAAGAGCGCAGGAGAAGCGTGTGATGCTCTCAACTGCAGCTTCTTGAAATGAAACTCATTGCCATCGAAAGCTACCGCAGCCGCATCTCCATATGCGATGCCGATATAGCCGATAATACCTCCGACCCTAGCAGCTTTAATCGCTGCGGGGATCGAGCTTGGCGGAGCCGTAACGAGAACCCGGTTCACTCCGCCCTTGTCGTATGGGAAGCTATCTAGTTCAGCCTGATCGGTTAGGATGATCTCGTCGGCTCCGAATTGCTTAGCCAATTCAATTCTGCGGGCGGAATGCGAGCGGGCCGCGGCGTAAATTTTCCGTGCTCCGGCCAGCTTGGCTAGACGCAATGCCATAAGCCCGATCGGCCCTAAGCCGATCACCAGAACATCGTCGCCAAGACCGATCTCCGCGGTCCGGAATAAATCCATTGCCACGCCTAAAGGCTCTACGAGCGTCGCCTCCTCGAAGGACAAATCCGTATAGGGCACCGCGCATTCCTTAGGCGCTATGATATATTCAGCAAATCCCATCGGACCCTTCAGCCAGAAATTAGGCCCTTTATTGCATAGATCGTATCTCCCGTTGCGACTATCTTCGCTATAGCGGCTGTAAGTTCCCGTCTCGAGCGTCACTCGCTCCCCGGCGGTCGTATTCGTCACCCGCGTCCCTACTTGCTCGACGATGCCGGCGATTTCATGCCCCGCAGGCTCCCAATCGAGCGCGCCGGACGTGATGCTAGTTACGTCGGTACCGCATATTCCGCAAGCCATGACCCGAATCAGCACCTCGTCCTCCCCTAACAGAGGCAAGACCGTTTCGCGAATCTCGACTTGCATCGGCGCTTTGATATAAGCAGCTTTCATCCCCAATTCCCCACTCCTACCTCTAGATTTGCTAGAATAGGAAAATCCCGCTGCACAAGCTAACGGCAGCAGCGGGATTTTCCGACTTCAAGCGTTATTTCTTTGAGCTGATCCATTCATCGATTTGCTTTTGTTTCTCCGCCGCGATTTTGTCGGCCCCGGCCGCCTTAAGCTTATCCAAGAACGTCGGGAGAACCTTGTTAGGGTCAACCGTGCCGGTAGTTAAGGCACTTAAGTATTGCTTCGTTACCGACGCCGTTTGGGTAAGCTCGGTTTTCACCGGATCCGGATTAAAGTTGAATCCGAGCAGGCTGCTGCTTACAGCTTGATTGTTTAGCTCAATCGTTTTGTCCCAGTTCCCCACATCCGCCTCCGAGGCGTAAAAACCGTTGAACTGATTGCCGAACATCCAATCCGTGCCGGGCGTATAACCTACTTCCTCCGGCTTGACTCCTTCGGGAAGACCGATGACGCCTTTGTCCTTGTTCGTGAAGACGTAGTGTTTGCCTTCGATACCATGGCATAGAAGGTTGTACAAATCTTTGTCGCTATTGATCAGTTCGATAAACATCATCGCGCGCTCCGGGTTTTTGGAAGTTTTGCTGATTCCAGTCATGGTCGCGATAGCGCGTCCAGTCGTAATTAACGGCTGAGAGAAAGCTTTCGTGACGAATTCGAATCCGTAACGGGTTTTGAGTTCCCCTTCCGCGCCAGGCTTCACCGGGAAGCCGACGTTGGCCGCGTATTTGCCCGCTTTGAAATCAGACGTCGTATCGGTGATGGAGGAAGCATCCTTACGAATGTAGCCTTTCTGGTTCCACTGGTACATCAAATCTATGAATTGCTTGAATTCCGGCGTGGCGTATTGATTGACGACCTTCACTTCCGGTTTATTCAAATAGTACCAGCCCGGGGAAGCATCCTCTCCGATCGTATCCATGCCGAAGTAAGGCGCTTGCACGGTGAAGTTATCGTAGTTGTTCTGGAACGACATCGGCGTAACGCCTTTATCGTTCTGGACGATTTGTTCGAAGAACGGTTCCAATTGCTCGTACTTGGTCATTTGCGACAGATCCAGCTTATACTTGTCCGCCAGATCTTTTCTTATGGATACTCCGTAAGGCATCGCTACGATTTGCCAATTGATCGATCCGTAGATTTTACCGTTGATCTTCGTAGAATCCCATACGCTTTGCGGTACGGCTGCTTTTGTTTTGGGCGCGTATTGGTCTAATAGATCATCCAATGGAAGCAATGCGCCTTTCGCAACATTTTGATAATAGTTATTAATCCAAGGAGCCGTAAACATAAGATCAAACGAATCCCCGGCGCCAGACATGACGTTCATCTTCTGTTCGAAGCTCCCCCAGTCGAGCAGGTTTAGCTTAATGGTTGCGTTGATTTTCTCTTTCAAAATTTTGTTCATTTCGGCTTCTACCAATGCCAAATCGCGCTGCGGCGTTCCCGGGAAATAATAAGTCAGCTCCACAGGCTCAAGAGCGGACGGTTCGGACGCCTGCTCGCTCGCGCCGGCGGATTTCTGCGGCGACGAGGATTCGGATGCGGACGGTTTCGCCTCTTCTTTCTTGGTGCAAGCGGCGGTTACCATCGTCATCATTAGCAACGCGGATAACAAAAGGAACATCGGCTTTCTCTTTCTCATTTGTGTTGCCCTCCCGATTCATTTTGTCGCGAACGGTTCCGGCTCTACATGCGCTCCGGGCTTCGCATTGCTAACTTATCAATCTTTTCCTCATCGTTCAGCAACAAAATAGAAGGAAAAAAAGCAAAAACGAACCTTCTGCACTAGTAAAATCTAAAGCTTTTCGGCGTTTTCAGTCCGTCTCGCCCGGCTTGTCCCCGTGGGCTAACTCAGACAGCCGCAAAGTCTTGTATTCGCTTAAGGAAATGCCCATCTTTGCCTTGAATATTTTATAGAAGTAGTTTTTATTCTCGATGCCGACCCGGTCCAAAATATCGCTTAAATGCTGGTTTCCTTGATCCAGCAGTTCCACAACCTTCTTGAAGCGGTAATCGGTGATATAATCGGCTACCGATATGCCGTATACGTCCCTGAATACTTTGCCTACGTAAACTTTGGAAAAGTTAAGCGTGCCGGAAATGCTTTCCAGACACAACGATTTATCCGCATAATTAGATTCAATCAAGGCCACGATCGTTTCTGCCATAGCCGTGTTTCTTTTAGGTTTGTTGGCCGTCGCCGCTGCTGTCATTTGCGTGAAAAGGGCATAGTACTTGCGGTTAATTTCCTCCAACGTTTCGGTTGACCCAATCTCGCTGATGAAGGCGGCAAGATCGAATTGAAATAAGTGCGTCCCATTGCTCTCGAACGTTTTAAGGGAACTAAAAATAGAATAGGTTAGCATAAGCAGCGCTGAATGAATGGTATCGCATGCGTACTTCGACACCTCTGCGATAAAACTTTCGTAGATTTGCCAAGCTTCCTCCAGCTTGCCTTGAGTCAAGCTCTCCCCCAGCTGCTTCTCCAGCTTTGCCGGTATTTTAAATACCGAAGACTGCTGCTCTTGAAGCATCATATCCGGCCACAGGATCATGCCATGTCCGTATACTAAGCGACACTTGGAAATCGTAATTACCTCTTGATAGAAGACGTGCAGTTCGTCCCAGTTTTTTCCTACATAGCTGTTGGCCGCAGTCAGACTTAGCTTCAGATTCAGTTGAACCCACTCCTGAATGTCCTCCAATAGATCGGACATGCGCTTGCGAATATCGCTTGTCAGGCTATCCGGTACGTTCGCAATAATCGCAACAGTATCTTGGCCCATATCGAAGGCCTGAACACGGAAATCCGAGTTCAATACTTCCTTTGCTACATTGCAGATCGCATACCGGAACAGAATCCGATCCTTCTCGCTGAATCGATCGATGAACTCAACATAGCGGTCGATCTTTAATAAGATCAAGAGATACGGGTTCTCTGTATTAATGGGAAGATCAAGCTTTGCTATCGAGTCGTTGATTTCTTCTGCCGAAACCCCGCCGTTCAATAACAACTGCTGCAGCCACTCGTTTCTTCTCTGGTGGATCCGGTCTTTTTCGATAGACTCCAGCAGTTGAACTTTCGTGCTCGTCTCCGAGAAAGCATTAAAGAGAAAAGCGACCTCGTCCTTCGACTCAAAGCTTGAGTGGGATTTCCCCGACAGCTTTCTGGCTTGACCGACCAATTGCTGGAACGGCGTCGCAAGCCTGCGGGACAACCAGAACGATACCGCCAACCCCAGACATAGAATGAGAAAGCAAACCGCCAATATAATCCACTGGACGGATCGCGTCTGCTTATCGATCGTTTCCGTCGGCGTTATTTTAACCAAGGTCCAACGGACCGAATCGGCTGTTACATAGGTTACAATGACTTTGCGGCGGTCCATCGTATCGACGAAATAGCCGGCACCAGCCTGGTTAGCCCTGATTTTCCGCAAAATCGATTGATCCGCGAAAACTTTCAAATACAGTCCGTCCTCCGCATCGTTTACGACCGTACCATCGTCACCGACAATAAACGTTTTTCCGTCATCCCCATCCGTTAAAGCATCATCGACATTCAAAGAATGAATAATGTTTTTCAAATAATCTCCTTTGATGTTAACGATCACGGCTCCTTCGATTCCCGAAGACTCCGTAGTCAGATCATAAGCCACGTAAGTATAAACGTTGCTCTGCTGCGGAAGGGAACTGCCTGCGCTGCTCGTATCCACGCTGATCTGTCGGGGAATCGGGACAAACCGGGCAGCGTTCGTCTGATAATGCTGGATAAAATCCTGCAGGCCGACGTCAAGCGTAGGCGCGTTGCCGCGATCCGATGCTCCCATAATGGGAACTAACAGATTCAGTTTTCGGTTGTAAATATACATGGAATGGATAAAGGCGTTCGTGTTGACGAGCTGCTTCAAACGGTCCAATTCGCTAAAGCTTTCGCTCCGATCGAAGTGGTCGCCGTACATCAATTGGGTCACGAAGGGATCCCCGAAAATGGAGAAGGTGAAATTGCGGGCATTCTCGTTCATGTAATCGACGCTGTAGCTTATTTGGGATAATGTTTTTAAATTCGACTTTTTGATCATCTCGACGCTGACCCTGTTGTAGTACAAATAAAGGCTCACGGATAACATCAGCAGCAAAATCACGATCGCGATCGTAATCAATAGAAACATTCTGTTAAAAATACCTTTAGGCCTCAATAACCGTTTCATCCTAATCACCATCCATCTCTGACTGTCCTGCATCCTAGAGCCATAATAGCAAGAAAAAGAGGTCCGATAACACTGAACCTCTTAACATATTTATCATTAATTGCTAGTTAAGTTTGCATACGCTTCAGCCTTTAACGGCACCGACGGTTAATCCCCTTACGAAAAATTTCTGGAAAAATAAATAGACGAAAATAATGGGTCCGATCGCCAGCGTAGCGGTCGCCATGCGTACCGTGTCCGAAGGAATGATCGACGTCGTGGCATTCACGGAAGAGTTGATGACTTCGATATTTTTCATGATGTTCATCAGCAAATATTGCAGCGGAATTAAATTCCGGTCATCGATATAAAGCAAAGCCAGGTACCAATCATTCCAGTAATTCAGCGTGCAGAACAATCCGATCGTCGCCAATACCGGAGTGGACAGAGGAACGATGATCTGGAAATACAGACGATACTCCCCTACTCCGTCAATCTTGGCCGACTCGATAATTTCGTCAGGAATCGTCGCGAAGAACGTTCTCATCAGAAAAACAAACCAAGCGATTACGAGATAAGGAAGGATCAACGACCAGATCGTATCCTTCAAATGAAACACTCGGGATACGACCATATAACTCGGCACTAGCCCTCCGCTGAACAGCATGGTGAACAATATATACATTGAAAGGCTTCTGCGCAGCTGGAAATCCTTGCGGGACAAAGGATAAGCGAGCAAGCTCGTTACCAAAAGGCTGGCGATGGTTCCGATTCCCGTCACGAGAAACGTAACGCCGTAAGAGCGCAGAAGCTGATCCGGCTGACGAAACAAAAATTGATACGCATCTAAGCTGAACTGGGTGGGGATTAGGCTGTAGCCATTTTGAGTCAAAGCCGCCTCATCCGACAAGGAAGCGGATATGACAACGATTAAAGGTAGAATGCACAATAGGCTGATAATGAGCAAGATGACGTGAAGCATTATTTGAGCGGCCGGCAGACGAGATCGTTTGCGTAGTTCCACGGCGGTACATCCCCTTCCTTAAAATAGAGCATTATCCTTATCGATCCGGCGAACGACGTAGTTTGAAAGCACGACAAGGAGCAATCCCACGATAGCCTGGTAAAAACCCGCCGAGGAAGCCATACCGATGTCTCCGACCGTCCGGAGCATACGGAACACGTAAGTATCGATCACATCCGTCGTCTCGTACAATAATCCGGTGTCGCGGGTCACGTTGTAGAATAAGCCGAAATCCGCATAGAAGATGCGCCCGATTTGCAGCAGCGTCATAACCGTAATGATGGGAACGAGCAGCGGAAGCGTGATGCTTCTGATCTGCTGCCATTTCGAAGCGCCGTCTATTCGGGCCGCTTCATAGAAGTCGTTGCTGATGCCCAGCATTCCAGCCAAATAAATAATGGAGTAATATCCCGCGATTTTCCAACTGTTCACCAGCACGAGAATGACCGGCCAATACTTAGGCTCGGCAAACCATTGGATCGGTTCTGCTCCGGAATAAGCGAGCCATTTATTAACAAGCCCGTTGTCCGTGCTTAGCAAAGTAAAACCGATATACCCCACGACGACCCACGACAGCAAATAAGGAAAGAACAGCGCCGATTGGTAAAATCGATTCATCCATCTGTTCTTGATTTCATTCATCAGCAATGCTAAACCTACCGAGATAATGAGTCCGAAGACGATAAACAAGGCGTTCAAGTAGAGCGTATTATACGTAATTCTCCAAGCGTCCGATGAAGCGAACAAATAACGGAAGTTGTCGAATCCAGCCCATTCGCTTCCCCATATCCCTTTCTCTACGTTAAAGCTCTTAAAAGCGATAATCGCTCCGAACATGGGCATATAAGCGAAACAAAACAAGGCAAGCACTCCAGGAAGCGTCATGATGGCCAGGTGCCCATTTCTACGAACAAACCGTCTCCACTTCTGCTGTTTACTATTTTCCAAGCGGCATCTTCCCCTATCCTATGACTTGACTCCATCATTCCATGGAAAATGGCCTCTGAAAACGATAAATAGTCATCATATTCAGCAAAATGGGGCGGATACGGGTTGGCAAAATGTAATGATTTTCGGCAAAACGTAAAGGACCGCCCATCATCGCTTCCGGTACGGTCCCTAGCTCGTGCTAGAACTGGCGTTTAATTGCTCAATATTTGCAATTCGGCGATCGTAAAGTATTCACTAACGGTTTTTGCCGCACGCACATATCGATATGCTGTCGCGTCCGAGACTGCCGTCGTCCATGTACCGTGGAAAGGGTATGGTGTCGCACCTAAACCGCCCAATACCGTGTAGGTTGCGAAAGTAGGATCGTTAGACGCCCTGATCTCGAAATTTTGCCGGGTTTGCCCATAATTGGTCGTATCCTGCCGGTCTACCAAGCTGATCTGTTTCAAATAATAGGCAGCGCCGAGATCGACTTGGAGCCTAGGCGAAGCGTCCGCGCCCGTTGGCGACCAAAGCGTTCCGACCAGGCCGTCATTCGCTTTAGAAGCCTCATTGCCGGTTCCGTAAAAGGACGATGCGCTTGCCGTGCCGCTCAAAGCCCTATTGATTAGCGGGGGATTATTTACATCGCACATAATTTGCAGCTCCCCGACCGTGAAATATTCGTTAACTGTCTTTGCTACCCGTACATATCTGTACGCCATGCTATCGACTACATTCATTGACCACGTCCCGTGGAAAGGATACGGCGTTGCTCCCAAACCTCCCAAAACCGCAAACGTGGTGAAGCTTGGATCGTTAGAAGCCCTGATTTCGAAGTTTTGCCGGGTTAGCCTGTAATCGGTAGTATCTTGCCGGTCTACCACATGGATCTGATTCAGTCGATAAGCTGCGCCAAGATCAATCTGAAGCCATGGCAACGAGTCGGCACCGGTAGGCGACCACAGCGTTCCGCCCAATCCGTCTATCGCTTTGCCGGGTTCGTACCCCGTTCCGTATACCGTTGATGCGCTTGCCGTGCCATTAAGGGCTCTATTGACAAGCGTTACGGTTGCATTCGGATTCGGGCCTGCCCCGTTCATAATATCTATTGCCGCCTGCGGCCAGTTCTGGTTCGTTACGGCCGTATTATTTTGGAACGTATTGCCGTTGGCCCAACTTCCCGCTGCCGCATTGTAATAGCTGTTCTGGAACAAGTTCGAGTAGTTCGGAGGGTTAAACGCATACCATGCGTTGGTCGTATTGTTTAAAACGTTGTAATCTGCCGTCTTTCCAACGCTTCCGTTATCGAAATAAATCGCGGCAATGGCGTAGCCTCCGGAATAAGCGGATGGAGAGAGGTTATGGATGTAATTATGGTGAAATTTACTGTTCCCAGTCATCTTCCCTAACGAATAAATGCCTGCACCGTCGTCCAGAAGCTTAATGACGTCGTGTACATGGTTATTGGTCACTTGATTATTCGTCATGCCATGATCGAGATCGTCCCATTCCCAACCGATCGTAATGCCCGTGTAAGGAAGATTTTTCACCTCGTTGCCATCAATGGTCATGTTGGCGGGAAGCATGGCGCCGATACCGACCATGTCCGCATAATCCAAGCTATTGGCATTTATCGTGTTTCTCGTAATGGAATCGTAGAGGCTTTGGCCTTGCTGGGAAGGCATTTCTGCAAATTCATTGCCGGTGATCCCCAAGGCTACAGCACCCCCAGCATTTTTAAGGAACGTGTTCGACGCGACGGAAGTGTGGTCGGTTCCTTCATTGCCCATAACTCCCCATCCGCCATTGAACATAAACGTATTATGATCCAAGGCGATGTTGCTTGTATATTTCAGTTGAATGGCACCAAGCACAGTCGCATACCTCGCGGTTCCGGCCGCATTCGCATTGCTGCCGCCGCTGACCGTCTGATATCTGAACCCCGCTTGAACGTCCACATAGCCGTAATTGTTGGGCGCAATCCAGTTACTGTATTTGAAAACAATACCGCAGAACTGTATGTGATTCGCTTTATGAGCGGCATCCGTACCTTCGATCTTGACAAGCGTTTCTACTTTTGGTGCAAAGATTGGCGTCGTATTCATCGTCTCTCCGGCACGAGGTTTGTAGTATAACGTCGTATTGGCCGAATCCAGAAACCACTCTCCGCCGCTATCCAGTAAAGCAAGCGCGTTCTCAAAGTAATAATAGGTTGTTGCCTGATTATGATGATTCCAAGCAAAGCCGCTTTCGGGCGACTTGAAATTCACCGTGCTCCCTGAATAATTGGCAATTCTCCCTCGATATTGGCTCCAGTGATTAATGACGACCATTTCGGCTGTACCGCCATTCGCCCAAGTTCCGATGTCGGAAGGATTAACGGTGTAGGGATAAGAGTTATTCGTTGCAGTTAAATAGGGGGCGCCCGTGATTTCGTCCGTCAGGTTCGGCTGGCGGGCTTTAATTCCGCGTTGTTCATTCACGTACAACTGGCGAAAGCTCCAGTTGATCCCCGTTTTCTTATAAATGTTTTTGGCGCTGTCGTATAATGTCCACCCGTCAGTAATATCGACGCCTCCGCTCACAACCGGAGCTGAGCCATCATAGGCTTTGTAAATGACGTTATAACCATTGGTACCCGAATCGGAAACGCCTAAAGTTAACGTACCGCTCAGCGAATGCGTCCCGTTCATCAAATAAATATATATATCACCGGTCATATTGCCGTTTACTATCCGCACAGCGTCTCTGGCTTTGGTTAATGTGGCGAAAGCCGTAGCTGCGGAGGTTCCGTCGTTACTGTCATTTCCGCCTGTTGGATTTACATAATAAGAAGCTTGAATGGCGGCAACGGCGATTCGAGGGTGTGAAGCGCTTACAACAGTGAAGATAATGACCATTGCCAAACACCAAACCAGACTTTTACGAACTGTTGGCATAAACATCACGATTCCTCCTTGAATTCAATTTGAACAGTATTTTCACAACAAGCTTAGCTAAGCTCATGCGATTTGTAATCCGCAAAATCGGATACTTTTCTATAAAAGTGAATTCTCCCCCCGATGCCAGAGAGATAAAAACTAACTTAGGGGGATGAATGGGAATGCGCTAACAGCTAATGCCCGTAGAAACCCGCAAACTCATCGCCGCATGGACCTGTTTCCGCATTGATTCGCTGTTGGATTACACTCCCGTCTGCGCGATACAATTTACTGAAATAGCTTCCAAGCTTCTCCGTCGAAACGCCAACATAATGGCAGGTGAATGACCGTCGGAAGCGGTCGGAGGTTCGATTAGGGCCTGAGCCATGAATGACATTCCCGTTAAAGAAGAGCGTATCTCCCGCTTTCATCTCCACGGAGACGGCCTTCATCCCTTTAGGAACATGGACGATCGCTTGCGTGAAAGATACTCGAGAATCGGCTTGCTCCGGGCAGAACAAATCGATCTCGCCCGTTTGCGGCACGACCATCATTCCTCCGTTCGCCATATCGCAATCGTCGATCGCCGTCCATGCCGCAATACAGGTCCCCGGCTCGACCTTTAAATAGTAATTATCCTGATGAAGCGCCTGCCCTCTTGCCCCAGGAGGCTTATAATAAAACATGCTTTGCGATGCCAAAGGCTCCTCGCCGAACAAATCGGCCAGAATAGGGATCAAGCGGGGGTGGAGCATGAACTTCAAAGCTGTCGCGTTAAAATAGTGCGGCTGCAAAATTCGCGGATATCTCTTCAAAATATCGTCACCGGCCTCCTTCTCGCCAAGCGGTTCGAAAAAGCCCGGGATCGGCGGACCAGCGTGAATATCCATAAACGTGTTCCTGATTTCGGCAACTTCAACCTGCTCGAATAATTGGCGTATGACTAGATAGCCGTCTGTATGAAACTGCAGCAACTGATCGGATGATAGCGTTTCTGGCGGATTGTCTCTCATCGTTCACTCCCCTTGTCACATTTGAATTCGTTCGTCTTCAATTGTAAAATGGAGGGCATCTCCCGTGAATGGACGGCTATGCTATATACCTATACAAAACTGCTATTTTTGACGAGAGTTCGGGAGGAGTCTTGAAAGCTGATGACAAATAATCTATATCATGATGGAGAGGAAGCCTACCATTTTCCCGCGGGTATCTTGATGACCGGACAATTCGCTTCTCCATTCGGCTTTCACCAGCACCGCCCCGCGGGGAGACAAGACTGGATGCTCACCTACACATTAGGAGGCGAGGGGCTATTTCGGGTCAAGGATTTCGTCTATACAAGTACAGCCGGCACCCTTGTCGTTATTCCGCCAGGCATTCCGCAGCACTATGCTACCGGGGATAATAGCGTATGGGAATTCATGTGGGTCCATTTTCTCCCCCGCCCCCATTGGCTGCCATGGCTCCAATTGCCAATGGCCGGAGAAGGCCTCTTAGCACTGTCCATTGAACGGGAATCCGGCAAGCAGCGTCTTGTCTCAGCCTTTCAACGGTTGATCGACGATAACCTTGGCACCTCTTCCTTCAGCGGCTCTTATGCGCTGCATGCACTGGAGGAGATCATTTTGATTTCAGCGGAAGAAAGCTCCCGCACAACGCAAGAGAAGATCATGGACCCTAGAATTGCAGAGTTGATCGATTATATGAGCAGAAATTCTGAAGTGCAGCACGCCGTCGAAAACCTTGCCGCACGCCTATCGCTCTCGCCCTCACGACTATCCCACCTCTACAAAGATCAGGTAGGCGAAACACCCATGCGCACGCTCAGGCGCTTCCGATTAGAACAAGCCGCCAAATGGCTGGATTTCACCTCGAACAGCATCACGCAAATTGCTTCGGACGTCGGATTCAACTGCCCGTTCCACTTTACCCGGATATTCACCGAGCACTACGGCATGCCCCCGACTGCTTACAGGTATAGGAAGCATAAAACCCAGTAACTGCATTTGTACCCACACACACGAAGAACCCCCACCATATGCGGTGGGGGTTTCTTCTATCCTATTTTACACAGCTTCCGATTGCGATGTTTTGTTCTTAGCCAGTTTCAGGTAACCATACACGTTCTGCAGCTCGCTATCTTCCACGAAACGAAGCCGCATGTTCTCGGCTGCATCGATTATGTACGGCTTAAGCGCAGCGGCGCCGCCGCCTAGGACGTAGAAGCACTGAATATCCGGGTACTTCTTCCAGCGCTTGCGAATCAAGTCTACGATCTTCTGAGCGGCGCGGCTAAAGTAATTATCGACGATTGGCCGAATGTCGGCCTGACCTTCTCCAACCCGTTGAATGATGAACTCGTGTTTGCGAATCCGCTGTACGAGCTTCGCCCGACTCGGGAAGCGATAACCGTATTGGTCTTCGACATCGCGAATGATGGAGTCTAAGTAAGAGGCAAGGCCTAATTGCTCGCCCGTGCTGAATTGGTTATCGATGCTCATCCGCTTTACGACCGGGAAATCCGTCGTTAATGCTCCCATCTCGCAAATGCCGATGCAGCCGTAGTAGAGCTCTTCGTCCCTTACCTGCAAGTTCTCGTGCGTAGCCATGTGAAACAATGCGGCTGCGCCCTCGATCGAGATGATTGCCCGGCGGATGTTCACCCGAACCGTACGTCCGCGCAGCTTAGGAGTCGACAGGAAAGTCACTTCATGCTCGCCGACGAGCCGCTCTTCGAATGATTGATGGAACCGTGCGTAAGTACGAACCGGTAAGCCTGTGCCGATCACGTATTCAACTTGATCGATCGATTGCCCCGGCTGCAAGGAATGGGCCACGCTCGTCACGCTCGCGTAAGCAAGAGCCGTCAAGGCAACGATGAGCGATTGATCGCTGGTCGCCTTGTTATCGGTTTCCTCCAGCTCTGCGTTATCCTGATCCTCTGAAGCCAGCAATCCAACGAAGTAACGTTGGCTCTTCTTCTTAAGTTTCGGGCTGTAGACCATTACGTCAAGCGCCTTCAGCGGTGCGTCTTCCTCTTGGAGAATATGTCTTTCGTATCCCGGAGATACGATATTCGGAATGATCACGGGTTCATTCGATCCGCTCACGACCAATTTAACGCTATCGTTGCCAATATCTATTCCTGCTAATTTAATCATTATGAACCTCCCAGGCTCCAATCCGAATGTTAGCCTATTCCAACCGTCTTCTTTATTATTGGATTCGCCCTATTCCGACAAATTCCTCCTTTCCACTAATGATTCTTCTCATTTTTTTAAGAAAAAAAGGAATATTCGACAAATAAGTCGAAGTAACTTGAGATGAGGATGTAGAACAAGCAGGAGGAAAGCAATGAAGTGGCGACATAAGAAGTTCACCTTCATGGTGATCCCGGATGCGAACAGCTCGGTGATTCGTTTCCAACTATCGGCAGTCATACTCGTAATCGGACTAGTCATCGTTATCGCATTGCTGGCCGGCGCCTTAACCGCGTTTCTGTTGTATAAAGGAAATACCGGCCAAATCGGGCAGCTGCAACAGCAATTATCCGCTGCAACCGGCAAATATGAAAAAATCATTAATAGCAAGAACGAGCATATCGATGTGCTTCAGACGAACGTGGCGGACTTGTCCGAGCAAGCCAAAACAATGAACGACCGAATGGCCGACATTAAGAACCTGGAATCCCAGTTAAAGAAAATGGTCGGCATTGAAACGGGCAGCTCCGCTAAAACAAAAGGAACTTTAGATCAATCGTCTAAGGCGGTCACTGCGGACGAGGAGCAAATCTCCATGGACGGGGGAACGGGAGGCGAAGAGGTCCCGATTACCGAAGGCGAAATGGGATTGCTTGTCGATCAAACGCGGGATGATTTCCTATCCATCGGCCAACAGATCGAATGGCTGAAGCCAGAGCTCGAGATTACCAAAGATGCCGTAACCAAGCAATTGAAGCGGCTCCGAGTTACGCCTACGATATGGCCGACGGACTCCCGCAGGGTTACCTCCTTGTTCGGCATTCGTAAGGATCCCTTCACCCATCGGGCTACCTTTCACGCCGGATTGGACATAAGCGGCGATACGGGCGATCCGATCTATGCCGCTGCGGATGGAACCGTCATCTCCGCGGAAAGAAGCTCTTCCCATGGCAATAATGTGCTGATCTCCCACGCCAACGGAGTTCGTACGCATTATTCGCATTTGAGCAAAATATTGACCGAAGTCGGAGCGAAAGTAAGTAAAGGCGATATCATCGGCGAGCTCGGCTCCACGGGACGCAGTACCGGCCCCCACCTTCATTACGAAGTCATCATAAACGGAGAGAATGTAGATCCGCGGCCATATCTTAATGCGACTAGAGGGAGCAACTGACGATGTTCAAAAATAAAAAGAGCAAAATCGATCCGAACATGACCGATACGCTGATCGGCGAAGGAAGCCTGTTCGAAGGGAAACTCAAATCGGATGCCGGAATACGCGTAGAAGGTCAGATCATTGGCGATATCGATAGCGCCGGAGACGTCACCATAGGTGAGAACGGCGTCGCCCGTTCCCATATTATCGCTCGCAACGTTATCTTAGCCGGACAAGTCGTCGGCAACATATCCGCTAAGGGGAAGTTGACGATCAAAGCTTCGGGGAAATTAAACGGGAATTTATCCGCGGCGGAATTGTCCATCGAATCCGGCGGTATTTTCCAAGGCTCAAGCAAGATGGACATCAAGGAAATGGTTGCCCATCCCGAAGAGAAAACCGTAACGCGCGAACCGGAACCGAGCATCCCGATTGCTTCCGAAGACGAAGCGGTTGCCGTACTGAAAACCTGGTAAGTTTGCGCGCCCTTCCGCAATTCGTGTATGATGCATAAGTAGGCAGACAGAACGGAAGGTTGACTGGAGTGAGCGAATTGGAAGAATTGAAAAAGGCATACGAAATACTGGGTTTGCCAGAAGACGCTACCCGGGAACAAGTGGAAAATCGCTATTTTATATTAATGAAAAAAGCGCGTGCAGAACAATCCCGTGCCGCCGATAACGACGGCGAGGACAGCACGCTCGATCTAGCGGAGGTCAACCGCGCGTACAATCTAGTCTTAGGAATCGAATCGCAGAAATCCACTACCGTCGAGAAACCGACTAAGCTTGGTCATTTTTTCTATTATTATAAGCTGCACGTGATCGTCGGCATTATTATCGTACTTATCGCCGGCTACATGATTAAAGACGGAATCGACAAGAGGCGGGCGGCCGCCAACTTGCCTCCGGCGAATCTATCCGTGAGCGTATTCGGCAACTTCTACTTCGCGGACGTCGGTTTACTGGAGCAGAACATGCTGAAGCTCGTTCCCGATTGGAAACGGATAGCTACGACGCTCGTTTTCGTCCCCACGGAAATCAAAAGCCAGCAGGACATGGCCATGCAACAGAAAAGCGTGCTTATGCTGATGACCGAAAAATCCGAGCTCTATATTACGGATGAGAAAAACTTCAAGAGCCTGTCCGCCCAAGGGGCATTCGTCAGTCTCAATCAATTTGAAGGATGGTCTTCACTGAACGTTCCCAAGGATAAGCTCCGCCTTGGCCGCACGGATGAGGACAAAGAGGATCACCCTTACGGAATCGACGTTACCGGAAATCCCGTGTTCAAAGGCATTGAAATGTCCGGAGAGCATCAGATTATTGCCGTGCGCGCCACCGAAGAAAAATGGGCCGATACGCGCAAGCTGCTCGAGAAGCTCGTTGCAACAACCCCCTAAAACCCAGAAGGTACTGTCTCCTAAGTCCAACGACTTGTGAGACAGTACCTTTTTTTAATCATCGTTCCGGCTCACTCTCTCCGACGTGAGTTTTTTTAATCTTGAAGGAACAGGTACAAAAGCACAACGTGTAAAAGCAGCAACGCGGGCATCCCGAACACGAACGAGGGGTGTTTCGTCTTATGCCGCCATATTCTCATCGCGACAATGGCCCCCGCCGCTCCCCCGATAGCCGCCCAGAGAAACAGCGTCCTCTCGGGCACCCTTCTTCCATGCTTGCGCGCCTGCGACTTATCGTATGCCATTAAAGATAAAGTAATAAGGTTAACAACGATCCCGATTGCAATCCAATATTGTGCATTCATTTATTAGCTAGCCTCGTTTCCCTGAAATCAATCCATTTTAATCTTACAGAAGTCTGAGAGAGAAACAAGTGTATTTTCCACGCTTCTTATCTGTGAACAAAAAAACCTCTGAACCGCAGCATCGCGATTCAGAGGGCATAAACGAGCATGTTTGACGGACGAACAGTAACACTTAAGCGGAAACTTGATTACATGCCGTTAAAGTAAACAACGTATGGATTAGACCCCTCAGATGTCTTGAGTCCATTCCATCCTGCGGCATCGGTAATGATATTCGGCTGGAAAGTCATCGCATAAGTTTTGTTAGCTTGCAGCTCATCGACTAGTCTAAGCACAACTTCGGTAACGACTTTTCCAGTATCGTTAAGCTCATCGAAATCAATGTTCACCGTGCCGCCGTCTTTTTCCCGAATACGGAATGCGGATTCATCCACATTCTTGACTGGCTCGCTGAACATCACCTTGATTTGTTTGCGGCCAAGCGCGATTACCTGTGACACGAAGGGGTCGCGATTAATTATATCCGTGCCGGCGAATGTATATCGATCCGCGTTATTCGTGGTTACTAGCTCCGCCACTCCCGATATTTTCGCGACATATACGTGACCTTCACGAAACAGATTCGGATTGGTCTCTTTGTTACGGAATTGGATAGTCACTGCTCTATCGCTTCCCCATTTGCGTCTTGAATAAGATTGCCAGTCCGTCCATGCCACTGGAGTTCCATCTTCATTGATTATCGTCAATTTGAAATTTTTCACATCCGTATCCGTCAAGGCACGATTAAAGGTAACATCCAACGTATTGCGATCGGTCGGCTGCACGCTCTGCAAAACAATCGGGCTTCCCGGATTGGCAACTCCTCCAAACCTCCAATTCGTGGAAGGATCCATTACATTACCCACCATATCAGGAATGTTCGCGATCGTTAACGTATATAACGTGGCATCTTGTTGAGCGGATGTTTTCAAGGTGACGGTTCGACCATCGCTATCAATTACCGCTTGAATGACCGACAGTCCTTTATCGATGCTATACCGATCGTTAAGCACTGCGTATTCAGGCCTGATCTTCTCGCTGAATTTAACGGTTATCGTCGCATTAGCATTAATTTGCACTGAGGTTACTTTAGGCTTGGTATTATCGTTAGAGCCCACAAAATACAAATCGCTGCGGGTATCCATCACGTTGCCTGCCAAATCTTTGACATTGCGGATCGTAAGCTGGTAGGTCTTTCCATCCACAGGCTCGGAAGTCGTAAAGATTACCTTCCGTTGGTCGGAGGAAATCTGAATCGTTGTTAGTTTCAAACCGTTATTGAGCATGTAGTTGGAGGCGTTGGTCGCGGTGCTCGTGTCTACAGGCTCCGAGAACGTAATCTCCACAGTCCGATTCGTGTTGCTGACCATGGAAGTGACTTGCGGTTTAGTCGTATCATCCGGAATAGTAACGTAATTCCATCCAACGCCATCCACGTATAAGGTGTGAGTTACGCCTCCGACTAGCCGATCGGTCCACAAGGTGACCGACATCCCGTCTTGGCTTAATGTCGCTTGCTGAATGCTTCTTTTATTTCCGTAATTATCCTTTAACAAAAACCTGCTTATATCTGCGTTGTCGGTCCATTGCTGTAAATTCACCCGCACGGATTGGTACGAAAGCGGCTCAACCGATCGAACGTGCAGCGGCTCGACGTGCGTATCCTCATATACGGCATAGGCAGCTTCAACCAATAGAGCCCGAGACGCGTCCATTGTATAATCGCTTAGTTGCGGGATCAGCTTACGATCCAATGCCAAGCTGACGGCTCCTCTTGCCCACTTGGATACCGTACCGGTAACCGGCGTAGATCCGCCGCCCGACAACCCGTAACTTCTAACGAAAACCGCTGCGAGTTGCTCCACCGTGACGTTCTGCATCGGCGAGAACACCTTGTTTCCTGTTCCTCCCATCAGTTTGGCGCGAGTGACCGCTTCAATTTCCTGATAAGACCATCGCGTTTTCAGAACATCGTCGTAACTCGGCGACGACAGCGTTGACGGAAGCTCCAACAATCGGAATAATATCGCTGCCAGTTGCTCCCGAGACATGGATTCATACAATCTAGAGCTGCCATCGGCAAATCCGGTGAAAATATTTTTCTGCTTCAATACATCGAACTTCTGCTCCGTAGTTAAATTCGACGCTCCCGCAACCGTAAACGGCACGCTAAACAGCATCAGCAAAGAAAGCAAACTCACAATGATTCTTTTCATCCCGCTACCTCCTCTTGTCCGCCCTAGTTTGGCTCGGTTCAGTTGCGGCGGTTCAAACTATTTGACGCAGAGAAGATACGTTTTGTTTCGTTAATGAGAAAAATTTTAAAATTTTGAAACGATATGGAGCATGTCCAGGAGGTGATCTCCTCCGTTGATTGCTGCTGCGTTCGAATTAATCGAATTTTTAGTGCAATTCCTCGCCGATGCTCCGACTTTACAGGAATTAATCCAATTTTTAGTGTAATCCCCCGCCGATGCCCCTCCCACACAGGAATTAATCCAATTTTTAGTGCAATTCCTCGCCGATACCCCTCCCACACAGGAATTAATCCAATTTTTAGTGTAATCCCCCGCCGATGCCCCTCCCACACAGGAATTAATCCAATTTTTAGTGCAATTCCTCGCCGACGCCTCTTCCACACAGGAATTAATCCAATTTTTAGTACAATTCCTCGCCGATGACCCTCCCGCACAGGAATTAATCCAATTTTTAGTGCAATTCCTCGCCGATGCCCCTCCCACACAGGAATTAATCCAATTTTTAGTGCAATTCCTCGCCGATGCCCCTCCCACAGAGGAACTGATTGAAATTATAGAGTAACTCCCTTCCGCGGCCCCTACTTTTGACGATATAGAAGAGACGCCGCCTTTTCAGTAATCATGAACTCATGGCATCTAGCCATACCACCTCCAATGGAAAAGACCAAGCCTTTGGATTCTAAATCTCGTAATACTTTTCTGCATGTCTCTTTGTTATGCTGAAGCATACGCTTACGTCCGCGATACGAAAAGGTTTATTGCGAAACAAAGCAAATCTGATTACCTCCCGTTCATAAACGGGCAACTGGTGCAAACCTACCCCCTCCGCATTTCCGATTCGGCCGATTAACTCGTACAGGTTTCGTTGGCAGAAATCCGGTTTTTTCTCAAGCTCATCCCGACTATACGGAAAATACGTGTATCCAAGCGCTGCAACGGAACGCGCGCGTGCCCTTTCGAACGAGAAACGTTCTCTTGTAATCATCTCCGCGTGCGTGACAAAGTTTTCCTCCTCGAACACGGTCCGTATTAGTGGGTTAAATACGTCGCCGTATATTTTCACGCCTGACAGACTTACCATCTCATACTCGAGCACCAAACCCTTGAACGAACCGAGTACCGGCAGCAGCACCATCTCCAACAGTTTTTTTGTTCCCGTCAAATCCCTCTGAAGCATCTCCAACCTCTGCCCGCCAGCACCTCGAACTTGCTCATTCCAAAATCCTTCATACTCCTTCTCGAACACCCTAATCGCCTCCTTGAGAAAAATAAAACGCCGCCCGCTCCGGTTAAAAGGAACGAACGGCGTGTGCTTCACGCTTAAAAGCTTAATATGTGTTTACGATACCGAATTCTGAGCTGCTTGGCAAGCTTCTTATGTGTTCACGATACCGAATTCAAGGCTGCTTGGCAAGCTTCTTATGTGTCACGATACCGAATTCAAGGCTGCTTGGCAAGCTTCTTTCACTCTTTCTGAATCATTTCTGAACTCAGGTTCTCCCATTAAACCCTAGAAAACCAATTAGGAAAATGCCTGCGGGGGTTCATCGCTATCCGGCCGTTCGCGAGGCGCAGCCAGGTCGTAAAACCTTCCCGAAGCTTCAATTGAATGACGCGCGCTCCTTTGGGATATAACAACCTGCCATAGGTGTTATAACCGGTGCACCGCCCATAGCATAGCCGGATGCCATTCAGCTCTCCGATGTAATCATTGGTATGATCGTGGCCGCAGAACGTACCCATCACACCTCCCGATTCCACCATCGCCGCGAACAGACCCGAGTTAAGCATTGGAGCATGCACTTTCTCGTAACGATGACCATAACACGTATTATAGTTCCATACTTGACGATATTCCGGAAGAGGGATATGGAAGAATGCGAGAGAAGGCACGGGAACTCCACCATGCTGCTGTTGCAATTCACGGGACTGCGACCGGAACCAATTCACTTGGCTGTTGCGTATCCAGTCGTAACCGCGGACGGATGGCAGAGCCGAGTAATCGCCGCTATCGAGAAAATAAAGAGCCGCGGCTACTTCCCCGTGCGAATCCGACACCCGAACGATGAAATTGCCGACTCCGTCCACTTCCGGAGGACCCGCTTCAGCCAGCGAACCTACATACTCTAGCTGCACTTTCATCAATTGTTCCTTCGTCACTTCCTGCTCGCAGTCATGATTACCGAATATCGAAACCCAAGGAATACCGCTCCCCTCGGCAACCGCAATCGCATTCCGGAATGATTGTATAGGATCCTTGCAACGCAAGCTTTCAATCACATCGCCGGTAAATACGATAAGATCCGGCTTTTCCTGCATAATGATTCTTTCCATAAGCGCCTGGGTACGCCTATCCCGCTGATCCCCGTTTTTCCAATGGAGGTCGGTGAACTGTACGATCTTGAAAGTTCCGTCCAGGCGATAACGCATAGTTTTGTTCATGGAATACCTCGCAGTTGGATAACTACTACTCTCTTAGCGCGTCGTATAACCTGCTAGACATGTGGGAAGTCGAGCTAGCTTGGCTCGATTGCAACGCTTTTCTCGTTTTCTGAAGCTCCTCTTTGAGCCGATGATTTTCCTCCTGGAGAGCTCGCGCAACGTCTTCATCAGCACGACCCGAAGATAGCTTCACTCCATTTGCGTAATAACTGTCAGCATCATATATCCTAAAAGCGACCTCGGCCTCGGCAAAACCCAGCGATCGTACATGCCGATCAATGCATTCAGCGGCGAGATCTCTAACAGACTGCCCGCGGTCAAACCAATTCACTTCAACGAACGGGTACGAGGGAACGATTTCCCCGTCGAATACCGCACTCGTATTTAAGCATTCTAGCAAAATATGATCGGCAGGGCATTGGCATAAACCGGCTAGTTCCGCCACTAAAGCTTTACTAATAACACGGATTTGATGGGGAGAAACTCCCCGTATAAGCAAGTGAGGCATCTAATAGGTACTCCTTCGTTATATGCGTTCAGGTTTCATCATAGCTCAGATCTCGCGTACGATTTTACTCCTTTTCGTTAAAACCGACAAGCATTGCCCATTGCAAAGGAAGAATCGATTGCGGTATGATCGTAACAAACATGGAGGTGTTTCAGAAAATGGGTATATCGAAAAACAAGCAACGCAGGCGTAAAACGGAACAGGCGGGTCTTAACAATCCCGAAATGAGCCGAATTCAATGGCATCGCAAACCGCATACACAGGTCGTACAGAACAAGAAAGCAGAACAGCGCCGAACGCAATGCCGACACAAGGGCAGCCGCGACGGCGCTGATTTTATTATAGCCGGTTAAAGAGAATGCGACGACTCATCACGACTCATAATTGTATTTTTTCCTGGCATAGCGCTCCAACAGATTAACGAACCCATATATAATGACGGATAGAAGCGCCAGCATCATAATGCTGACCATGACTAAATTCATCTGGAATACTTGACCGCCATAAATGATCAAATAACCGAGCCCCGCTTTAGAGGACAGAAACTCCCCCATCACGACTCCAACAAGCGTTAAACCAACATTTACCTTTAACGTCGCTATGAAATGAGGAACGCTTGCGGGCAGCAGCACCATCTGTAGCATCTGATATCGCGTGGCTCCGAAAGACTCCATGAGCTTGAGTTTCGTCCTGCTGATTTCCTTAAATCCGCTCTCGACCATAATGATAGTCACAATGATGGATATCGCAACCGCCATACCATATATCGAATAACGATCACCCAGCCAAATATAGAAAATCGGGCCGAGAGCGACCTTAGGCAGCGCATTAAGCACGACGATATAAGGCTCTAGCACTTTGGAAGCAAATGTCGACCACCAGAAAACGACGGCGATGGCCGTTCCCAGCAACATCGAGATGACGATTCCGATCAAGGACTCTAAGCCGGAAATCCAAGTATGCCTAAGCAAGCTTCCGTCGAAAGCCAACTCGCGGAAGGAAGCTAGAAGCTGCGAAGGTTTACTCGTCAGCATCGGATCGATCCACTTCCATCTGGCTGCGAATTCCCACAAAATAACGAAAGCCGCAAGTATCGACAAGCGGGCAAGACCGATCAACCGCAGCTTACGCTTCTGGACTTTGAGGTAGTTGTCATACAGAGGTGACGACATGCTCCTCCAACTCCTTCCAGATCGCGTTAAAATACTGATTGTATCGGCCAGCCTCCCGTTTTTTCCAAGGAGACAAATCGTTGCCTTCATCGAACGTAATCGAATAGACAGTGGATATCGTGCTCGGCCGCTTCGACATAACCATGACCCTATCCGCCATACTGATCGCTTCAGACAGATCGTGGGTGACGAGAACCGCCGTTTTCCCCTGATCCTTAATAATGTGGAATACTTCTTCCGATAGCGTCAGCCGAGTCTGGTAATCCACCGCGGAGAACGGTTCGTCGAGCAGCAAAATATCCGGTTCCGCTACCAGCGTTCGTATCAAGGCTACCCGCTGGCGCATACCCCCGGATAGTTGCGAGGGACTGTGATTCACAAACTCCCTTAATCCGTAGCGCTTGAGCAATTCATATGCCTTCCGCTTCGCGGTTCCCCGGTGCATTCTGCGAATTTCCGCTCCGACTATCAGATTGCTAAGCACGTCTCGCCATTCGAACAAATGGTCGTGCTGCAGCATGTAGCCCACCTTCGGGGAGGTGCCGGACACCTCGGTGCCGTTGATCATGACCTTCCCCTTAGTCGGCTTAAGCATTCCGGAAATCAAGCTGAGCAGCGTGCTCTTCCCGCAGCCGCTCGGCCCTACAATGCTGATGAATTCACCAGGTTCGATCGATAAGTTAATATCGCGCAATGCCTCGGTCTCTTGCTTCAGGGTAAAATAACTCAACCCTACGTCTCTCAGCTCGATTTGCGCCATAACGTCATCATTCCGATTTTCCGATATTTTTTACGAAGCTCATATCCACAATATCGTCCATGTTTGTCACTTTCGCATCGGCTTTCAGCACGCCGTTCTCTATGAGCACTTTTTGCAGCGTTTCGAATTGCTCTTTGGTCAATTCCGGGTTCGTCGACCAAGTTCCTTGACTCTTATATCGCTCGACGGATTGAATAATGAGGTCTTCGGGCGTCCCCTCGAAAAACGGCTTTAATGCTTTCGTGATTTCATCGTTTGATGCATTACTTAGCCACTTGGCGCCTTGGGCAACCGCGTTAGAGAATTTCTGAATGATTTCGGGATTTTTTTTAATGAAATCCGACGTTGCTACATAAGAGGTTTCCGGGAAAGGTCCAAATGCCTCGCCCAAGGAAGCGACGAAATAAGCCTTGCCTTCCTTCACCAACGTGGATGCTACCGGCTCGAACAATTGGATGAAATCTCCCTGTCCGCTGGTAAACGCGCCTGCCATGGCTGGAGCGGCGATATTCGTAACGACTTTGACATCCGACACCTTTTCCTTGAGCAAGGTGGAATTCAAAACCATTTGAGGGGCGCTTCCGGGCCTCCAACCGATAATCGTTTTGCCTTGCAAGTCGCTCCACTTAAAGTTGCCGAGCTTCTCGCGGGACAGGAGGAACGAACCGTCTCTGGAAGTGAGCTGGTGGAAGACCTTAAGCGTCTTATCCCCTTTTTGATTGTAAATGTAGATGCTCGTTTCCGGTCCGACCAAAGAGATGTCCGCCGTGCCGGCAATCAAAGCGGCGGCCCCCTTATCCGATCCTTGAGCCGTGTTCATGTCTACATTCAGCCCTTGATCTTTGAAAAACCCTTGGGACATAGCCACATAATGGGGTGCGTAGAAAATAGAATGGATGACTTCCGAGAATTTGACGGTTGCTAATTCTTTTTTGTCGTTTTTGTTATTGCCGCACGCTGCGGCTAAAATCAGAAGCATGGCACAAAGGAGCAGCAAGGACGTTTTTTTCACAATCGTCATGATGGATTCTCCCTCTCATTGGCTTTCTTAATAATGAAAACCGGTATGCAAAATAAGCCTTGATTAAGTTAATATCTTATTCAAAGCTTAACTCGCGTGTTCTATTTTTGGATCAAGCAGGAAAACAAACTAATCCTTAATAACAACACCAAGTAAGTGGGCAAAAGAACGCACCTGATCCGAAGTCACAATACAGCCTTGCAGTCCTTCCAACGTTATACCAATGGATTGAAATTCGCAGCTGCTCAAATCGATCCCTGCCAGCTTCGCGCCGGAGAATTGCGTCTGATCGAGACCCGTTTCGGTGAACTCTACTTTCGATAGGACAGCCTGATAGTAATCCGCCTTATCGAAGTTGCTCTGCTGAAAGCTAACTTGCTTTAGATCTGCAAACCGATAAACCGAGTATTGACCGTTGCATTGATCGAACTTGACGTTACGCATCGTCGAATTCGATAGATCAAATCCTAGCATCTTGCAATTGTTGAATTCAACCCGGTGCAAGATGGAATCGCGGAAGTTCGCGTTCGACAGATCGCATCGGTTAAATACGACGTCCGTTAACTCGGCTCTCTCCAAATTGATCTGATCAAACACGATATTCTCGAAAATAACGCGATCGAAGCTCACTTTGTCAGCCGTTTGATTGGCTATCGTTCCTTGGGAGAATCGGCCGTTCTCGAAGGCCTGCTTATCTTGAATTTCGTAATCCTCAGCCGTAAGTGAAGCTAGCTGGTCGGGAATTCTGGGACCATCCAAAGTGCTCTTTTCCTTCTTTGTTGCCATAAAATATGCCTCCAATTGCGTGATAATTAAGGCTATGTTCCGCGCGCTTGTTGCTTAGATGGCTATGGCAGGAGAATTAGTCGATTATTTCGAGTAACCAATATGACGTTACCGTCGCCGACAAGAATTCCCTGCAACTGGGTCTTTTCTCGAGGACTTAATCGATTATTTCGAGTAATTCCCTGCAACTGGGCCTTTTCTTGAGGAATTAATCGATTTAATCGAGTAACTCCCAGCAATTGGGCCTTTTCTTGAGGAATTAATCGGTTTCTTCGAGTAACTCCCAGCAATTGGGCCATTTTTTGAGGAATTAATCGATTATTTCGAGTAACTCCCAGCTTCTATCATAACCACCGAGAGGACGCTCTTCAAGCGATGCTAAGAGCTAAGGGGGCGGTGAATCGGTGACTTCTTGATCTCCTGTCAAAAAAACCTACTTTTGGAGATTGAATTATGTTAAAATAAAATAAAATAGAACATATGTTCTATTTTACGGCAAGTTAGGCGTCTCTTCACGGACGCAAGCGATCGCGGCAGCGCAGGATTTACGGTTACTTCAAGAGGAATGATCCCCGACGACTTACAGCACATATAGCAAAATAGCGAAAAAATGCATGACCGAGCCAGCAACGACGAACAAATGCCACACCGCATGATGGTATGGGAAACCGCGCCAAATGTAGAACACGGAGCCGACCGTATAGAGCAGCCCTCCGATGATCAGTAGACGAATCCCTCCTGGCATTAACAAGCTTTGAAGCGGATGCCAGGCAAAGACGATCAGCCAGCCCATCATGACGTAGAAAAGCGTGGACAATACGAGAAATTTTTTCGTGAAAAAGGCTTTGAAAACGACGCCCGCAACCGCAAGCCCCCACACGATTCCGAATAAAGTCCATCCGAGCGGGCTGCGCAGGGTGACGAGCAGCAGCGGCGTATAGGTGCCGGCGATGAATAAATAGATACACGAGTGATCGAACGTCTCGAACAAATCCTTGACCTTGCCCTCCGGAAAAGAATGAACGAGCGTGGACGACGTGTAAAGCAGCAGCATCGTGACGCCAAATATCGTGAAGCTCACGACGTGCCAAGCCGTTCCTTCCAAGCTTGCGAATACGATCAGCAGCACGAGTCCGGCAATGCTGAGCAACGTTCCTATGCCGTGAGTGATCGCGTTGGCGATCTCTTCTCTTTTCGTATATACATGTGTATCTGCCATTGTTGTACCGCCTTTCTCTTAGCTGTGAACCTTCCAGTTGCTATTCGCCTGAGCATAAACGATGCCCTGCTTCGTTAAGTATTCGGCAATAATCTCCGTCATGTCAACCGTGACTTCCCGGACGATCATCTTGCCGCGGAACATTCGGTAATTGCCGCCTCCGGATGCTCGGTAGTGGTTCATGACTACCTCGAATTCGCCTTGCGGATCAATCGGTTGCCCTTTGTATTTCAATCCCTCGATGCGGCTCCCAACAGGGCGCGACACGTTAATCGCATATTCAATGCCTTCCCACATGTCGTAATTGTAATGCTGCGGCTTCGGATAGAGGTAGGAAGGATCAACGTTGATGGGGCCGCCCCCTTCAGAACGAGCAAAGTAAGCTGCCGTCCATTCCAAAGCTTCCCTGATATCCTCGCCGCTCAGAAGCAATACCTTAAGCGTATTCGGATAAGGGTAATTAGCCGTCACCTCGCGCATCGATACTAATGGACCAAACCCTGGAGCTAGGTTATCGAACAAAGAGGTGCATGAAATCGATACTACTGCCGCTTCCATCTGGATCCGATTAATGAGCTCCACCAGCGGGTGCTCGATTAGACGCGCAGCCATAGGATCGACGATTCGCATCTCTCCCCTAACTTCGCATAAAGGCTGATCAAGCCAACGCTGAGTGTTATCTTCGCTCGCCTGCACCCTCTCAATCCAAGAAGGATCCGCTTGTGCCTCACTCGCCTCGCGAAGTCGGGAACGACGGGCATTCACGCCCCATGCTCTATCCACGTTTTTCATCAACTCCAGCTTTATTTCAATGAGACAACTCCCCTGATAACCTGGCTGTACGACCCACGTATTCCGAATCTGCACCCCCACTATTCTCTGATGCTGGTGTCCGGTAATAAGAACGTCAATGCCTTCGACTTCCTCGCATAACCGCCAACCTTCGTTCTCGCCGGTCTGTTCCTCTAATTCTTCGCCTGTGCGAGCATCGCGCTCTAACCCTCCATGATAGGACACGATGACGATATCGGCACCCTCTGTTTTTTTCATATACGGAACCCATCGCTTAGCCGCATCCACTGCGGATTCAAAGGACAAGCCATCAATGTGAACAGGTTGCTCCCAATGGGGGATGTACTGCGTCGTTAATCCAAGCAAACCAACCTTGGCACCGCCCGGCATAGTAAATATTCGATAGGGGCATCCAAAATACGGCTCATCCGTCTCTTTGTTCAATACATTAGCGGACAGCCATGGATAGGCGGATTCCTTCCACGCTCGGTTAACGAAAGAAAGCCCGTAATTGAATTCATGGTTACCCGGGATAAAAGCGTCAAGCCCAAGTCTGTTCATTATAGCAACGATCGGATGGGCGGCAGTCTGGTCCAAGCAAGCATGATAATAAGCAAAAGGAGTTCCCTGTAACAAATCCCCGTTATCGATGACCAATACATTTTCCTGTTCGCGGCGCGTCTCCTCTATCATAGATGCGAGCTTCAACAGCCCGTATTCAGTGGCTTCGTTATCTACGTAACGGATCGGGAGAACATGCCCATGTATGTCGCTCGTTGCCAGCACGGTAAGTTGGACGGCTTGAATGTCGTTCACCCTATATCATCCCTTTCAACCCACTATTTATTTGTTAACGGAAAATTTTACAATTGAATGACTAGATTTAATACTTAGCGCCAATTACCAAAATAGTTCGCTGTTAGATTAATGGTTGTAGTACCCATTCTTGCCTATAGAAAGAGGAGGAGACAGAAATCATGCTTAACCGTTTACCGAAATTGCGTTTAGTGCTCATCGTCTCGATCGTACTGCTCATCATCGCCGGGTGCGGCAACAAGAACAACAACTCGGACGCGAGCGTGGAACCGTCCACCAGCCCAGAGTCGACGGCTAGCGAGCAATCAACGACAAGTGAAGAAGCCAGCTCGAGCCCGGAAGAAACAGGTTATGTACCAACGGAATTAACCGTGCAATTCGTGCCTTCTCAAAATGCCGAAACGCTTGAGGCTAAAGCGAAGCCGCTTGAGAAGCTGCTGTCCGATAAACTGGGCATTCCCGTCAAAGTCAGCGTATCGACTGATTACAACACAATCATCGAGGCGATGCAATCCAAGAAGGTAGACGTTGGTTTCCTGCCTCCTAACACTTATATTCAAGCTAAGGAAATGGGCGCGGCTGAGGTTATATTGCAGGCGCAACGTTTCGGCGTTAACGAAAAGGATGGAACCCCGACGACTGAATTGGTGGACAGCTACAAATCGATGATTATCGTTAAAGCCGACTCCGGCATCAAGACATTAGCGGATCTTAAAGGCAAGAAAATCGCTTGGCAAAGCGTAACCTCTTCCGCCGGTTATGTGTACCCGGCAGTCGAGCTGAAAAAAGCGGGTATCGATCCGAATACGGACGTCACCAGCATTGAAATGAAAGGCCACGACAAAGGCGTATTGGCGGTACTGAATGGCGATGCGGACGCGGCGGCGGTTTTCCAGGATGCCCGCAACATTGTCAAAAAAGATGTTCCGGACATCTTCGACAAAGTCGTTCCGATTCACTTCACGGCTCCGATTCCGAACGATACCATTTCCGTCCGCTCGGATATGAGCAAAGAGTGGATCGCCAAGATCCAAGACGCTTTCATCAGCTTAGGCAATAACGAAGACAGCCATAAAATCATTTTTGAAATTTACTCCCACGAAGGTTATGTGAAGAGTGACGACAGCAAGTTCGACTCCGCGCGCGAATATGCTAAAGCATTGCAATAATAAGCGACAAACAGGCCCGGACGGCCTGAAGCCCAATCGATATGGGGCCTCTGACCGTCCGGGTTTTTCATACCTATGATCTACCTTGTACCAGCCTGCGCCTAAGCATCCCGGATATCCAGTCGATTAAGGTTACCAATACAATAATACCGAGCAGTATGATCCCTACCCTGCTCCACGTTCGGCCTTCCATGGCGAAGATCAGCGGCGTCCCGATTCCTCCTGCACCTACTGCGCCGAGTATGGCCGCGGAACGGACGTTGATCTCCAAGCGGAATAAGGCAAAGGAAAGATAGCTTGGTATGGCTTGCGGTACGATAGCGTACCAAATCGTCTGCAGCCTGTTCGCTCCACAGGCTTTCAACGCCTCGGAAGGTCCCATGTCCAAATCCTCGATCGCTTCCGAATTCAGCTTGCCGAGCATCCCAATCGAGTTGATTCCGATCGTCAACACCCCGGCGAACGCTCCCGGTCCTACCGCTTTGATAAAGATGATCGCCATAATAATGTCCGGAAACGTACGAATGAGGCTTAAAGTGAACGTAGATGCCCCCGAGAATAGTCTAGTACGGACTAGATTTCGTGAAGCCCACAAGGCGAATGGAATCGTAAGAATGACGGATATGGAAGTTCCGAGCAGCGCAATCGCTAGAGTCTCGCCCAGCCCTCGCAACAAATCTTCTCCTTCTGCCAAGTAGACGTAATCCCAATCCGGATGAAACAAACCCTTAAAGATCGCTTGGATAATTTGCCATGCCGTTTGTTTGATTCCCGTAAACGGGATACCCGAGAATGCCCATGCATATACCACGATCACAGAAGCCAGCACCAGCCACATTTTCCAACGGGTATAGAACGGTTTGGTCATATGAGTTTCCCCCTGATTCTGGAGCTCACCGTATCAATGGCTAGAACGATAACGAGGGTAAACAAAATGATGATGAACGTTTGATCGTAGCGGAACATCCCGAGCGTTCGGTTCAAGTAGATTCCGATGCCTCCCGCTCCCACGATTCCGAGAATAGCCGCGGCTCTTATATTAATCTCGAACATATACATGGCAAACCCGATAAACTGCGCCATGACTTGCGGAATAACGCCGAAATGAATCCATTGAAGCTTATTGGCCCCAACGGCGGTCATCGCTTCCATAGGTCCGTTATCAATCGTTTCGATCGCTTCGTAAGCCCATTTGGACAAAATTCCAAACGAAAAGAACGACAGCGCAAGCGTGCCTGCGAGAGGTCCATAACCGAATACGGCGGCAAAAAGAGCGGCAAACAGCAAATCCGGTATCGTTCGCGTTAAATTCAGGATTAATCTAGCCGGAGTCCGCAATAGCCACATCCTAGTTACGTTACTCGCTGCAAGAAAGGAAATCGGGAAAGCGACGATTGCCCCGAAGGTCGTTCCAAGAATGGCCATTTGCACTGTCTCTACCATCGGTTTGATAACGACTCCGATGTAGTCCCAATCCGGGGGAAACATCTTCGCGATAAACTTGCCCATTTCCGGAATTCCATCGATCAATTCGTTGATATCTACCTCCGTCTCCCATGCGCTTAACCAGACGAGGGCGATTAACAAAGCGAAGGTCATCCCTTTTTTCAAACTCGGGGACGGTTTTTGGGGGTAGCCCTCAGATGGCTTCATCCGTTTTCCCTCCCAACCGCTCGGCTTCCGAAACCGGACGGCCATAGATGGCGGAGAAAACGTCATCCGTCGCTTCGGCTGCCGTTCCGTCGAACACGATCTCTCCTGCCCTCACGCCGATAATCCGCGTTGCATACTCTCTGGCCAGATCAATATAGTGCAAGTTAACGACGGTCGTGATGCCCATCTCGCGGTTAATCCTCTGCAGATCGTCCATCACTTGACGGGTCGTCAGCGGATCAAGGGAAGCAACCGGCTCATCCGCGAGAATGATCGTCGCTTCCTGAGCTAGCGCCCTAGCGATCGAAACGCGCTGCTGTTGGCCGCCGGACAGCTGATCGGCCCGTTGATAAGCCTTCTCCAGCATGTTAACCCGCTTCAGCGCGCCGAAAGCTAAATCCATATCATGCTTGGGAAATAGGCCGAGTAACGTACGAAACGTCGAACGGTAGCCGACTCTTCCAGCAAGCACGTTGCGGAGTACCGTGGAACGCTTCACTAGATTAAAGCTTTGGAAGATCATGCCGATGCCTCGCCGCATGACCCTAAGCTGTCGTCCTTCCGCAGACGTTATCGACTTGCCGCTTATGAAGATTTCTCCCGAGGTAATTTCGTGCAGCCGATTGATGGAACGGAGCAACGTAGATTTGCCCGCTCCCGATAGGCCCACGATTACGACGAATTCGCCGGGTTCGATTTTCAAGTCGATGTTGTTCAATCCGACCGTTCCGCCGGGATACACTTTACTAACCTTCCTAAATTCTATCATCGTTTATGCAAACCTCCGCTATGAATGCTGTCTATATATGTCGAACGCTATGCGCGCGAGCGGCATTCCTAGCAGTATTTCGGCGTGGCGCAGAGTAATCCTCCGGGATTTTGTAATTTAACAAACCCTTTACAGTTGTGCGTATCTTTTAACGTGCGCATAACCTAACAGCCCTGCAAATAGCGAATATTATTAATAATCATATGAAAATGAACCCACTGAAAAAACAATGCGAGAAGTTAACTTTCGTTAATCGTTTGACGGATTTTCTTTTGCTAGAATGAGAGCTGAATAGGTAGGATTGAAGGAGGATTTGCGCATGAAAAGGTTTATAGTCGCGAAAACAGCGGTCGCGAAGATGGCACATTCCATCCGCTCGACACGGCTACACGGGCGGAAGCAGCAGTCACGATATACAAGCTGCTGGAAGCTTTGCATATGTAACTAAGAAAAAGTCACCAGAGAAGGCTGCCGATTCATTACTTCGGCAATAAAAACAGTCGCAGAGTACCGGCGGTCATGCCGGTGCCCTGCGACTGTTTGGCACGTATCGGATTGAGAAACTTAGTTCATTGGGCTTCCTCATCGGCCGAGGGACCATACATGCCCGGTACCGGAATATCGAGAAGCCGCAAGTATACCCCGAGCTGCGCCCGGTGGTGGACCATGTGGCTTAATCCGAAGGTGCGGAGCGCGATCGCCCGCGGCTCGCGGAGGATGATATGGTTGCCGTGGCGCAGCGTCCATTCCTCGCCGAGCGTTTTCTCGTCGCATTCGGCGAGCAGCTTTTCAAACTTACCGAAGTTCGCGTCGAACTCCTCCAGAACGTCAACGCGTTTTTCCAAAGGCTCCCGCCGCAGCGGCACGGTCGATAGATCGAACTCCGGGTACTGAAGAATCGCGATTTGCCAGTTCAGCAGGTTGATCAGGTGCGTGGCCAGCCCGCCGAGCGTCATCGATTTCTCGTGCGGCTTCCACGACATATGCTCCTCGGGCAAGCGTTCCAGAATGCGGCGCGTAGCAGCCAGTTCATGCGTTGCGTCGCCGACGATCAGTTGTTTAACCATAAATTCCTCTCCTCCCTTATGGTTTAGCATACTATAAATTCCGATCGAGTGGAAAGCTCTAGTCCCGGTCGTTTGACGTTCGGTCGTTCGGAATGGTTCGACGTTAGCTAGTACTTGAGTTCATCGAGGGTCGCGCCTTGGGCAATGCGCGACCCAATCTTGGCGACGTTGTTCCTTTTTCGTCAATAGGCAACCTTCTCTTTTTCTTGCAACCAACATATTATTCCAATCGTCCAATGTGTTATAGGAGTGATATTGGGTGCAACTAAAAATAAAAAATCTAATTAGATCAAGAATCTTTTGGTGCCTAATTTGTCTTGCGGCAATTGATATAACTCTAGTTGTTTTACAAGAAAATCACTACTACATCATTATTCTACTGAAAACTGGATACACATATCCCTTGTTATTCAACATGATTATTATTTCCTTACTGGGTTTCCTCAGTAAATATAAGTGGCTATTAATCTTCTCTCTAATGATTTTACCCATTCTGATTTTTCATTAATATTCATTCTTTTCACCGCGTCGACAGAGTATGAATATCTAAAATCACCCAAAGGCACAGAAACTTTAATTATGAAATATTGGGAATCAAGTCTAAGTACGAATAACTACGTTTGTAAGTTCTATCAAGGGGTCGACTCCATGGGGCTGTTGGCCAAAAAAATAGATCAGCATTTGTTTGTCAGCAACAGATCCGATAAAGTAAACGAAACCTCCGATGTGTTAGGATTACATAAACCAAAGTGGATTAATGAAATAACAGTTCTTTTTCCGACGGAAGATGGGGAACAGAGAATTATGCTAGATTGAGACAAAGAAAACAGATCAAGTAATGGTGCACACCATTACTTGATCTGTTTTACGTAGGGCTTGCTGAACGACGAAAAACGACTGCAAACCGCATATTAACTAGGGTTTTGGGCTTCATATGTCGAAATCATATACAAAGGAAACCCCAGAAAATATCACGAAAACTTTGCAGATGGTGTGACGGAATTGTTCAAGCCGACCGCCCATCTTGAAAATCAATTGATCATGCCAGGCAATTTTTTTTCTGCCTTTCGGCGGAAAGCTGGACGAAGAAAATCGTTGGGTTCAGTTGGCGCGGCTGGTGCCGTGGGCAGAAGCCGAGAAAAAATACGGACAGTTTTTCAAAGACACCTTCCGCGGACAGCAAACGATCAGTCTGCGCATGGGACTTGGCGCGCTCATCATCCAAGAGAGAATGCAGTTGACGGACAGAAAAACTTTGGAGTCGATCAGCGAAAATCCATACATGCAATACTTCATTGGTCTGTCCGGATTCGTCATGAAGCAGCCCTTTCATCACTCCATGATGACGCATTTTCGTAAGCGTCTTGCGGATGTGCTTGCTGAACTAAATGAGATCATCGCCTCCGTACGCGACAGAATAAACGCCGATTTCTGCAGAAACGTTTGTGACCGTGATATTTGGGATAGTCACTTGCCATAGGCGGTAACTTCAATCCGTTTCGATCATGGGGCGGAGATTTGCCACATTTGATTTACGCCACCGCTGTAAGTCCATTGTACCGTTGCCACGCCATCCGCAGTGGACGCCGCAGGCATGTCGAGCGCCTTGCCGCTGTTCTTGCTCGTAAGACGATAATTTCCGTTTCCGTTGCCGACTTGAACAATGCTCCAAAGTTGATTTACGCTGCCGGAGTAAGTCCATTGAATGGCATTGGTTCCGTCAGATTGAGAAGCGCCGGTAATATCGAGCGCCTTCCCGCTGTTCTTGTTGATGATCTTGTAGTAGCCGTTCCCCACATAGGTGATCGTCCACTTCTGACTGGTTGAAGCTGTGTACGTATTTTGAACGGCATTAGCTCCATCCGAAGTCGATCCGCCTGTATCTAGAGCTTTACCGCTGTTCGTATTGATAATTTTGAAATCTCCTCCGGCAAATTTGCTCTCTGCCACACCTCCTCCTTCATAGGCGCCGATATCATAAGCGGAACCGACAGGTGTCGCAGTTCCCCAGAAGTCCTTGCCTCCCGTGCTGACACCGAACAAGCTGTTCAGATTAAGGCCGGCGTTAATCGCGGGTGAATCATTTAAAAGCTTGTATGCAGTCAATGTTGATAAACCGCCCGAAAGTGTACCGCCTCCGCCAGGACTGGACAGAGCGGGATTGGCATACAGACCTGTGTCGGAAGATCCATTCTTTTCTTTACCCGTGCCGCTTCTCCATGCGGCTAAAGAATTATACCCGTCCATATGGAATCCAAGGTCATCCGAGAAATAATTGTTTCCTTGCCATTGGCTTGTGAATGTCGACGTCGAACTGAAATTACTTGAAGTATAGAAGATATTATTCCAAATTTTAACTCCAGAATAAATCGTATTGCCGTTCAACCCGTTCCATACAAGGAACTCCGTCGCATTACCGTTAGGAATGTAAACGGTGTTATTATAGATCTTCCATGTCACCGGATCGTTGGGATATGCAGGGTATCCGTCGCCGATGCGGAATGCGACCGGTTCTGACCCCCATCCGTCCAGCTCCATAACGTTGTATCTGGCCACATTGTTGTCATTGAAAGCTCCTGAATAGGGCCAAGTGTTCCAACGCCAGGACAACAGGCTCGGACCTCCGTTATGGCTGGAGTAGCTGTACTGAAGCGTGGAATTGATACCGTCGATATCGTAACCGCCCCCATCGTCCGTATAACTACCGTGCTGAATTGCCGCGTTATTGTTGGAGTTGTTGTATTGGAACACGACATTATCCAGACTTTGACCCCAAATGCCTGTAGGTCCGCCTACACCGTTTGCCGTCATGTCCCAGCCGTTGTTGGATGCTTCCGTATACTCTACAATACCGTTCTTTACGAAGTACAGACAAATGCCGTCCCCGTTCGGATCATTCGGATTTGTCGGATCACCAGGGTTGTTATTCGTCGAACTGTTCCCGATATAGATATTGCTGTTGCCTCCGACCCAATCTCTCTGGTAGTCCAAAGAGCGGATCCCGGCATTGCCGTTATCATGTGCATTGATATTCGTCAAAGTGAGATTACTGCTATGGAAAAAAACAATACCTGCCAGTTGGAAACCGCTGGCATCCACATTGTTGACCACAATATGATCCCCATTATTGATACGAACCCCGCTGCCCCAGCTGTTGGTATATCTGCCATTAGCCAAGACGTTCACACCATCGATCGTAATGTAGGATACGCCGTCAATATATATGCCGTTGCTGGTGTCAAAGCCGTTGTCGTTGATTCGGGTTGTAACCCCGTTGTTGGTGACATCGAATGCATCGACGGCATCATACGCATGACTGTCTGTGTTGGAGGAATTTCGCTGCCCAGTTACTCTGATCTTTAAAGTATGCTGACCATTCGTCAATGGTCCGGAGTCGAATTTCGGCGTGGAGAGATCGACACTGGTTCCGCTGCTGGTATACAGATCAACGATTGTCTCTGCTCCGCCGTCAATGGAATAGGCTACTTTCCCAAACCAGGGCATCGTTTTGACGTAAGCCTTGACCCGGTCGCCATAGAACGGAAGCTCGGCATAATCGTTCGTGTTTTCCGAGTAGTAATAATTCCCGTCATAGGAGTATTGCGTACCGCTGGAGCTAAATTCAGTAATATTATGCTTCCAACCCGATCCCCAATAAGTCACAATATTATTGGCATGAATCTGCGCCTTATCATCATTTATTGTCGTCCAAGAAGAGCCGCCGTTCGTGACATCGATCCGGTCCGCCGGCACTGTAATATCAGTTGAATTTGCGTTCTTCGTCCCCGTGACGCGAACCTTGATGATGTGTTCGCCCATTCGGAGTACGGGACTGGTGTAGAGGACTTGGCTTGTTGTATTTGGGCTTGAATAAAAATCGATATTGGTTTCCGGTCCTCCATCTACCGATACCGCTCCGATGCCCCCCCACCATCCTTTATCGCTATACATCTTGAACTGTGTCCCATAAAATTTCAGTGTGAAAAAGTCATTAGTCGAATGTGACCAGTGATCGTCACCTCCATAAGCGTTGCCAGCACCCGCATTATAGTTCCAACTCCCGAAATACTCGTATTTGTTATCTTGCTGTCCTGCAGTATTCGTAATCGTTGCTTTGCCGGTTCCATAGGAACCGACCGTTATCGGGCTGCCTGAAGTCCCGCTGGTTATTATCTTTAATTGTCCTTCAAACAATTGTCCTCCTTGAAATAAGATCTTGTCGCCTGGACTGAAACTCATGGAGTTAACTTTTGAGATGGTTTGCCAAGGCGTATTTGTGCTCGTTCCGTTATTGTTATCGTTTCCTGACGCACTGACGTAATATGTCGTATTGGCCGCCCATGCTGTATTGCCACCTACAAAAAAGTTCGAACTTACAATTGTAAGAATAGCCATCGCAAAACATAAAACGAGTTTGGACCACTTTTTGATCATTTCACATTACACCTCCATATTTTTAATAATTAAAGAGTGTACAGCAATAAATTTGATTTGTTCACCTCCGTAATAAAAATGTTTAGATAAAGCGCTTACATTCAATTCAAATTATCCATAGCTTCGAACTACTTGGGAATATACAAATACGAGATTCTATATGGAGAATTACGATGAATTATTTATTATGAAGATTTCATTTTGCTGGCCAATGGAAGTAAAAGCCGCCGACGATTCGCTCCCTTCCTTCACTCTCGCAAAAAGCCGTTCAGCATCCGATTCAAAGCGTCTTCGCTTATTTTATTAATTGCGGACGCATGTTGAATTCGATCGTTGATATAGCTCCGGAATTGCTCTTGCAAATACATTGACGTCAAATAACCTTTTACCTCATCCAACGATTTATAGTCCTCATCCTTCTGTAAGCATTCCGCGATCATGATACTATCGCCGAGATCGATCTGCTCGCTGAACTGCCCCCGACTAAGCGACTTCAGTTGGTTGAAAACGGACGCTTGATGCGTATCCCTGGACGACATATTCTTTTCGTCGTAATCCTCGAGCTTGTAGGCTTTTGCCATTCCGATCGTTCGAGCAGCTTCCTGAAGCGTGTCCCCTTGCTTTCCAAGACGAATAACCTTCACTAGCTTTTCCTCGGCATCGGGAACGGATTTGGAAATTATTAGTTGCCCTGTCTTCATGTGCATAATGTCAAATTCGTTCGTTTTGCGTTGTTCATATAGTTCTCGCAGTTTCTCGTTCGTGAGATGCAGCTCATCCTTGGACATGAGAAGCAGCAACTTGTTCGTCAGCTCGCCGATCAATACTCTGTAATACGCATCCAAGTCCAGTTGAACGGGACCATACAGGACCTTTTTGTTTGCAACTGCAGCACTACGGCTGTTATTTTCGGACTCCCACTTTCGACGTATGGCCTCATACCGAATATCCTGGATAAGTCCCTTCTGTTGGGCAAGCTTCAGCAGGATCGTGCGGTTCAGTAACACTGTCAGCGCTTCGTTATGGAGACGTTGGAACGGTTGTTCGCCGCCATAGGAGTTTTCCCAAAAATCGGGATCATTTACATTTATGTTGCCTTGATTTTGAAAATATAATTTTACCTCATTGACTTTGCAACCCGCGGCTTGGCGCCATTGGTCGACTGTAACCGGAATGTCGTCGATATACAAAACAATTTCGTCGCCCTTCGAGGAAGAGGGCACCGCCAACCCGCGCGAGAGAACGGCCACCCCGCAGCAAAAAAGCAGGGCAAGGATAATGATACCCGTTTTCTTCGACACTATTGCCCCCCTAAACCTGCTGATTGGCATTTTTTATGCCTCCTTCATAATGTTGTCCAAATTATAATAAAACGCTTACACAACTCAATTTTACTGTATACCCGTTTTTCCCTCTCCGTGAATACACAAAGTCGAGATTGTCCATGGATAATCACGGCATCCTGTTTAGTTGCTAAAGCTGCCATTTCTGATTCAACCTTGATCCTCCCGAATGACGACAAGTACCTATCGCCAAATGAACAAATAAAACCTAAAAGGTGCACGACACGACTAACGTCATTGCACCTTTTCGAATGCTAATCTTTCTATATTTAATCGTTGCGCATCATTTAAACTAATTTCCTCACTGATATCAGATTCGAGGCAAACCTACCCCCACATACCTTTCATTCGCTTTCGTATCGAAAGACCCTACCCATTCATTCCCACCGATCGAATAATACGCGATATTAATTTCGCCTTCGAAACGCAATGGCGTTTTGCTGCGTACAACGCATTTGCCGCCAAAGCGCGATAAAATCGAAACGGAAATCAATCGCCCTTGTTCCCACTCCATTAACACTTCGAATCCTCCTCGTGCAATAAGCCCACTCACCCTGCCTTCGCTCCATTCATTCGGCAATGCCGGCAACAGGTGAAGCATGTCATCATGAGATTGAAGCAGCATCTCTGCAATACCTGCAGTAACGCCAAAATTTCCATCGATTTGAAAAGGAGGATGCGCACATAACAAATTCGCATAAGAGCCGCCACGGTGATAATTCAATTGCTCCGACTCCGAGACAAGCTGTAATAGGTTTGAAATGAGACGCAGCGCGCAGTCTCCGTCACGGAATCTCGCCCATAGACAGACTTTCCATGCCAAGCTCCAACCCGTACCTTCGTCTCCTCTTCTTTCTAGAGATCTTCTGGAAGCTTCGAACAACTCAGGCGTTTTCTCAAGCGTCATCTGATTTCCAGGGAACACCCCGTATAAATGTGAGACGTGACGATGATTTGGGTCCTCGTCTTCGAAATCTTGCGACCATTCTTGAAGTCGTAAACCGCGACCGATCCTTGGAGGGAGAAGTTTATTACGTTTCGCTTCCCATTCCACTGCTTCCGGTTCTTCCAACTGAAGCAATCGAACGGCATGTATGCAATTATTGAACAACTCGCTGATGAGTTGCATATCCATTGTGGAAGCGATTCCCACACCGGATAGTTGCCCGCTTGGAGAAACAAACCGATGTTCTGGCGAAGTTGATGGCGCCGTTACATAAAAGCCACTTTCATCTAGGATCAACCAGTCTGAATAGAATCGGGCTGCTTTCTTCATAACCGGAAATGCCTTCTCCCGCAAATAGACGATATTTTGGCTAAATACGTAGTGCTCCCATAAATGTTGACACAGCCATGCCGCGCTCATCGGCCAAATCGCCCATACGGACTGCCCGTCTTTGCCGTAATCACCCACCGGGTCGGTCTGCCGCCACAAATCCGCGTTATGATGCGCCGTCCAGCCTCTGACTCCATATAGTGTTGAAGCAGTCCGTTCGCCGTTTTGCGCCAATTCAGCAATGAATTCTAGCAACGGTTCGTGCAGCTCGGATAAGTTGCATGTTTCGGCTAGCCAGTAATTCATTTGCGTGTTAATGTTGAGCGTCCAGTTGCTGCTCCAGGGCGGCCTGACCTCTCGGTTCCATATGCCTTGCAGATTGGCAGGCTGCGTTCCGCGTCGAGAGCTCGAAATGAGCAAGTAACGGCCGTATTGAAACAATAGCTCAATCAATTGGGGATCTGTCGCGCCATGCTCTGCAATTCTGCGATCGGTCGGCATCACTTCTTGCGACGTTGATCCTCTCGATGCGCCTAGTCGAAGCTCGACCCGATTGAACAACTCCCGGTAGTCGACGTTATGCCTATGAAGCAATTGTTCGAATTCAAGGCGACAAGCCGAATCCAAAGAAGCCACGACCTGACGGGAAGGCTCTTTGCCTTCCATTCCAGGAGAGCGTTGATAGCCGTTAAAGCTTGTCGCCGCACTCCAATACAATGTTACGGCGGTCGATCCACTAACATGAATTCCGTTCGCGCTGGCAACCAAAGTTCCACCTTCGATACTCGCACTAAGACGTCCCTCAAAACGCATAGCGCCGCTCGTATCCTCATCGCCATAGACGACAGGATTGTCCGTGGCGTAATAGGACGGATCTACATGCTCCGGCGCTAACCCGCGAATCACGTACTGCTCGCCGTCCGGGAATGTACGATGATGCAGCGGACTGTCCAACTTTGCCGTGAAACTGATAAGCCCCGGTTTACTTGCCGTCAGTCGAATTACAATGACTTGATCCGGTTCGGAGGCGAACATTACCCTTTCGTACTGGATACTGCCGACTGAATAGGCAACGTGTGCAGTTGCCGTTTCCAAGTCTAAGCTACGCTCATATGAATGGGCGATATCCCCATGTTGGAAGGTCAACTGCAGTTCTCCAAAGGGCAAATAAGACTGGTTGTAAGCTCCCATCAACTTTTTGCACATGGCATCCGCTTCAACGTATCGACCTTCGAACAGAAGTCTGCGAATGTCCTGAATCTCGTTCGGAGAGACAGCGGCAGGCTGTCGTTCTGCGACGGGACCGCCAGACCAAAGCGTATCCTCATTTAACTGCAGATGTTCTCTTTCAATGCCGCCGAATATCATCATACCTAGTCTTCCGTTTCCAATCGGAAGTGCTTCTGTCCACTCAGACGCTGGTTTACGATAGAATAATTTCATTTGTGCGGTGTTTCCTCCCGTCCCTACGATCTTATCCTTAGAATCCTGGCGTTCCTTGATTTTGCGCGGTAGAATACCGAATGTTCTCAATTGCCTGAAGCGTTTGTTCCGGCGTCGTTTCACCCAGCATCATCTCTTGAAGCGGCACTGCCAAATCGATCGGACTGAATCCGATTATCAAATTCGCAGAAGCCGGCACGATCCGGTCCGATTGTCCAGTAGCCAGCACATCGGCGTATTCCGGCGTTAACTTGTTCGTTCGAAGTGTTTTGAACAAGGGCTCCGTATATACACCATCGTATATCTCATTTATCTTCTCTGGATTCGCAGACATATCAACGAAATCCATTGCTTCTTTGAAGTACTTACTTTTCTGGTTCACATACATCGCTACCAAATCGTTCCGAGCGTAGCTCCCCCGTTCGTTGAATCCGAAATAAAACGGCATTAAACCGAAATCATCCGAAGCGCCCGGATGATTCACCTGCAGTTCGTTATAAAGGAACGTATCCGTTCCTATAGCCATCGCGTACTTCCCGGAAGCAAGTGCATCGGCTTGTCCATCCCAGTTGTTCGTTTCAAAACTGGGGCCAAGATCTCCGCTTTGGGCGAGTCGATTGTACCAGTTTAGCAATTGCAGCATCTCCGGAATCTGCGGCAATGTTAGCTGATTACGATTCAAACGAACGATGCGACTGTCATCTTGCGCAACTACAGTATCCAGTCCATACTCCAATCCGATTGGCCAAATATCCCGGAAAGCCATGTAAACAGGTATAATCCCATTCGCTCGCAATGTTTCGCACACTTGAAAAAACTGTTCCTCGTTTTGCGGAACCTGCAAATGATATTTGGCGAATATTTGTTTGTTGTATATGATCCCGGACAGCGCACCTTCCCACAACGGGAAGCCATATACACTAAAGTTATTCGTAACGAGCGGAAGCACATAAGGCTGTAGGTTCTTTACCCATATCTCATCGTCCATATTCACAAAATTGTTCGTAGGGTGAAAAGCATCCAGAGCTGCCCCACCGGAAGAGAGGACAATATCCGGCAACACGCCTGCAGCAAACTTCTTCTTCATGAGGGAAGCCGCTGAATTACTAGGAACGGCTTGTATGTCAACTTGCACGCCGGTCGACTGCTCATATTCGAAAATTGCCTTTTGTAAAAATGATCGTCCAATCCAGCTTTGATTCGCGAGCAGGGTCAGATGCACAGGTGCCGACAGTGTCGTACCTTCCTTGTCTCGGGAAGAGCTATAGAAAAACCATGCGTTAAACGATATTAATGCAATAAGCCCAGTTAGCATTAACACTACGAACGATTTTCTCATGCTAGCCCTCCCGCTTGCTTTTCCCGAGTGATCGACTGCTCTCGGAAGGCGGACGGGCTGAGACCGGTCATATTTTTAAACAGCCTGCTGAAATATAAAGCATCTTCGTAACCGACCTGCTCAGACAAATCTTTAAGAGGCAAGTCAGGCTGATTGGTCATGATATTTTTTGCCTTCTCGATACGAAGTGTCATAATATATTTATTCGGGGAAATACCTTTGGCTTGTCTAAACAATTGGGACAGATAATCCTTGTGATAACCAAAGCGTTCTTGCAGCGAATCATATGTGATCGGCGTGAAGTAATGGCGGCTCAAATAGTCCTCGATTTGTCTCACCAATTCGACGGAAGAAGACAACGGCTTCTCCCCTTCAACTTCTTCCCCGAACGTAAATTCCGCAATTCGCGCGAATCGATCAAACGCATCACTAAGTCCAATACTCGATGCCATAATTTCTTGAATATCCCAAGGTTTAAGTGCTGCTTTTGTGTAACGATTATTCCAAACTTCTGTTAACTTGACCATAAGCAGTTCTACAGCGGACTGCGTCATGCCTCGTTCTTCACCTTGCCGTGCCAACAGATTCAACTGTTGCCGAATCTGAGGAAACGTCATTGCGGCCAACCGAGCAAGAGTGGCCTCCAATTCGAAACCGGGTTCGTGTTGGTTTTCGGAGATGCCTTCTCTCATCACCTGCGACAGACCAGAAACGAGCCTTTCCTTCATGGCGCAAAGCAGCCTATGAACATGCTTCTCGCTATCAATCCAATTCGAATTCGATTCCCCAATCATAATATTCACAGGAATATCTGACACATGTAATTCCTGCATTAATCCTTCGGCGATTTTCTCGGCGAAATCGGGCTCTGACGCATTTATGAGCAAGAACAAAATCTGTTGGTTGCATGCGAAACCGCTAACATTCCACCACTTTTCGATTCCCGATTGTCGAAGTGCCTGTGAGTACTCGAATGGATTTGGATAAAAAAAGCGTCTAGCGATATGTTCCCCATCGTGGATCGAGTCGGTCAGATGACCAGCCGCAACAAACAACGGATAGATCAAGCGCGTTCCTGCCATCGTTACAGGAGGAGGCTTCACTTCGCCTTCGTGAAGAAGACGGTTTAAATACGCCTGCTCGGCTTTAGACTTCATGTCCGATAGGTGTTTGCCTAATTTCTCAAACAACGTTTGTAACGTTAACGGGTCGACCGGCTTCAAAATGTAGTCCGTCACGCCACTTCGAAGTGCTTGAACGGCATATTCGAACTCGGCGTAACCGGAAAGAATAAGCCATTCTGTCTTTATGCCTTCCGCTTGTAAGTTACGGATCACAGTCAATCCGTCCTTGCCTGGCATTTTGATATCCGTGATTACAACATCAGGCATTTGCTCCCGTACGATTTGTTCTCCGTCATCACCGTTAAAAGCATACCCGACTACCTCGAAACCGAGGCCAAGAGACTCAATCAAGTGCTTCACCATAAAAAGTGTAGGAGGCTCGTCTTCAATTAGCACAATGCTATGCATGCTCTCCGCCCCCTCCGAAACAGATTTCGGCGCCACCGTCGGCATGATTTCTGATCTCCAGGAAAGCATGATCACGATCAGCTAGATATAAACGGAAGAATGCATTCACCATACCAATACCTTCTTCCGGCAATCTTTCATCGATGGCGGAACCGGTCGTTTTGAATTGTTCTACTCTTTGGTTTAGCCGCCTAATCATGTGCTCGTCGAAACCTGTACCATTATCCCTAATTTCTATACGCCATCTGCCGTCCGGCTGCCATATACCTTTGACAGAAATGTACCATGGCGGCTTAGCGGTGGAGAATGCGTGCTGGAACATATTCTCTATGAATGGCTGAAGAATGAGCTTCGGCACGGAAACGCTACGGATACGGTTGTCCATTTCAAAGTCGTACGTAAAGAAGCCCTCATAACGTTTTCCCATTAACAGTAAATAGTTGCGGATATGTTCGAATTCGTTCTCCAACGTCGTACGGCTGGATTCTTGCTTTGTGACATAACGAAACATATTGGATAGCGCGCTACACATCTCCACGACTTCACGGTTGCCTTGCTTTAAGCCCTGCGCGCTGATGACGGACAAAGTATTGTAAAGAAAATGCGGGTTGATCTGGGCTTGTAATGCCGTCATGTTCGCAGCCACTTCGTTCTGATGGGCTTGTTCCGTCAGCATCATATGCCGTTTGATTTCACCCAGCAAATTGCTCACGACTTTACCAAGCATGACGATTTCATTATTAGAATGTGCGTTGTATACCGCAAGGTGTAGATCGCCAACGTCCACATCCATAAGCGATTTCTTTAGCTGGGTGATTGGCCTCGTTATCCCCAGCGTGTAGACATATAGAAAGAGTAACGTAGTTATCATCGTAACCAAGTAGACCGAGATCGTCGTGTTGCGTAAGATGTTGATTGGCTTTTTGAAAGAGCTCATGTCCTCTACGATGGCGACTGTCAAATCTTCGTTTTTAAGATGTGAATATGTCGCCATAAACGTCTTATCAGAACCCTTTACCTCGAAATTACCCGTGTCTGCTATAAGTCCCACTTTTTGTGTCAGGCTTGGAACGTCAATACCTAGGTTCGCATTCAGTTGACTAAGGAATACATTACCTGCTTTGTCGAAGATCACGAAATTCGATTCATTTTGCTGGTTTAGAAAAGAAAACAACTTTTGAATTTCTTCAACTTCGTAGCTGATTTCAATGAGACCGTATACATTGAAGTTGTCGCGAATTGTACGGATCAAGGAGAACACCTCTCCCTCGCTCGCGGACCATCGATCTGGGTGGGGCCTCACCAACAAATGGTCTAATCCGATCCGATTGGTTAGAAGCAGCTCTTTGATGCCAGGCAATCCCTCAATATAAGATTTGTTCACCATTTGACTGTCCATTTTGTTGCTGACGTCGATGAAGTCATAATTTTTAGAGATGAGAACGATGCTACCCTTAAGCGGCTGCAAGCCGGTTATCGAGTACAGGACATCACGCACTTCGAGACTCGTCTGCGGATTGTTGTCGAAGTAATTTTCCGTGGAATTCATCGGAATATGACTCATCACCTGTTGGATATAGTTCGAAGCATTAATAGAAATCGAAATATTATTGATTTCATTCAACATGGCATCAAGCTGCTCCTGCACCTTCTGTGTGGTCTGCAGCTTATTCTGTACCATATTCCGCTCAATAATGGATCCCGTATAAAAGTAAAAGGATAAATTAGTTGCCAAAAGTATAACTAATACCGCCAACGAGAGGGAGATGAATACATAGTATTGATACTTCAGTGTTGTAAACATCCGCTACCGCTCCCGGTTGTTGTCGAATAGTCGGTACTTGTTTATCGTAGCCCAGTAATTACCTTCATAATAGGCAATATCATAATTGAATAAATATGTCGCGTCTGATCTTGTGTACCAGCCCTTTTTGTTTTCAACATTAATAGCTTCGTAATCATATATTCTTGATGAAAACATACTGGTTCGAATCCAACACGATCCATCTCGGTACAGAGCGGCGTGAAGCGCGTTTGTCTCACGGCACTTTTCGCCCTACCAGTTCTCGGCTAATTTGGTAAACGTGGTCCGAAGCGATTCTCGAAATCGCGCTATTATGTACGCTTTCATTCTAATGAAAACGTATTGCGTTCGCAATGGAGAATCTCGATATCGGATATGGATTATCCAGAGAACCGGGGCGCAGCTTACGTCATCACATTAGGGTAGCCTATCTCCGCTCAATGGGATCGTTCAACCTCATTGTACAAGCGGCCTATCAATCCTTCAAAGCGCCGGAAGTAATACCTTGGGTGATGAATTTTTGCGCCACTAGGAACAGAACGAGGGCGGGGATTCCAAGCACGACGAGAAAAGCATTGAATTTCCCGACATTGCCCGGCGATAGCCCGAAAGCGCCTTTCAGATTGTTGATCGCCACATTTGTGGTCGCCAGGTCTTTATCGGTCAAGAACATGAGCGGCGCCAGAAAGTCCTGGAAAGACCACATGACGCACAAGACGCCCAAATTGATAAGTGCGGAACGGGCCAAGGGCAAATAAACCTTCGAAAAAGCTTGAAAAACGTTCGCGCCATCGATCGTAGCCGACTCCATCAGTTCTTTGGGCAACGAATCATAGAAGTTCCGAAAGAACAGCACCGCAAACGGAAGCGTCATCGCGACTTCCGAGCATACGACCGCCAGCAAATGATTGTACAGCCCGAGGTTTTGAAAAATGTAGAAAAACGGCACGATCATGACGACGAGCGGGATGGCGAGGCACATCAACACCCCGATGTAGACGATCTCCTTGCCGGCGAATTCGATTTTGGAAAACGCATAACCGGCGAGCGAACCGACCAACAGCACGAAGAACGCATGTCCGACCGCGATTTGCAGCGAGTTCCAGAACGTCGATAATACACTGATTCCGTTGATTTTGTGGGTGAATACGAAAATGTAGTTTTCAAAGCCTTCGTATTTAAGCGAATTGTATATCGCCGAGACGATCGGAAAGAGGAACAGTAATCCCAAGCCGTAGATAACCCAGCGGATCGTTCGCTTTTCGCCTTTCGACACCAGGAACATATCCATGTTTGGATGACCCCCTTACTTTTTCATGGTAGTGAACCGGATTTGCAGCAGTGCCAGAATGAACGCGACCAGCAGTACGATGACAGAAGCCGCGGACATGATTCCCATCTCCATCCCGCCGTTCTGTTGTCTGAACACGTAGGTCGACACGATTTCTGTCGAATTCATAGGACCACCGCCCGTCAGCAGGAAGATGCGTTCGAATTCTCGAAAGCTGCCAAGTAAAATCGAGAGGATAACCGTCTTGTGTGTGTTCCGAAGCATCGGGAACAAGATGAGCGTGAGCATTCGCCCGAGTCCCGCTCCGTCCAGCACCGCCGCTTCCAGCACGCTCGTATTTAAGGTCGGGAACTCACTGACGTAATACATGATCGGAAGTCCGATCAGGAAGATGGACATGACCATGATTGAGCCGTAGGCCAGGTTCGGGTCCGACAGCCATTGCAGAGCCAGAAAGTCGAGACCGATGAAGCGAAGGAACGTATTCAACGTTCCGAACCGGGATTCGAGCATCATCGCGATCACGGTGGCGATGAGCGCCATAGGCATAATAGTGGGCAAGAACAGAATCGAATGGAACAGCTTTTTGCCAGGTAGCTTGAATTGCAGGAAGATTGAAGCAACGAATCCGAACGTTAAGCCGATGATGACGGACACAACGGCGAACACGATCGTATTGAGGATCGAATGGAAAAACCGCGAGTCTACCAGTAATAAGCGGTAATTGTCCCACCCGATGTACTTCGGCGTGTGGAACGAAATATCCGTGCTTTGAAACCCGGTACGGACGAGAAAATAAAACCCATAAGCGAAAAAAACGACCATGACGGCAAGCAACGGCGCGATGAACAAGTATCCGGCAGCGGTGGCGTTCCAACTGTAATGTTTGGCTTTCATCTTAGCCTCCTTCGAAGAGAGAACTGCCGCGGCTTCGAGGAGCGCGGCAGTTCGGGCTGGTCTGTGTCATACGACCGTCTTATTTCAAATATTTGCCTGTGTCGAATTCCTTCTGGATGTTTTTAGCGATGTCTTCCGGCGGCGTTTTCGTCAGCAGCATCCTTTGCAACTCCGGACCAACGACATCCGAGGAGAACGAGCCCAGGTTATTGCGATCCGCCCCGGCCGAAGCGATCAGCTCCTGCATCTTTTTGAACGATTCTTGGCCGGTTGCGTTCAAGTCGCTCAAGTCCGGCGTAAAGCCGACTTTAGAAGGAACAACGACGAAGAGCTTGCCCAGCACGTCAGCGCCTTCGCCGAGGGTCATGAACTTCACGAATTCAGCGGCTTCGGCTTTGTGCTTCGAGTTTTTGCTTACGCCCATTCCGATGTCGAGAAAGGAACGAACCGTTGGTTTGCCGCCCGCGGACATGACCGGGATCGCGGTGAGGCCGATATCCTCAAGCGCGATGTTGTTCGTGCTTTTGTATTTCGAGGAAAGCATCGATGCCGCCCAGCTGCCCTGGATGAACATGGCCGCTTTCCCGGTCGTGAACGTTTCGAGAGCGCGGGTATAATCGAGGTCTATCACGTCTTGGGAGATCACGCCATCATCGATCCATTGCTTGAATTCTTTGACGGCTTCCAGATATTCAGGTGAATCCCATTTGCCGCCTTCTTTGTAGCGGATTTTATTGAATAGATCGGATTTTTGCGTGAGCAAGGTCAGGACGATTTCGTCCAAAATCCAGCCTTCTTTGCCTCCCAAGGAGAGCGGAAGGACGCCCGGTCTCTTTTCTTTGACGGTCTTGACGATGTTCTTCAGATCGTCGTACGATTTCGGTGCTTGCAGGCCAAGATCCTGGAGCATCTTGTTGTTGTAGTACAGGAAACTCGCACCGGTGCTTCCGACTGGTACCATCACCATCGGATCGCTTAGTTTTTTGGCCTGAGTGATGGAAGTTGGATCGAATTGCGACTGCCAATCGTCGCTGACGTATTGCTTCATCAAGCCGTCTGTTTCTTCCAGGTAAGGCTGAAGCTGCTTTACCATGTTCGGCTGCACGCCGACAACGTCGAGTTCTTCGCCCGTCGAAAGGGAAATCGGAAGCTTCTGTTGGTAGTCCAAGGAGGACATGACCGTCAGATCAACCTTGATCATCGGGTGCGATTTCTCGAACGCTTCGATTATCGGCTTGTAATCGTCCGCGGAAGGGACCCACGTCCAATATTTGATCGTGACTTGTTCGCCGGAGGCAGAGCCCTCGCTTGCGGACGGACTTGCGGACGGCGACGACGATCCGGAAGAAGCGGCATTGTTATCTTTATTTCCGCCGCCACAGGCGGCAAGGAGCAGAACCAGCATGACGGATAGAACCAAAGCGATGGCGGATTTGCTCCGCCGAACTAAATGAGACATGTTGTGACCCTCCTTTAGAATGTTTGAAAATGAGTGTATTGCACTTGCGGATTTTAGGGTATTTCGCGGTTCGCGTAACCGCGCTATTGTGCACTTTTTCATTCTAAGAAAAGCGAATGGCGTTCGCAATGGATAATCCCGATGTCGGATATGGATTATCCGGAGAACCGGGACGCGCCAGAACTTCCACTTGGATGGGGCCCATCACTTTCAGATGGAGCTCCCTTTCGTCCTGCAACCATTGCACGTCCAGATGCGGGATCCTCGTCCGCCAGCTCCTGGAACGCCGCCACTTTCTTTTTTGCTTCATTTTTGTCATTCTGCTCCGCCGTCGCCCGGCCCTGAATATCAGGTAAACAATCGTTCAGCATGCCCTAAATAATCCAAAGTGGATTAATGAAAAAACAGTTATTTTTCCGACGGAAGTTAGGGAACAGAGAATTATACTGGATTGAGACAAAGATAACAGGTCAGGTAAGGTGTACACCATTACTTGACCTGTTTCTACGTATGTGTCGGCTGCTGGCTGCACTATGTCTCCGAGCGGTTCTCGGCATTTTGACGCATGACTTTAATTGCCGCTTTCAACAGCTTAGCTGGATTCACGCATTTTCTTTGCTGGTACAGGTTCGCTCCCTTTAATAGTTAACTGTTCAAGCAAGGATTCCCCTTCAATATCAATATTAGGAAGTATACGATTCAACCACCTTGGAATGTACCATGCAGAACGACTTAGAATTGTCATAACCGCAGGGACAAGTGTCATTCGTACGATAAATCCATCGATTAACACGCCAAATGTTAAGGCTACGCCTATGGCTTTCGTAACCGGATCCGGGGTGAAAATGAAGCTTGAAAAAACAGCAGCCATGATCAAACCGGCAGCGGTTACGACACGACCGTTATGTCCGATACCCATAATAACCGATTCGCGCGCTTTCCCAGTATGAATATATTCCTCACGCATCCGACTAACCAAGAAAACTTCATAATCCATGGCTAGTCCAAACAATATACCTATAACAAGTATGGGAAGTAAACTAAGGATGGGCGCAGGTTGCGATATTCCCAATAGGTTCAAAAAGTGACCGTCTTGGAAAATAAATACGACCACACCCATTGATGCCGTCAGACTCAGCAAAAACCCAATTACCGATTTAAGCGGAATGAGCACAGAACGGAATACCAATGCCAAGAGGATAAGCGCGAGGCCGACTACGACTAAAGCAAATTCAGGTAAGACAGAATTCAATTTATCGGATACATCGATATTCACAGCCGTAGCACCTGTAATATAAAGCTTCACATCTTCAGCTTTCTGAATTGAATCCGTATTATTGCGAATAGTATTGACTAAATCTTTGGTTTCCGTGGTGTTGGGACCCGTTTGTGAGATGACGCTTACGAGCGCGATCGAATTCGTTTGATTCCAAATAGGCTCTGCGACAGATGCGACATTCGGTAATGCAGATAATTCTTTGATTATGGCTTGTGAGGCTTCCTTCGGATCTTTTTTTCCTAACACATCTATAACGACGACCAACGGTCCGTTAAATCCAGGACCAAAGCCTTTTGAAAGCAAGTCATAGCCCTTATATTCCGTAGATTCTTTAGGCGAGGCTCCATTATCAGGTAAACCTAAGTTCATGTGTAGTACTGGAAGGCTGATAACTACCAAGAACAATACGCCAATGAGTAAAATAATTACGGGATGGCGAGAGACAAAGCGCCCCCAGCGAAAGGAGACGGTTTGCTGGCTAGCGGATGCAGGCGGTTTACGAAATAAACGCGACGTCCTTGCAGGACTAATGCGTTGTCCTACCAGGCCGAGCACAGCCGGCATTAAATTAATTGCGATGAACACAGCGATTAAAATCGTGAATGAAGCGGCTAATCCCATAATTGAGAGGAAGGGAATTCCGGTTATGGATAAACCCGCTAACGCAACTATGACCGTTAATCCGGCGAAGACGACCGCACTGCCTGCGGTGCCGACAGCACGCCCTATTGACTCTTCGATTTCTAGACCTTCAGCAAGCTGATGACGATGCCTAGAGATGATGAATAGCGCATAATCGATACCGACAGCCAGACCAAGCATTATTGCTAGGATAGTAGCGGTTGAAGTCATGGGAACAAATCGGGAAACGAATAATACGCACATAATGCCAATTCCGACACCTACGATAGCTGTGATAATAGGTAATCCTGCCGCTAGCAAAGATGCAAAAGTAAAAGCAAGAATGGCAAAAGCCACGATTATTCCAACGAGTTCTGGAGCTGGATTGCTTTCAAAATTAGCTAGCCTAACCGATCCACCAAACTCTGTTTGAATTCCTGAATCACGAGAAATATTGGCGCTTTCTACTATTTTATCTATAGATTCCTTAGTTACTTTCTGTGATTCCGTGTTATAAATAATATCCGCAAAGCCGATGGTTTTGTCTGGACTTATCGTTTGCAAGCTGAAAGGATCGAGGATTACCGCAACCTCCGTATCCTTCTTAGCTTGTTCGAGAGTCGCTGCAATTGCTTTTTTAATATCTGCAGATTCTAAAGTTTGACCTGCCGGCGCAGCAAAGATCATTCGAACGCTTCCTCCGCTAGCTCCGGGGAATTCCTTATTAAGCAGGTCAATGGCCTCTTGAGCTTTTGTTCCTGGAATGGAAAATTCATTGCTGGTTGGACCGGCAAAGGTTGAACCAACTATAAACGCCGTTATCAAAAAAGCAATCCAACCAAAAATAACAGAACGACGATTGCGATAAGACCATTTTCCAAAACGATAGAGATATTTAGACATAACTACTCTCCTTGTGCGTCTGCTTGTGTAAACATTTATAACCATTCATTGAAGTAGGAATCCTCTGTGTTGTAACAAGTTTTTTGTATCATTCCACAATTTCTTCTGCATATTGACATCTCCGCCAGGGTATACAGGCATAATTGACTTGCCAGTTCCAACTTTGAAATATCCACCGGATACTCCTTGATACTGCGGATCTATAGCTAAACGAGTAATAATGTCTGCTCCTTTACGTGGATCTCCGATACGTAATAACTTCAAAATGCGCTCAAGCATTGATGCAAACCAAAGTTCACGTCCGAGACCCGTTACATTAAAGCCTGGATCTAGCGCATTAACGGTGACTCCGGTTCCACTCAGTTCACGTGCTATTTCAGCGGTAAACATAATATCAAGTAGCTTCGTTTTTCCATAAAGCTCAGACGAACCTTTGAGATTAAAAGTAGCTGTTTGGGTCAAATCCTCGGGTAGTTTAAGTTCACCGTGTCTGCGTGATGCTTCGGAAGCAACATTAACGATCCTGGAATTTCCTGCCTTAACTAAAGATTGCTGTAAAGTATGTGACAATAGCCACGGGGCCAAATAGTTCACCGCTATCATTTCCGCAAAACCTTCGGAAGTAATTCGCTGTTCAAATGCATGCAGTCCTGCATTATTCACCAGAACATCAATCTTTGGATAGGCAGCCGCAATCTCGTTTCCGACACGCCTGACGTCCTTCATTAACGATAAGTCACCGTAGAAAAAGTCAACTTCTGTTTTGGGCATTATATCCTTTAATATTTTTCTGGTCGTTTCCGCTCGATTCTTGCTTCTGGCAGTCAATACAAGATGTGCACCGCGCTTTGCTAGTTCAATTGCAACCAGTTGTCCAAGACCGTTTGTGGCGCCTGTTATTACAACAATATCGTTAGACTTCATATTGTCTCCTCCTCGTAGCAGTAATTCAAAGTCAAAAGAACAATTGATGATTTGCTTTATACCGCTATACCCGTCTCAATCCTTTGACAGGTAACAAATGTCGCTATATAATTGATATAAATCAACTATAGATTATTGTTTGATATATGTCAACTATTTTTCATTTGAGGTGAACTATGCATAATTATGAACCATCCAATATCATTCCGAGGACGCAGTTGGAACAGAATCTCGGCGAACAGATAAATGCACTCATTAGTGCTTCGCACGCGCTAAATGTCAGAACCGCAGCACGTTTCGACTCCTCATTACAGCCTGCTTCTTTTCTGATAATCCGTTGGCTCTTTTCATTCGGTCCAACGAGTGCCTCCGTTTTAGCGGAATCAACAGCCATGGACCGCAGTTCAGTTAGCCGCCTCGTCAATCAACTCAAGCTGATGGGTTATGTGACTAGAGAAACTTCTCCTGACGATCGCCGTGGAGTCCTTTTATCACTGACCGATCTTGGACGACAAAGGACTATTGAAGCTCTCAAAGAGAAAGAATCCGTATTTTATGAACGTATTTCAAAATGGGACGATGAACAACTCATTCATTTTATCGAAATGCTGAAACTCTTTAACGGCTACGATCACAAATAATGATTATTCTTCCTCAATAAACACAGAAAAGAAAAGGAATCCAGTCGCTGGATTCCTTTTCTTCGACCAATATTTCTCCACTAACCTTCAGTCTGACTATTAATCCGATAAAGCTTTGTTTTGCAAGTCCGCAGTATACTGATCTTTGTTATTGTCCGAAAACAATGATGTAACCATCCGGGTCTTGAATGTACAGATTTTTGAATGACATGCCGTTGTTATGAGTTTTTTCAATCGGTCCTAAAATAATGTTGGCTCCATTAGCTTTCATTTCTTCTATTAACGAATCAAACTCGTCGTAATTTATGTGTACAAACGTGTCCCAGCCCATATCGGGACCCGTCCAATCTGTCGGATAATTATCCCGTTTGGCCGATGCTTGATTGGATTTGACATCACTCGGATGCATTGCTTGCTGGAGGATTAATTTCATTCCGCCTCTGATTGCATGTCCCCAATAATTGACCTCACAACCAAGCACATCGCGATAATAAGCTAACGATTTTTCAAGGTCAGATACAAGCCTCACTTGCAAACTGTCGTAAAAAATTACCTTAGCTTTAGTATTTTCCATTTGTGAATACTCCTCTCCTTTATGTAGGTTAGTTGTTCCAACGGCATGTACTTTGAATGCAGTCGGCACCCGTTCTGGCTTGAAGCTGTCCGGATAACTTCGATCCTGATTTACCCAGATGTAATGGCCGTCGGGCGTATAAAACTTAAGATAGCCGCCGCAGCCGGTAAACTCCAACTCTTCCTTCAATGCCCCGCCGTTCTCCACCACACGTTCCTTAAGCGCCCCAATATTTTTCGAGTGCAGCTCCAGCCCGTGCTTCGGGCGGCCGTCGAGGATCCAGTGCATGGGCTGCGGATTCTCTGGGTCTGCCGCTTGGACTAGTTGAATCATCGGCTGATTTATTTCGCCGCTATTCACCGCCAGATAGATCGCATCCTCATCCGGTAGGGCTCTTTCAAACCCAAGCGCACGCTCGAAAAATACTGCCGTTCTCACCGGATCTGCGACGTGCATCGGAACGTGCCGGAAACCGGTTATGTTGGATTCGAACCGATCGTTGATACCGGAATCGGTTCGCTCGTATGCTCCGATCAGATGGCCTTCGGGATCGAAAAAGGACATATAACCGTCCGACGGTTCCATTACGATCTCAGCCTTCGCTTGCAATAGCCGTTCATGAAGCTGAACCAAACTTTTGACGTAAAAAGCTAGATATTCCTTCAACTTTCCGTCTACCGTTCCATGCAGATGACGAAATTCCGAATTCGGAGTTTCAAGGATATGCAATCCCGGGCCGATCCTGGGCGTCGTTTGCACGAAAGTATTGCTTTCAATCGGTCTTTCCGGATATTCCAACCGCAATCCCAAAACCTCAACATAGAATGTAACCGTTCGCTTAAGTTGGGTTGCGGGCAGCTGTACCAGCGTCATCAGATCGATACCCGACTCGAGTCCATTCGAAAGGCTGGCCGGTGGCTCTTGCGTACGATCCGAAGATTTTCCGGCTTGGCCCATAATGACTTTGAAAGCCTGAGTGACATATTGCGGTTGATAGTTTTCTTCGTGAACCTTCTTTGCGGACTTTTTCACTTCTGAGCACTCTCCTTATATGACCGGAATGTAGATTTTAACAAGGGTATCCCGCTCCACGTTCATGCCGTCGAATGGATGATATTCCGCAAACCACTGCCGCTCTTCATCCAACCGATAGTTACCGTAGGTTGCAATCCAGCGGAGCATCTTATCAAGAACACCGGTCAACGAGCCGTAAGTCTTGGAAACGCAGCAGGCATAAGAACCGTAACCAAAACATTTCTTTTCCAGTCCCTCTAGGTCAGGAGCATCCGTACCACCTATCAGAATCCCATTTTCCCACCAATATTGCTCCGAATCTTGATTGCCGTAATGAAAGGTCATATAGTATTTCCCTAGATTCGCCTGCCGGCTTTCATCAGACCCACTTTTGTACCAATCGATTAGCCTTTTTTCGGCTACCGCTTGAGCCTTGGCTCCGTATCCTCGGCAGAAAAAGGCCTGTATCTCCGAAAGCTCGACGACTACAATCGGTTCGTTATGAATCTTTCGTTGTACGGGAAGATACAGTTTCATTCTCGTTACCTTGCCGTTGTAAGCGATGAATTCTTCGATGTATTGATGCGTGCCGATTTCAAATGTGCTTTTCGGCAACCATTCGGACAATAGCCGGTTCCATCCGTCTTGAACGGTCTCTGGGGGAGATGCGACAATCTTTCTTACGGCATACAGCCCACCAACGAATGATTCCTCAGTAAAAGTACCTTCAACAATCCACTCTTCTCCATCCGCAATGAGCACGCGGTAACCAAATCGGGGTTCGCCGTCTTCTTCGGGAAGATCGACATTGCAGCCGAAAATCCGTAACTTGGGCTTAAAATTCCTCGCTGTCTCAAGCGCTCCGAGCTTTTCGCTAACAATCCGGAAGGCCTCATGTTCCATTCCTGCTTGCTGTCTGGAAATATGCAGATAGACGTACATCTTGTCCGGCATGAAGCGGATAACTCTTACGTCTGGAAATAGCTCCGATTGCTCCTTGTATTCCTTGTAGGCGACTTGCTCATGCAGGCGGATAGGTTCGAAGCTGAAGAAAATGTCAGCTTTGCGATAGACGGCCGGCGTCAACCCAACGATCTTCTTGAACATCTTGGCGAATGAATGATAAGACTCAAACCCGCTCTCCCAGGCGAGCTCCTCCACGGTACGTTTCGAGTTCCGCAGGTGATTGGCGGCGACGCTCATCCTTCTTTTGCGAATGTAGTCTTTGACGGGATGTCCGGTGAGCGCATAGAACACCCGGTACAATTGAGCGACCGAGATAAAAGCCTCCTCTGCAATCAAAGAAAGATCAAGCTCCTCATCCAATCGTTCCTCGATGTAGTCTATCGCCCTTTGCACGGACTCCACGTAACTCATTGTTTCACCTGTTATCCATGTCGTTTTGATTATCATTATACCAGAGGAAATTATCCCCATTATGTTCAAAATTCTCAGAAATCAAGAAAAAGAGCAGACGCCGTGGCGAACTGCTCATTCTTGATTGATTCCTGCTTAAAGATTCATCCTTTTCCATCAAGCAAATCGCGTCCACGACCGCAACGTTTGTGCCACGTCAACGCCTTCAAGAATCATCCGATTAATGTCGTCGTTAACCAACTGGCGACTGGCGTTCCATTTTCTGCTCAGGAAAAAGGCACCAAGCTGGACATGATGGAGTTCTTGGAGGTAGCGCGACCAAACGGGGTGATTCGTTAATCCCTGCTGTAACGCCTGAGATCTCGTATTCGGTAAAATCCAAGAACGGCTGGCAAGAATGTAGTGGCTCAGAAACTCCCAAGCCAGGCGAGGGTTCGCAGATTTCTTAGTGACGCCGGCCCCGGCCATATAGAGCATATTCGTTTCGACCCCGCCCGGCATTTTCGGCAATCCGACTACAGCATACTTGTGATCTGGGTCAGGATGATGGAAGAAGTGCCACCCGAACGTAAAGTTCATAGCTGCATCCTCATGCTTACGGCCTTCTTCCAATCCGGAAGGTTCGTTCGGCATTCGAATGATTTTGTGCACACGATAGGTATCGATAAGCTTTCGAAAGGCCTCAATCGTTGCGGGGCTGTCCACGTATCCTCTGGCTGTCGACCCGTCCGGCGATACATAACGGCCGCCATTACGCAGGATAAACGGCTCCCACCACTCAATATCAACGCCGATTCCGAATCCATACTGGGATGTTCTTCCCTCAGCATCGCGAATCGTGAGCTTTCTTGCGAGTTCCATCATTTCGTCCCATGTCCATTCATCGGTCGGATAAGTGAGTCCAGCCCGATCGAACATCTCCTTGTTATACATGATGAGCGGCATCATGATTTCGAGCGGTAATCCGGGCAAATTTCCTCCATGGCCGATAGCCTGTCGCAGACCCGGGTACCAATCCTCCTCCAGCCCTTTTAGCTCTGAGACATAGGGGGTCAGATCGATAAACAGACCGTCGGGGTTGCCGACAGGGAATCCGCCCAATTCGATAATGTCGGGCGGTTCCTCCGATTCCAATGCCTTCGCCGATTCGAAATCGTCAACAGCCTGTTGAATAATCAACTTTACGTTCGGGTTGGCTTGTTCGAAAGATTCTTTCGCTTCCATTAAGATATGCAAATAGTGTGGAATCTCCGTCATGAACCTTATTTCCGTCAATTGCTCTCCCATTATGCGAACCTCGTCCACGACCGCAGCGTTTGGGACACATCGGTACCATTTAGAATCATCTTGTTGATATCCTCGTTGATCAATTGACGTGACGAATTCCACTTCTCGCTTAGGTAATAACCGCTCGGACGTACGCAGTCGAGCTCTTTCATGTAACGCGACCAGAGGCGATGATCGGTTAGACCGCGCTCCTTCGCCTGAGATCGCGTGATCGGGAGCGGCCAAGAATGACGCTCAATGATATAATGGCGCAGAAACTCCCATGCTAGGCGCGGGTACTGCGACTTTGAAATAATCCCGGCCGCGCCCATGTAGATCATGTTCGACTGATCGCCTCCAGGCATTTTCGGCAGACCGACCACCCCGAACTTATCATCGATCTTGTGATAAATCAGACCGCCGGTAAACCACATGAAACCGAAGATCATCGCAAAACCCTCGTGAAGTTGACCTGCTTCGGAAGGCTCGTCCGGCTTCCGGATAATCCCGTGTACACGATACGCGTCAATCATCTTGCGGATCGCCTCTATAGTGGCCTGGCTATCAATATATCCCCTCGCCGTCGATCCGTCCGGAGACAGGTAGCTTCCGCCATTCCGGAAAACAAACGGCTCATACCACTCGATATCCACGCCTATCCCAAAGCCAAACTGCGAAGCTACGCCTTGCTCATTACGGATCGTCAGTTTTTTACCCACCTCGATAAAATCGTCCCATGTCCAATCCTCGGCGGGAAAAGTAAGCCCAGCACGTTCGAACATTTCCTTATTGAAGACGATGAGCGGTATGCTGACGTCGACCGGCAGTCCGGGCAGCATTCCGTTGTGGCGGGCGACCCGCATTGGTCCTTCGTAAAAATCCTTTTCGAGTCCCTCGGCATCTGCGACATAAGGATTCAGATCGACGAACATGTCTTTATTGTTAAACAGCGCCCACCCGCCCGACTCAATGATATCGGGCGCCTCATCGGATAGATAGGCGTTCTTCGATTCAAAATGATCGGTAGATTGCTCGATGACAATTGTTACACCAGGGTTGGCCCTTTCGAATGACTCCTTGGCATCCGCCACCTGTTGCAAATGTTGAAACTCCGTCATAAACCGCAGCTCTTTCATTGTCCGTTTCCCTCTTCCCCGGCCGTTATGGCGATACTTTTCTCTAGATAACCAATTGCAGCGCTTTCGAACATCTTGGCTTTCTCCAAATGCACGACGCAAACTTCGCGCATATCCGGTGACAGTACTTCCGACGTCCGGATGAACGGCACAAGCCGGCTGAGTTCATCCATCGCGTCTGCAGTTTGCTCATAGGCTTCCGACGCCAGCAACGCCAGCCGCATCGCCTCTCCATCAAGAAGTACGCCCCGCAAATAAAGCGCCGCATAACGCTTCGCCTCGGCATATACGGCGGATAACTGTCCCATCCCGTACCGGTTCGGCGCGATATGCGGGTTTTGCAGGTGACCGATCCAGCGATCATATGCTGCGAGCCCGGACGTGTAATTCAAGTAGGAAGTTCGCGGTCGATAGTCGCAGCCGTTCTTTGCGTAGTCGATTGCGAACCGGATCGTCCGCAGCGCTTGCTCGCGTGCCCTTGTCTCCCTTGATCTCCTCGCAGTTTTCCCCGCCGCCTGTTCCAGCTTACTGCCGAAACCAGCCAAAAACCGCACGGGATTGTCTGTCACATCATCGTACGAAAGAATTTTACCTTCTGGCAGCATCGGATCGGTAAGATGAACGACACGCGCCCCATCATCGTACCCATAGATAACCGACCATTCGTGCACATACGGTTTGGTAACCCGCGTATCGAAATACAGTACCGGCTTCCCGACGTCGATGTGCTTGCGGATAAACGGAATCACCGCCTCCTCAATCCGCAGCACGATCGGGAACCGCTCCACCGCCCCGAGCAGAGGCACGGGCGAGTCCGCCAGTTGACCGCAGAGAATCGAGATCTCATAGCCGATTTCCTTCATCAGCTCCTGCAGTACGGCCCTCCAATCAAACACGTAGATGCCGTCGGCGAACGTCGTTTTGTCCGAGAGTTTCATGCGGAATGCGAAGGTGGACACCCCCATGAATTCCGCGGCTTCCCATTGGTCACTTATTGCGGCGAGCATTCGACCGATATTGCTCACGAATGTCGACATAATTGGAGGATCTGCCTGCCAAGCCGGCATCTCAAGCAGCTTGTGTCTGGCCAATCCGCTTCCCTCCTTCTTCTCAGGCAATAGGCCGAGTGAGACACGAACATGCTCCTTGCGGAGCTTCTGGCGAGAGCGGTGGATATACGTGTAGATTGAGCCAGTCGTCATCCGGTACATGTCGGCGATCTCGTCAGGGCTCAGTTGGCGGAAAAAATAAGCCTTGAAAATATCGCGTTCCTTGCGGCTCAAGCAATGCAACAGCGAATGAATCGTTTCGTACATTTCCTTGCGCAGCAAATGCTCCGCCGGATCATGTTCCCTCGTCGCTGCATCGGCCGCCGTACGAGCCAGATGATAGAGGATGCTGTCTAGGTCCTCCCAGTCAACCCGTGAGCTATTGGTCTCAGAAGAGGTGAGTATGGAAACGAACGGTTGTTCTTTCCGGTGCGGACCGCCCCGGCGCAATCGCATATTTGCCTGGTTACGCACGATGCGGTAGAACCAGGGGAGGAACCGACTAGTATCGACGAGCGAGCCCATGTGCATAAATGCACGTATTAGCGCATCTTGTACAACGTCGTCGGCCATGTGGGGATCCCCTGTCAGTCGCTCCGCTAACCCTCGGGCTTTATTGCGATGCTGCTCGATTAACTCGCCGAACGCTTCGGTGTCCCCTTGTTGCGCACGCTCCACCAGTGACTGATCCCGATCGGCGGACGTCATCCCGGCGGGTACCGCCTTGTTAGCCGTACTTGCTCTGTCTTCCGCTTCGAATGCCATGCTTGCCTCCTCGCTTCTCATCGCCCTAATTATATGGATGCCGCCCAATCGTTCGATTTGAACAGTATTTAAAAATTATTTTTGTTCGTCCTTGATATAACGAGAAATAATTCGGCTTATGTGCTTAATTATCCTTTAACTTTTGCACTACTCAGAACTGCTGGATTACAAAAAAGTGCCTATGTCACTTCAAAGTGCGTACTTCTCATGTATAGTTCCTTCATGCAGAATAACAATATCAATATCAAAGCACAGTACTGAAGGAGCTGAAACACTTTGAAAAACGATTCTGCAACACCCCGCAAAGTCGCCTTGGTCGTGGGCGCAAATGGTGTTATCGGCCGCAACCTCATCGATCACCTTACTACTCTCCCCGATTGGGACGTGATCGGCGTATCTCGTCGAGGCGGAGAGTCTAACAGCCGTGTTCGGTATGTGGCTGCGGACCTGCTCGATATAGACGACAGCCGTGAGAAGCTAAACGGTCTAACTGAGGTAACGCACATATTCTATGCCGCCTATCAGGACCGTCCGACTTGGGCGGAACTTGTTCCACCCAACCTCGCCATGCTGGTGAACGTCGTAGAAGCTATTGAACCGATCGCGCCGGGCTTGATACACATCAGTCTAATGCAGGGATATAAAGTATATGGCGCTCATCTCGGTCCTTTCAAGACGCCAGCTCGGGAGACGGACGCTAACCACATGCCGCCCGAGTTCAATGTTGATCAGCAAAATTTCTTAGAACAACGGCAACAAGGCAAGGCTTGGACTTGGTCGGCGCTCCGTCCTTCCGTAGTTTGTGGCTTCTCGCTTGGAAATCCGATGAACCTTGCCATGGTTATTGCGATCTACGCCTCAATTTCGAAGGAGCTTGGACTTCCGCTGCGGTTTCCGGGTAAGCCGGGCGCGTACGACAGTCTCTTGGAAATGACTGATGCCGGGCTCCTCGCGAAGGCGACGGTATGGGCGGCGACGGATGAGCGTTGCGCCAATAAGGCGTTCAACATCACGAACGGCGATCTGTTCCGCTGGAACGAATTATGGCCGAAGATCGCTCACTACTTCGGTCTAGAGACGGCACCTCCGCTGCAGATGTCATTGGACGTCGTCATGGCGGACAAGGAGCCGCTTTGGAACAAAATGGTCGAGAAGCATGGGCTTGCTCCGAATTCTTATAATGACGTATCTTCCTGGCGATTCGGCGATTTCGTGTTCTCGTGGGATTACGATTTCTTCGCCGACGGAACGAAAGCCCGTCGACTAGGCTTTCACGAATTCATCGACACCGAAGCGATGTTTATGAACATCTTCGATGACTTCCGCCGGCGCAAAGTTATCCCATAACCTACCGTATGATATAAGAGAAGCCGGCCTTGTTTATGAGGTCGGCTTCATTACGTTATGTTTAGCTTAAAACTGCGGATTTGACAAAACGACAGCTTTCCCCCCGTACTTTCTCTCGATATGCGAATCCCCCCAACTGCACATCAGATGCAGGATCTCCTTTAGACTCCATCCGTAGTCCGTCAACTCATACTCGACTTTTGGCGGGACCTGATTGTATGAAATCCGAAAGATAACGCCTTCCTCTTCAAGCTCCCGAAGTTGCTGCGTTAACATTTTTTGAGTAATTGAGGGGATCAAGCTTTTCAATTCATTGTTACGTTTCTTGCCAAATGTAAGATAGAAGAGAATCACAGGTTTCCACTTCCCTCCGATTACCTCCAGTGTTGCTTCTACCGCAGTATTGTAAATCTTATCAGACTCTTCCATTACACCCTGCCTCCCTTCTTTGGCCATTAAGTGCTCGTTATTGACATTATAACTGTAACCCGCATATTGCACGAATGCGCATTAGGGGAATAAGGGAATGCTCCTCGTGGGCATGGCGATTATCGTTTCGCTGTTTAAGTTGAAGGGCGCCATTCAACCGGAAACGGAGAAAGCCGCGGTTAACTAGCTGTCTGCGCCGCTCCCCTCGCAACTGAGCAACCCTTGTACACAGAAAAGCAGACTGCCATAGCAGCCTGCTTTTCTATGCGTTATTTTTTGAACCGTAATTTAGCTCTAAATATTACCATTGAGATTGTTATTGCGCATACAAATACAGCAAGTATTATTAGTAAATATTTATTAACACTCTCGGGTTCTGTTAGATGGTTCAGGGCTCGAATATCTTTGCTTGCCTCGGCAATTAGTTTATTGCCACTACAAAGAGTGGTTGTTTCTTTTCCTTTCAAATTCTCAGTAAAAACTAAATACTTATTTCCTTTTTCAAATTCAGTTCCACACATTCCAAAGAAACCGCTAATCACATAATTATCAGCGAGGTGGCCCTTCCAGACCTTATCTACACTAAAAATATTTCCGCCTTCTTTATCTTTACTAACCAAAGTACCTGTGAACACGACGCTAGATAGCTCGAATCTTTCTTGGACGCTGGGTTCGCCGCAACTACAAGCAAACGCTTTATTAGGGCTAAGTACACAAACACTAATTATCATACATATAAACAAAACAGTTGGTACCATTCTTTTCATTTATCTGACACCCCACAATTAGTCGACGTAATCACTGATATAGACGGATACTGGAAAATATAGTTGCGTTTACCTGCCTGCTTAACGCAATGACGGCTGCCTCGCGGCAGCCGTTTTCCAAGTATCGATCATCCGTTGAAAGCCGACTATAAGGGACAGCCCAATGTTCTAAATTCAACTCACACGCTGAAAGCCGCCCCTGCCCATTCGTATTCAGGATCTTCCTGAGTGCCGTCCTTGTAGGTCGAGATGAGCGCCCAGCGATCTTTGCCCGAGACGTTAGGATAAGAAGCGTGGAAAAGGAGATCATGAAAGATGATCGCATCGCCTTGCGAAGCCTCTAGATCTATGATTTTCGACGAATCGAGATCCTCTGTCCTAATGCGGTTCACGAAACCGTTGCCATCGGTCGCTTCGGCTCCATGTGAGACGAACCCCTGCAAATGAGATCCGGGAACGATCCTCAAGCAACCATTACTCGGCGTAGCTTCGTCCAGTGCGATCCACACCGAATATTTATGGCTGCCTTTCCAATACGGATAATCCTGATGCCAAGGCGAACCGAAGTCCGTTGCCGCATTTTTGAATACGACTTTGTCGCTTAGGAAAATAACATGATCGCCTATGATTTCTTTCAGAGAAGCAACTAAACGCGGATGAGCTGCCGCCTCTTTGAATAACGGACTAAGGATGGACAGTCCGACCAGCACCCCGGATTTGCCAACGTCTTTCGTTTCCAGAATGCGTTTGCACTCCTCGTTATATGCTTGAGCCTCTTGAATCGAGAATAAGTTATTGATAACGACATAACCCTCTTGGGCAAACTTTTCTTTTATTAAGTTACTCACGCGGTGAACACTCCTTCTGGAGAAAATGATTTCTCGTTCTTCTGGATTTCAGTTGGCGTAAGGCCGACAGTACTTTTTATCATTCGTGCGAAATGGTAAGAGGTCTTAAAACCGCAGCGTTCAGCAACTTCTCCTATAGGCAAGCCGGTCGTACGAAGCAGTTCGACTCCCCGCAGCACCCGATAATTCCATAAATACTGCATAGGTGTCAGAGATTCATGTTGACGAAACAGACGAAGGAGGTGTCCTGTCGACACGAGGGCGGCATTGGCGAGCTCAGCCAATGACAGTTCCTCGCGGAATCTCTCCTTGATGAACGATTTTGTGAGCGATACCGCCGGGTGAACGTTAGAAGCGAAATGTTTACCGCACTCTTCGGCGTAAAGCTGGAATGCGCCCAGAGCAAGCGTATGACGAACGGTACTGTCCGGAAAATCCTGCTGTTGCAGCCCGACGAGAATATCGACAAGTTGGTTCATCCGCTCCGATATAGGCAGTATCCCCGGCAGCCGCGCCAATTGTACCAACACGTCCTCCTCGATCTCGTACGAGTGTATCGTTATCCAACGATGCCAAGTTTCTGTCTTTTCCGAGAAAGCAATACGTATCATTGTGTCTGGCATGAGCAGAACTACGTGGCCAGGGAGAACCTCGGTCACCTGCCCATCGATATCCAGAAACATCGATCCCGTATGCAGGAGCACGAGCTGCAGTTCTCGCTGAGGTCTTGGTCCGTATAGTTGGCCAGGCGGATTAGTGATCGTTCCTGCATAACATTCCTTTACCTTAAAGGTTGGAACCGGTCCCTCTTCCATCATCGCCATCGCTATACCTCCACCTCTGTCCTCTATCTAAAATAACTGATTCCCATTTAATTGAAAATGCATGGGAGAGGCTTTTTTGTGTCTGAGATGATCATTTATTATGGGCTGCTCTGCCAAGCATATCAAAGAGGCCCCTGCTATGCTCGTCCTAATACCATTGTGTGAGAATCATCAGCATAAAGAAGGTTCAATTTTAAAAACTGACGACATCAAAGATGAGCCGGCTACAGTGGTAGCCGGCTCAAGTGTTCCGTTAGCATCTGCCCATTCAATCTCAGTTAGTTCAAAAACATTTTCCCTATGGAATCGTGGTACGATAACTCCTGAGCCAATTAATATCTCTTGCGGCATTTGAAAGAAAATACAGTTCTCATTACTTAAAATTTGTGTCCGGAAGACCGGCCGTGATGCGATTTCTTCTTAAAAATCACTTACAACAGGCTGCCAAGGATATACTACCGGATTTAACAAAAAATTTTCTACTGCAGGATCTTTAAAGATTAAACCATTTAATATTCCTTCATCTTCAATATCAATAATTATCATTCCTCCAGTATGGTTTGAAAAAGGGCCTCCAGAATGAATTTTCAGTTCATTATTTTCTTCTCTGATTTTTAACCAATATTCCTTATGACCATTCCATTGTTGTTCCCAAAATGGTTTCTCTTTGTTCCAAATAAGCCCTTGAGTAAATAGAATTACATATCTTCTCATTCGATCCACCCCTAAATTATGTGATATAATTCACATACATTTGTTGGTAGTCTACTTGATTTTACCTTTCTTCTTTGCTCTGTCGACAAAGACCGGGACAATTTACTATCCCGGCCTTCGCGCAATACCTGCAGGAAGTCTTATGGACCTGTTGTCACCGTACGGATTTCCACATCATCGAGGTAGTAACTTCCTGTTCCTGCTGGAAAATCCGTATACACAAACATGAACGTATCTGTAAGCACTCCCGTTTCCTGAATGGTGTATGTGCCCGATACCTGCTTCCATTTGTTTTCACTCAGTGCCGGGCTATTCAGGATAGCAATTTGTTTATTTACACCATCTACCTTGTAGTTAAGACAAATTCGCAGAACAGAACCGGCGGTAGATCCCGGAGCCAACTTAGCCCAGGCAGAATAATAAAAGGTCTGACCGTTGGGTATGGGTGTGGCAGTCGGGAAATGTATGCTTCCATACACATTGTTCTTAGTCACTAGTAGTGACTGAGTGCCACTGTGAGACTCCGCCTGAGTCAACTGCTGCGTAATCGCATACCCTGAATAATGGGTGACACTATCCTCAAATCCGGGGTCTGTAACTAGATTGCTCCCGTATACCGGAGGCGAAGTAACCGTAACCACAGATGATGCGGAGTAGTTGCCATCCAGGGAGCGGGCGGTAATGGTTGCCGTACCTGATGCCACTCCGTACACCGCCCCGTTCGCATCCACAGTGGCCGCTGCCGGGTTGCTGGAGCTCCACAGCACTTCCCGTTGCACTGCCGTAAGCGGCTGCACCGTCGCAGACAGGACATCAGTTTGACCTATATTGAGAGATAGAGTGGTTTTGTTCAAGCTTACTCCCGTGGCGTACACCCATTGGGACGTCGGGGTGTAGCTGATGGGACGAACCTCTACATCGTCAAGATAATAAATTCCCGGCGCTGCAGGCTTGTCGGGATACACATAGAAGTTGACATCTGTTACAGTTCCCGTCTCTTTGATGTTGTAAACGCCTTGAACCTGTTTCCACCCTGTAGTGCTAAGAGGTTCACTTGTGACAAAATAAAACTGTTTGCTCACGCCGTCCACCTTATAAACCAGACAAAGCCGCAATAACGTCCCTGAGGCAGTACCTGAGCCAAGCTTCGCTCGAACGGAATAATAGTAATCCTGCCCCTTCTGGATAGCTGCCGGGAAAATGATTGAAGCATATGGCGCCTGTGCGGTAACCTTCAGCGACTGTCTTCCGCTGTATGCCTCCGAAGTCGTAATCTGAGAGGTGCTAAGATATCCGGAGTTCCTTATAGTCTGATCCTCGAAGCCCGGCATTACAATCAGGTTCTCTCCTTTAATGGCTGCCCGCTCTTTCAAATCCAGTACGATGGAATCCAGACTGAATGGCCCTGTCCCATTGGCTGGAATGACCTTTAATTGGTCCAAAACACCGTTCCATGCTATAACCGCTGTGGGATCAAATACATACTCCCGGTATATCGTATCCTCTGTCACTACCGGTCTCTCCAGCACCTGTGTTGTGTTCCAGACACTTTCTCCCGTCTTGCGGTAGAAGATTTGCGCCTCGCTGCCGTCCGTGCCATTCATGGCAGTCAAACGGATGCGTTTGACTGCCTCTAGAGGAATACCTAGCTCACTAGGAGATAAAAGCGCCGGTTCTGTGCCTGTGGAAGTGCCCGTCATTTTGCCGCCACTTGCCGCAAGTGCAGAAATTTGGCTGTCAGCTGTCCACCCCTGGATGCTGTCAAAGTTCCACACGACAGAATCCGTGTATATGGAAAGCTTTTTGGCTCCTCCATCCCAATTCACAACATATCCCAAAGCGTCTTGGAAAAATTTTATAGGAACCATCAATGTCCCATCCGTCAGAAGTTGGGGCGCAACCGGCAGCACAACGGTCTGCAGTCCTACTGAAGCCGCCGCGTTGCCAGCCTCCAACTTCAGCACCTTGCCGTCCTTCTCCGCGATCAGCGCCTGCTCCGCGGGATCCCATTCCGTCGGTGTCCCTGTGAGTGAGAATACATCTGCAGCAGGAACCATCACCGTACTGCCGCTCAGTTCCGGCGCATGCTTCACACGCTTTAGTTTTTGGTCAATGTATATTCTATTTTCTGCATTTGAAACCTGTACGGCGCTGATCTCATCAATACTGAAAGAGCCTGGGCTGGTAATAGGATCTATGCGAATTTGTGTAATTTGGCCGGACCACTTTTTTCCGTTCCACATAGGTACCAGATAATCCGTAAAGGATCCATTCGTTCGAGCCACAAAAAATCTGGTGGATTTATCCTCGCTCCAAGCGCCGTCATCTGAAGTGATAAAGAAGATCTGCCCCTCCGACTCCACTTCGCTGCTCATCCTCAGCTTAATATAAGGGACATCTTCGGCTAGAAAGTTTAAGCCCGGAGGAGACATCAGACCCGGATCATTACCAACAGATTCCCCCGAATACGTGCCGTTCGCAACAATTAGATTGTCAATCTGCTTCTCTAGCGTCCAGCCTTCGCTATCGCCAGGAGTATCAAACAACCAGCTTTCCGCAAACCCGGTTCCGACTGTTGGTTCGGCCGCCATTAGATTGGGAAGCGTCCGTCCCGGTGGGTAGAGCGTTCCTAACCTATCCTTCTGTCCGGCAGTTGGCGAAGCATCTACATGAGGGCCTTCCTCTGCGAATACATCGCGGATGGCGTCCAAATACCCGAATCTTTCTAAATCTGTAGGCATGATGAAGTGTCCTTCGCCAAACTCGTTCCAGTTGTCTAGCATGACGACTCGTTTCCCAAGGCTGCCTGTGGGAAGTGACGGAATAAAATCATCCTTGGTCCATAACGCTAACGACTTGAATTGTTCGGGAGTAGCGAAATACCCCTTCAAACCTCCCCATGGAAGCAAGTCCTTGCCCATGCTCAACGTAGCTACAAGATCAATGGCATCTGCATCCCTTTGCTGTTCCATCTTGCTTTGGGCAACACCGGGATTTCCACCGAACAGCCCCCAGTCATAAGCATAAATTGCGTCGAAGCCCGCCGCCGACATATCGAGCATCTCCTGTTGATAGGTTCCCTTATATGAGCTAAGAATGATGGCACCGTCGAAGCCCGCCTGGATTGCGGCGCTGCGCAGATAGTCAAGTTCCTCCTTGACCGCCGTCAGACTGTTGCCGAAATCCCGCTTCAGACCGCTGAGACTGTAAATGGAGATCACCGGCTTGTTGTCGATCTTCAGGTATCGATCATCCTTGAAGTAATATTCGATCCAATACGGCACTAAATTGTTACGGAAGTCAGCACTGTCTTTCGCAAAAGAAGCCCCGTTTTCCCACATAATCGTAAAGTCTAGCAAATCGCTGTATTTCGCGTTAAAAAATCCATCATGGAGTCCTTCCGCAAGATAAGGATCTTTAATTGGATTACCTTCGCCGCCTGTCGGTCGGAACCAGCAATACTGCTGGAACCCAACGCCGTGCTCGGCCATCCACTTAATCTCCCAGTCTGCTACCTCAGGATTTCCTTCGTCATAATAGCCCAAAAGCGGGACGCGATTGGGATATGGATTAATGCGGTCCCAACCGTAATGAGTGCCCTCTCGCCACAAGGAGCAGGACTGCATGCCAATCTCATAATCAGAGTCGTCAGGCAAAATCGGAGCCGGTACAGGGTCGGAAGGCGCCGCAGGCTGGTCGTAAAGCAACACATCGTCCAGCCATGCAACCGCGCCTTCGGGAATCGTAAAACCGATCTGATCCGGGTTCGATGTCAATACCTTCAGTTCCACTTGTTCAGCCCTGAGCTTACCATTAATGTAAATATCGCCTTTGGATTGCGATCGGTTTAGAATCAGCTTCACATGATACCACATATTGGGCAAATAATCGTATAGCGTCACCACTGCTCCGGAAGAATTCACGTAGCCGATCTGTCCTCCGCTTGTGACAAGTGCTACCGAGTCTGCCGGTCCATCGCCTAACTCCACCCGAAAGCCGTCTTGCTTGTCAGGAAGATTGGCTTTGAACTCCAACACAAGGTCGCCGGACTGGGCAGGGACAGCTTTTGTCCATCGCATATCCGCTGTAGCTTCTTCCGCATCAGCTTTCAGACTATAGCTGTCAGGCCGTATGGAACTGCGGAGCTCCTCTACAGAAAACTCGCCTCCCGATGAGGTGTAAGACCAGTCTCCCGGCAGCATACCCGGTTTGACGGAAATGAATCGCTCATTCACCGCATACCCCTTGTACAGCTTGATCGGAGAGAGGAATAAATCCCCTTTCGAGGCGACCCCAGTTGAAATGAGGATGTTGTCCACGCCGCCGGTGTTCGATTTGAAAGGAGCTCCTGAGGCTTTCAGTAAACCGTTAACGTACACATCCGATGTACCTGCATCCAAATTCGCTATCAGCTTCACGCCGTATTCGGTATTCAGGGCATATGGCTGCAGTGTTTGATAGCCGGAAGGCGTGTCTAGCGTTAAGTTACCACCATAGACAGAAATGGTTACGCTTTCATTGCTTCCGTCAGCAAGCTGTACCTTGGTGCCCTCCATATTTGCCATAAGCTTTATACGGAATTCAAGCGTGACCTTACCATTTGTACTAGGCATGAAAGAACGGCTTAAGGACACAGGCAAAAGGTTACTGGTATCGGTGATTTTAAACCAGTCCAGATACCCATACGATATACTCCCGCCAGCCCTTCGGACATCCCAACCAGACGCATACAAATCGTTATTGGCTGTCCCCTTGAATAGAAACGAGAAATTCTCATCGATTAAATAAGCAGCTTCATCCTCTGATTCCGTGACTCCGTTCTCTTCCGCTCGTACTTCTTCAAGCGGGGTAATCTGCCAAACTGTCAATAAGATAAACATAACTACCGCAAGCGCAAGTGTAAGCAACAAGTTTTTTTTCATTACTGTCCCTCCTTCGTATTTTTCGCTTAGCCGGTCGGGAGCCTTCCTTTTCCAGACCACCCGACCGGATTACGTACGATTGCAGTTGTTGTTTTTATTTTGCCGCTGACAACCAGGCGTCGATTTGTTTCCGCGCCTCCGCTTCCACTTTATCCAATCCCGCTTCTAAAAGTCTCTTCTTCATGTTGGCGATGAATGCGTCAAAGTCGGGCATCGATCCGGTATTCAGGATGGACGCCATCTCCGTATAAGCGGCGCTCACCTGGGCTATTTCCGATTTCACCGGCTCCGCATCGAAGTTGAAGCCCAGCAATGCCGAGGTTTTGGCTTCATTGTTGTTTTTCTGCATTTCTTCCAGGGCGGCAGTTGAATTCCAGTTGGAATCCCATTGATCCCATAATGGTCCCAACCAATTGTGCCAGATAGCCCAGGTTTGTTCAGCTCCCGTTTTTGGGGCAACTCTCGGATGGTCAGTACCTGCACCGGATTCAATCGTATAGTTTTTATCCGCTAGTCCATAGGCCAAGGTGTTGGACAAAGTTGGATTTTTCCACACCTCATTCAGCACTTTCATGGCTGCCTTGGGGTTAGGCGAAGTCTTGCTGATGGCAGTTGCCCCACCGGTCATATTGCCGGTGGCAATAATAGGATAACCCACCAATGCTTCAACCGTAGGGAAACCATAAAGGGTCGTAGATTTGGACCCGTCAGCAGTGTATCCTCCGGAATCCCTCATAACCGCGTACTTGCCTGACTTAGCCTCCGCCGTATAATCTGTCTTCAACGCGGCATCCTTGGCGATGTAGCCCTTCTGGTAGAACCTGTTCGTTACCCGGAAGAAATCAAGCCATTCAGGAACGTCCGTATCCCAAACGAGCTTACCGGTATTTTCATTATACTTGAGACCCTTGGTTACATCCGTATGTTCCTTCATCACAATACCTGCCGTGACTTTTTTGGTAGTTAACAGTGGTATAATTCCTGGCTCATTCGCTTTTATCTGTTCCAGAAACGGTTCAAGATCCTCTAATTTGTGGATGTTTTGGAAGTCCAGATTGTATTTGTCTGCCAAATCCTTCTTGAAAACGAACCCCACTGGAGCAGAATACGGGGACTGAGCAGGTATAGCCATTATTTTGCCGTTGTAAGTTACCGCGTCCCATGCCCGAGGATCCACTTTCTTCAAGATATCCTGACCGTACTCTTGAAGCAGATCGTCCAACGGCAGAAAAGCTCCGCGGGCTACATTGTTGCTGATCGAATTCGTCCAGCTTGATGTCAGCACCAGATCATACGGCTCTCCAGAGGCCGACATCAGCTTCATTTTGTCCTCCCAGGCGGCATTGTCGATAAAATTGATATGAAGCTTGGCGTTGACTGCCTCCAGCATTTTATTGGCTTCCGCTTCCACCGATTCCTGATTCTTAATCGTATCGATGGGTTTGAGCATGTACCAACTTACATTCGCGATTTCCGTCGGTTTGTCTGCATTTGCGGATGTCTCGGGTTGGACCGAAGCCTTGTCCCAATTGTTACCCTCATTGCCGCTTCCGCAGCCGGTTAGAGCAACGGCCAGTACTGCTCCCGCTGCGATCCATTGAATAACCCGATCGGTCGCTTTCTTAGGATTTTTGGTGCGTGTCTCTTTCATGTTAGAGCCTCCCTTAGTATGAATTACAATTGCTTATATGAAAATGCCCATGAAACAGGCTATTTTCCGAAACTGGAACCGTACCGGTTGACTGCTTACCCTTTGATTGCACCGACAGTCAGGCCTTGAACAAAGTAACGCTGGAAAAACGGGAAGACCACCAGCATAGGTCCTGCCGCAAGCACACACATGGCCATCCGTGCCCCAAGGCTTGGCACTTGCTGCCCTTCCTTAACGAGACCGTATTGCATAGCTTCTGCGCTGTTAAGGAACTCCATATTCCTAAGCACCCTGATCAGAATATATTGCAGTTTCATCAAGTTCTCATTCTCGATATATAAAAGGGTCAGCCACCAATCGTTCCAATGCTCCAGCAGGAGGAACAAACCTACAGTAGCCAGAGCTGGCTTGGCCAGCGGCAGGACAATGCGTGTGAAGATGGTAAATTCTCCAGCACCATCAATTTTGGCGGATTCGTACAGCGCATCGGGCACTGACTGGAGGAATCCCTTCATTAACATCACGTGCCAACCACTGATAAGCATGGGCAGGACCAGCGCCCAGATGGTGTCTTTGAGATCCAGCCAGCGCACCATAAGAATGTAAGAGGGTACCATGCCGCCGTTGAACAACATAGTGAAGAAGACATAAAACGAGAGCTGCTTCCGATAGGCAAAATCCTTGCGGACGATGGCAAAGGCGTAGCTGGCAGTAATCCACAAACCAGCGATGGCGCCTAATGCCGTTGTCCCTATGGTGACGATATAGGAACGGATCAGCGTTGTCGGATCATGAAGAATCATCTTGTAAGCGGAAAAGTCCAATAGACTAGGAATAACAGAATACCCTTTACGGATAATCTCGCCTTCATTCTGGAACGAGGTGCCCACTACCACCAAGAACGGGTATAAGGACACAGCGCAAAAGACGATAAATCCCAGATGAGTAAATACTTGTCCCCATGAGACCGGAGGGCGTTTGGTTGTCGATGTATTCAAGATCGGGCCTCCTTAAAATAGTGCATTGTCGGAATTAACTTTCCGTACAATGTAATTGGTCAAGAGAACCAGCACAAAGCCTACGATGGATTGGAAAAAACCTGCGGCTGATGCCATTCCGAGATCACCCATGTCTATTAAAGAACGATAAACAAAGGTATCTATAACATCCGTTGTAGGATACAGCTGGGATGAATTAAGCGTAACGTTGTAGAACAATCCGAAATCACTATAAAAGATTTTGCCGATGTTTAGAATGACAAGCATAATGATTATCGGTGCGATCATTGGCACGGAGATTGATATCGCCTGCCGGAACCGGCTCGCACCGTCAATCTTAGCGGCCTCATAATATTCCGAATCGATGCCCATCAATGCCGCATAGTAGATAACCGCCGAATAACCCAAACCTTTCCATACAGCTGCCACTATCAGAATGAAAGGCCAATATTTCGCTTCGTTGTACCACATAATGGGTTCCTGCCCGAACCAGCCTAGCACCTGGTTTAGCACGCCATAATCCATATCCAGAAGTGCCCTGAACGCGAAACCTGCTACCACCCAGGAGATAAAATAGGGGATAAACAAAACCGTCTGATACACTTTAACGCCGCCTCGGCCCAACTCCCGAAAAAGCAGTGCCACGAAAACGGAAATGGATGTCCCAAGCACAATAAACACAAAATTATAGGACAACGTGTTTCGCAGCGCCCGCTGTAGGGAGTTTCCGTTAAAAAGATACGTAAAATTATCAAACCCTGTCCAAGGGCTGTTCAGAATGCCCAGATCGTATCGATAGTCTTTAAACGGCAACAGCAGGCCGTATAGGGGAACATACTGGAATATAAAAAGCACAACGATGCCTGGCAGCGCCAGCAACAGCAGTCCCCCATTTTTCCTTAAAGTTTTCATGTCCAGTTCTCCTCCTTGCCGGTTCGCGTTTATTTATAGTCCATTTCCCAGGTCCGCGCCGGCCCATTTGCTAGCTCTAACTGTACGCCCGCTATCGAGGCATGTAAATTTCAAACTTTGACGATTCCTCTGATAAATGACCGTAAATACAGATATTCGCGTATTCTTTAAAATCTGAAAATGTACTTGTTTGACCACTGCCGACCCTCGCAATATTTTCATAAATCCCCAAAAACACCATTCATCTATTCAAAAAACGACGTCCCTTTCGAGTATTGTTCGTTCTATTTACTCCCCTTGCGCTGCTCTGTCAGATGCCGACACTGGCAAAATTGCCGTTAATTAATGGGCGACGGACACCTCGGTAGCACTTGCATTTGTTGATGTGGATGAATTGCTTGCTTTACTAAAGGCGGGAAGATAACCGGGGACTGTTTCTTTCCTTTAAAAACTGTCGTTTCTTTTGAGTTTTGTCTTCTTCCTGTACACACCGCCGCCCTTTCCGGTATCCTTGGAGCTATATCGTCCGCTTATCTAAAAGGAGCACCCCCCATGAAAGATGTGATAGCATGGCTCAGAACAAGAAGTCTGCTTATGAAGATGATAGCGTTTACCAGTATTGCCGTGCTGTTGCTGGTAAGCATACTTGCGGCGATTCTATACGGAAACGCCCGTAGTCTATTAGGCAGCCAGGACAGCATCAGCAGCCGCAAGATCGTCTATCAAGTGAATTACAATCTGAGCCAGATGAATGAATCCATCGTCCGCTTGACTCAGTCTTTTTATCTGAATCCGGATATCAGCGATATCATGTTCGGCCAAAGTGAAGACATGTCCGCCATCGCCCTGAAGATGAACAAGGCATCCAGCACGGTTACATCGGCCAACTTATACGTTCATTCCATCAGCGTCTACAATCCACAGACCCGGTCTTTCTACAATACCGGTTCCCCTGTTTTTTTCGATGATCCGCTGATTAAAGCATTATTTGATGAGGATACGCCCCTACCCAAATTGAAACCTGTCTACCGAAATCTAGGCAAGCTGGTAAACGGTCGTGAGGTCGGTGAGCCTGTATTTTCCTATTTTATGTTCGAGAAACCGGAAAACGGCAGCTACGGCGGTGCCGTTGTCATCAACATCAAGGCTGAGTGGATTCTGGACAGTCTGCATGAAGTGAATATGATCGATCCTGGAAAAGGGGCTCATATTCTTATAATGGACCGCGACAATCGGCTCATTAATACCGTCGGGGACATCGGGGAGCAACCGGATTGGTTGAAAGAAGCCTTGATCCGCCGCCTCTCTACGGAAACTCTGGAAGGGGAACAAGGTTCCTTTGTGGAAAGTAACAATAACAAAGAATATTTGATTACGTATGCGGACAACAGCTCCATGGGTATGACCTTTCTGAAAATTCAACCGGCTCTTGAGGTGTATCATTATCTGAACAGCTTTAAATCTTCCATCCTTTTCATTACAGCTGTCTTTCTGGGCGCCTCCATTATCGTCTCCGTGCTTGTAGCCAGGAGGCTCTACATGCCTATAGGAAGGCTCGTCAAACTGGTTTCAGACGGAAAAGACGCCCCCTTCGTTCAAAGAGAGCACCGAGATGAAATATCCTACCTGGACCATGTGTTCAAGCAATCTATGACCACACTGCAAAGCTATCAGGACGAGCATTACCAATATCGGGACGTAAAGAAGCATTATTGGCTTAGACGTTTTTTAACGGAGAAACTTCTGATGAATTGGTATGAGTTGGAGGAGGTATTCGCCAGGACCGGTATCATTCTACCACGCAGGGCTACCTACGCCGTGGTGCTATTAAAAATCGACGATTACAGCCGATTCCGAGAGCAATATTCCACCAAGGTTCAAGAAGCTATCCGGTTTGCCTTGTTAAACATTGTATCCGAATGGCTATCACCTTCCTTCGCAAATGAGGGGCTTGATTTGAAGGAAGACCATGTGGGGTTTATTGTGGGCGTTCCTGATGATACGGACTTTCCCGAAGATCTAATACCCTTGTTGGAGCAAGCCAGACAGACAGTGAGGCGTTTCTACAAGCTCAGCTTCACCGTCTCCATCAGCCGAGAAACAGAAGAATTCGTCCAATTATTTGCCCTATATAACCAAACATTGAATCAGTCCTCGTACCGTTTTCAATATGGGCATGGTGCTATCCTGCATCCCGACAGTTGCAATTTTGATCGCTCCAGTGGGCAAAGCGAAGTCCCCTCTGCACTGATCAGACAGCTTCACGGTGCGATGATAGGCAAAGAGGCGGAAGATGCACGGGCATGCTTAACCGCCATCTTTGAGAAAATCCGCTCTTTGGAGTATCAGCATGCTTTGACGGCTATTTTTGCACTGATTGAAGCTGTCAAGAAAAGCCTCGACATCGAGGGCCATCCTTCATCCTCTTCCCTACTTATCGAGCTTTCCTCCCTCTCTCTTCATTTGAGCAAGAAGGAAACTCTGAACGAAATCGAGTGGGAGCTGTCTAGTATTGTGAAGAAAGCGTTACAAAACGAGACCAAGGTGCCAGTTACAGTCTCCTTGGATGCCTATGTTGTGGAGACGGTAGCGAATTATATTTGGACCAACTATAGCGATCCGGGCATTTGTCTGGCCTCAATCGCCTCCATGATGAAGATTTCATCACGCAAGTTAGGAAATCTGTTCAAAGCGGGGAAGCAAATGTCTGTAGCCGATTATATAAACGAAACCCGTCTATTAAAGGCATCAGAATTGCTATTGGAGCAGAACAGTAGCATCAGGGGAATTGTGGAGCGCATTGGCGTGGCCAATGAAACGTATTTTTTCAGCCTGTTCAAAAAAAAATTTGGCGTTACTCCCAAGGAATATGTACTAAAGCACTATGCGGAACAAACGGCGGAGGCTCCACGAAGTCAACCCGATAGGATTTAGGGGAGTTCTCGCCCCCAAACAAATTAACGCGGTAATCCGTTAAAGAAAATGGAATAGTCTGTTGAGGTTTTTCAACAGGCTGAGCGTCTCCGGGAGGAGACGCTTTGTTCCATCATACGGTTGTCCGATGAACATGTTACAAAAATCCCTTCATCTTGGCTTTGCGGGCTACCGCTTTGTGTATACCTCCTATTTTCCGCCTACAAAGAATGCTGTAAGCTCCGATGAAATGATTTTGGTATTAAGTTTCTTGGTATGGCCAAGTCCCTTTTTACTCATCAATTGCGCGTTAGGGAGCACGTTGGCCAGTGCCTGGGCGGCATGACGCAGCGCAGCCGGGCTCTCAATGCCTTCGAGCACCAGCGTTGGCATCGTGACTGTACGCCATAATTCGGCAGGCAGCGGCTTTCCGTCCAAATATTCAGCCAACAAAGCCGCGTCGTAGGGGAGAGTGTGAGCAACAGCCATGAGATTAGACCACACGCCTGGCATTATACGTATCAAGCCGACAACGAATGAAGGAGCACCCATCCCCTGCGTCATAAAGTACTTGATGGCCTCTGCCCGGCGATTAGCGGCAATTAGCTCAGCAACGTGTTTGTCGAAATTGTTCGGCGGTTTGCGGTCTGTAGCTTCAACCACGAACGGAGGTTCATGCAGAGCCAATTTCGTGATGTTTGCCCCCCTGGCTGCTGCCTGCAACGCAAGAACCGCCCCGGATGACAAACCCCATACGTACGCCGAGCCGCCAGCTTCATCAATCATTGCTTGAAGATCTTCAAACTCGCGCTCTACGGCATAGGGCTGCGTGTCTCCGCTATCGCCGCGGCCGCGGCGATCGTAGTTGAACACCGTGAAGTGCTGTGACAACAGATTAGCCAGCTGCACCTGACCCGGGAAATTACGGTAGCTGAACGCACCCGTTACCAGGATGAGCGCCGGTCCTTGACCCTTTTTGTCATAGGCGATCTTGGTGCCGTCTTTTGAAGTAATTGAGTACATGGTATGTCTCCTTTTGTGTACTAGATTTTGCTTCTATATGAACGACGAATAGATATCGAATGAATCGACATGATGGAATAATTTTTTCGATTCGCCATTCTCCCAGCAACATCCTACCTATCGCTAATGGGAGGTTCATGATCCAACCAGTTCCACTCGTTATTCACGATAAAACGGCTGACTGCTTCATATGGCGTAATTCCCCAATCATGGAAGGAACGAACACACTCGACAAATGCACTAATCGTCTCCTTATTAGGGTTCCTAAGCATCAACTCCTGCAACTTCATGTACGAATCTGGTTTTTTGGGTGCCTTTTCCAAGGTAATCATCATTGATTTATGGCATGGGAACAATATTCGGTTATAAGCGAGAATCAGTCTCCCTGCAAATAATGCAACTTGACTGACCGCATGTGATAATAAGTACGCATTGTTCAACGTTAAAGCTCGATCAGCAAAATAGCCTCCGTACAACTCCACTTGAGCGAAAAAATCCGAAAAGTTTCTCTCCCGATTAGATTCCGGATACACGGCAATGCGGCTAACAAGCTCAGTCAATTCAGGTATACGGGAAAATGCGACCAACGCCCCTTCAAAAGAAGCTCGTGTTGGCTCGCTTCCTCTTTCTGCCGCAGCTCTCAGAAACGCATAATTAATGATTTTCCCGTCGTAATACCCTCCCTTGTACTCACACCCTTCTTCTTCATAATAAAATAAATGATCTCTCTGTTTTCGCTCTTCGAAGTGCTTATCTTCAACAACCAAATAACAATCAATGTCAGAATCTTCCCGTGCTAATCCTTTCGCTACCGAGCCAGCTATAATGACAGCCAAATAATCCGAATCTTGTTGAAATCGATTGATCAGGTAGGTAATGGCTTTCTTATGATGTTCTCTGATTCCGCTATTCTTAAGATACTCATTCATATTTGAACCCCCAGTATTTGTTATAACTTCATTCAAAAAAGAGAGCGTGACGGTTTAACCGCTTCGCTCTCTTAAATGGTTTATTTCACAGGAAAACGGTAGAAGGCCAGAGGAGGCATATAGGTCAAGCTATCGAGAGGAAAATAAGCCGCCGGGTTTCTTTCGTATCCCCCGTTAACATAGGCTTGCCCCTTCAGAGGACGCTCCGGAGTTACTCGAATGGTGTTTTTGCCGGATATTGACCACTCAAGCACTTGGACACTGCCCTCTTCGTCTTCCAAAGTGAAGACCGGCTGATTCGGTCCGATGGATAACAGATAGCCGCCTACATGATCGTAAACGACTTCCAACGTCTGCTTGCCTGCTTCGTCCGTGACGATTCGAGCTTCGCTGATTTCTGGTGCATTGTAGTGGATCTCTTTGCCATAGACGGTTGCAAGAGCCGCCCTAGCCATTCTCTCTCCAATGAGCAGATTGCCTGCGGGACTATTATGAATTTCGTCGGACAGCGAACAATCGATTGCCGGAATAAGGGTGACATGCGGAATCGTTCGCGCAGCTGTTCTCTGCTGTTCCCTCACCGTGCCCCATGAGCGATTGTCTTCGAGCGTGGCATTAAATGCAGTGTGACGGTTTAACTGAACCGTCATGAAGGGAAGAATGGCATCCTTCAAATCTCGCCTTAACCCCGCGACCATGACACCGAACCTTTCCGCATAAGTATTGCTCTCGTCCGGATTGCAGTCGCTGCATCCTTGATACCAAAGAACTCCTTTAACGGATCCGCCTGCCGCCTTCACGATATTCAACAGATTACGGTAAAGCGTACCTTCTTCCTCCGGATTCCACGCTCGCAGCGGCGATCCGCCAAGAGCGGTTTGCACAAGACCGATCGGATAGCCGGTTTCCCGTTTAACGAGCCGGGCAAATGCGAGAAACGGAGAATGGCCAGGATTAGCCGTCTCGCGATTCTCGATATGAAGCGTGTTCGTCGATTCGTTGAAGGGATGGGTTGCCAAGTCCCACTGCCCGTTATTCCGGAATAAGTGAATACCCATCTCAGGTGCGTCGTTAATAGGCCCTTTACCGTAACCCGCGGCATTGCTCTGTCCGGCAATGATCCATAGATCACCGACGCCTACGTGGTGTACCATATCTCCGCGTATGCCCCATTCAATCTCTCGATTGCCGTCGATTTGCAAACACGTCTCGATACGGTACAATCCCCCCGCAGGCACCTGCTCTAACCGGACACTCCAGGTTTGCCCTTCTCCCATCGTTGCCAACGCCCAGTCACGAACCGTCTCGGCCGAGTCCTCTCTAACTACACGAACGCATACTTGCGCTGCCGCTACCTTATCCTTCATCGACCAAATTCCCGCAAGCTCAACAGAAGCTGCACCATTATGCTGTTGAATAATCGACCACGACTGCGGCCCTTGTTTGATCATAACCCCAATCTGTTCATTTCCCATTTGTCGCACCACCGTTTATGAGTTTTCGAAAGGCTTTTTAACCAAATATAATCCCGATAGAAACCCTAGTAAAGCAATAATTGCCATACCCCTGTAAAGCATAGCGCCGCCATATTCGTCGATTAACCTGGTGACTACAGACACGGCGACTCCCCTATATCCGATCCGCAGGATAGATCAACCCTATCTGCTTCCGAGCTTCATCCATGATCTCTATAACCTTCAAGGAATTCGCATGGGAGTTAACCGAAGATTGCTTGGCTCCGCTCTTAATCAACTGAATGAACTCTTGAACCTCGTAATACATCGCATTGTCCGCTTGCGGTTCGGTGAGCTCCTCGACCTTGCCGTCGCGATATCGGATTTGCACTTTGTCCGGTCTGCTGATTTTATCGAACACGATCGTCCCGTTCTCCCCTTGAATCTCTGCGCTCGCATAAGAATCGACGATTTTGGAGTATTGAATGACCGCATCCATGTCTTTATAGGAGAGCAGCAGACTTCCCGCCCCATCTACACCGGAGTCTAGCATCAGTCCGTTTGCCTGGATCCGCTCGGGCTGCCCGAACAGAACGACTAGCGGATAAATGCAATACACGCCCAAATCCATTAAAGCGCCATTCGAAAATAGAGGGTTAAACGCGTTCGGGATCTCCTCGCCTCTCTTATAGATGTCATAACGCGAAGAGTATTGGCAGTAGCTTGCGAAGTACCTGCGGACGGGCCCGATTTTATGTAGATTATTCTGGATTACGAGGAAGTTCGGCGTAAAAGTAGACTTCATGGCTTCCAACAACACCACGCCATTAACGCTCGCTGCCTCCAACATTCGCCGCACCTCATGCGCGTTCGAGGCAAGCGGTTTCTCGCACAACACATGTTTCCCATGATTCATGCACAAGATGGCATAATCCGCATGAAGGGAATTCGGGCTCGCTATGTAGACGGCATCCAGTTCGGAGCTAGCCGCGAATTGTTCCAGATTCGTATAGACGTTAGGAATATCGTGCTTACCCGCGAATTGACGCCCTTTCTCTTCCGTGCGGGAGTACACGGCGGTTAGCGTGAAATCCCCGATCTGACGAGCTGCATTAATGAAGTCTTCCGTAATCCAGTTCGTTCCGATGATGCCGAATCTGATCATGAGTCTGTGATGTTCCCTTCTTTTTAGAGGTTGAATAGATCGATTTGCATGGGCAGCTCTTGAACAGGTAAATCCAGCATGCGCATAAGCTGTTTGGCGTTTCCTGCCGCATGTCCACCGGAATTATTGTTGAAAATAATCCCCACTACCGTAGACTGCGTGCGCAATTGTTCGATTCGATCAAGCCATTCGCTCAATTCTTCTTCATTATAATCGTACAAATAACGAACCTCTCTCCAGTTCGGCGCACTGCTCTGACTCCAGCCCCCAACGTTCCTTCCATGCATCCGAATGAGCGTAAACTCCGGATGAGTCGCTTCCGGTACGGTAGGCACTGATCCCACACCGGCCTGCGGTTCATCGCAAACGCTATGAATCCAGCCTTCCTCTCTCATGAACGAGAGCGTCTTCTCCCGGAATTCCGGCACGAACCAGCTCTGATGGCGGAACTCTAGCGCGCAAGGGTATCCTTCCATCCTCTTCTTCGTATCTCGGAGCACGCGAACATTTTCCTTAGTGCAGTCGAACCAAGGCGGATATTGAAACAGCGCCGCGGATAACTTGCCCGCTTGCATAACAGGCTCAAGGCTTTCGCGAAACGCCGAGTACATGTCATCGTCATTCTCATAATAGGGTTTTCCCCGCAAATGTCCCGTTATCCCCTGATAGGCTTTCACGATAAAACGAAAGCTTTCCGTTGTTTCCTGTGCATATCGGGCCATTCGATCTTTAGGCTGGACCGCATAGAACGAACTGTCCATCTCCACGATCGGCAATTGCTCGCTATAGCCTCTCAGCTTGTCCTTCGCTCCGGTTCCTGGCGGATAGAGAGTATCGTGGTCCCCCCATCCCGCCAAGCCAACGAGAATCATGATTTCACCTTCGCTTCCATTCGCCGACGCTTAATTAACATTACCCTGATAGTAAAACTTTACAGAACATACTTCAAGTGCCTCTTGGCTCGCGGCGCGAAATATTGCTTTTCCGCACATTTTCCTCATACCCCGATTTTTCAACGGATACTATCATCAACTTTTCGTCAAAATTGTAAGCGCACGATTAAATCTGCCGACCGCGAAGCTCCAGATTCAGAATATCCTTTATACTCAAGAAAGAACATCAGGAAGGAGCACCTCGTATGAAAGCCGATTTCTACGAATCCCCTCATTTTTACATCAGCCGCAAAAATATCACGAAGTCCGCAATGCCCAATCTGCACTACCATGACGGTTATGAAATCCTTTATTTAATCTCGGGCGAGCTGAGTTATCTGATCAAGGAAACCACCTACCACATCCTCAACGGCATGCTGCTGCTAATTAATAAAAACGAGCTTCACAAGCTAATCAATCCGCAAGCCAAGCCGTTCGAACGCGTTACTCTGCTGATGAAAAAGGAGTTCGCCAACGATTTGCTCGGCATCCCCTGGATGTCCAGGCTGTTCGCCAACTTCGACACGCCCTTCAACGCCATTCGGCTGAATACGGGCGATCAACATAAGATCGAGTCGCTGTTCGATCAGATGATCGCGGAGTACAAAAGCGAAGATCCCGTTTCCGACCAATATTTGAAAGCTCTGCTTCTTGAACTGATGCTGTTCGTTCAGCGCAAGCTGAATGGCATTCAACAAGCATCCGCCGCCGAAACGACGCCGATTCATAAAAAAATATGGGGCATCGTCGAGTATATCCACCGCAACTATGCGGACCGTCTCACCCTTGACAGCATTACGGAAAACTTCGATATCAGCCCCTCCTATTTCTGCAAAACGTTCAAAAACAGCACCAACCTGTCCTTCGTGCAATACTTAAACAACGTCCGGGTCAAAGAAGCCAAGAAGCTGCTCAAGTCGAGCAGCTTCAAGGTTGCCGAAATCGCCGAGCAAACCGGCTACGACAACGCGACGCATTTCGGCCGCGTATTCAAAGAGCTGACAGGCGTAACTCCACTCAAGTATCGCAGAACAATGGGCGAAAAAAACTGAAATATGTTCAAAGGAACGAGGAGGCTCATCATGTTCAACAATAATCGATTGCGGCGCCTGCTGCGGCTTGCGGGCTGTTTCCTGGTCATTCTTTCTATGCTGGCGGGGTGCGCCGGCGGCGGGTTCGGAGCCGCGTCTTCGCCGGCCGCTTCGGAGCAGGCGGAGCTGGTCTGGTTGATGTCCACCGATCCGGTCAAAAACAAGTGGCAGGAGAAGACAGTCGCCGAATTCGGGCACACTCACCCCCATATCCGAATCAAGCTGCTGAACGTTCCTTACGAACAGTTCGATCAGAAACTCGCCGCCCTGATCGCAAGCGGCAATGCGCCGGACATCTGGAATCCGAATCAGGCGGATAGCGGCTTCGCCACCTATTTGCAAATGGGCGCTCTGCTGGATTTATCTCCCTATTACGAGAACAGCAAGGCCGAAATGAACGGATTGGACGTAAAGATGATGGACATTTACAGAGTGAACGGCAAGCTTTACGGCGTCCCTTACATCAGCAACGCTACCTATTTTTATTACAACAAGGATCTGTTCGATCAGGCACAGCTCCCCTACCCGCCGACGAACTGGGACGATACGACATGGACGTTCGAGACGATGAGAGACGTTGCCCGCCGGCTGACGTTGGCAACCGATAACCCCGAGACGCATATTTACGGCGTCATGCACGAGCTTTCGCCCAATGCGTTATCTTGGGCGTTCGGCGGAGATCTGCTGCCCGCCGACGCCTATGAAACCGGCTTGATACGCAAACCGAACGTCGTCACCGCGGAAAATACGGCCGCGATCCGCTACTTCAGCGAACTTGCGCTCACGGACGGCGTTTCCCCAAGCCATCAGGCGCTTAGCTCGGCTTATACGCTCGGCAATCCGTTCCTGTCCGGCAAAATCGCGATGACCATAACGGGCGGATGGGGATTGCGCTCTTACCAGAGCGCGGACTTTCGCTGGGGCGTAGCCGCAGTGCCTTATCATGAAGGTCGACAAGTGCCGCTGTATGTGGATCCCTGGTCCATTTCGGCAGCAACGAGTCATCCTGACGAAGCGTGGGAATTCGTCAAGTTCTTGACCTCTCCGGATGGCGGCGCCGGAAGCTACATGACGGATGTCGGCCGAACGCCTGCGGAATCCGGCCTGCTCACGCAATGGTACGAGGCGACGGCCGCGGAGCTTGACATGGACGCGCGGGACCTCAAGGAAGTACACGAAGGGGCGCTCAAGTACGGACGGAGAGCGGATAACCACCTGATTGCCTATTATCCGATCATTCTGGACACGATGAATCAAAGCCTGGGGCCCGTGTGGAACGGAACGACAAGCGTAGAGGAAGGATTGGCCGATATGCAGCGCAATCTTGAGTCCCTGCATCTTGAATGAGTCGAGGAAGGATACCGTCGCCTTCTGGCTGTTCGTGTCTCCCTGGGTATGCGGATTTGCGCTGTTCAGCGGCGAGCCGTTGATCGCCTCCGGTCTGCTCAGCTTTACGAATTACTCGCTGTTTGCGCCTCCTTCGTTTGCGGGGTTGGACAATTATTCAGCGCTTCTGAACGACGCGCTGCTTGCCAAATCACTGAAGGCAACTTTGGCTTATACGCTGCTGGCCGTGCCGTTTCATCTCGTTAGCACGCTTGCGCTTGCGCTTCTGCTCCATTCCGCCGTTGTCGGACAAGCGCTGCTGCGCACCTTGTATTACCTGCCGAGCCTCGTGTCGGGAATCGCCGTCGCGCTGCTGTGGTCCTCGCTCATGGACCCTCATTCCGGCTTTATCCATACCTTTCTATCCTCCGTGCTAGGCCTGAAAGGACCGCTGCTGCTGCAAAATCCGAAATCCGTTATCCCCTCCATCGTGGTGATGGATTTGACTTCGCTCGGAAGTACGACTTTGATCTTCCTAGCCGCGCTGCAAGTATTGCCAGCCGAGTTATTTCACGCAGCCAAGATCGACGGAGCGGGCAGGCTCAAGACGCTGTTTAAGATTACGCTGCCGCTGCTGTCGCCGGTGTTGCTGTTCAATGCGGTTATGGACGTTATTTCCTCCTTGCAGGTTTTTACGCCCGCTTATATCGTGACGAAAGGCGGACCGGAATGGAGTTCCTATTTCTACGTTTATTACTTGTTCAGAGCCGCTTTCTTTCAATTCGACATGGGCTATGCTTCGGCTATGGCATGGATCCTGCTGCTGCTTACATTCGCGTCGATCTGCCTGATCGTGGCTTTGACCAGACCGTTCGTCTATTACGAGAATAAACCGGCAGCGAGCAATAAAGGAGGACGTCGCCATGTTGTTTGAAGCAAACCGGACAGCGCGCTTCGTGCGAATAGGCCGAAGCGCGCTGCGCTATTCGTTCCTGTATGCCGCGCTCGGCTTCATCTGCTTCCCGCTGCTCTGGATGCTGTCCGCCTCGCTCAAATCGACGGCGGAAATTTACCGGTATCCCATGAGACTGCTCCCGGCAAAGCCGCAGTGGAACAATTACGTCCACATCTTCGAGATGGCTCCGCTGGGACGCTTTCTGCTTAATTCCTTCTGGTACGCCGGCGTGACGGCACTCGCGACCGTTGCCGCCTCTTCGCTGGCCGCATATGCATTCGCGCGACTGCCCGCAAGGGGAAGCCAAGTCTTGATGGTTTTGACATTAGCCACGCTGCTGCTCCCGGGGCATGCGACGATGATTCCGCAATACCTGTTGTTCAACGAGCTGCAATGGATCAATTCATACTTGCCGCTGGTTATTCCGGCGTTCGCAGGCAGCGCCTATTATATTTTGCTGATTCGCCAATTTTACACGGGCATTCCAAGGGAGCTTGAGGACGCCGTGAAAATAGACGGGGGCGGCAGGCTGCAAATTTATACGCGAATTATGCTCCCGCTTTCCGTTCCTCCGCTAGTCACTTCGCTGCTGCTGGAATTTATCGGGCGCTGGAACGATCTGTTCAGTCCGCTGCTGTATTTGAACGACGAGCGGCTGTACCCCGTCGCGCTTGGTCTTACGAGCTTCTCCTCCCAATACGGCGCGACGCCTTGGCCGCATGTGATGGCTGCATCGACTATAGCGCTGCTACCGCTGCTGCTGCTCTTCTTCCTCACACAGCGATATTTTTTGAGGGACAATCCCGTTGTTGTTTTCCAAAAAAGATCAAATTCATTTTAAGCTTGACAACCTAATTAATTACGTCAAGCCCCCGGCTCATATGCCGGGGGCTTGACGTTAAAGATCGTATAAAACTTACTTGTTGGCGCCTCCGTTGCCACCGCCTACCTTGTCAACACGTTTTACGATAATCGTGTAAACTTTCGTCGTCTTTTTATCTTGTGCCGTTACGGTCACAGTTACGGTGTTGTCTCCTACTTTTAGTTTGTCGCCGCCTGCAATTGCAACAGTAGCTTTCGCATCGGCCGCAGTTGCCGTAACCCTCACGGAAGATTGGTTTTTCGGCACACTCACCGTGTAGCTCGTCTTGTCGGCGCTAAATCCGCTTACTTTCGTGCCGTCCACCGTAAGATCTCTCAAATCCGCATTTCTGATTGGTAAGATTTCATACACAGCCTTCAAAGTAACCTGGCTTGCCGGCATCGCAAATGTAAGTGGATTTGCTGTATAACTCTCATTTGCAAGTCCTGTCGCTGTCCATTTTACAAAGCGTTGTCCGTTTGGAACAGCAGCCGTCACTGTAACTTGCGAGTTCTCCTTAATCTGTGCAGGACTGTCTACCGCAGCTCCGTCTACCGTAATTGTACCTCCATCTACAGTGAGGGCAGAGACTTTCCTATCTTCTACTGTCAGAGGGATGGTGTATACACTGGATTTTAAGTCTGCAAAGGTAATAACAAGGTCATATGTCCCTGGAACTAATTTACCATACTCAGGAAGCTTGTTTATGTCGTCATATGCAATTTCAAGCCGTTCCGGTGGTGCGCCGTAACCTGTGCTTGGGAACCAATAGCAGCCAGCGGCATCAAGAACCAGTGCATTGTCCTTCATGATCTTCACGCTTTTTACCGCTTTCCGCCAGTTTTCCTTTTGAATTCCCAAGGCGCCTTGACCAAAATCTACCGTTACCCAAATATGTGCTTCAACAGCCTTGTTGTAATATGCGCTTGTTGAGACAAGGCTTGGAGCAACGCCGGAAGTGGCATCGGAAAGCTTGAAGGTGACGTCAATATTGTGTACTTCAGTAACATTGTTAAAGGTATACTCGCCTGCCGCAGCAGCCGCAGTGTTTACCACTCCGTCAACTTTTACGGTGTCGATTTCAAAATATTGGTTTGGCGTGAAAGTGAACTTTTGACTCTGTCCGCGCTCAACCAAAGCATATCCGTCTGGAGAAATCGTCCCGCCCGAACTTGCCGAAGCAATAATGGTTACGAAATTATCTTCTTCTCCGCCGCCAATATCAAGCACTCGCGGGACGGGCTTGTTATTCATTGCATCCCAATCCCAAACGTTAGTAAAGTCCCATCCCAGAGCCTCGAAAGTTGCTTTTTCAGCAAAATCGGCGGCCGCCTTTCCTGCGAAAGCAGCGACGATACCCGAAGGCAGACCACTTGTGCTTAACTTGGCGCTGTCATAGTAATTGACTTGGTTCGTGTCAATGATCGGCCTGCTGCCGGACCAATAGCCTGCTATTTTACCAGGTGTAACCCCGTTTACTGCATTGGACACCGCATTGCCATTAAAGGTTTGGAGCAGACTTCCCGAAGAACCGCCCATATCTCCAATAACAGCACCGAAATATTGACCTCCGACAAGCCCTGAGACCGTACCATTCACATAGTTGTTAAGAATGACTTTTCCCGTTGTCGTATCTTTTTGGGTAAGAGGAGAACCTGAATTGTTCCAGTTTGAACCTCCAATCAAGCCTCCAACTGTATTTCCATAAACATCTGCGGATACGGAGGAATTTCGCACGGTTCCCGCATGGAGCAGTCCTACTATACCTCCAGTATAGCCAACACCGGTTACTTTTCCATCTACATAGCTGTTTTCAATCGTTCCGATGGAAGTTCCTGCGATGGCACCTGTGCTGTTGACGCCGGTAATATCCGCATTCGCTAATTTAACGTTTACGACTCTGCCGCCCGTGCCTATATAGGCGAAGAAGCCTGTGCTATTGTTGCTGCTCGAAATTTTGAGATTTCGTACCGTGTACCCTTTTCCATTGAATGTGCCTAAAAATGGAGTTGGAGCGGCGCCTCCGCCGATTGCTGCAAATGTAACGTCCTTCATATCAATATCCGCCGACAACTCGTATTTTCCGTCAATCGGATAGGCGGATTTGCCAAACCCTTCCGAAAATGCAGCCAACTCACTTGCCGTTCCGATTTTTACGGTTGCAGTGCCGCTTCCGGCAAGAGGCGTGACTTTGGCTGTGGCGGTGCTTGTTGCGACTCCGTTATAGAAACCCGTTCCCGTAGCAACGGAGCGCAAATACGAACCGACATCCGCCGTTTTGATCGTATATTGCGATGCTGTCGCTCCTTCAATGGCTGTCCACGCCGTGCCGTCCGTCGAGCGTTCCCATTTGAATGCAGCGGTAGCGCTTGAAGGAGTAACGGCTGCTTTCAGGGTTTGTCCTTCTTTAGCAATCCCTGTAACGGCAACATTCGTTATCGTCAACTCGTTGACGTCCTGCGGGACCGCGGGATAATTCCATGCCGATAAATTGGGCGTACGCGGTTTATTCGTGACTAGTGCGTTGGTATCCCCGTTTACCAATGTGCCATTGGCATCATATCCCTTGCTTGTCACTCTGATTTCGGTTGGTGAAATGGAAATATTCGAAAATCCGGGTCCTATTGCTCTTACATCGACATAAGCCATTTTTGCAGCGTCCCTATTGTTACTTAAGAAATTAGGCCCGCGTCTGTCGTTATTTCCGGAATAGTTCGTAATATAGGTTGTTCCATTGCCGTAAGTCTGCGGCTCAATGTTCGCGCCATTCGCATACAGCTTGGTGCGGACATAGAGATGGTCGTGTCCCATAAGCACCACATCGACTCCCGCTTCATCGAAAGTGTTTGTCCAGGATGCGACAGGGGTTGCCATACGATATCCGAAAAGAGATTTGTGTATAACCGCAACACGCCATTTGGTCGGGTTTTGTTTGACGACCGACTTCATCCAATCCTGCTGTGCTTTTATTTGTGAGGCATTGTTCTGGTCCTGATAGTCCATCATTAAGAAAAGCGTGTCGCCGTAAACAAAATAGTAGTTGCTAGACTCAAACTGCATTTTGTCCATACCCGCTACCATTCTTTGCGTACCGTCGCCGCCGCCGTAAAATGATGCGCCGTTTTTAGGCGGATTATAGCGTCCCAAAAGGTTTTGCAACGTGGGGTCCACCGGGTCCCAGCTGCTATTCGGGGCCCAACTGTTGCCTGCACCGTCGTACTCATGATTTCCTGTCCCCATATATAGCGGCACACGTGCAAACGTATCGGCATTTGACTCAAAAAAACTATCCCATTCCGAGGTGTCGAAACCATAGGTGACCTGGTCGCCCGAGCTCAGAATAAACGAGGCATTCGGGAAATCATCAAATGCTTGATTGAGAGCCTTGTCATTATGACCATCACTATTGTTACTAGCTGCATGTACGTCGGTAACCCAGTTAAAATTAAAAGTATCGAGATTGCTGGCAGGAGTTTTAAAGCTGGCAGGTGAACCTACGCTTGTAACATTCGTTGCACCGTCACCAACGCTGTATACATATTCCGTACCCGGTTCAAGTACGGCTGTCTCCGCCTTATGGCTCTGGATCGGCGCAATGGAGTACGCCGTCCCTGCGCTATTATAGTTCGCATTTGCAATGGCGCTTGAGAGGTCTACCGTTTTATTGGTTCCCACAACAACATTTGTAAACTTTCCGCCATTGGTTTGAAAGTCTGATTTTTTCGCATAAAAGAGTTGCGTTGACTTCGTTGTTACCGGCGTTACCCAGTTAAAGCGCGCAATATACTTTCCCGCCTCTTGCTTAATGGAGTCGAACAAGAAGGTTACAGAGTTAGGCGCTTTACCGCCGCCTGCCGGCTGCGATATTGTATCCCCTGATTTCGTAATGGTGAATTCATCGATGACACGGAAAGGATTTTCAGAGCCTGTCGCTTTATAGTACGTTTTATAAATGATCGCATTGCTCGTAACCTCAACCTTGCTGTACACACCGGGTGAATATATGGCTCCGCCGCCTGTACTGCTTTTGTCGATGCGAAGGTCATAAAAATAATCGTTCCAGGAAGTGTCGCGGGTGTCCAGGCTGTAAGCATAGTTGTATACCGATCCGCCTATGACATAGGTAGGCGCTTCGCCGAATTTTGCTTTTTGAATGCTTCCTGTGCCTGCGTCAGATGAGGTTGTCTTTAAAGTGGATCTGGCATAGGCATGTTCATGACCGGAGAGTACCAGATCGATGCCTGCATCGGTAAGTTTTTTTCCTGTCACATTATCGATTGCATAGTGACTTGTCCCCGGGTCATACGGTGGAACATGAAAATATACGACTTTCCATTTCTTAGAGGTTGTTGCAGCTTCATTTGCTACAAAATTCCACTGTATTGCGTTGTCAGAGGAAGATGCAAAAGAATTAAGAGAAATAAACAAGGCGTCTCCATAATCAAAGGAATATACGGTTCCAGCAGCAACTGAAGACAGACCGCTTGGTTTCCGTAAAGATGTATGGTTGAATCTTGATTTATACTGTACAAAATCTCTGTCATAGGATGCACCGTCATGGTTACCCGGTGTTGCCATGATGGGCAGCGTACTTGAAAGATTTTGAGCTGCTTCGAAAAACCACTGCCATTCGTCAGAAACATTCCCGTCCTCTACTATGTCACCCATATGAAGAAGAAACGCAGAGTCCGATTCATTTGCCTTGATATAGTCGTATAACTTAGCTGTATTGTCAAACGTACTCACAGAATACCCTTGTGTATCGGGAGTGACAACAAAAGAAAACGGCTTATTGCCGGCAGGATCCACAGGAGCGGTGAAGCTGGCGATCGCGCTGTATCCGCTGCTGGCGTTGCCGACTTTGTAATAATACTTGGTTTCAGGCGAAAGATCCTGAATAACCACATTAAAGGCATGGATCTCTTTAAAGCCAGTCCGCTTATTCTCTGGAAAAATATCTGTGGCCACCGGAGCACTCATTGCGGCGCTTTTTTTGACTCCGTCAGCCAGATCGGGGGATGTACCGTAAATAATTTCCGAAGCGGTCACCGCCGGATCCGTTACCCAATTAAAACTCATCGCCGACTTTCCTGCTTGTGCGCCTCCGGCTATACTGATTGCGATTTGCGACGGAAGTGCCGCAGGAGCTGCCGCCATAGCGCTCCTAGGTATAGCGAGTCCGGAAATAACGATTAGAAGTGCCAAAATTGCCGATGTTAGCTTAGACGTTATTGTTGTTCTGTACACTTGAAGAAATCCCCTCTCACTTGGATTAATGATCATGACTGACCCGAAACAGCACCTGCTGTACGGACACACTCACTCTATCACGAGATAAACTCAGTTATTCTGCATATTTTCCTCTGTCTCCAATTTTTCAACCGATCTTCTTGTCAACTTTTCGTTAAATTTGTAAGCGTATGATTAACTCCGTTTGCTGCGCTGTCTAAAAGCCTAGTGCCTCGATGCCGAATCGGCATTACGGGCGTATGGGGACTCGTTCCATATCAAAAAGGTTGCCCTCCGATCATCGCTGATCTCCCGGACAACCTACTCATTCGAGTTTTAAATTTCTAGACTATCGCATGCAATTTACACTACCGCGAATTGTTTCATCTCGATCACCTTTTTTTCTACCCTTGACCGTTCGGCGGCGAACGCCATCAAATGGCTCTGCACCGATGTATGTGCCGAGGTGAGCCCTTCTTTGCCGTTACCGCCATCCTGCAGCAGCCGAACGAAATCTTGCATCAATCCTTCATCGCCGCCTCCGTGACCCGAATGACCGCCGGGAATGTCTAGAGAAATCAACTCCGACTTGTACTCGGCGAAGCGAATCAATTCGATTTCGTTTTTCTCCATCGCGCCGCGGATTTCACCCTTCGTCCCCATCAGCTTGATCGTTCGGGTGCACTCTTTCGTAAAAGCCGTCATCGTAAACGCGGCGGTCACTTCATTGGCAAACTCCATATTGACGACCTGATGGTCAACGACATCGTTATCGCAATGGTAGACACAGCGACCATACGGCCCTTCCTTCAACGCCTTCATCCTCGCCTCATCGCTGTGATCATCGCTGATCGCCAACGCCATCCAACCGGACGTATCGTTCAAATAGACGTTCGGCGCATAATACAAGCATTCGTCAGCAGCCGGACAGCCGTCCGTGCACCGCTTCGGCGCTCCAACCGGAGCGTTAGCAGCCGTAAAATGCGACAGCGTGCCGAACGAGGACAACCGCACGCAATCCGCACCGGCGAGCCATAGCAAAATATCCATGTCATGACATGACTTCGCCAGAATCATCGGGCTCGATTCCGCCGTATTGCGCCAATTGCCCCGCACGAAACTATGCGCTTGATGCCAATAGGCGACGTTCTCGTTATGCTGGATTGACATCAATTGACCGATGGCGCCTTCATCCAATAGCCGCTTGATCGTCCCAAAGAAATTCGTATAGCGCAGCACGTGGCAGATCGTCAAGGAAAGCCCCGTCTGCCGAGCTTTCTTCTCCATTTCGATACATTCATGCGGATCGGGCGACATCGGCTTCTCGAGCAGTACATGATACCCGGCATCGAGCGCCCGCATCGTCGGTTCGAAGTGCATTTTGTCCTGCGTGCAAATAAGCACAGCGTCGGCCAGCTTCGGCTGAGCCAGCAAATCACGCCAATCGGCAAAACAATTAGCATCGGCCACACCGTGACGCTGCTTTATTTTCTCCAGTCTGTCACCGTTCGGATCAGCCACCGCCACAAGCTGTATGTCGTCCGGATGTTCAATGGCGTACTCGACGTAATTTTGTCCGCGCAAGCCTGCGCCGATTAACGCCACCTTTACTTTACCCATGCAGCTCTCAACTCCTATCCCAAATGACAACCTTGTCTATTCTTTTACGCTGCCGACGGTAATCCCTTTAATAAAGTATTTTTGCAAAAACGGATATACGAGCATAATCGGCAGCGCGCCGAGAAAGATTTGCGCCGTACGCAGCGTTTTCTCGCTGACGTTCTCCAATGCATTCAAATCGTCGAGCGAAATCGCCTTTTTGTTGATCGAAGTGACGAGCGTTGAAAGATAGCTTTGCAACGGATATTTTTCCGGAGAGTTCATATACAGAATGCCGTCAAACCACGAGTTCCAATGACCGACCATCATAAACAACAAGATGGTGGCGAGCGCCGGCAAAGATACCGGCAAATAGATTCTCCATAATATCGACCACTGGCTTGCGCCGTCGATCGTTGCCGCTTCTTCCATATCTTTCGGGATGTTCCGGAAAAAATTGAGCAGCATGACCATATTCCATACGTTTAAAGCGCCTGGCAATATGAGCGCCCATATCGAATTCAACAAGGCAGTTTCCTTAATGACGATGTACGTCGGAATCAACCCGCCGCCGAAAAACATCGTAATCGCGAAAAACCAGACGTATAAGGTACGAAAACGAAACTGCTCGTTACTCTTGGACAGCGGATACGCTGCAAGGACGGTCAACACCATGTTTATGATCGTACCGAGCACGACCCGCTCCACGGACACCCCCAGCGAACGAAGAAATTCCACCTTTTTTCCCAAATAATGATAAGCTTCGAACGTAAATCCTACCGGCCACAGCTTCACTTCCGCCGCCATTGCCGCCACGTTCGAGCTTAAGCTGACCGACAGCAAATGGACGAACGGCAATATGCCCAGCAGCGTTATCGCGACCAAAAACAGCACATTCACGAAAGTAAATACTTTTCTGCCCAGCGATGCTTTGTAAACCACGTTCGCTCCTCCAGCCGTTTAGAAAATCCGGTAATTGCTGAACCGGTATGCAAGAAAATAGGAGAATCCGACCAACCCTAACGAAATCGCCGATTTAAACAAACCGATAGCCGCCGCCGGCGCGTATTGCTGGCTGAAAATACCGAGCCTGTACACAAACGTATCGATAACGTCCGCATGCTCGTACACGATCGGATTGTATAGGATCAGAATTTGATCGAAACCCGCATTTAAGATGTTGCCAAGACTTAGCGTGGCCATCAAAATGATGATCGGCGCCATTCCCGGCAGCGTAATATGGATCATTTGCTTCCATTTCCCCGCTCCGTCGACTTCGGCGGCTTCGTATAAACTCGAATTGATGCCGACAATCGCCGCCAGGAAAATGATCATGTTGTAGCCCATCCCTTTCCAGACGTCGGAGCCGACGATGATCGCCCGAAACCAGTTACCATCGCCCATAAACATAATCGGCTCGACGCCGACTCCGGATAGCAGCGAATTTATCGGCCCTTTCAACATAAATAGTTCAAGAAGTACGCCGCCAAGCACTGTCCATGAGAGAAAGAAAGGCAAAAATATGCTCGTTTGGACGATCCGCTTTAACCCGTTTTTCGTTAACTCATTTAACAGCAGCGCCAATAAAAGCGGCACCAGCAGCCCGAACCCGATTTTCAACACGGAGATGAGCACCGTATTCCATAACACTTGGTTAAATTCGGGCAGGTGAAATATATAACGGAAGTTTTTCCATCCGACGAATTTCGATTTCCAGAAACTAAGCACCGGGTCGAACTTTTGAAAAGCCATGACGATCCCGAACATCGGTCCGTATGCGTAAACCAGCGTCACGAGCACACCCGGCAATAACATCATATGAAACGGAAATTCCCATCTCATTTTCCGCCTTTGGATCGCGTTGCCTTTCACGATGAGCAACCTCCTAAGATAAAAAACGGGAGAGGGCCGCCAATCGAACCTCTCCCCCTCTTCATTACTTCACTGCATTCTTTTGATACCAATCGTTAACTTCGTTCGTAATATCGTCTCCGCCAAGCGCCTTCCAGCTGTCTACGAACTTATCGAACTCGCTGATCGGCGCGCCCATGACGATTTTCGTAAACGTTTCGCCGAGCATCTTGTCAAGCTGCGCTCCCTTTTCCACCATCGTTTCCGTTGCCGTACCATAAAACTCGTTATATACATAATCCTTATTGTCGCGGATTTTGCGTGTCACGCCCCAGCCGCCATCCGGTGATACGCGGCTCATGTATAGACCCCAACCGCTTTTGTCGCCGGCCAGAAACTTTTTCGCCGCATCCAGCGGTTTTTGAACGTTGATGAAATAAGGCACGTCTTCGCTGACTTGATCCTGTTTGCTTTCCAAAGCTTTGTTTACTTCTGTGTAGATCGTTTCCATTTCCACAGGATTGTAAATTCTCGGCACGAACCAGTTATAAACATAGCCGTTCTCCGGTTTATTCGTGTCGTAATACGCTTTCGAATTCTTATCGATATAGAAGTTAATCATTTTGATCGCCGCTTCCGGATTGCTGAACTTGCTGTTCACGGTCACGATGTGACCCATCCGCACCCTTGGGACAAGCGATTTGCCCGGCTTGCCGTCAATCCCGGGAATCTGCACTGCAATCCAGTCGGCGTTCGCATCTTTGTCGCGGTTCAGGTTAAGCGGCCAGTTCGAATACCACCATTCGCCGTAAACGATCCCGACCTTACTGCCAACGATATCTTCAACGACTTTGTTGTCGTCCTTCAACGCGAATTCTTTGTCGAGAATCCCTTTTTTGTACCAGCCCTGCAGCCGTTCCAGCGCGGTTTTGGTTTCCGGTTGAATTTCGCCCGCTGCCAGTTTGCCGTCGCTGCCTTTAATCCACCCGCCCGGATACGAGTTATGGCCGTTAAATAAGCCGCGCGTATCGAAGCCCCATGAGATGATCGCTTTCGAGATCGCGAGTCCGTAGGTGTCTTTTTTGCCGTTTTTGTCCGGGTCGCCGCTCGTGAACGCTTCGGCCACTTTCTCTAATTCGTCGATCGTTTTCGGCGCTTCCATGTTGACGTTTTTTAACCAATCGGAGCGAATCCACATAATTTGCGTCGACAGGAACGGTTCCTCGAAGCCTGGAATCCCGTACAGTTTGCCGTCCTGCGACAACGATTTCATCGCTTGCCCGCCATCGGACTCCATAAACTTCCGCAATGTCGGGGACGCGTATTTCTCGTATGCCTCGGTCAAATCGGCCAATACGCCTTGCGATTTGAACTTCTCGAAGTTGCGGATATCGACGTCCATGATATCCGGCAAATCGCCGGAGGCGACGGTGAGCGAGAACTTCTGCTCGTACTGGTCGGAAGGCACCGTCCACATATATTTCAGGTCGATGTTCAATTTGTCTTTCAAATCTTTAATATACGCGTTTTGATCCGGGGTAAGGCCGGACGGTGTCTTCGGATCTTCCGGAGGTCCGTATCCAAGCACTTCCTTGACCGTCAGCGTTTCCGCGTATTTGCCGAACGGATCGGCCGCTTCTGTCGTCGCACTTGGCGTCTCGTCCGATTTGCCGGTACCGTCCGCAGATGCCGTACTTTCTTGCTTTGGCTGATCGGACGATTTTTCATCATTGCTTCCACAAGCCGAGAGTACCGAGAATGCCATGATAAATGCAATGACCAGAACGAAACTTGCCCACTTTTTCCTCATACGTTCTCCCCCATTAATTTGATGTATTCTTCGGTGTAAGCACTTTACATATTTATCATAGAGGCCGGGGGACTTCCGCAACAATATAAACATCTTTACATGCTTCTGTTTTGTTTACTTCTCCTATCGCGGTATTCCTGCGGCGTGCTTCCGGTCATTTTGCGGAAAAAGGCGGTGAAATATGAGGGCGACTCGAAGCCGAGCCGAAGCGCCACTTCGTTTACCTTCAGCTGCGTTTCCGCGAGCATGCTTTGCGCCGCTTCGGATTTCGCCGTATTCATATAATCGGATAAATTGCGGCCGGTCAGCTGTTTATAGAAACGGGACAAGTAAGAGGGGTTAAAATAGACGGCTTCCGCGATTCGCGCAAGCGACAAGTCGCCGCCCATATTATGTTCGATAAACTGGTGGATTCGCTCGACAAGCATGTTCTCTCCCTTTTCCACCTGCGCTTTTTGCTGGTTGCAAATCGTCTGCACAAGTCCGGCAAATTGGCTTTCAGCCGCCCCCCATTGAATCGGCAAATCCATAACCGGCAATCCGGCGGGTAGAACATCGTTCATCTGTCCGATAAAGGCCAGCAGAAAATGATAATACCGCTCCATCCCGAGCAAATAATTGGCGGCAAGGTCGTTTTTGATCTCGGACAGCAGCACTTTAGCCAATTGATCGGCGTTCGCCTCATCGCCCTTTTCCAAGCTTCTCGTCAGTTCCCCCAGCTTCTTGTTGAACTGGCTTGCATCCGCCGCTGGCTTAGCAGCCTCCGGTTTAAACAAACCGTCGGGCAACCCAAGATCAATAACGGCCATCGGCTGCCCGAACACCGCATGCTGTTTCAATGCCGATTTCAGCAGCTCGTACTCTTTGCCTATTCCGTCCCATTCGACTTCGCTGCGGCACAAGGCAAACGATACTTCTACGCCGAGAACGCTGCGGCATATGTTTTGCACCGGCTCGAGCATTCCTTTCAAATAGGTCGTGATGCCGCGCCAATCCGTGCCTCCGTCTGTACTCGCGAATTTATCCGTATCCGCTGCAGGCTGAACAAACCAGACGAGCAACGAATGGTCGTGAACCGCTTGTTCGACGGCAAACAGAGAATGAAGTTGACGGGCAAATACGTCCTGGATCGAATCGTACAGATCAAGCTTCTCCGTATACGTCTCATCGCGAGCGCTTCGGTCCGCCTTGCCGACTACGATCAGGAGCGGCCGCTCATCGTCCATGTCGATAGCAAGATCGGCAAAATAGGCCGAATGCCGGATATCCGACGCTTTTTCACCGAGCAACAGCGCTTCGAAATATTGTTTTTTCAGCAGCGGTTCGGCCGCCGCCATTTGCCGTTTAGCCAGCTCTAACATGTCTTTATTGCGGGTTTCCTCGTCGAGCTTGCTTACCGCCGCTTTAATCGCACCGACAATCGCTTCCATGCCTTCGGTTTTTAAGATGTAATTGTCCACGTTTTTTTGAATAGCCGAATAGACGTAATCGAACTCGCTGTAACCGGTCAACAAGATGATCCTGCAGGCAGGCCAATAATACAAAACGTCGTCCGCCAATTGCAGGCCGCTTTTGCCCGGCATTCGAATGTCGCTGATGACGAGATCGATCTTCGTCTTTTTGACTATAGCCAGCGCTTCGATTGCGGAATACGCTTTGCAAACGTCCAATTCGATGTCTTCCAATTCTTGAAAATGCTGCACCAATCCGTCGACAATAGCCGGTTCGTCGTCCACGATCAATAACCTGTACATTCGCTCTCAGCCTCCATGACGTAAATAATCGATGACAATGTCCGCTTTCAGCCCGCCCGAAGCTCCGCGGGAAACGAACACTCCGCTGCCAGGCCCGAACTTTAACCGGATTCTCCGGCAAACGTTGATCAATCCCGTCTTCTCGGGCGCGTTCGATGCATCGTCAAGCTGCTTCCTTAGCGCTTCCAGAGATTCGTCGGTTAACGCGTTCCCGTTGTCCTCCACCGTAATGCGAAGCACGTCTTCGCCCCCGCCGCCGAATGCGACCGATAACCGTACATTGCGGTGCCGCGCCCCGTTTTCGTAAGTTTGCTCAAATGCGTGCTCGAAGGCATTTTCGACTACAGGCTGGATGATCAGACGCGGAACCATTAACGACTTGCACCACTCCTGCAGCGGTTCGGCCTCGACATGGATCCGGTTCGAGAAGCGGATGCTCTGAATCTCGCAATAATCGAGCGCATGGCGATATTCTTGATCGAGCGGCACCTCGTCCTTTCCGCTGCGCGTAATGAATTGATAATAGCTGCCGAGTTTTTGCGCCAGCAAGGTGGCGTTGTCGATATCGCCGCTTTTGCTGATCATGTAAATGTTGAAAAAGCTGTTGTACAGAAAGTGCGGGTTGATTTGCGATTGCAGCTGCTTCAGCTCCGAATGCTGCAGAGCGATTTTTTGCTCGTAATTTTCTTGGATCGATTGCCTCATCTTTTCGACCATCCGGTCGAAGCTGCGGTATAAATAACTGAACTCGTTGCCGCCTTTCGGACGGATCGACACGTTCAAGTTATCCGTTTCCAGTATTTTAAACGCCGATATGAGCTTCTTAAGCGGTTTGTGAATCATCCAATTGACCGAAAATGCAAACACGATGATGACGAAGATGGACGCAATAGAAAGAATAATGAACCAAATGTTGAATTGTTTTAACGGGCCGGTAATTTCATTTTCGTTTACATACGTATAAAGCGTTAATCCTAGCGAATTGATACCGTCGTACGTAATTCTATAGCTGCCCCGGTCATCGACTTTCAGCAGGAAGCTGTCGTAAGACTTTGCAGGCGGAAGCCGTAAAATACCTTCCTGAATACGTACCGCTACCTCGTCATCAATCTTTAAGGTGATCGTGCGGTGGAACCGTTCATCGGCCAGCATTGCCCCCGAATCGTTGTAGTATTGAACAAGCTGGCTTAAAGTGTCTTTCATTTTGTTGACGGATACTTCCAGATAGACGACGATAGTAGAATTGTTGGCCGTTTCGATAAAATACAGCTTGTCGTTATGGAAATACGGAAAAGAGACCGGTTGATTTTCCAAATACGTCGCGATCAAGTTGTGCTCCTGATTCGGCAGCTTGACGATGCCGTGTTGGGTGGAAATCGTCCTGCCGTAAGACTTCAAGTATACGCCGACGTTCATCACATAGTTGCTGGAGTTTAATATCGTCGACAACCTGTCTCTAACCCGGTTAACCAGCTGCATTTCCTCGAAGCCGTCGATCCTCTTCCCCAGAAAGCTGAGCTTTTGCAATTCGACGTCGTTTAAGAACTGCAGCTGCAGGTTGCGGATGAACACGATCTGATCATCCAACTGCTTCGAATAAAATTTGACGTTGGATTTGATCGAATTCGAAACGTCCTCTTTAATGAACGACAGACCCATCATATTCATCCATAAATTGATCAAGTAAACAGGAGCTATCATCGCCACGAATACGATAATAACCTTTTGATAGACATGCAATTTGGAAAGCGCCGCGAGTCTCCCCATACCCTTCCTCCTCATACCGATTACCCTGACGATGCCATCACAATAGGGGCTTGGATTTTAAGCATTAACTATTCGACCTGACTGGATTGATATCCTTTGTGCGATTAGCTGCCTAGTTTTAACACTTGTATGTTACAATCCCATGACATCCGCAACTTTTCCAGCCTTTTTTCGTTCATAGTAGGTCAAGTCATTCTGAAGTCCGGTTATACGAAGACAACAAGAGAGGTGTAAAAGAACAAAAAATGAGACAATCCGCGATTGAAGACGTTTACCCCGACACTTACCCGAAGACGCCTCCCAGGAAAAAAACAAGAAGCGCTCTTATCCTTTATTTCATTGTATGGATTGTACTAATTGGAGCCGGAGTTGCAGGCGCCAAAGCCTATTCCGACCGCATTCAAAGTCAGGTGTCCGCGGATTTGGAGCGCCAAACGGCCAGCCAAATCTCCGTCATGCAACAGGATTACGACAGCCGATTGACGAAGCTGGAAAATGGCTACAAGGAGCAGCTTACCCGGATGGAGGGTAAAATCCAAGCTTTGAACGAATTGCTTACGTTCACGAAGGACAATGCCGACAGTAAGATGGACAATAGCAACAAGCTGTATACGCAGCTGGCTGAAGTGAAGAAACAGCTCAGCGAGCTGAAAAAAACGTTGGACGTGCTTAAATGAGCGCGCCAACGATTCGTTATGTCAATCGGACGATCCTCCTGGCCTGCTCCCCGTTTCTTGGGATGATGATTTGGCTGCTCGCCGCGAATATTCGGGTCGAACTGCCGGAAAACTCGTTTCCGCAGCGAACCGTCGAATCGGTAAACCAGAGTGCGGCAAGCGCCAAAGCATTAGAGGGGCTTGGACAAGCCCAAGCGATTGCCAAGGGAACCGGCAAATCCATACAGAAGCAACTGAAGCTGTATAATCAAACGAATGCAGATATGAAGAAGATTGCATCTCTTGCTTCGACTCAAGCCGCACGACCTTATCAAATTTACGATAGACGAATTACCAGCAAGCTGGGAAGCCCGGCTGCCACGATACGCTCGGACAAGCTTCAAGCTCAACTGTTCTACTTGGGAACGCAGAACTTCCGAAGCTATGCCTTGAAGATCAAGCTAAAGAAGGAAGATGCGGTGAAACTCGTACTTGGCAATGATAAGCACGGCGGAGCCGAGACAACTCTTGCCGCGGTTAATCGGTATAAAGCTGCCGTTGGAGTCAATGCCGGAGGGTTCGCGGATAGCGGCGGCAAACGGTATCCGCTCAGTACAACCGTAGTTAACAGGAAGTACATAGGGGGTTTTGAGGCTACCTATAAGGATTTGTTCTTCGTTGGGCTTAACGGCGACAACAAGCTCGTCGGAGGCCAATTCTCAAGCAAGGAGCAATTGGACGCGCTTGGCCCTAAGTTCGGGGCATCCTTCGTGCCGGTGCTTCTGAAGAATGGTCAGAAGACGGCGATTCCCGCCAAATGGCAAAACAGCCCGAAGCGAGCGCCGCGAACGGTTATCGCCAGCTACAAGGATGACCAATTGCTGTTCCTTGTCGCCGACGGTTACAACGAGAAAGGCAGCTCCGGCGCAACTTTGGCCGAAATGCAGATTTTGCTGCAACGTTACGGCGCCCTAGACGCATACAACCTGGACGGCGGCGGCTCAACGTCGCTCGTGTTCAACGGACGCGTGATCAACAATCCTTCCGATGGCCAGCTTCGCAAGCTTCCTACGAATTTTTTGTTTTTCAAGTAAACAGCCAATAAAGACCCAAATTCTCCATGAAGTTGATTGGGCAGAGGGCGGGTTTATTCCTGCCCCTCGCCGCTTCTTTGCGTGTTTCATATTTGTCGAAAAGGTGTAAAAGGCCGTTACGGAGGACAAACGAATATCAATAGAGACATTTTGAGCATTGAAACGATCAAATTGGCCGTTACAGCACAACTTACCTTAGTAACGGGGGCTGTAGCGGCTTTATTGATCGTTACGGAGGCCGATGCGTCGCTAGACCACTCAGACTGACCTTCTTTCGGCACAATTAGTAGTCATAAAGACCTAATTATTGTCGTTTTATAGTTCAAATGAATTGGTCCTTATTGACTACAAGAGATTAACCCTGTTATGTTAAATGTACAGCCGACTATCTCTACTCACTGACAAAGGCAGACTTGCTGAAAGGCAAGGACGCAAAGCGATGGGTCTAAGGTTCTGCGAAGAACTAGGATCGCCAAGCTACCAAAGGGTGATTTCAAACCCTATTTGATCATGACGCGATTATTTGCTGTCAATTCGAATCGATCAGGGGGACAATAATGCCGCTGCTTAAAATCTCGGATTCCATTTCCTATTCCGAAGGAAATGAGCCACCCGATTACTGGGTTGAACAACTAGCCAAAGACATCGTGATGGGCCTGGATTCAAACGAATTAAAAGAACTTATTCAGTCTTTGGAAATTATCTACACATCCATTGTTCGTACCTATCATTAAAATTTTTGGACAAGCCGCTCATCCGAAAGAGGGATAGAGCGGCTTTCCTACATAATTCTGTAAAAAGGAACATATGTTTTGTAGGAATCTGTCGTTATATGGCGAATCGAATAGAGTAGGTATAAAGGATCGAAACTAGTCCTTTCGGCGGGTACATTCAGTTGGATAATCGCAAACCATTTGAAAGATTGGGGCGCAAAACTACGGGCCTAAAGATTTCCGTCTAAGGCAGCCGGGTTGCCGAAATTGTCGTTCTTTCCAGAAAGGAAGCCATTCATGCCAACGATCACGGCTCTATTCGCACAAGATGACCTTTACCACCTTTTTCAACCGATCTGTCAACTCCCCAGCAGACAAATACTAGGTTATGAAGCGCTGATCCGCAGCAAAACCATCGCAGGGACTGATAAACTGTTTCAAGCTGCAACAGCACAGGGCAAATTGTTCGATCTCGACACTTTGTCCGTTTACAACGCGATTGCTTTTTATTTTTCCACAGCCGACCGAAGGGAATCGAACGAATATTTATTCGTCAACATTTTCCCCTCAACTCTGATCGAAGAAGCTTTTCCGGTATTCCTCGATAAGGTCGTACGGCAATATGGGGAATTGTCCCCCAGAATCGTGTTCGAAATCAATGAATCAAGGTCGGAAATGGATGATTGGAATAACCGTTTGTTTACCCAGAATATCAACCTTATGCGAAGACACGGCTTCTTGATTGCTTTCGACGACGTGGGAGAAGGGGCCACTACCTTAAAGAGAATGATCGAGCTTACCCCAGATTTCGTTAAAATGGATCGGTTTTTCGGTAAAAATCTGTCCAGCAGCAAAAAGAAACAGAAAATGATAAAGTTCTTCGTGGATTACTGCGCAGATGAATCCAACCTCATATTGGAGGGAATTGAAGAACCCGAGGATTTACTTCAGGCTCATAACCTAGGCGTAACGCTCGGTCAGGGTTATCTGTTGACCAAACCTCAACCTCTGCCAGGCACTTCTCTAACGGTGTTCTGCTCAATCGAAGATTAAGGGAGTTATTGAATTGGATCCCAGAACTAATTATTCAAGAAGAGCCATGCTGTCCTTAAAATTTTCCGAGTTTGAGATGCCTCCCATGCAGGATTTATTGATCATTGGAAAAAGAGCTCCGATCGGTCCGGAAGCGGTACGCCGAATGGCAGAAGCATTGTCCCCGGAACAATTTTCCATCATCAAAATAGAGCATCCCAAAATCGAAGCCGTCTTGGTCCGCAATTCATTGCTGCAAATGCTGGACGAGAACGTGCTGTTAGGCATTATCATGGAGGAAACGGAGAACATGATCAGTGACTCCATGGTAATCCGTTCGGAATTAAAAGTCGAAGTTTCGGTACACCGTGAGGTGGATATGTCTTGAAAGTAGCCGATGTCATGACCGTGCCTGTACATACTGTATCTTCTGGTAAAAGCGTTTGGCATGCCTCGAGAGTAATGGCAGATCTCCGCATCGGATCGCTGGTGGTGATGGATGCCGGCCAGGTTACCGGCATCATTACTTCTCGGGATGTGCGTGCGGCTCACCCTAACCGGATCGTGGCCGATGCGATGACGCCGGATCCTGTCAGCGTGCCGATGCATGCTTTTCTATGGGATGCTCTACGTACCATGGAACAAGAAGTCATCGAACGACTCATAGTCGTTCAAGACGATCAGATTGCAGGCATCGTGACTCGGGAATCGCTAGTTACTAAACTAGCGGAATGGAATGACTCGATGACAAAGATGTACCGTTCTCCTTACATTCATGCCATAGGGGAAGAATTATTGGCTCGCGGAGAGCCTTTCCAGCTTTTGTTTGTCGATTTGAACCGCTTCGGCGAAGTGAACAAACAATTCGGCCATCCGGTCGGGGACGATATGATTCGAGGGTTTGCCGACAAGCTTAGATCGCTTTTCGGACCTGAGGATTTTATTTGCCGTTACGCCGGTGACGAATTTACCGTCATTACGATGAAGTCGGATTCAACCGTCCGACAATTAATCGAGGAATTATCCGATCAATTGATTATCGGAAAGGTCAGCATTTCGGCTGACGTGGGATGGGTAAACGAGAGGAACGAGCCTGAATTTTTTCAATTGCCTTTACGCGAACTCATATCCAGAGCCAGTTTATTATCTACGAAAGCAAAGCTTTCTATTGGTAGGTAATAGTGGAGACGGTCATTTAGATCATTAGTGATGATAATCATCCTATTGAAAAAAGCGTGAATATCGTAATATACGAAGCATACTTGAACTAGCTCACAAAGCTCTTTCAAAAACGAAAGACATCATGATTATCAAACGTCATGATGTCATTTAAATTCTTGTCTTATGAGTCTTCTAGATTGGTGTAAAAACGTTACTAGCTCTATGTTTGCATTTGTTATTCTATATACGATTCGATAGCTTTTATAGATTTTTTCTCTTATTTGGTCTTTTTTTAATTCAGGTACTGATCTCCCCTTGTAAGGAAAGTTTGTGATCCCTATGGCTTCGAAGATCAGTTCATTAACAAATTCACTTGCAGCTTCAACTGAATCTTGTTTAATGTATTCGTAAATTATTTCAAGGTCCTTAAGAGACCTTGGGGACCATATTAATTCAGCCATGTTTTTATTTTATCCATTGCCTCTCCATGGGTTAGTCCTTTACCAGCATCAAGTTCATTGATGCCCTCATCAATCTTAGCTCGTGCATATAATTTATATAATATATCTTCAACCGTAGCATTATCAGGAAGATCCTGAATCAGTTTTATCACTTCATCTTTTACACTCATTAGAGATCACCTCTTTTGGTCTGAATTATCACTTTATTATAATACACAAATGCTGAAGATGTTAGTTGCTTATTGCACTTCTGACTTGACTTCATGTTTCGTATAACGTTCTTGTATTGACGACGTCCTTCCCCCTTAGATAGCTCCTATCTAAGGGGGAAGGACGTGTCCGGCTGAATTTACTTCCTGCTGCTGAGATGCCTCTTCGAATCCGCTTCTAACATCTGCCGGACCGAGGGCCGAATGGCCCGATGCGTGAATATGGTGTTAGGTGAAGCTCAAATCTTCTTTGTTATACCTTCAGTCTCTTCTTAATCATTCTGATCTGACCTCTATGATTGATTTCATCTTCAAAAACGTGGAACCACATAAAATAATGATTAGCTTGTTTTTTATACCAGAACTCTTCTTCTTTATATAACCAGTCATCATCAACGGTTTTAAATAATTCATATGTTCGATTTCTGACCTCATTTAATTTATCTACATAATAATTCAGATCATTTCCCCGAATCTTTTTCCTTCCTTCTTCACCTAGATCCAAAGCCGCTCCCCAGATCGACATCTCTTCATCATTCAAATCCCTTTTTTCAAAAGTTTCCAATTGATAGGCGTATTCTACCGCTGCGAAATGCATCAACAACGCACCAATTGAATTGCTCTCAGAATCTAATAAAAAATCCAATTGATTTACAGATAAATTTTTTGTAGATTCTAATGTTGTAAACCTTGCATAATTCATCATCGACAGTAAACGACTAATTTGAGGCGAATAACCAGGTATGTCTGAAATGAGATAGATATTATTCATGTTTAACATGTTTTTCCTCCAGGTTGTTTATTTGAATTTCACCTAACGTTCTTGTATTTACGACGCCCGACTCCCTTAGATAGCTCTTATCTTAGGGAGTCGGGTGTGTCCGCTGAATCTGCTTCCCTGCCAACTGCTTCTGCGGACCGAGGGCCATCAGGACCGATGCGTGAATGCGGTGTTATGTGATGTCCCCTTCTTCTTGAAATACCATCAAAGATATTTTCCGTTTCTCTTCAATACTACTAGGTTTCCTTTCATTCCTTCATGGTTATAACCGCGACCTGTGACCATTTGTAACGGTAGCACCGATCCTCGATCAAAATATTTGCCAAAGTATCGGTCGACCGATATTTCAGTCACGGGAACAAAATGTCCTTCTTCTTTCTCGTCACGACAACCTCTTAGTAGTATCATCCCGCCAGGTTTGAGAGTCCGGGCAATCTCATTGACATATTGATCCCGGTTTTCTTCAACGATCGAATGAAAGCAGCCACGATCATTGACAAAGTCTATGAATTTATTCTCCACTGGTAAGTTCAAGATATCCCCTTGGCGCCAGTCAACTTCCACTCCAACCTCCTTTGCACGTTCAGCAGCAATTCTAAGAGCCTCGGTACTTATATCCACCCCAATTACATCCCAACCTTGCTGGGCAAGAAATATGGCTTCCCGACCAGCACCGCATCCAGCATCCAAAGCTACCTTCTTCTTCGGGAAGGTCATAGTAGCAATAAAAGCGACCAACTCTTGCGATGGATATAAAAGATCCCAGTTTGTAAAGTTTCCATTTATATAATGTTCATCCCAGTTCTTCATGTGTCAACCTCATTTTAATATTTATTCTCAATCAATAACTCTTTTTTATTCTGATCATATTGATATCTTATGATGGTTGGATTTAAGGGGATTTCACATACGTTCTTGTGTTCACGACGCCGAGAGGCTTAAGGTCACGAAGTGACCGGCTGCACTTGCGCAGTTAGCCTCGCAGGTGTGTCCGCCTGAATCCGCTTACTCGAAAATGCCTCAGGCGGACCGAGGGCCGAATGGCCCGATGCGTGAACACGGTGTTAGGTGAAGTTACCGACTTCTTCGAATTACTCACGATATAAATTTATAATTCTTTCTGAATTTTCCCTTACATGTTCAAATGAATCATTTAATCCCAATTTCAAATACTTTTCTAATTGTGGAGATTTCACTTGATACAGGGCTTCTAATGCAGCGTTTTTTTGGTATTCCATGTTTGAATTCCAAGCTTCAATTGCTTTTTCTTCTACATATTTAGATTTGATATACGATAAAGCAAGCAATGCTCTTCGTCTTACATATTCAACATGGTCATTAGAGTATTTCAATATTATATCTTCTACTTCAGGATATTCGTCTGCTATCTTGGTAAGGTAATGGGCAAACTGCCATCTTACGCTATCGTCCTGATACATTAAGCCTTCCTTAGCGAAATAAATTAAACACGCTGGATTTTGACTCAATGTTTCAATCAATACCTCACATTCGTTATCTCGAGCAATTAGAAATAGAATATTATTAATCGTTTTTTGATCCCATACAGTAAAATCAATAGAATGTACTAATCGTTCAAGTAATGTATTTATTAAACCCCATTCAGGATAACATGCTTCCCATTCATAAATTTGTTTTTGATTCTTTGACCATTGCCAAAACTCATCAATTTGTTCGTCAATCTTGTTTTCTAAACTTTTTGAGGAATCATGTATATATCTATAGTAATCCAAGTATCTGTCTCCTTTCTTTGCTCTTCGGTAATTTCACCTAACGTTCTTGTAATCACGACGCCCCACCACCTTAAGCCACGAAGTGGCGGCCGCGATGCGGTTAGGTGGTGCGGGTGTGTTCGGCTGATTAATCTTCCCTGCTGCTGAAATGCCTCTCCGAATCCACTTCTAACTCCGGCCGGACCGAGGGCCGAATGGCCCGATGCGTGAATATGGTGTTAGACGCTGTTGCCACTTCTTCGAAATACATAAAAATATTAATTCAATTTAAATTCATGCCCACAGAAAGTACAAATTAATCCATAACTCTCAAAATCTACACCTTCAGAGTCCTGACATTTCGGACACATAATACTTCTGAGTTGACCATTATTAGTGTAAAGTTCTTGAGCTACAACCCACAAAGCTTCAAACTCACTAATGAATTCATTAATATACTTTTTGTCATTTGTCATTGCTAAACATTCAAAATTGTTATGTATAGCAGCATATGTCCAATTGACTGATCCAAAGATGAGCTCATCATCCGACACCATAAATTTATGGTGCATATTTTGATATTTTCCTTTAGCTCTTATTCCAAGGCTTCTAATCTGCAATTCAGAATCATAATTAGCTTCATTTATTACATCAAAAAGCTGTTTTGAAATTACGATCTCTGTACCTATGTCAATCGGGCGAAGAATATCCGAAGTGTTAATAAGCAATTGAGTGCTAAAACCGTTAATTTTTCTTGATATCAATGCTTGTGCAATTGTAGGGTGTGTAAAATATGCAACTGCGACTCTAAGAACTCCTCTTGTTCTATTAATCATTGATACAATTTCATCTAAAGCTTCATTTGGAATTTCAGGTCTAAGAAAGATAAGTTTCATTGGGTTACTCCTTAGATTTTGAATTTGGCAATTGCGTCTAACGTTCTTGTATTCACGACGTCCCACCACCCTAAAGGAGCGAAGCGACTGGCCGCGATGCGGTTGGGTGGTGCGGATGTGTCCGGCTGAATCGACTTCCCTGCTTCTGCCTATTGCATCCTCGAGTCTTCATCTAACTTCTGCCGGACCGAGGGGCGAATGCCCCGATGCGTGAATATGGTGTTAGGTGATGTAGCCGCTTCTTGAAATACTTACAATATCACTAATGGATTTTCCTCATCTTCTTTTATAATTTCATTAATTATTTCGCCAATCATTTCTTGTTTCTTTACTAAATTGTTTTCTATCCACTTCTTTCCGAATTTTGTAGTGACGTAATCCCCTTGCCTACTGAAAATATTCGTTACTTTAATATTATTTTGTATCCAACCAACTGCAGCTTTGGGGTCAGAAATTCCATAATAATATAATGGTCTAACAGCAATCTTTAATAGTGATCTTTCCAGGTCTTCTCTAAAAAAAGCGATATGTGCAATGATTGCAACGTACCTTAATGCTGCTGAATTGCAAGAATGGCTTGGAGTATAATTACTTACGGCTGATATTATTTCATCATTTTCAAATTGATGAGGTGAAGTAACTACTGTATTTAATACTTCTCTAAGTTTGAGATCAGAAATCTGATTTATCATTACTGACCTCCGGTTTTTTCTTTTTTCGCATTTCGGCTATTTCACATAACGTTCTTGTATTCACGAACTTCATAAATATTCCATATTAGAGTTATTCGCGTAGTGATTAAACTATCCTGCCCCCTAATGTTTTACGAAGTATTTATCTTTACTTTACGCGAATTGGATCCCGCGAGAATTAAGATAGTATTCTGCAGTTGAGCTGCTCCAAATTAGCACAATTCTCAGGCACCGGGGACGATCAACGCATAATTACCCGCTCACCCTCATAGAGATCAACCATAATCTCAGAGGTGGTGAGCAAATGGACGAATACAAGCTGGCTCGTTTCTGCGAGCTGAAAACTCAGCAGAAGAAACTGGAGGAAGAATTGGAATCCCTTCGTCAAGAGATCATTGCCGCCTATCCTGCGGACGTACAATTTCATCTTCAGGATTATACGCTTAAGCTGATCTATCAAGACAAGAAACATTACAACGATCAACTGCTACTTGAAGCAATCCCCGATCCCGAACTGTGGAAAGTATTGCTCAAGGCAGACCCCTCCAAAATCTCGGCCTTGATCAAAACCCATATTTTATCCGAGAAGCTGTTGGAAGGAACCTATGTCACCACGCGGACTCCCTTTCTCTACGTGAATCCGAATCCGGTCATCCAGAACTAATTCCACCTTCAACGCATAACTAACAAAACAAAGCTGCACGATAGGGAAAGCCCGTGAGATTCATGCGGGCTTTCCCTATCATGCAGCTTATACTCCGTTGCTAGTAGCGCTTTATAATGCTCATCTCACTTCTCATCCCCTGCTCTCCGCCGACTTACGCGCAGCAGGCAATAAGTAAGCCACGAACAGGTTAACGAGAGCAATAACAAGAATGGCTATGAAAATCAAATGCATCCCGTCGGCCATCTGTAAGGGTGTATCCTCTTTAACAACGCGATTGAACAGCATTCCGAATACGGCTACTGCGATCGTTTGACCTAATGCGCTCATTAACGCGTTCGTCGAAGTAGCTACCCCTCGCATATTACCGGCGGCCGCATTCTGAATCGTAACGATGGCCGGTGCGTTGATGCAGCCCATACCGAAACCAACGACGATAACGATTCCGATCACTTGCCAATAGGAGGAATTCATATTAAGGGTAAAGAGCCATAACGCCCCTCCAGCCACGAGGGCTGCTCCTGCCGACATGAATATTTTCGCGCCGAAGCGGAACATGAATCTCCCGGATAAATTCGAAGCCAACGGCCATGCGATGGACATCGGCATCAACATCAAGCCCGAAGTCGTTGCGCTGTAACCAAGCACGTTCTGAACCCATAAGGGAATATAGATGGTCACCCCCGCCACGACGCAAAACCCGAAAAACCCAAGTCCATAAGGAACGGATAACCTTCTATCGCGGAATAACGACAACGGAAGCATCGGCTCCCTAGCCTTTGCTTCTATCGCTAAGAAGACGATAAGGAATGCGGCCGCAATAGCGAAAAGGATCAGAATCGTCGAAGAATCCCAAGCATAGGTTTTCCCGCCGGTCAGAAAAGCAAGCAATAGACTCGATATGCACACGGTAAAGGTTAACGCCCCGTAATAATCGATACTCTTGGGCACCTTAGCGAATCGTTCATGCAGAAATCCGAAAACAAGAATAAAGGATACGATGCTCACGGGCACGTTCATATAGAAAATCCAGCGCCAAGAGATCTCATCGACGAAGTAGCCGCCTACGAAAGGTCCAAGCAAACCGGCTACCGACCATACGGATGCCAGAATCCCCTGCACTTTGCCTCTTTGCTCTCCCGTGTACAGGTCTCCGATAATCGTAAATGTAACCGGCGTTAACGCACCTGCGCCCATCCCCTGGATCGCCCGAAACCAGATCAGCTCGGTCATCGAATGAGCCGCTCCGCACAATACGGATCCCACTAAGAATAATAACAGGCCAATCGTGAAAATGGACTTTCTTCCGAACAAGTCCGCCAGCTTGCCGAAGATCGGCGTCGTGACGCAAGTCGTTAGCGTGTAGATGGAGAATATCCAGCTTATTAGGCTTAACCCTTGTAATTCCTTGGCAATGCTAGTCGTTGCAGTCGTTACGACGGTTGAGTCCAAAGCTCCTATGAACAGAGCAGAGAGCAACCCTATAGTTACCACTGTGCGATTGGTTTTTTTCTGCGACATCTTAATCCTTCTCTCCAACTATTAACTTACCTATTCGAATATATTAACAGATCATAGGGACAGCAGCTAACATCTTCTTCGTAAACGTGTGCAACCAAAACATACCAGTTTGCGTCAAAATACATATCCAACACATTCACTGCCCTGCAATAATGAGACCTTATCCCAAGGAGGATATATTGATGCGTAAAAAAGCTATTTTCGCCACGTTGCTCATGTGCGTAATGCTTGCGGCACCTTCCGTAACAGGATCTACGAATCAAACGGTATACGCGCAAACAAACGTTAAGGTTCAGATTAATGGCGTCCCCTTATCGTTATCCACTCCCGCATTCGTAGACAAGAAAACGGTGATCGTACCTTTGTGCGAAGTTGCGGATGCTCTTAAGGCCCAAGTATCGCCGAAGTTGAATTCGGGACAACCAAAAACCGTCACGTTAAGCCGCGGCAACCGTACGGCAACTCTAACGATAGGATCGACCTTACTAACGGCCAATGGGCGGTCGGTGAAACTCGATGTCGCACCCTCGTTGCGCGGGAAAATGATAATGGTTCCTTTGCGGGCAATATCCGAATCGCTGGGAACCGTCGTCGCTTGGGATGGTTTCCGCAAAATCATAAGCATAAACGATCCAACTCAGCTCCCCGTAGTCGGTACAACGAAGAAATTGGAACAATTGCTTAAGCAGATCGAAAGTAGTAACGGTTATTTCCGGCGCGGCGGCGTTGTTGCCGAAGCAGCGCAAGGCTCGACAACAACGATTGATAAAGCCGCTGTCCCTACAGCTTCCTCAGCCCCATCCGCTGGCGAAAGCAATGGGTTTTCCCAGACGAACGTACAGGTCGAAGGCGTAGACGAAGCCGATTGGGCTAAAACCGATGGTAAATTCATCTATCAGCTGAGCGGGTCCCGTATTCTCATTTCTGACATCTCTAATCCGTCCGCTCCCAAGCTTGCTTCAACGCTGGAATACATGCCGGGCGAAATGTTCAATCCGCAAGAATTGTACGTCGATAACAAAAAATTGATCGTTATCGGGCAAAACAATTCAGCCATTCCTATGCCGGTAAACTTCATGGAGGGAGGCGCTGCTCCGCAAACGAGTATCAGCTCCGACGCCAAAATGGGCATCATGCCGCCTCGCGACTTCCGCAGCACCGTACTAACTAAAATTTACGAGCTTAGCGATTCAGGACAGCCTAAGCTTATTAGAGAAACTCAACTCGAGGGCACTTACATTTCCTCTCGTAAGATCGACAGCGCCTTATATGTCATAACGAATAAGAATAACTACATGTATTATCCGATGACCAAATCCACAACAGGCACCGGAAATAGCAGCCCGTCCAGCGAATTCGAGCCTCTGTATGGCGATTCTAGCAAATCGAGCGATTTAAAGAAGCTTCCGCTTAGCGATATTCGTTATTTTCCCGATTCGTCCGACAACAGCATCCTAATAATCGGAGTGCTCGATCTCGATCGGCCTGCTCAAGAAATGCAAGTTTCCGCCTATCTCGGCTCCGGGCAGACGATCTACGCTTCAGCTAAGCACCTTTACGTAGCCATTGCCAAATACATTCCCAAAGGGGATACCTACCGTCAAGAAACTCAGGTATACAAATTCAGGCTGGACCAAGGCAACATCGTCTATATCGGCGAGGGCTCGGTGCCGGGTACGGTCTTGAATCAATTCGCGATGGATGAGCATGACAGTTACTTCCGCATTGCCACTACGACGGGGGACACTTGGGCAAGCGGCGAGGGAAAATCCTCTAATAACCTTTATATGCTGGATGAACAGATGAAGACAGTCGGAACTTTAGCCAATCTCGCTCCCGGCGAACGCATATACTCCACTCGATTCATGGGCGGAAGAGCTTATATTGTAACGTTCCGCAATGTAGATCCTTTGTTTGCGATCGACTTGCGCAATCCGGCGAAACCGACCGTGCTCGGGCAGTTGAAAATTCCCGGTTATAGCGATTACCTGCATCCTTACGACGACAACCATCTTATCGGGTTCGGCAAAGAAACGATCGAGATTCCTTCGAAGGGCTCGGGTCCGGATGCAACGATGGCGTTCTACCAAGGGATGAAAATCGCGCTGTTCGACGTATCCGACGTCAGCCACCCGATAGAGAAATTCAAGGAAACGATAGGCGACCGGGGCACGAACTCAGAGCTGCTAAGCAATCACAAAGCGCTTCTGTTTTCCAAATCCAAAGGGCTGATGGCTTTTCCCGTCGAGTTGATGGAAGTCAAAAACAAGGGAACCATTGAACAGGGAGGCTTCCCCGAATACGGGCAGTTCACCTATCAAGGGGCTTACGTGTATCACGTTGATCTCGACAAAGGATTTACCTTGCAGGGCAGAATAACTCATCTGTCGCAAGACGATCTGATCAAGAGCGGCCAATACGGATTCGATTACGGCAAATCCGTCCGACGCATTCTCTATGCGGGAGATACTCTCTACACACTGTCCGATCGTATGCTTAAGGCTAACGATATGAGCAGCCTGAAAGAGCGCGGGGAACTGACTTATCCTGCGCCTCCTGAGCCAACCTACCAGGTCGAACCGGGCGGCCCTTCAATTACGCCGATACCTGCTCGATAATCATCACATAAGCATATACGGATGAAGAGGCCGAGGGAATCTCCCCAGGCCTCTTTCTTATTGCGTATCGTCTCTACTATAACTAAGTTGAGCTGATTATCTTGCATAATGACAATGTCAATTGGAAAACATATGGACTGCACCATCTGGAAGATAAAGGATGACATACTAATGGTCGATCAACACAATGATGTTCATAACGAAGAAATCCCTACTGAATTAGTGAAAATGATTACCCAACTGGAATGCGTGTTCTCGGACACGCCCGATTTGATTATGCGCAAATTAAGGATAAAACAAACAGGAGAACAGGCTGTTCTGACTTACCTTGACGGGTTGACGGATAAAATTTCAATCAATCAAGATGTGCTCCGTCCGCTTCTATTCGAAGCCGGCAGCGGCGAAGCAGGCGGCGAATTAATGATGACGGTCGGGCATATCGAGCCGCAATTGAATTGGTCGCAAATTAAACTGTCCATATTGCAGGGCAGCAGTGTTTTGTTCGTGGACGGAAGATCGGAAGCCTATTCCTTGGATACGAAAGGCTGGCCGCAGCGGGCGATCGAAGACCCTCAGCTGGAGGCTTCGTTAAAAGGAGCACATCAAGGGTTCGTTGAGACAGGCGAACAAAATATCGCTTTAATCCGCCGCTATATTCCCAATCGCGAACTTAAATTGAAGAGGCTAACCGTAGGTCAACGGGGACAAACGACGGTATCCGTACTCTATTTGGAAGATGTAGTCAACCCGAATTTGCTAAAGCGTTTAATAGAACGAATTCAGCAGATCGACGTGGATGTCATTATTAATACCGGAGAACTGACGGAATTTATCGAAGACAGTCCGTTCTCTATTTTCCCTCAACTGATTTCCACCGAGAGACCCGATGCCGCCGCTTCGCAAATTTTGCAAGGAAGATGCGTCATTGTCGTAGACCGTTCGCCAAGCGTTCTGGTCACGCCTGTCTCGTTTATGTCCTTTTTTCAGAACGTTGACGATTATAGCACCCGGTGGCCGATTTCAACTTTTTTGCGGCTGCTGCGCCTGTTCGCTTTTTTCACTGCCGCGTTTCTGCCCGGGATTTATATTGCCGTCATTTCCTATCACTTTGAAATCATTCCGTTAAAACTGCTGTTGACGCTTGGGGAGTCTCGGGGACAAGTGCCTTTTCCGCCATTCGTTGAAGCCATTTTTATGGAAATCACGCTGGAAATGCTGCGCGAAGCGGGAATTCGTCTTCCCGCCCCGGTAGGGCAGACGGTTGGAATCGTTGGAGGTATCGTGATAGGGCAAGCTGTCGTACAGGCCGGCTTAATAAGCAATATTATGGTTATCATTGTCTCTTTTACCGCCATATCTTCCTTTATCCTGCCTAACTTCGATATGGTTGCAGCGGCGAGACTCATTCGTTTTATGTTGATGGTCCTAGCTACCTTATTCGGATTTGTCGGATTAATCATTGGTTTAATGATCATGATCGGACATCTGATCGCGCTTAAATCGCTTGGGGTTCCTTACGGCAGCCCGTTTGCGCCGGTACGTTTTACGGACTGGAAAGACACGTTGGTCCGAGTTCCACTGTGGCTCATGAACAAACGACCGTTAAGCACAACGCCAATACAAATAAAAAGACAAGGGAAAAGCCGTGTTGGGGAGGAGTCGGAATGAAAGATTATGCAAACAATCAAATTACGCTCTTACAGTATATCTTTATCATTACAGGCCTACAGGTAAATGTCTCCATTGTTTCGTTGCCGAGAAATTTAGCCGAAACGGCTGGAACGGACGGCTGGATGTCCATTATTATAGGTTGGGTAATAAGTGCTGCAGCGAGCATCGCTATCATTCGGGTCATGAAGAACCATCCTGAAGGTACCTTGCTGGATCTACTAACGCGATTTATGGGAATGTGGGCAGGAAAAGTCATTTCTCTGCTTCTGTCGCTCTATTATTTTTATATCCTGTACGATGGGCTTACCCGTACGATTCTAATTACGAAAGCATGGCTTCTCCCCACTATTCCCAATTTCATTCTGATGATTTTGCTGCTTATTCCTACATATGCAATCGCCCAGCATGGTCCCAGTGTATTAGGAAGATATGCGGAGCTCATCGCTTACATGTCCTTATGGATTCCATTCGTTTATATACTTACTCTTAAAAATGCCCATTGGCTTCATTTGCTTCCTATGTTCAAGGATGGGTGGCAGCCCATTCTATCCGCGGTAAAAGAAACGATTTATCCCAGTCTTGGGATGGCGGCAACGTTTATTTTGTACCCTTTCTTGAAACACAAGGAGAAAGCGGCAACCGGCATCCTCATCTCCACCTCATTATCGATGGTGGTTTACTTGTTTTTTACGGTCATTTGCTTTCTGTATTACAGCCCCGACGATATCAGCAATTATAACGATGTAGTCATCAGCGTTCTGAAATCAATCGAATTCAAATTTGTCGAACGGATAGAAGTCATCTTCATCGCTTACCACTTGTTCCTATATTCCCTAGTATGGATACCCACCATGTATTTGACGACCTATTGCACAAGCTGGTTGTTCCGTCAAAGCGATCATCGCGGACATATGACTTGGCTCTGCGTCCTGCTTGCTATAGGCACGATTATTTATTCCCCTACTTTCAACCAGAGCGATCGCTTGGAGAATTTGCTCACTTGGATCGGTTTCGGCACGGAATATGTATTCCCGGTTTGCCTAGCCGTTTATTTGTGGATACGCAAATCAAGCAAAAGGAGACCTGCTCATGAAGGCAAGGCTTAACATTGCCCTGCTAGCCGCCGCCATCGTCTGCCTCATCCTTAAAGGCAGCAGCGATCAATTGAATCTAGAAGATTCGGCTCTCCCTCTTGCGCTCTGTTTGGATCTTGATCAGAATGATGAATTACACATATACACCTCCTCACCGGTATTCGGCAAGAACATTAAGAAGAAGACCCATGAAATCGACGTAAAAGCCCGTGCGCTCCGCCAATCCAGAACGATGCAAAACGAACAATCCCCAGGCTTCGTTCAGGGCAGAAATGTTCAAGTCATTCTAATAGGCAGACGAATGCTGCAGCATAAGGACTGGTTTCGTTTGACGGATATTTTTTTTCGCGATGCTAGGAATACGATAACGGACCGGATGATTGCAGTAGACGGACCCGTTTCGGAAATCATTTATTTGAATCTGGAAGATCAACCGATGATTCCCTCCCTGCTGCGGGGTATGGTCGATACGAAGAGCGCGGTTTCGGAAACGGCCAATACGACCGCCCAGGAGTTGCGCCGGCAATTTATCGATACGGGAATAACGCCGTCTATGGCCGAGATCAAGTTGAAAAACAAAGTCATACTTCTAACAGGTACGACACTGCTTCATAAGAATGGGACCTATGCCGCATCGCTGGGACCTCAAGAAACCGTTCTGCTCAGCATCCTTCAAAAAAAAGCCAAACCGGGCGTCAGCTTCTCTTATTTGATTCCAGGCCAGCCCAAGTCCGGACCGTTTGAAACGGATACGCTGAGCTTCTCGGCAGGAAAAATAAAGACGAAAATCAAAACCTCTTACCGACAAGGCCGATTTCAGTTCGATATCAACATCAAGTCGGCCGTTACCCTTTCGGAGCGTCTGTTTCCTTATGATGTTTACAAAAACGCGAATGCATTGGAACAAAAGGTGGCCGAACAAATGGAGGGCCAGTTCGAAAGTTTAATCGCAAAAATACAGCAGCATCATATCGATCCGATCGGGCTTGGCCTTTATGCCCGCTCTTATGAACACAAGCAATACAAGAAAGTGGAGGATCATTGGGCAGACGAGCTGTCCGACGCCAAAATCAAGGTGTCCGTCGATATTAAGATCGGGGCGATGGGGCCGGTGAAATAATGTAAAGTTTTCCAATTGTACATAAAAAAAGATCACCCCATTCAAGCTAATGGGTGATCTTTGTGCGCCTTCCATTTATTTCAGTTTTAGTGATTAGGATTGTTCTCGATAATCTTGACGGCTTCCGTTATTTCCCTAAGTACATCGGATTGCAGCTGAGAATTTAAATAACTCGCTTTAATGAAAGCTTCCCCTGTTTGACTTGAGGTATAATGCGGGGGCAAATGATTCAAGGTTAGCAATATAATATCAATCTGGCATTTTTCACAATCGCATTTCAGAGCGCCGGTTTTTACGTAATTATTATCGAACAAGTCGCTGACGATAGGTTCCATAACATTCAGAATAGACAATTCGCGAGAAAATTTCATCTGCACCCTCCTCCTCGTTTGATAATCATTATATCGGAAAAAGGCACTCAGCACATTAACAAATTACCTCGGCAATGGCTGATATGGGCAGATTCATGCGGATGCACCCTGAATTTAGTAAACCGCTCCACTAACGTCATTTAAAATGGAGAACGGGGCTTTCCCATAAAGTATGAAAAGACTTGATGGATAGCCCCAATTCGAGCATGTCCAGATTTGCAGCCTAGGCAATCGAATTGTTCTGCAGCGATGCAGAACAATTGGAAAAATACATTTATGTTTTATTGAAGCTAATCCGGATTGAAGAACAAATGGAAAAGTACATTTAATTCGCTTGATTCAAGTCAAAATACGATCTGACTAGCCGAAATAACTGCACTTTTCCCTCTAATTCTATTTTTCCAAACCTCAGGTGTTTAATTAACTGTATATTTCCATCAGGTTTCTACGACAGCCCCGTTCTGCCCACGCTTCGACTGCTGCCTATTTGAACTTCTCGAGACAGGACTTGCAAATACAAGATCTATTGAGTTGGTCCCGAGGGATTTGGCCGAATATTTGCGGCGGAAACTTTTCTTTGCTGCACCAGCAAGCGCCTTGCGGCACACCTACGAGGTTGCCGCAATTGTTGTCCTTGCTGCAGAGGGGACAGCTATTCGCGCTATTCGTTTCCGGCGTCAAGTTAATGCCCCTCCCGTCTTCGGATTACTTACTTTTCAAAAATTGAACCGCCTTGGTAATATCCGCTTCCGGATTGGCCCCTACTTCGCGTTCGATGGTCAGATATCCATTATAACCGATGTCCCTCAGCGCCTTAAGATAACCGTCCCACTCCACGCCGCCCTCACCTAGCGGAACCTCTCTGAACGCATCGCCGGACTCGGCATCCGCCGCTATCTTATCATGATCGAGCGGCTCAAAGCCAAGAGCGCCGTAGATTAGGCGGGGATCGACCTCGCGAAGCCGAATTCCGTCTTTGGCATGCGTATGAACGATATAATCCTTAAGCGTATAAACCCCTTGAACCGGATCGTCGCCGGTGACCATGACCATGTTGGCCGGGTCGAAGTTGACGGAGACGCCCTTGGAACCGAGACCATCCAGGAAGCTCTTCAGATGAGCTGCCGTTTCTGGCCCCGTCTCAATTGCGAAGTACGCGTTCATGCTCGTCGCGTACCGGCTTAATTCCGCGCAAGCGTTGTGCATGGACTCGTACACTTCGCTATTTCGATCGTCCGGCACGATTCCGATATGGGTCGTCACAACGTTGGTACCGAGTTCGACGGCCAGATCCAGAATCCGCTTCGACTTCTCGACTTTCGCGGCATTAGCCGTTTTATCCTGAAATCCGTGGCCGCCAAGATCGCCAACCAATGCCGAGATTTGCAATCCTAGCGATTCGATATAGTCTTTCCATTCTTTCCGGGCGGCCGATGATAGATTCGCTGGATCCATCTCTCCTGCAACGGCATAAATTTGTACCCCGTCAGCTCCGACGTCACGTGCTTTAACGAGCCCCTGACGAACGCCAACGCGGAAGCTGTCCACGATAACTCCGATTTTCCAAGGCTGGATGATGTCCGCCATATTTACCGCACCCCTTCAGCTTGTTTCGTTTCTTCCCATAATCTCCGAACGTTGTTAAGCGCCATCTTCGTTGCTTCCTTGCATGGTTCCATTCCTTCGAATTCAATGGACAAATATCCGTCATAACCCGATTGATGCACGATTCGGAACGCCGATCGAATATCGAGATCGCCGTGTCCGACGATAGCTCCGCGCAAGTAGTTGCCTCCCGTGGAACGAAACCATCCTTCTCCCGGGTCGGAAGTTTCCGGCCTGATGTAAAAATCTTTCACATGTACGATGGAAGCATACGGAATGTTTTTGCGAACAGCCGTAACCGGATTTTCATCGACGCAAACGAAGTTTCCGATATCGAGCGTTGTCCGGAAGTTCGGACGATCCACCTCGTTGATTAAAGCTTGAACCCTATCGCTTGCTTGGATGTAATAGCCGTGATTTTCCACGCTAGTCGTAATTCCGAACTGGGCGGCATAGTCGGCGATTCTGCGGCAAGCCTCCGCCAGCTTAGGCAAATCTTTTGTGAATTGCCGAATGGATTTATCCTCGGAATTCGCGACATCATGACGCATTAACTTAACCCCGAGAGCAGCGGCAACATCGACTTCCCTCATAACTCGTTCGATTTCCCGTTCATACGCTTGCTCGTCCAAGCCGGCAAAATTAGCACCGATCGCATAATTGGAAATATCGATTCCGACTTCGTTCGCTTTGCGTTTGATCGCATCGATTAGTTCGGGATTAGCAATCAGATCGAACCCGAGCGGAACGATTTCCACGTGTTCGCCGCCCATATCCGCGATATGACCGATGGCTTGGATGATGTCCATTTCGCCGGTTTGTATCGCCTGCCATAAACTATAAGAACTTATCCCTATTTTCATAGCCTGATTTCCTCGCCCTTGGCCGCAGATTCATAGATGCCGCACAGGATCTTCATCATTTCCACGCCGTCTTCGACCGGGCTGATCGGCTTCGTCCCATTCGCGATGCAATCGATAAAATGGTTAACTTCGCTATCGAATGCAGGCTGACCCGCGAAGCCCGCCGTGCTGTCGGTTTGCGGTTGAATGTTCAAGATCGTGTTGTGCTTCTCGGTGACGATGGCAATTGCCGGGTCAATCTCGAAGCTGCCCTTGTCGCCATAAAGCTTCACGGCTCCCTCGTCTTGCTTCGCGTGCAGCGTGAAACTTACGTCGACCATCAAGGATGCGCCGTTCTCGAAGCGAATGATCGCATTCGCCAGATCTTCGACCGTATTCTTGGTTGCATCGTAATCTGCCGATTTATAAGAGGACAGGTGCTCGATATTCGAACGATTGCCAAGCTTCTTGTACGTATTGGCGCTTATCGTCTTCACCTTCGGACGACCCATCAAGTACCAGCACAGATCGATTACGTGAACGCCGATATCGATCAATGGGCCTCCGCCGGAACGTTCAACGTCCGCGAACCAGCCTCCGGGATTGCCCAGTCTCCGCAGTGTCGAAGCTTTGGCGTAATAGATTTCTCCGAACTCGCCTTGCTCCGCGAATGCACGAAGCATTTTCACGTTCGGATCGTATCGGCGTACGAACCCGACTTGAAGCAGTTTGCCGGAAGCACGAACGGCTTTCTCGATCGCAAAAGCCTCATCCAGAGTCCGGGACAACGGCTTTTCCACCAGCACGTGCTTGCCGGCTTCGAGCGCGGCGATGCTAATTGGAGCATGGGTGTTATTCCATGTACAAATGCTGACCGCATCGATATCCGGATTGGCGAGCAGCTCGCGATAATCGGTGTAGATCTTGTCCGCGCCGTATTTGGCCGCTGCTTGGCGAGCCCGCGCTTCGTTCACGTCGCAAATCGCGGTAATGACCGCCTGCGAATTACTAGCGTATGCATTCAGATGACATTCCGAAATAGATCCTGTACCGATGACGCCAATTCGAATCGGATTCACTAAGTTCAACTCTCCCTTGTGATAACATTTATTCTTAATTCGTATTATAATGGGATTAGCCTTAGTTACCATGAAGAAGCATGCTGTATGTTTGTACAATCGTGCGATTTCAGGAGTGGAAAATATGGACAAGATTGCCTCTTTGCGCGAACCGATGCCGATGCCCGATCCGTCGTTCCCAATGAAGATCCATCCTCGCCAAACCTATGAGTTAGGGGTGGGTACGACATTATTTCCCCATCATTGGCATGAACATATGGAATTTTTATTTTTCGTGTCCGGAAAAGCGATGATCGAGTGCGGATCCGTCCCTTATCAATTTCAATCCGGCGATTTATGCGTCGTGAACAGCAACGAGCTTCACTATGGAATCAGCACAGCCGAGGGTTTGTCTTATTATGCGATGATCGTCGATATCTCTATGCTTCACAGCCATTCCGTCGATGCAGTTGAAACGAAGTTCATAACTCCGATTTCCCAGAACCGGATTTTGTTTCAAAATCGAATATCGGACGACGCGGATATCACTAGCTGCATGCTCTCAATAATAGACGAATTAGAACGTAAGGAACTAGGCTATGAATTATCGATCAAATCGCACCTGTACCGCTTGCTCTCCCTCCTCGTTCGCCATTATGTCGCAACGCTGAAGGATCAGGATGAATATCGGCACAAACTTAAGGATCTGGAACGTCTTGCTCCCGTGTTTACTTACATCGACGAGTATTACCGGGATAAGCTGACCGTGCAGAAGCTTGCCGATCATGTAGGCCTTAGCCGATTCCATTTCAGCCGATTGTTCAAGCAAGTGACTGACAAATCGTTGATCGAATATATTAATTTGGTTCGAATTAACAAATCGGAGAGTTTGCTTCGCAGCACGCGAATGAATATCTCGGAAATTGCCCTTGCAACGGGCTTTAGCGATATCTTTTACTTCAGCCGAACATTCAAACAGCTGAAGAAAATATCTCCTTCGGAATGGAGAAGCAACGATTCGTAAAGGACAAGCAGAGTGCGCCGGCCGATTGATGCCTGCGCACTTTGTTCTTTTCTACAACACCATTCGATTTTTCGTATATCGATTCGCATAAGCAGAAGCAGCGTAAGCATCCGGCTTCACTCGCGGGGCATACATCCCCATCGCATCTACCCGATCCACCATCTCCTGAACGTACAGTGCCGTTTTATTCACGATCGGCTCCGTACCCGCGTCAATGTCGATATAAGTTTCGAGCATAGCTCCTTGATACACGTAAGGGAGGATCAAGTCTTCCATCCTCATGACGACATCCGCATCGAAGTAACCCGCCACCCTCTGGGAGAAGGAAGTTTCGAGCGCCAGTTTTTCTCTAATCGAATGCAGCTGTCTTGGAACGGCTAATTGGCGGTAACAAGCCCATGCCCCTTTTCCTATCCGGTGGATAACGATGCCCGTCACGAATTTGGTGTGCCCGCGATGAACCTGACTGTCCGTACCGATAACAAAATGGTATGCGCATTTGGGGTCCTGGTTAATGAAACGAAGGATTCGTTCGAGGACATGATCAAGGTTAAGGTTGCTCTCCGACACGTTCTGAAAACTCAATTCATCCCAACTGGAAATGGTACTCATCATGGTCATATCCAATCACCTCTGCCACGCATGCTGTCTTTCCTTTCCTATTGTATGGCGCTGTTGACCGAACTCGAACCTGCTCGACAAATGAATCCTTGCTTACTTATGAAAACTCGTTTTTCCGACTTGTTTTGCGGGTTATTTTACTCGCTGGGCGAAGGGTACTATAATAAATAAAGTTAATCTACAAAAGCCCGAACAAAGGGGATTACATAAGATGGCAAAAAGAGTTCTTGTGATGACCGCGGTTGATGCAGAGAAAGATGCGGTGCTGCGAGGTATTCGCGGGGATAGCCGATTCGAGGTGCTTGCGGCGGGAGTCGGTCCGATCGCGGCTGCGGTCAGCACGGCGACGGCATTGGCATCGGCAATGGTAACTCCGGACTCCGGATATGATCTCGTCGTAAGCGCGGGAATCGGCGGAGGATTCCCGAATCAGGCAGACATCGGCACGATTGTCGTGGCGAACGAGGTTATTGCAGCCGATCTCGGCGTTCAGACGTTGGATGGGTTCAGCAGCATCGATGAGCTTGGCTTCGGGACTAGCCGTCTTCCGGTCGCGGCGGATTTATCTTCTCGGTTGGTTGAAGCTCTTCGATCGGGAGTGTTGACGGTGAATTATGGTCCCATCCTCACATTATCAACGGCTACGGGTACTGCTATAACGGCCTCGGAGTTAACTGCTCGTATTCCCGGAGCTGCCGCAGAAGCTATGGAAGGATTCGGCGTTGCCGCCGCGGCGCATAGTCGCAGCATCCCTTTCATAGAAATACGCGCTATCTCTAATATTGTCGGTCCACGCGATAGAGCCTCTTGGCGAATCGGGGAAGCATTGGCCGCTCTCGAAGCGGCTAGCACTCATTTATCGGAGGTATTCTCATGAAAATCGCATACTCCCCTTGCCCCAACGACACGTTCGTGTTTCACGCCTTGGTGCACGGATTGATCCCCGGCGCTCCTTCATTCGATGTGACTTATGCGGATATCGATGTAACGAATAATCTAGCGGCAAGCTCCACCGAATTGGATATTATGAAAATTTCCTACGCCGCGCTGCCGTGGGTTCAGCCCGAGTACAAGCTTCTGCCCTGCGGCGGCGCGCTTGGGCGGGGATGCGGACCGCTCGTTCTAATGGTCGGCGAAGAAGGTACGAATGGCCCCATCAATAGTGACCCTATCGCCAATTCCACGAATGCTTCCCGATTGTCCGGCAAAAGAGTTGCCGTGCCTAGCGAACGATCGACCGCCTACATGTTATTCCGATTGTGGGCTGCACAAAATGTTCCCGGAGGAGTCGGCGAAATCGTGGTTATGCCATTCCACGAAATCATGCCGGCTGTGCAGGGCGGTCATATTGATGCCGGATTGGTCATCCACGAAGCCCGATTTACGTACCCGAACTATGGATTAAGCATGCTCGTCGACCTCGGCAACTGGTGGGAAATCGATACGGGCCTGCCGATTCCGCTAGGCGCGATCATTGCTAAGCGCTCTCTAGATTTGACCGCGATCAGCGCATGGATTCGTCAGTCCGTTGAATATGCTTGGCAGCATCCGGACGCTTCGAAAGAGTATGTATTGAATCACGCCCAGGAGATGGATCCGAGTGTCGCGCAATCGCACATCGATCTTTACGTGAACGAGTTCACGGCCAACTTAGGAGAAGACGGCTACAATGCCATCACGACCCTATTGGAACGGGCTACGCATGAAGGGCTCATCCCGCAGATGGACTTAGCGTCTCTTCGTTAACTTCCGTGAGCGCAGTACCCATTGAGGAATAAGGAAATCATGTACTGGAAATAATACCCTCTGTTTGATAAGGAGAGAGGGTGCGCGGGTATGGGATTTTTAGGACAGATGTTTTCCAACAATCGGCGCAAAAGCAATAGCGCAGCCAAGAACAACCGAACCGCGCCGACCGCCAAGTACGTGGCTTCCTCGCTTCAAGACAATATATCTTACGTGAACGAAGCCCTTTTCCGCACCGCCGATCTCATTAGCCGACCGATCGACTATTTATCCGAGCAAGGCTCTCTCCTCTATCTCAGTTCCGTTTGCGATACGATTAAAATCCATCAGTTCATCCTAAAGCCTTTGCTCGGGGCGCACGAAGCAAACCTCGATCGCGTTCTTACCGCCGCCATTGTGGAGAAGCTTTCGAATTTGGAGAAAGCAATCGACCTCATGCTTGCGGGGTATGCCGTCCTCTTCCTTGAGGGCAAGGAAGAATGTTATGCCGTTCAAGTCTCCTTCATCAACGACAGAAGCGTAACCGAACCGCAGAACGAGAAAACCATTCAAGGGGCACACGATGGGTTTATCGAAAGCATGAGAGTTAATCTCCAGCTTGTCCGCAAGCAGATTAATAGCCGGAATCTAGTTGTTCGCCGATACACTTTAGGCAATATGACGAAGACGGAGGCATCCATCGTGTATTTGAACGATCTAGCCAATCCGGAGCTCGTCGAGGAGATCGATCGCAGAATTGCGGAGGTCAACGCGGACAATTTAATGTCCGGGTTTCTATTGCTCGAATACATAGAGAATCAGTCCTTTTCTCCATTTCCGCAAATCCTGCAAACCGAACGACCGGACAGGGTCGTTGCAAACCTGCTGGAAGGGCGCGTAGCGCTCTTAATGGAAGGATCTCCGGCAACGTTGATTATGCCCGTTACCTTCTTCGCCTTCTACCAATCGCCCGACGATTATTATAGCCGTTCCTTGGCGGGCTCCTTCCTACGGTTATTGCGTCTCTTCAGCTTCTTCATTGCGCTCGCTCTTCCCGCCTTCTATATTGCGGTCGTATCGTTCCATTATGAAGTCATCCCCATGGAGTTGTTCTATCGGATCAAAGGCAGCGTCGAGAAAATTCCTTATCCCCCCATTCTGGAAGCCTTATTCATGGAACTCACGATCGAGCTGCTCAGAGAGGCCGGTATGCGCCTGCCTTCTCCGATCGGACAATCAATCGGCATCGTAGGAGGTTTGGTCATCGGAGACGCGGTCGTTCGTGTCGGACTCGTATCCTATCCGATGATAACCGTCGTCGCCCTGACGGCGATCGCCTCTTTTGTCGTCCCCTCTCATGAAATGAGTTATTCTGTCCGATTGCTGCGGTTTCCGGTGATGATCGCGGCAGCCCTGTTCGGGTTTGTCGGTATCGTCTTCGCCTTAACGGCGATCTTAATACACCTTTGCAAGCTGGAGTCATTCGGCACTCCTTACTTCGCTCCGATTGCCCCCATGCGAGTGAAGGATTGGAAAGATGCCATTATTCGCCTTCCCTTCTGGAAGCTGAACGAACGTCCTTTGGATCCGCACCCTCAGAAGCTCGTTCAGGAAATAGGCGCAAAAGAGGAGGGCAACGATGATCGCGGCTAAAGACAAGATTACGCCGGGGCAGCTGATGATTCTGGTTATTCAATCGCAGATTGGCGTAAGCGTCTTATTCCTGCCCTCCACGGTGGAATCCATCGCCCGGAACGATGCTTGGATATCGGTCATCCTCGCAGGCGGAGTCACATTATTACTGATCACGATCATGTGGGCGCTGAGCCGGCGATTCCCTGCAATGACTTTATTCGAATATCTACCGCTGCTGCTGGGGAAGTTCTTAGGAAAAATCGTTCATGTTATTTACGCGATGTTGTTTATCTTAGCTTGCAGCCTTATTGCGGTCCAATTCGCTGACGTAGTTAGGGACTGGGTTTTCTCAAGCACCCCAAGTTGGATAATCTTGGGGTTATTGCTAGTGACGTCTCTCTATATGGCACAAGAAAATATTCGATTGATCGCGCGGTTTTTCGTGCTTACCTTCGGGGTGATCTTCGTCTTAATCCTGATCGCGGCTTATGCGTTCCGAGATGCCGATATTCTATACATCTTGCCGATTAATCAGGCCGGCATTCCAAATATCTTCAAGGGAATGCTAAAAGCCATGACCTCGCTATTCGGCTTTGAAATCCTCCTATTCAGTTATCCCTATGTGCAAGGGGGAGGCAAAGGGATTCTGAAAGCAACCCTCTTCGCCAATCTATTCTCGACGCTTTTGTATACCTTTTTGGTATTCACCTGCCTGATCGTTTTCAGCCCGGAGGAGCTTAAGATTATCCCGCAACCCGTACTTTATATGGTTAAGGCATTAACTTTCACGGTATTCGAGCGCGCTGATCTGTATATCTTGACGATATGGACAGTTGTGGTCATCTCGACAGTCATCGCTTACTTGTTCATGGCAGCCAAATCGGTATCGGCTTTGTTCGGTAAGAAGCGGCATAAGGGAACTGCTCCGTTCGTATCCATTGTCATCTTTATTATTGCGCTCATCCCGCATAATCAAGACACGACCAATATCCTGCAAAATCTCGTCGCCATATTTGCGAGCGTTTCTCTTGCAGCGCTCCCACTCATTCTGCTATGCATCTCCGTCTTTTTGAATATCAAAGGAAAGGAACAAGCAGAAGTATGAGAAGGAATCTAGCTTACGCAGTGGTCGGGGCAGTTATCCTAATGTTATGCGGATGTTGGGATCAACAGCTATTGAAGACCGAAAGAAACGTGAGCATAGCCGGTATGGACCCAGGCACCAATGGATTGCTTCGGGCAACGGTATCCATTCGGGATGTCACGTCCACGGAATCGGGAAGCAAGGATACAAACGAAGTTCATTCCGTATTGGCGAGAAGCACGCAACACGCAAGGGAACTGCTTAACGAGGAAATATCCGGAAGCTATTCCAACGCGAAAATGCGCGTGCTTCTGCTTGGAGAAGAAATGGTAAGAAACCATGACGTCATGCCTTACCTTGATGTGTATTATCGCGATCCGAAGAGTCCCTTGAATGCAAGGATCGCCGTAACGAGAGGGAAAGCGGAGGATATGATCCGCATTAAAATGATCGGTTCAAAAACGATAGGCTTGCATATTGACGAGCTCCTCAATAGCACGGAAGAGGCGACGGTAGTTCCCCACGTCAATATTCAAACGCTTCATCCGTTAGATCGCGGATATGACTTTTCATTGCCTTATTTAGTTATACGCGAAGGTATTCCAGCCATATCCGGCATCGCTTTGTTTAGCGGTACCCGGATGACGGACACTTTGGGTCTGGACGAATCCAGGCTTTATCTGCTGATGGCCGGATTAAAAAACATTAACCTAAGACTGACGATGAAGTCAGTGGATAGAAATAAATCAAACAGCTACGATTACGTCACTGTTGAAGTCAAAAAATTAAAACGTAAACTTAAAGTAACGGTTTCGAAAAATAAACAAATTAGCGTAAAGCTCAATCTAAAGTTAAGAGTCACGGTCATGGAAGATCCGAGGAACCATTTGTACAAGATGAAAATCATGCATGACTTGGAGCGGACATTATCGGAACAGTTGACGGACGAAGCGAAAGCAATCGTACATAAAATGCATCGGGCCAACCATGACGGTTTCGGCATTGCCCGCAGACTCATGTCGTTCCATCCCAAGCTTTGGAAGCAACTAGACTGGGATAAAGAGTATCCGCAAATTCTATTCAATACGAGTGTTTCCTTGCAAATCGTGAATACCGGGATTACGGAATGACATGTGAAAAAGGGCATTCACGGTTTACGTGAACGCCCTTCGTATTTCCCGATCATAGAAAGCTGTTAACGAGCAATCCGGTTGTCGGTAATTGGATATAGGATTGCATGGATGATTGATACGCCGCGAATTGCTGCATTGCTTGCATCTTTTGATTAAGTAACGCGCTGGCTGACGTATCGTTAAACCGGTCGGTTGCTTTCTCCAACGCCTTAGCCATACCGTTACTGCCACTTATCGACCTCTTTGTTTGCTCGTAATTCGCGCTTAGCCGTTGCTTAAGCTTCGTTTCATCGAGCTTCAACGTTCCGTCGCCGTTTTTCTCGATGCCTATTTGTTCATACGATATGGAGCTTACGACAGCTTCCAAGCTTCTTTTCACCGACGGGTTCAAGTATCCCCCAGCTTCCTTTAACCGATCATGCATCGTATTGTAGCTGGATATCAGCTTCTTGACCTGCTCAACCGTTCCCTTCTCGTCTGGGCGAACCTCGATATCGACGGCACCCGCAGTCGGCTGGAGCAGCGTTGCCGTAACCTTCCCTTTCTCAAGCTCGATCCTGTTCGTTTGGGAAGACTGGCTCGCTCCTCCGTCCAAGGAATAAGATGCATTCGCCGCAGCCGTAGTCGCCGTTGTGATCCCCGCCGTCGTCGCTGCATTGCCAGTCACGTCGGCAATAGCGAATGCTTGATCCGTGCCTGTTTTGTCGCTTTTTAACTCAAGTTTGGATGTGCCAGTATGAGAATCGTTAACAACGCTGGCGGTTACGCCCGTCTTCGCGTCGTTTATTGCCGTTTTTATCTTCGTTAAGGCCTGCTCGTTCGTATCGCTAGCGGCTATATGGCTTGAGATCGTAGTCGACTTCCCGCCGATCGTCAGCTTGATTTGATTGGTCCCGCTTTGAATTCCGGTTAAGCTTCCTGTATTTAAGCTTGCCCCGCTGTTCTTCTGGGATTCGGCAATCGAACTGACGGTTACTTGATAAGTGTGAAATGAAGCACCGCTTTCCGCCGACGCTGAAATGGATTTGTTGTCGGACGATACCGTTTCTCTTGCTTGCAAGGATGAAGTACTCTTCTGCAGCAAACTGTTGGCCGAGGACTGAACGCTCTGGGCCGACTTGAGAAAATTCGCGATTCCGGTCGCCGCGGTTTTGGCAATTTGCTCATATGGATTATAAGATGGCTTTAACCACGAGCCCGTGGGCTGCCGATAAGCCGTTTGGCTGAACGGTGAGTGCGTGTACGAGGAAACGGGAGGTACGATTCTGTTGGCAGATCCAGCGGAATACAACATGCTGTCATCACCTCAATAAATAAAAGTATATACGCTTATACTATATCACTCGGCATTTTTTTACACAATCATCCAGTTATTCGCCCAACCCTAACCAAATGTGCGAAAGCACGAGTCATATCTCCCTTAATAGTGCAATCTAACTTCATAAGGCTAACGGAGAACCATCTATTTAATAGATCGTTTTGATGCAAAATCATCACTATTACTGAACGAAGAAATGCATTAAAATGGTATGGGGCGCAGAAGGGTTCACTCTGTTCCCAGTATGACTAACATGAATGCAGAGGGATGCACAATGTCAGACGACAATGAAAAAATGCAAGCACAGTGGCAGCAATTTTTCGGCCCTAATCTAGGTTACGTCCAAGAACAATACGATATCTTTTTGCAAAATGCGGAAGCCGTCAGCCCGCAATATCGCGAGCTTTTCGAGCAATACGGAGCCCCTCCTCGCACTGAATCCATGGGGATGAAAACACCATTTACGGGAGCCAATCCATCGGAGCTTCGTAACGGAGCAGCCCAGGTAGAAACCGATTTGCTTAAGAAAGCTATTTCCGCAGGTCAATTGGCTTGGAATATACGCGCATTCGGTCATCTTGCGGCCAACATCGACCCGCTGGACCTTAGCCCTAAAGCTAGCGCCAAAATGATCGAACCAAGCACATATAGTTTGACAAAATCCGATTTGGAGAAGCTGCCTCCCGAGTGCGTATGGGAAGATGCGCCTTATCCGCTGAAGAACGCCTGGGAAGCCGTTCAGAAACTGCGCGAGGTTTATACGGGGCCGATCGCTTTCGAATTCGGTCACGTCCATTCCGAACAAGAACGCAAATGGCTGAATGAGCGGGCCGAAAGGGTTATTCCTTCGACCTCTTTGCTCGTATCCGAACGCGAAGCATTACTTAGAAAATTACTCGAGGCTGAACAATTCGAGGATTTCCTCCAGCGCACTTTCGTCGGTCAGAAGCGTTTTTCCGCCGAAGGGGTCGAAGCGCTTATTCCGCTTGCGGACGAGATCGTGCATGAGCTCACTAACGACGGCGCGCGCCACATTGTCATGGGAATGGCCCATCGCGGACGCCTGAACGTGCTCGCACATGTATTGGGCAAGCCTTACGGCAATATTTTCTCGGAGTTTCACCACTCGCCTAATAAAAACCTTATACCGTCCGAGGGTTCAATCGGCATCAATTACGGATGGACCGGAGACGTGAAATACCATTTGGGCGCAAACCGTTCCATCCACTCCGGCCAAACCGCTGAAACGCGCCTCACCTTAGCGAATAACCCGAGCCATCTAGAATTTGTCAATCCTGTTGTAGGCGGTTTTGCCCGCGCGGCGCAAGAAGACCGGAGCAAACCGGGCTTCCCGGTTCAGAATTTGAATCTGGCCGCTTCCATCGTCATGCATGGGGATGCCGCGTTCTCCGGAGAAGGAATCGTGGCGGAAACGCTCAACTTCAACAATCTTAGAGGCTACACGAGCGGCGGAACGATCCATATTATCGTCAACAACCGCATCGGCTTCACGACCGAAAGCCACGATTCGCGTTCCACCCATTACGCGAGCGATTTGGCTAAAGGCTTCGAAATTCCGATCATTCACGTAAATGCGGACGACCCGGAAGCTTGCATCGCCGCTGCGCGGATGGCGAGTGAATACCGCACGCTTTTTAAGAAAGATTTCCTGATCGACCTTATCGGTTATCGCCGCTATGGCCACAATGAGACTGACGATCCGGAAACAACGCAACCGCTCATTTACAAAAAAATAAAAGCGCACTCGTCCGTCAGCCGTCTATACGCGGACAAACTGATTCGCGAAGGATCGCTGTCGGCCGAAGCGGCCGAGCAAATCAAACGGGACGTGCTGAACAAACTGAAAGCTGCTTACGATCAAGTTAAAGGCCAAGAACACAAAGATCCCGTTCATCAAGCACAGCCGGCAGCTTATAGCCTTGGAGAAAAAAGACCATCCACGGCCGTACCCATGGATAAACTGCGCGACATTAACAAAGGGTTATTGAGCTGGCCTGAATCTTTTAAAGTATATGGGAAACTTCAACGTATTCTAGAACGCCGGACAGTCGCATTGAATGACGGCGAGAAAGTCGATTGGGGACATGCGGAGACGCTCGCTTTCGCTTCTATATTAGCGGATGGCAGACCGATCAGGCTCAGCGGTCAGGACGTCGAACGCGCAACGTTCGCGCATCGCAATCTTGTCCTTCATGATTCCGAAACCGGCGACACCTTCTGCCCGCTTCATGAGCTTCCGGAAGCGAAAGCTTCATTCGCCATCCACAACAGCCCGTTATCTGAAGCGGGGGTTCTTGGCTTGGAATATGGCTACAATGTATATGCTCCCGAAACGATGGTCATCTGGGAAGCGCAATACGGCGACTTCACGAATGCCGCCCAAGTTCTGATCGACCAGTTCATTTCGGCCGGTCAATCCAAGTGGACGCAACGCTCCGGATTGATCATGCTTCTGCCGCATGGATATGAAGGCCAAGGCCCTGAGCACTCCAGTGCTCGCATGGAGCGGTTCCTCCAATTATCCGGGGAGGAAAACTGGACAGTCGCTTATTTGACCAGCGCGGCCCAATATTTCCACTTGCTCCGCCGTCAGGCTGCTATAACGAATACGGAATCCGCTCGCCCGCTTATCGTAATGGCGCCTAAGAGCATGATCCGTAATCCGTACGTCGCCTCGCCAGCTTCATTGCTAAGCGAAGGTTCGTTCCAAACCGTGCTCGAGCAGCCCGGTCTTGGCGGGCATCCGCAGCGCGTAGAGCGACTCGTTCTGTGCACGGGTAAAGTCGCGGTCGATTTGGCCGAAGAGCTCGACAAATCCGCTGACACTAACCGCGATTGGCTGCACATTGCCCGCGTAGAGCAGCTCTATCCGTTCCCGGAGCAAGAGGTTAAAGCGATCATGAACCGCTTCCCGAATTTGACCGAAGTATTATGGGTTCAGGAAGAACCGAAGAATATGGGCGCTTGGAGCTACATCGAGCCTCGCATTCGCGAGCTTGCAGAAGAAGGTACGACCGTTGGCTATATCGGACGTCCTAAACGGTCAAGCCCTGCGAGCGGCTACCAACAGATCCATAGCTTCGAGCAATCGTTCATCGTAACGCAAGCGTTAGTCCAAAAAAAGAAATCGGCTATTAAAAGCGGGAGGTAACAGCAATGCATGACATTATAGTACCAGCGATGGGTGAATCCATTACGGAAGGAACCATTTCGAAATGGATCGTCAAAGTAGGAGACACCGTCCAACAGGGCGACCTTCTGCTTGAGCTGGAAACGGATAAAGTAAACTTGGAAATTAGCGCCGAGCAAGACGGCGTCGTTGCGGAAATTCTTATGAACGAAGGCGATACCGTCAAAATCGGCGAAGCCGTCGGCAGAATCGGCGAAGCCGGTCAAGCCGCAGCTCCGAAAGCGGAAACGGCTCAGGCCGCAGCAGCTCCGCAGAAAGAAAACATCCCTGCGCCCGCGGCGGCGCCCGCTCAGCCTGCAGCTCAAGCTTCCGCTAACGTCAGCGATAGCAGCAGCTCGACCTTAGCGACTCCTGCAGCCAGAAAACTCGCTCGGGAAAAAGGTATCGACCTGAGCACGTTGCCAACTCGCGACCCTATCGGACGCGTTCACTCCAGCGACGTCGTATCAGCCGGAGCAGCCGCTTCGAACGCTGCTGCCCCCGCTCCGCAAGCGGCGCCGCCTAAAGCTGCCGTGGACAAACCCACGACGAATTCGAACAAGCCGGAAGAACGCAAGCGGATGTCCCGCCGCCGCTTGACGATCGCGAAACGGTTAGTCGAAGCGCAGCAGACCGCGGCAATGCTTACGACTTTTAACGAAGTGGATATGACCGCCATTCTCGAAATACGCAAACGCCGCAAAGACTCCTTCAAGGAGAAACACGACGTTGGCTTAGGCTTCATGTCCTTCTTCACCAAAGCGGTTGTCGGAGCGTTGAAGGCTTTCCCTCTGCTTAATGCGGAGATCAATGGCGAAGACATTATCATTAAAAAATATTACGATATCGGCATCGCCGTTTCGGCCAAGGAAGGGTTAGTCGTTCCTGTCCTAAGAGAGGCAGATCGCCTTGGATTCGCGGAAATCGAGCGGACGATCGGTCAATTGGCCGGCAAAGCCCGCAACAATACATTGGAGCTGTCTGAGCTTCAAGGCGGAACGTTTACGATCACGAACGGCGGCGTATTCGGTTCCCTCTTGTCCACTCCGATTTTGAACGCGCCTCAAGTCGGCATTCTCGGCATGCACAAGATTCAACTTCGTCCGATCGCTATCGACGCGGAGCGTATGGAAAACCGCCCGATGATGTACATTGCTTTGTCCTATGACCACAGAATCGTAGACGGAGCGGAAGCCGTTCAATTTCTCGTGAAAATCAAGGAAATGCTCGAAGATCCGGAAACGTTGCTTCTTGAAGGCTGATCTCTGAAAAATAAAAACCTTTTCGCCTCCGCACATCAAGTGCACACAGGTGAAAAGGTTTTTTTGATTGTCGCCGACCCATTCTCCTCTACTTAACCGCTCCGGCCGTGATGCCTTCGGCAATCTGTCTTTGGAATAAAATATAGACGAGAATGACCGGCACCATCGAGATTAACAAGCCAGCGAACAAAGGTCCCCACTCCGTCCGATACTGCATCTCCGCCTGCATGATCGCGATTCCTACCGGCAAAGTGTACTTGGCCGGCTCATTAATGAAAATCGTGCCCATAATATATTCGTTCCAGTTGCTTAATGCGTTCATGATCGCGATCGAGACAATTCCCGAGCGGGCCATCGGAAGCATGATTTGAAAAAAGGTTCTGAAGAACCCGGCTCCGTCCATATAAGAAGCTTCTTCCAATTCCTTCGGAAGCGTCTTGAAAAATCCGAACAGAACAAAGACTCCGAAAGGCAGCGCCCAGGCCGTATAGACGACGACTAATCCGTTTAACTTATTGATCAAATGAAAATCGTTCAGCAAGAAAAACAAGGGGACTAGTCCTAGAATGAGAGGGATCATCATCGCGGATATATATACGAAATACATGGCCTGGCTCCCCTTAAACTCGAAACGGGCGAAAACATAAGCTGTGGTAGCCGACAATAAAATAGCCAACACGGAGCTTATAACAGTCACGTACACGGAATTCAAAAAATAATCCCCGAAGTGGTAGGTTTTCCATACGTAGGAAAAATGATTCCAATGGAGCGGCGTTTCGGGCAGCGACCAAGGCTTGTTCGTCAAAAATTGCGGATTGTCCTTTAGCGCGCTGAGCAATGTCCATAGAAGCGGGTATAGAACCGCGGCAGTCCACAGGAGAAGGACCAGAATAGCAACAGCTTTGAAAAAGCGCGTCGGTTGGCTAAGGCTCATGCTGGCGCCTCCCCTATGAATATTCGATCGCATCGCGGCGCAATACACGCTGGAGGATCACGGTTGTAATGAGAGACAGGATAAGGATGATGACGCCGAGCGCAGCGGCAAAGCCCATATGAAACTGCCGAAATCCCATTTGGTACAAATACGATCCAAGCACCTGGGTCGAATTATCCGGACCGCCTTCCGTCATGAGCAGCACCATAACGAAGGAACCGTTTAGCGTCGTCATCACGATATGCAGAATGCTTACCTTCACTTGCTCCCAGATCAGAGGAAGCGTAAGGGTCCAGAACTGCCGACATTGCGAGGCGCCGTCTATTTCCGCAGCCTCGTACAGCGAGGGAGGGATGCTCAGAATGCTCGCAACGAGCAACAGGAAATAGAAGCCTACTCCTGCCCAAATGGAAGGCCACAATATCGACCATAATGCCGTGGCTTCTTCTCCCAGCCAAGGTATACGAATCTGTTCCTTGGTAAAAAGCGACAGGAAAGAATTCAGAAAACCGATGTTAGGATTATATACGAATCTCCACAGCACCCCTACGACAACGGCGGAGATGATATTCGGTATAAAAAAGGCGATCCGGAAAAATTGCTGCCCCCGAATCCTAAACCTGGTGACCGCGACGGCAAAGAAGGTTGCCAGCAACACGATGCCTATGACCTTGCCTAGAACTAGAAAGTAATCGTTGCCGACCGCCGTCCACACGATCGGATCGCGAAATATTTCCTTAAAGTTATCCAATCCGATGAACGTCATATGCTCCGAGCTGCCCGACCAATCAAACAAAGAGATATACATCCCTTTGGAAATTGGGTATAGAGTGAAAATACCGAAGAAAAGAAAGGTAGGAATAAGGAACGTGAAAATGAAAATTTTTCTTTGCGCCTGACGGGACATCGGCTCTCATCCTTTACCTCAGATGTCTGGAATGCAGACCGCCAATAAGGAAGAAACCGTTTAAGGGTCTCCTTATTGGCGATCTGTCAACTGGATCGACATGACTGCTTCGAGCTTTTTACTTTCTGGCCTTCGCGGCAGCCGCTTCGACGCGGTCCGCCCACTCTTCCGGTTTAATTTTGCCTACCGACAGAGCAATCGTAGCATCGCCCATCACCTTGAATACGTCAGCGTTAAACACGACCACAGGCGCGACAACTGTATTATCGCTGTTGTAATATTTCATGGCGTTCTTAGCCGTCTCGCCTGCTTTGGACGCTTCCAGGTCAACCTTCACGTTCATTAAGGCCCCCGTTTTCTCGGCCCAATTCAAGGAAGCCTGTTTCGTGAAAATAAATTGGATAAACGCTTTGGCGGCCTCGGGGTTTTTCGCTTTCTTCGCTACCGCCATCGTACTCGTATAAGGCAGCGCGATATATTTTCCACCCTTAGCCTGGGTAATGGAAGGAACGAAGCCGTATTTGAAATCCGCCGGCGCATCGTTCTTCATTTCGCTTTCGAGCCATAGCCCGTTCGGGATCATGGCCGCTTTATGCTGCAGGAATTGCATTTGCGAATCGGTATGATTAATCGCCGGCGCGCCTTGATCGATATAACCTTTGGATGCTACCTCGCGTAATTGGTTTAATGCTTTAAGGACCGGCTCGCTTTTGAAAACACCTTCTTTCATGTCGCCCATGTCCTTCAGAATGTCCCCGTTGTCCCCGTTAGCCGAGATGATAGCCGGGTACAGGAATCCGCCAAGAATATAATCCGGATATATCCCTGCGTGAACATAAGGGCTTATTCCGGCTGCCTTGATTTTCTCGCTGAGCGTCAGGAAACTTTCGAAGTCTGCCGGAACTTCCCATCCGTTCTTCTCGAACAAAGCTTTATCGTAGAAGGTTCCATACGACCCGAACACGAGCGGGATGTTGTAGGTTTTACCGCCGTACTGCTCCGGTTGGGCAATCATAACATCCAATATTTTTTCTCCGTCCGCGTTCTTCGCTTCTTTAATCCAATCCGTCAGATCCAGGAGTTGGTCGTCTTCGATCATCTGTCTAGGGTTCGAGCCCGCTCCGTCTATGTACACGAGATCCGGGGGGCTGCCTTGAATCCATCGCGGTTTCATTTGATCGTTGATCTTAGGCCCGGCGGATTGCTTAATATTAAGGTCCGGATTCAACTTCTGGAATTGATCGATTACGTCTTTCCACCAAGCGTCCCCATATCCTCCGACGAAGTATTGTATTTCGAAGTCGCCGGTAAGGGCTGCAGGAGATGCCTCTAACGCCCCGGACGATGCAGACTCTTCCGGAGATGCGCTCGTTGAGCCGGTTGGCGATGGTGAGCTTTCATCATTTTTATTTTTAGATCCGCAAGCCGCAAGCGCCAATACGAGAGCCATGATGAGAGTGACGAATAATATCTTTTTGATTTTCAAACCAGACCGCTCCTTTTATGTTCATTATCCTGCACTAATCCAACCGTTGCATAATCCTCCGCAACAAACATCGTTGCGGAGGACAACTCCATATTAATTCGGATACAGCCTATTTTGCGGGACGATCTGTTTAGATCGAGAAGCGCTGGACCAAGAAAGCTTGGCGACCGCGTCTTCCGTATTGTCGTAATACTCGAGCTTGATATCGTATTTCTGGCCAGCCGTCAATTGGATCGTTCCCGCCCATTCCGTCGCAGCCTGATCAACCCACTTATTAATGATCAATTGATTATTCACCCACAGCCTTACTCCGTCGTCGGAACTCGTATAAAAGGTGTAGGTTTCCGTGTATTGGGGCATTACTTTGCCTGTCCACCGAACAGAGAAAGTATCAGCACCCATGGATGTCATCGGAGAGCCATAACCCCAATCGAAATTGACGGTTGCATCCGTGCGGGTTGCTTTCAAAGACGTGAAATCCATGTTGTCATAATATTTAGCGGTAAGTCCCGTTCCGTCCACTTGCGGCGGAGGAAGATCGCTTGCCGGCGTAAATTTGATCCAATCGTAGTAGGCACGCACCGGAGCGCCCGGATAGACAAACGGTCCAGTCCACACTTCCGCCGGCCCCGCTCCCGACCATAGATTGACCATGATGTAGCCGGGACTGGACGGGAGCGTGCCCCGCGAGCCGTTCTCGGTGTGTACTAGGATTCCATCCACATACCATTTGATAAAAGACGGCGACCATTCAAAAGCGTAATCATGAAAGGCCAGCGAAGAGTCGAACCCCAGATCGATAATGGTGCTGTGCTGACCTACGCCGTTGGTGAAATAGTTGGTCTCCAGCTTCGTCGTGTCTTTGCCTAGAATCTCAATGTCGATTTCGTCGTTAGACGTACCTGTCGCCGGGCCGGAATAAGTGAACAAGGCGGTGACAAGGCCTGCTCCTTTCGCTGTTTTCATCCGCGCCTCCACTCGTCCGTAGCCGTATTTCGCTAGAGTCGAATATTCACCTGACGCATAGTTTTTGCCGGAGCAACCGGCAGGACAACCCGCATTATCCAAACGGGTGGCCATAATTCCGTTGTTGAACTCCAAGTTGGCCGCTTTCCAGCCGACGCCGAAATCCGCGCCGTTGCCCCAACCGTCGGAAGCGGCGAATAAATTGCCGTTAACCGCGTTTAAAGGTTCATTAAACGCAACGTCTGCCGCAGAAGCTTGATTCGGTAACGTCAGACCGAGAAGCAATATACAAGTCGCCAATAATGCTTTCATAATTACGCACCTCTTTCCAGGAATGGAATTGCTAAAAAAACAGAGACAGATACGCTTTGTTCTTCTCCAACATCTCATCAAGCATCCGCTCGGCGTCATTCGCCGATGGGACGAGCGGATGATGGGCCAATGCCAGCAAGGCCACCTCCTTGTCTCCGGTAATTGCCGCTTCGATCGTCAACTGTTCGTATGTTTTCACCGCGTGTATCAATCCCTTTACAGATGAGGGGACCGCGGTTACCGGCTGGGGGATCGGGCCTTGCTTCGTTACCCGGCAGTTTACTTCGATACAGGCGTCATCGGGCAGAAAATCAAGAATCCCTTGATTGGGAACGTTCAAGGTCTGAATATCGCCGGAATCGTTATGAAGCGAGTTCATCAACCGAACGGCCGCTTCCGAATAATAAGCTCCACCACGCTGTTCGAGCTGCTTCGGCTTCTCGGATAGCTCGGGGTTGCTGTAGATTTCGAACAGCTCATTCTCTAGACGTTTAACCGTTTCGGCTCTCGTTTCGCCCTTAAGCGCGGCAGCTTGCTGCTCTGCCAGAATCTCCCTATGCAGATAGAAGTATTTCAAGTAATAGGAAGGAATAGCTCCGAGAGCATGCAGAAGGCTGGAATTCCAGTCATATTGCGGGACGTTCTTGGCTGAATACCCGTCACGATTGCCCAGCAGCTCGGGTAGCTTCGGCTCGCCGTCAACCGTGATATGATTGATCCAATGCAAGTGATTAAGGCCGACAAACTCGCAATGAATTCTGTCAATCGGCACCGAATACAAAGAGGAAAGCCATTTATAAGCCGCGATCGGCGAATTGCACAAGCCGATCGATCTGATATTCGAATGTTTGTGGATGGCTTCCGTCACCATCCCGGCAGGGTTGGTGAAGTTAAGCAGCCAGGCTTCGGGACATAGCTCTTCCATATCCCTGCATATATCAAGAAGGACGGGAATCGTACGAAGACCCTTCATCATGCCTCCCGGTCCCGTCGTTTCCTGTCCGATCATTCCGTACTTCAAGGGGATCGACTCATCCCAGCCGCGGGCTTCCAGCAAGCCAACCCGCATTTGCGTCGATACGTAATCGGCACCCTCTAAAGCGGATCGTCTGTCAAGCGTAAGCTTGACTTCGATCGGCAGTCCGGATTTCGCAACCATCCGCAGGGCAAGCTCTCCCACGATGGACAGCTTGCGCAGTCCTTCCGGGATATCGACCAATACGATTTCAGTTACGGGAAAAGTAGCGTAATTGTTGATAAACCCTTCTATGAGTTCCGGCGTATAGGATGAACCTCCGCCGATTACGGCAACTTTTAATCTATCGCCCATGCTGTTTTTATCTCCTTCACGGATAATCTCTCTTCCAGATGCTCATAAACGGAATTGTCAACATTGCTGCCCGACTGTTCCATGGCTAACAAGATCGCTCCCGCCACCGGCTCCATAGTCAAAATCCGCATGTTGCAGTCCGGAGCTATTCCGCTTACTTCTTTCTGGATATAGGGGGTCAAGTACTCGCTATCCCCTCGAGTCAGCACGCTGCCAACCATGACGAGATCAAACTTGTCGTGTTGCATGCCGAGCTTACGGATGACCGCGCTGGCAGCCAAGCCCAACTCGATACCTTGTCGCCGCAAAATGCCGCGTGCAACCTCGTCTTCTCCCGCGACTTCAAACAACAGCTTCGCTAAATAATGAGGAACCCTAACCCCTTCGTCCAAATAGGCATGGAACATTTGCTCAACGGACGCGAATCCGAGCGTCCTGAGAGTGGCTTGGGTTAATAGCGTATTTCTCTCCCTACCTTCCCAAGACCGTATGACGGATCGAAAAACTTCCACTGCCAATTCGGAGCCTCCTCCAAAGTCGCCAAAGGCATAACCAAAACCGCCGCACTGAAAAGCTTCCCCTCGCTTATTAATGCCATAACAATTCGTACCGCTTCCGCATATCATAACGACTCCGTCCTGCTGTTTAGTTCCAGCTCTCAGGCCGATGACCGTATCGCATACAATGCTATGTTTATTAAAGCCGATATTCGCAATCATAGGACGCAAGATTTGAAAGTCCGCTTCTCGATCCGCGCCTGCCAAACCGAACATCGCAAACTCGATTTCAGTCTGCTCGACCTTCGCCTGCAACAAAGCCATAGCGACTGCTTCCCGAATATTGCGATTAGCAAGATCGACCCCTAGTTGATGGTTGCCGCATCCGCTCTCGCCTCGTCCTACAATACGCCCTGCCGAATCGGATACGACGGCGAGCGTTTTGCTGCCTCCGCCGTCAACGCCTAAATAATAGTTCAAAGCCTCTCGCTCCCATGTCAAATACCGGGCTTTAGAAACCGGATGCATAACGCGTTAACGCTTGAACCATGATGCATTATGGGGACTCCGGTTTCCAAACCCGTTATGTCAAATTTATTTAAGATTGCTAACGTTTTCTTGCCATTTCTCGGTTTTATACTTTAGAAGCTGGGCATACCCTGCCTTCTGCGCGTCCTTCTCCGCTTGATCAAGAACAGCAAGCACGTCCTCCTCGGATTTGGCGCCAATAACCGCTTTTGCCCTTGCTTTCTCATAGATTTCAGTAACGCTTTGCGAGATAATGCCTTCTTCTGAATCGCCGGCAGGCGCTAGATTGACGAACTCCGTCGTATTGAATTGAGTCTTCCACGTAATTTCCGTCTGCCAATACGTCTCCCAGCTGCGCTTTTCGGGAGGAAGCGTCGCTTCGAATTTCGATTTCGACCTATCCACGTAGACGGTGTTGCCATTCCATTGAAAGTTGACAATGGCGTTCATCAATTCATCTCGTCCTTGCGTATCGGTGGTGAACTTCTCGGTAAACAGCGGCGCCCCGTCAGCATCCGTTCCTTTCCAATAGAGGCCTTCCGGCCCCCACATGATCGTTCTCTGTCCTTCCGGTCCCGTGAACCAGTCCAGGAAGGCGAAGATCGCTTCAGGGTTTTTGGCGGATTTGGTAATGACGCTAACGTTCCATCCGAGCTGCTTATAATCGCCGGGGAAAATTTTATTCTTATCGAGCCCCGCCTTGTGAATTGGCCAAACCATAATATAACCTGCGCTTGGATCTTTGGCTTTCAATGCCGCGTTACCCTTCGAACCGAATTCCGTAGGGCTGGAAGCGGCATAGACCGCGATTTTGCCCGTGACGATTTTCTGTTCGACTTGCTCCATCTTCTGGGTAAACGCGTCCTGCGAGATCAGCTTTTCCCGGTACAGTTTATTGGCGAACTGCAGTGATTCGCGGAAAACGGGATCGCTAAATACGGAGGTCAGTTCATTACCTGAAGGAATGGCCATCATCTGTTGGCTGCTGTACAGATAAGGGCGATTTTCCGCAAAAGCCGATGATAGAATATCTACGGCTTCCGCGCCTTGGCCTGCTTCGAAGGGAACGACGTCCGGATATTTTCCTTTCACTTGCTGCAAATAAGCATACAGATCGTCCGTCGTTTCCAGGCTCGGCGAACCGAGCTCCTCGTAAATCTTCTTATTCACCAGGTAACCTGCATTCCCGTTCGGCTGCGACGTATACCAATTCGGGAACTGGTACAGCTTGCCGTCAGGGGAACGAAGCATATTCAAGGTCGATTCGCCGGCCCATTTTTTCAGATTCGGATATTTGTCCAAATATTCGTCGAAGGGAACGAGCAACCCTTCCGAACGGAGCTTCTCCACTTCCGCTCCGCGTTCCATCCAGATGACATCCGGCAGCTCGTTTCCGACGATCATCGTATTCAGCTTTTGCTTCGCGTTTCCGCCGGAGCTGATCGGCAGAACGTTTACCTTCTTATTTTCTTTGATCCACTTGGTTGCCAGGTCCTCGCCCCATGGCGGCATCGTATACCAGTCGTAATGTCCGTAAAACGAGAATTCCAAAGGCTGCTCTCCCAACACGTAGGAGGCGCTTTCCGGCTGATCGCCGCTGCTCGTCGCTTTGACCTCCGGTGAACCGGATGCTGAGGATGAATCGTTGTTTTTCGCGCAGCCCGTTAACGCCATAAGGACGACTAGCGCAGCCACCAGAGTCGAATAAACGGTTTTTTTGCTGAATTTCATTGCTTTGACTCCCTTCTGAATGTTCATCTATGGTTAAAGCGATTGCTTTGAACCCCTATTTATTCCTTCAGCGAGCCAATCAACACACCCTTGACGAAGTACTTCTGAACGAACGGATATACGCAGAGAATCGGTAAGGTCGCTACCATCATGGTGGCCATCGACAACGATTTCGTCGTGACGGACCTCATCTGGTTCAAATGGCTGCTTGCGGAAGAATCCATCTGGGACATCTGTTCATTCATAATGTTGGAGTTCAGAATCTGCTGTAATTTGGTCTGAATAGGCAGAAGATCGATATTGGAAATATAGATGCTGGGAGCAAACCAATCGTTCCAATGATAGACCGCCGTGAATAGCGATAACGTCGCGAGTACCGGACCCGACAAGGGAAAGATGATCCGGAAAAAAATTCCCCAGTTCGAACAGCCATCGATTTTCGCGGATTCTTCCAAGCCCGCAGGCATTCCTATGAAGAATGCGCGGAAGATGATCATGTTCCACACGCTGATTAAGCCTGGAATGACCATAACCCAGAATGAATTCATTAGCCCGAGCTCTCGGATCAGCAAGTAACTCGGGATAAGTCCCCCGCTAAAATACATGGTGAAAATACAGACAATCATGTAAAGCTTACGACCGATGAGTTCTTTCTTGGTCATTCCGTAGGCGAAGATTGACGTGGCCAATATCGTTCCGATCGTCCCTGCAACCGTTCGAAGCACGGAAATGACGAAACCGTCGATAAGCCGCTTGTCCTTAAAAACCACCTCGTAATTTTCCAGAGAGAACTGGCGCGGCCAGAACGTTATTCCGCCTTGCATCGTGTCCGTTCCTAAATTGAAGGAGACGACTGCGGCATTCCAGAACGGATAAAAAGCGGTAAACCCCAATATGCCCAGCACAACATAGATCACGATAGATAAAGCTTTATCGCCATTTGAAAGTTTCATAGCGTCGACCCCTCCTTCCCTTTACCACAAGCTGTTGCCCGATCTGCGCGCCAAATGGTTAGCTCCCATGAGCAAACCAACGCTGATCACCGCATTGAAGAGGCCTGCCGCCGTTGCGTAAGAAAATCGAGAATTCAATATGCCTATACGGTACACGTAAGTATCTAAGACATCGCTTACATCTCGAAGCACCGGATTCGAACCTAGCAGGATAATATCTTCGAATCCCGCGTGCAACAAATTTCCGATCGCAAGAATGGAAAATACGGTAATGACGGGCATGATCGACGGAAGGGTGATCGTGAACATTTGCCTGAATCTGCTTGCACCGTCCATGGATGCCGCCTCGTACAAATGCGGATCGACGCCGGCAATGGCTGCCAGATAAACGATTGATGCAAATCCGATTTCCTTCCACACCCCCGTAGTTACGAGAATGGTCCAGAAGTATTCGGGTAAGGAGAGAAAATTGATCGGTTCATCGATGAGGTGCAGTTTTTGCAGCAGGATATTGAGGCTCCCGTTGTCCGTAGAGAGTATTGACATGACGAAACCGGACACGATTACCCAGGAGAGAAAGTGGGGTAAATAACTTATCGTCTGTATGGTTCGCTTGTAGGCCTGGTTTCCCACTTCATTCAGCATTAAAGCTAGAAGGATCGGCGCGGGAAATCCCACAATCAACTTCAACAGACTAATGACCAACGTGTTGCGCATGATATCCCAGAATACGGGAGCATGAAAGAACATTTCGAAATGCTTGAACCCGACCCAGGGGCTTCCAAGGAACCCCTTAAAAAGGCTGTAATCTTGAAACGCGGTCAACACGCCGTACATAGGAATGTAGCTGAATACGATAATGAATAGCAGGGCCGGCCATACCATTAGCTGGATGTCCCATTGGCGGAGCAACCGTCCAATTCCGCTCGGCTTCGCGTAAAATGCCTTTTCTACCCGGATTTTGGCTTGAGGCATTGCTAACCTCCTATTCGTGATGTTTCCACAATATTAACTCTGTGTTAAATACCCTCTTTCTTCTTGTATTTTAACTGTTAAATGCGGCTAATACTCCGCCAAAACGATTGATAAATGACACTATCTTACTGTTATCTGACGATTCTTTTTTTGGAAATCCTTGGCGTCACGCCAATGTATTGCTTGAATAACCGATTGAAGTTGGATAGGGTTCGAAAGCCGCACTCCAGCGCAACGTCGGTAATTTTCATATTGGTTGTCTCTAGGAGCAATACCGCGCGTTCCAGTCGAATCTGGATCAAATACACCAATGGTGCCGTTCCGACCACACGCCGAAAAATATCGCTGAACCTGGAAGGGCTTAAAAAGACGAGCGCAGCCAATTGTTCCAGCGTCCAAGGGTGAGCATATCTCTCCTCCATCGCATGAATGACCTTTCGCATTTTTTCCAATTGGGCGGAATTCATTTTTTCTTTCGGTTTGATTATCCCTTCCGTTCGAAAGTCGCGATTTACGCTTGCCAGAAACCGAAGCAAATGGGAATAAACCATAGAGGCATAAGACAGGCGTTCCATCACATGCTCATCTTGCAATTCGAGGAGTGTCGAGCGGAGACTATCGATATTCGGATGGTTCCGGTTCAGTAAATTGGTGAAATGGATGCCCATCTCCTTAAAGGGCGACAAAATTTCCGGATCGTAGCGCAGGTTGGCTAGAAACCAAGACATATCGAATGAAATGACGAGCATGACCAGGTCCTGCGTCTCGTAAGCGCAATGAAGATCGTTAGAGTTGATCAACAGAATGTCGCCTTGCTGAAATTCATATTTCTGGCCATTGATGATGTAATACCCTATTCCCGATTTAATCAGATTGATCTCCAGCACGTCGTGCCAATGAAGCTTCTGGTAGTTAGAGGTGACGCCTACCGTGTCCGCTACATAGATAGGGTATTGCTTGTCCATTTTGAATTTCTCTCTCGGGATATCCTCTGTCCTTGTGAATGTCATGTTCTCGACCTCCGTTATCATTTCGCTTAGTCTACCCGAATGAAAAATCCCGCTCCACAAGACGATGCGGAACAGGATTGGGATTTCTTAAGAAATGGGATCGAAGACCAGCAACGCGGCACCAATCGCGCCCGCTTCTTTGCCGAGTGACGGCGAAACGACTTTCACCCCGGCAGCCATCGAGGAAATCCCCCGTTCCGCGATGACTTGATGCATCGGATCCAATAACGGAGCACCGATGCTTGCCGCTCCTCCGCCAACGATAAGCACTTCCGGATTCATAACGTGAATGATGCTTACAAGTCCTGCCCCCAGAGCCTGGCCGGCTTCGCGGAGTATCTTTGCGGACAATTCATCTCCATTGGAAGCCGCTTCTGCGACATGGCGGGAGGTAATCGGATTTGTGCCCGCTCTCCCGGTCAGCATTAACGCTTCCTCCGGAAACTGAGTTGCCAACTGCTGCGCGCGTCTGGCGATAGCGGTACCGGAGGCGTACAGCTCCAAACATCCGACATTGCCGCAAAGACAACGCGGACCGTTCCAATCAATCGTAATATGGCCCAGTTCTCCTGCGCTTGAATCTCTGCCTCGAATGAGCCGTCCAGCGCTTACGATCCCTGCTCCGATTCCCGTTGAAACCGTCACATAAACGCAATTTTTCGTTCCGCGTCCGGCTCCTGCTGCCCATTCTCCGTAAGCCGCGGCATTTGCGTCGTTTTCCAGGTTGACGGGAACCCCGAAAGCCTGCTCCAGCCGCTTGCCCAGCGGCACCTGATTCCAGCCTAAGTTAGAAGCTAAAGCTACAATTCCCTCTTGCGCGTTTAATGTGCCTGCAGTCGCCACTCCAATGCCGGTTAATTGATACGACGGCTCTAAACAGTCTTTAATCAATTGAATCATTCTCTGAATAACGGCCTCGGAGCCCTCTTGAGCATCCGTGCTTTGCTCCGATTTGTTCAATATCGTTCCACTCTCGTCCAATATTACGGCAAGTATTTTGGTACCGCCTAAATCAATGCCTGCATAAACTTTTTGGTTCATGATCGGTAAGCCCTCCATGCTAATCCAGAACGGATGCGCTAAAGATTTTTTGTAACTTTAAAGTTGCCGAGCCGTAAAGGGCCCCCTTTTCTCCGTAGGAAGCGGATAATACCCTGTCCCTAGTGAACTTGAACGGGAAAGGAAAATTCTCGATGGCCGCTCTAAGCATCTCCGAGAAATTGGCCGATCGGTTCATCCAGCCTTCGATAATAACCACCTCGGGACTGATGAAGTTGACCGTGCTGGCAATCATAAGCATCGTTACTTTCACGATCTGGTCGAAGATCGGCTCTAACCATGCCTCTCCTGCTTCGTAGCGGGATATAATCTCGTCAAAAGACTGAGGCACCGCTTGGCCATGTTCTGCGGATTGATTCTGGCATTTTTTGAGGATAAAAGAGCTCGTAAGAACGGTTTCCACACACCCCCTTTGACCACATATGCAGATCTCCCCATTCGGATCTACGGGGATATGGCCGATTTCTCCCGCGCCTCCCATAAATCCGGAATAAATTTGCGAATTAAGAATGATGCCCGCGCCTATTCCTTCGTTGATCGTCAAGTATACTAGGCTGCTCTTATCTTTGAAGAAAGAGAGGAATCTCTCCCCCTCTCCTTCTCCCTATGCTTTATTCTAAAAGCATAGAGTCGGCAGGCTCGCCGTCTTGATCCAATCTCTGGCTATTATAGCCGGGAGCGGTTCGCTGAACAAGTACCCTTGGATACAATCGCATTCATACTTCTTAAGATAGTCCAGTTGGACGTATTTCTCGACGCCTTCCGCTACCACTTTAATTCCCATGTCCTTCGCCAGGCGAATGATCAATCCCGTTAGAGGCTGGTCTTCCTGGTTATCCGGTATTTGTTCGATAAAGCTTTTGTCGATCTTAAGCGTCGTAATCGGAAGCTTCAATAGATGGCTAAGAGATGAGAAGCCTCTGCCGAAATCATCCAAAGCGATATTCACGCCATATTCGATCAAACGGTCCAACTTGTCTCCGATCAAGTCCAATGACTCGATCACCATGGATTCCGTAACTTCAAGCTCCAAGTAATGAGGCTCAAGGCCGGTCTCATTCAGCAATTCCAATACCCGCTCGACGAAGCGATTGTCGATTAGCTGCATGACAGATACATTCACGGAAACGATTGCCGCGTTATCCCCCTTCTGATGAACGGTGCGGATGAATTCGCACGCCGTCCGGAGCACCCAGTCACCGATTGGAACGATCAGCTGTGTTTCTTCCGCAATCCGAATGAATTGATCCGGTGACATCTGTCCAAGTTCAGGACTATTCCAGCGGATCAAGGCTTCGAATCCTGTTACGCGAGAGGTCGCAAGATGAATTTGCGGCTGATAATGAAGCTCGAATTCCCCTTTATCTAGAGCCTGCCTTAGAAGGCGCTCCGTATCGGCCCGATGCTGAACGGGAACGCTCAGAGAGTCCTCGTAGAACGCAAAACCGTTCTTCCCCTGCTTCTTAGCTTGGTACAAGGCGATATCCGCGTTCTTTAACAGCTGTTCAAGCGTTCTGCCATGCGAAGGAAACCGAGAAATTCCGATACTCCCGGTCATATGCATGCGATGCTCCCCAACCGCGAAGGGATGATCAAACAAATTCAGAAGCAGCTCTCCCCTAACATGAAGCCGAATCTCGGGTTCACGCGTGACGATAACCCACTCATCTCCGCCAAGCCGGTAAAGCTGTTCCGAAGCATGCAGCCCTCCGGCAATTCTAGCTGAAACTTCCTTAATCAATCGATCTCCGAATGCATGTCCGAGCGTATCGTTCACGTATTTGAAATCATCCAAATCGACATAGAAAAGCGACGCATCTTTCAAAAACGTCAAATTCTCATACAAAGCAAGCCTATTCGGCAGCCCGGTAAGCTGATCTTTGAAAGCGATACTGCGAAGCTCTTCCCGGTTATGCAGCAGTTCCGTATATTGATGTTGCAGCTTGCGCTCCGCAACGCTCATTCGAAGGGTGGCTTTGTAGATCAAATAATACAATAACAAAGCCGTCATCACGATATAAAACCAGCCCTTAAGCAGGCTGAAGTACGCGAACATCTTCTTATCCGGTACCATGGCATTCAGCGCCTCATCGGAGAACAAGATCCACAGCGCTCCGCAGATCAAATAAATGACGGAAATTCTCAGAGAAGCAACGAGAGGCAATTGCATTGTAGAATTTTTGCCCTGCTCATGTTCTTGATTCGACATGGTTTGCCCTCCCTGCATTCGAATGCGCTAGCTTGAATAACCACGACGACCTTAAGTTACACAATTCTCCAGAAAATAATGGAATCCTTCATTGGAGGGGGAAGGAATTGTTACTGGCTCAGCTGGTTTAGCGGATTGACATCCCCGAAGCTGCCAGACGAGTGACGCCCCCCCCCCCATAGCCAAACAGGCTGCCGCGTTTATACGCTGGCAGCCTGTTCGTGTTACTAAACGAGACGTATTATGAACCAATCGTCCTAAAATCAATATGCGCAGGCGGCGGAAACTTGACTTTCGCCTCTTCGATGAGCTCTTGAGTCAACTCCGAATTCCTCTCTTTGGCAAGCTTCTTGGCGTTGTATTTATACCACAGCTCGATGATCAATACTTCGCCTTCTCGTATGACGGCAAATTCAGTATTAAACAGCTTGTTCATGAACTCTTCTTTGTCCAGCTCAAGCGCCGCCGCTCCTACGATGATCTGTATTCGATCGCCCTTGGCGAATTCCGGCGGCAATGACTCGTAAATGCGCCATGCCTTCTCAAACTCATTATTTTGCAACAATAGATTTAAATACTCTTCCGCAAAGGACCGATCGGGAAAGCTGTTCGAGACGAGATAAGCTTGCTCAAGATAGGATAGAGCTTTGTCCTTTTCTCCCCTAATCCTCATGACCTCGGCAAGATTCCGATAAACCCACGCGGCAGGTTTTATGTTCAATGAAGCTTCCCACGCTTCAACGGCTTCCTGCTCCAACCCTTTCTCATAAAGCATGACCCCATAATGCAGGAACGCAACCCAAGTCCGATTATCCTTATCCCCAATACTCCGCCGAACCAATTCCATCCATTCGTCCTGAATCATCCAAGACGCAGGGATCTCCTCAACCGCCTGATCCGGTAGGTGTCCCTCCTGTAGAAGAACCAACCAAGGGTGCTGGGCCTCGGCAATGCTTCCATCCGTAAACTCGAAGCCGCGCGGAATCAATCTGCCATCCGCCTTTTCCCTCCGCAGCCTCTCTAACGCTCCCCAACCCGAACCCGTATGCAATATCTTCTCAGGCGACTTATCGGCAAGACTCTGCAGCCTATCGTGAATCGCATATACCTCATTTTCTCCGAGGTCCTGGTCAATAATCCGCTCAATATATTCACGCGCGTTATCCCAACTGTCCTGATAAGCCGAATTCGTATCGACCTTGGATACACCTATCATTTGCGTGAAATCCCACACCGAATTCCCGGGCATTTCTATGCCATGAAGCTGTGTTGGAGTCAACCCGCCTTGTACTTCGATATAGTTGCCTTCGCCCGGTTTCGCTAAGAAGTCGCACCAACGTCTGCCTCCCGCATGATTGCCCCAGCAGAACATTTTCCGATATCGCAGCAACGAAGTAGAACGCTCGAAGAACAATCTCCCATCCTCATAGGCGACGGCTTCCCAAGGAGAGCGACAAGTAACCGGAGTCTGGAAAAAATATTCGCTCGAAAAAGGGAAGTTCACGGGGTATGATGCATCAGCTTCTTTAAGCGATGGCAAGTGCGGCAGCTTATCGATTCCATATCCTTTGAGTCCAGCATCGATATAGATCGCTTCGTTGGTCGAGGAGAACACTCTAGCCTTCACGGTTTCTTCCACCGCGATATTCGTCCACCAGTACATGGGAACCGGATTGTCGTAATCGTTGATCATCCGGACATAAATTTGCAGCTGCTCTGCACCCTTCGGCAGATGGAAATCGATATGCCAGAATAGATTTTTACAACGCTCGTATTCATATATTCTGAGAAATTCATTCCCCTCATCGTCGCTAAGCTTGGCGGTATGAACGGGAGAACAAGTCGTGAACGTATGACCGACTTGACCGATGTTCCACTCGATTCCTCCGGAAAACCAGGCATTCAGAATAGCGAGATTGGCAGGCTGGAACACGGGGTTCTTATATAAGATTTCCCTGTCCGTCCTCTTGTCCTTAAGCGAATAGAGTCTCCCTCCGTATTCAGGCAGAAAGACGGCTTTCAGCAGATCATTTTCCAGCGTTATCGTCTTTAAGATCGTGTTCCCGCGTTGTCTCGTGTACCTGTCCTGAATCCGGTAAGGCAAATATCTCTCCCCGGCTTCTTCGCCCATATGCATCTTCTGCTCCGGCGTGAAGCTTCCGTTATCCGCCACTTCCCTATGCGGGTTTCTGTTCCTGAACATAGGAAGCGGATTTTCCCCATCCAACTTCGTGCCTTCCAGCGTTAAAGTCGAAATATATACGTTCATCTGTTCACTTCATCTCCTAATCGTGTTATCCCTTAACGGATCCAACGGTTATGCCTGCAATAATTTTCTTGGATACGAACAAATAAACAATAAAGCTAGGCAAGAACACAACCATACATGCCGCGAAAATACCGCCGTAATTACCCGTGTTGGCAAAGCCGTATACGATAGACTGAAGGGATAAAGCCAAAGTACGCGTTCCCGGATCGTTCGCGAAAATAAGAGCATAGAAGTACTCGTTCCAAACCCCTAAGAAGTTGAAAATGGACAAGGTGATCAGGCCCGGCTGCGCGATTGGCAGAATGATCTGGATGAATGATTTGATCGGCCCGCAACCGTCCATTGCGGAAGATTCCTCGAACTCCTTCGGAATGGAAGAAAAGAAACCCGTCATAAAAAATACGCCAAACGGAACGTTCGTACAAATATAAATCAAAATCAAGGTAAGAATGGAGCCAGTAAGCTTAAGCTCGACGAATAGCGAGAATAAAGGGATCGTAATTAAGATACCGGGTATCGCAAGCGCCGAAACAAACATCATACTCACAAGGCTCCGGCCCTTGAACTGAACCCGTCCTAGAATATAAGCAGCGGGAGCCGCAACGACAACAATGCCTATGCATGACGCGACCGTATAGATAACGCTATTCAGAAAATAACGTCCCATGCCTTGGTTTTTGAACAAATCTATATAATTGGAGAAGTGGGCTCCGCTGCCGAGCAGCGAGTTCGTGAATATGTCTCTCGTCGTGCTAAGCGACGCCAATATCACCCAACCGAATAGAATAATGGAAAATATCAACCAAGCATAAAGCGGAATATAGGCCGGCCATAGACGTTTTCTTATTTTTGATTGTTCGCTACGCATGAGGTCCCCTCCTACTCAGTATTCCAAACGGTCTTTAGGGAAAAATCTATTAATGAGCGCGGAGACGACAAGAATGGCTATCGTAATTAATATACCGACGCTGGCTCCCGATCCAACGTTAAAAACTTCCTCCACGTAGACGCTGTTCCCTCTCCCAAACACCTTCTGATACATATAGAAGGCCGGCGTGACCGTATGCGGATCATCAAGCCCGAACGTCGCGGACCATACGAAGAAGTTAAAAGCCGTAATCGTCCATAAAACCAATGTCGTGCGAAACACATCCCGTAAGAGCGGCAAGGTGATCTTGAAGAACTTTGTCCCTACGCTTGCGCCTTCAAGAGTAGCGGCTTCATAATAATCCGTCGGAATCCTGTCGATTCCGGCATTCAGAATAAGCATGAAATAACCGATCGACCCGAAGCTGAAGGCTATGATCATCGAGAAATAAATATGCTCGTTATCCGTCCACTGTATATTGGCGAGCGCCGTCAGACCAAGGCGATTAAATACCGTGGTCAGCAATCCATAACTGGAATTAAAAATATACTGCAGCCACACGACAGACAATACGACGGCCGAAACGGTGTTGGGCAGAAAGATGAGCGATCTCCAGAAATTTTTTCCCCGGACGCCCGAGGTTAAGATGACCGCAAAAAGAAAGGCGAAGGCGAATATGAGCACTCCCCCTATCGCCCATATCCCGAGCACGTTTTTCACCGAACCGGTAAAGTAGGAACTATGCATGAGATCCTCATAATTGAGCAGGCCAACGAATTTCCATTCGGCAACCTTGCTTGATAAGGAAGGAATATCGTAAAAGCTCATCGCCAATGTCCGCAGGGTCGGATAGAGAAAAATAACGAGGTAGATAATAACGGCCGGTAATAGGAACAGCGCGATTATTGATTTTTGCATCCTCATGACAGCACCTCCGAATCATAAAATCTGAGTGCGGCGATCAACCGAACCGCCGCACTCAGACCATAAGAATATAATCAATTATTTACCCGCGTAGAATTTCTTGGCTTCCGCTGCCATCTTGGCAACGTACTCATCGGGACCAATCTTGCCTGTTGCCAATTCCATAAACACGGGAATAACGGTTCCCGTCGAGAAATCCGCGCCATTATCGATACCGAAACCCCAAGGCATGTTCACTTTCGCGTTGTTGAAGGCAACAGCTGCTTCAGCTAACGGCGCAGGCCATTCCGTATCGACGGTAGCCGGAATCGCCACTGCTTGTTTAGCCATTCCTTCTTGCGCTTTCTTACCCACCAAATATTTAACAAGTTCGAAAGCAGCGGGAACGTTCTTGCTGTTCTTATTCAGAAGAAGGCCTTGCGCGCCGAAAGTAAGACCTTGTTGGCCGCCTTTGTCATTGCCGTTCGGAATGATCGGGAACTGGAAGGAGCCCCATTTAAAGTCCGGTCCGGCCGTTGCGGAAATCTCGTTAGGCAACCAGGTGCCGTTCAAGTACATCGCGACTTTCCCGAGAGCCAGATCCTGTTGTCCTGCAGGGTACTTATTGCCAGCGATTTTCTTGGAGAAATAGTCTTTATCTTTGAGATTTTGAATATCTTTCGCGAATTGAAGAACCATCGGATCTTTCCACATGTCTCCGGTTTTGTCCTTCACGAGCTTATCCGTCCAATCGCTCCCCATTGCGCTGCCCAAATATCCGCCGATGAACAAATCCCGGTAAGCATCGTCGAACGTAATCGGCTCTACGCCGGACTTCTTAAGCAGCTCGCAATCCGCAAGGAACTCTTCCCATGAAGCAGGAACCGCGGTAATGCCTGCCTTCTCGAACAAAGCCTTGTTATAGAAGAACAGAACGGCGTAAGGTTGCTGCGGGATGGCGTAATAGCCTTCATCCAGCCCAGCTGTTACGGACAGAGATTTTACCCAATCCATTAATGAAGGCAGTATAGAATCCTTAACCGTCTTCCCGTCGCTCCCGACAGACTGTTGCGCGAGCAAATCGTCGAGCTTGAGCACATGATCCTTCAGATTGGCTAGCGCCGCTCCGGGATCCTGCTCGAAAATATCAATCTGCTGCCCGCTTTCCAATGCCGGTTTAATCAGCTTGTTGATATCGCGGCCGTTATACTTCACCTCTACGTCCACCTTCGGATTGGCAGCCTTAAAGTCGGCGACGGCCTCGTCAATGACTTTGGATTGAGGCTCCGTATTGCTCCACATGGACCAGAAAACGACTTTTCCTTCAAGGCTGGAAGCTTCCGCGGATGCTTTCTCGGTTGCGGCAGCCGGAGTCGTCTCGGAAGGAGAGGCGCTAGGCGTCGCCGTCGCTTCCGTATTGTTTGATTTTCCGCAGCCCGCCAGTACCGAAAGCGCTAACATAGTTGAGAGCAATAAAGAAACGAAAGTCTTTCTTTTCTTGTTCACGGATCAATTCCCCCTGTAAGTGTTTTGGTTTACAAGTGTGAGTATAGGCAATTTATTTCAAGCAAAGTATGTCCGCTAGTTATATAAAAATGGATAAATCTTAGGTGTATGCGTTAGAGCGCTTCTATCGAAAAAGAAGATGATATAATAAAAGTACATAGACATGGACAAAGCGAAACTGTATAATTCTTGCCTCAAGTAAAACGACTTCGCCGTCCTTGGGACGGCGGTACACGTTTGTATCGAGACCATTCAGAAATGGATAAGCGTGAAACTAATAAATTCTGAATGGTGACAGAGGGTGGTGGCATCATGAGTTTGCTGAAAAAGCTGCGCATAAAAACACAAATTTTGATAGCGGTTACATGTATTCTGATCATCATGCTGACGATTATATTTTCGTTGTATACCCAGACTTCCCAGATCGTCATTAAAAACAATAATCAATATTCGGAAGATACGATTCGTAAATTCAAGCTCGGTTTGTCGCAGAAGGTAGATGAGATCAGTCAGATTATGCTGAACCTCGGCTTCGACCCTTTCGTGCAGAAATTCATGACAGAGACCAATCCCAGCCTGTTGTACGAAATGGGCAAAGACTTGGATCGCAAGATCATTTCCCTAAAGGCCGGCAGGAAAGGGTTCGAGGACATCGTCCTGATCGGAACAAGCGGTACGAGGTACAGCCTCAATGGAGGCATCGAATACGTGCAGCAACTGGAAACGGAAATTGTGAACAGTAAAACCGTATATGTCAGCGGATTAGAAAAATACAGCTACAGCAATAATTTACAGAACAGCATGGTATTCGCCCAGAATATGTATTCGAACGATATGAACGACGGAACCGACGGGAAACGAATGGGTTATATTGCGGTCATCGTCAACGTGGATTCCATGTTCTTCGATAACGACAAATCGAATACGGAGCCGGGCGTCGGTTTCTACCTCATTGACCGGTTCGGTAAAGTGTTCCCGGAAACCCATTCCCCCGATATCACAAGAAGTATCAGCGCTTTAAGCCGTAATCCGGAGAGCAATCAGAAGCTTACGGATTACGTCGGAGGGATCAAGGGGGCTGTCCAAATTCAGAAGCTGGATCAAATCCAAGCTTCCGTTCTGAGCTTTGTTCCCGAAGAAGCGCTGTTAGCAGAGCTTAACTCCGTTCGCACCCGCAGCATATTAATCGTTATTCTTGCTTTAATTCTGATGGCTCTGCCCTTTGCGATGATTATCAACAACATTGTGCACCCGATCCAAATTCTCGTGAAGTTCATTAACAGCAATAAATCCGGCAATATTAAAGAGTTGAAAATGAACCTGCAGCTTGAAGGAAACGTCGAAATGAACGTTGTCGCCGAGAAGCTAAACGGAATGCTTGGCGAAATCAATATTTTGACCCACAAACTCGTGGAGACGACCACTCATCTGCTGGAAGCCGAGATCGAGAAGGAAAAAGCCGCGACGGCATACCTGCGCAGCCAGATCAACCCTCACTTTCTTTACAATACTTTGGAATCGATTAAAGGGGTTGCGCTGGAGGTCGGGGTTAACAAAATCGTGGATATGACCAAGGCTCTCGGAAAGCTGTTTCACTACAGCATCAAGGGCTCTGGCTATGTGACCCTCGATCAGGAGCTGAATGCGATTAGATCTTACGTTTTTCTGCAGCTTATACGCTTTGAAGGACGTTTTGACGTAACCTACGATTTCACCGAGGAAACCTTAAGAGTGCCCGTAATGAAAATGATCCTGCAGCCCATCGTGGAGAACGCCATATTCCATGGGCTTGAGCCCAAGACGTCTAAGGGAATGCTCACGATCAGCGGGAAAGTGGACGATGAAGCCAATCTCGTGCTGCAAATCGCGGATGATGGAATCGGCGTTGAAGGCGGCATATTAGAGGGAATTCAAAGAAGGCTGCTTGAAAAGCCATCCGCAATAAGCCGATTGAGCAACGACCTTCCTGACAATGACGGCCTCGGCATATTAAACGTGAATAATAGGCTTAGGTTAGCCTATGGATTGGAATATGGGTTGAAATTCGAGAGCGAAGCTGGGAAAGGAACCTGCATTACGTTAACGATGCCCAGTGACATCATCCTGCCGGGAGGGAACAGCGATGTATAAAGTGCTTCTAGTGGATGATGAGAATCTGGTAATCAAGAGCCTCGAAGCCGGCGTCGACTGGAAGAAGTCGGGCTTCTCCGTAGCGGGCAAAGCCAACAACGGTATCAAAGCTCTTCAACTGGTCAACGAGTTAAAGCCTCATATCGTGTTTACCGATATCCGGATGCCGGGAATGTCAGGCTTAGAGCTCATCAAGAAAATCAAAGAGCTGGACAAGGACATTCAAATTATCGTGATTAGCGGCTATGCCGAGTTTGCGTACGTTCAGAAATCATTGAATTACGGCGTATTGGGGTACTGCCTTAAACCGTTCGACGATTATGAAATTGACACGCTGCTCAGAACGGCCGCCAAAGTCATCGACGAAATCAAACAAAAACGAGAAGGATATTTGCTTGAATTAATGGATGATATGTCTACCGAAATGTCCCGAGCGACATTTAATAAAATTTTATCCGAAGGCGACCTGACGACGGAAACCCTTCATGTCCTCGTCTCTCTGGGGAAAGGCCGATTAAGCTTTAACGAGCACGCGAAATCTATCGGAATCAATCTTGGGAGCGCGCGAAGCGGCTATTTCGTGCAAAACCTAGATCAGGATGCGCTGCAGAACTCCATCTCGGAGCCTATCCCTGAAGGAATTCTGGGGGTGGGCATTGTGCGATCGGAACGGAATATGAACAGCATGATGAAAAGTATAGAACGAGCTACCGTAAGGGCATGGGATTTCTTTGTCCAGGGGCGTAAGGGCTTTTATTGGGAAGAAAATGAAACCAAAGACGAAACGGCCAATCAACTGGTACGGAAGCTCGAGAAAGCCGCTGCGAAGAAGGACCCCTCCCTATTGCACGACTTGCTTGACGAAATGCTATTGCCGGCGAACAAACAAAACCTGAACATCCTCCATGCGCTTAAAATTTATAATATCGTGTATTTCCATGCCTCCTCCGACCGTTCGAATACGCCGGAAGACGACTATATTTTCAGCAAGGAGCAGCTTTACCATCTCTTTCATAGCTTTGATTCGATGATCGGCAGCCTGAAGGAGTTTCTGAGCGAGCTCGAGAAGCCCGAAACCCTTCAAATGGAGAACAAGACGGAACATGCCAACTTAAAAGAAATCATCAAATATATGAATGAAAATTACCGTAACGATATTTCCATACAAAGCATTTCCAAAAGCTTTTACTTGAACTCCAACTATTTAAGCCAGCTGTTCAAGAGAGAATTGAAATTTACGTTTACGGAGTATTTAACGAAAGTGCGCTTGCAGGAAGCCAAAAATCTGCTGCAGACAACAGATTTATCAATCGGCGAAATTGCGGAAAACATCGGATTTAGGGATTACTTTTACTTTATAAGAATATTCAAGAAACACACTCAACAAACGCCTAGACAGTTTCGGCTTAAAGATAAGCCTGGGTTAAGCAAACCTGATCCCAAACCACGGCAGGAGGAGAGAACATGAGCAGTTCGCAACGACGATTAGCCTCTCTTATGGTCATCTTAATCCTGATAACCATGATCGCAGGCTGCCGTAATCCCGTGCCCGGTAGTAAACAAGTCCAGCCGGATTCCTCTCCCCCCGCCGAGCATATGGAAATTTCCGTTGCTCTATGGGATCTTGCCGAGAATTTGACGGAGGATGACCCGTTAGTTCAGCAGCTGGAAAACAAGCTGAACATTACAATAAAACCAATCCTTATTACAGGTGCGAACTACGTGCAGCAGTTTCAGATGTGGGCTTCCACGGGTCAGCTGCCCGATATTTTTTCCACGGATGCGGTTAACACTCAGTATTACAAAAATTGGAGAGACCAAGGCGTGATCAAATCGCTGCCCGATGATTTGTCCGCCTATCCTCATCTTGCGCAGTATTTATCAACTCCCGAAATTCCAGACTTGAAGGACAATGGCAAGCTTTATTTTATTCCGCGCAAAACCTATGACAGCACCGATTATAACTTACTGGACAGGCTCGTCATCTATCGATGGGATCTGGCTAAGCAAGCAGGCATCACTAAAGAGCCCGAAACTTGGGACGAATTCAGGGCCATGCTCCAAGCGATCGTGAATAAAGACCCTGAAAACAAAAATATTACCGGTTTAACTTCCGTAGGAAACCTCCTGCTTGGCGGGCTGTTCTGGTTGTATAGCTCTCCGGCGGCTACAAGCGATGGCAGCGGAAGCGACTTCAAATGGATCAAGGAAGACGGAAAGTATATTCCCGCGGTTTTTTCCAAATATTCCGTTGAATCTTTAAAGCTGCTCCGAAATTTCTATACTTCGGGTTTAATAGATCCCGACCTTCCCGTAACACGAGGCGAGATGGGAAGAGATAAATTCGCTCAAGGCAAAGCTGCGGCGTTGATCACGGCCGGTTTATTTCAGAACGTGGATATTAACATTTACAAAGAAAGATGGCTCAAGCTTCATCCCGGCGACACGGCTTTCTACGATAAAATCAAAGTACTGAAGCCGCTCAAATCAATGGACGGCAACCGATACCATGCCATATTCAAACCCTTCTGGTCCGAAAGCTATATTTCGTCCAAGGTCAGTGACAAGAAAATGGATCGTATTCTGCAATTGTTCGACTACATGAATTCGCCCGAGTTTTTGGAAATGCGGCATTATGGCTTGAAGGATGTTGATTACACCAAAACCGGGGATACCATTACTATGATTGATCCGAATGTCAGCTTGCTTACGAAATACAAACCATTTTCCACGCTTGCTAATTTATTGGATTGGGACGGCATGTTTAAACTTAAACCGGGCTATGTCGGCCTATCGCCAGAAGCGCATAAAGCGCAACAAGAGCTGCTTGACTATTCCATGAAAATGACGAGCAAACAAAATTTCGAAATCAGGCTGACGAAGCTTTCCACACCGACAAAGGACAGCTTCACGATCTTCGACAGCGACGACATGATCCGCGTGATGATCAGCAAGCTCCCCGTAGAAGTCATATGGCAGGACATTATCAACGGGTATAAAGAAAAGGGACTCGACCGGATGATTGCGGAAGTCAATGCCAAGGCTAAGGAGATGGGCATCGATTAAAGGAAATAAAGTGAATTAGATTTGTGAGGGAAAATAGCTAGGTTTCGTCGGGTTAAGTGTGTGAAATTGGGTTGGTGAGAGGAAAGAGTACATGTTGGGAGACTATCGAACAAGAAGTTAATCGACAGTCTCCTTCGCATGCTTATTTCGGGTAACGGAGCGACTTTGGGCAAACAAGTACAATGCTTCCGTTCTCCGTCCTTGTTGATCGATTTTTGTGACAAAGTGAGGTGCTTCAGCCTTCTTCCCTGCTTAAAGTCGCTTTTTCCGACTATAGCTAGGTGCTTCAGCCTTCTTCCATGCTTAAAGTCGCTTTTTCCGACTATAGCGAGGTACTTCAGCCTTCTTCCCTGTCTATAGTCGTTTTTCCCGACTATTGTGCGAGCTTCGGCCATCTTCCCTGCTTAAAGTCACTTTTTCCGACTATAGCGAGGTGCATCGGCCATCTTCCCTGCTTTGAGCAATAGAAGGCACTTTTTTGGCCCTCGTGCTTCAAATGTAGCTGGTCCTAGCTCGATGAAGGCACTTTTTTGGCCCTCGTGCTTCAAATGTAGCTGGCTCTAGCTCGATGAAGGCACTTTTTTGGCCCTCGTGCTTCAAATGTAGCTGGCTCTAGCTCGATGAAGGCACTTTTTTGGCCCTCGTGCTTCAAATGTAGCTGGCTCTTGCTCGATGTAGGTACCTTTTGGCCTTGAATACTCATTGTAAACAGTAAATATAGGGGGCCCTTAGTAATAAGTAACCTGAATCATAAAATTAAACGCCCGTGCGTCTCTTCTGATTATTCTGCACCTTGTGGATCTGGGTTTTCATCTGCTTGGTTCCCCCAGAATGGTTGCCTTGCTGGCCGTTGGCCTGACGCTGGGCCTGCTTTTTCTTCTCGAGAATGCGTTTGATCGCATCCGCTTGGCTTAGCTTCTTCGGCTCTTCCGCTGAAGCGTCGGTCGGTGTCGTATTATTGTCGCTCATATTATCACCCCATGTAAGTGTTCTTGTCTATTTTACATCATTGGAGCGTCTATTTAATATAGATTTTTCCCGTAAAAAATCTCGTCCATTTCCTCTTTCAGCTGCTTCGCGATCTCGCTCTGCTCTTCCGGGTTCAGCTTATCTTTCGTATATCCGAACAAATAGTTGTTTAGATCGAATTCGCGAAGCTTGCACTTCGTATGAAAGATGTTTTCCTGGTACACGTTTACGTCGATCATGTCATACTGGCCTATGATACCCTTGGGTATGTAGTTCTGAATCGAATTGATATCGTGGTCGATGAACAGCTTGTGGCCGTTGATGTCCCGTGTGAAACCCCGAACCCGGTAGTCGATCGTCATAATATCGGTGTCGAACGAGTGTATGAGATAGTTCAGCGCTTTAAGCGGAGAGATTTCCCCGCACGTCGACACGTCGATATCGGCTCTGAAAGTGCTGATTCCTTCGCTTGGATGATACTCCGGATAGGTGTGCACCGTGATGTGACTTTTGTCTAATTGCATAACGACGGCGTTCGGGAGCGGGCCCGGCGATTCATCGTAGGATTCCGTCGGCACCTCGACGATCGGCCCCTCCGACACCAGCAGCGTAACGCTCGCTCCTTGCGGGACATAATCTTGTTTGGCCGTATTTAATACGTGCGCGCCAATGATATCGGATACTTGATTTAAGATTTTGGTCAGCCTGTCCGAATTGTACTGCTCGTCGATATAGGCAATATAAGCTTCGCGCTCTTCTTTGGTTTTGGTGTAGCAGACGTCGTACATATTAAAGCTCAGCGACTTCGTAAGGTTATTAAAGCCATGCAACGTTATTCGCTGTTCCGGCGTTAGTGTCATGGTTCCCCTCCGTTCATAACTCATATTACCCCTCTTCCCCCGCTACGATTCAATGATGAACAATTTTCGGAAAAAATTCCCAACAATTTTATACAATTAACCTTTATAATAGACGTACAAGTCTATTAATCGGGGGTATTTTATGAGATTCATGGTTGTATTACTCGTATGTTGTCTAATTTTGACCGCTTGCAACAGCGGAGCGAAATCGAATTCCAGCAACGGACAAGTACATGATCACAAGCCTACGATGGATGTTAAGCTGGACGTATCCGGCAACCAAGTCACAGTAACCGTGAACACCGACATGAAGATCTCACCGGAGCATTACGGAATGGCGCGCGAGGCCGGCGAAGGCCACATACATATGTATTTGGACAACGGGGAGAAAATCGGGGTCAAAGAAGGACAGAAGGTGTTCACGGATTTGGCTAAAGGAAAACACACCTTGAAAGTTTCTTTGCACAACAATGACCATACTCCCTATGACGTAACGAATACCTTTGAGTTTGAAATCAAATAATCCAAAATTATTCCCCCTATAGGAGAACCGTCGTGCTCAGAAAATTTAGCCTTCAAGCTCGAATCCTGATTCTGGTCACCGTCGTAACTACCGTTATGCTGTCCGTCATCGTCTTGTTCGATTCCTACACCCTCCAAAAGTCCGTAGAAGAAACCTACGTTAGCCAGTTGGATGGAATGACGACCGCGATCAACGGCAGATACGAGGAATCCCATTCGATGCAAGACGTCCAGCAGATTTTCGACTATATCCAATATAAAGACAATAACGTGCTGGAGTTGACGTTATACGGGAAAGCCGGCGTTCTCGCTTCCACGAACCGCGATATCGTCGGAAATCCATCGCCGCCAGATCTTCTGAATGAATTGCAACTCAAAGGGACGCTTGTATCGCATATTCGCAAGGATGCGGACGGAATCCCAAAGGATCGGCTTACGGCCCCTCTTAAAGAAGACGGAGTTACGATCGGTGCGATCCAGCTGCTCATAAACACTTCGGAGAGCTCTGACCTGATCCGTAATCGCATTCAGTTCATCATCGGCGTCGGGCTAACCATTGCCGTCCTCTTGTTGATCGCCCTATGGTTCATTATTCGCAAATTGCTCATCCACCCGTTGTTGAAAATTCGGGAAGCCGCGATTTCCGTGAAGAAAGGATCGGCCTACAAGGAGATCATTCTTGATTCCGGCCAGGAAATCAATGAAGTCGCTTCCGCCTTCAACGAGATGGTAAATAATCTCGAAGGACGTTACAAGGAATTGCAGCTAGCGCAGAAACAGCTGGTAGAATCCGAGAAGATGGTTGCCTTGGGCAATCTCGTCGCAGGGGTTTCGCATGAGATTAACACCCCTATAGGCATCGGCGTAACCGCAGCGTCTTACATGGAAGAGAAGTCCAAAGATTTTCAAGCCTTATTCCAGGAAAGTAAAATGAAAAAGTCGGACCTGGAGGATTATCTGAAGACGGTACGCGAGACAACGGGAATGATTCAGACAAATCTATTTCGCGCATCGGAACTAATCAGGAGCTTTAAGCAGGTTGCAGTCGACCGATCGATCGAAACCAAGAGAAGGTTCATGATCAGGGAGTATATTCAGGAAGTGCTGATCAGCTTGCAGCCGAATCTCAAGAAGACCAAACATCACGTGGAGATAACCGGCAAGGAATCCCTCATTATATTCAGCGATCCTGGCGCAATCTCGCAAATCATTACCAACCTGATTATGAATTCGCTTATTCATGCTTACGAAGCCGATTCCGAAGGCCATATCTCAATTGATATCACATCCCATCTGAATCAACTTACGTTGCACTATTCCGACGATGGCAAGGGCATGCCTCAGGACATTGTCGAGCAAATATTCAATCCCTTCTTTACGACAAACCGCGGCGGAGGCGGAACCGGACTCGGTATGCACATTGTCTATAACTTAGTCACGCAGTCGCTGGGCGGAACGATCAGATGCGAGAGCAAGGTGGGTTCGGGCACCGACTTTATTATCCAAATTCCAATGAACGAGGGATGACACAATGGTAAGCGATCAACAAGAAGATTTCCTTACATTCGCCGATGATGAGCAGGATGATATAACCGAGACAAGTTACGAGAAAGATAAATGGAAAGTTATCATTGTGGACGATGAGCTTGAAGTTCATCAGGTTACACGGATGGTGCTCAGCGACTTCGAATTCGATGGCAAACGCCTTGAATTGATTAGCGCATACACCGAGCCGGAGGCACTTCAGGTCATAAGGGATAATCCGGACACCGCCATTATTCTGCTCGACGTCGTCATGGACCAAGATGATTCCGGGTTGAAGATCGTCAAATACATACGCGAACAGCTGAAATACCAATCGGTCCGTATTATCCTTCGTACGGGACAGCCGGGGCAAGCACCGGAAAAGATAGTCATTACGAACTACGACATTAACGATTACAAGGAAAAAACGGAGTTAACGTCGCAGAAGCTTTTTACAACCATAATGGCGGCATTACGGTCTTACCGGGATATCATGGTTATTGAGAATAACAAGATCGGACTGGAAAAAATCATAAATTCGTCCGCTGATCTATTCGAGCTGAAGTCTATGAGAAAATTCGCCTCAGGCGTTTTAACCCAATTGACTTCGATCATGAATTTACATAAAAACGCGCTTCACTGCAACAGCTACGCTGTTTCCAAAGGACAGGAGGAAATCTACATTCTAGCGGCAACGGGCGATTATTCCCCCGATGAGCATGACAATATACAGGACGTCGTTCCCGCGCATGTACTTAGAAGCATTGAGAATACGTTCCGGGATAAAAAAGGCGATTTCTTCGACGACTATTTCACCTGTTATTTCCAGAGTAAGACAGGCAGCGAGAACGTCATCTACTTCGAAGGCTCCACGAAGCTCAATGAATGGAATCGGTATTTGATTGAAATTTACTGCTCTAACGTTTCCGTAGCTTTCGAGAACATTTATCTCAACGAGGAAGTCGAGAACACGCAGAAAGAAATTATTTTCACCCTCGGTGAAATCGCCGAAACCCGGTCCAAGGAAACGGGAAACCACGTCAAGAGAGTCGCGGAATATTCCAAGCTTCTAGCCCTCAAATACGGTATTTCCGAGGAAGAAGCCGAGCTCGTCAGACTCGCCTCTTCGATGCATGACGTCGGCAAGGTTGCCGTGCCTGACGCGATCTTAAACAAACCTGGCAAACTCACGCCCGAAGAATTCGAGACCATTAAAAATCATACGAATCATGGCTACGCCATGTTAAATCATTCGAACCGCGACATTATTAAGACAGCAGCCATCATCGCTTACCAGCATCACGAGAAATATAACGGTCAAGGGTATCCGAACGGATTATCAGGGGAAGACATCCATATTTACGGAAGAATCGCGGCGTTGGCCGATGTGTTCGATGCGCTCGGAAGCGAAAGAGTGTATAAGAAAGCGTGGCCTCTCGAAGAGATATTGGAGTACTTCAGACAGGAAAGCGGACAGCACTTCGACCCTCAATTGGTAACGATATTTTTCGATAACTTGCCTGGAATATTGAAGATCAGAGATCAGTATGCGGATACGAAAAGCTAATATTTAGCAAAAAGAAGGAAGAACCCTTTTTCATGGGTTCTTCCTTCTTTACTTATAAAATGATTTCATTGAGCTTAAATATTTTTCTCTGATAAAGTTCATATGATGAAACTCATGGCCGGCAATAATGTAAGCCCACGCTATTGCGGATGACTCGCTGTCATTGACAACGCCTCTTCTGGACCATGCTTCTTCAGAAAGCCCCCGAAGCAAAGTGAGAGTAGCCCGGCGTACAACCGTGTAATCTTCAAAGAGATCAGACATAGCGCATGAATCAAAAGAAGCTCCGTTCACCAAAGCATTCTCATCATAACCGGCAAGCGGCGTCTTGTCTCCTCTTGCGATTCGAAGCAACCGGTAACTCATGATCCGTTCGTTATCCGTTATATGACCCAGCACTTCTTTCAGACTCCACTTTCCTGGGGCATATCGGTAATTTGCTTGATCTTCCGTAACGGTTGAAAAAGCATCGGTTGTATTCTTGAGGGATTGAGTTAGGATATCACGGATATCCCCTTCAGGAACTAATCTCACATACCTCTCAAAATGAGAGTTATACTCTCCGTTTGATGGCCGAATTGACATTAATGAGCTCCTCCTCAGTGGTTTTTCCCAGTATACCATTTCATGCATGAGGAACACACCTAATCCGTAATTGATTATCCAGCTTGCCATGGGAAAGTTTTAACCGTGGTTGAAGTTAGGAAACGTTCGATTCTTTCCAGCGCTTCAGTCAGCTTCGAGAGCGAAGTAGCATAGGAACAGCGAATAAATCCTTCTCCTCCTGATCCGAATACGTGGCCTGGAACGGCTGCGACTCCCGCTTTCTCAAGAAGCCGTAAAGCAAATTGCTCTGAACGAAGTCCCGTATGCGCGATTGAAGGAAACGCATATAAAGCGCCTTGCGGCTCGTGGCACGGCAAACCGATATCTCTTAACCCCTGGACGAACATCTGTCTGCGCTGATTAAACGTTTCCTTCATCCTGTCTTTTTCTTCCAATCCGTGCCTCAAAGATTCGATAGCGGCAATTTGCCCGATAATCGGTGCGCACATCGCCGTATACTGGTGAATCTTAAGCATTCCTGCAATAAGCTCTTGATTACCGCAAGCGTAACCTATTCTCCAGCCCGTCATCGCGAACGCTTTGGAGAAGCCGCTAATGACGATCGTCCGCTCCTTCATTCCAGGCAGCGAAGCTATGCTCGTATGTTGCCGACTGTAAGTAAGTTCAGCGTATACTTCATCCGATATGACGATCAGATTGTTCGCCTTGACGATCTCGGCAATCGGCTGCCAGTCTTCGTAAGACATGATCGCGCCCGTCGGATTACTCGGATAGTTAACGAGAAGTACTTTCGAACGTGGGGTTATTCGATCCCGCAAAGCTTGTGAGGTAAGCTTGAATCGTTGCTCTGCGGAAGTTTCGACCTCCACCACCTTGCCTCCGTTCATGTGGATAAGCGGAGAATAGGCAACATAACCGGGAGAAGGAATGATCACCTCGTCATCCAGAGCGACGACTGCCCGAAGGGCTAGATCCAGCGCTTCGCTGCTCCCAACCGTGACCAATATTTCGCTTGACGGCTCGTAGTTGATTTGGAAGCTATTGTTCAAATAAGAAGCGATTTCCTCGCGCAGCTCCATGAGACCGGCATTCGGCGTGTACATCGTCTTGCCCTCGTTCAACGCACGGATGCAGGCTGCTCTAACTCGCTCGGGCGTGATGAAATCCGGTTCTCCCAAGCCGAGCGATATCGTATTTCTGCCATCATTGCCCCTATCGAAAAAGGAACGGATTCCCGAAGGGGGTATCTCGCGAATCCGCGGTGTTATCCATTCATGACTCATCTATCGCCACTCCTTACCTCTTCATCCCATTAGTTGTTTGGCCGTCTCGCCAATAATCCGTATACCTTTGCTTATATTTTCATCGGACACTCTGGAAAATCCAAGCCGCATCGTATGCTGCCCTTTACCATCCGTGAAGAATATATCCCCCGGAGTGAAAATAACCCCCTGACGAGAGCAAGCGTCCAGCAACTCCCTTGTATGAAAGCCCTCCCCGAATGCGACGAAGAGGTGCAGTCCCCCGTCCCCGGACAGTTGGGTATACGGAATATATTCCTTGCAGCATTGCAGCGTCCATTCGTATTTCCGTTTGTACTCTGCTCGCGCCTTCTTCAAGTATTTCTCCAAGTTGCCATTATGAAGATACTGGTAAAGGATCGATTGATCTATTGTGGAGGTATGAATCGTGCGTGCTCGTTTGATGCTTTCCAAGTAATAAATGAGCTCTCGGTCTGCCAGCACCCATCCCACCCGAAGTCCGGGAAACAACACTTTGGAGAAGCTGCCGAGATAGATCACGCCGTTGCCCTGGCCTGCCGTCGCCATTAAAGGCGACACGTGCGAGCCCGAATAGCGCAGCTCCTCGTTAAAGCCATCTTCGATAACGGGAATCTGGTGGCGGGTCATAAGCTTCATCAGCTCAATCCTTTTCTCGGGGGACATCACGATACCGGTTGGATTATGATACGAAGGGACGAAATACGCGCAATCATAAGCTTGCTCCGACAATGCCCGCTCCAGCTCCCGAAGGTTGATGCCATCCCGCTCCATGGGAATACCCGTGATATCGAAGCCATGCAGCTTCAGATTTTTGATAGCGGTATGATGGGTTGGATTTTCGCAAATGACGGTACCGTTTTTCTTGCTCAAGGCGGACAACACGATATCGAAGCCTTCCGTGAAGCCATTCGTTATCAGAATATCTTTGCCCTTCAGATCAACGCCTTTATGATCCATGTAACGAAGCAAATAGTCTATTAACGGCTTATACCCTTTGGCGTAGCCGTAGTTGAGAAGCACATCTCCTTCTACCGACATCCGGTCTAGAAACGCCCGCTTGAAATTATCGAGATCGAATAGTTTCTCGTCGGGCGCGATGCTGGTGAAGGAAATCGTTCCTTTGTCCGCGCGTATCCCGCGTTTCATCAAGTCAAGCTCCTCGGCTAACCGGGCGTGCCCGTTCAAACGCGTCTTCCAATCCATCTGCCAAGAAGACGGCGCGGTCACACTGCTGGAACCAGCCGCAACGTAGCTTCCTTTCCCTTGCGCGGTGTAGGCGAAACCATCCTCTTGCAGCTCTGCATAAGCAGAAATGACGGTGTTGCGGCTGACATTCAGCAGCATTCCGAGCTCACGCGTGGACGGGAGCCTCTGATTCGCTTGCAGGGCGCCCTTTATAATCAAACGTTTTAAGTAATCCTTCACCTGAATATATACCGGACGGTCATCCATGAGCTTGAAATCATTAAACATATAACATCGCCCCCACGACTATCATGGCATAGAAGGCTAAGTAAAAAAAGAACCACCGCCTCGAAAATATCGACCGGCAGTGGTTTCGGTTATGAAGCATATTTATAAATTAATTAGAATAATTCTAAATAAGTATTGATTATTCACTGAGAAAAGCTATCATTATATTGAACGTTAACCTTCTTTGAGGAGTGATTCTGTTATGAGTACCCACAAGAATAACCTTACGACCAGTTGGGGGGCCCCCGTTGGGGACAACCAGAACTCAATGACAGCCGGCTTGCGAGGTCCAACACTGATTCAGGATGTTCACCTGCTGGAGAAGTTAGCCCATTTCAACAGGGAACGAGTTCCGGAACGCGTCGTTCATGCGAAAGGGGCGGGAGCTCACGGTTATTTCGAAGTCACGAATGACCTATCGAATTATACGAAAGCTAGTTTTCTGTCCGAGGTAGGCAAACGCACTCCTATGTTCATTCGTTTCTCAACGGTTGCAGGCGAGCTAGGCTCAGCCGATACGGTTCGCGACCCGCGCGGATTCGCCGTGAAGTTCTACACCGATGAAGGAAACTACGACTTAGTCGGGAATAACACGCCGGTTTTCTTCATTCGCGATGCGATTAAATTCCCCGACTTTATTCATACGCAGAAACGTCATCCGCAAACGCACTTGAAAAATCCGAACGCCGTTTGGGACTTCTGGTCTCTATCCCCCGAATCCTTGCATCAAGTGACGATCCTTATGTCCGACCGGGGCATTCCGGCAACGCTAAGACATATGCATGGTTTCGGAAGCCATACCTTTAAGTGGGTCAACGCCGAAGGCGAAGCCGTATGGGTGAAATACCACTTCAAGACGGAGCAAGGCGTTAAGAACCTCGACGTGAATTTGGCAGCCAAGCTCGCGGGTGAGAACCCCGATTACCACACCGAAGATCTATTCAACGCAATAGACAAGGGCGATTTCCCCGCATGGAAGCTGTGCGTGCAAATTATGCCGATAGAGGATGCGAATACTTATCGCTTCGACCCCTTCGACGTCACGAAAGTATGGTCGCAGAAAGACTACCCTTTAATCGAATTGGGCCGCATGGTCTTAAACAGAAATCCGGAAAACTATTTTGCCGAAGTTGAGCAGGCGACCTTCTCTCCCGGATCCTTCGTGCCGGGTATTGAAGCCTCTCCCGATAAAATGCTGCAAGGGCGACTCTTCGCCTACTCCGATGCCCATCGTTATCGCGTCGGCGCTAACCACAACTCCTTGCCGATCAACAAGCCGCAAGTCGAAGTGAATACTTACCAGCGCGATGGACAGATGCGTTCCGACAACAACGGCGGCGGCTCCGTCTATTATGAGCCGAACAGCTATGGCGGCCCGAAAGAATCCGCTCAGAACAAGCCGGCTGCTTATGCGGTTTCCGGCGAGGCCGATAGCGTTGCCTATGATCACGATGACCATTATACGCAAGCCGGCGACTTGTACCGCCTCCTAAGCGTAGAAGAACGCCAGCGCCTGGTCGCAACGATCGTTGACGCCATGAGGCCTGTCGAGAAGGACGAAATCAAGCTGCGTCAAATCGGACATTTCTACAAAGCGGATCCCGAGTTTGGCCAAGGCATCGCGGACGGACTTGGTTTATCTGTGACAAGGGGAGTTTGATCGGACGATTCCCAGTAAAAAGCCTCCAATTCCACTTGGACAGTGGATTTTGGAGGCTTTTTCATAATCAATTGTTATTTATATTTCTCGGATAACTTAAAGTAAAATCGGCTCCCTTTGCCAGGCTCGCTTTCCACCCAAATCAACCCATTGTGACGTTCGATTATTTCTTTGGCAATGGCGAGCCCGAGTCCACTTCCGTTAGAAGAGGTAGTCTGATCGACTTTATAAGCCCGGTTAAAAATGGAAGGAAGATGTTCAGACGCAATACCTACTCCACGATCTTCTATATAAACGACCACTTCTCCGTTGCTAGAACTGGCATGCAGATGAACCGTGCCGCCTATCGATGAGAATTTACATGCATTATGAACTAGGTTGGAAAGTACACGCCTTATTTCATGAGGATTAATCGTTATTACAGCTTGAGGATCTACTGAAATTGAAGATTCATACTGTAATCCGGCTAATTGAATCGTTGAAGCGAACGAATCAAATTCATGTTTAATCCAATCAGCGAAATGAATGGTTTCTAATGCTGCGTTTTCGCGGGATTGTTCAAGGTGGCTTAACTCAAACAAATCATCGATGAATGTATTAATATAGAGAATTCTGTCGTAGATGGTGTTAAGGAATTTGTCCTTCTGCCCGGGCTCAATTTCAATACCGAGCATCATCGCACGGATTCCGCCCTGCACGATGGTAAGCGGTGAACGAATATCATGGGAGATGTTCTGCAGTAACTCGTTGCGCGTTTGTTGTATGTTCTGATTAATAATAATTTGCTGAAGCGCATTTTCTTTATCTGTTCGACTTTGTCCTAATTGATAGGATAAGGCAATCGAGAACATAATATATTCGGCAATCGAGCCTAATTGAAAGCCATAATGTGTCAGGAAGCTCTCTTGCATCAGGCTATACGTATTCAGTATCGTGGGAGTGGCCAACCCAAGGAAAGGAATCGTTGCCAAGACGACGTAACGCGCTACCAAACTTCCCCTGTAGACACTCCAATATGTACTAACTATAAGTAGTATAGCAAACATCGATTCATATAAAATCGCTAATATCGCATAACCGGGGAAGTGGAATAGTGAAGCAATCAAGACTAGAGGAGACATGATATTAAGTATCCGGTAAATGATAAGCATACGTGGAGCATAGATTTCCAATTGCAATATTTTACTCAGAAACAAAAGCCCGAACCAAAGACAGGAGATGAAGAAGAAGTAATCAATACCCTCATAATTACCAAAACAATTAAGTAAGAAAACCAACAATCGGCTATCTGCACCAAGTAATTCTTGTAATAACCCGTTCCAAACCATCTGTGAAATGCTAAAGCATACGATGTATAGGGAGTAATAAAGGTAAGCGGTCACTCGGTTGAACATATACATCGATAACATATAAGCTGCCATAAGCAAAACAAATCCATAGTAGATGCCGAAAAATATATATTCACTTTTAAGTTTGCCGAGGAAGGTTTGGTTATCCATCAGCTCGATGGGAATGATCATTGAACCGTTTAATACAGTCCTGATATAGATGGTTACAAGATTCTCAGCAGGCAAATGGATGTAATACGACGAGAAGTGCTCATCAGCTTTCTCTATAATACTAGATTGCTCGGTACCCATGGATTTCTCATTGATTAGGTACATGTCAAACTTTTCAATTACTGAATTGTTCAGACGAATGACCCACTGTTCGAGGGAAGATTGATTCCTAACCGTTGTTCGAATCCAATACGTTCCGGCAGTCAATCCGAAGGCGGACTTCCCCGAAGCAGGTTGAAACTGCCCCGCTGCAGGAGGGGATTGAACATCTGCAAGTGTCCATTGATCATCCCCATCAGCAAGAACATCCATCTGATTGTTCACATAATAGATGCCTTCACGATCATGCAATTGAATCTCATTGGCAGATGTCGGTGCGTATTGCGTTGGAGAGAAAAACATCCAGACCAAAGAAACGCCAAGAATGAGTAATATAATGAAAAGGACGAATACCCGATTATCTCCAATAACCGTTTTATTCATAATTTGACCCCATTAGCCCGAACAAGTATGATTTTACTCTCCAACTCGACAAATTCCTTCACAATGTAACATTAAATGGATTATATCATGATCTCACCCAAAATAATTAAAAGGATTAGAAGGATTCTCTCGGTTAATCAAAACCATTAAATTGCTCTTCATTTGCTATGCTCTCGATATCTTCCGAACTGATTCCTATGTAGCGATACCCTTCTTGCAGGTTTTTGCGCAACGCTTTTTCTTTAATAAACCTCGGGCTTCCCTCTCCCGCTTCTTCGTCGTACAGCAAGAGAATGCCTTCCGTTTTCCTAAGCAACAGCTCGTCTCTCGCCGTGAACTGCCATACTCCGCTATAGGGTTCTTTACTCACCGAACCGTAATAGTCCACGCCTTTTAAGATATCGTGATAGTAATTTTTCTTATCCTCTTTCCATTTCTCTTCTTGGTTGGCGTATGCCGCAATAATGGATAATTTCAAGTCGGGATATTGCTTCTTTAACTCGATGACGACTTCGCATGCCCACAAATCCACTCCGTACTGTCCGGGAGTAATGACCCATTCCAGCTCTTCTTCGATCAAGGGAATCAGCTTGGCGGCTATGGCTTTTTTTATATAGGGAATACCTTTATGTTTCTGATCGAAAATACTCAGTTCATGGGCGCGATAGCCTGTAACTAGAAGATTTTTCATCTATTGCTCCTTAGGGTGCGCTTTGAGGATGTAACGTTCCCTCTCATTTTATCAGACAAGATGCGATATGTTATCATAAGAAATACAATCAGCTATTTTTATAATGGGATAACCATAAATTAAAGGAGAAAATCCATGCACTTTATAAGCAACAACAATAATAATGATCCGTCGCTGAACTTGGCGTTAGAGGAATACGTACTGCGATCTCTGCCTGACAATGAAGACTACTTGTTGTTCTACATCAACGAGCCATCGATCATTATCGGCAAAAACCAGAACACCGTCGAAGAAATCAACGCCGAGTATGTAGAACGGAATGGCATACACGTCGTGCGGAGGTTATCGGGAGGCGGCGCGGTTTACCACGATCTCGGAAACTTGAATTTCAGCTTTATTAGGAAGGACGACGGTCAGTCGTTCCATAACTTCAGGAAGTTCACCGAGCCTGTCGTTCGCGCACTGCGCAAACTTGGAGTGGAAGCGGAATTGACCGGGCGCAACGACCTCCAGGTAGGCGAACGCAAAATATCCGGAAACGCGCAATTTTCCACGAGGGGAAAAATGTTCAGCCACGGGACGCTTCTGTTCGATTCGGAAATCGATCATGTCGTCTCCGCTTTGAAGGCGAACGCCGAGAAGTACGCCTCCAAATCAACTAAATCGATCCGCAGCAGAGTCGCGAATATTTCGGAATTTCTGGCTGAGCCTATGACCATCGAACAATTCAAACAAAGTTTGCTTTCCTCTCTCTTCGAAGGCGAAACGGAAATCCCTTACTATGACCTAAGCGAGCAGGATTGGGCGAATGTGCGTAAGCTAGCGGACGAGCGCTATCGGAGTTGGGAGTGGAACTACGGCCGATCGCCGACGTTTAACGTTCGTCAGACGAAACGGATCGAGGGTGCGGGAACGTTCGACGTCCGCCTGCAGGTAGAAGAAGGAATAATCACGGGCGCAACGATATATGGAGACTTCTTCGGCAGAGGGGACAGCAGCGAATTGGCTAATAAGTTTGTTGGATCGCGCTATGAATCCGTCGCTCTGAGCAAGCTTCTCGATGAAATCGACTTGCCTTATTATTGCGGCCCGGTGACGAAGGAACAATGGTTGGATTTGCTCTTGTAATTGTTGCTTCAAGGTATCGAGAAGATCCTATGCTTTCTGCATCCATAACAAAAAACTCAGGCTTCGTTGAGCCTGAGTTTTTTTGTTGCCTTTGGGCACTTGGCATTACTTCGCTTTCATACGATTGTTTCTTGGATTATGTTCTACTTCCGCAAGCCCTAACTCTTCCATTAAAGGAGGGATGTACATCCCGAACCTTCCGCGAAACCCCTTCTTTAGGCCGTACCATCCGCCTACAGGATTGTCGGGCGAACGCCCCCAAGCCTCGACCGTTCCTTCTTTAGCGGGTTTCTGTTCATCCGCGCTGCCAAGTTCCATCCAGTCGCCATGCGCTTTAAGCATGTTGTGTAAATCAGCCAGGCAACGGAATTCATAGTGCAAAACCGTTTTACCTACTGTACAAACGATAATTTCTTTCCCGTCCTTAACGTCTTTATACATTTCATATTCCGACGTCTGAGGCGGGGTTTTCAGTTTCCACGGGTTTTCTTTCGTGCCTTGTTCCAGTGACATATTTACATTCTCCTTTTTCATTCATTTATAGCGATCCCGAAACGACATTACCTTGGAACAATACGGCTTGCCGTGACACCCTTCTGGCCACCGCTTCCGCGGAGCAACTCGCAGGAACAAGAACGGCGGACGCCTCGTCGCCAATAGCTGGCCATACCCGCTTCCCCTCATCGCTTAATGGCAGCAAGCCTCCCGTAATAAATCCGAGCGACCGAGATAGAGCGTATTCATCCGCGTAGTTGTATAGCTCGGCCAGACGCCCCGCTTTCTCGAGGTTGTCTCCAATCCCGAAAGGTGACCAGTGATCGGTTAGGCTGTCCGTTCCCAGTTCCACCTTAACCCCTTTAGCGTGAAGCATCGGAATGGGCATCGTCAAACGTCCGATCGGAACGGTAGAAGCGACGGAAATCCCGGCTGCGGCGAATCGTTCGGCTAGTTCTTCCGCCTCCGCGGCGGAGGCGCTGGCGAAGCCGAAGGCGTGGCTAACCGTCACTCTTCCCTGCCATCCCGCTTCCACAGTTAAATCAGCCAACTTGTTCATGGCCGCGATACCCGATGTCCCTTGCTCATGAAGATGCATATCAATCGCCGCGTTCGTTTCAACGGCGATGTCCATCATCGTGTGCAACGATTGCTCCATATTACCATCAACTGAAGTCGGATCAAGACCGCCGACATGCGTAGCGCCTAAACTCATCGCCTGTCTCACCAGATCGGCCGCTTGTGAACGCAACAACCCATGCTGCGGGAATGCGACAATCTCGTAGCTGACTTTTCCTGCATAGGTGTCCAGTGCTCGCAGCGTAGCCTCCAGCCCTTTCAAGCCGCTAGTCGGTTCGATGTTGACGTGGCCGCGAACATGAGTCGTGCCAAATCCGAGCAGCAGCTCCAGTATTTTCTCAGCTCTGTCAGTTGCCGTTGGCAGAAGCTGCGGAATCAGCTCCTGCTCTTCTTCTATTCGTTCGAAAATACTTCCAGCGGGCTTAACCGCCTCCCATGGGCCGCCGAAGTACGTTTTATCCAAATGGATATGCATGTCTTTGAACGACGGGAGCAAGAGCAGCCCTTTGGTATCGACCTTCGGAAGCTTGTCCTCTGCGGGTATAGCATCGAACGTAACCTCCGCTACCTTCCCGTTTTCCATTCGAATATATCCGATTTGGGTTTGCGTCCCCGCTACTCTTCCATTCTCGTAATGATACCCGGTTTCCAGCCGTACATTTTGCAGCCAATAGGAAGTAAAATTCATTGTTGGTCTCCTGTTCCATTCTAGGTGAAAGTCTCTGGTCGTAATAGACCAACTTAATACAAGTTATCCGTAGATGCAAGTTAACCATCGCCATCGCACCCTGCTTCTAATCTGCGCACGTTAGAAAAACCGGAGGCTTTGCCGTTTTCGGGAAAGAATGTGCCATCCTTATACGCCGTCATCGACCCTTCCGCCATTGTAATAGGGTGCCAAGGCCAAAAAACTGCCCTCACCACCTTGATCTGCAGCGTCGAGACTTCGCCAAGGCCAAAAAACTGCCCTCACCACCTTGAACCGCAGCGTTGAGACTTCGCCAAGGCCAAAAAACTGCCCTCATCACCTTGATCTGCAGCGTCGAGACTTCGCCAAGGCCAAAAAACTGCCCAGGTGGCGATGCCACCCTCGAATTTTATACTACTCATAGATCAAAGAAACTCAAGCCCCTGCGGGCTTGAGTTTCTTTACTCCTCTTAAACCATAACTTTGCAAATATCGTTCGTGAATTCTACCGGATCCTGAATCGGCAAGCCTTCGATCAGCAGCGCTTGATTGTACAGCAAGGTCGTATAGAGGTTCAATTTCTCCTGATCCTTCTCGTGTGCAGCTTTCAAAGATTGGAACACCGCGTGGTTAATGTTGATTTCGAGCACCTTGTCCGCTTTCACGTTAGGATTATTCGGCATGGCGTTCAATATTTTTTCCATTTCTATCGTGACTTCGCCTTCCGTAGATAAGCATACGGGGTGGGTTTTTAATCTTTTGGATGCCCTGACGGTTTTCACTTTGTCCGATAGGATGGTTTTCATCGATTCGAACAGTTCTTTATTGTCGTTCTCGTCCGAATTCGTTTCTTTATCCTTTTCATCCGCATCAATCCCTAAGTCGCCGCTGGATACGGATTTGAATTGTTTGTCCTTGTAGGACATGAGCATCTTGATCGCGAATTCGTCGATCTCATCGGTGAAGTATAGGATCTCGTACCCTTTGTCGGATACCAGCTCGGTTTGTGGAAGCTTCTCGATTCTCTCGTTCGTTGCTCCGGAAGCATAATAAATGAATTTCTGATCTTCCGGCATTCTGGAGACGTATTCGTCTAAAGTGACCGGCTTCTTCTCCGTGGACGAATAGAACATCAGCAAGTCCTGCAAGACATCCTTATGCATTCCGTAGTCGCTGTAAATCCCGTATTTCAATTGTCTGCCGAAGGATTTGTAAAACTCGTCGTACTTCTCTCTCTCATCCTTCAATAAACTTAGCAGTTGGCTCTTGATTTTACTTTGGATGTTCTTCGCGATCAGCTTTAATTGGCGGTCATGCTGCAGCATCTCGCGCGAGATGTTAAGGGACAAGTCTTCCGAATCTACCATCCCTTTAACGAAGCTGAAAAAGTCGGGCAGCAAATCAGCGCATTTATCCATGATCAATACGCCATTGGAATACAGCTCTAATCCTTTTTCATATTCCTTGGAGTAATAATCGAACGGAATGCTTCCCGGAATATATAGGATGGCATTATATCTAACGGCGCCATCGGCGCTCAGATGAATATGCTTAATCGGCTTATCGAAACCGTAACGCTTCTCCGAATAAAATTGATCGTAATCTTCCGGAGTGAGCTCGCTTTTATTTTTCTTCCAGATCGGAATCAAGCTGTTGACGGTTTGTTCTTCTTCATAATCCTCGAATTCATTTTCGCTGCCTTCTTTAGGCCTTTTACCGACAACGTCCATCTTGATCGGATATCTGATGAAATCGGAATATTTTTTGATAATCGCTTTTAAGCGATACACTTCCAAATACTCGTCGTAACTGTCATCTTCCGTGTTCTCTTTTATTTTCAGGAAAACTTCTGTCCCTACCGTATCCTTCTCAACCGGCTCAATCGTGTACCCGTCCGCGCCAGTGGATTCCCATTTGTACGCGGTGTCGCTGTCCAATGCTTTGCTTATTACCGTAACCACGTCGGCTACCATGAAAGCGGAATAGAAGCCAACGCCGAATTGACCGATAATGTCGTGTCCGTCCTTGGATTCGTTCTCTTTCTTGAACGCCAGCGAGCCGCTCTTAGCGATGATTCCAAGGTTGTTCTCCAGATCTTCCTTGGTCATGCCGATACCGGTATCTCGGATGGTCAATGTTCTGTTCGCCTTATCGGCGACTACTTTAATATAATAATTGTCTTTGTCGAAAACCAAGTTCTCATCGGTTAACGCTTTGTAGTAAATCTTGTCGATCGCATCGCTGGCATTGGAAATCAATTCTCTGAGGAAGATCTCTTTTTGCGTATAAATGGAGTTGATCATCATTTCCAAAAGTCTTTTGGATTCCGCTTTAAACTGTTTCTTTGACACGTATAGCTCTCCTTTCGATATCGCAAATCTGGGGTAACGTAAGTTTAAGATCATTCATAGTTTAGCACTCAATTCATCAGAGTGCTAATTCTTATTTTTATATATCATATCCGCAAATTAAATGTCAACACTTTAACAAACACTTTAACAAACGCGGACACGAGTTTGCTCCCTCTAATAAGACAAAGCACCTCATGAATTGAGATGCTTTGTCTTATTATTCGTACCGGAATCAGATATACGACCCGTAATCGTATTGCTGGGGCATGCAGCTTCCTTTCTCGGAGAAAATAAGGCTATATTCGGCGCTTGCTCCCCGTCGGATACACTTCAGCACGATCCGGTTCTCCCCTTTTCGCAGCTTGATCCCCCTATGGTGCTTGTTCTCGGCGGTCCACCAATCCCGCTCATCGGAGGCGCTGATTTCTTCGTCGTTGATCCATAACCGATAACCGTCCGTATGGCCGACCATGACATGCACCTCTCGGTCTTCAGGGCAATGCAATCGCCTCTCCGCGTATGCTACGCAGGGTCCCTGATAGCCGAAAAAATCACTTACGGAGAATAGATCCTCTCTCAAGTTAACTAGCTTATACTCCGGTTGGTCAGCCAAGTAATCCTTGTCCGAGTCTACGACCGCGTTCAAGTGATATTGCCTGACCGCGTCCACGGAATGGTCGGGATTCGCAAATCCGAGATCCTGCTTACTGTACCATTCGCCAAGTTCGGTTGGCCGGAAGCTTACGGCGTTCTCCCAGAAGGGACCGTATATTTTCCATACCTGCGCCCCGTTCAAGCCGAATTCGTAAGCATAGCTTTGGCCGTCTCCGGACAGTTGCAGCTTCATTCGGTTGCATTCCTGAAGCAGCGTTAGGCTCTCGGGAACGGTAAAGGTGATCGGAACTGATATACCGTTTGCATCGAGACGGAGAGTGCGGGGCTGCCAATCGCTTATCCATCCTTCCGGGACTTCAAGCTCCGCCTTGAATGTCATATCCGGAACTTGAGCATACGCTTTGTTCAAATTCAGGGTTATTCGTTTACTCTCTCCCAAGCCGATCACCGGATCGCCGTGGTAGTCCACCGAATACTCCAAGTCATGAATCCGCTCCGTTGGAACGGGAATGAATGCGGGCGCTCCTGCGAATTCGACTAAAGCGTTGCGTTCCATAGCCATCGTCAATCCTACCCGGCACGTATCGTCGGCAAGCGTCTCCAGATTATTGTCGGAGCGCGTAACGTCTATGCCCAGAACGTAGCTTGTATCGTAAAAATCGTAAGTTTCCTTTAAGTATGCGGCACCTTGGATAATCCCGAGCAGGGCGCCAGCCGTTGCGCAGCTGCAATCGGTATCGTAACCGCAGTTCAACGCGATCATAGTAGAATCCAGAAAATGTCCTTGTCCGCAGATCAGCGCCACAAGCGTGAATGCCGTGTTCTGGTACAGGTTGGTGCAGTCCGGATGGCCGTATTCGCGTATAATCCGTTCACGAACCTTCACCCAATCGCGTTCGGATTCGCACCACTTGAACGTGTCCTCAACCGCTTGCCGGATTCGAGTACGCTTGGGCAAATAAGCTAGTCCAATCTCGAATAACGTAGGCAGATCGGATTCGAAGAACGCCGCCGACTCGATCGCCGCCCAGAACTGCTCCGTGTATACCGAGTCGCCTTCATGGTCCATAATGCCGTCTTTAGCCGCGAACTCGGCCGCAAGCTCGGGATTTCCCGGGGAGATGCAAGCCCAAATCTCGGCCCGAATTGGACAACCCATACCGTTAACATAGTAACGGTTATTGAAAGCGCCGGATACTGGGGGATGAATGCCCCGTGCGAAATTTTTCATGAACACCCCGTATTCGCCGGGCGCATAAGGGCATTGATTATGAAAAGCCTCCGCGAGGTCGTCGGTGTTAAAATAGATGCCCTTCTTCTCCATAACCTCAAGCCATAACACCTGAAGCTCCAAATCGTCATTCGGCAGCATTTCCTTAATCGCCTTCGGGTCGTACTCATAATGAAACAGCTCTTTGCGGCCTTCATAAGGAGCACCGACAGTTCCAGCAATACTCTTACCGAGCCACGCGCCGAAAACCTTATCCCGGTAAGTCTCGTACGTTAACGTTTTTTTCATTGTTGTTCTCCTTCGAAGGTGGATGGAATAAGTGTTACCTTCATTGTAAGAACCGGAGAACTGAAATCCTATGCCGTTTTCTTGGATTTATTTTCACTATTCTACGATTATCCGCGCGGAATCAGTTGTTTGTAAGCTCTAGGCGACCTGCCCTCGGCTATGCTGAACAAAGCTTTGAGGTATAAGGAGAAAGGCGGTCATTTCGGAAAAGTGTGCATTAAAATTTAATTATCCTTTTTCTTCCTGTAACAACTTCTTTATCTCCATCAAATCATCTTTGACTTCACTTCTAAATTGAGCGAAATCGGATTCAAGTCTATGTAAATGTCCCTGCATATCGTCGATTTCCTGCTCCGCTTTGTAATTAATGGCATAATCGATTACCGACTCTCTTTTGTCCCTTGCCGTTTGCCTATTTTGGCTCATCATGATGATCGGCGCTTGAAAGCCCGCAAGAAAAGAGAGAACCAAATTCAATAAAATAAATGGCGCTTCATCAAAATGAATGACTTTCGTGAAAGATAAGGAATTGATAACGATCCATAATACAAGAATTGCAAAGAATAGGATAATAAATCGCCAACTGCCGCCGAACGATGCTATTTTATCGGCGAATTTATCGGACCATTTCGTTGATTTAATGTACTCTTCATTCAAATGCCCATGAATGCGGCTTTCAAATTCGGCGACTAGCAGATTTACTCGTTTGTTATAGTCCGTTAAATCGTTTGAAATATCATTTTCCACAATTCTCGCCCCAATTTCGATTTGGCTTAACTTGATAATAACTATTCTAGATAACGAGCACGTGATATTACCGCTAATAAAATATTAACTCAGGTATATACATACCTGAGTTAATTCCGTTTTAACCTATTTTTCTTCTCGACCATTGTTGAGTTGCATTTTTATTTTATCGAAAACCTCATCGTGGCCATATCGGATATCGGAGTTCTTCGCTTCGAGCTCTGCCTCATTCAGCTTAATAAAAATCTCGTTTCCATGCTGAAAATTCTCATATTGCTCAATGCTCATGACAGCCTCCCTTTTTATATCCTCATTTTATCATTATTATGATAGTTCATCAATTTTCGATTCAGTTCTTCTATAGCAGGCTCTAATAATGTTTTCGTTTATGGAAATAATGTATTAGCAAGCTACATAATAAGTGGGTGAAATTCTGTGAAAACATTAAATCCACGACTGGAATCAAATTTACAGCAAATTGTCGATGCACTTGGAAACAGCACTGATTTGGTCATTCGAAGGTTTCATATCGGTCTATGCGATTCAATTCAAACAGGTATCGTTTATATGCAAGGACTAGCTAAATCGGAAGCTGTCGATCGGATCATGGAAGCACTCTTCATTCATACGAGAAGTACTTCAATCCGTTTGCATGATAAGGTCGGTCCAAACATCATCCGGTTTTTCAAGGACTCTATACTCCCTGTCGGAGGAATGAAGGAGACGGATGACTTTAACACCCTGATCGCCTGCATTTTATCGGGAGAAACGATTATATTGGTTGACGAATGCGACTTGGCTTTAAGAGTTACGAACACCCAAGGATGGGAAAAACGAGCTATTGAAGAGCCTGCAAGCCAATCTGTAGTGAGAGGGCCTAGACGCATTGAGGTGGTTTTAACGACCATCTGGTTTATTACGATTTTTTTCAGGCTGTGCAGTTTATTTTACATTTCGACTATAGGTATTGCCCAAACGTTGAAATTGCGTGAGTATAAATTTTTAATCAATCCATTAAGCATTATCCTGATCATTATTGCGTTGATATCATTTCCGAACGTGGTGTTCTACCAACAAGCCGTTCTGCTATGGCCTATCTATGCTTCAAATTTTGAAGTTTTTCTGCCTTTGCTAATACTGGCGGCGTATGTTTTCAAAAAAATGTTGAAAAAATATCGATAGAAAGTGAAAGGACCAGAGCGCTTTCCCCTGGTCCTTCATCCTCTTTCCCGTGGTTCGTCATCCTTATTGATTCACTTTATAATTCACTTCCGGGTATTTGGCGGCTAATCTTTGGAGCTCGGAATCGTCTTTTCCTTTCAAATACCGGTCGAAAAAGGCAACACTGAATTCGTTTATGATACGATGGTCCCGTCGCGGATCTGCGCCGCCCAACCCTAGCCATGGAGAGAATAACGCAAGATCGGAGTAGCTTGCATGCTTCGAACCCGGAATAAGGAGGGATAAACCGCCGCCTGCTAAAGCATAGCCCGATTTGAGCTTATATTCTTTCCTGGGAGCTTCAAACTCTTCGCGGGTTCCCACCCCTTTCTGTTTCGCGACATCATCGTAAGAGATCATCACCTTATTATACGTCTCTTCTGAATACATCATAAAGAATGGCTTTCCAAATCCTTTTTCGGAAACGGGCGGACCATAAAACCCGCCGTCCATACTTAGGGCAGCCTTCACGCGCGGATCATTCTTCATCAATTGCAGCGTAACGGCTCCCCCGAACGAATGTCCAAGCATGCCGATTCGTTCAATATCGATTTTGCTGGTAAAGCGGCCTTTAGAATCGTTCTTGTTAAGCTTCTCCACTTGATCGAGTACAAAGGCAGCATCGGCGGTCCAAAGCGGTATATGCTTTCCGTACTCGGCATTAGAGGTCAAGTCGCGGTCGGTTTTGCTAATGGCTGCGTGTCCGTCAGGAAATACGGAGGCCGCAGCTTCATAAGCATAATCGATGCCCACAACGATATAACCATGGCTTGCAAGTTCCTCCACCTGGTACATATTTTGATTGCGAAATCCGTTCATCCCATGTGAAAAAATCAATACGGGATAACGGCTTTCCGAATCCGAAAGCTTGGCTTCCAGCAAAGAATACGTTTTGACCAGCCCAAGATGGCTGAACGTGAAAGCCGGGAGGTCCAACATTTTTGATGAAATAGCTCCTGTCATTTTCGACGCATTTTGGAGATAAGGGCTCCGCTTATCCCCGCCGCCTTCGGCTGCAGGGTACCAAATTTGCACCATCAATTCACGCCGATCATCCGGGTTCTCCGTATAAGATTCTCCCCGCTGTTCATCTACCCAGTGAAACACCGTCGTTCCGACCGGATAAGGCCCCGTCGGTTTCACAAACGAGAATACAGGCATGACCGCTGGCAGTGCGACCGAGACCAACAAATATACAGTCAATAACACCGCTTGAATCGTGACCGCAATCTTGCTTCTGCCGCCCTCCTTGCGCTTGCCTAAGAAGAAGTAAGCCGTCAAAATCAATGGAGTCAAGTACGCCGGAATCATCTGCCAACGCCCGCCCTCCACGACAAGCTGCACAATAACCAACCCGAAAGCAATTGCCAGAGGCATGACGGAACCCCGTCCGGACTTCTTATTCGCGATGAAAGCCCAATACAGCAGGCCAAAATTGATCGCGATCAAACCTAATTCAAATATCCTCATGTTTATCTCCCTCGCCTTTTAATTAACTAGACTCATCCTATATAAAAAAGATAAAGACAAAACGGAGGATAATCTGAATTTTTTCTAAAGAATTCGAAATGAGTGCGGTGGAGTTGTGGCTGAATGAAAAAACGAGAAGATCCGGAGGACTTGCCCCGCATCTTCTCGTTTTGTAAATCATGGGTTGTTCTCAGTTATTACTTACTTGCTCTTTTGCGCCAACATCTTAAGCAGAACCGACACAGCTTCTGCTCTTGATGTAAGCAAACCGTGGGTTAGAATCGAATGAGTAGATTATATCTCATTTATCCGTAAAGGATTATTAATATTTGCGGCTTAACTGGAAACAAAAGGATTGTTTGACCCGTCTATACTTTCGAGGTGGTCATGGTGAACAAAAGAACGTTAGCCTTTTCCCTATGCTTCGCGATTATCTTATTGGCGGGGTCTCTCCTAAAGCCGCAAGCCGTCCATGCATGCTCGTGCGCGGCTCCCGAGTCCGCCGAGAAACAAGTAAGAAAAGAGCTTGAACACAAGTCCGCAATCTTCGCGGGCACGGTGGTTAAAGTCACTCCTCCGCGTTTTAATATCATCATGTCATCCGCGGACCTAGTCAAAGTTACTTTTAAAGTTTCCCGGGTGTGGAAGGGGGAGCTCGGAAGGCAAGCTGTCGTCTATACGGCTATGAGCTCTGCCAGTTGCGGAATCGAGAATTTCCAAGTCGGCACGAAGTATATCGTGTCTGCTTACAAGGATTCGAAGCCGCTGGAAACGAATATTTGCGACTTAACCAAGCCCCTGGCATCTGCCGGAGCCGAGTTGGCCATTCTTGGCGACGGATACGAGCCGACTAACCAAGCGCTGGATCAGGTCGATCTTTCTCCTATGTCGATTATCGTCATCCTAGCTACGATCATTTTCGGAAGCGCCATCGTTGTCAAGATCGTTAGGCATCGTCGCAGATATAGACCATAAATCGCTAGTATTTGTTTGTAAACAATGAAAAAAGAGTTATCCCTCAAGCATCTCTCACACATGCAGGATAACCCTACTTTTACCTTCTACTATGTCAAGTTTCTTGATTGCGGCTCTAGTCCTTAACCAGCTTCATCCCTCAGCCTCTCATCAAGTAATAGGAATGCTTCCCGTAACCTCTCTTGAGGCAGCGAAGCATACCGATCACCGATATTGACCTCGAACATGCAACTCTTCTCGCCTATCTCCCTAAGCGAACTCGTGAATCCGACATCCGTTAGTTCGCAGACGGCGATGAAGATCGGCTCTAGCTTCTCCTTCGGCATCTCCACATAAACATGAAACATATTCGATACAGGTACTTGAGGAATCGTAAAGATGGCATGACATTGGTTGTACTGCGACGCAAGTTCTTTCGCTTCCCTATAATACTGCTCCATTCTAGGAAGCCGCTGCTTCATATAATAATCCGCGCTGAGGATATAGGGATACAGGCTGATCAAATCTCCGCCGTGGCGTCTCTTCCATATTTTCGATTGCTCCGCAAACTCTCGACCTCCCGCCAGAATGGCACCCGCTATTCCGCCAAGCCCTTTATAGAATGAAATATATACGCTGTCGAATAGCTGACAGAGCTCCTCGGCCGATTTGCCGTAAAAAGGGAGGATTTCAAACAGTCGAGCTCCATCAAGATGCAGCTTTATGCCCTTATCGCGACAATGCACCGATATCGCTTCCAACTCTGTGTACTCCGGCAGCTGTCCGCCAATCTCACGTTGCGGCAGTTCCAGCAGCAAGCAAGCTATGTCCTCCTTCAAGCTCAGCACATCCGTTAAAAGGACCGGTCGGGTCTCATCTGCCAGAAGCACTGGCTCCAAGCGATGCAGCTCTTTCATACCGTCCTTCTCATGGATTTCAAGATGGGATAGAGGGTGATACGCCACTTTCCGCAAACCCGCTTCATCGCACCAAATACGGAGGGCGATTTGCTGTGCCATCGTTCCGCTTGGAAAGAACACCGCCGTTGGTTTGCCTAGCAGTTGCGCCATTCCCTCCTGAAATTCCTCGATGATCGACCCCGAACCGTACATATCGCTGTCGAGATCTCCATCGCATTGTTCCAATGCTTCTTTCAACACTTGCACATTCCGTTTGCCGTGGCCGATGGTTGGGTAGCTGGCGTGCTTATACGCCTCGGACAGACTTGTATATTTTTTCATAATGTATTCTCCCTCTAGACCTGATAACACTACGTCGCTCCTCTTACTTTTCGAGTAATCCGCTCTCATTTTACCATGACAACGAATCGGATGCGCGATTGCACGCAAATAACCCCTGCGGCATCCGCCGCAGGGGTTTCGAATGGATTTTATTTCTTCTAGCCGGACGAAATCTTTACGGAGAGACCTCTAGATCGAATTTCTCGGCAACCTTGAGCAGGTATCCTTCGACCCGGTCGAAATCGCCGATCTTGTTGCTCGTAATGACGAACGGCTCCTCCAAACCTCGAACGTGAACTACTATGCCCTTCATTTCGACCGTCCGCAGCAGCTTTCGCACGGGCTCCTTCACCATGACCAGTCGATCCAGCTTGTCGTACTTGATGTGGGTAGGCTCGTTCTCCTTCTCTATCTTTAGCACCATCTCATCCGCGTCCAAGTTGACATCAACTGCCTTCAGCACTTTTATCGCCTCCTGTGCAGATAGAATCTAATATCTATTGGACATATTTTTCCGTTTTCAATCAGGCAAGCTTAATCATACCCTCTTCCGACCGGCTATCTTCTCTTTTATAAGCAGCGGGTTTCTGCCCAGCACCTCGGCCGCCTGGATGCCATGTATGAATCTCCTGCTGAATAGCCTTCTTCTAACGTTTTCCTTGAAGAAATTGCAAGCCCTCTCTTTGAACGGAGGTTCCAAGATACGCGGCAAACCGTTCAATACACTGGAGTATACTGTCTTTCATCGTACTGGTTACGATGACGTTGTCCTCCCACCACCAATTCTTGATCGTGAGCGGAGTGTCTTTTCTATGTTTCTGCGGTTCAAATCGAGCTACCATTTTATCGTCGTAGAGGACAGGCAGCACGTAATAACCAAATTTCCTCTCCGCAACCGGCTTATAAACTTCCCATCGATATTCAAAATCAAATAATGCTTTGATCAGATTTCGATCCCATAACAAATTGTCCAGGGGAGCCAGTATATTTGAACGTTGCCCGCTTTGCCTATCTGACAAAGTCCTGTTAAGAAGCTCTTCGTCCGCACTTCGTATATATAAGGGATGCTCCAGCCCTTCCACATTAATTTCAATTACCCTATTCTCATTCAACAATCTCTTAAAAGCTTCATTTCGCTGCTGGCTCTTCATTCCGCTAATACCCAGCCAAGCGTCGCTTGGTCGGTTCCATAACAGTCCCACACTGCCGATACGGCGAAGGATGTACCAATCGTAATATTGCTCATTAGACTGAAAGGGATCCGGTGCGGAATACATTTCTCTAGGAACATGTCTTTCCGCCAAGTCATAATATTTGCGGGTGTTGATCTTATGATGAATCATCAGATGTCCGGCATGATACATTCCTTCCAATGCGGCCCTGGACAGCCTAGTGGGTCCCCACGCCCAGTTGACCTTCTCCTTGTACTGAAGATCTCCGGAGCAAAGAATCCCTCGATTCTTGATGTCGTCATATACTCGATCCACAGTATCTTTATGAGCCGTGCACCAAGCTTGGTAGCCCTCTCGGCGTCTCCGGAAATAAGGCCAATCCTCTATGGGGAAGATGGCCATATTTTTATCCCAATAATCAATAAGTTCACGTTTCTCATACAACAATTCCCACAGCATATGGCGATTAAAATCCTTGATCCGGCTCTGCAGAACAAGTTCAGGATTCATCCCTACAACATTGAGCGGATCGAACTGAATGCATCCGACACGACGGATGTAGGACATGATCCCTTCCGTACCCATAAGATCAAAATCGCCGTACAATCGGTGATAAGACAATAAAAATCTTTTGGCTTGTAATGTAGTTAGCTTAATAGGAGCCAAGGTATCTTCACCTCATACGAGAATAGGAACTCTTGTTCCCCAATTATATCCCGCATTTCTCCAATTGAGCAAGCGATTTATGAATTTCGCCCGATTTAAGTAAGTTTACCCAGCAGACGGCTCTATCGATTTTTCCCGCTCCTTGGAAGGTTTTTGATCGTAATGGCTCAGCAGTTCAGCGACATATTCGGCTCTAAATCGAAACGAAAATCCGGAACACGCTGTTAGTCGTTGTCCCGGATTTTCGTCAATGAATAATTTCCTTAAAAATATCGCCGACGGCAAAAGCCACGCAAGGCAGCTTGTCCGAAGCAACGCTGTCATCGCCCTCGAACAGATTGTGCAACTCATACCGCTCGCCGTCATCCAGCCGATACTGCTCCAATGTACGTGCGTTCGGATCGATGACCCAATACTCCAATACATCGAATCGCTCGTACACCTTCATCTTTTTCATCCGATCGCGACTGCGGGAGCCCGGGGAGACAATTTCCACGACCAGATCGGGCGGTCCTTCAACGCCTCTTTCCGTGACGATATGCAGACGGCTGCGGTGTATCATCATGATGTCCGGCTGAACGACATTCGTGTCGCTCAAGATCACATCGAATGGCGCAGAGTAGATCAAATAATCCGATTTGCAGCTTTGCTTTAATAAGAAAGCCAGTTCCCCGCTTACGGATTGATGGGCTTCTGACGGTCCCGGAGACATCAACTCCAGTACCCCGTCGATCACCTCGTACCGCTTTCCGTCATCCGGCATCTCAGCATAGATGTCATAGGTGGCCTGCCCCTCCTTGATCCGGTCTGCCGCTTTTTTCTTCTTGTCCATTCTCATCGCCCCTACGAAAAAAATAACACCCCAGCAAAGCAACACATCTCGTGTTTTACTTTGTGAGGTGCTTCCCCGACATTTCGATGACTTCATTATGACCTAATCGGCGTCCGGCTGTCAATTCGGCTCTCGTCCCGGACTAAGGCTTCATAGAAACCGTTCCTTTAACATCTGGATGATCTCTTTTTATTTTATATTAATAGAACGTTCAATCGAAGCACAATACCTTCCATCCTCTACTTGCCCTGTTGAGCCAGCATTTTCAGCAGAACCGTTACAGCCTCTGCTCTTGTTGCTTGGGCGTTGGGATTAAATTGGTTTGTTCCTGTACCTTCCATAAGGCCAAGCTTCTTTATTGCTGCTACTGCGCCTTTCGCCCATGACGGAATATTCTTGTCATCTGCGAAGCTGGTTGCAGCGCTCGATTCGATAGACAGCTTAAGCGCATTCGCGATCATCGCTGCCATCTCTGCGCGCGTAATTTCGGCATTCGGGCGGAACGAGCCATCCTTGTAGCTTTTAGTAATGCCAGCTTGTACCGCTTGCGCTACTGCTTTCTGTGCCCAGGCTCCGATCTTTGTCGTTGTAAAAGTCAGCTCCGTTGCTTCTCCTTGCGGCTTCAACGCATTCATCAGTATGACTGCGAATTCCGCACGCGTTACGGTTTTGCCCGGCTTAAATGTTCCGTCGGCGAACCCCTTAACAAGGCCGATGCTTACCGCTTGCTTGATGCTTGCCTCCGCCCGTTTCCGGAGATATCGCTGAATTTAACATCCGCTGCCGGATCTGTTGTTGGCGTATCCGTTTGCCCTACAGCTATTACCGCATACTTCGTAAAATGATTGACATCTACGGTGATTTTATTTCCGCTTACCTTTCCGCCGACTTCAACCCATTCTTTCTTCTCTTCGTCCTAATAGAATACGACCGGCTTTTGATTGCCCTTCAAGCTTGCCGGATCGAAAGCAAAGGTCAACGTGACCGGTTCGGTGAAGTTCTCCGTAAAGTTTTTCAGTATCTCAAAGATCGCGCTGGCTAAAACTTCATTATTTGTCAGAAAATTTTGAATATTCAATAACTTTTCTATCGTTAATTTCAGTTCCTTGCCTGTAGCATCTGCCTGAATAGTGACTGTTACCTCATGATTCAAGCTAACCTCACTGCTCCACCTGTCCACCGCAGGACGGCAAACCGATAAGCGCGACCATTCAATCCTTCGGATTCATAGTATAAGAGGAGGTTAAGCGATATTCGAAAGCTGAGTTTTCTCCCCCATTTGGGGGATTTTTTTTCGCAAAATATAGGCATATAGTTATAAGGCGTATTGTCGCATAATGTCTAAGATAATTGTGCTATTGTACTATTTTGGACTATTTCATCTAAAAGGAGTGAAGTTTGTCGTGTTAAGAGGAAAAAGTGTAAAAAAGAAACTAGTTTCATTTGTTGTTATGGCAACTCTCGTGTTATCCGCTTTTAATATAGCGGTTTCACCCAATGTGGTACATGCAGAAGACACAGCTCCAGCCGCTACGGCTCCTGTGTTGGCCACTGTTAACCCCGTTGCTATCAGCAACGGCAACAAGACGATCACGTTGACTTTTGATCAGCCTGTGGCATTATCAACTGCAGAAAATGCACCCAGTGTACCTGTCCTAATCAAACGATCTGGTGAGGGTTCATTTGTCCAGTCGAACTTAAATGCAGCTTCAGGAGTGAGTGTAACTGGGACAACGCAAAATCAGTTGCAGTTTTCTTACGACACTCCACTGACGGGAGCAGTTAACCAAATCAGAGTGCAGGCTGGCGCAATTGTAAATGCTGATGCCTCCCTTTCTAATGCGACTATCACAACTAGCAATATCGTATTGCCTGTCGTTGACGCAACGCCGCCTCAGTATTTGGGCAATGAGATCAATACGGATAAAACAAAGATAACGTTGAAGTTCGACGAGCCTATTAAAAACAATGCGGGTGAATTGGTAGCTAACATTTACCCGGCATGCGATTGTAATCCACTCGCCTTAGCAAATACTGATCCTATTTTCATTGCTGGCAATACGATCGTAATTACCATGAGTGCAGCGCTTTCGGAAGATTACAATAACTACAATCTTAATCTCTCCAACGTAACGGATGTATCTGGAAACGTAAGTGAAACTCTAAATGCTAAGATCTATCCATTCGCTCCGAAATTAAAAAATTCTCCAGTATTACCATGGATTTATGATGCCAACTATATTAGACTTCCATTTGATCAACCGATAGTTAATGCGGGCAGTGATGCAGCATTGAAAACAGCCATTCAGATCTCAAATGATGGCGGCGTAACTTATAGCTCGCTGGATGACAACGGTCAAGTATTGATCCAGAGTAGTTCCGAGAATTCACCCCCTGATATGATTGTTTTACGCCTTCTTCCTGTTCAACAGACACCGGGTGAGTATAAAGTGAAAGTAGCTGCGGGCGCCGTTGTTAATTTAAGCGGCGTATCCATTGCTGAAACAGTAACTCCTGCGTTTACGGTTGGAGACGTTACTCCGCCGAAGCTCGTAGACGCAACAGTTAGAAATGAGGTAATCAATGAAGATGATGTCTCAATCGTAACGTTGAACTTTAATGAAAGCATAATTGACAATACCTTAGATGGCGGTACAGTAAGCTATTTAAAGAATTCTATTAGACTAACGAGAAACAATGATTACTGGGGATTTAACTCGCTCGGTGGTTTAGATACGGTTGCAATCGACTCCCATGATCCTACTAAACTTGTAATCACTTTGCATGATCCGCTTGTAGGAAACCAGAACAAGATATTTGTGTATGGAGGCGCTCTTCTTGATGCAAGCGATAATGCGTTTCCGGATATTATAACCCATTCGCTTTCAGCACCCCTGGTAGACACTGCACCACAACTGCTAAGCTCTGATATCACCAATAAGAACCACGATCTCACATTTGTTTTCGACGAAAATATTCAAGCGGTGGATGCTGCAACGTTAAAAGGTGCAGTTAAAGTAGTGTCTGGCTACAACTTTGAGCCTGATGTAGCTCATCCATTTGGTCCATTAGGCGACAATGATACGGTAACGATTGACGGCAACAAGCTCGTCATTCATTTTGCAACGGCGTTAACGGATGCAGCCAACTATGTAAGCATTGCCGCAGGTACGCTCAAAGACTCGAGCAACCATCAAGTCGGTGAGCCCATTACGAGATATTTTCAACCTAAAGATTTAACTGCGCCTGTGTTAACTGATTATTGGTTTAATGATAGTTGGACTTTATCTCATATTGATATTCTAAAGTTGTCATTCAATAAAAATCTTACGGATGCCACAATAGATGCGCATGGTGTATCCCATCTGAAAGAAAAGATTTCCTATACAATCGATCAAGGAAAGACCTATTTGCAATTAGGCCCAGAGGATTCAGCAGCCATTCGATGGGGTGATGAAATTCTCGTTATGATCCACTCTCCTCTTAGCGGGCAGGTGATCTTTAAACTGGATGCAGGCGCGGTACAAGATGATAACGGCAATGTGTTGGACTCGCCAGTAACGGTAGATGTAGGACAGGCACCGATCCGCGATACTTCAGCCAATTTCTTTAGCGATGTATCGAGCGAATTGAAATTCGTAGATAATCCGGATTGGGCAAACAAAATTCAGAAAATCGAAGTTACTCAACGGATTGGAATCATAACCAACTGGAATACTAGATATCCGATAGTAACATTGTCTGACGCAGACTATACCATTGCTTCAGGAAAAATTACGATCAAAAAAGGTGTCTTCGAGAAGGACAACTATTATCAAATCAGAATACGTGCCGATGGATATAACGATGTATATTTCAGTAATACTGCACATGTGTCTACAGAATCGTATTACATCACTCCGACCAAAATCGATAGGACGAATGGCATTACAGCAAAAGTTTCAATTGGTGATCCCAATGGTTCGGATGGTGCGACTGTCCTCTTCCAGCTTAAAAAAGATGGCGCTCCTGTCAGTATCGTTGCTATGAGCGCATCCTATTTAGATCGTGGCATATACACTGCAAATTTCAATGTTTCGGATCCTGCTTATGCTGGTTACAGCGTGCAAGCCTTCGTCGTGAGTGAATATAGTAACGATCCCGCGAACGTCGGAATCAGTCTTTCAACGGAAATGTCGCAAGCGGACTTTGATTATTGGTATTGGAATTGGGACTGACTACTGATCATATGTAGACTGTAACACGTAATAAACAGCCGAATCCGTCGCAGTGCGGCGGATTCGTTCATCTGGAAAGCGAGGAATGAAACAATGAAGCTGCGTATGCTTAGTTTGGTTCTACTATTGGCGATGTGCATGACGATTGTACCGTTAACGGCATTCGCCTCCGAGTCGGTTGCAGTAACTGGAACGACGACCCATCATCCCGGCGATTCCATTACGATTTCCGGCGGATCGGATTTTTCCCAAGTTATTATTAAGGTCCTTCGTCCTGGCAATAGCAGTGTGTTGTACTTCGATGTAGCCAAGGTGACTGCTGGACAATACTCCAGTACGTTTACGCTTGGCAGCAGCGAGCCTGTTGGAACTTATACCGTTGTAGCAGGACAAGCGAGCACTGTCGCTACGACGACATTTGCCGTCACGGCATCTGGTTCCGGCGGCACTGGCGGTACAGGTGGTGGCACCGATACTGGAACGATTGGCGGTACAGGCGGTGGCTCCGTTACGGGAACGATAACGCCCCCGGTATCAACGAAGCCAGGAGTAGTCCTTGTCGGTCTAAGCAAGAATGTGACGAGTGAAGTGAAGGCAGCCGACGGGACGGTTACAACAACCGTTACTCAAGACGCTGGAACGCTTGCAGAGGCATTCAAGCAATTAGCTGCTCAACCGAACAGTAACAACGCCCCCGTAGCCGTCATAAAGATTGACAACAAAGAAGGCTCTGTCAAAGTAAATTTGCCAGCTTCCGCACTGGCGGATGCAAGTGTTACCACACCTAATGCGCTCGTTTCGATCGAGACGAACAGCGGCAGTTACTCTCTCCCGCTTAGCATATTCGACTTCGCTTCGCTTGCCAAGAACTTAGGCGTAAGCATCAATGACCTCGTCATCCATATTGATATTTCGCCAGTGGCCCCTGATCTCAATGCTCTAATTCAAGCGAGTGCGGAGAAAGAAGGCGGCAATCGGTCAGGTGACGCTGTTGCTTTCACTATAACAGTGGGAGGCACTGGGAATAATGTCGAGCTGAATGACTTCGGAGCGACTTATGTAACGAGGACGATCCTGCTACCCAATGCAGTTGACCCGAACCATACGACAGGCGTACTATATGATCCCGGGACAGGCCAAATTTCATTCGTGCCCTCCGTATTCGGGGCTCCGAATGCGAACGGCCAAGTTGAAGCCAACTTAATGAGAAACGGAAACAGTATTTACAGCGTCATTACGATGGACAAGACATTCAGTGATATCAGCAAGCATTGGGCTAAAGCGGATATCGAGCTAATGGCTAACAAACTAATCGTCAACGGCGTTACGGATACTAAATTCGCTCCAGACAATAACATTACCCGCGCTGAATTTACGGCTTTGTTGGTTCGTGCATTAGGGTTAACCTCGGACGCCGCTTCAGCAACCTTCACAGACGTGAAAGCAAGCGATTGGTATGCCGGCTCTGTCGGATCAGCTGTTAAAGCTAAGTTAGTTACTGGCATTACCGCCAGCAGCTTCAAGCCGAACGATACCATTACGCGCGAACAAATGGCGGTTATGATAACTAGAGCCATTAGCGCTGCAGGGAAAAAAGCAACTGACCCTACTGCATCAAGCGATGCCTTGGCACAATTCAAGGACAAAGCCTCCATCGACAGTTGGGCTAAAGCTTCAATAGCACAATCCGTTGAAGCAAAAATCATTACCGGCTTGCCGGATCAGACATTCGCTCCTTCTGCCAAAGCAAGCCGCGCTCAAGCGGTTGTCATGCTGAAGCGATTGCTGAAATACGTAGACTTCATTAATTAAATCAACAATACCGTCCGAATGTGAAGCACCCCCTAGAATCGACATTGGAATAAACCCTTGGTTTATCCGATGAAATTCTAGGGGGTGCTTTTTTATGCCAGTACCTCTAATTGTTTGGCACGCTGCAGCGCTTGCACGCGATTGTTTACTTCAAGTTTTCTGTACATATTTTTGATATGTGACTTTACGGTTTCACCAGTGATGTTCAGGTATTGAGCGATCTCCTTGTTCGAAAGTCCATCCGAAATCAACAGTAAAATTCGCTTTTCTTGCTCGGTTAGTACCGGCTCGACAGCGGGGGCGAACTCCAGCTTCGACTGTACTGAGCGTTCCGAGCGTATTTCCGCAAGTGCTCTTTGGATCGTTTGGTGAAGTCTTTCTTTCGCAACAGGTTTCACGATGTAGTCGAAGGCATAGACATCGAAGGCATATAGCGCATATTCTTTGTGGGATGTTATAAAAACAAGCTTCGTCTGTATGCCGCTCTCCCGTAACCGTTGGGCAAACTCCATGCCGTCCTCCCTCGGCATGCTTATATCAACAAATACCAGATCTACCTCATGATTCACCAAATACGAGTATGCAGTCGCGGTCTCCTGGAAGCTTCCCACAATCTCGATCTCATCCACCTTAGCGAGCATACGCTTCATTATTAAGTGCATGGCCCTTTCGTCATCGATAATAACGACCTTCAAACTACTCCCCTCCTTAGTCGCTGCAAGAACTACAGTATAACGCCACCCAATGACAGCAAAATGACAGAAACTATTCCCCACTCTCGCAAACGCAAAAAAGCCCCCACCAAAGTAATAAGGACTACTTGATCCGTATGTTATGAACCCAAATCCGACAACAGTTGACCGTAAAGGGCCGTTACTTCATCCGATGGGCTTATTCCGAGCTCATTATACAGTGTTTCCGTGTATTGTTTATATTGGCGGTTCAATGCTTCTATGTTCTTCTGTAAAACCAAAGCCTTCATATGCAGCTTTATCGTTCCTTCATCGAGCTCGTTATAAGCCGTCAACTTCATCAATAGACGGATTGCGGTTTGCGTATCGCCTCTGATTAATAAAGCGTCGCACAGCCGATGGGTAAAGGATGTATACATCAACGATAGTCGTTCGACCTCGCTCCGTGCCCAAGGGAATACGCGATCCCCGAATAAATCTCCCGCATAGAGCTGCTCCAACTCTAACGCCTGTTCGATATGGGTATCATCCATTACAGCCATCTGCTTACAGCCTTCTTCAAAGCTAACAATATCAACATGTACTTGGTTAAGATCTAGCGCATAATAGTTGCTGTCGGAATGTATGCTCCCCTTGAGTCCATAATTGTCCAATAATTTACGCAACTGATAGACTGTCGTATTTAAATAGGTTTCGCCGTTCTTTAGAGGCATTTCCCCGAACATATCTTCGATGATTCTTGCTCTGGATACAAGTCTGCCTTTGTGCATTAACAAGTAGCCAAATAGCTCCGCGCTTTTGCTAGTCTTCCACTTGACCAACTCGTTCTGACCATTTCGAATCTCCATGCCGCCAAAACAATTAAACATGACTCGCATAAAGGAAGAGTCATGTTCCACCGAACCTTTTTCCGAAGGCATTCCGGAAAGCGCCCTTAGGACAGTATGATGAAGCCTTGCCTGATTAACGGGCTTTACGATGTAATCAAAGGCATATACATCAAATGCAGGCAGCGAATATTCTTTATGGGAGGTAACGAACACGATTTTCATTTGTCTGCCGCGCTCTCTTAACCGCCCTGCAAACTCAAGGCCGCTTTCCTTCGGCATATTTATATCCATAAATATCAAATCCACGTCTTGGTTCGACAGAAACGAATAGGCCGTCGACGTCTCCTGGAAACTTCCCACAATCTCGACTTCATCGACTTTGTCGAGCATTCGCTTCATAATGATATGCATGCCTTTCTCGTCATCGATAATAATAACCTTCACACGATGTCCCTCCTTCCAACTTGATGATCCGTTTGATCGGAAGTTATAGGAGGTATGGGGAGGGAGAAATAGAAGGTGCTTCCTTGCGCAAGCGTACTCTCAAACCAAATTTCTCCTCCATTCAAGCGAACAAATTCCCTGCATAGGGTGAGTCCCAGCCCGACGCCTCGTTCTCCAGCCGTTCCGAGCGATGAGACCGGATAGGCTTCCTGCAATAAAGATTCGGCTTGACCCTCCGGAATGCCTGATCCAGTATCGCTTACGGAGACGATTATTTTACCGTCCGCATAATCCGCCTTTAACCGAATGCTTCCCCCGTTTTCCGTAAATTTAATCGCATTGGAAAGTAGATTTCGGATAATTAAATCCAGCATTTCTTTATCTGCGAATACGTATAGGTTATCCGGTATATCCGATATGATTTTAATATTTTTACTAACGCTGCGAACCTGCATCAATCGCACATTCGTCTGAACCGTGTGGGCTAAATCCCTTATCACCGGGTTAAACACCATTCCGCCTCTCTGACTATGGAACCATTCCAACAAGCCTTCCACTAAAACAAATGTATTCTGAATTTGCTGCCCCATCTCGTGAACGATTTCATCATGGCTCTCGCCGCAAGTCTGCATCTCCTCTTCCATCAGCTCCATCAGGTTGATGAGTACCGCAAGAGGATCGCGAATATCATGGGCGACGACGTTAAACATCTTGTCCTTGAAGGTGTTCAACTCCGCCAGCTGTCTTGATTTATATAGCAGCGTTTCCTCGTTATGCACCGTTTCCGTTACATCGCTTAACAAAAGCATTTTACCGACGGGTTTTTCATTGTTGTCGCAGATAAGCGATAGATGGACATTATAGAATTTGGCATCCGCTTGTCTGATAATTTGCGCTTTATAATCCGAGGAAGACTCTTGCTTAATCAGCCTCTCCAATAGCTTGGGATACAAGGAGAAAATATGCGCAGCAGGCTGTCCAACCGCATTCTTGCGATTTAAACTTTCAATCGCCTGACTTGCTGACTGATTAAAGCTGGCAATACAATTATCCAGATCCAGTACGATGACCGCATCCTGCATCGATTCAAACACCTTTTGCAAAGCAAAAGGAGCCAGCCTCAGCATATTAAATTGATAAATCCCCCACATGTAACAAACTCCCGAGAAAACAAATCCAAATGGGGTAAAATCGATAGGTATGAGGGTAACCCCGCTTAAATATAAAAGCGTACCTCCATAAGGTCCGAAGGAACCTATCATCATAAAAGCAATTTGCTTCTTCATTCGAGGTGTCGCTTTACGATACATTTGGATCATTAACCCCATGCCAATGATAAAGAGGGTATAGGCATACGTCACATGCACCCAATACAAGGGCCCTTTAACCAAGGAAACCAGCGGAAAGCTCTCTGAGCTATCCATCGTCATACTCTTATAAAATAAATGATGCGCCCCATTCGTATAATGAGCAACAAGCGTAGTGACGGGAATTACCAACAGCAACAAGACCAACCGTTTGCGTACAAACGCTTGACGGCCTGTATATTGCAATACCATAATCATCCAGAGCATAGAGCCAAAGGGAATGCCAATATATTCTACGCGTAGCCAGTCGTGTATTTGGGCGATGGTAGGGCTAACAATCTCAAAAGCATATCCTAAGGTGTAGAATGCGCCAGCCAACATACCCAAGCCGTAGCTAATTGCAATCGGAAGCTCTCTTCTTTTCCAAGAAAGAAAGGCCATATTTAAGATGAAACAGGTAGCGACTATGAGCAGGGCTGACAAATATTGGTTGTAGTTCATAGTTAGCTCCTCTGCATGTCAACTTTTGTCGCTCATTTCCTACTATAAGACTATCTTTTCAAAAAAAAAGCTCCCCAAATGGGGAGGTAGGGCGATAAAATTTATTGGAGTTCTCAACCAAGAATCCTTAATTCTCTGGCACGCTGAAGCGCTCGTACGCGATTATTGACTCCAAGCTTTCTGTATACATTTTTAATATGAAACTTTACGGTTTCACCCGTGATGTTCAAGCGAGGGACGATTTCCTTGTTCGATAACCCATCCGCGATCAACCGTAGAACCTTCGTTTCCTGCTCGGTTAGTATTTCATTATGCGACACAGTGGGCTCGACTGCCCCGTTTCGATGTCTTTGACTAATCTTGTTCAACGTCTTTGATATTCGCTGGGCGGTTACAGGCTTCATTACATAATCCAAAGCGCTCATATCGAAGGCTTGGACCGCATAATCGTCATAGGCCGTTACAAAGACTACATCTATGGAAGCATCGAGATCAATCAACAGGCTCGAAAGCCGCATACCGTCGATTTCCGGCATAGAAATATCCAGAAATGCGGTATGTATCGGATTCGTTTTCGCAAATTCATAAGCTTCCAACGGGTTAAGAAACGTATGGCACATTTCGATTTCGCCGCTCTCGGATAGTATCCTCTTCAAACGGTTTACCGATAATTCTTCATCATCCACGATAATGACTCGCAGCATGCTTCAACCTCCTACCTGCTCGATTGGTCGTGCGGGAAGGTCGAAGAAAACCTTCGTGCCCATTCCTTCTGCGCTTTCAATACGGATGTTTCTTCCGTAAAGCAGTTGGATGCGCTGACTGATGTTCCATAACCCAATGCCTCTATTTGCCACATCCGGGTTTAGTATTTCATCCCGTTTTTTGTCGTTCATCCCGCATCCATTGTCTTCTACGGCAAAGCTGACTCCGGCGCCCTTTTCCTTTTTTACGGATATTTTTACTGTTCCGCCCCGCAAATTGGACATCAGGCCATGTCTTATGGCATTTTCCACCAATGGCTGCAAAATCAGCGGAGGAATCCGGATATCCAGATTTGCATCCACGTCGTACTCCACATTCAATCTGGCCCCAAATCGCGCCTTTTCGATGTTGATATACGCTTTTACCAACTCCAATTCATTTTCTATGGTTGTTAGCGACTCCAATTGTTTGAAGTCAAAGCTGCTTCTCAAATACTGCGACAGATTTAGCGTTAATTCCTCCGCCTTATTAGGTTTGTCGATGCACAATTCGGCAATGGAATTCAGGGTGTTGTATAGAAAATGAGGCTTGATTTGGGAACGCAAAAAGGCGATTTCCGCATCCTTGGCTTCCGATTGCAGCTGCTGATTTTTCTGGAGCATTCCCTTGATCGTTTCGTTTAAAGAAGTGAAGAACAACACAGCCATTACGGTAATAATGAGATGAATGAAATGTACCTGAAGAGCATTTAATGAAAAACCTCTAAAGGAAGAAACGACTATTAGTCCAACAAAACAATAGTAGATGGATAGGATCAGCGCAATTTGTATCCTCTTTTTCTTCTGTGCTTTAACGAAAACCTTTTGAAAGGGTACGACAGCCGGCATGCTAAATAACAGGGTCAGAATTGTTGTATAAAACCCCAAATCGACCCCAATATAAAATCGGTATAGGATGGTAAGCGCACATAACAGTATACCTGTTCGTAAGCCTCCATATAACGTTCCCAACAATAAGGGAACGATTCTAATATCCATATGGACATTGGAGCTAACATAAACAGGAAAGGTCATACATAATAGGATGGATAACCCGAATATTACGGATAGGATAATTCTCATTTGACCATTTCTCTCGGATCTCTCCGCGAAAAATATTTGCAGGGTGAATATTAGGGTCGCTATAAACGCTAGTTGCAGAATAAAATCCTTTATAAGGTTCATGGCATCCTATCACCTTTGTAAATAAGAGATATTACTTCTTTCTCAATTTTTCTTCTGCTCGCTCAATATTCTCAGCGACTCTGAATTGAACTATTTTGCTAATTAACTCATAAGGCAGGGGCTTTTCTATAGGAAATTGTATAGATCCTTTTGCCCATTTATACTCTGACAATTCATCCTTAAAAGCATTAACTCCGCTTGAAGCCGGGTAAAATCCGATATGATTTTTAAAAGCAGCAAAATGCACCAGATTTCCGTGCAACGCTAAAGTAGGCATTTGATAACTTATCTTTTCCGTTGCGTCCGGTGCCAACTCTTTTATATATTTTCTTAACGTATTAAGTATTTCCTGAACTTCGGGAGGAAACTTTGAAATATATTCATCGATTGATTCAAAAGCATTCTTGTTTCCTTCCATGATATTCTCCTTTCATAAGCCCTCAATATGATCATTATTATACATCACTTCTCTGGAACTCGTAATGTGCTCATTGTTGTGTCAAGCAGTGCCCCGAGGTCAAGCGTTCCGAGCAAGACGAAAGCCGAGATCATCGATGCCAAACGTTGGGTGACTACGGCGACGGCACGTCGCTCCACAGCCCCGAGCCTCTTCCGCCCAGCTTCCACCTCGGAAAACTCTATAGGAGCCGTATATTTTCACATCGTATAGATCCCAACACCACTCCCAAACATTTCCTAGCATATCGTAAAGCCCCCACGCATTCGGCAGCTTTTTACCTACCTCATGTACCTTGCCCTCAGAGTTTTCATGATACCAAGCTATCTCTTCAAGCTCGCCGTACCGATAACCACCCGATCCTGCTTTACACGCATACTGCCATTCCGCTTCTGTAGGAAGACGATAGCCATCCGCCTCCCAGTCACAGACGACACTTTCACCATCATCACTAACCGAGTAACATTCCTTTAGACCCGATTGCTGAGAAAGCAAATTACAAAAGAGAATAGCATCATTCCATGAGACGTCCACAACCGGAGTCTGAGGATGGTCATTAGGTCCTACTGTCTTTTGCAATATCGAGAAATATAACTCTTTCGTAACCGGAACCGGTGCAAGCAAAAAGGAATTCACCTTTACCGTCCATGTCGTCTTAATTCGATCGTCCCTTAATTCAATTTCACCTGCCGGAATATTCACCATTGGATACTCAGCATGATTAAGCCGTGCTTGTGGCACCTATCTTCCTCCCATTCCATCTTCTACTTCAACATACTTAACTTTTCAATCGCTTGTTGTTTACCATTATGTCAAACCCGGAGTCGGATGTGTTGAAGCTCGAAGGTAAGTAGTAACTGATCCAAATATTCGCGCCGACGTACCCAGGTTCGCGCAACAAGAGTCTGCGGCTTCAGGTCGAACGGATTCCTTCAAATGCGTTATTGACCAAATGTTGCACATAGGAATCGTCCAATTTTTCACCGGTTACCAGCAAGCGATAAAATATCGGGCCGTAAATGAGATCCGTGCTTAATGCGATATCGAGATTTTTCTTCAATTCCCCGCGATCAACCCCGCGTTCCATAAGAAGCCGGGCCTCAAGCCGGCGAGGCTGGAAGTATCGGGTCCGATACGCCTCCGCCAATCCTGAATCAAACTGCCCTTCGCCTATTAACTCCGTAATGATTGTACCCTCCCGACTTGTCAAAAACCGGGCTAAATTCGTGGCATGAATTAGAATATCATTGAGTGCTGAGCCCGTGTCAGGCACTGGCAGTCTTTCCGCGGCGGCTGAAAGAAAACCATCCATCACCACGGCAGCCTTGTTAGGCCACCATTTATAAATGGTGGCTTTGCTAACTTTGGCACGATCGGCAATTTTTTCTACCGTGACCGCTCCAAAACCACTTTCCAACAATAAATCATAAGACGCGGAAAGGATAGACTTATGCGTTTCAACATTACGCGGCCGCCCTCTTTTGCCCTCCATCTTATCCCTCCTTTTCGTGGAAACCAACAAATATAAACTATACGTTCAGTATACTGAATGTGAAATAAAAAGAAAAATGAAATTAGCTATTTACAAAACGATACGTTCAGTATATTATCTAATTATAAATTAATGAACTGAACGTTCAGTATTTATTTTAGCCAACATACAAGGAGGATTATCATGCAAAAGGAACAAGTATTGGAAGGTAACCGCATTTCAAGTTGGATGATGTTTGTGTTGGCAGCCGCGTGCGGTCTAATCGTTGCCAATCTTTATTATTCACAAACCCTTGTAGGACCTATCAGTGCCGCTACGGGTCTTTCTTCTACAGCAGCAGGATTAATTGTCACTTTAACTCAAATCGGTTATGTTGCGGGGCTGTTATTTATTGTACCGCTCAGCGACATTATTGAAAATCGTCGCCTCACGGTAGTAGCGCTATTGATTGTAGTCGGGGCCTTGCTTCTAGCCGCATTCGCCCCCAATGCATCGTTGTTCCTTACCGCGTCTCTGTTTATTGGAATAGGATCTGTGGTAGCCCAAATATTGGTACCTTATGCTACCTATTTAGCGTCCGAAGAGCAGCGCGGCCGAGTGGTCGGAAATGTGATGAGCGGCCTCTTACTCGGGATTATGTTTGCACGGCCGGTTGCAAGTTTTATAACCAGTATCTGGGGATGGCAAGCCGTATTTACTTTGTCGGCGATTGTTATCACGCTATTGACGGTTCTGTTGTCGCGTATTCTTCCCGAACGCAGGCCTACTCCTACGGTAACCTACGGTAAATTAATAATCTCTTTAGGCACCCTTTTAAAACAAACGCCTGCATTGCGCCGCCGAGCCCTATACCAAGCCTGTTTATTTGGAGCCTTTAGCCTCTTTTGGACTGTGGTTCCTTTGCGATTGGCGGATGATTTCGGAATGTCCCAGCAGGGCATTGCATTGTTTGCCTTAGTAGGTGTGGGCGGCGCAGTCGCAGCACCGATTGCCGGAAGATTGGCGGATAAAGGCTGGAGCAGATTGTTAACCGGGCTGGCCATGATCATTGCCGCCTTGTCTTTTTTGCTGATCTATCTTTTTCAAAGCCATTCAACTGTTGCACTCGTACTGCTCTTTCTTTCCGCGATTACGCTGGATATGGCCGTATCGGGAAACCTTGTAATTGGGCAGCGTGCGATTTATTCATTGGGAAGTGAAACGAGAGGGCGTCTGAACGGGCTTTTCATGTCTATTTTTTTCATCGGCGGAGCCATTGGCTCATCTGTGGGAGGTTGGTCTTATGCGCTCGGGGGCTGGAATTTAACTTCTCTTATTGGCGTCGTCCTGCCGCTTTTAGCTTTGCTTTACTTTTTCACAGAGAAAAGAACGAATGGAGTGCAATAACCGCTGCCGGTTTGCACTCCACGTGTTGAATCATTTCATTACCAAGAGGATGTACTTTTACCAGTCAAGTCCGTTGCCATTGCATTTCCAGCTGCGTCGGTTACCGTTCCGTTTACGCCTGCTGTATACGTAACGGTTACGCCGGATAGACGAGAGGGGCTGTCTCAAAAGCAAGAAAGTTTATGAATGAGACAGCTCATACTTAGCAAAAATCGATGGTTAAAACGAAAAATGGTGGTGCAGGAGGCTTATCCCTGAACCACCATTTTTCGATTTTGGTCA
>NZ_JAIOAP010000016.1 GCF_021190915.1 Cohnella silvisoli
CCCTACCGTTAGATTTCCGCTGCCAGCAGCGAAAGCAAGTAGCCAACCTATTTGCTTGCAGAAAGTACCGGTATGGCTGGTAAGAAACCCCTACTTCTTAGCGAAGCGTAAGTAGGGGAGGTTCATCAATGCACATATCACTTTTAGAAAAAGTATCCGCCTTGTATTTGCCACCGCCCCCACAGCCCACTAAAAACCCCAATGCCAGTAAAACAATTACACGAATGAACTTCAAAAAATCATCCCCCGCAATTATCTTCCAATCATTTAATTTCGTGATTTTTGTCGAATCCCCTCCTTAGCATAAATGATGACTTTTTATAAGCCTCTTGGTTTAACTTAGTGCTTCAATAAAAGGCCATATTAAGACCTGCTTCTTGAGGAGAGCAATGAAGAAAACAAAATATATATTTAAAATATTCCTTGACGTGCATATTCCTTATCAGGTATATTCAACACATGAATTCGACTTGGAGTGCTCTGGCCGAGCCAAACCGGCTCCGTATTGTTGATCTGCTGCGTCAAGGCGCCCTTTCTGTAGGGGGAAGTAGCCGATCGTTACAAAGAAAGGATGTGAACAGTGTCATCAAACTGTAATCCTGCAAGAATGTGTGGTTCAAGTAGTACTGGAAGGAGTATGGCGCGATCGAGAAACCAAATCGACGTGTTACAAAACGATTAATGTACACCTAAGGAGGCTGAAATTCAATGAAAAAAATTACGATTCCTTACTGGATTTTTACCGTGCTAGTGGTGGTATTTATGGGTGTTGGCGCGATTACCGATACTGTAAAAGCAACTGATGCGGTTGAACTTTTCAAGCATTTGGGTTACCCAGAATATCTTCTTCCTTTTCTCGGTATTGCCAAGATATTAGGGATCATAGCGATCCTTATCCCAGGCTTTCCTCGAATTAAGGAATGGGCGTATGCCGGATTGGTCTTCGATTTGACGGGAGCTATGTATTCAAACATCGCTGAGGACGGCATTTCGGCCGGTTTGAGTTTCCTTATCGGCTATATTATCATCGTAGGTTCCTATGTTTATTATCATAAAAGACAGAAATCTGGCTTGTTGAATCAAACGATTAAGCAAGCAGAACACGCAATTTAAGCATTTAAAGATCAACTACAAAGACCGGACTCTTTATATGGGGCCGGTTTTTTCACCTATTTAGTATTGCAGTGTCATATTTAACCTCGATACTCCTTTGTTCAGACGTTATACATTAATCTATCCTACCCGTTACTTCAACAAACAAAAAGGAGCTGCCTCGTAGCAAGCTCCTCAACTCTCGTTCCCGTTAGCAATAATTACATTGGTGCAGCAGCCAATACGCCTATCCAAAGTCCCGCTAGTTCGCGGCAAACCTGTTCATTCCAGGTTCGACGACATGCCAACTGGGGTTCACGGCGGTTCCCAATCGAATACGCAGTTCCGGAAGCGCGTCCGCCGCTTCCCCAGTGACGCTTGTAACGCTTCCCTCCGAATCGGATGAGATTCGGATATCGATCCGCGTATAACCGGACGGTGTACGGACTGGCAAACCTGTCGCTTCGGCGAAAGTCCATCCGACAGGCAGCCGCGGAACGATGCTTACGGTCTCCATCCCGGTATCGTCGACACCCAGCATCAGCCGCGCGCACTTTAAAGGCTCGGTCACATTCACGAGATTCAGAGCGCCGCACCCTTCCTCCCAGCCGTCCGGTATTTCCGAATCCGGACATAAGTATCGCTCATAGAACCAGAACCGGCTATCCCGGGTGACCGGATAAACCGGCTCCAATGTGGCGTCGATCAAATATTGCACGGCTTTCGTATATAATTCCGGTCGATCGAGAAGAAGCATGCACTGGATGGCGTAGCCTTGCCCATATGACGCCGAAGTGAGATTGCCTTCCCATTCCAAATCAAATTGACTGAACATCCCGTATTTTGCGAATCGTTCCATTCTATGCGAAGTCGTCAGCAGTTTGTAAAAGGTTTGTACGGATGCCGGGACGAACCAGCCATCGCCGCGCGTCAGCGGCATAAAACCGTACACATCCGAAGAATGGGTTAAAATGCCGTTAATGCCCGCAAAGCCTTTATTGCCCTCGTCGTTGAGGATTTCGTCCGCTGCCTGTCGCCCTGTATCCGGGTCAAGACACCAAATCCAGGAGCCGTCTTCGAACACCATGCGATTAAGCATGCTTTCCTTCAAGCCTGCAGCCGTACGCAAACAGCGATTACCGAGCTCCAGCGCTTCCGCTTGCCGGGTTCCGCTCTTCAATCGGGTGCCCGCGAATTCCAGCATCATCGCGACCATGCCGTTCTGCACTACATTGTAGAAGGGCTGAGTCGGCATCCGAATTCCTCCGCCGAATTCGCCGCACCCCGAAACGAACGGCTGCTTTTCCAGAATGAACAGGATGTACCGCAGCGGGGACGTATCGGCAAGCAAATATTTCTCAATCCTGTACCGTACGGCATCTTCTGCCGGAAGCCGTTCCCATAACAAGAAAGACGACACGAGCCAGACTGTGGTTCCGTCCATTTCTTCTCCGCTTCGCGGCTGATTGGGGTACACATACATCGGAAAGGAATAATAGCCCTCCCTATTCAATGCGACATGATCGACCGAAGCTTGCCACGCGGCTTTGGCAAGCTCGAATTCGCCGTAATGAATCAATTCGCGCATGAACGTTCCTTGGTCCCTAGACCACATCGTATCCGACCAATAGCGCCCATCTACCGAAGCGGCCACGAATCCGACCGGCCCTTGGGCCGGATCGGCAATCAAATTTTTCCGAACTATACCCAAGAACGACTCCTCTAATTGCCGCGAAAAATGTTCGGCTGCTTCGCTGCCTTGAAATTGCAATTTGGCTCTCATAGGATTCCTCCGATCAAATAAGGCGGGTACAAGATGGATTTCTTTCTACTGCGGGAAGGATTCTCGGATCTGCGTCATGAACCGTACCGTTCGATTGCCGGGATCAGCACACCCAGTTGGTCGCACAGCAGTCCTTCGTAACCGCAGTGCATACCGTCCGACATCCGCCAATCGACACCGGAGCCGCAGCCGCCGAACGCTGAACCGTCAGCCAGGCTGGCGCACATGTCGGTCAACATGTCGTCCGCTTCCGCCTGCATCCCGACACGGTATAGTGCCGCAATAAAGTGTCTTGCCTGAGATAGAGTGGTGCCGCCGTTCTGGTAAATACCGAATGGCAGATTGTGCATCAGGACAGGCATATCTTCATTCGGTATTTTCCACAGGTTGCCCGGCACACCATAGCGGTAATTGGTCCATCCGACACGCTGCATCTCCTCGTACAGCCCGGCAATCATGGTTCTGGCCGACGACAGATCGTCATCCAGCAAACCGGCTGTAACTGCCGCTCCATTCACAAACAGAAACGCGTAGTCATGTAGCCGGTCTTCCCTGCAGCGCCAGCCAGCGAACCAGCCGGTCTGCGGATTGTAGAAGCAAGTGCGATAACTCGTCTTCAGCTTTGCGGCCCAGGCACGGATCCGGTTCAGCCGCTGGGAAGAGAACAGCCTGGCCGATGACGGAGACTCCGCCAGCTTCAGCAGCGCACCGTACAGCAAAGCATTGACGAATGCATCCTTCCAGCCGAAAGAGATGACGTCCCACCAGTTTGTGCTCCACTGATGTTCGCCGCTGACGCCCTGCCGCTTGTCGCTTTCGATCAAGCCGTCGCCGTCGAGGTCCCGCGCTTCCATCAGCTGCAATTGCAGTTCGATGGTGCCGCGGTAACGATCCATCCATTCCGTATCTTCGGAGTGCATGAGGAAATCAGCCAGTCCAAGCAGCGAACTCACCCCGGTCATTAGGTACTCGTCTTCGTAATACCCATCATGCTTGGATGAGCGCCCGCTTGCGTAACCGGGAGCCAACGTCAACCATCTTTCCAGCGTATCCCGCAGCAGATCGAGCGCGGTCAGATTCGGCAAGATCGGGTCGAGCCTGACGCACAGCGATGACCACAGGTCCATACAGATCGGCGCATGGATCGAGGTGCCGTTGTTGGAGAATGTCGACGTATCCGCGCGGTAAGTGAGCGCTGTCGTCAAGCAGCGGTTGATCGCCCTCTCAACTTCAGGCGGCGTGCCATCAGCCGCGTTCGCCAGCCTCGGAGTGCCGATACGCCATTCCATCGATGATCTGTACCGGCCGGCGGGCAGCAGGTAGTCGCCCTCCGGCTGCGGAATTTCTCCAACCTTCAATTCACAAAGATTCGTATAGATCGGCCGGATCGCATCGGAGCGCCAATAAATCTCGCCGGTCGGACCATCGTCGTGTGCATGAACCTGTATGGTGCCATGCTTGGGAGCATGGAGCAGTAGCGGCAGCGTCACAAGCCCCGTTTCGCCTTGACGGTTTAACGCGCCGAGTACGGTGGTCGGGATGACGCGGCTGTCGAGCGCGATCGTCCAGACACTGCTTTTCCAGACACGCAGCTCGAAAAGACCGGAACGTTCCGCCATGAATCGAAGCCTGTCCTCGTGAACTTCCCAAGTGAGCCGCCAAGATTGCCCCCACTGTTCCATCGTCAAATCATACACAATCGTATTCCCTTTGACGGTGACTTCTCCTTCGACATGGTGAGCCTGAAACCCGGACAGTTCCGCAGCGCCGACCGGGTGGAAACTCAATCCTTGGGCCAGGTATTGTCTTTGCGGACTGAACAACAAGCCAACCTCCGGATTTTTTAGCAGGCTTTGCCGGGTGTTCCCGTTTCCGTCCTCATCGAGCGCCAGATAGCTGAATCCGCTGCGCTGGAGGCGGAAACCCATCTCGAGAAACCGGGTGCGATAACGAACTTCCGTGGCGCAACGCCGCGCCTCTACGCCTGGAGGCAACGCGGACAAGTCGCAGGATGTGAGCGCGAGGCTGCGTTCGATCATCGAATCCGCATCAGAAACTTGCCCGGAAACGGGTTCCCCTTCGACTACGAAAGCATCCGCAGCCAAATTCCAGCTGGGCCACCAACCGTCGACGCCGCTGCGCCGCACCTCCAATATCAACTCCGTAACCTCGACAGCAGGTATCGCCTCGAACCATATTGCGCCGGCGTCAGCCGGCGGACGGCTTTGATTCATTTCGTACAGCACTTCCCGCCACACTCCGGCGCCGTTCCGGACGAGCAGGCGAAAGTCGGCCACCCAATCGCGTTCGTTAACGCTGCCGCATTTGAAATAGCCGCCGTTCTCCTGAATGCCTATTCGCCACAATACGACAGGGGAAGTAAATTGCGCACAACGGGCATGAATAATGCGACGCTCCGGCGCATCCGATTCACAAGGCAATTTGTCCTTCCAGACGGCTCGGTTGAAGCTCAGGCATAAACCGACATTATTCAACATGTTCATCTTGTTCAACTACCCCTTAACGGCACCGAGAATGATGCCCTTGATAAAATACTTCTGGAGAAACGGATAAATGAGCATGACCGGCAGGATGACGACGACCGTCACCGTCGTTCGGATCGATTCCGGCGTCACTTTCATCGAGCTCATCGTTTGCGCGTCCAGCACATTGGTAGAGATGGTCTGCGTCTTGACGAGGTTCAGCAGCATCAATTGCAGCGTCATCAGCTTCGGATCCGTTGCGTAAAACAAGTTGTCCGCCCACGAATTCCAATGACCGACGGCCTGGAAGATGGCAATGGTCGCCAGGATCGGCATAGACAGCGGCAGGATGATCGAGAAGAACACGCGGTAATAGCCGGCCCCTTCCACCATAGCGCTCTCTTCCAATTCGGCTGGAAGTTGCTCGATGTAGGTTTTGATGAGAATCAGATAAAACGGAACGACGATCATCGGCAAAATATACACCCAGAACGAGTTCAGCAGGCGCAAATCAGAAATGAGCAGGTAACTGGGGATAAATCCCCCGCTGACATACATGGAAACGACGAGGCCGCGATACATGAATTTCCTCAGCGGCAACAACGATTTGGTCAGGCTGTAGGCGAACAGCGTACAGCAGATGACGGTGAGAGCCGTGCCGATGACGGTTCGCAGAAGGGAGATGATCGTGGCATCCACCAGGCGGTCCAACTCAAAGACAGTCCGGTAATTGTCAAGGGTGAAGCCCCGGGGCCAGAAGTAGATGCCCTTGATGACTTCCTGGGGATCGGACACGGAATAGATGATCAGGTAATAGAACGGATACAACGTCAAAAAACCGAAAATCGTCAAGAACAGGTAGTTGAATGCGTCGAAAATCCGATCAGTCGTCGATAACTTCACAGCAAGCTCTCCTTTTCGGATGATCCGTCAAATAATGCTTTTTCCCGTTGCCATTTTGTAAACCCAGTTCGCCGTAAATACGAGAACGACGCTTACAACCGATTTGAATATGCCGGCGGCTGTCGAGAACGGAAAATTCAGTTGGACGAGCCCCAGATTGTACACGTACGTATCAAGCACATCCAACTTGCTGTGGACGACCGAATTGGTGAACACGTAATACTGATCGAAGCCCGAAGATAACATATACCCGATTCCGAGCAGGAACAAGACGGCGTAGGTCGGCATCAGACCGGGAATCATGATATGGCGGATTTGCCTGAACCTTCCGGCGCCGTCCACTTCTGCCGCCTGAAACACCTCTTGATCCAGCGATGAGATGGCGGCGATATAAATAATGGCGGACCAACCCAAGCCTTTCCAGTTAGTGATCGCCGCCTGAAGCCACCAGGCGATGTCCGCATTCGTCAGTATATCCGTGGGCTGTTCAATCAGGCCGAGCTTGAACAACAGCCGGTTGATCATTCCGTCGTCAATTGAGAAGAACGCGAAAAAAATCGAATAGACGATGACCCAAGAGATGAAATTGGGAAAGGAGGAGACGATTTGCACGATTTTAGCGAACCACTTCTGCTTGACTTCATTGAGCAGGATGGCGAACGCCATCGGCAGCGGACTGAGCAGCAAGCCTATCGCGCTGATGACCAGCGTATTGCGCATGGCCGTAAGAAACTGGTTCCCGGAGAACAATTGCTCGAAGTTACGAAAGCCGACAATATCGGCGTTCAGGATGCTTTCCCCCGGATAATAGTTGGTGAACGCGATGTACCAGCCCCAAAGCGGAACATAGGCGAACAGAACCATCAGCAGGAAGAAGGGGACCGACATCGTCAGAAGCGGAAATACGCGTCTCCACTTTCTCAGCATCTGTGTTTGTCGTACGGGTGCGCGCATCCGAATCGATTGCTCTCCTTGCATCCCATTCATTGCATTTCCTTCTTTCTTGTTGTGATGAATCCTAGTTTGTCATGCCGGAAATGCAGAAGTAAACTCCTAATTCGTGCGATAATTCCGAATCCGGCAATAAAAAATCCCCCCGCGTCGCGAGGGGTGAAAGGCCGGTTCAATCGGATTTGCCGATCATCGTGCGGAACCGGTATTCTTTGGGCGGAGCCCCGTATTTCATCTTGAACAGGCGGAAAAAGTTGCTTTGGCTCGTGTAACCGACCCGCTCCATAATCTCCTTGATCGTATGGTTGTCATGGTTCAGCAACTGCAGCGCCAGCTCCAGCCGCACTTCGTTCAAATAATCGGCGAACGACTGCGAGGCGGTACCTTTAAATATCCGTCCTACGTAAGTGGGAGACATCTTCAGCATGTCGGATACGCATTGCAGGCTTAAATTCGGATCCGCATACTTCTGGCGTACAATATCTTTGATCGTATCCGTAAGCAAGATGTGTTTCCGCGTCTCCTCGGTATGCTGCCCCTGCATCGTCGTCCAGATAAATTCCAGCATCATCTCCTTCATGTCGTCAAGCGTCGTTTGCTGCATGACGCGCCGCATGAACGGGGTAGCGCCGAACGTTCCGGGATGTGCGGAAATGGGTTGCAACGTTTTCGACATGGTCAAGATCAACCGGGTAACCCCGTAGTCGATATGTTCGATCTCCAAATTCTTCAAGTAATGAAAATAGTGGTTTAACCACTTTTCGCTGTCGGCGGTGTGACCGGCTTTCATGCTTTCGATCAGCCTTTTCTCCGTCTCCTCCAGCAACCCGGGATCGAACGATTTTCGGCTTTCCTTCACCGCTTCCGCCGTTATGATGCCCCCTTCGCCAAAGACGAGACGATATGCCAGCAGCTTCCGAAGCTCGGCATGATGCTCGGCAAAATCGCGATAATCGGCAATCTCCCGGCTGACCGCTGCCGTGACCGAAATCCGGTAATAGTGGAGAATGACTTCCTGCGTTTCTTGCAGCAGCGCATTCAATTCTCCGATGCGGCCCTGATGGTCCGGGGACAAGCTGACGATCGCCGACACGGTTCCATCGTTCAGCTCGATCATTTCCAACTCGAGTCGGTTACCGACAATTTCTTTGGCGATATTGGCGACGGCGAAATGCATCAGCTTGTTGTCTTCCCGATCAAGGTTAATGGACAGAAGCACGACGACATACGGTCCTTCGGGTTCCAGTCTCAAGTTATACTGCCGCCGGGATTCGCAGAATTCGGATTCGGATATAGCGTCCTTCATCGTCAATAACCGCTGCAGATAATAGCTTTTGACGACGTCGCGCTTCTCGCCGTATACTTGCTGCATCGTGTTGAGCTGATGCATGACGTTCTTGTAGGAATCGTTGATGACGGAAAATTCCAGACGGCCCCGCGCGGCCGGGCGGGCATCGGCCGCCGCCGGTTTGCGGAATTGGCGCATCAATTCTTCCACCGGTTTGTACAGGCGATGCGAAGAGATGAACGTGACGACGACCGCTAGCACGAGAAACAGCAGTACGACGGCAACGGACGATTGCCGCAGCTTCCGGACGCCGGACATGACCTCATCATAGGATTGCAGGGTAACGACCTGCCAGTCCAGCGCCTTGATTTGCAGCGGAGTCGCCACCCATTTGCCGTTCGGACCGTCAATCGTCTTGGACGTCATGGAGGACTTCAGCTTGCCAAGATGGGGGGCGAGCATCGATGCTGCGTCCACATCCGCCGAGGCAAGCCGCGATGCCGATTGATACACCGTCCCTTGTCCGTCGACGATAACGATCGTACTGTTGAAATGGCCGTTCGGCTTGTTCAGTTCGATCAGGTTGTTCATGATCCAATCCGGCTTGATATTGATCACAATCGCATTCTCGCGTGCTTGATGGGAACTCGGACTGTCGTACATCAGCATCGAAAGTACGCGTTCCGTCTTGTTTCCGTGATCGTATTCGACCGGAATGAGCATCAATTTCCTCGTATCCCGCTGTCCGTCGAGCAATTGGCGAAAAGCCCGGCTCATTCCGCTCCCCCCATCCCGAAGCCGGAAATCGCCGCTGTTATACAAGGTGTCCGTTTTGCCGTTATAGACAAGGATGGAATTTAAGTAGTTGGTCGATTCGGTTGTTTTGTCCAGCTCGTACAACCTTGGCGTAATATCGAAAAAATCCAGATCGTCCCTCTTCATCAGAACGTTGACATCGTTGTCGAAGTAGAGGGAGATGAGGAACTGGATAAACATGTTGTTCGTGAAGTCGATATTATAGGCAACCTGGGACAACACTTTCCGGTTGCTGTCGTCCAGCATCTTCATGGCATTTTTCTGGGCGTTGAACATCAAAGCCCCGGAGCTGACCGTAACGAACAGGAGCATAATCAGCAAGCTGGACAACAGAATTTGGACCAAATATTTTCTCGAGCGGTATCGATTAAACAAATTCACGAGTTGTTCCTCCCGAGCTTAAGGAATTGTTTCACCTTCCCATTGTCTCACAAACAGGAGGATGCTCCCTACTCCAAGTTATGGCGAATGCTCCAAAATTCCAAAAGCAAGCAGCGGCAGACGATGGATTTATCGTCTGCCGTCGGCCGATCCCGCGCGTTTTCGGTTATTGCGAAGCCTGGACTTTGATCTTCAGCTCTTCGTACTTGTCGTTGAAAAATTGGAATACTTCCTCGATCCCCATTTTTTTGATTTCATCGATAAACTTCGCTTTATTCGCGTTATAGTCTTCCTCTGTTTTGCTCGCGATGATGCCCGGAGCCATGCTTTGCTGGTAGGAAGACATCTGCGCCGCCTTGGACGCCAAATCTGTGCCTTGCGGCAGCGCGATGGCCGATTGCAGCGAACCGCTATGGGTGTTGTTCGGTATTTGGTCCAGCACTTCCATCGGATATTTCAAGTTATTGATGTTCATATAATCGAGCAAGGCACCCTTGGTGTTTTCCTTCAAATATTGTTCGTCATTCGTGACGAGCGCTTTGAAGCCGCTCGGATCGTCCAACCCCGCCCAAAGCGGCATATGGTAATAAACGCTGACCCCGTATTTCTCTTGAATTTCCGCAGGGGTGTGCGTTTTTTTGAAATCGGTGAATTCTTTCAGTTCTTTCGGCTGCTTGCCGTCAACAAGCTCCCATGTTTGTCCCAACACGCCATTGTTAATCGTCTCATACGCTTCCGGCGTCGCCAAATAGTTGAGCAAATCCATGGCACGGTCGGGATGTTCGGAATTGGCGGAAATCATGACGAAATACTGGTTGCCGATATCGTTGACGGCATAGAAATAAGCGTCCTTATCCTTCGTCCACACCGGAATCGGCACCATACCTTTCTCCGGATCGGGCTCGCCGTCTTTCGCGGTAAAATATTGGTTCACATTGCCGAGCGCCCAGATGGCTTGACCGGCGAAATACCGCCCTTGACTTGCCTTATCGCTCATGTTCCCCCATTTCTGGGTGATAGACTCGGGGTCGAGAACGCCTTCCCGGTAAGCCTTGGCATAGAAGTCCATCGCTTTCCACCAGATGCTGTCCGGATCGTGCATGGCAGGAACCAACTTATCGGTTGCCACGTCGCGGGCGTAGTATTGAGGAACGCCGACAAACATGCCTCGGCCGTTGGCGATCGCCTTGTCGATCATGTTGATCGTCCAGGAATCGCCGAAGCCCATGCCGAAGCCGTAGGTCTTCTTCCCTTCTTTATTAACGGGCTCGAGCTGCTGCATATCTTTCAATACTTGCAAGAAGGCGTCGAGCGAATCCAGCTTCGGCTTACCGAGCTTTTTGTACAGATCCCAGCGGATGTTCCACATATTGTTCGCCTGAAGCGGCGACCAATCGCCGCCGTAAACCTGCGGCTTGAGAAAGTACGTTTTGTTGTCAGGCTGCTCGTAAATCACCCGTTGCTTTTTCACGGCATCGCCGATGAACTGCTTAATATTAGAGCCATTGGAGGCGATGAGATCTTCGAGCGCAATCACTTGTTTGTTATTGATCAAATTTTGCACGATCGTATAGTCCGACGTGATGACGATATCCGGCAGGTCGCCGCTCGCAATCAGGGCGCTCAGCTTCGCTTTGGCGTCTCCTCCTCCGAGGAACGGCTCGAAGTCCATTGTCACGCCGGTTTGCTTCGTAATTTCCTGGGCAACCGGATCGCTCGGCACCGGGTTCGGCATCGGATTCAGCAGCCATTCCGCAAATATTTTCAAAGTTACCGGCTCCGGAGATGCAGGCTCGTTTGAAGTCGCGCTTTCCGCAGGCGTTGCTTGCGACTGACTTGGCATTACGTTGTTATCCTCTTTTTTCGACGTGCAACCGGCCAAGGCCATTGCAATCATCGCAAAGACAAATAACCATACTGCGACTGTTTTCGTGGTTCTTGATTTTCTTGACATTCTCTGATCCTCCCTATGCAACTTAAATTATAACTGACCTTAGTGTTACACGCCCTGCACACGCTTTCATACTCCTAAAAATGGCGTTTGCTCCGATTGCCAAGAAAAGAGGACCTTTGGAGTATTCGTAACAATCGTTGTGTGTGCTTCTGGCACGGCCGATGATGAAAAAAGCCCGTGTAAAAACAGATCACTTGATCAATAAAAGAAAAAAGCTTGATTTCTCAAGCTTCAATCTTTCAGATATGTCCCTACTTTTGGGTATTATCAATGGTTTTATCTCCTTGATCAAGAGTTCAACAGTTTCCCGCTGGTTCCTTTTTTGGCGGTAACAATCGGTTGATAATATCCCGAATCTGCTGGCATATGCCAATCAATGTTGTCAAAACCTGAGGCTCTTAATATCTGGCTGAATTCGTCTCTTAGCAGGGCTCTGTAAGTTGTTCGCTGAACACTTGTATTCCACTTTCCCTCACGTTCAATCAAGATGAAATGATTTACCGTGTAAGTTCTGTTATCATTCGACCAATCCCACACCTGAAAAACGATACGTTTGCCATCATCGAACACGCGTGGCACGGTAGCATGCTCCTTTAGTTGTACTCGCTGGTCATAGTCCCTAATAGTAATTAACAGTAGACCGCCTTCCGACAACTTCGCATGCATATTACGACAAGCCGCTGCTAGATCCTCATCAGTTAGCAGATGGGGAATGGCATTATCGGCTGACATTACAATTGAAAACTCTCCTTCAACGTCGTCCTGCAAATTACGGAGATCTGCTACACCAAAATGGATGCTTACTCCTGCCTTCCCGGCTTCTTCTGCACCACGGGCAACGGATTGCGGGCTAATATCGGTTGCAGTTACTTCATAACCAAGTCGAGCCAACCCAATGGCTTGTGTTCCGATCCCGCACGAGGCGTCCAAAAGTGTTTTTGATTTGAGTTTGAATTGAACACGAGGGGAACGAATAAGCTGATCGAGGATTTGACCTTGTTGCACTACAGATTGGTACCAATCATCGAAAATGAGATGATAATTAACCGATAGTTCATCATAAAAATTTGTTATTGAATCCTTCATATTAATTCCCCTCTCAAGCGGGTTGGGCCAGTTCCCGGAAAACCGATCCATGCCCCATGGCACCAAAAGTTCCCATGACGATAACAATATAATATAACGAGGCTACCGAACATCTCGCGGCAGCCTCGTGGTGTAGTTTATTGAGCTATCGTTTCCCGTCGTTTAGCAACAGACCACAACGACATCCTTCTGAGTGTATCTCAATCAAGACAGAACCTCGAGGTCTTAGGATAACTGACTTGAGCACCGCTCATCAAGGTAAGCACCAACCCATGGTCGTCAAATAGTACAGCGAATGAATTACCACGCGTATTCCCGGTTTTTAGTTCGAATATTTCTCCAAGAATTCTTGAGTCGCTTTAACATCGTTGACCGTGAGATTCAGATGGTTTAATTTCATATGTTACAACTCCTTCATATGATACTGTGATATTAACGAATATTACTTTAGCGATTCTCCTCGATATACGGACCCAAAATTGAAGATCCCTACGAATAATATAATATAGAGACTGCCAACCATCATATTATGTTATTCAGGAGGACAATTATGAAGAAGAAAATCGCTTACATGTTAATAGGGGCACTATGTTCGATCACGCTTACATATGGATTTGTCGCTTTTGCGGATAAATTAGAAACCCCGTCAACAATGAAGGATCCAACTGTTGTGAGTGAAACCGCTAAACAACAAATTGTTAAATCGAATGAGGTTTCCATCACGCTAATTCCTTCGCCTTCTCAAAGCCAAAGCGATTTGAACACAATATCAACCACGAACTCGCTTAATGCCAACGAAGAATCGTTCAAGCTCGATCAGCTGAGGAAATTAGAAATTAAAATAAATCAAAATGGTCTGAAAGTTAAAATAGAGCTTAAACGGGAAAATGCTAAAATCGAATCCGAAGTGAAAATAGAAAAGACCGGCGATCATGACAGCCATTTGGAAGGTAGCAAAGCCAATCAATATATCCAACAACTTCTGGGATCCATCGGGTTAAACGAAACAATAAGCAAACAAGAATTTGTGGATGCCTTACTCAAGAAATTGGCCATCGACCCAGTTCAAGCAAAAATCAAAGTCGAATTAAAATGGAATGATCAGTCTTCAGAATTAAAATATGAACAAGATGATAAAGACAAGGATCAAAAAGTTCAAAAAGTTCGTAAGAAACATAAAGATAAAATTGAGCGTGAGGATCGTGATGATAGCGACCACCATGATGGCGACTATAATGACGAACATGATGACGAGCATGACCACGATCATGACCACAACAACGATCACGACCACGATGACGGAGACGAGGAGGAGTAATACGCCCTCAAAATGGCGGACAAAACCCTTGTTTATTGAACAGGCAGCCGATGTTATCGGCTGCCTGTCCCTCGTTATGCTATCGTTCTCCGTTAATTAAGAACTTATATTGTACTCCAAATATTTTTGTAAAGGTCAGTAACGGTTAAATTTACTATTCCTGTTTCATTTAATGAAATTTCCTTTTTTTCATAAGAATCATTCGGAAAAATATAGAAACTAAAATCATCTCCATCTTTGTAGTTTAGCCCGCTCACGCCGGATACCGAGCTTGTGTAAATTTCATTTTTATATTCTGCTGTCATTTTAGCAATCATATTAGTTGTAAATGTATTCCCGTTTATTGTAGCATGCTGACCACCTGAAATTAACGAAGCGCCTGCTAGTGAATATTGTCCCCTTGATCTAAACCCAATTCTATACCCTCCCGAATTTATGCTACCTGTATTATCGATCCAAGATACATATATTTTATAAGTACCATCATTGTATAACACTTTTCCAATATTACTTTCTAAATCCGACAGGTCAATTGATATGGAATACTTCCCTTGTAAAATATGCCCTTCTTGTGTGGTAAATTTTTTAGTGTTATTTGCAACATAGGCAATCCCTTCGTTCCATAAACCAATAAAACCTGTAAGCCAAAAAATTAAAACAATTAGAACAACAATTGGTGTTGAAATATAGAGTGTTTTCTTGGCATTCATTTTCAATACCTCCAACAAAATAGGAAAATAACAATCTGTAACAAGCCAATTCATCTGCGGATCGTTATTCACTATTAAAGGTATTCGATGAAATAATTAAACTATCCTGCCCGTTACTTGAGTAAAACCGATTGTTATAAAATTCTCTTCTTTTGTGAAGTTCGCCGGTCAATTTCGTAATACCCAAGTCAATAAGAAATTATCTGAATAAGATTATTGTTGGAAGAGTACATCATAATATTTAATGATTTAGCATTGCCAATATCATCATTAATTCTTTTATAGAAAGTATTATTTTTTACTATGACTTCAAAAGTTTGTTTAACTCCATTTTCCTCTAAAAGATACTCAAATACGATTTTACTTACGTTTGCTGGTTTAAAGACGACTCCCCAAATACTATTTTGTTGTTCGTTTAACTTGTAATCACTCCATACAAAACCAAGTTCTTGTATATTATTATTATTATATTGAAAAGCAACTTCCTTATCACTTGAGTATTTGTACTGATTGTTCTCGTTAGTTTGATACGTGTTCCCAACAAGATTGCGTTTATTATCTGTAAATATAACAAATTTATCTCCACTATCAGAAAATAAAATCTTGATTTTTTGGGTCCATACGTTACTAATGGACTCTTCTAAATTCATTGAAAAGTGCTCGCAGCCAATAAGAATTATAACTAACGCAAGTATTAAAAGCTTTTGATTTCTCATTTTTTTCTCCTCCCCTTTGAGGCTTTTGTTTAAACATACAATGGGTTGGTCATTATTATACATTAAGAACTGATGCTACACATAGAAAATCGCAATTCGTGTGCCGTTAGCAAACGAATTGCGATTTTCTATATTATAAATTGCTAGTTAGCTAGGATTTGATGTAGACATCGGTGGTCCGTATGTGGGTCCCCAAGATCTATTAACATACGAATAACTTATGGTCAGTTGTCCTGTAACATTAAGGCCGGTAAAAGAAATACCGGCACTTGGATCAGCCTGTCTATCCTTATAATTATGTGCATAAGAAGTGTAGAGAGTCGTACTTGCTGGTGCCGTAAAATAGATAACAAGATTAATCCGATCTGACAAGCTTGCATTATCAATTATATTCCAAATCTTTCCAGTCCCCAAGGTTTGGCCATCGGTTATCAAACTCCCGGAAGTCCACGTACCATTTGATGAACTGCCTTGATTCGATCCAAGCCAATCATAAACATTTCCATAAGTTTGAGTGATATTGATAGCTTTGTTAGCACCGATTGAAGCCTTATCTTCAGCATCTCCATATTGATCCCACGTATTAGTAGCCCAATCAATAATAGACTCAGCCCTGAAAGAACCGTTCTGAGTGTTAATATATAAAGTATTGGAAATTATTGCATTCGAAGAGATACTCAAAATCGCAACTTCTTTAGCAGCCTTGCCTGGATCTGGATTAGGAACTTCAACCCATCCATAATCGTTCAATAGTTGTTTGATCTCAGATTCAGCGTTTATCTGTTCTTTTTCGTAGATTTGTTCTCGAATCTGTTTACCTTCTAAGGAGTCCCTAGTCACTTTTTCTCTTACAATTTCCAATTCGCTATCAGAATGAGCTTTCTTGTAGTGTTTTTCGAGAATAGAAGCTTTCTTTGTTTCCATCTCTTTAATCGGATCGTCGTTCGATTTTGCAGAACGTTCGGCACTAGCAACGGAAGCAACAAAAATAGTAAGTATTAATGTAAGCCCAATGATTACAGATTTTTTAAGCATAGCCTAACCTCCTGTTTGTTCCTAGTAGATATAATTTTGTCATAAATGCTTAGTTATCCCTATTTTGGGTTTAATTGTCTTTGCTGCATTTGTTTTATTCAACAAATTTTTTAGACGGAAATAATTAAATAAAATTTATCTGAATTTAAAGTAAAGACGACAAAATATTTTCCAACAATTAATTCCAACAAACACCTAGTTAATTTCTAAGGTTCACCATAATCTCTTACATTATGAGCAAACTTACTTTTAAAAATATTAGTTCATGGCCACCCACCTCTCAATTCATATAATCCATAAAATATCAATAGAAATTCAAAATTTTCAATTGCCTATTGACACCTATAATTTAACAATAAATATAGACTTGAACAATAGTTCTTGTGGACCTTTTAATGTCGAAATTTGTTGAAAATTACATTTTTATTAAATATATTCCATAACGATGTATACAAGGCTACGACCTTATAATGGGGTAGATTGTCGTTGGAGCGCAAGGAAAAAACCTTTCCTCATAACGAATAACGAAAATTGTCGATGGATCTTTGCTTCAGAATATGGGATAACTTGTGTTTCCATTTATTACGCATTTGCCCGTTAGCACAGAAGACTACCGAACATTACTCTCGGTAGCCTTCTCCATTGTTTATTTAACTATCGTCACCCGTTAGTTCAACATGGAATCAGATTCTCACCAGAGAGTTTGAAGCTTAATGATGTACCTCTCCCCCTTGGGCTCCAACCCTGCTTGATTGCCTTTGTAATGATAGTGGCAACTTCTGCAGGTTTCACAATCTTATTATTCAGTGACTCAACGTTCGGAGATTCAACCCAAAATTCATTAATATCTGATTCTATATTAACCCTAATTAATTGTCCCTTATATTCATCTTTAAACAAGAATACCCTTCACTAAAGGAGTGATTACCCAATTAAATGTATCTTGTCCGACACTGATCTTCCTTGATCCTTTTTTACTAATTGTCATAATTCAACCCCATCTAATAGTTAGTTGAACAAACGTTCCGTTCCCCGGTAGTTCAACGGCTAACTTTTGATTTTCATCAAAATAATGTTCCTAGCGAAGCACGTTTCGCATGAAATAATTCTTTCAAATTTGTAAACATCGATTTCGGAGTACACATCCTTGACTATAAGATAATACTTTTCACAATCTGGACAAGGTACTTTCTCGTCTGGATTTAAAGCAAGTGACTTACCAGTTTCAATCCATTTCGAGGTATTTTGCTTCCTCATGAGAACTACCCCCTTTAACGACAAACTATCGTGTCTCTTTAGTTCAATCCATGGTCATCGTCAATTATCCATGAAAACTCTTTAGCAATCGCCCTTGCGATGTCAGATAATGCTTGTTCAAGGATGTCATCAGTGTATCTGGGCACATCGATTTCAACTAAATTTACTTCTTCAATACCCTCCAGTGTGATAAAATCATAGCTCCCATTTGGGTTAGCAGGAATACCTGTAACTTTAACAAGCTCCCCATTAACATCTTTGAGAAATGTCAAGTAACTAACTTTTGCGAATCCTAAATTAGAGGTTAAATATTGCTCCAAAACCTCTACTTTAATTTTTTGAGTGTATGTATCGGAATGGATGCTTATATAGTCATACATAGTTTCACCTCACTCATTCGTGACTAAATTAGTCATTTCCTTTATGCTTTGGTCCCTTAGCGATAACTACCCGCTAGATGAGTAAAGGATTTATTTACTTACTTTCAATGAGAACAACTCTAAAAATGTTTTATACCATTCAATTCTTCTGGATTTGATTAAAGTCAGGGCTTCGTTCAATGCAATTCCTACAAGACTTCCTAACTGATTGAAATCAATCCGAGATTTCCGCAACCAGATTTCTGCAAGAGATTCGCCTGCACTTGCTCTTATCATATCATCGAACGAAACATCATTAGCGACATTCATAAGAATATGTATCACACCATCGTCATCAAATTGGGATACATTCATAACCGTATCATCGATTTCGTCATCTCTAGATGTATCGTCATATATTATAGCAAACAAGTTTTCTTTATCTGTCTTAAATGTCCTAACCCTTCACCTATATTATAACGACATCATTGTATCGTATTGAATGCTGCCCGTTAGTTCAACGAGGCTGCCGTTCACCATGCGGCAGCCTCGAAGTATAGTTTATTGAGCTATCGTGTCCCGAGGGAGCGTAATGGTGTTTGGATCAGACCGAAGGCCGAATAGCCCGATGCGTGAATATGGTGTTAGAAGGTGGTCAGCTCTTCTCTGCGTTACTTTACGAAAAAAATGGATATTAAAATCATAAATTATGTAATAAATCGTTTTTTACCATAATACTAAAAATATACTCTGCAACTTCGTTCCTATCTCCTGGATTATCTACTGCATAACTAATCAAATCGTAATCCTCATCTAAGACAAGTGTGAAACCCCTATTCTTATATTTGTATTTATAATGAGTACTCCAAATCATTGGATATTCGCCAATAAATCGAATATATAAATCGTTAGTAAATAATCTTTTAATAAAATGTAATTCTGTATTATTGGGATACTCTCTAAAAAATGATTCAGGAATATATTTTTTCAATATATACCTCAAATCAAAAATGTGCTCTTTCTCTGCATCATAATTAATTTCTATCATAAAAAGCATCTCCTCGGGCTTCTTCTAAGATCCCTACTAAATGTTCCCATGCTACAATCTTTGTAATAGATTCTTAATCCTTAGCCACGTGCGTTCCTAATGTTTTATTTAAGCTCTTTACTGACTTTCATCGAACGTTAATGTGTTCACGACGTCCAACTCCCTTAAGCCCGAAGGGCGGCCGCGATGCGGTTAAGGAGTTGGATGTTTCCGGCTAATTCCGCTTCCTGCTACTGCCAATTACTTCTCCGAAACCTCATCTAACTCCTGCCGGACCGAGGGCCGAATGGCCCTATGCGTGAACATGGTGTTATGTTCTCGGCTTCTTCGAATTCCTTGAATTCATTCCGTTCATGTAATCATTGTTTAATATAAAAATAAGGTCCACACTGTTCTTCATGTGTCTGGACATAGGTCCAATTAAATTCCTTATCTACAATGTAAATATCGTTCTCTTGTTCAAAATGCTCTGCTTTAACATGCATTGGATTCTCAAGGATGAATGTCCGACTTTGATTTTGATAAAATATATAACATGTTTGCTTATTCAAGTTATTAGAAGCTGTCTTCGCTTCTATCTTCTTTAAGCATTCAATCTTTTTATAACTAAACAAATGCCACAGAAATTGATCCATATAGATTATCATTTTTTCACTGGCACTTAAGCCAGTTGCAAAATGATAATCCCACATTCCTCGTAAATATTGATCCCATTTATTTAATTCAATGATTTCTACACCTATATTTTTTAAGGGATTCAAGAAGAGAAGTGATCTTTATTCCTCATTTCATTTGTTTTTATGCATTTCGAGAATTTCACATAACGTATTAGTTATGAACTTCTCAAAAATACCATGCTTGGAGAATTCGCTAAGTTATTAAACTATCCTACCCGTTAGCTTAATTATCCTTAGTTGCTCAATCTAGCTAAGCTGCTTCCACTTTTGTTCTAGCGTTTGAGGAACATAGCTTTCCAATTGATGTAAAAGCTCCAAGGGTTCATTGGAAACGTTTAACAGACTGAGATGTGAAGCATTGGAGAAGCCTTCATTAATGCTGTGTTCAATCAGATTAATTAACGGATTAAAATAATTTCTGATATTGAGAATGCCTACTGGTTTTTTGTGTATGCCAATTTGTGACCAGCACAAGACTTCGAAAAGTTCCTCATAAGTCCCAAAACCGCCGGGTAAAGCAATAAACCCATCAGCTAGTTCTCCCATTTTAGCTTTGCGCCCATGCATATCTTCTACTTCTATTAACTGGGTTACCTCTCTATGTACCATTTCTCCTTTAAACAATCCTTTAGGCATAACTCCGATCACTTCACCTCCGCCATTCATGACAGCATTAGCGATTTCACCCATTAAACCTATTTTAGATCCTCCGTAAATTAATCGATAATTTTTTTTAGCCATGTAATTACCAAGTTCAGCTGCTTTAACTTTATAATCGTGATGCTCCCCTAAATTTGATCCGGCAAAAACACATATTGATTTCACATTCTCATCCCCAAACTATATATAGTTATTATCCGATATACAATATACTATATATCGGAGTGTGAATCATACTAAAGATTTAGGAGTGCAACCAAATAGAATTTTATGAAGTCCAAAAATGGATTAAAATTTTTATGGAGAAAACTGAGCGAATGCTCGTTTGGCAGTGGATTCATGGATCTACAAAATGATAACTAGGAGGTGTTTGGATATTGAGTTACCTAACTTCAGCCACGCGAAGTGCTGCCAGCACTCCGTCTGCTGATCGTCTACCGTGGGCCGGATTACTTGCTCTGGGCATGACTGGATTTATCTGTATTCTCACCGAGACGCTTCCCGCCGGTTTGTTGCCCCAGATAGGCCAAGGGCTTGGAATCTCGGAGGCTCTCGCTGGACAACTCGTCACGTTGTATGCCCTTGGCTCCCTTTTGGCCGCAATTCCTTTGACTACCGCGACACGCAGATGGCGGAGGCGACCGCTGTTACTACTGTGCCTTATTGGTTTTCTTGTGTTCAACAGCATTACTGCCCTATCTTCTAATTATACACTGACGCTGTTTGCCCGTTTCATGGCAGGCGTATCCGCCGGTGTCTTGTGGGGAATAACAGCAGGTTATGCCCGGCGCTTGGTAACGGATGCACTCAAGGGCAAAGCCATGGCGGTGGCAATGATCGGCACTCCTCTCGCTATGGCCCTTGGTGTCCCGGCCGGAACATTCCTTGGCGTACTTGTGGGCTGGCGCACTGTTTTCGGAATTATGTCGCTGCTAACTGTGGTGCTTGTTGTCTGGGTACTATGGAAGATGCCGGACTATCCCGGAGAGTCAGCTAACAAGAGACCCCCCCTCCACAAAATCTTCGTCATGCCGGGGGTGCGGCCTGTATTGCTTGTCGTTTTTGCTTGGATGCTAGCTCATAACATTCTTTATACCTATATTGCGACTTACCTTGCTCAGGCTGGGCTTGCCAAGCGCGTTGACTTTACGCTGCTTATTTTCGGTATGGCATCGGTTATTGGGATCTGGATTACAGGGATGTTGATTGATCGTATGCCTCGTTTATTGATATTGATTAGCCTCGCAGCTTTCTCACTGGCATCCCTTCTGCTTGGCATAGGCAGCAGTCAACCGATTGTGATCTATTTGGCAGTTGCCGTGTGGGGGCTTACAATTGGTGGAGCGGCGACACTGCTGCTGACGGCAATGGCTGAATCTGCTGGCGAGAGTGCGGATGTGGCCCAATCGATGCTTGTAACGGCATGGAATCTGGCCATCTTTGGAGGCGGCTTACTTGGAGCTATTTTACTCGAAATCCTTGGCGTTCGTTCCTTCCCTTGGGTCTTGTTTATTCTGCTGCTCCTTGCACTGCTTGTAGCGTGGCGGGCGAAAGTAGATGGGTTCCCCTCAAAGAAGAATTGAAGTACAGTACTTTTAAGTGATTTTATTCACCGAGCTATCCGGCCCATTATTCTCAGCTCCTTTCTGCCAAGTTAATTGAAGACAAGCAGGCGAGATTAACTCGCCTGCTTGTCTTTTTAGGGTTTCCTATAACTGAGGCATCAATTAACATCTCAGTCGTATTGCGTTAAACTGCCCGTTACTTCAACAAACTAAAAAGGAGCTGCCTCGTAGCAAGCTCCTCCGCAATAATGTCCCGTTTGTTCAATATTTTTTACCTCAAGATCCCGTAATTCTTTTATCTTTAACGAATTTAACAAATAAATACCGTACAATCGGACCCACAATAATGAGTTGAAGAGGCAGAACAAAAATAAAATTATTAAACACTAAAGAAAAGTAACTTTCAAGGAATGATTCTCCAATCAGACTGTCGGAAAAGTAAGCATTCCCTAATCCATAAAGAGACATAAAGAGAACCATTCCACTCTCCATAAAAAATGCAAGGAATAGAATCACAAATACCTTCTTCGATTTGTCATAGGGAAGTGATAAGCAATTTTTTTTGCCACTGGACCGACAATAAATAATTCCAATAGAGACGCAATAATAAAGACTAGAATAAGTTGAGTAAATATTTCTTTTAAGGATATCGTGCCAATCAGGCCGTGTTTTAATAAATTATAAAATGTTATAAATACGACCATCCCAAAGCACATCATCAACCCCAAAAAAAATCTTCTTTTTTAGTTGTCGGCAATTTTCATCATCCCTTCTGTTTACCATTGTTATTATAACGATAGTGGAAACCACCTCATAAGTGAACAGTCTATGAATATTTGAAGTTGAGTGTCTTTTTCTACTTTATATAATCGCGGCACGGTTCTATTGCGCTACGAATCTGCGGGAAAACCGTCTTTCGGCAACATGGCGTGGGATGCTGACGGACCGGACAAATCAGATGACATTTTTAACCATTTGGAGTGATAACTAATCACCAGCTATTGACTTGAACTGCATAGGTCATGAGGACAAACAAAAGGGCCGGTTTCCCGGCTCTTTTGCTTTTTCCGAGACTTCAACAAAATCTTCATTAAACGTCTCTATTCCGCTGATTTATCAAATTGCGTAAAGGTGACGCCTTCGTCCCCATTACCTCCTAAGTAGCCGAAGCTAATATCATCTAACCTTTTCGTTGCGCGACTTCTTATTGAGATCCGGAACATTACCAGACCTCTTCTATCCGGGAAAGGGTCTTCCGATTTTGGCTAGCTGGGCTGACGTTTTCGCGTCTATCGTATGCGACGTGATGATGGTCACGAAGGCTAGTCCGTCCGGCGTCCGTGCCCACTATCCTGCCGATTGAGAAACATCACCAAACAAAAATGCGCCCAGCCCTTCCTCATTAATAATCTGGCAATTTATTTCGGTGTGGCTATAAGTTGTCTTTGCAATTTTCCGGTATCGGTTGGCCATTAACGCCACGGCGGCTTCAATTTGAATTGCTTTTACCGCATTGCCGTCGATTCCTTGCCCGAGCAGTTTCGTTTTTACGCCCTCCCCCATAAAGTCGGGGAATGTGTAAAACTCGCTCGGTATGTTCAGAAAGGCAGCGATTTCGTCGGAACGAAACGGCCTCCACCAATCCTTTTTAGTCGGATGTCTGAAATAACTAGATGTAACCTGATATTTGCGGTATGACGCTACGAATGCAGAAACACGTATATTATCAAGGTCAACAAGTGTATGATTGAGATCACTTTTGAAATTGTTGTTTCCCTTTTTGTTTAGAAGCATCCATGACCGTTCCGACAATTCGCCGTTCGTTCACGAAAGAGAACCGCGTAACCACGCGTTCGACTTGCAACGGATCCGACATCATAAGCATCAATTTTTGTTTCGTGAATGTGGGGGAAAAACGGTGATAATAACCGTCTAAGATGTTGATACGATGTGCTTTTGAGATAGGCGGGTACCTGTTCGATCATAACCATACTTGCGCCACTTGTAAGAACAATTCTGGCGTAATGGGGACCGTGCCCCTCTGTGATGCCATTGGTCATCGTGCCGAGGGCAGAATACGTATCGCATGCCGGGCTTAACCAATAGGAATCGACCCTCGGTATATAATCTGTATGCATTCGTGTGAGATCCCCTAGGAAGCTAGTGCCGGTAGTAAAGTTGTTTGCATAGGCATCGATCGCTTCTGGCCAAATGTCTGCACCGCCAACAGCAGCTGTGGGTAACGGTTGTACCTGAGACAAATAAAGCCCAAAAATACTTGATATTATCCTTACAACTGAGACAAATAATACCCACTGTTGAGATTTGTCATGTTTTTAGCATAATACATGAGATTTATTCGGAATGTCACGTGGTAATCGATGTTGGAGTCTCCGTCATGACTGCACTTAAAGTTAACGAACTGCAAATAAACCTAATCATTTTTAAGTATTAGGGCAAGTTGTTCGATGAAATCGAACAACTTGCCCTTCTTTCGAGCGCTTGTGCAAGATTCCTCCCATTCGTCGCCTCGTTTAATCGATCCTCGTGAGCATAAGCGAATCGTGAGCGAGCGTATAGGAATTGCTGGCAGGATCTTTGCCTGTAAGCTGGAACCTGAACTGTTTATTCCCGGATGTGCCGATCGTTACCATGCCCAAGCGGTGCCGAATAACGAAATGTTGCTAATCGTATCCGTACCGAGCGTCCATCCGCCGTCATCGGCGTATAGTTCGTTGCCATCATAATCGTAATAAAACAAATAGTTGCTCACGCTGCCTGTCAAGTACTCCTTACCGGCCTCCTTGTTATAAAAGCTCGTCATTTCGATGCTGCCGTTCACGAAAGAAATTACCGCCCTTAAAACGTCATTCTCCAGAGTCCAGGTATTTCCACTCTTGGTGATTATCGAGCTGGCTGCCGATGCCGTCGGGACCTTTCCGCATTCGACAATAGGAATACTCGTGAAACATAGAGGAGGCTTGTGAAACCGTTAGATGATTACTTGCCTACTGAGTTCATGAAGTCTACATATTCCTTCTCCGCATCCGCGGTTGCAGGGTACCATTCCTTCTCAAGGAAGTCCTTGAATTGCTTTTCGCTGATGGCTCCTGTAATAAACTTGATCTCGTAATCGTCCTTCTTCTTGACCAGATCGGGAATAGAAGCGTTCAGGCTCAAGATCTTAGGCGATCTGACAGCAGGCACGTTAACGATGGTCATCTGTTTCAAAGCGGCTTCCAATTGTGTTTTGTAAACGTTTAGCTTCTCCGGAGTATCGGCATTCTGGATTGAGGCGCCATCTCCGTTGATTGCATTGGCTGGAGTCATGTATGCACTTGTCAGAGTAGTCAGCTTCGCCGTTTGATCTGAGTTTCTAGTTACCGCCTTGGTAGCTGCATCATAGCTTTCATAGGTCAACCCTTTAATGCCCAGTTGGAATAAGGTGTTAGCTTCCGTCGTATTTCCCCAGTCGAGAAACGATAATATCTGGTCAATGTTTTTGGAATCCTTGGGAATCATCCAGCCGCCCCACATAGCGGGAGTCACCCAATCCGACGCAACGCCTTTATCGTTTTTCAATACGCCTTGGTAGCTGAATATTTTCTCGGAATCTGGAAGTTTGCTGATATTTCCCAGAACCGCATACTGATGACCATAAGTGATGCCGACTTTGAATTGGTTCAACTTTTCGTTGTCTACGTAGATTTTGTTAATCAGGAACTCGGGATCGATTAATTTCTCATCGTTCAGCTTCTTAAGGTAAGTCAAATATGGAATATAACCGGACATCTTTTCTCTGATCTTATAATTTCCGTCCGTATCCTTTACCCCGTCCGTGACCGGAAGAGAAAACGCAGCGGTGAGGAAGTTGGAAGCGTTCCAGATCGTGTTGCGACCGAGGTCCGGTCCGGAGAAAGATACGCCGTACGTATCGTCTTGGCCGTTCCCATCGGGATCCTCTTTGGTAAAGGCCGTAACGACCTTCGTGAATTCATCCAAAGTCGTCGGCGTTTTCATTCCCAGCTTATCCAACCATTGTTGGTTGATCACGTATCCCCAATGGTTGACGACATTCGGTCTTGGGATAATATAGGTCTTTCCGTCGTTGACGGATTTGACGGCATCCCACATTTCTTTCGTGATATTCTTCATGAGATTCGGGTAGTTTCCGATCTTGTCGTCAAGCGAGGCAAGAAGGCCGTTCTGAGCCCATTTCTCCATATTGGCGTCCGCACCGTTGCCCGCCGTGCCCCAGTTATATATCAGATCCGGCAAATCTCCCGATGCCATGACGACCTGCAGCTTATCCACGTAGTTGTTAATAGGAGGCGCTTCGATTTCAAGCTTCACGTTGGCCAGCTTCTCGGCTTCCGCAATGACCGGGTTATTGTCGATGACAACGTCCGCGTTCACCCTATTGAACATTTTGATCGTGACAGATTCTGCCTTGCCTTCGGATTGAGAAGCCGAGGCAGGAGCCGAAGAGCTTGGCGACGCGCTATTGCTGCTACTGCTAGCCGTACTTTCCTCGTTATTCGAACCACAAGCAGCAAGTACGGAAGAAAGCAACATGATACAAGCGAGAGAGCTCAAGAGATTTTTACCTTTTTTTCCCATGTACAATATCCCCTTTAAGTTTTGTATATTAAAACCGCGGAATACCGCAGCTTTAATCAGGTTCATAGGCGAATCGGAACTTACCCTTTGATCGATCCGATCAGCATTCCCTTCATGAAGTACTTCTGCATAAACGGATAGACCACTAGGATTGGCAGCGTCGCGAAGATAATGATGGCCATCTTAATCGTGAATTCGGTAACGCCGGAGTTGGTGGCATCCATCATATCCCTAGCCACGCCCCCGCTATCCACAACCATATCCCTAACGATAAGCATCAACGGCCACAGGTCTCTCTTGGACGTATAGATAATGGCATTGAAGAAGGTATTCCATTGGGTGACCGCGTGGAAGATCACGAATGTGGCAATTGCCGGCTTTGATAATGGTACGATAATCCGGGCCAGTATCGTGATTTCGTTAGCGCCGTCTATAGAAGCCGATTCTTCAAGACTCGGCGGGATATTACCGATGAAGCTCTTCATCAGAATGAGGTTATACGCGCCCAGTACGCCCGGTAAAATCAAACTCCAAAGGGTATTGTACAAATCCAGCGATCTAATGAGATAGAAGTTCGGAATCAATCCGCCATTGAAGAACATCGTGAAGGTGATGAGCACCAGAATGACGTTTCGACCTTTAAGATCCGGTTTTGAAAGCGGATACGCGGTAATGAGCAATAGAAAGATGTTAAACGCGACCCCGACGACCGTAATAATGATCGTGTTTTTATACCCCGTCCACAATACGGACATATTGAAAATCTGCCTATAAGCGCCGAATTCGATATGATAGGGAATCAGCTTCAGAGGATGCTCCAAATATTCCGAGTACGGGGTTACCGAGAAGGCGGCGACATAGAAAAACGGGAATAGACAAGCCAGTGCAAACAAACTAATGACGGAATACGTAACAAAATCGAATATTTTATCGCCCTTCGATCGGATCTTCACGGCGACTACCTCCTATCGACATACTGTACGAATCTTGAGCGCTCATTACCAAATCCCGTCTTCTTTGAACCACTTGGCGATTCTGTTGCTCGCGAGCAGGAAGATCAATCCGATGACCGAAGTGAACAGCCCGACCGTCGTGCCGAAGGAGAACCGTCCGCCGAGAATGCCGACTCTGTACGCATAGGTTTCGAACACTTCGGACACCTCGAGATTCATAGGGTTCTGCAGCACGAAGATTTGTTCGAAGCCGTTGTTCATAATTTGACCTAATTTGAGAATGAGCAGGATGATGATCGTTGATTTGATACCCGGAAGGGTAATATACCATAGTCTTCTCAGCCTACCCGCTCCATCAATGCTTGCAGCCTCGTATAATTCCGTATTCACGGAGGCTATAGCGGCAAGATAGATGATGCTCTCCCAGCCCGCATCCTTCCATATGCTGCTCAACACGACCAAGGGCTGAAAGTACGCGTGGTCGGCTAGGAAGAATATCGGTTCAATTCCTATCTGCTTGAGGAAGATATTCAGCACACCCCACGATGGGGAGAGGAAATTGACTAGAATGCCTCCTATGACGACCCACGATATGAAGTGCGGGAGATAGATAAGCGTCTGCGTGACCTTCTGATAGGTTCTATTGCGCATTTCGTTCAGAAGCAAAGCCAGCAGGATCGGAAACGGAAATCCGAAGAGCAGCTTCAGAAAACTGAGACTAAGAGAATTCCAGAACACCGTATAGAAATCGCTTAGCCCGAACATGTACTTGAAGTTCTGGAACCCGATCCATGAGCTCTTGAAGATACCTTTGGCGAAATTGAAATCCTTAAACGCGATAATAACTCCGTACATGGGGACATAGTTGAAAATCAGGAAATACACAATGCCGGGAATGAGCATTAAATAGAGATACTTCTTTTTGTTGAGGTACCGAAAAGCCTTTCTAGTCGTTGTCGCCATGGATGTCCACACCCCCAATAAATCAAAGTTACGTTTGCTTGCATTGGGCTACTTTAAGCAAAGGCTGATCAGATCGTCTACATGCGCGCTTGCCAAGCATTCGTATGTATCTCCCGCGCCGTAATAGATTTTAACTTCGCCCGTATCCTCAAGGATCATGCCCCCCGGGAAAATGACGTGATTTCTGAATCCGCCATCTTTCTCGTAAGAAACGTCGGGCGTGATCAGCGGCTCTTTATATAACCCTACGATTCTTTGGGGGTTATCCAAATCCAGCAGCATGATGCCGGCAGTGTACCTCTTCTTCCAAGTCGGTTCCCAGCCGTTCTTGCCGCGGGAGGGGTCAATATCAACGGCATGGAATGTCGTCAGCCAGCCCTTCGACGTCTTGATCGGAGGCGCCGCCGGACCCAGCTTGGCATTGGCGAATGGCACTTGCTCCACTGCTAGCAACAACTCGGAATTACCCCAATATTTCATATCGGATGAATCGGAAATCCATATATCGAAGCGCTCGCTACCTCCGCGGCTATAGACCGTAAACGGCCTTTCAAGCCTTACGTATCGACCTCCGATTTTCTCGGGAAACAGCACCATGTTCCGGTTGTCCGGCGCGCTCATGCTGATGACTTCGAAGTTCTCGAAATCGTCCGTAACCGCGAATCCTCCACGTATGCCATGCAACGTATCTACCGCGAAACACATATAACAGCGGCCATCAATCACGGTTAAGCGCGGATCGTACGTGCGAATGATCTCTTCGTTCCCTAGATTAAAGCAAGGTTCGGGCCGAACCTCCCAATGTACGCCATCCTTGCTATAAGCCAATCCGAGATTGGTTGTATTCCCTGAATAAAGCGCTTGCAATTTCGCGTTGCCATAATCGTTGCGGAATACCATGACGTATTGGCCTTGAAATTTGGTAACCCCGGCATTGAAAACCAATGCAGGGTTATAAGGAACTTGCTCACTCGTTAGAATGGGGTTTTTTGGGTGTCTCACAATGATCGGACTGGATGTAAGTTCCCCGATCAAACCGATTGCTGGCAATAACACGATAAAGTCCTCCTCGATGCTTAACAAATGGTTTAACTCTCTCAAAATCATTTTATGGTATACTCTGTTCGTGAATAGTGCAAAAATTTATTGATACATCCTAATATTTCATCGAAATTGGGGGATACCTATGACAATTTATCCGATGAATAAAGATCTATCCGATTATGAGATGATCGCCCAGGATTTCCCATTCTATATTTCGATTAATGAGGTTCGCCATACTTTTCCGGCGCATCGCCACGATTTCCTCGAATGCTCGCTTGTAATCGAAGGGGAAGGGCATGAGACGATTAACGGCGTGAAGCACCCCATGACCCGGGGAACCTTTACCCTCCTCCTCCCCTATCAAGTCCATGAAATCGTAACCACCTCTCCGACTCCGCTCCGTCTTTTCAATTGCATGTTCGCCATGGAATTGCTCGTCTCTTCAACAAATAACGGCTCGCCTTATCTCCAATCGCTGCTGACGGAAAACCAACAGCCCTACTTGCATATCGAGAACCAATTCCTGATTCCAATCGAGAATCTATTGCACGATATGGTGCAGGAGTACAATCAAAGCCATCCGTTCCGAAACGAGCTGCTCACCTTGAAGCTACATGAAATATTGATGAGATTCCAACGGACCAGGCTATCTAAGCAAGGAACGGAGCTTCACGATAGAGCTTATATAAGCGGCAACGGCTCAATCTGGCCCGTTATCGAGTACATTCACTACCACTATCGGGATGACTTGTCCTTATCCGGTTTATCCCAACACTTTCACATCCACCCCTCCAGGCTTAGCGTCGAGATCAAAAAGCATGCAGGTATTAACTTTCTCCATCTGCTCCACAAAATCAGGCTCCGCCACGCTTGCGGTTTGCTCTCCGCTACGGACATGAGTATCCTAGACATTGCATTAGAGGTCGGATTCAGCTCCTACAATGTATTCGCCCGCTTATTTCGGGAATACAAGGGCGTCACGCCAAGCGACTATCGCTATACCAATAGCCTTCATAAACGCAATAAACTACATCATCACAATCAACTAACAACATTTTGATCCCATTGTACAGAATGAAAAAAAACCAGTTTGATCATGGGTTTGATCTTACTGGTCGTAAATTTGCAGCGGAAAATAACCCTGTAGACTCGGCGACAGCTGTAGCGAAGCCCCTCTTGACGGAACGGATAGGAGACGAAGCTTTTGTAACTCGCCGCCCTGCAGCTGCGGTTGCTCGACAACAAAGAGACCAAATGATCGCTCTTTCTTAATGACCGTCATGCCATCACTAATCAGAATATCGACTCTTTCACGGGGCAAGATGACAAGGAGAAGATCACGATGTTATGGGCGGAAGTTAGGGGACTTTTCCTGATCAATTTGTATTGGTCGAAGAATTGAAGTCTCATTACGAAGACAATAAACTTCACGTGGAAGAAGTAGCCGTAATCAAGCTTATCCCTGATCCGCAGGAAGCGTGGGAGGAATTATTTGCTGCTAATAATGTACGTTTTGTTTACCGTACATCCAATGAAGCGATTATCGTAGAAGTACGGGACAAGCCCATGATCAGGTAATCAGGGGGCTATCCGTAAGGTCCTTTCAGACTTTATAAGACAGCCCCGCTTGTACTTGTTGGAAACAGCTTTTTAATTTGGAAGATTAAGCTGCCAGGAGACGCCGAACTTATCGTTTAGCCATCCAAACTTCTTGCTGAAACCATAGTTACCTAACGGCATAAGTGCTTGTCCGTCCGTCATGAGCTTTTGATATAGATCGTCAAGCTCATTTTCGGAATTACATGTGACAAAGATCGAGAACGAGGGGGTAAAGGAGAACTGATGCTTCACATGGCTGTCAATGCACATAAATTCTTGCCCTTTTAAAGTAAAGGTCGCAAGCATAACTGTTCCTTCTGCCCCGGCTTCATTCGCTCCGTAACGAACGATGTTTGTAATTTGTGAGTCCTCGATAAGTGATGTGTAATATTTCATCGCTTTCTCTGCCTGTCCATCTTGAAACATTAAGAATGGAGTAACTTTTTCCATCATCAATCGGCTCCTTATCTTTAGATAAATTGGACAACTTCATTCAACCTTCAACTTTGCCGCATCTTTTTGCCCCTCGCGATCTCGGTTTCGAGCGCGCTGAGCTTCGGTTCCCAGAAGGCGCGAAAACGATCGAGCCAATCGTCGACCTCCTGCAGCGGCTGGGCGTCCAGCGAATAGATCCGGCGCTGTTCATCCACCTTTACGTTGGCGAAACCATTGTCCCGCAGAACCCGAAGATGCTGCGAAACGGCGGCTTGGGTAATGCCGAACTCATTTTGGATGACCTCGACAATATCGCCGGAGCGTCGCTCGCCCTCGGCGAGCAGCACCAAGATGCGGCGCCGTACCGGGTCGCCGAGAACGTCGAAGGCGTTCATTCGGCCCCCTGCGACCCGCTGCCCGTGTAGAAGGCCGTGGTCAGCTTCGCTGCAGCCTCGGCCTGGAACGGATTCTCTCCGGCTGCAACAGCCGCGCGCCGCCAGTCCTCGCTGCAGTCGGCCATGAAAGATTTTCCTTCGCTGGAGGCACTAAAGGCGTTTTCATCTATACGGTCCGAATCGCTCGCCGAAAGGTGGAACGCCAGCCCAACCAAGCCTAGATCCCAGCCGACACCGACCGCACCCGGCCCATACTTTTTCCAGTGGTCATCAATCGGGCAAATGTGAGACAACGTCAGGCGGGACCGGTCTTCCCCTTCAGCGGCTAAGCGCAGCTCGACCCAGCTTAACCCGCCTCCGAATTCCCAGGTCACGGAGAAATAATGCGGCGGCACACATTCGGTAATTTCGCCGCCGGCGTTATTCTCGATTTGATACCGGCCCCCGAGCTTCAATTCACCGCTGACCGGCGCAAGCCAGCGGAGCAACCGCTCCGGCTTGGTCATCGCATCCCAAAGATCTTCCGGCGTCGTGTCGTAAGAGCGCTCCAGCGTAACGTTGCGAGCGGGCTTTCCCTCTCGCTCGAGCTCCGACACCGTGCGGGTTACAGCTCCCAAACAAGATTCTAAATTGAACATCATCACTCACCTCCATCTGCAAATTTGTTGTTATTCAATCTTACGCTTATACAAGCTTGCGCTTATATAAAGAGTAGCTTGTATTATGGGACATGTCAAGAGAACAGCATATTTTTATTGGGAGAAAGAGGAAATATGTTGATTCAGGGGATTCAGCAAGCCCTATTTAAATACGATATTGACTTTTAAATTCGAAAATCTCATCAACAGCTTGATGCTGATACCCACCTGATTTTCGAAAGGATTCACTAATATTTGCAACAGCTTTTTTGAAAGATGAGAGGCTTAACACATGATCTACGGCTTCACGTAGTTGATTTGCAGTCAAGCTTTGCATTTGTAATTTAATGCCTGCTCCGATATTGGCGACTTGCCCGGCAATTATCGGCTGATCTGCGCTTTGTGGGATTACAATTAGCGGAACCCCGAAATAGAGACCTTCATTGGTACTGTTCATTCCACCATGTGTAATAAATAATTTAGTGTGTTGCAGTACATCAGTTTGTGGAACATAATTTTTTACGATGAAGTTTTTAGGAATTTCCCCTAAATCAGAAATTTGGGCTTTATTCCCAATAGACATGACAATAGTATGATCAGTGTTCCCAAATGCCTCAAAACAAAGTTTATAGAAATCAATTGCTTGGTTAAAGACTGTACCTAGTGAAATGTAAATTGGGTTTTCCCCCTTGATTGCAGTAAAGTCGAAGTTTTCTTGAGCTAATCGTGAAGAGATGGATGGACCTACAAATTTATAAGTTTGGTCGAATGCTTCTCCATAAGGTTGAAACTCCCTTGTTGTATAAACGATTGTAAGTGGTGCAGGATTACAAAACACTTCGTAAGGAGAATGGATCTCCACATCATATTTTTCCTTCACCATTACCGTCAGGCTTTGAAATTTATCATTTATAGGTTTAACAATTTCTGTAGGGACTTTTATAGAAAATTGTTCCAACATTTTATCGAATGAACCTTTTGTCTGCGCAAAAGAAGTACAAGAGTTGATTGCAGGAAGCTTAAGAATTTGAGCAAGTAAACGTCCACAACCAAACATGGAATCATGGATGATGTAATCAAAATGCTCTCCTTTGATCTGTTCAAGAACGCTTGGTCTGATCCACCATTAATAAATAAAACACGCGCCATTTCTACCACTCCTTAGGTATTCTGTTTTCTAAATTGTATAAGAGTAAGGGGCACTGTCCATACCATCGTAACTATTCCCTAAATGAGTCGTCTATAGAGTAAGGGGGGATTTTTTTGCGAAAGCTTCTAGTGATTATTGCATTCGGATTTGTTTTGTTAGGATGCGAAAGTAAATCAAGCACGCATTTGGAAAGCACTCCTTCTGTATTCATTGATACGACTGTCGTTCATTTAACTGATACTGTAGGCAATCCGGATAAGGTAACCGTTTCTGCCAAGCTCCCTCGGGAACGAGCATTATCTGCCGCTAAGGATTACCATCCCATGACAGGAAAATGGTTTGAAGGGGAGAACGGATTCAGTCTCATTACTTCCTACACTTCCGAAGAAACGGAGGCAGGAAGTGATGTAGGAGCGGCTTTAGGTAAGGTTCCTGAAGGGCGGTCTGTGCGTTTTCAAATTACAAGCCGGGACAAAGACGGAAAACGACTTCAACAGATTACAGAGTATATGGCTGACATCAAAAATACGGTTGATGGACGTCTTGATTTTTCATACAACATCCCAGAACAGCCGAACACAAACTATCTCCTCAGCATAGAAATCGTCTCTCCTGAGGGTGTTGTAGAGGACACAATGTTAGCTCCCATTTTTGTACCACCGAATGAACTCAACGCTCGACTAACCGTAAAACAACCGATTGACGGATCTGGCCAAACGGAGCTATCTCTTTATAATGCCGGTCCAACCGAGCTGTATTTTGGCTATGGCTATGGGATTTATCAAAAAGTTTCTGACGGATGGAAGCTGTTACCCGACGATAGTGCCGTTCCGGCAATTGGGTTCCGTTTGAAGCCCGGTGAATCACACCAGGAGGAGGTTAGGTTTCCCGGGAAGCTTGAGCCTGGAGATTATCGGGTCGTAAAGCAGATCGAAGGATACATGACCGACGTATCAGTAAAATTGGCTGCAGAATTTAAGATCTAGGAGGTTGTGGATGAGTAGTAGCATCCTACACTACGTTCCTTCCTCTCTTTGATTTCCTTATTAGCGGTTCTTTCTGTCCCTATCAAATGCTTTTCTTAGCTTGTTCGAGTAAATTATATACGTAATCGGCTTTTTCGTCCGAATAAGAGAGCAGTGTAGTATATCCTTTGTGGATGGCGTTGAGTTTTCTTTCACAGTATTGCTTAGCTATATCTGGGTTATCTCTTAAGTAATTTCTTATGAGAAGGTTATTTACCCATTGCTCGCCGTTCCAAATGACGACAGCAAGATTATAGGCATGTTCTTGGCGTTTTCGAAAATATAATCTTCCCTTTACACCCGTTTCTCCGAACCCTTCATAACCAAGTTTATTAGTTTGTTAGTTACGGAGAAGTTCAACTCAAGCGTTTTAACGCCTATCAAGACATCAATTATCGGTTTTGCAAACATTCCTGGTACCGACGTACTGCCGAAATGCTGTATGTCGATAGCATCTTCTCCAAAAGCTTTCATAAGATTTACTTTTTCATTTTGAAATAAAGCAGTCCACCGTTCATCATAAGGAACTACACTAATAATCTCATCAATTCCCATCCCTTACTTCACCCCTTTACAGGTACCAGCTCAAGTTCTACTTTAACTTACCCGGGTCATCAGCATATTCCCGCAAAATCCAACCGCATTTGCCGCAAACGAAAAGAATCCGGTCCCTAAGATGCCGATAGTCCGTACGCTCCGGTCTTTTCATCGGTGTCCGCGAATAGATGCCAACCTCGTTAAAGCTATGCGCAATCTTGATCTCGCTTCCGGGGCAATCCGAGCATGCCAAAGTCTTTCTGATTTTCTCCAAATCCATTGTGTTTTCTCCTCGTATAGCAAGATTCGATAGCCTTCTCCTGATGTCTATTGAGCTATCGTTCTCCGTTAGCGTAATGAAGGAGAACACGCTATTTATTTATTGTTCCTCCGTTGATTAACCTTTCTTTATCCTTCAAAGAGAAAACTCCAGGCTCCCAAGTCTCTATATGTCCGTATCCACCAATAATATCTTCATTAATTTGATAAATGTAAGCGTATATTTTCTTTCCTGTTTTGTGTTTTTCTTTCAGCAAGTAGGTTGTAATATAAATTTCTTTATTCACATACGGCTTCAAATCAACAATACCTGCGATACTTGAATCCGAGTTTTTTGTTTCTAGCATTGTTTTGCTAATTTTTTCCTCAACATGCCAACCAAACGACTTAAGGTATTCAATAGGATTAACATTATTCTGCTCAGTTGTTTCTTTACCGCAACCAATCAGAAACACAAGACAAAAAAATGCAAACAAAACATTAATTTTCATAATCGAAATCCACTCCCTTGATTTTTGAGACTTAGAGACCCACATGAAGGTTGCAGTGTTTCAACAAATCTGTCCGTTAGTTTAATAAAACGAGCAGGCTGCCATGACGACCTGCTCGTTGCTCATTATTCAGCTCTCATTTTCTGCTAGTTGAAAAACTAGGTACTAGTTAATACCGATACCTTTAAGTTAATTTTTCAGCAGCTTCAACAGTGTGTTTGAGCAATATAGCTATTGTTACTGGACCGACCCCTGCTGGAACAGGAGTAATCGCGGAGGCGTTTTTTAGACAATTATCATAGTCAACATCCCCAATGTTACCCTCATTGTAACCAGCATCTAACACTATAGCACCTGGTTTTATCCAATCACCCTGAACAAATTTGGGCTTACCCACAGCCGCCACTACAATATCACCTAAACGAACCACATCTTCTAAATTAGTTGTTTTGGAATGGCATGTCGTTACAGTTGCATTTTTGTTTAAAAGCATTAGGGACACAGGCTTTCCGAGGATTGGACTTCTCCCAATCACAACAGCGTGTTTCCCTTCGATAGGGATATTGTAATAGTCTAAAATAGCAATAATTGCTGCTGGTGTACAGGAAGGAAAATCGGCGAAACCAAAGGCGTTTTGAGCAAATCCCAGGGTTGTTACCCCATCTACATCCTTTTCAATACTAATTGCTTCAAACGCTGCTCTTTCATCTATTTGATTAGGAACAGGGTGCTGTAACAATATTCCATGTACATTAGGGTCAGCATTGAGTTTGTTGATAGCTGCAATTAATTCACTCGTCGAGGTATTCTTAGGGAGATCAATGCGAATAGATTGAATACCGAGTCGCTTACATGCGTTTCCTTTCATCCGTACATAGGTGGCTGATGACGGATCGTCACCGACTAAGATAGTCGCCAAACATGGAACAATACGTTTTTCAGATAGGAGATTGATTCTGCCCAACAATGTTTCCTTAATGTCAGATGCAACTCGGTTACCATCCAAGATTAGTTTTTCTGCTGTCATCTTATCATCCCTCCTAGTTGGGTCGAAACATAAAGAGGTAAGGGGATCGATCTCCCCTTACCTCTGCCCAGGCGTACGGCTAGTTATCCATGTGCTCCCTCATGGTTACCCATGCTTCACCAGTCACACACAGTCAATTTATGACCTAATCATAACAACGAAATACAAATATTTCAATTAATATAAATCTCTGATATGTTCGTAACTTATATCGACTATATTTTTCTACAGAACCACGCAGTGTTATACGTTGTTACTTTCTAAGCTGCCCGCTACTCCAACAAATGAAAAAGGAGCCGCCTCAAGTGAATTGCAAGACAATCACATCACCGCTTCAGCGTCTTGACCCCCATCGTCCGTCTCTTTCTGGGGACATGCGCCATACTCCTGAACCCACATCCACATGGCGGCAAAAATAGGCTGCAGGCGCTGCCCGCGTTCGGTAAGCTCGTATTCGACATGCAAAGGCACCCCAGGGTATAGAGTACGTGTCACGATTTCTTGTTCCTCCAACATGCGCAACCGATCGGTCAAAGTTTTCGGGCTAATCGGATGCAGCGAACGCCGTAATTCCCCGAAACGCTTGGTACCGTTAAACAATTCACGCAATAGCAGCAGGTTCCACTTGCCGTCTAAAATCGTCAAGATCGGTTCAATAGCACCAGGACATCCTGGACTGATCATCGATATCCCTCCATAGTTCATTTTTTGAAACTATTGCACTTTAATGTTACTACTTTTCAAATGTATCATAGATCGCTACTATTGTGAACAAGGAAGGAAAACAATCGATGCAAAGAAAGGAGCGGGAGACAGAAATGAAAAGACAATTTGAAGTAGATTCGATGGAGTATCCATTCAAAGACCACTGGCTGCCCTATCGTGACGGGTACATTCATTACATTGACGAAGGACAAGGGCCAACGGTTCTGCTCCTCCACGGGAATCCCACATGGTCGTATCTCTATCGAAATGTCATTAAGGAACTGCGCAACGAACATCGTCTTATCGCTTTGGATTACCCTGGAATGGGCATGTCAAAGGCGCCATCCCAGTATGGATTTACACCACAAGAGCAATCTGATGCAGTCATGGAATTTATCCGTCGCATGGATCTCAAGAATTTTGTTCTAGTCGTCCAGGATTGGGGAGGACCGATCGGATTAAATTACGCGGTTCGGCACCGGGAAAATCTGCGCGGCATCGTCGTGATGAATACCTGGGCCTGGCCAGCGACTCTTCCAGCAATGAAGATTTTTTCTTTGGCCATGGGGGGATGGCCCCTTGGATACTGGCTTCAGACACGGCGGAACTTCTTCGCCAAAAACATTGTCCCACACGGGATTTTCCAAACTGAGAAAGTCACGGAAAGTTTGAGAAAAGCCTATACCGACCCTTTCCCAACTCCAAAATCAAGGAAACCGACGTGGATTTTCCCAAGGCAGATTCGGAAGGCACGAAAGTGGCTTACGGAAATTGAATCGAAACTGCCCGTGCTATCTGATTTACCCGTGCAAATTCTGTGGGGCACGAAAGATAGCGCCGGTTTTCCGCTTACAGAGATGGCAAAATGGCAGAGATACCTCAAAAAGAACGAAACCGAAGTTCTGGATGATGCTTCACACTACGTGCAAGAGGATCGGCCTGATCGAGTTGCAGCCTCTATCCGCAAAGTCATTGAAAGGGAGGAATAAATATATGAAATCAATTCTTTGGGCAACATTAACCGCTAATGGTAACTATGCACAATCTAGTCCCGAAAATCCGCCAAAAAAGGAAGCATTAGATGATTTTGCGGCGCATGCAAAGACAGCCGGTAATTTCATCGTCGGTCGTCGAACGTTCGAGGGCATGCGGGGAAGCGGCGGTGCAGGTCCTTTTGCCGATATTGACATCGTCGTGGTTTCTAAGAGCGTCAAAGAAATCCCCGGCATAAAGATTGTGGAATCACCACAAGAAGCTCTGAATTACCTGCAAGGAAAAGGACATCAAACAGCCCTCATTGCGGGCGGCGCTGATCTGCACAATGCATTTATTGGTCAAGGAATTATTGACGAGTTGATATTCAATATTGCACCTGTGCTCGAGGGTAAAGGACTCAACCTGTTGCTAGATACAGAACACTACCAATACAAAGATGTAGAGTTATTGGATTCCAAGTCCCTTGGCAGTGGCGTCGTTCAGCTGCACTACGCGATAAGTTGATTTTTTTGAGCAAATCATTCCGCATGGCAAATCCATCCTGCAAAAGGGCCTGTAGAGTAAAACCGGGTTATTTTTGTAAACCCGGATTCTGCCAACAGCCCTTCGATTTGTTTTTCGGGAAGTAAAGAAAGCTTCGTAAAGCCGCCGCTTACCATCTCGTCAACTTTGGATGATTCGCGGCCGGCATCTATCCAGAAGCTTTTCCATACATTTAACCTGGCTTGAAGTTCGGAATCGTCGCTGTTTCCGTACGCGCTTACGAGAACGAAAGGGGCTCCCGACTTTAGTTTATCCTTGATAGAACCAAGCAACTTCAACTTTTCTTGAACATCGTTAATGAAGTGAAGAACCAAAATACAGCTTGCCGCGTCAAACTTCGAACCTGGCTGAGGAAGGTCATCAGTCGTCCCTTGGATGAGACTGACTCGGCTTTCCAATCCTAGTTCAACTACTTTATGTTTAGCGATCTTAAGCATCTCTTCCGAAGGATCGACTCCAGTAAATGTCCACCCCGGGTTAGATGGTCCCCACGCGGAAAGTTCATTGCCGCCGCCCGCGCCGATCACGAGCAAAGAAGCCGCTTTTTCGCCCAATTGTACTCGAAAATAAGACTGAACCATTGCGAATAACGAGTCATATGTGGGAATCGATATTCGAGTGTTTTTCTCGTATGCCGCCGCCATTTGTGTATTAAATGTAAGATCTTCAGTCATTGTTATGCCCCCTTTCCCCCCATCGTTTGACCCATTCTATAGACGTTTATTCCAAGCCTCTTCATTCAGTTCGTTGTTAATGCCCACACCGGCCAGTGAGCCCAAAGAAGCGGCTATAATGGCTTGATGAAGTTGCGATGCTGCATCACCTGCACTAAACACGCCTGGAACGTTCGTTTTGCCGAGATTATCGACGATGACGGTTCCTGCTTCCGTGATCTGGCAACCTATAGCTTGCGGCAGGTCTGATCCGGTATTAAGCTTCGGTCTAAAAAATATCCCCGTGCAAGCGATTCTGGTACCGTCCTTCAGAACAACTTGCTGCACCATACCGTCGTTAGATTCGATAGACTGGATCGGCGAGTCAAACACAGGAACGTTATGATGATTTAGTTCCTCACGTTGCGCGTCCGTCAATTCATCAGGACCATTCGTACAGATTGTAAAATGATTCGTCCATCCCGATATTATTTTGGCCAAGTGCAGTGCATCCGCTCCCTTGACAATTAAGACAAGCGGCTGCTCTCTTAGTTCCCATCCATCACAATACGGGCAGATAAAGGCGCTTTTGCCATATACATCTGTCAACCCCTTAATATCCAACGGAAGATCCTTCATTCCTACTGTAAAGAGCACCTTTTTGCTTCGATAGATCTGTCCCCTTGCAGTCGTAATTTGAAAATAACCATCGGTTCCCGTGAGCGATACGGCAGCATCCTCCACAAAGCTAACGGATGGATATGATCTAATCTGTTCCTTCGCAATTCGCCTAAATTCGCTTGGACTTGTATGATCTCTAGTAAGAAAGCCGTGGATCTCGCGAGTAACCTCATTACGCGGACGCCCTTCATCAATAACCACCACATTTTTTCTTGCCCTGCCTAGCACAAGAGCAGCATTCAGACCTGCCGGTCCTCCGCCGATAATTACACAATCGTGAGTCATTCTGATTCTCCCTTTCGCTTTCCATATTTATATTAGAGATATAACGGACTTATTATATCTTTAATGACTTCAAAAAAAGAACGGATCCTTACTCCGTCTTCATTAATTTCGCCAAATCCGCTATTTTCTTGTTCTCCAGATACTGCTCCATCTGTCGCTCGGCATCGACCACAACCTGCTGGATCAGACATTCGCTTCCGTGATTCACGCTGCATTCGAACAAGGAAGCGGTCCCTTCGATCGCATGGATGATATCCAGAAAGGAGATTTCTTCCTGCTTCCGCCTAAGGCGGTACCCCCCGTTCGCGCCGGGAGCGGACTGAATCAATCCGGCCTTAACAAGCTTGGTCATCATCTTAGACAGATAGGTCTGCGAAACGCCCAGCTTCTCGGCAAGCAATTGAACGCCAACAGGCTTATTGGGCACCGCCGTTACCAGATGGAGCATCGCATGAAGCGCATAGTCGGTTGCCTGGGAATATTTCATTCAGCACCTCCATTAACGACTTTATGTATCCATAATAACTCTAATATTTCTAGAAGGCAAGCATTTAATCCGTTCAATCGCTCATTGCTCTAGAATCCAAGCAGCTTTCCATTCGAACCGGAATTCGGGATTTCCTTGAGGCTATCTATCGAACTTGCCAATCTTGGATTGAGAAATATCCATTAATTAAAACTGCATATACGATTTTTTCCTGGTTGTCGTTCGTTTTATGTGATGCTGCAATTTTGGTTTCTGTGCCGAAGTAAAACGATAATGCCGTGATCACTCCCGTTTTCGAAGAATTGTGGAATTGGGCTGCCGATTGTTGTAATCAAAGCAATCTTATCGTTAATTTCAGAACGTAAGAATGCTTTTGCTTCTTCGTTTCCAGTTAATTGAAGAAAAACCGGCTCATCTTCACTACTTGCTATCACCGTAAAGGTTAAAAACGGACAGCACTTTCTCTCCATGCTAACCCATTCATTTACAAGGCGCAGCGTTTCCAAGTCACCGGGGAATTGATACTCAAACCCAGCTTGAACCTCCGTAACTGCGAGCCTTCTTTTTTCTAATTCACTCCATATATCCTTATAAACCGAACGTTCATCTTTCGTGAAAACCGTATGGCAGCATGCAATCGGTATTTCATTCATAAGTTCAGACTCTCCCACTTGCACATGACGTGCAGTTGCAGCCCGGCTTCATGCATGATGTTCCATTCGCTTTGCGGTGCCGATAAACAACGAATGCAATAGTAGTAAGGACAAGAGCAAATATAACAATAACCACCAGATTTAAAAAGAAAGATGATATGCCAAGAACTGCTGCACCACCAAGTAAAGGCAATGCACAACAAAGCACGCATGCTCCAAGAACACCAAGACCCGCTAACCATTCATTTTTTTTCATTTGCTACACCACCCCATTGGTATTATAATTTTCATTATAAAACTTAAAGTTAGCTTTAAGTCAAGAAAGGTGAAACCCTATGCCGAATCTCAGCATTGGAACGCTGGCGGCAAAAGCCGATATAAACGCGTCTACGCTTCGCTATTACGAATCAATTGGATTACTGCCACCACCGGAACGAAAAAATGGTCAGCGCCGCTATTCCGAAAATCTAATTGAACGAATTACATTTATAAAAATTGCGCAGCAAACCGGCTTTACGATTCCAGAAATCGGTGTACTGCTTCAAGGTTTCGAAACACTCCCCCCATCCGAGCAATGGGAAGAAATGGCGCGTGAAAAACGTGCGCAGCTTGAAGAGAAAAAGAAACAAATTAATTCGATGATTCAAATTTTAGATGATGGATTAAACTGCAAATGCCTTACTTGGTCTGAATGCTTTATGAAAATTAAAAGCACCGGAACATGTTCTTAGAAAGGAGTACTCGTAATTGTTGTTAACTATCCTGATTTTTGTAATCGCAGGGATCGCTGAAATTGGTGGGGGATACTTGGTTTGGCTTTGGTTGCGAGAATCCAAGCCTCTTTGGTATGGGATTGTCGGAAGTTTCATCCTCATCCTGTACGGAATCATTCCAACGCTACAAAGTTTTCCATCCTTTGGGCGTGTCTATGCTGCTTATGGCGGCGTGTTTGTTATTCTCGCAGTTCTTTGGGGATGGCTCGTCGATAAGAAAACACCGGATATGTATGATTGGTTAGGTGCTGCTATTTGCATTGTAGGAGTGTCTATAATGCTATGGGCTCCAAGAAGTTAGTAGGTTCTTATAGATACTAAAACTCAATCTTCCACCACGCTAATCTGCCCGTTACTTCAATATAAAACCCTGTTCAATCAAACACATAACAGCCTTATTGCCTGTGTTTTACAGTATCTTGCCTAAGTTCTAGACTTTCGCATCTCCCATGGCACAACTACATGCGCATGCTCTATTTTGTGAAAATGATATCAATCCCGTGACTTTTTTCACCCATTTGTCCCCTTGTCGTGCAAAAAGCCCCGTCTTATTCTGGACGATTGATCCTAAAGAAAGGATAGCAGTGTTTGGTGTATAGACCCATTAGAGGCAACCAACGAGTTGTCGCTTAATCGAAACGGCGAGCCCTCCCTGTTGGTTACCCTGCCTCCGGCCTCCTGGATAATAAGCACGCCAGCTGCGACGTCCCAAGGATAGAGACCCTCATGCCAGAAGCCGGTCAGCTTGCCGGAGGCCACTAAACACAAATCAAGACTGGCCGCGCCTACAATGCGCACGCTTCTGGATTTCCCCGTAAACCTGCCGATTTGCTCGATAACCGGAGAATTCGGTCTCCAATCGTCAGCTTGGAAGCCGGTTGCCAGCAAAGCGTGCTCCAACTGCGATTCCGAGTCCACTTGAATAAGGCGGCCGTTCAAGTAGGCGCCATGACCCCTTCGGGCACAATAGAGCTCATTGGTTATGGGATTATAGACGACCCCGCATACGAGTTGCTCGTCTTTGACAATGCCTATCGATATCGCAAAATGAGGAAAGCCGTGAATAAAATTCGTTGTCCCGTCGATAGGATCGATAATCCATCCGTATCCCGTCTGCGGCAGCAGGAAAGCTTCATGAGCATTCCTCAAGCTCCCATCTGTTTCCTCGGACATCATCCAGTGCTCGGGGTAGTCGCTGGTTATTCTCTCCTGTAAGATTCTCTCGCTAAGTAGGTCGACCTCGGTCACAAGATCTGAAACGTTCTTTTTTTCTTGAATACGCAATGGCTTCTTCATGAAGCTCACGATCTGCTCACCCACCTCCCGCGCATAACGGGTCGCGTCTTGCAGCAATGTATCCTCTACCTTCTGGTTTTCATTCATATTTTCTCCTTAGCTCGTTGATTTCATTAAGCACCAAACGCCTGTCATAATGATCAGGATACTGCCTAGTTTAGATAGGTTAAAAGAATTTCGAGGCAAGCCCATTAACCCGAAATGATCGATAATTGCCGAAGCAATGATTTGTCCTGCAATCATGAATATAAAGACAGGCAATGCCCCGACAGTTCCCGTCGCATAAGAAACCCCGAACATGATGCCTACGCCTAGTATGCCTGCGATGACGATCCATAGAAGGATACTTGGCTGTAAAGGAACCGACTTAAAGCGCCAAACTACAAGGGATGCGATGAAAATCTGTACGGCTGAAACGCCGACAATCATCCCGTATTGGCCAAGAGCCTTACCGATATGGGCATTAATCATCCCTTGGACGACTCCCAGCATTCCTGCCGCGAGAGCGAGCAACAGATGAAATCCATTTGCTTTCACCTATAAAGCTCCTTTGGACAAGCCATCCCCTACTTGTGTGGATCAGAAGGTTTGGCTCCATATCCGATTTCAATAATCGCCGATTCGCTCTCTATCCGCTGCGGATTCGTCCCACCCGTATGGCCCGTAACATAGAATGCTGCATCGGTGCAGGAACGAAGAGACTCCCATGCCGGCCGTAAATTCTCGGAGCGGTCCGCGCTAATGGGAATGATGCAGTGGGCAGGCTTGATCAAGGAAATAAGTCGAGGATTAAAGCCGTCCGGCAATCCGTGATGGGAAACTTTCCAAACCCAGCTTTGAATGTCCATCCGTTGCGCAAGACGTTCCCATCCAGCCTCTAACTGATCCCCGCCAAATAAAATGCTCTTGTCCGGATCCTGCGTGAAACTAAGGCGATAAACCGAACTGTCGTCATTGGATAAGTCAAAAAAACTTTCAAGCGCCCTTAAGTCGTCGCCCTCGCAGCTCTTCAATAATGTTTCATAGGCAGGAAGAGGGTCCCCTGCCCAGGGATAGAGATGCGTTAGCGATACCCCCTCTTCGGACCAGAGAACTGCTTGTTCGCTCGTTCCGCATTCGTTCCGCCATAGGATCTCGGTCCCTTGTTGTCCTAAGAGATGAATGAGCTCCAAATAGGCGGTCAACATGCCATATACCCGTTTTGTTAAATCGTTGCCGTGTTGTTCAATAACCTTCTCGGGCATCAACTTGAACGGCTCGTAAGGAAGAACGGCTTTACTAACCGATTTAGCTCTGGCAATATCCAGAAGCCCGTTAAGATGGTCCTCGTGAATGTGAGTCAGAATCAACCAGTCGAGATGTTCGATCCCTTGTCTGTCCATCCATGATACCGGATGATCTTGATCAGGGGATACCGTGCCATCGCCTCCGTCGATTAAGGTCAGGCATCCGGAAGGCAGTCGAATCAGATGAGCGTCTCCCCAGCCGACATCGAGAAATTGCAAGTTGACCTTGGTCATACGGCCCCCCTCGCATCCCCCGGCAGGATATGGATTTTGTGCTTATCCAACGTAAAGCGAAGGGTTCCTTGAAGATAACCCCGTACGCTAGGGCTTGTGTCATCGACGATCCATTGCAAGGGAGCGCCATTGACCCAATATCGAATCGTACGTCCAAGAAAGCTGCTTTTCTCAATCGTACCGCTCCATACGTTACCTCTCACAATTCCGATATCCGCCTCGTCAATAATCGTTAGGCATTCCGGCCGTATGACAAGGGTTGCTTTGTCCCCTATTCTCAAAGAATGATTGCTTTGATGAACCTTGAACAAGGAAAAGCCGCTCCGTATCACGATGTCGCTTCCTTCAATGGCGGCAACCTCGCCCTCCACGAAGTTAGCCGTCCCTACGAAGTCGGCTACGAATTTACTCAGCGGCTTAAAATAAATGTCCCAGGGGGTGCCCACTTGAGCGATGCGTCCATGATCGAACACCGCAATCGTGTCGGAAATCGCCAAAGCTTCATCCTGATCGTGCGTTACGAAAATAGCGGTAATTCCTAATCGCTGCTGCAGTTCTCTAAGCTCGTTCCTTACTTCGACCCTCATCTTGGCATCAAGATTGCTAAGGGGTTCATCCATAAGCAGGATCTGCTGTCCGGTAATTAGCGCTCTGGCGAATGCCACGCGTTGCTGCTGGCCGCCGCTCAGTTCCTTGGGTTGTCTCCCCTGCAAACCCTGAAGACCGAACATGCTCAGCATGGCATCCACTTTCTCTTTCGTTTCCTGCCTGGAGGCCTTCTGCAGCTTTAATCCGTACGAGATGTTGTCGTATACCGTCATGTGCGGAAAAAGGGCATATTCTTGGAAGACAAGCGGAGTGTTTCTCTTAAATACCGGCAATCCGTTTACTTTCTGCCCGCGTATATAGATTTGTCCGTTATCCGGCTCATAGAATCCCGCGATCAACCTCATCAGAGTCGTCTTCCCGCAGCCGCTTGGTCCGAGCAGCGTCGTGAAGCTGCCTGCGGGAACATCGAGCGACACTTGACTGATCGCTTCGAATTGTCCGAAGGTTTTCGTCACGTTCTCAATTTTGATTGCAATCTCTGATGCGCTCATGATTTCCTCCAACTAAAGCCCGATTGATTTACCTTCTTTTCTCAACACTAGTTTCATCGCGATCAAAACGGCAAAGGCGATGGAAATCAGCACGACGGTAAAGGCTGACGCACTCCCCCAAGCCCCATTCTGCACAAGGCCGAGAATGGATACAGTGCCGACCGAAGTCTTCGCGGAATAGATAAAGATAATGACGCTTAAACAGGTTATGGACCTCAAGAACGAGATGACGATTCCCGTCATGAACGGACCTCTCAATAAAGGGAGGACGATTTTCCTGAAGGTCGTAAAGCTGCCTGCCCCCAAATTCAACGAGGCTTCTTCCAGCGCTCCGCCGATTTGCTGAAGACCTGCTAAACATGCGCTGTAACACGTAGGTAAATTCCAGAACATTAACGCTAGCACCATGATCAGAGAAGTTCCTGTAAGAAGGAAAGGCTCCTCGTTAAACGCTAGAGCAAAGCCCAGACCGAGGAATACCCCGGGAACCGCTCCCGGCAGGATCGCCATGAAATCCAGAAAGGGATTAATGCCCACGCGTTTCTTCTGAACGATATAAGCTAGCGGCAGCGCAAGCAGCCCCGCAGCCACAGAAGAGAGGATGGCAAATTTCAAGCTGTTGTAGATTTCTCGTCCCTTATCCATGACATATTCCATATTTTTCAAGGTAAGTGACCAATCATAACCCCAAGTCTTCGTGAAAGCGCCATAGAACAGAACCCCATAGACAGCGAGAATGAAGAGGGTAACGAATAGGCAGAAAGAAAATAACCCCCACTTGACGGCAAAAGGAAGCGGATAAAACTCCAAGGACGTTTCTTTGCCGGTAACCGTAACATAAGAAAGCTTGCCAACCCAAAATCTATTCCATAGAAATAAGCCAAGCGCCGGGACAAGCAGTGCGGTGGAAAGAACGGCAGCCGATCTTAAATCGAATAGGCCCGACATCTGTAAATAAGCTTCAGTCGGCAATACGTTGAAGTTCCCGGCTATAATAATCGGATTCCCGAAATCGGCCAGCACGTTCATAGCCGCAATAAGAGCACCTCCAGCGACACCCGGACGGCATAACGGAAAGAAAACCTTCTTAAACACATGCCAATGCGTTGCCCCCAAATTGTAGGCGGCATATTCCAAATTCGTAGAGATGGATCTCATCACTCCGTGAATAACGGCAAAGGCGTAGGGAAAGAAGGTGATCGTCTGAACCAGCCACAATCCGTGCCAACCGTAAATGTCGAAATTCATATGCAAAACATGCTTGGAAACCATGCCTTGTCTGCCGAAAAGAAGAATATAGGACAGCGCAACGATAAACGGCGGCGAGACGATAGGCAGTATCGTTATGAATTTAAATAGCCCTTTGAGAGGGACATTTAACCTTGTAATCGTATAGGAAAATACGAAAGCGATAATCGTACAGGAAATCGTCGAAATAGCGGTAATAAACAAGCTGTTCAGCACGGCGTGAGACCAACGGTAATTCGTAAAAAGCTTGAGGTAGTCTCCCATTTGCGAATAGCTAACGACTTTAAGGATCGGCCAAAGGACAAAAAAACCGGTAAAGATGATAAGGGCAGCGATACCGATAGCGAGCAACGGTTCGTTTCTAAATCGCACAACGTTCCACACCTTTCGGAGGTAAACCGTGCACCTCCTCCCGCAGAACAATTATAGGAGGAGGTGTTTGAATTTAGTTTGTTTATTTAGCCGTAAGTTGAGTGAATTTCTCTACAACCGCAGGTTTCATCTCGGCAGCTTTGCTTCTGTCGTAAGCGACAAGATCCACATCTTCGATCTTGACCATGCCTTCCGGCGGGGCTACGTCTTTTCTAACGGAATAGCGATTGGACATCTGCGTATTCATTTCCCCGATTGGTTTAGTCAATAACCAGTCAACGAACTTCTTCGCATTTTCCGTGTTTCCGCCGCCTTTGACGATACCGACTCCGCCGATTTCGAAAGCGGTTTGCTTCGGAATGATGACTTTAATCGGATAACCTTGTTTAGCGGATTTCACGATATCATGCGCCCATGACATCCCGATAACAAATTCGCCCGTAGCGGTAAGGTTAATTCCGTCCCCTGCCGCTTTCGTGTAATGGTGCACATTCGTATTCAAATTCTTTAAGTACTCCCAACCTTTTTCTTCTCCTAAGCGGAACAATTGGTCGGCAACAAAGATATAACCGCCGCCTGCCGTAGCGGGATTGGAAGTAATATATAATCCCTTATAGTTAGAATCGAGCAGATCGTCCCAAGTCGTCGGTTCTTTTACGCCCTTGGGCGCAAGCTCCTTCTCGAATCTTTCCGTATTTAGAATGATTCCGAGCACGCCCATGTACCAGCCCTGCCAGAAACCATTCGGATCGTTAAACTGCGCATCGAGATCCTTGGCATTCGGGGAAACGTAATTTTCAAGAATACCTTCTTTCGCGAGAGGCTCGTAAAATTCAACGGACCCGCCTACGAAAATATCAGCCTGGGGATTCGCTTTCTCGGCTAATATACGCGTACTAGTCTCGCCTGCATTTCCAATGCGCAAATATTCGAGTTCGATACCGGTATCTTCTTTGAATTTCTTCTGAAGCTGAATAATATCATCCTCGTTTAATGCGGCGTACACGACTAGCTTGTTCGATTCAGGGGAAGCCGATTGGTCAGGCTCAGCGCTTGCCGATTCAACCACCGAATTCGATGGAGATTCGCTTGCCGCAGATGCTTGGGTGTCGTTGTTAGCACCGCAACCCGATAACACCGTAACTAACGCTAACATTACCATCATCATTACACTTGCGAGTCTGGTGCTCGTTTTCTTGAACATTGTAATCCTCCCGATCCATGATTTTTTTATTTGTTCCATCTTGCAACCCGCATAACTACAGGCTTTCGAGGAGTTGTCTAGACATCCTCTGGCTTCATTATCGTTGTGAACTGTCATCGTTGTATCACGCGGGTATTAAACATGAGTTAAATAGAAAACCGCTCTTCTTACGGAGTAAGAAGAGCGGTCAAACTTCTGAATATGAGATTTACCTTTCTCGACGTACCCAAAATTTAAATACGTCGTTACGAAAGTAATCATAGGAGAATAGGATAGGCACCCTGTCTTCATTGTAATGAGTTTGTTTCAATAAAATGACCGTGGCTTCGGGTTTTACCTGTAATTTGTGGCAATTCGTATCGGAAGACGGCGGGACAATTAACTCGGTATTGGCAGCTACGATACGAATATCGCATACGTCTTCGAGAAACTTCATGAGAGAGCCTTGCAATGTCGTCTTCTGAAATGCGTCCCCGATCAATGCATTAGGCATGATATTAATATTATAGGAGACGGGTTCACCGTCGGCCATTCGAATACGCTCGATGATCGTTATTGGATCTCCCGGGCTTATATGCAAGAAGTCGGCCCATTCCTCCTGACACGGTTCTTCGCGTATGGACTCATGGTGTTCCCCTTCGCTTAGGGAGGCTGACGTTATCATCTCCGAGGTAGAGCTGAGATGATCGATGCTGCTTGGGATCGAAGCCAAGGGACGAACGACGAAACGCCCTATTCCGCTGCGGACTCTCAGTTTGCCTTCCCGTTCCATTTGCTTGACGGCTGCCCGAAACGTCTCTCGGCTCACATTGAATTTGCGAGCCATGTCGGGCTCGGATGGAAGCATCGAGCCAATCGCCAACTCACCTGTTCGAATTTGACGTTCAAGCTCTTCCTTAATGATCAAATAGTTGTGCTTCATTATTTTACATCCGGCTTTCTAGGCATAAGCCCGCAAAATAATACGGCATTGTTATTTGGGTGTCTAGACAATGTAATCATATCGATCATTTGTTATCGCAAATTTATGTTAAATCGTGTTTATTGTAAAAGTGTCAAAACAGAGTAAAAAAACCGAAAAGTCAACCTTTCAATAATTTATTCCTATTTAACAATCAATAGAGGGCCATTTGACAATGGTCCTCTATTATTATTATGGAGCTAAATAGATGTTATAGGAGGAAGGTTATGAAAAGAATGTTGAGAAAGTACACTCTATCGCTTGTGTTGTCCGCCCTTATGATCACATCCGTATTTCCTGCCGTTACTAAGGTTCACGCAGAAAGTACGGTTAATACAGTCAGTCAGAATAATAATGTACAAGTGCAACTGCTGGGTATGAACGACCTGCACGGGAAGATCGACGTAACGAGTACAGTGACCACCCGCCCTGGCGTAAAGTTTGGCCGCGCTGAATATTGGGCCGCCTATCTGCGCCAACGCGAGGCAACCAATCCGAACACGCTGCTCATGCATTCAGGAGATATGGTAGGGGGCAGTTCCCCGGTATCCGCGCTGCTCCAGGATGAGCCGACCGTGGAAATCATGAACGCTCTCGGTTTCGATATCGGAACCCTCGGCAACCATGAGTTCGACGAAGGCGTGGACGAAATGCTGCGTTTGATCAACGGCGGCGACCATCCGAACGGTACCCCGAACTACAAAGGAATGAACTTTCCTGTCGTCGCGGCGAACGTAGAATACAAAGACACGGGAAAACCGGTGCTTGCCCCTTATGCCATCAAGGAAGTCGGCGGAGTCAAAATCGGCTTCATCGGCGTCGTAACGACGGCCGTTCCGAGCATCGTCATGCCGACCGGAATCGCGAACGTCCGTTTTACCGATGAAGCAGCTGCGATCAACAAATACGTCCCCGAGCTGCAAGCCCAAGGCGTGGAAGCGATTGTCGTTCTGGCTCACGTTCCCGGCGATCAGAACGGCACCTCCGCGAAAGGCGAAATCGCCGATCTGGCCAACAACGTGAACGATGCCGTCGACGTCATTTACGCCGCGCATAACCACGTCAAGCTCAACGCTATCGTCGATAACAAACTGATCGTTCAGGCTTGGGAATACGGGGATGCCATCGTGGATATCGACTTGGAAATCGACCCGGCCACCCATGACATCGTGAAGAAATCCGCCGAAATCGTCGACGTCGTGCAGTCCGGCATCACGCCGGATCCGGAAATCGCGGCCATTCTGAAGAAGTACGAGGATCTGGTCGCTCCCAAAGTGAATGCCGTGGTGGGGACGAACGAAATTGCGATAACCAAAGGCTATCCGACGAAAGACGTGTTGGGTGACAACGCGCTTGGCAACTTGATCGCAGACGGCATGAAGTTTGAAATGAGCAGCGATTTCGCATTGATGAACGGCGGCGGCGTGAGGGACAATCTGGATGCCGGTCCGGTCACTTGGGGAGAGTTGTTCAACATCCAACCGTTCGCTAACACCTTAGTGAAGGTCGACGTGACGGGCGCACAGTTCAAGGAAATTCTAAATGCCATGATCAGCCCGCAATACGGTCCAGACTCCTTTATAGGCGGGGCTCGCTATACTTGGGACACGGCAACGAACAAGATCGTAAGTCTGACGCTGGAGAACGGCCAACCGGTCGACCCAGCCGTAACCTATTCGCTTACGGTCAATAACTTCATGTACAACCAGACCAGTGCCAAATACAAGCTGATCGGGTTATACGGCAAAAACGTGGTGCAAGGTCCGGAAGACATCACGGGAACCGTCAATTTTGTCAAAAGCCTTACCGCGCCTATTCGTTATGAAGCGGAGGGCAGAATCAGTACGGATCTCGTCGCTCCGGTGACCGAGGCTGTGGTCGACGGATTAAGCGGGGAAGACGCATACAACGTTCATGATGTGAAATTGACGCTGACTGCGGTAGACGGCACAGGAATCGGGGTCAAAGAATCGCAGTATCGGGTCGGAAGCGGAGATTGGAAGCCGGCAGTTGGAGGAACGTTTACGGTAAGTACGGAAGGCCGCAATGCGGTAGAGTTCCGTTCCATCGACAAAGCCGGCAACGTCGAAGCGGCTCGTTCGCTGCTGATTTGGATCGACAAGACCGGTCCGGCGATCCAAAATCCGGGCAAAGTGACGGTTTATCCGCACGACGAAGTGTCGCTTCCTTTCGTCGCCACTGATAACCTGAGCGGTGTTCGTGACCTGAGAGTGGTTTTGGATGGCCATCCAGCGGCGAATCCGCTGAAAATCGCACCCTTCGCTCTTGGCTTCGGAATTCACAAGGCAACGATTACCGCAGAAGACCGCGCGGGTAACAAGAGCGAAATCTCCTTTAACATCGAGGTTATCATGGATGCAGCTCACCTGGATGATCTTATCCAAGTAGGGTCGGATAGCGGAAAAATCACGCACAAAGGAATCGTAGACAGCCTGCTTGTGAAAGTAAAATCCGGATCGCTTCAAGCTTTGGAGAACGAAGTTAAGGCGCAATCCGGTAAAAAGATCGATAAAGCATTCGCAGAAATACTGCTTAAAGCAACCGAATTCGTCTTGAAGACGAATATCGCAGCGTAATCATTCATTCCAGCAAAGCAGCTCCGGGTCCCCGGGCTGCTTTGCTTTTTTTTACGTCCGCCGTCTAGCGGCACGGTATCTGGCGCGCCTTCTTGCGAGGACTTATAGGGGGAAGAAAAGTTTTTGTTCACGACAGAGATTCCAAATAGGTTTTCATATTCGAGAGATTGGCTACTTCCAACTGCATTTGTTTAGTGATCATTGAATCCATAAGCCTGGCGAATCCTTTCGATTCCAACGATAAGGCAAATGTCACTCGCGTTTCCGTTCCATCATATTCGAATTCATACTTTCCTGTTGGTCTTGCTGGTCCTGATATGACCTTAAACGAAATTAATTTATTTTTTTCGCATCCGATGATTTCGTAATCTCCGCTAATCCGCTTTCCAAATGGGCCTTTCATGCCTTGAATAAAGGTTGTTCCTACGCCGAGAACTTTACCGGATGTATTTTTAACGTCAGTTACGGCCGGCCTCCATAAGTTGTTATTTTCCCCGTCCAAGATGAAATCGAACACTTCGTCAACGGGTTTCCGGATTGAAATGCTTGACTTTGCAAACGCCATATAAAGTCCTCCGTCTACATTGAATTTTTACTGCTGAATGACTTTGGCGAGCCATTGTTTTACTGGCAGCATCTCTTGAAAATGTTCGAAACAAACGTTAACAAGCGCCGGGCTGGAAAGTATCTCCTGTCCAATATTCCGTGTGTGAATATAGAAAGCATTGTGACGAAGCAACCCAGCGCGTTTATGGTTATCATCGTAGCCCTTGGGTACCCGTTTATAATGCTCTTCATTGATTTTATACTCGCCGGTTTTAAGGAGCAAAGCCAGAATTTCATCGAGTTCAGATCCCAGCCTATCATCTATTAGAGCGTTTCGGTAAGCTTGAAGGATCGGAGAATTGGAACATTCCGGTCATCAAGCCTATCCTGTCCCCTTGTAGAAGGAGGGGCCGTCCGTTTTTTTACTATCGCCATCCCAAAACTTCCCGCCGATGCTTGTCTTATACGATTATTGTTATCCGCCAGATCTTTCAAGAACTGCAACCCTTCTTTGGGGAAGCCTGTAAAGTCAAGGGTATCGCTCATTCATTTATCCCCCTATTTTTTATTGTCGAAAAGGTCATTCACCAGCGAGTCATACAGCAGAAGCAGCTCCTTGGATGGACGAATGCCGAGCTCCCTGTTGAGAAGCTTAACATACTCGGTATACTGAGCCGTCAACCCTTTTTTATTCCCGTCCTGCCCATGTATCTTCATAAGCAGGCTTACGACCGATTCGTCCAGTGGATTACGGGCATACAGCTTAAGCAGCAGCTTTGCTGCGGCAGCTGTATTCCGAATGGAGAGGAGCGCCTCGGCCAGCCGTTTAACGAAGGACACATACAGCTCGGCAAGGCGCTCCGTCTCGTAAATCGCCCATACATAAGCTTTATTACCGAATAGGTCTCCCGTATATAGCCTTTCAACTTGCAGTTCGTTTTCCACATCGGCGGCTTCAATGCTCCCCGGCTTTCCCGCACGTTGTTCAAACTCCTCGTAATCGATAACGGCGTTGCTTAATTCCAATGCGTAACCGTCATTTTCCGAGCGTACGGCCTCCCGCAAACCGAGCGGCTCCAATGACTTGCGCAGCTGATAGACGGTCGTATTCAAATATTTTTCCGCGCTGTCACTGGACATGCCTCCGAAAATATCCGCAACCAGCCGGGAACGGGCAATCCGTTTGCTCCGATTCAGCAGTAAGTAGGCGAACAACTCGGCGCTTTTGCTCGAAATCCATTTCACGCGGCCAGCCTCGTTCTGTACGGAGAAGTCGCCTAGCGTCGTGATGATAATTTCATCTCTCCCCCTGGCATCCGAATTCTCCAAAGGCTGCGTACGAAAGGATTCTCTACCTGCCAGCGCGCGATTAACCGTTCGTTCCAGCCGCTCCTGGGACACCGGCTTAACCAAATAATCCAGTACAGATAGGTCATATGCCTTTAAGGCATATTCCTTATGCGAGGTGACAAACACGATTTGCACCCTGCCGCCCGCCTCTTCCATCTTGGCGGCAAATGCCATCCCGCTCTCGCCCGGCATGGAGATATCCACGAAAGCCAGCCCGATGTCGGCGTTGTCGCTCAGGAACGCGGCTGCGGTCTGCGTATCCGTGAATGCGCCCGCTACCTGCACGTCTGGATACTTGACCAGCATTTTCCGCATAATCAGATGCATCACGGGATCATCGTCAACCAATATGGCTTTCATGAGCTTCCGCCCCCATTCCATCGTCGTTAATCGCTCCCCCGCTGCTGGCAGAGCTAGGCAAAGTGAATATAAAAGTCGTTCCTTCTCCATGAACGCTGTCAAACTGGAGGCTGCCGCCGTGGATGCGAAGAAACTCGCGGGTCAGAACCAAACCGAATCTCGTCTTGCCACCCTCGTTCGCGAAGCCCCGCTCCTTGAAAAACAACTCTTCTTGCCGCAGCAGCTTTGACGTCTCCTCGTCGATTCCCGCCCCGTTGTCTCTCACGGAAACTCTAACCAGATCGCCTTCCAAGGAGGCGCCGATTTCAATTGTTCCGCCCATTCCGGAAAATTTGATCGCATTCGATAATAAATTCCGGAGAATGAGGTCGAGCATTTCTTTGTCGGCGCTCACCGTGAGCGTCTCATCAACAAACTCCCTCATTTGAATTTGTTTCATACCGGCTCTAGCACCGGAAAGCGACATAGCCTGCCGGACAACCTGCTGTAAATTCCACGCCAACGGACGAAAAGCGACTTCCCCATTCTGACTGCGATACCAGTCCAGCAAATTATCGACAAGATGGAATGTGCTGCTTACTTGCCTTTTAATTTCCTGGAAAACTTCAGCATTCGCGATATCCGCATCCGTCGGTTCCTCGCCCAACAACTCGGTCAGACTGACCAGAAGCGCGATCGGATCACGGATATCATGGGCCACGACGGTGAACAGCTTGTCCTTAAATGCGTTCAGTTGGGACAACTTTTGAGATTTTTCACGCAAACGCGCCTCATTTTCCATCCATTCCGTAATATCGTTAAACATCAGCATTTTTCCGATCGGAGCCATTCCGGTATCGTATATAAAAGACAAGCTGCAAATATAATGCTTATGCCGGTTCGCCTGGTAACGCTGGAACGAAAACCGTTCATCCCGACTGTCCACGGCGGAAATCCGCTCCAGCAAATCCGGGCAAGCCGACAAAACGTCCTTGCCGTGAGCGGGAAAACTCTTCGTTGCACCGAGCTCGGGAAACACCTCTTCCGCCGCGCGATTGTGGTTTATGATCTGATTCTCATAGTCTAGCAGAACAACGCCGTCCCGAATCGTATCGAACACTTTGGCGAACGCAAGCGGCGTTAAGCGCAGCAAATGGAAACGGAAAATGCCCCATGCGTAAACAACGCCGGATACGGCGAACCCGAATGGCGTGAAATCGATGACTTTGCTGAACATGTAGGCCATATTAAAGAGCATGGGGGCAGCCGCGCCCAGAATGAGGACAATGATTTGCTTCCGCACGATAGGCAAAGACCGCAGATACATCGGGATAAACAGCAATATGCCGAACAGTAGAATCGTATAATTGTAGACCGCATGTATCGAATACCAAGGTCCCTTGACGGTGTTAAACAAAGGAACCGCCGCATTCAAGTTCGGAACGTACTCTTCGTAAATGAGATGATGCCAATCATTGGTTAAATGAATGAAAAAGGTCGCTATGGGAACAACGAAAATCATGATCACCAGAAGTCTTCGATATCGAGCCGCTGCTCCTGTAAATTGAATGACGAGCAGAAGCCAAAACGCGGAGACAAAGGGGATACCCAAATATTCGAATTGGAGCGAAAGTTTTACGCCGTGTAAGCCTGTACTCAAAATTTCGAATGCGTAGCCCAAAGAGTAACATGACGCTGCCAGCATTACGAAAATCATCGTCCGCGCAACCTGCAAGTGACGTTTCCGGTAGGACAGGAATGTCACGAACAGCATCAGCGCCGTCGCGAAACAAAGCAATATCGACATCCATTGTCTTGTGTCCACGACTGCAGCCCCCTCAGGTTTCACTTAAAAATGACAATCACCTACATAATACCTCATCTTTAGGCGAAATGATCACCTTTTCTATATTATAGCGTTAGTAAAAAATGAAATAACCGCAAGCCCAATCGCTTACGGTCTTCGTATTTTACCTATACTAGCTTTAAATAATAATCGAAAGTTTGATCCATCATTTCGGCAACCAATGAGACGAATATCGTATTATCCCTGTTTGTATGAGCGTGGCTCAATGCCGCATAATACTCACTTCTATTCTCTTTTTGAATGACAATAGGAGGATAGCCATTTTTCATTAGCTCAAAATTCAGCAACAATCGCGACGTTCTTCCATTCCCATCAATGAAAGGATGGATCCCAACAAAATCGATATGAATGATCGCAGCCCTTTCAACGGGGTGCAATTGCTGACCTTCATGTTCATACCAGTTAATGAATCGTTCCATTTTCAATTGAACCTGTACGGCATCCGGCGGGATATGTTGTGCACCGCTAATGATCACGTTTTCTTTACGATATACTCCAGCATATTCATCTTCAATACCTTTTAAAATAAGTCGATGGATGCTTTTGATTTGCCATTCCGATAAGCTCTCTTGATTCTTGACGATTTCTTCGACGTATAATATTGCATCTTTATGGTTAATAGCTTCCAAATGCTCTTTTATCGTTTTGCCGCCCACTGTAATGCCTTCAAGAGCAACTTTTGTTTCTGATAAAGTCAATGTATTTCCCTCAATAGCGTTGGAGTGATATGTCCAATTGATGATCAAGTGCTCTCGTATGCTTCTAAGCGTATGGACAGGAAGTGGCTTTTTTTGATCGAGCAAACTTTTCTTCTTATCAATTTGTTCAAACATCAACTCACCCCAACCTCACTTCGAATCATAAAAATATGGTCATTATTATAACAGCCCTTTTACCCACTTCTCGAAATGTTTTGCATTGAAAATATACATCCCTTTGAGTTAGGTAAAAAATCGTCGAAGTTCTTGTGCCACCCGTTCTGGATTGCCGCCTCTGTTGGTATTACCTGAGGCGCCATGATTGAGCCCTAGGAACTCAATACGTTTGGCAAACGGAAAAATCTTCTCCAGGGAATCAAGAGCAACTTTGAAGTAGGTCGGACTCTTGCTGCTGCCAAGCAAGAGTAACTCGGCACGTGCAGCACCGAAGCTTTCCAGTGACCCTTCCGTCTCGATGGCCAGTTGAAGGTCATAGTGCATCGTTGGAGCCAGCATCCTCATCGTTACGTAGTCACCCTTGGCCTTCTTATCCTCGCTTGCCAACATCATATTCGTCAATAGCTTGAGCAACCAACGGGGTATAGAGTTGAAAATCGGCGGCCCCATCTGTGAGCCTAACATTCCTGTAACAAGCGCTGAGGTAACCTTGCCTTGGGCCATCTCGTTATCATAGCGCGTCAAGAAGTCGGTCGACACCGAGTTGTTTATGATCAGCGGCGGTTCAAAGATGGCGGCTTTATGAATCGCGGGCAGGGTGAGTGATGCTTGGAGACATATAATGGCGCCAACGCTGACTCCAAAGACATAGTGGGCGCCCGTTTGGGTAAGAAGGGCGTCCAAATCTTCAACGTCTTTCTGTATGCTGTAGTCATCGTTGTAAGGACCGCTTAGGCCGCGGCCACGGCGGTCATGCAAATAAACGGTGTAAGTATCAGCCAATGCCTCAGCGAGTTGCATGTGACTTTGGGCTGACTCCATGGTGCCATGTACCAGCACTACACCCGGGCCGCGGCCAAGTTGGCGGTAGCCTATGGTGGTGCCGTCTTTAGAGGTTACGAAGCTCGTTGTATAATGTACCCGCGCGGCTGCTGCCGATTGATGTTTGACACTGGTTTTCGTTTTCATGTTCTGTTATCCTTTCTTGCACAATTAATTGATATCCACTATAATACCTTCAATATTATCTTAATCATTAACGCACTTTCCCTCAATAAGTATCTTAATTGTTAAGATAATAGGTGTCAAGAAGTAAAGGAGATAACACATATGAACGAACCCGAGAACCGAAAGGCTCTTATCAATCAAATGCAATTTTTAGGCCAGATGGCTAGCACCGAAACAGCTTTATTTCATCAGGCAGCCGCAGCTAAGTTAGGATTAGGCATCACCGACATGAAGACGGTGTCGACACTGCAGCAGGAAGGACCCATGACTGCCGGACAACTCGCACAACGACTAAATCTCACAACTGGCGCAGTCTCGAATGTTATCGATCGGCTTGAGCAGCGGAAATTCGTTAAGCGCGAACCTGATGCCAAGGATCGTCGTAAAGTAATCGTTACAGTCAATCAGAAAAACCTCGCCCCTTCTGACAATATTTATCGTTCAATGGGGGAAGCTTTTGAAAGGTTGCTAGAAACCTATTCTACACAGGAGCTTGAGTTTTTGGTGAAGTACAACCAAGCGACCATCGAGTTGACAATGCTGGAAAGCGCAAAATTAACTAAGGGTTATAACACTACGGGTCATGGGTAAGATAAGGATTGTGTCGTGCACCAAGCTGGTTCCTCAGATTATCATGGACCCGAGGATGTGATGCGCATGGTGCAAATGGGTAGAAGCCCCTCGCTCCACGCAAAAAAAGCCTGCCGCAAGAGGTAGGGAGCGAGGTGAGTCGAAATTTGATGTCATCTCAGCGATTTCCTCGCCTACTCTTCTTGCTACTTCTTCGAGTTGAAGTACTCTTTATCTACTCGAAGTTGCTGTTTCAATATCCGATTGAACAAACCTTTTCCGATTTCCCCTGTCCCCTTTGAAACTGCCGTTCTTAGAATCTCTCCGTCAGGTAGAGTCTTCTCAAAGATCTTATCCCTGCCATTTTGTCTGATCAGAACCCAGCCATCGCGTCTTAGAAAACTTTCTAAATCACTCCAGCTAGGCATGAAACATTTGAGCTACTAATTCAATGTCATCTTCCAGAAGCACACGTAAAACGTAAGGAGCATGTTTATGCCGATTCGGGGTATTGTAGTAGCGGGAGTAATTGGCTTCATAGTCGATCGAATATTCGACCAAGTGCCTTGCGAGTTCGTTTCTAAGTTCTTCAAGCGTCTCTGCATCAGCAACGATATCCTCTATTTGTTCGAGAGATCCTGCGTATCTCCCGTCCTCATCTTGCTCATACTCGAATGTCAATTCATACACTGACAGTAGTTCCTTCATTTGCTGTTTGGAGATTGCCATTATCACGTCTCTGTTTCGTTTGACAGCTTGAGGCTTTTCTCTCACAATGGTATCGATAAACTCGCCAAAATTTGCTCTAACGTCTGTAGCATTAAGAACCGTTTGCATAATCATCCCTCCTCGCCTCCATTGTACTTAATTATGTACAGAATGTACACTATGTAGTATATGTGCATTTTTAAAAAAATACTCCTCCTCAAAAAAAAAGAAAGCACCCGTTAGGCGCTTTCGAGGATCATTCCTATGATTACAGCCCCAACTTATGACCTTTCTCCAGACGCAGAATCTGCTTCTCCCCGTTATCGGCCAATTCCCGGAATTGATTGATCGTTTCACGCATTTTCGGCAGAGCTTCCTGCTTGTAGGTGCTGATAGAATCCAGAGCCGACAACACGTCAGTAAAGGCTTGTTTCAACGTATCCACCGAGACGCTCGTTTCAAGGGATTGCTTATGAATCTCGGCCCCTTGCTCCTTCAACATTCTGGACGTGCCGGCGATCAGCTCGTTCGTGGTTTGGTTTAAGAGCTCGATCTTCTTCAAAACAATCCTCTGATTATAGAGAGCGCTAGCTACGGTTACGGAAATCTTCAGCGCCGAAATCGTAACGTTCTTAGCTCTGTCTACCCCGCGAATCAGTTCTTTGTTATTCCTGATTACCACTTCGATTGCCATAATTCCCTGTTGGTTCACTACCAACATCTGCTGCAAATCCATAACCCGCTGACGCAAAGGGAACAGCACTTCTTCGGTGATAAAACGGATCTTGTCAGGGTCTTCATTTCGCTGTTTGGCCGCTTCGATTTGCGACTCGATCGACTCATCCATCAATACCCCGAGCTGAATTTCCTTTTGAAGCTTTTTGGTCAAATCCCGGAGCGTCTGTTGCTCAATCTCCAGGGTGGTGTTGTCGTTCTTGAGGGTCGATTTACCCTTGTCTAAAGAGACAACAATATCCGCGATTACAGCATCGGCTTTCTGATACCTGAGGAAGTAAGCACGCAACGGATTAAACAGTTTGCCGAGGAAACCCCTCTTGGCAAAGTCTACTACGCTCGGGTCCAAATCCTTCAGCTGAGTATGCAGATCCGCAAGACCTTTGGCTACTTGCCCGCCTTCGTCTCCCGTTTTCGAGAGATTGCCTACCGAAACCTGAAGCAACGTATTTTTATCCGATGATGATTTCATTGTATTTAGACCGAACGTGTCGATCGATTGCAGGATTTCTTTTCGCTTCTCAAGCGATTCAATATCCAAAGCCATGATCGTGGCAACATTGGCATCCGCTGCCTCTTTGAGCTTTGCGACTTCCTCGGGTACAGGTTTAACCTCTTGTTCAATCGCAACCTTAATCTCTTCCGGACTTGCTACTTCCATCGAAAATGACATCGTAATCCTCCTCTGGTTAAGTTACATTTGAACGTTAAACAAGTTTCCTAACTTGTAGACAACATCATCTGTATCGGCATTAATGCTAGCCGCCTCGTTGATACTCGAAATACTTTGAAGTGCTTTAATATTGGCATTATAACCGACAGTGTAAATCGGAATTTTGTACGTCTCGACTAATCCCTTGATATCCTTTAGCGAATAACCCTCATTTGTCTCACCATCGCTTAGGACGAAGATTATAGGCTTAACATTAGGATTAACGGCTATCTCATCTTGAAGCATTTTCAACGCTACGACAATTCCATCAAAGGTGGCCGTACCGCCGCTAGCTTGGAGATTGTTCACCGCACCAACGAACATGGACTGCTGATTAGTGTCGTACTTCCCAATAGGCAAATTAATCGTTACATCGCTTGAATAGGAGACAAGGCCGATACTATTGTCTTTCCCTAGATACTTTTGCCCCTTCAACAAGGACTCCTTCAACCGATTCAAAGGCTCGCCATCCATGCTGCCGGATACATCGGTTACGAATACGGCCGCGATAGGTTTACTTCCGTTTTTCTTTTCTTTCCACACTTTCTGCGCGGAAGACAGAAGGTTACCGTCAACTACGGCAAGCTCCGACTTGTAGTCCTCGAGATTATTGAAGCCCTTTTCTTGAGCTGATTTCTGATACTTATCCTGCGCAACGAATTCCGCAAACTTCTTAATGATGTCTAACTTAGCCTGAGGAAGATCGCCTAAAGCATACAACGGACTGTCATGCCTTACGCCAAAAGGTGTGAAAACATAGCCGCTCTTCAAATCCGCTGCATTGACATAGGTTTGGTACTCCAATACAAATCCGTCAAGTCTGCCCGACTTAGCCGCATCGCGCATTTGTATAGTCGTAGACGCAATAAAGGGGACATTGGCTTGGAATTTCTCAAACCCCTGAACCGCTTTATCTCCCAAAATATTAGTGCTGTCGAAGGTATTGAGTGCCGTTACGAGAAAGTTTAGGCCTGTAGAGCTGGCAAAGGGATCCGTATATCCCATAGAAAACTCGTTATTCGCTATCGCTTCGGTAACGGTTTTGACATTTACCGACCCGTACTTATCTACTAAAGTATCGTATTTCGCCTTGGCTATAACAATTCCGGGAACATTCCCGACGAGACGCTTGGAAACAAGCTGAGTTTTTACGCCGCTCGCCTTTATCATTTCGCCCCATAACTCGTTTGAAGGCGTGTACGCGTCTGGTACATATTTACCGGATTTTATATAATCGGCGGCCGTACCGGAAGCGATATTCCGAATCTTAACGGAAGCAGGCTTCCCGTCGACGTCAATATTAGCCTTGTTAAATTCGGTCGCTACTTCAGCCAACCAACCGTCAACACCGGTCCCCGACTTCTCCGTAGAAGAGAAGATTTCAACGAAGTTATCAGTCGTATTGTCTACGGTTATCGGGTACTTAGAGATATCCGGCAGCGAGGCAGCGACATCGACAGGATCAAGGTCGATCTGACCCTTTACCGGCGTCGCGGTAGTGACGGAAATATCCGAATATAGCTCGCTTAATTGCTTGCCTACGTTTTCCGATGTCACCTGCGCTTTTGATTTCCCTAAATTCGAGGTCAGATTTACTCCATAATACACAAGGGCGAACACGACTACCAAGATAAAACCTGATATCAGGAAAAATTTACTCTTCTTTGCCATTCCTAGCACCTCTCACTGTTTGTAATATTTTGTCTGTTTAATTAACGAGTCTATTTCCTGCATACAAGGCATATTTTCGATATCTCCCAGCTCAAAACTATCCAGGCGCGATATTTCCAGCAGCAGCTTATCCAATTTCAACAAAATTTCCTCGTTAGTCCCTATAGAATTTTTCACGAAAGACAGATGTTCGTTATACATTTCCGTCTTTTGTTGAAGAAGTTCCCGAGAAAACCGCGTTTGTTTTTGGCTCATGATACTTTTGAACTCCGATTCGTCAAAGACATTAAGCCTATTTAGGACGCTCCTGACGTTAAGGTAAAATAGTTTTTCTACCTCCTGAGTTACGGAAGCGAACTTCTTGTAGCTTAACTCAGTCGTATCGAACTTCTGATTTAAGACAGTTAACAAGGTGTCCATTTTCTTTCTCATCCGACTCAATTGCTCCAAAGCCAGAGTAATATCGTCCTCCAGCGCTTTTACGCGTCTATAATGAGTCAAAGCCTCCACGTAGTCTTCGTGTGATTTGATTTGTTTTACAGGTACAACAACGGGTGCCTTAAGCAGTAAAGCATAACTCCCGTAAAGCAACGCAAGCGCACTGGCCAACAACGATGTTACTCCAAACGCTGTTGAAAGAGCACTTCCGCCTATCTCTACACCTAGAAACCCGGGCGAGAGCACTAGGGTATCCAAAACCACTACACCAACAATAAGTCCGAGTAGTTTTATGTATTTTGAACCAGTCAACACTTATACCTCCTCTACCCTCATTAGGAATACGCAGATTGTGCTTCAATGTTCCATAGCTTTCCTAATGGCAGATTCCAGGTAGGAAATTCTAATTCGCGACCCGTCTGCTGCTGCTCGGTATCGATTATGTGACTATAATCATAACTATGCGAAGACATGAAAGTAAACAATACATATATTCTATATTTCCATACATTACATTTCGACTATATGCGACTTATTTCCTCCACTTGGATAAAAGAAAAACACCAAAAAGCCAGCCTCTTGCGACTGGCTTTGATGTTCAGGATATAACCCCTTTTTTAGATTAAAAGCGATATAATTTTTTTTGCCGGAACCGTTAAGGGCAAAGCGTTATTTTCCACAGCATGCTGTCCGATGCATTTTTCATTCAATAATGCTTCCCCGACGCTGAGTCTCCCGTCCATGCTTTCCCCCGTAATCGAAACGGCAACGGACTCGGAGGTCAAGTTGACAAAACGAAGGGACAGGTCGTCACCCGCTCTCGTTTTTTTCAAAGAAGTGACCCATAACGCGGGATGGTCGACGCTAACCCAGGATTGCTTACAAGGAAAGCTGCCCTTATGAACGGAGGTGGTCACCGCACGCAATGGCGTTTGAAAAGCATGCGCCTCCCGTATGCCCTGAACATAATCCCCTTCGTGCGGAACGATCGCAAATTCGGCGGAGAAGGTTCCCAGGCATTGCGCTTCCGGCGTTGCGAAAACGTTCCAATCCCCCAGTTCCCCTACGCACCGAAGCAAAGTCAGCGCAACCGTATTGCGCCCGTCCCTTAGCACCTCATACTCCGGCAGTCCCCGGGCGGCAACCATAAGTCCTTGCCGCTCATCGCTGACATCCACGAACGTTTGCATTCGATCCGCGCGGTTAGGATTCTCCCATCCGGACCACGGTTGAATTTTCCTTCTCACCACGTCGAACGGCGCATCCGCGCAGCATATGTCCGTTGTTAAATCGGTCGGGAAAAGCGCGCGCAGACGATGGTCTTTCGCCGCATTGTTCCCCTTCACCACAACTTCTACCCTGCGGGCGCCAGGTCTCAAAGTGAGGAGCACCTCCAGCTTCAGGCCGATTCTCTCTTGGGACCGCGACTGTCCGTTCCGCTGAAGCGGAATGTCCATTTCGTGAATAATAAGCATTTCCGTAGGTGAGATCCTGCTGATTCGCGCCTTAGTTCCCTTGGTCGTGATACGCTGTTTGTCTTCCGGTTCTTTGTACATGTATTCATTGCCAATATCGCCTGCGTCTTCAAACACAAGCAGTTCCTCATATCGCTTGCCTGTATGTTTTTCCAATAAACTCAAAGAACCATCACTGGCTGCGGCAACGCTAATATATTCATTTTCCAGACTCATCTCTTCTTTGTCTGCCGCAGCGGGTTCCCCTATCGAATCGGGCTCAAATGAAGAGTCCAGCCGTTCGGCTTGAGCCTCATCAACCTTCGTCAACATAAAAGTCGCATACCCGACAGCCGGAATCCGCTGTGCCTGAATTTTCAGCAGGTAGCGGCGTTTGACCCATGGAATTCTAAACCGGTCATCCGGCAACGTAAAGCCATGCGTCCAACCCAAATCCTCGACATGATAAGGCATCTGGTTGCCTTCCGGGTCCAACAGAACCCAGTGATTGAAATCCATTTCGTCAGGCACATCCAGCTGAGCTTCTACCCAATCGTCCCGCATCCATCCCAAAGGATTGAACACCACGATCGCGATGGCATTCTCCCGTTCGGTCGACAAAGAAGCGGTGTCTATATGGCCGGCTATAGAAGCCAGCGACTTTTCGCTTAATGCTGCGGCAATTTGATGAGCTTTTTTAAATCGAACGACCATTTCCTCATGTACTTCGTCCAGACTGCAACCGCAAATACTGTCATGGGGATGGTTTTGCAGCAACAGCTTCCAAGCATGATCCATGAACGCTTCCGGATAAGCTTCGCCCAGCTTCCATGCGATCGCGGAGAACGGCTCTGCCCAACGCTCCAGCTCATTCTGAACCTTGGCATTCCACTGCTTAAGATAAAGCCTGGATGAAGCTGTATTCACCAAAGTCGCCCAGCCATCCGTTTCCTGGCTTGTCAGCTCGCCGTATACGGTTTGAAAGCCGGCCGCATAAGGGGCAATCGCATTCAAATAGTCCGGAAAATTGCTATGAATGAACCGGTAACCGGGCACGTTATCGTTCAAAGCCTGGATCGCCGGTCCCACGTCCGTTTGCACCGGCTGATGATCGCAGCCATTGAGGAGCAGCAGCTGATCCGTTCCGGCAAATCTTTCGACATTTCCCAGCGTTACGGCGGCTCTGACCTTGGCGGCTTCCGAATCTACGGGCAATTCCATTCCGTTGTGATACCAATTCGCCAGAAATACGGAGAGTATTTTCGAACCATCCGGCCCCTCCCACCAAAGCTCCGAACGGTAACCTTCATTCCCGTCATTCTGCACCGTATTGTTTTCCGCGATCGCGTTGATCCCTCGACCGAAAACCGCCGTATCGATTTCAAAACCTTTCAGAATTTGCGCAGACTGAGAGATATTGCCGAACGTATCCGGAAAATAACCGACGCCGGTGCTCCCCCCAAGCTGCTCCGCCCGCTCAATCCCTAGCTGCAAATTCCTTAGCTGCGCCTCCCCGCTTGTCAGAAATGCATCCTGAAGCACATACCAGGGACCGATAAACAGCTTTTTCGCACGAATGAGAAGCTTTATTCGCTCTGCCATTTCAGGACGAATTTCCAAGTAATCCTCGACCAATAGCACATGCCCATCCAAATGGAAATAATGAAAATCAGATTCATTCGATTCCAGGAGACCGATGACTTTATCCATGAGCTCCACAAGCCGGATACGAAATTTCTCGAACGGCAAATACCACTCGCGATCCCAATGAGAATGAGAGATAATATGAACGGTTTTTTTCTCAGTCAAACCAAACACTCCCGCCTTAAAAATATGTATATACAACTTTTATAGTTGTATATTTGTTTCGACCAATATTAACATGTTTATTTGTATGTGTAAATCGGGAAAGCGGCTGTACAGCACGGTCGATAAGTTGTACATTTGTTTTATGTTGAAGTGGGAGTGAATTCATGTGAGTAAAGCAACCCCCCGTATTCCTTTATACACGCAAATCAGAGAGTATGTCTTGGATAAAATCAATCAAAACATTTGGAAGCCGGGTGACCGGCTGCCTTCCGAGAACGAATTGGCGGAACAATTCAACGTTAGCCGGATTACGGTGAAAAACGCCCTCAACCAGTTGATCGAGAATCAATTGATATACCGCATTCAAGGAAGAGGCTCCTTCGTCTCGCACGACTCATCGGGAGAGGCCGTCATTTATCGTCCAGAACCGGCCGTATCCGGCGGCAAAACCAAGCAGTTGGTCGCCTACTTGATGCCGCGATTGGGAAATACGTTTACCGCCCAATTGCTTAATGGTATCGAGAACGAATTGACGAAATCGAACTTCCGGTTGATCTACTGCAAAACCGACGACTCTCAGCAAACGGAAAAGGATATTTTACGCGAGGTTATTCAGCTAGGGGTTAAGGGGATCATCATTTTCCCGGTGGACGGCGAAACCTATAACGAGGAAATATTACGGCTTACATTAAGCAATTTCCCTTTGGTCGTGGTGGACCGCTACCTGCGAGGCATTGAAACGAACTGCGTATGCTCAGACAATGTAGAAGGCGCCCGTGAAGCCACTGCGCATTTAATCGACAATGGACACAGCCATATCGGATTTATCTCTACAATTTACCAGGGAACGACAAGCATCGAAGACCGACTCGTCGGTTACGAGAAAGCTTTGGCGGAAAAGCATCTTCCGGTAGACCATCGGCTTCGTTTGGTACACTTTGATGCGGAACAAGTTAATGTTATTTTGAAGGAAGGCAAAGCGGATCCGTCCGCGAAAGAAGAAATCAAAACCTTTCTGAAGCAAAACCCCGATATGACTGCCGTCTTCGCCATTAACGCAGCGGTTGGCTTGACGGTTATCGAAGCGGCCAAAGAGTTGAATATTCGCGTGCCGGAGCAATTATCGGTCGTGTTTTTCGATAATTATGAGCTTGCCTCCCTGTCCAGCGTACCGCCAACGTGCGTAAGCCAGGAAGAACAGGTCATGGGCGAAGAAGCCGCACGTCTGCTCGTTTCCATTATTGAAAATCCAAAGCAAGAACGCCGCAGAATCATTACATCCAACAAGCTTATTATTAGAAATTCCGTTGCTCCGAATCCACAGTTGCACAATATTCATACCCAAATCAACTAGAACCTATTCAAAAGCGGTTTCCAAACGAAAAGAAGCAGCCGTCACAGAGGAAGCTCTGCAACAGCTGCTTTCTTGTATTCAAAAAGTAACCTTAACCGGCTCGCTCATACCGTCTGTTGTAAATAGGCTTCCCAATCGATTGTTTCCGTGTCCATCTCCGTCGCTTCACCGAGATCGATCTGGAACGAACTATTGTTCGTATACTCGCTCGCCCATCTTGCTGCTGGAATCCATCAACCGCTTTGGCAGGCACATATTTAGGACTAGAGGCTTCTACCGAAGAGGCTTCAACGGCTTTATTTTGCGCTAAGTTCCCGATCAGGTAATAGACGCCTTCCTTCAGCGTGCTGTACACCCCATCCGAAATGAGTTGATCCTTCTTCAGTTGGTCTAGCTTCGCATTAAAGCCTTTAAGATATTTGTCCGCTTGAGCTTCATCCGTTCCTTCAAAGCGTCTCATCATTTCCAAATAATTGTTCAAGGACGAGCCGCTTCGGCATTCGTGAATTGTTGGTCTGCATTGAAGCGGTCAACTAAAGTTCGCATACTAACAGCGCTCGCCGCTGCTTCGATCACATAAGAAGTTTTCTGCGACTTGCCCGTTGTTACAGTTATGATCAACTTGTGTTTGCCCGGCTTGCCGGACAGATCGATAACTGTTCCTGCCGTATAAGGCTTACCGTTAAAAGTAGCAGTGACTTTTGTCAGTCCGCTTACTTGCTATCCTGCCTCCTTCAGAGGATCTCGTGGCTTACAAAAAAACGCTGCGTGTATTGCGCAGGGGTTTCCGATCTAAGTTCACTCGTTCGACAGCGTTGTTGTTAAGGAGAACCCTACGGATTGCCGCCAAGCAGTTCTTAAAGCAGAATAATATTAAAGCATATAAAGAATCGTTAGAGTTGATTAAAAAGAAAACGAAAATACCGGAAAAGTCGAGTTGCCCACGTTTTAAGGGAAATGCTGCAGAGGTCTAAAAAGCTGGGTGAATGAAGAAAATCAAAAGAAGAAAAACCCGACCTCATGCGGTCGTTGAAACAATCATAATAAATGTCCACACAATCCGCGCATAATCACAATAATATACCTCTAAAGCATGTATGATTATGAAAAGGGTGGTCGATATCTTTTGCGCTATACAGCTCTTGGAGATTCCATTACATTCGGGGAAAGTGCCTCCTCTTTCGCAATGGCTTATCCCCAATTAGTTGTAGCCCATTTGAACTCCCACTCTCCTACCCGTAGAGTTATTGGATATGTATTGGCTCGTCCTGGTTGGAGCAGCTGTGATCTATTAGATGCTGCGATAGGGCAAGGTTCCTCAATGATTAGTCATTCTGATGCTGTTTCCGTTTGGATCGGCGGAATCGATTTAATGAATGCGGCACTGATTTCGCTTAGAAACCAGCAACCCTTAACTGCAACACAGAGTTTAAATAATTATAAGCGGAATTTACTTGCTCTGCTCACTCGAATAAAAAGAGAAAGTCATGCCCGAATCATTTGCTGCACGCAATACAATCCATTCCCGAACAGCCCTCTGTCCGCTGAGTCAATAAATCGCTTAAATGACACAACGCGCGAAGTCGCCCAAAGCTGCAATGCCAAAATTGCTTCTGTCCATAGGTGGTTTGAAGGAAATCAAGCGGATCTTATCTATGGATATCGAAAAGGAAAGATTGAAGATGCGTTAAGCGGTTCTCCGCCCATCCATCCAAATGATCGGGGGCATCGAGTTATCGCTACTGGATTAGCCCCGTACCTTGTTCCACGTAAGTAGTCACGTTGCGGTGCAAAATCAAAAAAATCCCGTCTACATGCACAAAAAACGTTACGGAGCCTTTGGTCGCAAGCGGCTTCAGATTCCGTAACGTGTTATTGTGACTAATGTTACCCCGAATATTCCACTATAGCGGCCGAATCTCCTCCGCTCGGTTCAAATAAGGACGCAGCGCCTTCGGTACATAGACAGTCCCGTCTTCCCGCTGATGGTTCTCTAGAAGCGGAATCAGGATCCTCGGGGTTGCGATAGCCGTATTGTTAAGAGTGTGGCAATATTGCATCCTTCCGTCTTCATCCCGATAATGAATATTTGCCCGGCGCGCCTGAAAATCAAGCAGGTTCGAGGACGAGTGCGTCTCCCCGTACGATTGCCTGCTTGGCATCCAAGTCTCAATGTCATATTGCTTGTGTGTTTTTTGCGACATGTCGCCGATACATACGGCAACGACCCGGTACGGCAGCTCCAGCAATTGCAAAATGTCTTCGGCATTCCGGGTCATTTCCTGCAAGAGCTGCTCTGACAGAGAAGGATCATTTTCGCATAATACAACTTGCTCCACTTTCGCAAACTGATGGACCCGATAGAGCCCATGGACATCACGACCGGCCGATCCGATTTCCCTCCGAAAACAGGACGTGACCGCCGCTAGACGGATCGGCTCGTTCAGTTCAATGATTTCATTGCCGAAATACGACACCAGGCTCACTTCGGAAGTGCCGATCAAATATTTGTCCTCCTCCGCGACGGCGAAGACCTGGTCCTCACCCGTGGGAAAAAAACCGGTATTCAAAAGCGCTTCGCCCCGTACCATCATGGGAACCTCAAGCGGAGTAAAACCACGGCGCTCCAGCACATCCATAGCTAGCTGCTGAACGGCCCGATGAAGATGATAACCTGTTCCTTTGAGCACGTAATTGCGGGTACCCGCAATTTTCACGCCACGCTGCAGATCGAGAATGCCCAAACGTTCGCCGATCTCCACATGATTCAATGGCATAAAATCAAATGTCGGAGGCTCGCCCACCCTCCTGATCTCCACATTGTCCGCATCCGATTTCCCGTCCGGCGTATCGGGCGATACCGGATTCGGCACGAGCAGCATCAGCTCCCGGAAAGCCTTCTCCGCCTCTGCCAGACCGATCTCCAACCCGCCCAACACTTCATTGGCTTCCCTGACCTGCCGTTTGACTTGCTCCGCCTCGTCATGTTTCCTTTGCTTGATAAGCTCTCCAATCTGCTCGGATAATCGGTTCCGCTCATGGCGCAAACCCTCGACGTCCTTTAACAACCTTCTCCGCAACTCGTCTTGTTCAAGCAAGTCCGCAATGGAGAGTGTTATCCCCTTCTTCTCAACCGTATGCTGCAGAAGCTCCCGATGTTCACGTACAAACGCAGTATATAGCATATCTATTCTCTCCCTTACCCGTGTCTTTTGCGAAAATCGTTCATGAACCCGGCGAGTGCCTGACATGACTCGGTGGGGACTGCGTTGTAAGCGGAAGCGCGCAGTCCTCCGACACTGCGGTGACCGGCCAGACCTTCGAATCCATTCCGTTCGGATTCCACAACAAACGCCTTTTCCAATAGTTCATCCTTCATTCGCCATGTCACATTCATCATGGAGCGGAATGGCTTTTCCACGATGCCTTTGTAAAATCCGCCGCTGGCATCGATGGCTTCGTAGAGGAACCCGGCTTTCTTCGTATTCCGCTTTTCCAGTTCCGCGATACCACCTTGACGCACAACCCATTCCAGCATGAGTTTCGTCATATAGATGGCGTGTACGGGTGGCGTGTTGTAAAGCGACTTATGCTGCGCATAGGTGCCATACTTGAAAATGGTCGGAATACGCTCGTTGCCTTCCTTCAGCAGCTCGCTTCGAATAACGACGGCCGTCACGCCGGCGGGACCCAGATTTTTTTGCGCGGCTGCGTAGAACATGGCGAACTTCGTCCAGTCCATTCTCCGGCTTAAAATATCGCTCGTCATATCGCCAATCAGCGGAATAGAGCCTGTATCGGGGATCTCCTGAAACTGCGATCCTTCGATCGTGTTGTTGGTCGTTATGTGAATGTAAGCTGTATTCATACCGGCGGCCAGCGGGTTCACATCCGGAAGCTTTGTCCAGTTATCCGCCTTACTGCTGGCGAGAATCTCCGTTTGACCTACCGTTTGCGCTTCTTGATAAGCCTTTTCCGCAAAGCTCCCGGACAACACATAACGCCCGACTTTCTCCTCTTTGAGCAAATTGAGCGGCACCAGAGCGAACTGGGTGCTTGCTCCTCCCCCCATGAACAGAACCTGGTAACCTGACGGTAACCCGATCACCTCAATTAGAAGCTGCTCCGTCTCCCCCATCAATTGCTCCACGATTCGGCTTCGGTGCGACATTTCCATGAGCGACATTCCTGTTTGCCCATACTCGACGAATGCCCGTTGCGCCTGCTCCAGCACCTCAAGCGGCAATGCCGCCGGCCCCGGGTTAAAGTTGTAGACACGATTCATAGTTCCTCAACCTCTCTTCCAGTTTTTGGGTAACAAAAAAACGCCCTTCGTCCGAATTGGGACGAGGAGCGTCAGCTCGCGGTGCCACCCAACTTGATCGAACCGCGACATAACGCGATTCAATCCTCTTGGTTCCGCGATAACGGGCGGGGCCGGTAAGCTTAGGACACAACCCGAACGGGCTGCTCTTGACGAAAACGCCTCCGAGTTGGATTCTCTTCACAGGCATGATCCGAATGTGTAGTTGTTGATCATTCTATAGCTTGCTCTTGTGTTTTGTCAAGAACGTTCATAGCCTAAATCCGAGAGTTTTTGCGCGCGGAACGAACCCGCTCTATCCTCCGCGCCCGAAAGCTTGGGAACGGTAATAGCCTCTCCCAGAAACAAGCGCGCCAGCAGCATGGTCGCCACAGGCGACAGAGCGATGATGAGCGAAGCGTTTCCGACCGTGGAATGTTGCAGCCCTTCGAAATAGAAGAACTGGTTGCACAACGTTCCAAACAGCCCCGCCCAAATCAGAAGGACCCACTCCGACCGAGTGGGACGTTTCAATTTCCGACCAAAGGTTGCGACCGCAATCAGGAAAAGCGATGTGACGCACAACCGCGAATAGGACAGGAAAATGGGAGAGAACTCCCGCAGCAAATAAGCGCTCGCGACGTAATTGGCGCCCCAAACCAGGCAAACGCCGAGCAAGCGTAAAATGACGGTACGATCTTTCAAACAGGTTGTCCTCCCGATCATTCACTTCATCTTTCTATTCCGGACATATGAAACTGTCGATGCTCATTTGGCGTTCTTCCCGTCATTTTCTTGAACGTAGTGTAAAAATGACTTTTCGTCTGGAAGCCGGAGCTTTCGGCAATGTCAGCGATGGACCAATTGGTGGACTCCAACAATCTTTTAACGTTTTCGATTCGGGTTTCTATTATATAATCCAGCAGCGTCACTCCAGTGACATCCTTGAACACTTGGCGGACATAGCTGGTGGACAAGTTAAGATAGCTGCCGATTTCTTCTGCGGAGAGCATCGGATCGTGAATCCGGTTGTTGATGTAGTCTCGTACTTCCACTGCTAGAGTCTCTTTGCGTCCGGCATTACGGCGTTGCCACATATTTAGAATAATATCTCCAAGTTTCTCGCTTAACCAATCCCGCACCTCATCAAGCGTGCGGAAACGCTCCAGAAACTTTTGTATCCCTACGGAATGATCAAAGAAAACGAAAGGCTTCAAGGCTTTCATCAGGTTATGAAAAAGAATGGTTAGTTCAAAGATACATTCCGCTCTGGACATACTTTTCATTTGGCTTATCAGAACATCCAAGATAGCAATTGCTTTATCCTGTTGCCCCAGACGTACATTTTGAATGAGGCTTTCGACGAGTTTTTCGTCTCCCGAATGCTTGACGATGTCCGCATACCGTTTGTAATCTTTCTCCTGAAATACATTTCCTTCTCCCGTTATGAATTTCAAATGGGTCAATTCGTATGTGTGATCATAAATTGTGCGAAGATCTCCCTCTTGCTCAAAGGACTCGCTCATGCCAATGACTATATGAATGTTCAGCCATGTTTCAATTTGCTCGGCAATTTGGCCCAAGACATTGAGCCATGAATCGTTTTCTCTCCCTTTATGACCGACTAGGAAAACGACATGGTCGCCACCAAAATCGACGCTTTCTGCTGTCCATCCCTGCTCCGTAACAATTTCCTTGGCGATATTGCTTATCCCGTATTTCAGCAATTTCCGAGAACCGAAATTGCTGTATTTTTCGGTAAACGCCGCATACTGGTCAATCCGTAATACGATCATCCGCATTTGTTCGTAGGACAGCAGTCGAAAATGGGATTCTACATAAACCCTGATCGGTTCGCTCATGGCACCGATAAGGATCCATTGCCGCATATATTCTCCATCGATCACCTCCTGATGATTACGCATGGAGAATACCATGTTGTCCACCGTATCAAACAATGCATCCATTCCTTTTTGAATAACACTATACTCTCCGGAATTTGCGGAAAAATCGGGTGCCTGCTTCATGCGGGCTTTAGCAAACTCATGTCTGATCCGCGCGGCCAATTGGCTCAGTGGGCGGTAAGAGCGGCGAGAGATCCAATACAAGAGGATGAATAGCATCAGAAGTACAGTAAAGGAAGTTACGAGAATTTGACGCTGGAACGTTATGATCTTCTCTTTTGCGATCCCAAGGCGGGTCAAGTAAAACATGGTCCACGGCTGTGATTCCATATTCCGCTCGATTACCGACCATTCCTCGCCACCGTCGACAATCTTGAACATTTCACCGGCAACACGATTTTGGAATGCCGCTTGAACCAGCGCTTCGGCTCCAGGCGAAGCTGTCACCACGTTGCCCTGATCGTCTGTAATAGCCACTTCAATGCCAGTTTGAATGCTGGATTGTAGAATCGTATTCTGAAACAGTCGGTTATCCAGCAGCATCACCAAATAACCGTTGTAGGCATTATGAATCGGCGTGGAAGGTACAACCAAACACATAAATTTCTGGCCGCCAATTTCATGATTAAAAAACCGAAGTACCCTGGGCCTGTCATCCCGAACGTTGGTGAGCATGCGCTGATCTTCGAATTGGTCGGCTGCCCGTATTCCTACGCTGGAGTCAATGACCTCCTGGGTATTGGTATTGATCAAGTATGTTTTATAAATGAACGGTTCATTGGCCAGCAATGTAGCCATCCCATTGGAGGCGATCATGGCCGAAAGCGGATTCTTGGTATCCGATATTAGCCATTCGCGAACAGCTGGTGTTTCGTAAATGCTCAAAGCGTATGATTTAAGCCTGTTCAGAGCGAACTCCGTGCCTTTCAGCGTTTGATCAAACCTGGCCCCTGCGTTGGTATTGATTTCTTCTTGCGCGTAAGTGGTGAATTTGGCGGAAAGAAAGAGGGTATAGGGCACGAATGCGAGAGTGAACAGAATCGATAGAAACAGAAAAACCCGGATGTACGTTTGTTTAAGCTTCAATCGATTCATGATGATACTCCTCTCTTTGCTGCCACTATACTTCGGAACCAAGAAGGACCGGAAGACGCAGCGCAAGCAGCTCCTCCGGTTACTGGTCGACCTCCGTCATTCGGATCTTGGCGACTTATTCGTGAAGAAACGCATCGATTTGTTTTTGCATCTCCTGCTGGATTTTCTTAAGCGATGGTCCGCCTTCTTTTTTGAAATCCGCCCAAGCGGTATCCGGGTCCAGCACGCCGTTGAAAATAGTCGGATAGTATTTGTCTTCGATCGTTTTAAATTTGGTCATCTCGTTCAACACCGGTTGTGGATCGAATTGGAAGCCGGTCAGCACGTCTTTCTCAAAATTGTTCGCATCCCTGGTAAACTTGTTGAGCTCGATCACTTCTTCCGATTGGGAAGCGTTTAACCGTTCAAATGTCGGGTTCCATATCCATAAATAAGGGAACCATGAATAGTTTGAATCGAGGGGTTTGTATTTGTCATCGCCGACTGCTTCCCAATTCTTTCCTTGAATCCCGTAGGCAAGAAGATCGTAGTTCTCCTTTTGCTGCGTCCAATTGAGGAATTGGATCGCTCTTTCCTTATGCTTGCTCGTTATCGGCACAGACATGAAATTCCATTGCGAGAAGTTTGTAATGTTCTTCTTTGGCGTTTTATCGAAGAACGTGACAGCTTCCACTTTGCCACCAGGTACATTTTTCATGACGGCCTGCTCAATATTGTTCTTCACGCCGAAATCGTTAACCGGAATGATCGCCGCCTTGCCGCCGCTGAATTCTCCTTCGTAGTCCTTAATGGCCAGCACGTCAGGATGAATAATGCCATCTTGATACATCTTTCTGGCATTCTTAATCCAATCCCATACCTTCGGCTCCATTTCATCCAATAAGTTGTACACCTTGCCGTCGTTATTCTTGTAGTAGAGAGTAATGTCGGCCATAGCCTGCGTTCTTCTGATTTGGGTCTCCTGATCGAATCTGGAGCGGAAAGAAGCCTCCGAGAGGAACCCTATGCTAGGTAAAATCGGAGCGAGTCCCGGTTCTTTAGCTTTTACGGCGTATGCGAATTTTACAAGTTCGTCGTACGTTTTGATCGGTGCTATACCGAGTTTATTGCGGATGTCCTGACGAATCAAATAGGTATAGCCAAAATATTGCGAATCACCCAGCGGGATTCCGTATGTTTTGCCGTTCACCTTGTTGCCTTCGAACATCTCAGGAGGACGAGTGGCCAGAATGTTCTGACCGTATTTCTTCAGCAAATCGTCAAGCGGTTCATAATAACCGGAGGCGATGTTCGAATACATGCTTGCCAAAGGCGAATCCCAGATAAGGTCTGCCTCCTCGCCAGAAGCGAGCGTCATCTGTATTTTCTGCATGATATCGGAAACCGGTACGAATACGACATCCAGTTTGACGTTGAGCGTGCCGGCCATTCTGCGTTCGGCTTCCGCCACCACTTTATCGAAATCCGCTGGTCGATTGCCCCACATCAATATTTTAAGTGTGACCGGATCGAGTTTTTCACTGGCTGCTTGGGTGGACGAAGCGGAGGATTGGGAGATTTCGGACTTTCCGCCGGCGCATGCGGCCAACACCGTTGTCATAAGAAACACGCAAAGGATGGCTGCGAATCTTTTTTTCATTTATGCGTCACTGCCCTTTCTCATTTTATTTGATAACCCAGTTACCCTTTTACTGCTCCTATGGTGAGACCTTTGACGAAGTATTTCTGTACGAATGGATACAGGAGAATAATCGGGCCAATCGTAACGCAGACCGTAGCCAATTGCACACCTTTGACAGGCAAGGGCTTGTCGAACGAAACGTTGCCACCCTGAAGATACGATTGCATGTTCATATTCGCAATCAATTGACGAATCATGATTTGAAGCGGATGAAGGTGGTAGTTGTCGACGAACATGATGGCCAAATACCAATCATTCCAATATTGCAGCGCGTAAAACAAGGTGATCGTGGCCAAAGCCGGCACGGTCATAGGCCAAATGATGCGGAAGAAAGTCGTGAACTCGTTCGCGCCGTCGATCGTCGCCGCTTCGTTCACCTCGTAAGGGATTGTCCGGTAAAACGCGACCAAAATGAAAGCATAAAAGGGATTCAGCAGATAGGGCAAGATCATGGACCAAATAGAATCTTTCAATCCCAGCCAAATCGCGACGAGAATGTAGAATCCAACCATACCGGATCCAAAGATCATCGTAAAGTAGGTCATGAACGACAACAATCCGCCGAATTTCGCTTTTTTATGCGCCATCACATACGCCATGGTGGATGTTATCAGAAGTGACAATGCCGTCCCCACGACGGTGACAACTAACGTCACGCTGTAACTCCTCCACAATTGGCTGCCTTGAAACAAATATTGGTAAGCGTAGGTACTGAATTCGCTCGGAAAAAGCTGATAACCCGCGGTTTGAAGACTGCTCTCTGAAGCGAATGAATCGACGACAACCATCCAGAACGGCACGGCGCAAATCACGACGAAGAACGCGATGAACGAGTATACCGCAACAGAAAACAGCCGATTGGAAAATGCCATGCGCATGCTCCTTTAAAACAAGGATGATTCCCTGTCAATTTTCCTTGCTATCCAATTGAAGAATAGGATCGTGATCAGCCCCATGACTGCTTGGTAAAGAACCACCGAACCCGCCATACTGAAGTTGCCTAAACTCCTTAGCGCGCGGAAAGAATACGTATCAATGACGTCGGTCTTCGGAATCAGAATCGGGTTATCCCCGATAATGCCATAAATCATTCCGAAATCGCCATAAAAAATTCTCCCAATTTGCAATAAAAGCAGGACAACTAACGTTGGTCGAAGCAGCGGCAATGTAATATGAAGAATTTGCTGAAACCTGCCCGCACCATCGAGAGTAGCGCTCTCATAGTATTCCGACGAAATAGCGGTAATAGCCGAGAAGAAAATGATCGTGACATATCCGGACATTTTCCAAACAAACAGAGCGGTCAGGATATAAGGCCATAGGTTCGCGTTTCCGTACCAGTTATAACTTCCCTCTCCCATGGCGTTTAGCAGTTTATTCAAGATGCCGTCGGACGTATTGAAAACCGCATAAGTCATGAAACTCACCACAAGCCACGAGACGAAGTAGGGAAGGAAAATGACGGATTGGGCTAATCTCTTATACAAGGCATATCGTATTTCATTCAAGAAAATCGCGAGGATGAGTGCAATCCCCAGCGTGAAAAAGATAAACATACTGTTGAGAAACAAAGTGTTCACAGTGACATGAATCCAATCGTCGGAACTGAAGAAAAATTTGAAATTGTCCAGTCCAGCCCACTTGCTGCCCCAAATTCCTTGGCTCGGACGAAACTGTTTGAATGCCACAATATGACCGAACATTGGAAGGTAAGCAAAAACGAGCAGAAAAAGAAACCCGGGAAGAGCAAGCAGGTACAAATACCGATTCGTTCGAAGCTCCTTGTAAATCCAGATCGCAGACCCCTCCCTTTTGACGCCATTTGTATCAAAATCCGATCAAATTAATTCAAATCCAGGGCGAAAACTTATTTTTCGGTAAAATCGAACTATATTTCTCTTTGATGAGGCTACTGGTCCAAACGTCAAGTTGACGCATCTCGTCGACGTATTCATCCATATCAAGCGCATCGACAATGGAACGGATCACTTCTGCCCCTTTGACGCAGAGTGCGTCTCGCTCCTCAATCGTACGAGCGGCCCCATATTCGCCGCCGTGATCGCTCGGTTCCGAGTAATAAAAACCCACTGAACCGGATGGATGCGCAAAGCGGCGCAGGTAGTTGAAAAACTGGACGTTGGGGCTTTCCCCCCGTCCGATCATCCTTTCTTTTTCCGTACGCGGCTCAATGCGTTCAAAAGGAGACTTCATGTCCGCATCCGGATCGATAACCAGTTCGTCCTTTGTCCCCAATATTTCATATCCGCCGAAGAAAATCTCGTTCGCATTTTTCATAAGGTCGAGGTTCTGATTCCTCTCTTTAGCAATATTTATTGCGTTGATCAGGTCGATGTAAGTGATCGGAACTTTCGTTTCATCGAAAAAGTCGATGACGACCGTTCCTGCGGTAAGAAAAGCAGGGCCGTGTAAAGATACGTAAATCTGGCGGCGAAAACCTTGATTCAGAAGCGAATGGCTGATCTCCTTCAGGTACTGTACGCCTTTCTCGACGCTCATCTGTATCGTACCTCTGGCGGTAGTAGTGGCTCCACAGAAGAAATATGGAAGATCGCCGAGTACAAGTCCATCCACTTTTTCAGCCATCAGCAAACTGAATGCCTTAGGAGCGGTAAGTTCAACGTCCAACGGAAATCTGCCGTGCGTTTCAATTGTACCGATTGGAATAAATATGATATCATTCCTGTCCAGGTATTTTTCAACCTCGTCATTCGTCATCTTATTGAGAAACCGTGAGCGCATTTTTTCTGCCATGTCTCTTCATCCTTTTCTACGTTAATTTGTCAATCGGAATGCAGGTGCCGGCACGGAACCCTTCGATAGCCTACCTCTCGATAACGATTTTCCCGGGATTGACTCCTATCCTAAGGCTGGCAAGCATCCCAATCTAGTTCTCATTTTGACTTTTGGTTCTGAAATGACGAAAAACAAAGGTTCTTATTTTATCACCCCGTCCGGCGGCGAGGCAACCTAAGCTTCAACGGGGTTTAGCCGCAAGCAGGAAAGGCAAACATAGTTGAAGAATATATTTGTACGCCACAAAATAGGAGGAAATCATGGGCAGAGTCGTTCATTTCGAGATTCATGTAGACGACATGGAGCGTGCCAAAAAGTTTTATGGAGAAATATTCGGATGGACATTCGAGGATTGGAGCGCTTATGCGGGAATGCCCTATTTGGGCGCTGTGACGGGCAATGCCGATGAACTCGGAATCAACGGGGCTCTGATGCAGCGACAAGGCGCCTCCCCGGAGCCGGGCAAGGCCATGAACGGCTATGCATGCACAATAGGCGTGGGAGACTACGATTCTACCGAAGCCAAGATTCTGAATCTTGGAGGCAGGGTTGCATTGCCGAAGTATGCACTGCCTGGAATGGCGTGGCAAGGGTATTACATTGACACCGAAGGCAATACGTTCGGCATTCATCATCCGGATGAGAACGCAAAATAAATCATACGTTCCGCACGCAAAGACGAAAGCCCGACCTCATGGAGGTCGGGCTTTACTTTTGTTCCGGCGGCTGAGAAGATCGTGTATTCCCGGACGCTTCAAGCGGAGTCAAGCGCCAGGACTAGGATCGAGCGCGAATTCGATCCAGATGCGATCCGGAGGTTGAAGGAGTCTTCAGGAGCCGACATTACGATTGGCGGCGCCGAGATTGCCGGGCAGGCGATGAGCGCGGGTCTGATCGACGAGTGTCATCTGCTTCTTAATCCGATCGTCTTGGGTGGAGGCAAGCAAGCATTGCCGGACAACCTCCGCATGCGGCTCGAGCTGCTCGGTGAGCGTCGCTTCCGAAGCGGCGTTGTTCATCTTCACTACCGCGTGATCGTCTGACCGCGACGCTAGCGTGAAATTCATCTCGTGCATGCTGTCAGAAAAAAATAAAGTGTTAGACTTGGAAAATAAAATGTCCGGCAGTCTAAGACTTTATTTTCTTTGACATTTGAAGCAAGATAAAAGTAACTTAAAATCAGAAAAAGCGGACAGTTAGAATCGAATCTAACCATCCGCTTTTTCTATTTGAACCATACAATAACAGCGAATCCACCAAAGATGCATAGGGTGAGACAGGTTAATTTAATCCACTTCGACATAGGTGATCCGTTCGTCTGACGGAACACTCTTTACCGTGACACCACCTCAACTGTAACCTGTTATTCATTCTCCGTTCATATTCGCTTCCTATACTTTAGCCATTCCGAAGGAGGGAAGCACAATGTATCTAGCAATTCGAGAAATGAGGTTTGCAAAGGCTCGGTATACGTTAATAGCTACAATTATGGTGCTTGTTGCATTTCTTGTTCTGTTTGTTACCGGGCTTGCACAGGGGCTTGCGTATGACAACGCCGCTTCTGTTAAGAATATGGCTGCAACACATTTTGTCTTGGAACAGGACTCTAATCACCGTTTCACCCGATCTCAGCTCGATCAGAATCAGGTTGAAAAGGCTGGCTTAATAGTAGGGAAAGAGAATGCAGAGTCACTTGGCGTGAAAATGACAACGGTTGTTCCATTAGGAGATACGGAGAAGATTGATGTTACTCTGCTCGCGGTTAATCTCGATGGTTGGCTGGCGCCAACAGTAACAGAAGGTTCGCCCATCTCGGATCAGACAAAAGGACATGTTCTTGTTGATCAAAAGCTGTCTGATTCTGGAGTCAAAATTGGCTCAATCATTGTAGATCAAGCTTCGGGAACAAAATGGACCGTAAGCGGTTTTGTAAAAAACGAGTCATTTAGTCATACTCCGGCTGTCTTTCTAAATAAGCAGGATTGGCTTAATCTTCAAGCACAGACACTTACACGTCAAGGAACTGGATCGGCAGCGGACAGTAAAGTTTACAATGCAATCGCCATTAAAGCCTCGAAAGAAAAAGTGAAGGAGCTTCAGTCCGCGCTGCCCAATACGGAAGTGATAAAGAAGTCTGAGGCAGTATCTGCGATTCCCGGTTACAAAGAAGAGCAAGGCTCGCTTTTGATGATGATCGTATTCTTATTCGTTATCTCTGCATTTGTGCTGGCTGTATTCTTCTATGTCATCACCATTCAGAAAACCAGTCAATTTGGCATATTGAAAGCCATCGGTACACGTACTGCCTATCTAGCCAGAAGTGTGACGCTGCAGGTGTTGGTCTTATCGGTCGGCAGCTTGGTCCTTAGCGTCCTGTTGGTCCAATTGTTTGAGGCCGTATTGCCAAGTTCCATGCCATTTCAATTAGGCTTTTCCACTTTGGCACTTACTTGCGCGTCCTTTGTAACAATGTCTTTGGCCGGTTCGCTATTTTCGGTGTGGAAAGTCGCCAAAATTGACGCATTGGATGCGATTGGGAGGACAGCAGCATGAAAAAAAGACTTATATTGCAGGAGATTACACGGACTTTTGAGGATGGCGGTATCGAAATAACGATTTTGGATAAGCTAGACCTTGAGGTTGCCGAAGGTGAACTAGTCGCGGTAATGGGCCCTTCAGGCTCGGGCAAAAGTACATTTTTGTCCATAGCGGGAGCACTTCTTGAACCAACAAGTGGGCATGTTCTACTCGATGGAGAATCCATTACCGGTAAAAACAAGCAAGAACTTTCTGATCTGCGACTTAAAAAAATCGGATTTATTTTCCAAAGCGCCAACTTAATTCCTTACTTGAAAGTTGAAGAACAACTGGTTTTGGTATCTAAGCTCGCGGGGATGGAAAAGGCAAAAGCAACCAAACGAGCAAAAGATTTACTCGACAAGATGGGATTGTCGCATCGACGAACCGCATATCCCGAGAAACTCTCAGGGGGGGAGCGTCAACGGGTAGCTATCGCACGAGCCTTAATGAATGACCCGGCTGTCCTATTCGCAGATGAACCAACAGCAAGCTTAGATGCCTCACGAGGACTCGATATAGTGAGTATGATCGCGAAACAAGTAAAGGATCAGCGTAAGAGCGCGGTTATGGTTACGCATGATGACCGAATACTGCCGCTTTGTGATCGAGTGCTTTTTCTTGAGAATGGAAAACTAGTCGAAAAAAAAGAAGCGCCCCAATCCACATTTCATGTGGTTTGATGAGCAATGGATAGAGGCAGTCTAGAACTCTATTTTCGCGTCCCATGATATACTAGCCCAAATGTTTTCAGTAGCTCAAATAAGTTAATCCATCAATTGAGCATAAAAAGGCACTCCACTAATAGGAAGTGCCTTTTGTCTTTGGATGGCTTTCAGATACGATGCCGTATGATCTTACGGTTGATCCTGATCATCAAACGCATTCATGTTCATGCAGCTCCGATCGCCCACATGTGGCCATCCAGGTCCTGGAAGCCCCATTGGTACATGAAACCGTAATCTTCCGGGTCTGTAATGATCTTTCCACCCAACGATGCCGCTGTGTTGACGATCTCATCCACTTTGTCACGGCTTTCAACGAACAACGCAAGGGTCAGTTGCGCATACTTGTCCGTGTCGACGATTTCTTTTTGCGTAAGTGACTTGAAGTATTCTTCGTTAGTCAACATCACAAACATATTATCGCCAATCACAATGCAAGCCGCTTTTTCCTCGTCTGTGAACTGCATATTAAACTCAAAGCCGAGCCCCGTGAAAAACGCCATTGATTGTTTTACATTTTGTACATGCAAGTTCACATAAGTTTGTGTGGCGGTCAATGCCATTTCAATCACCTCGATTATTGTTTTTGGATTCTCATATATTTAGACGTAATCCAATTGAGATATTCATCGGTCTAATTGTTCAGGAAGCCCAAATCGCGAAAATAATTTGGTGTTGACGAAATTTTGGATGTGAAATATCTTCTTGTCCTTCATCACAATGACGTGAATCCCCCAGGGTATCAAGCAGGTTTTGTCATTACTCGGCATATATTGCGCAAAAGCCGGGTAACCGCCATTCACCTTAGTCGGCAAAAACCGGGACCCGACACAATGCGAGCGTGCAAGCGAAAAAAACTTGAACAAATCGTCCTTGCCGTGTACCCACATAGAGAAAGGTGGCATAGACATATGGCCTTCTTCATGAAACAAGGCTACCAGTGCATGGATATCAAATCGTTCAAAAGCTTCCACATACCGTGAAAGCAGTTCTTGATCAGGCTGGACATCCATTAAGCTGTATTCTTCAGAACGGAGTTTCGCCCGATCCATCGTTTCTCTGGCTCTTTGCAAGGCGCTGTTAACTGCTGCTGGCGTCATCCCTAACGATTCTGCAATCTGTTTGGAGGACCACTCAAATACGTCTTTCAAAAGGAAAACTGCACGTTGGCGTGGAGGCAAAATTTGCAAGAGTGTAATAAAACAGAGTTGAAGGGTATCTTTACGAATGAGTATATCTTCTGGATTTTCCGAAAATGCCGGGGCAGGCCAGATCCAAGATGAGTCAGGGAATGTTTCACTGGGTGCGATAATGGATGTCGCGGAGGCGGAAAAGTCAACGGGACGAGTTCGCCGTTTAGCTTGTCTTAGCTTGTCTAGGCATATATTTGAAGCAATCCGACAAACCCATGTTTTGTATGAGGATTCTTGTCTGAATGAGTTCCAACTATGCCAAACGCGAATAAAGGTTTCCTGAACGGCATCGTCTGCGTCATCGATCGATCCTAGCATTCTATAACAGAACGATGTTAACTCCGGTTTCAAGCTGTCAAATAACTGAAGTTCTAGTGGATGCTGCAGTGCAGTTTCGTTCATTTGGACCCCCTACTGAGTAACCTGATAGATTAAGAGAAGAGATTCGACATTGTTCTGAAGTATCCTTCATCATTATGAATAAAAAGACAGCTAAGGCTTCTCAATGTGCCCTAACTGACTTTTTACTAATTAAACCAAACTGTTACTGAAAATCCACCAACTAAGTATATTGTGTTCGTTTTTAGTAAGGTTGGTGGAGGCGAGGGGAGTCGAACCCCTGTCCGAAGACAACGCCACATGTGCTAGGCTTCGCCGTGGGTGTAGTGACAGATTTGATGTCACCCTAGAGACTCCCTGCCACGATTGATGGTGAAGCTGTGCTGGTATATACTGAATTCAAAAGCAACGAACGGAGGATTTTCATGAAGTGGAGCGAGGTTCAAAATCTGTATCCTAACGAATGGGTCGTCATTGAAGCAATTCAAGCCCACTCTGAAGAAGGGCTGCGTTTTGTAGATGATATGGCAATTGTACAACAGTTCGATGACTCCTTTGAGGCCATGAAACAATGTAATGAATTACAAAGAAGTCGTCCTTCTAACGAATTTTACTTTTTCCATACTTCTAGACCTCGCGTCGAAATTCGGGAACGTAGGTGGTCCTCATAGATACAGGGTCCACTGGCACAATTTTTAAGGCTGAATTGTTACGCAATATTGGGATTTATCCTGAAGCAAATGATTATACTTGTGCTATTAGAGGTATCGGCGGTTCAGAAGTCGTCTTCTTTTAAAACCGTTAACTCCATTCAGATCGAAGATATTCGACTCGATCATTTTGGAATTGAAGTTGGAGAAATGAATTATGGATTTCCGATCGATGGAATCCTAGGTTTCGATTTAATGCAGCTTGCAGGCATCATAATTGATACTAGAAAACTAGAAATTCATTATAGTTAATCGTTGCATATACAAAGCAAAACTCCGTCTTCTTACTGTCGGAGTTATTCTTGTTGTAAGCCAATCCATGGAGGCATTCTTCTTTGCTCCCCATACGAAACACGACTACTTCGTGTCGGTTTCTAGTGTCGCAATTCTCTAGTCGGCTCAGGGGTATCCCATTCATGATTAAACTTTCTTGCCGCGAACCCAAACCGCTTGAAGCTTTAACTGCGGCGATAAGAGCAGCACGTTGGCTAATTTGCCTTCCTCGAGACTGCCCATCCGTTGTTCGAGACCCAGAAGACGAGCGGGATTACCGCTCGCATAGCGGCTCACTTGACCGATGTCCAGCCCGACGGTCTCCATCATGTATCGACATGCATCGATCATTGTGAGCGTGCTGCCTGCCAAATTGCCTCCGTGTTTCAAGCGGGAAACCGCGTCCTTCACGACAACATCATGCCCCGCCAAATGGTATTCCCCGTCAGCCATCCCGGTTGCCGCAATTGCATCGGTCACCAATATCAGCCGATCAGGCCCTTTTAGCTTAGCCAGTAATCGGATACAAGCAGGATGCACGTGATGCCCGTCTGCAATAATTTCCGCACTGATGCGCGCATCGTCGAGAATGGCGCCGACGGTGCCCGGCTCACGGTGATGAATCCCTTTCATCGCATTGAAGGTATGCGCCGCATGGCGCAAGCCTTGCTCGGCCGCTTCGATGATTTGGCCGTATGAAGCATTCGTGTGTCCGCAAGAGGGAACGATGCCGTGTTCGTTAAGCCAGCCGATTAACGATTTCGCGCCGTCAAGTTCCGGAGCGAGCGTGAGCATCCGGATCGTATCCGGGTGCTCCATCGTCCAACCTTCGAGCCACTCGCGCCGAGGCAATGCGATATATCGAGGGTCCTGAGCACCGGGCTGCGCCGGACTAATGAACGGGCCTTCGAGATGCACGCCGAGCAGTTGGCCATTATGCGTATCTTTGTTTTGATAGTATTTTGCGAAACGGACAACTCGTTCTATAGCTTGCGGTGAAGCCGTTACCGTAGTGGCCAACAAACCTGTTGTACCGTGTCTGCGGTGAAATCGGGTAATCGCGTCGTACGATTCGTCGTTCGCCTCCATGAAATCGCGGCCATCTCCGCCGTGCACATGCACATCGATAAATCCGGGCACAACCCATCCGGCATGCGCGTCGATGGAGACACGCGAATTACCGTCTCGAAATTGCCATTCGGGAAAATTCGTATCCTCGCCAACGTATGCGATATGTTCGCCCCGCCAGGCGATCGTGCCGGACTCGATTATTCCATCGCGTTCCGTCACGATTTTGCCGTTATGGATAACGGTTATCGAATCGTCCGCGTTTCTGTCGATTCCGTTCATTTTATAAATAAGACAACACCGCCTTCACGACGGCATCGGCGCAAGCCTCGCTTCCTTTCGGCGTTAAATGCAGATGGTCTTCGCCGATATAGTCGTCCATGTCATGCTTGACGGTCGCGTTCAGGTCGTTGATCGCGACGTTCTCCGACCGCATCAGACCCAGGATCGTTTCATTGTACTTGTCGATCTCCAGATTGCTGCAGTTGACGTTGTTCGGGCTAACGGGTGTCGTCGTCGCCCAAATGATGGATGTGCCCGATCGTTTCAGTCGATCGAGAATTTGCCGAATCGTCCCGACGTATTCCTCAAGAGGAGTGAAGACGCCGTGTTCCGCGGAGTGATGATAGACATCCCAGATGCCGTTATTCCAATGAATAACATCAGGCTTGCCAAGGGTATCGATCCAGAAGTCCACATACCATAACGTATATTTCGCGAACCTCCCGTTATCCTCCGGGCCGACAACTTCGGCGATTCCCGACAATTTTGTCTGAACCAGGGGCATGTAGGCGATACGAATCGAGTCCCCCAGCAGCAAAATTTTTTTCATTCCGCTCACTCCCCTGTCACGATTGCTTGGCGTCGCAGAACTCGCGCACGACAACGTCCAGCGCCTCCCGCAATATTCCTTCGGCCTCAGGAGCGAATGGAGCCGGCAAGCCGAAATAATAGGTGGAGTCGATCGGCTCGTATCCGCCCTCCTCCAATTGCCTGGCCGTCGGGATATACCCAATCATTCCGTCGCTGTACGTTAGCGGAACGACTGCTTTATTGGATGCTGATTTGAGATACAAGCCGTATGCGACGACCACTTCCGCGTTCATAGCCAGCACAGCGAAGCCTTCAGCCAAGACTAACCCCGTCATCTCCAACGACATGCTCGTAGGGAGTCCTTCCTGCCTGGAAAGCAGCTTGCGGCTCCACTCACCCATAACGCCCGGTTCGCCTGACTGGGATTCCAAATAATCGCGTTCCGGCAGAGCTTGCAACGGAAGCGCGACGCTCATCCGCATAGACCGGAGACCAACGGAGTCGACGCGGCGCATGGCCCCCGCCAACACCTTGTTCACGTCGTTTGCCAACCGGCATCCAAGCATGACGACCTGCGCATCCCCGCCCATATCTCCGTCGTGAGGGTTTATATCCCCACAGGAACCCTGCAAGTAGGCGCAGATCGCGCCGTCCCCTATCGATTGCTCCAGTTCCTCCATCGCAACTCCGGTGAACTCTGAGGAAATCAAGTTGTCCGACGTCACGACCGGATGGCACGCATAATGGACGAGCACCGCCTTGGTCCGGCCGCCCGGTGCCGAATTATAGCGAAGCACAGTCAGCTCACGGTCTACCGGGCCGTTCGAATTGGAGGCGATTCGTATCCCGTCGTCAGCCGCGCTCCTCCGATTGGTCGCAATGTCGCAAACGCCGCGCCCGATGTCCACGGTGACCGGCTCCATGTCGGACATCGCCGCTTCAACACCCTGCAGCACCGTCGTCTCGAGTTCCGCAATGTAGGCGAGGTCGATGCTGCCGCCGTATTCAGAGAAACCGTCCCAAATTTGCGGACCCGAATGCGAATGCGTGCCATGAAGAATAACGGTATCGGCGTGCCAAAGCGCACGTATGCGTTGCTTCAACCCTTCGACCAACTGGCTTCCCCACCAGAGCAGATCGGCACTGACCAGAATAGCCGATGTCGACTTTCCACCCGCATCACTGTGCCCAAAACATACTATTCTCGCGTACAAGGGATGCGAAATCCCTTGGAAACCGCCCAAGCCCAATCTGGAAGCAAACCCTCCAAGGGGAACCGGTCGGCTAGGCGTTATATTCACTTTAGCTGTTCCAATATGCAGCATCATCCTACCTCCAAGACTACGGGGACTTCAAGGCTGGCCGATTCGTAAGCTGCGAGCGCTACAGCCGCGGCAGCCAAGCCGTCTTCGCCGGTGATCGGCGCCGGCGTGCCCGATCTGATCGCTTGAACAAAATCCCCGATCAAATCTTCGTCCGGGTTGTCCCCCCAATAGCTCCATTCGGCCCGCACGCGCTCATCGCAATACAATTCATTTTTTTGCGCATAGACATCGACACTGATCATGCCATTCGTGCCGATAATTTCCATCGTTACGTCGCCAAACGTGGGAAATGATTTGCCCCTCGACCAACTGGTGTCCAGCACAGTCTTCTGCCCGCCTCGGAACGTTACGTGTACGAGCCCCGTGTCTTCAACAGCCAGATCGTCGTGAAACAACCGTCCCATCTCCGCATAGACAACGTCAGGTTCGTCTTCAAGAATCCAGCGCATCAAATCCATCACATGCACGGTATGATCAAGAACGGCGCCTCCCCCCGACAGGGAAGGATCAACGAACCAACCCCCGGGCATCGTCCCGCGGTTGGTCCCTTTAATCGCCAGGACAGTTCCGATTTCGCCGCGCTCCACAGACAATTTCGCTTCGCGAACCGCCGGGAAATAGCGGCAAGGAAACGCCGTCATTAACCGGACTTCCGCCTCCCTGCAGGCGCGAACCATGTCGTTCATGTCCTTCATCGATGTGCCCAGCGGCTTCTCGCATAAGACGTGTTTCCCCGATCGTGCCGCGGCGATCGTCAATTCCGCGTGTCGAACATTCTCCGAACAGACAACGACCGCATCGATTGCAGATGACAGCAGGGCGTCAAGCGTATCATAGACGGTCAATCCCAGCGGCCCGAGTACGGTCGCCGCGCGGTGCGAATCTTCGTCCCATCCCCCCAGGACGCGGACATCGCCCCGATCAAGCAGCACGCTCAAATAACCATGAACATGCGGATGGGCAAAACCAACAATCCCGATATTTACGATATCCAATGAACGAACCTCCTCTGGTACGATCTCTGCACAGCTATAGCTTCTGCGGAAGTCCGGTTCGTGCCGAACGACCGGCCGCAAGAGCGATTTCGACGGCGCGGCTCGCATCCTCGGCCGATACGACCGGTTCAATGCCTGTTCGGATACAAGCAATAAAATGCTCGATTTCTGCTTCATACGGATCCTTGCGCAGAAGAAAGCTCGGAATATGCACGCCTTCTCCTGCTGTTCTCTGAGATTCCGTTTGCCGAACAATCAAGGGCTGTCCGTTAAGGTTGCTGCAGCGCATGACGCCCGATTGTCCGGCCAGCTCCACTTCGGCAAGAAACGGTCCCGGGTATCCCCAATGCGCTTCCAGATTCACGATGGCGCCGCTTGCGAACCGCAAAGTCGCATTCGCGTATTCAATGCCGGGGGCGGTCGTTAATGACGCGTAAACGCTCCTTACTTCTCCCAGTGTCCACCGCATAAAATCAATGTCGTGAATCATCAGGTCGAACAGGACGCCGCCGCTCAATTCTTCGTTCTTAAACCAACTATCTGAAGGTGGATGCAAGCTGGCTCTCCTCGCATGGCCGACTCCGACATTCCCGATTTTACCGCTGCGGACATGCCCGCGCAGATTCCGATACTCAGGGGAAAAGCGGAGCACGTGCCCAACCAGCAACCGCGTTCCATATCGCTCGCTTGCCCGCATCATCGCTTCCGTATCTTCCAGGGTCAGCGCCATCGGTTTTTCGCAAATAACGTGTTTTCCTCTTTCAGCCGCTTGAACCGCGTATTGTCGATGCAAATAAGTGGGAAGCGTAATGCACACGACATCGATATCCGCTTCCGCCAGCAACTCTTCATACGACGCGAATAATCGGGTTCCGAAGCTGGCGGCCGCGTCGATCGCACTTTCCGATCGACGCGCATAAAAACCGGCGAGCTCGACATCATCCATTCGGGTCAAAACCGATGCATACAATTTCCCCATCGTCCCGCAGCCTGCGACAGCAACCCTTAAGCTTCGTTCATTCGTCATACGAACGGATAACCTTTTCCAACGCTTCGGCGATATCGTACATAGCTTGCTCCTCGGAAAGCAGCACGTTCTGGCTAAGCATCAGCGCTTCAGACGCGCACAATCTTTCGCAGACGGGGCAATCGTAAACGCGCTCCTCTCCAAGCCAGTCTTTCGTTGCGCTGAGCACGGCATTCGTGCGGTTCAAAGGCACATAACCGTAAAACACCGGAATGCCTTCCGCGTTCACCTTGCGGATAAACTCCTCCTTGTTGGCTTTCCTCGCGAAATCAGATGATAGCTTGAATAAATACACATGGTTAGCGTGCCGCGTGATGCGAGGATCTTGCTTGAGCAAAGAAATTCCCTCAATTTCGCCCAGCAACCGGTTAAGCAGGGCGACGTTAGCTTCGCGGCATTGCATTTGTTCTTCAAGCCGTGTCATCTGCGCGAGCAATAGCGCGGCCTGAATGTCGGTTATCCGATAATTTTGGCCTAACACTTCGTGTTGATACCAGCCTCCGTCCGGGATACGTCCGACGTTGCAGATCGACCACGCGGCGCTCCACAACGATTTCTCATTCATTAATACAATTCCGCCTTCACCGGCGTTCAAATTTTTGCTGGATTGAAAGCTGAACGTCCCCAAATCGCCGATTGCGCCAACGCCTTTGCCTTCCCACTGCGCGCCTACAGCCTGTGCGGCGTCCTCGATCAACGCGAGATTATGCTTGCGCGCAATTTCCAGCAGACGCGTCATGTTAGCCGGCGCCCCGGCCACATGCACCGCTATGATCGCTTTGGTCTTCGGCGTAATGGCTTGCTCTACCTTGTCCGGATCGATCAGCAAGGTATCTTCCTCGATATCCGCGAATACGGGAATCGCTCCGAAAGCAAGCGCGGCGGTAGCGGTGGCAATGAATGTATAAGGAGGAACGATCACCTCGTCGCCCGGCTTTACGCCTGCCGCCTGAAGCGCGACCGTAATCGCCACCGTGCCGTTCACGCAACTGACGCCGTAATTGGCGTTTTGATATTTCGCGAACTCCCTCTCAAACCGAGGGATGTACGGTTCCTCTCCGTTAAATGTTCCCCCAACGCCTCCCCATTTGCCGGAATTCAGCACGTTAAGCAACGTTTGCTGCTCCAATTCGCCGAAAACCGGCCACTGCGCGAAAGGTTTCGTCCGCACGGGCGTACCGCCATTGATCGCCAAGCTCATTTTCTCATTTCCTTTCTTTTGTCCGAGTGAAGTTCTAGTCTTTGACCGACGTCGATACCAATTCTTGCGCGTTTGCCCTCCTGGATCTCTTCATCGGGGCCATTATACTATATCGAAGCTTGCAAAATCGGCCATTTTTTTCTCAAACAAGTCATGACGAGCAACCAACCGAACCGTGCTCTCCGATTGGCGCGTGTTCAGTCCATCGTCTCGATTCTAAAGGCTTCCGGCATAGTGCATCGCTACTTTACGGACAGCCGCAATCATCTCTTCGATATCCGCGTCCGCATAAAATTCGTTGACGGGCAAGCGAAGCGCGGTTTCCAGTATTTCTTCGGCGACCGGACATAATCCCTTGGCGTAAGTGATGCCGGTAATGTCAAAAGGAAATTGGCTGCCCGGATAAGCCTGCCTATGCTGGAACAACGGCTGCAAATACATGACTGCCGGAATGTAGCCCAAGCTGTGAGGAATGCCTTCTTCCTGCAGCGCTTGAGAGAATTGCTCTCTTGTGCAGGCGAGCTCTTCCATCTTGAGCCGCAGCATATAGAACCAGTATGTGCATTCGGCATATTCCAGGACGCGATGAACGGAGATGCCGGGAAGTCCCTCAAGGCCGGCGGTAATCCGATCACCATACCGCATGCGCTGCGCGCATATCCAGGGCAGCTTCTTCAACTGGGCGATGCCGACGGCGCCTTGCAGCTCTGTCATCCTGTAATTCGGCGCGAGGTGCTGCAAATCTTTGAGAACAGTGTCGCCAAACCGCCTGAAGTTCTTGTCCGCGAACGCATGCGCGGCATAGTAGGTCGCCTCGTCCTCCGAATTGACGGTCACAATGCCGCCGTCTCCCGTCGAAATATGCTTGAAATCATTCGTGCTGAAACAGCCGAAATCGCCGATTGTGCCTACGTAGCACCCCTTGTATTTCGTCAAATAGCTTTGCGCGCAATCTTCGATGACTTTCAGACCGTGCTTGCGCGCAATCGCCATAATCGGATCCATGTCATTGGCGTTGCCCGCCAGATGCACGACAACGATCGCCTTGGTGCGAGCCGTAATGCGAGCTTCGATCGAGGCGGGATCCATCCCGTATGTGTGCGGATCCAGATCGGCAAATACCGGTATCGCGTTCTGATAGAGAATGCCGATCAGCGTGCCCTGATCGGTAATCGGGCTCGTAATGACTTCGTCGCCAACCGTTATCCCGGCCGCTCCCAATGCGACATGAATGGCCGCCGTTCCGGAGGAGACCGCCACGCTTCGCGCAGCGCCGTAAAGCTCGTTAAAGTCCGCTAGAAACTTTTTGACCTTCGCGCCAAAATGATAGAACAGCGTGTTCTGCTCCAAAGCTTCCAGCAGTTCCCGGGCTTCCTCCAATCCGAATCGTTTTCCAGTTCCGAACGGGGTCGTCTTTGTTTTGGGGCCGCCGTGAAGCGCCAATCGATTGTCCACTTGGCTATTCCCCCCTTGACGCTGCCGTCACGACTTGCTTCAAGCAGCGCACGCCGAATCGCACTTCTTCGTCTCCCTGCTTCACTTCATTGGCGTGAATCGGCACCCAGACAACGGCATCGCTGGACGCTGTGCCGTCTTCAACCAGCGTCCGGCCCGCTTCGTCGACTCCTGTAATCCGGATTTGCCGGCGCCGCATTTCCCATTCGTAAATTTGCGCCGATGTCCAGAAGACGAATCCGGCCTGACGCGCTTCGCGAACGACTCGATTGAACGCTTCGACGACGGCCGGCTTCGTATGGATATGGACTTGATGGAACAAGAAGTGGGCGACCCCTTCGACTCGCATCGTATGTGCAAGAAAAGGTGCGATGATGCTATCGTCCGCCCACGGCGGACCGATCCCCATGTCCTGGGTGAGGAACCCGATTTCCAGCACTTCATACAGTCGATTGTCTTCGTCCGACCAAGCGATCGGGAAGAACGGGTGGCACGTGCCGAACAGAAAACCGACGTTGCCTCCCTTGCTCGGACCTCTTGTCTGATCGACGACGATGCCGGCCTCCTCGTACCATCGAAACAATTCGCCCCAGCCTTCGAACCGGGTATAGTGGTTCTTGTTCGTACGAATTTGATTCACTGTCGCCGCGTCTTGCAGCCAGCGCAACTGGCGATTGAACTCCGTTTGATCCCAAATTTGATTGTCCAGATGAAGCGAGTTATAGTGGAAAGCCAACTCATGACCGTCCTGTTCGATACGGCGATAGACAGATGCGCTGTAACCCGGCTCGAGCATGCACCATGTCGTCTGTACTTGATTTTGTTGAAGCAGATCCAGCGTGCTCCATGCATGCTCGTCCAGGTTGCCGTCGCTATCGTGCGAGATCGTGGCGACGCTATTCACCCCGTCCGGCCAATAGCCGATGAACGGCAGCGTCATGCCTCTGTTCACGACCGCCTCCAGCAAATGGCCAATGCACACCTCCCGCCAATAATCGGCGTACGGATAAGCAAAGTAAGCCTGACCGGTTTCCGTATGCAGCCGATCCCACTCCCAATCGAGCGCCATACCGTCATCGGCTTTCAGAATGCCTTCATTCAGTGACGCGCTGCCGTCCGCAGCGGGCAGGCCGTCCTTCAGGACAGGCTCCAGGCCTTGTTGGAGCGCGACGATCGCGGCAGGAATGTTAACGCTGAATCTTTCGATCGTGCCTTGACCGATGGCGAATCGCTGCAACAGATCAAAGTCGCGAGCGGCGTCCGGGCTTCTCTCTGAAACTTGGCCGTAAGCTTCGATTCGTATGTTCGATGCGTCCGGCGTTGTCCAGGGAGTCACCCGGAAAGCCCGCAACGGCGGATAGCTGCCGGATGAAGCCGGGGGCAAATGCGCATAAGCTTCATTCAGCGATCTGAGTCGAACGCAAGCGAGCTTGTCGGCAAGCTTATCCAGACCGCCATAAGAGATGACGATGCCGCCCGACTCTGCCCAATGATAGAAGCGTTCCAGATCGGCAGGATCGTCGTCTTCCAGAGCGACGATCAGCACATCCCAATCGTTGCCGTTCCACTCGCGGAGTGAATGCAATAATTGATGAGGAATGCCGACATGCGCCAAAATTTCCGTAATATAACCTTCGAATGTATTCAATCCGTAACGGCGGCGCTTAGCCGTCATACGTTCATCTACGAGCACGCCTACGCGAGCCATTCTCATTCAAGATCATCCCCCTGCGTGAAGCCTGAAAAGCTGCGTACCGTTTTGATTAAAATAAATCGAGCCCTCCGGGGTAACCGTGGTCGTCGTTACTTGTGACGGGATATCGCCGAGTCTTGCGAATTGCATGGAGTCGGCATAAATCCGAAATAAAGAGGATTCGCCAAAAGCGAGCACGCTGGCATCGTTGTACTTGACAAGGCACCCGCAAGCATCATTCAGCGGAACAGATGCGGCGAAGGCCATCCGGACCGGATCGAATACCGCAATGTCCTTGCCTATACGCATCCATACCAGACCGTGGGCGTACAGGACAAAGCCGGTTATGGGACCGGGCTCGAAGCGATGAAGGTGTACGACCGCAGCGGAATCCGGGTCCCACACCGCGAAGCAGCAGCCTTCGTCCTCCTTGTAGGCCAGACCGTTGCCGGCCCCGTTGGTCGTCAAGTACAGATAACGCCCATCGGCTGCCAAACCGCAAACCTGCTGTCCGGGCACGGGGTTCAGCCAGGAGGACACTTCCTTCGTGGCCGGATCGACTCGGGAAATCCCGCCGCCGTAGACGGCGTATGCGGCAGACCACCCCGTCCAGACGGCGCCGTCCGGGCCGATGACGGATTTGCCCAGCGGGCGGATCAGGCTCGGGCCGACTGGCTGCAGCGTCTTCGGATTAAGGTTGTCGAATTGATTCCACGGTTCGTCAGGGCGGTAAACCACATGGTCGCCGCCGGCATAAGAAGCCATAAACAACTCCTGGCCCACGAACGCCATCCCGTACACCTCGCCGCCGCTCTCGCAAACCGCCGCCGAATTCCAATAAGAGCCGTCCCGCGGATCGTACCGGAAAATCGTCTGCCCGAAGCCGCTCGACCCCCACACAACTCCGTTGGGATCGGAAGTAAGCGTATGAATTCGCGTAGGCGGTGCCGGCGTCGGGATCGGACGGCATATCGGCTCCTCGCCTTCGGCATATTGAATGAAATAATCTTGCCCCTTGACTCCGGCCATTCCCCCGCCCGGCAAGCGCAATGCCGCGATCCGTTTTCCATCCAATACAGTCATTTCGACCTGCGTCACTAAAGCCGTTCCCTCTTCGATATCGATCATCTCGAGCGTGCTGCTGCTATAGAAGCGCCGCGTTCCTTCTAATTCCGTGCAAATCCGGGTTGCATCCGCTTCGATTACCGCTTCGCCGTACTCGCCCAATCGAGTGAACGTGCCGTCTGCCATCGACCATACCGAGACGAACCGCTCGTTGCAGCAGACATTGATCAGCATGCGATTCGGGATCGCGAACACGTTGCGACTGTACATATTTTCAGGATTGTCGGAAACCCGGCCGAGACTGGTCAACGTATGCGCGGCTGGATCGTATCGCAGCAGAAGGCAACCCGGATAAGTCCCGGCGTATACCATACCGTCCATACCAAGGGCAAAGTTCCATATATACGTTTCCGACTCGATTCGAAGCGGCTTGGCCCAGCGCCGGGTCCTCAAATTCAGGCTGTGCAAGTAGCCGTAATCCGGACAGGTTCCGACGAGAAGGTGCTCGCCAACCCGCTGCAGCGCCCACGCGCCGGAATCTCCAGGAAGCGGGATCGATTCGCCCTCGCCGGTCGTTTTATCGATAAACACAAGATTGCCGACGGAACCGGCCGAGAAGTTGGACAAAACAAACTTCTCCCGATTGTCGAAGGGATCTATGAACGCAGTCGTCCCCAAAATGCAGAAATTGCGGCAAGGCTCCGCCACAATAGAATACAGTGCTTCTGCCGTCATGCTGTTCACACCTTCCCCTATGCTTTGGATTTCCTCAGCCTTTCACAGCGCCGACAAATTGTCCATGAATGAAATACTTTTGCACGAACGGGTAAACCACAATAATCGGCAGGATCGTGACCATGAGCGCAGCCATTTTCAAATTTTCAGGATGGATGATTTGCTGACCAATCGGGTTAAGCTGATCATTCTGCAGCTGGGCCGTTGTCAAAATTTCGCGAAGCTGAAATTGCAAGGTCCACATCGACTTATCCTTGATATAAAGCAGCACGTTAAACCATTGATTCCAATACCCGACCGCGCTGAAAATAATAAAAGCCATCGTCATCGGCAGAACAAGAGGCAGTACGATGCGGAACAGCAAGCGCCACTCCCCGGCTCCGTCCATCTCGGCGGATTCCAGCAGCTCCTTGGGCAGCTGATCGATAACGTTCTTGAACACGATGATATAGAATCCGCTGACCAGACTTGGAATAATAAGCGCACTGTACGTATTACCAAGCCCTAACCCCATGACCAACAGGTAAGTGGGAATCAGACCTCCACTGAAAAACATCGGAATCAGGATGAACGTAAAGGCCGCGCTTCGTCCGACGAACTTTTTGTGGGACAGCGCATAAGCTCCGCACAGGGATATAGCGACGGAAAGCACCGTATCAATGACCGTTAAAAAAACCGTATTGGCAAACGATCGCAGGAAAGTAACATTTCCGGTAATCTTGGCGTAAGAATCCAGCTGGAATTCAATCGGCCATAGCCCGACTTTGCCGGACAGCACGCCATTGTAGCTGCTTAACGAGATGGCGATGGCATTGATGAACGGCACGAGTATCGAAATGCAGAATATAACAAAAAACGTATAGTTGAACAGTTGAAACAAAAATCTGGACGGCGTTACGTAACGATGCATAGTTATGTCCACCCCTTAATACAAGCCGAGTCCGGTGATCTTCTTGGACAAACGATTGGAAATGACAAGCAGCAGGAAACCAAGCAAGCTCTGCGTTAAACCGATCGCGGTCGTCAAGCTGAATTGGGACTGCTCAAGCCCAATCCGGTATACATAGGTGCTAATGACGTCGGACACGTCGTACACAAGCGGGTTTTGCATCAGGAATACACGTTCGAAACCGACATCAAAAATACCAGCTAACCGAAGCAAGAACAACAGCATAATCATCGGCACCATATGCGGAATCGTAATGTGAATGATCTGCCGCCACCTGCTGGCTCCGTCGATCCAGGCCGCCTCGTACAGGCTCGTATCAATGCCGGCAATGACGGCAAAGTAGAGGATCGCCCCCCAGCCGACATTTTTCCAAATTTCCGCAAAAACAAGCAGTCCCCGGAAGAGGGTCGGTTCGGTCATAAAATAAATCGGCTCGATGCCGAACCAGCCCAGAAAATGGTTGAACAGTCCGGTTTGCGGGGACAAGATCGAGTAGAAGATGCCGGAAACGACGATCCACGACAGAAAATGAGGCAAGTACGAGATCGTCTGCATGACCCGTTTAAACATCTTCTGGTACAGCTCGTTCGCAAGTAGCGCGAATATGATCGGTGCGGTGAAACCGAACAGGAGATCGTAGAAATTAATCACCAGCGTATTTCTGAAGATGCTCCAGAACTTGTCATCCTTCAGGAAATACTTGAAGTGCTCCAGCCCGACCCAATCGCTAGCCATGATCCCCTTGAAAATGGAGTAATCTTTAAAGGCAATAATAATGCCGTACATCGGCATGTAGCTAAACACAATCAACAGAATTGCCGTCGGAGCAAACAAGGCGTAGAGCGAGAGTAAAGTCCGGTACCGGACTTTACTCCTCCGCACGGGCCTGCTAAGGGCAGGCCTCGATATTTTATTCACGTTCAGCAAGAAAATCACTCCTACCATCCAGCCATTTTATACCCCAGCGCTATCTGCTGATCTTTGTTCTCATCGATGAATTTTTGCAGCGGATCATATTTAAACGCGCGGTACTTCTGTTCCCAGGCTTTGACCTCCTTGTCGAACTGATCCATCGAAATTCGTCCCATGATTGCTTTGACGGTGAATTTATTGATGGCCTGCATAATCTCCGGGCCTTTCTTCGCGACTACTTCCGGCTCCACATATCCGATCGGGGCACCAAGACCCACGTTCGCCGCTTGTTCTCCGAGCATCTTGATGCTGTTCTGGACTTCATTGAAATAAGTCGAATCCCCGATCAGTTGCTCATTGACAGCGACCTGCGCATCCTGGCCGTCGGTGAATCCGAAGATGAACGCAAGCGATTTCAGCCAGGTGCGCTCCTTGGCTCCCATTTTGTCGGCAATCGGCAGCCTTTTATCATCTTTAACGGTGTATGTTTCATTTTCTTTACCCCAGAAAATAGCTTCGCGCAGTTCATCGGAAGCGAAAGCTTCAATGACCTTCCAGGCGCGGTCTTTATCCTTGCTGGACGACGAAATATACAACCCGTGATCGGAGATCGGAATAGCTTGCGCACCTACTGTATACTTCGGGTCAGTAGGGGACTCCTTGAGCGGAGGCGCGAATTCGAATTTTTGCGTTTTTTGCTGATCCGTTCCTTGCGTTCGATAATACGCAGCGCCTGCGAGCAGTTGATCTGCGTAGTTCCATTGGAATAGCACGTTGTTGTTGTTCCATTTAGTAAACCACTTTTCGGAATCCGTAGTGGCGAATTCCTTATCCAGGAGGCCTTCCTTATACATCTGACGCATCGTTTCAACCGCGGCGCGATATTCGGGAAGCACGACATTCGGAATGACTTTACCGCCTTGTATCCGATATCCATAAGGCGCCGCCCCGTACATCTGGAAGATAACCGCCCCGCCATAAATGAATACATAGTCTCCAATAGCTCGCGTGGACATCGGAATCGAGTTCGGCTCGGCCTTCTTAATCTTCCGCATAAGTTCGACCCACTCTTCTACGGATTCCGGCCATTTGCCGTCATTATACTTCTCGACCAGATCGTAGCGCGTATAGATGCCTGCGCCTTGAGGGCCTTTGTCGAGGGCCATCGGGATGCGCCAGTATTTGCCGCTTATCGGGTCTTTGGCTAACTCCATCATTTGCGGTGTAATGTATTTCTGGATAATTGGAGATTTGTCATAGTAAGGTTTCAAGTCGATAAAAGCGCCTTCACGAGCAGCCTTGTAAGCCTCGGCCGGCATATAAGTATGCACGATATCCGGCAGTTTTCCCGATGCCAGCATAAGGTTGAACTTGGTCGGAAAGTCGGAATAGGGCGGCACTTCAACCTTAAGGTCGACATTCGCCTTCTCTTCGACGATATTGATATACGGGTTGTCGCTCAAATCCGTGTCCGGAGGATCAACCGCCAAGCCCGAATCCGAGTAGAACATGCTCAGCTCGATCTTCTCTTCCGGCGGGGTCGCTGTTGCCTGACTCTCCGACGGGGCCGGACTTGTTGTTGGTGGTGATGATGATGAGGCGCCCTGTTTGGCGCCCCCGCCGGAAGAACAAGCGACAAGTACTGCAACTAACATGGATATTGCGGTTGCGGTGGTGATCCATTGCTTGAATCTTTTGCTCATTGAATTTGAATCCTCCCTTTTTTATAGTGCGTACGAGCGAATTACTTTGTCCAGCGCCGCGGCAACGTCCTGCATCGCTTCTTCTTCGGACAGCAGCACGTTCTGGCCGATCCATATGAATACTCTGTTTTTAATACTAGACCTCCCTGTTCATTTTAATAGCGGCAAACGATGCGTAAGCCCTTTCAATCTATTGTGCTATCTTCTGCCAGACGGCTCGATTATACAATGATGAATGACGGCAATTCGGCCATATTTTTCACTAACAAGTCAAAATCCTTACGTATGCAAATATTTTTATCTATTATTTTATATGTTAAAAAAAGCATTGAAATATAATTGGTTTTGTACTATCGTTCCAAATAAACAGCGGGGAGTTTACGTCAGCAGCAACATGGAAGGAGGGGAGCAAGCAAACGAGCGCTATTTGTAAAAATACAAACGGTTGATTCGCTCATTATGAAGCAGGGAAAGGGTTTGGAAGCATGTTGAATATCAATCAGGTTAAAATTCAGAATCGAATACGGGTGTTTAAAGAGATCTCAACCCATGATTCCACAACCCGGATGGATATTTCGCGCAAAGTGAAGCTGAGCGTCGCCACAATCTCTTCGATTGTCGAGGAATTCATGAAAATCGGCATGATCATGGAGGTGAAGGACAACAAAAGCACCATAGGCCGCAAGCCGAATATGTTGATATTTCAACCCGATGCGCTAAAAATGATCTGCATCGACCTGACATCGAAGCAATTCTCCTTCGCTGTCAAAAATTTGGCCTTGATCTCGGAGAAGGTTGTCGTCTACGAGTACGACAATGAGCTGTCCTACGAGCGCAATTTACATCAATTTTGCAAGCGTATACAGCAAGTCATCGAGACGGAATACAAGGGGCAGCAATTGATCGGCATCGGCATTTCGGTTCCGGGTCCGTATAATCAACGGAAGGATCGCGTCATGAACAAGCTTATACTGGAGATTGGCGAGTTCAGCATCCACCGCTTCTTCTCGGAGCAGTTCCCGCTTCCGATTCAAATCGATCAAGACGTCAATTACGCGGCCAGGGCAGAAGTGCAGCATATCGAGCAGTATGAGTCGAAATCGGTGTTCTTCATGTACCTGGGAGAAGGCGTCGGCGGCGCGATCTCGATCAACCACAACATTTATAGCGGCGCGCAGGCGTTCGCCGGAGAAATCGGGCAAATGATCGTAATCGACGGCCGCAACCTGGAGCAGTTGGTTTCCTGGAAACGATTGATAGCTGCCGCGCGAAGCCATTATGCTCCTGCGGAAGCGACGCCTGAATTTTTACTGGCCCGGTGGTCAGAGAAGGATGAATGGCTGCTTAAGGAAATCGATGCCGTCACCTCGCATCTCAGCATCGCCATTACGAATGCCGTCTGGCTATTGAATCCGCATGTCATCATCATCGGCGGTGCGTACAACATTTTCGGCGCCCTCTTTATCGACAAAATCAAGGAAAAAATGACGGATAGGTTCCCGGAGTTTTTCGACGAATTGCAAATTATTCTCTCGCACTACGACGAGAACAGCGCGTTGGTGGGGGCCGGAAGCATAGTGCGCGAGCAATGGCTGAACAATTTCTCTTTCGGAAACGCACAGTAACGGCAATGTCCGAAGGGACGCAAGAAAGGAGATCTTCCATGAATAATCTGTTCAGAGCCGCAGCGGGAAAGGTCGGGATTACGCCGGAGGAATCCGCGCCGCTGCAAGGATACGATCCCGAACTTTACGTCGCCGACCCGGCTCGCCATTCTATCGGCGAACTCTTTGCCAGGGTGCTGATCATGGACAGCGGCACGACCCGTTCGCTCATCGTCAGCGTAGATTGCTGTCTGGCCAATGAGGAAGCGGCACTCGTGCCGCATCATGAAGAAGGCATGGGACCTTGCCGGGAGTTTGTGCCTACGTTCCCTGCCGGCACCCGTGCACGGTGGGCGCATGCGGCGGGTGTTCGCGAAGAGGCCGTCTCGGTACATGCGACGCACACGCACAGCGCTCCCGCGCAGATCAAGGACAAATACTGTGAAAGAATAAGCCGGCTGATCGAACAAACCGGGAAGCAGCTGCAGCCGGTCACCCTTCATTACAGCGCCGGGACGTGCACCGTATCGGCCAATCGCAGACCTCATTTGAAACCGAATTTCGATCTGCCTATAGACAGCGACTTGCAGGTGCTGGCGATTCACTCCTTGAAGGGGGAGCCCATTGCGATCGTGGTGAATGCAGCCGTTCACCCTACGATGGTTTCAATGGTTGCCAGAAGAGTCAGCGCAGATTTGACGGGGTATGCGATGGAGGCCATGGAGAGGCAATTCGGAGGCAAGGCCGTCAGCCTGTTTATCCAGGGCTTCTCCGGAGAGATCTGTCCGCTCAGACGAGGATTCGACGAGGACACATTGGAGGAGCAATTCGAACACGTTCCGGAGCTTGGACAACAGTTGTATGAAGATGCGGCCCGCGCCATGGAGCGGATGGAACGAGTGGAGACGAGCCCCCACTTTTCGGTCAAGAAGACGATTCGTCTGCCGACGCGCAGCGGATTCGTGCTGCCGGAAGCGGAAATGACGCTGGCGGCGACCGTCATCGGCGATCTCGTGCTTCTGGCGGCATCCGGCGAAATTTTCAGCGGAATGGCAAATCGGATCAAGTCATTATCGCCGTTTCGCCATCACTTGCTTGCAGGTGTCGCGAATGGATATTCCGGATATTTGCCAACAACAGAGGCATTCCGGGACGGCGTGGGCGGATACGAGATGACGGCAACCCCCTACAGCGAAGAGGCGGCCGAAGTCTTCGTTCGGGAGGCCGAAGTGTTCCTCCATTCTTTGAAAGCTGACACACTGTAAAGTTCAAATACAAGGAGGAAAAAATGGATGAAAAAAGCAGCATTTATCCTGTTGGTTGTCATCCTGACGATGGGTGTTTTATCGGCTTGCAGCAGCGATTCGGCAAAGAAGGGCAGCGGAAGCGGCAAGGATGGAGATGTCACGTTGACCTTCTGGAAAGCGCTGGACGCGGACAACGAGGAAGAGATTTGGGCGGAACTGATCCGGAAGTTCGAGCAAGCGCATCCAAACATACATGTGCAATTTTTGGCGACTCCCTGGGATGGGTGGCAAGAGAAGTATACCTCCGCCTTTGCGGGCAGCAACCCTCCCGACGTGTCCTATATGTCCGAATATTTGATCAAATTCGCCCATGCGGGCAAACTGCATGAATTGGATTCCTTCATGTCGGACTCCGAAAAAAACCGCTTCTCCAAAACCGCAATCGACAACGGCACGGTGAACGGCAAATTATACGGCGTCCCTTTTATCGCCGAAACTTCATTGATGTTCTACAACAAGGATATTTTCGAAAAAGAAGGGATCGCTATTCCGCAAACATGGGATGAACTGAGGGCAGCGGCAAAAAAAGCGACCAAAGGGCCCGATCAATGGGGAATCGGCGGCCTCGATATCTTGAACACGATCAGCTTCATGGTCCAATCCGGGGCCAACTTGTTCAACAAAGAAGGGACGAGCTTGGGATTCAACAACCCCGAAGGAATTCGAGGCTTGCAATTTATGGAGGATCTGGTCAAGAGGGACAAGGTTGCGCCGCCCATCGACTTCTACAGTTCGCCCGAACAAGAGCTGGACGCCTTCTTTAAAGGCAAAATTGCGATGATGCCCGGCTCGATCGCTTTCGTCAACAGCATCAAAACGAATGCGCCGAACTTGCAATACGGAGCGTTTCCGGCGCCGGCGGGACCGGCGGAGGATGCGGGCGCGGCGCGCGCTTTATACTCGGGTATCGGCTTGCTGTCGATCGCCAAGGCGTCGAAGCATCCCGCCGAAGCCTACGAGTTCATCAAATTTGTTATTGACCCGGACAATGCGGACCTGTTCTTCGAGCCGACCGGATTTTTCTCCGCTCTTCCGGAAGCGAACGAAACGCTGTTTCAAGGCGACCCTGTGATGGAAATGGCGAAAAAATCGATTCAAACGATGTTCGTATATCCGGCCAGTGAAAGTTTTGCAAAAGCGATCGATATCGTTACCCAGATGAGAGAAGCCGTGTTAAGGAATGTGAAAACTCCGGAGCAAGCGATCAAAGACGCAGCGAAGGAGTTCGACAGTACTCAAAAATAAAGTCAGTGCCGCCGGGTTTATGTCTGAAATGCAGGAGGTGAGTCCAGTGAAGTCGCGAAAAGAGCGCTTCAAAAGCCAATTGATTTCGTTTTCCTTTCTGTTGCCTTATTTGATCGTTGCGGTCGTCTTTTCTTTCCTGCCGATTGCCGTCGTCGTCTGGCTCAGCTTTCAGCGAGGATCGTTGCTGGACTTATCTTCTCTTCATGGGGCCGGATTCGCCAATTTTGCCGCCGTCTTCACGAAGAGCCTCTATATGAAGTCCATTCTCAACAGTTTGTTTTATATTGTCGTGATTTTGCCGTTCGGTCAATTTATTGCCTTAACGCTTGCTTTCTTGCTATTTCGCAAAAATAAAGTAAATGCCGTATTCGAATCGATCCTGTTTCTGCCGCTTGTCGTATCCATGGTTTCGGCGAGCATCATGATCTCTTACGTGCTGTCCACGAACGGGCCGGTCAATTACTTGTTGGCTGAGGTTGGGCTGCCGGGCATTCTATGGTTCAGTGACCCTGTCTTGGCCAAGCTGGCCGTTGTGATTCTGGAGTTGTGGAAGGGATCGATGTTCTACGTGTTTATCTATATGGCCGCGCTCAGGGGCGTGCCGTCGGACTACATCGATGCCGCGCGGATCGATGGCGCTGCCAAATGGCAGGAGATCGTCCTGATCAAGCTGCCGTTGATCAAACACATCATTTTACTGTGCGTCGTTCTGTCCACCATCGCCCAATCGCAAATGTTCGATTCCATTTTTGTGCTTACCAAAGGCGGGCCGCTGCGATCCAGCGAAAGCATCTATTTCGCGATTTACCGGGCCGCATTCCTGGACGATCAGATTGGAATCAGCGCTGCCATCGCTATCCTGTTGATGCTTGCGGTTCTGGCCATATCGATATTCCAGATGACTGTACTGAGATCCAGGCATGAAAGCTGACGATTGTGACAAGATCGGAGGATATCGAAATGACGACCAGGCGCATCGTTTCCTGTCTTAAGTACGGAGTGCTCGGTACAGCAGCCGGCTTGGTGCTCGTTCCATTTTGGCTGCTCACTGTTTCTTCCTTCAGGAATACCACCAGTTTGTTAAGCTATCCTCCCAAATTATGGCCGAACGATGGCAGTTTGTCCAACTATATGACGTTGTTTGAAAGCAAGCAATATCATTTTCTGAATTGGTTGCTTAACAGCGTTATCGTATCCGGAACAAGCACGGCTCTCGTGCTCGTGACATCGGCTTTGGCGGGATATGCTTTTGCCAAAAGATCCTTCATCGGGCAAAAAGTATTGTTTGTGCTCGTCCTTTCTACTTTGATGGTACCGGGGATCGTCACCTTGCTTCCTGCTTACCTGATCGTTGACTGGCTGGGTTGGACCAATACGTATACGGGCCTGATCGTTCCGGCGATCCCGAGCGCCTTCGGCGTGTTCCTGCTCACGCAGTTCATCCGAACCATCCCCAAGGAAATCGAGGAGTCGGCCCGTTTGGATGGATGCGGGGAATATAAAACGTTCTGGAAAATTATTTTTCCAATGACGACGTCCGCCTTGGCGGTATTAGCGATCTTCAACTTCCTCGGCAATTGGGGCGAGCTGCTGTGGCCCTTGATTACCGTATCGGAAGAAAAAATGAAAACGTTGACGCTCGGCATTGCCGGGATGAAAACGCGTCATGCCCAAACTTCCGGCGAAATGATGGCCGCAACCTTCCTGTCATTCATTCCATTGTTCATCTTGTTTCTGTTTGCCAGGGAGAAGTTTATCGAAGGGGTTACGGTAGGCGCGGTGAAGGAATAACATTCTCTATAAGGGTGGGACACGAAGATGCAAACTGCTGTCATTCTGGCTGCCGGCAATGGCACAAAAATATGGCCGTATGCCGAAATTCGCCCGAAAGCCATGATCCCGGTGGCCAATAAGCCGATTATAGCCCATCAGACCGAGCTGCTGGAGCGGCTCGGCTTCGAACGGATCGTCATCGCCGGCGGGGCTATGAGCGAGCAGATCCGAAATCATTTTCGCGGCAATCCGAAGGTGAACGTCCTGTCTGTGGGAAGCACTTCGGGTACGGCGGCCTCGCTGCTTGCTGTCAAAGACGCCGTCAACGATTCTCGTTTTCTCGTGCTGTATGGCGACACGTTGCTGGAAGATAGCGACTTGCGAGCGCTGATGGACGCATTTGCCGCGACGGTCGCTTCCGCGGCCGTCCTTGTCTCCCCGTTGGGGACGGAAGAGCCCCGGGATTGGATTTGCTGCAACAGAGCGGCAGATCGTTTGGAGGCGATCATCGGTCATCCGAGAGGCGGGTTTGCCGACCGGTTCGCAGCTTTCGCTTTCAGTGATGCCATCTGGCCTTATTTGCAAACCAATGCCGGCATTTTCGGCCCTGTGCAAGTGGGCATGATGCCTCCATTGGAAGCACATCTGGAGATGTCGCTTCACGACATGATGACGGACGGCATCGAGGTGCCTGCGGTCAAGACGGAAGGAACCTTCATCGATATCGACAAACCGTGGCACATCCTGATGGCGAATGAAGCATGGACACATAAGCTTTGCGGCCGCCTGAACGGGAATGTCATGGAGGACAATGCCGAGATCGACGAGACGGCCCTGTTGAAAGGATATGTTCATCTGGGGAAAGGGAGCAAGATCGGAAGGAATGTCATTGTCGAAGGAAATTTGATTGTCGGAAGCGGAACCGTCATCGAGAACGGCGCCATTCTCAAGGGCGACAACGTGATCGGAAATCATTGCCATATCGCAAATTATTGCTATATCGAGCGGGGCTCGACCGTAGGCGACCATTGTGTAGTGAACCATTGCGCGGAATTGGACGGCCTGATCATGAACGGAGTCTATTTGTATCATTATATGGAATTCAGCGGAATTATCGGAAGCCATACCGACCTGGGCGCGGCTACCGTATGCGGCACGTTGCGATTCGACGACGGCCTGACAGCGCACAGAGTAAAGGGGAGAAGAGAAACTCCCTCCCATTACGCCAACTCCGTGTATTTGGGCGACTATTGCAGAACCGGAGTTAACGCCATAATTATGCCCGGCTGCAAAATGGGGGTTTATAGCGTTGCGGGCGCAGGATTGATCGTCGAGGAAGACATTCCGAATCGAACCTATGTTTATGTCAAACAAGAGGTATCCCGCAAACCTTGGGGGCCAGACAAATACGGCTGGTAGCCCGGGGCGCATGCGAAGAGAGTATCTCTCATAACGAGAGAAGTATGATATTTCCATATGTAAGGTTTCTTCCGTCAAAGCAAGACCCAGGGGCTCCCCCTGGGTCTTGGACCTGTCGCATCTGCGTTATTGATACAGAGTTTGAACTATATACGCGGTTCCGCGGTTCATTATAATTAAACGCTTCCATTCGATCATTCAAAGACATTATATCACATTAGAAACTCATATTAAAGCCATGGAGTGATTATTATACCTACCTACCCCGTTCATGACGATGTGTTCTCATACATCGATTTTAAAAAAAATCAAGTCCCTTTCTATATCCTTGAACAAATCATAACCGAGACTATAGACTTGCATCATCATGATTTTGTCGAATTTTCATTTGTGCTTCAAGGCAAAGCAATCGAAAATATCGATGGGAAGACATACGAAATGACGCCCGGGACGGCGCGTATTTTACCTTCCAATCAAATCCATGCCATTGAGATCGATCCTCATGATCCGCTTCATTTGTACTGCTGCTTGTTTGATTTTTATTTGCTGCTGGAATCTCCCTTCGACGATCAACTGGCCAAATTCATTTTGCAAGCTGGTGATACAATGCCTTATTACACTAAGCTTGATGGAGACGCCTATGAAGAAATGCATCGATTATGCCAAAAAATAAGAAGAGAATATACGGCCTCCCATTTGGGAAAAAACAGTGCTATTCGTGCCGCTTTGCTCGAAATCTTGTTGGTGTATGTCCGTTCTTTTGCGAATCGTGATCTGACGGAAGAATCCTTGCATACAGAACCATCAAACCAAATCGAATGGAATATTATCCACTTTGTTAACAAGTATTTCTTTCAGCGACTTACGATTAAAGACTTGTCTGAGCGATTCGGGGTAAGCTCGTCCTATATCAGCAGGTTATTCAAACGCCATTTGAACACTTATTTTGTCGATTATGTGCATGCGTTAAGAATAAAGAGAGCCAAATCCTTATTGTTAAGTACGGATATGCATATCTATGAAATCTCGGTCGAATCGGGCTTCGATTCCTTTAGAACCTTTTCTCGTTTATTTAAACAAACCACTCATTTGACCCCAAGCGATTTCAGAAATGCTTGTTTACAATCGCCCCACAAATAAATTCCGGATGGCTTCGATCACGATGCTCACTTCATCATCCTCAAGGCACTGTGGATTAATGACGATCTCTTCCCCTTGCACGTCCACATATATGGAAGGGGTTAAGCTTTTAAGTTGGTCTTGAAGATATTTGGCGCTAACATTCACACTCTTCATGTAAACTCTTGGAATTTCAACGGGCTGAACACCCGGCTCAACAGGAAATCCCCTGCGAACAGTTGTGCCGGATATGTGGGAGAAGGCTGTGATCATTTGCGAGACCATTCGTTCCCAACGCTCCATGATCTTGATGTAATCTTTTGCAACAAATAGCTCTACGGCTTTAGTAATTCCTGCAATGGTTTCCTTATCCAGCTTCATGCTGCGGCCAATGCTGTAATTGGGGTAATTGTTGGCCTTGCAATATTCTATCAATTGCTTGCTGCCAAGAATAATCCCGGAAGACTGAGGACCGCGCAATTCTTTTCCTCCGCTGAAGATAACCAGATCTGCGCCTTGTTCCAAGTACTTGGTCACATTGGATTTGGGCGGTAGTTCAGCTGCTGCATCAACCACGATGGGGATACTATATTTTGTCAGTACCTGAACAATTTCAGGAAGAGCTATTGAACCGCGCATTCTTTCGGCTTCGGCTGCGTAGAAGAACATGGCCGTTTTCTCTGAAATTGCAGCTTCAATTTGTTCAAGCTTGGCAGAAGAAGTAACTCCGATTTCACGCAGCTTGGCACCGGATAATAAGAGCGCTTGATCATAAAGGATTCGATGACATTTGAGCAGAAGAATCTCATTGGGCATACCTGTCGTGTCTGGCAATTGCAAGGTTTTGCCAATATCACCTCTGGTCATGCAAGCGGCGGCAGCTATCGCCAAACCTGCGGCGGCGCCGGATGTAATACACGCGGCTTCACCGCCGAGGAGCTCGGCAATCCGATCACCGGCTCTTGCATGAAAAATACCCATGTCTACAAAGGCACCGGCAGCTTCATTCATCGCTGACAGCACCTCCGGATGCATCTTTGATCCGCCGATCGCAGTTACTGTCCCCAAGCCATTAATGATCGTTTTCATTCCGAGCGCTTCATACAGTTTCATCGTCGCAGGCTCCTTCAACATCTAGTATTCCGATGGGCCGATGTAATGGAATTTCTCATAAAATTGCATACCCCGGTAAGGTTCGCAAGCTTCCCTAATAAAACTGGTCTCCGCAAATTGTTCGATGCTCTTAAAGCGGCCTGTACCATCAGGATGCTTCTCCAAATAAATTTTCCACATGCTATCAATCGGCGTTGCATGCAACGCAATCGCTTTACGCTTCATATGGAGCACAGATGAAATATCGATGATTCTGTTCGTCAGCTGCGGGCCGCGTGCCACATAATATTTCTCAGTGACAAAGTGCGGCATAATATTCATATCCTTAAGCTCCGGCAGATCAAGCTGACGCCCGGCCATCCAGCAAGCGGCTTCAACTGCTTTACCCGTCAAGTAGTGTTCAGGGTTTTCCTCATAATGCCCCCATGGATCGAAAGAAATAACCGTATCCACCTTTAAAAAACGGAACAACGTCATGAGGCGATGACGTATTTCTGTAAGCTGCGTATAATCCATGTAATGATTCTTATAGTTAAAGTCATAGACTTTTTCAATACCAAACAGGTTGGCTACTTGATGAGTTTCTTGCTCAATACGATATATAGTTTCACCGATTGACAAATCGTAAGAGTCTTTCTCATCGTTCGTTAGCCTGATGAAGTAACCCTTATATCCTTCCTTGATCATCTTCAACAGTGTTCCGCCTGCAAAAAAAGTGAAGTCATCCGAATGCGGAAATACGGCTGCAAACACTTTACCCTCATGAGGGCGGCCACTGTCCCATCGTTCCACAACGACATCCTCAATCATGACGTCACAACCTTTCTCATAAAGGAATTCGAAGCTTGGCATGAATAACTTCATTCCCGATAATCGTATACGCGGGACGGAAGATGCAATCTATCATTCTTTCATTGCCGCCCGAGTCCATCACCCGAGCAACAGCAGGGTCGAGAGAAAAAATGGTAAATCTGGCCCGAGTGCCAACGAGCTCGTTCTGAAATCGCTCTAAATCTACAACGCTCGCAGGATTGGTCGTAACGCAGCAGATGACTTCTTCAACGCTTAAACCAAGGGATAGCAATTTAGACATGGTTGTCGGCAGATCCCAAACCGGGCCGTCGATGTTTCCCACATGCAAATCCGATCCGATTGAAAAAGGCTTATATCCCAATGCGATGGCTCTCTCGGCAACTTCGTAGTTAAAGCTCGCCGATCCATGGCCCACATCAAATCGCACCCCTCGATCAAAGGCACGGATAAATTCGGAAATGAGCTCTCCCCTTTTAAAAATCCCCCATCTCTTTCCATGGTAACAGTGGGTAATGATATCTCCCGGCTCCATTAACGCCAGAATATCCTCCAGCATCGGTAATGGTTCCCCGACATGTACCATAAGGGGCAAATCCAATTCTGCCGCCGTTCGTTTGGCAAGCTTGACCATCTCTATACCCAGCCCTCGCAGTATGACGCCGCTGGCCCGGATCTTCAACCCTTTAATGAACTGCCGATTCTCGTCTACACAGGAGACGAGGCGATCCAGATTGATCTTCTCCAGCGAATCCAATTCGCTGACTTCATTGGCATATATCAGTCCCGTGGCGCCGATATTGAGGAAAGACAGGATGGGATAGTTTCTTGGCGATATGACATAATCGCGGAATCCGTCGAAATTGGCAAATCCGGCGCTTCCCGTATCTACGATTGCCGTCACTCCTGAACACGGTCCGATCCTGTCGGGATCGACGGAGATACTGGAAGCTTGATGATAGACATGGGCGTGCATATCAATCCAACCAGGCGATAGATGAAACTTGGCAAGATCCAATTGACGATCGGCTTCTGCAGCACGCAAGCCAAATCCGACCTCTTCCACGATTCCGTCCTTATTGATGCGCATATCCATACCCTTTTGCAATCCGGATGAGAATCCGACAGGCTGAACATTCTTCAATAACAGGCTTTCCATTCAAAGCGCCTCCGGATGACCGATTTTATTCCTTGACTGCTCCCAATGTAACGCCTTTGGTAAAATATTTTTGAAACATGAAAAAAAAGAGGATGACAGGAATAGCGGATATACTGGATCCCGCCATCATTAAGCCGTAATCAACGAGAGAGTAATTCTCCATTAAGGTAGAGAGACCTACCGGCAATGTTCTCATTTCTTTGGAACTCGTCAGGATTAACGGATATAAGAAGCTGTTCCAAGTCCCTACAAAGAAAAATATGGCAACAACAGCAAATACCGGTTTACAAAGGGGGACAACGATTCGCGTATAGAACACAAATTCATTGCACCCTTCGACTCTTGCCGCATCCATTAATTCACGTGGCAAGGAGCTCATGTACTGCCGCATCAAAAACATGCCAAAAACCGAACTCATAAACGGAACAATCAATGCAGCGTAAGTATTATACCAGCCTAAATTTTTAATCATAATAAACAGCGGAACGATTCGAATTTGATCCGGTATCATCAAACATGCCAACACTAGGAAGAATATTACCATATGGCCTTTTGGTTTAATCATCGCATAGGAATAGCCTGCCATGGAATCACTGACAACGGCTCCAAGCGTAATCAGCGCGCTGACCAATAAGCTGTTGAATAACCATCGATCGATCGGCGCTTTCGCGAATAACGTCTCAAAGTTATTGAATACGATTGACTTGGGGAACAACTGAATTTCCATCAGCAGCGACTGTGGCGTAAACGCCGTGACGACCATCCAATAGATGGGCATCATAGCAGCAATCGCCCAGGCGGTCAGAATCGCATACAGGATCATTTTATACGAAAATTTCATTATTTTTTATCCTCCCGAAAGAAATAAAATTGGATCATCGAAAGAATAAAAATAATGATGAACAATACGGTAGCCGTAGCAGATGCTCTGCCGAACTCAAATTCATCAAAGGCGCTTGAATAAATCAAGTAAGCAATCGTCGTCGTCGAGTAGTATGGTCCGCCGCCCGTCATGATGTAGATGGTATCGAAAACCTGGTAAGAGCTGATCACGCCAATGACAAGCAAGTACAGGATCGTCGGCTTTAGCATCGGAATGGTAATGAATCGGAACAGGTGCCACGGATTTCCTCCATCGATTCGAGCTGACTCGTACAAGCTTTCGGGTATGGCTCCCATGTTGGCAAGGATAATAATGATCGATGCCCCTTGTCCGCCCAGTATGGACATCATAGCCAACGATACAAGGGCTGTGTCCGGGTGGGAAAGCCAAGGATAGGGTCCTAGATGAATAAATGAAAGCAAATAATTGAGCAGGCCAATATCAGGATCCAATATCCATTTCCATACCAACGCCAGAACGACCCCGGCAAGAACGCTCGGCAGATAATAAGCCGCTTTAAAAAAACTTTGGGTTTTGGGAGACAGGGGAAATATGATCCAGGATAAAATCAAGGCAACAACAAGGCCGCCGGGTACGATTAAAATCGTGTATATGGTTGTATTCCGCAAAGCGATCCAGAATACATCATCCTTCAACATCGCAATAAAGTTCTGCGCCCCTACCCATGTAGAACCCGCCACACTATATTCGAAAAAGCTTAATGACAATCCTTGGAGAATAGGATACAGCGCAAATAATAAGATGACAATCATCTGGGGCAACAGAAAAAAATAACCCCATAAATGACTTTGCATTTTGCGATTTCGATAATGTCTCTTGATTCTTGTTTGGAGATTCGATGTATGATTCATGATCGCGACCTCTTCTTCTCAGGATGAGGAGCCATAATGTAAATATTAAGACTCCTCATCCGACTTGATGATAATCTTACTGTTTTAACATATCGTTCGCTTTCTTGGCCAGATCGTCCAGCGTTTGTTGGGAAGTTTTCTTCTTGCTGAAGGCAGAATCCAGCTCAGCGTTTATCAGTTTTTCGAATATTTTATATGTTTGCTCCCCTTTGCCTAAATCTTTGCCGTCCTCCATCATGATTCGCGCTATTTTGGCATTCACATCGCCGCCAAACACATCGCCGGAAGATTTTTTGGTCGGGAACACGCCAAGCTCTTTTACAATTTTATTATTTTCCCCGTTGGTCAGGAATTTCGCGAATTCCATCGCCATTTTTGTATGATTTTCATCCGCTTTTTTTTGCTTGAATACGGTGAGTCCGCCGATGCCCGAATAGGATTTCGCGATGTCAACACCGGGGCCCCTGGGGAATTGAATCGCGACAACTTCAGGTATGGGCTGGCCTTCCGGTGTTTTCTCCTTTAATGTTTCCTTCACTTTATCTTCCGTTAATGCCAGACCCAAACTGAATGCCAAATCTCCGGCCCAGAAGTCGGAAGGTTTAGCGCCGCCCGAAACTAATCGGAAGGATCCGGCATCCACCATTTCCAACATAAAATCTAACGCTTTCACCCCTTCGGGGGAATTAAGAATAAATTGCGTATCGCCTTTATTGTACAGGTCGGCCCCGAAATTCCAGAACCAGAAGAGATGTGTCCAGTTTAGAGCGGTCGTATTAATTTGCTCGGCATAATAAGTTTTGCCGCCCTTTTTATAAGGGAACTTCTGGGCGATTTCTTTAAATTGTTCAATGGTCCAGGATCGGTCCCCTTCCAGAGGCAATTTATCGGCCAAGCCCATTTCTTCCAGCATCGTCTTATTCGCATATAAGACTCGCGGAGCAATCAAAATTGGAAGCGCATACAATTTACCGTCATATGTCGCGTAATCCGACAGGCTCTTGAAAAAATCGTCAATTTCTTCTTGTGTCATATAATCCGAAGCAGGAATGACCACTTTCTGCTTCAAATACTTGGGCAGAAACGCCAAATCAATGTATGTCACATCCGGCGGGCTTCCGGCTGCAATGGAGGTATCGATTTTTTGTGGTCCTGTATCCCCGGGAAGCATCTCAATATTGATCTTTTTGACATTGGGGTGCAGCGCCATAAATTCGTCCGCCTTTTCCCGTATCCAGCCTTCAGGTGTGCCGTCTTTCCCGTTCCAAAATGCATACCACCATACGGTCAAGTCCGTCGGTTCAGCCGCCTTCTCCCCTGTTGCCGTATCGCCGGTTGCCGTATTCCCTGTTTCTTTATTCCCGCTTGCTGTTGGACTTGCACTCTTGCCGCAAGCTGTCGCAGATATCAACACAACCATGATGATGGAAATCAGAATCGTTTTCATATTCATTCTTTTAATCATCTTGTTTTCCCCCACAATCTAGATTTTTTCTTACGTCACTTTGCACCCGGATCAGCCGTTCTTCCCAGTCCATGGCGGACGAATCCGGGATGCGCCCTTCCCTGTCCAGGGCGTCGATCGTCAGCGCCATCCCTTGCTCGAGCGAGATACGGGGCTGAAACTCCGGCACGTCCCGGAAAATCCTGTCCGCGCTGTAGTAGCAGTTATACGCGAAAATATCTTCACAGATGGCGAATCTCTTGGCGTCCGACACGACCAAATCTCGCAGAGGCACGCCAATAAGCTCGACGTCCTGCCCCAGTACGCGCATCGCCGCGCGATGATGGTCCCGCCACGTGCAATATCCCCGATTGACCAGGTTGTAAGTTTGGCCGATGCAATGCCGTTTGCCCAACACGCCCGCGAACGCTAGCGCAGCATCGTCGACGTGCAGAAACTGGTGGATGGCGAGCCCGTCCCCGCACACGACGACGGGTTTTCCTTTGCGGATGCGGTCAATCCAGGAAAATTCCGCGGCGATTTGGCGCAGAAGCCCCATCTGCGGCCCATAAGTTGTCGACGGCTTCAGGATCGTCACGGGAAATTGTTCCCTGTAATACGATTCAAGGTACAGGCGATCCGCCGCCACTTTCCCTCTGCCATAAGCGGTAATCGGGCGCAGCGGATGATCCTCGCTGACTGGCAGCCAGTCGTAATCGACCCCATAGGTGCATGTCGTGGAACACTGGACAAAATGTCCCACGCCTTGAAATGCGCGGATGCTGCTGGCGGCGTCTTCCGGCGTATAACAGATCATGTCGATCGCCGCGTCGAATGCCTCCTGCCGCATCGTGCGTTCGAACGACTCCCGGTCCCTGCGGTCGCCCTGAATATGGCGTGTTTCCTTGGGCGGGCTGCCCAGGCCGCCGCGCGTATAACAGACGACTTCATGACCTTGCTCCAGCAGCAAGCGGACAATCCGGCTGCTGATGTGGCCCGTCCCGCCTACGATGACGATCTTCATCGCCAAACCCCTCCCGATTCAAAATTCGAAATCCGGTTATAGATCGCTTCGGCTTCTTTTATCGTGATCAGGAGAATATTCTTCTCTTCGACCAATAGCTTTCCGGCTTTTCCAACACAGGTGTCCATATGCTCCTCCAACAAGCTAAACCCCTGTCTATACAGCCTTAAGCTGCGCGCCATTTGTTCGATATGCTTCAGGCGGAATTCATGAGGTTGTGAGGGAATATGGCTTAGCTCGCCGGTGGAATCCGAATATCCACAAAAGGTCAACAATCCATAGGATGCCCGCTCGATTAGCTGTTGGTATTCCATCATAACGTTCGAGATTTCCGGGAAACATCTCTCATACATCTCTTCTAACCCTTCGCTGTATCGGAAATTTGTATTCCACGCCATTTTGCCGAACACGAACAAATTGGTTGGGTATACTCGCCAGCTATATTTGCCGAACATCAGAGCAGCGACTTTATGGATACCCTTTTTTCGATAATGCTTTAAATCGTCCGAGATGATATGCGGAATATTGATTTTCAATTTGGCAAACAAGATCATATCCGCATAATAGCCATACACGCACAAGTTCCCTCTAAATTTCACATAGGCTTCTTCCAGCATCCGGTTATACCATTGATTCAGTTGACAGCTGTCGTCACTCATACTATGGGCATAACATCGTTCCCTGCCGGCAAAAAAACCATAAACGTTGCTTCCCGGATCACAAGTCATGTTGTTGAGGTCAACCGTATCATGATATAGCGGCATATCGATTTCCAGTTCCGGTCTCAGTTGGCGCAAACCTTCACCGATGCGATTGATGACCTTTAATTGCTGCGTTGCCGGATGAATATCCTTGCAGCTCCCGCACTCGCACCAACTGCCGCCGCTTACATCCGCAAACCACATGTGAAGCAAGTCGATTTCAGGATGCTTGACCATCACCTCCCTGGCGCCTTTAACCAACCGTTCGATTCCTTCTTCATTAGAAGCGCAAAGATTGCCATCCCTCACCCTGATTCCCGCTTTTTCTCTAAACAGGTGCGGCTTATGCTCAAACCATTCCCGATCAAGGAGAAGCTCTCCGCCATGTCCGCCGCATTCATATCTCATGCCGCGTTTTTTGATTTCCCGGACGACTTCGTCAATGCCTTCGAGAGGGCTTGCCGGACTCCAGTGAATATGAAACGAATTGATTTTGTTTTTGCCGCACCAATCAATCGTCTCTTTCATTTCTTCACACCACGATGCGATGGAGCTTTTGCAAGCATCCTCCGTAAGACCGCGATATTCGAAATCCGGATTGTCCAGCAAGTTCAATTCTTCTACACGAATATCTTGTAAGGATGGAATCACCTCCCCCAGTTCCCCTGCAAAAAACCACCTGCACCCTATTCGTTCCAACAGCGCATAGACAGCATACAAAATTCCTCTTCCTGCGCGGCTGGTCATGATTAACCCTTGTTCAAAGCTTTGCAGGATAAAACCGTCATATCTTAACGAATCGCTATCTATGTCGCAAGAAGCATGATGCTTGCACCAACGTACACTCCCGACGAATAAACAAGTTTGCCCCTCGATCTCAAATTCGCTCTTGATCGGCAATTTGCAGCCGGAGATCTTAAATAGATAAGTTTGCAGTTCTTCAGCAGCAAACCATGCGGTCGGCTCTTGTTCGACGATTATACTTGCTTGCGCCGCGCCGTCTTTGACAATCGTGATCATTTTTCCACCTTGGAAGGTCGATTAGCTCCCATAAGAACGAATCACCTTATCTAATGCTTCCGCAATGTCGTACATCGCTTGTTCTTCGGACAGCAGCACACTCTGACTGAGCATCAGAACCTCCGAATTGCACAGCCTTTCGCAGACAGGACATTCGTACACCCGTTCCTCGCCCAGCCAATCCTTTGTCGCGTTCAGAACGGCATTGGTGCGGTTCAAAGGCACATAGCCGTAGAACACGGGAATCCCCTCCGCCGCCACTCTGCGAATAAATTCTTCCTTGTTCACTCTTTGCGCCAAATCGGGAGCCAGCTTGAACACATACACATGATTGGCATGCCGCGTGATCCGCGGGTCAAGCTTCAAGAGGGAAATGCCGTTGATCCCGCTGAGCAGCCGATTAAGCAGCGCTACGTTGGCTTCGCGTTGCTTCATCTGCGCTTCCAGACGCGTCATCTGCGCAAGCAATAGCGCGGCCTGGATGTCGGTGATGCGATAATTTTGGCCCAACATTTCATGCTGGTACCAACCCCCGTTCGGGATTCGACCCACATTGCAGATGGACCAGGCTGTGGTCCACAACGTTTCACTGTTTGTAAGCACGATGCCGCCTTCGCCGGCGTTCAAATTTTTACTGGATTGGAAGCTGAAAGTGCCCATATCGCCGATGGCGCCTACACCTTTGCCCTCCCACCGGGCGCCGACCGCTTGCGCCGCGTCTTCAATCAATGCCAGATTATGCTTGCGGGCAATCTCCAACAGCCGCGTCATATTGGCCGGAGCTCCCGCCACATGTACGGCAATGATCGCCTTCGTTTTCGGTGTAATCGCCGCCTCAACCTCAACCGGATCAATCAGCAGCGTGTCTTCCTCAATATCCGCGAACACGGGTATCGCGCCAAAGGCAAGCGCTGCTGTTGCCGTTGCGATGAAAGTAAACGGCGGAACGATGACCTCATCTCCGGGCTTTATGCCGAGTGCCTGCAAGGCAACGGTAATCGCCACCGTGCCGTTGACGCAGCTTACGCCATATTGCGAATCCTGCAGCGCGGCAAATTCCCGTTCAAACCGGGGAATGAACGGCTCTTCTCCATTCCAGGTGCCGCCGACGCCTCCCCATTTCCCCGATTTCAGCGCGCGAAGCAAGAAATCTTGTTCCAGTTCGTCAAATACCGGCCATTTCGCAAATCCTTTCGTCCGTACCGGCGTTCCTCCGTTGATCGCCAAGCTCATTTCGCTCCATCCCTTTCTCTGATTGGATCATTTGGTTCCGGTCATGGCAATGCCTTCGATAAAATGCTTTTGCAGAGTCAAAAATAAGAGAACCATCGGCCACAAGGCCATAAGGGAGCCGGCCATCAAAACAGGATAATTCGTGCCGTGTCGGCCTTGAAGCCAGGACAATCCGACTGCCAACGTCATCTTGGCGGGACTGCTGTTCACAATCATCGGCCACAGGAGTTCATTCCAGGAAGCAAGCACGGTGAAAATCGTCAGCGCGATCAGTCCGGGCTTCGCTAATGGAAGCATAATCCGCCAGTAAATTTGCAAATGATTGCACCCGTCCAGCTTGGCCGATTCTTCCAGCTCCTTCATTAAGGACAAGAAAAATTGCCGAAGCAAAAAGACGCCGAAAGCGTCAAACATCCCCGGGACAGCTACCGCCTGCAAGGTGTTCAGCCAACCGAAATCGCGCATAATCAGAAATAACGGCAAAATATAAATTTGTCCGGGCACCATCAGAACCGATATCAAAATCACAAACAAAACGTTTCTTCCGGGGAATTCGATTCTGGCAAAGGCATAAGCGGCCAACGAACTGAAGATCAACGTTCCCAGGACTTTGAGCGCTGTGATGGCAATCGTATTAAAATAAAAAGTTAAGAAAGGCATGGTATAAAGAACATCGATATAATTATCCCAATGAATCGACTTGGGAAACACGATGACAGGAACGTGCACGGATTCCCCCAACGATTTAAACGAAGTCAGTATCATCCAAGCAAACGGAACCAGCATAAAAAAAGCGAGGACAATCAAAAGAGTGTGCAGGATCCAAAACTTCGGCTTTTGTGAAACATTCTCCGCTCTCATTCAAGGATCTCCCTTATTCGTAATGGACCCATTTTTTTTGAAAGACCATCTGAATAATGGTCATAACCATAACGAGGACAAAGATCAGAACGGCGATGCTAGCCGCATAGCCTTTTTCGTTAGTCAGGAATGCCGCGTCATAAAACAAGTAAACGACCGATTGCGTAGAAAATTTAACGATGCTGGGATTCCCGACCATCATCCAGATCAAGTCGAACACTTGCAGCGTGCCAATCAGCGAAATGATGAAAACGAAGAAAACGGTCGGGGTCAGCCCCGGCAGCGTGATCCTAAGAAATTGCGCCATAACGCCTGCGCCGTCAATTCTCGCCGCCTCGTAATATGTTTTGGATATCCCCTGCAAGCCTGCCAACAGAATCACCATGTTGAATCCGATGCTGCTCCAGATCATAACGACAACAATGGAGTAGGGGGCAAGCTGGGGATCGGTCAGCCACCGGGAGCCTTGAATCGAGAACTCGTTCAGCATATGATTCAGCAATCCGTAGTCGCTGTTGTACAACCACTTCCACACCATGGCTACAGCGGCCGGCATCGTGATGACCGGCAGAAAGAAAAGGGTGCGGTACAGGGAAAGGCCTTTTATTTTCTGGTTCAACATGACAGCGACAAGAATGGAAATCGCGACGCTTAGCGGGACTGCCAGGACAACGTAGCGGAATGTGTTCAGGACAGCCTTCCAAACATCGTGGTCTGCGAATAACCGATGATAGTTATCGAAGCCGGCGAACTTGTACGTTCCAAAGTCTCCCCACCGGGTCATGCTGAAATAAAAGGTTTGAATCATCGGCCAAATAAAAAAGAATCCGATTCCCAGCATAGCGGGCGCGATCATGGAATATCCCCACAGCCAATTTTCTTTCTTGATTCGACTTCTTCCGGCAATCGCTTTCATCTCGATCTTCTCCTTCCAGGCGAAGCGCCGCATCCCGCACCGCTTTATATTCGCGCAAGGGCTCTATGGCAAGATAGAGCCCTTGCACTGCGCTTGCCGATTATTCTTGCGCCAGGAGCTCGTTCACTTTCTGCGCAAGTTGCTTCGCCATTTCATCCACGCTCATCTCTTGAGACCATGCCTTCAACATGTATTCTTCTTCCAGGGTAAACCATTTCATCGTATCCTTGGATGTCGGGAATGGCTTCGGAAACTTGGTCGCAGAATCGATGAAAGCTTGCAGGTTAAAGAATGGAACGGATTTCACCCAGCCCTCCTGCGTCCCGTTGACCGCTGTGATAAAAGAGCCCGTACTGGAATAGATGAGCGCCGCTTCCCTGGATGCCATATAGCGCAGCAATTCCCACGCTTCCTGGGGATGCTTGGTCTTGGCATTAAGCGACATGGCCGTAGCCGCAACGATATTGGCGCTGACTTTGCCTTTGGGAAGCACCGTCACATCCACATTCTCCTTGGTGTAATCAATGTCGGCGAACTCCTTCACGATCCAGGAGCCATCGTAGAGCATCGCAATCTTGCCGGACTCGAACAGCTTCTCGCTAGATGTTTCGCTCATCTGGGCCGCCGATGGCGACTGCTTCTTGGCGATGAAGTCCACCCAGAACTGGATCCCTTCAATCGCTTCCGGCCGATCAAGGCCCGAGGTCTTCTTGTCTTCCGAAATGATAAATCCGTTATTCTGATAGATCGTGTTATAATAATTGGCTTCCGTGCTCATGGTTGAAGCAATGCCCCACACGCCATTGGCCGGGTCCGTCAGCTTCTCCGCCGCTTTGCGAACGTCATCCCAGTCCCAGGTTTCATCCGGATACGGGAGGTTTGCGGCATCGAAGAGCTTTTTGTTATAGAAAAGCCCGATCGATGACATTTCAAACGGCAGGCCATAATGTTTGCCCTCGTTTGTGTAATAATCCAATACGCCATCGGGATAGATTGAAGCATCAATCTGACCCGCTTCCATTTGATCGTTCAAAGGCATAATAATCCCGTTGGCAGCATATTTGACATAATTGATCTGGTTCATCCAGAAAACATCGGGCAGTTCACCGCCCGTAGCCCCGGTATCCAGCTTCGTCCAGTACTGGCTCCAGGGGGTCAATTCAATTTTGACTTTGATATTCGGATGCGAGTCTTCGAATTTACGGATAGCTTGTTCAATCGCAGGCTGATAGTTTTGATCCCAAATGGCGTAAGTCAGCGTCACCTTGGATGAACCGTTCTTGCTGCTGCCTGAACATGCGGCCAGTCCGGCTGTCAAACAAAGCGCTAGCAGAGCGAATAATAATTTTCTCATGCGGATAAGACCCTCCTTGGATTTTGTATACGGTTACAAAGAATAACCTACCTGAGATTATAAGCAATTTATCCATGCCCGGTATGCCATAAATTTATATTCAAAGCCATCCTGTGCAACTGGCGAGCCCAATGATGAGACAATTGTCTTAAGATCGTTGTTCCACGCACAATCAATTCCCCCCTCAAGCGTCTCTTTTAGCCTGTTCCGGAAAAAAATGACCGTAATAGATGCCGCGAATTAACTACAATGAAGCTGTACGACAAATAATCAGATTCACATATTGAAAGCGCATACTTCTGAGTGTGCGCAAAAAACAAGGAGGAATTGATTAGGAATGAAAACGAGCTCTCGTACTTGGCGCGGTCTATGCAGCCGCGCGCTCATCATGCTGCTGCTTACCGTATTGCTGCTGCCGGCAGGATCAGCCAGCGCGTCCCTCGTTAAAGGCAATTTCTACAACGTCATTATGCAGGAAAGCGCGGATCCGTGGGTTTATCGGCATACGGACGGCTACTATTATTTCACCAAAACAACCGGCAACAACGTAACCATTTGGAAAAGTGAAACGCTGACTGGCATCGACGCTGCCCCTTCACGCGTTATCAGTACTGGCTGCTGCAATATATGGGCTCCGGAAATTTATTACATTAACGGCGCGTGGTACATCTATTACGCCAAAGACGACGGCAACAATGCCAACCATCGCATGTATGTGCTGCAAAACACAGCGGCTGATCCGATGCAAGGCACTTGGGTGAACAAGGGACAAATTACGGACTCAACCAACAAATGGGCGATCGATGGTACAGTGCTGCAGGTAGGCAGCCAGCTTTATTTCATCTGGTCCGGCTGGGAAGGCGACACCAATGTGCGGCAAAACCTGTACATTGCCTCCATGAGCGATCCATGGACAATCAGCTCCAACCGTACTGAAATTGCGCGGCCGACCTACAGCTGGGAAACAACCACTCGCCTTGTTGGCGAGGCGGCATGTTGCAGGTTAATGTGCCGCATGAGCCAAGCAACGATGCCGCAAAAAGGTCCGGGGGAGACCCGGACCTTTTGCATCTGTGCGTTATTGATACAGAGCTTGAACGTTATAAAACACCCTTACGCCACGCTTGGGCCCGCCATAACCGGTCGCCACATTCTGATCGGTGAAGGAAGAAATCCAGCCTGTCGTATCCCCGAAACTCAGATTTTGCATCGTCATTCCCGTAACCGCAAGATTATCGATGCGGATAATCTCGGCCAAACCGCTGACAGCTTGCGTAAAATACATGCGGAACTGGACCTCTACCGAACTCTTCCCTGCCGTATAGGGGGAAAAGGGCAATCGCTTACGAAAATAAGGTAACTTGAGTAAAATAGGCACATGACTTTCAGCCCCCTTCTTTAAAAGAATATAAAAGCTGGGCTTGCTGAGCAAAGCACCAAATTTAGATGGATTTCATGCTTGTAAATTTGCGACTTTTACTATAATGGGTGGGCCTACTTGGATTTAATCCCACTATTTTAAACTCCACATCCCTGCATTAAGGGATATTAAAGAAATTAGTTGCACGAAATCCCAGTATTTCATCGAAAACGAGTTTTCATGAGAATTACATGCATATTTTCCCATTAATGAAATAAATAACCATCAACGCCATACCCGGGCCTTGCGTCACGATTTCATTCGTATAGGGGCCCTGGTAAGCCGCATTGTTGTCGCATAGATCCATCCGCCGGTCGATTGGAGTTTGGTGGATATGCATTCTCCACTCAATCCAAAACCCTCGCGGCCACGATCGACTTGATGACCTTTTTCTGCTTCACGAACACGTCCACCTCGAGTTTGCAGAACCTCCGGCTGAGCTCGATAACGGCCGGGACGATTTCCACCAAGCTGTCGATCTCGACGGGCGCGAAATAATAGGTCGCGGTGCTGTCGATCAGCAGATCGCCCTTCTTATGCTCTTTCATCGTCCGCGTTACTGCCAGGGTAATCAAGCCTCCCAGCAAGCCTTCCGAGATGTAGCCCATCTGGTTGATCATCTGGCTCGCGACAGGTCCCCGGAAGTGCAGTTGCCCCCTCTCGTTCCTGACTTCCTCGAAGGCGGACCAAATTTGATCCTCGAGCGTTTCGCCGATCTGGGGCTGGGACTGGACCGTCTGCATCGCCTTCAGCACGTCTTTGCGGCTGATGACCCCGATCAACGTTTTGCCGGCGTCCACGACGGGCAGCAGTTCGATTCCTTCCCAAACCATCATATGGCTCGCGGTCGCAATCGAAGTATGAGACGTTACGGTGTGCGGATTTCGCGTCATGAGCTTTTCGATTTTCTGGTTGTCGGGCTCCCCGATAATGTCTTTGGCAATGATCATGCCCACGGGTCTGCCCGCGTCGTCGACGACCGGGAACCGGTTGTGGTTCGTCGCTTCGATCAGCTTCTTGAGGGACGCGACCGTTTCCGATGCATGAATCGAGCTTGGCAGCGCGTCCGCCTTCATAATATCGCCGACAAGCAAAATCTGCTTTTTGATCAGCCGGTCGGACAACGCGCGATTAATGAGCGCCGCCACCGTAAACGTATCGTATTTGCAACTGATGACTGGCAGCCCCAGCTCGTCCGCCAAACGTCTGACCTCCGGCGTCGTACCGAAACCTCCGGTAATGAGCACGCCTGCGCCTAGGGTCAGCGCGCTCTGATGCGCCTTGTTGCGGTTGCCGACGATCAGCAGGTTGCCGGGCTCGATGTAGCGGATCATCGCTTCCAACTGCATGGCGCCGATTACAAATTTGTTCAGCGTCTTCTGCAAACCCGAAGCTCCGCCGAGCACCTGGCCGTCGACCATGCCAGCGATTTCCGCGAACGTCAACTTGTCGATGCGCTGCGGTTCCTTTTTCTCGATGCGAACCGTGCCCGTCCGTTCCCGGGTGCTCACGATGCCGCGGTTTTCGGCTTCCTTGATGGCGCGATAGGCGGTGCCGTCGCTGACCTCGAGCGCCTGCGCGATTTTCCGGACGGAAATGCGCGAACCGACCTCCAGATTCTCGATATGCTGGATAATTTGCTCGTGCTTCGTCGTTAGTTCCTGAGCGTCCATCGCACGCACCTCTGTTGAATAGTTGATAGGACTATTATATATCAAGATGGAGGACAGGAAACAGGAACGGTGTGACGCAGAGGACAAAAATAAGAGAACGGCAAATGTTCCTTGCCGCTCTCCTCTATTCGGACGTTATGCTTTCGTCAATCTGCATATATGAGCAAAGTTTATCGGATTGGAGTTCCCAGGTTCTCTCATCCCAACGATCCCTCCTCGTTCAGCCAAAGAACTCCGTAATACAGATCGAGATAAACCGGGGATAGCGGATAAAACACGGTTGTTTGGCGAGTCGCGCAATCGGCGGCTGCCGACTCCTGCTCCTTCGTTTCAATTTCGCCGGCTGCACTCATGAGCATCGTGATCTCCTCCTTATGAAATTGTAAGCTGCTTTAAGCCAAATACGAGTAGGCGGGACCGGTCAAAAACTCCTCGAAGGCGTCAGCGACCGTCATTTCCCGAAATAACGCAGCCGCCTGCTCGAACCGGGACCCAGCATACCGTTCATCGCCCATCGCGCCGCGGATGCGGCTCAGCTCCTCGGCCAGGATCGCTTCGAACAGATCCGGCGTTATGTTCCGACCGTCGTCCAGCTTGCCGTTCGGGTGATGAATCCACTGCCACAGCTGCGCTCTGGAGATTTCCGCCGTTGCGACGTCTTCCATTAAATGATGGATAGGCACCGCTCCGAAACCGCGCAACCACGCCTCCAAATATTGCACGCCGACGGATGCGTTCATCCTCACCCCCGCCTCGGTAATCGGGCCTTCCGGGATTTCCAGCAAATCTGCAGCCGTAATCCGCTTGTCTTCCAACAGACGGTCCACCTGGTTCGGCGTAGACATCCACTCGTCAAACACCTGCATGGCGATCGGCACGAGTCCGGGGTGCGCTACCCAAGTGCCGTCGTGACCGTTGCGAACTTCCCGAAGCTTATCTCGCCTCACTTTGCCCATGGCTGCCTCGTTCGCTTCCGGGTCGTTCTTGATCGGTATTTGCGCTGCCATGCCCCCGATGCAATGCGCCTTCCGTCTGTGGCACGTCTGAATGGCGAGCAAGGAGTACGCCGTCATGAACGGCGATTCCATCGTCACCAGAGCGCGGTCCGGCAAAATGAAATCATCCCGATTCCGCATCTTCTTGATGAAGCTGAAAATATAGTCCCAGCGTCCGCAGTTCAAGCCGACAATGTGTTCGCGAAGCTCATACAATATTTCATCCATTTCGAACGCGGCCAGGATCGTTTCGATCAGCACCGTCGCTTTGATCGAGCCATGCGGAATGCCGAGTGCAAGCTCCGCGAAGCTGAATACGTCGTTCCACAGCCTCGCCTCCAGCCGGCTTTCCAGCTTGGGCAAATAAAAGTAAGGGCCGGTTCCTTGCTGCAGCAGCGCCGCGGCGTTATGGAAAAAGAACAGGCCGAAATCGAACAGGCTGGCCGACACCGGCGCCCCGTCTACCTGCATATGCTTTTCTTCCATATGCCAGCCGCGCGGCCGAACGATCAAAGTCGCCGTTCGTTCCTTCAGCTCGTAAATTTTGCCGCTTGGCTCCTCGTGACGAATCGTCCGGTTGATCGCGTCCCGAAGATTGATCTGGCCGCCGATCGTATTGGTCCACGTTGGGGAGCTCGCATCCTCGAGGTCCGCCATATAGGCTTTGGCGCCCGAATTCAGCGCGTTGACGACCATCTTCCGGTCGCCGGCCGGTCCGGTGATTTCGACCCGCCGGTCCCTCAGGTCGGCAGGAACCGGCGCCACGGCCCAGCTCCCGCTGCGAATGACAGCCGTCTCCGGCAGGAAGTCCGGCCGCTCGCCCACGTCGATCCGCCGCTGGCGCTCGGCTCTGGCCTGCATCAGCTCCTTGCGCCGGCTGCCGAACCGCTTCTCCAACTCTGTCACGAAAGTCAGCGCTTCCGCCGTCAAAATGTCCGCATCTGTTTCCGACGACTGATCGCCGATGACTCCCCAGTTAACCTCGCTTGTGCGGTTTTCCATGCCGTTCCCCCTTATGTTGTCCGTGAAATTCGATCCCGTTTCCGTCAAGGCGTGAACTGATCCCGCTCGGTCGAGCCCGCCAGCGCCGTCGTCGAGGAGGCTCCGCCTGCAATCACTTGCGCCACTTCGTCGAAGTAGCCCGTGCCGACCTCCCGTTGGTGACGAACCGCCTCGTAGCCGCTCCCTTCGATCGCGAACTCTGCTTGCTGCAGCTCGGAATACGCCGCCATTCCCCGGGATTTGTAGCCTTTGGCAAGGGTAAACATGCTGTAATTGAGCGCATGGAACCCGGCGAGCGTCACGAATTGGAACTTGTAGCCCAGTTCGCCCAGCTTGGTCTGGAAAGCGGCGATTTCCTGTTCGCTCAGCTTCTTCTTCCAATTGAAGGACGGAGAACAGTTGTACGCCAGCAGCTTGCCGGGATACCGGGCATGAATGGCTTCGGCAAATGCCGCCGCTTCCGGGATATTCGGCTCGGATGTTTCGCACCAGATCATGTCGGCGTAAGGAGCGTATGCGAGTCCCCGGGAAATGGCCTGGTCCAACCCTTCCTTCACATAATAAAATCCTTCGGGTGACCGTTCTCCAGTCAAGAAAGGGTGGTCATTCGCGTCGACGTCGCTCGTCAGCAGCCTGGCCGCATGGGCGTCCGTTCGGGCGATGAGGATCGCATCCACACCCATCACGTCTGCCGCTAGTCTGGCCGCAATCAGATGGCGAATCGCCTGCGCCGTCGGCAGGAGCACTTTCCCGCCCAAATGGCCGCACTTTTTCTCGGAGGAGAGCTGGTCTTCCAGGTGAACGGCGGCGGCCCCCGCTTCGATCAGCGATTTCATCAGCTCGAATACGTTCAGGGGGCCGCCGAAGCCGGCCTCCGCGTCCGCCACGATCGGAGCGAAGAAATCGATATCGCCTCTCCGTTCGGAATGCTGAATCTGGTCCGCGCGCTGCAGCGCCTGATTGATTCTTTTCACGACTTGGGGGACGCTGTTGGCCGGGTACAGACTCTGATCGGGGTACATTTGACCAGCCAGGTTGGCGTCGGCGGCCACCTGCCACCCGCTTAAGTAAATGGCTTGCAAACCCGCTTTCACTTGCTGCACGGCTTGGTTGCCGGTCAAGGCGCCCAAGGCGCTGATGTAGTTCTCGGTCTGAAGCAGGCTCCACATTTTGGCCGCTCCCCTGGCCGCGAGCGTATGTTCTACCCGCACAGAACCTCTCAGCTTCAAAACATCCTCCGGCCGATACGGCCGTTTTACACCGCGGTATCTGTCGCTTCCCCAGCTCGTTGTCAGCTCCTCCCACTGCTTGTTCCACGTTGTGTTCGTTGTGTTCGTTGTGTTCGTTGTGTTCGTTGTGTTCGATGCGTTCGCCATGTCCCTATCCCCTCATTTTTTCGTAATGTACAAGATCAGTCGTTGTTCTCAAGCCATCTGTTCCAAATAGCCGCTCCCGCCGCAACAGCTGCAGGGGAGGCAGCCCGTTCCCCGGCACTCGTCGCATTCGCCATGATCGCCCTTCTGATCCCCCCGGCATTCGCCGCATGCGAGTTCGCCATTTCCGTGGCATGTGGGGCAGTCCATGATGTTCACCTCACCATTTGTTATATAACAGTTATAGTTTTGTGTGATTATTGTACAACAAGTTAACGAACTGTTCAATACTGTTTTGTTAAAATTATTTTGTTGTATAACAGTTTTGCGAACAGGACAACCCGATCCGAGACCGGCGATGTGAGAGCGACGTGTTGAGAAACGGCAATCGGCACGCAAAAACGAAAGCGGAACTCCGTCCGGTGAGTTCCGCTTTCTTTATGGTTTATCGTCTGATTTCACACGCAGCTTGCCTCAAAAGTTGGCGCGAGCCCGGGATTTCGCTTCAATTTCCGCGATGATTTCGTCCGTGCCCGAAACTTGGCCGAACTCGCAAGCGACGACGAGCAGTTCGACATTCTGCTCGCGGTTGTGGATGTGCCGCAAAAAAAGGACCGGGGGGAGTCCCCGGACCTGTCGGATCTGCGAGCGTGAACACTCGTCTCATTGAAACAGAGCTTGAACATTATTGAATACCCTTACGCCTCGCTTCGGCCCGCCATAACCCGTCGCCACATTCTGATCGGTGAAGGAAGAAGTCCAACCTGTCGTATCCTCGAAACTCAGATTTTGCATCGTCATTCCCGTAACCGCAAGATTATCGATGCGGATAATCTCGGCCAAACCGCTGACAGCTTGCGTAAAATACATGCGGAACTGGACCTCTACCGAGCTCTTCCCCGCCGTATAGGGGGAAGTATCCACCTTGTACCTTTTCCATGGACTTGCGCTCAGTCTGGAGGCATCCTGACTCCAAACCAATTTCCCGTCGATGAGCATCTGCAGCAGAACCATGCCCGGGCCTTGCGTAACGATTTCCGTCGTATAGGGTCCCAGGTAAGCCGCATTGTTGTCGGCATAGATCCATCCGCCGGTCGATTGGAAGGTCGGATTGTTCAAGGTGAATCCGTTAGCCACGATATTGGTGTAGTCTACCTTCACCGGAAACCAGGTTACGCCCGCTTTGTCGTATACCCTGAACATGATATTGGCTGTAAGCTTGCCGGCTAATACGCTGGTCAAATCCAGATTAACCGACTGCCATGCCGTAGTGCCGCCGGCCACATCCCTTTCCCAGACGACAACGCCGTCTACGACAACCTGTGCGAAGTGATAGCCCGGATAAGTAGGGGAGGTATAATCGTCTCTTACCTGGAAGTCAAGCGTTTTGCTGCCCAGGCCCGGCGTGATGGCCACGCCCATATTAACGCCGCCCTGGCTGCCGCTTGAGCTCGCCACGCCTGATGGGTAGGAGATGGAAAGTGTAGGGTCTTTCGAATACACCCATATGTCCGATGTGCTCAGAAGGCTGGTAAAGCTCCCTTCATCCAACGTAAAGCCTGTCGTCGAAGTGATGGCCCACTCCGTGTTCACCCCAAAATTGCTGACGCCTGCCTTGTCATAGACGCGGAATGTAAAGACGGCCGTCGATTTGCCGGTCAGCCGGCTGGTCAAGTCCAGACTTACGTTCTGCCAATCCGCGCTGCCTCCCGAAACATCGCGTTCCCATACCACGACGCCATCGACCAATAGCTGCATAAAGTGATATCCGGGAACCGAAAATACATAATCGTCTCTGACTTTCATATTCAGTTGGTATGAACCGGCAGGCGAGATTGTCGCGGTCTTGACCTTGGAGCCGGCAGTCCCGGCATAGGAAGCTTTCCCCCAGGGCCAGTTGATGCTGAATGTATTTGCGGTTGCGGTCGTCGACTGCGACTTCGTCCAGCCTGTATCGCCGTCGAAATAAGGATTGACGACTTTAAAACCTGTGGCAACGATATCGTCCCACGAGGACACGAGATTAAAATACGTAACTGCATTGACATTTTTCAGGCGCAGTTGAATTTTAGCCGTCGATTTGCCCGTCATATAGGGGCTCAAATTCAAGGTGACGGTTTCCCAATTTCCGTTCTGGCCCGCAACGTCCTCCTGCCAGACAACCACGTCGTCCACGAGGAACTGCTTGAAGATGTATCCCGATGTGCCCCCGGTATAATCATCCTTGACCTTGAACGTGACGGACGAGTTCGCTCCGTCTGTGACCACAACTGTTTGCGACAGCTCGCCCCATATACCTGCTGCGCCGGGCGTATTCGCGGGATAGGAGATGCGGGCAATATTCCCGTCGCTGCCGAACGCGTATCCATTCGGAGCATACGAATAGGCATCGAACTCGATGCTGGAATCTGCAGGCGCAGTTACGGTTGCCGTCTGCTTCACGGTGGAATTGGCGCCTTTCGCCGTGTTGTGCGTTGCCCATGGAATGGTTAGCTCATCATTCGCGAATTCGTAATACCAATCCCCATTCGTGGCATAAGGATGCGGATCATTGGGATTCAACCAAAGCTCATCCGTTGTTTCCAAAGGTGTGGCGTATACATAAATGCCTTGCAGCTTGCCCGCAGCTTGTTTGGCGAATGCCTTCTGCATCTCGGTCTGTATCGTCTCCGCCGATTTCATCGTCGTATAATTGGCAAACGTGCCATAATGAATAGAATAGATGGGTATATTATAAGGATGGAAACGGCTGTACAAAGTGTCTACATAAGCATCAAAATTAAGCGCTGTTCTCTCGGCATGCGGATAAATAATGCCGTCAATGCAATTCTTATAATCATTGGCAAAAGTACTCGTTGCCGCTTCGTAATACGCAATAACGAAAAAAGCCAGCTTCGGGTTGATTGTGTGCGCATAATTCATCAGGGCGGTTGTATCTGTGGGATTAAACACTCCAAGATTTGCCGTAAAATCATCCATTACCCATGCCTCAAGGTTAGGATAGGTATTGGCCAGCGTGGCAATTTGTCTAACCCATTCCGTGTAATTTCCGCCGAATGGCTGAGGCACTCCTTCCGATGGAGGCGTTAGATACGCCCACACCTTAATGCCCGCCGCCTGCGCGGCCGGCATGAACTCCAGACGAAGATCGTCCCAGTAATGCCCCTTGGTCCATAACTGATACGAATACGTCGTGATGTTTAATTGCTGCAGCCTGGCGATCGTTGCCGGTGTATTAATGTGAATCTTCCCATCGGCGCGTGGAGCGCTTTCAAGGATACCGACATTATAACTGCCCTTTACATTCGTAATCGAAGGCACGGACGGTCCGGATGCAGCCGACGCAGAGCGCGAATCGAGCCAGCATACGACAACAAGCAAAGAGAACAGGAAAACAATGAAAGCGGTCAGGCGAACTTGCCGTAAAGATAACATCATCCATCTCTCCTCTATTCAGAATTTATGCATTTGTCGCACGATTTCATTGTACTTATTGCGCGGAATATTTTTCGGTCATTTTTTTTCAAAACACGCCAAAAAAGACGCTTGTGGAAAAATAAATTGCGCGTTTCGAGGGTTATAAGGTAAACTCACCTCAAACGCGGGTCCATGATTATAACTTAGGGTTCACGAGTTTTAATGTGGGGGGGGAAAACCGATGACCGCATATCTCGAATATACGGATTCCGTAAACTATCCGAATCTCAAAAAGGGACAACTTCCTTTCTACTGCTTGACCAATCTGCTCAAGGACGACATCCCGCTTCATCATCACGACTTTCTTGAATTGTCTTTCGTTATGAACGGCTACGGAACAGAAACGCTTAACGGAATTACCCACGAATTGAAGCCCGGATCGATCAGCTTCCTGCTGCCCCACCATATCCATGAAATCCATACCAATCCGCAGGCTCCGCTCCAGCTTTTTTGCTGTATGTTTGATATCAGCCTTATCTTCGAATCCACGACTGATGCCGATCTCGGCCGAATTTTACTTCAAGCCGGTAATCAATTGCCTTCCTATAACGATTTGAACGAGAATGAAGCCCGGGAGATGAATCTTCTTTGCAGCGCGATAGCTAACGAGTATCATAGCTCAAAAATAGGCAAATACAGCGTGATTCGCTCCAAAGTGATCGAAGCCCTGGTTCTCTATACGCGCTCCTATTCTACCGCGATTCTGAACCAATCCAACAACCAAAGCGCGAATATGAAAAAGTTGGATTGGGAAATCATTCAATTTGTCCACACGAATTATTTGAATGAACTCACGCAAGACGGATTATGCAAGAAGTTCAATGTCAGTCCCGCCTATATCAGCCGCTTGTTTCAGAAGGTACTGAATATACACTTTCTGGATTATCTTCATTTACTGAGAGTGCGGCGCGCAACATCGCTATTACTGACTACGGAGATGTCCGTCCTGGACATCTCCGTAGACTCGGGATTCGATTCTTTCCGCACTTTTTCCCGAGTATTCAAGGAACATACGGGGATGTCCCCGAGGGTATTCAGGAAAACGTCAAGCGAGTCAGTCTCGTAACAAATAACCCGCCCAGGCCGCCTGCGGGTTATTTGTTGGCTATTTCGCGACACAGCTGGAGTTATTGGAATATCCGGGGGTGTGGGAATTACTGCGCTGTTGGAAACATTCTGCTTGCAGCGCACTTGGTCCTTCAAGAGGCAGCCCTCCGCGCGATCGAACCCCAATGTCCTCCTTCGGACCGGGGCGACTCCCCTTCAGACCTTCTACAAGTTTCACTATATTCTTTATGTCCTTATTCCGTCCTTATTCATCGATCCAATACGCATCTTGCACCCATGCCGTGACCGACTACTCTAATGCCATCCGCAGAGAGGTCCCTGACTACTCGCTGAACTTGTTAGTCAATCGCGTTGTTACGGATAACCGCATTTCAATTGAAGGGTGCATTCTTTACAAAACAAAAAAGAACCTTCCTCCTGTTATTTGAAGGAAAAGGTTCTTAGTGCGGCACGCTGTACTCATCCAGAATTTCTTTGGCCCAAAAGTCAGCTGATCTATGGCCAACGAAAATCGGATCTTCCTGAAGCGTTTGATAAAAGACTGAGTTCTGTAACATCCGTTTAGCCTCGGCTGGCTTCAAGCCATGCTTCTTAGTTAATACAAGTTCTACGGCTAAACAAGTGCGCTCAGCAGTATCCATCTTCAACATAATCTCACCCCAGTTCCCGTGAGGCAGTTCACTGCCTCTTTTGTATGCAGAGAGATCTGTTCGCCAATCGAAACCACTTCGGCTAAGAAGTCCTCCACACTCATCATTCTCTCTCTTACCAAGAGTAAATCAGCCATGTTACCATCAGCTAGCGGCCCCGATACATAATGATACTTTGGAGGTACCTGCTGATTAGATCCAGCTTCACACCTCAAATGCTTGGAATGGTCTATACGATTATTATAAACAAATTTACGCCTTGTCATCGGCATCACAAAATGTGTATCCCGGCAGTCTCTGCAATCGACCCATATCCAATGAATAAGAGAACACCACTCCACGTACCATATTAGCTTTGTATGCAGCATCCCGTTGCTGCTTCCTACGTTCTTTATCATTATGCAACTTGCTCATAATCTGTATACTTATCACTCTTCGTTAAATCAATACCTTGGTATAATGAAGTTGTATGCCTGCTAGTTGTTCCATGAAATACATTTATTAGAGATGCCATTTATAATCTCCATTAGCTCAAGAATTTATTCATATCACTGTATTCCACTATACATCAATTATCGGCAATATTGAATCCATGGTACAAAGAACCAGAGCTTTCCAATCCCCTCAACACTTAGAATAACGCCTTTATTTCTCCCCAAACGAAACCCGACTATTTCGTGTCGGTTTCTTGTGTCGCGATTCTTATGGCGGCGGCTTAAGGGGAGTATCCAATTCCTGATTAAAGTTGCTGACGAAGACGATCTTAGCGGTGGAATTGAATTGCGTGTTCAGACTGCTCCGCAGTCTGAGCGCGATCGAACCCCAATGTCCTGCTTCGGAATCAGGGCAATCGCCGCCCCTCGCACGATAGCTCCCCATACAAAACCGACTACTTCGTGTCGGTTTCTTGTGTCGCGATTTTATATGAGGCTCAGGGGTATCCCATTCTTCATTGAAGTTGCTGACGATGCTGACTCGCGGAAGACGTTCTTAGCGGTAGAATGAGATGCCGTGCTCGTCCGCTGCGCTCCCTGCGCGCGGAACGAACCCACTCTGTCCTCCTTCGGACTGGGGAGACTCCCCCTATTAAAATCGCCTCCACCAACACAAAAAAGCCAGCCTCTTGCGGCTGGCTTTCGTGATGGTGGAGCCGAGGGGAGTCGAACCCCTGTCCGAAGACAACGCCACATGTGCTTCTACGGGTGTAGTGACGTTTTGATGTCACCCTAGAGACTCCCTGTCACGATTGAAGGTAATGCTGCGCTGGTATATACTAAATTTAAAAGCAATGAACGGAGGCTTTTCATGAAGTGGAGCGAGGTGCAAAATCTATACCCTAACGAATGGGTCGTCATTGAAGCAATTCAAGCCCACTCTGAAGAAGGGCTGCGTTTTGTAGATGATATGGCAATTGTACAACAGTTCGATGACTCCTTTGAGGCCATGAAACAATGTAATGAATTACAAAGAAGTCGCCCTTCTAACGAATTTTACTTTTTCCATACTTCTAGACCGCGGGTCGAAATTCGTGAACGTAGATGGCTTGGAATCAGAGGTAGAGGATGAACATTGAACTCACTGATGGCCTGCCCTTCATTTCTGTTACGGTTTCATTCCGAGATCAAGAAATTACTCTCAATAATGTCCTCGTAGATACAGGGTCTGCTGGCACAATATTTAAAGCTGAATTGTTGCGCAATATTGGAATTTATCCTGAATCAAATGATTATACCTGTGCAATTAGAGGTATTGGCGGTTCAGAAGTCGTCTTTTTCAAAACTGTTAACTCCATTAAGATCGAAGATATTCGACTCGACCATTTTTAGATTGAGGTTGGAGAAATGAACTATGGATTTCCGATTGATGGAATCCTAGGTTTTGATTTTATGCAGCTTGCAGGCATCATAATTGATACTAGAAAACTAGAAATTCATCATAGTTAATAGTTGCATATACAAAGCAAAACTCCGACTTCTTACAGTCGGAGATTTTTATGTTTAAAGCCAAGCCATGGAGGCATTCTTTTTTGCTCCCCATACAAAACCGACTACTTCGTGTCGGTTTCTTGTGTCGCAATTCTATATTCGGCTCAGGGGTATCCCATTCTTCATTGAAGTTTCTGACGAGGTTGATTCGCGGATGACGTTCTTAGAGGTAGAATGAGATGCCGTGCTCGGTCTGCCTTGCAGACCTGCGCGCGGAACGAACCCACTCTGTCCTCCTTCGGACTGTGACGACTCCCATTCTGCTCCACAAAAAAACACTGACCTCTTGCGGTCAGTGTTTTTATGGTGGAGGCGAGGGGAGTCGAACCCCTGTCCGAAGACAACGCCACATGTGCTTCTACGGGTGTAGTGACAGATTTGATGTCACCCTAGAGACTCCCTGTCACCGGATTCCCTTCGGGTCAGCCTGATTGTCTTCTTCCGCTAGCCCCAGGCGGAGACTAGACAGCGTATCCCACTAGAGTTGGCCCCTATCCCGCCACATGGGCGATGGAGAGTAGAAGCTTAACAGTCAGTTTCTTAGGCTGCTGCTAAAGTTGGTTGTTGTTTGCCGTTTAATAGGCTTTCCGCGTTAGTGAAGCAGACGCAGCCCTACTACCCGCTACCCACGCTCGTTCTATCCCCGTCGAATCCATAAACGCCCCCGAATAGCTGGTCGCCACCGCATCTGCGGTTGGACTTCCCAGGCGCCCTCCCTTAAGGAAGGCGAAGATCAAGCATCCTTACAACATCTATTATAACACGTGCGGCTTACATTATCCTAAGTTGTTGCTGGCAATACTGGCACTTCATTCCCGCGACAGCGATGACCACTATTTAATCAATTATAACTGCTGACCTTCTGCTTCTCGCGAAGAATCCGCTGAATGTCCCGCTGGGAATCCCGCTTAGCGTCAGATTCACGCTTATCATACTGCTTCTTCCCTTTGCCGACCCCGATCAGGCACTTAGCGTAGCCGTTCTTGATGTAGACGCGAAGAGGAACGAGAGTATATCCATCCCGCTTAACTAGTCCGAGCATCTTATGAATCTGCACCTTATGCAGCAGAAGCTTGCGGGCTCGGGTGGGATCAACGGGATTGTGACGGTTTCCTTGCTCAAACGGGCTGATATGCATGTTATGCAAAAACATCTCGCCGTTACGAATTGTCGCGAAAGCGTCGCCTAATGTCGCGCGGCCAGTCCGCAGAGATTTGATCTCCGTGCCGGTCAGCACCATTCCGGCTTCGTAGGTGTCCTCGATGAAGTAATCATGGGACGCCTTCTTATTTTGCGCTAATGGCTTGTCGTACTGGTCTTTTTTGCCCATTTTCCTTCACCTTCCTTACCTGTCCATCCGTTAATGGCATGGGTTTAACGCCCGCCGGACATTCATTATAGCACGCGCCGACCCGCGCCATCAACAGAGGCGGACTCCAACTTTATTCTATTTGCCTTGAGACTCCGTTATGCACTTATCGATCAGCGCCATCCGGATATATAAGCCGTTCACGGCTTGGCGGAAGTAGGCGGCGCGAGGATCGGAATCGACCTCTTCCGTGATCTCTCCGGCACGCGGCAGAGGGTGAAGCACGATCGCGTCTTTGCGCATCCGATCCATCAGCTCGGCGTCGACGATATATTGGCCGGAAGCCTTCTCGTACTCCTCGACCGAGGGGAAACGCTCCTTCTGAATCCGCGTCTGGTACAGCACGTCGATCGTGCCGACAACCGAATCCAGATCATTGGTCTCCTGATATCGAATACCCTTCTCGTCCATGTACTTCTTCACGTTATCCGGTATCCGCACGTTGTCGGGGGAAATGTAGTAAACCATGACGTCCTGATAATTGGCCAAAATATAACTCAATGAGTGCACCGTTCGCCCATACGCCAAATCCCCAACCATTGCGATTTTCAAACCGTCGATCTTGCCGAACTCCTTGCGGATCGTGTAAGCATCCAGAAGCGCCTGAGTCGGATGCTCGCCTGCTCCGTCGCCCGCGTTGATAACCGGAATGTCCGACACTTTCGCCGCCCGTTTAGCCGCGCCGATGTCCGTATGCCGCATCACGATGATATCACTGTAGCCGCTGATGATTCGGATGGTGTCCTCCAGCGTCTCTCCCTTGATCGCGGAAGAGAACTGCGCCGCATTCTCCGTTCCGATAACGCCGCCGCCGATCCGGTGCATCGCCGATTCGAAAGACAACCGCGTCCGCGTGCTTGCCTCGAAGAACAGCGAAGTCATGATCCGACCCTCGTGCCTTCTATCCCCGCCGCGCGCGACGACTTTTTCCATTGCCCGCGCAGCATCGAACAATTGCTCCAACTCTTCCTTCTCGAATTGCTTTGCCCCTAGCACATGATATAACTGTTTCAACTCTGCCAGCCTCCCCGACATCTCCGTTCACACTAAGTACTATCCTATAAGATACGGCGAAGTTTGTAAATTGGTATCCGCATTGTCGAAAAGCATTCCGAAGCTGAAAAGAAAGAACCTCCCGGCCCTATCGCCGGAAGGTTCCCTTATCGTTTTATTCTTTCGGTTTTCTTTGTCTTCTCGGCTTGTCACTGCTTGGTTTCGGAACCGAGGCTTCCGCTTTGGTGAAAGGCTTCGGCGCACGATTAATCCGACTGCCGCCGTTGCCGCCGCCTTTGCGTGAGCCTAACGGCTTAGTGCCATCCGTGCCGTCGTCGGCATTTTTAGGATAATTGCCGGAGCGCGGAAGTCCCCACATGTCGAGCTTGCCGCGTCTCGCCGGAGCAGCGTTGTCTGTCGCACCGCCCGATTCGCTTAATCTCGCACCATTGGATGCCGAGCCTTTCGTTCCTACGCTATTCGAACCCGCAGCTACGACAGTATCCGCACCATCGCCCTTGCGTTTCGAACGTGCACGCGGGCTGCCGGACGCAATAGGCGGTGCTTGAATTCCTATCGGTTCGACTACATTGGACTGAGCTTCCAATACGCCTTTATTCGCCGCCGATTTCTTCTTGCGTCTGCCGCCTTGACCGCCATCGTTCTGCACGGCGGCATTCACGCTCCCGTCGCCCGCTTTCGCGACTCGGCTATCCCCGCGACCGCCGCGCTCGCCTTGGCCGCCACGGCCGCCCCGTTCACCGCGTCCCGCCGCCTGCCTGCCGCCGGCTCCAGCGAAACCTCCGCCGCGCTTATTCTTGCGCTTGCGGTCGAAGCCGCCCGAGCCCCGCACATCAACCAAGTTGACGCGGTTTCCGCTGCGCGGCTTCATGTCCACCATCTCGAAATCGATCGTGTGATCGCTCATGTTAACCCGGGCTACGCGAATTTTAACCTCATCGCCGATCCGGTAAATCTTCGACGTACGCTCGCCAATCAACGCCATATGCAATTCATGGAAGTGATAATAATCGTCCGTCAGATCGCTAAGACGAATGAGTCCTTCCACTGTATTTTCCAATTCGATGAACATCCCGAAGCTCGTCACGCCGCTAATAATTCCGGTGAACTCTTCACCGATCTTATCGAGCATATACTCGGCTTTCTTCAGCTTTTCGGTATCTCGCTCCGCATCGACCGCCACTCGCTCGCGCTCCGACGATTGCGACGCAATATCCGGCATGCGGGCGTTAAGCGAATCGTAACGATTATCCGGCAACGCGCCCCCGTTCTCCAGCACCTCGCGCATGACGCGATGAATCGCAAGATCGGGATAACGACGGATCGGCGATGTGAAATGCGAGTAGTATTCCGCAGCAAGACCAAAATGGCCTAAGCTTTCCGAATCGTACTTCGCCTGCTTCATCGACCGCAGCATCATCGTGCTGAGGACGGTTTCTTCCTTCGTCCCTTGAATCTCTTCCAATAATGTCTGAAGAGCGCGAGGGTGTACCGTGTTCCCTTTGCCCCGCACCGCATATCCGAAGTTGCCCGCGAATTGCATGAAAGTCATCAGCTTCTCGGCGGACGGCTCTTCGTGAATCCGATAGATGAACGGCACCTTCAGCCAATGGAAATGCTCAGCCACCGTCTCGTTCGCCACCAACATAAACTCTTCAATAATCTGCTCGGCGATCGAACGTTCCCTTTTTACAATATCAACAGGCTTACCCTGCTCGTCCACGATGACCTTCGATTCCTGGAATTCGAAATCGATCGCGCCGCGGCGCATCCGCATCCCGCGAAGACCCATCGCCAGCTCGCGCATGAGCTTGAAGGTATCCACCAATCCCGAGTAACGCTCCGTCACTTCCGGATCTTCATCGTTTAATATTTTACGGACGTTCGTGTACGTCATTCTTTCCGTCGTCCGGATCACGCTCGTAAAAATATCATGGCGCACTTGCTTCATCGTACCCGGCTCGAACTCCATCTCGCAAGACATCGTAAGCCGATCCACTTGCGGATTCAGAGAACAAATCCCGTTGGATAGCCGGTGCGGAAGCATCGGAATGACCCGATCGACCAAGTATACGCTGCAGCCCCGATTATAGGCTTCCTCATCCAGCTTGGACTTCTCTCGCACATAGTAACTGACATCGGCGATATGAACGCCAAGCACGAAGTTGCCATTCGGCAGCCTCTCCACATTAACCGCATCGTCCAGATCTTTGGCGTCTTCGCCGTCGATCGTCACGATGACCTTGTCCCGCAAGTCGCGGCGCCCTTGCTGCACGATTTCTTCTTCTGTAATTGTGTCAGGAGCCGAATCGGCTTCCGCCAGCACATCTCCCGGAAAGCTCTCCGGCAATCCATGCTTGCGAATGATGCTCAGAATGTCTACTCCGGGATCATCCTTGTGTCCCAGAATCTCGACGATCTCGCCTTCCGCGGCAGAACGTCCTTCGGGATACGTAATGATGTTAACGACAACCTTCTGACCGGTCACCGCACCCTTGAAGCCTTCGCCCCGGATGAAAATATCTTTGTTGATCCGCTTGTCATCCGGCACCACAAAGCCGTAGCTCTCATGGTTGTGGAACAAGCCGACGACTTGCGTCACCGCACGTTTGACGATGCGTACGATCTCGCCTTCCAGCTTGCCGTTCTCGTTCTTCGCGGATACTCGCGCCAGCACGATATCGCCGTTCATCGTTCCCTTCATGTCATTCGCGTGAATGTACAGGTCGGGATGCTCCTTATCGTCCGGGATCAGAAAGGCAAAGCCTTTCGGATGGGACTGGATACGACCGCGCAGCAAATTCATCCGTTCCGGAACGCCATAGCGATCCGTACGGGTTAATAAGATCTTGCCGTCTTGCTCCATTTCGGTCAACATTCTCAGGAAAGCCTTGAACTCGGCCGCATCCTCTATGCCAAAATGTTTCTCTAATTCCTTGTAAGTCATCGGTTTATAAGCGGTTTCCCGCATGAAGTCGAGCAGCTCCTGCTCCGTGCACATCGGCATCCGTATCACCTCGTCCTAATTATAGTATGTACATTTTGCGTCCTCGGCAATCGGATCAAACAACCAATCTCATGCGCATTTGCACAAAAAAGGCAGGAAGCTATCGCTTCCTGCCTGATCTCTGTTTGTTCATTAAGCCGCTTTAACGAAATATGCGACCACCAAAGAAAGGATGAAGAAACCAACCGCTAATCCGACAGTCAGACGCTGCAAGAACAAGTCAATGCCGCGGGCCTTCTGCTTACCGAACAAGTGCTCAGCTCCACCGGAGATCGCGCCTGACAAGCCTGCGCTCTTACCTTTTTGAAGAAGAACAACTGCAATTAGTCCCAGCGAGAAAATAACCAAGATTATTTTAAGTACGACGTCCATCGCTTACACCTCCCTGATACCGAAACGAAAACAGTATTTTTATTTTATCACAACGCCCTGCAGGTTGACAACCATGTAAGTTTTAGAGGAAAGGAATGCCGTTTCCGTAGACACCCGACTCAGAAAAAATCCATCAAGTACGCCGTCCGTTCCGGAATCCGCCGCTCCAATAACGCTATATTTTCCTCAGATCCGCTAATCCACCCTACCTCGTGCAGCAAAGAAGGCTTCCGATTTCCCGTCAACATGGCCGCCAACGCTTGAATATCGCAGGAAATCCCCTCGCTCTCAGACGCAGCCGCCCCTTCTAACCGCTCAATCCGCGCCAGTCCCTCTTTGCTCCAATTCAGCCGATAAACGCCGTTGTTCCAAGAAGCATGTGAGTCAGTCAGGGAGATTATAACCGCTTCCTCCCGCTCCCCCGGCGCCCAAGGGTACAACCTGACAAATGCCTCCGCATCCACGATCCTAGTCATGAAGTACGGAATAACCTCTTGCTTGATCCTCGGGTCGGGCAACAAGAACGGCACAGGATCATCGGCGGACGCGGTAATCGTCATCTGGTCGAACATCGAATCGTGATTGCCGATGAAAGTCCATAACGCCTTGCGGGAAGTTTCGTTCGTGCTCACCCAATCGTGAACCGTTAACGTCCTGTCCTTAATGTGATAAAAAACATAACCCTCTGGCACATTTCCTTCATTATAGTAAACGGCTACGGTGCCGGTTTGGGTCAGAATTCTGTTCTCCCACCACTCTTGCGTCCGAACCAAAGTGCCGTTATATCGCGACGCGTAACTCGAATAAATGTCGTCAAGCTCCGCGAAATCAGGCTTAGTCATCCGCTTAACTTGACCCGGAGTTTCAACCCGAGGCGGCAGTTGGCGCGTTTCGATCGTATACTTCTTGCGTTCTATCGTCATTTCCCAACCGTATTTGCGGTAAAAAGAAAAAGCGAAAGGGTGCAGCATACTAATCGTTTGGCCGTTATTTTTCATCGTCTCCAAGGAGTGGACGAGCAGCTTACTCACGCAACCTTGCCTCCGCGCCTCGGGCCAGGTGGCCACGCCCGCGATCCCGCCCATCTTCAGATTCTTGCCTTGGACCCAGCTTTCCAGAGGGATGATAATCAGAGCGGATAACAGCGCTCCTTGTTCATCGAAAGCGCCCCAATCGTTCTCCGCTTGGTAGGTGCTCCTTCGAGATTCTATTTGCTCAGCAGTCATTTGATATTGAAATGCGAATTGCGATAACGCCATTCTTTCCTCGAACTCATCCGCCCGCATCTGTCTTATTTCCATAATCCACGTTGCCTCCGTTCCTTCTGTACATCACACCACTATACTAACAAATTAACTTCATCCGAGTAAAATCGCGACCAGCACACGACACGTACGGGTAATAGTTCACATGCAAAAAACCCGGCATCCGCCGGGTTTAACATTTCGTATTCTCTAGTTACTTACAGCCAACCGCGATTCTTGAACCAAACGTAGTTGAGCTTCGCACTCTCTAGCGAGGACACGTCATACTGCTCTTGCTCAATAATGACATATTCTACGCCTGAAGATTCGCATGCTGCCAACGCGGAATCCCAATCGACCGTACCTTTTCCGATTTCGGTATCTTTGCCGTCCGCTTTGAAATCCTTCGCATGAACGACCGGAAGCCGTCCCGCGTACTTCTTCACGTACTCTGCTGGATCTTGGCCCGCTACCTTCACCCAACCGAGATCGAATTCCGCGAACAGCAGGTCCGGGGAAACTCTCTCGAACACGTGATCGATAATGAGCTTGCCTTCCACAGGCATAAACTCGAACGCATGGTTATGATAACCGAACGAAAGGCCGGATTCCTTCACGATCTTCGCGGCTTGCTCAAGCGTATCCGCCATTTTGTACACGTCATCCAGCGATGGATTGTCGCCGAGTGGATACCACGGAACGATAAAACGCTTCAAACCAAGCTCCAAGCCGTACTCGACTTGTTGCTTCAGATTATCCCAAATCGCAGTGTCGCCAACGGACAGCCCTACGTGTGCGGAAGGAGCATTTAATCCTGCATCGGACAACGCTTGACGAACTTCTTTAGCCGAATGGCCGTAGTAACCGGCAAGCTCCACGTTGCGGTAACCGATTTCCCCGATTTCCTTGATCGTTCCCAAGAAGTCCTTCTCGCTGCGATCGCGTACGGAATATAACTGAATGCCAACCTGCGGTTTACTCATTTCATTCCCACCATCCCTATGATTTGAATCGTATCGCCCAGCAGTCCGGGCGTCCTTATATTCGTCTTCTCCAATCTATTATAGACCTAAGTATGCGTTCTCACGATAAGGGTTTTTGTCCTCTTTATATGGCATTTTGGAAAATGGTGCATCTAGCAGCGCAAAACCCCCATGTCTTCCGACATAGGGGAGTAATCTGAGGTTTGTGGTTATGGCTGATAAGGGTTTGCTGCGGCTTGAATGTCGCCGTAAGCCCAATGCGTGGCAGGTACGTCCTTGTATCTTGGTTCTTCGGATGGATCCGGTTTGCGGCCGATAAGCCTGTTGATGAGCACGACGGCTTCGGCACGGCTGAGCGCCTTGCCAGGACGGAACGTTCCGTCCTTGAAGCCGGTCAAGATGCCTGCCGTGCTCACTGTGCGGATTTCCGCTTCCGCCCAGTGGCCGGCCACGTCCTTGAAGCTTGCTTCTCTGCCGCTCGCTCCGTTTCGGACAATCGCCGCCGCAATGACCGCCATCTCCGCCCGCGTAATCGGCTTGTCCGGTATGAAGCTGCCGTCTGGAGAGCCTTTCATCAGGCCTAGCTTCACGACTTTGTCGATCGCTTCCTTTGCCCAAAGGATGTCAGGGACATCTTTGAATGTTATCGGGGATTTCGTCGCTTCACCTTTAATAACTTTGGCTAAGATTGCCGCCAGCTCTCCCCGCGTAATGCCGACCTCCGGCTTGAACAAACCTCCTGCGTAGCCTGAAATATAAGGCAGCTTGTTTTCTCCAGCCTGAGAATTTCGGAACTCCTGCCATCTTTCCACATGAACGATGGCAAACGTACTGAACTTGTCTACGTCGAATCCCAATCCGTTATTGGTTTTGCGCGGCACAATCAATTCTTGAGTTCCGTCGCTATGCTCAACGTAAATTCCACTATTCCGAAGCTGCTCCTCGCTAAGCGCCGGGCTGCCCGTTGGGAGGATCAGCGTCACCTTGCGATTTTGCAAATTCGTCTCGATCGATACCGGAAGGCCGATCTGCTTCAGCGCGCCCTTGCCGACTATGCTTCTGACCTGCGCATTCCCGTCCGCACGCCGTTCGAGCTCATCCTGCTTCTCTTTCGCCGCGACCGGAGTTATCTTCAGCTTGATCGCTTCCTTAATGTCCTTCAAGGAGCTCGCGGGTATAGTAATCTCCACACCGTTCATCATGAGGTTGAAAGCAAGATTACGTTCTGCCAGAAGCAGTACAGCCTCTGCCGGAATCGTGACGTTGTATTCGTCCACGATATTGTTGTCGTCCGGAATCGTTAGGCTCAGCTTGCCAGCAGCATTCAACCGGTCCGCCCATTCGGATATTTGTTCCTTCTTAAGATCCAGTTGATCCTTGGCGCGCCCGTTAGCGTCTATTGTTCGGGTAAGTGGAAGCTTGCCGAGAACGACTCCGCCGCTTTCTACCGTTAATTGGACGCTCCTTGGTTGCTGAGTTGACGGGCCGCTATCCACGCCACCTCCACTGCTCGGCAAGATTACGATCTTCTTCGCTTCGAATGCCGCTGCAGTAGCGTTCAGCGCCGCCACCGCTGCGTCTACTTGCGCTTGCGTTGCCGAGACATTGCTTGCTATCGTCGTCGCTACCGTTATCGCGGTCTGCAAGATGGCTTTGGATCCTGTTGGATACTGGCCGTTCGCCGAGCCTTCCGTAGCTGCGTCGTGTTTGGCTTGAGCAGCGACAATTGCGGCTTGTAACGCCGTTTTAGTGACCCTTACGACTTTGGATTCAAAAACTGCAACTGCCGTATTCAATACGGAAACCGCTGTATCCACTTGCACTTGCGTTGCCGAATTGTCATCCCTTACAATAATCGCTGCATCAATAGCAGCTGCAAAAATATCCTTCGATCCAATTGCAAAATTCCCGTCCGCTCCCCCTTCGATTGCCCCACCCATTTTCGCGATAGCAGCGACTATCGAACTGCTTAGCACGGAGCGATCGATAACGATTTTTTTCGAATTAAAGAGCGATTCCGCCGCATTGAGCGCTGCGACTGCCGTGTCTACTTGAGCCTGGCTTGCGATCAAACTATTTCTCACACCTACAGCCGCATCGATCGCAGTTTGAAACGCAGCTTTCGAGCCCGCCGCATATTGACCGTCCCTTTCTCCTTCGACAGCAGTGTCATGGTTGGATTGAGCGACAATGATCGTGACCGACAGAGCGCCTTTTTGCACAGGCGCCGGTAAAACATACGCTACGCGACTGCTCTCCAAATTACCGGCGGCCACATCCGTAACCGTAACATATAGGGTTGGGACGACACTACCTCCAACAATATTGATCGTGACCTTTCCCGACACGACTCCTTGCGCGAACCTTCCGATTTCATTGCCTCCCGACGGCGCGTCGTATACCTTCACGATCCCGCCGGCCATCACATTATCTACCGTAAGGACATCCGTTCCAAAATCATTGTTCACGATGTGAATGTCCGATGACTGAGGGGCTTGCGTAACTTCGGAAGCCTGTAAATTCATATTTTGGTAACGGTGTTCATTTATCGCCGTGATTGATGTACCGGGACCGGCGGGATTGAACAAACCGACATAAACAGTGGCCGATGTCGTGGCGCTCATTGGAAAGGTAATCTCGTCGCCGCTTGCCGTTGCGGACATCGCGAGCGTATAGGATTTGTCTTTTTGAAAACCTGACGAAAACACGAGATCCACATCTCTCTCATTTATTATCATAGAGATAGGAATCATATTCACGGAATCCGTATTATTGCGAATAATAAAATCCGTATTTGCCAAGTTCGGCGCGTTCTTGAGAACGGATTTGTTCAATCCGTCGTTCGGAAACTCGAATCGCAGCACGTAGGCCGAATCTTCGGAAGGGATGAAAGTGGCGATCGCATCATTGGCCTTAAGCTGATAACCCGTTTTCAAAGGCAAATGGATAACGGGATCGGATTGAAACGCGCGCGGAGGCTGAACAGGCTGAACCGTTCGATTTTCGAGCGTGAATACATCCGTGCTCAGCACGTTGCCCGCTAAGTCGGTTATAGCATTCGAGCCTGCGGCAAAATGAATCTTCACTAAATCGTTATAAGCTACCGGACTCTTCGTAAGCGCCAGAAAAGAATTGGAATTATCTATAGGGCTAATAAAGTCAAACTCAACCGGAACGCCACTCGCTTCCATGACGAAATCCGTCGGTAAAACATTCAAATTATCTTTAACAATCGCTTCATTAATATCGAAAATCAGCGTGTTTCCATCAATGTAGCCTCCGTTAATTTCTGGCGGCGTTCTATCAATAGTAAATGGGACAGTAAGATACCTGGTACCGGTCGACGTTCCATCGTTATCATAAATCTCATAAAGGATTTCGTAATCGTCATCTTTATAAAGAGCCTTTTGTATGCCTGCATCCGTATATATAAAATAGCTACCGCTGCTGCCGCCATCTATATTCATTACAAGGCCTCCCGGCTTGACCGAAGTCCAAGACCGCTCGGGGTCGGGATCTGAATCCTTAAGCAGAAATTTGCCATCGCTGATTCTCCGAATGACTAAAGTCGGCTGTAGAAGGGTATGTCCCTCCGGATCGGACAATTTCAGACTCATGTAATCCAACATTTTCATCACACTTCCGTTTGTTGGAGACACGCTTTGAACAATCACGTCCCCAACCGCCGCTTCAGCCTTGTTGCCGATAGGTGCAATAAGACCGACCACCATTGCCGCTACGATAATGAAAGCTAAGAACCTATTGCCTGTAGCCTTAGATGCTATTTTTACTGCCATCTTTCTACCTCTTCCCACAACGAATTTGATTATTCGCCTCGTTATGGCAAATCTAGCAAACGATTCTCCCAAAATTCTCACAAGATCGACGGATACGCGAAAACCCCACGCCAATTGACGCAGGGGTCGGAAACAAAAGCAACGATCGAACCGGCCCCCGCTCCACGCCTACAGTATGCGCTCCGACAGCATCCGAAGCTCCGCCGACGGGGCGATTCCGAGTTCCTCGTCCAGCAGCCTCGTATAATGCGCATAATGTCTGCGGAACGATTCCTCCTCCTCGTTCTCCGCATACAGTCGAAGCAGCCGGGCGTTCATGTCTTCGTCGAGGGGTTCGTAGGATAAGTACATGCGCATCGTTTCCTTCATCGCCGCACGATTTCCCGTCTCGCGATAATGCGACGCCAGCATCCGGGCCAACGAGCCGTACTGTTCACTCAGCTCCGTAGCCAATCCCGTGCTCCAGACGTAATCTTTGCCTCCGAACAGCGTCCCCAGATACAACCGGAAATGTCTTTCCGCCTCGTCCGCGTTCCACTGATCGACTGCCGCAGTACGCCCCATGAATTCCCGGAAAATGCCCAGATCCGACAAGGACGCGGGCAACTGAACATGATACCCGTCGTTCGCGTTCGTGACCTCTACCGCGATGCCCGCTTCCTTGAACGCTTTTTTCAAGCGATAGACGGTGTTGTGGACGTTATGGATAGCCCGTTCTTCCTCCAGATCCGGCCAGAGAAGGTCAGCCAGCTGCCATTTGCCCATGATCCGGTTCGGATATGCGAGCAAGTGAGCAAACAGCTCCTCCGTCTTCCGGGTCGGCCAGCCCATAAGTGCTCCGCTTGCTCCTCTTGTCTCGAACGTGCCCAAGCAACGAACGGGCGGCTCTTCCGCGGCAGCGGCATCCGACTTAGCGGATCGAAGCGCATGATTCTTGCTCAAGCGCGCAGCGACTCTCTCGATCGCGTCGGGCGTCACCGGCTTCAGCAAATAATCTACCGCGCTAACCCGGAAAGCATCTACCGCATACTGGGGATACGCCGTCGTAAACACGATCTGAAGCTCCTCGTCGATCGCCTTCAGCTTTTCCGCGAGCTCGATGCCCCCCATCCTCGGCATTTCCACGTCGAGAAACGCCGCGTCCGGCCTTAGCTCTCCAAACCGCGTCAAGGCTTCGGCCGCGCTCGTAAAGGTTCCAACCGCTTCAAGCATCGGATGCTGCCCGACCAGCCTTTCCATTAAGTCCAATATCGGCTTCTCGTCTTCCACGATGATTACGCGAAGCATGCCTTATCCTCCTCGTCATTCAGGCGTCGCAGTCATTAGCCCGCGGCGGAATCCGCCGCCGTTTCCTCATCCTTCGGCAGAAAGACGGTCACCTTCGTTCCCTGCTCCAGAGCGGAATCGACGGTTATACTCGCGCCGGGAATCGCCATCAGGCGTCTGCGCACGTTCGTCATTCCGATGCCCGCGCCGCCTGGCCGCTCTCCCGCGCTTAGCCGATACAGCACGTCATCCGCCATCCCGACTCCGTCATCCACGATATCGAAACGAATGTAGCCGTCCCCGTCCGTGATCGACAGCGTCACCGTACCGGGCCCTTCCTTCTCGAACAAGCCATGCCGGATCGCATTTTCGACATACGGCTGAATGCATAGGGATGGAATCCTCACATCGTCCAGCCCAGGGTCTTCGTACAGCCTAAATTCCAACCGTTCTCCGAATCTGGCTTTCTCGATTTCCACGTATGCCTGCACCAACTCAAGCTCCACTCTAAGCGGTACGTACATGGACTTTTGATCCCTCTCGAACACGAAGCGTAAATATCGGCTCAGCATGGACAGCAGGTAAGCCGCTTTCGCCCCGTCAGTATAGCAGAAGGAGATAATGCTGCTAATGGCGTTATAGAGAAAATGCGGCTTGATCTGCGCTTGCAGAAAAGCCAACTCGTTCTTGAGCGCTTGGTCCATCGACGTCTTCATAGACAGGAGGGTGCGGACCCGGGCGGCCAACGTTTTCTGATCGAATGGCTTCGCGATGAAATCGTTCCCTCCCGCCCGGAAGCAAAGCTCGATATCGTGAAGGGAATCCTTCACCGTAGCGAATAGTATGGGCAGCTCTATTATTGAGCGGGTTTCCCGAATGGTGCGGCATAGATCGATCCCGGACATCTCCGGCATCATAACGTCCAGAATCATCAGATCGATATTCGGATGATCCTCCAGCCTGCGAAGCGCCTCCCTGGCCGAGAACGCCGTAAGCACGTTGTAGTCGTCGCCCAGCAAATTCAGCAAGATGCGAATATTGGACGCCTCATCATCGACGATGAGCACGGTATGCTCGTATCGCTCGTCCATGATGTCCAGACTCTCACGCGTAACGGCAACTTCTTTTTGTCCCCCAGTGAACAACCCTTCTTCATCCGCGGATCTTCCTTCAGCCTTAACGGCCGGAAGCGTGAACACCATCCTCGTGCCTTTGCCCGGCTCCGACCGCTCTACGGCGATAGACCCGCCCATTCTCTCTACGAGCTGGCGGCTAATGTAGAGGCCAAGCCCCATACCCGTATATCCGTCCTGCGGTAACGACCGTTCCGCTTGCTCGAAATATCCGAAGATCGCCTCATGGCTTTCCTTCGGAATACCGATCCCGGTATCTTCTACGGACACGGCGAGCAGGTCCCCCGCCGATTGCGCCGAGATCTCGATCCAGCCGCTCTTCGTATGCTTAATGGCATTATGGATTAGGTTGTAAAGCACCTGCCGAACTCTGTTCTCATCGGCTTTCACCAAAGTATGCGGCGGGATCCGGTTGCTCCAGCGCACATCTTTGCCTGTAAGCTCGAATTCAAGCACTTGAAATACGGTTTGGGCGACGACATGCACGTCCAGAACCGTTTCTTGCAGTCGCAAATCCCCGTGCTTCATCTGAACGACATCCACTAAATCGTTAACGAGCGCCGACATTTTCGTGGAAGTATCCTGAATGAGCGTAAGCTCGCTTCGCTGCTTGTCCGTTAGCTGCCCCGCCTTCTCTTCAAGAAGATAGGAAGCGATATTCTGAATGCCATGAAGCGGCGTCTTAAGCTCATGGGACGTATTCGCCAGAAACTCATCCTTCAACTGATCCCTAAGAATCAACTGGTCCGTAAGTTTCTCCGTCTGTTCCGTGGCATGGGTAAGGCGAAGCGCCAACAAGGTGTTCATAAAGGCAATGATGGCGATCATCGCGATTTTGCGTCCAACTTCCGTCTCCACCCAACCTAACGAGTAGAATAACCCGACGACCAAGATCATGGCGATAGACAGTATCATTCCGGTCAGCAGCGCGATCTCTTTGCGATTCAACAACTCTCCATCCTGCTTGATATACAGGCGAACAATCCGATAGAAATAAAATGAAACGACAAATAACGCATATTCCCAGGGCAAATTTCCCATGGATTGATATAAGGAATAGGGTAACACGATGATAGCAATTAAATAGGCAACGATTGGAGTTACTAAATAGAGGAGGTGCTTTTTCGTCAGCAGCTTCCGGTCCAGATGATGCAGAAATAAACCGAGAATGGCGATATTCGAGAAACCCCCGATATCATACATCTTATAAGCCACGTCGATAGGAACCCCAGGCCATAGCTGGAGAAGCAGCTTATTCCCGTTCATGCTAAGCAGCACCAACATCGATAAAAAGTATAAACCGCTGTACAGGTAGGCCTTATCCTTCCTGCGCATCATGTAGATGCTAATATGATACCCGCCGAACAAGAGCAGAATGAATATGCCCGATAATTCGGTTCCAAAAGTGACTTGGCCCGATCGAAGCATATCTTCCTGTAAGCCGAACTGAATATAGTCAACCCCGCCGCCAGCCGAGTAGGTATGGTCGGCAACCTGGATGACGATATCCATCTCGCCTCCGTCAGCTTGCACGAATGTTGTGTAGGGGGCATCCCCCGGCACATAACCTTCGACGCTCGTAGTTGGATTTCCACCCCTTCCTCTCAGATCGCCGTTCACGAATAGCTTGTGCGACATCTGAATGTTCGTTATTTTTATCCCATAACTGTCGTTATTGTCTCTAAGCTTCACTTTAAGTCGATACGTCGCGTATTCCGCTTTACTTCCTTCGTTAGAAGGCTCGCCCCCGTACCACGAATCCGGAACATCCATATAGATGAATTGATCTGCGGCCCCCTCGCGGAACTGTTCGGGAGATATCAACCGATCCCGGTAAAACTCCCATTCCCCGTCGAGATTAACGATCCCCTTCTCATGGAAATCCCACCCGCTCAGGTCAAGTACCCCGTGACTCGCCGGCGGCGCGCTCTTATTCGACTCCGTGTAAGTATAGATCCCGAGCAATACGGCAATCGCCACGATCGGAATGATCGTTATCCCCGCTATGCGATTGAAATACCGAAATCCGCTACTCAAGCTTTCCACCGTCGTTCCCCCGTCTGCCCGATTCCTTATTACCATACAGCCCGGCGCTCCCAAGAAACTCCCAAGCGCCGTCAAGCGTCATCTTTTTACATTAACATAGACTTTCCTCGGATGAAACGAATAGGTTTTATGCAAAATGGAACAACTTTCCTGCCCGCTGCTTCGTATTATAGTTGACCCTTTTTCGGAAAGGATTGACGCCGTCATGGAAGAACAATCCACGCAGCCCGCACCCCCTCCTAAAAGATCCACAAAACCGAAAAGCAGCAAGAGACGAATCTGGCTATATAGCCTGCTTGGCGTCGTACTCCTATTTGGCTCGATCGCGACGTATTATGTCTATTCCTTCTATTCTTTCGCTAATAATATCTATGTCGATCCCAAAGAAAATCAGCCAACTACAGCAGCAGCAGTACCCACAGACGGCAGCAGCAGCCCTTTTCCTATAGCCCAGCCACCGGAATGGAACGGGGATGAACGCATTAACATCTTGCTGCTGGGCGGAGATTCACGGGGTGTGAAGAGCAACGCCAAACCTCGTTCGGATACGATGATGCTCGTTTCCATCGATCCCGTCGACAAGAGCACTCATCTTTTTTCCCTTTTACGAGATACCTATGTTGAAATTCCACATCACGGCTCTAATCGGCTCAATTCCGCAATTACGATGGGCGGGCCGCTTCTCTCGATAGAAACCGTCGGCAATCTGCTCGATCTTCCTATTCAATTTTACGTATACACGGATTTCGAAGGCTTCATTTCCTTGATCGACGAGCTCGGCGGCATCGACTTCGAAGTAGATAAAAATATGAAACGCACCGATAACGCGGATAATCCCAGATACAACATCAAGTTGGACAAAGGGATGCAGCACCTCGACGGCTTAACCGCCTTGCAATATGTCCGTTACCGAAGCGACGCCCTGTCCGACTTCGCGCGAGCCGACCGACAAAGGAAATTCCTAAGCGCCATCGCCGATAAAATGAAAAGCACGACCTCGCTGCTCAAACTGCCTCAGGTACTTAACGGCATTGCTCCTTACATTGAGACGAACATCCCGCCGAACGATCTCCTGAAGCTAGCAAGATTAGGTATGAAACTCGACACGTCTCGTCTTGCAGGAATACAAATTCCGCCCCAAGGACAATTCCAATCGCAGACCATTAGTCAAATGGACGTCCTGGTCGTCGATCCGCTGCAGATTAAAGAGTACGTGAAGGAACAGCTTACGAAATGAATTGCTGCGACTTCGCCAAGGCCAATAAACTGCCCCCACGGCGCTGGAGGGAAATGATCCCTAAAGCAATATAAAAAGGCCGGACCGTGCATTAAGCACAAGAGTCCGGCCGGCTTGGCTGGTAACGACGAAGCAATCGCGGCGAGCATCATTCCGGTCCCCAGCAAAACTTATAGCCAAACCCTCGAATCGTGACAATATATCGGGGAAAAGCCGGATTCGGCTCGATTTTTTTTCTGAGATTGCTGATGTGCACCATTACCGTCCGGATGTTGCTGTCCTTCTCCCATCCCCAGACCTGCTCGTATAGCTGCTCAACCCCGAATACCTGATTTTCCCGGGACGCAAGCCACAGAAGCAGTTGCATCTCTTTGGCGAACAGCGTCGCGGGAAGGCCGCCTGCCGTGACCGTGCAGCCGACAGGATCGATGTTCAGCCAGCTGTCTCTCCAGACCGGCGTTGTCGTCGCCCGCCGAAGCTGCGCTTTGACGCGGGCGACGACAACGCCCGGCTCGAATGGCTTCGTAATATAATCGTCCGCGCCGAGTTCCAGCCCATCGATAATATCCTGGGCTTCCCGCTTGCAGCTTATAAAAACGATCGGGATGTTCGATTGCTCGCGAATCCGGCGGGCCAGTTCCGTGCCGAACCCGTCGGGAAGCAAAATATCCGTCAGCAGCAGATCGGGCATCCTTTCGGCGAGCGCCTCCGACGCTCTTCTGAAGCTCGATGCAGCTTCGACGGCGAAGCCCTGCTTGCTCAAATAAAGGGTGAGAAGCTCGCGAATATCTTCGTCGTCCTCGACAAGCAGAATGCGCCCCTGTTTGTCCATTTCAAGCCCCCTTCTCCAACTTCGCGCCTTCAAAGCGGACCGGCAAGCGGAAGTAGAACCGGCTGCCCGTTCCCGGCGAGCTCTCCACGCCGATCTCTCCGCGATGGTAGCTGACGATTTCCTTGCAAATCGCAAGTCCGAGCCCGCTGCCCTTAACGACGGCCGAATCGCCCTGCAGTCGGTAGAACCGTTCGAAAATACGCTCCGTCTCGTCTGGCGGAATGCCTGGCCCCGTATCGCTTACGCTGACGATCGCGATACCCCCTGCATGATGGGAGTCGACCAACTCCAGGCGGAGACGAATTGTCCCGCCCGCCGGCGCATGCTTTTGAGCATTGGACAGCAGGTTCGCCAGCACCTGCTCGATACGCACCGGGTCCAATTCGGCATAGGCTGTGCGCCTCTCTTCCGCAAGCGGCGGTTCTTCCCACTCGAACGACAGCCCCTGTTCCAATAGGTCCCATTCGTACTTGTGAAACAACTGCCGGATAAAAGGCACGACTTCCGTTCTCCGGTAATCAAAGCGGACTTGGCGGTTCTCCAGCTTCGCAAGCTCCGTCAAATCATCGAGAAGCCTTTCCAGCAACTGCGACCGCTCATGGATCCGGCGTGCGTATTTCAAATAGTCGTCCGTCACGACGCCTTCCATCATCGCCAGCGAGAAGCCTTTAATAGACGTCAGCGGCGTGCCGAGTTCATGCGAAATGTCCGAAATGAGCCGCGTGCGGAATAGCTCCATTCGGGACATTTCCTCGTTGGCCTGTACAAGCTGCTCGTTTGCATCCTGCAATTCGGTCGTTCGTTTCTTTACTTTGATCTCCAGCGAATCGTTCGAAGCTTGCAACTGCTCTGCCAATTTCTCCGCATGCCTGGCGGTTCGCGCGAATCGCATCGACAGGTTCACGGATTGCGTGAACAAGAACGCAAGCAGCCCGTAGGGGACGTAATCGCCAAAGCCGATGACATGATTATAGTACAGAATATCGATAGCGATAGACATGCTGAGCGCCGCCATGCCGATCAGATTGATGAGAAGGCCGATTCTCCGATGCAGGGATGCCCGAATGAATAAGATCAATGAATACGCGAGAATCGGCAGGGCGACAAACAGCTGATAGGGCAGCATGATATAGGTGTAGACGATTGCTGGCGTAAACAGAACGCACATAGAGATACAGCCGTTCACGAACAACGATACCCTCGTAACCAAAGGGTTGAGCCGACGCCCATACTCGGCGCGGGCAAACAGGAGCAACCCTTGAAAAGCGACAATGCTGGAGAGGTATTCGAACTTCACTCCGATCTCCCAAGGCAGTCCCGGGAACAGAGTGTAGACGATTGCTTGTCCCTGCACGATCGTCCGCACGGCTATGGAAAGACTTAGCAGCCCGAAATAAAGCGTAGACGCTTCTTTTCTGCGGAAGGCGTACAATCCGAGATGGTAAAGCCCCATGATCAGCAGGCTTCCGGTCAGCAGCATCTCGGCACCGTAACTTCGCTTGTGCGAGAAGGCAATTTGTTCCGCGCCGCCGATGCGGATCGATTCCCAGATGCCGCCTTTGCGCTGAACGTAGTTAGCCACTTGAACGACGAGCTCATTGGTCCCGGCTTGCGGCTCAAAGAAGACGAGCTTCGGATAATTGGCCGGCTTCATCGAAGAGGGATCGGTGCCGACGATGCCGTTGGAGGCGCGCAGCTTACCGTTGATCCACAGTCGATAGGAGGTAGCGATGCCGCGAACTTCAAGCGCCAGCGTCCTCAGCTCCGAATGAGTCGGCAGCTCAATCCGCAGTCGGTAGGTGGCATAGCCCTGGTTCGGCAGCTTGCCGCCTCCGATTCGGGAAGAGCTCCATGGAGACGGAACTTTGACGGCGATCGGTTGAACGTCGGTTTGTCCGTCGGCAAGCTGCTGCGGCGTAAGAAGCGAGTGCCAATAAAGCTCCCAAGCGCCGTTCAGGATGACCGGACCATCCCGGTCGGGCAGCCAGCCGGTAAGGTCCGCCTTGCCGACCGACCATTCAGCCTGGCCCGCGGCTGCGGCGATAGCAGGAAACGCCGCTGGAATCGCAGCGCAGCAAAGGAAAAGCAGGAAGGCGATTCGTTTAACGATCAAGAGGAAGTCACCTGCTCGCAAAGGGGGATTTCTTACTATCAGAATATCACTCGCCGTTCTACAAAAATAGACATCTTCCCTCCTTTTTTAAACGCATTTTAAACTGGACGGCTTATTATTCGTTTGACGTACGTTTTGATAAAGGAGGATTTTCATTTGAAGAAATGGTTACGAGTTGCCCTGGCCATGGCGGTGGGCTTGTACGGTTTGTGGTTCGCGGATCCGGTACGGCCGGCTGCCGCATCCGGCGCAGATACGAATTATTGGGTGACGAATGACTTGCTTCCGCCAAATCTATTCGTGAAAAAAGCAATCGAAACGCCCAAAGGGATTTACTATCTCGGCTCGGACTATCGAATCTACTATACGACTTCTTACTGGAGCGGTTTCCAGGATACGTCGTATTACGGCAGCGATCTGGAATATGGCGCGGACGGAAATCTGTATTACGAGTCGATGGGAAATATTTATAAACTGACGACGGACGAGAATCAGCCGCCATGGATTCTCAATGCAACGCTTCGTCATAACGAGCAAGGGATCACTTCTTTCGGCGTCGACTCCGGGGGGAGATTGTATCTGAACAAAGGGTCATCCGTCGACATCTATAGTCCGGACGACCAATTGCTGGGCAGCATCAAGCATTTCCTCGGGCCTACTGACACCCTCAGCGTTCAGTTCGTAAAGCCGGGCGAGAACGGCGCTCTTTATTTGTACGATGACATCTCTCATTCCGTTATCAAGTATACCTCGACCGATTTCAGTCATTATTCCGCAACGAATGCACAAAACGTCCCAGCCGGCGATACCGTAAGCGGATTAGTCGTTCAGAACGGATATGTCTACGCATCCTTCGGATCCAGTATCTGTCAATACAAAGACTCCAACCTGTACCTGCTCCAAACGATTCCCGTGTCGGGCGGCATCGCTTCCTTGGCCGGAGGATCATGGAGCAACTTGTATATCGTCGCCTCCAACGACGGGAAAGCTTACCGGATGCAGGATACGGCCTATTCGGCCAAGTTTGCGGGGCCATCAACGGTCGTGCCGAACATGGAGGTAACGCTGACAACGCAGTTAACCATGCGGACGGCGGGTACGCCGTTCCCCGGACAGATTCATAGCTATAACCCCACTAATCCTTATGTCCGGTTTTATGTCAAAAGTAGTTCGAATAGCCTGATCGTGAGCGAAAACTTGAATTATGTCGATTCGGACGGGAAGGCGACGGTCGTTGCGAATTTGCCGGCCGACGTCTATGAGATTTCCGTTTACGGCAACCCTTTAGTCGACCAAGCGACCCTGAAGGTTCAGTATGCGACGTCTACCGAGTTGGAGATAACCGACGTGGACGGGAATCCGTCAACTCGTCCGGTTAAGGGCGAAACTGTGCATTTGCAAGCGAGAGTTTCGGCGGAAGGCAGCTCCGTAAGTTCCGGTACCGTCTCCTTCTACGATGGCAGTACCCTCATTGGCAGCGAGATTTCGGTTAGTTCGAGCGGTTCCGCCTCGTTCGACTGGCAGCCGACGACTACGGGAGCTCACTCCATTCGTGCGGAGTACAACGGTACCTCTGCGTACTCGAGAAGCTCATCCGCGAACGCGACAATTACGGTGGATGCAGCTCCTGCTGTTTCGACTACCGTTACGCTGGACACTTCGGACGCCTCGGTGTTGTTCGGGCACGATCCGACCTGGACCGCCGGGGTTACGGCAGGGGGCGGATCGGCCGTAACGGGCGACGTCGAATTTTATGCGGACGGGTCGAAGGTCGGCACCGTACCGCTGAACGGTGGAGTTGCGTCTTTTAAACCGAGCGGCCTGACGGCGGGCACCCGCTACGTCAAGGCTCATTATGTCGGCAGCGACAAATTCCTGCCATCGGATTCTCCCGACATTCGGCAGCGAGTGAATCCCGTTGTCAAAGATTTGTCGGAGTGGGCCAATAAAGTCCTGAATTCGTCCAGTACGGGAATCGAGCAAGCGGCTCCGCTGCCGAACGGCGGACTCGTTTATCTGGGCATGGACCGCTCTCTCTATATGTGGCAGATATGTTACATGGGTAATGACACCTGCGACGCCAATTTGACGAGCGCCTCAGGGGATGTTTCTTATTCCTTGCTGAAGCACGGTGCAGACGGAAACAATTATATCATCGCCGACGGCGACATCGTAAAGCTGATTGTAAACGGCACGGACCGCACGTTCTCCCGGCAGACAAGCGTTTCAGCAGTCGGAAGCTTGACCGATTATGCCGTAGACGGGCGCGGCAACTTCTATATCGCCCGCTCGAACGCAATCGACCTGTACGGGGCTGACGGAACGCCTCTTGGTTCCTATCATACGCCGGATAACGGCCTGTCCTCCTTGGCTCCGTCCAAGCTGTACGTTAGCGAGGACGGCATGTTGTATGCGACTGATTCCGGCTCGCGGAAAATCCTTCGGTATGCCTTGTCTTACGGGGAATCCGGCCACCCCAGCCTCGCGTTCGAAGCCGCAACAGATTCGCTGCCGTTTGCGGTAAATGGCTTGGTCGCGCAGAACGGCAAGCTGTTCGTTTCCGGAAACTCCAATGGTACAGGAATCGTGGAAGAATTCGACGCTCAAGCTTTGGTCGTAACGGATCAGGTTTCGTTGGCCGGCAATCCTCCTATCGGCACCATCGAGGGCTCATTCGGCGGTCTGCTTTATGTATACGGGAACGGGCGGGCGGCACTTGCGCAAAATCAGAGCTTCACCCTGACCGCAAACGCTCCGACCGAATATATACCTGGCGTACCGGTAAAGTTGGCGGCGCAAATGCATATGGCTGCGTCCGGAACGCCTTATCCCGGGAGCTCGAACAGTCTGACTCCTTTTCCGTTTTCCGTCGTTTTCTACGGATATGACAGCGCGGGGAACGAGAAAAACTTGGGCAACGCCCAGTTTGACCCCTCATCGGGGGCTGCAGCGCTGAACGTGGCGCTCGAGCCGGGCACGGTCGCCATTGAGGCTAAAAGATACGGAGGTTCGGAAACGAGCGGCCGGGTATCCATTGCGCCTTCGTCCCAATCCATGACGTCGACGCAGCTTGAGGTGCAATCCGTCGACGCTTCCTACCCGGGCGCCGTTACGCTCCATGCCGTCGTGACTTCGGGCGTTGCCGTAACCAGCGGCCAGGTTGCCTTTTATGACGGAGACGACTTGCTGGGAACTGCTGACGTAAATGAAAACGGCGTAGCGGAGCTTAAGGTAGGAGCGCTTATCGTCGGTGATCATTCCTTCACAGCTTCTTACTTGGCAAACGGAGATTTCTTGGAAAGCGGATCGGACATTGTCCCTGTTGCCATAGGACGAGGAACGGCGACCGTGAAGGCAGCCAGCTCGAACGAGAGTATCAAGGTCGGGGAAACGGCGGTTTGGACGGCGCAAGTGACGAACAAATCGGGCGGGGCTGTTCAGACGGGCAGCGTGACTTTCCTAATAGGTTATACCCTTGTTTGCGGAGCTCTTCCATTAGACGCCACGGGCAAAGCCGTTTGCGATCTTGCCCAGGCAAGCGCCGGCTCACCGATGACGCTAAAGGCCGGTTCATATCCGGTTACCGTTGTTTACAACGGGGACAGCCAGTATACGTCCGCAAAGGGACAATTGGTTCAAGAAGTCGTCAAACGGGCGACGACGACAACCGTTGCCGTATCGGCAAACAACCCCCAAGTCGGCGATACGGTCAATTGGACGGCAACGGTGACAAGCGGCGGATCTGGCGCATTGAATGGAACAGTTGATTTCCGGAATTCCGAAGGCGATTCATTGGGTCAGGCCGAGCTGAGTAACGACGGCAAAGCGGTGTTAACTTTGTCCGACATGGCGAGAGGCGCATATGTCGTACGGGCTTACTATTCGGGTGACGAGGCTCATGCGGAGAGCGGTAGCGATCCGGTGGAAACCGTTGTAAACCGTCGGCCCGTTCAAGTGCTGCTGGAGCAGTCCGCGGGCACGACTCTGGCGGGACAGACGGCGCGGTTTACCGTTACCGTCGTTCCGGAATCAGGAACCCGAAAACCGAACGGGATCGTCATGCTGGGCGAGGAAGCCGGGGGCACGACGAATATTCTGGGACAAGCGATTTTAACGAATGGAATAGCTTCATTCGAGCTTGATGATTTACCGGCTGGCGACCATTCCATTTCAGCCGTCTATACGGGAGACAGCGTCTTTGATCAGCAGACGACCGAATCCTTTATCGTCCATCGCATCGCGACGGTAACGAAGGTTGCGCTGGTTACGGAGGCTATCAACGTTACTGCGGGGCAGCGTTACCCGCTTGAGGTAACGGCAACTTATTCCGACGGTTCCCTGCATCAGGTAACCTCAGAAGCCCTAATAACGTCCAGCGATAGCGCGATCGCTTCTGTCGAGGGAGGCATAGTGACCGCGAACAAACCTGGATTTGCGTCCGTTGCCGTGTCGTACGGCGGGCAAACGGCGACGGTCGAGGTCACCGTTTCCGCTGCGAATGCCGCGCCCGAGGCCCTAGGGGGATTGACACGAACGACGACGGTGGGCGGTATTACAATGCTTGCGGCCGGGGATCTGGCGACGGATCCGGACCAGGACGTTCTGACTCTAAGCGACGCAAGATCAATGAATAGTGCCGTTGCTACGGCATCGATCGAATCGGGGGCATTGAAAATAGTCGGCGCCGGCGCCGGTTCTGCCACCGTAACGGCGATTGCGGATGATGGACACGGTCATAAGGTAAACGTATCCGTAGCGGTTACGGTGAATGCGGCGGTTGCTCCGGCTCCGGTGCCGGCAGATCCGGCACCATCTAATCCGCCGAGTATACCCTCGCGACCATCGGATCATGTCGAGCGAACCATCAAAACGAGCGAAGGCGGCTCAGTCTCGTTGGGCGATGTCGCTTCCGTCTCCATTCCCGCCGGCGCGCTCCATGCAGATGGAACGATTGAAGCATCTGTAGCCGCTTCCGATCAGGTACCTTCCGCAGGAGATAGGATCAGGCTTAGCTCTGTAATCGAATTTACGAGCAGTTCGGGAACACGATTTCTACGTCCGCTGCAGTTGACCCTTCGATTCTCGGTGAACGATCTGCCGAGCGGAGCCGAACCCGCAGTATATTATTTCAACGAAACGCAAAGAAGATGGATTTATATCGGAGGAGTACGAAAAGGGACGGATACCCTTGAGGTTTCGGTCAATCACTTTACGAAATTCGGCGTTTTCGCTTCCGTACAACCAAATTTCACCGACCTGGCAGGTCATTGGGGGCAGGCCTTTGCGGATCGCCTGATCGGAATGGGCGTCATCAATGGCTTTGGAGACGGAACTTTCCGTCCCGACCTGCAAGTGACCCGGGCGCAATTCGTGAAAATGCTGGCGGTAGCAATGGCGTTGAAGCCCGCTGGTTCGGGAACGGTATTGTTCTCCGACGGTCCCACCATTCCGGATTGGGCTAAAAACGCGGTTGCTTCGGCTGTAGAGGCTGGACTCATTCGAGGATATGAAGCAAATGGCAAAGTGTTCTTTCATCCCGATCAAACGATTACCAGGGTCGAGATGGCGGTCATTCTGTCCCGGGTGCTGGGACGAGAGTCGATCCCGCCAGCAAGTGACCGTGCCGCCTTTGCCGACCAGCAGAGCATTCCGTCTTGGGCTTCTGATGCGGTCGCGACGGTTGTAGACCAAGCGATTGTCGGAGGCTATACGGACGGTTCGTTCCGTCCAGGGTCACCCGCAACCAGAGCCGAAACGGTGAAAATGATTTACATGTTGCTGCAAGCGTTGCATTTGTAACGGTCTCAACATAAAAAGGCCGGACCGTGCATTAAGCACAAGGGTCCGGCCTTCTTGTTGTCGTGGTGTTTATCTATGTTGTCATTAAGTGTTGCTTCGGATTACTTGAAGTTCTTAAGGTTGTAAAATGCTTTTTTGCCCGCATAGATCGCAGTGGAGCCTAGGCTGTCTTCGATGCGAAGCAATTGGTTGTATTTCGCGACGCGGTCGGAGCGGGAAGGTGCGCCCGTTTTGATCTGGCCGGCGTTCGTAGCAACCGCGATGTCCGCGATCGTGCTGTCTTCGGATTCACCGGAGCGGTGAGAGATAACAGCCGTGTATCCTGCGCGTTTCGCCATTTCAATCGCATCGAAAGTTTCGGTCAAAGTTCCGATTTGGTTCACTTTAACGAGGATAGAGTTACCGATGCCTTTGTCGATTCCATTGGAAAGACGCTCAGTGTTCGTTACGAACAGATCGTCGCCGACGAGTTGGACTTTGCCGCCCAATTTGTCGGTAAGCAGCTTCCAACCTTCCCAATCGTCTTCGGAGCAGCCGTCTTCGATGGTGATGATCGGATATTTGTCAGCCCAGCTAGCAAGCAGGTCGACGAACTCGGCAGGCGTGTAAGATTTGCCTTCGCCTTCGAGGTGGTATTTGCCGTCTTTGAAGAACTCAGTTGAAGCGACGTCCATACCGAGGAATACGTCAACGCCCGGTTTGAAACCGGCTTTCTCGATCGCTTCGATAACCGTTGTAATCGCCTCTTCGTTGGAACCGAAGTTAGGAGCGAATCCGCCCTCGTCACCTACAGCGGTGTTAAGGCCTTTGGCTTTCAATACGCTCTTGAGGGAGTGGAAAATTTCCGCGCCCGTGCGAAGAGCTTCAGCAAATGTAGGAGCGCCTACCGGCAAAATCATGAATTCTTGTACGTCAACGTTATTGTCCGCATGCGCTCCGCCGTTGATGATGTTAAGCATCGGAACCGGCAGCGTCTTCGCGTTGAATCCGCCGAGATAGGTGTACAAAGGAACGTCCAAAGCTTCAGCGGCAGCGCGAGCGACAGCGATGGAAACGGCAAGAATAGCGTTAGCCCCCAGCTTCGCTTTGTTGTGAGTACCGTCCAGCTCGATCAACTTCTGGTCGATAACGACTTGTTCAAGTGCTTCGTAACCGATGATTTCCGGAGCGATGATCGTGTTAACGTTATCTACCGCTTTAAGAACGCCTTTACCTAAGTAACGGTTTTTGTCGCCATCGCGAAGCTCTACCGCTTCATGAGCGCCCGTGGATGCTCCGGATGGAACGATTGCGCGGCCAAACGCGCCGGATTCCAAACGTACTTCAACCTCTACCGTCGGATTTCCGCGGGAGTCCAATACCTCGCGCGCGTACACGTCAGAAATGATTGTCATGAGTAACACTCCTTGGGATTATATTTTGTTAAAATAGTGCCTTACCCGTCATCTGTTCCGGCTGCGGAAGCTCCATCAGCTTAAGAATCGTCGGCGCGACGTCTGCAAGAATGCCGCCTTCGCGGAGCGTATGCCCCGCTTGGGTAACGATGCATGGAACCGGGTTCGTCGTATGCGCCGTGAACGGACGCTCGTTATCGTCGATCACCATGTCCGCGTTGCCGTGGTCGGCGATGATCACGCACACGCCGCCCTTAGCCGTCACCGCTTCGACAACCTTGCCGAGACATTCATCCGTCGCTTCCACCGCTTTGATCGTCGGCGCTAGCATCCCGGAGTGACCCACCATATCCGCGTTAGCGAAATTAAGAATGATGGTGTCATGATGCTCGGCTTCGATTTCCTTGAGCAATGCATCCGTTACTTCGTAGATGCTCATCTCCGGTTTCAGGTCATAGGTAGCGACCTTCGGCGAATTGATGAGGATGCGAGTCTCGCCTTCCAGAACATGGTCCCGTCCGCCGCTGAAGAAGAACGTAACATGCGGATACTTCTCCGTCTCGGCGATTCTGAGCTGTTTTTTCCCATGCTGCACGAGAACTTCGCCTAGGGTATTGTCCAGTTCCTTAGGCTTATACGCAACGAACCCGCCAACGGTTTCCGAGAAAAGCGTCATGCAGACGAAATACAGGTTTTTCGGAAAACCCGACCCTCTATCGAAACCGCGGAAATCTTCGTTCGTGAACACGTTCGACAGTTGAATCGCGCGATCCGGACGGAAGTTGAAAAATATAACCGCATCTTCGGATTCCACGAGGCCAACCGGCTTGCCGTCGGCTCCTACGATCACTGTCGGCATAACGAACTCGTCGTATACCGAATTCTCGTAAGATTCCTTCACCGCTTGAACCGGGTCGACAGCCGTCGGGCCGTCTCCATACACCATGGCGCGGTAAGATTTCTCCGTCCGCTCCCAGCGTTTGTCCCGATCCATCGCATAGTAGCGGCCTTGGATGGTCGCAACTCGACCGACGCCAACTTGTTCGATCTTCGCTTGCAGTTGAGTCAAGTATCCAACCGCGCTATCCGGCGACACATCCCGGCCATCTAGGAAAGCATGGATATAAACCTGCTCCAGCCCTTCCTTCTTGGCTAGCTCCAGCAAAGCAAACAAATGCGCGATATGGCTATGTACGCCGCCATCCGACAATAATCCGTACAAATGAAGCTTCTTGTTGTTGTCCTTCGCATGTCTAACCGCACCGAGTAACGTGGAGTTATCGTAAAAATCCTGATCGCGAATCGATTTGGAAATACGGGTTAAATCCTGGTACACGATACGTCCGGAACCGATGTTGAGATGTCCAACCTCGGAGTTTCCCATCTGGCCTTCAGGCAGTCCGACGGCTTCGCCGCTTGCCGTTAAGGTCGTATGGGGGTAAGTATTCCAGTAGCGGTCGAAGTTCGGTTTGTTCGCTAGCGCCACGGCGTTGCCGTGCTTGCTTTCGCGTAAGCCGAAGCCGTCGAGAATAATGAGAGCAACCGGTTTCGGAGCTGCCATCTTACTTCGCCCCTTCGACTAGCGCCACGTAGGAAGCTGGCTCAAGGCTAGCGCCGCCGACCAAAGCGCCGTCGATATCGGATTGGCCCATGTACTCGGCAACCGTATTCGGCTTAACGCTTCCGCCGTATTGGATGCGAACTTTGCCGGCTGCTTCGGCGCTATATAGTCCAGCGATAACGTTGCGAATATAGCTCGTTACTTCGTTCGCGTCTTCGGATGTCGAAGATTTGCCCGTTCCGATCGCCCAGATCGGCTCGTATGCGATAACGGAAGCTGCAACTTGCTCTGCAGACAGTCCAGCGAGAGCGCCTTCCGTCTGAACGCGCACGACTTCTTTCGTCTGGCCGGCTTCGCGCTCTTCGAGCTTCTCGCCAACGCAGATAATCGGAGTAAGGCCATGGCGGAATGCCGCATGGGCTTTCTTGTTGACGATCTCATCCGTTTCGGCAAAATATTGACGGCGCTCCGAGTGTCCGATGATGACGTAGTGAACGCCAAGATCTTTCAGGAACACACCGCTGATTTCGCCCGTGTATGCGCCATTGTCTTCGAAGTGCAAGTTCTGCGCGCCGATCTTGATCGTCGTGCCTTTAACCGCTTCTGCCAAAGCCGGCAGCGCGGTGAATGGAGCGCAGATGACGCTCTCCACGCCGGCAACCTCCGCCTTGCCTTTTACCTCGGCAACGAAAGCCGTAGCCTCGCCTGCCGTCTTGAACATTTTCCAATTGCCCGCAATAATCGGTGTTCTGCTCATCTTAGGTCACCTCTATTTGTCGTTTAGCGCTACAACGCCTGGAAGGACTTTGCCTTCCATGAACTCTAGCGACGCTCCGCCGCCCGTGGAAATATGGTCCATCTGGTCCGCCAATTTGAACTTCTCCGCTGCGGCTGCAGAATCTCCGCCTCCAATTATGGTATATGCATCGGTAGTTGCGCAAGCTTGAGCAACCGCACGAGTACCATGAGAGAAAGGCTCGATTTCGAATACGCCCATCGGTCCGTTCCAGACGACTAGCTTAGAATTCTTGATGACGTCCGCATAGATTTCGCGAGTTTTCGGCCCGATATCGATACCTTCCCACTCCGCAGGAATGTGGTCGGTATCCACGATATCCGTGTTCGCGGAAGCGCTGAAGCCGTCGGCTACGACGATATCAACCGGAATGTAGAAGTTCTTGCCGAGTTGCTTCGCTTTCTCGATGAATCCGAGGGATTGCTCCAGCTTGGAATTGTCGAGCAAGGATTTGCCGATTTCTTTGCCTTGCGCTTTAAGGAACGTATAGCTAAGTCCGCCGCCTATAATGATATTGTCGGCGATCTCGATCATTTTGTTGATAACGTCGATTTTATCTTTGACTTTGGAGCCGCCCACGATAGCCGTAAAAGGACGCTCCGGGTTGTGCAGAGCTTTGCCGAGTACTTCCAGCTCTTTCTCCATCAGAAGGCCGGATACGGCCGGAATATGGTGAGCGATGCCTTCCGTTGAAGCATGCGCGCGGTGAGCGGCGCCGAATGCATCGTTCACGAACAGATCCGCTAATTGGGCAAAAGCTTTGGCCAAGCCTACGTCGTTGCTTTCCTCGCCCGGGTGGAACCGAACGTTTTCAAGCAGGAGCACGTCTCCGTTCTGTAGCGCGTCCACCTTAGCCTGTACGCTTGAACCTACGACTTCGTCCGCTTTAACGACTTGTTTGCCTAGCAGATCGGAAAGACGAGCGGCAACGGGAGTCAACCGCAGCTCTTCCACGACTTCGCCTTTAGGACGACCTAAGTGGCTGGCCAGAATAACTTTCGCGCCTTTCTCGATCAAATACTTAATCGTTGGCAACGTCTCGCGAATACGAGTGTCATCCGTAATGGCGCCGTTCTCTAACGGTACGTTAAAGTCAACCCGTACGAATACTTTCTTCCCTGCAACATCGACTTCCCTAACGCTTTTCTTGTTCAAGAGTCAAACCTCCTCGGGTGGCTGCAAATCTCCTTGCAAAAGCGTGTCCCGGTTTGCTGGGCAACCCGGGACGCTAGCGATATGAGCATGAAATTGTTTCTTACAGGCCTTTGCTGGCGATGAATGCAGCCAAATCAACAACGCGGTTGGAATAGCCCCACTCGTTGTCGTACCAGGAGATGACTTTAACCATGTTGCCTTCGACAACCATCGTCGACAATGCGTCTATCGTGGAAGAAGCAGGATCGCCGTTGTAGTCGCTGGAAACAAGCGGCTCTTCGGAGTAGTTAAGAATGCCTTTAAGAGGACCTTCGGAAGCAGCTTTCAGAGCCGCGTTCACTTCTTCAACCGTAACGTTTACTTTCAGCTCTGCTACGAGATCCGTAACGGAAACGTTAGGAGTAGGAACGCGCATGGACATACCGTTTAACTTGCCTTTCAATTCAGGCAATACGAGAGAAACGGCTTTAGCGGCACCCGTGGAAGAAGGAATGATATTCTCGGCGGCAGCGCGCGCGCGGCGCAGGTCTTTATGCGGAAGATCCAGAACGCTTTGGTCGTTCGTGTAAGAGTGGATCGTGTTCATCATGCCTTTAACGATTCCGAATTGGTCGTTCAATACTTTAGCGAAAGGCGCCAAGCAGTTCGTCGTACAAGAAGCGTTGGAGATGATTGTATGGGCGGATGGATCGTATTTGTCGTTGTTTACGCCCATAACGATCGTGATATCTTCGTTCGTAGCAGGTGCGGAGATAATAACTTTCTTCGCGCCGCCTTTCAAGTGAAGTTCTGCTTTTTCTTTAGCCGTGAAAATACCCGTGGACTCGACAACGATCTCAGCGCCTACGGAAGACCAAGGCAGGTTGCCGGGATCACGTTCAGCGAATACTTTAACCGTTCTGCCGTTTACGATAAGCGCGCCTTCGCCCACTTCAACCGTTCCGTCTAATTTGCCATGAGTCGTATCATATTTCAATAGGTGAGCAAGCGTGCTAACGTCGGTCAGATCGTTGATTGCAACGATTTCTACGTTCGGGTTTTTCAGCGAAGCGCGGAATACGTTACGTCCGATACGTCCAAATCCGTTAATTCCAACTTTTACTACAGCCATGTTTGGTTCCTCCTTGGGATGATAACGATTTTTTTGATCTATATATCAGGCGTCGTTAACGCCGAGACCACTATGAGTAGGATTACCCTATTTTCCAGCTTGTAACTTAATGATCAAGATTAAACGTGTCTCAATGCCTCCGTTGCTCCCGCTTCATCGGTCACAAGCACGTCGTCATGCCCGAATCTCATTACCGACGCGATGGCGTCACCCTTGCTGCTTCCGCCCGCGATACCGATGACGATGCCCGCCGCTTCGATATCTTCCAGCCGTAAGCCTGCCGTCGCCATCCGATGAACCACTTTGCCGTTGCGGTCGAAATAATAACCGAATGCTTCCGCAAGCGCGCCATCCTTGACGAGCTCTTCTTTCGTCTCGTCCTTGAGCTTCCGTCTTCTAGCCATTGTCGCCGCATCCCCGATACCGTGAACAACTATGCGCGCGCTCCGAATCATATCGACCACTTCGCGAACATTGGGCTCTTGCATAATGGTCTGATAAGCTTCTTCGCTCAGATGATCGGGTACATGGAGCATTCGATATCGTGCACCGGTGCGTTTGGCCAACTCCGAGGCAATCGTGTTCGCCTGGTAATCTACGCTTTCTCCCAAACCGCCCCGAGCTGGCACGAACCAATTGTCTTTCATCTGCGAAGGGGTAGCGAATTGCGACGCCATTCGGGCCATCGTCGATCCGCCCATCACCGCAACGACATCGCCGGCAGTGAGGCTATCCCGCAAGACTCGGCTTCCCGCCCGGCCTAACTCCATTTTAGTATGATCGGAGGTATCGGAATCGCCAGCCACGATAATGACTCGCTTCAGTCCGAATGCCGTACGAACCGCCTCTTCCAAAGCCGAGAGCCCGAACAGTTCCTTCACGATCGGCTCCATCTCTTCCACTAGCTGCCGTCCGCTTTCGCTAAGCGTCATTCCTGCCGCAGCGGTATCAAGCAGCCCTTGCGCCCGCAATACCTCGAGCTCCGATCTAAGCACGCGCTCCGTTAAGTCAACGCTAGTTGCCAGCGTGCGCCGCCCTATCGTTCCCTCCAAGTGTATCCGGTGCAAAATTTCATACCTTTTCTCCATCACTTGCAGGAGGTCCGGCAACAATTTCTTCTGAATCTCTACGATTTTCCGCATTCTCTTCGCGTATCCTCCTGTGACCGGATGGCCATCATCGGCAGTCATGCGAACATCTGGAATGTTGGACGAAAAACGTCCCGCTATGCATTTTTAAGTCCCACTCTTATTTTATCCAATTTGCTCTCCTGTTGCAACCCTTTCCGTACACCAAAATAACAAATTTACCATCGTCTATTTGCTTGCTTTTTCTCCCGTCATCCCATATAATAACTCTTGCTGTTACAATGAGCGCCCGTGGTCCAACGGATATGACGCAGCCCTCCGAAGGCTGAGATTGAGGTTCGATTCCTCACGGGCGCGCCAATTTTTCACCAAACAATAGCATACAGCACAACCGACCGTTCCATACGGTCGGTTTTTTTGTGTCCACGCTCCAAGCAACTCGATAACCTCTTTGACTTTCTTTGACTTTTACATTCGGATTCGCTATGATAATAAAACAAAAACATGAGGAGGGACGTCAAACATGAGTTTCGTACCTATGGTTGTCGAGCAAACTAACCGCGGAGAACGGGCATATGACATTTATTCCCGATTGCTTAAAGATCGAATCGTATTTCTGGGTACACAGGTGAATGACGTGGTTGCCAACTCCATCATCGCTCAGCTGCTGTTCTTGGCGGCCGAGGATCCGGAAAAAGACATCCACCTCTACATCAACAGCCCCGGCGGCTCCATCACATCCGGAATGGCCATTTACGATACGATGCAGTTCATCAAACCCGACGTTTCCACCATCTGCGTCGGCATGGCCGCATCGATGGGCGCTTTCCTGCTAGCGGCAGGCGCCAAAGGCAAACGGTTTGCCCTTCCGAATAGCGAGGTCATGATTCACCAGCCGCTCGGCGGAGCAGAAGGTCAAGCAAGCGACATCGAAATTCGGGCCCGCCGGATCCTCAAGCTGCGCGATAAGCTGAATGGCATTCTTGCGGAGCGCACCGGTCAACCCCTCGAGCGTATCGAGAAAGACACGGACCGCGATAATTTCATGGAAGCCGAAGTAGCCCAGCAATACGGACTGATCGACAAAGTCATCGACAAAGTTGTTTAATCCATCAGGATCGCTTGAAAATAAAACCTCTTCCTCCCTGTAATAAGGGGCGAAGAGGTTTTTAACATACATTGTTTCCCATGTCAATAAAAATTCAAAACTTTGAATGCCCTCTCTGCGAGCCGGACAATCCATGATAGACTGTTTTATAAGGTTATACCATATACATCCAATTCTAGTTATCTCTTAGGAACTCTGGAAGAGAGGGATCTTTATGTCACCACAGTCCTATCCTCACCTTGTAAACAAGTCATCTGAAGACAGAATGCCCATAAGAAGCGCCAACGGAAGCCATATCGACATGGTAGCCGCTCGTCGGTTGAGTGATAAAGCTTCACTGCTTCGCCCGTTGAAAGATGAGCATCTGCTGGAAGTTTACAGGGAAGCTAAGAAAATGAACTTGTCCAACGAATTCATCGAGTTGTTGGAAGAGGCGCTTTCCATCCGCGAGATGGGTCATTACAAAGAGGCTTAAAGCTCGCTAGTACACCTAGATGGGGCTCTCCCGCATACATGTCATGTTGACCCCCATAACACAAAGGAAAAGAGGCGGAATAACTCCCGCCTCTTTTCCTTTTCGCTACAAACCTATTGCATTTCGTATTGAACCGTTACTTGCGTTCTGATTTCAATTTGCCCGGATTGCACGGATGAGGAAGCTCCGCTCGCAGCCATATCGTTCATCTGCATCTTAGCCTGTTCCCGCACGTACAAGATCGGATTGCTCGAAACATCGCCTTGCACGATATTAACGACGCCTTTCAACTGACGATTCGCCGAAGTCGCGAGCACGCCCGCTTTAGCCGCGGCATTAGTCATCGCTTTCTTCAACGCATCCAATTCGTATTGATCGTTTTTCTCCGTTGCGAACTGCACTCCGTCCAGACGATTCGCGCCGGCCGCGGTCAACGCATCGAACAGCTTGCCGATTTCCGGCAGTTTCCGGTAGGTAACTTGAATGGAATGAACCGCGATGTACCCTTTCAGAACTTGGCCGTCCTTCTCCGTGTAGTTGTATTCCGGCTGCACATTAAATCCGGTTGTTTTCACGTCTTTCTTATCGATCGCGAATTTCTCGTACAACGTCTTCTCGACTCCGGCGAACTTATCCGCATTCGCTTGTTGCGCATCCGCGGCTTTAGTGCCGCGTGTTTCAACCGCCAAGTTCAAATACGCGACGTCCGGCTCCACCATGATTGAACCGCTGGCCCCCACCGTTACCGTATAGGGCGGCGTTGTCGCCGCCGGAGACGATTCTGCAGACACGACATCCCCTGCCCCTCTTCCGAATCCGAACCATCCGATAACGACAGCCGCCATCGTAACCATTAACACTTGCAACGTCCGGTTTTTCATGATTAATTACCCCTTTCAGCTTGTTTGACCTTATGACGCAATTAGCCCTCCAAAGGTTTCATTAAATTCAATAAAAATGCAAAAAGCTCCCTGTCGGGAGCTTGATGCGAATAACGCTTATTGGTTTTCCAGCTCTTCTTTGCTTACAAGCTGCACTAAAGCGGTTACAGCTTGCTCTGCGTCGGAACCTTCCGCGCTGATCGCGACTTCCGTACCGGAGCTGATCGCCAGGCTCATAATGCCCATGATGCTTTTCGCGTTAACTTTCTTGTCATCCTTCTCCACGAAGACGTCTGAGGAGAATTTATTGGCTTCCTGCACGAAAAGTGCCGCCGGTCTGGCGTGAAGACCCGTTTTAAGCCGAACTACCACCGGCTGTCTCGTCATGGACCGGATACCCCCTATCTTTAATTCGTCCCGCTGATCGGGACCCCCGTGCTATAGTTTCTTAACTATTATAACATTGATATGAACAAATGCGCCATACGGTTTATGCGCCGCCATTCCGGATTTTTTCAGCCCATTCGTCAAGCTTCCGAAGCCGGTGGTTTACCCCCGATTTACTGACCTGTCCTTTAAGCAAATCCCCGACTTCCTTCAAGTTGATATCGGGATGCTGAAGCCTGACTTCCGCCACCTCGCGCAGCTTGTCGGGCAAGTTGTGCAAGCCGACTTCCTTAACGAGAAGCTTGATGTTGTCGATTTGCCTGACGGCTGCTCCGATTGTTTTGTTCAGATTTGCCGTCTCGCAATTGACGATCCGATTAACGGAATTCCGCATATCCCGCATGATGCGAACATCCTCGAATTTGAACAAAGCTTGGTGAGCTCCTATTATGCTCAGAAACTCGATAATTTTTTCGCCTTCCTTAATGTACAGGATAAAACCTTTCTTACGCTCGATAAATCGCGCGTTCAGATGAAATTTATTCGCAAGATCCACCAAAGCCTGACAGTGCTCCTCATACATCGAAGCAATTTCCAGGTGGTAAGACGAACCTTCCGGATTGTTCACCGAACCGCCTGCCAGGAATGCGCCGCGTAGATAAGCTCTTTTGCAGCATGGCTTGCGAATCAGCTCTTTATCGATGCTCGGGTGAAACAAGAATCCTTCGGAGACGATTGATAATTCGTTAAGAATCGCCTCCGCGCCAACCGGTACCCTTACGACATACACGTTGTTCTTTTTGAGCCGCATTTTCTTGCGCACGAGCAGTTCAGTCACTACCGTAAAATGTCGCTTCAAAAGGGTGTACATCCGGCGTGAGATTGCGGCATTCTCGGTGGAAATATCGAGTACGACGCGTTTATTGGACAGCGCGATCGTTCCGTTCATCCGGATCAATGCCGAAAGCTCCGCTTTCTCGCAGCAGCTCTCGGATTCCACCATCGTCAGTTCCTTCTTCGTTAGCGCCGCAAATGACATGCCTTTTTCACCCCTTTCGCAACATCCAATCTTCAACTAATTGATAAATATGATCGCTTAATTTGGCTGCGTCATGACGCAAATAAGTCCTGAACAACACAAGCGTGTCGGCAATGACCTTGTAGCCGCGACGGGTCACTTCCTCTAAGTCCAGATGAACCGCGGTGGAGCCTTTCTCCGCGTATAGGTTTTGAACCTGTGGAGGAATTTCCCCATCGTTAACGATAACATAATCAAATAGATGATGCCCAATATGCGCATGGATAGCCGTCAAATGATCGCTTACGGAATAATTATCGGTTTCACCCGGCTGGGTCATCACGTTGCAAACGAACAGCTTAACCGCATCGGACTGGATAATCGCCTCTGCCAGCTTAGGTACGATAAGATTCGGAAGAATGCTTGTGTAGAGACTCCCGGGTCCGATCAGAATGGCATCCGCCTCGCGAAGCGCTTGAACGGCCTCCGGGAGAGCTTCTACATCGGCCGGCTCGAGAAATACTTTACGGATGGCCAGCCCTGATTTCGGAATCGTGGATTCCCCCACGACGATCGAGCCGTCTTCCATCTCCGCTTTAAGTACGATCGCTTGATTGGCAGCAGGCAGTACGCGCCCCCGAACCGCGAAAATGCGGCTTAACTCGGTTATTCCCGTCATGAAGTCGCCCGTAATATCCGTCATCGCGGCGAGAATGAGATTGCCAAGGCTATGCCCGGCTAATCCAGTCCCGTTATTGAATCGATACTTAAGCACTTCGGCTAATAACGGCTCCGTGTCGGCAAGCGCGGTTAGAACGTTGCGAATATCCCCTGGCGGAGGGATTTGCAGCTCTTCGCGCAGAATACCGGAGCTTCCCCCATCATCCGCGACGGTTACGATTGCCGTAATGTCCAGCGGCTTCTGCTTTAATCCGCGGAGCATGACGGACAGGCCCGTGCCTCCGCCAATGACGACAATGCGCGGCTTGCGGGCGAGACTTGTATGCTGTGTCATCGCCTCACCTCAGCTCTGACGATCGCGGTCGGAATCGCGATGGCTCACTCGTACCCTTTCAGTATCGCTGGAGCCGAGCCTACGTCCTAAATATTCCGCAAGCGCCACGGAACGATGCTTCCCTCCGGTACAACCAATGCCGATAACGACCTGACTTTTGCCTTCTTTATGATATAGGGGAATTAAATATTGCAGCATATCGAGCAGCTTAGTCAAGAACGTTTGGGTTTCCGGCCATTTCATGACATAGTCGTACACTTCCGGTTCAAGCCCCGTCTTAGGTCGAAGCTGCTCAATATAGTGCGGGTTAGGCAGAAACCGAACGTCGAAGATCAAATCCGCGTCGATAGGAACCCCATACTTAAACCCGAAAGAAGTTACGTTAATGGAGATGTTGTTCCGATCCAGGTTGGAGAATCGCCCGATGATCTGCTCCTTTAACGCCGCCGGCTTCAGACTGCTCGTATCGATAACCTGAGTCGCCCAGCCTTTCAGATCCTCGAGCAGCTTCCGCTCCAGGTGTATGCCATCCAGCGGCATGCCATCCGGGGCCAGCGGATGTCTGCGCCTGCTTTCCTTGTAGCGTTGTACGAGTATCGAATCCGTCGAATCCAAGAATAGGATTTCATAGTGAATCGTATAATGCTCGCGAATATAACTGAGCGACTCCGACAATGCGGTAAAAAACTCGCGTCCCCGCAAATCGATAACCAAAGCCACTTTAGCGATGCGGCCTTGAGACTGCTCGATCAATTCCGCGAATTTCGGGATGAGCACGGGCGGCAAATTATCGACGCAGAAAAAACCCAAATCCTCCAAGCTCTGAACCGCAATCGTCTTGCCCGCGCCTGACATCCCCGTAATGATCACGAGCGTCGGCTGCGCAGTCATCGTATCCATTCGTATCCCTCCCCCAGAAGCTATTAACGACAGGACGCCCGACCCGCAGACGAGCAACGGAGTCGAGCGTCTGCTTTAGTTATGCGCGAAGGAACAATCCTGCTGCCCCAACGACCCCGGCATTGTTGCCCAACTCGGCGGCTACGATTTCAACCCCGACTTTGGCATTGTCCGGCGTCAATTTATTGAATACCTCGCGAATTTGGGCAAAAAGGAATTCCCCAGCTTGGCTGACGCCGCCGCCGATGATAAAGCGCTGAGGGTTAACGACAACCGCAACGGCCGCCATCGACTTGCCAAGATAGAATGCCGCCCGACTTACGATACGCTGGGCAACTTCATCACCGCCTTTAGCTGCATCGAACACATCCTTGGCGGTTAATTCTCCCTCGACAAACGAAAGCGAAGTTTTGTCGCCCCGTTCCACTGCGTCCTGTGCCATACGAATGATTCCCGTTGCCGACGAAACGGTCTCCAAGCAGCCCATTTTTCCGCAGCCGCATTGAATCGCTTCGAGGTCTGCCACGATCGACATGTGACCCAACTCGCCTGCCATTCCCGTAGACCCTTCAATAAGCCGATTATGCAAAATAATGCCGCCGCCGACTCCGGTTCCCAGCGTATAACAGACACAATGTGGTATCCCTTTGCCCGCTCCGCCCCAAGCTTCTCCAAGAGCGGCTACGTTGGCGTCATTGTTTATTTTGACCGGCTTGCCGATCTTCTCTTCCATAATCTTCTTTGCGGGCACATCCTTGAAAGGAAGATTCGGCGAGAAATCGATAATTCCCTCCGGAATGTTCAAAAATCCGGCGATACCGATTCCCACGCCCGCAATGGCATCCCATTCCGGCGTTCCCGGAGGTACGAGCTCCTTGACATAGGCCGCAATATTGGATAATACGGCGTCCGCTCCATCAGCTGCTTGTGTTGGCCCTTCGTGTGTGCGGAGCAGCTCCCCCGCATCATTGCACAAGCCGACCTTAATAGCGGTTCCACCCAAATCAACGCCTACGAACAACGATTCTGACATTTTTGTCGACACCTCATAAAAAGATAATGGTAATAATTGTTACTTAGAAAGCGACTGGCTCCAATCATGCACGGCCGAACCCTCGAGGAATCTCTCGCAATCAAGCGCTGCCATGCATCCGCTGCCGGCTGCCGTAATCGCTTGACGATACTTATGATCCTGCACGTCTCCGCATGCGAACACGCCTGGAACGTTCGTCTCGGTCGTGCCGGGCTTAACGCTAATGTACCCAAGCTCATCCGTATCGATCTGATTATCGAGGAACTTCGTATTCGGCGTATGCCCGATCGCTACGAACAAGCCTTGGGTTTCGATAATCTCTTCTTCCCCCGTCGTATTGTTGCGGACCTTCAGCCCCGTTACGCCGTTATCTCCGGCAATGACTTCAACGGGGGTTTTATTTAAGCCCCAGAGGATTTTGTTGTTCTCGCGCGCGCGGTCTTGCATGATCTTGGAAGCTCTCATCTCGTCGCGGCGATGCACAAGCGTGACTTCCGAAGCGAAACGCGACAAGAAGTTAGCTTCCTCCATCGCGGAATCTCCGCCGCCAACGACGATGATTTTCTTGCCGCGGAAGAAAAATCCGTCGCACGTTGCACATGTGCTCACGCCGCGTCCGATATTGTCCTTCTCGCCTGGTATGCCGATATACTTGGCGGAAGCTCCGGTGGAAATGATCAGCGTTTCCGCCTGCAACGTCTCCCCGCCTTCAAGCGTAAGCGTGAACGGCCGCTTCGACATATCCACCTTGTTGATCCAGCCCGTGCGGAACTCCGCACCGAAACGTTCTGCTTGCTTGCGCATATTGGTCATGAGATCCGGGCCCATGATTCCTTCGGGAAATCCCGGGAAGTTCTCGACTTCAGTCGTTGTCGTCAATTGACCCCCCGGCTCCGGGCCTTCGATCACGAGCGGGGACAAATTCGCCCGCGCTAAATAGATGGCCGCCGTAAGTCCGGCAGGTCCCGTTCCGATAACAATCGTTTTGTGCATGATTTCTTCCTCCTAAGCGCATCGTCAAGCGTGCCATTTTAATGAAAAGACGGGGTCGTTAAATCCAGTTTCTCCCGAATGCCGCAAGCTTCGTCAATTCGATTCGCATATCGGCTGATGCTCGCTTGAGAGACGCCGTAACGGCTGACTAAATCCGCGTAGGTTACGGTTCTTCGGTGCATCTTGGCGGTCCAATATTCCAATGCCGCTGCCCAGCCCGTCGATTTGTGGAGTTTAGGCACCTCCGGGTACACCCGGGATAAATAATCCACCCACAACGTCATCATGTCGTGCTGCTGAACGACGTCGTACCGACCCGACATGCCTTCGAGCGCCTGCTCGAGCACGGCTTGCCAAGCGCTATCCCACACCGGAAGCTTAGCCGACTTCCGTCTGGCTTCTAAGGTTAACGTCCGTCCGCTGAATATGACGGTTAACGAATCTTGCACGCCGATGGAACGCAGCACGAGAACGGCAACCCGCTTTAATTCATCATCTTCGTCCGCATCGATCAGGAAAGCTTTCAAGGCTTCAATGACTTCTTCGTCGGCTACGAGGCCTAATGCCTGTATGACCTGGACTTTCGTACGCCGGTCTCCATGGCGAAGCGCCCAGAAAAACGACGAACGGATAAGCGGGTCGCGTTTCAACGCTTCCGTCACTTGCCCCGGACTATGCTCCCATTCCCGGAACTGCTCCTCGAAAGGGAGATGGTAGTGGTAATGCGTCGGCGGATTCTCTTCTCCCGTGCGCACCTTCTCCAGCCTTCGCAAATAAAACGCCGGTACCGGAGATTCTGTATCCAGTCGCTCGGCCTGCTGCCAATGCTTCTGAGCATCGTCGTACCGCAGCAGATTCGTGGCGGCAACGGCAGCAAAATGATGCAGGCTCGGTTCCCCCGCGAGCTCCCCCGTCCGCAGAAGCCGACGAAAATGATTGTATGCTTCACGATGCTCCCCGACAATGCCGAGCGTTGTCGCCATTTTGAATACATGCTCGGGATGGAAGGGCACCGTTTTGTTCAGCTTCTCAATCAATGACCTCAGAGGTCCATCCTGATTGGAATGCTGATAAAAAATCGCAAGATTGCACAGCGCATGCAGATTTCCGGGTTCGGCATCAAGCACTTCGGTTATGGTAGCGACCGATTTCTCGAATAGCCCCATATAGTAGTATGCCAGCCCCAAGTTATTCCTTGCCGCCAGAAAGTCGGGCTCGCGCCCTATAATTTCTTCCAGCATTTTGACCGCTTCCGCGAAGCGTCCCGCTTCCAGCATTTCGCGGGCTTTGTCATGCGCATATATATTTTCTTTTGCTTTAATCGTTACAAGCTTCGTCGGTCGGTTGAGCTCATAATTGAGAAGGTCAAGCAGCTCGTCCGACTCGTCCAGAAATTGCCCATCCAAATCGTTCTCCAAATACCGGACAAGTGCTTCTTCCGCAGCCTCGTATAATTCCATGTTGGCGTAGTTGTTGGCGAGGTAATAGTAACATTCCGTCATCGCCGGGTCGATCTGGTCCAGCACGGAACGAAGAATGACGTTCGATTCCTCGTAACGCCCCATCTCCGACAGGATTCCGGCCATGTTACAATGATTAACCGGATTTTCCGGTTCGTACTCAACCGCCCTGCGAAAATATTTCAATGCCTTGTCGTAGTGGTAACGATCCAGCGACTGCACGGCCCGTTCAAAGAAGAAGGTAGCGTCCAGACGCATCGGGATCACTTTGGGACGACGGTTTTTAGCCGCACGTTTCCGCTGACTCATCGGCAAGGCACCTCCTAGTTGTTCTGGAACTCCATCAACCACGATTATAACACACCAGAGCCGTCCATAAAATAAAAACGCCCAACTACGACGGCTCGCCGTCCTTGGGGCTGGTTTATACGTCTGCTGGACAATAGAAAAGAAGAACCATCAACAAATGCCGAGCATTCGATAATGGTTCCTATTATTGTTATGATTCCCGCTTCTTAAATCCCTGCGTTCTTAAAGAGCGTGCTGATCGAGCCGCCCTCCATAATAATGCGCGTTGCTTCCGCTAACATCGGCGCAACGGTAATGACCTTGAAGCGCGAAGACCGGTCTTCCGGCAACAGGATGGAGTCGGTAACGACCACTTCCTTGATATTCGGATGATCGAGCCGTTGAAGAGCGGGACCCGAGAACAGCGGATGGGTTGCGCACACATATACGTCTTCCGCGCCGCGTTCCTTTAAACTTTCCACGACGTTCACGATCGTCGTTCCGGTGTCGATCATGTCCTCGATGATGATCGGCGTGCAACCCTCGACATCCCCGATAACATGGGTGATGACCGATTCATTATGCGCCGGGCGTTTCTTGATCATGATCGCGAATGCGCAATCCATTTGGTTCGCCAGCTTCTCAGCCGTCGAAGCGCGGCCCGCATCAGGCGAGACGACTACTGGATTGCGAATATCCTTCGATTTCAGATAGTCGCTGATTAAGTCCAGAGCAGTCAGATGGTCTACCGGAATATTGAAGAAGCCTTGTATCGCTGGGGCGTGCAGATCAATCGTGACGATTCGATGAGCGCCTACCGTCGTCAAAACGTCGGCTACCATCTTCGCGGAAATAGGCTCGCGCGGAGCTGCTTTCCGTTCTTGCCGCGCGTACCCGTAATAAGGCAGCACAACGTTGATGGTACGGGCGGAAGCCCTCTTGGCAGCGTCAATCATGACCAGCAACTCAACGAAATAGTCATTGATTGGATGCGATAACGATTGAACAATGAAGACATCGCAATTGCGAATCGTCTCCTCGAAGTGAACGTACACTTCGCCGCTCTTGAAACGGGAAAGCTTAATTTTCCCTAGCGGCAATCCGAGGTGCTCGGCAATCTTGCCAGCCAATAACGGATTCGATGATCCCGAAAAGATACGAAGCTTGCTGCTGCTGTACATGAGCCCCTCCAAATTCGGCAATTCGACATCCACGTGTCGAAAACCGTCAGTCAACCTACATTATACATGAGTACGGCTAGATTTCAAAAAGGTTTCATGACCCGTTTGCGCCGCTCAAATGTTGCCAATTGCTTGTATCCGACGTTTTTCAACATCGTTTGCGCGTCCATGCTTTTTTGACCGATTTTAACGAGATGATGGGCGTCAGAACCGTACAGCCTAATCTTTCTTTACCGGCTTCCGATGCCGATATTCCAACTCCTCCAGCACACCGTCGAATGGAACCCCTTGCTCCCGCAGCAACACCAACAGGTGGAAAATAAGGTCAGCCGATTCGCAGCGCAACTCATCCCTGTCGCGGTTCTTGGCGGCGATAATCACTTCCGCGGTTTCTTCCCCGACTTTCTTGAGGATTTTGTCTACGCCTTTCTCGAACAGATAGGTCGTATAGGCACCTTCCGGACGTTCCGCGTCCCTATTGGCGATCGTTGCTTCCAGACGGCTCAGCGGACCGAAGCGATCTTCATGGGCTTGTTGCGACGGTCCTGTTGCGGCTTGCCCGTTCACCTCAGCCTCCCGGTAGAAGCAGCTATAAGCTCCCGTATGGCATGCGGGACCGTTCTGCCGTACTTTCACCAGCAGAGTGTCGCCATCGCAGTCGTAATGCAGCGAGACGATTTGCTGGGTGTGGCCGCTAGTCGCGCCTTTGTTCCACAGCTCGTTGCGGGAACGGCTCCAGAACCAGGTTTGTCCGCTCTCGAGCGACTTTTGAAGCGATTCTTTGTTCATATAGGCAAGCATCAACACTTCTTTGCTGAGGGCATCCTGCACTATGGCGGGAACGAGCCCGTCCGCGCTCCAAGTAATTTGGCCCAACAATTGCGCCGTCGATTCGCTCTGTGTCATCGTACGTTCACTCCTTTGTCGCGCAGCGTGTTTTTGACTTCCTGCACCGATACTTCTTTATAGTGGAAAATGCTTGCGGCAAGCGCCGCATCAGCGTTCGCATCCGCGAATACGTCAGCGAAATGCTGGGCATTGCCCGCTCCGCCCGATGCGATGACGGGAATGCCGACGCTGTTAGATACCGCCCGGGTCAATGCGATGTCAAAGCCATCCTTCGTTCCGTCCGCATCCATGCTAGTCAGCAGCAATTCCCCTGCTCCCCGGCGTTCCGCTTCTTGCGCCCAAGCAAGCGCGCGAATGCCCGTCCCATTGCGGCCGCCGTGGGTGAACACTTCCCACTCGCCCCACTCCGCGTTAAACTTCGCATCGATGGCAACGACGATACACTGTGCTCCGAAAGTCCGCGAGCCGTCCGTAATAAGGTCCGGATTGCGGATCGCCGCCGTGTTAATGCCGATCTTGTCCGCACCGGCCCGCAGCAATCGCTTCATGTCTTCGACAGCGGATATTCCTCCGCCAACCGTAAAGGGAATCGTGATCTCCCCCGCCGTCCTGCGAACGACGTCCACCATAGTCGCCCGGCCTTCCACCGATGCCGATATGTCCAGGAAAACCAGCTCATCCGCGCCTTCACGGTCATAGATGGCAGCCAGTTCCACCGGGTCCCCGGCATCGCGCAAATTCACAAAATTAACGCCCTTCACCACCCGACCGTCTTTCACGTCGAGGCAAGGGATTATCCGTTTGGCTAGCATAAGGGTTGGTCCCTTCCTTCTTTGTTCTTCGCGTTCTCGCACGGACTAACTGAGTTTATTTGAACTTGTGTACCGCGTCAGCCAAGCTAATGCTGCCCGTATATAATGCTTTGCCTACTATGGCTCCGCCGATGCCTTCTTCGGCATGAACCGCGAGATTGTCGAGATCCGCAGGCTTGCTTACGCCGCCGGATGCGATGACCGAACGGCCTGATACCCGCGCGAGCGATAAAATAGCCTCCACGTTAGGTCCGCCCATCATCCCGTCACGGGAAATATCGGTGAAGATAAACGTCTGCGCGCCTTCAGCAGCCAACTCTACGGCAAGATCTTCCGCTTTGACTTCGGAAGTTTCTAGCCAGCCTCTCGTCGCTACAAGACCATTCCGCGCATCGATTCCAATAGCAATTGCCGCACCGTACTTGTTCAAAACGCGCTTAACGAACGCCCGATCTTCGATTGCTGCCGTGCCCAGAATAACTCGGGAAACGCCAAGTCCGAGCAACCGTTCCACGTCTTCGTCCTTGCGCAAGCCGCCGCCGACTTGTACCGGTACGTCGACAGCTTTGGCAATTCGCCCAATCAGTTCGTCGTTGACGGGGTGACCAGCTTTGGCCCCATCCAAATCCACAAGGTGAATCCATTGTCCTCCTTGAGCTTCCCAGTCGCGAGCAGCCGCAACAGGGTCTTCGTTGTATACCGTTTCTTGGTTATAATCGCCTTGGATTAAGCGGACGCATTTGCCGCCGCGAATATCAATCGCAGGGTAGATGACAAACTTGGACATTCTCGTATGACCTCCGTGTATAACTGTTTGTTTCCTAGGCGGAAAAAGGTGGAATAAGGTGGATTAAGGTGGATTACTGCAGACGCAAGATTCTAGGATCCCCTGCAACGTGTCGTCACGCAATAACTGCGGTTGTACAGTTAATTCCCCCGAAAGTCTGCAAAATATCGAATTAGCTGCAAAAGTACAGTTAACCGCCCCCCGGTAAAGCACCGTTCGCGCTAATTCCCGTTATTACATGTACTTTTGCATCTAATCCCGAACAACCGCAAAATCAGCTCTTAACTTACTGTATTTTTGCAGTTATTTAGCGCTTCGGGGCTCCAGAGTCTCGGAGATTCGCGTCGAACATCAGAATTACCGAGAACCCGCCAACCCGACGAACCGCTCAAGCAGCGCCATGCCCAGCTTGCCGCTTTTTTCCGGATGAAACTGCATTCCGAATAGCGACCCCCGGCCGACGATTGCGGTAACCGGTTGGTAATAGTCCGTCACGGCGAGCAAATCCGAGCTCTGCTCCGGCAGCGCATGATAGGAATGAACGAAATAAACGTGGCCCGGCTCGACTCCCTCGAACAGCGGGCTTGGCTGAACGAATGACAGCTCGTTCCAACCCATATGCGGAACCTTGTAGTTCCCTTGGAAACGAACGACCCGCCCAGGCAGCAAATCCAAACCTTGATGAACGCCATGCTCTTCGCTTTCCGTGAACAGCAATTGCATGCCCAAACAAATACCAAGCAAAGGTTTACCCGAAGCGGCATAGGCTTTGACCGTATCCGCGAGCCCTGTTTCCCGAAGGTTGGCCATCGCGTCGCCGAAAGCGCCGACGCCAGGCAGGATCGCGCCGTCCGCAGCCAGAATCTGATCAGGATCGGATGTTACGACCATATCGCAGCCTAGTCGCTCTACGGCTTTGCTGACGCTGTGCAGATTTCCCATGCCGTAGTCGATAATAGCGATCACTTACAACACCCCTTTGGTAGAAGGCACGCCCTTCACGCGAGGGTCGATCGAAGTCGCTTCGTCGATGGCGCGTCCAAGCGCTTTGAACACGGCTTCGATCATATGGTGCGTATTGCGCCCATAGTGCACGATGACGTGCAGCGTGATCCGTGCTTCAAGCGCAAGTTTCCACAAAAATTCGTGTACGAGCTCAACCGAGAAGCTCCCGACGGTCGCGGAAGGAAATTCGGCGCGCAGTTCAAAGTGCGGACGATTGCTCACATCGATAATGACTTGCGCAAGCGCCTCGTCCATCGGAACGAATACGCTCGCATACCTCTTAATTCCGGCTTTATCGCCGAGCGCTTCACGAAGAACTTGCCCTAGACAAATACCGATATCCTCTACCGTATGGTGATCATCGATATCCACGTCTCCGCGAGCTTCTACTTTCAAATCGAATTGCCCATGCTTAGCAAACAGGTCCAGCATGTGGTTTAAGAAAGGCACGTCCGTCTCAATAGATACAGCTCCAGATCCATCTACGCCAAGCGACAACTGAATATCCGTTTCGTTCGTCTTACGGGACACTGCCGCGCTGCGGCCTGATTTTACTTGCTCTTCGCTCATTCTGTTTCCCTGCCTTCCAATCGGATTTCCACCGCGCGGGCGTGACCTTCCAGCCCTTCATGGCGGGCAAGCGTTGCGATCCCTGCCGCGTCTCTTAACAAAGCTTTCTTGCTATATCGGATCAAACTGGATTTCTTCAGAAAATCGTCCACACTCAGCGGCGAGGAAAATCGAGCAGTCCCATTCGTCGGCAAAATGTGGTTCGGCCCGGCAAAATAATCGCCTACCGGTTCGGAGCAGTAAGGACCAAGGAAGATGGCACCCGCCGTCTCGATCCGTCCTAGTAGATCAAGCGGATCCTCCGTCATCACTTCCAGATGCTCCGGCGCCAGCTTGTTCACGACATCCAGTCCTTCGTCCAGGCTGTCCACGATCAAGATCGCGCCGTATTGCTCCAGCGAGCGCCGAGCAATATCAACCCGCGGCAGCGTAGCCACCTGCCGCTCAAGCTCCGCCGCGACCGCGTCGGCAAGCCCCTGCGACGGCGTCACCAGCACCGCCGACGCCATCTCGTCGTGCTCCGCTTGCGACAGCATATCCGCGGCAATATACCGCGGATCCGCGCTGTCATCCGCCAGCACGACAATCTCGCTCGGGCCCGCGATGCTGTCGATGTCGACCGCGCCGAACACGGCGCGTTTCGCCAGCGCCACGTAGATGTTGCCGGGCCCGCAAATCTTGTCGACGGCGGGGATGCTCGCCGTCCCATAAGCCAGCGCAGCTACCGCCTGCGCACCGCCGACCCGGTACATCTCCGTCACGCCCGCTTCCGCGGCCGCTACCAGAATGTACGGGTCGATGCCTTCCCGCCCCCCGGTCGACGGGGGCGTAACTAACACGATCTCCGGCACGCCGGCCACCTTCGCCGGAAGCACGTTCATCAGCACCGACGAAGGGTACGCCGCTTTGCCGCCGGGCACGTATAGCCCGACCCGCTTCAGCGGTCTGAGCACCATGCCTAACATCGTGCCATCCTCCGCAACGTCGATCCAAGTTCCGCGTTTCTGCTTCTCATGAAACGCCGTAATATTCGCCGCCGCTTGACGAAGCGCAGTTAGAAACTCGGGTTCCACATGCGCATATGCCCCTTGGATTTCCTCTTCCGTAACCCGCAGCCGCTCCGGCGTCAACGTTACTTTATCGAATGCCGCAGTATAGCGCAGAAGCGCATCGTCACCTTCCCGGCGTATCGCGTCCACGATTTCCTTGACTGCCGCATTCTGCTCCGGTGAACCGTATTCGCTTTCCCGCTCTAGCCGAAAGTTCGCCGCTTTTCCAATATACAAGCTTAATCCCTCCTACCCACAACAATCAATTAAACTCATTTGCACCTGAGTCAATTCTAACCCTTCGATTGGCCATCAACTGCTCGGTGCGTGTAACAATCAAAATGACCGTTACCGAACCCTTACAACGAATATTCGCTGCTATTACGACCCTTTTAACCGTTACAGCTAAACCTCAAGCCGCCTCCCTCAAACCCTAGCCGAAATAGCGACTCCCAGCCGATCGCACAACTCTTGAATCGCAATATTTTTCAACCTGTAGCTCACTCGGTTGGCAATGAGCCGACTCGTTACCTGAAACAACGTCTCCATCTCCACCAGGCCGTTCTCCTTCAGCGTCTGCCCGGTTTCCACCATATCGACGATCCGGTCGGCCAAGCCGATCAGCGGCGCCAGCTCGATCGATCCGTTAAGCTTGATCACTTCCACCTGCTGGCCTTGCTCCCGGAAGTACTGAGAAGCTACGCTCGGATATTTCGTCGCTACCCGCGGATGAATGGCGGGTTTCCAGTCCGGCAGCCCGATAACCGACATCCGGCATTTGGCGATTCCCAAATCCAGCAGCTCGTACACGTCTTTATTTTCTTCCATCAGCACGTCTTTGCCGACGATCCCGATATCCGCTACGCCATATTCGACGTAGGTAGGCACATCGACCGGTTTCGCCATGATGAATTCCATGTTCGCTTCGGGTACCGGAATAATTAACCGCCGGGAGTCATCGAAATCTTCCGGAATCGGAAGGCCCGCTTGCCGGAACAGCTTGCTTGCCTGCTTGTAAATGCGCCCTTTGGGCATGGCAACCTTCAACACGCCGTTGTCCGTCACGCCAACTCCCCCTTATCCGTGCCGATTTCCGCCAAAGCATGATATAACGTGCCCCGATAAGTGAAACTGCCCGTAAGCGCCGAGAGCCTCGCAGCCGCCAGCTCCTGCGCGTTATCGGATGAGAATACTTCGGTCACGACCGCTTGGCCAAGCGCCCGACGTCGATCCGCATCCGCTAGCGCGGAACGACGCTGCGACGGATCATACACGACAAGCACTCGATCCCGCTCATCCGCGACCTCTTCCACAACCTCGAGAATTCGGGTTGTTTTCAAAGCAAAACCCGTCGCATGCGCAGGCCGCCCGAACTGGGCAAGCAGGTTATCATACCGCCCGCCGCTGCATACCGGGAAACCCAGATGAGAGGCATAACCTTCGAAAGTCATTCCCGTATAGTAGGAAAAGTCCCCGATCATCGTCAGATCGATCAATACGTGCTCCTGTATACCGTAAGCGGCCAGAACGTCCCATACTGCGCAAAGATGCTTGATTGCCGCTTGGGCACCCGCGTTTGCGCTTAGCTCTAAGGCCTGAGCGCACACTTCCTCGCCCCCGCGAAGCCGCAAAATACCTTCAAGCTCCCGCTGCCAATTCGCATCAAGGGACAGCTTACGGATAAAATCCCGGTAGCCTACATGATCGCGCTGCAACAAGCACGCTTTCAACGCTTCCTGCTCGCTTGTCAGTCCAGGCAAAGTTTCCTCGAACAAACCGTTTAGGAAGCCGACATGGCCCATCGCGATCTTGAAAGAAGGCACCCCGGCAGCCTTCAAAGAAGCAATCGCCAGCGCGATGACTTCCGCATCCGCCTCGGGCGATGAATCGCCGACCAACTCGACGCCGGTTTGGTAAAACTCCGCTTCCCGGCCCCCCTCTTCTTCGAAAGCCCGGAACACGTTGCCGTGATAGCTAAGCCGAATCGGAAAAGGCTCATCCTTAAGCAGCGATCCGACCACCCTCGCGATCGGAGTCGTCATATCCGGACGCAGAACGATCGTCGTCCCGCGTTGGTTGAGCAGCTTAAACAGTTTTCGGTCGGATGTGGCGCTAGCCGCTCCTACCGTATCGTAATATTCGATTGTCGGCGTCATAATTTGCTCGTATCCCCACAGACGCATGCACTCTAGAACGCTGCGTTCAATGCGGCGCAGCTTAGTGACCGCATGAGGAAGATAATCTTTGACGCCCGTCGGTTTCTCGAATACTTTAGGTTTCGTCATTCTCGCGTGCCCTCATCTCTATCTCACAATTCACGATCATTTACTTTAATGCGTTAAAGCACTACCAAGTTACCATGCTGCCAAAATAAAGAGTTTAGTCGTATATTACCACGCCGCTCCCCCTCAGTCAATCCTGCATCTATGAAGTTTCACCAGTATGACAAAAGCCGCCCGGCGCCCTTTGAGGCAACCAAGCGGCCTATCCATTCCCAACCTGCGTGACACCGGCATTTCCCGTCAAAGCTCTCTTAAAGGGTTTCCACCCACTCGTGCGCCCGGCGCAACATCCTTATGAACGACCGATCCGGCAGCGACGACGGCTCCGTCGCCTATCGTTACTCCCGGCAAAATCGTGACGTTTGCCCCGATCATGACACCCGATCCGATTCGGATATCCCCCAAACGATATTCCTTGATTAGGTATTCATGAGTAAGCAGCGTGGAGTTGTATCCGATGATCGAATTGTCGCCTATCGTGATCCGCTCCGGAAAAAAGACGTCCACCATTACCATGAGCGCGAACGCCGTATGGCGTCCGACTTTCATGCCGAGGACACGTCTATAGATCCAATTTTTCACGGGCAAACTCGGGCAATACCGCGCTATCTGAATGAACACGAAGTTACGAACCGCTTTGAAGCGCGATATCGTCCGGTACATTTGCCAAAGCGCGTTCGGTCCTTCTACCGGATACCGCTCCACGTTCCTCAAGCGTCGACACCCTCAATTCCGCATAGGGCAAGAAGTTCATTCATTTCGCGCAACACATGTTTCGCTCCGGATTTGAACAAATACTCTTCCCCTTTTAATGACCAAGCAACCCCTATGGGCACTGCGCCTGCAGCAATCGCGGATTCCATATCCACGGAGCTGTCGCCGACCATCAGCGTCTCCTCTGGATCCGAGCCTAATGCCTGAATCGCCTTCGTTACCGGTTCCGGATGCGGCTTCGCATGCTCTACGTCGTCTAGGGTCACGATCGTTCCCATGCTTTCTTGAAGACCCAGAAGCTCCAAAGCTCTTAGTGTCGTCGCACGCATCTTCGTCGTAACGATTCCGAGCTTGATTCCCGCGTTACGCAACTTAGGGACAACCTCGGCTACTCCGGGAAACAGCGATACCATTTCGTCATGCCGAAGGTGATTGTACTCCCGGTAAGCTTCCGTGAGTTGGTCCACGTTCTCCAAACCGGAGAAATGCTGAAGCTGCGACTTCAATGTCTGTCCCATGTAAGGGATGATGTGCTCCCTCGTTAACCCTTCGGGAGAGACCCCGCGAAGCGCATGGAAAAAGGATTGGATAATCAATTCGTTCGTATCGATTATCGTCCCATCCAAATCAAACAGGACGGTTGTGATCTTCCTTCTCTGCGTCATTCTTGGTTGTCTCCGTTTCCTCTTGCACGGCTTCTGTTTGTTGCGGAATTACGATATCGCTCTCACTGACGCCTGCGGCCCGCTTATGGTTAATAAGCGGATCGTTATACCGTTCTTTGGCCCAGCCGAATTGGCGGCGCACGACGATGAATACGATACCCGCGATTACGAGAATCAAGGCCAGCAACTGCGAGCTGCGAATATTCCCTTCGGCCGGGTTCAAGTAACCCTGTTCGAAAGCGGTTGTCATCGGCGACCAAAGCGCATCGATCAGTTTCGCAAGCCAGGCAGGACCTTGGAAGGCCAAGCTATCCGTGCGAAGCGCCTCGATGAAAAATCTTCCGATCGAATACCAGATCAAGTAAGTAAACAAGAGCTCTCCCGCGCGCAGGGACTTCAGGCGGCGAATAACGAAAAGGATGATCAAGCCGAGCAAGCTCCATAACGATTCATACAGGAACGTCGGGTGATGGTATACGCCGTTTACGTTCATTTGATTTACGATGAAAGTCGGGATATGTAACGTATCGCTTAGAAAAGACCGCTCCACCGGGCCGCCGTAAGCTTCTTGGTTGATAAAGTTTCCCCAACGGCCGATCATTTGGCCAATCAAGAGCGATGGAACGCATATATCGACGATACGCAAGTAATTGAAGCCTTTGGCACGGATATAGAAGTACCCGCATAGGAATGCTCCGATCAATGCACCGTAGATAGCGATGCCGCCGTTCCATATCTGAATGATTTCCCCAAGATGATCTTTGTAATATCCCCATTTGAAAGCTACGTAATATAACCTGGCGGCAATGATCGACGATGGCACGCCATAAAGCATTAAATCCAGAAAAAAGTCGGGGCTTAATCCGAAACGTTTGCCTTCCTGAACTGCGATCAGCAGTCCCGCCAACGCCGCCAGCCCTAAGGTGATGCCATACCAGTGCACCGTCAAAGGCCCAAGCGTAAACGCAATCGGATCCAAGAGTAAAGGGAACATGGTCATCCTCCGTTAATTTATTCGTAATCGTCCTCTGAAATCGCCTCGGTCAATTTATTCGTAAATTGCAAGGCCGCGTTGTATCCCATCCGTTTCAGACGGAAATTCATCGCCGCAACTTCCAATATAACTGCCAAGTTTCGTCCTGGACGAACCGGAACGGTTAACAACGGCACTTCCGTTTCGATAATCTTGGTCGTCTCTTCATCCAACCCTAGACGGTCGTATTGTTTATCCTGCTGCCAGTTTTCAAGCTTTACGACTAAGCTAATGCTTGTCTGATTGCGGACAGCGCCCGCTCCGAACAATGTCATTACGTTCAAGATGCCAAGGCCGCGAATTTCCAGCAAGTGGCGAATCAAATCAGGCGCGGTTCCGAATAAATTATTGTCGGACGTCTGGCGAATTTCCACCGCGTCGTCGGCAATCAGCCGGTGGCCTCTCTTGACGAGCTCCAGTGCGGTTTCACTCTTCCCGATTCCGCTTCCCCCGGTAATGAGCATCCCTACTCCGTAGACATCCACTAATACGCCGTGAATGGTCGCCGAAGGAGCAAGCTTCTTCTCCAGGAAATTCGTAATTCGGCTAAGCAGAATCGTAGTCGCTACAGAGCTTCTAAGCACCGGAAAGTGCCGTTCGTTAGCGATTTCAATTAGCTCGCTCGGAATGTCTTGTCCCCGCGTAATGATAATACAAGGCGTCTCCTCATGGCATAAGCGCTCCATGCGATCGCGCCGCTCTTCCGTCGTTAACGTCTCCAGAAACGCAAGTTCGGTCCGTCCGAGCATCTGTGCCCGGTCCGCCGGGTAATAATTGAAATAGCCTGCCATCTCGAGGCCGGGCCTATTCAAGTCGTCCGTTACGATTGTTCGACGCAATCCATCTTCTCCGGCGACAATTTCGAGGTGAAATTGCTGCACGAGCTCAGATACTTTCACTTTTTTAGCCATCGTACAGCTCCTTTTCCTTATTTCCCCTTCTCATCGTAACGAAAAAAAACCCACAAATCAATTAGAGGTTTATAGATGAAGAAAACCGCCCGGCCATCGGCCGAACGGTTTCCGCTTAAATCATATATTAGCTTTCGAAAATGTTAAGTTCGGAGTCTTTGTCGAAACAGTGAATTTTGTTCATGTCGAGCGCGAGTTTCACGTTTTGGTTCTCGCGAAGGCCGGAACGACCGTCGACACGAGCGATTACATTGTCTTTGCCAAGACCGTTCAAGTAGAGGAACATCTCGTGACCGAGGTTCTCGGATACTTCAATGGTTGCATTAACAACGCTGTTCGGAGAAGCTTCGATGAATACCGGCTCTTCGTGCAAATCTTCCGGACGAACGCCGAGAATGATTTCACGACCGATGTAACCCTTGCCGCGCAGCGCTTTCGCTTTGCCTTCAGGAATTTCAACGTTAAAGCCTGTAGCGCGGAAACGAACGGATCCGCCGTCTTCTACCAGTTGGCCAGTGATGAAGTTCATCGACGGAGCACCGATGAAGCCAGCAACGAACAGGTTAACCGGGTGGTTGTATAGAATTTCAGGAGTTGCGGATTGTTGAATGAAGCCGTCTTTCATAACTACGATACGATCGCCCATTGTCATTGCTTCCGTTTGGTCATGGGTTACGTAGATACAAGTTGTTTCTAGACGTTTCATCAATTTACTGATGTTAGCGCGCATTTGCGTACGCAATTTAGCATCCAAGTTGGAAAGAGGCTCATCCATCAAGAAAACTTGCGGTTCCCGAACGATAGCGCGACCCAAGGCAACACGTTGGCGTTGGCCCCCGGAAAGAGCTTTCGGTTTACGCTCGAGCAAGTGCTCGATTTCAAGAGTACGAGCAGCTTCGCGTACGCGGCGATCGATTTCGTCCTTGCGGAATTTACGCAATTTCAAACCGAATGCCATGTTCTGGTACACGTTCATATGAGGATACAAGGCGTAGGATTGGAACACCATTGCGATGTCTCGATCTTTCGGCGCTACGTCGTTCACTACGCGGTCGCCGATATACAGCTTGCCTTCGGAAATTTCTTCAAGACCTGCGATCATACGCAGCGTGGTCGACTTACCGCAACCGGAAGGACCAACGAGAACGAGGAATTCTTTATCTTGGATATCCAAGTTAAAGTCGGTTACCGATGCTTTGTCGGTGCCTGCATATTTTTTCCACACATTTTCTAAGCGAACGCCTGCCATGATATTTCCCCCTAAACTTCGTTTGAAGGTACAACATTATCTTACCTTAGACTCGTGCCAAATGACTATGCACAAAGCGTACAAAAAATTCATTTCCTTTTCGTGACTTTGTACAATAGCAATAATATCCGAACTAATACCGCGTCATTAAACGAACGTACGTCCAAGCCCGCTTCGTGTTTGATTTTATCTAATCTGTATAATAATGTATTGCGATGAATATATAATTTTTTGGCAGTTTCGCTGACATTGCAATCCATCGAGAAAAAAGCGTCCAGCGTCGATACCGTCTCCGAATCCGTGAACAAATCGGGCCTGCCCATCATTTCCTCGACAAAACGCGATCTCACCATCTCCGGTATGCCGCTGAGCAGCCTCTCCAGATGAACGAGCCAAGGTAAATGAATTTGCATCCCGACATGGAATTTGCGACCGAGAAATATCGTCTCCCGCAGCGTTCCGACAATGCGAACGACGCTTTCGGACGGAACAATCGGCTCTCCTACCGCGATGTGGCACTCTCCGCCCCATTCACCGGTAATTAATTGATGGAGGCCTTCCGCCAAAGTGGACAAAACTTCTTTAGTCTCCTCATGCCCCAGCACTTCATCTCCATCGCTATCCGCTTCCGTTAATACTCTATCGCTGCTTAGAATAAGCCACTCATGCTCCCGGAGAGGAATGAGCAAAGTTTCATCCGAAATAAAGGAGCGGATCGTTTTCTCCAATTCGCCGTACGCCGGCTCCTTTTCTTCGCCTTGCTCGCACAAGAGCAGAAAGGGGACCATACCATCAAACAAACGATTGCGAAGCTCCATCCGATCCGGAACCTCCGCGCGCCATTCGCCCGCTGTAACCGATTGCTGAATCCATTCCCCAAGACGTCTCGCTTGCCGCTCCAAATCCGATGCGCCCGATATCGGACGAGTTCCGCCTTGCTGAATCGCCCACCCTAACAGCTGCATCTCGAGCGGCGTCAAGACGGCCGTCATTTCAATGCATTGCAGCTCCGAACCGTTCACGCGCGTGACCATCCAGCACACCTTCTTCAGTTGAAGGGCATCTCCAACCTCCGGGTGCTTTTTGCCGCCTTCACGTTCCCACTCGGCTCCCGTTACTACCTTAGACACGACAGACGCATTCAAAAGTTGCCCCAATTGCTGCAGCCTAGTTTTATTCATCGTTGAAGCCCCTTGTCCGCGTAGATAAACGTTATATGCGTAATTGTACCATAATTGATACATCCAAGGGACGGATACTCAGCGCAGCACCAATAAGACAACGATGGAGAGCAGGGAGAATACGGCAGCTATCAAATAAAGGAAGGACACCGTTTGTACCTGGGTAAGCCCCCATTTCATCAAGCTGTGATGAGTATGAAGGTTATCCGCGCGATGCAAGCCTTTGCCTTCAAGCAGCCTGCGCGCCAAGACGATGGCGGTATCCAGTATCGGTACGCCCAGCGCCAACATCGGAACCGACAAGGATAAGAGGGTCGCCCCCTTTAGCGTCCCGTCAATTGCCGTTACCGCGAGCGTATAGCCAAGGAAAGTCGCGCCCGCGTCTCCCATGAAAATACGCGCTGGATGGAAGTTATAGGCCAAGAAAGCCAGACATGAACCCGCTAAAGCAACGGCCACTATTGCCGTATCCGCATGATTGGCGATTAGGGATGCCGCGAACAGAGTTAAGGCGGAAATGACGCATACGCCTGAAGCCAACCCGTCTATTCCGTCAATGAAATTGAGCATGTTAATAAGCGCGAACACCCAGATCACCGTAAAAAATGCAGCTACCGGCGGGGAAAATAAAATCATGGCCGATGTAGTGGGAGAAGAAATGCCTTGTATCGAAATCCCTTGCCACACGGGAATTATAGCAACGGCTATGTATACGAGCAGCCTTGGCCACACCGGGAACTCCATGCTCCTCGACTTATAAGCGTCGTCCGCCAATCCGATGCCAACGAGCGCAATTCCGCCTAATAGAAGCGCTCGAAATAGCGAAGGGTGGCCCATGAACAGGAAGGACGTCACCATGACGCCAGCAAATATAGCCACTCCCCCGGATAAAGGGACTGGCTCATCGTGGATTTTCCGTTTGGTCGGCCGATCCACGAACCCCACGCGAATAGCGACGTTCCGGACAAAGGGCACGAGTAGAATAACGACTGCGAACGCGAACGCCAAAGCGTATAAATAGATCATGGCCATTCCTCCGGTGATGCGGTTTCTACTTAACATTCCCCCACCATCATCGGTCACATACCCAATTTTTCTCTCGTTGGAGAGCCTTTTTCTTTTATAACAGCTTTCGGTATTGCGCGGGAGAAACCCCGACGTACTTTTTGAATTGCTTATAGAAATGCGCCGTATCCCAATAACCTACAGCTTCGGAAATGTCGTGCGTTTTCATGGAGGTGTTTTTCATAAGCTCCAGCGCTTTCTCGACACGGTATCGGTTCAAGTAGTCCGAGAACGTTTGATTCATTTCTTTCTGGAACAGTTGCCCTAAATAAACCGGATGGACCCGATAGGTTTGCCCCAACGTCTTAAGCGAAAAATCCTCGCGGTAAGAAGTATGGACAAATTCGACGATTTGCCGGATGACAGGGCTTTGCTCCTGCCTGCCGCTCAACGCTTGCGAAACTTCTTCGGCGATAAACCGCACATGGCTTTTCAATTGCTCCAGCGAAGTCGATCGAAAAACTTGATTCATGATGTCGTGATACGCATGGGAAATAATCTGGAAACGCTTGAAATCCTTCAGCAGCCCTTTCATTTGAATGATCATCTCGACGGCGGCATTGCGGAGCTCGGAGGGCTTAATCCCCCCGATTTGCGAGAAAGCTTCGAAATCGTCATCGATCTGCTTGAATATCGCTTCTTCATCGTGAGCGAGCAGCAAACGGGCGTACTTTTCCGGTTCGGTCAGCAACGTGTCTTTTTTTTCGGAAGTGGAAGTGACGCTATCGTAAATCAAAAGCCGCTCATTTGGAAAAAGAAGCGCGTAATCCAGCGTCAGCAGGGCATTCTGATAACTCGTCGGAGCTTGCTCGAAACTCGCTTCGAAGGAGCCTACGGCCGTGAAAAGCCGAAACCCCAATCGGTCCTCCAACTGATCTCCAAGCTGCGTGAGATGATGACGGATTCGCGTTTTGGCCTCCTCAGACGTTTCCCCCATCCCCATAATCAGCACGAGTTGATCGTCTATGTCTTGAAAGCATAGGAACGGAACCCCATTCCGTGCCATATAGCTAGAGGCCTGCTCCCGCACGGAAAAGGGTTCAGCGGACAGAGTTGCCCTCTTATCCGGATCGCACTTAAGGATTGCCGCAACGACGGCCGGTTCGTTCAAGCGGAGCTGCAAAAAATCGGAACGGATTTTCCACTGTTCTTTGCTGATTCGGTCCGTCATCCACCGGTATAAAATATTGTCCTTAAGCAGCTCGATTTGATCCTTCGCGGCGAAGACCGGCGCGACTCTGCTTGCTACCGGTCCGCTCGGGATCGACGCCTATTGGCGGCCGAAGGATCGGCTCGCGAATCAGCTAGGTCCGCGCATGCTGACCAACGTGCTTAGGGAAGAAGCGCTGAATATTGGCGGTTCGGTCATCCCGGTTTCCTTCGGCGATCGGCGAATCGCCGAAGTGTTCAAGGAGGTTCCTTCTGATGGACAGGTCGGCGCGGCTGCTCTTGTCGACATGCAATTGGAGGGCGGCGGCCGTTTAGTCTGGAGCCCGCTGCCCCTAGAGCTGAACGAGCGGATCGAACCGCTTGCGAGGCTATACGAGTACGTACTTGGCGTTGCAGGTTACAGCCGCGAGCTCGAATGGATCTCAGGAGGCGGCTTGCCAGGGGTGTATGGTCGTTTACTTCGCTTCAAGGACGGCGCACTGTTCGTTTTCGTATCTGAGTACGCGGTCGATGCTAACATCGAGGTTAGAGATACGCGGTCTGGAAAGCGCTATTCCTTCCTCTTGGCGCAAGAACGCTCCGTGCTTTTCGCGGTAAACGCTGAAGGCAGCCTGCTGTCTGTGTACCGTCCGCATGAAACGATCGTGCACATCGACGAATGACTTGAAGTCTTGCGGCATACCATCTCGCACGAAGGGAATAACGCTTCACGTTAAACGAATACGTCTGAAAATATACTCTCTATGGTTAAACAAAAAATGCTGTCCCATAACACGACGAAGATGTACTCCTAATGACGTCAATATGAACTGAATATGAACGGGCGCAAAAAAATGCTGCAGCATCGCATGTAAGGAAGCTTGCAAGGGATGCTGCAGCATGGCGTTTTGTCTTTTCTTATTTTACTTCTTCCATAAACATCCTAAAGTTTTCAACGATTTCTTTTGATCGGGTATGGTGTAAATAATGCTCTCCTTCTAATTTAATTACTTTACCATGTGCAGAATCTTTTACTTGTCCTTCATGCAGAGGTATCCATCCTTCAACATCTGTATTATTCGTTTGTATAAATAAAATAAGGGGAAGGTTTTTTGGGAATGCTAAGTTTTGTGCTGCTGTAAAATTAGAATTAAAATTTTCCATTTCATTCACGGTGCTAGGATTATACATGTTTTTGCGAGTAAGAATTCTCATTTGTTCTTTTGTTTCATCATCAAATGGTAGTCCAGCATAGGGGTCAGCACTTAGTTTCATTACCAATCTGGCGAAACCTGACTTTTTGAGTAGTTTAAAAGTTCCGATTGGAAATTCAGCATCCATACCGCCTTGCGTCGGAACGCTGCTGTCGATCCCGACAAACGCACTCACTTCGTTCTCATATTTATTCACGTAATCTAGTCCGTAAATGCCTGCAATGGAGTGACCCATTAGAATATATCGGTCAATATTAAGACTTTGTAAGGCTTCATGAATTTCACTCACAATATTCGCTGTGCTTCGTTCCTTTTCGGTTCCATCGCTTAATCCATAACCAAAAGGCTCAACCACGACGACTTTGTAAAATGGTGATAGCTCTTCTACTAATGGCTTAAAATCTAGTGCTGGTGCTGCTGTTCCATAACCAGGTAGCAGCACTACTGTTTCTTCGCCTTGTCCTTGAATCAAAACATTCATATTTTTTCCATCTACAGGTACTAATTGACCATAGGATTGTATTTTTCCTTGCTCTGATTTGTTGCAGACTATATTAACGATATAAACAACGGCTAGAAAAAGTCCTAATGCAATAATTACCGCTACTATTATTTTAAGCAGAATCTTTAGTATTTTATTTGTTCTCGAACCCTTCCTTATTTTCATTTCCTCTTTTGGTTTCATTCTCATCTTCTCCTGTCATCATCTGTTTATTGGGCTGCCTTACGGGTCGTTAAGGAAAGCTTATACGATGAAGATGTACTCCTCGTGACGACAATATGAACGGAGTATGAACAAGCAAAAAAATGCTGCGACGTCACCTGCAAGGAAGCTTGCAAATGAGCCGTAGCATGGAGAACGCGGCGTAGACAATCCGATTTGTACCCTATGTATCTAACTATTCCGTTGGCGTTGTGATTGGCAAGGTGACAATGAAGGTCGTTCCACGACCGGGTTCGCTTTCCACTCGGATGTCGCCTTGATGAAGCGATACGATCTGTTTAACGATTGCGAGTCCCATACCGCTACCGTCATACTTACGACTGTGGGAACGATCTGCCTTAAAAAACCGCTCGAATATTTGCTTCTGATCTTCAGGCGAAATGCCAATACCAGCGTCGGATACTCGGACTGTCACATTTCTGTTATCTTGTTTGATGCTGACGTTAATAACTCCGCCATCCGTAGAAAATTTGATGCTATTGCCAAGTAAATTAGTCCATACCTGATTTAACAGGTCGTGATCAGCCGTTAGGGTAACGGTCGGCAAATTGAGCTCGAAACGGATGTTGCGAGCCGACCATTGCGGCTGGATCGCGACGATGACTCGTCTAATCTGTTCATCAAGACGTAGTGTTCCCAGGCGCATCTGCTGTGACTGCGATTCAAGCAAACTCAGCTTTAGCAGACTATCGCTCATCTTGGACATCCGCTCCGCTTCGGCGATGATAATGTCGAGATAACGGCTTCGCTCATTATCCGCGATGTCTACTTTCTTGAGCGCTATAGCATAACCGGATATCGAGGTGAGCGGCGACTGAACTTCATGCGACACGTTGGCAACAAAGTCCCGCCGCATCTGTTCAAGTTGTTGCAGATCGTGCATCATTTCCTCGAAGCTGCGGGCTAACGTTCCCAGCTCGCTCTTTTGTTTAATATTCAGCTTGACGTTGAAGTCCCCAGCTGCAATCCGCTTTGTCGCTTCGGTCAGCTCCTTGAGCGGTCTTACCAGGAATATAGCGGCAATCAGAATCAATAAACTTCCTGCTAACAACGAATACGCCACAAAGTTCAATACCCATGTAATGAGAAAAGAAGAGGAAGGGGTAAGCGGCACCACAAACATCGCTTTCGTTCCTGTTTCCGTTTGCAACGGCAAACCTAGGAGACTAAGTTCAGTTACAGTCGTATTGACTTCAACGACTTCTCCATCTAGTACTCTCTTTATTTGTTCCTTAGTCACAGTGGAGTGTCCTTTAAGCACTCCGTAAGACTGGAACTGGCCCGTTTCATCGTAAATTCGAATATGATAAGAATTGAGCTGCTTCATTCCACTCACATACGAGTCCGCTTCCTGCAGCGGAAATGTTTCGTAAATACGGACGATGTCCTGGCCGAAATCACGCAAAGTGACTTTTGAGTTCTCGTTCAATTGATCATTAAATAACCAAGTTGCCACAAAAAAAGCAATGACAGTGCCCCCGATCACGGAGACTAGAAATGTCAGGACGACGCGTGTATATAAAGATCTTATCACTCGTACACCTCAAGCCGGTAGCCAAGCCCACGCACCGTTTCGATACGAAAATCGGGTGTAGTCGCGAACCGTTCGCGCAGGCGTTTAATATGTACGTCTATCGTTCGATCATCTCCAGCGTAATCGATCCCCCAAATTTGATCGATCAACTGCTCGCGCGTATAAATTTGTCCGGGCGTTCCAGCGAGCTTATAGAGTAGTTCGAACTCCTTAAGCGGCAGCGTGAACGATTCCGTCCCTCTCGTCACCTTATAAGTCTGCCGATCAAGGATAACGTTGCCGAATCGAATAGCCTGCGTCGAACCGATCCGGTATCGTTTCAGTAATGCCCTAACCCGAACCGTCAGCTCCAATGGATCGAACGGCTTCGTCAAATAATCGTCCGTCCCGAATTGGAACCCTTTCACTTTCTCCCATGTTTCGCCTCGCGCTGTCAGCATGAGCAACGGAAGATCGGGATTGCTTCGCCGAAGCTCTCGGCATAACGTCCAGCCATCCATAATCGGCATCATAATATCGAGCACGACAAGGTCGACGGGCGTCGAGTTATAGACGTCCAGAGCTTCCTTACCGTCCGCGGCTTCGACTGTTTCTAATCCGTCGTTGCGTAGAAACAAACAGACGAGATCGCGAATGTTCGCATCGTCGTCAGCAACCAGTATAGTAGGCATTCGTTCCCTCTTCCCCTTGTTTTCCATCCCATTTAGTAGTAACCATTATACTATAAATTAGATTTGAGCCGTATTCGATCACCGTTAGTTTACATTCATTTCGTTGTTTTATACGGCGTAGTAGGAGAAGGAGTATCCAAACAGTTCAGGTTGGAATCGTGAAATCTGACTAGGTAAACTCGTAACAAGGAGATTTCACGATTCCAAAGGCAAACGCTGTCGCTCCTACAGAAGATACACCCCCTCTTTTTTCATCGATTAAAGCAAAATAAGCCCATAAGAACGCAAAAAGAAACCGTTCTTTGGTAAAATGGAGGTGCCACCCAACCATTTACGAAAGGAACGATTTCTTTGTACATTCAATATACCATGGACCAGCCGTGAATCGGCTGAGCGACGACATTTTCACCTCTGCCTATCCAGGTGGAGGCCGAGACAGCTACCATCCCAAGATGCTTACCAAGGTTATCATCTACGCTTATACCCAGCACATTTATCTTTCTTATATGTTAAACAAAAACAGACGCTTGCGCGTCTGGGTGGTTGTTCGAGTGGTGAGCCATGAAGGACTCGAACCTTCGACACCCTGATTAAAAGTCAGGTGCTCTACCAACTGAGCTAATGGCTCGAAAACTGGTGGAGGATGATGGATTTGAACCACCGAACCCGAAGGAAGAGATTTACAGTCTCCCGCGTTTGGCCACTTCGCTAATCCTCCACATTACAAGCCGGTCTGGTAAACCGGATAAAAAATGGTGGCTCGAGACGGAATCGAACCGCCGACACGAGGATTTTCAGTCCTCTGCTCTACCAGCTGAGCTATCGAGCCATACTTCTTGGAAAAATAATGGCGGAGCTGACGGGATTCGAACCCGCGGTCTCCTGCGTGACAGGCAGGCATGTTGGGCCACTACACCACAGCTCCGTACTATTATGGTGGAGGCTGACGGGATCGAACCGCCGACCCTCTGCTTGTAAGGCAGATGCTCTCCCAGCTGAGCTAAGCCTCCATAATGAAAAGGGGGTATGGTAGCGGCGAAGGGATTCGAACCCCCGACCCTCCGGGTATGAACCGAATGCTCTAGCCAACTGAGCTACACCGCCACACTTACTTACGTGATTCGACTTACAATCGAACCGTTCAAACAACAAATAAAGACTCAAGGCTTGCGCCTTGAAAACTGGATGCGAAACAAAGCGTTGGTCGACACCACACTTACGTGTGGGTCTGCTTCGGAAGAAGGTGAGTATCAATTGTATTACGTGTCTATTCGTTAGGATAAGCCCTCGACCGATTAGTACTCGTCAGCTGCACACGTTACCGCGCTTCCACCCCGAGCCTATCAACCTGGTGTTCTTCCAGGGGTCTTACGAATTGGGAAATCT
>NZ_JAIOAP010000017.1 GCF_021190915.1 Cohnella silvisoli
ACACTTGTTCTTATATCTAGATTTCCGAGCTCATTATAAGTTTTTAAGGTCATGACTTCGAGCACGAAGATTCTAGGCTTCGCCTAGCCGAAATTCATCCCCTCCCTATAGAGGGAAGGGGACTTCTTTCGGATTGCCGTTAAATTCTTCGATGATTTCCGTTGCTATTGCAAGGCTGCAAAATGTGTACCAACTTGACTATACAGGCGTTTCCTGGATTATTTTTTCCTTCTACATTGCGAGCGCTATCGCTCAACCTGTCATGGGAAAGGCCAGCGATTTATTCGGTCGCAGAAAGATATTTCTTACCGGGCTTGTTGTAGCCTTCGTTGCATCATTATTAGCTCCGCTATCGCCAAGCTTCGGGTGGCTCATCGTATTCCGCATCGTGCAATCCATCGGAACAAGCATGATGGTTGCGGTTGGAATGGCCATTGTGCGAATTTATATTACGGAGAAACAAGCGACTGCGCTGTCTGTTTTGTCCATTTTCCTATCCGGAGCGGCAGCGATTGGACCCTTCATTGGCGGGGTCTTGATTCACTGGTGGGATTGGCCGGCTATCTTTTTCGTCAATATTCCGTTCGTGGCGGCGAGCTTTCTATTAGCTTGGAGGACTATTCCTAAGGACGAATCGCCAGAATCCTTTGCACGCAACATGTCCTTTCGTAAATGGTTTGATTTCATTGATGCGTCAGGGATCCTGCTCTTCACAGTGGCTCTGGTTGCCCTGCTCGTTGGATTGCTGTCAGCAAAATCAGATGGACATGTTTCATTAAGAAATGTCATAGTCGGGCTGATAGGTCTCGTTGCACTTGCGGCTTTCGTACGACATGAGTTAAAAGCGACGTCACCCTTCATTCCTTTGCGCACATTCGCCAAGTATCCTGCAATGACTTGGGTCAATGTCCAATTCATGTTCGTTAACATACTTTTTTACTCGCTTTTTTTCGGGCTTCCGTCCTACTTGCAAATGGTACGTCATGTCAGCGAGTTCCATACGGGAATTCTCATGCTAAGCTTAGGTTTTTGCTCGCTCGCAGCTTCTCCATTGGCAGGACGATGGATCGATAAATCAGGACCTCGACCAGCATTGCTCGTGTCCGGAATGCTGATGACATTGGGGTCAGCGTGGATCGTGACATTGAATCAAACTTCACCGGTTATCAGTGTGTGTTTGGCTTTAGCTGCATTCGGTATTAGCAACGGGTTGAACAATGTCGGTATGCAAGCGGCCTTGTTCAAAAGTTCTCCAAAAGAAATAATCGGAGTAGCATCCGGAATATTTAATACATCAAGATATCTGGGAACCATTCTCTCTTCCTTGTTGATAGGCATCGTAATTGGAGATAAGTTCAACGCTGGGGGATTTCGAGTGCTGGGGATTATCCTCACTGTAATTGCATTGTTGTTGGTATTCATGAATCGGCGGCGCCGGGAGTCAGGGCAATTGCAAGAGTCGTAGGTTCACGAAGTTCAAATATACATTAACAAAAACAATACAGAGATCGTACAGTTACTTAATATTTCGAGTTTAAACTGATAAATTGTACGACCACAATACATGGAGGCGATAACTAGGTGACACACAAATTGAAGTTGCTCACGATCTTATCTCTTAGTCTTTCGATCCTATCTCAAGGCCTGCCTACTTCTGCGAAAGAAGCAGACAGCAAGAACAAACCGGAAACGGCAGGGAAATGGTTAAAGGGCGAATATCACGCACACACCTTTCAATCAGATGATGCGCAGCAATCCCTGAAGAGCGTACTGGATAACGCGTTTAATAAATACGGCATGGACTGGATGGCCGTATCCGATCACCTGAGAACGTCATCACGGGACGATGAAGGAAACACGATCCCTGGCGGTTCGATTCCGTTATCCCAGGGCATTATCGACTACCAGGCGCCCAAAATCAAACAATTGCAAGACGCAGGCAACTATAAGAACAAAATTATCTTCACCGGTTTCGAGTGGGATATGCCAACCTACGAGCATGTCGGCGTGGGCATCTTAACGGACAAGCTAGGTACCGCAGAAGGATTGAAAGTATCGAACCAATTTGAATACTTGTTCACGAATCGAGACGAGAAAATGTTCGATCCGGCGGATGTCGCGGTATGGAATGCGAAAGACAGCAGAGCTTTCTCCACCCGCGAGGATGCACGCACGGCTTTATCCTGGCTGGAAAAAAATTATGCCAAAACCAGTTATGCGATCTTAAACCATCCTTCGAGAAAAAGGGTGTATACTATTGCGGATTTCCGCGACTTTAACAATATTGCTCCTGACGTGGCGTTCGGGTTTGAAGGGATGCCGGGGAACCAAATGGAACCGGACAGAGGCGGCTTGAATCTATCGACGCCGGAGAACAGAACCTATGGCGGTTCGGACTATATGCTCGCTAAGTTGGGCGGAGCTTGGGACGCTCTGCTCGGGGAAGGACGCAGGTTCTGGAACTTCTCCAATTCGGATTCCCATTTCGAGATCAGCGAGAATCGCCTTTATTCCAGCGGTTACTGGCCTGGCGAATACTCCAAAAACTACACTTGGGTTCAAGGCGCTGACATGCAAGCCGTCCTGGACGGCATGAGATCGGGCAAATCGTTCTCCGTTTTCGGCGATTTGATTAACGCGTTAGACTTTAGTGCCGAAAAGGGTAATCGGAAAGCAGAAATGGGAGAAAACCTTCAGGTGAAGAATAAGGATATGTTGAAGCTGACAATTCGGTTCAAGAGCTCTAATAAAAACAATAACGGAGATCCCGTCAAGGTCGATCACGTGGACCTGATTTCCGGAGACGTAACCGGCAAGATTACACCAGGAACGGACGCTTACAGCAAAAGTACCAACGATACCACCAAGGTGGTCAAGCGTTTTACAGCCAAAGACTGGAAGATGGATTCCCAAGGGTTCTATGTGATTAACTATTCGGTGAAGGCCAGCAGGGATCAGTACTTCAGACTAAGAGGCACTAATCTCGGGGTTACCGTCGAAGGAGAAACGCTGAACGGGGAGCCGCTCATGGACACGAAGACAGATATCGCAGACAACGAAACCCGATTTACGGAAATCAACAAGCGCAACTACAAAGACCTGTGGTTCTATTCCAACCCGATCTTTGTATCCGTTAGTGACGAAAAACCAGACAAGGACAATCACTGAGCGTCTGATCTACAAGGGTAAATTTCAGCGTATCAATCGTTGACCGATCTAGAAAAGGGCTGCCAATTGGTGCTAATTGGCAGCCCTTCATTTTTGAACGATCCTTCGTTATTTAGGATACGGATACGGTTTCGCGTGCAATCTGTAATGGCAAGTTTTCGCTTAGACCAAGCGTTCGCGCTGTTGAAGTATGATTTTCGTGGATAAGCTCTGGGTTTTTCAACAGTGACACGCCATAAGAAGGAATCATTTCTTTAATTTTCGGCTCCCACGCTTTCATATGTTGCGGGAAGCATTTTTTTAATACCTCAAGCATGACGGAAACGGCGGTAGAAGCACCCGGAGAAGCGCCGAGCAATGCTGCTATCGAGCCATCAGCGGCACTAATAACTTCCGTACCAAATTGAAGCGTTCCTTTGCCGGCAGCAGTATCTTTAATAATTTGCACACGCTGGCCCGCTACCAGTAAATCCCAATCCTCGCTTTTGGCGTTCGGAACAAATTCCCGTAAAGCTTCCATGCGCTTTTCTTTCGATAACATAACTTGCTTGATCAGGTATGTTGTCAATGAAACGTTTTTTACGCCTGCCGCCATTATCGTTACGAGATTATGCATTTTTATAGATGTTAACAAATCAAACATTGAACCGAATTTTAAAAACTTGGGTGAGAAGCCGGCAAACGGTCCAAAGAATAAAGATTCTTTGTTGTCAATAACTCTAGTATCAAGATGCGGTACCGACATTGGAGGAGCACCGATTGCAGCTTGTCCATATACTTTTGCACGATGCTGCGCTACAATTTCCGGATTCTTACATACCATAAATAATCCGCTTACCGGAAAGCCTCCAATCCCTTTTCCTTCAGGAATACCGGCTTTTTGCAGCAAATGGAGGCTTCCTCCCCCGCCGCCGATAAAGACGAAATTTGCAGTATGGCGTTCGACGGTGCCGTTATCGACATTCCGCACTTTCAATTCCCACGAGCCGTCGCTAGTACGTTTGATAGTATCAACATTTTGTTTGAATTTAATATCAACGTTATTACTCTTTAAATGATCAAACAATGTGCGCGTTAAAGCGCCAAAGTTGACATCGGTTCCGGATTCGATTCTTGTCGCAGCTATGGGTTGATTCAATGCCCGGTTTTTCATCATAAGGGGAATCCATTCTTGCAGTTTTTCCGGATCATCGGAAAATTCCATCCCCGAAAACAGTGGATTGTCAGACAGCGCTTCAAAACGTTTTCTTAAAAAGGATACATCTTGTTCCCCTTGTACAAAACTCATATGAGGCACTGGCATGATAAAGTCCCGCGGATTACGTATCAAATTGCTTTCTACAAGATAAGACCAAAACTGCCTTGAAATCTGAAATTCTTCATTAACTTTTATAGCTTTACTAATATCGATAGATCCGTCCGGTTTCTCTGAGGTGTAGTTAAGCTCGCATAATGAAGAATGCCCCGTTCCCGCATTATTCCATTCGTTAGAGCTTTCCTCTCCTGCGTTTGCACGTCTCTCAAACACTTTAATATTCCAGTCCGGTGCTAATTCTTTTAGCAATGACCCCATAGTAGCACTCATGATTCCGGCACCAATTAAGATAACGTCTGTTTTAGTTTGTCTGTAGCTCATTTTTACCGTCCCTTATACCCTACAATTTGCCGAACCTTGTCACACATCTATTCAATTATAACCCTATCATATGGGACGATCAAGATCGCTAACGGGCAAATGAGCCTCATATAAACCATTAATTACCTATACCCCCTCTTAAATTGCCTACTTCCGTCAGTGACGAAGCCGCTGATTTCCGACCGATCCATTTTTCGTATATGCGAAGGTTTCTTTGGTGGTTTTTCAAAGTCACATCTTTTTAGACTACGACTCACGATTATTATAGAAAAAGGTAATAAACGTATAATCGCAAAAACGCCGATCACTGGAATTGATAAGCTGGTCTTCGTCGTGAACCATCAATTTAACAACGCCCCCAACACGACGAAAATCGCAAGCGGTGCAGGCCGCAGGCAACAATGCCGCTATTAAATCCCCGAATACGCAGCAGCAACAAAGCGTCGGAGCAGGAGGAACAGCCAAGAGGACTAACTCCGCAAATGAAAGCACAGGAACCAAACAGCAGCACGCTGTCGGCGGCGGAACTGCATTGAATAAATGGATTAGCAAGCGCAGGAAGAAATCGAGGTAGTTATCCGATACAGATCTCAGAAATCGAATATAGTACGGCTTGGCCGCTTATTGCTACTCGTTCACCAAGAAATTTGCAGAATAAAATACCGCCACGTTTGGAAACCTGTCTTGCTACCATTTCCTGTTTATTCAAACGCTTTGCCCAAAAAGGGATAAAATTGCAATGAGCAGAACCGCATACAGGGTCCTCATTGACATTTAGTTTAGGAAAGAAGCTTCGAGATACGAAATCGTACTGATCACTTTTAGCAGTAATTAATACGCCTAGCCCATCTTGTAGAGCAGCCAACTTGGTGAAATTCGGGTCAAGGTTAACTACATCAGACTCTGATTCCAGTACGAACATTAAGTCTCGACCAAGATAAGTCTCAGAAGGTTTAACCCCAAGGGCTTCAACCATCTGATCCGTTAATGAGTGTGCTTCCGGCATTCTACTGGGGAAATCCATTTCGTACAGATCACCGTTTTTCACAACAAGCAACTCTCCGCTTAGAGTTTGAAATTGAATATGCTTGATATCCGTTTCATAAAAATTAGCTATTACGTAAGCTGTTGCTAAAGTTGCATGACCACATAAGTCAATTTCGCGTGCTGGAGTAAACCATCTTAATCGGTAATAATCGTCTTCCTTGACTGCGAAAGCTGTTTCGGAGAGATTATTCTCGATGGCAATTTTCTGCATAATATCGTCAGTAAGCCATGCATCCATAATACAAACACCTGCTGGATTTCCTTCAAAAACTTTGCTTGCAAACGCATCAACTACATAATATTTCATTTCATCTATCTTCCTTCCCCATTACGCTGCGATGTCCGATGAAGTGTTAGCTAATTTTACCCTCTTTGCAAGGAAGAGCGCTAACGCTGCAGCGAAAGAAGCGATATATACCGAAATCGCGCCGGCATTCGATGCGGCCTGGCCGGCATATTGAGTCGCTTGACCGGCTACGATAAACCAAGTAACCAGGAGCGTATTTGCTAGGGTTGTTGTCATAAGAACACGTTCATCATTGTATGTATCTCACCAGTTCTACTAATTCGTTGCTCTTGAGTGAATTCGGAGTGTCATTCCGAGGCATTCGGACTTGTTATTCTTGTATAGCCGTTACAATACCATCATCGATATATATATACCCATAATAATTATATACCCATTGCTCACTTGTACCATATTTAGTAGTGGTTTTGTTGATATCATCAGGGCTTCCCCACTTAGAGTCTCTTACCTCCTGAGCAGTCATTCCAATTGCCGGTTCTTCTTTAGTCGCATTCTCAGCCGCTATCCCTTCATTTGCTATTATTTTTCGCATTTCAGAATAGTATTTATCTTTCATCTTTGTTATATCGTCTACTAATATTCCATTGTAATTATTGTCTATTTTTAATAAATATGATGCCACATCTGAAGGCTTGTTTTCTGACTCGTAAAACTTTGCTATAGCGTAATAATGAATCACCGCTATACTAACATCTGAGCCATCTCTTTGGGCCGAAGCAGCTGTTTCATTTACGACCTGCTCATATTTTCCTTGCTTTGCTAATTGAACTAGATTATCTAGTGCTTTTTTTTGGGAGTCCTTTATTTGGTCAGAAAGTACACCGCTATACTCTTTCGGAATCTTGAACAAATAATCAATAAAGATTTTCTTATCCTTTTTCTGCTGAAGCAATGCGTAAGCATAATTTTGCAAAGTTATATATGATGAGTCTTCATTGAAAAATTTGGAATTCATTATTCGGGTATTTGCCTCGGTATAGTTTTGAGCAAGAATGATATTAGAAATTTGCTGTAATTCCAGTTCTATTGCTTGTCCATTATCAATTTTTTCAGTTTCCTGCGGAGCTACTGTAACTGTTGGTTGCGTAGTTACTTGAGAAGTTGTTTTCGAACAACCATTCATAACAATAATACTTGCTAAAACTATTCCGATAATTTTCATCTTCAATATAATATCCCCTTTGAGAAAGACACAATTTATGTTTGTATAAATTAGGCAGATTGCAAAACAAATTGCATCTAAAGTAAGCTGTCCCCAAAATCATATCATTTTCGACATAATTTAGAAATAGACGGGTAGCAGTCATCTAAGATTTCAGCTATGTGTCTTGTGTGGATAGCTGGTATCTTGTGCCCCCACCGATTTTGCCGTTGGAAATAATAAGCTTGTTCAACGGTGATCGGGCATGGGATTTAAGCGGCGGACGACCACTTCCTGACAACATTTCTGAGGATTTTCGGAACGAGACCCGAACGCTCGATCATCGTTTTATATCGCATCTCGCCGTACACGTGCTCGATCCTAGTGCACACGCCTATGGGTTACGCGACTCGAGTCGATGCGCTTCCAATAAAAAAAGCCCGCGGTTTACGCGAACTTCATTCGTGCTATGCTTTTGACTCACGACATTCACTCACTATTGGTTTCTTTCATTACAAATACCGCGCGACGATCCTCACCAGCTTTGCGGGCAGTTCGTTCAAATCCGTAATATCCAGAAATCTTTCGCTGCCGTAGATACGGTCGATGACGTCTTTGTCATGACCGATGGCGGCGGCAAGAAACGAAATGCCTTTGCGCTGGTATTCGGCGATCGTCCGTTGCATGTCATCCTGCGCGTATCTGCTAGTATAATCCGGCATTGCTTTAGGCTGACCATCGCTTAAGCTAATTAACAGCTTCGTTGTCTGAGGAGCGTTCGTTAACCGGTCCGCGAGAATTCTTAACGCCAAGCCATCGCGATTGTTGCTTCTCGCGCGAATGCCCATGAGCCGATAACGGTCTCTGTCATCGGGCTTATCGTGGTCGGCATACGCATAGATCGACATTTGCTCCAGTTTGGATATGTCCGCGGTATCTCCGTAGATGGATATCGGAATTTTGCAAATCCTACAAAATTCATAAACGGCGATCACGGCGCGTTTGGCCGCTTCCAATCTTCCGAAAGCCGACATCGATGCCGATTCGTCTATTCGGAGTCCGACAGCTAAAGACGGCAACTCGTTCGGCGGACGTTTTTTGGCAAAATACCTGAAGTCGCGATAGGCTACGCTATCCGCTTGGAATTTATGGCCATAATACTGATTCCTGGCGAATTCGGAACTCGACTCGTGTTCGAGCAATGGAAGTGTTTTCCTGGCGATTTCCCTCACTACGGGCATGAGTCCTCTGCTTAATTTAACGTATTCCTCTTGATCTTCCTGCTTGTATTCCGGGCGATGAACGATGAGTTTCACGTTACGATGAACGGAATCGGAAGCGACTTCCCGGGCTGCCAAATTTAATTGTTTGCGAAAATCGCGTTCTAGCCGCTTCTCCTCTTCCGACATCTCTTCTAGACGAAGCTGATGATAGATTGGGGCTCCATTGTCCCCCGAGTCCTCGCTGCTTCTCGTAGCATCGGTGTCCTCCGATCCGTCGGACGAGCTCTCGTCGCTGTCAGCGGATTTCTTGAATGCGAGCGCGTATTCGCTCGGATTTACGTCGTTAACATGTTCGGATTTATCTATTTCTCCCCACGATTTAATCTCGTAAGCGTCGGAGTTTAGTTTTTTTTTACGTAATCGAGCTCATCCAGTCGTGCGGGCAGATCTTGATCGTTTAGAGCATCCTCTAAAATTTTAATCTCCTCTTCGTCGGTCGTGATCTTATAGATAACCTTATGATATAGCGATTCTCTGACGGAGGAGCCTTCGGCAACGGCATCCGCCCAATAAAAGTAGGAGCGCATCCCCGCCACGCCCTTGATCGCGTTCGCCCGTGCCGCTTTATCCAACGTGATGATCGTTTCCGCCAAAATATCCAAAGCCTTCTCGTCCGTGTATCCTGTCTTGGCCTTCGCGCGTTCGATCATAATTTCTTTGGATGGTAAATCCATTTTCTCCGTGTGCTGAACGCGATCGCGCAGCGCTTCGTTAAGCGGTCTCGTTCCCGCGTAACTGCGGTTGGTCGTAATGACGGCGATAAAATCCTCATGCCTTCGCACAACCTCTGTAGGCAGATTAAGACTGCCATCCAGCTCCAAAGCGGAATTTAATGCCATTAATACTGCCGCGTCCCGAATGACTGTTGGCTCCTGAATTTCCAACAGATAACCTTTCCTGTATGCCCTGACGATCTCCGAAGGGTAGAATCGGTACTCGACTCCGTCTCCTCCGGCATTCTCCGATGCAAGCTTCAGAATGTGCTTCATCTTTAATGCGGCCTGTTCTTCCGTTAATCCTAAAGCCTCCATTAAGATGTCCGTCGTGCTTCGAAAGCCGTCGCTCTCGTACAGGGCTTTCAAAGCCGTTTGCTCTGCGGATTCGATCTTCTTCAATCGTTCGGCAGGAATGACTGGCAAGATCGCGCCGATAATGTCGGTTTTGTCCATATCGGCAAAACAAGTCACTTTCGTATAGGGCAATCCGAAATCGGCGGACAAAGCTTTCGCGAGTTGCGTTTTGCCGGAACCGGCGTCGCCTTCCAGCAAAATATTGGCGATTTTCATTTCCCCGCGATGCCAATTGCGCTTCACTTCCTTGCATATCCGCCGTTCTTCATCGCTGGCTTTATGTGAGGCTGGCTTCCGCCATAGCAGCTTCTTTTCTTCCTCGGTCAACTGTCTGCCGGGCGATAATACATAGTCTTCTTGTTGATCTTTCATCTTAATTCTCCTGTTCCCTATCCTTTAGTACCCCAAATCCTTTAAAATTTTCGACAACGTACGCAGTCTTTCCCCTATCATCTCGCCGTCGTCGCTTAGTGCTTGGCTGAACAATCGAATATCTTCGTTGATTCGTTCGTTGTCCGTGCAGACCGCGACGGTCATCGCGTCCCCTTGTAGTCCGACCCGGTCAATGATAGGCTGTTCCGGATTATACAAGTGCTCATACCGGTAGGCTTCTTGAAAATGTTCCAGGGTCCGGCAGATCAAGATGGACAAATCCAGCACGCGATGAAGCGGCAGCTCCTCGGATTGACGGGACCACTTCTCCCCTGTATACCTCCATACTTTAGCTGAAATATCGAGCTTCCCTCTATCGTTCCATTGGGCTAACCCTAGAGAAAGTCCTTTAGCGTCCGTATTGCCGGCCAACCTGCCGTCGATGTGCTCATAGTTTTCCGATACGACGACGGGTTTATGTTTTAATGTTGTCGGTATTTTCATTGTATTCCCTCGATTCCTATTTTCAATTTACTAACTTAGTAATTCAGTAAATTACTAAATTACTCAATTAGTAAACCCATAATAACTCCATTACAGATCGTCGTCAAGCTTACATATCTTATCGCGTAGAGCCTCCTATTCCTATATTTTCCGTATTCCTCAATATAACAAAATAACGTAGAACTTCGGCTTCGCAATGTAAAAAAGCCGCCTCTCAGCGGCCTAGTGACTAAAGTAAGAGTTTACTTTCGTTCGATCCCTAATAAATAGTTGTACTTGCTCGCATGTTTGAGTTCGTCCAGGATGATGCCAAATACAGTATCTTTATATATGCCAGCGGGAAGTCCAAACCATATTCTTCGGTATTTCTCCACAGCTGCCAGTTCTCCCATCAAAGCGGTCTGTAAACCCTGAACATAAGATTTAGGTTTAATGAACTGCTCATTACTAATTCCTGTTACCGGGTAACCGGTAAGTTCCTGATAAATATCCTGGAACATGCGGTTATGTTCTCGTTCATCATCACGAATCGTTTCAATAATTGCTGTTTGTTCAGATGTCGGTGAAAGACGAATCAATTCATCGTAAAAAAGTTCATCGTTTCTCTCGCCCTGAACGGACTCTTTGATTAATTCAAGCGCTTTATTCGTTTCTGTCGCCCAAACGGGTTGTAGTCTCAAATGATACCGATATCCCCAATACATGCAATAAACCTCCAATTTCATAAGTTAACTTTTGCATTTTATGTGAGAATATTGGGTTGGGTACCTGAAAAAACCCGCATAATATATGCGGGTTGGAATCATTCGTGATTTTAGGTCAGAATATTTCATTGATAGAATATGACTTCTCGTTTCTTCAGTACCGGTTTTATAAATAAAATTATATATTTCCTTTAAGTAGTAATCATAACCATCATTCTCACTGTCATGATGATAGGGGATTGCTGGAATTTGTGCTCGATAATAAGTTTTTACATCGAAATCATCCATTAATTCAAATAACTCATTAAGTTTTTGAAGCTCATCAGCGGATGCTTCAATTTCCAGCTCGTAAGAAGCATCGCCTTGCTGCTCCATGATTGTTTTGGATTGGACTGAAATGTAGTATCTTCTTTTTTCCATTAGCAATTCTCCCCCTTTGTCATTAAGTGAAGTATAACCAGATCATTGCGCCTAAAATAAACAGTATGGGAAAAATCAAATAAACAATTAGCATGGGATTAGCGATAACCGGGTGATTTACTGTTGATTGACTCATTCCTTTATCTAATTCCTTGTTCTGCTGTTTTCGGATAACAATGAAGAGATGATCGCCGAAAACACACAAACAATAGCTCCTAGATAGAATAAAATTTTCATCATTTGTGATCTACCCCTTCAAAGCGGTTTTTAATATTGTTTCAAATATACTCAGATATAATGGAGGAAAGGCCGCTTAATTCGCGGCCTTTCACATAAATATTAGGCTGATTTTTATCTTACCTCTTGACAATTGTCAATTTTTAACAAGGCGTTAGCAGGACAATATCGGGTAGCCCCAGTTAAGATTGGAGCCAATCCAATGAGCCCCCACCATCTTCTGTAGGCAAGACCCAAAAAAATGATACCTGTTCCAATGGAAATTCTTATTATTTGTTCTGTTTTCCCGACGTTACAATTCATAATAAACACCTCCTACTCTAATCGTGTCCCAAAATAATCAGAACCATTCGTTCAGTTAGAGCTCAATGATCTTCGTAGCAATATTTTTGCAAAATTCGTTGTCATGCTCCACAAAAAGAATCGTCGGTGAGTATTCAAGCAGTAACTCTTCAATTTGCATGCGAGAAATAACATCAATAAAATTAAGCGGTTCATCCCAAATTTGCAAATGAACTTTCTCGCAAAGACTTTTGGCGATTAGCACTTTCTTCTTTTGGCCGCCGCTGAAAGCTGAAATATCCTTCTCAAATTGAACTCTGGAAAAATCAAGCTTTCTTAAAATCGATTTAAAAAGGCTTTCATCAATCCCATTGTTTCTAGCGTAGTCCGTTAAATTGCCTTGCAAATGTGAGGTATCCTGTGATACATAGGATATTTTCAGCTGACTTCCCTTTCTGAAAGTTCCTGTATAGTTGATATTCTCGCCGCAAATCAATTTGATAATGCTTGATTTTCCGGAGCCGTTAATACCTGTAAGCGCAATTCGATCCCCTTGCTCAATCGTAAAACTTATATCCGTGCAAACCCTCTTCTCACCGTAGTAAATCGAAACATGGTCGAGTTCGGCAAGTTGGTTTTTATGAAAAGCAAGTTGTGTAATCTTTAAGCTTTCGGAGTTTTCAATATTTTTCAGGAGCATAGACCTTTCGTCAATAGCGGCTTGCTGTCTATGCTCAGTTGCTTTAGAGCGTTTCATCATTTTAGCAGCCTTGTGACCAATATACCCTTTATCTACTTTGGAACCGGAATTTCTTGTACCGTTTTTCGTTTTTTCCACTTCGTGTGACCAGTTGCTCGTTCGATTAGCGGAATCCGACAAACGTTTAATGTCTTTTCTCAGCTTTTCGTTCTCCGCAAGCTCAAAGTTATCTTGTCTCTTTTTATTTTCCCACCAATCGGAGAAATTACCTTTTTGTATTTCTACGTTGGTCTTATTGATTGAAAGGATGTGATCTACGCAGTTATCAAGAAACGATCTGTCGTGAGACACCAGAATAAATCCGCTTTTGGCATTCAGATAATCGCTGACCAGTTTTCTTGCATTCCTATCCAGATGGTTAGTTGGTTCATCAATTAACAGAAAGCTATTTTCCTTAAGAAATAAGGCAGCCAACAACACTTTCGTTTGCTCTCCGTTGGACAATGAATCAAAGGGCCGATATAAAACATCTTCAGAAACCTTTAGCAAAGAAAGTTCACGCATTAATTCCCAGTGAAGATAGTCTGGAAAAATGTCGTAGATCACATCAAGAGTATTATTTTCTTTGTTTTCGACATGGAAAGGGAAATATTCAAAGCTGACACTAGCTGAAATATTTCCACTGTATTCATATTTACCAAGCAGCAAGTTGAGAAATGTCGTCTTACCTCTACCGTTTCTTCCCGTGAATCCTAATTTCCAATCGGTATCTATTTGAAAATTTACGTTTTCAAATAGGTCATCGTAACTGCCCTCATAGGCAAACGTCAAGTTTGTAACATTAATTAATGACATAAAATATCCTCCTGTATAATAAATATAAAAGCTACAAGAAAGTTACTTTCTTGTAGCTCAAATAAATACATCAAATCCAACCCACTATGGAGTTAGATAAGGAAGGATATATTATTTGAGTGAAAAGATTGAGTAACTTTCTTGCCTATAAAGAATAAAACATGCGAAAATACCGCTTTGATTGTTTTATTAATCTTTATTGTTAGCAAGAAAAATCACATTATTCTTTTCACTCCAATCACTAAATTATAAGCATCTTATCATACGCATTTTTTAATTTCAACAAATTTACTTGGTATCACTTCAAAGTTATGACTACATTTCCTTTTTTGTGGCCTTGGTCGACATAGCGGTGTGCCTCGACAATCTGCTCCAGCGGATAGCAGCGATCAATAACCGGTTTTAACCGCCCCGTCTCCGTAAGCTCTTTGAGAAAAGCTAGATCTTCTTTGCGTGGGACTGCTGTCCCGCCGATGACTTTCTTGCCTGTTGTCAGCGCATACCACAGTCCTTTAATCTCTGGCCCTACCATAACCGTATGAAGATAATATCCTTTGTTCTTCAGCGAGTTTTTACATTGTGAAAACTTAGTCTTGCCTGCCGCGTCAAAAATAATATCGTAGGTCTCGCCGTTTTTCGTAAAATCCTCTTTCGTGTAGTCAATGACCTTATCAGCTCCTAAAGATTTTACCAATTCTATATTCGCGGTACCGCATACCCCAGTGACTTCGGCCCCATAGTACTTGGCAAGCTGTACCGCAAAAGTGCCGACACTACCCGAAGCGCCAATGATGAGGACTTTTTGTCCGGGCCGAATGTTGCCTTCTTTGAGGAAAAACAAGGCTGTATTTGCTCCAACGACAAGAGTCGCGGCTTCCTCATAGGTCATATTGTTCGGTTTTGTTACCACCGCCCCGTCTTCGGGCAAACATTTATACTCGGCGTGGGCTCCAAATTTCACCTTGAAGGTCGATGCAAAAATCGGGTCGCCTGCCTTGAACCGTTTTACATCTTTGCCGACTGCTTCAACTTCACCGGCCAGCTCCATTCCGAATATCGGATTTCTTGGTTTTCTGAAACCTAAAGCGATTCGACCGGGAAGCCAGAACATGGGAGGAACTGTAAAGCTTCGCATTCTACAGTCTCCGACGTTTACGGTTGTCGCATGCACTTTTACCAATATTTCATTGTCTTTGGGCATAGGTTTGTCGACTTCTTTGAGCTGAAGAACCTCCGGTGATCCGTATTTGGTTGCTACAATAGCTTTTATAAGTATTCCTCCTTATTATTGAATCCTTTAACGATGAGCCATACGGCTAGAATCATTTCATTTGCTGCTACTGGCAGCGCCAGAATAGCACCCCAAGTAGAAACTTGTTCAATTACACCGAACATTACCAACAAGGCACAAATAAAAACAAGGGTTGCCCCTGTCATACCCAAGATGGGTATAAACCTGTGTACGAGCTTGGATTTATAAAAAATATAACTGTACATCATCGTGTTGATGCCTAGCATGAAAAGAGGCCCAAGCAGGAAGGTCCAGTCATGAATGGCTTTCAATACTGTGCCTGAAACTTGAAAAGAGGCGGTATCCGGGGCTCCTGCTGCTACAAATTCCCGGCTTAAGGTCAATAGGGACAGTACGCTGATTACACCGACAGTAATGATAACCGCTTCAAGAAACCTGAAGCAAAGATGCCAAAGAGCAATCGTTTCATTATATTTTCTTAGATATGGAAACATCGTAGTTGCAGTACCAACCGCTGAAACGACAAGAATTAACTCCATAAGCGCTCCCAGTATAACCTGGTTGGCGTGTTCGGAACCTTGAATCAGGTAATCGGGACCGTTTAGGATAGGATCGTATAAAAGAAGACCTATTACCGCCGTAACGGCTGCAAGTATAAACAGCACTCCCACAATTTTTGCGGCTTTTTTGTTTGAATTCATTCTGGCAACTCCTTTCTGATAATAATCAGACATACGTCTTCTTCATCCACTCCGTTATGCCAAGTCCCTCCGATTCGTGTAATTCCTCAACATCGGCCATTCTAATCAATGACCCGTCTTTGATGGCTATGAAGCTGTCTAATATCGATTCGATTTCCGTTATTACATGACTCGTCATGACCAGTGTCTGAGATTCCAAGTCGATATATGAAATCATTCCCTTCACGATAGATTGTCTCACCAACGGATCAAGTCCGGATAATGGTTCATCCATTAGAATGTAAGGCACTTCTCTGGCTAGAGTTAACACGATCTTTAATCGGCCGCGATTTCCTATGGAGAGATCTCTGATTTTCTTATCTGGTTCCAGCTGCAAATACTTCATGATTTCTTCGGCCTTGGCGATATTAAAGTCAGTAAATTGCGAAGCCTGAAAGACCAGCGCTTCTCTTACCGTGAATAGGGGATAAAATGAATCATGCTCTGATAAGTAAGATACGAGCTTACTGACTTTTCGATTCGCGATTTCTCCATTAACGGTTACCGACCCGCTCGTCGGATACGAAAGTCCCGCCATAAGCTTCAGTAGCGTTGACTTTCCGCTGCCGTTCTCGTCTACGATGCCTATGATCTTACCCAGTGGCACCGTTAATGAAATGTTCTTGATTGCGGAACGTTTCTTATACGTCTTAGATAAATTCATCAATTTAATCACATTAAACATCTCCTTTGCCCATTTTGTTTAAGTGGTCTTGTAGTCCCGAGATCATTTCATAGGAGCTGTACCCCATTTCCTGCATGACTTTGACAAACGTTTGAATCTGCTCATCTTTTAAATTCCCGCGTAGTTGAATCAGACGATCCTCTTGTTCCGTGACGAACGTCCCTTGACCCCTTCTCGTTTCCAAAATACCCTCACGCTCCAGTTCGCTGTAAGTTCGCTGAATCGTATTCGGATTGACGTTGTAGGTTATCGCCATTTCCCGGACGGATTGAAGCTTCTCGCCTGCTTTTAACTCTTTGCTAACGATCATTCGATGGATCCGATCTGCCAATTGCAAATAGATTGGTTTTGAAGTATTGAATTCATCCATCCATCGTTACACCTCGACTTTCCTATCGATGATCCAAGCACTCAAATAAAACAGTCCGACGATAACGATTAAATGATGTAGATATTCCCCCGTATATACGAGTATAGGGTCTATCGAGAATGTCGGAAAATTCATTTCCAAGCTTCCCCATTGCGTTAATTGCTTGTATAGGTTAGAGGAATCGAATAGCGCGCCAATCCAGCTTGGTATGAGGACCGCTCCAAGAAGCGCTAACCAGGTCCAACGCCCGATTCTATTTTTAAGCGCATGGTATATGGACCATAGGAGTATCACCCAAACACCGATCATAATGGAGATCATCAAAATATGCAGGAAAATCAACACACCAGCCATCCAAGTATCCGTCCAATACGCTTCGATTAAATGGAACCTTGAAATAATCAACGATCCCGCCATCGAATATAGGACAACTAAGGATACAACGCTCATGACAAGCCCATTCAATACTTTGCTGAGAAGTAAAGCTGAGGCCGATCGGGGATTGTGCAGCCAAAGGTGCAGTTGGTCAGTCTCTGTTCTCAAGCTGATAAACAGCATGGTCGGAAGATATAAAACATGAAATACAACAGCGACTGCCAAAGGTATAAATAGGTACAAATTATCGCCCGTATTTGCATCCACAAATAACGTCAGCAATAAAATCAAGATGTTAATGACAATCCCTACGAAAAAAACAGTTCTTGTTAACCGAAAATCCTTTTGTATATAGCTGCCCATGCGGCCATTTCAATCTCCCCTTATGTTGAATTCAAACAGCGAATTATTGTACTAGTGTGATAGTACACTAACCCGTTAGTTCATGTCAATGGGCATTAAAAATAGGTCAACCAGAAGTTTCTGGCTGACCTACAACCGTGATTATGGAGAAGACTTGTACTTCATTACTTTGCTTGAATGTACCCTTCCGCTTTCAGCAATTCGGCGATCAGGACGGCCCCGCCTGCAGCTCCGCGCAGCGTATTATGCGAGAGTCCTACGAATTTATAATCGTATATCGAATCCTCGCGCAATCTCCCCGCCGATACTCCCATGCCTCGCTCGATATCGCGATCCAGCTTGGTCTGCGGTCTGTTCTCTTCTTCGAAATACGTGATGAACTGCTTGGGCGCGCTTGGCAGACCAAGCTCCTGCGGGCGACCTTTGAATTGACGCCAACGATCGAGAATTTCATCTTTCGAAGGTTTGTTCTCGAACGAGGCGAAGACAGTAGCTAGATGTCCGTCCAATACCGGAACGCGAATGCACTGCGTCGTAATTAAAGGCGCGCTTGCTTTAACGATTTGATTATTTACGATATTGCCCCATATACGCAACGGCTCCTGCTCGCTCTTCTCTTCCTCGCCGCCGATATAGGGAATGACATTATCTAACATTTCAGGCCAATCAGCGAAGGTTTTGCCGGCGCCGGAAATCGCCTGGTAGGTCGAAGCGACCACTTTCGTTGGTTTGTAATCCAGCAATGCATGGAGTGCGGGCACGTAGCTCTGAATGGAACAGTTGGGCTTAACGGCAATAAAGCCGGTCGAGGTTCCCAACCTCTTTCTTTGCGCTGCAATGACTTCGATATGCCCCGGATTCACTTCCGGAATGACCATCGGGATATCGGGCGTCCAGCGATGAGCCGAGTTATTCGAGATCACGGGCGTTCCCGTCTTGGCGTAGGCTTCCTCTAACGCTTGAATTTCATTTTTCTTCATATCTACCGCGCAAAAAATAAAATCGACGGAAGCGGCGACTTCTTCTACTTTCGACGCATCCTGGACGACGATCTTTTTCACATTTTCGGGAATCGGGCTAGACAATTTCCATCTGCCTTGCACGGATTCTTCGTAAGTTTTCCCAGCAGAGCCGGCACTAGCCGCGATAGCTGTTACCTTAAACCAGGGATGCTGATCCAGCAACTGAACGAACCGCTGCCCAACCATACCCGTTCCTCCGACAATACCGACTTTAAGTTTTTCCGTCATCTGATATTCCAATCCTTTCGTTTTGTCGTTTCTGAGCACAAAAAAATCCCACCCCCAAGACATAAGTCTCAGGGACGAGATTAATTACTCGCGGTACCACCCCAGATTCGCGAATAGGTCGCCATATTCGCCTCTTCAAGTACGGCATTAACAACAAGTAATGCTTATACTTTAGCTCTGTAACAGGAGCTCCTGACGCGCCACCCCCTCTTGAGGTTCCGACGCGCTGCTCTGAGGCTTTCTTCAATAAAGAATTCTTTGCTCCTTTTCAGCTGGCGGAGCTCTCTGCGAAAGAATTCATTTATTTACTCTTCTCTTCATCGCATTTGATTATTGCGATTATATTATCAAATCGCGGCGGCGCGGTAAAGCTTTCTTTTGAAAAAGTTTTTATTCGTTATTCTCCATCCATTGAAAATGGAAACTTCCCTTGCGGTCCAGCCGCTCGAACGTGTGCGCGCCGAAATAATCTCTCTGCGCTTGCAGCAAGTTAGCCGGTAGCCGTTCTGTGCGATAGCTGTCGTAGTAGGCGAGCGCGGACGCGAACGCGGGCACCGGAATGCCGCGGGTTACGGCGATCGCGATCACCTTCCGCCAAGCTTCCTGGTAGCTCTTAACGATACCGCCGAAGTAATCATCGAGCAGCAAGTTTTTCAGCGCGGGATCGCGGTCGTACGCGTCCTTGATGTTTTGCAGGAATCCCGCGCGGATAATGCAGCCTCCGCGGAAGATCATCGCGATGCCGCCGTAGTTCAAATTCCAACCGTACGCGTCGGACGCGGCTCTCATCTGCGCGAAGCCTTGTGCGTACGACGCGATTTTGCTGGCGTACAGCGCTTTGCGGACGGCTTCGACGAATTCCCGCGCATCTCCCTCATAGCCCGAAGCCGCAGGTCCGGTCAGCTTCTTGCTTGCGGCGACGCGCTCATCCTTCAGTGCGGAGATAAATCGGGAGAAGACGGATTCGGTGACGATAGACAGCGGAACGCCCAGGTCGAGCGCGCTTTGACTCGTCCATTTACCGGTTCCTTTTTGACCTGCCGAATCGAGGATGACGTCGACGATCGGTTTGCCCGTTTCCGGGTCCTTCTTCGAGAAAATATCGGCCGTTATTTCGATAAGATAGCTGTCCAGCTCGCCGTTGTTCCACTCGGCGAAGATGTCGTGAAGCTCGTCGCTACCTAATCCCAGCACGTCTTTCAGCAAATGATACGCCTCGCCGATGAGTTGCATATCGCCGTATTCGATGCCGTTATGCACCATTTTGACATAATGTCCGGCGCCGTCTTCTCCGATATAGGTTGAGCAAGGATCGCCGTTCACTTTGGCTGATATGGCGGTCAAGATCGGTTCCACAAGCTCATAGGCGTCCTTCTGCCCGCCCGGCATAATTGCAGGACCGTTCAGCGCTCCTTCTTCCCCACCCGATACGCCCGCTCCGATAAAGCGAAATCCTTGTGCCTGCAAATCTTTATTTCTTCTTTGCGTGTCGGGGAAATAGGCGTTTCCGCCATCGATAAGAATATCCCCTTGGCTAAGGTGTGGTACGAGTTGGTTAATCGTATCGTCCGTCGGTTGTCCCGCTTTGACCATAATCAATATTTTACGCGGCGTTTCGAGCGATTGGACGAATTGTTCGACGCTGTAAGTGCCGACAAGGTTCTTTCCTTTCGCTTCCTCCAACAGTTCATCCGTTTTCTCCGGCGAACGATTAAATAAAGCTACGGAGAACCCTTTGCTTTCGATATTCAAGGCGAGGTTCTTGCCCATGACGGCCAAGCCGACCACGCCGATTTGCTGTTTGCTCATAGTAGGTTCCTCCTTTTCCTCTCCATCTTATCTCTTTATTGAACTGCTTTTTTCCAATCGGCGGCGAATTTCTCCATCCCTTGATCCGTCAGCGGATGCTTGGAGATTTGTTCGATAACCGTGAATGGAATCGTAGCGATGTGCGCGCCTGCCATTGCAACGCGTGTCACATGATCCGGGTGACGGACGGAAGCCGCGATTATTTGCGCTTCCAGATTGTGAATTCGGAACAATTCGGCAATTTTAGTGACCAATAGAACGCCATCTTCCGAAATGTCATCTAAGCGGCCAAGAAACGGAGACACATAAGTAGCGCCTGCGCGAGCGGCCAAGAGCGCTTGGTTTACCGTGAAGATCAACGTGACGTTTGTTTTTACGCCTTTTTTAGTCAAGTAACGGCAAGCCGCTAAACCAGCCAGCGTCATGGGAAGCTTGATCGTGATGTTTTTGTCGTTATTATTGATCTTGATCAATTCATTCGCTTGCGCGATCATTTCTTCCGCCGTAACCGCATCAGGCGTTACTTCGGCGGATACCGATTCAACCTCGGGCACTTCCCGCAAGATTTCCGCGATTCGGTCTTCGAATTTAACCCCTTCCTTGGCTACCAAGGAAGGATTCGTCGTCACGCCGGACAAGATGCCGATTTCATAGGCTTTTTTGATGTCTGTCAAATTCGCTGTGTCGATAAAAAATTTCATAGTTTATTACCTCCGATATTTAATATAGTTAAATAACAAGTTATTTCAGTAATTCTTTCGTTAAGCGAACGACGTTATCGACTGTAAAACCGAAGTAAGCCATGACCTCACTGCCCGGTCCCGAAGCGCCGAACGTATCGATCGACAACACTTTCCCGCCTAGTCCCGTATAGCGTTCCCAACCTAACGAAATACCGGCTTCAATGGCGATCCGCTTCGACACGGAATCAGGCAGAACGCTATTCTTATAGGCTTCGGGTTGACGATCAAACAGCTCTCTACTCGGCATGGCAACGACTCGAACGGAAATGTTATCCCGCTCAAGTTCCGCTTTGGCGTTCACGGCCAGGGAAACTTCCGAACCGGTACCGATCAGAATGACGTCCGGTTGATTATTCGTTTCCGTCAGGACGTATGCTCCCTTGGAGATATCTTCACTATTGGCTTTGGTCGTCTCATATATCGGCAGATTCTGTCTGCTCAGCACCAGGGCTATAGGACCTTCCTTTTGCTGCAACGCATACGCCCATGCACTTGCCGTTTCGTTGGCATCGGTCGGCCTAATCACCGTAAGACCCGGGATGGTACGCAGCGCAGCCAAGTGCTCAACTGGCTCATGCGTTGGTCCGTCTTCCCCGACGGCAATGGAATCGTGGGTAAATACATAAATGACGGGCAGCTTTTGCAGCGCGGCCAAACGGATGGACGGGCGCAAGTAATCGCTGAATACGAAGAACGTGCTTACGAAAGGTTTGACGCCTCCATGCAGCGCCATGCCGTTGCCGGCTGCGCCCATCGCATGCTCGCGGACGCCGAAGTAAATATTGCGTCCGGAGTAGGATTGTACGGCGAACGTTTGCTCGCCTTTGATATCCGTCATCGTCGAATGCGATAAATCCGCGCTGCCTCCGAAAATAGAAGGAACGATTTTCACGTAATGATTTATCGCTTCGCCGCTCGCTACGCGAGTTGAAATGGTTTTGGAAGCGTCAAACGTAAGGATATCATCGGCTGCAATCGATACAGACCCGTCGATGACTTGCGCTAGCTCCTTGCCTTGCGAAGGATATTGCGTCGTGTACGAAACGAGAAGATTGTTCCATTCTTCTTCTTTGGCCGCGCCTTTCCGTTTAAGATGCTCAAAATGCGCTTTGACTTGCTCCGGAACGGTGAACTCTTCCTCATAGTGCCAGCCGTATACTTGCTTGGTTGCCTTAGCCTCTTCTTTGCCGAGCGGATTTCCGTGTACTTTGTTCGTTCCCGCTGCCTTGCTGCCGTAACCGATAATCGTGCGAACCTCGATGAGTGTCGGCTGCGAATCGTTTCGCTTGGCTGCTGCGATCGCTTCGGAGATACACACAATGTCATTGCCGTCTTCAACCCGTAAATATTGCCAATTCGCCGATTCCGCTCTCTTTTGCATATTTTCCCCGAAGGAAAGGTTAAGCTCTCCGTCGAGCGAGATGTCGTTGGAATCATACAGCACGATTAATTTGCCAAGCTTCATATGACCCGCCATGGACATCGCTTCGTAAGAGATCCCTTCCATCAAACAGCCGTCCCCGACAAGCGCATACGTATGATGATCGACAACCGGGAAACCGTCTTGATTGTATTTCGAAGCGAGATGAGCTTCGGCCATCGCCATCCCGACCGCCATCGCCATCCCTTGTCCCAAAGGTCCCGTTGTTGCATCCACGCCATCCGTGTGCCCGTATTCGGGATGTCCAGGAGTCAGGCTGTTCAGCTTGCGAAAATGTTTCAAATCATCGACCGACACTCGATAACCGGACAAATGCAGAAGGCTGTAAAGCAAAGCCGAGCCATGGCCAGCCGACAGAACGAAGCGATCGCGATTGAACCACTTCGCGTTGCCGGGATTATGATTCAAATGAGCGGACCAAAGGGCGTAAGCCATTGGAGCGGCGCCCATCGGCAATCCCGGGTGACCGGAATTGGCGCTGTTGATGGCATCGATGGACAACGTTCGGATCGTATCGATCGCTAATTGATCAATGGTTTGCGTTGTAAGCATATTGTACTCCTTCGCTGATATCGGTATTTTGTTCAGGCTTGGAATCGAACCACCAATGGAAGCCGTCGTTCGCGAGGAGCGCATCGGATTCGGCAGGTCCGTAAGTACCCGCTGCGTACGAATGAAGAGGAACCAAGTTCTCTTCGAATGCGTCCAGGATAGGTTGAACCCATTGCCAAGACAATTCAACCTCGTCCCAATGCGCGAAAAACGTAGAGTTTCCGGTTAATGCATCGTAAATCAAATTCTCGTAAGCTTCGGGAGAATTTTGTTCGCTCGCATGAAGATCAATGTGGCTGGGCTTGAAACCCCCTTTATGCCCAGGATCTTTAGCATTGAGTTGCAGCGTAATGCCTTCATTAGGCCCGATATCGATGACTAGGAGATTAGGCGCTATGTGATCATCGTTGTTCGTCGACACCTGCTTCAACGGATCTTTGAACTCGACCACGATTCTCGTGGATTTGTCTTTCATTCTTTTGCCTGTTCGGATATAAAAAGGAACTCCCCGCCAATAGCTATTATCGATCTGTAATTTGGCGGCAATAAACGTATCGTTCATCGAGTCGGGAGCGATACCCGGTTCGGAAGCATAGCCGACAACCGGCTTTCCTTGGATGGTTCCTTCTTGGTACTGCCCGCGAATAACGCTGGCGATAACATCCTCTTTTTGCAACACCTCGAGGGATTCCATCACCTTTTTCTTCTTAAAACGCACTTCCTCTGAGGTACTATCGTGTGGAAGATGAATTGCCGCCATCATCATCAATTGCAGCATATGGTTCTGGAACATGTCTCTCACGGCGCCGACATGATCGTAATAACCCGCTCTCTCTTCGACTCCGACCGATTCATTCGCCGTAATCTGCACGTTGGCAATGTAACGATTGGTCCATAAGGCTTGAATGACCGGATTTGCCTGCTGTAAAGACTCCAACCTCTGCACCATCGGCTTGCCGAGATAATGATCGATTCGGAAAATTTCTTCCTCCGCGAAAGCTTTGCTCAATTTCCGATTGAGGTCCCGGGCCGATTGCAAGTCATGTCCGAAAGGTTTCTCGATCACGAGACGTTTCCAGCCGTTCGTTGATCCCAGTCCGCTATCCTGGATGTTGGCTGCGATTGTTTCGAAATATTCAGGTCCGACGGATAAATAAAAAAGGCGGTTCTGCGGAATACGAAGTTCATCTTCCCGACTTTCGGTCAACTTCAACAGTTTAAGATAATCGTCTTTACGGCCTATATCGAGAACGCTGTACCGGAAAACGCGCAAGAAATCTTTTAACGATCCGGCATCCTTCGCTTCGCGCCTGGAAAACTGACGTAGAGATTGCTCGACATTAGCCTGAAAAGATTCATCGGACCATTCTCTTCTTCCGAGGCCGATCAATGAGAATGCTTGCGGCAGCTTTCCATCGACGAACAAATTATATAGGGCAGGGTAGATTTTTCTTTTGGCTAAATCCCCTGTCGCCCCGAACAAAATAAAAGTAGTTGGCTCCATCTTCCTTCTCCTTCCGGAAGAGCACGTTATAGCTCTGGTTTCTTTTTCATAGTTTCACTATAATACGAATATAAGCCATACAAGTAATTAATATATTTTACAGGAGCTATAGATCACGTCTATGATCAATAACTACGAATTGTACAAAGTATTTTATTGGGCAGCGAAAACCGGCAGCTTGACTCAGGCCGCTAAGACCTTGTACCTCACGCAACCGAGCGTCAGCCACGCCATCAAACAGCTTGAAGACAGCTTTGGTCTCATTTTGTTTTATCGGAATTCCAAAGGCGTCGAGCTAACACAAGAAGGCGCCGTTCTGTATTCCTATATCGAGAAGTCTCAGATCTTAATTTCGTTGGCCGAAGAGAAAATGGCCGCGCTTAAAAACTTGGACAACGGCGAGCTGCGGATTGGCGGAAGCGACTCGTTGTTCAAGCATTATGTGCTTCCGTATTTGGAAGATTTTCATGAGAAGCACCCCGGCATCAAACTGCATCTGAATCACGGAACGACTCCGGAAGTCATTTCTTTCTTAAAAGAAGGCAGAATCGACCTAGGCGTCGTCCGCATGCCGATCGTCGATTCCCAACTTGAAGTGAGGGAGAGTTTCCAGTTGCAGGATTGTTTTGTAGCGGGGGCCCGATACGCCGAGCTTAAGGATATGGTGCTCTCGCTGGAAATGCTCCTCAAGTACCCCATCATCCTATTCTCCCGGAATAGCCGGGCCCGAATGGCGATAACGGAAATCTTTCAAAGCTATGGCTATACGATCAAACCGGAAATCGAGGTTGGTAGCGTGGATCTTCTCATTGAGTTTGCGCGAAGGGGGCTCGGTATCTCTTACGTGACCAGGGAGTTCGTTTCCAAAGAGCTGGAAGAGGGTTCTCTCTTCGAGATTCAATTAGACGTGCCGCTGCCTCCTTCTCACGTGGGGATTATGACGATGAGAAATATGCCGCTCACCAGCGCGGCAAGCAGATTTATTGAATTGGTTCGTTGAATCTTTCCGTAAGTAACTCTGGGGGTTGACCGGTCCGACATTCCTTTTCATGCCTGCGGCTTTACGCGAAAAGGTACCATTATCCCTCCGCATCAGAAGGAGATTAGGCCCCCCGCAGCCTCCCCTACCTCCTTTCCGCGAAATTTACCAGTATTCATATCCGCTGATTGCAACTCCCCACTCAAGTCATGACATTCGAAATTCCGCTTATTGCCAACTCACTGCTGAAGCATGGGGATAATGGTACGATTTCCCCGATATGGCACGGAAATTAGGGGCTTAGTCCCCAACGGAACCGTTCTTGACCGCCCGCGGAATCGTCCCCGGAACCTTCCATCGCGGGAAGGATGCGGGTGATGATCGTACCGTTTCATAGGTATCGGGCCAACAACTCGTTGAGCCTCCTTCGTATCGCATCCTTCAATTCTGCCGGCCCCTCCAAAATGGCCTCGTCCCCTAGTCCGATGAAAAACTCCGTATAAAAAGGTATGTCGCCGCGGGACACGTCTTTGTCGATCGCGCCGCTTCCGTCTTCACGCACATGCAGCATTGGAGCAAGCCACAGCTCGGCTTCGCAACGCTGGACGCCGGATCGGCTCAGCTCCACGCGAAGGCGAATAGGCTCCCTCGGCTCTGCAGCCCCCCGCCTGCTGAGGCTAACGTCTCCCAGGTCGAGCGGTTCTGTTCCGGACATGTCGTACGCCGCCTCACGAATCCGGTCGCACCGAAACACGCGGAAGCCTTGGCGCAGAAAGCAGTAGGCCGTACAATACCAAAAACCGTTGTTCGCGTAAATGCAGACCGGCTGAATCCGGCGGCTGCCTGCCTCCTTCTCCTTTGACTCGTATTCGACGGCCAGCACCTTCCGATGTACGGCCGCATCAAGAAGAATGGCTAAACAGGGAGCATCGCCGCGCCTTGTCGGCGTAATGAAATCGACTCGGTCCTTCATGCCGTCGATCCGGTCCCGGACATCACCAGGCATATGAAGGTAGAACTTGCTCAACGCCGAGGCGGACTCCGCTTCGAATGGCAGCGAGGAATAATGGCGCAGGGCGTGCACGGCAAAGAACATCGCCACGGCCTCTTCCTCCGTGAACGCGATTGGTGGCAGCACCCTCTCCCTTACTACCTGATAGCCCCCATGCGGACCTACTTCCGAGTAGAGCGGCACACCCAACTCGCTCAGTTCCTGCAAATCCCTTAAAATCGTGCGCGTTGAGACGCCGAATTCGTCGGCAAGTTCTTGAACCTTGAACCGCCGCTTTCGGTTGACGGTCATCATCAGTTCCATCAATCTTTTGGACTTGGGCATCCTGAGCAGCCCCTTTTTTTATGAATAAACGAGTTTATGACAGAATGTGTCACCATTATACCTTACGATAGAAAACGCAAGCAATACTAAACCATTAGGAGTGATCGACCATGCGTAAATATACCGCCCTGTTTTTCTTCATCATGTTTATGATCGGAACCGATACGTTTCTTATCTCGCCAATGCTCCCCACTCTTCAGACGCAATTCGGCGTATCGACGGGAATCGCAGGATGGATGCTTGGCGCCTACACACTAGGCTCTGCCGTATTCGCCTTGATCGCCGGGCCTCTGTCCGACGGCTGGAACAGAAGAACCGTTCTGCTGTGCGGTTTACTCGGATTCTCCGTCTCGACAATTCTTTGCGGCTTTGCGGACAGCTTCTGGACGATGTGTCTATTCCGCCTCCTTGCCGGTATCAGCGCAGCGTTCACGGCCCCCCAAGTATGGGCTTCCATCCCAGCAGTCATACCAGCGTCCAGCATATCGAAGACGATGGGCATCGCCTTTGCTGGACTTGCCGCTGCCCAGGCGCTGGGAGTGCCAATCGGAAGCTGGCTCGCGACCGCCCATTGGTCGGTTCCGTTCTGGACAATCGGAATCGCTTCGTTGCTGTTAGCTGCCGTCGCCTTTTACTTGCTGCCCGATATAAAACCTAATGCGCGCAAGGAAGATCGGAAGTCGATTCTCGGCCGGTATGTCCCGCTGATCACGAGCGGCAAGGCAAGGAGCGGCTTCTTTGCCTACCTTCTCCTTCACTTAGGGAGCGGTACCTCATTTGCGTTCGCCGGCAAGTGGATGTTCGATCGCTTCGGTCTTCCGATCGGACAAATCGGCACTGTGATGATGTTCCTCGGATTCGGTATATTGCTGGGAAGCACGATAAGCGCTTATGCGGCTCGGAAGCTAGGCCATGCGAGCGCGGTCGCGGCTGGAATGGTGCTGCTCACGGCTCTATACGCGATTATGCCTCATCTGCCGAGCCTCACAGCCGTGACGATCGCTTATCTGATCATTTTCGCGACGCTCGGGATTATATTCCCGATTGTCATGGGGGCGCTCACCTCGCTGAACGCCTCCATCCGGGGAACGATCTCCAGCCTGGCCAACTCGACGATGAACGGCGCTAACACACTTGGCGCATGGTTTGCCGGCCTGCTTTATGTCCAGTTCGGCGGATATTCGTCGATCGGCATTTTCTCGGCGGTCTGCTTGGCGCTCTCGCTCGGGACTTTCCTATTCGGCGGCGTCCTTGGGAGGAAATCGGAGCGAATAAGCCCGGAATCGGCATCCGCTTAATAACGCATTGCGCGAACTGCCGCCATTTAACATTACACTTACTCCCGAGGTTATGTTTTAATAAATGTAGCCAATATAAATCCAGAGTAAAGGAGATCTGACCAATGGAAATCTCTTCTTTCTTGTTTCCCAAAGCCAAAGTTGCTTATATCACCACCTCCATGTCTATGCAGGAAGCTATGGAACATCTGGAACATCACCAATACTCGGCAATCCCCATTATTGACAGTGAAGGGAAATATGTAGGGACCCTATCGGAAGGCGATCTGTTGTGGAAGCTGAAAAATACACCCGGCCTTAATTTTGACAATATGAATCAAGTCCCCGTAACCGAATTCAAAAAACGCATCCGTAACGAATGCGTTTCGATTAATGCGCAGATGGATGACATGCTGGCACTGGCCGCCGATCAAAATTTCGTACCTGTCGTAAACGATGATCTTGTTTTCATCGGAATTATTCGCCGTAAAGATATTATTGAATATTACACTAGAAATATAACCGATTAACAGCGCTGCTTTATATCTTTTGATAATGCAATCCAACAACGCCATTTTTATATATTTTGCTGTTATTCAATTGCAGCGAGAACTTTGTTCCAACATCGGTAAACAGCTTTTCGCCTTGACCAGCGACTACGGGATGAACGAATAACCAAAGTTCATCAAAAAGAGAGTTTTGTAAAAATAACTGCCAAGTTTTCACTCCGCTCTCAACGGAGATGTTTTTTCCTTCACTATTCTTGAGATTTTCAATTTCTCGGACAAAAGAATCGCTATCATCCATTAACAGCTGCTGCGAATTATTCCAAACCAGATTATTAATTTTCGAACGAGAAATAACAACTTTTTTCATTGCGTTTATTCTTTGGGCAACAGAGCGTTCGAGCGCGGAATTCGATGACTTTTCCGCGCTTTGCCAATACTCAGCCATGGAAAGGTAGGTATTGCCTCCTACCACAATCGTATCGACACTATTGTAAGATTCAAGCGCATCTTCTACAATTTCATCGCTTAATGTCATCCATTGATCCACATCCGAAACAACGCCATCAAGTGATATTTGCATGTACAAAATGACTTTTCTCATTATCAAGCTCCTTCCTTTTCTCGGAAACAATTCAATTCTATCAAACAAAATTGCACATTACGACGTTGCAGCAAAATTCCGGTTCTCACGTTCACTGCCGAATTTGAATACAAGAATACCACCCACTATGACCAATACGCCTATTAATTGGTTGTAGGTAAAGGGGATCTTGTCCAGACCAAACCAGCCAAGCGAGTCCCATAATAAAGCAAAGCCGAGCTGCGATGTCAGAACGATTGAGACTGCATATGTTGGTCCAAGCAGCCTGACCCCTTGTACCAAGCAAATGACTACCCCTACTCCAATCAAACCGCTGAATGAATACCAAGGCTGCATATTATGCAAGGGTAACATTCGTTTGCCTTCAAAGATGAGTCCGAAAGTCAATGATGCTGCGAATCCCATACCCAATACCAAGGCGGTTGTTGCCCATGATCCCATGCGTTCATTCACCTTGCGATTGAATATATTTTGCAAGCCGACCAGTGAGCCAGAGATAAGCGCCAATAATAGTCCCGCAATCATAAACCTTCTCCCTTATTTGCCGATTTGATTATCATGACCTGCCAAAGCAATTAATCTTTCCCTGTCCGTAACAACGATGAACTCTTTATTGCGTTCAATCAGACCATCTATACAGAACTTATGGATGACCCGATTCAGATGTCTATAGCTGGTTCCGATTAAATTCGCTGCATCCGTCAGACTTGACGTGCTTAGTTGAGAGACAGACAGCAGATAACTCGCCAATCTCACTTCCACCGGATACATCAAATTAAAGCTCAAGGAATTGGATTTAATAAAAAATTTTCGCGTAATGATTTCGAGTAAAAATTGCAACAGAGGGGAATGATCGCTGCCGTATTTCTTCAACCAACGATAATGAACGCCGATCATACAGACAGACGATACCGCTTCAACCGTATTAATGAAGTCGATACCTCGTATATATTCGATTTCCCCAATCACTTCGAGCGGCGTTTTAAAAGAGATAACGAGTGTTCTGCCTTCTGCAGAAGTGTTATAGACTTTGATATTCCCCTTTACGAGCACGTACAGATATTCCGAAAGTCCCCCTTGGGAACTTATGAGTTCCCCTTGGTCAAAGACGTATAGCGACAAATACGGTAAAAGCGGTTCATTAAATATGGATTCCAAGCGGTGAGTATGCAAATAATGGTTCAGTTGCTCACGATCTTGAAATTCTTTCATTACCCGGCTTCACCTCCACCCTTAATCCCTTCATTTTCCGTAATATTCGATTAATCAAAATTTTAATATCAGCACACCCGTAATCATCATTCCGATGCCGATGAACTGCGGAAGTCTCATCTTGCGCTTCGCCAAACCGAACCATCCGTTACTTTCGATTAACAAAGTCAGACAAAGCTGAGCGATCAGCACCGCGGATATCGTAAATGTAACACCGATTTGCTGAATAGCCGTAACATTACCGAAAATAATGACTGCCGCTAAAGCGCCCCCACTCAAATATAAAGGCTTCACTTGTTTATACCCTTGCCAATTTCCATCCCGGACAACAAGCAATATTAGCAAGGCCATAATGAATCCGGTTAATTGCGTAATCGTCGCTGCTTGCCAAGTGCCGATTCCCTGACTTATCCGCGAATTGGCTACCCCTTGCAATGTAATGAAGGCTCCGCCTAAGAAAGCAAATAAAATCCCTTTCATGTTTTCTCCATCCTTTAGTTTGGCTTAATCCCTATTAAAAGATAGGTACTAGCACTTAGGGAAGGACAAATGTCCTCGCAGAAAAAGTCTTGCTACGCGAAAGATCTCTAACAAGATCACATTCAAAGTGAGCCATACTCCGCCAAAAACATAACCGGCAGCCACATCGCTGGCATATTGAACGTTAAAGAATATTCGGCTTATCCCTACAAGAAGACACAAAATGATGACTAAACTAGTCGCCAAAACACGCGTCTTCAAATTTCCATAGTGCCTTACGAGTAAATAAGCCGCAAACCCGCAAACCGTTAACGATAGTAAGGTTTGTTCGCTTGGAAAAGTGAATTCGGCAAGAATACCTGTCGGACCAGCCCGATGAAACAGTAAATGCAGCCCTTCGTTTAACGCTTCGCCACCGACATTAACAATTGCCATAAAAGTCAGTTCAAGCAAACGGTCTTTTCCTTTGAACCATATCCATACACAAGTGAATATAATCAACGGCACAAAAACGTAATCAGTTCCTAGAAAGGCAAATCGATTCATCGGCCCCGACCAATTCGGATCAAAGATTTCATGAACGATATAGAAAGTAACCTCATCGAATTGCGCAAATTCATGGGCTAAAAAATCTTGAATTAACCCTAGCATTAAAGAAAAGAACAGAATGAAACCCGCAAATGCGGTAATTACGATAAATTTCACTCTTCCCATGGACCGATAACGAAGAAATGCTTTTTCCAACGTACTAAGCATTTGAATCTGGATACGGGCCTTATATTTTCGGAATAAATATATGCATAAATAAATAATGGCTGATAATATTCCCAAAATGATCATATACCGATTTATCGTATGATGATACCTCTCCCATTCGGGACCAAGCAACTTGCCAAACGAAATGAAGAGGGTTACCCAAATGAAAGCTCCTGAATAGGCATAGACAGCATATTTTCGATAAGACAGCCGTGTCGTGCCGGAGAAAATACCAGTAAGATGACGTACACCGGGGATAAAATAAGCAATGAGAAGCATTTTGTTGCCGTATCGTTGAAACCAGCGGGAAACACTGTTTAGTCTTTCCGGTCCGAAATGCACTCGTGAACCGTATTTTTCAAAAAACGGATACCCTAGACGGTACCCAATACAGTAGGAAATCGTCATACCCAGGCATGCCCCTGATCCGGCCACAACGATACATAGAAACCAATTCAGATTTCCTTCGAAAACGATCAAACCGGCATATGTCATGATGAATTCTCCAGGAAGAGGCAGAGCGATCAGTTCAAGCATCAGGGCGAGGAAAAGAACCCAATAACCGTATTGTTCCAATAAATTGGTAAAGAACCCCAAACTCGCACCTCCTAATCCGCTATGTGCATCCATCAGTCAACTGGGTAGCTTTTAATGTATTGTTTACCGAATTAGATACCTTACTCAAGAAAAAGCCTGATTTAACAAGCTTCTCTGTAACGGTGGTCCTAGAAACGTCCGCCTGCGGCGGAGCCCTTCGGCGAGATGCGTTCAATTTCCGCAAGATCGTCTTCAGTTAAGGAAATCTGCAGGGCGCCGATATTTTCCTGCACTCTTTCCAGCCTCTTCGTTCCCGGAATTGGGACGATATGGTCGCCCTGCGCCAACAGCCACGCCAGCCCCAATCAAATCAATCCTGTTCGCTTATTAATTCCTTTGTCATAAATACACTATGTGGGTCCTCAATGTAGTCCGAAAATGGCCTACAAAATTGAAACCCCATACTTGCATATAGTCTTTTAGCTGGTTCGAAAGCATCCATTGAGCCCGTTTCCAAACTTAACCTCCGATAGCCGCGTCGCTTGGCTTCTTCTATTATGTGTTCAAGAAGTCGCTTAGCAACACCCTTTCTTAGATATGATGAAGAAGTCCGCATTGATTTTATCTCTCCATGTTGACCATCAAGCTCTTTAAGTGCCCCGCAACCAACTAATTCATCTCGTTCCCATACACTCCAGAATGTAATTTCTGGTTTTTTCAACCCCTCAAGATTCAGGGCATGTATACTTTCTGGCGGAGAATGTAGTGCCATACTCCGAAGATGTTCCCCCAATAATTCAGCCACTACAGATCCTGTTAAATCATCTATTTTAATGTCCAAAATAATCACTCCGCAGTCTCTATTTTATTAATCATTAGTATACGTTTATTATACCTTTTTCAATATCCTGATTAAAACACAAATGACCCACAAATGGTCACTTTTCCAAAGTAACCTTCTTGTGAGTCTCTCATTCCACAAAAAGGTCGATTTCCTTCACGTTTATAGCGCCAAACCCAAAAGACGGTTTGCTTCCAGTTTAAACTGGGCAAAACCGTCTTTGTCTTCTTATTATCAACGGATTGTCAAGGGTTTTCAATTTCAAAGTCAAAAAACATTTCCTAGGGTCCCTCGATTATACCATGGTGAGTTGTCTAGAAAAGCTCTACTGATAAGTATAAAAACCAACAGGATAAAAATAACGAGTACGAGAAGAGCAACAATAGAGATACGCATAAAGTTCACCGCCTTAGCACAACCCCGGCTAGCCGTGTGGCTGGGCGGGGTTGTATGCATGTACAAGATTCTCCATCTTATTAACGAAGTTGGGGCGGCGGAGTATTACGGGGAAAAGAACTAGACGGGCACACAATAACCTTGGCGAGTGATACTTCTTAGTAAATCCCGGTTCCGGCACGCAAGATGATGACCAACAAAATGAAAAGTACAAGTGCAAAAGCAGCTGCTTGCATACCGCCATAACCTGCACAAGAGCCAGCACCTACACCACCAACTGGATAACCCATGGAATCACCACCAAATTTTTATTGTGACTGTTTATCACCCTTCTAGATTATGTATGGTTAATCATATTGTCAGTACGTTCGCACAGATCCATCATAAATACGCATATGCACATATTGTGCTTTCTGATGGGTACTTGCCAAGATTTGTTTACGCTAGGTATTTACACTGTCCCATATAGTCATCCATACATAAGCTAACCGTGTGATGAATTGATCACAAATAAACAATTCGGTGGTGAATTCTTTGAGCGGAGTTGTTGGCGGATATGGCTGCGGAAGTTGCGCCGGATACGGCGGCATGCAAGCTGCTGCATTTGTACTAGTTCTCTTCATACTCTTGGTAATAATCCTAAGAGCTGGCTATTAATTAAATAGAGTTTGACCCGCGATGCAATAAGCATCACGGTTTTTTTTAGGTAATAAAGATCTCTTCTCTTCAATTTGATGAATGCCTCGGTAGTTGTTTTTGCACGTAAAAACCACCATGCCCGAGAGCATGGTGGCCCTACGATTATTAGTAAATCCCTGTTCCGGCGCGTAAGATGATAACCAACAGAATGAAAAGTACAAGTACAAAAGCAGCTGCTTGCATACCGCCATAACCTGCACACGATCCACCGTAACCCATCGCAATCACCACCTGATTCCTTAATCTGTGATTGTTTATCACCCTGTTAAAATATGCTGAGATACTTATCCTGTCAGTGCATTCGCACAGAAGCAATAAATTTCCGCACGGATCAGAAATTTAAACAAAGGGGTGCGGATAAGGATTTAATTGCTGCGGCGTCAACAAGTTCTTCGTGTAACCGAGTTTTACCGGTACCTTTAACACTCTCTCTAATCCCGTCAAACGGAGAAGGTGATGTCCGAAAGACATGGGCAACATCCCCGGGATCAGAACTTTTACGCAATATAGACCGTTTCGTAAAGTTTCAGGCGCTGTCTGGTTTATCACAATAACGTCAAGACTCAATCGGCGAAATTGTTGAAGGATATCTTGCAACTCATCCGTCAGATCATCGTGAAGAACCCTTGGTCTAAACTCCTCCTCGAATGTTCTGAGCGGACGATTCTGATCCAATAGAAAATGTAGTCGGTTCTCCGCTTCAGGCAAGCTGTACAACAAGGAGTGATCCTCCATCCGTCTTATCAGATAAGGATCATCCAACATTCGGCGGTATTCATCCCTGTTCTCCTTCAACATTTCGCCAAGGAATATCATATTGCCCGCCACTTCTAGAATCGCGCTCTTCGCGGCCGCTACCGGATCCAGGTGAGCTCCTCCAGCACAAATGAGATTCGCTCCTGTTGTCCCCTTGTTTTTGGCTATCGCCAAAATGCTTGGAATACCATTCTCCATCGTCGTGTTAAACAGATATAAATCATACCCTGCTATAGCCTGCAAACGGTCTATCATGAGCTGCAATTGTTTGTCGTTGGAGGAATAAGGATCAAGTTGGGGGACGGAAAGCTGAGCATACCAGGTCAATAGGAACGAATCGCGCTCGACCACTTCCATGATGCCGTAGAAAATCGCTTCCTCCAAACTCCCCCCCAATGCGCATCCGTTCGAGCCTTCCATGACAAAGCCGTCACCGAATCCTGTGCTATAATAAGCGAGCTGCTCAGGCACCAGAATAGGACTCTCTTGCATAAATGAATATCCCCATACCCAGTTCATCGAAAGGTTAGGATCAAAGGGTTTGAACGGGAAGTCAGCTAGCGCATACTGATCTGCCGAATACACTCCCGCCTCCACAGGGTTGAGTGCTCGGTCAGACAAGTTACGGAAAGAATCATGAACGACGGTTCTTTTGCCGCGCGGAGAGATTCCGCAATAACGCTCCAAGCCTTCCAGAATGGCAGTTTGTTCACTTTGTGCATACGAATGAGAGCGGCCTGCCGAAGATTCACTCCCCAACACCGATGGCAAATTCACACTTACATTGGAAAATGGCGATAACAAATCCGATCGTTTTTTGTTAAATAAACCCGTTCGTTCGTCCAAATAGTCTTTGACCAATAATTTCCCAATGTCATCCAACGGCTTGCAACGATAAGTTTCTTTATTGATTTTAGGGCTTGGCTGCAACGAAATTGTCGCATTTTCCGGGATATCGATGGGCGCGTCTCCGCAAATTGGGCACAAAGGGTCTGGCAAAAACGCGTGAAGCGAACTCTTCAACGTTTTTAAATCGACGAAATACACCCTCCCTTCCGTCTGAGCGGGTTTGCCTTGAATCATTTTCTGCGCTTCCGCAGCGATTAAGCAGCTAGTCTGTACAACCCCGAACCACGAGGTTGAATCATCACGCGGAATTGCACCGTGCAACACTAGATTCATTTGCAATTCAAGACTATTCTCGCGGTCATTTCCCGCCGTAAAAATCCTTACATCCGCACATTGGGAACAGCCCGGCTTCCCCGGTTGAACGAACGGTCCGACCACGCCCTCGTCATGTAATATAAAGCCTCTCAACCAAGGAATACCAGCTTGCTGCAGCACTTTTTCAGCCATTTCATAATCGGATGGCCGCCATTCATCGTTTAGCACCAAGATCAATTTCGCCGAGTCTGGGACACTATGCATGAAATCAATCTGTCGATGGACTTTGTACTGTTCGGATAACAGATTACTGACATGGTGCGCTAACAGTCCTTTGCCGACAATCGCAACGACATCATTCACCTGGATGCTTCCTCCTTTCCAAGCATGACGCAAAACAACCCTCCGAGATGTTCATTCAATAAGGGCTCTGCCATCATTTCTAAGACAATTAGTCGCGTTTGGTTACGTTTCAAAACCGGCAAGGCATATTGTATCCACTCCGCATGTGCCGTATCTTCGACTGCTTTAATTTCTAGGTTTGTCAAAATGGCTTCTTCCGGATCTAGGCTTGGAATCTCTACGCCTTGCAACGTGACGATTGCTGTTCGATTTTGTGCCTTCAGAAGTGCCTGTTCAAGCGTTATTCTAAGCGCTAATGTCCTATTCAAGCCCACACAGCCGTACCAACAATCGCCATTACCGATCCATACGACGGGAAAGCCGAGTACATCATCCCCCAATCCGATCGTCGGTGTGCCTTGCATGGTGGTCAATGCTTGTAAATAATAGCGGCAGCGCGTATCCTCGACATGACTAATCTGTACACCTTGGACCGTAGGCTTCCGGTAAGCAGTTTGCTTTCTTAATTGTTGCGTTAAACACTTCTGCAACCCGCGATATACGGCTTCCTCGACCGTTTCCCCCGCTCCAATTTCGTGGAATTGGGTACCTAATAAATGACTTATTCTTGTTAAGTAGGCTTCTATTCCGGCTAACCCGGCTTCCTTACGAGCCTCAATATGCGTCAGGCCCGCACGTATAATAACCGGAAGCAATTCAGCAGGCCCTTCCGATAGCGGGTCAACCGCCTGGACTCGGCATTGTGCAAGCGGAAGCTGTTTCAGGTCCCCCTCATCCCAAAGATGTAAAATCCCTGATTGCGGCGATGTTAACCGATTAATAAACGACAGGAATTTGTTTGGATCACTATTGCTGCCCCTGCCGCTTACGAGCAGTTGATCTAAATTTTGAACCTGTTCCGTTGTGATTCCTTTGGTTATGAGCGGATGGGGCAAGAACGAATGATAGCTTCCCTCGAGCGTGTGTAAATCCAGCATAAAAAATTTATTTTCCAATTCCGGCTTCGCTGCTCGCGTAATCGTTCTAAACATGTCAAATACGATGATATTGGCAAGCATTGGTGCTGCTGCTGAACGAAATATAGGAATCATTGGATCATTACGAATAGCGGAATGATGCACACGCCTCCACGCAGATTCCCAACACCCCTCAGAATCCGGACTCACCAACGGTCCTGCAAAGCCTGTTTGCCCATGGCACATGGCGATGAGGAGTGATTTCTTTTCTGCTATACAGGCCGTATGAATAGCTTGGATTTCTTCTAACTTCGTCTGCTTACTCATATACAAAATCCAATCAAACGGCTGGATCCCCTCTTTCCAAGCACTTACAGTCCTTTCGGACATAACCGAATGTTGTAATTCAGCTTTTGGGTCAGCATTCTTTGCATTTTCGGCCAGACTTAATAACAAACGCCTATCGGTCGGTTCTGAGTCTGTAATAATCACATGGACTTTCGACAATCCGGATTCGAACAATGCCGCAACTAACGAGACCAAAAAAGAACCTGCTCCGACAGCTAATACTTTGCTTTCTTTGTAGGACTGAAAGAGTGAAACCCCTAACTTCCCACAACTGTCCAAAAACTTAATTTGTAAATCGTATCTTTCGACAATATTATCCGGTACGTTGGCCATAAGAATTTCATTTCCTCCCCCAATGGAAAATAGACGATAGCCCGCTTATCGAAATAAGGTATGGCTTTGCCCGTTAATTGGTGTATTTACTTCTCTATATGATGGGGATTTGATGGTTAAACGTACAAGCAGCACGTAATCTCCAGAATAAGTTGTAGAACAATTATAGGAAAGGAGACCTCCATGAACAGATATCATAAAGGGATAAGTGATCAGGCAAGGCAGATGATAGGTTATCCTGTTTGCGTGGTGTTAAAAAACGGGAGCTTCTATGTCGGATGTATAACGGGCATCGAGAAGGGACAATTGATTCTCTCCGGGAAAAAGGGGCACGGAAGATTAAGGAGCTCTTCCATACTCCGAGCGAAAAAAGCAAAAATATCCGGATTATTTCCGGCTCTCGGCTTGCCGGGCAACAATGTCGGGGGGATGGGCCCCTCCCTTTTCTCTCCCGCTGGAGCCCCAGTTCCGAATGGCGGCGGCGCAGGTATTCTGGGAGGACTAGGCGGTTTAGGCGGTTTAGGCGGAATTATGGGCTTTGTAACAAAAGCATGGCCGGCGGTCCGTATGGGCATGGGAATGGTTAAGACAATAATGCCTTTATTTGGTGGATTAAAAGGTTAGAACCGATTAGTCGATAAAATAGCTCACCCCCACGAAAAGAACCTTTCCATATGTATCGGAAAGGTTCTTTTCCTTACCCTTGATTTTACTAGGAGAAATTCAGAAATGAAACCGGAAGTCCAATTCCGAGCACCCATACCATAGGAATCAAATTGACGATAATGGCAGCGCGCTTGCGATGCTTGCGAAGTTTCCAAGCAAAGATGGAACAGAGGATGACCGCAATCGGATACACACCTATTCCGACAACAAGTGCTACGGCATACCAACTGAATCCTTGATCGAAGCCCATAAACGAGATTCCCCAAATGAATACCCATGGAATCACGCAAAGCAAATAAATAACTTGACTGATTACTAGAAACTTTTTCATCTTGAATTCCCCCTGTGTTCTCCGTTCGGTTATGCGCTGTGAGTACATCTGAACTATATTTTACAGTAACAATATGCATACAGACTGAAAAGATAGCGCTTCATGTAAGGTTTGTGCATAAAAAACGACTTTTCCATAGTCGGAAAAGCCGCACATCGTGCAAGCGTTACAGCACACCTAATACAGTAACCCTTATTAAGTCGACGGAATACCGGCTCTTTCCGCATTTGCAACCGCTAAGCATTTCATAATAATCTCGTACACGACCGCACTCTTCAGAGGTTTGCTGATATATTCATTCATGCCTGCTTCCATGTACCTCTCCTTGTCGCCGATCAACGCATTGGCCGTTACGGCTACGATATAGGGACGTTCATCCGGAGCGGTCAACTGGATAATCCGCTTCGTAGCTTCCAAGCCGTTCATGATCGGCATCTGAATATCCATGAAGACGATATCGTAACGACTTCGAATGATCGCCTCAAGTGCTTCTTCTCCATTCCTGACCGCGGTTGGCCGGTAACCCAACTTCTCGATCATGCGGATCAGTACCTTCTGATTGACTTCGTTGTCTTCCGCGACGAGAATGCTCAAAGCTCCCGAACAGGGTTCCACCAATGGATACGTCGAGTCCAACGACAGGAGTTCGTTCGGATTTTGCACCCGTAGAAGTACGTTGAATTCGAAAGTAGAGCCCGTGCCTATGGTGGGTACAAACCGAATTTCTCCATCCATGAGCGTAACAAGCTTCTTGGTGATCGCGAGACCCAACCCCGTCCCTTCCGCCTGGCGAACCATGAAATGATCGACCTGATAGAAAGGTTCAAACAAATGTACGACTTTGTCTTTCGGAACGCCGATTCCCGTATCCTTGATCGTGAATTGGATACGGATTTTGTCCCCCTCTACTCCCGCACGGTCAACGGAGATGGAAATGCTTCCGGCTTGGGTGAATTTGATGGCATTGCTTATTAAATTGATGAGAATTTGTTTTAATTTAACCGAATCCCCTATCAATGATTGCGGGACTCCCGGAGTCATGGAAACGTTAATATCCAAGTTTTTCTTCAAGGCTTTCGGCATAAGCGTGTCCAATGTATCGGCGATCGCGTGGCCGATTTCAAACGGTTCATCCAAGAGATCGGTATTCCCCGATTCCACCTTGGAGAAGTCCAGGATATCGTTAATAATGGCGAGCAATGTATCTCCGCTTTTCTTGATAATGGACACGAATTCCTGCTGTTCCGCATCCAAGCTCGTATCCCTAAGCAAGTCCGTCATGCCGATTACGCCGTTCATCGGGGTGCGAATTTCGTGACTCATCATGGCCAGGAATTCGCTCTTCACTTCGTTGGCTTTCTCCGCCGCTTCTTTATCGATGAGCAGCTTTTTCTGCTCGGTAATGTCTTTGGCCAAGAGATAGAAACCGATGTTCCTTTTGTTGACGATAATGGGAGCAATTGTTACGAGAACTTCCACGCTATTGCCGTCGTTGTGGAAAATATGGTCGATCGTGCTCTCGATTTCCAAGTACTGCTCGTTATCCGCCAGTATTCGCTCCATGTTGTGCTCTCCGATAACGTTGGCGATGCTCGTGCCGATCATATCCGCGACCCTTCGCCCCAACAGTCGCTCAGCCATGGCATTCGCGTTCATGATAAATCCTGAGAGATCGAAAGAAATGATAGCGTCATGGTTGTATTTTTTGAGAGAAGTATAACGTTCCACCGTTTCCTGAAGCCTCTGTTCCGCCATCTTGTTTTCCGTTATATCGATAATCTGTATGATAAAATACAAGGGATTTCCGTTCTTGTCATCCCTAACGAGCGAACGATGGGATGAAGTCCAGATGATGCTGCCTTCCTTATGTATATACCGTTTTTCCATGACAAAATGGGATGATGAACCATTCAACAAACGATCGTACTCTTCATCGTTGCTCTTATAATCATCGGGATGCGTGATCTCTTTTTCGATGAGCTTCGTCATTTCTTCTTGTTCATAGCCCAAAATACGGCAAACAGCCGGATTTACGCTTATCAGCTTGCGCTCTAATGAATAAAGAGCGATACCGATAGGCGTACAATTGAATATGTGTTCGAACAACGCTTGCGTATTAAATTGCGCATCCTTCATATCCCCAATACCCCTCCTTTACCGATATGTTGACATTATACAATATCCTGCTTATTCGCCACTCTTCTATTTATTAACCACTTCTTCTCTTTTATCTTCACCCTTCGCACCGATGCGTTCCAACTTAGTCAACGGGGCGGGGACGGACGGTTCGGCATGACGGACAAAGCCCGCTCAAATTGAGCGGGCTCTTGTCATCGTTCTCAGGACCTGAATTTCGAGAATGCCGATTAAGAGCGGCTTGTCTGCAATTCTAATCTTTTAGCTTTTTCTTTTATATACTCGGCAGTACGAACGAAATCCATCTCCCTCCATGATTGGAGCAGCTTAAGGTGAAGTCTACCACAAACATCAGTAACAGCAACACCACGTGAACCAATTGCATATGTATAACCGAAAATAACATTGTGGCGCACATAAAAAAGCAGCCCGCTTTAGGCTGCGTTATCAAAAAATGAGTCAATGTTAGCAAGATTTCTTTTTCCTTATTTCTTCCGAGAGAGCTTCTGCACAGTCTTTTTCGTGATCAAAGGAGCGGTCTTCTGAGCAATCCTTTGGCGTGCTCTGAAGGCACCCGTAGGCCTTTGAGTGAACCGCATGGATGCGGTTCTTCTGCAATCTTCGAAGCCGCCGCCGAATACTCTGCAGCGGAAAGTTACGGTCACGGTCAAATCCAATGTTCCTGTTCCGCTGACGACCAGTGTGTTATTCCCGATTTTTCGGGTATCCCCTACTACTTGAAGATTGCCGGAAAGCGGTACGGCCGTCCAATCATAAATAATATCGCTGTCAAATCCTCTGCATAACCCGCTGCACCTTAGATCGGCATCCGCCCGATATACGGCGCTCACCCCTGCTAAGGTTTGCGTGATTCTTCGAATGTTCGAATCGCTGCATGAACATAATAATCCGACTCTTCTCCTTTTTTTACATCTGCATCGCTTGCGGCAGCTGCATACCATACTTGTCCACCATACCTTTCCTTGGTTTTCTTTAATTTATTCCAAGGAACGCAATCCGGTATGGGGTATTGGACAAGCGAAACAGCCTTATTTTGCAGCTGCTGTAACGTAGGAAAACCAACGATGCAAGATGCGGAGGACAATATATAAGAAAAACCGGAGACTTTGCCTCCGGCCCTATACTATTGGCGGATATCCGTAAGTAAAACGGATTCTCCGTCCTATGGCTACGCACCCGTTAAGGCGATTAACGTTTAACGTGGGCGTAAGGAGCCTTATCCGATACGAGATTCAAGATGATTCCGTGCTCAAGAAGCGCCTTTAGCCCGCAGAGAACAATCGTAAATCCTTCCGTTGAATCTATGGCTTGCTTTACGATGTGATCCCCATCTCCCTCGAACCCGGTGTTCGTAATCGTGACGAAAGTTTCGTTCTCGGTCCGAGAAGTAAAAATCCACTCGACCGTGGTACCAAATTCGATAAGGATTCGCCTGTTTTCCTCGATTTCTTTTACATCAACGTCTGCGGAAGCACCGTACATTTCCCATTCCCACTGGACACGTTTTCCCGCTTCTAATCTTCCGCTGCTTTTGGTGAACCAAAATCTTGAAGTAATCGCAGGGTCGATAAATGCCTCAAACACCTCTTTAACCGGCTTTCTAATAAGCATTTCTGCCTTTGCTATCGGTACATGATTCAGGGTTGCCATCTTGATTTCTCCTTTCTTCGCGCTTGGTTCCTTATATCATAACATAGTCGTTTCTTCCTCAACCCTAGAGATAGCGCACACGCTGGGCGCAAATAAAAAGCCCGCGGTTTACGCGGACTTCGTTCAGACTTTTTTTTAATTACCGACATCGGATTGCTCTCCTGTTGTGTACTCTATCCTAAGACTGTGTGGATGAATTTCTCTAATGCTTCAACATCCGTCATGTTCTTATTGCATTCGTGACCATTCAAACACAAATAGTTGCCAAACGCTTTATAGTAATCAGGCGAAGAATTGGCCGACCTTTTTTTGGATACCGCCGAGAAAAGAGCGAGCTCTTCGTATCTGTTGCATAAAAAGCAATAGCTTTTCTTATTGGTAGGAGTATATCTGCCTTCGATGCCGACAAACTGCCCGTTTAAATGATACACGATGAACAATTTATTCGATGCGATATCGATCCAGTTCAGATAGGTAGCATAACGATAGTCGATAGATAATAAATCAGGAATCTTCAGCTTCTTATTCTTGGGGAATAGTTTCTGAATCTGATCCTTGGTTACTCGCGGAAATTTGGCCAAGTACGGCTCAAGCGAACCGAGATATTTGTGAAAATCAGTTGTTGACTCCAGCGCTGAAATAGCTCCCAACAGCTGTTTCTGATCGTCCGTAATGTCCGGGAACATTTCTATTATTTTCGCTTCCGTGCCGGATCTTACCGATTCCACTACTTTCCGGTCGGCAACGGTTCTGAGAGCTTGCAGCAGTATATCTGCCTGTCTCTTAATAAAGTTATAGTGATGGTTTCTAATAAATGGTATAACCATTGTGGTTCAGCCCCTTATTTGTAGTCTTGAAAATAAGGCGCAAAGCCAAGTATTAGAAACGATATCCAATGGGGGCGATAGGGTTAATCATGATCGCGCCTCACGCAAAGTATCGCCTCTATACCAGGCTTTGCATGAGTCATGCCAGTCCGACAATCTCTGATTGCCATCCCTATCACCTCCCTCTCCTAAGATGTGAATAGTATAAAAGAAATTCTCCGCATATTCAAATTCTTTATACACCGATGATCCTTATGATATCGCCCCTTGAAATACAACCTTCCCGTTCTATGGAACAAACGATACCTCTCATTTTTTTGGCTGCAGGCACAAATTTATGACTAAGTCCGGATTGATTACAGATCGTTTCGATCACCCTCCCAGGTCCTATGCAAGGCAAGTTCTCGCCTTCGCAAATTAATCCTGTTCCATCCGGGAAAATCAATCGAGTTCCTTGCGGAAGTTCGGTTAACTTTTCCAACCCACTGATCATGATATTGGCTCCTAACCATTCCGGTTTAATCTCGGGAATACCCAGATGAATAGCGATAAGTTCACATTCTTCCTGCGAGACGATGCTGATTTGACGCCTGTTCGCAATCAACGCGCCGCGAGGATAAATTTTTTGCCGGGAATCCGCAGGGCGGAGCAAACCAAAATGTCGGTCGCCCGGAATACCGCCAATCTCGACACGAATGTCAGCCACCATGCGAGTAACGAAGGTGGCAGGGTCATCGGCCAACATGACGCATTGAACAGTGGCGCGACACTCGCTCATGATGGTTTCTCCTCCTTATCGTGCGACGATTGCAAAGCTTTACTTATGACTGTAAAAGCGCTTTTTAAAGATCGCATTTCATCATCGGACAAGGGTTCAGCAAAATATTGCTTGATCCCTCTCGCATAAACAGGCCATGCTTTACGCAATTGCAACTCTCCTTCATGCGTAAGAACAGCATATGCACCCCGTCGGTCTTCTTGGCTTTTTTCTCTTTGAATTAATCCTTCGCGTTCTAGCCGGTCAACCAATCGTGTTAACCCGCTTTTGCTCAGGACCACCTTCTGATTCAATTCTCCAAAGCGCAGCTTGCGATCCGGCGCCTCGAATAACGCGATTAAAACGTCATACGTGGTTAGCGGGACCCGTTTCTGATCCGCTAAATCCTGCTCGATACTTTCAATAATTGTGGCATGAGTTTTAATAAATAATCGCCAAGCGGATAGTTCCAATTCCGTTACTCTTCCCATGGTCCCATCCTCCTTCCGTACTTTCAATATAAATGACTTTTGTTGCGTAATCAACAAAATAATTGTTGACTGCGCAACTTAATGGTGATATTTTAGTTGTGCGATCAACAGTTGATTTAGCAACAAAATATCCCGAATAGGGAATGTCTCGGAAGGAGGTGATTTGAGAAATGTCTAAAGTAATTATTACGAAATATGATCAAGGCCCTTATGTTATCCAAGGAGATTTTGAACTGATTGACGGGAAAGGCGCCGTATTTCAAACCGGAGATACGATCGCTATTTGCCGCTGCGGTCAGTCCAAGACTCAGCCTTTCTGTGACAGCACTCATAAAGCGTGTGGATTTACAGATGCATCTACAGCAAGATAACCGTTGATTAAAGCCGCTTGCAATATAAAACGAGCAGCCCCATGAGTAGGAGCTGCTCATTATTTACTCGTTGCATTTCTTGTTGAATAACGCTTATATAATAAACCAACGAGGAATATAAAAGACCCGTAAATACCTATAATTATTAATGTCTCTCTCCATTGAAATGATCCAAATATTTGATCTCCAAGCAAAGTAGCCGCTGCTATGAATGGTATTTTCCCAATAATCGTTGCCACAACATAAGGAATGACGTTCATGCGGGTAAGGGCTGCAAAAATGTTAATGGCTTGCGAAGGAATGACGGGCAACATCCGAGCAAATAAGACGGCAATGAAAGGGCTGCGTTCTGTTATAGCCGTTATTCGGGAAAGGCCTTTCATATCAGCGGCTCTTTTCCTTTGTTTAGGGCTGAAAGCGTACCGAACCAATAGGAACAACGCAATCGCAGCTACGCAAGATAGACTTAGATTAATCAGGCTGCCGGTGATCGCTCCATATTTGGCACCGAGCAAAGCAGCAATTAAACCGTAAGGGATTGCAGGAACGAGTGCGACAATAAATGCAAACATGAATAATAATAAATCAGCTTTCCATGAAGATTCAACTTGAAGCCAATCTAATAAGGACTGCCGATTTAGGAGTATTAATCCGGCGACTATAAGGTAAATGGCTAGAAGCATCCACTTTTTCATAAGCTTTCCTTCGTTCTGTCCCCCTTGTTTCTTTGCAGAAACTGACCACGGACGAATACAATGATTAACGATAAGCAAAAGGCAATATACATTTCAATTAATAGCTTACTATCCTGCTTAGGCATTATTATTGATGAGCTTATAATCCCGTACAACCAAATTTGGGACAGGTTGCCTACGACGGATGAAATAAAATAAGCAAACGGTTTAATACTGGATACTGAGGCCATTAGAGAAACGACGTTATTCGGGATAGGCAAAGTACGCAACAAGATAAGCGTCCATATTCCGTAAAGCTCGAAGTACTTCTGCCATTTCTCATAGCGGCTTTCTTTTCTTTTAATCTTGCGGTTAAACCAATCGGAGAAAAAAGATCGACCGCAATAAAAGACGATATTAGCTACAATAATGCCGGAAATCCAGCTAGTAAGCAGTCCGTTCACGATTCCCATAGCGGAAATATTGAGCACAATAAGAATAGTAAAAGGAAAAATGCCGAGGATTCCTTGAACGATTGCGAGCGGAAAGGTAATGATGAGCACATAGAATCCCGTCAGGGAGGAGCGGGCAAGCAACGCTTCAATCCACTCGCTTAACATTGCAACTATCACCTCTAATAAGCAACTACTTCAACAATAACATATATGCAGCGTTGCAAGAATTAAAGGATCATAAAATTTGCGAATTAATAAGACACGTTCCCACTCCGGTACGCCACCGCGTACACCGCAAACATCCCGAACAGTACCGTTGTTTCTTTCCACCCTGCAAAAGTCGGAATTCCCGCCCACCAAGCGGATGCTAAAGTCAAAGCGGTGGCTGGCAGCATGTAGAGACAAATCCGTATCAGACGACCGCTTACGGTCACGTTCATAATCGCCCATTCTCTTGCACCAATTATGAACAACGGGAGTCCAATAGCAAACCCTGCGCCCAATAGCCAGGTGACAAACGTATTCACGCGGTTTTGCAATATCTCATCCGACGAAGCGACATATCCCATTTGCCCTAGCCGATTTTGCCAGAATTCCAACATTTTATCCCGATAAAACGTCCAATCGATCAGTTCGCCCGGAATCGAGTCGGCCGGAATATAAAAGGGATAGCGGATCAACAGCCACATTAACAAGATCCCCGCTGCCGCCAATACAGCTCCCGCAAGATGCATCATCAACGTCCGGCTTATTGTTGTCCAGATGTCGGCCACCTCCATCAACTCCCGGTCTTGCCGAAGCAACCGGTAAGCGGCTTTTAATTTCGACGCCATGATCCGAATAAACAACCAAATAACGATGAGGCCGCACATAAACAGCAATAAAGCCGGTTTTTGCGCCACCCATTTATAAGATTGGACATAGTTCGTGATAACGAACGCCGATGCCTGCTTGCCGACCGCCGTTAATGCACTGCCCGCCTCCATTTCGCCGGAAACCGCCGCAGAGCTTTTCGCCTGGAAATTCACGGTCTGGATTTTTACTGTCGGCTGCAATTCAATCATGGTGGTGACGGGAATGAGGAGATCCGGAACTCCATCGTCCGTCATCCAACCGACCAAAGAATCCCGCTCTGTGAACACGCCGACGATGTGAAAATCGGTGTTCATCATCCGGAAGTGAAGCCCGACGACATCCTGCGAATGAAACAGTTGATCCGCCATGTCGGAGCTGAGCACCGCCACCCTGGCATGATCCCGGATCGCGCCCGCAGAAACGGTGACGCCTTTTCGCAGCCACAAGTGCGTAAACTGGTCGTAACTGCCGCCGATACCGATAAAATCCCCTGAAACGGACCGACTTTCCGTCGTGATGTTGCCCGGCACTCTTGCCGAATAGGCGATCGGAACTCCCCATACATCGGACAAGCGCTCGGCTTCGTCCAAAGACAGCCCCGACGAACCGGTTGGGTCAGCCGCCAAGTTAACGGTGGCAGACAGTTTTCCGAGGGAAAACGGTCCGTTCAGCTTCTTCCACTCCGAGACGAACGACTGGGAAAGAACAGTGCTTGCGAACAAGAGCAGCATTCCCGTAAACACCATATAAGATGAAAAACGCGTTCTACTCATGATATTTGCATCCTTTCCCTTCCCGAAGCTTCAGTCGGCAAGCCTGACCCGGTCTCCATCTGCGACCGGCGAACTGCTGGAAACGATGACCTTATCCATCCTGTTCTCTATCCCGCTCTTAATTTCCGTGTTCGTTTCGTCAGCATCACCTGTAATGACTTTAACCTGCTGCGCGTAATATTCGTCTCCGAGCACGCCCTGCCTTTTCTTGAGCAACAGCACATAATTCCCGTCCGAGTTCTCTCGGACTGCGCCGTTAGAAATGAGCGTCTGAACGGGTTTCGTCTGTTTGTTGATAAAGAATTCGGCATATTCCCCGCCTTTCAACCGGTTGTCCTCTAGATCGATCAATATCTCTTTGGAATCTGTCTGGGTCTGCTGCCCGGATTGGCCGTCTTGTCCGTCGGCTAACGGACTGCGAATTTCAGAAATCTTTCCTGTGGTCGGTGCTTGATCGATGGAACTGACCGTAACGGCGGTTTCGTCTCCTACAATCAAATATTTCGCCTGCTCTTCTGGCAATGTTGCGATAAGCTGCAAAGGCTTGGACGAGTCGGTGACGCTTACAGCCGGAACCGCGCCTTGCAACGGCAAACCTTCCTTTACGTTAACTGAGGTAACGATCCCGGAGACGGCGGCTTTAAGTGAAGTGCCGTTCTCCAACTGCTGCCGCAGCTTATTGATTTTCCGTTGCTGGATTTGCATGTCCAACCTCGCGCTTTCGATATCTCGGCTCAAAGTACGGGTTTGCGTCTCGTCCCCGCTGTGCTGCGCAGTAATATAATCGTCGTGAAGCTTGTCTAGTCCGAGCTGCTGTTGACGATAGCGCGCCTCTTCGTCAGCGAGCGCGTTTTTACCGTCGCCCGTGCTAAAAGTAACAAGCGTATCCCCGGCTTTGACCCGGTCACCAACCTCCACCTTCACCTGATCAACGGGCCATTGCGTTTCGGAATCCGCGTATAAGTCGGACACTTCTGCAGCTGTAATCGTGCCCGAGCCGCTGACATAATGGGACAGCGCACCGGGACCGGGCGCTTCCAAGGTGACTTGAGGAAGTGTGAATTGCAGCAAAGTGGTAGAAAACAACGTCAGTGCGATCATCATGACAATGAAGCTGATCATCACATTGCGGACCGTTCGTTTAGTCATGGCATTTACCCCTTGATTCCGGAAAGTTGTATTCCTTCGACCAGATGGTTTTCCGCGTATAGCATCATAAGGATCATCGGCATCATGTAGATGGAGCATGCCGCAAAGGCGATGCCGCGCTCCCCTTCTCCGATAACCGACAAATACACAGACAATGGCTGTTTGGTCGCATCCTGCAAAAAGATAAGCGGCTGCTCCACCATGTTCCAATTATCGATGAACAGCAGCATGGCCAGAGCGGCGATGCCGGGTTTGCACAACGGCATAACGATACGCAGGAAAATTTGCAGTTGGTTGCATCCGTCGATCCGGGCCGCTTCGACATAGGCATATGGAATGTAAGTCATGAATTGGCGGAGCAAGAAGACGCCGAATGCTCCGAATATACCCGGAAATATAATCGCAAGGTAGGAATTGAGCAGTCCCAATCGATCCGCGATAATAAAATTGGGCACAAGCGTTACCTGGAACGGCATCAGCATCGTAACGATGTAGATGAAGAACAGCGGCTCCCGCATTCGGAAACGCAGCTGCGAGAATGCATATCCAGCCAGTGCCGAGACGACAATCTGTCCGGCGATGATCGGCACCGTAAGAATGACGGAGTTCCAGAACATGAACAGAAACTGCGGTTGCTTCACGAGCACGTAGTAAAATTGGGATAACGTCACCCGGTCCGGAATCCATTTCAAGCGCACATAATCGCTGTCCGCCCGCGGATCTAAGGATCTGGAAGATCCTTCGGCGGAGACTGGCGCGAGGTTCATAGTAATTTCATTTTCGCTCATCAAAGATTGGGTCAGGGTCAAGGCGATCGGAAAAACAAACAGAACGGCTAGTCCAGCCAAAACGGCAACGAGCAGCGTTTTTCGCATTCTCGCCGACATTCCCGCGATGAGCGGGCGCACTCTGAAACGAATAAACGATTTTGCGCCTTCGGATGCCATTCCCCGCAGCTCTCCCTTCCGTTTGTTATCCGCTGATAGAATTGGTGATGCGCCGTTCGACCAGAAACAGGACAAATACCAGCAATGTGATCGCCAGCGCCATCAGGAATGCAGCGCTCGTCAGCTTCTGATAGTCTAGCGATTTGAACATGTTGTTCATGTAATGCTGCATCATGTAGATATCCTCATGCGGGTACTCCCCTGCGATCATGTACGTTTCCCGAAACACTTTGAACGAATTGATGATCGAGATGATGAATACGAAAAAGGTCGTCGGAGTTAAATACACGAGAGTGATCGAACGCCACTGCCTGAATTTGCCGGCGCCGTCGATGGATGCAGCTTCGTAATAATCCACCGGAATGTTTTGCAAACCCGCGAGAAAGAGCACCATGTTGTACCCGATGTTTTTCCATAAATAAACGATAATGACGACGGCCAGCGAATTATGGCTTTCCATCCAATCTCGGGGGCTCATTCCCCAAGATTGCATCAAGCCATTAAGCGATCCGTTCAATTCGAATACGATTTGCCAGATCAGCACTACCGAAGCGACCGGAATGACGAGCGGGAACAGGAAGGAGATACGGAACAAACTCCGCAAGTACACGCTTCGATTCAGCATCATCGCAAGTCCGAGCGATAGCAGCATGTTCAGAGGAACGCTGATCGCGGTAAACCGGAAAGTGTTCCACGCGGCTCTTCGGAACACCTCGTTATGCAACAAGTCGTTGTAGTTGCGCAGCCCCACGAACGAACCGTCCACAGGTGAATCCATCAAGGAATAATAGCAGCCGATCAGGAACGGGATGAAAAAGAACAAAGCGAACCCGACCGCGCTAGGTGCCAAAAACAATCCGGCGGTGATCCCCTCGTTGAACTTTCGGCGTTTCAGCATCCGGATTCATTCCCGCCTTTCCCCGCTCACTCGTTCAAATATGTTTCTACTTTGTTCTGAATCGATTTGGCGACATCCTCCACCGATTTTTGACCGCTGAAGAACGGTTCTGATTCGGTCTGGATGAGATTGAAAATTTTATCGTCCGTTTCATCTACGGAACGGATACCTGTCATGTAGGATTCGATGTTGTCCAGCTGCACCTGGGTTACAGGCGGCACAGTCAGTTCTTTACCTTCATCAATTTGAATTGTACGGCTCTCCCCAAATGCATCGGGAGCTTTCAATTTATCCAGAAGCTGATGAAACGCGTCCTTATTGACCGGCATGCCTCTCATGCCGCTTTTGCCTTCACGTTCGACTTGGATTTCTTCGGAAAGCGCGAACTTCAGGAACTCCCAGGCCATCTCCTTATTTTTCGACTTGTCGTTAATCGACAAAGTCAAATTCGAGCGAAACGAGTATCCCTGATTCGGTGTCGTGCTTGGAGCCCGGTAAACAGTTGCATTGCCGTTGAACCTTTCTATTGGCCCTATCACGAACTCATCAACGTAACGGAATCCGCCTGCTTCGAACAACCCCGTTCCACGGCCTTTGCCTGCCGCGATCATGTCTTCGAACGACCCGGAAACGATCCCTTCGTCGATCATCGTTTTAGCCAGCGTCAGCAAATTTTTGAACTCCGGGGAATCAAAGCTCGCCTTCTTGTTTTCCATATCGACGAATTGTTCAATGCCGGGATTAAGCATCGTCAGCAGCAGTTGATCCGTGGGCAAGCCGCCAAGGGCAGTGCCGCCCTGAGGAACTAGCGGTTTCGCCAAATCGGCGAAATCCTGCCAGGACCACGTGTTGTCGTCAATTTTGGCGCCACCGAGCAAGGTGCTGTCCCCCAACCACAAGTTGGTGAATTGTACGGACGTCGGAATCGCATACAACCCTCCTTTGTATTTCATCGTATCGAACACATTGGTGAAGTATTTACTTGAATCAAACGAGGTATCGTCCGACATCAGTTTATTGATGTCGGCCAGCATATGTTTGTCGGCATATTTCTTGTACGGCAAATTATTGGTCACCAGCAAGTCCGGTCCGTGTCCGCTTGCCATCTCCGTCGTGACGGTGGAGACGAACTTCTCCATGTCGCGCTGATATTGCTGCAGAAATCCCGAAGCGCTCTTATCAACGGTGGAAGTAACGTATTCCTTGATATTAACGGTTACGCCCGGGTGCGATGCTTCGAATTTCTGCTTGAGCTCTTCGAAGAACCCCTCGGTCCTCGTGACTGCTAAGGTCAGAGTAATCGGCCCCGTATTCGGCCCCGTATTCGGCCCCGTATTCGGCTCCGTATTCGTACCGCCTCCGGAGCAAGCGGAAAGCAGCATCACAATCAACACAACAGTTAGAGATAACATATTTTTTTTCATAGTAATGACACTTCCTTATTAGAATGAATGCAATGCAAATCTTGTACACTTGTAATCATAATCCGGTGTTGTGACAATCCTGTGTCATTCCCTTTTACTCGTTTGCAAACAATCCTCCCTTGTATTTCATCGTATCGAACACATTGATGAAATATTTGCTGGAATCGAATGAGGAATCATCCGCCATCAACTTGGATATATCCGCCAGCATATGCTTGTCGGCATATTTCTTGTACGGCAAATAGTTGGTCACCAGCAGGTCCGGTCCGCGTCCGCTCGCCATCTCCGTCGTCACGGTTGTGACGTACTTCTCCATTTCACGCTGCATTTGCTGCATCGCTCCCGAAGCGCTCTTATCAATGGTGGAAGTAATGTACTCCTTGATATTCACGGTGACGCCCGGGTGAGACGCTTCGAATTTCTGTTTGAGCGTTTCGAAGAATGGCTCGGTTTTCGTGACGGCGATAGTCAGCGTATTGCCGGAAACCGAGCTTACCACGTCTCCTCCTCCTGTCGACTGCCCAAGCCCTGTATTGTTACCGCCTCCGGAGCAAGCGGAAAGCAGCATCACAATCAAAACAACAACGGTTAGGGAAAACATATATTTTTTCACTGGACAGGCACTTCCTTTTTAGGATAAATTCAATGCAAATCTTGTTCGCTTGTAATCATAATCCGGCTGTGTGACATTCCTGTGTCATCTCCGGTTATCCGTTGCTAGAAAGGTGAGACAACCGTGGATCAAACGAAAACGATTCTGATTGTCGATGACGAAACGAAAATGCGCAAGCTGCTCATCGATTTTTTCACGCATGAAGGCGGATATCGTCTTCTGAAAGCGTCGAACGGACAGGAAGCGCTCGATCTTTTTGCCCAAAACGACGTCGATTTGATCATTCTTGATATTATGATGCCGTATGTTGACGGCTTGACCGTTTGCCAGTCGGTGCGCTCCCGGTCGAACGCTATGATCGTGCTGCTGACGGCGAAATCGGAAGAAAACGACAAATTAATCGGTTATGAGCTTGGGGCGGACGATTATATTACGAAGCCATTCAGCCTCAAAGTGCTGTCTGCCAAAATCAGAGCTCTGTTCAAGCGACAGGAAATATATACGGAGACGGACCCCTCTTCGGAAGGCTGGATAAGCGCTGGAGGATTGGAAATGAACGAGCTGTCCCACGAGGTGCGAATCGACGGCAGCCGAACCGAACTGGCCCCCAAGGAGTTCGAGCTTCTCCTGTATTTATACAAACACCGCAACATCGCGCTTACGAGGGAGAAAATATTAGATCAAATTTGGGGATTCGATTACGAGGGGGATGTGCGAACCGTGGACACGCATATTAAGCGGCTCCGACAGAAACTGCGGGATCAAGCCGGACATATCGCCACCGTTATCGGATACGGGTACAAATTCCAGGTGAAGCTATGAGAAAAAGAAGCATTTCCACTAAACTGTTCGTCATTACTTCCGTCTTTTTGATCGGCTTGATCACGCTTATGATGTTTTTGCAGCTGCAAACTTTCGAATCGTATTACAAAGCGCAAAAAATATCGACGCTCAAAAACAAAATTGAGAAACTTAAAAGCTTATATGTCCCAAATAAAGATCCATTTAATTCCTTTGATTTGATGGAAGACATCAATACGCAAAATCGGCTCATCAAGGCGCTGTCTGATATGACCAACGAATCTATTTATTCAACGATTATTCGCATAGACGGCAACAACGGCATCAAAGGCAAAGTCAAGTATTTCATGTTTGAAGCACAGGCGCCGGAATTCCAAAAAAAAATGATGATGTTAATAGATCCGGCTGTGCAGGAGTGGGCATCCGACAAGGTCCGATTCACCAAAGTGATAATGAATGAGACGATTGTCTACGAGACGAAGGCTGCGCAGATCAACGACAGCAACAACAGCATCGTGCTATTCAGCTTGCTTTCCGGCAAACCTTGCTCTAAGACTATGAATTGCTCAGGTGATATGGGGGTTCAAGACGTTCTCGTCTCCGTCACTTCCTTACAGCCTGTTGGAGAAGCCGCCGGCGTTATCCGAAATTTATATCCCTATTTTCTGGCTCTGGCCGTCGTGGTTATTTTACTGCTGACCTTCCTGTATTCCCGGATGATTTCCAGGCCGCTCGTACGATTGAATGCCGTGGCTTCGCAAATGGCCAACTTGGATTTCAGCGTCCGATCCGATGTCAAATCGCAGGACGAAATCGGCAGCCTAGGCAACACGCTCAACTTCTTGTCGCAAAATTTGGATGAGACGCTGCGGCAACTTCATTCGGCCAACCGGAAGTTGACGGCGGATATTGAAAAAGAGCGTCAGCTCGAGCAGATGCGCAAGGAATTCGTCGCCGGCGTATCCCATGAACTGAAAACACCGATAAGCCTGATCAGCGGTTACGCCGAAGGATTAAAGGAGAATATCGTGGGGGAAGAACGAAGAGGGGAATATTTGGACGTCATTATGGAGGAAGCCGGGCGAATGTCCGATATCATCACTGACTTGCTCGATTTGTCCCAATTGGAATCGATGAAATATAAATTGAACGTAGCCGTATTCCCAATGGGCAAGGCGATTCACTCGATTCTAAACAAAATGTCAATCGACATCGAGAAGAAAGGAATTCGCTGCGAACTAATGTTGCTCGGGGAAGAAATCCATGTCTTTGGCGACCGTCTGCGCATCGGGCAGGTGTTGGCCAATCTGCTCAGCAATGCGATCAAGCACTCCCCTCCGGGCGGAATCATACGGATAGGTCTCTCCCGTTCTCCGGGTCAATCCGAAGCTCGAATCGACGTGTTCAACGAAGGCGACTCTATTCCGGAAGATGAATTGGCGCAAATTTGGGACGCTTTCTATAAAGTCGAGAAATCTCGCAGCCGGGATGCTAACGGGACAGGCATCGGTCTTGCCATCGTGAGCAGCATCTTGCTGCTACATGACAGCCGATTCGGCGTCGCCAATCGGCCTGGAGGAGTTAACTTCCATTTCACCCTGCCTATTGGCAAAGAGGAAATTCACTTTTGAAAACCGGCGTGTCGTTTGAAACTCACGACACGCCGCTTCCTCTTCGATTTAGTTTACATAATATTTATTGTGTATCAATTAATGTGGTTAATTAAAATCATGTTCGCCCGATTGCGGTTTTGATTAATTACATTAAATATAATCCTCGGTCATCCGCCTCGCGAATCCAAACCTGCATAAAGCCGGGCTCCCTGTTATCCCAAGCGTAGTAGGGAATGAATACACAAGGCTTTCCAGGGTCTTTCCCTTCTCCTCTCTTTCCGGTCAGAACGGTCACTCCTCCCAGCAAATCCGGATGGTGTTCGACCTGCATCCCCTCCCGTGCTGAGAAGGTACAAGCATCATAGGTTAATTCCGGATTATCCGTCTTCTCCAAGCAATAGATTATTGGACCTCGCTGAATGGCAAGACGGCCGCGATTGGCTTTGACCTCCGCCTTAGCTCTCACAACCTCTACAGGCATATCCAGTTCAAGCATAATGACGTCGCCTTCCGACCAATTTCGATCTAGAACAACGTACCCCTGCTCCGTGAGCGCTTCGACGCCAAGGAATTTCTCTCCGCCGATATTTAGCTTGTAACCTCTGCACCAGCCGGGCACGCGCAATCGAATGATGAATTTTCCCGTTCGTTCAGGTGTAACCGCGAGCTTGATCTTGCCGTCCCACGGATAATTCGTCGTTTGTTTCAGCTTGACGTTAAGCCCTCTGCCAACTTCGAATTCCACTTCGCTATTCATGAATTGATTTACGGCAAACCCATCGTCCGTCCTCGCATAAGCGTACTGGCCGATGGATGGCAGAAACCGCGCCAAATTCGTCGGGCAACAGGACGTGCCGAACCATTCCACGCGATGGTGATCGCCCTTCGATGCCAGCGGATTGACATAGAAAAATTTGTCGCCAGACAACGAAATCCCAGCCAAAGCGCCATTGTACATTTCACGCTCCACTAAGTCCGCATATTTGCCATCCCCGAACAACAGGTTCATCCGATGATTCCAGAACGCCATAGCGATTGCCGCGCATGTCTCGCAATAGGCGGTTTCGTTCGGCAGATCGTAATCATGAGTGAAGCCTTCATTATGCAAGGAAGGACCGATCCCGCCCGTTACGTACATGTTGCGCTCCACCGTGTGCGCCCAAACTCGATGCAAGGCATCGACGTAGGCTGTTTCGCCGGAAGCGTGAACGACATCCGCCATTGCCGTATACAAATACATGGCACGGACGGCGTGACCGGTTACCTTCTCGATGTCCCGAACCGGCACATCGTCCTGGCAGTATGCCGGTCCCCACTCTTCCTTGTCCCATATCGCCCCTATTCCATGACCGTGCCCGCGTTCCTTCAGCAACCAAAGAGCCAGCTTCCAATAACGCTCCTCATGAGTAGCACGATACAGCTTCACGAGCGCAAGTTCGATTTCCTCATGACCTTCCACCCAATGACGCTTTCCGGGTCCGAATAAGCTGTCATAGTGGTCAGCCATCCGGCACGCAACCTCGAGAAGCTTGCGTTTGCCCGTCGCTTCGTAATAAGCGACCGCCGCCTCGATTAAGTGGCCGCCGTTGTACATTTCGTGTTTCTCCATATCCGTCCATTTGCTATCGGGCGCTTCCAACGTATAGTAGGTACACAAATACCCATCCGTTTCCTGGGCCGCGGCTATAAGCTCGATGATACGATCTGTTTCCGCTTCCAATATCGGATCCCTGTCCAACATCAGCGAATAAGCAGCGCCTTCGAGCACTTTGTACACATCGGAGTCATTGAAATAAATGCCTTCGAATTTGCCGTCGATCAGCCCGGCCGCTTTGGCGAAGTTCGATATGCGCCCGGTATCTTCGCATTGGGCTAAGCAGGCTTTCATCGTGACGTTCTTCAGCACTTCCAGGCGCGGACGCCAGAATTCGTCGTCAATTTCAACCTTTGTAAAGGGAACGCTCTGCCATCTCTTCAATCCGGTTTCTATTTGTGTCATTCAGGATTTTCCTCTCTTTAGTTAACTTATCCTTTCAGGCCGGTCAAAGTAATCCCTTCAAGGAAGTACCGCTGTCCGATCAGAAACACGATGACGCAGGGCAGCACGACGGCTGCCGAAGCCGCCATCAGCAAATCCCACTGCGCGGTATAGGAACCTTGAAACATTTGCAGCCCGAGCGCAAGAGTAAAGAGGCTGTCGCTTTTCAAGTAAATGAGCGGTCCCATAAAATCGTTCCAGGTTCCCAGGAAGCTGAACAACGCGACCACAATAATAGCCGAACGGCTCAACGGTAAAATAATACTCCTATAGATTTGGAAATAGGTTGCACCGTCCACGAATGCCGCCTCATCGAAATCTCGCGGAATCGTTAAATAGAATTGACGAAGCAGGAAAATATTGAAGATTCCCCCGCCGAAATAAGCAGGCACGATCAACGGGTAATACGTATCGTAGAAGCCGAGCATCTGCCATCCGAGAAAGCTGGGAATAAGGGTAACGGCCACGGGCAGCATCATGCTGGACATCAGAATGCCGAATAGCATATCCCGGCCTTTCCACTGTATCCGCGAGAACCCGAACGCCGCGATACTGCTGGTAACGACAGTGCCGACAATAACGCCGACAACTATAATAAGCGTATTGGTGAAGAAAGTATCGAACGGCAAAATCGTGAGCGCTCGATGGAAATTATCCCAATGGAATGGCGTCGGAATCCACTCCGGCGGCATGGTGAATATTTGCGACAAATCCATGAGCGAGCTCCGCATCAACCATACGAATGGAATGATAAACAGGACCGAGATCAATAAAAGGGCCGAATAACCTGCAGTTAACGAAAGCTTCGATTGCCTCACGGACGCTCCCCTCCTTCGTAATGCACCCATGACTTCGAGGTTCTGAACACCAAGAAGGTGAAAAACATAATAATGAGGAACAGTACCCATGCTAACGCTGATGCATACCCCATCTCGGTATCCCGGAAACCCGTGCGCCAGAGATAGAACACGTAGAACAAGCTGCGGTTATTCGGTCCGCCCTGCGTCAAGATATAAGCTTCGTTAAACACCTGGAAGGAACCGATGATCGTCATAATGGTATTGAAGAAAATCGTCGGCGTGACCATCGGAATCGTAATGTGGCGCAGTTTGCTGTACCACCCGCCCCCATCCACGTCGATCGACTCGTAATACTGCTTCGGAATACCCGACAGCCCCGCAAGGAAAATAATAACAGTACCGCCGATACCCCACAACGTTGTGAGCACGACGGACGGAATAACGCTGCCTTCCGAATATAACCAATTGCTTGTCGGCAGATGTAACCATCCGAGCACGGAATTGGCAAGGCCCAGATCGGGATTAAGCAGCCACATCCAGATCATGGCCGATGCGACCGCAGGGACGATGCTGGGCAAGTAGATGATCGTACGGAATATGGCTCTTCCTCTCACGTTCAGGTTAAGAAGCAAGGCGATTACGAAAGAGATAATAATAACGGCGGGTACACGCAATAGTACAAAGTAAAAAGTAATGCCTAGAGATTGATAGAATAGTTCGTCTTCACCCGAGAAAAGCTTGGAATAATTATCGATTCCGACGAAAGCGGTTTGATCCTTAAACACGTTATAATCCGTCAAGCTAAGCACCAAACTGGCAATCATGGGACCCAATGTGAAGATGATAAAACCGAGTATGGCGGGCGACGTGAACAACAACCCGTAGAATAGTCCTTTTCTCATGCGTACCTCCGTTCTCGAAGCTCTCCTATTTAAGGAAACGGCGATCTTGAGCAAGAACGCCGTTTCCCGCATGATAGAATCGTTGAGTCCTTATCCCTTCACGTCGCGGCGGCCCTGAACCTGTTTCTGCGCTTTATCCGCGATTGAATCCATAGCCTCTTGAGCCGTTTGTTGGCCGAGCCATACTTTATCCAAAGCGGGATTAACGATATCCATAATCTTATTGAAGTTTTTCACGTAACCCGTCGGTGTCTGGTGGCTATTATTCAGTAGGACATCTATGATAGCATCTTTATATCCCGATGGCCGTGAATCCAGGTTTTCCGTCCATTTAGCAAGCATAGCCGGGTCCGTATACCAGTCTTTATAAGAAGGCATCCATGTACCCGCCGTAATCATGTCAATCGAGGCTTCCGGGTCTAGCAGCGCTTTCATCAATTCCCAAGCTTCTTTAGGATGTTGGGTTGACTTGAACATGGAGAACATTCCGCAAACGACTGTTGTCATGGGAGCTTTCATGGTCGGTAATACGCCGACGTTGAAGTGGAATTTCGATTGGGCCAATCCCGTGCTTGCCCATTGCCCATCGATGGCCATTGCCACTTTTTTCGTCTGAAGCGCAACGTTCGTAGCCGGAATGTTCTTGGCTTGAACTGGAGACGGTGCGACATGATGGACATTGATCAAATCCGCTACCTTCTGAAGAGCTTCCACTGCTGCCGGTTGGTTGAGCGCGAAGCTTTTCCCATCCTCGGAGACGAAGTCCCCTCCGTTGGAGTAAATAAAGTTGCTGTAGCTCCCCCACCACGTCGGAACGTTAACTCCGTATTGTTTAATGTTTTTAGGATCAAAGTCGGCATCTGCTGCATTCCTGCCCTTCGTGTCGACCGTCAGTTTCTTGGCGACTTCTACGAACTCATCCCATGTCCACGCTTCCGATGCTTTAGAAGGCGGAGGCGTCAAGCCCGCATCGTTAAAAATATCTTCGTTGTAGAACAAACCAAATGACTCCGGACCCGGAGCTAAGCCGATTACATTCCCCGGTTCAAGTGAATACGAGATATTCGGGACTAGGCTGTCCGCATTGATTTCCGGATCGGACTGGAGAAATTCCTGAAGATTGTAGAACTTGCCTTGCTCCGCCAAAGGGAAAGCAATGCTGCCGGACTCCATCATCGCGATATCCGGTACGTCATTGCCTGCAACCATTGTCGTGAGTTTCGTATCATAGTCTGCGGCAATATGCTGAAGTTTCACGGTGATGTTCGAGTATTTTGCCTCGAATTTTGCGATGGCCACCTTGTAGGCAGCTACTTCCTCCGGTGCTCCCCATACTGTCATGCGAAGCGTAATGGGCTCATTCGCCCCTTCTTTGCTAGGTGATTCTGAACTCGCCGTATTGGCGGGGGAATTGGAATTGCTGTTTCCAGAGCCCGAGTTGGACTTCGCGCAAGCGGAAACAATCGCGACCAACATCAAGACTAAAGCCATCAGAACGGTTATGGATTTCCATTGTCGTGACATATACTGAACCCCTTTCGATTTCAAACCCTATTGGTTCATAGCTGCAGTCTATGATGTTCTCATTATAGAACCAGGTATAGCGCTTACAAAACCCGAACCTGATTGGAATGGTGGATTATTATTGGGTATTCAGCGGAAGCGTGATGATCACTTTCGTTCCGGAACCCGGTATAGAGGAGATAACGACTCCATATTCTTCACCGTAAGTCATCTGGATACGGGCTATCGTGTTCTTAATGCCTATTGAAGACGATTCCCGATATAAAATAGCATTAACCGTGTCGCTGCTCATTCCCCGTCCGTTATCCGCGACTTCATAATGCCGGGTTCCTCCATCGATCCAGCCACGTATGCGGATGAGTCCTCCCGATTCGGTTTGATCGAAACCATGCAAAATGGCATTTTCGACGAACGGCTGAAAGAGCAGCCTTGGCATCTTGTAATCGTAAAGCATCGGATCAATCTCGTAGCTGACCGTGAATTTATCTTCGAATCGGACAGACATGATATAGAAGTAGTTTTTCATCCACTCGATTTCCTCGGATAGATGTACGGCTCCCCATTCCTTCCGCGAAGTATAGTGCAGCATGTTGGATAAGCACACTAGCATTTTGCTTAGTTCCTTCTGATCGTTCTCGATGGCCGTCCAGTTCATCACGTTTAACGTATTGTACAGAAAATGCGGATTCATTTGCATGTTCAGCGCGTGGATCTCCGCTTCCTGCTCCTTTAGTTTGATCTCGTAATTTTCCGAAACCAATAACCGAATCCGATCGTTCATCCGATTAAACCGCTGGAGCAAAATCCCGAATTCATCATTGGTGCCGACGACGACCTTTGTTTGGAAATCCCCTTCGCCCACGGACTTCATCGCGCCGAGCAGCTTCTTGATCGGATTCGTAATTTTGCCTGAAATAAAATAAGCGAAAATAAGCGCGGCGATTCCCATAATGAAGGCCAGCAGGGTGGATGAGGTACGGATGATGGGAACGAGACTACCGACGAGCGCGGATTCGGGCGTCATGACAATGGACATCCATCCGGTGACTTGCGAGCGATCGAAGCAGACGATCATTTCCTCGCCGTCAAGCTTCATTCTCCGCGTACCGCTGCCAACCTGTTGAAGCTGTTCTACCCAATCATCCTTATATATTTTCGTTATTTTACCGGATTCATCGCTGGCAACGACGCGATTGTCCGGATCTAGAACCAAATAGCGAGAACCGTCGGGAATGCTTTTCTCGTACAGGGATTTCAGCGCGTCGGATTTGAAGCTGATCGTTAGAACAGGCCGTTCAATGCCCGCATCCAGCTTCTCCAAGGTTGTATTGTTCAAATAAGAAAAATTAAGGAGTCGAGTCGCGGAAAATAAATGACGGAAATCGATCGATCCTTTCGCTAAATACGGTTGATCGAACATTTCCACGAAATCATAGGTGGGATACCACACCATCTTGCCTCCTGCCTGTTGCGCCGCGCGGTAAATATCCGACTTGTTCGGATCGCCTTGGGGCAACGTCTGGCCGAACGTAAAGTAAGACGTCCATAACTGGTAAGCGTACACGTCGTCGATTTGCGAGAAATATTTTCTTAAAGCATCGGATACTAGACGATCGGCGGCGAGTAAATTCGCCTCGTTGTTCGGATTCAAGCTATTGAATACTTGAAATAAATCCTTGTCCACGAACAAGGCTAGGCTGTTCTGGTCTACGATCCGCAGCTTGGTGTCCATTATCTCGTTGTTTTTCTTGACGATTTCGTACACGTTCTTCTGCGCTTGATCCGTCACGACCTGCAAGCTTGTACGATAGAAAAGGGTCCCAAGCACGATAAGCGGGACTGCAATAAGGAATATATAACTGGCTAACAATCGAGAGCGGAATGTCATCTTCATCCCTCGCCTCTCCTTTGCGGGAAGGATGTGTGTTTATAAGCTTCCGGTGACATGCCGTTCTGTTTCTTGAATACCCTGCAGAAATACTTCGTATCCTGATAGCCGCACTCTGCGGCGATTTCATATATTTTCAGCCTGTTTGCCGCAAGCAATTGCTTAGCCCTCTGCATTCTGGCCTCCATGACATGATCGGAAAACGTCGTCCCCGTACGGCTTTTGATCCATGTGCTGAAATAAGAAGGATTGAAGAAAAAATGCTCGGCAGCCCGTTCCAGCGTCAAATCTTCCTTGGCGTGCTCATGAATCCATCTCAAACATTCGGCAACGATAATCTCGCTTCTGTCCAATTGCGCTTGCTGTAACGCATCGTGCACATCCCGCAGCCTTCCCTCCAGAAGAGCCATTAGCTCTGTATAGGTTTGGCAAGCCGGAATAGCCATAACGACCGAATTCGTGAGCGCGCTCCCTACCTGTCGGTCGACGAAATCGCGAATTCTGCTTTTAATCTTCATGATAATAAGAGCGGCGGATTCTTTGATCAGGGTTGGATTCGCATGGCCGTTAGCTGCAAGTTGATTGAATGCAGTCTGGCATATGTCTATAGCAGCATTGGCATCCCTTCCTTGCAGTGCTTCGAACAGCTTCTCTCCGTCAAGAATGATGGGATTGCGGGAGGGTAAGATTTCTTCATGGAATAGAATGCCGTTCCAGCATTCATGGAAGTTATATCTATTCGCGGATTGGGCTGCTCGGTATGCTTGAGGAGCTTCCAACCATAACGACCGGCATTCCGGTCCGATCCCATGTGAAAGCTGTCCGGCCTTTGCCCATTCTGTACCTAAAGAGGTCACCCTTAAGCGAATATCCGGCATTCGATCGAGGGTATGCAGAGACGTTCGAAGGATCGTAACCGCTTGAAAAATATCTTCCTCCAAAGCGTTCAAGGGAAAAGTATGGGCTTCGCCCCATTCCGCCCATGTTTGCTCCAAGCGTTGCATCAAGCCAATGGGGTCAAGTTCGGCTTTGTTCCCAAGTTCGACGCGGAATTCCGAGAAAATAACGATCCCGTTTCCTTGTATCCAGTCCAGCTTCTCGAGCTCTTGACGCTCCGCAGCCGACAAGCTTCCGTTTAACCAGGACAGAATAAGGCGGTTTCGATAGGCAGAAGAAGTGAGGCTAAGCCGATGCTTTAGCTCCTCCGATTCCGAATACTGCCGGGATTCATCTGCGAGTAGTTCCTCGATACGCCGCAAGACGTCTTCTACCTTCTCCGCTTCCACCGGCTTCAACAGATAGTCGTAAGCCCCGTGCCGGATGGCCTTCTGGGCGTATTCAAAGAGATTATAAGCGGAAACCATCACGACCTTGGGCTGAAGGTTCTCGTCTTCAAGCTGCTTCAGAAACGCAAGACCATCCATATTGGGCATCCGGATATCGGTTAACACGACATCGGGCTCGTTAGATCTGACGGACTCCAACGCGCTTGCCCCGTCATTCGCGATAAGAACTTGATCTTCGGGCCGCAGCGTATGAATCATATTCGCCATCCCTCTGCGGTGTCTCGGCTCATCGTCCACGATCAAGATCTTCATCCCTATCATTCCTCTCCATTATTGGGAAATAACTCGACCCCAATGCGATTAATAGAAAAAAAGCACCTTCTTTTGGATAGGCGCTTTGATTGCTCGTCTTGCAGGCCAGTATAAAAAAGCTGCCTGCAATACTTTTATTATAAATAGGTTATCTACTTTTATGAAGGTAATTATGATTAGAAAGGTGGACAATTATTGGTTATTGAAGCCTGTCTGTTACCTGTCATCCCGTCGCTTCTATCCACTTAGATATCAATATTTCTAGCTTTTCTTTCTTGGCGTTCACATCATTCATATCTGTAAATTTTAATATAGCTCTGTCGCCGGTAGCCCACTCTAGCAGACCTGTGATGTCATCAAATAAAGGTTCCTTCGCTATGGTATCTCTAGCCTTGGCTCCGCAATGAAAGATAAGCCGAAAATATCCTTTGCCGTGCAAATTAAAAGTCACTCGGTCTTCATTGTTATAGCAGTAACTCGGCGCATTCCACTTTATGTGTTCCGTAAGTTGATTATCCGTACCTAGAATAATTTTTCGAACTTCCTCTATTTCCTTCTTAAAGGGATGTTCAAGATTATTCATATAATCAACTACTTGTTGATTGCCGATTGTTTCCGATTTATTCGTCATATTATTTCTCATAGGCTTGCTTCAAAGCTTTTATATCGATTTTATCCATTTGCATCATGGCTTCCATAACGTTTTGCGCTTTTCTGGCATCCTTATCTTGCAACAACTCGCCTAAAATGGTAGGAATGACCTGCCACGACAGACCGAATTTGTCCTTGAGCCAGCCGCATCTTGATTTTTCTCCGCCTTCGGACAGTTTCTCCCACAGTTCGTCTACTTCTTCTTGCGTCTCGCAGTTCACGAAAAGCGAGATGGCTTCGTTGAACTTGAAATGCGGACCGCCGTTTAAGGCCATGAATTTTTGTCCCTCAAGCTCAAATGTGGCGGACATTAGAGTCCCTTTCGGTGCAGGCGCTCCTTCTCCATAACGGGTAACGCTCACCGTTAATGAATTTTTAAAGATAGAGCTGTAAAAATCGATGGCTTCTTCAGCATTATTATTGAACCACAAGAACGGGGTGATCTTTAGCATAGATGAACATCTCCTTAGTTATCGATTTTTTATAAAGAGCCAATACTTGCCGCAAGCTTATCGAGCGACTGGTTCATGCCGATGACGGCGTATTTGGACATTTGACCCAACGTCCAGTCGTGTTCTGTGATAATGAGTTCCGTGTTGTCGCCTTGGGCTTTGAATTCGATTACGAATTTGATTTCTTTCGGGAAATCCGGGGGCATGCCCACCTCTATGGGATTCACCACGTTGCCGTCTTTGTCGGCCAAGCTCTGCGTAAATTCAAGACGCTCCAAGGGGACGATCTTCTCGTAGACGCCTGTGGAGTAGTAATCTAGACCCCCTTGTTCTTTCGGTGCACGCATGCAGAAAAGATATTTTCCACCTTCACGAAAGTCTATTTCGCATTGTGGCGAGATATAGTCCGCTGGCCCCCACCACAGCATAACGAGCTTGGGATCCGTCCAGGCCTTCCATACAAGTTCGACGGGGATATCGAATATACGGGTAATGACGAGGTCTTGTTTATTCGTGCTTTGATTCAATTGGATTGCTCCTCTTCGTTTTGGTTTTTTAAGTTTTTTTTCATTTCTGCTTTTAAGACTGCTTCCATTGCATCCAACCGTCTAGTCCATCGATGTCTCATACTCTTGGACCATTGTTCCAGTTCAACCATTGCATCGGTGTTAATTCGATAGATGCGTTGCTGCGCCCTCTTTTCCACATGCACCAAATTCGCTTCTCGAAGAATCTTCAAATGTTGGGAGATAGCTTGTGGACTGACTTGGAATTTATCGTAGATCTCGGATGCGGGAAACTCGTCATTGCCAGCAAGCATTTCCAGAATATTGCGTCGTGTTGGATCAGCGAGTGCGGAAAATATATCATTAGGCATACAACTATTTATTTTCCTCCCTTCCGCTTTGTTCCGTGGCTTTATAATAAACCAATTCCTTTATCAAGTAAATACTTAAATAAAAATAAATTTAATCTTTGGTCATCTTCAAATTTCCTTCATTTTGAATGACGATATCCATTTGAAAATCCATTTTTAAATAAGGGAGGTAATCGGTCCTCCAATGTTGCAACTGATCTCTTCGTATTTTGTTCCGGAAAAACTGTCCCAGTCCTAAAATATCCGCTTCTCTTGTCTGGACTTTAGTTAACATGCGGTTAAACCGTTTAGTAAGAAGCTTAACCAATTCATCTTTAATGACTTGGTTTGATGGGTTTCCCCTTGTTTCCAGAAGGGAGACTTTCAATTTGATCTTGCTTTTCAGGTAAGGCCTATTATTCGTTAACTTACTTCTGTTTTTAATTGTATTATTAACGATCAGCACGCTCGCGTGATCCAAAACTTCAATTTTCCCCTGAGCGCTTTCCCCGTTGAATGCATTAAATAGAAGAGTCTCATCAGAACTGATCCTGTCCACCATTTTCCCGTTTTTGATCATCGCGGAACCGATATGTTCGATGACCGTGCTCTTCCCCGATTTTACAATGGGTATAGCAACGTCATGCGTGAAGGAATGGATGCTGCGATAAACCTGCCAAACCCGCGTCAACGCGACTTGCGGATTCCATCCCGCATTTTTCTCAAAACTGTCGTAAAGGGGAGTCCCTTTGGGTTCCATTGTTTTTTGAACTTTAGGGAAAAAAAGATCGAGGTCTTCGTCGCATATGACGACTATTGCTTTAGGAGAAATATCCCGAGCTCTCATGAAACCGGTGATGCTGTCGGTTACTCCATGTTGCGCATATTTTTTATCAAAAATAATGACTTTCAAATGAAGCAAGTCGACACTGCTTTCCATATCTACGCTGATGTTATCTACCGCTTGAGTTATCGTTTTTCCAGTACCGGATATGTTTCTAATTCGAGTGGTGTGTGCAACGGGTTTCGGGATCAGGAGAATAACTTTATAGATTTGATCTTGATAGGAAACTCCCATTTGTCCACCGCAGCCCCCCTACCTCCTTTCAGCAAAAACGTCCCATTATCCCTGCGCATCAGGGGGAAAACCCTTGTTCATGTTTTTGAAAACAAACCCGGTACGTTGTAAATTTACCCGACACCTCTTGAAAATAGAACGTATGTTAAGTGTGAGAGGATAAGAGCAAATGTTCTATTTTTTAAAAAGGGAGGCCGCCTATGTTTCTGGATCATCTGACCTCCAAGGCATTTTGCCAGCAGTTCAACTCCGAGCAGGCTTGCCCCAAGGCGCTGTTCGAAGCCAGATGGACGGACGGCTTCCGTTGCCCGACTTGTCGTCATCCTCACTTTTATCTCATTCTTACGCGCAGACTGTCTCTCTACGAATGCTGCTCCTGTCGTCATCAGACGTCTGTCATCGCCGGCACCATTTGCAATTCTCCGCTTAAGTTATGACATTCGAATATCCGCTGATTGCAACTGCCCACTCAAGTCGTGACATTCAAATATCCGCTGATTGCAATTCCCCACTCAAGTCGTGACATTCGAATATCCGCTTATTAGCAACTTACTTCTGATGAAAGGGGATAATGGTACCTTTTCTCCGAATAGCACGGAAATTAAGTGCCGATTTATTCCTGTATTTCCCAAATAAATAGATGTCTATAAACTTCCTGATCGTACAAAAAAAGCCGCAATTGTGCGGCTTTAGTGGATTTATATTAGGTTCTTTGTCTATTTGAATCTATCATAGACTCGGTACGGTAACGGATAAATTCGGAGTAACCTTCAGGATAATAACAGAGCTTCAAAAATAATATAAAACCGGGGGCTGTTGCGGTCCCCTCCCCGTTAGAGCTTGTACTCATTCCTTCTGGTTTTTCACCCCTTCTCCCGCGCCCACATATGTTGGTAGAAAAAAGCAGGTGTACACTGTTGAATCGCCAGCCAAGCATCATCACCTTTCCTCAAGACGCGGCAAGCCATCCGATCTCAAACGTAGAGTGGTGGTACTGTTACGCGCTGCTATTGGGGAGTCACGGCAACCGCTACACTGTGATGGCTTCGTTTTTCCGTGTCGGGGAACTTGCCGTACCCAAAGGCCATTACATGATTCACTCCTTGATCAGATTGAATACAAACCATATCGAGAGCCATTCCGAGCTGGATCGGATGCTCTCTTATCAGATGGCTGGCGTATACCTCCCGGCCTATCTGATTAAGAATCCAAGAGATAGACATACGTGGAATCAATATAAGCATTTGCTGAAGGGCTCCCTGCCCTCGCCCCATCGTTTCATGAAGACAGCTGCTACCGTTCAAACTCGCCCTACCCGATTAACCTACGGGAGCAACCGGATGACGTTCAAGGACGATCTCCGGTCCGACTTCCAGCTGCAGCTGACGTCCAAGACCGCTCGCATTCGCTTAAATTACGTCCCTTTTAAGCCCATTTCTCTCATCGACGAAAAAGGAAAAGTGAACGGGCTCCGTTATTATTCCGTGACCCGAAACCGAGTGTTCGGAGAGCTGTATGCGGACGGACGCGCGGAAATGCTGTGGGGCGAAGGCTGGTTCGACCATCAGTGGGGACGAAATTACGGTTTGCTCCAAGGCGAAGGCTGGGATTGGTTTGGGATTCAGCTGATTGACGGCAATGATTTGTTGATCAACCGTTTGCGCCAAGCGGATGCGTCGGATGCGCCCTACTCGGTCGCGAAGCTAATCCGGAAGGATGGCTCGGTGACCACGTCTGAATGGGTCAAACTCCAGCCAACGAAGCATTGGGACAGTAGCTTAACATCGGCCCATTACCCTGTGGAATGGCAAATCTCCCTTCCCGACTTCTCTATGGAACTGCAAGTAACCCCTCTCTTGAAAGAACAAGAGATACCGATTATAGGACCCCTTCAGGCGATCTGGGAAGGCGTATGCATCGTAACCGGTAAAGCGCGATCCTCAAACGGCAACTATTATCCGGTGAAAGGTCACGGCTTCGTCGACCTGGTCGGCTATCCGCAATTGTCATAGCCATAATATGGCGTAAGATGATAATTTACCAGAGAAGCAACTGTTCATTGGATTTCGAATGGAGCTGTCGTTTGCAAGTGTTCTACCTTCTCATAAGGCGTTTGACTTCAGTATAGTTGCGTTGATTTCGCAAAACTAGCTGACGATTCCTAGAAAGAGTGGTCAGAATACAGAATTAGGCTATCCGAATTTTTGCGAGTTCCCTCAACGAAACCGATTGCAGAATTCAACGAATCGGTCGTATGACGTAGAATATACATGGAAGAGTCCGTAGCCGTGGCCCGATTCGAACGTATGAAACTTATTAGCGATTTTCTGATAGATACGGTTCGTATAGGAATTGTCGGCCGCCGTAGGGATCCTCACTTCCGTCACATCGCTCGCGGCATTCCCAATTTGTTCCGCCAACACCTGTAAGCCCCTTATGAAGGTTCGGTTATTCCGATAATCGTCCGTAAAATAGCAATTGCCCAGAACTGCGATATGCTTGTACTCGAAACCATGTTCTTCCATTCCAAGAACGAAGCTGCCGATACCTACGATATGATTCGTTCGGTCTCTCAGAATGGCGCCTCTTCCATGTTTCATAACATTTTTGACGTCTACGAGTGCATGGCTGATCTTATAATCCGGAATAATGCGATGACGATGTTCAACGTAAAATTCCGTAAACGCGCTCCAATGACCGGTGTTGCGGCAAATCTCGAATCGAACCATCCCAGTTGCACTCCTTATTGGAATTAACTATTAAACTAACAAATTTTATAGATAATACCTTGTAGTTTTTAAATATATAGATTATATTTCTAATTAAGATAATATAAGGAGGTGAACAAACATGGGCGCTCCGGCATGCAATCCACCAATGGCAATAACTGCGCAAGAAGCAAGAGATCAAGTTACAAAAGAAGCTTTAGCAAAAAATTAATCTTCCTCCATTCAGGTGGCCGGCAGCGATGCCGGCCATTTGCGTGGAATAGCGTCCGCCTTTCACGCGCTGTGGCGGGAGGCGTAAACAAGCAATCTTTCCGGGATGACCCGATAGTAATCCAACATTCCGCAGGGATGTTCAGATGTGTGAATCAGCTCTGCGAATTTGCCGAACAACCGCCTGTTGATAGCGGAAGGATTAGCATAGAAGGCAATCTCCCTGATTTCGCTCGGCGAATCAAGTATCATCCCGGCAAGCGTACGCATCGCCTCCGTCAGCATCCTTCCGCTGCGCATCCGCTTCTCGATAAACAGGAGATGAACCTCGATTTTCGTCCGGTCCTGATATTTGTCCTCTCCTGTTCCAGAGGTATACGCAAGTACCCCCGCGATTTCGCCGCTGCTGTCCAGACCAATCATAAGCCCATTATCGTACATGGAGCATAGGAGCGAGGACAGTACCGTACTCCATTGATATGGAACTCCGAGATGTTCGCCGTTTCTGCTCAACAATATCACCGCGCTTTCCTTGGCGGCTTCACTATCTGCCGTTAACCATTGGTTCATTGGGCATTGCTCCTTTGTTTTCGCGTCTGAAGCGATGTTTCGAGCGCTTCGCGGATGGATGGGTATTGGGTCATCAGGGGATTGAAGTTATCGCGGGACAACGACAAGCAGAGACATGGCAATTGAGTAACGATGCTTGCCGTACGCGGAACGTCATGCATCAGCGCAATCTCTCCAAAATGATCTCCGTCTTCCAATACTGCCAGTTTCTTGCATTCCCCTGTATCCAAAATCCGAACGACCTCTACTTTGCCCCGCACAATAATGTAAAACTTGTCTCCCTCATCCCCCTGCTCCACCACATGAACGCCTGCTTCGAATTTTTCCGTGACGAATAGCCGGGAGATCTCCTGCAGTGCAGCTGGCTCGAACCCCCGAAAGAAAGTAAATTGTTCCAGCCGGTTCGAATCCACTTGAACGCTGCCTCCGCCCTTTGACAGTGAAAAGCCCTGCTGCTTGTCCCACATGCGACGGTACGGGCCATTGCATCCCATCAACTCTTCGTGAGAGCCAGTTTCTGCCACCCTGCCCTGTTCGAGAACGATAATGCGCTCGGACATAGCTGCGTAAGCCAAACGATGCGTTACCGATACGATCGCCCGGGTGCGTGACAACGACAATATCGTCTCGTTAACCGAGCGCTCCGTGTCGGGATCGAGGGCAGATGTCGCTTCGTCCAGAAACAGTATTCTCGGCATGCGAATAAGCGCCCGGGCCAGAGCGATCCGCTGCTTCTGTCCGCCTGACAGATTATCCCCGTGATTGTGAATCTGCGTTTCGTATCCGTCAGTGAAGCCAAGGATTGTGTCATGTATTCCCGCAGCGCGGGCAGCCTCCTCGATATCCCGCTCCTCTGCTTCCGGTCTACCGATGCGGATGTTGTCCCGGATTGATGCGTTGAATAAAATCGAATCCTGGAAAACGATGCCTACCTGCCGAAGCAGCGAAGCGTAATCGGTTTCCCGGATATCCTCATCGTCGTATAAAACCTCGCCTACGCTCGGATCTTCGAACCTGAGCAACAACTGGAGCACTGTACTCTTGCCCGATCCGCTGGCGCCGACAATAGACGTATAGCCGGTTGCGGAAATGGAGAGATCGAGATCGCGCAACACCGGCTCCCCTGGGACGTAAGCAAAAGAAACGTCGCGCAGCGCAATCTCGCGTTTTACCGGCGCAAGCACCCGGCTGCCGCGCTCGGCAACCTCGGGCTGCCAATCAAGTACCTTCTGCAGACGAAGAAAACTTGTTCTTGCAGACAAGATATATGGCAGTAAAGCGGATACGCCAAACATCGATTGGCCAACTGTGATAAATATAGAATTGTATGCAATAAAGCTTCCGATCGAGAGTCGTCCATTAAAAGTGAGGTAGCTCCCGTATCCGAGAATGATTGCCGTTAATACTGAAATGGCAAGCATCGGCAAACGATTCAAGTTGGCATTCACGAAGCTTCGTTTGACGCCGATCGACAGCATGGCACTAAGATTACCCTCGATGCGCGTCAGCATCGTTTTACGCAGATCGAATCCCCTGATCACCTTGTATGCTTTGATGTTCTCGTCGATCGCTCCAGTAAAATTCCCCAACTGCGCGTAATATGCCTCATTTAGCATCAGAGATCGGGTTTTAAGCATGCGGTATGGCAGGAAGAGCAAAACTGAGCCTCCGATGGCAAGCAAAGTAAGCTTCCACTCCATCGAGAACAAAATTGCAAGGCCGACCATGACGCTCAGAACCGAAATGAGACCCCCCGATAGCATCTGTAACGAAGACGCTTGAATATTGGGAATGTCATCGGTAAACCGGGCGAGAATATCTCCAATACGAAATCGTTCATAGAAACGATGAGACTGCATTTGCATATGCCTAAACAGCTTCATGCGGTAATCGAATAGCAGTTGGCTGCCAAGCTTTGCTTTGGCGTAATCGCCCATAATGCCCGTAATCACGTTCAGCAGCCCTATCATGATAAGCGAACCCACAATGATCGCCAAGACCGTTGCATCTTTGGGAATCAAGGCTTTATCGATCAAATATTTGAAGCTCAGCGCGGATAGATAATGGAACAAGAGCTCGAACAAAGCCCCGAGTGAGATCATCGCAAATAAGAGGGGAGACGATCGAATATAAGTGCTAATTGTTTTGAACAACATTCTGCCCATCTCCTTCGTACTTACTTGCTATGCACTATTTTACATGGACGATATACTTATAAACTGAAAAGAAAGCGCTTCATGTCAAGTATTGTCGAAAACAGGAACGAAAATTTGTGCAGGATGTTCAGTCGATGTACCCCAAAACGCACCAAAAGCCAACAACCGAATGTGTTGCGGCTTCGGTTGTTAGCTCATCGTTACTCTCTGTTTTGCTTTACTTGCTTTTTTTCGTAAGCATTTTCAGTATTACCGTGACAGCCTCAGCCCTGGTTGTTACGCCATTGGGAGCGAATTTACCGGCGCCTTTGCCTTGTACAAGGCCCAATTCCTTCACGGCAGCCACTGCACCTTTCGCCCAAACGGGAATGTCCTTGTCATCCGCAAAGCCCGTTTCGGTATTGGATTGTATCGTTAGATCAAGCGCATTCGCAATCATCGCTGCCATCTCGGCGCGTGTAATTTGGGCATCCGGACGGAAAGACCCATCCTTATAGCCTTTAATAATACCTGCTTGTATCGCTTGTTTCACCGCACGCTGTGCCCAGCTTGCGATTTTAGCTGCATCTGCGAACGCCAGATCCGCTCCCTCTTCCTTCGGCTTGAGCGCATTCACCAGCATGACCGCAAATTCCGCGCGCGTCACCGTTTTCCCGGGCTTAAACGTTCCATCCGCATACCCGGTGACGATTCCGGCATTTACCGCTTGCTTGATGTTGGCCTCAGCCCAGTGTCCCGCGATGTCACTGAAGTTTATATTCGGTTTTGTATCCGTATCCGGCACTTCCGACACTTTATCTGCCGCAAATACGGCGAACTTCGTAAAGTGATTGACCTCTACCGTGATGCGATTGCCGTTTATCTGACCTCCGACTTCCTCCCATTTCTTCTTCACTTCGTCAAATAGTACACGGATGCTCTTTGATTGTTCTTCAAGCTTGCAGGATCGAATGATAAAGTTAATGTGACCGGTTTGCTGAAGTTCTCCGAGAAATTTTTCAAAATCTCATAGATTGGACTGGCTAGAACGTCTTTCTCCGTTAGAAGTTTCTGAGCGTCCAACACTTTTTCTATCGTCAGTTTCAATTCCTTGCCTGAGGCATCTGCCGGAATCGAGACCGTGACCGCAGTTCCTAAACTAACCTCGCCAGATTTACCTATTGGTAACGTTAATTGACCATTCGTTGCCGTCACCTTTATATCACCGGTACTGACATTGCCACTGCCCGTCTCTGGTTGGGAGGTGCTGATAGCCGTCCATTTCGCATAAAGCGTAGTATCGTAGATAATGGCGGTTCCCGCAAAATTGAACACGTTCGTCAAGCTGCTGTCGGAATACCAGCCTCCGAATGTGTAACCCGCCCTCGCAGGGGCAGTCGGCTCAGTTGCGTGACCATTAATAATCACCGTCTGGGCATTGACTGTCGATCCCCCGTTGCTGTTAAAATTTACGGAAGCTTTAGGAGTAATGTTAGCGATATGAATTAGTTTCGTAGTGGAGTTACCCGCGATATCTTTCGCATATACAGTGTAATCGCCATTCTCCGTGACCGTGAATTGCTTCCCGGTCGTTATGTCCGTTCCGCTGGCAGTAAAATAATTGGCATCGCGAGTACCTTTGTCCCATTTGACCAGGGCGACTCCGTTGCCGATATCGACGCCGTGAGCGGCGACAGCCGCCGTTATTGTCACGGTTCCATCGGTTGTCGTTACCGGCGCGGCGCTTAACGTTATAGCAGGCTGATCCGTAATGATATTGGCCACGTCGATCGTTTCAATCTTCTCATTGCCCGCCTCATCCATAACGTATACGGTGTAAGTTCCGTTCGTGGTTGCGGTGAAGCTTGCCTTGTAACCCCCCCACTCGCAATCATCCCACTCGTCGCATCCGTCCCACACTTCTTCTAACTCCAACTCCTCGCCTTCATCCGCGAAATAGGCCTCGTTTTGTTCGCCGCTCGCCCATTTCGCCTCAGCGATGTCGCTGCCCGTGTCGTCGGTAGTTACGATTACCGTAACCTCGTCGTTCGTCGGACCGGACGGAGAGAGTTCCACTTGGATCGTCGGTTTTTCCTTATCGATCTGGTAGACTTCAACCTGATTTACGGTCTCGTTGCCTAGCTTATCTCGCGCAAAGATCGTATAAATTCCATTTTCGCTGACGGTAAAGCTGTTATCGATTAAATCTTGGCCCTCTGCAGGAAAAGTAGCCGCCGTCCACTCACCCGCTGCCCGGGTCCGTCACATCCACGGTAATCGTCACATCCTGATTCGTCATCCAATCGGGATCATAGGATGTCTCGATCGAAGGCCCCGTTTTGTCGTATAGCACCTTCGAGCCGTCCGTCGTCGCAGTCGCCGTCAGCCGGAATCCATCGATCGTATAGATCTCTACCAATAGCGGAATATCCCCTTCGGCTTCCGTACCGTCCAGGAGAAGCGTCGCTTTCCTATGCGTATTGTCAAGCTTCTCCACGGTTCCGATTCTGCCCGCGATCGTCGCGACGACGCGGTCGACCGGCCCGTCTATCGCGAGATCCACGGTGATCGTATCGGATGGCTTCGCGATACTCACCGACAACGTATCATTCGACTTGATCGTTGATCCGGTCACGGATGGCACGACAATCCCTGTATCGTAGGATTTGAAAGTCTCGCTATGACTATGAAAACTGAAGCCGTCGGTAGAGCCTGCCAACGTTCCCCATATGGCGTACGCCGGAATGCTGGATCCGCTCAATACATGCTCACCGTCCAAGCTGTAAAGATAGACTTGGCCTCCGATAAAAGGATCATCAGGAACCCCGATGACCTTATATTTGTAAATCGTAGCCCATTTCGCATTCACCGGAATATCAAGCGGGTTCGCCACCTCGCTTATGGTCGTCCCGTCGCTATACCGGTAGAAAGCTTCTCTGCTGTACCGCCCCCACCCTCCGTCGTAGATCGAGCTAGCCGTCACCCACTTGGCAGAAGTGGGCACCGTATCGCTTTCTTTTACGGTCGTTCCGTCGCTGTACACATATTTTGCTACATTGCCGTTGTAAGTTGCGTTACTCGTGAATAAATAAGTATTCAATACTTGCGCTTTAACCGTATTCGTGCTGGCTTCGGCTTGTGCCTGAGGCAGCACGATGATGGATCCTAGCAATATGGCCAATGATAAAAAACAAACTCCTAATCGATTCCACTGTTTACGAACCATATTCCACCGCTCCCTATTCATAATTAAACAGATTAAATTTTACTCTGTCCCTATTGTACCTACCCGATATGTCTCTAGACTGAAAAGAAAGCGCTTCCTGTAAGGTATTGTATAAAATGATCAATTTAATAGACAGAAAACGCGCAAAAAGGCTTCTCCTGAACCGGAAAAGCCTTACATCTTGCACAATATGATCTAAAGTTCAGAATAAGGAAGTTGGATTCGCCGAAAGGAGCGAAAAATCCAACTTGGATCGGTCGGCATGATCGAGCAGTTCGATCGCGAGCTCATGATATTCCCCCGCATCCGCTTCTCTGTTCATGAGCAGCAGCAGTGCGATCATCTTGGAGTGAAGCCTTAGGTCAAGCGGCAGCAGCTGCGCCCATTTCTGCATCGGACCTAGGGCGATTTCATAGCGTTGCTGCCTCGCATAGGCATCTACCATAGCCTCCAGAAGCTCCGCATAACTGAACTCAAGCTCGGTTTGGCGCGGCGCAGCCCATCCGTACCCGCTGCCGGCCAAATATCCGTCTCCGTATAATTGAACGGCTCGCAACACATGCATCAGGGATGAAGTACGTTTATAGAGTTCATATTCCCGTTCGTACTCGGCTACATCGTCGAATGCAGCAGACCAGTGCACACGATAACTGCCGCCCGCCGTCTTCGACAGCTCTACGATTTCTTGAAGACCAAAAACTTCAAGATCTTTGCGCAGCTGATACACTGTCGAATGCAGAGTGACCTGCGTCCGCTCCACATCGCGACCATACCAGATGTCATCGAGAATTTGCGCCTTGCCGACAGATTTCCCTCTATGGTGGTGTAGGTAGGCCAACAGTTCCCTTCCTTTCGAATTGCGGAAGCGGATTTGTTCACCCTTATCCGTCGTTACGGCGAAAGGTCCGAAGCTGCGAACGGCTACACCCCGTTCGGGAATTGCAACGTCAACATTCAGGCGGTTGCTCCGCTTCATGAATCGACTGATCATTCTTTCCAAATCTTCCTTCATGATCGGCTTGAGCAAATAGTCAAGCGCCTCTACGTCAAAGGCATCCCGAGCATATTCCTCATGGGCCGTCAGGAAAGCGAAATGGATTTCCGGCCGGAATGCGCGCAGACGTCTCGCTAATTCCAACCCGTGAAAACCTGGCATTTCCATATCCAGCAGCACCAGATCGATCTGCTCTGGCGTCGTTAATACGTGCTCCAGAAAAGTTTTCGCTTTTTCGAACAACCCGCTCACGTGTATACCATCGAGCGTTTCCAACATCTTTCCTACTCTATTAAGCGCTGGGAGCTCATCGTCTACCGCGATTACATGGATCATACTCGTCTCTCCTCATCAGCACTGACGGCAAGCGGAATACGTAAAATAACTTTCGTTCCAATTCCGAGACCACTTTCGATCTCGACTCCCTGACCGTACAATTGAAGCATTCGTTGATGAATGTTTCTTAACCCGACCCCGCCTTCCCCCTCGCGTTCCGTCGAGAGGATTGCTTGAGCCGTTACGGGCATTCCCGCTCCATCGTCTTCGACGGAAATCACGATGTTCTCTATGTCGACACGAACCGATACCGTCACAGTCCCGCCATCTTCTGTTTTCGTAACGCCATGCCTCACGGCATTTTCCACCAATGGCTGCAGCGTCAGCGGCGGGATTAGGCATTCCGCGGCTTCATCAACTTCATAACGGATACGAAGCCGATTTCCGAATCTTGCTCGCTCAATCTGAACATAAGCCTCGACCAGATCTAACTCTTTCCTCAAGGGAACCAGTTTCTCTTTGTTCTTAAAATCGAAGCTGCCCCGCAAATAACGACTCAGATACAATAGTAAATCATGTGCGGTTTGCGGTTCCTCCAGCGACAGAGAGATGATCGTATTGAGCGCGTTGTAGAGAAAATGAGGCTTAATCTGTGCCTGAAGGAATGCCAGTTCGGATCGAACCGCTTCCTCTACAGATCGCTTCATTTCCAGCAAAGTATGCGCCCGCGCCCGCAACTCGTAAGGCTGAAACGGCTTGGTCAGGTAATCGTTAGCTCCGACCTGGAAACCGTAGATCAGATCGTCCGGCTCGTTTTTCACCGTTGTCAACAACACGGGAAGTTCGGACAGCGCATATTTCCGACGAATCTCTCGGCAAGTCTCATAACCGGACATTCCAGGCATCATGACGTCCAGAATGACTAGCCTAATCTTGCTTCCGCCGCTATCCAACAAATCCAGTGCTTCCTTGCCGCTTGTCGCTGTAAGAACCTCATAAGGCTCGTCCGCCAATACGGCCATAAGCACCCGCAGATTCACCGTATCGTCATCAACGATCAGAATCGCTTGTTCTCGCTTACCGCCGCCTCGATCAGGTGCTATGGAAGCCGCAATCTCAAGCCATCCCGCAGGAAGACGGTCCGCCACGAAACCTTCAGCTATCGGCTTAACATCTTCGGCTTCCTTTCTGGTTCCGTCGCTTACGGGAATCGTGAAGGAGAAAACGGAGCCCTTGCCAACTTCCGAAGCTACTGCGATCCGGCCCCCATGCAGCTCAACCAACCGACGTACGATACCGAGTCCAAGCCCAGCGCCGCCATATTCCCTGGCAACGGACGTCCCCACTTGCTCGAACGATTGGAAGATGACGTCGAGCTTATCTTTCGGGATGCCGATTCCGGTATCCGCGACGGCAATATGCAGCATGCTTCCCTCAGCCCATGCCGTTACGGTGACCTCGCCTTCCGGCGTAAATTTAATGGCATTCCCTATGAGATTATACGCTATCTGAAGCAGCCGGCTTTCGTCGGCTAACGCGTATGGAAGTGAATCGGGCCATTCTAGCCGAAGCGTTACCGGCTTCTCCCCGATGTAATAACGGAATACTTCCTGCTGCGCCGACACGGCCGCTCGGACATCGACAGGCTTCAATTGCAATTGGATACCGCTGTTCTTCAAACGGGACAAATCGAGAATATCGTTAATGAGGTTGGACATTCGGCGGGCTACCGAGACGACGACGTCCAACTGCTCCCGTTGGCTTTCATTCAACGAACCCGACTTACCCTCGCTCAGCGCTTGGGAGAGATTCATGATTCCGTGCAGCGGCGTCTTCAGTTCATGCGAGGTGTTGGCAAGAAATTCGTCCTTCATTCGGTTCTGGGCGATCAGTTCCTCGGACATCGTACCGATGATGCGATAGGCATTGGTGAACCGTCTGGCGAGCTCCAACGCTTCAATGAATACAAGCCAAATGAACCCATAGGGGGCGAGCTGCATGTCGATCCAGATGATCCGGCCTTCGTTATACAAAATATCGTGGAAGGCAGCGGCTACGAATACGAGCCACCCGGACAGCTGAAGCAGCGCTCCGCTTCGTCCGCGCAACAATGCCAATGAAAATCCGTAAATAAAATAGGCAAAAATTAATAGCGATACCCACTGGAAATAATTGATATAGATTGTGTACGTTTCGGTTGGGAGCACGAGGACCGATGCAATGAAACCGAGCCCGATCCCTACGAGCGTCTTGACGATCTTGCCGTTAAATTCCTTCGGAAACAATTCCCGCACGAACGGCGCAGCCAACGTAACTCCGCCGTAATAAGTCAGATATTCGAGCAGGATAATGAGCCTAATGTCCGTCTGAGGAAATAGATCGGCAAGATAGATCCCGCCTACGACCCATATCCGGATTCCCCCCAATAAGCAGCATATGCCGAAATACAGCGTCGAGCGTTCAGCCCTTCGCAAAAGGTAGACCGCGATTTGATACAAGCCGAGCAGCGCGCATCCGCCGAATACCGTCATGTCGACGAGGGTATTGCGCTCTTTTATCTTCAGCATGCTCCGTTCCGTGCCAAACGTCAGACTAAACCAGAAGCCTCCTTTCGGATACAGCTCGTTGGCTATTTGCAGGTAGAGATCGAATCGTTGGCCCGGCGGTTCGAAAATAACGGTTTGCGGCAAATACGCCTCCTGAGTCGTTGAACGCCCCGTTCCGACGCGCCCCGTCTTCGCGATGACTTTTCCGTCGACGATAATGTTATACGCCGGTGCAATCGCGGGAATGTGCAACGCCAGTTTACCGGTTGATCCCTGCGTCAACACTGTCAGACGATAGGTTGCATAACCGCGTCCCGGCAAACCGTAGCGCGTCCATACGCCAGGTACTTTCGCGAACATGTCTGGTTGCGCCGCGTTCGCATTATGCAACTCCTTATCCGTCAACAATTGCCTCCAGTAGAAGGACCAGCTGCCGTTAAGCCGAACGGGCCCGTCTTTGTCCAAGCTCCAATCTCGCAAATCCAGCGTGCCGTCCTTTGCCCGAGGCACAGTTTTCCCGGGAGTTAATTCGACGAATGACAGAACCAATGCCGCGATTAGTGCAAGTAGAATGGCAAGCACCAATGTGAACCTGACACGCCGACTTAAAAACATATTCATCCTTAACCGTCCTTGAGTTCGCTATAAATATCTTTATAATAACATGGCACAAAATAAAAAGCCTGATTTCTCAAGCTTTTCGATAATGGTCTTATGTCAGCCCGTGGCAGCTTTGTTAACCATTACTGTAGATTTTCGAGATAACTTATCACATTACAGGTTTTTTGGAGTCCAGAAATGCAAACAGTTTATGATACATTTCGGGAGCGCCTTTTCCGAGCCAAATTAAATGACCCCATAAATCAAGCTCGCATAGCTGAGCGTTTGGAATATGCCGATGAGCAATGCGGGCATGCTCTACGGGTACGGTCGCATCATTAATGCTATGCATAATCAGTGTGGGGCATTGAATGGTGGACATAACGGAATTTAGATCTTCCCCCGTCTGTGCTAAATCGATAAGAAAACCATACCCGGATCGCTGACGATTCAACATTTTCTTGAACTGCCTTCGATCATCGTCGCTAATTTGCAACAATACCTGTTCACTTTGCAATTTACTGAAAGAAGGAATCATGCTCTTGAAAAGAAAGTTCGGAAAAAGCTTGTTCATGAGTCGCATCATGGCCCAGAGATATTTTTCGTTAGAAGGGCGGAACATGAGCTGCGCGGATTTGTATAACTTATCGTCGGGAGTCAACCATTTATCGGCCACGGCCGATTGCAGAGTAAGGCTTCTGACTCGCTGCGGATACCGCGATGCGAAATAGATGCCGCTAGGACCGCCGGCAGAAATTGCGATGATATGAACCTGGGGGATGCGCAAATTATCCAGCAGTTCTAAGTACGCTTCGCACGCGGTGATTACGTTTTCCCCTAACTCTTTGGACGTATTGCCATAACCTGGCCTAGACGGGGTGATGACACAATATCCGCGTTCCGTAAGTTCGCTGTAACCAAGCTCCTCATTGCAATTTGAATGTCCGCCATGCATGAGCAAGATCGGTTCTCCCTGTCCGATTATGGAATACTCCACGTTAAATCCGTCTTTGGTCTTGTAGTGGCGATTTATTTCTTTCATTTTATCCCCTCCATAAAAGTGAATTATTATTCATTATTAATGTTAAAAAAAAGCCTGCATCCCCGTGGTCAAAAAAATGCTTGCAGGCCTTGATACCAAAATGAGACGTACTGGCGAACCATATTGCTGCAATCCTCTTTATCCGGATGATGCCTGATAATCTCGAAGTATCCTTGCATAAAAGCAACGGAAACCGGCCATGCCGTCCGCTCGGCGAACACTTCGCGTCCCTGTTTGGCGTTGTACGCCTGCAGATGGTTAGCGACATTGTCTGCCATCATCCTATGCAGCTTCAGAACGGTGTCTTCATGCCTTGTGCCTTTACTGCTGTCGATTAGAATTAAGAGAGGAATGCGAATTTTCCCGATAATATCCGTCAGTGCATGAATGACAAGTTCGAAAATGTGCCCCTCCCCATTGCCCAGCGGCTGCTTAACGTGGTTTTTGATCACGCTCTCCAACTCATCGAATACCGGATTCACAACCGAGTCGAATAATGCTTCCTTCCCCGCGTAATACCGATACAGATTGCCAACGGATACTCCTACTTTTTCCGCAATCCGCTTGACTGAAGCTGAAACATACCCGTACTGCATAAATTCATCCTGTGCGGCTCGAAGAATCGCGTGTCGCAATTCTTCTTTTAAAACCTGAACCATAAATGAACCACCTTTCACTATTGGATTATATCGGAGTTACTCAGCGTTTACAAGTGTCTGAATCATAAACGACTCAGCAAAATTTTCTCATGATCAGCTCGACCGGACCTCTTTCCATCCACTTTATCCACACATAAGAAAAGATAATGGCGATAATGAAATAACCGCATCCATACGAGATCGCGAAAGAAAGGCTTCCATTTTCCAAATAACCTGCTATCTCAAGAAAACCCAATCCGATGATTACGTGCCCGATATAATGGGATAACGATAATTGTCCGGTATTAATCACCGCCCGCGTCAGGAGGGAATTCCCAAAATAATCCACCACATAAAAACTGATCGCTAAAATGGCCACTGCTAGGCATGTTCCGGAGAGAACATAAATCATTGTGGGTGGCATCGGTTTCGTCGTAAACAAATAATTGGCGGCTTCATTGTCCAGTACAGGAGAGGTCCATTTGATCAGGAAATAGGAAAACGACTCGAAAACGATGGTCCCTAACAACGAACAGAGCAGCACCTTCTTTCGTTTTCCCCGGTCCAGCCATTGTTTTCTGCCGATCCACATGCCGATTAGGAAAAAGCATACCCAAGGAAAGATGGGATGGAATCCGTTAAATATCAGATTTCGGCAAAACCCTGCTAGCGTCCAAAAGCCCGTATATTCATGAAAACCCGGGTCCCAACCTTCGCTATAATCAAACACGACCAAAAACATTTGCGAAACTAACAAAATTGCCGCGAACAGACCAAGTATCATCTTGTCGGATACTGTGATCAAAACAGAGGCTGCAAGCATAAACACCGCGTAATAATGCAAAATATCGGCACTCCAGCCCGCTAGAAGCAATAATATCCCGGATATGAACAGGAAAGCAGATCTCCTGTATAAGCTGTTCCGACTTTGACGAATGAGGTCCTTGTTTTTCGAATTCCTTGCTTTCGCGGTCATTAATGACACTCCGATGCCTGCCAGAATGACAAACAATGCGGAAGCTCTCCCCTCAAACAAACCCGCTATCGTTCTTAACCATGTCGCTCCGTCGTTTTCTGCTTGCATCGCAAGCTTATAGTTAACGATAATCATTCCGAAGATCGCCCAAGCTCTCGCATAATCCAGGGCAGTTATACGTTGAGTCGAATAACTCATTTCACGGCATCCTCCAATACAATGGCTTTAACCGCTTTAGTCCAAATGTCTTCATAACCATACTCAAACCCATAGCTCATGAAATTATCCATGCTGTCAATAATCATGGTCAGCATTTGCGCTTTGATAAGCGTATCTTTGTCAGCCATAGCCCCAATCGAAGCTCCGTGACGCAACAACTCGACAAAACCAACTGTAAAACCGTCCAAGCTATCAAGCAATTTCCGTGAATACTTTGGGTTCCGGTAGCCAAGTGCTTGGTACTGATTCATGATACGTGAATAATTGTCGTCTTCTTTCTGCTTGCTAATTATGCTAAGTCCATCAAAAATAAGTTTCTCTTCAAAATTATCCTTCGAATAGTCTTGGACATTGAAAAAACTTGCAAATCCAATATCTTTGCATATCTCTTCAAAAAGCACATCGATAATCGCTTCTTTTGACAAAAAATGATAATACAAAGCAGGCTTGGATATCCCCACCTCTTTGGCGATCATAGCCATACTCGTTTTTTCAAAACCGTGTTCAGCAAATAAGCGGTACCCCGTCTCCAAAATAACAGTATACGTCGAAGTCGTATTCATTTCTCCAAACATCTCCCTAATAATATTTACTTAACGGTCGGTAAGTAAATGATACTAATTACCGCCTCCTTTTGCAATAGTCGAGTTCTAAGTAAATTTTATTTCCTCCAAAAATAATTTTATGTTCATTATTAACCGTAAAAAAGCCTGCAAAGCAGATTAAGGAACTGCTTGCAGGCCATGCTCAAATGCAGTTCTATCGTCCATCAAGCGTTTAGTAAAGATAACAAGTCTTGCCTCATGCTCGCGTTTCTTCCTGCTATATTTACCCGTACATGTAATTAAGTTTAACCGGGGTTCATTTGCTGGTCCGAATATTTTATCGATTGGAGCCTCGGATGTTTTATAAACCCCGATCGAATCGACGATGAATGTAATCGCATATCCTTTTTCATTTTTAACGATTACTTTGTCGCCTTTCCCCAGTTTTCTCAATCGGAAGAAAACCGCAGGACCTTTATAATTATCTACATGTCCGTCCATTACCGCATTTCCTACCGATCCTGGCAACACTCCATTGGAGAGGTACCCCACTCTTTCCGTGCTTCGAGGGATGCCCATCTGACCATTGTTCGCCACGCCTACGGGCTCCACAGTCGCATGGAGATCGATCAATGGAATGTAAAGTCGCGCGGGGACGATCCCATCGGTTAATTGTATTTTCTTAGTCGATCTGGGCTCTATCGTCTTCGTTGTGGCCTTCTTTGGATAAGTCAGATTTGATTCCGACTTCTTATATTCAGACCCGCGATCGTTCCTGCTCTTGTTTGACTGGGAACAATTGGTACATATGACCAATAGGACAACCAGCAAAATATACAATACCCATTTTTTCATAACGATAAGAAAAGAGGGGCTGATTGATCCCCTCTTACGCTCCTTATTCCGTTTGTTCGCTTGCGCCGCCGAAGCCTGTTTTAGGCAATTTAGTTGCTTTTGCTTTCAAGCTTTTTGCATGAAGGCTTTTCGCATGAAGTTTATGGCCCTTCGATGATTTCATGTGCACCTTTTTATGCAACTTTTTCTCATGCGCTTTTTTCATGTGCAGCTTTTTCTCATGCACTTTTTTCATGTGCATTTTTTGTTCGTGTTTTTTCTCCGCTACCGGGGCTGCAAAAGCTGCAGAACTTGCGGAAAACAACAAACAAGCGGAAACGATTGCGACTGCCACTTTCTTCATTGTGTTGCCTCCTCAATTTTTTGTGCGGGATTTCCCCCTACTCATGTTGTCCTTTTGCTTTTTTAATAATGAGTGAAAGATTATCCCAATGTACCCATACAGAAAGATAACCGCATTTGGCATGAGGATTTCTCACAGACATCGAATGTACTGCATGGTTTTAAAAATGCTTGAGCATTCTATTTAAGAGGAGGTGAAAACAAATCGCTGAACGTCCCATTATTAAGAACAAAGCGCATCCTTCTACAAACAAGTCCGTTTCAGAAAAAATTTCTAAAACCGTTTCGAGTGTTAAAGGCATCGGTAAACAAAAAGTGAGGCAAGCGGTCAAACATTCCGAACCTGCATACAAAATACATGTGACGGCTGATAAAAAGCATCATACTCGTATTCAAAGCATTCACAAGCAGATGGTACCGTTAGACGGACATCCGGTTCAATTTACCGCCGAATCCGTTTCCCTTCATTTTTTAACATTTGAATTAAATCCTCTGTTTTTTGATTTCTATTTCCCGCATTAATGCGAAAACCATTGCGCATGAATCGAGTATTGATACCTTGATGAACGGTAAATGTAACTTGGATTCCTGCCTTGCGGGCAATCTTAAGGGTTGTTGGGCTGTAAGCGCCATAGGGGAAAGCAAGTGCGCTTCGTGAATTTCCTAGCTCTTCCTTGAGTCGTATTTCCGCTTTCGATAAGTCGTTATAAATACGCTTTTCGTACTCAAGCTTTGTTTCCATTCGGTTAAGCTGTTTAAGGAAAATTCGATGCGACAATAAGGGCCTCTGTCTTCGCTTTCCTTCACGATCCACAGATGCATATGCATGTGAAGCATAACTGTGATTATAGAAGCTCATGCCTGCCTTTTTCATTTCCCTCATCTGATTCCACGATAATTTGGCGCGACCAAAGTAATTCGGATCGTCAATTGATGAAACGACAATAAAATCCGTTGCAGTAACGCCATGTTTTCTAAGCAATGGGTATACGTTCGTGTAAAATGTTTCATAACCGTCATCAAATGTAAGTAAAACCGCGTTATCGGGCACCGGTTTTTCATACAGTAAAAAGTCCATATATTGGTCAATTGAAATGATTCGAAATCCGTTTTTTTTCATAAAAGATAAATGTTCATCGAGCAATTTTACCGTTAGGATTCGTTCGTGATTTGATCGAACTTCCACATTATGATACATCAATACGATCACTTTATCGTGATAATATACAGGTGTAGTTGAAAAGCGGATTGCATTATGGCGGGAATCTTTATTATTTAATTGATGCTGCTGCGGAAATGAGGTTTCCGGGTTGGCACTATGTTCGGAGTCGATATAACCGCACGAAGCAGAAGCACAAACGGCTGCAAAAAATAAGGCAGCGAATAGGAACAACCTCAATTTTTCTGTCAAAAAGAACACTTCCTGTTGCAGTATTAAGCATGAACTATGGATTCATGATTCGAATATCCTTCCACAAAAGCAGCTAAGATACTCATCGAAGCCCTAACAATTCAGGCGTATTGCGATGAATGATGTCTTCGATGATTTTATCTGGAATCCGAGGCATGTTCGTGCCCTCTGCTACCGCGTTTATATTACGGAGCGCATCGATGGTCTGCTGTAACGTAAAGAACGGGAAATCCGAGCCTAGCAATATTTTATGCGTAACGCCATACTCCATTGCTAGCACCATCGCGTTGTAAAATTGCCACGGACGGCTTCCCAGAGCGGACAGGTCCATGTACATATTGGCATTTTTCCTTACAACGGAGATGCATTCGCCGATCCAAGGATGACCCATATGCGCAATAATCATTTTCAGATCGGGAAACGCGCGTGCGATCGGATCAAGCATCTCCGGCCGCGAAGCGTCCAAGAATCCCTCTGGCACGAAAGATGTTCCCTGATGCCACAAAATCGGAACCTGCAATTCATCAGCCTTCGCGTACAACGAAAAATGCTCTTTGCTGTCAGGGTAGAAGTTCTGGTAAATCGGGCCGAGCTTCAGCCCGGACAAGCTTAAATCCTTGACTGCTTTCTCGAAAATGCTTACCGCGTTCGCTTTATTAGGATCGACGCTGGCGAAACCGTACAGTCGTCCACGGTGTTTGGACACATACTCAGCCACATACTCGTTCGGCACATTTATACCGGTGGCAGGGGCATCGAATGCAAGGACGATCGCACCGTCAACGTCCTTTACGTTTTCCCGATTTTGTTCGGGCGTGGCGATCATCTCCGTCGAGTCTCCCCAGGCCCGTTTGGCAGCGGCCAACGTGGCTCCGCCGAACATTCCTTCTCCGAATACGTGCGTATGGCAATCGAATATCATAAGCAGCTCCTTTATACTAATTGATTTTTTAACCATTCATAAGCCATAATTCTTATCTCCTGGGGAAATTCGTGTTTGCCTGATCCGATTAATGAAACGAATTTGTTCGGTTGCTCCAGAGATTCATAGAGTTCTTGAACCGTCATCATGGCTTTCCCCGCATATTGCCAATGGGGAAAAATAGCGTCATTTTGCGTAGACCAGTTAAAATAAGCTCGTGGAAACGTCAAGGCAACGACCTCGTTGAATTCAAAAGGGATTTCGCCGCGAGCCAACCATGGGCTAAGCGCAGGGAAATGGGTGAACCATTCCTTTCTTAACCCCCAACGCTGCGGTGTCGGATCTCCGGCAAAGGAACTAAAGCCGCAGCTGCTGACCGTTGCTCGAATTCGCGGCTCGAATGCGGATAGAAAAAAGGCATTGTATCCGCCCAGTGAATGCCCGATTGCGCCGATGCGTTCGGCATCTACATATTCCAAGCCCGACAACAATTGAACCCCATGTCGATGATCGCAAAGCATTTTGCCGATCATCGACCAATCCGGATATTTCTCTTCGAACGGCGAGGTTTGAAATGCCTCATATCCCGGAAATATTCGATCTCCTGCGGTGAGAATGTCCGGGGCAAGAACGACAAACCCTCTTTCCGCCAATTCCAGACCATAAGCCAATTCGTGATCGCCCTTCATTCCGACGACCTCGTCCTTACCGCAGGCGGCCGTTTGATGCAAAGCCAACACGGCGGGGAACCGTTTCTGAGAAAAACCCGTCGGAATGAGCAAGTATGCGGAAACGAGATCGTCATCGTAAGTGGAATAACATATATTTTGCAGGATAACACGATCAGATAGCTGTCTCTCCGAGATTACGTTGAATTGAACAAGGTGCGGATCAGGAATTGTCCCGATTAAGGCTCGTACACGCTGTTCAATTTCGTTCCTCTTTGTCTCCCATTTCTTTCGGCGGTCGTCCGTTGCTTCCGCTTCTGGAAGAAGACGTTGTATTTCGTCTGATAGTAAATAGGTCATGTGAATCCCACCTCTTTCATTCCGAGTTATGAGGTACGGGTATGAGTTGGAGGAAAGGGAATCGCAGGTGGATCACCCTTTCCTCTCCTACTCTTACGAAATGGCAAGCTGTACTATACGAAACGTTCTGGCAGGTATCGTGAATGTGACCGTGTTGCCGCTGATCGTTAAGGGGGTGTTAGTTATAAGCTCCAGAGCCTGTGCAATCCTGGAAAGCCCATAACTATCCGTCGTATCTCTGTCGACGAATGCGATCGTCACCGTCTTGGACGTATCCGTCGAATTCTCAAGATAATACGAGGAATTACTGAGCTGGAAGCCGCCGAAAGAGTCATTCTCGGTTTGGTTGACCGTAAAACCGTAATACCACTTATCATCCAATATCGGCGTTAAATCTCTGCTGAAATTCAATCTGAACGCTCTTAAATCATACATAGAGCCCGCTGGATAATAAGTAGGCCAATTGGACTCGATCGTCCGCAGCCCTGTTGCATCGTTCCATACGATACCGTATAAAATCTGGGCGATTTCGTACGAGAAGCGGGTAGCCGTCGGAGCGTAATGGTCATCCTTATCATCTTCGATATAATTGTTGACCATATGCCATACATAAGGCTGTAATTCAGATTTCTTGTAACTGACTTCGTTAAATAATTGGGCAAGTCTCATCAGAACATATTTCCCGTACTCTCCATTCGGTCCCGTGCCCATCCTGTAGATCAGATCATTAAGGCTAAAAGCGCTATTTTTCTTCATAAACCACAGAATGCCGTCCACGCCGTTGTTGGTCATCGTATTCCAATATGCGGATTCCGTACTATTACCCGCTGCATCCGCTATTTTTTTCATAAACGCGGCAATAATGGTAGCCTCAATGTGCGAATTAATAACGGTGATGCTCTTAGAAAAATACAAGGGAGAATAATCATAGAAGGAAGAGGTTGCCTCGAAGCTTGAGGAAGCTTCTTCCCCCGGTTCAACCTGTGCGGTATCGATCAGAATTTCATCACCCGGGCGAGAGAATAATCTTAATGCTTGTGCTGGGCTTGCGTGAATCGGCAGCTTTTGAACAATCGATGTCCAAGAACTGTCCGTAATATTGTAATACTGAATCGGCTCCGTTGCGTCAACCTCAGTTACCGAGACATCATCTACATAGATGCTAGTGTTATTTCCTAATATGAAGTTTACCTGGTTAAAATTAGGGTTTTCCGCATTGACCGTCGTTTCCAGCTTAGTCCATGTATTCCCAACTAGCGATTGAACCTGCCCATACCCGGATAGACTCATATTGACATAAACGTTGCTTCCCGTTGCCGATTTGACCCATGCCGTCACTTTGTACCTTTTCCCAGGTACGCTGTTGTTGGACACCAGATGCATCAAATACACGCTTCGATTGCTCGGACTCGCGTTCCCGACCGTAAACTTAATCGAATAATTGCCTGAGTGCTTCTCAGCCGATTCTATGATGGCGCTGTCTCCGGGAACTTGTTGCATTGTAAAATCTTTAACAGTACCCGTCTCCAAATCTCCATTGTTCCAGAAATTCAAGGGTACAGAATCGGTCGTTTCCACGATTTCGCTATCATCGAGATAAACGCTGCTGCCCTGCGGAATAGTAACCAGAATACTATTATAACTCGTGTTGGTTACCGTAACATACGTGTCCAACCGTACCCAATCGGCTCCGACCGAGTAGGTTTTCGGCCCTACACCGCCGACGCTGACGGTTACCAGAGTATTACCCGGATTGGCATTCTTGGCCCATATGGAACCTCGGTATTTTTTGCCGACAACGCTGGCGGAATTGCTTTGGTTGATCGCATAGGCCGCATTCCCCGAACTATACGTATATTTCAGCGAATACGCGCCCATATGGGCATTTCCGGTTACCGCTTGTATGCTGTCCCCGCTCCCCGCATTAACGACACCCCAATTGCCGTTCAATCCGGCTTCGCCCCCGCTGTTGCTTCCGTCAGTAAGCGGATCGGTCTCGTCCGTTTCGACCAGCCCCATATCGTCAATGTAAACGGTATTGCCTTGCGGAATAATGACTCCAACGGAGTTATAATAAGGATTTGTCGCCGTTGCATACGTATAGATAGGAGTCCATCCATTGCCTACCATGAAGCTCCTTAGACCGGCGCCGCTAATATGAATTTGAATTTGAATCGGGGTTGAGCTCGCCGATTTCACCCATGCGGTCGCTTTATATTTTCTCCCTGTTATGCTTGGTTTCGTCGACGTATTCCTGATCGTTGTCTGATTGGCGGACCCATGCGTATAGGACATGGCGTAGATTCCGCTGTGGGATTCGCTCGCACTTGGGGTCATCGTATCTCCGGCACCTTGAAAATCAAACGCCCAGTTGTTGGCGGAATTCTCTTCCACACCTTCATTATTCGAGGCATTCAGCGGCAACTTATCTGTCGTCTCCTCGATTTTAAGGTCGTCGATATAAACGGATTGCCCGGATGGTATTTTGATATCCGCACGGTTGATGTTTGGATCCGCGTTTTCAACGATCGTATAAATTTCGCGCCAACCGGTGCCTATGTTGTAAGTTAACGTCTGCTTGCCGCCTAAACTCAAGGTTACATTTGCCGTGCCGCTGCCGGATTTGACCTGCATGCTGACCTTGTAGCTTTTCCCTGACGTACCGGACGTTGGAAACGAATACCGGAGCGCCGCGTTTGCGGAACCGCTCGTATATTGCAATCCGTATGATCCGCCCGTTTTATGGGTCGTAGACACTTGCATAGTATCGTTAACGGTCTTGTTCGTGATTTCCCAATTGGCGGTATTTCCGTATTCGAGGTCGCCATTCCAACCGTCATTCAATAGAGTTTTGCCGGCATCGCGACCGGAACTATCCAGCCACACTTTGGCCGTCGTTCCTGCCTTCGCTTTTACTTTGGCGGAAGCCACGTATTTCGTGCCGGCGCCTTCAAAGCCTGTACCTGCCGTGAAAGGAGCGCTTAGGAAATTGTCTTTGCTGTTCGCCCCATCATTACGGTATGTCAACGAGTGGGCGCCGCTTGCATAATCGTTCGATATTTCGGTATACCCTCTTCCGTTTGCCGTCCAACCGCTTATTTGTTGCACCGATGGGGTATTGACGATAACCTGATCGCCGGGCCTCATAAATAGTTTCAGGTCATTCGTCGTATCGTTGGCAAAAGCGGCATTGGAAAGAGATTTCACCGTTGTGAAAGAGGCTTGATTAATATCAACAGAATAGACCGGTACTTGATCCGAAACTTCCATCAGGACCACATCGTCAATCAAGATGGATCTTCCGGCAGGTATCGTAATCGCTACGGTATTAAAATACCCGTTAGACGCATTGACCATCGTACTGATCTGCGTCCATTCGCTCCCGACTGTGTAAGCTCTTGGACCAGCTCCCGAAACGTCGATCGTTGCGGAAAGAGGATTTGTAATCGGCGACTTCACCCATGCCGTAGCTTTATATCGCTTGCCCGGTACACTGGATAAAGACGACACATTGCTGATATACGTCGTCGTCCCGCTTGACGCACGCGTATATTGCACGGCATAGTTGCCTGCATGCTTGTCCGTCGAAATAACGGAAGATACATCCCCTGTGCCCGGATTCGTGATGGACCAGTTCGTCAGGTTTCCGCTTTCCGCTCCTCCATTATTACCTTCATTGATAGGAACGCTTTCCGAGGTCTCCCCGATGACGGCATTGTCGATGTAAACCGATTTTCCGGATGGTATGGATATAGCCAACGTATTATAGTACTCATTCGTGACATCCACGATCGTGGATAGCGGTGTCCATGCACTGCCCACGGTGAAGGTTTTGGAACCGACTCCGGAAATATGGATCGTTACGTCGACCGGATTGGCATCGGCCGACCTTACCCACGCCGAACCCTTATATTTCTTCCCGTTCGTGCTCGCGACATTAGCGATATTTCTGGCAAAAGCGACATTGGCCGAGCCGTGCGTATATTTCATTGCGTAATTCCCCGCAAACTTGACATCGCTCACAATGGTTAACGTATCGCCTGCTCCGGACCCATAAATATCCCATCCCGCGGCACTACCCGCTTCCGCGTCTCCGTTGCTGTCATCGTCGTTCAGAATAAAATCTTCCGCCGTTTCAGTGTAAACCACATCGTCGACATAGATCGCTTTATTTTGCGGTATCGTAAGTCCGACATTCGTAAAGAACGCCGTGGAGGCATACACGACCGTGGAAATCTGCGTCCATGTATTGCCTGCGGTATATGTTTTTTTCTTTCCTCCCGCAATATCGATAGTTACGTTTACCGGATTATTATCGGCCGATTTCACCCAAGCTGTGGCCTTATATTTCTTTCCTATGCTGCTGGCGGGCGTGTTGCCGTTTCGAAGCGCGGCCGTGCCGTTCGTTGAAAGATGGGTATATTTGACCGAATAACTTCCCCCGTGCTTTTCCGTCGATTCCAGGGCGATCGTGTCGCCGGTACCCTGATTCGAAACCGTCCAATTGCTCAGCGTGCCCGCCTCGACATTCCCATTGATCGCGTTATTTAGCGGCGTACTATCGATCAGAACAGGATTATCCGCGGATGTAAGCCATACTTTCGCTCCGCCTGCCAGATTTGATTTTACGCTTACCTGACTGGAGTAGTCCGATCCGATCGTAGGCGTAAACGAGCTCTTCACGTAGTTCGATTCTACATTTGTACCGGTGTTTGTAACCGTATAGGGCGAAGACGTCACCGATACGTTGCCAACCGTAGTCCAACTGCCGGATGTCACGGCGGCGCTTTGTTCGAAATCCCCGTTAGTCAGCGCGTTCACATCATGATTCCAAGTGAAGATGCCCGTCTTGTCGTATATTTTTTTCAAATTACCTAGTTTACTCAATATCGCAGCTTTATCGCCGGCGGATAAACCGGAGTAAATTTGATTGGTCAATTCAACCATCGGCATAGCAACCTGCGCGAAATAAAAGTTGTTATATCCTTCCGCGAGTTGGCCATTTTCGGTTAACGATTGCTTAAGCAAATCGATTAGCAATTTATAGTTTGGCATCCCCCCCGTCGTATAGACGCCATTGTATTTGGTATCGTTCGTTTTATCGATATAATTGACGACAAACCGAATCCTTTCATCTACCATCGCCTGCGTCGGGTTTATGGTTCTTCTATAATAGTTGTTGATCGAATTTCCGATTACGGCCATGTTATGGCTGTTGAAGCCCCAGTTAAAACCTCTTTCCCCGTTAATTCCCCAATCCTGACTGGAGGTCGCATCGTTCCAAGGCGCATTTTTAACCGCTTTGCCTTTGTGCAGGGTGGTAAAACCTATGCTATAAAATTGGTCGGCATAGCCTTCGATCGGGTAGTACGCAATTTGTTTGTTTAACGTCGTTACATTTGCGAAACTCTCTTGAAACGGCCCCATCGTATTTAAATTGTTCGTAAATGCCGAAATTCCGTTATCGATTACGCTGCCTTTAAATGGCCGGACGTAAAAATAAAAATCTTCCGTGTTGTTCGCCGACATCGCCTGTCCCGTCACATCATAAGTAAGAACAAGCTCGCTGCCCACGGTCTGTCTGGTGATGCTGTAATCCATAAACGATTTCCGAACATAATCATCCGAATACCATTTCCTCAGTTCGGGGTAGTTTAGCGGCGTGTAGATGACAAGGCCTTCCTGCGTCGTTGTATTATAAAGCACAGTTGATGTGGACAACCCTGCCATATTGTTGCCGTACGCCGTCGGCGAACTGCCTAATTCAACCTTGACGCCATCGACCAAAATGCTGCTTCCCGGCGAAGCGCTCAGATACAGGGATGGGTGCAGCGTGGAGATGCTAACCGGCTCATTCGGATCTATCGGAGCGGAAAATGTCATGGAAAGTCTTGTCCAAGCTCCGGTAGTTACAGCCTGAAGCACTTCGGTTCCATAGCCGTTGACCCACAGCTTGGCGGAAGTATTGGCTCCGGATGCCTTGACCCACGCGGAAACGGTATACGTATCTCCCTTCTGTACATCGAACTTGGCCGAGACATTGCCGCTATAGTCCGTTTGATTGTTCGTCAATTTTAACGAATAGTTACCGTCATGCCCTCCCGCGACCTGCTGCATGGCGCTTGACGAGCCATTTAGCGTCCATCCGGGAATGCTGCCGGTCAGCTCGTACCGGGGATCCGAAACTTTATCGGAATTGATAGCGGTATAACGAATGTTCCAGCCTCCGACTTTCTCGAAGCTCCCGCTGGCATTCAGCAGGTTATCCCCTTTAAACGAAATATTGCCGCCCTGATTGACATAGGAATCGTCCTGCAATATTTGCTGCGGCTGCACATCATAATAGATTTTATCGAATTTCGTGCTTGGAAATTTGAAGTTATACTTAATATTGCTCGGAGAGGCGTTTTCTTTCACGTGCAATCGAGGGTACATATACAGGATATCGCTGTTTTGTAAAAACTCTGTATACATGGTGGATATATAACGATTATTGTTAATGCCATTAAAATAAAACTCGCTCATTCTGCGTTTAAAGAAATCATAGGATTGATCGTAACCATTTAAAGCGGTACCGTTCTCTGAAATAACGGATACATTATCCGAATCGTACGTGTTGCCGCCTTCAACGATCTGCATGTTGAAATCATTAATCATCTTTCCGGCGGAAAAGTTGCCCGTCCCATTCGGATCCAGATAAAGACCGTTTAATATGCCGTTTGCGTCATAATCCGCTTTAATCTTGGCGTTGTTGACCGAAGCTGTTCCCGCAGCGACGCCCGTTTGGTACCGCCAAGTCGCTACGCCGTTCATGATATTGGAAGATGCGAGTACGGGTGTATATGAACCCAATAACATAACGGCTACCATTAACATACAACTTATCTTTCTATTCACTCTTTTCATTGAATACATTTCTCCTCTCAAGATATGGAATGAAAATAGGAATCGTGATGCGTATGCGCGCGGTACCGTTAAATCCGTTAATCCCCCCCTTCCTAGTCGAATTAGACTTGGAGCTTGTCACATCCCGGTGCTCTTTACGACGATACAATCAAGCTCCACCAGCATCCCATTCAACGAGCAGCCAACGACGGTACGAGCAGGCAATGGTTCAGTAGTAAAATAAGAGGCGTATACCTCGTTGAATGCTGCCCATAATCCGATATCCTCCAAATAGACGGTCACTTTGACGACGTCCGCTAAGGAATATCCGTTATCTTCCAAAATAAACTTCACATTATCAAGCGTTTGCTTTGCTTGGCTATCGATCGTATCGCCGACGAGCCGCTTATCTTTGTCAAAAGGCCCTTGGCCGGACATAAAAAGCATGCCGTTGCTTTCGACAGCGATGGAATAGCGACCGAAAGGTTCATGCACTCTGGGGGATGTAACTGCCCGATTCAATGATCTTCACCTCTCAATTTTTCATATGATAGCCGCCATCGACAGGGATAAGCGCGCCGGTTATATAAGAAGCTGCGTCGGATAACAGAAAGGCAGCCATCTCCGCTATTTCCTCTGCGGTTCCGCATCGTTCCAGCAAGCTATTGTCATGAATTAATTGCAACGTATCGTTTGATAATTCAGAAATTTTATTTTGGGCAAAAAAAATACCGGGCAAGATGGCATTCGCTCTTATTTTCGATGTCGCATAATCATGGGCAACGATCTTGGTGAACTGATTAACGCCTGCTTTGGCTGCACCGTAAGCCGCATTATAAGCCGCAGGTATTTGACTGATGATTGAAGAGGTATTCACGATTGATCCGCCTCCTGAACGTATCAAGAGCGGCAGCATCGATTTGCAAACGATGAAAGCGCTAGTGAGCGTACCTGTAATGACGAGCTCCCATTCCGCAAGCGTTTGCTCCAATACCGGCTTATGAATCGCCGTACAAACGTTATGGAAATACCCATCCAGCCTCCCGAACTTACTTTCAATTTCTTTCGCCAGCAACGCCGAATCGGCTTCCCGGGTCACATCGGACCGGACAAAGATAAGCCGGTTTTCTCCGTATTCCTGCAATAAAAGCTTCATCTCGCGCGATTGGTCAACATCGCCGATATCGTTGGCCACAACAACGGCGCCCTTCTCCAAAAACATCTTCGTTGCGGCTTGACCCAGCTGCCCTAATGCTCCCGTGATCAATAGCACCTTGCGTAATAACGGATCCATACGGGCCTCCTTTCGAAATAAAGAGCCTTTCACCTTACTTGACTGCAATATCGCTTATAAATCCGTTCAAATTCCGTACGATGGCTTCCATAAATTGTTTTCCCTTTTCTTTGGTGGCCAACGTTGGATCTCCAAATGTTCCCGTTTCCGTTAATTCATCAAAATCATAGACGACGGATACGGGAGAACTGTGCAGCATGTCGATCGCCAAGCTTTCGATTGGGGGCTGACGGCCATCCTTCTTCCTGTTCGTCTCATCCACGTAATCCGGGTACAGATGCATCATCATCGAGGTTTCCATCTCGCAAGCATGGCCCATTCCCCCAAGCGCGGAATCTCTTATTTCCTGCATTTCCTTCCGGGCCAAGTTCCAATAAGACAGCCCGCAAATCAAGAGCGAACGGTGATCGCGGAATCGATTTTTCAGCGCCTGCAAAGCCATTTGAACCGGCAAGGCATTCCCCCCGTGTCCATTGAGAAATAGAAACTTCGTATATCCCGCCGTCACTAACGAAGAAACGATTTGTTCCAATAAGTCTGCATATACGTTTTGCGAAACGGAAACGGTCCCCGGAAATTTCATATGGTGAGGCGAATGCCCCACCCAAACCGTCGGCAGCAGCATCACTTGATCCGGTAACGACTTCTCTACCAATTCGGCAAGCGCTTGAATCAGATAGCTGTCGACTCCAAGCGGCAGATGATGGCCATGCTGTTCCAAAGCTCCCAACGGCACCACGATAACGATTCCAGTCTTGTCCATTCCACCTATATCGACCCATGATTGCTCTTGCAGTCTCATCTATCGATCACCTGATTTCCTCTAGTAGTTGACCATCAAGTATGGGGTCTCGATTTCTTTTTTATAATAAAGCGATTTCATAACCGCATCCGTTGTGCCCGTCGTAATCAAGGACCGTTCGAGCGGATAAAGAGCTCTTCCCGTATGGATGAACCTTTCCAGTTCGAGTACGAAGATTGCGCTATGGACATGAGGCTTTTGCCATTGGCAATAAAACTCCGCGCAAAGCGGCTTCTCGGATTCATAAATCTGATATGCCGACACGAATTTATTAACTTCTTTGTCCGCGTATAACATGCCCGCCTGCAACCCGTCGGCATAATTCACTTCGATAAATACTGGTCGCTCAAGAGTGTAGGGAAAACGGTCCAGGTCGGTTAAGTTGATAAACCCTCCCGCAGCCCGGTAGATGGACTCCCATTCCGGTTGAAGCAAGCGCCGAACGGCATCTTCTCCTTCATAGGCCATTACGGATTTTACGCCGCTTTCGCCGTATGCCCGCTTTTCCGCAATGGATTGCATCATTTCCATCGTATGATAGACATATCTCTCCACGGCCGAGAAAATGAATCCGAACATCCGTTTCATTGGCGCTCCCGAAGGGATCGGCAATTGAGCCGGAACCTGATAGCAGAAAGGAATCGAGGAGCTGGACATAAAGGGAATGCGATGCGTTTTCACTTTCTCGTAAACCCATTCGATATCTTCGCGTACGATGGCAAACCCCTTGTCGGTAAAGATGGGAACGATTTTCCCAGCTTCCAGCATCACATTTAGACAAATCTCGAAAAACTCTCGTCTCGGATACATGGTTTGCCCGAATTCATTGTTCGGATAATCCCCAAGCTCTCCGATGATGATAATTCCGTCCAAATCAAAAGTGTTGCCACCGCATTTCAGCGTTTCTTCAATCGTGTCATACATCGGAACGCCGTATTGCTTCGCCATATCTCGGCTCATGTCGTTGTCAGGGAACTGATCCACATACATGGCCGCAATCTCCAGCGTCGATTGATAAGGGACTCCGTTAATGGAAAACCCCCGCATCATTTTGCTAATAAAAACATCCGCGTGCGAAATGTCCCAATATTCCGTAATAATGACGGCCACTCTTTTTTTTCGATTCACGCTGAACCTCCTCATGAATACCGAACGTGACGATATCCCGACTGACTAACCTTTAACGGCACCGATCGTAATGCCCCGCACAAAGAAACGCTGAAAACTGACGAACAAAAGAACAACCGGTATCATCGTCCAGACCGAACCTGCCAACACAAGTCCGTAATTTACGTTCTGAAGCTGCATGGAAGAAACGCCAACCTGCAGCGTGCGCATCTCGCGGGATTCGGTTGCCAACAATGGCCATAGAAAATCGTTCCACTGCGTAATGAAGCTGAATATGGCCACGATGGCCAGCACAGGCTTGCTGAGCGGCAGGATGATTTTCCAGTAAATGAACCATTCGGAAGACCCGTCTATTTGGGCGGCGGCAATGAGTTCGTTCGGTATCGATTGCATAAATTGTTTCGTCATAAACACCGCGAACGGCGACACCAGTACCGGCAAAATAAGTCCCCAGTAGCTATTCAACAAGCCCATATCCCGTATCAACATAAATAAGGGGATCATAATGACCTGCGTGGACGTCATCATGATGCTCATGACGAACCAGAACAGCATTCGCTTACCTGGAAAGTTCTTTTTGGCAAAGGCATATCCAGCCATCGAGCAAATGATCACGTTGCCGAACATTCCGCAGATCGCGATAAGAAAGCTGTTAAACGTCCACAGCGAGACGATGCTGTCCGCGAACAGCTTCTCGTAATTTTCCCATGTAAGATGATAGAACGATAAATCGGGAGGCATCCGGATGACCGAAGTGGCAGGCTTTAACGAATTGATAACCATCCAATAAAAAGGGAGCAGCATGCAGCAGCCAATGATCGTTAATAACGCTGTGCTGGTAAAGGCATAAATTTTGGCGATACGTATTGAGAACACCTCCTAATACTCAACATCATTGGACAAATATTTGAATTGAATTACGGCGATAATCATAACCAGGATCAGCAGAATGACTGCCTGTGCGGAGGCCACGCCGAAATCGAATTTTTTGAATCCGTTCTCGTAAATCAGAAAGCCGATCGTCGTGGTTGAGCCGTTCGGACCGCCGCCCGTCATCATATAGATCGGAGCAAATACTTGAAAGGAGCCTACCGTATTTACGATCGCCAAATATAATAAAGCGGGTTTTAATAAGGGCAGCTTGATGTGAAATGTTTCCTGCAGCCCGTTCGCCCCATCGATTGTTGCGGCTTCCTGATAATCCTTGGGTATTCCGCCTAACGCTGCGACCAATATGAGGATTGACGGCCCTTGCGACACGGCCAGCGTCATCATAATAATCGAATAAAGCGCGATATTGGGGTCACCTAACCACAGTACAGGCTCTAGTCCTATCTGCTCGAGCAAGTAATTAAGCAAACCAAAGGACGGATTGTACAGCCAGCCCCATAGGACGGATATGATGACGATTGGAGCAACGCTCGGCAAGTAGTAGGCCGCTTTAAAGAACGATTGCAGCTTACCGGCGATCGGATCCATGAGAAAAGCGATGATCAATGAAATTACGATGCCGAAGAACACGGTAAATACGGTATAAACTACGGTCGTCCGAAGGCTATCCCAGAACACGGAATCATGGAAAATCTTCGCATAATTGCTGAAACCAACCCATTTAGCGCCGTCAAAACTCCATCTCTGGAAGCTTAACTTCAATCCGCTTAGAATCGGCACGAACATAAAGAGAATAAACAGCGATAAAGCAGGCAACAAAAACAAATACGCGGGAAGATATATTCGAAAGCTCTTCATCGTAACACCTCCTGAGTGCAACGGTAACCATTCAGGCAGTTGACTGTGCAATATCCGTCAACTGCCTGATTGTCGCCTGCCGGTTACTTCAGCTTGTCGGTTAGTAATTTATCCAAACGGTTTAAGCTGTCATCTACCGTACTTATACCCGTCAAGATCGCTTGAAGCTGTTTCTCCCAATCGGAAACGGCCACGAGACCGAAAGCACGTGAAAATTGGGAATTGCCGTATTTGGATAGTTCGTTGAAATAAGCCATGTTGGCATCGTCCCCGTAAAGATTGCCGCTAGAGTTTCTAGCCGGGAAAGAACCGGTTGCTTTCACGATTTTGGAGTGCTCGGTATCCGTAATGAAGCGAGCAAATTCCATAACCATTTTTTTCTTTTCCTCGTCTTTTTGTTTGAATACGATAAACCCGCCTACGTTGTTCCATGCCGCCGTCGGTTGATCCTTGCCGTGCGGAGGGGCTACGAAGGCAACTTCGAACGGTTTTGGCGACTTAGCGACGGAATCCAAAATATCAGTACCGCCAGGATACATAGCAACCTGCTGATTCAAGAACATTTCGCTGGCATTCGTAACGCTGAGTCCTGCGGATCCAGGAGAAGCCACTTTGTACTTAATGGCTAGGTCGGCCATGAATTGAATCCCTTCTTTGAATTTGGGATCCGTGATCGTCGATTTGTCAAAAGAATCATTGACAAGGTTGCCGCCATTGCCTACGCCATACAGGTACATAAAGAAAGGTCCGTCTTTCCCCCAAATCGAGGTGCCGAATACGTCCGGCTTGGAGCCGCCGCTCCTGCTGAAGGTGGTCGCTTGCGCTGCTTTCAAATACTCATCATAAGTCCAGTCACGCAGAGGACGATTCAGAGGCAGCAAGTCCACGGCGTTCTTTTCCTTGAAAAGGTCCAAATTGATGGCGACTCCGGATACAAGCTTTAACCAAGGCCACAAATAATTTTTGTCTCCATATTTCATTGCGCCTTTAACGGAATCGGAGTAATCATCCCAATCCTCGGGTTTCAAATAATCGTCAATCGGTTCCAGCGCGCCCATCTTACCGTATTTCGTGACCGCTCCGAAATTATTGATCGTATACACCAGATCTGGCGGAGAACCGGCAGCGACTGCCACATCCAACTTCTCCGTTCCCCCTGCCCAATCCAATATTTCAACTGAAACATTGGCATTCGGATGTTGTTCTTTAAATTGCCGCGCGTACTCCTTGGCAAAATCGTCGGGATTACCGGTTCCCTCGCCATTTTTCCCCATGATCATCGGATAAATCCACAATTTAATCGGTATTTCCTTGTCGGAAGCGGATGCAGATGGAGCCGTTGTGCCAGTTGCCGTGGAGGCAGGGGAGCTTTCCTGTACGTTTTCCTTTTTCGAGCATCCTGCCATGATTACGACACTGCCAATTACTAGAGCTAACATGAACATTCCCAATTTACGCATGCTTGTTTACCCCTTTCGCATAGTTATCGAAATGATTCCAAACAACCCTTGCTGTACTCTTCTCACCTCCTTAGTATAGTAAAATGTAAACCCGATCTTTGTCTTATCCGGACATCCTTACCATGGAGAGCAATCGTTCTGCATTGCCGCAGCATAACAATCGTCGATCTGACTCGCTGATGTTTGCCGCGGATAGTTGCAATATCGTTGCTTCTGCCGTTTGAATCGGAGTGCATGAACCGAAGGCATATTGCGAAGCCTGTCCTTTCTGGCAAAGTTGAGAAATAACCGCCAACGGACCGTTTACATGCCAGAGATCGTATAATACATGGTCGATACTTTGGTCGGCATGCAAGTAACGTGAAATTTCATCCTTTTCGTTGCTATTGACTCCACTGATGATCAAGGGGTTGTCCCCTGCCGCTGAAATCATAGAGGCCAGCGAATGTACAGGAACAGCTTCCGTATAAAACCGATGGTGTTGAAGACGCTCGTCCTGCAATCTGGCACAGACATGCAGCGGCAGACGATACGGTTCGATGATTTCGATCAATCGGTTAACCGCAGGATGATCCAATTTGTATTGATGATAGCCAGGAATGAGTCGAATTCCCCTAACTCCCGAATCAATCGCCCATTGTAATTCCTGCAGCCACCCTTCATCAGTCGGATTAATAATCGCAAATGGCCACAATCGATTATCTTGAGAACAAGCCTTGAATAAGGCTTCATTGCCTGAACGGGTATCATATCCAAACACCGATGCAATGTGACTAATACATACCCCCTTAAGTTGATACCTGTCGGCCATTCGAGACAAATCCTTTTGCTCGGCGCTGGCTTGCAGACGATTCGGCCAACTCCCGATGAACGCGGTTACATCAATGGCATGTTCATCAATAAACGGTTTTAACAAGTCCACGATTTTGTTTCACCTCATCGATCAGAAATTTCATGTTCTCATATGTGACAAGCCTGAAATCGGTTTCTGACAAATTTGCGCCTACAATTTTTCCCAAATTGCTCGCCATACAGGCAAAAGGCAAATCCGAACCGAAAATAATCCTCTTTGCTCCCAGGCGTTTTACCGCATAACCCACTTCGGAACCTCCGATCGGTGTGCCCGAAGTGTCTGCGTACACATTTTCGTAAGGCTCGATGATGTTAATAGCGGATTCCATCTGTCCGCCCAGATGGGCCATGATGATTCTCGCTTCCGGATACCTGGCTGCCAAGTCCGCAACATGGTGCGCGGTAGACTCATAGGGGAACTGGCTGATCGTCTTTTTCCAAGCATGAACGAGAATCGGAGCTTTATATTGGATCGCTTGCTCCACATAAGGAAAAACCAACGGATCGTTGCATAACGTAGCAATCCAGAGTTTCAGCCCGATGAAGCCTTGCTCCTCCACTCTCCTCCGAAAGTCCATTAAAGATTTGTGACCGTGCCTTGGATTTACGTAACAATAACCTTCCACTTGTCCGGGATGGTTACGAATCGCTTTCGCCATGTCATCGTTGGCTTGAATCGTTTCCTCGTAAGTAGGTTGCGGCGTATAATTCAGCAAGGAGCTTCCCACGAACAAAGTAATGCCCAATCTGCTGCCTTCCGACAAAGTCTCCGGATGAAGGTCGGAACCGTATAAGTGAATGTGTGCGTCTATCATCTCAAATTCCTCTCTCTTTTAACCCATTGACAAGCCTTTTCCAGCCGTTCGACCGTTTCATCGAGATCCGTCTCCTGATGGCTGAAGTTGATATAAGAGGTGTTGTATAAGGAAACTCCGTGTCGAAATGCCGACCTGAATATAAGCTCTTTCAATCGCGGCTCCGCTCCGGGCAAAACGACAAATGCGGGACATGGCGCAAAACCCTCAACCCTTATATCGATGTCGTATAGCTTAAACAAATGATTGATCCGTCCCCATAGATTTGCGCCGCCTGACCATAAATGATCGACAACGTTTTGCTGCACATACGTTTGTATGCAGGCCTTGGCTGCCGCCAGCGAGAGCGTTTCACCGCCAAAAGTGGAGGAAATAATCGCGCCGCCGCCTTTATCGCCAATCGCCATGATTTCCTTTTTGCCTACATAAGCCGAAAGCGGCATTCCGTTCGCAATCCCTTTACCAAATACGGCCAAATCGGGCTTAACATCGAAATATTGCTGAATACCGCCGATTGCTATGCGAAAGCCCGTTACGATTTCATCAAAAATCAACACGCTGCCGTTTCGGGTTGCGATCGAACGCAATTGAGGATAAAAGTGTTTGCCGGCGGACATGTCGGCGTAGTCGGCTGCTACGACGATGGCTGCAATTTGATCCGGGAATCGTTTGAATAACGACTCGACACTCTCCAGATCGTTCCATTTCACCGCATGGTGCAGAGCGCTGATCGCGGCCGGAACGCCTTGCAGCGAAGCTTGCGATTGGCCTGGAAGAGAATGACCCTCAACGGACAAGCTGTTCAACCATCCGTTGTAACCAATTTGTATGACGTGCTCCCGTTTCGTGTAGGCGCGCGCTAATCGAATCGTTGCTGCAAGCGCTTCCCCGCCGGTTTTCAAAAATCGTGCTTGATCCGCGCACGGGATGAGTTGACACAGCATTTCCGCGACTTCGCCTTCGAGCGGATGAGGATGTCCGAATACAATCCCTTGAAGAAGTTGTTCGCGAATCGCTTCGTCCACTTGCGGAAATTGATAGCCTAATGTAATAGGACCTAAACCGTTACGATAATCGATATACTCGTTGCCATCGGCATCCCATACCCTGCAGCCCTTCCCTTTAACGATGACACCCGGCTCTTCGGGTGCAAAGACAGGCGCTTTTGAACATGTGCTCGAGCCCCATGGAATGTATTGTTCCATTCTTTTCGTCCAAGCGCGTGTTTGTTCGCTTCTCAAATGCTTCCCTCCTAAATCATGACAAGCCCACTTTTCGAGAATGATAAAATGGTGTATAATGGGAGTACAAATCAGTACCTGTACCGTACCTATACCGTGATAATAAAATGATCTCTCCGATCTTGTCAATCTTTATCTTTAAAATCATGTCAGCGTAACTACCATATTCACGCTAGAAGGGAAATTTATGCAGCGCGAAAACGAATTTTTATACATGAAGCTATACAATACGTTAAAAGAACAAATTCTCACCGGCGCATTGAAACCCGGTCATTTCCTATTGCCGGAACATGAATTATGCAAGCATTATAAACTCAGCCGCAATTCCGTCCGCAAAGCATTGGAAGAGCTTCAAAAAGACGGTTTCGTCGTGAAACGCGTCGGACTCGGTACAATGGTATCTCTGGAATTGGAAATACCCGAGCCTGACCAGAAGGTTCTGCATATATTGGCGCCATCGCCGGCTACCTTTGCCGATGAAGGTTTGCCTATTATCTTAAAAGCTTTTCAGCAACGTTATCCTGATGTAGAGGTAAGACTCCTGCACCTGCCTTCCGATCGGTATGCGGAGTCTTTGCGTTTGAGCGGCGAAATGGGGATCAATCCGGATCTTGTGCTCATTTCGGATGTGCATTATAGCGAGATGAAAAACGCGGCGGCGTTTCAAAATCTAAAAGCGGAGCTGTCCGAGGAACTGCAAGGCATTTATCCAAAGCTTATTCACCCCTTTCTGTTAGATCATGAAATTATTGCGGTACCCATTACTTTTACGCCCGTGTTCCTTGCCTATAATGCCAAACTGTTCGAGAAGGCGAATATTAGCGAACCAAGCCCGGACTGGAACTATGAGGATTTTGTTCATGCAGCAGGCAAACTGACCATTGAATCGGATGATGTGATTGAACAATTCGGTTTTTCCATGCATCCGACCATCTATCGCTGGCCTGTATTTTTGCTGCAAAATGGGCTTACCCCGAAGACGAAACGCAATACGAGCGAAATCGTTCACCAATCGCTGTCTATGCTCCAGAAGCTACTCTTTCGTCAACGAGTGGCGACCACTTACCTTGACTTATCCAGAAAAGGAAATCCGTTTATTAGGGAAATGTCTGCGATGACTCTAACAACCACGTTCGAGATGGCATCTTGGAAGGAGGAAGATATTCCGTTCGAACCGCGGTTTGCATCTCTTCCGTTCGGGGATCATCAAGCCACGTTGCTTCAAGCGAATGCTCTGATGATTCCATCCAGCAGCATTCATGCGGATCTCGCTCTTGCTTTCGTGCAAACCGCGCTTGATCCTGACGTACAGAAAGATTTTTGTATAAATAAACCTTTTCTTTCCGTATTTGAAGGTGTAAATACTGCCGTCAGCGACAACAAAAAGCTGCATAGTCTTAATATTGAAAGGAATCTTCTCGATAACAACTACTTTTTACATGAGCTTTTTACCGAAACGATGATTGAGGAATTCATGTCTGAAATGCATTTGTTTTGGCTTGGATTAGAGTCTTCTTCTCTACTTTCCAAGAAATTTGAGAATATCATGAATCTAGAAGAAGAAAATTAAGCCGTACTACCGAAAAATCGCCCTGCAGGCTGCCAAATCGGCAACTTGCAGGGCGATGATTTATTTAGCGACCATCTCTATCCGTGAAATACTTTCTGATCCCGTTCACAATAGCTTCGGCCGTTCGATTCTGGTGCGTATCGCTGAGCATATTCGTTTCGTCGTTAAGGTTCGTGAGGAACCCTACCTCTAGCAATATTGCGAGATTATTGCTGCTCGTTAATACTTTCCAACCTTCCTTCTTCACGCCGCGGTCCTTGAATCCGGTAGCTTCCGCCAGTTGCTCGTGCACCTTGCGTGCGAACTCAAAACTTGCGTCGGCATAATAATACGTTTCGGTTCCCGATACTTCGGGATCCTTGTATGTGTTCCCATGAATGGACACAAACGCGTCCGCATTGAGATCGTTGGCGATTTGGGCACGATCCTCCAGCTCGACAAAGGCGTTATCCGTACGTGTCATGTGCGCCTCGAACATTGGATCCTGCTGGAGCAAATCGTAAACCTTCTCAGACAGCGAGAGCGTGTATACTTGTTCACGATTACCGCTGGCACCTTCCGCTCCGGGATCCTTGCCTCCATGCCCCGCATCGATCACGATTTTGTAGCGTTGTAATCCTTCTTGCGGCGTTGCCGTATTCTTGTTCTGCGAAACTGTCGGATCCTCCGAAGGCTTGATTCGATTCGCCGAAATCTGTGATGACGAAAGCTCGTATATCGACCAGACCAATCCCATCAAAACAATGACAATGATCATGAATGTCGCTTGCCTGCTTTGAGGCTGTTTTCTGCTTATCCTCTTCATGCTGTCTCGCTTCCTTATCTCTCGGATTTCTTGCGGCGGTATTCTACCATTGTAATACGAGAATATATGATAAGTGAGATAGACTTGTATTGAAGTTGTAAATTGTCGAATTCAACACGCAGAACGGCACAAAAATACCAGCTGCGGCGGCAGCTGGCATTGGTTTCCGTCGGTCGGCTTACGCCCCTATATAATTGAGCATGGCCATCACGTCTTTGTTGAATCCAACGACTTGCTTCGTTCTCAGATCAACCAAAACACTATAGTTTAACGATTGGTTATCCTTGCTCATATAGTACATTTCCGTAAAAATGCCCCAACGGATGGCTTTCTCGTTTAGAACCAGATCGGACAAAGCATAACTTCCCTTTTCCTGAATAAACCGATTGGCAATCCCGATTATGTCATCCATAACCACCTTCGGTTCCTTACCAAGGCTGCCATTCTTCAGAATTACTTTGGAAATTTTCAGCACATCGCCATCTCTGGCATTCAAGACGATATCATAGACTTCATTGGGATCGGCCGATTGGGTCAAGGTCATATAGAATAGACCGCTAGGGATTTTATTCGGTTCTGTCTGAGAATCCACCTTGAACCCCAGATTCTGCTTCTGTCGCGAATTAATGCCGTATTCCACCTTGACCAGCAGATCTTTAAGTTTCTTCTGATCAACCGCCATCAACTCGAATTGGACTTCGTCCATAGTCAGCTTCTCGTCGTAATACTTGTTGACCGCATTCAGGCTGAGCGTTTTCACGGTATCCTGAGATAGTACGCCTTCGTATTTCACTTCATTGCTTTCGTGCTCTTTGGTTATTTTTTTTACCATGACGGTGTCTTTTTCGATGGCGTTGAACAATGCCCCGCACCCCGTCGTCAGGATCATGAATGCCGCGCATACGATAATCGCAATCAGTCTGTTCATTGATTCATCCCGCCTTTCGGAATGACCTGAGCGAAAATTACTCTAAACGTCGTACCCTGATCTTCTTTGCTCGATACTTCGATGACGGCCTGGTGCATGCTCGCCACGCTTTGACATATCGAGAGGCCTAAACCCGCTCCATTGCTGTTTCTCGTTCTAGCTTTGTCCGCCATGTAGAACGGTTCAAAAATTTTGTCCCGATGCTCTTCGGCAATGCCGATTCCTTGGTCGATAACTTCAAGGATGTAACGACCATCGCGCCAGTAGGTACGGAGAGTTATGCTTTGTTGTTCGACAGAAGCTTTAAGCGCATTGTCTACGAGATTGAAGATCAGAATTTTAATTAAATCCTTTTCCAATTGCAGCCTGCCCTCTTCAAGATCAGTGACAATCGCTACTTGCTTCTTCTTGGTCATCATTTTTAGCGCAGGCTCAATCTCGGCTATGATAGCTCTCAGATCATACTCCTCCATCTGAAAATGGTCCTCTTGAAGCAAAATCAAATCCATTAGCTTCGACGAGAGCGACTCCAATCGCTTGCCCTCCGAATAAATGACATTCACCCCGTCTAAGAACAACTCTTCGTTGTATTTGGTCGTCCTCAGAAAATTAGCATATCCGATAATCGACGTCAAAGGCGTTTTTAATTCATGGGTAAAATTATTGATGAACCTTTGCTTCTCTTGATTATGCCGCTCCAGGTCATTGATTTTATCCTCGACAACCGAAGCCATATCATTAAAATTGCGTGCCAGAACGCCTATTTCATCTTTAGATTTCAGCCTAACGCGTTCCGAAAATCCGCCCTGGGCAATCACTTGAGCCGTTCGGTTGAGTCGATCGATCGGCTTCGTCAGTCCTCTGCTCACGAAAAACATGATTAGCATATAGAGGAAACAGGCAGCAATGTCCACTTTAACGAAAAAACGGTACTGATCTACGCGATCCTGGTATAGGGGAGTAACGTCTTTCATGTAAGTGAACACGTATCTTTTATGATTAATATCCGTAATGTTCGAAGTGAATAGTATCGTACGCTGGTCGACATCCCGCAATATATAATGAATTTCGTCATCGGACAGCTTGTCCAATTCCTCGCGATGCACAGGCAGCTTGAAATCGGCATTGCTGAAGATCGTCCGGTCCTTCTCGTTCATGATTTCCAAATAAATACGCTGGTCGTCATTCTTATTAACAAATTCATTGGCGATGTTCGTTAATACCGTTTTCTCGTAATCGATAGAATCATAAATACGAAGGATCGGAACAATCGCATCTACGCTGGAATGAATGCTCATGTTCTGGCTTAACGCGCTGTTGATTTCCTGCCCCAGCATTTTGTTATGGCTCCGCTCGATGACCATAATCGAAGCTGCATTAAAGATGAGGACAAACACCAGGAAAGAGAATAAATAAATTTTTTGCCAAAATTTCATCGGTCAATCCTCCAACCGGTAACCGATTTTATAAATGGTCTTGATATGGTCCTGCAGCTGAAGCTTCTTGCGCAGCGATTTGATATGCATATCGACCGTTCTCGTTTCGCCGTAATAGTCGCCGCCCCATACTTTATCGATAAACTGCTCTCTGGAGAGAGCGATGTTCTTATTCTTCATCAGCGCGACAAGCAAATCGTATTCCTTCGGCGTCAGTTCGACCGGCTTCCCCTGAATGGTCGCTTCTCGTTTGTCCAAGTCTACTTGAATGTTGTGAAATTCCATCACGCGCTCTTCTTTGCCATATCTTCGCAATACGGTTTCGATTCGGGCCAGCAACTCAATCGCTTCGAAGGGCTTGACCATATAGTCGTCGGCACCTAGTTTCAGTCCGTTGACTTTGTCGTAAACCGAGTTTTTTGCCGTCAAGAAAATGACCGGAATTCGGTAGGGCTGGATTTTCTCCATCAAGGCAAACCCGTCCAGCAGCGGAATCATGACGTCCAGCAAAATGAGATCGAACTTCTCCCGCTTCACCGCTTCCAATGCCGCCAAACCGTCGTATACCTCGGTTGTCGCGTAGTTCACGATATTGAGATTCATTTTTATGATTTTGGATATGTGAATATCATCTTCAACGATCAAAATCTTTTTTGTCATCCTTAGAAAACTCCTGACTCGTAATGTTGGCTGTTTCATTATTTCGCGAAATCATTGAACAATCCTCCCTTTAGAAATTAAAGATACGATTCGTGCCACCGCCGGTTATGTCACCAAAACTAAAAAACATCGCGGTGGCCGCGATGTTTTTTTAGTTGCAACGCCTTGTTATTGTTGACTTTTCGCCAAGAACTCGTCGAGTTGATCAAAGGTTCCGCCGAATCCTTGCTGTACCATAGGCCGCATTCCTTCGAAGGTTTTGAGTTCCTCTTCCGTTGCGTTTATCGGTCCGCCTCGAAATGTAAGCGTAGTTTTTCCATCATTCTCTGTTAACGTTAAATGATTGATGATCTCCAAAGGCCAAGTAGCGCTGAAAGGAGCCCGGATAGTGTTGCCTTCCTCATCGGAAAATGAATTGATGAATACGAGTTTCTCCGGCGCTACGATTTCCTTATAAACAAACTTGCCCCACATGACGTGTCCCTCAGGGGAACGCTGACTGCCAAGGAAGATGCCGCCTGGACGGAGATCCAATTTGTAGACCTCCAAAGTGAAGCCTTTTGGTCCCCACCACTGTTGCAGACGCTCCGGCTCCGTCCAAGCTTTGAACACAAGCTCACGAGGGGCGTTGAACACCCGTGTAATTACCAATTCATTGTTGGTTGCATAGTTATCGACCATCATGTATCCTCCTCATTTGACAAACCTATGTATCAGGAAGTTTGTTCAGAGTGAACTGGATGCCTGAATGAGAAGCTTGGCCAACATTTCGTAGTCCGTCGATTGCCCATCGCGAATTTTGATCCACTTTCTTTCGGGAGGACCTTCGAAACCTTTCGGTAACTCAAGATCGGCAACGTTAAAGATCATAAAGTTGATCACGTCCTTTGAAGGCGTGATTACCGCGGCGTATTTCCCGTTTTTCAGAAAATGCGGCTTTTTGTATTGAATACGTTCTTCGACGTCCGGTATGGCTTGATGGATCATTTGACGGAGTCGATTGCTAACCTCGACCTGCCAAGGTACATTGATGTTTTCGATAAATGCGGTTACTTCCTGATTCATGTGTTCTCTTTCTCCTTTCTGATTTGAGTTTGATGCTTTCATTAGTTGTCGCACCCATGATTTATATATACCACATTAGGAATATTCCTGTAAAGGGATGTTTAGAAAAAACGTCACCGATTTCATCGATCATGAGTCCCGTCTAACAGGACTTCCGAACCTTTTTGCAGATCTTGCGCGAGCACGTTCGACTTCGACCTCTCGATTGCGAGGCGCAGTATTGGTTACGAGCGATTCCATCAGATTCCGGGCCACCACGGCTACCTCCATGACGGCACGATTAAATGCCGCCTCGTTCGCCTTCGATGGCTGATTAAAGCCCGAGAGCTTTCTAACGAATTGCAGTGAGGCTGCTTGGATTTCATCATCGGTAACAGGAGGGTCAAAGTTAAATAGTGTCTTGATGTTTCGGCACATAGCTTTCTCCTTTGGCTTATCGCTAGTATTGCAATCCATTTATCTCGATTGTACCCATACATTAACGATTATTCAACAGACGGCAACTCGGAAGGAACCCACATCTTGGTTACGTCGATTCCACGTTCATCGCGCATCTTTAGGTCGCGAAGGAAGTCAAGGAACCCAACCTCAGGTTTCCAGCCAAGTAGGAGAGCCGCTTCCGAGAGGTCATGCTGTTCGACTTGTTCAGGAAGGGATAGATTATACTTTTCAAGAAGCTTGCGCGATCCGGGTACATGTTCTTCGCACCAAGCCGGTCCGAGATTACGAAAACCACGAATCACCTCTTCAGGCATTCCGTGCTTTGTATGAATAATCGTGCGGAAAAGGCCAATTCGCTGCTCTAATGCCGCTTTTATAGATGCCACAGTTGCAGATGCGATATCCCTCCGGTCTACTCCATTACGCAGCAAGCGTTCGCCAAATTCCAAGTATGGCCGCGGAATAAACTCATGATAGCGAAGCATGGCGATTGACGCATTTGTCATTTCGTAATATGCCCGGCACAGCTCTTCGCCAATAACTTTCGTAACGCCGTAAACGGACCCCCAGCCATAAGCCATGGATGAAGCGTATACGATCGATTTGATTCCCTCTTCCCTGCAGGCTTCCAAGACATGAAACGTACCGTCAACGTTGACAGCAAAAATCGTGTCGTCACTGACTGGAGGATTATGAGCACAATGCCAAGCGGCAAGGTGAATGACAGCGTCAACTCCATCTACGGCGCGGCGTACGTCTGCAGGAGTACGGGTGTCGCAACGTACAAATTCAACTGCTTTCAAATCTGCCGCTGAAGAAGGAAACACGTCTGCCATACGAACAGTAAACCCTGCATTTAGAAGCGCCCGGGAGACGGCTTGTCCGCCATTCCCGGAAGCGCCGGTTACAAGTACTTTCATGAAAGATCCCTCACCTTGAATTCAAATTAGTATTCTAAGTTTACGATAATGCATCACGAATCAATCCTTCATTTGTGCATTCCTTAATGAACGTACCAAAATTATATTTGGGATAATATCCGAGTTCTGCTTTCTCTTTAGATAAATCTGGCGCTTCCCATTTATCAGGCAGGGATAAACGATAATTTTCAATGATTTCTTTCGCTCCTGGGTAGACTTTATCCAGAACTTCTATCGAGGAGTCTGGATAAGCGCGTCTATCGTTGTCGGATAATAAATCCTCTCGAACAATATGATAAGCACCGAAAGTTTGCTTGCAGTTTACGGCCAACTCAACAGCTTCAAGGACATCACGGCGATCTACGCCGCCATGCAGCAACTCTCTCCATAATGCCGGAAATCCTTGTAAGGAGTAAAATCGCTCGGTCGCAGCATGATTACTTCCAACCCGTGTTTATCATGGTAATATTGGCATAATTGCTCACCTATTTTTTTCGTGTACGCATAGAAATCGTTTCCATAAACCGACATGCTCGACAACCAGACGACACGCCTAACCTTGTTTCGCAGCGCTGATTGAAACATGTTAAACTTTCCGGTGACATTCAGATCATAAAACTCTTTTTCCGAGAATGTCCCCATATGGATTCCATGGTAAGCCGGGGTATGAACGATCACGTCCGCTCCTGCCGCAGCTAAATCTAACGCCCCATCTACACGTATGTCCGCCCGAAAGTAAGGTGCCGAAGTGTCCATTTCACCTACATCGGATAAACTTAAATCATATTTCGAAGCCAGTCTTTCAGCAGATCCCGAACCAACGCTTCCAGAAGCGCCTGTGATGAGTACTTTCACCTTTTACACCTCCATAATTCAATTACCCCACTCACCGACATTATAATAAAAGCAATAAAGTTTTATAAGTACTGAATAGATAGCAAGTAAGTAACCTATAGGTAACCAGAGTCAAAGGTCATAAGGGAGCAGAAGCGCCGGTTATTTCGATGGCGTCTGCAATGGTAAATTCCATGAAAAATTAGGATTATTGGAGTAAGTATAATTAAAACCCTCCAGATCAGAAAATGATCTAGAGGGCTAATGTATTCATTCTAAAATCTAATTCTTCATTTAAATCGTTGGCTTAACTTCTGCTGCCTGCGGGTTGAGGATTTTAACTAGCATGATTGAAGCATCCGTTAAAATTTCAACTCCGTCATGAAGCGATAGATCGGAAACTAGCAATTGGTCACCGATACCGAGCTTGCTAATATCGACTTCGAATGCCGCAAACAACTTATCCGGCATGCAACGGATTTCCACTTCGTGAACCTCGATTTGAAGGATACCCCCTTCTACGATTCCAATAGGGTCTCCGGAAAAATGGATCGTCGCTTTCGTATCAATGCTTTCGTTCATATTGATCTGGTGAAAATCAACGTGAGTCCATTTTCCAGTTAACATATCCTTCTGAATCGCTTGAACAAGAACAGGGTGTTGACCACGCTCCGCGATTGTAGCTTGTAAGATAGCTTTAGGATTTTTCTTCAGGGCAGCGAACAGTTGTTTACCGTTTACTTCAACCGGGATACTTGTAAGCCCAACTCCATATACGACGGCAGGAATGAAACCTTGCTTTCTCAGTTGTTTCACGTGCGAAGAGGGAAGATTAGAACGATCCGTTAATTGGATTGCATTACTCATTGCTTTAGCCCCCTCATGAATTCACATAAGCTTAACACTGTTATTCATGAATGTACAACGATCACCACAATTGACAGATTTTGAATCGGATGCTATTGTTTAAAGACGAAATCACATTCGACCAAATTAATTATAATATCATATCACATTTTGTAAATCAACCATTTTCTAATCAGCTGAATATCCGCTTCCACGCCAGAAATAAAGTCACTCTTTATTTCTTTTTTTTATTGTTTTGATATGGAATTTTTTATTATTTTAGGAGGTTATTGGATGGTTGAAAAATTAAACAAGAAGAATGTGGCCTTTCTGGGAACCTTTCTCCCCCGGGAATGCGGTCTAGCTACTTTTACTCAGGACTTGATTAATGAACTAGAACTGATAAGCGACTTCACTCCGCCTCGCGTCATCGCCGTTAACAACAATTCAACTTATGCCTATGGCAAAAAAGTGATGATGAACTTCAATCAGAATCACAGATGGGAATACATTAGGATTGCTTTGGAATTAAATCGTTCCAATGTTGATCTCCTTGTCATCCAACACGAATTCGGGATATATGGCGGCGAAAGCGGAGATTATCTGCTTGATCTTGCAGAGAGGTTGACCATTCCTTTTATCGTCGTCTTCCACACGGTTTTAACAGCTCCGACTCCTAAGCAATTTCAGATTGTCGCGCGTCTTGGCGAATTAAGCTGTCGCTCCATTACCATGGCACAAAGCACGGTTACGGATCTTCATACGATTTATGGAATTGCGACAAATAAAATCAGCATGATCCATCATGGAGTTCCAAGAGTCGATACCGAATCCAGGGAACGGCTTAAAGCTCGCTATGGGTATGCCGATCGTCAGATTGTTTCCACATTCGGCTTCTTAAGCCCGGGTAAAGGTATCGAATATGCCATCGAGGCCATGAGTGGAGTTAAAGCCAGTCATCCCGACGCTTTGTATATCGTTTGGGGCAAGACACATCCTGTGGTGAAACAGGAAATCGGTGAAATATACCGTCAGAAGTTAGTTGATCTAGTCTCCCGGCTAGAATTAGAAAATAACGTAGTATTTGTCGATAAGCTGTTAACGCAAGAAGAAGTTGTTCAATCTCTCGTTCTATCAGACATCTATTTGACTCCATATCTTGGCAAGGAACAAGCGGTTAGCGGTACGCTTGCCTACGGAATAGGTTATGGAAGAGTTATCATCTCTACCCCCTATCGTTATGCAACGGAAATGTTAGCGGATGGCCGAGGGCTGCTCGCCAACTTCCGCGATCCGAAGTCTTTGGAGACGAGTATTCTGGACATCATGGATCATCCTGACAAGAAGAAGCGCATGGAACAAAAGACTCTTGATCTCGGACGCACGATGATGTGGAACAAAATTGCCAAACAATATGCCGCGCTCATTAGGGAATCAGTCAAATCCCAATTTGAGATTCAGGGGAGTGTGATTTAATGGAGAAACTTAAAATAAAGCCATTGCAATCAGAATATCTGCGTAGATTAACCGACGACACCGGTATTTTCCAACATACCAAATTCGGAATACCCGATCGCAGCAAAGGCTACACGACCGATGATAATGCACGGGCATTGATTGCCGCTGTCATGCTGCACGGAAATAGCGAAGATGAGGGTTGGATTGATCTAATAACTACCTATTTATCCTTTGTCCATCATGCCCAGAATGAGGATGGAAGCTTTCGGAACTTCATGGATTATAACCGCAATTTCATTGAAAACATTGGCTCGGAAGATTGTTTAGGTCGATGCGTATGGGCACTCGGATTCGCGCTTTCGGAGCCTGCCGTTCCCGATAACCTCCTTAATAGCTGCAGGTATATGATCAATCAAGCGCTTCCTCGCGTCGCTGAGTTGCGCTCTCCAAGAGCAATGGCCTATGCAATTATAGGACTTAGTTATTTGCTCGAAACAAAAGACTCCCTATCCTATGCCTTTCCTTATCCTTATATAGAAAAAAGCGAAGAAGCTTTCAAGTTCCTGCCGCACAAACGAATACGAGAAATAGTCGAGGAAATGGCAGATCGTCTTCAATTGCAGTATGACCACTACGATAGATCGGATTGGCATTGGTTTGAGGACAGCATCACTTACGGTAACGCCATGCTGCCTTGGGCTCTGTTCAAAGCATCACGAATAAGCGGCAGAAAGGATTTGCGTTATACGGCCAAGTCGAGCCTTGATTTCCTTGCATCGCTAACCTTCACATCGGATGGTTATTTCAAACCCATCGGCAGCAACGGCTGGCTTGTCCGTGGCGAAGAGGCGGCATTGCATGACGAACAGCCGATTGAGGCTTGCGAAATGCTTCTTGCTTTTCATGAAGCTTATGAAATTCTAGGAAGTCCCTCCTACTTTAATAAGGCTAGCCTTTGCTTGGACTGGTTTCATGGCCGCAATTCGAGCAAACAATCCATGATCGATCCGCAGACTGGCGGTTGCTATGACGGTATACATGCCGACGGATTGAACCTTAATCAAGGCTCGGAGAACATCATCTCCTATTGCATCGCACATACGGTGATCCACCATGCATAAGTTCGTGACGATCTTAGCAGGTGGCGGCGGTACAAGGTTCTGGCCTTTATCCCGGCAAGAAATGCCCAAGCAATTATTAAACATAAGCGGTAACGATATTATGCTCAATGACACAATAGGCAGGTTTAACGGTGTAATTCCGCTGGAAAATACGATAGTCGTAACCAATTCATCGCAAGCCGTACAGTTGGAAAGCATTATGCACATTAGCGTACCCGCAAGCAACATTCTGGTTGAGCCCCTAGCGCGCAATACAGCGGCAAGCATCCTCTACGCGGCCTTATTCATTAACCAGAAATTCGGTGATTCCTTAATGGTTGTATCTCCTTCCGACCATCATATTACGGATGAGACCAAGTATAAGAAGACGTTAACCGAGGCATGCTCCGTCGCTGAAGAAACGGATAAGATCGTAACGATCGGCATCAAACCGACCTTTCCTTCAACCGGCTATGGCTACATCTCCCACTCAGGCGGCACGTATATGACCAAGCCTTGCAACGTTTATGAAGTAGTTGAATTCGTTGAGAAGCCGAGCTTCAATGTTGCGCAAGAATATTTGTCTTCGGGAAATTATTTATGGAACAGCGGAATCTTCATATGGAAAACATCGGTTATTATCGATAATTTCAAACGTTATCTCCCTAGACTTTATAAAGCGATGCTGCCCCTCGTCGATGATAGCGATCGTGATCATCAGAAAGATATCATTCGTGAAATCTACCCTAATCTTCAAAGTACTTCTATCGACTACGGAATCTTGGAGCGCAGTGATGAAGTGGTCGTCATCCCCGGAGATTTCGGATGGAATGACATCGGAAGTTGGGATGCTCTTGGCGCAATCATTCCTCCGGATGAATTCGGCAATATTGTTAAAGCGAAGCATGTAGGTATCCAGACAAAGAACTCCATCATATATGGGGAAGAAAGACTCGTTACCACGATAGGCATTGACGGCTTAATCATAGCGGATACGAAAGACGCACTATTAATCTGCTCGAAGGATAGAGCCCAAGACGTGAAAGATATCGTTGTCCTGCTGAAAAAAAGCGGAATGCGGGAATATATATGACGTTCATTCAGTCCTTGGATCGCTGTCCATAATGAGATGTCCTTGCTCAAGTTCAATCTCATAGAAGCCTGCCATATCCCGGGCCTGGAAATCGATCGTCTTGTTGCTGCCCATCACAATAATATTCCGGATGTCAATCTCATCCGTCGCCGGCAAAGAAAAAGCCATTATGTAAGCATACGTTTCTCTAAGCGTCGTATGAATGGCGTTGATTAGTCTGTCATTCTTTGGTTTTCCCATTAGATTCATGATTATAGCTCCCCTTGAGTCGAGCTTGTCCAAAGTCATTTCGAAAAACTCGAGTGATGTTAAATGAAGCGGAGTTCCCCTATTCGTGAAAGCATCCAAGATTATATAATGAAATGCTTTAGATTGTTCCTTCCTAAGGATCTCGCGCCCATCGCCTACAACGACATTATCCTTGCGGTACCCAAAGAAACGCTTGCTTAACTCCACTACTCTCTCGTCGATTTCCGCTACTGTAAATCGCTTATCCGGGTAATGGTTGGCGATCGTCCCAATCCCGTGGCCAATGACAAACACGTTATCGAACGACGGATCGTTGAACTCCATTAAATGTATAATGGCTCTCTGATATTTAAGCACGATGCGCTTCGGATCCTTCAAGTCTATTGCACCTTGTATCGCATCATCTGCAAACTGCATGCAACGATATTTCCCCATCTCCCCATATAACTGGGCAGCATCGTAAACCATAATCTCATTAAACAAGCTGAGCTCCTTAGCTAGTTGATGCAAATCATCGATCTCCTTAGCCCATTTTAAATTGATTTGTAACCATTTGAGCCTAACACAATACTCTGTATAGACAAATGACTATTTTTAAGCGGAGGTTATGTTATGGATCGTGGATTTTTTCCCGGCGGCGGTTTTGGTGGAGGGTTTGGCCGTCCCTTCTTTCGTCCGTTTCGCCATCCCTTTTTCCCTAACCGGTTTTTGTTCCCATTTTTCTTCTTTTCCCCGTTCTTCTTTCCCTTCTTCAGAGACGGTAAATCGGATGACATGTTATTCGCGCAGCACCAAGCTCAACATGGCGACACGTTAGCAGCGGTAGGCCACAGGTATAACATCCCTCACTCCATTCTGGAGGAGGCCAACCCGCACATTGCCAACCCGAATCAATTGAATGCCGGAGATATCGTATACGTACCTCGTATTTCTAATATGGTTTGCCAAAAAACGTATACGGAGATGCCGGTTTCCGCGCAGCAAAATCAGCCGATGTACCAGGGACAGCGGGCATAAGAAAAATCGCCCTGCATACTGATTTGACAGCATGCAGGGCGATTGGTTCCCGAGGAAACTATTTAGGGGTAGGGAATATCCGTTGAATCATTTCGCTGAATTCTTCAAAAAAACCGGAAACGGGTTTTCCTTCCCGAACTTTATTTACATAGCCATTGACGCGACTGATAAAATCCGGATTTGTTGAAACATAAACGTTCTGGACATTCGGATCAACCGCTCTAACTTGCTGTGCAATCCGATTTTCTATTTCATGTGAAAGTTGTTGATTATTTACTAACATCGCTGCTACGTATGCATTTCGTTTAGTCACCAATACGTTGGCTTGCCGGACTCCCTTTATCTGCGTTATTTTTGCAGCGGCTTTATCGGCCACCCGAATCCGATGATCAACGGTTTCTCGCGGATTTGTAATCTGTTGTTGACTTAGAGTTCCAGGATTATGGATGGTTTGTTGCCTCATTTGATTGCCTTGATAACTTTGATTGTTCGTACATCCCGCAACTAATATACATAAGGTTGTTACCGTAAAAATAATTATTTTTTTCAATTTCCTGTCACTCCTCGCAATGGGTTTGTCATTAGTTTCTCGATTTTTGAATGATTTAACCCTTCGGCTTTACGACCAAAGCTGCAAGAAACGAGAAAATAATCGCGGCTGAAATTCCCGCGCTCGTTACCTTAAAGATCCCCGTGATGACTCCAATCCATCCATCTTTTTTTAATTCTTCTAAGGCTCCATGGACGAGCGCATTGCCAAAGCTGGTAATAGGAACAGATGCCCCGGCGCCCGCGAATTTGATAAACGGATCATAAAGGCCGACACCGTCCAATAGGGCACCTAACACCACCAGAAGCGTCATCGTATGAGCCGGAGTCAGCTTGAACACATCGAAACAGATTTGTCCGAATATGCAAATCGCTCCTCCGATAATAAAAGCCCATAAAAAAATCATCTTTTACCTCCGCTCTCAATGCATACGGCATGAGCGATACAGGGAATGCTTTCGCCTTGCTGGAAGGAAAGGGGCGATAATAAAGCACCGGTCGCCACGACAAGAATCCGGTTCAATTCCCCTCTGCGCATTCGTTTCAACAGATGTCCATAAGTAACGACGGCGGAGCATCCGCACCCGCTTGCGCCTGCTTGCACCGTCTGTTTTTCATAATCGTAAACCATCATGCCGCAGTCTTTATATTCGGTTTGCTTGATCGGAAACTTATGCTTTTCAAACAGATCGCAGGCAATTTCGTACCCGACCTTAGATAGATCTCCGGTAACAATCAAGTCGTAGTAATCCGGTTCGATATGCAAGTCGCGGAAGTGAGCTTCGATCGTATCGACGGCAGCAGGGGCCATAGCCGCACCCATATTAAACGGATCCGTTAGTCCCATATCGACAACCCTGCCGATCGTAGCTGCGGTCACCGCCAATCCTTTGCCTTCATGAGAAATAACGGAAGCGCCGGCGCCCGTTACCGTAAATTGCGCCGTAGGCGGTTTTTGCGAACCGTATTCCGTAGGATATCGGAATTGTTTCTCTACGGAAGCGTTATGGCTGCAAGCACTAGCCAGTACATACTTGGCGGAACGGGAATTTACGATCATTGCCGCGATCGCCAGACTTTCCATGGAGGTAGAGCAGGCCCCGAACACTCCGAGATAGGGAATGGCTAATGTTCGCGCGGCAAAGCTGCTGCTAATGATTTGATTCATCAGATCACCGCCAACAAAGAAATTAACCTGTTCTTTGGTCAATCCCGCATTCTCGATAGCAAGCTTAGCGGCTTCCTCCAATAATACCTTCTCCGCTTTTTCCCAGCTTTCCTGGCCTAACATTAAATCCCCGTGGATAATGTCATAATCGTTCGCCAGCGGGCCTTGCCCTTCGAACGGACCGACAACGGTAGCGGCAGCTTGTATGATCGGACGATTTTCAAATTTCCAGCTTTGGTGTCCTATGAGCATGATTAGTGCCCTCCTACTGCATTAGGATTGAACAGGAGATGAACAACGCCGACAATAAATGCGGCAACCGTTCCGAAAACAATGACTGGACCGGCAATCTCGAACATTTTCCCGCCAACGCCCAGAACAAGTCCCTCGCTGCGGTGTTCGATAGCCGATGAAGCCATTGAATTGGCAAACCCTGTCACGGGAACGGCAGAACCGGCACCTGCCCATTGACTGATTTTATCGTATACGCCCAAACTGGTTAAAATGACGGAGAGCAGAATCAATACGGCAATCGTAGGATTAGCCGCCTTTTTCTCGTCAAATCCGCCCCAATGTACAAACATTTCCTGTATCGCTTGTCCAAATAGACAAATCGTACCGCCGGAAATAAACGCGCGAATGCAATTCTTGAACACAGGCCTTGCCGGTTCTCTTTTGTTAGCGAATTCTTGGTACTCCTGTTGAACGGGTGTTAAGTTCTTTTTCTTGTTATTCGCCACAAGAACTCTCCTTCATCGATGAAGTACGGGTTTCAAATCCGCAACGATTTCACTCATTTGATTCGCGCATCGTTCGTACATCTCTATTGCTTTTTTATTTTTCGTGGTTAGCCCGAACAACATAAGATCGGCTTCGCACTGCTTTAAAGTCGCGAATAACGCCGCCTTCTTCTGAGGCAATGGCACTTTGATTTCGTCGTCAAATAAATCCACGCTTAATTGACCGTACGAATCGACTTGTCCAAGATAGACATTTTCGATTGCCGCACCCAATTTTTCTAATTCCGTATTCAGCCATTCTCGGCTTAACCCGATAGTGGCGAGCGGTTCGTCCATAATTTTTCCGTCCATGATAACCATTTGCGGCTCTTGCTCGGGTGCGACTTTGATTCCGAGGTGTTTAGGGGTTAGCGGTTGATTTTCCCGAGTTAACAACACGTTAATGTCTCCGCTTGGCTCCATGATCGCAAATTCTACGTCAGCCAATTTAAATGCATTTTTTTTCCTCAATTGCTCCATCAGCTCATCGGAAGTGAGTCTTTCTTTTTTTAAATTATCTTCCAGAACTTTCCCGTCTTTAATTAAGATTCTTCCTTTGCTGTCAATGAAATCCCTTGCTTTTTTACTTTTTATTTGCATGAATGCCATTCCCAACGAAACAAGTGCCCAAACGAATACGGCAACCAAACCGATGTACCATTTCCTGTCCGTATCCAAAGAAATGTAGCCGATAATGTTACCGATCGCAATTCCCGTGATGTATTCAAACATAGACATCTGCGATACTTGTCTTTTCCCTAAAACCTTCGTAAAAATGAATAATGCGCCAACCGCAATAAAGGTTCGATAAGAAATTTCATACCATTCGGGCACGCAAGATCCTCCTCTAATCATCTTGGCTGTTACGTTATAAATTGTTTGTCGAATTCGCCAATATTATGAAACGCAGCGCAAGGAACATTTATCCAATCTTGGAATAAAGAATGGGTTCAGTGCGCTCATAATAAACGGTTGCCAGTTCGATAATAACGTCGTTGTAAATAGGAAGATCATTGGAGGAGGTGATATCGTGACAGTAGCATCGCAAGTAAAAACATGTGTAGCTTCGTTAAAAAGCGCTCAAGCAAGTCTTGAGCAATTTGCTTTGGAAACTCAAAATCAAGAAGCAAAAACCCTTTTTACGAATGCGGCCAGCCAAACCGATCAAATATTGCAGCAATTGGAAACCCGCGTACAACAATTAGAAAACGAAGAACCTCAATATAAAGGTTTCTAATACGTATAGTTCTTCTATTGCAAAAGACGTTCCGAATTTCGGAACGTCTTTTGCAGTTAATATAGTAGATATTATCCTTGATGGCGCTTGATAAAGCGTTCCGCGTCATACTGATCAGATTTTATCTATCTTTATGCAAGACTGTTTAGAACAAAATTGCTTAAGTCCATCCCATCTTCCCCAAATACAACCTTTGCATCTTTGAGGCTGTTTGGGTTGAATGATCAACGTATCTAATTTGGACAATTTCTCCACTCCTAAACTAAGGGATTATATGTGGCAATATCCGTAGGTTTCGCTAGTTTAACGATTTCGATTCAAACAACATAAAAGGATTTACATTTGCGAATGATACCTTTGATTGCCGATGCATGGATTGGAGGTACAAGATATGCGAATATTGATTATATTCATTTTGGGGCTTTTTATTTTTTCAATTGCCTTGCCTGATGTTCCTGCGGCGAGACTCGTCTCGACTGCAACCGCATCACCTGCGGTAGAAGATGGAAATAATATTCAGTCTAAGGCTTTTCGTTCTGGCAGAGGGAGCTTTCGATCGCCTAGAAGCGGCTACACAGGGGGTACTCGAGGGGGCGTTACCAATGGAAGAGGACAAAGGCCGGGTGCTAACACTCCTGTCAATCGAGCGCCCGGGCCGACTAACCGATTTGGCGGTATTTTCGGCGGATTTCTTGCAGGAACCCTTCTCGGCAGCTTGTTAAATCCTTTCGGGTTCGGAGGGACTGGAGGTTTCTCGTTTATTGGTTTGATCTTCTGGGGCGTAATCCTTTATTTCGTTTTCCGACTACTCCGCAGGTTGTTCAACCGCGCCAGGTAATTGCCGTTGAAATGAGGATATAAAAAACCATCACGATAGCAGCGATGGTTTTTATGCGATTGCATTTTAGTTAAGCCGGTTCACTGACAGGCTGCGGGGCTTTTTTACCGAAGGATAGGAAATATAAGAGCGCACTCGCTACGACAACTAAGCTTAATATCAGAATGAGATTGCCGTACAAGTATGCATCCGGGTCCGAAATGAAAGGATGCAACTGGAAAGCGAACAGCTTTTGTTCCATCGCTTTGGCGACTAGAGCCGTCACAACCGCTCCGGAAATCGTCGAAGTCATATTAAACAGACCCATACCGACGCCGATTTGGTGAACAGGCAATATTTGCGTTACGGTTTCCGTTAATGCAGTTTGTACGAATGAAAATCCGATATACATCATGATTAGAGCAACGCCGATATACCACACCCAAAGCCCGATGGATGAAGATTGCAGCATAAGACTAATCGCGATTAAGGCCAGCCCCAGGTAAACGACGTAATGGCTTCCTCGTTTCACCGTCAAATTGCCGGCAACTCTGCCGAATATAACCGCGCTAATGGCACCCGGAAACATAATAAGTCCGATATTCTCCGTGTTCAGACCATACATTTTATTTAACATGAGCGGGATGACGAACATCACGGAGATCACGGTACCGAATATAAGAAAGCCGATGATGAGTGCGCTCCTGTATAATGGATTGCTGAAAAGCGAGGGATCGACAAAAGGTTCCTTCGCTCTGCGGATTTGAACGATAAATAGAATAAGAGCCGCGAAAGCTACTAACAAATATGTCCAGCTTGTCTCTGTCGTAAACAAAATCAACATGGATACTACAATGCCAAGCAGCACCGCGCCAACATAATCCAATTTTCCCGATCTGCGTTGTTCATTCGGCAGAAACCTTTTGAAAAACGGAATAGCGACAATAATGGGGAGCGGAACTAGAAACAAATAGGACCAGTGGAACGATCCTGCGATATATCCGCCAAGTACCGGACCGATTCCAATCGCGAAAGATACGGTCGAGGTTAAGATGCCAAACATTTTCCCCCGTTCTTCCACCGTGAAGAATCGGGCTACCATGACGAAGATCAATGCCGGGATAGCGGATCCGCCCGCCCCTTGGATAGCCCTGGATAGAATGACGGCGGGGTACCAAGATTGCATCACAAAGCCCAGAATAGAACCCAAGCCGTAAACGATAATTCCGATCGTAATCAGTTTTTTGATGCTATATATATCGGAAAGTTTACCGAAAATGACCATTCCCATGCCAAAGACGATAAAAAAGATCGTAACGACCCAGCTTACGCCGGAAGCATCCAGTTCGAACTGCTTGGCAATGCTAGGGATGGATACGTTAAATACCGATTCGTTTAATACGGCAAAAAAGATGACGAAATAAATCCAAGGCACGCATTTCTTTATTTCGGAGTTGTCAGACACAGTTTGGGTATTACTCTCCACAATATTCATCTCTATAACTTCCTTTCTTATAAAACAATTATCAGGATCCCCCTATTCTAGCATGTAAGCTATGTTACGGTTTCTTATCGATTGCTATGTTGAATAACCCGACTGAGGAAATTATTCATCAGCAAGGGAATGGAAATCAGGATAGGAGGATCGTCCAGTCGGGGTAAATGGAGCATAACATGTTGATGCGGGACGGAGGAATTGGGTCGTACAATGATGGGCTCCTTCGATCGGGTGCGTAAGGTTGTCTGCGGAAGTAGGAAGTCCATAACCTGCATCCCCCAAGAAACCGATGTAGCCATAAGGTAATAGGTGCCAGGCTTGACGCCGGTTAAACTAAAATCCCCCAATGAAGAAACCAGTGTTCCGTAAAGGGGAAGCCCTTCAGGAATCGGTTTGGCAAACAAGCCGATCAGTATGAAGCCAGAGAAAGGTATCGTCGCTCGAACGGTCCCTTCTATTCTCGCATAATGATTATTAGCATGTTGCGAATCACGCCAGTCGGTAAGCCTCTGCAAGTCACGGAAATGATTGTCCGCCTGCAGCGCCGAGTTCCGAAAGTCGGACGGCGTCACGCCTACCCGCTCGCTGAATCGGGTGGTGAAGGTTCCTAGGCTCTGTTGCCCAATCTCCAATCCGATATCTCGAACATTCATATTCGTTTGCAGCAGCAACTCTTTGGCCCTTTGCAATCGGAGCGAAGAAACATAATAAAGGGGCGTAACGCCGATTCTCTCCTTAAATATGCGTGTAAAATGAAACGGACTATAACCTGCATATCCAGCTAATCGGGAAAGCAGCAGCGGCTCATAGATGTTCTGATGAATATAAGCGATCACTTCGTCTATTTCTGAATACCGGTCCGTCACAGATTTTGCACCAACTTTCCGTCCATGTCCTTTATGCTAGCCGATTCGGAAATTCCAGAACAAACGTTCGCAGTAATATTACCACACTTTTCATGGATAGGAAATAACCTATATCATTGAGACTCCACACGGCTAAAGCCGTGGGATTCTTGGGTGGTAGTCGAAAACGCATTTCTGCTTTCCGTAGTTCCCCCAAGTTTAGGGCTGTCTCATCAGCCCATCCTAAGACAGTGCGCTTTAGCATCTCAGGCTGACAGACTGTTACCATCTGTCACAGGTTGGCGCATGATATTGATGGCTCCAACCCGATCTCGGTGCGCTTGAAACCTGCAAGAACAACGGTACGTCCGATCAATGGCTTTGTTTCGCTTCTCGCATGCAGGACAAGTTTGCGAAGTATAGGCAGGATTCACTTCGAAGACTTTGATGCCCGCTAATGCGGATTTGTACGCGATAAACTTCTGCAATTGATAGAAGGACCAATTGTGCAGGTTTTTGGCGTTTTTACGACTTGTTCTTGTCGTCTGGCGAATGTTCGTCAGCTTCTCGATTTTGATGACCGATACTTGCTGCTTAATCGCCATATTCACGATCTTCCGGCTGATTTTATGGTTTTGGTCTGTCATGTAGCGATGTTCTTTGTTTTCTTGTTTACGGATGGCGGAAAGTTTTTTGAGCCTGCCCAGCTTCCTTCGGCGCGCTATGAACTTGCGGCGGACGTACTTGTTTTGTCTGCCGTTGCCGACAAACTTTGTTTTACCGGTTGATGTGACAACGACCGCAGGTACTTTCAACCCTAAATCTATGCCCATCATGGCATGGCCCAGCGCTTGTTTGGGTTGCTTCTCTACGGAAATTTGAACGTACCATTTACCCGACTTCTCGACAACCTTCAATAACCCCAATTTTCCGCTTGCAAGAAGGCGTTGCTCTCGTTCAGTTATACAGGATGTTACCGTTAGTCGCCGTACTTTCCCACCCTTCATGACCGGAAAAGAAACCGCGTTATCGCCAATCGAATAGTTCTGGTTATTGATGTAGTAGACTCTGCGAACCAGAACGGGACGTTTCCCGATTTTTATCGTTTTGTTATGTATGCTTCGGGCGTCTCTAATCGCTTGATTCCTAACTGCCGACGGGAGATTGGCTATTACATCTTTTGAAGTTAGCTTTGGAAATGTACCGATTGTCTTTGCATACTCGGTTAATTGATTGACCGTTTCCATATATTCTTTTCCAAGTTCACGCAAAAGGGCTGGATTGTTAGGAAAAATACGAATTTGAACGGTTACGGTTTGCACATGTTCACCCCCGTCTTGTTTCATCCATTATACCAAACGCATGTTCTCATTTAAATGTTCTGTTCTTGATAAATTACGGATTAGTTTGAATTTTTGATATTGTAGCGCATCGTCGAGATGTAGGACAATTAAGCTGTCTAAAGACAGCCCTTGTCCTAAGCCGATTCATCCCAAGCCTGAAGGCAAGGGCTTTCTCGGCTATATTTTGTAAATACACAGAAGCACGCTTATTTAAGCGTGCTTCTGTCCATTATCTTAACGTTAGATTTCAATATGCCGAATTACATTATATAATCTTTGGATATGTTAATCCTTGCTATTTCTTTATTGTCTTTGTCATACCATACTGACCCTGACGGGAAGCTGATTTTAGTCGTTTTAGCTAAAGGAACATATGAAATAAAATATTGTCCTGGAAGAATGGATAGATGATATTTCTCCTCTTCTACAAATACGGTTATTGTAGAGACTCCGTCTTCGTTCTTCCCAAGAAACCTGACATACTGACCTCGATTAGTTTCCATAATCCGATATCTGACTAAATTTGTACCATGCCCTGCCGAGTTAATCTTCAACTTATGATTAGGACCTCTGGTGAATTCGGACTCACCCGTTTCCGATCCCGTAGTAAACAGCACAATCTTTTTATTATCTATATCCTCGACCTTTTTGACTTGGACAGACATGGCTAACATTTCGCTTATTGCTTCCTTGATCGCTTGTTCATTGTCCATTATTGAATATTCATAATAAGGTTTGATGTAACGATAAGAGATAAATAATAACAGGAGTATAACACTCATCGTGATGAGTACCTTATAATTTATTAAGGGTTTCAATCAGCCATCTGCCCTCTCTTACTAGATTTTTAATTTATGAAAAAGCAGGAGGTACATTTTATTGATTATTATAGCTATATTAATAACTATTACGGGTTTGCTTATGTTTTTTCGACCTAATATCGTATGGGCTATGACAGAGAGTTGGAAATCAAATGACGCCACAGAACCTTCGGATCTGTACATTTGGTCAACTCGTTTTGGCGGAGTATTGTTCACTCTTGCGGGCATTGGGGGGATCTGCGCATCTTTTTTCCTCTAGAAAACAAAGCCCGCGAATAACGCGGGCTTTTGTGCATATGGCTCCTTAACTATAGCCTCTCACTTATTGACTAGATAAGCCGCGACCTCAGCTAATCGCGAAGCATAACCCCATTCGTTATCGTACCATGTTGCAATGGATAGAATCTCACCTTGTATTTGGGTTAATGGCAGGTCAATGATCGAGGAATGTGAATCGCCTACGATGCGAGATGAAGCCCATTCGCCTTCGAGTACGTCCAATACTCCTTTTAACTGACCCTCAGCGGCCGCGCTGCGGAAAATATCGTTTACCTGTTGCACCGTACACGGCTTTTCCGTTACAAGGTTTAATTCGGCAATACTTCCGGTACGGGTGGGAATCCGATAAGCCTTACCCGTAATCTGCAAATCGTTCCAGATGAACTTTAGCGCCCTTGCGGCTCCGGAGGAAGAAGGAATGATGTTTTCCGCGGCGGCCCATGAATCCCGTCGATCCTTCATAGGCTGATCGGTTAGCGACTGGGTGTTCGTATAGGAATGAACCGTCGAAAAGAGGCCATACTTAATTCCGAAGTTTTCTCTTACAATCTTGACGACTGGAGCCAATGCATTGGTCGTACAACTCGCCATGCTAATAATCTTGTGCTTGTCCGGATCGAAGTTATCTAGATTGATCCCTTTAAGCAATACAGCGTCGCAATCTTCAAGGCTCTTGCTCGGGCCGCTGACTAGCACTCTATTCGCTCCGCGATCCAAATGAATTTGAGCAACGGCGCGAGTTACGGCTCGGCCCGTACAATCGATGACCAAGTCCACATCCAAGGCTTTCCAATCCGGAACTTCTTTAGACGAATTGATAAACAGAATTTCGCGTCCGCCGATTACGATAAGACCTTCTCGTCCCGACACCTCTTCCTGCCAGCGCTTATAGTTGGTGTCTACCTCGAACAGAGCGGCGAGCGTTGCTTCGTCCTTAATATCTGAAATAGAAACCGGAACAAAAAGCTGATCCTGCAATGCGACTCTTAATAATTGTCTGCCAATACGTCCGAATCCGAATATCCCTATTCTGCCCATAGTTAACCTCCGTCGAATGTTGAATGATGTACTGTACTTATTTAAAATATCATGGTCACCCTCTTTTTACTATCTCTACGCTTAAATTCTAATGATATAATTAACGACATGAACTCAATAGTTGGAGGGAAAACGGTGATATTTTTACGCAATGAAAGTTTCCGAAGTTATATCCGCTTGTATCCGATTACGGCGATCATTCTCGCGATCAATTTGATCGTGTTTATTTCCGATACGATGATATTCGACCGGCAGTTAACGATAAGGGGCATGTTCTATCAGGAACCGATAACTGACCTTTATGGCATGAACGAACCATGGAGGTACGTGACTTCTATCGTATTGCATGCCGGTTGGGATCATTTATTATTTAATTGTTTTTCGACGTTGGTGTTCGCTCCGCCGCTGGAAAGATTATTGGGGCATTTCCGTTACTTGGTCTTTTACTTAATAGCGGGCATAGTCGGCAACGCCTTAACGGCATTCGTACATGCAGGCTCCGAATACGCATCCGTTGGTGCTTCGGGGGCTATTTACGGCATATTCGGCGCTTATTTGTTTCTGGCCGTTTTCCGAAAATTCGCTTTGGATGAAGCAACGCGCCAAACGATTTACACCACCTTGATCATCGGTTTGATCTACTCGGTTCTGATGCCGAATATTAATATTTGGGCTCATATCGGAGGCAGCATTGCCGGGTTTGCGATGATGGGCGGATGGGTCTTAGGAAGAAAAAATAGGGGAAATCAAAATGAGACTTCCCTTTAAGTCGGAATCACGTATTTACGTTTGATCGTTTCTTTCAGCGACAGGATGGAATCTACTTTAAGGATGACCTCTTCGCCGGGTTTTGCGTTAATACTAGTCACATCTGCAAGGATGTAAGTCATGCTAGGATTCCCAAGTGTCTTTATGTGTTGCTTTTGAATAAGCAATTTAGGCCGCGGGAAAAATCGCAAATATATTTCCCGAAGAAAGCTTTTCCGTGTTCTCGTTAAGCCGAATCCGTCATATACGCCGAATGCTATGACCGCGATCCACATATTCTGTTTAGCTTTGAACGTGCATCCATAACCAACGTATTCCCCTTTATTAACGAATCGAACGGACATAACGCTTGTCTTAACGAGAAAGGTTGGAAGAAGACCGATGTTCGCCTTGGAAGATAGAAAGCCGTACATGGCATTGCCTATCCGAACCATATCCAGTCGCGATTGCGGAAAATCGATGCATGCGGCGCTATTCGCGATATGAAAGATCATGGGCTGATTATAGATCATTGATATTCTCTTCTTGCAAAACATGAACTTATCCCACTGCTTTTTGGTGAAGCTTCTATGATTGCCGTATGTGGACCCAAAGTGTGAAAAAACGCCTTCCATCGTAATGTGATCGCATCGTTGCAATGCCTCTATAAAATCATCCAGTTGTTCGATCTCAAGGCCAAACCGATTCATGCCCGTATTTATTTTTAGATGAAACCGGCCCTCATATCTCTTATTCTCGCATATGGAATCATAACGATGAAGATCTGCGATATTGTCGATTGTGGGAATTATGCCTTCTCTGACTCGATCATCGAAATACGGAGACAAGATGTGTACCGGTTTTGTAATTCCAGAATGGATTAGTTGAATGGCCTCATCCATGCTGTTCACGCCAAATCGGTCAACGAAAGACTGGATTTGAAGAGATAGCTCCACCATGCCCAGGCCATAGGCATTCGATTTAACGATAGCCATGAACAATGCATCACCGCTTAATTTGCGAACACTCTGTATATTATGGATAACATTAGGCACATTTACTTCAACGAAGGAATTCATCAAGTTAGCTCCATTCCATAATTCATCTGATAATGAATTAAGTGTAGGAGAGAGATGTTTCATACTGAGCACTAAATGTATCTAATCAGTAAACGATCCCAAAAAGTCGTTGTTTTGGTCGATGATGATTTACGGGATTTGTTCCTTGCCCTCCAGCATCATTTGATGCTTGTTTAAATCCGGCTGGAAGCGATAACGGGTCGCTCCATCCGTTCCGGCAAACCTTCCGCCTTCCACGACAAGCTGGTCGTCCAATTGCGTCGGCAGTACCATTGGCGAAGTTGTCCAATAAGGAATCGCGTTATCCCCTTCTTGGAACGTGAAGGCTGAGGCCTCCCCGGTTTTCTTATCTATTCCATAAGCATAAAATTCAAGTCCATGGCAATCGGTATATCGAGGAATGAACAAATAAAGCTCAACTTTCGGGAAATCAAACTTCTGCATCATTATAGCTTTGTTTTCTTTTTGAATGATCTCAAGTGCCTCATAGTTCTGAATTAGGCTTTCCCCACCGGCAGTTGCTTTAAAGAAAAGCTCATAGTCGCCCGTGATCGTGAGATCGGTATCTAGTCCCAAACAACTCGGAGCGCCTAACGGTTGAATCTTCTCGGCACTGCCTTTCCGAGGCCGCAGTTCAAACTTGCCTAACGTGGATTCGCCGATGGCTCTGACCTCTAGACTTGGATATTCGGAATCATGCTTGGCTTCGTCCGATATAGGTGGCTCCGTGTCAGGAAAATCCTCTATGGCGGGGCCGATTTGAGTGGATTCAAGACCTTTAGAGCTCATGTACTTATAGAAAGCCCGTTCCACTTTATTGTCCTTCCATACGATCACAAGCTGCGACTCGATGTTTCCATTTTCGATGCCTGGCATATCAAACCCATTGTCTTTCTCCAGATCCGAGTGAACCGAATAGCCCTCTCCGACACCGTAATCATATCTCCATATATCCACAGCGGTCCACGTGCGCATATCATTCGGATCATCCTGATGCGGCTGCGCGAAATCCCGCTTAACCGACTGGCCCTCAGCAGCGTTGCCGAAAATATTCTTGACATCTTCCTGCGCCATACCTATTTTCAAATGCTCCCTTACATATTCAGCCGTCATTTCGGACTTCCCCGCACCAACTTCTTGGGTATCCGGATACGACAAACTTGATTTAGGAACCAGAAAATAAACTCCAATCAAGACAATCGCCGTCGCGACTGCTGCTGCCCAAGGAGAGAAACGTTTCTTACGCGGTTTAATTCGGTCGATAAGCGCTCTTTCTTCGACCTTGCGCATCATTTCCGAATCGAATTTCGTTACTTCGAAAGGCCCTCGCTTCATTCGGGCATACCATTCCGGTTTGTTATCCTTCACGCCGTTCCACCTCCTTCATGAACTCCTTCATCTTGCTTCGGGCGCGATGAAGTCTTGATTTCACGGTTCCTGACGATACCCGCAGCAGTGATGCGATTTCTGACAGCGGTAGCTCGTACTTAGCATCCAACACCAAAACCTCACGATATTTGGGAGGAAGCTTCAATACAAGTTGCCATATGGTATCCGTGAAGGTCCTGCTCATGTACTGCTCCTCAGCCGATGAAGCGCTTGAAGCGGAATGGATCCATTCAAGGAGCGTTACCTTGCGAAAAAATGCGTTTTTCCGGTAATTAATAGCCGTGTTTCTTGTAATGGAAAATAGCCATGTTCTTACCGTAGACTGTCCGCGGAAAGAAGCAATATGCAAAAATGCTCGCAGAAACACATCCTGGGCGATATCATCCGACATGTCTACGTTTTTGGTCAAGAAGTAAGCGTAATTCCATACCTCTTGACCGTGTTCCTCCATCAATTCCTGCAGCGTGGCGGTTGGAATGTCGGAAACATATTTTAAGTAATCGCGCGTCAACATTCTCACCTCGTAAGATTAGACAACGGACAACACAAAAGGTTCCCATTTATTAAGATGAGACGCCATGTTTTCTTTTTCTGGAAAAAGGCGATGCTAAAGCGGGAACCAAAAACCAGCATCCAGGAGGACGGAAAAATGAAAACAATCGTCGTGTCTGTCTACTTAAGCGTGATCAGTTTCCTTCTTTTAGGGACCTTACCCGTTACCCCAACAGCATATGCAAGTTCGGGCGAGACTCAGAAGATGGTGAAAATCATTAACACCAAGGGCGAACAAGTCGGTGCCGCTTTGCTTATCCAAAAAGCGGGCGCTGTCCAGCTTCACATCGAAGCGAAGCACCTCCCGCCGGGCGTACACGGTATTCACTTCCATGAAATAGGCAAATGCGATACCCCCGACTTTAAATCCGCAGGGGAGCATCTGAACCCCAATAAAAAACAACATGGGTTTCACAATCCGAAGGGTTTTCACGCTGGCGATCTGCCGAACATTCAAGTTAAGCAGGACGGTACCGTAATCGCGGATTTAGAAAGCAGATATGTCACGCTAATGACAGGGATGCCCAACTCCTTGCTAAAGCCTGGCGGAACAGCGCTCGTTATTCATGAAAAAGAGGACGATTACGTTACAGACCCTTCCGGCAATTCCGGAAACCGGATTGCTTGCGGACCCATCCTTTAGGTAGCGGAACGCTCTTCCATCGTTGCAGGCAAGCCAGTTAAGACCGGCATGCCTGCATCTCCAATTTCATAGCCATTGCCGTTATCGGTATTTTTTCACATTCAGGGTATCTAGGCTATAGAATTCATATCCCTTTTGTCTCGCATCATCAATAATCTTTCCCAGAGCCTCTGCGTTGTCGCTGGATACGGAATGAAGCAAGATTACAGCGCCGGGATGGAGTTGGCCCATTACGTTCCCGTAGGCATAACTCCCTCCTTTCTGCTGTTTGATATCCCAGTCCTTATAAGCAATTGACCAAAATACATTGGTGTAGCCAAGCTCACGGCAAACATCTAACATTCGATTGCTGAATATTCCTCTTGGCGGTCTGACGAACCGCATTCCTTGTCGGCCGGTTAACTTGGACACTTCCTGACTTACTTTATCCAATTCTTCCTTTATTTGCGTAGCCGACACTTGGGTCATATCCGGATGGCTCCATGAATGATTGCCGATTAAATGATTTTCAGCAGCCATCCTTTTTAACAATTCCGGTTGATCTTGCACGAAATGACCCGTTACGAAAAAAGCGGCAGGCACTTTCTTTTCCTTCAACACATCAAGTATTCGGGCCGTGTAACCATTCTCGTATCCATTATCGAACGTAAGGTAAAGCTCCTTCTTGTCCGTATTGCCCAAGAAGATGGCTTCGTGCTTTTGCAGCGTATCCATAAAACCCTCTTCGGCAATAGAGGGAAGCTTGCCCTCCTTGCTTTTCTTAAAACCAAAGTGGAAAGGCTGATTTCCATGAGCAGATACTGGAATGGTGACGTTAAGAAAACAAAATAATACTGTCAAAACAATGAGCGGTTTAATGATTCGCTTCATCTTCGTTCACTCCTTGTTTGTAATCCCGAATATCCTTCCACAATAGCGGTTAAGATACTCATCATCATTTCCCTTTGGGAGGAGGATTGTTCTTTACGATGAAGCTGTTCATTACAATGATCACGATGATATGTTTTGCATTGAATACTTACAGCTTTGCGGGTGCATCTAATGCCTATACGGAAGCGGAACTTGAGGTTGTACATTTTCTTCAAGAATTATTTGATGCCCGTTCCCAATATTTGCTTAGCAAAGATGAAAAAGAGATCTTAAATCCTTACTACCTCCCGACGGAAACATTAAGCAGACATGCTTTAAGGCAGGAAGAAATGAGAAAACAATACATTCACGCTTGGGCGGCTCAAAGAAAAATACAATTTGTGCGAGCGGAAAGCCATATTCGCATTCCACGCATTCGCATGGAGGGTGATCGAGCCAGAGTATCCGTCGTCCAATCCCAGAAATTGGATTACACGTATATGGAGCCCATCTCCATTAACCAATCCTTTGGAGTCGGAACACGCCATGCCTTGATATTAATCAAAAAAGACGGAAAATGGCATGTCCTGAAGGAATGGTATTCCGATCCGCTTAATGAAAACCCGAAATTAATATCCAAAATGGATGAGAACTTTCCAAACCCTTCAATCCATGAACATTTAAAATCAACTTCTATCGCCAAGGGAAAATCCAAATACCGTCGGGACCGAGCGGTTGCTTATGCTAACAAATACGCAGGCGCAGCCTGGGGTGCCGGAAACGACAAACGCTACAATAAAAAGTATGTGGATTATACTTCCAAGGGCGGGGATTGCACCAATTTCGCCTCACAGGTTATTGGCGACCCGAAAGAAGGCGGCGGGTTGCAAATGACTGCCAACTGGCAGTATTGGTTTAACTCGGGAGGTAGCCATACATGGGTACAGACAGACCGTTTCAGCAGATTCCTTCAAAATTCCGGATATGTGCGCGTCATTGCCAAAGGAACGTTTGAAGAAATTACCAAAGTAAGCAAGGACCATCCCTACGGTGTTATTGGACAATTAAAGCCCGGCGATTTAATCGCTTATATTCTGCATGGCAATGACGTCGACCATTTCGGCGTACTAGTTGGGTTTGACGATTATGGCTATCCGCTTGTGAATTCCCACACCGCCGATCGTCACAGGGTGCCCTTCGATTTGGGTTGGGACCAACATACCCGCTATTTGCTCATTCATATCCGGGATTAATTCATGGAACTGTTCATACAGGGACAGCTTGACTCATAAAATACGAGGACAAGGGCTGCCATTGTATTGAGGTGAAATCATGGGTTATTCTCTTCTAGCTAAACAGATGGCGTTTCGTCTAAATGCCATCGTTCTTGTAAAGGTGATCGGTTTCTTGGGGAGAATTCCTTTATACCGGATTTTAGGGGCTGAAGGCGTCGGTTTATATCAAATCGCTTATTCTTTTTACGGGCTTATCTTTACCGCTGTTACAGGAGGGTTTCCTACCGCGTTGGCTTTAACCACGTCAAGAAACCGGGATCTAGGGAGACGGATGTTCAAAGTATTGCTCTACTTCAGCCTTCTTCTAGGAGGAAGTTTGGGCTTTTTTATTTTCCTGTCCGCTCCGCATCTCGCTAACGCTTTAGGAAACCCTGACCTAGTATTCGCTGTCCGCTGTATTTCACCGGCTGTTTGCGTGGTCCCTCTGCTTTTTGTGATGAGAGGTTATTTGCAAGGCTTAGAATATTACAGATCGATAGCCGCTTCCGAGTTGGTCGAACAAGCGGCGAGAATCGCCGTTCTTCTCGTCCTGACTGCCTTATGGAGTCAATATGGAATGCCTGCTGCGGTAGGCGGCGCCGTCCTCGGAGCTTTTAGCGGAGCTAGCTGTGCTTTATTATTGTTGTGCGCTGTTTTTATTTACCGTTCGAATCATTTCACTACTAACTTTACAAGAAAAGTCAACGTTTCCACGAACGATCACCCGGTGCGAATCACGCGGAAGGATCTTATGTTGTTTCTCGGTACCGCGCTAGCTATATCCGCTACACGTATCATTGTTCCCCTCTCCGATTTTCTAGATTCGTTAATCATTCCCTTTCGCTTGCAGTTTTCGGGTCTCACCTATGATGAAGCCGTTTCCGTATTCGGGGAAATTACCGGAATGGCGGCAACGATCGTTTATTTGCCGACTGTGTTCACCGCGGTTTTATCTTATACGATATCTACCAAAGCGGCTGCGGATTGGAAAGATCAGAACAAGGAGCGTTTTGTGAAACGTTCCCAAATGGCCATGGAAATGACATGGCTGTGGGGCATAGGTACGGCCATGTTCTTGTTTTTCTATGCGGAGCCGTTATCCCTTATCCTCTTTGACCACGCAGGAGCTGCACGCGGGATCCGTTACCTGGCGCTCATTCCTTTTTTCGTCGGGAATCGAGAACTAACAACGACTTTATTATGGTGCGTCAATTTAAAACGCGTTCCGCTAAACGGATTGCTGCTCGGTGTCATCATTTCCCTGTTTGCAGGTTTCTTTTTGACAGCCATTCCCGGTTTTGGTTATGCCGGAGCTGCCATAGGTGTCGTGGTACTTGAAATTACGGCAGCGTGTTGGAACTTCATTGCCTTAAAGAAGCAGTTCCCTTCTATTATTCAATCCTCAGCCATAGTAGCGGAAACTCTGGTATTAATTCTGGTCTTTATGCTTCTTTATTGGCTAGGACGAACGATTGATATCGATTTTCTGCCTAAAACGCTTCATATGCTAGGAACGATGGCGTTAAGTCTGATCGGAATCGTTCTCTATATCGCCAGAAACAAGAGAATCAAGTCATTTGTTTAATTGCTTCTCCCCTGGAATGCCAGACATATTCATTATTCCGCCTCCGTATATTCAGTTAATGACCATTTCCAAGGAGCTGAGATAGATTGAACCAAGAAGCGCAATTCGAACATCAATTTTGGCTGCAAATTCTGGGCGACCATGCCAGATTTATATTTAATGCCTTATCGCCGAAAGAGACGAGAGACATAGAAACAGCCCAAGCATTCATTCATCATTTCGACCAATTGCTTGACTGGGCACGCGCTAATGTCGACACCTCTCAATTAAATGAACTTAACGTTGCGGCTTTGCAATTGACGTTAAGCTTACGAGCTTTCAAACTCGATCTATTGGAGAGACGGTTGCTCGGAAAAGTAACGATCGGATTACCCCCCACCTTCATCAATCATATGGTCGATGAACTTGAAGAGTACAAGAGAATACTGGATGAACTTGTGCAAGGAAAGCCTGTACCGCATTATCATTCCCTGCATCATGACTTACTATGGTTGACGGATGCTGCCGGTCATGCGGCCTCGATCGGGATGAATCTGGATACGGTAGAAAAACATTTGATTCATAAGAGCAAAGCCTTCGAGCGGCACTTTAACGAGTGTTACTTAAAGGCCATAGAATTAACCGGTTACTTGAGGACGATAAACAATCACTATCCGGCGATCTTCCGTTTCCATGCGGACGTCAACATTGAGATGACTGTGTTCATGGCATTCCTGAAGGAAATTGAGGAAATGGGATTAAGCGACGAGCTTCTAAGCCGCCTCAATCCGCTCGTTCCGGATCACATGTATCGGGAAGAATGTTACTACTTAATGAAGTTAGCCCAATGCGGCCACATAACCCCGCCAAATTGCAATCCGGCGAAACCTAGAGTCGTAGTCTAAGTTTTTATTTGGTTGCTCCCATAGACATAACTCTAACCTTCACTTTTACGTTTACATCAGCCTTGGAAAAAGCTTCCCCCCATCGGTCCTGAACGCCTTTCCATTGCCGATATTGTTTGGCTCGCGCATATAGTCCAAACCCTACAGGATCGATCTTCGCTGCCTGTATTTTATCGATCAACTGCACAAACTGGGCTTCAAGCTGTTGCTCTATCTCTTTCTCCAGCTTTTTCGCTTCCTTTTCTACATTGAAGGCAAATAGCCGCTCTGACAAGTTAATCCTCATCTTCACATTGATATCGAAGCGGAAATTATTCTGCTCATAATTCACTTTGGTCTTAGTTGAAATATCCGTTGCGGTAAAGCTTAACTTATCGTGTTTAAAGAAGCTTTCGTCCGATTGGGAAGGAATCGTGACCGTAAACGGAAATTCTCCTCCCCGGCGAGGATTCAAGATGCTGAAAAGCTTGTTTTCGACCGGGTCAAGCGTGAGCGCGTAACGACCGTCTTCTTTCAGCAGTGCCGTACCCATTACTTTCAAATTGCCGTCTTTGCGTAAATCCGAAATACTAGGCGTCATTCCCTTCTCGAACATTTGCCTGTGCAATAGCTGGATCGTTGTATTCACAGTTATATTCCTCATGTGAGCCGTGCGGAGTAGTTCCGCCAAATAAATGGGGAGACGCGGTTTATCTTGGGGCGAATATCGGATAATATCGGATACTTTTCCATTAACAAGCGCCACAATGGGAAGGACCGTATTTTTATTGTCGCGGTATAAAGGATCCAAGAGCTGAAACCAGCCTTTATGCTGAAGAAGACGTTTACCGAGCAGAACCGCTTGTACTTTGCCTCCCATGGTCAAGGCAACCACACTGCGATCGAATTCTTCTCTTGACTTCCGCGTCGTATTCGTACGGACTTCTAAATCCTCTTCCTTCTTTTTGGCTTCCTTGCTAAAGACGGGACTTGAAATGGAGAAGAGAAGATTATCCTCCTCGTCTAAATCGATTCCAATCAGCAAAGAGAAAGTGACATCTTCCACATTCAAGCGATCGCTGCAATTTGTAAGGAATGCTGCTAGAATGAGCATCGTACAGCACAGTTTCCATTGTTTCAATGTAATTCCCCCTTATGGACTCTTACATAAAACTGGATATATACCCACAACAGCAAGGGAAGTACAAACGTGATGCCAATGTTATAAATACTCACCCGCTTTGACCACATGTCCGCTTGATTCCAAGAAGGATGAATAACAAATACAATCGCGATAATCAATACGAGAAGGACCGCCACATAGGGTGTGTGATCCTGCTTTCTCATCAGTTGACTTACGCTGAACGCGGCAAAGAACATATATGGAATCCATGAGGTTGAAACGATAAATAAATAGATAGCCAAAAAGATCATATCGAATCGTTCCAAAAAGCGGAATTCGATCACTTTCAGCAGACTTAGCAGAGGTTGATTATAACCTGTGATCTCGTCGGGACTGAAAAACGCGAAACAAATAATAGTGACATAAATGTACGCCAATATCGTTATTGAATTAGCGATTACGATACCGAGCATTGCCGATTGTTTGTTCTTTAAGAACGGATACACGATCATTGTAATTTCTAAACCCGCGATGGAGTATATGGTCGATTCTAAACCTTTAACAACCGGCATCATTCCTTCCTTGAACAAAGGCAACAAATGAATCCAGTGGCTGTCGCCCAAAACCAGCAGGAGAATAAACGGCATCCAGGCCGTTAGGTAAAAGACGAGCTCGCAATACCTTCCCATAATTCTCAACCCGTTGCGAGCAAGCATAAAAGTAGGGATGGTAAACAAGAATACTACAATATAATCGGGGGTTTGCGGTAAAAACCAAGCTTTGATATATAGCATCGCTCTAATTAGAATGAGCCAGACAGCACATATGAAATACAGCGTTACAGGTATTGAAATGAAAAGAGACAGCCATTTTCCAAAAAGCCGGTTAAGCAAGTCGTACAAAGTATCATTGGGAAAACGCTTGAAAATTTGAATCATTACATAGCTGGCGATGATATTGATGAACCATCCGATAATTAGCGACATCCAGCCGTCCGTCCCGGATTTTTCCGCCAAATCTTTCGGAAGAGACATAATCCCCGTTCCGACTTGAATTCCATGAATAAGAAAGATAAACTGCATAAAGGTAATTTCGTTCAGGGCATACTTTTTCATTGCATATCCCCATTTCTCCGGTTATCCCCTGCCCGTCTTGATTGGACGGCTCTCGTGTTTTTCGGACGGTTCACCAATTTCCAGATTGGCAACCGGACGAACGTATCCTTCATATCGGCCCAACGGAAGGGAGCAAGCGGACTTGCGTATGGAGTCCCCATTGACTCCAGGCAAACAAGATGCGCAATCAATATCATCATTCCGATGACAATCCCTACAATTCCGAACATAAACGCAATGACCATCATCGGAAACCGCAGCAGCCGAAGAGCCGTCCCCATATCGTAGTTGGGGATAATAAAAGAAGCGATGGCAGTCGAGGCGACAACGATGACCATAATATTACTGACGATCCCTGCTTGAACGGCCGTCTGGCCGATAATGATTCCACCTACGATTCCGACTGTTTGCCCCACCGGTGCGGGCAGCCGAATCCCGGATTCCCGCATCATTTCTAGCGTTATTTCCATCAACATCGCTTCAAGCAACGGCGGAAACGGGACGAGTGTCCTTGATTCGGCAACCGATAACAAGAGCTGGATTGGGAGCACTTCGTAATTAAAAGAAATAAAAGAGATATAAATCGCGGGTAACAATAAAGCGATGGCAAAAGCCAAAAAACGAAGCAAGCGGATAAACGAAGCGATCAGCCAGCGCGTGCTGTAATCGTCTATGCTTTGGAAAAAAGAGATAAACGTAGCCGGAGCAATTAATACACTCGGGGAACCGTCTACAACTACGGAGAATCTCCCTTGCAGAATCTGAGATACGGTCGAATCCGGACGTTCGGTAAGAATAATCTGAGGGAAAGGCGAATAAGGATTGTCTTCGATGTATTCGACCAATTCTCCGGTATTGATAATAGAATCGACATCAATCGATGACAGGCGCGATTCCAACTCAGCCAAAACTTGCGGATGAGCAACATCGGCAAGATATATGATCCAAACTTTGGTCGCTCCCCTTTTCCCAATGGAAAGTTCCTTGATTTTAAGCTCGCGGTTTGGAATATATCTGCGGATTAAAGCAATATTTTGCGTCCCAGTCTCCAGAAACCCTTGATGAGCCCCCTTCAGAGAAGTTTCGATTTGGGGGTCCTCGATTGTCCTCTGCGGCCATCCTTTAGTATCGAAGAGGAAGGCTTCGGGCCGGCCATCCGCGAATAGTACGGTATCTCCTTTAAGAATGGCGGTTTCCACCTGGCTCCAAAGAGAACCCTTGCCGACGTTACCCACATTAGTGAACGGAATGTCCCCTTTATCGTTAGAGGCATGGGCTTCCCTCATGAGCGGGGTGAGAATATTATTGTTAATGGTGGATTTATCCGTCATGCCATCCAAATAAACAAGAGCGGCCTCAACTCCTGTAACGTGGATCCGTAAACGCCGTACAATCAAATCCGGAGTAAGCTGAAACAGCATCTGAAGCTTCTCCAAATTGGAGGTTAAATCGCTATTGAGGTTTTGTCCATCGGTCTGTTTACTGGACGGATTTGCTTGTTTGGTTTGGCGGGTATTAGGCTTCCTTTTTTTTCTAAAAAACTTGCGATAAAAAAACATTAGGCATCATCATCCCGATTAATATGACTTCCTTCTATATTTTGGCTTTATTTCGGAAAAATATCCTGTCGACGATCTAGGTTACAAAAAAGCAAGAACTAGAAAAAAAGCCAAACCGTTAAACGGTTGACTTTTTTATCGTTAACTATCGTCTTACACCTGCGATTACGATTTTCATCCCGTTTTGACCTCCATTACGTATTTGATTTTTGTTCTTTTCCGATAATTAACCCCTAATACGCCGCCAATGATCAGCACGGCACCTACGATATGATAATAAGACAGCTTCTCGTTCAAGAAGATAACCCCTGCCACTATCGAAATCAAATTGCCCAAATTCACGAATACGCTCATACGGGTCGCCTCAAGCTTGGACAGCACATAATTCGATAAGAAGGAGGAAACTAACGAAGACATCAGACCTATATATACAATTGAGATGATAAAATGTGGATGGGTTAAGGGTTCAAACAAACTTGGCATTGTCCCATTCAAGGTATGCTTGGCAACTGACATCGCATTAAAGCTAACGCAACCAATCAACATCATCACATAGCTCATTTGGATCGCCGTATATCCATCCCTCAAGTATCGCGCAAGTACGCCGTACAGGGACATCAACAGTGCTGACAACAGCAGCATAAATATTCCTAAAGCGCTCGTGCCCTGAGCCGATGCTCCACCCATCGCGATAATGTAAACCACCCCGCCGACAGAGCACAGCACGGACAATTTCTGGATCCAAGTCGTTCTCTCTTTCAGCACGAGTGAGGCCATGATCAGCGTAAAGATCGGCGAAGATGCCGATAATATTCCACCTACGGAGGATGTCGCATGCGCTAGTCCAAAAGCTTGAAATCCAAAAAACAGAGTAGGATATACCAAACCGATCGGCAACAAGCGCAGCCATTTGCGGAAGCTCAAATCCAACTTGATCCACCCCGCAAGAACCGGAATCACGATCGCCACGAACGAGAGAGTAAAGCGATACGCAAGCGTGTCTATGGGGTCCGCGAAATCCAATGCCAATTTCGTGAATAAAAAGGAAAAGCCAATGACGAACGCGTATAATAGAGCCAACAGATACAGCTTTCTTTGTTCCAGCATCTTCTATTCCCTACTTTCTTATCTCTAAGAGGTCTGCTCACAGCCGGCCGGCTTGATGAATTCAAGCATAAGGGTTTAGAAACCGTCGTTCAATCTAAATATAGTCAATCTGTACCGGTACAGATTCACGTTAGGAGTCAACCTCATGAGGGAATTCGCTAAGGTAATGAACGATATCGAACGACAGATCGAAGACGGTGCAATCCGCGGGGGCCAGAAGCTCCCATCCATTCGAGAAATGTCCGACCGCTATTCTTGCAGCAAAAGTACGGTAATCCGCGCCTATTCAGAACTGGAAAAACGCCATCTCGTCTATTCCATCCCGCAAAGCGGGTATTATGCGGTACAGAAGAAAATACAATCGGAGCCGAATCCCGAACTCTCCGTTATCGATTTTTCATCCGCTGCGCCAGACCCCGAGCTATTTCCCTATTTGGATTTCCAGCACTGTCTCAACAAAGCCATCGATATGTACAGAAGCCATTTGTTCACGTACGGAACGCCGCAAGGCCTTCCCTCGCTGCTAAACGTCCTGACCAAGCATCTCACTAGCCATCAGGTTTTCACACATCCGGAACACATCATGATTACTTCAGGTACACAGCAGGCATTGGCGATTCTATCCACGATGCCGTTTCCAAATGGAAAGCGTACCGTATTGCTGGAACAGCCGAGCTATCATCTAATGATCCAACTGCTCCTCTGTCACGGCATTCCAGTACAAGGCATTACAAGGACGGAAAGCGGCATAGATCTTAATGAATTGGAACAGTTGTTCCGCACAGGGGATATCAAGATGTTCTATACGATCCCCCGATTTCATAACCCACTCGGAACGTCTTACACGGAAAAAACTAAAAAAGCGATCGGCGAATTAGCCAAGCGCTATGACGTATACGTTGTGGAAGACGATTATTTAGCTGATCTGGAAACCGACACGAAATCGGATCCTATATTTGCCTACGAATCGTCTCATGTCGTTTATCTAAAAAGCTATTCCAAAATATTGTTCCCCGGCCTTAGGGTAGGCGTCTCCGTCCTTCCTCCCGCCCTTCTAGAAACTTTCAGCAAGCATAAGCGGTTGTCCGATATCGACAGCTCCATGTTGTCGCAAGCTGCATTGGAAATATATATTCAAAGCGGTATGTTCGAAAGACGCAAACAGAAGATAACCGACTCTTATCACAGCCGATTGCTTAGGTTAAACCGGGCTTTAGACGCTTTCAACGACACTGAGGATATCCACCCCGCCCGGGTTCCTTCTGGCCTTCATACGCATATCGCGCTGCCGGAACAATTGCACATCCCTACCTTGCTAACGCGATTAAACAAGAAACGAATTATTCTGAAAGAAATTGAACCCTCTTATCTGCCCTCGTTCGAGAAGCGGCAGCCTATGCTAAAGCTGAGTATAACAAGAGTTAATGAAGAACAAATCGATGAAGGAATCTCCGCTATCTTTACTGAGATCAAAAAAATGAGACATTCAAATGTCAAATATTTGACATAATCGAGACTCCATATAGCCATTCAGAGTTATTCCAATCTTGACTCTGCTCCATCTATACTTTGGGATGTAGATACTTTCCATTCTATTAGTGAGAGGAGACGTTCACCATTGGGAATTAGGGGTAATAAATATGCCTTCCCATGATACGTCCGCCGTGCTCCGTGAATATGCGAAACGCATGAATATGGATATGGCTGGCTGGGATGTGCTGCGAGGACAAGCAGAATCAACCAAACAAATAGCTTCTCAATACGGCATTATGGTGCAAAATACCGGTGAGGGCCAATTTGTCCATACGGTTACATCGCTGCAATTAATCGATTCGAATCAACGAATTCGGAAAGTATATGAGATGGGTGAAGACTTGAATGTCGATGAAGTGCTAAAGGATATCCAAACGCTTGTTGACCAGGAGGATTTATAACATGCAAAAGTGGTTGATGGCGGGATTAGTCTGTTTGGCTTGCATTGTTGGGGCTGTTTTGTTGTTAACAGGTCTTCCCCAAAAGGAACAATCTGCAGAAAGAGACAATAAAATCGTTGTCCCGGACAGGGCAGTCGATGCCTCGGCTTCCGAACAACTGTATAAGATTTCTTGCCTCTCCTGCCATGGAGATCAAATGCAAGGTAAATTGGGTCCGGAACTTACTCATGTCGGGACTCAAATGTCCAAAGAAGAGATATACAAGCAAATAGCCAACGGGGGCGGCGGAATGCCTGCATTCAAAGAGCGATTGACAGAGGATCAGTTGTTAACCCTTACGACTTGGCTCGGTTCCCTAAAGTAACGATTAATGGTGAAAATAACCTTGTTCGTACGCATAACGAGTCAGTTGTACTCGATTGCCCATTTGCAGCTTTTGTAAAATATTTTTCAAATGATTTTTGACCGTATGTTCGGAAATGTCTAATTTCTCGGAAATGTCGCGATTGGATGTTCCTTTGGCTACCCATCTTAAAATTTCTTGTTCTCTAGGCGTAAGAGGAGTATCTGAAGATTTCGGCGTTTCCCTCTGAGAAAATTCGAGCAGAATGCGATGCGCGAGCTCTCTTGATAGCGGGGCTTGGTCATAAATAATCGCTTTTAAGTATTCATGCCAAGCTTTCGGATTTAGATTTTTGAGTAGATAGCCGTGCGCACCCTTCTTCAAGGCTTCGAATAAATGCGTAATGTCATCCGATACGGTAACCATCACGATCTTAACATAGGGGAATCTCGACTTGATTTGTTTGGTCGCTTCGAGTCCATCCATTTCCTTCATGTTAATGTCCATGAGAATCAAATCCGGCATCCATTCAGCCGTCAATCTTATCGCTTCTAACCCGTTTTGCGCTTCGGCGACGATCCCGAAATGAGGATCCAGACTTAGTATAGTTACCATACCCTCGCGAGCATGTTTATGATCGTCTACGATAAGAACCCGAATGGTTTGGATCATAGGAGCGGCCCTTTCGTGGAGTCGATCCTATCCAGTCGTCTAATTTGCAATAAAGCAATGAATATAAGAACGAAGGCAGTTAATGCCAACATAGGTACGGTAAGAAAACCAAATGCATTTAATACATCTTCCATGCAAGAAACAGGACCGCAAGAAGCAACGGACCCACTGTGAGGCATTTCTTGTATGAAAATATGATAAATAGAAAATCCGCCGCCTATGACAACCATCGGCATAACGAAAGGGACGATTTGAGTTTGGTTACGAGCCGAAGCAATCCCCAGCAGAATCGTCATTGGATACATAAAAATACGTTGGTACCAACACAAACTGCACGGTGTAAAATGCAAATATTCGCTTAAATACAAGCTTCCTGCCGTTGCAACCACTGAAATCGCCCATGCTATGAACAACCAATTGCTTTTTTTGCTGCTTGAGTTACTCATCTGCATCCCTCCGAATCTCACTATAGATTAACTATATCGTGAGATCAGCTATTCGAACATGACTCGAAGGGGCTATGAATTAACGGAGCAGCAGCTATTACTACATCGTTCCGCCTCCAAGACGGATGTTGGGCGGAATTTTTTCCGGTCCTTGATTGATGTATTGATAGATAAAAGTGCCCGCTTGTTTCTCGTCGTACACCGTCAACGCCATTGTTTTCGTCCATGCGGTAAGAACGACTTCTTTGCCCTCCGGGATATCGTTGCTCGGAACTGCCAGCACGCCCGATCCCGCTTTCGTGAAATGGGACAAATAATCTACGGCATCCTTGACGGTTGCATTTGCATCTGGACGATAATAAATTACAATATCCCCATGCTCCAGATTATGGACCAATAACTCGTTAGTCGGCTTTTCTTCGTAAAATCCGAATTTCAAATCGTGGGGACTATGCATTCCCGAAGTCGGAATCTTCATCTCATATTGAATAGGCATTTCCGAATGTCCCTGGCCGTAATCGCGGTCAGTCGTTACTTCAATTGGAACGTTATAATTAAGGGTATCCATATCGTACTTGTTGCTCAAGCTCGGTAATATAGCAATGAATACGAGCAGAATAGAAACAACGACCATACAATGCGCGGCCAATCGTATTTTCCGGCTTTTCTTTTTTAATGCGGCTTTCTGGTCCTTCTTAAGTTGGCTCGTATTTCCCTTATTCACTTTCGAAGCATAACGATAACTTACTATCGCTAGAATAAGGATAATCCCGCCTAAAGTACCGATAATCATAACTCGATCGCCCCATCCTCATCATTTTCTAATAAGTACATCATAACCTTCTATCCCTATTAAACTCTACAAACATTAATCTGAACTTAAAATAAATAAAAAACCCGCGATTTATGCGATTCTATCGCAATAATGCTTTCGAATCAAAAAAGGATACCGGAAAAATCCGGTATCCCTCCATTATTGTTTCCCTTTAATTAATTTTTCGAGTTATCCCATTCAACGATCGTCACTTTGTCTTCCGGAGCCTCGTCCACGTTCCCTTTGGTGGAGTTGCGGAATTCCCGGAGCGTATCGCCGAAAGCTCGGCCTAACTGGGGCAGCTTGGCCGGTCCGAAGACGATCAAAGCGATGGCAAATATGATAATGAGCCCTGATATGCCGACATTGTTAAACATAGCAGCACCTTCTTCCTTTTTTCCACAATGCCGCCTAACGCAGTGCCGCATAAAAAAAAGCTCACGATTGACGTGAACTTCATCATGTTCATTTAATACGAAGCCGTAAGGGGTTGAGCGTAATGAAGTCTTTAAGCATTCTCGGACGACATTTTTTCCATTTCCATGCGTTCCTATCTACTTTTTCGATTTCCAGCCTATGCTGTCTTACTTTTTCCTCAAGAAAGAAAGTGTGCTCTAACATAAGTTGCTAATCCCTCCTCCGTCTGTTTGAGTTCCTGTAATCATTATAAAAAAAGAAGTATGACAGCTGTCTGTCATACTTCCGAGTATTTATTTAACATTTTCTCGATTTTATTTTTAAGCAGCTTCTTTAACATAAGCGGTTCTTGAATGACCGCTTCTTCGCCAAAACCTAAGATCGTTGCCAACAACCAGTCGGCATCCGTTGGATTAAACATCGCTTTGATCGTAAGAGTGCCGTCTTCATTAAAATGTTTATTTTCCGCGTAAAATATATCCAATGCTCTTGCTAATGAAGCTCCCGAGAAATGAAGAACTGCGCTCTCGATGTCTTGTTCTTGATTGTTATCCGACCAGAAGTTTATCGGGGCCTCAGCATGACTTCTCGTTGATCGTTCCCGCAGGGTAACCAAATCGGTTATTCTCGAAAGCTTGAATACTCGATAGTCCTCACGGGCTCTGCAATAACCTTGCAAATACCAAGAGTAATACTTGAAATGGAGGCTCACGGGTTCTACGATTCGAGTCATTTTATCGCTTTTAGAATTGATGTATTCCATACGAACGACAGTGCCATCGTTAATCGCCGTTCGCAGCGTATATAGTATATCGTTGTTAGCTCTCCAGCTTCCGAAATCCATTGTTAGCGCGGGATTCCGTTCTTCGGGTTGAATCGTCCGAAGCCTGTCGATGGTCTCTTCTGCCCGATTGTCCTTGAATACGGTTGACGTGCTATGAAGAAGAGTGATCAAGGATTGAATATCTTCTGAACGGAGTAAACTCTTATCCATCTTGTATTGTTCGATAATACCGAACCCGCCGTTAACGCCTTGATAGGACACGACGGGAATACCGGCAGCGCCTATTGCTTCGATATCCCGATAAATCGTTCGCTGGGAAACCTGATATTTATTAGCAAGATCCGAAGCGGAAATTACCTCATTGTTCAGCAAAGCATAAGTAATGGAAATGAGCCGTTCCAATTTCAATGCCATCACTCCAATTAGAATTATCTACATATGAGCAGCGCTGGATTGAGGTTTCTTCGCGGATTCAAGCCTGCCCGCACCAACGAACATCGCCGTAATCAAACCAATACCGCCGACGCAAATGCTAAGGATAAAGCCGTGATTAATTGCGGTTCCCAGTGACTCTTGTAGAAACTGGCGAATAGGGGGATCGATTTTATCCGCCGCTCGCATTAACAGCTCCGGATTAGCTAACGTGTTTATTTTATCCGCAGGAATTCCGACTTTGGCAGCACCATCCGATATTAACGTATTCAAGTTGTTATTGACGATCGTTGCCATAATGGATGCCCCCATTACGCCGCCTATGCTTCGCCAGAAGCCAACGATGGAGGAGCTAACGCCCATATATTTCGGATCGACGTTCGCGGCGATTGAGCTCTGAGCCACGCTCATCAATGGTCCTACTGCGCCAAAGCCAAGCAATATCATCAGTACGATCATATACCCGCTTGAAGCGTCGCTGCTAACAATGGAAAGCAAAGAAGCAACGATAATGGACATAAGCATACTAAACAACATCAACGTGCGAAAAGCAAATTTAGATTGCAAGAAACCGAAAGCCATCGCCCCAGCAATTAATGATGCCATCATCGGCGTTAAGATTCCATTGGAGTTGGAATGTCCTAGTACGCCAACCGTAAAGCTAGGCAAGTATGTAATCGCCGAGAACATGAGCACTCCTTGGCAGAAGCAAATAATGCTTGTTCCTAAAACCATCTTATTCTTAAATATGCCAAGCGGAAGAACCGGTTCGGATGCGCGAAGTTCGACTAGGATGAACAAAGTACCGACTATGGCAGCTGTAGCGAACAGGCTAATTTCCTGCCATGAGCTCCAAGCGTAATCTTTGCCGCCCCACTCCAGCGCGAGCATTAAAGAAACGGTTGTAATGATGAGGAAAATCGTACCCAAATAATCGATTTTCGGTTTACGTTCCGAACGGGTTTCCTTCAAAGCGATCATCAAGATGATCATCGAAGCTAAACCGATCGGCACATTGACGTAGAAATTCCATCTCCAGCCCAAATGTTCAGCAATGAAACTGCCTAATTGCGGCCCCGCAACGGATGATAAGCCGAATATCGCTCCGAATACGCCGGACATCTTGGCCGCATCCTTCGGATCGTTGAAGATCGTATAAATGATCGTGAAGCTGATCGGAAACAAGGCACCGGATCCGATCCCTTGAATTGCACGAAACCAAATGAGCTGATCGACGTTCTGGGCAACCCCGCATAAAGCCGAACCGACGAGAAACATCCCGATTCCGATCATATAAAACAGCTTCCTTCCGAATAAATCGGACATTTTCCCGAATACCAGCATCGTACTTGTAGCCGCCAGCATATAGGCCGTGAATACCCAGCTGACTTTATCAAAAACGTTAAAATCCTCGCTTAATTTGTTAATGCATGAAGCGACGATCGTATTATCCAGAGATGACATCAATAATCCAAGTGCCATCGCAACGATAATAAGACCTTTTTTCGAACTTGATCCGGCCATTCTAATTCCTCTCCCCTTGTTCTAATTGTCTGATGCTTGCCAATCCCTCTTCGATTACTTCCAGCTTAGAGCTATAAGCTTTTATCCCCATCCGAATGCATATGATCTGTGTCGGTTGCATTTGGTCCTTATAGAGAGAATACTTCTTATTTATCTCATCTAACTGCTTTTGCGCATCTTGTTGTGCATCCAGCAACCATTCGATCACCTTGCCATACCCGACAAACTGGCCAAAATATAGCCTCATCAGAAAATCCGATTTGACGGATTCCGATTCCATGGGACTTTGCAAATAGCTGTTAAACTGTCCTTTGCCGATGTCCGTTATTGTATATACGTTTTTATTCGGCTTACCTTCCTGGACTATGTTTTCCTTCGTTATCAGCTTCTCCTTCTCCATCCGGCTCAGCATGGGATAAATCGTGCCATAGCTTGAGCTATAGAAATGAGAAAATAAATTCTCCAATAATTGTTTGATCTCGTAACCCGTCAACGAACGCTTCATAAGCATGCCTAGAATAACGTCCTGGCTGTTCAATGAGTGACCTCCTTATTGTTTTTCGGCTTTAATATATCAAATCAATATATATCGAGTCAATATATAAACCACAACCTATTCTCTGGCACAAAAAAACGGATCTGGTCGCAAATATCGCAACAGAGCCGTTCTTTGATTATTTGAGATGGACGCTTATCGAAAAAACCGGTTACGAAGAGGCTGTGTGATTTGTTGGCGGCCGATTTCTACTAAGAAATGGTTCAAAATTTCCCGGTTTATTTTAGGGAGTACTTTCTTTCAATCTGGACACTCTATATCATAGTTGTGCAGAAACCAACTCATGGATGATTTAACATGGAGTGTGACGATAAAATGACTACCTCTAACATAAACGGATACTTGATGCATTATATCGATCACGGAATAGGAACCGCCATCCTCTTTATTCATCCTCCGGTACTTACAAGCTTAAATTTCATATACCAAATCCAAGGGCTGTCGTCTCTTTTTCGAACCATTGCTTTTGATATCAGAGGACACGGCAAGAGCCAGTCTTCCAAACAAGCGATTACTTATCCTTTAATCGTTCAGGATATCAAACGGTTGATAGACCAGTTAAGCATCGAAAAAATATTCTTGTGCGGATATTCTACTGGGGGTTCGGTTGTGTTTGAGTTTCTCTTGACTCATCCCGATCGGGCATTGGGAGGTATCGTTATCGGTGGAATGTCGGAAGTGAACGAATGGCGCCTAAGAAACAAAATATTTTTGGGCGCTGTTTTCTCCAAAATCGGAGCAGTCGGCTCGATCGCGTTTTCCAATGCCTGGACACAAGCTGAAAATATTTCTTTGTTCCTTGAGTTATTCAACGATGCGAAAAAAGGAAATGCCAGAAATGCGGAGCAGTATTACCGATACAGCTTGAATTATAACTGTACAGCGCAGCTCAGGGAAATCCATCTTCCCGTCCTGCTCGTTTATGGGGAAAAGGACAAACACTTCCATCCTTACGCCAAAATGTTGCAGCAACGATTGCCGCAGAGTGAGCTGATTTTCATTAAAAATGTTGATCACCGGATTCCCACGAAAGCCCCCGGACCATTGAACGAACAGATCAACCAGTTCGTACGCCGTTTCACACACTGACCACCGGCAAGAGCGAACTATTCGAGACTGGCTTCTCTTCCGGTTTTACTCCTGCCCCCCTAACCGATCATACTCCTCTCTCGCCTGCTCGACACGCGAATAATTGGACATCGTCCATTGCTTCAGCTCTCTCATAGGTGCAATTAACGTTTCACCGAGCGGTGTCAGACAATAATCGACGACCGGCGGTATGGATGGGATGACTTCCCGTCTGACTAATCCGTCCCTTTCCAGATGTCGAAGCGTTTGGGTGAGCATTTTCTGCGAAATTCCTTCAATCCGCCTTCTAATTTCCCCGTACCTCAAACTTCCGTCTTCCAAAGCGTAGAAAACGAGTCCCGCCCACTTATTTGAAATAATTTCAAACACCCTGCTATAACCGCAAGCCTGAATCGAGATGTCTGGGCGTATTTTTTGCATCGGATCTGTCATTTCTTGTCCTCCTTGCGCACCTTTTGGTTCCCTATGAACCTAAAAGTGCCTACTTACTTAAATTTAGTTCATATATTAATGTATGTCTATACCCATTTGAAGGAGAGATCAACTATGAAGGCATATGAAATTCAAGGCGGATTCGGACTTGATCACGTGACGGCAGCTGAACGTCCGATACCGGTTCCCGGCCATAACGAAGTCCTTATCAAAATGCGGGCGGTTTCGCTTAATTCACGCGATCTGGGCGTGATCAACGGGTTCTATGACCCGAATCTGAAAATGCCGCTCATTCCGGTTTCCGATGGAGTCGGCGAAATTGTTGCTTTAGGGGATGCAGCGTCCAAGTTCAAGTTGGGTGATCGTGTGAGCGGTATTTTTACCCAAAGTTGGATCTCCGGCGATCCAACGAAAGAGAATTGGGTGAGCACGTTGGGATACCCATTAGATGGACTTCTCGCCGAATATGTCGTATTGAACGAGACAGGTTTGGTTCTTGTTCCCGAGCATCTAACGGATGAAGAAGCGGCTGCGCTCCCTTGCGCGGGCGTGACCCCTTGGCACGCAATCGTCGAGGAAGGCAACGTCCAAGCCGACGATACTGTCGTCGTGCAAGGAACCGGCGGCGTCTCCCTATTCGCACTTCAATTCGCTAAACTCCGCGGCGCAAAGGTCATCGTAACATCGAGCAGCGACGAGAAGCTAGCACGGGCGACATCTCTAGGTGCAGACTTCACTGTCAATTATAAACGAATACCCGATTGGGACAAGGCCGTTCTTGAGTGGACCCATGGCCGCGGAGCCGATCATATCGTCGATCTTGGCGGCTCGTCAACGCTTAACCGGTCGATCTCGGCTTTACGGGTAGGCGGGCACATCAGCATGATCGGTATTCTATCGGGCGCCAATGTGGAAGGTTTCAATATCGTTCCCGCCATACTAAGAAAAGCACGGCTTCAAGCCATCAACGTAGGCAGCCGCGAAATGTTTGAAACGATGAACCGCGCTATCGAACAGAACGAGCTTCACCCGGTCGTCGACCGCGTTTTCCCGTTCGAAGACGCTGTCGATGCGCTTCGTTACATGGCGAATGGCGCGCATTTCGGGAAGATCTGCATTAAATTCTAAGAAATGAGTGTAAGAAATAATAAAGAATTATACTAGGCTCTCTATTAAGCTAAACGGGCAGTAAAGCATGGTATTATAGAGTAACCGTATAGAAAACAGGAGAACTGGTGCTTATGATTGAGAAAATAAGGATATGGGCTAAACTGCTAAAAAGAAAGGTCTTTGTCCTTTATTTTGCATATAAGGATAATCGCACTCCTTGGTATGCCAAAGTATTTGCCGTATGTGTTGTGGCCTATGCCTTCAGCCCAATTGATTTGATTCCAGATTTTATCCCCCTATTAGGATATCTGGATGATGTGATACTAGTTCCACTCGGCGTTGCGTTAGCATTGAAAATGATGCCTAAAGCAGTAATTCAGGAGTGTATAGTAAAAGCCGAAGACCGATTAAAGAATGGAAAACCGAAAAATTGGCTTGTCGGAAGTTTAATTATTTTGGTATGGATAATGGCTTTCCTATGGATATCATTTGCCGCATATCGTTATATGTTCTACTAACGGCACGAGCGATAATTGACCGGATAGATAATACGAAGGGGTTGCCCCTCCGGTCTTCTCAGACCTTGCGGGACAACCCCTATTCATTCATATATGCCCTGTCACCTTGATGATATTCTCTTTCAGACACATTAACGAATCGACGTAATGCTGTGGAATTTTCCCCCGCTTATCCGGGCCTACGTCAAGCAGCAGATTAGTTTTTCTGGCACGTGCCACCAAATACATTCCGAGCAATTCTTCATCGCTTCTTGGCGCATCGCCATCGACATAAAACCATTCCCACCCAATCGGGTCGCAAACTTCCCCTGGCATATAGCACCTTTTGCCTTCTATTTCCTTCCATGGATCATAACCGTTATGGCTATTCGGTAGAAATCTCTCAATGGCCATAATATCCGTCGGCCAAGCTCTTATGACGCTGAATTCGGAGCCGTCGCCAATTCCGTGATTCATCATAATGATGGCGTCCGGCTGCAAAGCCGCAATTCGATCGTAAAGCTTATGGCGGTACCCGCGCGGCAAAATCATGGGAATATCGATCCACACTTCGCCAATCGGCCCGTACCGGGTAAGCAGTTCATCGATTTGCTGCGACTGAAATTGCTGATATTCCTCTGTCGTATATGCATCCTTTCCATCCGTATGAGAAGGAGTCAAGGATCCGAACAAATGGTGATTGTCATAAGAGCAATAGTACAACCCTGGCATGATATCATACTTCTTGCATGCCTTGACGAATTCACCCACGACATCCGTCGGATTACCGCTTGTGCCGACATGGTAATCCGTATATTTTGACGGCCACAAACAATGTCCGGACACGTGTTTCGTTGTCAGTACCGCATATTTCATCCCCGCTTCCTTAGCCACGCGAATCCATTGATCTACATCGAGTTCATCCGGGGCATACATCGTCGACGGTTGAAGCCCCGAGGACAGCTCTTCTCCGTCGAAAGTACTCATTCCGAAATGAATGAACATCCCATAACCTAAAGCTTCCCACTTTTGCAGTTGCTGCAGGCTTAATCGCTGGTTTCCTTCCATGGTTGAACTCCCTTCTTCCGCTACATTTTAATCGAACCGGAAGCCAGACCTTCCACGAATTGCTTGCTCGCGAACATGAACAGAACGATCAACGGAATGGATGCAATGACATAACCGGCAAAAAGCGGACCCCAATTCGTGGTGAACATCTGCTGGAACGTCGTCAGCCCGAGCGTAAGCGGCATTTTGCTCTCGTCGCTGATGACCATCAATGGCCAAATGTAATCGTTCCACGTATTGAGTACATTAAGCACGCCAAGCGTCGCAATGATCGCTTTCGACAGCGGAAGCACGATCGAGAATAGGATTCTGAGCTCATCGGCGCCATCCACCCTCGCCGCTTCGAACATCTCTTCCGGCAGAGAGGAGAAGAAGGAACGCAGGACGAAAATACAGAATACTTGCCCGCCCGCGATGTACGGTCCCCATAGTCCAAGCCAGCTGTCTAGAAACTTTAGATCGATAATGAGGCTGAATAAAGGAACGAGCGTCAAGGTAAACGGAATCATTAGAAGCGCGATGATGAGATAATAAATTTTCTCCTTCAGGAAAAACTTCATCCGGGCCATCGGGTACGCCGCCAGGCACGATACCGCCAGAACGGCAACGACCGTTACGCCGCTGACGACGAAGCTGTTCCAGATGTACAACCGGATAACCTGCCACGCAGCCGAATAATTCGCGAAATGAAACGGAAACGTGATCGCCCAACGATGCAGGTTAAACTGGGATGAATCTTTGAACGACAAATTCACCAGAATGAAGAAAGGTATGATCGTCAATAAACCGATAAACAGGATGCCGCCGTGCGTAAATAGGGAACGAAGCCGGATATAATTCGTCAAATCGGTTCCCTCCTTTCTGTATTATTCACTGCCGTATTCCATGGAAGAACGGAGGTATTTGTTGTTGACCAGCGTCAAAGCGAAAATCAGCATAAACAGCACCACGCCGATCGCGCAGGCGAAGCCGAAACGGTTGTTGCTCATCGCTTCCTGATACATGACGAGCCCTGGAACGGTTGTTGAATAACCGGGACCGCCGCCCGTCAGCACGAGCTGGGTTTGGAACGTCTGCAGCGTGCCGATGATCGTTAGGATCAGAATCAGCTTCACCTGGGACAGCACCAGCGGAAATTCGATCGAAATCAGTTTGCGGAAGCCGCCTGCGCCGTCAACCGTTGCCGCTTCGACAATGGAGCGGGGAATATTTTGAAAACCGGCCAGGTAGATCAGCATCGCGACTCCGTCCACCCATGGAAACCCGATCAGCATGATCGAGATGAGCGCCGTTTCCGGGCTTCCCAGCCAGATCGGCTGGCTGCTCTCGGGTACGCCGATGGCGGACAATATCGCGTTGATCAAACCGACGTCGGGGTTCAATATAAATTGCCACAACAGAAGAATGACCATCAAGGGAATGACGAGCGGAAAGACGAACAACAACCGATATATATTTTGCAGCCTGGGACTTCTGACCTTGTAAATGAGAAAAGCGACGATAAGCGGAACGGTAATGGCCGTAAGTACGCGGACGAGCGCCAGCCAGAACAGGTTCAAGAACGCTTGGGAAAATACGGCTGTGGAGAACATCTCGGCGAAATTTTGCAGTTCGATAAATTTAGGCGTCGTGAATCCATTCCAATTGGTAAACGAATATACGAACGCAGAAAGAGCGGGATAATAGTTAAATACGAGAATCATGACAACCGTCGGCAGCAGAAACAAATAGGCGACGAGGTTGTTGTGCTTCCTATTGACGCGCGGAGCCTTAACAGGAACGGGTACCGGCTTGACGGTCAGATCGGCGCTGTTATACGACATGGTGTAACCTCCTTTAGCGAACAGGGAAAGGGGAATTCCCCTCTCCCTGTTACCGGCAAATTATTCGCCTTGCTGCTCGATGATTTCTTTTGCCCCTTGCTGGTAGAACTGTTTGATTTGGTTCAGGAACTCATCCAGACTTAATTGATCCGTCAAGTACAGGGAGAACGCGCTGTCGAACTTGTCGCCGAACGCTTTGCCCAGGTAAGCGTTGTAATGCTGAATGACGATGATCGGGAGATCTTCGTGGAACACCTCGTGTCCCGTCGGCGCTTCGGCGCCGTCAATATTCGGCTCGGACTCGGTTTCCTTATCGAGAGCCGAGATGTTTGCCGGCTTGCTCAGGAACATCAGATAATCCATGACCGCCTCGACCTTATCCGGATCCTCTTTCTGCAGGTAACCCGGAATAATCCATTGGCCCGGACCCCAAGGTCCGTAAATTTTGGCGCCCGTTTCCAACGACAGCGAAGCCGATTCCTTCGTAATCGTCGGGAAGTTGAACGAGCCGTAATCAAACGGAAGTTTCATCGCTTTCAGCTCGGAGATGGTCCAGCTTCCGCCGAACATCATCGCCGCTTTGCCGGATGCGAACATTTCATTCTTGTCGTATTTGCCGGCAAACCCTTTCGGCCAATATTGGGACCATTCTTTGAAGAGCGTAAACTCCTGTTTGCGGATTTCGGTATTCGGAAGCTTCCCCGCTTGCGTCGCTTTGGCGATTTCAAGCGGATCCACGCGGTTATTCTTGTTCGTGTCCAGATCGGCGATGTTACCGATCAGGAATTGGTTGTGAATCAAAGCGTCGGACCATTGCGGGTCGCAGCAGCCTTTGTTGACAATGTTGAAGGCGAAAGGCGTAACGCCGGATTGTTTGATTTTCGCGGAAATGTCCATAAACTCTTTCCATGTTTTCGGAGTTTGAAGATTCAGACTCTCGAATATTTTTTTGTTGTAGAAAATCGCCACGCCCACGCCATCGGCCGGAATATCGTACAGCTTGCCGTCCGGCGCGCGCACGGAGTCAAGAATGCCGGGCACGAACGTCGATTCCCAAACCTTGTTCTCGTTATAAGGATTTTCTTTCTTCAACCATTCGTCGACCGGGAGGAACCAGCCCTTCTTGTAATTGTTCCACGTGTCCTCGAAGTTCGCCCAGAAAATGTCCGGCGCGTCCTCCGCCATCATTCTTGCCTGCAGCCAGGCGTTGCGGTCCTGGTTCGCCGGCACCTTCACCAACTCTATCTTCACGTTCGGGTGCAACTCCATATATTCCTTGTTTAGCTCGTCCAACACTTTCTTTTCCGTTGGATCGGTTGCGTCGGGCTTCTTCGGAAGATGGCCTTGCGGATCGAACTTGATCGTGACTTGTTTTTTACTCTCCTCGGGCTTGGCTCCTTCTTCATTCGTGGAAGCTCCGTTTCCGGAGTTGCCTTTATTTCCATTCCCGGAACAAGCAGCGACCACCAAAGACAGCATTAGTAAAACGCTTACAAAACCAGCAAGTCTTTTTCTCAATGTCTACACCCCTTCTCATGTGATATTCCGTCAGGCATCGCCGATGCCCTATATTCATTGTAGTCGGCGACGTAGTAGAAAAGGAATTATGCCAGTTTACATTTCTGTGTTCTAATTGACCATTTTAGGACGGCGTGATGGAATCCCGGTATTCGGACGGGCTGACGCCGACCGTTCGTTTGAACGCCTGGCTGAAATGGGACGGATCCTTGAACCCCACCTCGTAGGCGATTTCGAACGTTTTGATTTCGGCCTGTTTCATCATTTCCTTCGCTTTCTCGATCCGGTATTGGCAAAGCAAATCCCGGAAATTGACGCCTGTCTCTTTCTTGATTAGACGGGAAAGATAAGAATGGTTGATATGGAGATGGCCGGATAACGAAACAAGCGTGACGTCTTCCGTGCAATGCTTGTCAAGAAAGTCTTTCACACGTTTGATGATCGACGGAGTTCCCGTATTGGCATGTCGTGCGATCTCCTCGGCCAAATCTTGCAAATACCGGGAAAGAAACTGCAGCAAATCCGATAAAATGCTGTAACCGAATACTTTCCTCTGGGTTTCGATCCTTGTTTCATCCGGAACGGGAATATGAAGCTCATCCCTCATTCGGTCGGCTCGGCTTAAAATTTCGGTGGCGTATTGCTGAATGACGTTTTTGTTTAATCCCGCTGCGAGCATGTCCCGGTAAACCGTCCGAAGACAGGCCGATATTTGCTCGCTGTCACCGCGTCTGACATGTATCATCAACTCGTTCAGTATTTTCTCTTCTTTGTGGACCCGGCCTTTCTCCAAATTCTCGAGCACGTCATAGGAAATGATCGAGCCTTTGCCTAGCAGCATTCTGTACTCCATACACTGCTTGCTTTGCCGAAACCCTTCGCGCAATTGCAGGATGGATGGCAACGGCTTGCTGATACCGATCGACAGACTGTGCCCTGCCAGCTCATGCATGGATGCCAGCAGAAGTTTGGCGATATTGATGCTTTCCGTGCCCAGCTCCGGTCCGAGGTCCTCCGCATCGAACAAAATGATATAAATGCCGCTCCGGTCAAGGTAAGTCCAATACTGATAAGGCTGATCCTTCAACCGATGATCGAGAATTTCCCGGAGCACGATAAGCGACAGCGGTTTCTCCGAAAGGTGCATCAGATCGGCATTGTCGATTTCGACGAGCATCACCTGAGTGCCAAGATGATCAACCTGATACGACTGCAGCTGCAGGTTCGGATCTTCAGTGTCCTTCTCCTCGGACAGCAGCATGGAAATAATTTTCTCTTGCCCGACCCGCTCGTCCTCGTTCATCCGCAGAACGCCTTGCTGCAGCAACTCCACCGAGTCGAGCATTTCCGGCACTTGGATCGGCTTCGTAATAAAATCGCACACCCCAAGCTTCATCGCCTGCTTGGCATATTCGAAATCGTGATAAGCCGAAATGAACATCACGTGAATATTCGGATAGGAGCGGCGAATGTTTTCTGCAAGCTCAATCCCGTCCATTATGGGCATTCGGATATCCGTGATGACGAGCTGCGGCTTGGCGACGGGGATCAATTCGAGCGCCTCCCTGCCGTTCGACGCTTCCCCGACAATCGTACACTGCAATCCGGCCCATTCCTCAAGACCGCCCAAGTGCTCACGGATCAACGCCTCATCGTCCACGATCATAATTTTCATTGCGCTTCCTCTCTTTCGCTTATCATGATCGGAATGCGAATCTGCACCACGGTTCCCCGCGGATTGCCCTGCCGGATCGAGATTCCGTATTTCGCGCTGTACAGAAGATGGAGCCGCGACTCGACGTTCTCAAGACCTGTCCCCAATCCCCGAGCAGCGCCGGACGGCTTAAGACCAAAGCCCGGACCGTTGTCCTCCACTTCCAGCACCAGGTCGAATTGATGCTCGTAAGCTCTGACGACGACTGTGCCCGGATGCTCCGATTGATCGATTCCGTGCTTGATCGCATTTTCGACGATCGGCTGGAGGATCAGCTTGGGCACCAGCACCGCATCAAGTCCCGCTTCGATATCAGTCGACCATTGCAGCTTGTCCTTGTATCGATACTTGTGCAGCTGCAAATAGGAGGACGCCAACTGAATTTCCGTCTCGAGCGGAACGTAATCATTTTTAGGCATGATCGAAGAACGCAAAATGCGCGACAGCATGTCGATCATTTTCGGAATTTCCGACGCCTCGTTTCCCCGTGCCATAATGCTGATAGATTCCAACGTATTATACAGAAAGTGCGGATTCAAATGCATTCTCACCACTTTTAAATCCGCTTCCTTCTTCAACAGCTCCACTTTATAAACCTGCTGGATCAAATATTTAATTTTCTCCATCAGACGGTTAAAGCTCAGGCACAGCTGGGCGATTTCATCTCTTGTCGTAATGCCGGTAATTTGAAAAAACTCTTCCCTTTCCGCCTTGCGCATCAGCCCGCTCAATCTAATAAGCGGTTTCGTAATGTGCTTCAGTATAATGAACGTCAGAAGAAATACGACAAGCCAGGCAGCAAGCGTGATGGCGATCGCATAGTAAGCCAACCCGACGATCTCCCGGTTCAAATCCTTCTTGGACAGGAAACTCGTATACGTAAAACCGGAATAATCGGAGCTTCGGCGGTTCACCACCATATCGTCGCCCACATGGGCCATGTTGAGTTTAGTTTTAATCTCTTTGGGGTTGTGCGAAGACAGTACAAGATTGTTGGCGTTGCTGACATAGAAATCGCCGTCGCTATATGAAGCGTATGTTTCGACGAATTTATCGGGCTTCAGCATGATCGCGATATAGCCGATCACCTGCTCCGTCTTGCTGTCCACGACTTTCAGGGCGGAGGTGATTCGTTTGTTGTCGGTAAAAAAACCCCATCCGATCGAGTTAAGATCGGCATTGCCCGCGATATAGGTCAACGCAAGGTAGCTTTCGACCTCCAGCGCATTAGGCACGGTGTAAACGTCTCCTTCGGTATTAAACACATATGCCGCATCGATCATGTCGTTTCTTTGCAGCACCGCCTGCAGTTCCCGCACAAGCTCCGTTTCCAGTTGGGTTCTCTCCTTGCGCGAGAGAGGGTAAGCGGCAGAATTGAAGTCGTTGTTCAAAATCCGATTGACAGCGTATTCATTTCTCAGCGTCAATGCTTGCTGCTCGAGCAGCTTCAGAATCCCGTCGATTTTATCGGCCGTCTCCACAAGCGTCTGGCTGCTGGTCCTGCGGATTTTCTCCTCCACGATGGCCGTGGTGCGGAAATAAAACAGACTGATGATCAGAATCAGCGGAATAACCGTCAGCAGCGAATAGATGATGATCATCTTGTAGAAAAGCTTGGAATTCACGCTTTGCCAAAATTTGTTCAACCACGACATAGGGTTGGCCTCCTTCCTGCTGTTTGCTGTCCTAGCATATTCGTTGTCGGGGTCGGGTTTTCCTTTAGGCAAAAAGAAGAAGCCGTTCCAATCACCGGATTGGAACGGCCCCTTCGTATACGATATGGCTTAACTGCGTCCCGTATAAATCAAGACGGCATCTCTGAGAAATGCGGCTACCCCAGTCTGGTCCTTATCATAGTAAGCGGTGAATCTTTCATCGTCGACATACATCTGGGCAACGCCGGCATGGGCTTCTTTAGTATAGCTGTCCCAATAAAAGCATAGCCATTGGCGGTGAAGATCCGCGGCCTTCTGGGCGAGCTCTCCTGCCGGGTCACCTGTGGCGAAAGCTTCAGCTAAGGCAGCGTGAATATCGGCGCCCAATTGTTCGAGTTCGGCATACTGCTTCTCGGTCATGCCTTTGATTTTATTGTTCGCTTTGTCAATCTGCTCGGCGCCGTATTTGGCTCGAATTTCATCGCCGTATTTTTTCTCGTTATCGTTGATCAATTTCTGTTTAAAACCTTCGAATTTTTGTTTGTCGCTCATGTTTAGAGTCCCCTCTCTTTGGGCCAACGTCAGATCGACATTGGCGATTAGCAAATCCATTTGTTCTCGTTTCTCGAGAAGCTTCGCGCGATGCTCCCTCAGTGCACGCTCAGCGTCAAAGGTCGGCGAGGTTATCAATTCCTTAATTTCCTCCAAGCTCACACCCAGCTCGCGGTAAAAAAGGATTTGCTGTAACCGATCAACCTCTTGCTGCCCGTAGATGCGATATCCGGATGAATTGATTCTCGCCGGCTTGAGAATGCCAATTTCATCGTAATATCGGAGCGTCCGGGTGCTGACGCCCGCCAGGAGCCCTAGTTTTTGCACCGTATATTCCATGTAAACTCCTCCTGACAAATCGATCGTACACCTTTACGTACCGTCAATGTCAACCCTAATCTTAAATTCCTTGCCTTCTTGCGGAAAGACAAAAAAACAGCTGACGGTTAGTCCGTTGGCTGTTTTTCCGAGCTTAAAGGATTAAATCTTTGTTATTTTAGAAGGGTTGTTCACTTTATAGATGATTTCCTTATTGAATTTCTTATCAACGATTTTTCCCTCGAACTCCATCATGTTCCCAAGCTCTAGCCCGAGTGCCTTAAGCGTATTGCTATAACCGCACCAAGCATCGCCGATGGCAAGCGGCGGATCGTTCAAGATCACCACTTCTTCAAAGAGCAGCACTTCATCGTCGTTATCCGAGAATGGATTCGGCTTCGTCGCAAACTCCTTTACTTTTGCCGAGAATTTAACTTTATCAACCGGCAGATCGATTTTCTCTTTCTGCTCTTTTTGTTTTTTCGGAGCCGGTTTTTCGGCCGATTTTTGTTTGCGCGCCGGAGGTGCCTCGGTTATGTCCGCTTCCGGTTCCGTGCTCAGAGAACTAATTCCTTCTGTCAACTCAACTTCCTCGCTAACTAGTTCTTTGCCGAAATTGCCGCTCTGCATTTCTTTCAGATAGGAAGGGTGGATGCAAGATAAATTTCCGTTCTCGAATTCAATGACAAGTAAGCATAATACTTTGTACTCCTGGTACCCTTTAATCGTTACCAAACTTTGAGTCGTCGAATTTTTGTGCCAAAATTGCTTCTTGGGAGCTTTGCCGAACAACCCCCAATTCCTACCTTTAACGGCGTAATCCTCGTCATCCTCGAACGTCCTATATTCATCCTGCGGAGGATAATAGTTAACACCGTTTTCTTTAGTCGCTTCCATTTAACCCACACATCCTTTTTCCGGATTAATCCTGAGCTGAAACTTTTTATTAGCTACGACACACCCACTCCTTGCCTATATCACAAAGTGTACTAGATAACGCGGTTAATTTCCATTCTTATGTGGTAGTGTCAATAACATTATTCTGTGGAGTTTCTCATCTTTTATTAATAATTGAGTGAATGACCATGGGACACCTGGTTCATTTTTATTAGAGGAAAATGGTGGGTTATTTAATTGTGTTATGGTTATTTAGGGATTCACCACCCCCCCAAAGAAATTATCGATCTACTAGGAGGGCACTTATGAATTTCATTACTAATAGTCGTTTCGGTAAAAGATTAGTCGCTGCTTGTTTGAGTCTTACATTGGTATTTTCCGCTGGCAGCATGCTTTTGAATGCCCCTTCGGCACATGCCGCATCAGCAACAACGACAGCGAATAAAATAATTGCAAAAGGAAAGCAGTTTCTAGGAGTTCCTTATCTGCATGGAGCAAGAACGGGCAGAACGACTGCTTTTGATTGTTCATCGTTGACTCAATATCTATATAAACCGTATGGAATCAATCTTCCCCGCACGTCTAGGGCGCAATCCAAAGTAGGCACTTATGTACCGAGAAGTCAATTGCGAGCTGGGGATTTGATATTCTCCGATACAAACCGGGATGGCGTCGTTAACCACGTAAGTATTTATATGGGTAACGGACAACTTCTACACACCTATCGGGTTGGAATCGGCGTAACGATATCCAAGTTTGCAGGCAGCGCTTGGGATCGAACTTATGTTACGGCTCGTCGTGTTATTCGTTAGAATGGACAAGCCATAATTAATAATCCGCAATAAGAGATAAAACCATTTATGACGCTTTGTCATAAATGGTTTTTTGCATACGCAGGTTGACCACAACTTGAACCTCTCCAGAAAGCCCGTATTAGGACTGAAAAGGACTAAAAAGGAAATACTACTCTTACTAAATTGATTTGGAGGGTTCAGATTTTGAACGTAAATGGAAGCACGCTATCGATTGTCGCTCTTGGCGGCGTGAACGAAATTGGCAAAAATATGTACGTTATTCAATATGCGGATGACATAATCGTTATCGATTGCGGCTCCAAATTCCCTGACGAAAGCCTGTTAGGTATCGATGTCATTATCCCTGATATTACCTATTTGCTTGATAATCAGGATAAAGTCCGAGCCTTGATTGTGACGCATGGACACGAAGACCATATCGGGGGCATCCCTTATATTTTAAAGCAATTGAATATGCCCATTTACGCGACACGATTAACACTAGGATTGATCGAAGGCAAATTAAAAGAACATGGCCTTCTTGGAAAAACGCAACTGAATCAAATCAACTCCGAGTCCAATTTGACGATGGGCAACATCTCTTTAACCTTCTTTAACACCAATCACAGCATCCCTGATTGCTTAGGAATTGCCTTTCATACGCCTGAAGGAACCGTCGTACATACGGGCGATTTCAAATTCGATCTAACGCCGGTTAACGAGCAATATCCGGATATACATAAGATGGCCGACCTTGGCAAAAATGGCGTTTTAGCTCTGATGTCCGAGAGTACGAATGCTGAGCGACCCGGCTTCACCCCCTCCGAACGGCTTGTAGGCGAGCATATCGAAGAAGCTTTTACCAAAGCTACGCACAAAATATTCGTCTCCACCTTCGCTTCCAACGTCCATCGGCTCCAGCAAGTAATCGATGCCGCCCAGAAGACAAACCGCAAGCTCGCGTTGCTCGGCAGAAGTATGGTCAATGTTGTGACCATTGCCTCGGATCTTGGCTATCTGAGAATCCCCGAAGGTATGCTGATCGAAGCTATGGATGTGAACAGATACCCATCTCATGAGATCGTTGTTCTATGTACCGGAAGTCAAGGCGAGCCGATGGCGGCCTTATCCCGATTGGCGAGTTCCAACCATAGGCAAGTAGAAATTTCGCGCGATGACACGGTTATTTTAGCTGCTACGCCAATTCCGGGCAACGAACGAAATGTCGCCCGCATCGTAGATAATCTATATGAGATGGGCGCGAAAGTCATTTATGGATCCGGTACGGTGACGGGCATGCATGTATCCGGGCATGCCAGCCAGGAAGAACTGAAATTAATGCTTACGCTAATGAAGCCCAAATACTTTATACCTATCCACGGCGAATTCCGGATGCTTCATCAACATCGCTTATTAGCGGAAGCCGTTGGCGTGGACAGGAATCATATTTTCATCGTTAAAAATGGGGATGTAGTCGACATCAGAAACCGGGAAGCACGTCAATCCCGGAAAATTCCGACGGGAAATACGCTCGTGGACGGCCTAGGTATCGGAGATGTTGGCAATGTCGTGTTGCGTGACCGCAGGCTTCTATCCGAAGACGGCATTCTTATCGTTGTCATCACGCTCAGCAGAGCGGAAGGCAAAATTCTATCCGGACCGGATACGATATCGCGCGGATTCGTATATGTTCGCGAATCGGAAGGGTTAATGGATGAAGTAAACCGCATAACGGTAACTGCCATCAACAAATTGCAGGAAGAGAACGTGAACCAATGGAACATCTATAAACAAACGATTAAAGAATCGATCGGCAAATATCTCTATGCTCAGACCAAAAGACGGCCCATGATTCTTCCGATTATCATTCAAATCTAATCTCAAGCTTCGCGGAAAGTCCGCCGCCGCGCCAGCTTAAATAGTTCCGGAGAAGCGACGCCGAGTATGACCAATACGACGCCCGCCCATTGCAGCCAACTGACGTGCTCATGCAGGACGAGGGAAGAAAGCATCACCGCAACGGGCAGCTCCGAAGCGCCAAGAATGCCGGTCATTCCTTCCCCGATGTGCGGAACGCCCACCGCGAATAGAACGGGAGGAATAAAAGCGCCGAAGAAGCCGAGTAGAAATCCGAACATAAGCAGATCTCCCCATAGCAGTCCGTTGGTTAGAAAATGCGGCGGAAACAAAATAAATACAAGAAGCATTCCCCCAGTGATCATCCAACCGCTGCGGTATGCCGGGTGAACGGATGGCACTGCTTTCCCGCTAAAAAGAATAAACAGGGAATAGCTTACTGCAGATAGCAGACCAAAAATTACCCCGATCCAATTAAACTTAGAGAGCCCCTGCTCTACAATTCCGGCTGCAAGCAGAGTGCCCCCGAACAATATAGCCAGCGTCAGGAACATGATGCCGTTCGGCCGTTTACGTTGACTTATGGCGTGGATCAATACCCCGATCCATGTAAATTGGAAAAGTAAAATGATGGCCAATGAATTCGGAATGTAACGCAGGGATTCATAATAGAGAAGCCCGGTTATGGCCGTTGGCGTCCCTGCTGCCATCAGGTAAAATCGTTGTTTCCAAGTCAGCTTCGCAGCACTTACGGTTGGCTCCCCGGAGGCTGATTGTTTCTTGCGCCTTTCGCGCCATTTCGTAAACAGGACCAGCCCCCAAGCTAGAATAAAACCGGTTAACAGCTGACTGCCCACGACTTCTCCCAACTGATAACCTTCTCCATAAGCTGTAACGACTATTGTCGATAAGATGCCGTAGCAAATCGCCCCAAGCAAAACCGATAAAATATATTTCATATCTAAGTTGACCTCCTATAAATCTCGCAAACGATAAAACAAAACAAAAAAACTTCCTAACTATGGATATAGAATCATCGAAAAATGATTCTATATTCGTAGCATGGAAGTTAAGGCTTCCCGTAGAAACCCTCACCCTAATGTCGTGAGGTTATACGAATAAATTATTGATGTTTCATAAGCAATAGGACGATTATTGCACGAGCATTTAGCATTTGTCAATAATTATATCGCTCACTATAGCCCTGATGGTCCATAAGGCGTTAGGAGTCAAGCATCAGGCAGAGCCTTTCTTCCAGCGAATCCGTCATCCCAACCATGATAATGGGTAACGCTCTCTTCCCCTTCTCTCCAGCAGATCAGAATTTCCTCCCCGTTTAATACTGCCGGAAAGTCGATTAACCCTGGATTAATCATCTTCAGCATCACGCCTCTGCGCTCGAAGTTATTAATCAACAGTTCTGTTTCGATCTGCATGAAATCAAGCTTGCTCTCAATTTCAAAGAAGGGATCCTCGCCGCTTGCCGAGCGAACGGACGATTTCTCGCTCATCGTTTTTATTTTCTGCAGCTCAAGATACTGATTCTCAATCTGTCCTACCAAGGTCTGCAGTATGGCTAAATCCTCTTTTAACTGGGGCAACAGTTCATTCGCTTCGCTTGGCGTAAACAATTTTCTTTCCACTTCGCACCCACTCCTTACTCTAAATCCTTACTTCAAAGTGTACTAAATAATTCTGATTAATGCTATTTTCAATCATCCTGATCTCATGTACTCCATTTTTCTTATCTATAACGTGATAAGTAAATCCATTTTCATACTGAATGAAACGTGCCAGTTCTTGGGCTTTATTACCCTTAATGAGCATTAAATACTCGTTCGCCCTAAAAATAGGCATGAATCAAAAACAGAATGGCAAAGGCTAATCCGAGACGCAAATGCCACTTCCGGTCAAGCTTGCGATAACGAAGCACACCTGCTATCGGTACGCCAATAAGTACGATGGCTGCCAATACTCCGCTTACGTTCGTAAAGTCCCATTTATAACCGTAAAGAAACGCTCCAATAGCATGCAAAACGATTAGTCCAATGGCAACGATAGCAAGCGGCGTATGGAGTTTACGGGTCATTTTCAACAAGGCGATGACGACCTTCTTTATAGAAACCCAGTGATCCGCCCATCGTTTCCGCACGATTACCGATAATACATAATAAGCCAATACAGCAAACAATATTAGCCTTGCGATGGAACCATAGTTCTTAAATGATTCTTTAAAGTCCCTGCTATGCAGGTCTATCCATGCAACGTTATACATTCCCCACAATCCATATAGAACCCACACAACAGTCAGGACAATGAATAGGAAAACCCATTTACGCTCTTTGGCCGGTATCCATAACCTCTTGTTGTTTTTCTCGTTCATAGCAAGACCAGCTCCCGACAGGCATAATAAACTCAAATACACGCTGATCGGATTCTAGCATACGATTATTAATTTCTAATGAGAGAAAATGCAGGCAAAGAAAAACCCGCGAATCTCGCGAGTCATAATCTGCGCCTTTTGTTAACGGCATTAATCAATGCAAACCCGTCGGTTTAACCTTCCAACAGCGGCCGTTCTGAAATCCGTAAACTCGAATCGGCTTTCCCCTGCCAATTAACCAGAAAAATACCGACGCATATGAATGCTCCTCCGACATAGACGTACCAATCTACCTTCTCGCCTAGCAGCAGCCAACTCGTGAGCACGCCGAACAAGGGAACTAAGAATAAGAACGCGCTTGTCTTGGCGGGATCCCCTTTGCTTAACAAGTAAAACCAAATCGAAAACTGGACGATCGAGCATAGGATCACAAGCCAGAGCAATACCGTCACCGATGTGCCATTAAAAGTAAAATAAGGACGTTCCGTAAACGCGCTTAAGATAAACAACGCGATTCCGCCAGCAATCGTTTGATAAGAGGCCAGTACGGTCATATCGAAAGCGGGGCCCCATCGTTTAATGAGCAGAGTCGCTGAAGCGAAGCAAATCGCTCCCGCGAACGTTCGGTCACAATGGAATTCGGTACGCTCGAAGCCATTATTGGAGGCGTATCCGCAGGGCTCGGTATATCCCTCATGCCAAGATCCATCATAAGCAAACATAAGGATGAAGGCGCGCTCCGAGTATTTGAGATGCCCGATTCGTTTAGCCGCATGAAAACCGAATTCATCACGCGCAAAGACTCTTTTGTCAGCAGTGCTTTGCAAGCTTTTATCGGAGCTTTGCCTAGCTTGCCGATTCAATAACAAAACCTCCAAACCCACCGTATAAGCTGGATTGGAGGCAAATTTCTGCGTTACTCTTTCGATGCCAGAGCAATTTCCCGAAGCGTAAGCCGCAAAGAATCGCAGCCGTCGGTCAAGCTCGAATTAGCGATTTCGGTGCCGTTCTCTAGGCTGCTAATAAAGTAAGCCAACTCGTTGATGTATCCGCCTAGGCTGGAGATATTCCCTCCACCCGCTGCCTCGCCCGCCTCGAACGTTCTTTCGATGACCTCATGATTGTTCTCGTAGATCACGAATGATGGCGAAGACGCCGAGCTGAACACGACGGTCGCCTGCTCGAACTTAACCCGGAATGCCATTTCAAACGGGAATTGCTTAGGATAATCCCATCCGCCTTCGAGCGAGATAACGGCGTCATCGTAAGTATACAAAGCAAAAATGTGCGGCGTTACTCCGATACCTTTAACCGTTTCCGTCTGAATCTGCTTAGGCGTTCCAAGCAGGTATCGGACGAAATCCACATCGTGGATATGAAGATCCAACGCCGCGGTGCCGCTCTTAAGCGGGTCGTCAAGCCAGCTCTGCCATGCCCAATCCGGCTTCGGGCTGATCCGTTTGAATACGCCGGACACGATCCGCCCGTATTGCCCCGAATCGGCGATCTGCTTAAGCTCCATATATTCCGGCCAGAAACGAATGCAATGTCCGACCATCACCCTCGCCGAAGTTTCCTGCTGCACTTGCAGAAGTTCATCCGCTTCTTCCCCGGTAAGGCATACCGGTTTTTCGATAAAGACGTCATAGCCCTTGCGCATCGCCTGTATGGCAATGTCCTTGTGCAGGAACGTCGGAAGGCAAATATCGACTGCCGTGACGTCTGCATTCATGATAAGATCTGACGCGGAAGAGTACGCCTGAGCGCCGAATTTCTTCGCGAGCTCCGTTGCTTTATTGATATCGGCGTCCGCTACGGCGGTAACGCGGAAATTATGTTTGCCCAGAAGCGCTTCATAACAAGCGGCGTGCATCCCGCCCATAAATCCGGTACCGATCAGTCCGATTTTAATCATGCGTTTGCTTCACTCCTGCCTAAAATAATATCCATTGATTTCGAGGTATTATAGATGATTTGATCCGGATGATGGCGGTAAGGCGGAATCATCTCCGCAATGCAATAATTGGCATAGCCGATTTGACCGAGCTCTTTCACGACAGCGGGGTAATCGACGTCGCCTGCCAGCAGGTCGACAAAACCGGTTAGCCCTGCCGTATTCCGGCGGTAATCCTTGAAGTGAACCTTCTTGATTCTGCGGTTCAAAGAACGGATCCAATGCTCGGGATAGCCGTTCAGCACCGTATTGCCAATATCCAGGTAGGAGCCAACATAATCGGAACCTACCTCATCCAGAAACCGTTTCATCTCAAGCGGAGACAACAGAAACTTATTCCATACGTTTTCCACCGCAATTGCGACCTTGTGTGCTTCCGCCAAGGCGGAAAGCTTAACGAGCGACTCAAGCGCGTTATGATAGGCAACCTCATAGTCCGTTACTTCCGCATCGGGGATGAAGTCCACGCCGACGGCTCCGGGAACGACCAAGACGGCGTCAACGCCTAGGATTTCGGCGGTTTCAAGCTGCTTCTTAACGATGTCCTCCGCTTTGCCGCGAATATCCGCTTTCGCGTTCGTCAGCCCGTATGTCCATCCAAGCCCGGAAGCGAGCCCGGCGATCTCGATACCGATATCGTCCGCTTCCCGTTTAACGGACAATATATCCTTATCTAACGATGCCAGGCTTAACGGTCCGTTCTCGGCAAGCTCAAGCTCGATTCCGTCAAAGCCGGCTTGTTTCGACAATTTCAAACAATCGCTCAATGTTTTCCCTGGCGCGAAAGACCATATATTAATCCCTTTTTTCAATGTCCATGTTCCTTTCCATAAGGTAGTTGGTTGGTTTTACTGACTTAATCATAAGTGGAAGCGAATACAATTGATTTAACAGAAATCTCGGAATGTTTATCATTTTTGTCCAATAGCAAAAAAGCCGCACCGAAAGTCAGATGACTTCAGTGGCAGCTTAATTAAATTGTGGACCGCGCTTTGTAAAACGATGGCTATGTCTGTAATCTTGCCTGGACGGATTTGGCATACTCCGAAGGGGTCATATCGATAACGCTTTTGAAATGCCTTGAGAACGTATGGATGCTGCTATAGCTCAGAAGGTCGGAAATTTCGGTGAAGTTGAGCGTTTGCTCGCGGATCATCATTTTCGCTTGTTCGATTTTCAACGTTTTATAGTAACGAATGACGCTCATCCCTACCTTTTCCTTAAATAAGGTCACAAGGTGGGTTTGGCTAATATTGAGATGACTGCTGATTTCGTCTAAAGTCAAGTTGGCGTAAACGTGGTCCTGCATATACTTGATCGTCCTTCTGACAATTTCATCCTCGCTGCGTTCTTTTGCCGTTGAGGAAAGACGGTTAACCTGCGACAATTCGTTGCGCCGGGTTGCAAGGCTTATAAGCATAAGCTCCAAGTGGGTCTTGAGCATCTGTTCGGAGCCGAATGGCGCATCGTCCCGCAGCACCAAATCGTGCTTGCCCGGGTCGTCATAAGGCGGAAGATAGGCGGCTCTGCCGTACTTCACGCAGTTGGCCATCAGATTTCTCTCATAATCCTCCAGGAAGAATATCTTGTTCTCAAACCGGGACATCTCCACGGAATAACAAGTAAATGAAATTACAATGACGTTGGAAGCGATTTTGCGGTTCGCCCATACGCTGTGGAACTCGTTCGGCTTATGGAAAATCATATCTCCCTGCTTCAGCTTATAGCCGGAAGTGTTCGCCATAACCTCGACTTCGCCTTTATCCACGTACAGAAGCTCCCAGAAATCGTGCTTTTCGCCATCGAAAATAAAATCTTTTGCAAATTCGAAATAATGAAGTGAAATCAGATGCTTGATGTCGTAGACAAGGGAAAGCGGTCTCTTATGGAACCACTTCTCATCATGTTTAACCATCTCCATGCTTCACTCCCTGAAGGCTTATCCTGCATATTATTGTAGTTCGATTCTAGCACACTCCTCAACGTACACCAATCTATTTACAAACGTCAAAAAAGCTGACAATCGCTGAATCGCGACTGACAGCTTCTTTGCTTAATATTCTTAGAACCCTGCGGCAGCCTTCTCCGCATTCGCAATCCCTTGGGCTACGATGGCTTCCGCTTGATCGGGAAGTTGGGCATGGCCTTCGACAATAACATTCTCGAAGTTAGTAACGCCGAAGAACGACATGATGTTTCTAACATAGTTAAAGGACATTTCCGCAGCAGCGGCTGGACCTTCGGAATAGATGCCGCCTCTTGCGTTCAACAGAGCGACCTTCTTGTCGGGAATTAATCCAACCGGGCCTTCTGCCGTATAGCTGAACGTCTTGCCTGCTTGATTGATATAGTCGATGTATGTGTGCAGTACGGCAGGAATCGTAAAATTCCAAAGCGGGAAAGCGAACACGACTTTATCTGCAGCAAGGAATTGGTCGACATACTTGCCAGACACTTCAACGGCTGCTTGCTCTTCAGGCGTAAGATCGTAGCCGCGAGCGGCTTTGAAGTTACCGTTGATCATATCTGCATTCAAGTACGGCAATGTTTCCTTGAACAGATCTAGCTCAATGATCGTATCTTCGGGATGATTCCTTTTGTAGCTATCCAAGAACGCTTGATACAATTTCACGCTAACTGCCTGTTCGATCGCGCGGTCGTTTGCTTTAACGAATAATACAGTACTCATCTTATATTTCCCTCCGTATGTTTAGTCTTTTAGTAACTTAAAGTAACTATCTATAATATATAGCGTTTATCATTCGCTAACATCGGCAATTAGGCTGAAATCTGCGCACAAAAAAACCGCCGTAGGCGGAGGACTAGTCTTAAGACTTTAGACGTAGAACCCGTTAAGCGGTTCATTCTGCCGAGTTGAAAAGTTGGACCGCAAATAGCGCCGCCTGCGTTCTGTCGTGCAAATTCAGCTTGCTTAAGATGCTGCTCACGTGCGATTTTACCGTTTTCTCGGCGACGACCAGGATGTTGGCGATTTCTTTGTTGCTTAACCCTTTGGTGATCTGCTCCAGAACTTCCAATTCCCTCGGAGTAAGCGACTCAATCGAATCTTGGCTGGAAAGGTTTCTCGCTTCCGCCGACGGCAATTGTGGAATTAGTTGGGATAGTAGCGCGTTTGAGATGTCCGGATGCAGCTGAACGTTACCCTTATATGCGCTACGGATCGCTTCGGCCAATTGGTCCGGCCCGACTTCCTTCAGCATATAACCGATAGCTCCCGTCTGCAAAGCGGGCACGACGTGGCTCCGATCCGAGAAACTCGTCAACACGAGAACCTTAATGTGCGGATTCTGCTCGGCGATCTGAGTACTCGCTTCAATGCCGTCCATGACCGGCATATTCAAATCCATCAACACGACGTCAGGCTGCAACTTGTCCGCCATCTCTACCGCTTCTTTGCCGTTATGGGCTTCCCCTACGAGCTCGAAATCGGTCTGCATGCTTAGGAAGAACGATATGCCCTTGAGCACGATTTCATGGTCGTCCGCCAACAAGATTTTAATTTTTTTCACGGCTGTTGCTCCTTCTCCTCACTGCACTTCTCCACTATGACGGCTATAGGAATTGTCACTTTAATTACGGTAGAGTTTCCGTTGCCGCTCGAAATCGACAATTCGCCGCCAAGCGCTTCCGCCCTCTCCCGCATCGACGTCAATCCCATCGTTAGTTTCCCTGAGATCTTGTCAGTCGCAAAGCCGTTTCCACGATCGATAATTTCCAAGCTGGCACCCGTATCCGACTTCACCAGACGAATATGAGCCACATTCGTGCCCGAATGTTTCTTCACATTATTCAACGCTTCCTGCCCGATTCGCCAGAATGCTTCTTCTATCGCGCGCGGCAAATCCTTAACACCCTCCGCCAGTTCGTATATCGTCAAATCCATCGCTTGCCCGTAATGCTTTAGCGCCGGCAGCAAGCCATTTTCCAAGCCTGCGGGATGAAGCTGCCAGATCAGCGACCGCATTTCCTTCAACACTTCCTGCGAGATATGGCTGATTTCCTGAAGGGAACGTTGGACGACGGGCTCGTTGCCCGCCAATACGGTTTCCGCTCCCTTAGCCAGAAAAGACAAGGAAAATATTTTCTGGATAACCGAATCGTGCAAATCACGTGCAACGCGATTTCTTTCTTCCATAAGGGCAAGCTCGCTGCGCTGCTCGTAAATACGCAAGTTTTCAACGCAAAGCGTAAAATGATCTCCGAGCGAGTACATGAAATCTTCGTGGTAATGTTCAAATTGAATATTGCTGGGACTGCTGATGAATAACACACCGATCGGATGGCTCCGTATTCGCAGCGGTATGGCCGCCGCAGACCCATAGGGGGGAATTCCAATCGACGTTAGGGACGCACAGGAATCTACTCCATGATAAGTATCGATGATAATGCGATTGTCGCGATAAGCCGTTCTGACCGGGCCCGCCTGATCAATGTCGAGCGATTGCCACTTCCCGTCTAAACGTTTATCCGTATAATGAGCGCGTAAAGACAGTTCGTGCTGTTCGTACATGAACAATGAGACATGAGGCCATTCGAATGTATCCCCGATAATTCTTACAGCCTTTAAGGGCAGTTGATTAATGTCTTGGATGGAATTAATCCGCTGGATGACGTCACCCAGCTTGGCATAAAGAATCGCATTCTGTTCTTGTGCCTGATAGAGGCGAATCCGTTTAAGCGCCGTTCCAATCTGGATAGCGACTGCCTGCAACAGAGCCATCTCATCCTCGGAAAAATGTCCCTTGCCCTGCGTCGCGACGTTCAGCAATCCGAAGCGATCCTTCCCCGCATTAAGAGGAACAGTCGCATGGTGTGTAATGCCCTCGGTATCGCCAAGCTTGTGCTTGACAGCATTAGCAATACGTTTGCACTCCATAATATTGACTGCATGTTCGAGTTTATTATGCTGGTAGCTTTCAATACATGAGCAATCCTTTCCGCACATAAGTTCATTATTGTCTGCGGAAAGCGCTGGAGGAAGATTCTGAGCAGCAACGCATAGGTTGCCCGCGCAGTCGTCCATTATGAAAATCCAACCGGCCGTAAACCCCGACACCTGAAGAAGCTTGACTAATACATCGTTCAGCATCGTATCTCGTTCATTAGTCGAGTTCAGCATCTCGGCTATTTCCTTGAGCGCCAGCAATTCGTTCGCGCGAATTTCTCGGGACATCCACACCCCTCCTCTATATAAATTGTTATTCGTCTATCTTAGCTTGGGAAGCGGGAAGCTCCGAGAAACATTCTTCCCAGGATAAACAACTGCAGCCAAGGCTCTTGGCCAGCAACGATTTCATTTTCATCATGTGATTAATATTTTCCTCCAGCTCCGCTTGTTTTTGAAGAGCCATCACTCTCCATCTCTCCGACGGTGAAACGTTGGAGTCGAAGCCGTCCAGCAGCTGCTTGATTTCATGGATTTGAAAGCCTGCGCTTTGCGCTAACTTAATCGTTTCGATTCGACCTATGATAGGAGAAGAGTAAGTTCTTCTGCCATTAACTCTTTGAGGCGCGGGAATAAGCCCGATTTGTTCATAATAGCGAAGCGCAGAGGTCGCAATTCCGCTTTTCTCGGCAACTTCACCGATTGTCATCATAAATTGAACCTCCCTATTGACTTAAAGTTAGCTTGAAGTTGTAATGTACAAAGTATATCGAACAAAATAAACACTGACAACAAGGAGGATCAAGGAATTCATTATGCTAACTGCCGCAGCTCTTATTTTTCTAGTTACGCTCGTATTCGTTATTTGGCAACCTAAAGGACTTAACATCGGGTGGTCGGCAAGCGGCGGAGCCGTTATCGCCCTTATTTGCGGAGTCGTTGACTTTAACGACGTATGGGACGTTACCCAGATCGTATGGAATGCTACGCTTGCTTTCGTCGCCGTAATTTTGATTTCCCTTATTCTTGACGAAATCGGTTTTTTCGAATGGGCCGCCCTTCATATGGCCAGATTTGCCAAAGGGAACGGAAATTTGATGTTCGTGTACGTCATTCTGCTAGGTGCGGCGGTAGCGGCATTATTCGCCAACGACGGCGCGGCGCTCATCCTGACTCCGATTGTCCTGGCGATGGTAAGAGCGTTAAAGTTCGATACACGGATGATCTTGCCTTTCATCATGGCGAGCGGGTTCATCTCCGATACGGCTTCTCTTCCTCTCGTGGTGAGCAACTTAGTCAACATCGTATCGTCGGATTTCTTCGGTATCGGGTTTGTTGAATACGCCAGTCGAATGATTGTTCCAACCCTTTTCTCAATCGCATCCAGTCTTCTTGTCCTGTTCCTCCTGTTCAGGAAAAGCATTCCCAAACAAGTTGACCTCAATCAGTTGAAGAAACCTCGCGAAGCGATTAATGATTTTCGGTTATTCCGGATTTCTTGGGTCATCCTGGCGGTGCTTCTGATTGCTTACCTCACAAGCGAATTCATTCATGTGCCCGTGTCGATAATTGCAGGCGTTGCAGCGATCGTATTCCTTCTCCTCGCCAGGCAAAGCAACGGGATTCATACATGGAAACTTGTAAAAGGAGCACCATGGGCGGTTGTCGTGTTCTCTATTGGCATGTATGTCGTCGTATACGGCTTACGCAATGTGGGTTTAACGGACAAGCTCGGAACCGTCTTCGAATGGGTCGGTGATCAAGGCCTCTTCGTGGCGACGGTTGGCTCTGGATTTATCGCGGCGGTCCTTTCTTCGATCATGAATAATATGCCTACGGTCATGATCGACGCTCTGGCTATACAGGGAACGGATTCAACCGGTATCGTTCGCGAAGCCTTCGTATATGCCAACGTTATTGGGTCGGATCTGGGACCTAAGATCACGCCGATCGGCTCCTTGGCTACCTTACTCTGGTTACATGTGTTGTCCTCCAAAGGCGTCAAAATCGGTTGGGGTTATTATTTCAAGATCGGTATTGTTCTAACGGTTCCCGTGTTGTTTATTACGCTGACCAGCCTCTACTTCTGGTTAAGGATCGTCAGCTAATTTTATTTGAATCAAAAGGAGATTATTAATCATGGATAAAAAACTCGTTTATTTCCTATGTACAGGCAATTCTTGTCGGAGTCAGATGGCGGACGGCTTTATGCACGCCATTGGCGAACACCTCTACGAAGTGAGAAGTGCAGGCTTGGAAGCTCACGGCCTGAACCCTCGGGCGGTTAAAGTGATGTCTGAGGCCGGTGTCGATATTTCCAATAACACTTCCAACGTTATCGATCCAGACCTTCTAAATCGGGCTACTTATGTAATAACGCTGTGCGGTCATGCGGATGAGCACTGCCCAGTAATCTCCAATCCGAACGTCATAAAGTGGCACTGGGGATTCGATGATCCTGCCAAAGCAACGGGAACCGAAGAAGAAATTATGGAGCAGTTCCGCATCGTTCGCGATTCCATTAAGTCCCGAATCGAACAATTCGTTCAGGAAGGCAAATAAGCGTGGCCCCCATCAGAAGAATGCACGTTGCCGTCAATTGCTCGGATTTGGAGAAGTCCCTGACCTTCTACCGCAGCTTCTTCGGTGCTGAGCCAATCAAGGTGAGAGACAATTACGCTAAATTCGAGCTGGATAATCCGGCTTTGCATTTCTCCTTAAACGTACGTTCGTTCGATAAAAACGGCGTGTTAAATCATCTCGGTTTCCAAGTAGACGACACCGAAGACGTGTTATCTATGGGCGAGCGGTTGCGACAAGCTAACCTCTTGCTCATCGACGAGATGAACACGACATGCTGCTATGCCGTGCAAGACAAGGTTTGGGTTTACGACCCCGACGGGAACGCTTGGGAAATCTTCCATACGAAGGAGGATTCCGAGTTCGAATCCGCCGGAGATGCACGGGACCTTTCCCTATGCTGCGCCCCTCCTTCCGCACCGGTTGCCGTTGAATTCACCAATTTTCGTAAAAACAAATAAGCAATCTTAAGCAAAACCGGAGGCTTTGCCTCCGGCCCTTTTACTTTTGGCGGATATTCGTAATAAAGCAATCGTACCCATGAACTCCCTTGTAACTCTGGAGCGCGACCGATCCAACACTCCTGTTCATGCCTGCAGCTGTTCGCGAAACGTACCTTTATCCCTTCGCATCAGAAGTAGAATAGGACCACCGCAGCCTCCCCTACCTCCTTTCCGCGAAAACGTACCATTATCCCATCCAATAAGGGGGAAAACCCTTGTTCATGCTTCTGAAAACAAACCCAGAATATTGAAATTTTACCCGATATCTCTTGAAAATAGAACGTATGTTTGGTATTATGGTAATGAGAACAAATGTTCTATTTAAGGAG
>NZ_JAIOAP010000018.1 GCF_021190915.1 Cohnella silvisoli
CCCAAAGATCTTCTCCACCACTAATACCTTCTTCATCTCTGCTCTGGTCAATGTCACTGTCTCCTGTCCCATAGTGACATTATCTCAGAACAGTTATAGGGTGACATTATCACAGCACAACAACACAACAAAATGTAAGCGTTGACAATGTGTAAATATGGAACTACAATTACGATATAAATGATTATCGATGATCAAATATAAACCTTTATATTGATATATATTTCGCTCTATATTCAAACTATTAAACTGAACATGATCATAATGGTGTTTTTTTTGAACAATTTTGATTAACGTAAATCATTTTGTGAAAGGAGTGATAAAAGACGTTCTATTTGGAACCGATGAAAGTGAGGAATTAACAAGGATGATTATTGGAGGGTTGGATCATGAAAATTCAACGATAGTTTTTTTAGGTTGAGGGCTTAGGAGTCGGATCTTTGCAAAATACAGTTCTTATTCAGGAAATTCAAAAACGAAAAGGAGAAATTCTTATGAAGAATAAAAATAACTATTTTTTCACGAAAAAGTATTTTATCGCTTTAGTCCTTGTTGCTTGCATGCTCTTTTCTATTGTGCCTATAGTTTCAGCAACAACTGCAAAGACCATTTCTGTTGATTTTAGCATCGACAAAGGAGCTATGCATCCCAAGACGGGGTGGTTGTTGATGCCAAACGCTGATGTTCCTGACGGTCGGATTACACCTTTGAAAACGCCAATTGTCAGAACTGACATTGACACCATGGCCATTACAGGATTAATTGCACTTACACCAGCAGAGTTTGTTGCGGAAGAGTATAGTCGTTTGGCTAGGATGAAAGGCACTTACAATCGTGCGAATGATTTAAATATAAAATATTATCCAATTATGGCTTATAACCCCTCGTGGTTGTCTGCGAATGGAGATCCTTTCTCCGTACCAAATGATTATAGCTTATGGAAGCAGTGGATAAAGGATAATGTCCAATATGCCAAAGATAATAATATGAATAATATCCCTGCTTGGGATATTTGGAATGAATATTGGCGACTCAATGAGAGTCAATACAATGAAATGTATAAACAAGCCTGGAATGCAATCAAAGAAGTGATGCCTAATGCAAAAGTTGCTGGGAATTCAAACTTTAAATATGATTACACGAAATTTACAAATTTCGCCAATAACGTATATTCGAATGGTCAGACGATCGACACTGCCGCCTGGCATGAATTTGGTGCAACTACAGATATTCTTGGGAATATTAACTCGATCAAAAGCTATGCTGCAACAAAGCCGGGTATTGGGATCAAGCAATATTATATAGAAGAATACTTACCTTCAGCCACTACAAAATCAGCAGGAGATCTGGTGAATTGGTTCGCCGGTCTTGAGGACGCCAATGTCGATGAAGCGAGTAAAGCGTGTTTTGTCCAATGTTTTGCAATGAGTGATTTGCTAAAGCTCAATAATGCTGCAAGCAATATTGCTGCACGCGAAAGCACATGGTGGGCAATGAAGGCTTATGCAGAAATGTCGGGAACTAAAGTCCAAGTAACCCAAGCGGGTAGCGGAACAACAGCGGTTGCTGCAAAAGATACGGCTTTGGGTGAAGCAAAAATTTTAGTAGGTAACAAAGGCGCAGATACGGTCTCACTTACATTAAACCTGAATAATCAGCCTTTTGCCGGTCAAGGTATTCGGATTGAAAAATATCAGGTGACAAATACGGAAAACGATGGACTTGTATTGCAAACTACGGAAACGCCTAGTTCAACTACGAATTTGTCGACTAGTTTAACGATGGCACCAGACGACGTCTGGTTGGTAGTGATCAAGAAGACGGCAAGCGCACCCGGTTCATTTGTATTGAAAACACCCGATGATCAAGGGGTCGCCACCACTACGCCTACCCTGACATGGCAAGCGGCGAGTGGAGCTACCTCCTACAATATTAAGGTATCCGCAAATAAAGACATGTCATCACCCATTATTAATAATACAGCGACTACAAATAGTTATAACATTTCGACAGCTCTGACAAGTGGAACTAAGTATTATTGGACAGTTACAGCAGTAAATTCAAATGGCTCTACGAATGCGGCCAATAATATGAAATACTCCTTCACAGCAAGCTCAAGCCTTTCGATTCCTGGCGGATTTACGATGTTACTGGCTTCAGATGGAGCAGTGGGGACGGATACAAATCCTCAATTCACATGGTCTTCGTCAGCAGGTGCTACTTCCTATACGTTAGTAGTGGATGATAACAGCAACTTTTCATCTCCTGAAATTAATCAGACGGGGCTCGTTGGTACAAAAATAGAAGCAGAAAGTGGAAGTACATCAGGCAGTGCAGCAACATACACGGATGCTGCAGCTTCCGGGGGCACAGGTGTAGGTTATTTGACTTCTGTTGGGGATTCGTTAACTTTTAATAATGTTCCGGCAAGTAGCCACGTGATGGTTCGATATGCATCCAATAATAAAGACGGAACGGATAGTATATCCGGAACGTTTAGTTTATATAAAAATGGGACCAAAGTATCGTCAACCGTATTTTACTCCACAGGCGCATGGGGAGGTGCAAATGCTTATCAGGAACAAATAATACCTGTCACGGTAGCTGCTGGGGATACACTAAAGTTTCAACATGATAGCGGCGATGTAGCTCTAAATATTGATTATATCAGCGTAGATTCTTCCGCTCAACCTTCTCTCAACAATGATACGACCTATTACTCAAAAGTGATTGCTGTAAATGCAAGCGGGTCACGCGATATGAATGGTTCTGTTCATGTGTTTAAGACAAAGCCAAGCGGAAATAACCCAGGTAGTTTTACCTTGAATAGTCCCGTTAATGCAACGACTAATTTCTCGAAGCGAGGAAACCTCTCATGGTCGGAGTCCAATGGTGGTTTTTTCTATAAACTCGAAATCGCAACAGACTCCGGATTCAGTAATATCGTTTTGTCGAGGCCCAAGATCATAGCAACCAGTTATACACTTGAACCAGATGTTTTATCGGCAAATACCCAATATTATTGGAGAGTAACGGCCTCCTCGAAGGATGGTACGTATTCAACTCCTGCATCGAATAATGGTCTTAGTTTTACAACGGAATCCAAACCAACCTCACCGCTGTTGAAAACAATAGATGAAAGTGACGGCAGAGTAACATTGTATTTCAATACAGTATCTAATGCGACTAGCTATAAAATTAAATACGGCACTTCTCCGGGTGTTTACACTTCTACGATTAGTGGTGTAACTGGAAGTAACTACACAGTTTTTGGTCTTACCAATGGAACTCCTTATTATTTTGCTGTTGTGGCAAACAATGCGAATGGGGACAGCGATATATTCAATGAATTCAGCGCTACCCCAAAATCAGGTTTAAAGGCCAATCTGGCTGCTGTGGCGACGGCAAGCGCGTCATCTTCCTTCAATAGCAGTTACACTCCTGGAAAAGCGACTGACTATTCTTTCGCTGGGGAATGGGCATCCCAAGGGGAGCAGAACCCATGGATTCAGTTTAATTGGAGTGCATCGCAAACCATCGATACAATCGTGTTATATGATCGACTTAACTTAATCGATAATGCGAATAGCGGGACACTTACGTTTAGTGACGGAAGTTCAATACCTGTGACGGGGATTCCGGCGGACGGATCGGCCAAAACCATTTCGTTCACTCCAAAAAATGTGACATGGGTAAAGTTTACGGTAAGCGGCGGAATAGGTCTCAATGTTGGATTATCGGAATTCCAAGCGTATAAAACGCCGTTTGTAACGGCATCATCCTTCTTCCAGAACAATCCGGCATATAACCCGACTAATGTGCAGGATGGTTCCACGACTATGGAGTGGGCATCGAATTCAGAACTGAACCCATGGATTAGACTGGATTGGGGAACGACTGCCAATACGATCAACAGAATAGCTTTGTATGACCGAATTACAGTGGACAATGCGAATGGCGGCACGCTCACGTTTAGCGACGGATCGACGATAACCGTCACGGGGATCCCGACCAATGGTGCTCCTAAAGTCATTACATTCCCTGCAAAGACCGTCACATCGGTTACTTTCCAGGTAGTTGGCGGCTCTGGTTACAACGTAGGTTTAACGGAATTGCAGGCCATAAATGATTATGCGCTGCAAAAGACTCCGACCGTCAGCAGTACCTTTACCGGATTCCCAGCAGGCAACGCAACGGATGGCGATGGCACAACGAGATGGTCATCTGCGGCAAGTGGCGGTACAGAGTGGTTCAAGGTGGATTTAGGGCAAAATCAAACAGTATCGGGAGTAAACATCGATTGGTCGATTCATTATGCGACCAATTATACGATTGAAGTTTCGACGGATGACGTGAATTATACGACCGTATTTACCAAAACGGGGAATGTATCCACCAACATTACGAATTCGTTCCCAACGACTTCCGCTAGGTATGTCAGAATCACGATGACTAGCGGGAATGCAGCCAATTATAGCTTCTATGACTTTAGCGTTTTTTAAAAAATAATAACGAAAAGTCATTGACTTTGTTAGTGACTTTTCGTTAAGTGGTGAGTGGCATCGCCGTGGGTGACATTCTAGCATTAATCGTTCGGCCGGCAGGTGTCGCTCCTGACCATACTCACCTCGAGGAATGCGCATCTTGAACTAGTGGAAGACCCTGATCTACCGGATGATACCCGAAGCAGTCGATAAAGCCACCCGCTTGACATGATCTGTTTTATTCTTGTGATAATCGAAATAACCTATGCCCGATCGATAGACGAATTTCTCATCGTCGAAATCGGGCATAGGTTATTTTCATTTAAGCATAAATACGGTTAGACAAACTGTAATAAACTAGATTACAATGAATGTATTGATCCACGTTAATCATTTACAGATTGGATGGAAACCCACATGAACTCGAATGAAAAAATGACTTCAAAAATGATAGCAAAAGAACTAGGGGTTTCTACTGCAACTATTGATAGAGTTTTGAATAACAGAGGTAATGTAAAAAAAGCAACCTATGAGATGGTCATGAAAAAGATCAAGGAATTAAATTTCATTCCTAACAAATCTGCTAGTTTCTTGTCAAAGAAAATCCAGATGACAGTAGCTGTTGTCTTTCCTGTGTATCCCCAATACTTCTGGAGGCAAATTGAATCGGGAGTAAAGAAAGCATACGATGAACTGAAGGATTTCGGACTAAAGGTAAAAATGTATAGACCAGCTTCTACGAATGTACATGAGAACACGAAGATGATAAAAGATATTATAGATGCGGGAGAAGTGGACGCACTGATTTTATGCGCGGACGATTCACATGCGATGACTGACCTGATAGACTATGGGATCAAATTACGACTGCCCATAAGTACGTTTAATACGGACTCGCTGCCAAGTAATCGTGTCTTTCATGTGGGGAGCGAGCTCCGTGAAGCAGGAAGATTAGCTGCCGATCTATTATGCAAAATGATGGGCAAGAAAGGGAAAATAACGATGATCCTGGAAAGAGAGGATTATTATCAATTTCAACAAAAAATAATTGGTTTCAGAGAGGCGGTAATGGAATATCCGGATGTAGAAATTGTGGGTCCGTTGAAGCTAGATCACATGGATTTGGATAATACCTGGGATAAAATCAGCAAAGAAATAAGCGAAGTAGATGGAATTTATGTTGCGATAGGGGAACTTGGCAATATTGCAGGCTTTATTAAAAGCATGGATGCGCATTCTCGTCCTGTTTTAATTGGTCATGATATGAACGAAGCTATTTATCAATTTCTTCAAGAAGACATCATTTCAGCAACAATATGTCAAGATCCAGTAAACCAAGGGTATTTGGCTATCCGGTTTATGTTTCAACATTTATGTGGAAACAAAATCAAAGAATTGAACATCACTAAACTAGAAATTGTCACAAGAGTCAATGCCAAATATTATATGTGAAATGAAATGAATTGGCTAGAATTGGCTTGAAAACGTTGACAATAAAAATCAATGTGAATATACTGAGATTATTGATCAACGTTGATCAATAACGAAAATAGTAATAGAATGAACATGACAGGAGAAAAATTCGATGAGTAATAGTCTTGAAAAATTATCAATCTGGGCAACAAATCCACCTAAAGATTGTCCATTAGAGCTCTCGAGTTCTTTCGGTGGCCTTGGTTTTACCGGAAAACATGTAACCTATACGGATGCAGATACCTGGTATCCATCTTGGGCGGACGATGATCATATGTATTCACCTTGGACAGATGGTTATATAGAGGGCCAGTATTGTTTTTCTTTTGATAATCATCTTGATCTTGGCAATGTCGCTGAAACGGGGCATGCGAAGATTATGGGTAATGATCCGATGAATTTGACGATTGAAAACCTCGGCAAATCAATAGCTCCCCCTTCTCCATATAAAGGGAGATATCCATGTGGAAGTCTTGTTTACAATCATATTTGGTACTATGGAACGTATTGCCTTGGACCGAGTAATCAAGTTTTATTTGAAGGAGAGTACTATAACTGGCCATGGCTAGGGCCGTTTGTGGGATTTCGAGTCTCTACTGACTTCGGCCTTACTTGGACCGAGTCCCCCCATACACCAGAAAATCCGTTGTTTGGCGAGAATGGTCTTCAGGGACAAGCAATTAAAATTGGTGCCCCCCATTTCGTAGATTTTGGAAAGAACATGGAAAATTCCCCAGATGGATATGCATACATGGTCGCACATGGGGCTATGGAGAATGATGCAAATCCACGGTATGCGAATTTAAGTTGGATTACAGGTGATCAAATTTATCTGATCAGGGTTCAACCGGCTATTGAAAACATGAACGATGCTTCGAAGTATGAATTTTTTGCCGGGCACGACAAGGATGGTAATCCCATATGGACGAAGGACTTCAAGCAGATCCGCCCAATCATTGATTGGAATAACCGTTGTGGATGCGTGACCGTCACTTACAATGCGCCATTAAAAAAGTATTTCATGTGCGTTACCGATGGTTGGCCGACTACAAAAACCATGGATTCTTATATACTTGAAGCAGACTCGCTTACAGGGCCTTGGAGAATGGTTTCCTTCATGGAGAAATTCGGCGTACAGGCGTATTTCTTGAATTTTCCTTCCAAGTTTATTAGTGAAGATGGTCAATCGATGTGGCTTTGTTACTCGGGTAATTTTACGACAGATCAAGAGATAAATCCACCGGGTGGAAAGTATGCAATGTCGTTGCAGGAGGTAAAGCTTTTATAATCACTAACCCGCATTTTCTATTCCATTCCCATTCAAGAACGATATAATATTGCTAATTGATAAGCCGATTTTAAATTGGCTAAGACGTCACCACATGGGGTTGACGTCTTTTTCAATATTATATAAAAGAAAACAATCTGTACTGTAAATGTCATGACTTATGCAGTTCGTTCTAATAACTGGATATTGTCGCTTGAAAAAACTGAAACAAGCCACCACGTCATGAGAATAGACTTGGGCCAGAAAACGGAAATTAGACTTGCAAACTGCTCTGTGTCAAAATCGATGTAGATTCGCTGGATACCTTTTCGATTTATCCGGTTGATCTGACAACGAATATGGAAGGCAGCGGACCATTTCGCCGTGGGTGCAGCCTTCATCATCACTCGTTTTTTCTTTGTTTATTTGCCATAATGCGTATGCAAGCAGGGTCTCTGTGGCAAACAACAATTCCATGTGAGCGTGCTGGTGCGACTCTGATGTAGAGTGGCATTGTTCGAATCCAAGCTATTGCTTCGCAGCTTGGAAAAATACTTCTATTCGCCTTATACCGACTTTCTGGTTATACCGACTTTCTTTGTGTTTTCCCAGAATGCCTATATTACAAAGCATTCTGGGAAAAAGTATCGGCATAATCATTTCAGTCCGCAGAGGATTTTCAATACTTCATCATTATCAGCATACTTGAAAGCAAGGTCCTCTTTGAATACTGATTTTGCATCCTCGCAAGCATTTGAGCGGCCTTGCGTTTCATATCAACCGTAGCCTGTGCATAAATCTGTGTTGTTTCCATACGGCTGTGCCCCAGCCATTCGGCTATTAAAGGAAGTGGAACGCCAGCCGTATATAATCTAAGCGGGTTTAGCGATCAAGCATGGTATAAGGTGGAAAACGACGCTATCGGCATGGGCATGAAAGTAGAATGGGATGCGACGGCGATGCCATATTTATGGCATTGGCAGGAATACGGAGCAACCAAAGGGTATCCATGGTACGGTCGACATTACAATATCGGAGTGGAGCCGTTCTCGAGCTATCCGACATCAGGGCTCGAGGAAGTGATTCGGAACGGTAGCGCGGGCTACATCGGGCCGAAAGAAGTCAAAACCTGCTGGATCAGAACTTCTCCTTATGAAATATAGATGCACGATTATTGATCGGTCTCGACTTAGGTCCAGGCCGATTTATTTTGCCGAAAAACAACTATAGGTTGAGTCTGCTTTGTTGACGATAATCCGTCGGGGTGACCCCTACCATCTGATGAAACAATCGAGTAAAGACGTAAAGTGAGGAAAACCCGAATCGTTCCGCAATCTTCGTAACGGAATCATTCGTTTCAAGAAGATCGTTTTGGGCTTTTTTGATACGGCATTGGTTCCAATATCGAGCAGGCGTTAATCCGGTTTGCGCACGGAATAAGGTATGGAAGTAACTGCGGCTGAGTCCAAGCTTTTCCGCCCAATGTTCGACGTCGCCATATTCTCCGCCTGACTTTTGCTCCATTAAGGCCAACAGCTTCGCGATTCGCGGATCCTTAGGTTCGGACTGACGCCGAGCGAGTTGAAACACATGATGCAGTAACACAAGGAAATGGCCGTTAACGGCGAGCAATCCCGGATAATCTTCTTCATCGAGTACTTTGACGTCGGTCGTTACGGACTCGAACAAGCCTTTCCAGAAAGGGAACGAATCAACCATGAGCTGTTCGGGTATCCCCATCTCGAGCGGCTCGTCAAGAAGGCCGTCGTCATAATCCTCTGGACGAAGACACAGCAAGTCAATGGAAACCCGTGCTTGCGGTTTCGGTCGGTAAGACCATTCGAAAAAAACGCATCGGAACGCGAAAGGGTCCCCTTCGTTAATTACCCATTTATGCCGAATCCCCGGCTGCAAAAAGTACAAAGCCCCGGTTTTCAACTGTACGTAGGAGCCATCGTCATAGACGACTTTGGCGCTGCCGGACTCGATGAAATAGAGGGAAGGCACATAACAGAATCGGGGACCGAATCGGTTATCGACAGCAATAGGAACTCGAAGGGAAAATCGAACAAACGGACAAATCAAAGCCATATCAATCCCTCGATTTCGGCTTATTATTTTAAAAGATGACAGAACAATTCGTTAAATATAAAACTTCGCGATAAAGACGGAATGTCCTTCTAGATGGTAAAGTTGACTTACGGCCGGCAGTAAAAAATGACTTGGGAGATGATCGGTATGTCTATTGTTTCCGTAACATTGAAAGAGAATTATGATAAAGATGGTTACATTAAGCTGAATAAAGTTTTGGACGACGACTTGGTGATGGAAGCGAAGGCGCACATCGATTGGCTCATGACGAAACATCCCCATTTGCGTCCGGAGCATCTGTATACGGGGACTCTCGAGATGGATCCCTTCTGGCATCGCCTGATTAGCGATGATCGCCTATTGGATATTGCCGAACAATTTATTGGACCCGACATCGCATTATTTGCTTCGGGATATATCAGTAAGCCTCCGTTCGACGGAAGAATGGTTCCTTGGCATCAGGACGGAGCATTCTGGCCGCTGGAACCGATGAACGTCGTATCGCTTTGGCTGGCCGTAGACGATTCTACGACCGAGAACGGCTGTTTGCGCGTCATTCCCGGCACTCAGAATCTGGAATTGAAAGCAATGAACGCTGCCCCGATGAATGCCGTGTTCGAACAAGAAGTAGATCCGAAATATGTAGATGAAACAAAGGCGGTCGATTTGGAGCTTAAAGCCGGAGGCGTATCGATCCATAACCCGCTTATCATTCACGGCTCTAACGCAAACTTATCTCCTAATCGCCGGTGCGGTTTGACCATCCGCTATATTCCGACGACAACCCGAATTATCTCCGACAAACAATGGACAAGCGCCTACTTGCTAAGAGGGGAAGCCCGTCCGGGGATTAACGAGTATATGCCGAAGCCGAAATATGTTCCCGGAGAGCATATGGCGTTTCGGGGTAGCGAGTCTTATCGGTAAACGTAGGGATGGATCTTTGTGATCCTTTGGATAATGTATCCGGCTCCTCTTCGATTAGAAGGGGGGCTATTTTTTTTCGATGATCTCCTCTTGATTTTTGTGTATTAATGGTACTTCATCCAAATAATTTGGACTTTTATGGACAACGGCTTGAGAGGCGAATCACTCGTAGATTCGGACAGCGCGTCAGGATCGACTTTTAAGTGGACAGCTATCCAGCGATGCCATGTTTCTTGCTGCTTCGCAAAATAGAAATGCTCTACATGACCTAGCTTGAGCAAGACCGCATGACCTGGTTGTACATGATGAGGAACGTCGTCGATATATACCGTCATTTGGCCAGTGTGAAGCAATACGAGTTGATAATCCTGCTGAACGCGCGGACCGAAGCGTCCCCCGGGAGGGAACCGCCTTCCGCTGAGAGTACATTGGATAAACGAAAGTAATGATTCATGCGAGCGTACTCCCCTTCTTGCCTGGAATAGCGAATGTTCTATTAATATCATCGATAGATTTATTTTCGTCAAGTTGAGAATGGGGGAGGTGATGTTCAATTTCTAGCAGCTCTTGTTGCGTACAGCAGGATCGGTTATAGTGCAGGTATTGCGAAAGCAATCCGGCTTGGACAAGTATGGGGCGAAACCGGAGCTGGCGAATAAAAAGGAAACAAGACATGGCAGGAAACAGAGCGGTCGTGTACAGCAAGCCAGGACTCGTGGAAGTGAGCAATACGCCTTATCCCGATCTCGTGCTGCGAGACGGCCCCGGAGTGAACCCGCTGAATGTCGGGCGTAAATGCAATCACGGCGTCATTCTGAAAGTAGTGACGACGAACATTTGCGGAAGCGATCAGCATATGGTCAGAGGGCGGACGACCGCGCCTTCCGGTCTTGTCCTCGGTCATGAAATTACAGGCGAGGTCATTGAAGTCGGCAGCGACGTCGAGTTCATTCGCAAAGGCGATCTCGTGTCCGTACCGTTCAACATCGCTTGCGGCCGATGCCGCAATTGCCGCGAGCGCAATACGAACGTCTGCCTGAACGTCAATCCGGACCGACCGGGTTCCGCATACGGTTATGTCGATATGGGTGGCTGGGTCGGCGGTCAATCGGAATACGTAATGGTGCCCTACGCAGGCTTTCAGTTGCTCAAATTCCCGGACAAAGAGAAAGCGATGGAGAAAATTCTCGACTTCACGATGCTGTCGGATATTTTCCCGACGGGTTACCACGGTGCGGTTAGCGCAGGCGTAAAGCCGGGATCGACCGTCTATGTTGCGGGTGCAGGTCCGGTCGGACTCGCTGCAGCGCATTCCGCTCAATTGCTCGGCGCGGCGGTCGTCATCGTAGGCGACTTGAATGCGGAACGGCTCGCCCAGGCGAGAAGCTTCGGTTGCGAGACGGTCAACTTACGAGAGTATCCGAATTTGGCCGAGCAGATTGACCAAATTCTCGGCGTTCCGGAAGTAGACTGCGCGATCGACTGCGTCGGTTTCGAAGCGAGCGGGCACGGGAAAGATCAAGGCGAAGCGCCGGCGACGGTGTTGAAATCGATTATGGAAGTGACCCGGGCAGGCGGACGTCTCGGCATTCCAGGACTGTACGTGACCGGAGATCCGGGTGCCGTGGACGAAGAATCCAAAGTCGGCACGCTCAAAATCCGCATCGGACTCGGCTGGGCGAAATCGCATACGTTCGTGACGGGGCAGACGCCGGTCATGCAATATAACCGCGATCTGAATGCGTATCAGCAGTTCGACCGCGGCGTCTCTTGCAAGTATGTCATCGATCCTCATGGGCTTGTACGCAAGTAACTTGACGCTCTGATCATTCAAACCCGCTATCCTATATCAGCCCCGATCATGGATCGGAGACTTTTGTGCGCTTGGCAACGAGTCGACTAAGGAGTGAAAGACTCCAGCATACCGCGAGGTGGCGGAAGTGCATAGCTGACAGGCAGTGCGTAGACCGTAAGGATGCGTGTGGAGGGCTTGAAGGCAACCCCCGGAACAGGCGGCTAAACCAAGTTGGCTGACGAGATCGGATAACTCTGCAAAAGAAGGGAACGTCCAATACCACCATAGATCTCGTAAGTTAGGAGGACTGGGTTTGGGGGGAAGTCGGCGGCGTGACCCAAGGAGATCTCATCGTTCCCGAATAAACGGTAAACTGCGAACAAGGCCGGGACGGCCAAGGCGCGGCCATGGATGGTGAGAAGTCATACGAAGGGATAGTAGTGAAAAAGCTCGCAGGAAAAGCCGCAATGGCGAGTGAATCGACGCAAAAAAAAACTACGACGGAACAATTAACTAACAGAATTTTCCTGGCGGATGTCGAATACATAAGGGACAAGAAATGAATGGGAGTGTCCCCCTTATGCTTTCAAAAAATCGCCTCGGCGCCGCACCAAAAGTCTATTTCCGACCTGAAATGGTTAACTGTCCACATTGCGGAGTCAAACTCAGACGCTTCCATACCGCATGGAAGAAGAAAATCTCAACGCTGACCGGCATCATTCACGCATGGAGCATGGCTTATCTGTGCCCCAACACAAACTGTGCCCATGTGGGTGTAGCTTATAAATCGGCAGAAGCCGAAATGCTTAGCATGAAGCATTCCTCCTATGGCTACGACGTGCTTTGTCTGGTTGGAGAGTTGCGTTTTAAACAGCATCGCACTTGTAAAGAAATTGCAGATCTGCTGAACGAGCGCGGCATTGCAACGAGAGAACGATATGCGCAAACGTTGTATGAGCGTTATCAAACACTGCTTGCGGCCAGCCTTGACGATTATGTGAGACAAAGCTTGGCGGAAACGACGGCACAGCATGGTGGGATCATCCTCTCCATGGACGGTGTCGAATCCGGATTTGTCGGACTGAGCAAAGAAGACGCCGCGGCGCTTACGCCGCTGAGCATCGAGATGGACGCAGGAGACGTGCTGTGTTTTAATCATATGCTCCCTCACCGCGCAGCCTCGAATCAATCGGATACGGTAAGATGGTCGATGGACATTCGTTTTGAAAAAACGACCGACGCGACAGAAAGCGGAAAAGCCCAAGGCTTCGTGGCCAGAAGCGTCGCGGATCCGGCTTCTGAAACTTCTTATCCGGAGTGGCTAAAGAAGTGGGTCGGCATTGACAAAGGGTCTTATTGATTGAAATGATTGAATGGGATGACATTATACGTGACGTGTCTTGGGCTATTTCGATCGAAGAAGCGATTATGTAACAATCTATTTTCGTCAAGCTCAGAATCGAGGAGATGTTACGATGTCCAGCAGCGAACGCGCCTTCCCTGCTTTTCAGATCATGAAAGTGTCACCCGGGACAATCATGTACGCGCCAGGCAGTCAGCTCGGTCCGCGCATTCAGCGGGGATGGCAGTTGTTCCTTCTGGACGCGGGTACGACGAAGTTATGGATTGACTCGGTATGTCACACAGTGTTACCCGGCCAAGTCGTTCTGTTGAAATCCAAACACTCCGAGAAGTTCGAGTTTGATCCCCATGAAGAAACGTGGCATAGGTGGGTAACCGTCGATGTCCTGCAAATAGATGAAACGACCGAACAACAGTTTCGCCAACTGCCATTTTCATTGCCAATCTCCGAGGAGATGAGCCGGCTGCTCAATCAAATGATTGCTTTGAAATTCAAAGAATCGCCGGAGAACGAAATGCTACTTCTCTCGCTTGGCATGGCTTCGCTTTACCTGTACGCGGCGGAAGCGGCCAGGCAGAAGCGGGATGGTCACGAGAATCCTGCGGTCTTTATGGCGAAACGGTTGATCCAGAACAAGTTTGACGAGGAGTTGGACTTGTCGTCTCTGGCTGAAGCGTCGAATGTGACGAATGAGCATCTCATTCGTCTATTCCGTCAACACATGGGAATAACGCCCGTCCAGTATTTATGGCAGTACAGGGTGAGGCAGGGAGTGGATTTGCTCCTGAATACCGGACTGACGGTGACAGAAATCGCTTATCGTTCAGGGTTCAAGACTTCTTATCACTTCGCGCGAATGGTTAAGAAGTGGACGGGACGGACGCCGTCGGACATTCGGAACGAGCATTGGCATCGCGGAAAGGAATTGTAAATAAAAGATCAATAGTAGACACAAATCACTAACCTCAGGCATTGTTGGACGCGCCTGAGGGAGTTAACCTATTGTTGTAACGTGTACCGCAAATGAAGCAGTTACGACGGAGTGATACCGAATGCGGAACTAGTTAGTGATTATGTACCCGCTTGAAGCATCCAGATACGAAAAATTCGCAGCCAAGGAAATACGTCGTTATGTGTACTTGCTGACATCCTTGCTTCTGCCGATCGTTGCAGGGAATCGATTGTCGAAAGGCGCCAGCGGGATCGTCGTAGGTTATCCGGACAATGCGTTGATCGAAAGTTTGAATCTGGCGGAGCGGATGCCGGGAAGCGGCTCACAAGAGTACTTTTTGAAAACGCTTACGACTGAGCGGTTTGCCGATTGAACGGCTATTTGTTGGCCACTGTATCCACGCCGGCGAGATGGGCACGTTCGCCAACATCCAGCAGCAAACGATGCAATCGCAACTGTATTTGCCGGGCAAGGAACTGGAGAAGTTGCTTGGAGAGCCGCTGACGCCGGACGCGATGCCGTCGAACCTGTACGCGGGCAAGCCGCGCTTAATCATTCCGACGGTGCGCACAAGTCTCGATGCTGGAGAGACGTTTAAGCTGAAAGCGTTGGTCTTGAGGAACGCTCCGAAAGAGCTCGCACTGTATTGGAAGCCGCTTGGTGGTATCGAGTATCGTAAGTCGGAATTCAGCCACGTCAACCGTGGCGTCTATCAACTAGCTTTGCGCATGAACATTACCTACGATTTCGAGTATTTCGTGGAGGTGGTGACAGTGGGTGGCGAAAAGCTTCGTTTCCCTGCATCCGCGCCGGAAATGAACCAGACGGTTGTTGTCATGAAACGGACCAACCTGAGACAAAGGAGAGCATAGCGAATGTGGATTGAAGTATGTAAGGCAGACGAGATCGACGAGGAAGACGTCCTTCGGTTTGATCACGAAGACCGTACGTTTGCCGTCTATCGGACGGACAAAGACGAATATTACGCGACCGACGGCTATTGCACGCACGAGAAGTTTCATTTGTCGAACGGACTGGTGATGGGTAGCACCATTGAATGCCCGAAGCATAACGGCCGATTCGACGTGATGACAGGGCAAGCGAAACGCGCCCCGGTATGCGTGGACTTAAAGACGTATCCGGTAAAGGTGGAAAACGGAACGGTCTATATCGAGTTGTAACTGGGGGCTAAAGAACATGCTGCAGGCAGGTATGGTAATTATCGGCGCCGGAGAAGCCGGAGCGCGAGCGGCCGTTGAACTGCGGACGCTCGGCTGGACGGGGGCGATTACGCTCATCGGCGAGGAGCCGCATGCTCCGTACGAAAGACCGCCGCTTTCCAAGCAGGCGCTGCTATCGCCCGATGCGCCTTCTCCGACGTATATTCTCGATGACGAGAAGTTAAAGGAACATGACATCGAATGGATTGCCGGCACTCCAGTGACGGCAATTGATCGGGCACATCGAACGGTCCGCCTTGCTGACGGAAGAGAGATCGCGTACGCCAAGTTGCTGCTGGCGACAGGCGCACGGCCTCGTCAGCTTCCGTTGCTTCCGATGAATGGCACGCCTGTAGCCGGCGCGCGTTATCTTCGTACGTATGGCGATGCGCTTAAGCTCAGAGATAAACTGCAGACCGGCAAACGCATCGTCATCGTCGGAGCCGGATTTATCGGGCTCGAAGTCGCGAGCAGCGCGATCGAACGCGGCTGCAAGGTGACGGTCGTCGAAGTCGGACCGCGTATTCTGATGCGCGGAGTGCCTATTCAAATTGCCCAAATCGTGGAAGAGCGCCACAGAGCGGCAGGAGTGGACTTCCGAATCGGCATTTCTATCGAAGCGATTCATTGCGCTGACTCAGACGGTTCGGTAAATTCGCTCACGCTTGCGGATGGCACAACGATTGAATACGACGAAATGATTGTCGGTATCGGTGCCATTCCGGAAACGTCCCTGGCCGCCTCTTGCGGTCTTCAATTGGAGAACGGCATCTGTGTGGATGAGACGCTCGCTACAAGTGATCCATCGATATATGCTGCGGGCGATTGTTGTTCATTCGAACACCCGCTGTATCCGGGACGCCGAATCCGGCTGGAAGCATGGAGGAACGCGCAGGATCAAGGCACACATGCCGCTTCCGCGATGCTTGGCGAGAAGGCTCCTTTCGCCAGCGTCCCGTGGTTCTGGTCCGATCAATATGAGCTTACGTTACAAGTGGCAGGGCTGGTTGATTTCGGCTCGGAGACGATCGTGCGCGAATTGCAAGACGGGGCGAAGCTTTATTTTCATCTGGCGGACGACGGCCGCCTTGTTGCGGTCAGTGGCATCGGCGACAGTGTAGTGATTGCGAAGGAAATCCGGATTGGACAAATATTAGTCGAAACCGGAGCTAAGCCGGTTCCGCAAGCGCTGGGCGATCCAGACGTGAAGCTCAAAGCGTTATTGCGCGGCTAGCAAACACAAAGGAGGAAACAAGACATGGCAGGAAACAGAGCGGTCGTGTACAGCAAGCCAGGACTCGTGGAAGTGCAGAATACGCCTTATCCCGATCTCGTGCTGCGGGACGGCCCCGGGGTGAACCCGCTGAATGTCGGACGCAAATGCAACCACGGCGTTATTCTGAAAGTGGTGACGACGAACATTTGCGGAAGCGATCAGCATATGGTCAGAGGACGAACTACCGCGCCTTCCGGTCTTGTGCTCGGCCATGAAATAACGGGGGAAGTCATTGAAGTCGGCAGCGACGTCGAGTTTATTCGCAAAGGCGATCTCGTGTCCGTACCGTTTAATATCGCTTGCGGCCGGTGCCGCAATTGCCGCGAGCGCAACACGAACGTCTGCCTGAACGTCAATCCGGACCGACCGGGTTCCGCTTACGGTTATGTCGATATGGGCGGCTGGGTCGGCGGTCAATCGGAATACGTCATGGTGCCGTATGCAGACTTCCAACTGCTCAAGTTCCCGGACAAAGAGAAAGCGATGGAGAAAATTCTAGATCTCACGATGTTGTCCGATATTTTCCCGACGGGTTATCACGGCGCGGTCAGCGCAGGCGTAAAGCCGGGATCGACCGTCTACGTTGCCGGCGCAGGTCCGGTCGGACTCGCTGCAGCGCATTCCGCTCAATTGCTCGGCGCGGCGGTCGTCATCGTAGGCGACTTGAATGCGGAGCGGCTCGCACAGGCGAGAAGCTTCGGCTGCGAGACGGTCAACTTGCGCGAACATCCGAACTTGGCCGAACAGATCGACCAAATTCTCGGCGTTCCGGAAGTGGACTGCGCGATCGACTGCGTCGGCTTCGAAGCGAGCGGGCACGGGAAAGATCATGGCGAGGCGCCGGCGACGGTGTTAAATTCAATTATGGAAGTGACGCGGGCGGGCGGACGTCTTGGCATTCCGGGATTGTACGTGACCGGAGATCCGGGCGCCGTGGACGAAGAATCCAAAGTCGGCACGCTCAAAATCCGCATCGGACTCGGCTGGGCGAAATCGCATACGTTCGTGACAGGTCAGACGCCGGTTATGCAATATAACCGCGATCTGATGATGGCAATCTTAAGCGGCCGCGCGCAAATCGCGAAAGCGGTTAACGCAACGCTCATTTCGTTGGACGAAGCTCCGAATGCGTACCAGCAGTTCGACCGCGGCGTCTCGCGCAAATATGTCATTGATCCTCACGGACTTGTGAGGAAGTAAGGGAGATGAGCCGGTTGGCTGCACAGAAGAAACGCCGGGATTACAGTATTCTGGGACCGGAAAATCAATTGGCGCAACAGAAGGGTTTGGTCGCTGCGGAATGGTATACGAGTCCGATTCCGCGCCAACGCATGAAGGAACTGATGAAGCGCAAAAACGGCCCCGCCATTCGCGATACGATCATTTGGGTCGCAGCGCTCGGTATTACGGGCACATTGGCTTATTATTCATGGGGGACATGGTGGGCGATATTGGCGTTCGCGGTATACGGCGTTCTCTACAGCTCGCCAGGCGACTCGCGCTGGCATGAATGCGGCCATGGTACGGCGTTCAAGACGCCTTGGATGAACGAAGCCGTCTATCAGATCGCTTCTGTCATGAGTCTTCGGCCTGCTACGCCGTGGCGCTGGAGCCATACTCGCCATCATACCGATACGATCATCGTCGGTCGCGATCCAGAAATCATTGCCCCGAGACCGCCGATCTGGCGTCTCATCATGATGGATTTCTTCCGGCTGTACATCGGGCCGCGCGACGTGAAGCGCATGATCATGCATTGCTTCGGGGTCATCCATCCGGAAGAGAAAGAGTACATCCCGGCTTCCGAGCATCGCAAAACATGCTGGGAATCCCGCGCTTACGTATTGATTTTCGCCATTGTGATCGGTGCTTGCTTTTACACAGGAAGTATTTTACCGGCTATGTTTATCGGTTTGCCATCCCTTTACGGCGCATTTATGGTTCTCCTGTTCGGCATGACACAGCATCTGGGTTTGAAGGAAGACGTGCTTGATCACCGGTTGAATTCGCGGACGATCTATATGAATCCGATCTTCCGGTTCTTGTATTGGAACATGAACTATCATTCCGAGCATCATATGTTTCCGATGGTGCCCTACCATGCATTACCGGCTCTGCATAAGGAGATGAAGCCGGATTGTCCTGAAGCGCGCAAGGGGTTATGGGCCGCGTTGTCGGAAGTGTTCGGCGCGCTGATCAAGCAAGGGAAAGATCCATCGTACACGGTTGTGAAGCCGTTGCCTGCCACTGCGCGTCCTTATTATTACGGACCGGGAACCGTTGCCAGTGACAATACGGCAGCAGCGGGAAAGGGCTGATAGGTATGGGGGATTGGAATCGGGTTAACGACGGAAGCTCCAATGAATCGACGCTGGACATACAGCAATCCTAGTGGGCGATGATCAGACTTGGCGAGAACGGCAAGGAATGGTCCATGGAGCAGAAGTTCGAGAAAATCGCGGAAGCGGGTTTCACGACGATTGTGTCATGGCTGCCCCAAAAGGAAGAGATGGATACATGGACGAAGCGATTCATAATCATCTCGTGGCATTGTCAGGCAGAAGGAATAAGGAGTGGAGCAACATATGGTAACTCTATTTCCATTTGTCGAGCGATAACCGGATCGTATCCGCCAGCGCCGTTGGACAAAACGCAAATATCGTGAATGATATGCGACTAGCCGAAATGCTTATTCATAAACAGGCGAAATTAGATCCTCATGCTTTAATGGATGCAAGCGTAAAAATAAAATCGATTTTGAAAGGTTAAAGTAGAAGTTCCGGTGTCCAATTGCTTCCGTCGCCAATTGCGTGATCGTAAATGGAGGCCGCACATTGTTTTTAGGGTTCTCCCTTATTAAACAGATTAATTTCAATTGGTCGTAAGTAACTGGACGCTAATAATGGAAAAATCGCGACGGCAGGATCAATACGAGCGATGGTTTCGGTCGGTGACAATTGAGTGCGTGGACTTTCCCGACATAATCCGATGGAAGTCCTTTAGAAAAGATGTACTTAAATATGGAAAATGGCAAAACTGTCGAAAGGCAGTGACGCAAAGCCACGGATCTTCTCACTTTGTACAAGTGATGACCGCCGGGTTACCCAATTTGCCACACACGGCCTATGGGTCGTGTTTTTGTTTTGGGAGCACTGGAGGGGAAAGTGATATTCAAACAGAAATTCATTTTAAGGGGAACAATTAATGTTGTGCTAGTGGATCGCGATCGGGAATGGTGCCTCCGCTTTGAAGATTTACTCAAAACAGTGACGGATATTCAGATCATAAACACTGCTGTAACAAATGAAGAGGCAGTACGAGCTAGTTTACAGCTAGAAGTGGACGTTGTAGTTGCGAATGTGATGCTCCAGCCGAATATGTGCGACGGACTTGAAGCGATAAAGGACATCCTCGCTAAAAAAGATGTTCCCATCATTACCGTTGCTTCGAGTACAGAGCCTGAAGTGATTGTCGCAGCAATAACAGTCGGAGCGGTAAACTTTATAAACAAGGCAGATATGCGAGACATCATTATTGCGATTCGCGAAGCGTATCACCGCAGATCCCCCCTGCACCCGGGAGCATCGAAGGTACTGCGCGAAGAACTCATCCGGTTGAAGCGTAAGGAATTTAGCTGTAAGCTAACCGCTACTGAAAAGGAAGTGCTGCAGTTGATTGGTTTGGGTCATACTCAATCCAAATTGATTCAGTTGATGGGTATTTCGCCAAATACAATGAAGACACATCTTCGTCACATCAGGAGAAAGTTCGATGCAAAATCGGTCAGAGAAGCAGCAGAAAAAGCTATAAGGCTTGGACTCATAGATCTTACAAGCAACAACTAACAACATATCTGCGGTGATGACGAAATAAGATTATTTTCGACAAATTTCTCGGGATACAAGGTGACAAATAAATCACCCTGCCGAATTACTACGGATATAGGTACAATGAGGGGGGGGAGGATAGGAGTAAGTAGAATAGTCCTATTGTGAATAGGGAGGGGGGCTGAAAAAAGTAATTTATGGTTTGTACAGTGAATGACAGAGTTGTCATGTAGTTTGGGACAAGCTCAATGTAGTTCCTTTTTCTCATTCGCCGTTTGGGTTGTCTCCAAAATGATGGATGAAAGGATGATCGATGTGTGTCGAAATGAAACGGAGCGTGAATTATGTCTTTATAGCCGGATAGGAAATGGGGGATCGTCGCATGTTGTTGGCTGAGCAGGTAACCCCTTATGAAAAAGTTGAGTATTGGTTGATCGCTTACGCGGACTGGAAAGCGCGATTGGCATATGTGCAAACAGAGCTTACACACATTCCAGGATTAACAAAAGCGTTGCATGAAGTGACGATCTATGGCTCCGGCCAACCTAAGGACACGCTGCTTCGTACAGTCATTCACCGTTTGGAAATCACCGAATATGAAATACCGTTTCTTAGATCCAGAATTGGATTGATCGAATATGCTTTCTCGGCGCTCACGCCAGAGGAGAGACGATTCGTTCAATTGCGGTATCAAGATCAATTGGCATTTTCAATCGTTATGGATCGCATAGGACTATCGCGCCGCACATATTTCAATCACCGGAAACGAATTCTGCAAAAAATATATCACAAAATTAAAAGCCGGACAGCACTATTGGAGTATGATCCCTTTTGATGAAAAGTAAAAGATTGGCTTCCGAAAAAGATGCAATTGCGCATCTTTTTTTGGTGAGCAGATTAACATGCACGTTATAAACCTAACCTCTATTAATTGTAGGCCTCCGTGGGTGAATCTCCTTAAAAATTAACTACGCTGATGCACTCCCTCTGCACCTGATTTACACTGGAATTCCACCCTAAATTCCCCATTTATGCACTTCGTTTGCATGCCTTTCATGATAACATAGTATCGTGAACAAGACAGGAGCAGTATGTTGTCATTCTAGATGATAAAGCTGAAAGGAGGCTTCGAGTCGTATCCTTTTCTTATTTTGTTGAAATGTGACGGGCATCCGGTTTCGGAGAGCCTATTTTTGTGATGGACAGGAGGAAGCAGATTCCGAATCCTGATAATTCAGGATCGACTGTTGCCTCCCCTATATTGTTCCGCAGAATCAGGCATCGAGCGCCGTTACTTTTCCCGATCAGGAAGAGTTACGAGGCGCTCTTTTTCATTATGAATGACAGCACCCGTATAAACAGATGGCTTTTCTTCTCTCACGGTGTTGCCATGTGAGGATGGAGCTGATAGTTATGCGCCCCTAGTTGTCGTAATGGCAAGCTAATTTCTTCTTGTAGTTCTGTTTTACAGTTATTCATACGATTACATTTAGGCTTTGCCGTGATAGAGCGTGGGTATGCTCTGTGGCAAAGCCTTTTTTGTTTTCTGGCATTCTTCCACAAATACCTCAAAGGGAGCGTTGGCTGTCGCTCCCCGCCCCTCCATTTGGTTTACTCACAAACCAAAATGGAGGGACGAATATGAAAAGGATTAATTTACGCGAGATGTATCCATTTTTCAAAACGGATGTATGGGTCGAGGTGGAGGATGAAGTCGCACAAGAAATCCATCAGTTCGACTTACATGAAAACGCATACAAATTGCGGACTTATCGCCATCGCGCCTATTACTCGCTTGATCGGAACGACGGTATCGAGCAAGATGTTCTTTTTCATTCGATTTCCCCGGAGGAATACTACGAGCGTAAGCTTTCCAATGAGCAGCTTTATGCGGCTATGTGTCGGTTGCCGGAAAAATCGTTCAGGCGAATTTATGCTCACTTTTTCTTAGGAATGAGTAAGGTAGCGATTGCCCAGGCAGAACAAGTCGATGAACGGGCAATACGCAAGTCAATTGAACGCGGCTTAAAACAAATGGCGCAGTTCCTCAAAAAAATGGGATAGCGGTAAGTCAAAAGGGTCCGATTTGCCTGCTTAAATGAACAGATAGGTAAAGGGCGGCTGGTTGTCACCAGCCGCCTACATGCCGTGAGAGGGGAGATAAGTCTGAAATCCATGGCAAACGCACGTATGATCAGAAAAAGGCACCCCAAATAAACCGTCAAAAAGACGAAAAAAGGGAAAATATGGTTCTATCCTGAGAGAGGAAAGTCCATAATTTGATAGCCCTGACGTTGTGCCAGTAAAATCGCTTGTTCTACCGTGATTTCACGGTTTACTGGATGAATATCGGATTTCCTGTACAATTCAGGGTTGTAGGGTTGTTTGTTCTTCAAGATGTGATAGATGGCTGTTAACAGCATACGTGCAATGGCAATAATGGCACGTTTGTGGCCTCTACGCCTCTTGAGTTGCAAATAGCGGTTTCGGATTTCGGGATGCTTTTCGCTTTTGACGACAGCGGTGGCACATTGTACCAAAAGCGGCTTGATGTAGACACCCGCTCTCGAAATCCGGACTGACTTTCTCTTGCCAGCGCTCTGATCATTTGAGGGTGTAAGCCCTGCCCAAGAGCACAAATGCTTGGCTGTCAGAAACACGTCCATGTTCACACCGATTTCCGAAACCACGGCAATGGCGGAAAAGATGTTTTTGAAGGACGGAACAGTCAAGATCAAGTTGAGTTCCTCTGTGTAGGCGTTGGCAAGGGAAAGGACAATAGATTCCAGTTCAGCTTTGCAGGATTCGAGGTTTTCGTAATGTTGCTTGATGACCTTGATTTTCCCGGCTTGCTCCGGCGTAATGAAGCCGTCAATGGCAAGCGTAAGCTCAGGGAGTTTGCCTTTCAAAACGCCGTGAATGAGCGGTTCAAGGTCGAAAGACGTATCACTCGGATCGTCTAGCAGTTTGTTAATGATATTCATGGCGCTTTTGCCGAACGTATCCGAAACGACACTGCTAAGTTGGATGTTCGAAACGGTCAAGCTGTTTTGAAACCGGTTCTTCTCACTGGACGTAAAGTTCGTGAGCTTGAAGCGGTAACGCATTAAGTCACGGAGTTGTCGGATGGGCAAAGGAGGCATAAAGCTTCCTGCGACAAGATCGTGCTTGAACAAGTCGGCAATCCACTTCGCGTCCTTCTTGTCCGTCTTCTTGCCGCGAATGGCTTTGACGTACTTCGGATGTGCGAGTGTGATATTGCAGGACGGTTCGAGAATGTTGAACACGGGAATCCAGTATTTCCCGGTCGATTCCATGCAGACATCCTTGCAGTCGTGCTCACAAAGCCACTGTGACAGCTCATTCAGACCTTTGGTGAAGGTAGAAAAGCGATGGCTTTTGTAAGTGGTGACGCCCTTGCTGTTGGTAGAAGCGACACAGGCGACGACGAATGTTTTGTGGACATCGATGCCGCAACAGACGGGGTAAACAATTTTTAAGGCCATACGATAACTCCTTTCTGTGATGTACAGAGATAGTCAGCAGGGACTGATTGCCTAGCTATAAACGAGTTGTTTATCAAAGATAAGTCTGCGTGCTCGAGGCGACACTTATTTGTGCTTGGAAAGGCAATCTACACATATAACTATGCGGTTGTCCTAGGAAAGCGACAGCCCACTCACCCCCACGTGATTTGTAGTGTGCTGGTATCTCCGTCACTCAAGCATACAAAAAAACGCCCAAGGCTGACGGATTTCATTCCGTTTTGTGCCTTGAGCGTAGCGAAAGGAATGGATATAACTATGAATCCGATTCGATTTCGAGATGCTGAACATGAAAGTTTCTACTATCGGATGTTAGATGAAAGACAATGCAACGACAGTTATAATCGTGCGCTTTTTTACACGTTGGGTATTTCCCGAGACACACGAAGTCATATTCATGATTTGTTTGATTTTACGAATGGCGGCATCAAGTCCAAAGGTCTTTCGGCCTCTTGGCAGACTGGCAGTTCGATTCGCGTATCCAGACTTGCTTTTAATCTGTGGAATGGCTGGACGGAAGCGGGTGGGGAACGTTACTCCACACCCCACGAATTATTCGATTGTAGCTATGCCCCCTATTTTTTTGAAGCGATTCATCTTCGTTACCCGGATTATTGCCGAAGCCAGGAAAGGATTTTTAAGCCGCAGAACGAACAGATTCGCTGATGGCGACCGGCTAGGAGGGGGATAAGGCGATGAAGGATATTAAAACAAGAACTGTTGTGAGAGATATTAAACGTTTGGACAGACTGCCGAACTTAATGGATCGTGCCAAAACAATGAGCGACCGTACCTTACAGCATAAAGACAAGGATAAGGCGATTTCAGACTCTCCGACTGAATATGCGCAGCACCAATCTGCATCAGCCGTAGGTAACACGGTACGTGCTCAAATGGGAATGAGCGCGGCTGCGGGCAAGGGTTTGGTAAAGCGCATCTCAAAAAAGTCGGCAATATCTGAGAATGAAAGGGTAGCAAGGCTGAATCCGGTTATTATCATTTCCAGGCCTTCGATACGTCAATTGCGACTTGCCCGTAGGTTGCATCTTCGGAAGCCGGAAGATGGAAAATATGTTTTATCATCTAACCATCCATCAGCAAAACGACGCATCATACCAAGCCGGGCAAATGCCCGGCTTTTGCATCATTCTCGCGAAGCTAGCGTTCCCGATCTCCTTAATCGGAGAAGAGGTAAACATCAGGAACCAGCCGGGAAAAAAGGAGCATCTACCGCCGCGATGTCTCGTTCTGGAACTGCACGCGGGAATCGCTTAAAAGCGCCAACGTCCGAAAAAGTGAGGAAGCGACATGGCAGACAACGGTCAGCCGGGATCCCTCGCACTACATCCAAGCGAGCAGACTTTACGATCAAACGTAAGGAAGGGAAGTTCAAGACACTATCGCCATTTATCAAAACGGGGCAACGACTAGGACAGGATAAACACCGTTCCGGTCGTCAAACGGAAGGGAAAATGAATAGCGCCAGGACAGCGCAGCGGACTGCTCAGATGGCGTTGAATGCCCGCCGCTCCCTTCAAAGAGCGCAAGCTACCGCGCGATTAAATCTTCGGATCATTAAAATGGTCGTAAAAGCGGTCGCTTTGCTCGTCAAAGGGGTAGCCGCGCTTTTGGGGATCAGTAGCACCGTTATTGTATTGCTGTGCATTGTAATGGCTATAGCTGCTGTTATTTCCTCTCCTTTCAGCATCTTTGTTTCTGGTGAAAACACGGATGCCGATGTAAAGCCGCTTTCCCGAATTGTTCAAGAAATGGACGTTGAATTTGCCGACCGACTGGGAGAAATACAGCAATCCGCAGGCTATGTAGACTGGGTAGAGTTTCATTACCCCGGCAGCGCGGACAACACAAGAATTGATAATTGGATGGATATTATAACGGTTTTTGCTGTGAAGACCGCCATGGATTCAGAAAACGGAATGGATGCAGCCACACTTGATGCAACAAGGATCGGGATCATCCAATCGGTGTTCTGGGACATGAATCAAGTGGAATCCCGTATCGAAAAGATCGAACATACGGAAACAGTTACGGTAGAGCATGAAGATGGAACTACCAGTGAAGAGACAACTAGCAGTCATGAACGCATTTTGCATATTACCGTTACGAGCAAAACTGCGGAACAACAGGCTGATTCTTATCATTTTACAAATGATCAGATGGACAGCATGAAGGAAATGATGTCTGGAGAGTTTCGGCCACTCCTATTTGCGATGCTTGGTAAAGAAACGGATGTTGGCTTAACGCCTGGGCAACTTGTGGAGGTTGAGCAGCATTTACCCGAAGGAGAACTAGGCAGCGAAGTCGTCAATTTGGCGCTAACTCGTTTAGGTGACCCATACAGTCAACCGAAGGCCGGACAGGATGACTTTACAGATTGCAGCTATCTCGTGCAATGGGTTTATCGACAGCTTGGTATCAACTTACCGCGTACTGCTGCGGAACAGGCTAGGTTTAGCATAGAAAATGGCTTGACCGTAAGCGCGGCAGATTTGGTTCCCGGCGATCTCGTATTTTGGAGCTACGAACATAATGGCCGGTTTATGGATATTACTCACGTTGGCATTTATGCAGGGAATGGAAAAGTGGTGGACGCTTCTTCAAGTCGAGGGCAGGTGGTGTATCGGAATCTGTTCGATTCGGATAAGCAAGTGCTGTTTGGAAGACCAGTTGTTAAATGAAGAGGTCAAATAATGAACACTGATGTACTCACGGTATGCTCGGACGTCGCTATTACAGGGCTTTCGAGCATTCCCCAATATCATAGTTCATTAATTTTATCTGCAGTTAGAACTAGCTACGAATTTGAAAGTTTGCACTCGAAGGGTAGCTGTACCTTTGAATTTGGTTTTCACGGAAGAGGAACGATTCCGCCTCCTAATTCGGAGTTTGTGTACAAATTGTTGAATTTTAATTTTGTATCTAAAACTAAAGCAAGAAATAAGGTACAAGGTTTTCTTTATGGGAAATTCGATGAATTTAAAACAATTGCTTATAAGGTAACTAAAGGAGAAAAGGTGGGTAAGTGAACAATACAAACTGTTCATCCCTTGCATGACCCTAAAATTTGTCGATGGTAGTGGATTAGGGCTGATTTAAGTGTCGTTCTCTCCGAGTTCTCTCAAACGTGCAATTTCGGTCACTTTTTGATGATTTCCCGAGAGGCCTTGTGGCACTACGGAAAAGCGATTCGAAACGCAGCGGGACTTGAAGGGCGCGCTGCGGATGGCCGACGTCTACGAGAAATACGGCGTATATTGGTTGGAAGAGCCGGTACATTCCAACGACATCGCAGGTTATAGCGAGCTTGCGGACCGGACGAGAATCTCGAATTCTGGTTGCGGCCAGCACGCATTTCGCGGCCGCGATTCCGAACGGTTTCATGATCGAATACACGGTTTCGAATTCGCCTTTGGCGCGTGACTTAGTCAGCCGCGAGGTGGAGTTCAAGGACGGCTACGTGACGGTACCCGTCGATCGTCCCGGTCTGGGCGTCGAGATCGACGAAAACGTAATAAACCGTTATCGGGTCGATTGAGGGGCTGCCATGCATTAAAGAGATTGTTATAGCAGACCTGAACGCCGATCGGTTGCGCATCGCTGCGGAGTTGGGCGGTATTCCTGCCCGAGGAGACGAGGAGATCGCGGCGCTTAAGCCCGCTGAAGGTTTTCATGCGGCGGTGGACGCCGTCGGGCGGCTTCGACTCGCCTTCGCTGAGTACAATCCGTCCGGCGCGGGGGCAGAATCGGCTTGACCGGTCTTCACGAAGCCGATACGACGCTGCCGATCAACGCGATCATCCGCGAGGATCTAAAGCTGTTCGGTGCTTTCGCTTACTCGCGGAACGACTTCGAGACCGCACTGAGCTGGATCGCGGAGGGCAAGATCGACTTGCTGCCGTGGACGGAGCATCGGCCGTCGGAGGAAGGACAGGCGAGCTTCGAGAAGCTGGTGTCCGGCCCGGGATCCGTCGCGAAAATCATGCTTAGCCCCAACGCATAGCAGGAGGTTCATCTCATGAAACTGGTTACGATCGACAATAAGGGGGAATGGACGCTCGGCGTTTGGACGGATTACGGCATCGTGGATATCGCAAAGGCCGTGGAAGTCTACGGGACCAATGATTCCATGACCACTCAATATTTTTAGCAACGGTCATCTAATGCTATAACCGTAGATCTTCGGTGCTTTAAAGAAGGGCGATGTTGAAGACGCCCTATGTATGACAATTGGGGTGTCTTCTTTTTATACGCCATGATGAAGTTATTTCCGTGATCTGAAACGGATAAATGAAAACGAAAAAGCCCATTTCTTTATAGGTATCAAAAGAATATCAGATTTTGATCGAAGAATACGCGGATTATAATGTAGGACAAGGAGTCGAATAACGTCGCTCCTGCACATAATAATGAGGGGGAATTGCTTTGAAACGCTTCAAAGTTTTAGGAATCATGTTCCTGGTCCTCGGTCTACTGACGACGGCTTGCGGCAAGTCCAACAACGGAAATACGGGTAGTGCATCGCCCATCGCGTCGCCATCCGCATCGGAGTCAGCGACTCCAGCTGAGAAGGTTAAGCTCCGCCTCGCTTATTGGAATAAAGAAAGCTCGGTGCAGACTCTGCTTGATCTCATTAAGCAGAAATTGCCTAACATCGAGATCGAGTATCAGTTCATCGAAAATTCGCAATTCGATAACATTGTAGGTACGCAATTAGCGGCAGGATCGGGACCCGACATTATCTCGGTTGGACCGCAGGCCGCGGCCAAATATTCTCAATTGGGATATTTAGCGGATTTGTCTAGTTTCGCCGATCGATTTAACGATGCCGGCAAAAGCGTATATTCCGCCGATGGCAAATTAGTCGCGCTTCCTGGAATCAGTTGGTTTGAAGGGATCTTCTATAATAAGGAGATTTTTGCGAAATACGGTCTTAAACCTCCGACGACGTTCGAAGAAGAACTGCAGCTTCACGAGATTTTGAAGAAAAACGGCGTTAAGCCGCAAGCAATGGGCGCGAAATCCTACGAACCGATGATGAAGTCTTCCATGGGTTTGATTATGAATGAGTTCCTGTCTAAGCCTGAAAACAAAGATTTCGACGTGAAGTACGGCAAAGGCGAAACGACGTTGGAAGGAAGCTGGAATGCAGGACTCGAACAATGGAGCGAGTTGATCAAACGAGGCTATCTCACGAAGGATATGCTCGGTATCGACTATGACCAAGCGCTGGATGAATTCGCAACGGGCAAAGCGGCGATGTGGGAGTCCGGTCCTTGGGCGTTGGATGCCATTAAACAAAAAAATCCGAATATCCAAGTCGATATGTTCCCTTTCCATGGTTCTACGGCTGGACCTGGTTGGCTAATCGGCGGACCTGGCGTAGGTTTCGCGGCAAATGCCAAATCGGAGTATCAAGACGCGATCATGCAAGTGCTGGATCTTATTTCGACTCCCGAAGGACAAAAGGCTTTCTGGCAAGACAATCAAGGAGGAAGCAGCTACTTAAAAGGCGCCGAATTCGAGATGCCAGCAGAGTATAACGGGGTAAAAGAAACGTTCAAAGCGGGTAATGTTTATGCGCCATGGAATAACTGGGGCGGCAGCGTTTCCGCCGTCATTCAGGATTACGGTAAAGCTTTACAGGAACTTCTTGGCGGCAAGAGCGATGTTTCGTCTGTACTTAAAGCTACGGATAAGCAAACGGAAAGAATTGTTAAAATGAATCAATAATCACTAATAGCAAGCATTTTGCGGCAGCCGCGATCCATTCAGTGACTGCCGCAAAATGTTATCGAAAGGTTGATCTTCAAGTGAACCGGACCAAAAGGGAAATCAATTACGGGATGTTCATTTTGCCGGCCCTGATCTTTTATGTCTTGTTTTGCGTATCCCCTTTTGCGACGATGTTCTATTATAGCGTTACGGATTACTCCGTGATGAAGCAAACGAATTTAAGCTTTGTTGGATTGAGGAATTATGTAGATATTCCAGAGAATGATTTACTTCTGAGCGGCATTAAAAACTCGCTCGTATACGCGCTCTTAATGACGATCTTCCAGAGCGTATTGGGAATTCTCCTTGCCGTGGCATTGGATAAGAAATTAAAGACGAAGAATATTCTGCGGTCCATTTACTTTCTGCCGGCCGTATTCAGCCCTTTGATTATAGGATTTTTGTGGAATTATTTGATGTCGACTTCGGATTTCGGACTCATCAACCAAGGTCTGACTTCAATCGGGTTGTCCAAAATTAATTTTCTCGGAGATTCCGACTTGGCGCTATACTCCGTTATCTTTACCCAATTGTGGCAGTGGACCGGTTGGGCAATGGTCATCTTTCTGGCCAATCTGCAGAGCATTTCCAAGGACTACTACGAGGCTGCGGAAATCGACGGAGCGACGGGCGCCCAGAAGTTCTGGAGAATTACATTGCCTTTGTTACAGCCTTCGGTTAACGTAGTCACGGTAACTGCGATGATCGGCGGTTTGAAGGTGTTCGATATCATCATGTCATTGACCAACGGAGGCCCTGGCAATGCGACGGAGACTATCATGACGGCCTTTATCAAAACAACGTTCAGCCAAGGATTTTATGGATACGGAGCTGCTTTCGGGGTCGTATTCTTTGTAGCTGTCATGCTCCTCACAATGATCTTAATGCAATTCTTAAGGAAATGGGGGGAGAAGATCGCATGAGCAGTCGTTCCATTCAAAGAAAAGCTGAAGGTAGAACTTGGATATTAGAAACGATATTGATTTTGCTAGCCGTTCTGTTTATTATTCCGATCTATTACTTGGTCGTCACTACATTTAAGTCGCCTGACGAAGCAACTTTACACCCAATGGCACTGCCCTTTCATTTTACGATAAGCAATTATACCGAAGCTTGGAAGGCCATGAATTATCCGAGGGTGTTCATGAACACGGCGATCATTACCGTCGCCTCGGTAACCGGCATTATTTTGTTCTCTGCTATGGCCGCGTATAGTTTGGCAAGGAGAACTCACGTCGTCAATCGCGCTATTTTTTATTTTTTCCTGGCCGGGATGATGGTGCCATTCCAAATGGGTCTAGTGAGCTTGTTCAAGCTGGTCAATTCGCTCGGGATCATGAACACTTTACTTGCTGTCATATGTGTGAATATCGGCGGCGGCTGTATCGTAGCGATTTTCTTGTTTAAGAGCTTTATCAGCTCGTCGGTTCCAATCGAATTGGAAGAAGCCGCGTATATCGACGGTTGCTCCGAACAGAGAACCTTTTGGTTGATCGCCTTTCCTTTGTTGATGCCCGTTACGGCAACGGTCGCGATTATTACGACTCTTAATGTGTGGAACGACTTTTTGAATCCGTTGCTATTCCTCCAGTCTAGGGAAAACAACGTGATTCTGCTTGAAGTTTATCGAAATATCGGTCAATTCTCCGTAGACTGGACGAGTTTATTTCCGATGTTGCTGCTTGGCGTAGCTCCGCTAATGACGTTCTACCTCATCATGCAACGTTACGTCATTAAAGGCGTCGCCGCGGGCGCGTTAAAAGGGTAAACGAGAGCCTCACTTTTCACAATATTTGCAGCCTTCAATTTACGAATTGAAGGCTGCTTTTGCAATAGTATTGCACATTGTCAGATGATAAGATGAGGGGAAAGAGGGGGGATAGTCATGTATCGAATCCTAGTCGCTGACGACGATAAGAACGAACGAGAAGGCATTCAATTCCTGATCAGAAAGTTGGAGCTACCCCTAACGATTACCGAGGCTAGGAACGGCAAGCAGGCGCTTGAATTCATCCGCGCCGAGCCTTTCGATATCTTGCTGACCGATATTAAAATGCCGTTCATGGATGGATTAGAGTTAACAAAGCAGGTTAGGGAGCTGAGGCCCGATCTAATAATCGTCATTATTAGCGGATATGGAGAGTTCGAATATGCTAAACGGGCGATCACCCTTAACGTGAATCAATATTTGCTAAAGCCGATTGAAGTCGCTGAATTCAAGAGCACTTTGACTAACGTCATCGAACTATGCAGGCAGGAATATGAAAGAGATCGCAAGAAGATCATAAAGTTGAATAGAGGTCCGGATCAAGCCGTCGCCGGACCAACGGATACCGAGACGCAAGTCCGCGCCGTAGACGAAGTACTCGACATCATTGCTCAAGAATTCGACCAGAATCTCAGCTTGGAATACTTGGCGCATCGGGTGCATTTGTCGAGCAGCTACCTGAGTCACTTATTTAAGAAAACTGTCGGAAAAAGCATCATCAAGTATATTAACGGTTATCGGCTGGAGAAGGCAAAGGAATTTCTGAGCGAGGAAAATTATAAAATCGTCGATATTTACCGGTTGGTCGGGTTTTCCGATGCCTCGTATTTCGGCATGGCTTTCAAAAACCAGTATGGTATTTCTCCGGCTCAGTATAGAGCGAAGGGGAGGACGATGTGAGCTTCAACTGGGGTGTTCTGGGGAAGTGGAAGCTTCGCAAAAAACTGATCGTATCTTATTTAATTTTGATCGTTATTCCGATCGTTGCTCTTGGTTTCTACTCGTACCAATCGGCTAAGAGCTACTTAAACGAGCAAGCTCGAATCGGATTAAAAAATACGGTCGATCAGATGGCGTTAACGATCGACGAGAAAATGGCGCAACCCAAAAATTTCATCAATTTCACGACTTACAATCCAACCGTCAAGAAAGTGACGGGGAATGATTGGGGAGACGATATTCTAAATTACACGAAAGAATTAAACGAGAATATAGAGCCAACCATTTGGTATTATGTCAATTTCAATCGCGAAATATCGGATGTCGCTTTTTACTCGGAGTATATTTCCAAGCAAGTCGGCAGTTTTGTGTACCCAAGCGAGGCCGTGAAACGGCTAGATTGGTATCTGAAGGCAAAGAATAGCAACAATGTATTATGGCTGTACGAAGAGAATCAGTTATTCGCCGTAAGCAAAATATTGAAAAGCGACAATAATACGTTCGCTGGCGTCGTTTATCTCAAGCTTAACTACGAAAAGTTATTCGGAACTCTGAAGTCCGGAAGGCCCCCGCTAGACGGAATATTCATTACGGATAGCGAAGGAAATCCGATCTATTCCGCTCCCGGTGGAGATTCGGTCTCCATTAAGGATTTGCATATCGGTATGAACGATGGACAATATCAGATCGCTCTCGATGGACATGCTTATGTGATTAGTCAGGCGATTATCCGCAATACGGGATGGACCTTGCATTATGCCGTCCCCATGAGAGGTTTCGTAGTGAATACGAACAGCATCATTAAAGCAACCTTCACGATCGTTCTCGCGTGCCTCTTGATTTTATTTTTATTTATCTGGTTATTCTCGCGCACCTTCGTAAGGCCGATTTACATGCTCAAAAGAAAAATCCAGGTCGTGGAAAGCGGGGATTTCGATATCCCGATCTCTACTTCCGCGAAAGACGAGATTGCGGAATTAACGCTTAGCTTTGCTCAAATGGTTCATAAAGTTAAACATTTGATTCAAGAGCTGGATCAATCCAGGGTCAAGGAGAAGGAAGCGGAGCTAACCGCTTTGCAGGCGCAGATCAATCCTCATTTTCTCTATAATGCATTGTCCACAATTAATTGGAAAGCGATTCAAATCGACTCGCCGGAGATTAGCAAAATCGCGAATTCGTTATCTCGATTCTATCGAACAAGCTTAAATAAAGGACTAAGAATTACATCGGTGCGAGAAGAAATCGCCAATATCAAAGCTTATTTGGATATTCAATTGATCATGCATAACCACGAATTCGATGTCATTATCGATGTCCAGGAACAAGCCAATCCCTGCGCTACGCTTAACTTTATTCTGCAGCCTATCGTAGAGAATGCGATTATTCATGGAATTGACGAGAAGGAAGAGGGTAGGGGATCCCTATCCATTTTAGTTGCCCTCGATTCGGATATTATTCGGTTTGTCGTGACGGACAACGGAAAAGGGATGAATCAAGAGATGGTCGATAACTTATATGTGTTCAACGGAGGCGGTTACGGGTTGCGAAACGTCCATGAGCGCATCCAGTTACATTACGGTCGAAACTTCGGAGCAAAGGTAGAGAGCGAAGAAGGGGAATTTACGAAAGTTATCATAGAAATTCCAGTTAATGGATATTGACATACACCCATATAAACAAGGTTCGGGAAACCGGACCTTGTTTTGATTTTCTTAGCAAGAATCTAGTATAAATCGAAAGAATGTCAGATTGAATCGCGGCGTCAAAACTCTATATTTAGTGTGTAAGGATTGGAAAGAGAGAAAGGAGAGTCGTCATTCGCATGCCCATACTCAGTTACAATAGCGACAGCTTCTTGTTAGATGGACAACCGTTTAGGATTTTATCCGGTGCGATGCATTATTTCCGCATCGTACCGGAGTATTGGGAAGATCGTTTAGCGAAGTTGAAAGCTTGCGGGCTCAACACCGTTGAAACGTATATTCCATGGAACCTGCACGAACCGAAACAAGGAGAATATTGCTTCGAAGGGTTAGCTGACGTAACGAAGTTCATCGAGAAGGCGGCAAGTATCGGGCTACATGTCATCTTGCGCCCGAGTCCCTATATTTGCTCGGAGTGGGAATTCGGCGGTCTACCTTCCTGGCTTCTTGCGGAACCCGATATGAAAATTCGATGTTTCCATCGACCTTACTTGGATAAGCTCGACGCGTATTACGACGTTTTACTTCCTAGACTTAAACCCTATCTCTCTACAAATGGAGGGCCGGTAATCGCTCTCCAGATCGAGAACGAATATGGCAGTTACGGCAATGATCGCAGCTATTTGCTGTACTTAAAACAAGCCTACGAAAAGCGCGGCATGGATGTCCTGTTATTTACTTCCGACGGACCGATGGACTATTGTCTGCAAAGCGGGATGATATCGGATACGCTGGCAACGGTGAATTTCGGTTCCAAGGCCAACGAGGCGTTTAGCGTGTTGAAGCAGTACCAGCCGAATAAACCGGTCATGTGCATGGAATTTTGGAACGGTTGGTTTGATCATTGGGGTAAACCGCATATCCAGCGAGAATCGGGAGATGCGGCAGCCGCACTCGAAGAAATATTGGCGGCGGGCGGCTCCGTCAACTTCTATATGTTCCATGGCGGCACGAATTTCGGATTCTATAACGGAGCCAACTTTGCCGATCGATATGAAGCAATCGTAACCAGCTATGACTTTGACGCGCCGTTAAATGAATGCGGAGATCCTACCGCCAAGTATTTCGCGATTCGCGAGGTGTTATCCAAATACGGCGATCTGCAAGATCGTCCATTACCGGCGGCTTCTTCCAAGAAGACATATGGAACCGTTCGGCTTACGGAGCAATCGGCGCTATTCGATAACTTAGATCAGCTATCCGAAAGCGTTCAAAGTGTTTATCCGCAAACCATGGAGAGGTTAGGACAGGACTATGGCTTTATTTTATATACGACACATGTTTCCGGACCCAAACTACAGTGCGAGCTGGTCATAGAAGAAGTTCGGGATCGCGCGATTGTCTACGTGAACGATGAATTCAAAGGGATTTTAGAACGATGGCACCAAGACACTACGATCCTCTTTGATATTCCGGCGGAAGGCGCGCGCATAGACATTCTCGTGGAAAATATGGGCCGTGTGAATTATGGACCTCGCATGATTGATACCAAAGGCATTACGCAGAGCGTACGTCTTGTGAGCATAGGTTGGTGGAATCATTTGTTGTTCGACTGGAGCATTCGCCCGCTTCCGTTGACCGATTTGAACCGGTTGCAGTATCAGCCGGTTCATGAACGTAAGCAAGGAAGACCGACATTTTACCGGGGCGCTTTTAACGCGGTCGAGCTTGCAGACACTTTCATGGAATTGGAGGGTTGGACCAAGGGAGTCGCCTATGTGAACGGGTTTAACCTGGGAAGGTATTGGAATGCGGGGCCGCAAAAAACGTTGTATGTCCCTGCACCGCTGTTGCGCCTCGGGAGCAACGAGATCGTTATCTTTGAATTGCATGGAACGGATAGCACGGAAATCAGAATGGTTGATGCCCACATTGTGGGCTAGAAAGGATGGGCATGATGAATACCCCTCAACATACGAAAGCCATCTACGATTTAATAGAGCGGGTCATCGGCGAAAATAAATCGCAATGGATCGACATCCAGTGGCTAACGCCTGTTAACGACCACGATGTATTTGAACTGAAAACGGTAGCGGATCGTCTCGTTATCCGCGGCACTTCGGGTTCCGCGATCGCATCGGGATTTTACTGGTACTTGAAGCACGAATGCCATTCGCATATTTCATGGTGCGGCGATCGAGTTGACGTTCCATTGCCGCTTCCGGCCGTATCATTGGTTCGCAAAGAAACGCCGTACAAATACCGATACAATTTGAATTACTGCACCTTTTCTTATTCCATGGCATTTTGGGACTGGGAGCGATGGGAACGAGAAATCGACTGGATGGCTCTGAACGGAGTTAATTTGGTTTTAAGCCTAGTCGGACACGAAGAGGTGTGGAGAAGACTTCTAACGCGAATCGGGTTTTCGGACGAGCAATGCAAGCAGTTTATATGCGGGCCGGCTTTCTTTGCTTGGCAGTGGATGCAGAATATGACGTCTTGGGGAGGTCCGCTACCTGATTGGTGGTTTGAAGAGCGAGTCGAGCTTGCTCGGAAAATACACGACCGAATGATTGCGCTTGGCATTATGCCGATCCTACAGGGATACAGCGGAATGATCCCGATCGACTTCAAATCAAAGTACCCAAAGTCCGAGCCCGTCGGTCAAGGGAAGTGGTGCGAATTCGATAGACCTTCTCTACTCTTGCCTTCCGATCCGATGTATAAGGAAGTCGCTTCTATCTTCTATGAGGAGCAGAAAGCCCTCTTCGGCGAAGACATCCACTTCTATAGTACGGACCCGTTTCATGAGGGCGGGAGCACGGAGGGGATCGATGTGACAGCATACGCGCGGGAAATGCAACGCGAGATGTTGAAGGCAGACCCTCAGGCGATATGGGTGCTTCAGGCATGGCAGGATAATCCCAAGGATGCGCTTCTTCAAGGACTCGATAAATCACGAGTATTGATTCTGGATCTGTGGTGCGAATCCGATCCGGCCTGGAAGCAAAGAGAAGCTTTCCAAGGAACCCCGTGGATCTGGTGCATGATTCAAAACTACGGCGGAAAGAACGGCTTATTCGGTAATCTCGACCTGATTGCCAACGAGCTTCCGGTTGTGCTCAATCATTCTCAGTCGGGATTATTAGCCGGCATCGGCTTGGCGATGGAAGGAATAGAAACGAATCCGGTCATGTACGATCTGTTAACCGATATGATCTGGCGCACCAAGGCTCCGGACGTGAAGAACTGGTTAGATATGTACATTCAACGCAGATACGGCAAGTTGCTCCCTATAGCATCGGAGGCATGGGCTTATTTGCGCCGTAGCGTGTATAACTGCAATATCGTACAGCAGGGCGCGACGGAGTCGATCCTATGCGCCCGACCGGCAGCGGATATCACCAGCGTGTCCACTTGGGGGCCAACAGGTTATTACTACGAGAAAAGCGATGTTCGGGAAGCGAGCAAAAGATTGTTCGAATGCTTCGAAGAGCTGAAAGGCTCCGAAGGTTACTTATACGACTTAGTAGATGTAACGAGACAAGCGGTAGCGGATCTTGCAAGAGAAACCTACCATGAGTTTATCTCCGCTTTTCAGAATAAGGATCTTGCATTATTCGATTTTAAGGCTGGGCAGTTTTTACAGTTAGTTGGTTTGCAGGATAAGCTGCTCGGAACATGCAAGGAGTTTCTGCTCGGTAGATGGATTGCGGATGCAAGGGAGCTGGGACGGTCGGATGAAGATAAGGATTGGCTCGAATTTAATGCGAGAACGCTGATTACATTATGGGGGACGGAACAGTCCCAGCAGCCTCTGCACGATTATTCCCACAGAGAGTGGTCGGGGTTAATTGCCGATTTCTATTACCCTCGTTGGGCGATGTACATCGCGAGCCTTAGGCATTCGATTGAGCAGAACCAGGAGGCGGAACCCATCGACTGGTACGAGTGGGAGTACCGTTGGACACGGAATACGAATCCGTTCGTTGTCGAACCGACGGTTAACATGGTCGAAATCATGGAAGAGATCATTCCGTTATTGGGTTGATTAAGAGCGGTGAAGCTAACTTCATTTCAACAGAATTACAACAGAAATCGCAAGAATATAAGATACACAAACAAATCGATGTCCATTAATATTGCTTTGTAAGCGGACTCATAAATACAAAGGAGGACAATTATTTGAAAAAGTACATCAGTTTGTTAGCAATCGCACTGGTGCTTTGCGGATCAATGGTTTTCTATCCGTCGGTCAGTTCAGCTGCGGGAACGACATATTATGTCGACTCGTCAAGCGGAAGCGATGGCAATGATGGGACAAGCACGAGTACGGCATGGAAGACGCTCGCGAAGGTAAATGGAACGACGTTTGTGGCAGGTGACAAGATTTTGTTTAAAGCAGGGGGTGCATGGACGGGGACACTGTATCCCAAAGGCTCAGGAGCAAGCGGTAGTCCTATTATTATCGATATGTACGGAACGGGGAACAAGCCGCTTATTGCGGGCGAAGCGACGGTCGATTATGCACTGCATCTTCATAACCAGCAATATTGGGAGATCAACAACCTTGAAATCACGAATGATGGCGCGACAACGCTCGCACGAAAGTGGGGGGTGTTGATTACCGGCAGAGATGCAGGGACTTTAAACAATATTTATTTAAAAAAGTTGAATGTGCACAACATCGTGGGCAGCGGCGTAGTCCAAGGAGGAACGGAGTCGGTCAGAATAGGCGTTGGCGGCATCGCATTTCAGATCACTGGAAATACGACACCGACAAATTGGAATAACATTGTGGTTGATGGGAATACCATTGGCCCCAATATCCAATATTACGGCGTGAGCTTCATGTCTACGTGGAACGGAGGAAGTACGACCTTTGAATCTGAAAGCGGAATGCTTCAAAGCGAAGCGACCTCGTTCTATCCTTCCGACAACTTGAGAATTACCAATAACAATGTAATCAGTCCCGGCAACGCAGGAATTATGCCATCGGATTATAAAAATGTTCTGATAGAGAACAATATCGTTTCAGGCGCAGGTTGGTCTCACGGCAACGTGCCTATATGGTGGCAACGATCTACAGGAACGACGACCGTTCAGGGCAATGAAGTATACAATACCCAAATCGTCGGAGGCGACTCTCAAGCTTTCGACCATGATTTAAACACCGCAATAAGCTATATCCAGTATAATTACTCGCACGATAACGGCCGCGGCATGTACTTTGCATGTGCCATAGGTACAGCACCCGATGTAACCGTAAGATACAATATCAGCCAGAACGACGGCGGATCCTCACCTTCGTTCGGGTATGACCATGGGGCGGTATTCACCTCTGCTTGCGGTTCGACGAACAATGGAACTGTAAAAATATACAACAACACCGTTTATATGGGTGCAGGAAACAATTCGAAAATAACAAGCAATTGGGATAATGCTACGGCGAGTTCAAGTTACTTGTCTTTTATGAATAATATTTTCTATAGCGGCGGCGATCTTGGATGGGATCCAAAATTTATGGGAAGCGCGGATAATAACAACTATTACGGTGGAAACACAGTCAGATCGGATGACCTTCATGCCATTAAGGCTGACCCAATGCTCGTAAATCCGGGCAGTGGCGGTATTGGTAAAGCAACGGTGGATGGCTATAAACTTCAGCCGGGTTCGCCTCTTATCAATGCGGGCGCATCTATTAATAACAACGGATTAAGAGACTACTGGGGAACCGCACTATATTACAATGGAGCAGCAGATGTCGGTGCGTACGAATATGCAAGCGGGACTTTGCCGGCGGCGCCTGTAAACCTTGCACTGAATAAAACAGCAACGGCAATAAGTGCGCAAGATGCTAGTCACGCCGCATCGAGTGGCGTAGACGGAAACGTGTCCACGTCGTGGATTGCTGCCAATGGCAATGCAAACAACTGGTGGAAGGTGGATCTTCGCAGAAATTATCAGTTAACAGGAAGCCAAATCGTGTTCCTGAATTCGAACTTTGCATGGAAGTATAAAGTTGAAGTATCCGCTGATGACTTGAACTGGACACAGGTTGCTGATTTCACAACCAATACGAATACGGCACAAGTACAAGCACAAGGATTCCAGGCAATTGCAAGATATGTCAGAGTAACCTTTACGGAAACTCCTGGCACCAATTGGACGGCCTTTTCGGAATTCCAAGTGCTCGGAGAGCCTCTCAGTCTTGCCTTGAACAAGACTGCTACCGCGAGCAGCCAACAGGATTCCACCCGTGATCCGTCAAAAGCTGTAGACGGAAATACAGCAACAATGTGGGTTGCTGCCAATGGCAACGCAAACAACTGGTGGAAAGTAGACCTGGGTCAAAACTATAATCTGACTTCCAGTGAGATCGAGTTCCAAGATCAGCGTCTCTGGAAGTATAAAATTGAAGTTTCCACCGATGACACGAATTGGACTTTGGTTGCCGACAGGACTGCCAATACGAGCACCGATAAAATTCAAACGCAAAGTTTCACCGCAACGGCGAGATACGTGAAAGTAACGGTCACGCAAACTCCTAGCCCTGCTTGGACTGCGTTTGCGGAATTCAAAGTGTTCGGAGAGCCTCTAAATCTTGCCTTGAACAAGACTGCTACTGCGATCAGCCAACAGGATTCCACCCGTGACCCGTCAAAAGCTGTAGACGGAAATACAGCAACAATGTGGATTGCTGCCAATGGCAACGCAAACAACTGGTGGAAAGTAGACCTGGGTCAAAACTATAATCTGACTTCCAGTGAGATCGAGTTCCAAGATCAGCGTCTCTGGAAGTATAAAATTGAAGTTTCCACCGATAACACGAATTGGACTTTGGTTGCCGACAGGACTGCCAATACGAGCACCGATAAAATTCAAACGCAAAGTTTCACCGCAACGGCGAGATACGTGAAAGTAACGGTCACGCAAACTCCTAGCCCTGCTTGGACTGCGTTTGCGGAATTCAGAGTGTTCGACTCTTAATTTTGAAAGCCATACGGAGGGATGGCGACTCGCTCGCTATCCCTCTTTACGTGAGGGTGATGAGGGTGATGAAATTCAACAAGAAAACAAGAGCGCAAAACCTGAAGGCCTTATTGGTTACCCTCCTTTTGGCCGGGTTCATTACAACGTCGGTTATTTGTATTGCTAATATGAATCGTATGCCCAATCAAAATGAAGTTATTGCCACCGTAAACGGTGAGGACATATCGAGCGAGTTTCAACTAATGGTTTCCAAATACAGAGCCGAGGTGTTTACCTATTTTCATCAAAAATACGACGTAACGGATGGCAATTCATTCTGGACAACCGATTATGATGGGGAAGTGCCGGAGGAAGTCTTGAAGAACAAAGCACTAAATGAAGCGGTAAGGGTGCACGTACAATTTGAGCTTGCCAAAAGAGAAAGAATAATCGCCGATTCCACCTATAAAGCATTTTTAAACATGTTGAAAGACGAAAACGAAACAAGAAGCAAACAGATCGAAAACAATCAGCTAGTTATTGGCCTCCGGCAGTTTGATGAACCTAATTATTTAACCTATACTCTCGAAAAATACGCCCGAATATTGAAAGAAAAGCTCAGGGGTAAAGAACTCAAATGGGATACGGTCCAGTTAAAACAATACTTTGACGATCACATAGAAAAATTTACGCATGAACAGAGTATTCAGCTTCAAATCATTCAGATAAAATTTAAGGAAGACATGGAGTTGGCAGACGAAAGGAAGAAGAAGGAAGCTGAACGAACGATCCGGGAAGCAAAGACGAGATTGAGTAACGGCGAGAGCTTCGAAGATCTTATGGCCACGTACAATGATAAGGGTGAGAAGATCGAACGGACGTTAAGGAAAGGTAGCAAAGACGAAAACGGGGACACCAATTTGAGCCAAGCCGCATTTAGCTTGCGAACAGGCGAAATAAGTAATATTGTCGAATCTTTGGACAGCTTTAATATACTAAAATGTATCGACGCATTATCACAGGGGTATATGGAATTCGATGGAACTAATACCGTAATCATAAATAGCTTTTTGGATGCAAAGTATACTGAGTTGGTTGACGAATTAGCAAAAGCGGCAAAAGTAGAAATCAAGCAAGGATATATAAAAGTTATGAAATGAGGTTGCCACTAGGTAACCTCATTTTTCTGTGGGGCGCGCCCAGAGACACTCATCTTAGTAAATCAAAAAGATCCGATAGCAATTTGAAAATGACTCAAGCTGATCTCGCGAATCAAAGGGGCGACCGCTTTGACGATGACTGCCGGCGCAACGTATAAAAGAGGAGAGATGAATCCATGAGTCTCGATCATAATTGGATCGAAGTATGCGATAAAGAGGATATAGACGAAGAAGACGTCATTCAATTCGATCACGGGATCTTACGTTTGCCGTATACCGCTCGGCGGATAGCCGATATTACGCGACGGACGGGTACTGTACCCACGAGAAATTTCGCTTGGCGAACGGATTGGTGATGGGAAACACGATCGAACGCCCGAAGCATAACGGCAGTTTCGACTATACAAGCGTGGCTGCGAAGCGAGCCCCGTGTGCGTTGCCCTCAAAACTTATCCGTTGAAGATCGATAACGATAAAATCTTCATTCAAAGGTAGTGGAGCAGGGCTGATTCGAGTGTCGTTCTCTCCGAGTTCTCTCAAACGTCCAAATTTGCTCACTTTTTGATGATTTCCCGAGACGTCTTATGGCACTAGGGAAAGGCGGCCTGAAACGCCGAAATCCCTTGATTTTATTGGCTTTTCTCGGTTTTTTGGTTCCCCTTATGGGACATAAACAAAGAAAAAGCTCCTGAATTCGTCCTTATGATGATTTAGGAGCTTTTTGCATTGAAGTGGCCTTGTGATGAGTGGAAATCTGTTACCACTAGAAGATGATACGATCCATTTCATTCTGACAATCTCACTTCGTCTGTGGCTATAGAACGTTGACAAATTAACTTTTAGAGAGTCCGATTTTGTTCGAAAAATGAAACGAATAGTAAGGGGGCTTCAGAATACATCTGTTGGAGGGATGGAGAATGAACGGAAATGTTGTAAGCCTATTTCGTCAAAGTCAAAGTGAAAAGGCGAACAAACGACGCAGTAATGATTTATACGATGTGGAATCGTTTTCTAGCGCGGGTAATCGGTTAACGTGGGAAGAAGCAGTAAAATTATTTATTCAGGCCCGCCGCGCTGAAACATCAAGCGAAGATACCGTAAAGTTTGAAAGGAGTACTTTGAAATGTTATGAGCGAATTTTGCGAGAGCAGGAGATTGAAGCCGACATCTATCATGTATCGACTGACTTGCTGCGGAATAAATTTATTATGGCTATGGTTGAGAAAAAAGGCTACAAGCTCAATACGATCAATAATCGAATTAAGTCCATCAAGCGATTCTTTTTATTTTTGCATGAAGAAGGGTGGATATCAGACAATCCGGCACAACACGTACGAACGCGTAAGGGCCATCATCCAACCATTCAATCATTCACCGAGGAACAAGTTGTGGCCCTGCTCAAGCAACCGGATCAAAACACCTTCACTGGGTTTCGCGATTTTGTCATTCTATCCTTGATATGTGACAGTGGGCTACGCGTCGGAGAAATCACAAAACTTAAAATGAACCAGGTCGATATTAAAGAGAATCAGCTTCTTGGTGTCATAGGAAAAAGCAAGAAGCCGCGGGACATCCCTTTCTGTGATGATGTGCGTAAGCTCTTAATCCGATATATCAAAGCAAGAGGAGACATCCATTCGTCTCATTTCTTTGTCACACTGGATGGTCGCCCGCTGGGTGTTCGCTCGTTTCAAGTGGCTTTGCGCCAATATGGCAAGGAAGCCGGGATCACTAACGTTCGGGTAAGCCCACATACATTGAGGCATACCTTTGCCAAGATGTACATTATCAATGAGGGAGATCCGTACAGCTTACAGGATATTCTCGGTCATTCTTCACAGGACATGGTGAAGCGTTATGTGAACTTGTGGCGTCCCGAAATGAAAACGAAGCATACAAAATCCTCGCCCGTACGTCGATTATATCAGAATAGATTGATTTAACGATCATCATTAGGCATGAGAGTTAGAAGCAAGGCCATTCCGTTGAAGAATGGTCTTGCTTCTACTTACAGCAAGGTCTAAATAATACGTTTCATGTTTTCTACCGGGCTATACTTTTTGTGTTGTTGCTTAATGTCGCTGTTAAACAGTTCAACATAATATTCAACCATCTTTAGCGTGGCATGGCCTAAAATTCGTCGGAGTGTAAATGGGTCACCCCCGTTCAAAATGTAGAACTTGGCCATCGTATGCCGGAAAGTATGAGGGGATACACGCACCCCATTGATGTGCGAAGCACGTCCGTAATCATGCATTTTCTCCTGTAGCGCTCGGGTGCTGATCTTTTCATTGTTCAAGCTAACGAATAGTGCATCCGTCGCTAAATCTCCTCGAATATCCAAGTAACGGCGAATCACTTTGGCGCACGTTTGTTGAATCGGCACGCGGCGGGCTTTTCCTCCTTTTCCTTTTGTAATGCGAATTTCCTGTTCCTTAAAGAAAATATCGCCAATCTTCAAATTGCATAATTCACTGATTCGCATTCCCGTTTCAAATAGAACCAGCATCATGGTATAGTCACGGAAACCCGAAAACGTATTGCGCTCCGGTTGTTCCAACAAAGCGACGACCTGTTCTTTGGTGAAGGTTTGGATCATCAATTTTTCGGCTTTGGTGGCATGAATCTCTTCTGAAAGGTTCTGAAGGAGCCAGCCTTCCTCAAATAAGTATCTCAGGAATTGCTTGATGGCCTTGATGCGTCCGTTTACGGTATTGTCCGATTTTCCTTGATCGAACAGATAAGCAATAAAATGATTCTTGATATCCCGAGAAGTGATGGAGTAAATATCCAGAGCAAGTTCTTGATCCCGGAAGGCAGTCTCCAGTTGTTTTGCGCTATCCTGATAAAAACGAATCGTGAGCGGCGAAAGGTTTTTTGACTTGCAATCGAGAATAAAGGAATGAAGCAGATCGCTATAACTTAACTGCTGCTTAGCGTCACTTGCCTTATCGACTTTTGTCAAATTATTTTGTCTGCGTCCGATCGTCATCCCCGTTTCACCTCACTTTCGATGAAGATAGAGGGGAATTCCTGAATCATCTGTTCCAGCGGACTATACTTCTCATGTTGGGTTTGCAAATCGCGCGAGAACAGTTCAACGTACATTTCGGTTATTTCGATACGCGAGTGTCCGAGAATTTTCTTTAAAGAGAAAATATCGCCGCCGTTCAATAAATACTTCTTTGCGAAGGTATGGCGAAACGTATGACAGGAACATTGAACCCCCTGAATGTTTGCGATTTTACAAATCCGCGAAATCATGGTTCGAATGCCCCCTTCATCGAATGGTCGATTGTCCAACGTGACCCATAGCCGGTCTGTAGTCAGTGTTCCTCGCTCCAGCAAATAGAGTTGCAATTCGTGAGATACGGTTTGCTGAATTGGCACCATTCTTGCCTTCCTGCCTTTCCCTTGACGAACACGCACTATTTCTTCATCCAGTAGAATATCTGTGATTGCCAGTTGGGTGAGTTCGCTTAGGCGAATGCCGGTTTCAAGCAAAACCAGCATCATCATGTAATTACGGAAACCAGTAAATGTTGAACGATCGGGTTCAGCAAATAGCCGCATTAAATGAGCATCCGTGAAAGTATGCATCAGAGAGAGGTGAGTTTTAAACGGTTTTAATCCGTCTGCAATATTGCAATCAGCGTATTTCTCTGCTACGAGAAACGCGAAAAATGCTTTGAGAATGGCCAGATGACAATTAACGGTTCTCAGGGCCGATGTTTCATTGAGCATACTGGGGATGAGACGATGTGATAACAGGTCAGGCGTTAAATCAAACCATTTGAGATTTTGGGCTTTTAAGAGTTGTTCGATCTTTTTCAATCCTTTTCCATAACGGCTAATCGTCGTCTTGGCCAGGTTTCTGGACTTACAGTCCACGAGAAACAAACGAGAAAGGCTAGACCAATCATTCACGTTAGGTTGAGACACTTCGCATTTCCTCCTTTGTTGGATATGCGAAGAAAAGCAGATATACGAAGTGGGCGCGGAGAGGTTCGTAAAACATTTGGATATACGATTTCGCATAACTTCCACGAAATTTGGGGTTATTTACAGCTGTGTGGAAGAGTTTTACAAGAGTTGAAATTCGTTGATACATAAGGCTTCCTCGACATTCCGGGGGGCTGAACTCACCTCCTGCCGCTTCGTATAACACCATGTTCACGCTTCGGGCCATTCGGCCCTCGGTCCGGCAGGAGTCAGGTGTGATTTCGGAGAAGCAATTGGCAGTAGCAAGGAAGCGGAATCAGCCGGACACATCCGCACCACCTAACCGCATCGCGGCCGCCCTTCGGGCTTAAGGTGGTGGGACGTCGTGAACACATTAACGTTATATGCAATTGATGCAAGGTCAAAACAATAATAATAAAAGAGATGATATCTAATGGAAGTACATCAAGTATCACTAATAAAACAACACATGTCCAAATCAATAACGGAAGATGAGTTATTAATCGGCTTAAATTTGGAACCTTCAAATCTATCTGTTTTTGTAAATACAACACTACAAAATGCATATTCCCTCAATGATTCTGAAGCAGTAGATTTGATCTTATATTTAGGATTTGTCTTTGAGGTCTTTACTGAAGATTTTGTAAGTATTCTATGTAAGCTACTTGAAATTGAATGGCATTATAAACATGAAGATATCGCTCGATTACTACAAAGATTCAAATCTCCTTACAGTATTGACAGCTTATTCAAAGTAGCGACTAGGAAATTATCATACTTGGAATATAACGAAAGTAGTGCTCTGGCTAGAAAGTGTATTTATGCTTTAGGAGATATTAATTCAGATGAATCAAGAATAAAATTGGAAATACTCTCTAATTCAAGCGAAGATTTGATTAAAGAGTTTGCATTAAAGCAATTAGATCGAAGAATCTAAATTTCTAGTAAGTTAATCGAGATGGCATCAACAGCATATAACACCATTTTCACGCTTCGGGCCATTCGGCCCTCTGTCCGGCCGGAGTTAGAAGTGGATTCGGGGTTGCAATTGGCAGCAGCAGGGGAGCGGAATCAGCCGGACACATCCGCACCGACTAAGCGCATCGCGCCCGGCGACTTCGTCGCCTTAAGTCGGTGGGACGTCGTGAACACAAGTACGTTATATGAAATAGCACAAAATATCAATATCAAGAGGTGTTGTATGAGACTTAACAAACCTAGTTGCCTGGGAAGCCAAATAAGCAATTTGTCGTCATTTTGTTTTTGTTTATATCATATCTTGCCCTATTTAAACCAAGATAAATATTCTTATGAAGAGCTCATGGGGTACACAGGACATGCATTCCACCTTAATATTCGAGTGGAATCTATTGATAAATGGGGACCAACGATGTACGACTGGGATGGTGTAATCTCAAAAGGATTGAATAATCTTGGACTTGTTTCAAGAGTTATTGGATATTCTGGTTATCATATTGAAGTTCCTAATGTTTTGAATAATTCGATAAATTTAATAAAAGAGTCTGTTCAAAGAGGAGTACCTCTTATCATGTGGGAGCCTCTTGGTCCTGAGTTTGGAATAATTTACGGATACAATGATGAGAGACAGACCTTATACGTAATTGATGCAGAGCGCGAAGGAGAAATTCCTTTTGACAGAATCGGTAGGGGATCAGATACCCCTGAATTCTATGTACTGTCAATCGAGGAAGTGGATCAAATCAGTCAACAGGTAAGAATTTTTGGTAGTCTTGAATTAATTCTTAAGTATGGTTTAAATGATGCTCACGACTCCTGGGAGTTCTCCACTGGTTTACCGGCGTATGATGCATGGATAAATGCTTTTATCAGTAAAAAAGTCGATGTTTATGGAAATTCATACAATATTCAAGTATTAAAGAATGCTCGAACATCTGCAGTTGTATTTTTAGATAAATTTAAGAGCGAGTTTAATGATGAGCAGGGAATTAATATGATTGTACAATCAAGAAATTCATTCATGAAAGTTGTTGATCTTATTAATGACCTTGAATCACTTTTTCCATATCCAAGTGGAGGCAATCCTCAAGATGATGGAAGGAGTATGAAAGCAATACAATTGATTAAAGAAATAAAAGAAACAGAAAAAAATGCATTACTTCATCTTAAAACACTAAAGGAAAGTAGAACTTGAATGTATTTCAAGGAAGTGTGCTACTTCATATAACACCATATTCACGCATCGGGCCATTCGGCCCTCGGTCCGGCAGAAGTTAGAAGAGGATTCGGGGATGGATTTTCAGTAGCGAGGAAGCGGAATCAGCTGGACACATCCAACCACCTAACCGCATCGCGGCCGCCCTTCGGGCTTAAGATGGTAGAACGTCGTGAATACAAGAACGTTAGATGAAATTGCTGAAAACAAAGGAGATAACATGAAGAAGATTTGGACTGATTTCAATGGCCCCAATTCTAATAGACTAAGAATCTCTAATCTTGACATGGAGTATTTCAAGCTTTCAGATGGAGAAATAGTAATCATTTATACCGAAGACATTCAAGTAGAAGCTAAAATAATGTACGATGAAGAGCAATCTTCATGGTGCGGAGAATTAATTAGTAAAGTAATTACCGTTTCTAAAGAAATTGAAGAGGCAAGAGAAGATGGATTTAAGAACGGAAAGCTATTTGGAACATGGACTGAAAGAGAAAATTTAATAAGAAGAATGAGAGCTTTAAAAATGGATCCCAAAAAGATAGAAGAGATCACGGGAATACCTAGAGCCGAAATCATAAGAAAATATTAGATTTTTTGGCTATTCGATGAGGTCAGCAACTTCACATAACACCATATTCACGCATCGGGCCATTCGGCCCTCGGTCCGGCAGAAGTTAGAAGTGGTTTCGGAGAGGCATTTCAGCAGCAAGGAAGCAGAATCAGCCGGACACACCCGCACCATCCAACTGCATCGCGGCCAGTCGCTTCGCTCCTTTAAGGTGGTGGGGCATCGTGAATACAAGAACGTTAGGTGAAATTGCCAAAGGAAAATAATAAAAGGAAAGAAACGATGTGACATATGGAGCAAAAGAAATTTAAATTCAGAGAGATCGATGAAGAACCATCATACAAAGAGAAATATAAAAATAGAGACTCCAGATGGAAAACATTTTGGATTGTATTCTTTTTGGTACTTTTAATATTAATTATTTTAGGAATTATTTTTATTTCTGCATTTTTTTATTTTTACTCAAAAGCATTTACTAAAGCGTGATAGTGCAGCTAAATGTTTAGGAAAAAGCAGTATGAAATTGGCAGTAACTCACGAAGTGGCAACTTCACCTAACACCATATTCACGCATAGGGGCGTTGCCCCTCGGTCCGGACAGAAGTTGAAGAGGATTCGATTGGAGTGAACTCAGATGCAGGGAAGCAGAATCAGCCGGACACATCCAACTCCCTAACCGCATCGCGGCCGCCCTTTGGGCTTAAGGGAGTTGGACGTCGTGAATACAAGAATGTTAGGCGAAACTACTGAAATATTAAATTTGAGGAGAATTATTTCAAATGGAAATAATTAAACGAAAAATTGAAGTAATACTTCCTATCTTTAAATCGTTTTCAAAACAATACGATTTTAAAAAGATTATTAACCAAGTCATTGAAGAGTTATTATCAATGAAGATTGTTTTTCCATTAAATGCAGATCAAATTGTAGGTAAACAAGCTTTAGTTAGGTTTAAACTTTTGGATGAGAATGATGATAGAATACAGCAAATTAAGAAAATTGGAAGAAGTAAAATCTATCTTGTAGCATACACTGAAATGGAAATTACTGATATTCCAATTGAAGGAATTGAAGAATGGAATATTCCTTCAATTGAGTTATGGAAGAAAGATTCAGTTGATTATTTTATTAAACGTTTATACGACTTTATCATTAGTATAAATATTTCACGTGTAGGTACTTTTCAAGTTGATCATGGCCTTATTTATGTTGACGAACAATTATTTGATAAAACAAAAATGCTGCTAAATGGTTTTGAAGAAGTATATATATTTACGCAGAAAACAAAATGGCCAGTTCTAGAGCAATTAGATATTGTTAATGTTTGGGGGTGGATTACAGAAAAGATTGGTTTTATTGACGGAATAGGTGGCACCGCTGTTGAAAGGGCTCTCACAGCACTGACATATCTATTTGGCTCTGTTAATGAGTCTAATGAAGGTGTAGATCTCTTTTTTACAATGATAGGATTGGAAGCATTATATAGTTCAAGTAATAACGGAATTAAAGAACAATTGGTAGCGAAATCACAAGTTCTTCTAGGAGTCCAAAATGAATATAAGAAATTATTTAAATATATGTATGATTATCGTTCAAAGTTTATACATGGCGGGTTGAATTTTCCTGGTAAATTTCATTATTTTGATGGTACCGAAGAGTTTGATTCATTTATGAAAGAAAATTATGATGTAACATTAATGGCTCAATCTGTGCTGATAGCGACATTACAACAACTCTCAAAGCGAAATTTGAATGAGTTAACATTTAAATATGCATTGATTTGAGTTATTCGGAGAGGTCAGTAGCATCGCCTAACACCATATTCACGCATCGGGCCATTCGGCCCTCGGTCCGGCCGGAGTTAGAAGTGGATTCAACGAGGCATTTCAGAAGCAGGGAAGCATATTCAGCCGGACACACCCGCACCACCTAACCGCATCGCGGCCGGCTCCTTCGGAGCCTTAAGGTGGTGGGGCGTCGTGAATACAAGAACGTTATGCGAAATCTTGTTAGAGAGGATAAGTTCATGAATATTCTTATTACAATCTTCTTATTACTCCTGTCTTTAGTTAGTGGTAGTTCAACTCAAAAGTTATATGTTAATGATGGTCCTTCCATGTCTCCAACGATTAATAATGGAGATAAAATGATAGTAAATTTAGATATATCTAAGGGTATATTCAAGGATGATATTATTATATTTAAGACCGAAGAAAAATCATTTTGTAAGAGAGTAATCGGTGTTGAAGGAGACAAAATTGAAATAAAGGAATCGGGAATTATTGTGAATAATAAATTGATGTTTAAATCCAGAATCGGAGACAATTTAATTAAACCTCAGATCACCATCAAGAAGGACGAATATTATGTCATTGGAGATAACGTTGACAATAGTTACGACAGTAGGTTTTATGGACCAATAAATCACAAGCAAATTATAGGGAAAGTAACGAAGATTCTGCATATTCAATGAAGAACAAGACTTCGCATAACACCATATTCACGCATCGGGGCATTCGCCCCTCGGTCTGGACCGGAGTTAGAAGAGGATTCGGGGAGGCATTTTCAGCAGCAGGGAAGTATAATCAGCCGGACACACCCGCACCACCCAACCGCTTCGCGGCCAGTCGCTTCGCTTCTTTAGGGTGGTGGGGCGTCGTGAATACAAGAGCGTTAGATGAAACCGTCAAAACAATTATCAATATTGAAAGGGACTAAATTATGTTATCTATAAGAACCAGTTTCATTAAGGATCGCTATTACATATACTCGTACTTCATTGCATTAGTTATTTTACTTTTAGGGATATACATTCCTTCACTTACGAGAGGTTCAGTACCAGAGCTCATTCGAGTAATAATTAGTCTAGCATTTGTTTTCGGTGCATATATTTTCAGTTATTTCTTTTTTATTAGAAAGAAACTTGAACTATTTAACCTCACAAAAGCAAATTTCGGACAATTTTTCATGAATTTTATATATTGGTTTTTCACAATAAGTATAGCCTTGTTTCTCATTGTTTGTTCAGTGGTATCAATAGTGAAACTTGATATATTGTTTTTCATTGAAGGATTAGTTACAAGTATATTTGGATACTTCATAAGTCTATTAATAATAAAGATTGTTTCCTCGGTGAATGGTATTAAAAAATAAGAATAGAGAATGTTGTGAGTTGATCATAGGAGTTGACGGCATCAGCTAACACCATATTCACGCATCGGGGCATTCGCCCCTCGGTCCGGCAGAAGTTAGAAGCGGATTCGGGGAGGCAATTGCAGCAGCATGGAAGCAGATTCAGCCGGACACATCCCTCCACCTAACCGCATCGCGGCCGCCCTTCGGGCTTAAGGTGCAGGGACGTCGTGAATACAAGAACGTTAGCTGAAATTCGGAGTAAAACTCTCAATACTTTGGAGGAAAACATGGAAGCAGAACAAAAACTTTTAAAGCTTGAAGAAAAGCTCAATCTAGCAATTAAAAATATTAAAACAAAATTCGTTAATACAAGAGTAAAGGCAAGAAGATTTAAGGTGGGTGTCTTAATTTTAGGAGTTGCTATTACTGTGATTTTAGGACTCGAAGATTTAGCATATGGGAAGGAAATAGGTTTAATTCTTTCAGGCATACTAACAGTTCTTGCTGGAATTGACACTTTATATAATTATTATTCTAAATCAGTTCAAGAACACGATTATTATTTAAGACTTACTAATCTATTAAATGACATAGAATACTTTAAAACAGGAATAGAGCCAGATAATTATGATGTGGATAAAGTGAATTCCTTTTATATTGAATTTAAATCAATTAGGACAGATTTTCATGGTCAAAGAATTGAGACAGTCAAAAATTCTTTTGAAGTAAGGAATAGTAAATAAATTTGTAAGTAACACTTTGAACTTCACCTAACACCATATTCACGCTGCGGGAGTCAAAGCTCCCTTGGTTCGCCGGATGCAGAAGTGCCGAGGGTGTAATCAGGCGAACACACCCGCACCACCTAACCGCATCGCGGCCGCCCTTTGGGCTTAAGGTGGTGGGACGTCGTGAATACAAGAACGTTAGGTGAAATTACCGAAGAGCAAAGAAAGGAGACAGATACTTGGATTATTATAGATATATACATGATTCCTCAAAAAGTTTAGAAAACAAGATTGACGAACAAATTGATGAGTTTTGGCAATGGTCAAAGAATCAAAAACAAATTTATGAATGGGAAGCATGTTATCCTGAATGGGGTTTAATAAATACATTACTTGAACGATTAGTACATTCTATTGATTTTACTGTATGGGATCAAAAAACGATTAATAATATTCTATTTCTAATTGCTCGAGATAACGAATGTGAGGTATTGATTGAAACATTGAGTCAAAATCCAGCGTGTTTGATTTATTTCGCTAAGGAAGGCTTAATGTATCAGGACGATAGCGTAAGATGGCAGTTTGCCCATTACCTTACCAAGATAGCAGACGAATATCCTGAAGTAGAAGATATAATATTGAAATACTCTAATGACCATGCTGAATATGTAAGACGAAGAGCATTGCTTGCTTTATCGTATATCAAATCTAAATATGTAGAAGAAAAAGCAATTGAAGCTTGGAATTCAAATATGGAATACCAAAAAATCGCTGCATTAGAAGCCCTGTATCAAGTGAAATCTCCACAATTAGAAAAGTATCTGAAAATGGGATTAAATGATTCATTTGAATATGTAAGGACAAATTCAGAAAGAATTATAAATTCATATCGTGAGTAAATCGAAGAAGTCGGTAACTTCACCTAACACCGTGTTCACACATCGGGCCATTCGGCCCTCGGTCCGCCTGAGGCATTTTCGAGGAAGCGGATTCAGATGGACACACCTGCGAGGCTAACTGCGCAAGCGCAGCCGGTCACTTCGTGACCTTAAGCCTCTCGGCGTCGTGAAATACAAGAACGTTAGCTGAAATACGAAGCTTGTTAAGTGGGTGATCGCAGTGAAGCATTTAGATATAAACTTTTCAATCAGACTTGCACGATTTGATGAAGCCTCAATAGTTTTAAGCCTTTGGCAGATGTCTGCCTCGGCCGGCCACTTCGTTACCTTTAGGTGGTGGGGCGTCGTGAATACAAGAAAGTTATCTGTAATACGACTAGAGCTTAAAAATAGGAGGAAATTCGTTGAAACAATTTAATTTTAGTAATGTGATTAGTTCTGTAATCCTGGGAATAGCAATCATCATTGGCTGCTTTATTTTCAAAGGAGATCATGAAAAAGCTAAAGCAAATGAAATTATTAACTCTAATAAACCTCTAATGACAATTCAAGAAACAGCTGATTACTTAAACCTTTCTGAATTTCAAGTTAAAACGATAATTTCTTCAGAAGAATCTATGTTGAAAGCAAGTGGATCCTACAGTGGCATGATGTTCCCTATTATTAAAATAGGAAATGATATTTATGTAAGTGCCAATGGATTAAATGACTGGTTAAAGGAATCTACACAACAAAGAAAACAATATTAGAGAACACTTGCATTGCGGGTCATTTCAAGGTAGAGCCGTACTTCAGATAACACAATATTCACGCTTCGGGCCATTCGGCCCTCGGTCCGGCAGGAGTAAGATGAGTTTTCGGAGAAGTAATTGGCAGTAGCAGGGAAGCGGTATCAGCCGGACACATCCGTACCACCCAACCGCATCGCGGCCAGTCGCTACGCTCCTTTAGGGTGGTGGGACGTCGCGAATACAACAACGTTATGTGAAATTCCCAAAATACACAGACATGAGGAGTAGAAAAGATTGAAAGTCAAAAAGATACTTAGTAATTTGAATGCGTGGAAATTACTGGACAGTGTTTATAAACAAGAAATTTATGAAGTCATTTATTCAATCGAAAATCTAAATACTTCAAATAATAAATTAATTAGAGATATTAGCAAATCGTTTGTGAATGTATTAAGAAAATTGAATTGGGAAGATTATTGTCCAACAAGTAGTAAGGGACCATGGCATTTCGACTGTATTAAAAACAAAGTAGGTATTGAGTTTTGTTTAGCTAAGCAAGCTTTCTTAGAAAGTAAATTGTTTCTTAAAGCACCTGCTGCTTATAAATATGATTTATTTGATATTGCTGTATTTGTCATTCCAATAAATAGAGATGCACTGAAATTTGATGGATTAACCACTTTTGATAAGATTCTTAATGTATTTAATGATTTGAGCCCGATTCAATTGCAGTATCCTTTTATAATTCTAGGAATTGGAAACGAAGAAAATGATGACCATATGCTCGAAATAATAGAGCTTACTACAGATTTGGATGCTTTTTTAATTGGTTATACCGAAAATTCTCTAGAGACATTAATAGCTACCGGAGAAAAAATTAATTATGACTTTAAAGTAGAACTACCAGAAAACAAAAAGATCGCACAAGAAATATGTGCATTTGCGAACATGGAAGGTGGAGGATTTTTGATTCTAGGGGTTACAAATTCAGGTCAAGTTGTAGGTATCAATAATAATGAATTAGATTCTGCCCAACAAAGAATTGTCAATGTTGTAAGAGACAGTTGTGACCCACCTCCTAAGATAGATTTTTTTATTTTCAATCACAACTTAAAAGGTAGATCAATTATGATTGTAACAGTGAAAGAAATGGGGAACAAACCTTGTATGACCCAGGATAGAATATATATTAGAGTTGGATCAACGGTCAGAATAGCTAAACCTGATGAAGTAAGACGTTTAATATTGATGTAATTCAGGTAGTAGGGAACTTCACATAACACTGCATTCACGCTGTGGGGCTTACGCCCCTTGGTCGTCAGATGTATAATCATGGAAGATAGTTAAAACGACACACGAGCCGACCTAAGATAGGAGCTATCTAAGGCCGGCTCGCGTCGTGAATGCGGGAACGTTATGTGAAATCCCCTTAAATCCAACCATCATAAGATATCAAGATGATCAGAATAAAAAAAGTTATTGATTGAGAATAAACATTAAAGTGAGGTTGACGCATGAAGAACTGGGATGAACATTATATAAATGGAAACTTTACAAACTGGGATCTTTCATATCCATCGCAAGAGTTGATCGCTTTTATTGCTACTAAGACCTTCCCGAAGAAGAAGGTAGCTTTGGATGTTGGATGCGGGGCTGGTCGCGAAGCCATATTTCTTGCCCAGCAAGGTTGGGATGTAATTGGGGTGGATATAAGCACCGAGGCTCTTAGAATCGCTGCTGAACGGGCAAAGAAGTTTGGAGTGGAAGTTGACTGGCGTCAAGGGGATATCTTGAACTTACCAGTGGAGAATAAATTCATAGACTTTGTCAATGATCGTGGCTGCTTTCATTCGATCGTTGAAGAAAACCGGGATCAATATGTCAATGAGATTGCCCGGACTCTCAAACCTGGTGGGATGATGCTATTAAGAGGTTGTCGTGACGAGAAAGAAGAAGGACATTTTGTTCCTGTGACTGAAGTATCGGTTGACCGATACTTTAGCCAATATTTTGATCGAGGACCGGTGCTACCGTTACAAATGGTCACAGGTCGCGGTTATAACCATGAAGGAATGAAAGGAAACCTAGTAGTATTGAAGAGAAACAGAAAATATCTTTGATGGTAATTCAAGAAAGAAGGGGACATCACATAACACCGTATTCGCGCATCGGGCCTGATGGCCCTCGGTCCGCAGAAGCAGTTGGCAGGGAAGCAGATTCAGCGGACACACCCGACTCCCTAAGATAAGAGCTATCTAAGGGAGTCGGGCGTCGTGAATACGAGAGACGTTAGCTGAAATTGCATTAATTACATTGTGAGGGATAGTCATGGAGGATATTGTACTAAAGTTTAATCATAGAAGATGTACGTTACTTGAGAATGAAGTGATTTTAGATATACAACCAATAATCACTGAAGATAATTCTTATTTTGCAATCACGAGAAGCGGTAAGATTTTAGAAATCAACACTAAGGATGAATCTTGTAACACTGTATTTTCGATCGACAATGGAGAGTTAGATTTTGATAAGTACGTTTCAATTCTTATTTCGTCAGATAGGAACATTGTCGCAGCATTTAATACATTTGGTCGGAATGGATTGGTAATTGATTTAAATATGAATAGAATCATGATGCGATTTAGTAGAGACGAATACCATTATGAGCAGACCATATTTCCGGTTGCCTTTGTCAAACATAATAATCAAGTACTAATTATACATGGAACTCTGTGGAACAGATTAGACATAACAAATCCACTGACAGGTGAAGTATTAACAGCAAGAGAAAATCCGGAAACAACAGAAGAACATTATTTGGATTATTTTCATGGACAACTTTTAATATCTCCTGACCATGAATGGGTAGTAGACAATGGTTGGGAATGGCATCCACTTGGCTCGGTGACTACTTGGAATCTTAAACAATGGATAATTAATAATAAATGGGAGTCTGAGGATGGAGTAAGTAAGAAAGATTTGTGGTGGGGGAAGGAAGACTGGAATGATCCTATTTGTTGGATCAGCAATACCCAAGTTGGTCTTTCAGGGAAGCTCGACATTAGCCTTTTTGATGAGGAAGATATCTTGAACCATCAAAAAGGAACAGTCTATAGAATATATAATGTAACGGATGGTAGCATTGTAAACGAATTTGAAATATATTATGGAAAATTATTTTTCGACACATATTTATTTTGTTCATCTCAGGATAAAGGGTTTCAAATCTATGATCACTCTAATGGAAAAGTTCTTTTTGAGGACAACACAATTAACCCCGTTATTTACCACAATAAATCTAAAGAATTTATTGAAGTCAAAGATAATGAAATAATGATTTGTCAGCTCCTCGAAGGAGAATGCAACTTCAGCTAACACCATGTTCACGCATCGGGCCATTCGGCCCTCGGTCCGGACTGGAGTTAGATGTGAATTCAAGAATGCAATTGGCAGCAGCAGGGAAGCGGAATCAGCCGGACACATCCACACCGAGTAACCGTATCGCGGCCGGACCCTCCGGGTCCTTAACTCGGTGGGACGTCGTGAATACAAGAACGTTATATGAAACCAGCGCTAAATACAAATTTTCAGGGAGGGAAAGAAAATGAATTTTGAGAAAGCTGCCAACTTCATTTGGGAAAATGGAAGATTACTTGAGAGAAGAGTATTTGAATATATTTTTCTAGGGGGAACAAAAAATAACGTTCTAAATGCAATAAAAGCATATCAGAATGATGATGGTGGATTTGGACATGCTTTGGAACCCGACTTGCGCACACCAGAGAGTCAACCTCTCTATACTGGATTTGCGCTAAAATTATTGTATGATTGCGAAATTAAAAATGAAGACCTGACATATAAAGTTATAGACTACGTATCAAAAAGTGCTGATTTAGAAACAGGAATCCCAATCATCTTGCCTTCATCCAGTAAATTTCCCAGAGCAGAACATTGGAACAATCCATTATCTGTGGAACCATCAATAAGTCAGCTAACTGCATTAGTAGGACTGATTAGGTGGCAAGGAGTGAAGCATCCATGGCTTGATAAAGCAACTGATATTTGTTTAAATGTCATATCCTCTCGAAGCGATGACGATGCACATACTATAGCTTCAGCTTTTATTCTGTTAGAAAGTCTACCTCAAATTGAAAAAATAAAGCCATTATTTAACAAACTATCTAAGGATCTCTATCAATCAAGATTCTTTTGTTTGGAAGCTCCTCCCCAGCAGTATGGGCTGACACCGTTAGAGATCGCGCCAGTACCTAACTCTTATTGCAGAAGTATTTTTTCAGACAAAACGATTATGGATCACCTGAAGGTGTTGGTTTCGCAGCAAGATGAAGATGGTGGCTGGCCTATACTATGGGAACCACCCGGGGGAATAGCGTTGAATGAATGGAGAGCATATAGAACATTAATGAATCTAAAAACCTTAAATGCATACAACATGATAAATCATTGAACGTAATTCGAAGAAGGCGCTGGTATCATATAACAATGTGTTCACGCATCGGGGCATACGCCCCTCGGTCCCGGGAGATAAGCCGGAGGAGTGATCGCCGGGACACATCCGCACCACCTAACCGCATCGCGGCAGCCCTTCGGGCTTAAGGTGGTGGGTCGTCGTGAACACGGAAACGTTATCCGAAACTAACGCGATACATGAAAATCAACAGTAATGAATTTACAAACATACGTTCTATTGTTGGTTGAAGAAGAATGGTATAATTAAATCACAATTGAATCTTGGGTGGGCATGGTTTCCCTTCGAAAGGAGGTGAAGCTATGGAATTAAAGGACGCAATATCGATCATGATACTTTTTGCATCGTTGATTATTGCTCTTTTAACTTACATTGGAAATAACTACAAGAGAAAGTAAAAACCCACCCCAAGGTTGCAGCCGCAGGTGGGTTTTTGCCGTCTAGGACCTAGAAGGGAATAACCCATCCAAGCCAATTGTGTAGCCGAGTGTTAGCTGCACTCGGCTTCTTTAATAAAATGATACCATAAAAGAAATTAGAAATAAACCATTGGAAAGATACCAAGGGCACGAAAGATACTTGGGTATTTCAGGGAGGCGTTAATTCGTCTAACACCATATTCACGCATCGGGGCATTCGCCCCTCGGTCCGGACCGAAGTTAGAAGAGAATTCGGTGAGGCAATTTCAGCAGCAGGGAAGCCTAATCAGCCGGACACATTCTCACCACCACATCGCAGCCGCCCCATTGGGGCTTAAGGTGTTGGACGTCGCGAATACAAGAACGTTATATGAAATCTGAGCAACCCATTAAATAAAGGAGTCATTTTGCTAATAGATATATCTCCTGAGCATATTGTAGTCGCTGCTGCGGTTGTATTGAACTTTGGAAGAGCTTTAAAGAACAAATTGAATATTGTTTAAACCGAAAAGAACCATTTCTTATAGAATTTAATAGCTAAGGTAAGGACTTTTTGTAGGTATATCGAGGAAGGCTCAGACATCAAGTAACAACGTGTTTCAGCTTCGCGGCTGTCGCCGCTCGGTCTGCCAGAAGAATATCAAAGAAGCAGATACAGGCAGACACATCGATTCCCCTAAGATAAGAGCTATCTAAGGGGAATGGGACGTCGCGAATATAAGAACGTTAGATGAAACCTACGAAGAGCAATTAAAGTCGAAAATATTTTAGATCATAAATACATATTAATCTTTTTAAGGAGTAAAGCGATGAATCCACCAAAGCATATCGTTTCGGCAGCTGCAATTGTAATAAATGACAAAAACGAATTATTACTTATCAAAGGACCAAGAAGAGGCTGGGAGATGCCTGGTGGTCAAGTGGAAGAAGGAGAATCCTTAACTCATGCTGCAATAAGAGAAACAAAAGAAGAATCAGGAATAGACATAGAAATTATCAAATTCTGCGGAATATTTCAGAACGTTGGAAATTCAATTTGTAACACCCTGTTTTTAGCGAAGCCAATTGGTGGTGAATTAATACAAACATCAGAAAGCTTAGAATCGGGCTTCTTTCCGATAGAGGAAGCACTAAAAAGAGTCGAATGGAAAGATTTCAGACAAAGAATCGAGTACTGTTTAAGACCTGAAATACAACCTTTTTGTATTGAGTTTAATGATGAGAAGAATATTTGAGGGTATCTCAAGAAGCCGGAGGCATCATCTGACACCGTATTCACGCTTCGGGCCATTCGGCCCTAGATCCGGCAGAAGTTAGAAGTAGAATCAAAAAAGCATTTCAGTAGCATGGAAGCATAATCAGCCAGACACACCCGCGCCACCTAACCGCATCACGGCCGGCCACTTCGTGACCTTAAGGTGGTGGGGCGTCGTGAATACAAGAACGTTATGTGAAATGACTGTAACTACTTAAAAATAAAGGAGAATTAATTTGTCTGATCACTGGGAAGTATATCTATCTAAATCCAAAACTGTTGTAAGAGTAGATGTGGGGATAGTTGGAAATGCCCCTATCGATGGTGCAAAAATATTAATGGAAGTAAACATGAAATCAAGAAGTATATTTTCAAAGAAATTAGATAATGAACTTCTTGGTACAGTTGAAGATGAAATAGAAAGCCATTTGACAGAACTTGATTATGTAGTTGGTGCCATCACTTATGCAGACTCTAAATCTTTTTACTACTATACAAAGCATAAAGATTCACTTTTTAATATGCTTAATAAAGCACTTTCGAAATATAAAAAGCTTAAATGTGTAATCTCAATTGGGGAAGATCCAAATTGGGAATTTTATTTAAAAACTTTATATCCAGATGATTTTGAAAAGCAGCGGAAAATAGATAGGGAAGTTGTTGAACAATTAAAAGCAAACAATGATGATCTTCATATACCTCGTGAAATAAACCATTGGGTTTATTTTCTAGAAAATAAGAATAGAGAAGACTTTAAAAGAAATCTCGATTCAAATTTCTATAAAATTGTTGAAGAAGGAACACTACAAGAATCGGAATATCCATATCGATTAATTATCTCACACACAAGTACTGTTGAATTTGAAACAATAAACAAAATTACAACAGAACTACTTAAGAAAACAATAGAAGCCGATGGGAATTATGATGGTTGGGAAAGTCCTGTAATAGAAAGTAAGTGATTCAATGAAGTCAGTCACTTCTGATAACACCATATTCACGCTTCGGGACATTCGTCCCTCGGTCCGGCAGAAGGATTTCAGGGAGTGGTTTCAGGCGGACACACCTGCGCGGCTAACTGCGCAAGAGCAGCCGGACCCTTCGGGTCCTTAAGCCTCTCGGCGTCGTGAATATAAGAACGTTAGCTGAATCAACGAAAAGAACATGGGTATCATTTAGGTAGTTTCACTTAATCCAAAAGGAGGAAAGTCGGTGGGGCTTATACTTGAAGAGAAAACAAGACGAAATATCGAAGATGGCAAGCGAGCTATTTTTACTTTATCTGCTTATACCGATGATTTTCACCCTAATAATGACGAAGGCTGTTATACATGTACCATACAGATTTTCGATCCTAATAATAACATTGTGGATGAGTTCTATAGACACTTTTTGGTGAATGATTTTAATGATAAGTATTACAAACACTTCATTTTGAAATTTTCGAGAGACATAGATTACCGTGAACAATTTAATATCAAGAACGACATAGTAGAAAAACGTAATAAAAATGAAATTGACGAAGAACTTGTAAACATAATTGCTAAGCTTAACTTATTGGGACTTAGGACAGAATATTCTTGCCAAGGAACTAAGACTCCGTGGATGGATAGACCACATAAAAGTGATGGACACAGTATAACGGCTTATATAACATTCGTAGACAAGTTACCGAACGGGTTCATACAACTGGCAAATAAATTTGAATGTATTGTAGTTGATTGCATGACGATTCGCTCTAAGAGACGAGATTATAATATTCTATTTCCCGGATGCATGACCGAAATTATTGACAAATGGGAAACAACACGATAAAGAAAAAATCGAGAGGTTATGAGTAGCTCGAAGAAGTCGTTGACATCAGCTAACACCGTATTCACGCATCGGGCCGGCATTCGCCGACCCTCGGTCCGCCCGAGGCATTTCGAGGAAGTGGATTAGGCGGACAACCCTGCGAACCTAACCGCGTCGTGGCCGCCCCGTTGGGGCTTAAAGTTCTCGGGTTCGTGAATACAACAACGTTAGACGAAACTAACGCGAAACATGAAAATCAACAGTAATGAATATACGACCATACGTTCTGCTATTGGTTGGAGAAGAATGGTATAATTAAATCACAATTGAATCTTGGGTGGGCATGGTTTCCCTTCGAAAGGAGGTGAAGCTATGGAATTAAAGGACGCAATATCGATCATGATACTTTTTGCATCATTAATTATTGCTCTTTTAACTTACATTGGAAATAACTACAAGAGAAAGTAAAAACCCACCCCAAGGTTGCAGCCACAGGTGGGTTTTTGCCGTCTATGACCTAGAAGGGAATAACCCATCCAAGCCAATTGTGTAGCCGAGTGTTAGCTGCACTCGGCTTCTTTAATAAAATGATACCATAAAAGAAATTAGAAATAAACCATTGGAAAGACACCAAGGTCACGAAAGGCACGAAAGATACTTGGGTATTTCAGGGATGCGTTAACTTCGTCTAACACCATATTCACGCATCGGGGTATTCGCCCCTCGGTCCGGACCGAAGTTAGAAGAGGATTCGGTGAGGCAATTTCAGCAGCAGGGAAGCCTAATCAGCCGGACATACCCGCACCACCCAACCGCGTCGCGGCCAGTCACATCGTTCCTTTAGGATGGTGGGGCGTCGTGAATACCAGAACGTTATCTGAAATATGACGAAAAGAGGAAAGATCATGAAGAGAATATTACCTCTCATACTTGTTGTTTGTATGTTATCAGTTTGGTCTTCGGCAGGCGTCGCATCTTCTGCTCAATCAAATAAAGAGATTAGTGCTTTATTTTTGAAAGAGAATCCTAAACTTAAAGTAAAAGAAATAAAATCTGAAGATCTAAATAATGACAAAATGAAGGAATACTATTTACTAGATGATGAAGGTCAGTTTTGGATATATCAAAACCAAAAATTTAGAAATATTAATTGTTGTTATTATAGTGATGATGATTTAGAGCCTGCTCATATTATTTTTCTGAAGCAGAACAGTAAGGAAAAACATGTATTAGTAAGTTTTGAGTATTATCCTTCAAATGCTTCAGTAGCAGTATTTAGATTAAAAAAGGACAAACTGGAAGAAATCTTAAACCTTCAGGGCGATAGAGGCGTATTTATTAAAGGTCAAAGCATATTAATGCAATGGAAAAAATATAGAAATGAAGGAGGTTGGGATGAAATAGCAACCATCTATATTTGGAATAATACAAAAAAGAAATATGAAATAAAAAGTAGCAAACCAAATGGATATAATTCTGATAACTTTATGGAATAGATTTTGATAGAAGTGCTTCGAGGTCGTCATACTTCAGATAACACCATGTTCACGCATCGGGCCATTCGGCCCTCGGTCCAGCAGAAGTAAGATGTGGATTCGGGGATGCAATTGGCAGCAGCGATGAAGTGGAATCAGCCGGATACACCCGCACCACCCAACCGCGTTGCGGCCGCCCTTCGGGCTTAAGATGGTGGGACGTCGTGAACTCATGAACGTTAGGTGAAATCCCTATAAAGGCAAAGGTGGAGTGGACTCAATGGAGTTAATAGAAATCAAGAAAGATTTATTTACAATGCCAGAAGATTATTTCCTGGCTCATTGTATTTCTGCAGATGCTAAGATGGGAGCAGGAATCGCAGTTCAATTTCGTAAGAAGTTTAAGTTGTCTTCACTTCAAGACATGGCTTCAAGAAATGATTTAATAGTTGGTAAGTCGTACAAGGTGGACAGAGTATTTAATTTAATAACAAAGAGTAAGTATTGGTATAAACCAACATATGAAACTTTAACAATGTCATTGAAATCGATGAAAGAGATTTGTGTTCAAGAATCAATTAATAAATTAGCAATGCCTGAAATTGGATGTGGACTGGACAAATTACAATGGGGAAGAGTTAAAGAAATAATAATAAATGAATTTATAGATACACCTATAGAGATCACTGTATGCAGATTATAATTTTCGAGAACACTGTCAGTATTTCAAAGAAGACAGGGACATCACCTAACACCATGTTCACGCATCGGGCCATTCGGCCCTCGGTCCGGCAGGAGTTAGATGATTATTCGGGGAAGCAATTGGCAGTAGCAGGGAAGCGGAATCAGCCGGACACATCTTTCCCCTAAGATAAGAGCTATCTAAGGGGAAAGGACGTCGTGAATACGCGAACGTTATCTGAAATTCAAGTAAATACATATAAACCATGAGGGATTCTATGAAATGTTATTTTCACGATTCACTGAATCTATAAGGCAGTGCATTAACTGTAATAAACCGCTGTGCCAGGATTGTATTCATTCGGAATATCCCGAATACTGCTGGAGTTGTGGATTAGATTATGACAACTCTTTATTAAATACATCAGGAATCCAATTACCAAGATTTTTTGAGAACAGAAGACGCAAATGCTTACAGAACCGTAAGTTCAGGAGGTAAATCGGTGAAGCTTTATCATTTTAGTGATAAATCTGATATAAGAATTTTTAATCCAAGAGTTAAACATAATAGACAGAACATGCCTCCGGTTGTTTGGGCGATAGACCAGCAACATGAATTTACCTTTTACTTTCCACGAGACTGTCCCAGAATTGTTTATACAAGAACTGAAGGAATAAGTGATGAAGACGATCATAAGTTTTTTGGACTTACGGATTCAAATATTGTTATCACTGTCGAAGTTGGTTGGTACAAGAGAATTAATAAGACAACTATCTTCAGATATGAATTACCAGTAGAAAGCTTTAAATTGTTTGATGAATTTGCAGGCTATTATATATCTGAAGAATCAATAAACCCAATTGGAATAAAGCCACTAGATAATTTAATTGAAAGACTTACAGAACTAAATATAGAAATTAGATTCACGCCTAACTTGAACCCATTAAGAGAAACTTTACTAAAGTCTTCAATCAAAGATTTTGGAATACATAGATTTGAGAATGCTAGAAAGCTGTAAGTTATTCAAGAAGAAGCAACTGCTTCTAACACCGTATTCACGCTTTTGAGGACAAGCCCCTCGGTCCGGCAGGAATCAATAAATGATAATCTTTTGAAATCGGGGCAAAGGCTAAAACACTTAAGAATCGAACTAGAATTCTTTAATTTGGGGGAATCAACTTGAAACCATTTGGGTTAGCCTTTTTAATAACAGGGATTTTCTTAATTAGTTTGAGTGGATTAGAAAAAATCATTATATACATCTCTCTAAATGAAAGAGCAGGAGATTACCAATCCTTAAAAATAATAACACCAAATGAAATCTGGGATATTACCAAAATGACATTTATCTTTGGAATATTGATTTTTATCATTGGATTAATTATGTCATTGTGGAAATTTATTGTTAAACAAATGGTTTTGATTACAGAAGCTAATAGACAATTTCAAATAGAACATGGATTCAATAGGGAAAACAAAGAACAATAGTAATTTTGGAAGTAATTCTTCGAAAGCCCCGCCATCATCTAACAACATGTTCACGCTTCGGGCCGTTAGGCCCTAGGTCCGGACCGATGCATTTGATGAAGTTTCGCGGATGTTTCTCATGCAAAGAAGCAGATTTAGCCGGACACATCCGCACCGAATAAGTGTATCGCGCCCGGCGACTTCGTCGTCTTAAGTCGGTGGGACGTCGTGAATACAAGAGCGTTAGATGAAATCGGGGAAAGACTGGTTAATTAAAGGAGAACATTAATGGGTGGTCTTTTACTATTTTCAGCCTTAGCAATATTAAGTGGAATATTTCAAATTATTTAACCTGATGTATTTGTTCGCCTAAGAGTGAATGGCGTGAGAAACCTTAAAGGTGTCATCTGGGGAGGATACTTATCTATTTTTGTAGGAGTTATCATAATCATAATTGCGTTTTTTAACTAATTTTATTTGCAAATTCTGCTGACTATATGGAGGAGTAATTTATTAAACTATTATTTATTTGTAGCCGTAATAAGTGGCGAAGCTTGACGGCAGAGAAGATCTTTGATGGACTCAACGGCTATGAAGTCAGATCCGCCGGAACAGAAGAAGGTGCAAGGATTAAAGTTACAGAAGGACATGTTGGTTGGTCAGATTTGATATTTGTTATGGAGAAGAAACATCTTAGAAGGCTTAAAGACAAATTTTCAAATATTCTAAGTGGCAAACAGATCATTTGTTTGGATATTCCGGATGACTTTAAGTTTATGGATGAAGAACTAATTGAAATTTTGAAATCACGAGTATCGGAGCATATAGAACTTCCGGAATAAAATATGAAATCATTTAGATAGCTTATGAGGGTGCGCGAGAAGCCATGTCACGGATTTCCGTGACTTTTTCGCTATTAAGTGACATATAGGTTAAGGAAGAGAAAGGAAATAATTGAGGGACATGGAATAATAAAAAGTAGGCATTTCGAAGATGTGGAATACTGGTAAATTATGGGGAACAAACACATTTAAGTTCTATATATCCAAAGAGGAAGCCAAATACAAAAGATCCGCCAAAAGGACTGGTAATAGTTATTGGAAGAATAGTAGGTGTAATTGAAAGAAGGCAGGAACATCGAGTAACTATAGTGTTTACGCAATGAAACATCCGCTAAATCATTAAAAACAAGAAGTTGAAAGCACATTATTTGTAACATGGAGGTGCTCACGATTACTTTTTTCTTTTGGCCTTTAATGATTGCATCAATAGTAAGTTCGTTTGTAGGGCTGTTATTCAATAATTATCGATTTTTATATATCTCTGCAGTAATGATAATACCAATGTCCTTATATCTTGCTTTTACTCCGAGGTTTATGTTTTTGAGTTTATTGTTTCCTTTATTTTATATTGGATCAGCAATTTATATAAAGAAAGGAAAACGTATTTTAGCATTAACGATGAATTTACCCAATTATATTATTATTGGATGGTTGGGATATATTGTATTAAATCAATAAAAGCATATAACACCATATCACGCTTCAGCATTTCGGTAGCAAGGTAGCAGATTCAGCCGGACACACCCGCACACCTAACCCCATCGCGGGCCGAAGTGGGGCGTCGTGAATACCAGAACGTTATCGGAAATTCATGTAATGCTAAGAAAGGTGAACTAATTGACCTTAATTGCAGTTCTTTTAGTTATTCTATCAGGATTAATACATTCAATTTGGAACCTTTTTGCGAAGAGAAGTATAAACAAAAACGTATTTCTTTGGTACTGCCAATGGGCAGCTATAGTAATTTTCCTGCCCCTTGTATTAATTGAAATAAGAACAATTGAATATATCCCTTTAGCAGGTTGGCTTTTAGTTATTGCAAGTATGTTATTTCATGGAGTTTATGTACTTTTACTTGCTAAGACTTATACGATAGGTGATATGTCACAAGTTTATCCTTTAATGCGAGGAACAAGTCCTTTAGTGGTACCTGTAATTGGTGTTCTAATCTTAGGAGAGAATCTAAGATTCCAAGGATGGATTGGTATCGTCTGCATTGTAGTAGGAATTTATCTGGTTGGGGACTTAAAAACCAAGGGGCGCTGGAACTTCTCTAACAGGTCTATTATTTTGGCTGTTATGGTTGGAATAATGATAACTTCCTACACTATAGTTGACAAAGTCACGCTTAAATATCTCCCTGCTATAACACTAAATGAGGCAACTAACATTGGTAATTTAATTGCACTTACATATATAACAATTAAGTCAAATGGACTTCGTCAGGAATGGCGAATTAATTGGAAAACAATTATTTTAGGCGGAGTGCTCGCTCCAGGAGGGTACATATTATTTTTGAAGGTACTAGAGACAATGCCTGTTTCGCAACTTGCACCTATGCGTGAAATTGGAACAGTATTTGGAACATTAATGGGAATCTTTATTTTGCAGGAATCGCAGGGAAGAAATCGAATAATAGCTTCAATATTGATAACAATTGGAATAATAATGCTTGCTCAATAATCGGTGGGTATGCCAAGAAGACATGTAGATCCGAAACCACCGTATTCACGCTTCGGTCTATTCGGCCCTCGGCCCGGCAGAAGTAAGATGTGATTTCGGGGATACAGTCGGCAGCAGCAGGGAAGCCGAATCAGCCAGACACACCCGCACCACCTAACCGCGCCGTGGCCGCTCTTTGGGCTTAAGGTGGTTGAAAAATTTAAGTTTTTCTTATGTAAGGGGATGTATCATTCATGGAAGTCGCAGGAATCTTTGTAATATTACTTTTATGTCTAATTGCTATTCTTATTGTTGCTGCTGTTGTGCGGTATGCAGTAGATTCATCAAAGACATCAAAGAAACTTGGTGACTTAATAACTGAAGTGCAATATTTACGCAATGAAATAAGAAAACAAAATGACAATAAAAAAATTGAAAATAAACATATAATTGACGAAAGAGTTTAGAAAGCATATTCAAGACGCCTCTACCCTTATATAACACAAACCCGTACTACCCAACCTCATTGAAGGGATTGAATAACATGCTTCAACAATTTATCGAAGGCATTGAGTATACCGAAATACCTGTTTCAGATTTAGAGCAAGCAATAGACTGGTATTGTAACAAGTTGGGAGCAAAACTTGGATTTAGAAATGATGAACGGGCATATGTGGATTTCACAATGGGGCCAAGCTTATTTTTAGTTAAGACTGATGATGAAACCACTTCCACATTCCTTGTAAATGGAGAAGACCATTACACAATTGGTTTTAGAGTGAAGAACATAGAAGGATTTTATAACTATCTATTAGAACTTGGAACTGAAGTAGGGAAGATAATTGATGAAGGATATATTGGCAAGTTCTTTACATTTTACGACCCGTTCGGGAATATGTTTGATGTTCATCAACCCGCTTAAAAAGAGGAAAAGATTTTAAAACCAAGAAGTCGGGGCCATCACCTGACAATGTATTCACGCATCGGGGCATTCGCCCCTCGGTCCGGACAGAAATTAGATGAGGTTTCGGGGATGAATTCTCAAAATTTGGAGGTATTCCTATGAGCAAAGTTCAAAACTCAGTTCAAGTATTATTAGTTTCAGATTTAGAAATTTCGAAGGCATTTTATAGGGATGTTTTAGAATGCGAAGTTACAGAATGGTGGGCAGTAAGAGATGAATTCGGACTAGGATTTAAATTAATCGAAGCAAACCATCCTGATGATATTACACCTAATACGCCAGGTAAAGGGCAAGATAAATCATGGGATACATATGCTTATGTAGAAACACATATTGAACTAGATGAATTATATAAGCAATTGAAAGATAGAGGGGCAAAAATTAATCAAGTGCCAGAAATTTATGATTTTGAGTGGGGATCTTGGAAGGAATTTTCGATAAAAGACCCAGATAATTATGTAATTGCATTTGGATCTGGGAAGAAGAGTGACTAAGAATACATTTACTTTAGGCGAAACCATTGCTAAAGTTCAAAACACATTGGAGTGATTTAATTGCTAGATGCATTTACCAAAAAGAGAATTGAGAAATTTCTCAATAACTACATCGATCAAAAAATTCCAAAACACCTCAAGCGAGACATTCAAATTAAATACAAGTTCAGAGGGGATACAATTACATTAACCCAAGAAAGACCTTCATTTATGCCAGGACAGCGCGTTGAACTCCCCATTGCTCAATTTAGATTAGATAACTCATTTTGGAAAGTATATTGGAAAGATAGTAGGGATAAATGGCATTTTGTAGATGACATAAAACCAAATGAAAATTTTGAAGAACAAGTAAAGGCTGTAGATAAAAATGATATTTTTTGGGCTTAATCGAGGAAGGTAATGACATCAGCTAACACCATATTCACGCTTGGGGTCATTCGGCAGCAGAGAAGTAGATTAAGCCGGACACACCCACACCACCCAAACGCGTCGCAGACAGTAACTTCGTTCCTTTAAGATGGTGGGGCCTGGTGAATAGCAAGAAGTTATATGAATACCTAAAGTACATAAATATCAATAAGGGAGGAAACAAGCATGACTTTTAGTTGGTCAACTGCAATCATTCAGTTGTTAAGTATAGGAATGATTTTATTGTTATTTTCCTGGCTATATCGATTTAGTAAGACGCGCAACAGAAAATGAATTGCAGGTAACAAATAATGTCGCTTATAAAGCGACATTATTTGTTTTTCAATGACAATAATTGATCAGGAAACGAAAGGAAATCAATGCATTAATATGGAAATAGTTAGAATGGTCATTTGGTCCTTGGTATGGGATCACGATTCAGGGAAGCGGATTCAACCGAATACACCCCGTACCACCCAACCGGTCGCTTCTTTAAGGTGATGGGACGTCGTGAATACACGAATGTTAGGTGAAATCCCCATAAGATCCTAATGATTAGGAAGTGGTAGAAATCAAACAGCTCTATATTCTCACTGCGATAATAGGTTTTCTGATTGCAGGGTGTATGAACCAGAGCAGTTCCATAGAAATTCAGAAACAGATTATTTTAATAAATCTCAAATGTAACCCTAGCATGAATAGTAAAGAATGTAATGATAAGTCATATGAAAATGAAAAGGATATTCAAATTTTTAGAAACGCATTTGAAAAAGCTGAAACAATGTCAGGAGATATCGACTATGGCGCAGAATACATTTTGCAATTAACGTATAAGGATAAAACAATAAAAGAATACCATTTATCATTAGGGACTAGTAGAAATTCAACAGGACTCCTCGTAGATCTTATTAATACAAATCAGGGTTATGAAATTCCAAAAAAAGAAGCTAATAAGTTAAGAGATTTGATAGGGAATTGAATTGATTAAGTAAATTGTATTGGTAGCGCTTCGAAGGTGGGAACATCACATAACACTGTATTCGCGTATCTGGGCATCGTGAATATCAGAACGTTACCAGAAATTAATGCAAAGGAATGAAAAACATGAATGAACTCTTCAAAAAATATACAAAAGACTTTTATTCTTCAGGTGACTTAAATGAAGATATAAATCAATTCTTTACACAGAATGGTGATTTAAGAACGTTGAAACACACTTTAGAAGTTGCTGCCGAGGCAAAGCATATCGCAGAACTCTATGCCATTGATCCAGCTAAAGTCATTAAAGCATCCCTGTTGCATGATATTAGTAATGTGATTCCAATCTCTACAATGCTGGATGTAGCCAAAGAGCTATCTATTGAAATACTCGATGAGGAGCATAAATATGATAGAAGCGTTCACCAAAAACTATCCAAGTATATGGCTCAAGATATTTTTGGAATAACGGATTATGAAATATTAAATGCAATTGAAAGTCATACAACCCATAAAGCGAATGCTAGTATGACCGATAAGATATTATTTGTTTCAGATAAGATCTCATGGAAACTACCTGGAGATCATCCATACCTACAAGAAATGAGAATTAAAGTAAATGAACTTGAAATAGACAAAGCAATATTAATATACCTCAATAACATTTGGGACCAACGAGATAAACTAAAACTAGTACACCCTTGGTTAATAAAGGCGAGAGAAGAACTTATGGAGAATGTCTCAAGAGGCCATTAACTTCTGCTAACACTGTATTCGCGCTTCGGGCCATTTGGACCTCTGTCCGGCTGGAGTTAGAATGTAGATTCGGGGATGCAATTAGCAGTCACTGCGGAATGTTATGAAAGCATATCAATGGGGGAGGAAATTTGAAGAACAATCAAATCGAGATCGTTACTTTAGGAGAGAAGTATTTTGTCGGAGTTCCAGTGACTAATGTATTTCAAAGATTTGATCCTGATAGAATAAAAGAGGCAAATCAGATATTTCTTGCTAGAAAGAGTGAGATTAAAGAAATTATTAATGAGAATGAATATGTATGTCCCCATTTTGCTAACGATGTTCTTTTTACATATATTTACTGCATGGAGGTAACAGAAATCAAGGATATTCCGAAGGGAATGATTGGATTCTGTGTGCCGAATCAACGCTATGTCAAGGTAAGATCAACGGATCAAGATCCATATGCGTTAATAAAATCGTACTTAAAAGCAAATGGTCTTGAAAATAATACAAGATCACTATCACTTGAAGTATTTAGATTTGGAGAAGAACAACATTTCAATAAAGCTGATATTTTTGTACCAATAGTATAAAGGCATTTGTAAACTATTCAGGAAGGCAGTTACTTCAGCTAACACAGTATTCACACATCGGCACATTCGGCCCTTAAGCCGGTGAGGCGTCGAGAATACCAAAACGTTATGTGCAATCATCAATGTTATCTACATATATGAGTACTCTAAATTTGAAGGGAGAAATTTAAAGTGGGAATGAAAGTTGAGAAGTTGGATGTAGAAATGGCGGATATTTCTGGCTCGACGTTTAAAGATGTTAATGCACAAGAGCTCAATTTTGATAATGTTAATTTAGCAAAGTCCCATATTAACAATGCAAATATGAGTGGAATTGTCATGAATGACATCAACTTGTCTGAATAAAAATTACCAACGCGAATTTATCAGGAACAGGAATCCAACACGCAAATTTAAGTCATGCGGTTATTGATCATGTACATCTTTACGGAACGGAATTTCTTAATATTGTGCTTCCCCAGGAAGGTGATGGAAATTTTAATCCTGATGGACAATATAAGCCTATTATTTTTCGGAATAGTAATTTATCCAATATGGAAATAATCGATTGTGATATTTCAGGGCTGAAAATCAATGGAATATTAATTGAAGAATTACTCAGGGACAAAGAAGGAGGTAGACAATAATGATACTTCAAGGAATAATCCCAATTTTCCGTATATTTGATGAACCGAAGGCAAAGGAATTTTATATAGAGTACCTTGGATTCAAGGTGGATTGGGAACATCGCTTTGAACCCAATATGCCTTTATATATGCAAATTTCTATGCATGAGATCAGAATTCACCTTAGTGAACACTATGGAGATTGCAGTCCCGGATCTGCAATTAGAATTGAAGTGAATGGAATCAGAGAATTACAAAAGAATCTAAATGGAAAGCAGTATAACTATTCAAGACCCGGCTTGGAGAAGACCTCTTGGGAAACGGAAGAATGCTCTGTTGTAGATCCTTTTGGAAACAAAATCATTTTCTATGAGGATATTAATAAAGACAAGTGAGATTTAAGTTGGTGGGACGTCTCGTGAATACATGAAAGTTAAGAAATCACAAACTCGGGCTTAGATTACTTGAATCCTACCATGCAGTGGGCTAAATAGAAGGCATTAACATCCAAATTTGTGGAGGTATTTACTAGATGGAACAAGCAGTGTTATCTGGGCCAACAATGGTGTTACTTGTAAAAGATATTGAAAAATCAGTAAGTTTTTATAAGGATCTTGGCTTTAAATATGAATTAATCGGTGGTCCAGATGTTCAACATGTACATATGACAAGGGATAAAGTTACATTTATTCTTCATCAAGCAATAAATCTAGAAGAGGTCAGACCTTTTTCTTCAGTTGAAGGCGGGTTATATTTTGATGCTTTTTGTTATGCAGATGTTCGATTGTTGCTTGAAGAGTTTAGTTCTAAAGGAATAAAAATTGTAAGAGGACCGGATCTGAATGATTCTTTTAGTGAATTTACTATTCAAGATACCGATGGATATAGAATTGCGTTTGGGGGATAGATCTATGGAGGAAACCATGGAGAACATTAAGGCGGTCATTTTTGATCTGGATAATACGATCTTAGATAGGTTAAATACGTTTAGAAACTTTGCTGCTTCTTTTGTGAATACGTACTTTTCTCATCATGAATTAAACGAGAACTTTATTAATAGAATTATAGAACTTGATCAAGATGGTTATAAAGACAAGAATGAATTGTTTAGTGAATTACTAGATGAGCTCCCATGGATCGAAAAGCCTGGAATTACTGAATTATTGGATTACTACGGAGTACATTATGTTAGAAATGCCCTTTTAATGGAACAGGCCAGGGACGTTGTGCAGTTCATTCGAAAGAAATATAAGACTGGATTAATAACTAACGGAAAGACGGCAATACAATATGGGAAGATCGATCAATTAGGGATTAGAGATGATTTTGATTTAGTTATTGTTTCAGAAGAAGCTGGGATTAAGAAACCGAATCCAAAGATATTTCAAATGGCATTAGAGAAGCTTGAATTAAAACCTGAACAATGCGTTTATATAGGGGATCATCCTGTTAAAGATATTGAAGGAGCCGCGAAGGTTGGTATGGAAACGATATGGATTAAAATGAATCAAGAATGGAAAGATGAAGTAACTGTAAAACCACGACACACAATCATTCAATTAAGAGAATTGTATGAGTTACTCTAAACCGAAGAGCCGCGGAAAGATCACAAGATACGTTAACTGAAATCGCCTAGAACAAGAGCATGACTTAAATAATTTAGAGGAGAGTTTATAAGATGAAACTTGAACTAACAAAAAAACAGTATAGAGATTTGATTGAATTGTTATTTTTGGGAAATTGGATGGCAAATGCTTCACGGACAGGAGCAGAAGGTGACGAGAGATTGGAGAAGTATGAAGAAATTCAAAATTACGTAATATCACAAGCAAAACATTTTCAAGCTGAAGATGTTGTGAAAGCAGAAGGAAATGAATTTTATACAACTATGGATTTTGAAGAATCATTAATGCCAATAGTTGAGGAATATGATGAATACACTTTCTGGGAACAGATTTCAATGAAGCTAGCAAAAAGAGATCTTTTAAGAGAAATAGGACCAGTAAGACAATTAAAGGAAGAACATAGGGAAAGAATGTATGAGATTGAAGAGCAATATGAAACTGAGTTTGAAAAGAATGGACTAAAAAATCTTGAAATAATCAATAAGGATAAGAAGAAATTGTAAGTAATCAAAGGTGGGGCGGCATCAGTTAAGAGCCGCTTGGTTAATAAGGAGAGCCATCAGAATATGAGGGCTCTCCCATTTGCAATTTTCAACTATCGTTATCCGTTAGACTCCTTTTTCTTTTAAGTACCGACATTTCGTCATAAAGTTACTTCTGAATAATCTGAATAAGGTTGCCGCATGTATCGTCGAAGACAGCTATTGTGAGTTCGCCCATTTTTGTCGGCTCCATAGTAAACTTCACGTCGTTTTCCAATAATCGTTTATACTCTTTATTAATATCTGCAACGCCAAACATTGTTGCTGGGATGCCATCGGCAGATATCTTCTTTTGATACTCTTTGGCGGCAGGATGGTCATTCGGTTCGAGTAAAAGCTCGGTACCGTCTTGCTCATCGGGAGAAACAACCGTTATCCACCTAAATTTTCCGACGGGAACGTCATGCTTTTTTACAAAGCCCAGCTTTTCTGTATAAAACTCCAATGCCTTGTCTTGGTCTTGAACGAATATACTGGTAACAATGATTTTCATAGTGTTTTGCCTCCTTTGATATTTGCAATGTTGGTGCTCTACTAACAATCTGGCTCCAATCAGAAAAACCCATACATTCGTCAGAAGTTTTTAATTAAAATTACTCTATCCATCCTTTCAGCAAATTTTTAAGTGGTTCGTTGTTGAATATAACCACTCGATATTTTCCCTTTTTTTCTGATTTTACGAGCCCTGCATCTTCCAATGCAGAAAGATGTTTAGCAATCGCCTGTCGCGTAATGGAAAGGTCGTGCTTCGTAATGAGACGCACCGTAAGTTCATACAACGTCTGCTCGTTGCGTTCGGATAGTTCGTCTACTATAAGCCGCCGAGTCGAGTCGCCAAGTGCTTTGAATATAGCGTCTTTGTCCCTATTCATATATCGAGTATAAGCAACTCTAAGGTTGCTTGTCAAGTATAAGCAACTGTAGAGTTGCGTGAGCAAGGAACCGTATCATGCAACCTTATCTTCAAAGAAGAGTGAAATGCAAATTGAAATACGGATAAGGAGCATTTAGATGAGCGAATTTAGTGAAAGCTATCACTTATTTTCTACGAAACAGAATGATGGGATTACTCTTTTGAGGAGAGCCTGGCTTAGAGGATTCGTTTATCATCTGGCTGAGAAGACTCCCTCTTCTACGAAGTAAGAGGGGGAAGAATCGACGGTGTTAAGCTTTGCACTCGAATGGGAACATATGTGCTATAATAGAGGGGTGAACCATCTACTTAGGAGGAGGTGAACAAAGCTCTATGTTGCACCCTAAAGCTTTTCGCTTTCGCCTCTATCCGACGCCCGAGCAGATGACCCTCATTCATAAGATGTTCGGGTGTTCCCGATTTGTGTTCAATCACTTTCTCGCCAAATGGAACGAATCGTACTACGAGACGGGAACAGGTTTGTCCTATCACAAATGTGCGACGGGTATTCCTGCGCTCAAACAATCTTTTGACTGGCTCAAGGAAGTAGACAGTATTGCTCTTCAATCTTCCGTCCGCCATTTGGCGGATTCGTTCGACCGCTTCTTCCGCAAACAAAACGAGGCTCCCCGTTTCAAAAGCCGCAAAAATCCGGTTCAATCCTACACCACGAGATACACGAACGACAATATTGCGATCCGGGATGCAGAATTGAAACTGCCCAAACTCGGATGGGTCCGTTTTGCGAAATCGTGCGAAGTGGAAGGACGTATCTTGTCGGCTACCGTAAGACGGAGCGCAACGGGCAAGTACTTCGTGTCCATCGTCTGCGAGGTGGACATCGTACCTTTGCCCAAGCGGGACACCGTCATTGGAATCGACTTTGGGCTAAAGAAATTTGCCGTATGCAGCCGCGGGGAAGATGAGATTAATCCCAAGCATCTGCGAAAGCGGGAGAGACGGCTGGCCCACTGGCAGCGGATCCTGTCGCGCCGCATACCAGGAGGAGCCAACTGGCACCGTGCCAAGCGGAAAGTAGCCATGATCCATGAGAAAATCGCGAACAGCCGGCAAGATTTCCTGCATCAGATCACTACCCGATGGATACGTGAAAACCAAACGATCTGTCTGGAGGATTTGCAGGTATCGGACATGCTGCAAAACGGAAGATTAGCCAAGGCGATATCCGACGTCTCGTGGTCAATGTGCAGGACGATGCTGGAATACAAGGCAAAATGGTACGGACGTAAGATCAGCGTGGTGGCGAAAGATTACCCGTCCAGCCAACTGTGTTCAAGCTGCGGGCATCGCAACCCGGAAGTGAAGGACTTATCGCTGCGGGAGTGGGATTGCCCGGTATGCGGAAGCCACCACGATCGGGACAAGAACGCCAGCCGGAACATTGAGAAAGAAGGATTGCGTTTGGCAGCGAAGACTGCCTGAACTGCCGGGACGGCAGGGATCGCTTGGTCAAGTTCGGACCGATAGGTACGATTACCCAAGAATCCCCCACTTCAGCGCAACAATGCAGGTGGCGGGAGTGTTCAACCAGTGACTAATAACTGGGTGACGATTATCCCCAATGGTTCAAGGTTTAAACCAAATAAAAGGCTTATTAATAGTAATAATGGGATACTGGTACACTTAGTGAATGCAGAAGACCATGGCTGGTCTTTTAGTATTTATGATGGGAAGAAAAGAACCTTTCATTACGAATGTGCTTGGGAAGAAGATATTGAAATAAACCAAGATGAATACAATAGAAATCGAATTGTAGAACTAATAAATAGTAATCCCAATAAAATGAAGTCAGTGACCCCTTTAGATATTACGAAGATTTTTTATATTTCAGATTTTGAAGAGGTTTTTGAAAGAAATCCAGTAAATTAAGTTGCGGAACTATTAAGACTGGGAAATTTTGAATGATTTCTTATGAGTATGTCCAAAGAGAATATAAAGAAAACCCTATTGAAATTCAGAATAAAGGGATAAGAATAGTTAAGAGTTTGTTTTCATTTTGAACAATAAGGGTTTATAGCTTCGGTCCGGATTGGAGATAGAAGAGGAGTCGGGGTTATAATAGGCAGTAGCAGGGAAATAAGTTCAATTCAATCGGTCATAGCCGCATGTAACTCCGAAGAAGTTTAACGTGACACCTACAAGGGGGATTATCTTATGACAAATTCGTCCAGCAAGAAGAGAACTGATTCTGCATCGAGAGTTATTATGTCATCACCGCGAACTATCTATAAGGCATTCGTGGATCCAAAGGCCCTGGTTTCGTGGCTTCCGCCAAAGGGCATGATAGGCCATATTTATGAGTTCGACGCTCGGAACGGTGGTGCCTATCGAATGTCCTTAACCTATGTCGGAACGGACCACTCAACGATCGGTAAGACCTCGGAACATGCCGATGTTGTCCAGGGGAGATTCCTGGAGTTAGTCCCAGACGAGCGTGTTGTACAACTAGTAGAATTCGAGTCCGAGGACCCCGCGTTCGCGGGCACGATGACAATGACATGGAGTTTGGCAGCCGTTCCGGAAGGTACCGAAGTCACCATCGTTTGTGAAAACGTACCGGAAGGAATACGGCAGGATGATCACGCCGCGGGATTGAGTTCCTCTCTGGAGAATCTCGCTGCTTTCACAGAATGACAAGTTCAATTATCATGGTTCTGTGCGCGCAAATGCCGAGTGGAGAAATTGTTGACAATTAGACATATCTTCACACTTGTGAAGTGCTATGTGTTGTTGGAGAGAAAATGGTATTTTTAGTAAAAAGCAGCCTAGATAAGGGAGGATCTGAACAAAGACGACAGAGAATTTGATAAAATCTTATAAGCGCCTTTCTTGCCGTGTGGGAATTTCCTTTGTTTCGGTTTGTGGAAAACATTGCTGTCGATCCATCCATACGGGGTAGTAACATCGGAGGAAAATTAATGACCGCGTATATCGGAGATTCATTAAATCTCATTCTATTGGAAGTGGAACCTCCTGCTACGGACTTAGTACATTCCCTACCAGAAACATGTCGGATGCTCTTTCGGCTAGACTGAGTCCGATCTGCAGCTGGCTTTGACCTGGTACACGCAGCTTCACCCATCGGTTGTTTTCTCCATAGCTTTTTGTAGTCATTCAAAGGGGCGGGGACCTTTTATAACAACGTATTCTCTATATCCTAAATATGGAATTTGCTATAAAATGATGTTAGATTCTATTAAGTCCTAAAGCATAGGGCAAATAAAGGGTGAAAATATGAAGAAGATCATCGTGATGTTTATTGCTCTCGTAGTATTAGTTGGAACTTCAACTTCTGCTTATGCACATTCAGGAAGAACGGATAAAAATGGTGGACATAATTGCTCCGCAAAATCCAAACAAAAAGGACTTTGCACTGGTTATCACTATCACAATAAAAAATAAACTAAAAGAAAATAACATGTCGAACAACACAATTGTAACTTTTAAACCCAGCTGAGATAATTCAAAGGCTGGGTTTATTAATATTAATCGTTTATCCACGGAAGGAACGGCAGTATTTTTATGCTAATATTATTATATAAGTAATCAAAATCGTGCCAAACACTTGAAAACGATCGAAGAGGAGTAATCTAAATGATCATATCTATCAAGCTCCCAAAAGAAGAAAAGGAGGAAATTGTAAAGAATGTTCAAACCTATTTTGAAGAGGAGCGATCGGAAATTATTGGGGCATTAGGAGCTGAGCAACTAATTGATTTCATGATAAGAGAACTTGGACCGTATATCTATAACAAGGCAATAGCGGATGCCAGAACTATAATAAACGAAAAGAACAATCAAATAGATGATGAATTATACACACTCGAGAAGCCGATTAAACGTAGTTAGGGTGCATCAGATAACACCATTTTCCCGTGGAGTCATTTGAAATATAAGGGGGATCAAAGAGTGGAAAAATTACGTTTTCCTATTGGTCATTTTGAACCGATTCTAACTCCTTCTTCTGAAGAGCGACAAAGCTTCATAAATCAGATCCCTAATATTTCAATAACTCTTAGAAGTCTTTTAAAGGATCTCACTCCTAATCAACTTCAAACCCCATATCGTCTCAATGGTTGGACAATTCAGCAGATTGTGCATCACTTAGCCGATAATGATATGAACGCTTACTTACGGTTTAAGAGGGCGTTGACTGAAGAAGAACCGCTGGCGGACTCTTATCGTGAAGATTTATGGGCAGAACTAAGCGATTACAAGAATGTCCCTATTGAAACCTCACTTTTGCTTCTTGAAATACTCCATAGTCGATTTCTGATTCTACTTAATGGGTTGAACCCAGATGACTTTAATAGAAGATTAAGAACCCAAGTACTAGGTAAAATTACTATTGATACTGCCCTGCAAAGGTTTGTTTGGCATAATCAACATCACATTTCGCAAATTAAATCTTTAATAGTCAGTAAGTGCTGGTAGCGCGATAATTTCTAAGGGAGTGTTTCCATTGAACCAACAATTTGCTTTTTCACGCATAGGCTACGTTTATGTACCAACAACTCAAATAGATGAGTCAATTGCCTGGTATATAGAAAACTTAGAATTCAAGTTGATGGATAAGTTCCAAGACCGAGGCTCAAATTTGGCAGTTCTACATCATCCACATAAGAATTCAATTGCGTTATTACTTGTTGAAACAACAAATAGAAACCCTTTGGAAATAACAAGAAATGGGAACCCTTTCCCCATTATGGCTCTCAATTGTCCAAATATCGAATATACATATAATTTGTTGAAGGATAAAGGAATCAATGTTGAGGAATTAAAAACCCTCGGGGCAGGAGAAGCTAAATATTTTTATTTCAGAGATAACGAAGGGAATTTATTAGAAGGAGCATGGTCAATTTGGGATCCGCAAGATGAAATAAAAGAAGACTTTATTAAGCAGCAGAATTCATATGAACTATAAGTAGCTAATCAAAGGGAGATAACCATGTTATCACATCGAACTCTATCAAATGCTGATTTAGAAACAATTTGTTCTTTTCCTCAGAATCCTGAGGAGTTGTTTTATATGGGTCCTAAATTTCATTATCCACTAACGCCTGATCAAATAGTAAGGGTGTTAGAGAATAGATTTAGTCCAACAGTAATAATAAATACAAGCACAATGGAGTCAATCGCCTATGCTAATTTGTATGATATAGACGATAAGGAATCGATTTGTTGGCTTGGTAATGTAATCGTTAGCCCGGAATATAGAAATAAAGGCATTGCAGAATTTCTAATAAATACAATGACTCATAAGGCCAAGAATGAATATGGAATAAGTAAGATGAAGCTATTTTGTCACAATACAAATACAAGAGGACTAATATTTTATTGCAAATATGGCTTTAAACCTTGTGGCAATAAAATAATAATAAGTCAGGAAAACAAGAAAATAGTTGCGATTGAAATGGAAAAAGAACTTTGAATGCATCTCAAACCGGTATGGCCTTATGCTTGTAATTTTTAATACTACTTGAAGGGATAGATGAACTTGAAAGAATATTTCGGTAAAGACAATTCAATGGGCCTGTCATATTCTCAAGCTATTAAAACCAACAATACGATTTATGTTGCAGGTCAGGGACCGGATAACCTTGAAGCTCCAGTTGATGAACAAATTAGACAAACTCTAAGGAACGTAAAGAAAGTACTTAAAGAAGCTGGAGCTGAATTAGAAGATATAGTTAAGACGAATGTAATATTAAACTACAATTTTATAACACCGGGTCAATTTGAAATTATCTATAAGGAGTTTTTTAAATATCCTTTTCCCGTTAGGACGGTATTAAGCAGTGACATTGGGTTCAATATACAAATAGATGTGGTAGCGGTGATTGACTAAGAGTTTCTAAAAAGCATAATCGGTGATCGCTTAATTATTCTGTAATTAAACTTGAATGCCCTATTGGAGGATTTAGCATGCAGTTGCTTGGTGGATATCATTATATACCTGTAAGTAACCTTCAACGCTCAGCGGAATGGTATTCAGATCATTTGGGCTTTAAATTAGTTTTCGAAGATCCATTGTACCTTGAATTAAGGTCCGAGTCCGGAATTAGAATTATCTTAATAACAAATGAGGATAACGTGAGATCTCATATGACATATTCGAATGGCCCACAAGCTGCCTATGGATTTATCGTTTCAAATATTGAAAGTACATACCAACAATTTATTGAAAAAGGAATTAAGATAGGTAGAATCTCCAATTATCAAGGAACATCTTTTGGATTTCATGATCCTGATGGTAATATTATTGAATTATGGAGTGACTATCCTACTAACAAATAAAACAATATAGATGGTGAAGGGACAAAAGATATGATAACAATCTCATGTACTAAGAAGCTATTTGAAGCTAGCGGTTTTGTTGAAGAACAAGACAATGAACAGAATGACGAGTTTTATAAATGGCATGCTAATATATTTCGCATGGCCAATAAAAATAACTTGATCGTTATGAACAATAAAACAAGATATTGTTTTATTTTATTTGGTATAAAGAAGGAGCATTATAAAAATTTTCAAGAGATATTTATCAATTCACTTATAGAAAATCTAAAGGCAGAAGGAATATCAGATACCTTAATCAACAAATATATAAGCAATGTGAATGATATAAAATTTATCAAGACATATGATCGAAGCGTTCTAGGATCTATGACAGACATGGTCAAAATGACGGAATTCTTAATTGAAGACTACTTACCAATAAAGGCAATGAATATCATCGATTTAAATAAAAAGAATAATAAATCCCCACTTGTAAAACTTAATAAAATCCCGAACCAATATATGAAAGAGACTCTTAGTAACTGAATCGAGAAAATATCGTGTTCACGAATCGGCTGCCAGTAAAAATATAAAAACCAAAGGAATGAATAGAACAATGTCACTTGAAATGCAAAGTTTACTAGAATTTTTTGAAGAGTGGATTTCGTTCACCATTACCTTGCAGGAATTAGATGAAGTGGTTTGGGAATCCAGTATTGAACCAGGTAAATGGGCCATAAGAGACATCATCAGTCATATTATGTTATGGGATAAGTATTTTTACGAGGAAGCAGTTGATAGAATTGCTTCTGACAAACAAGTCACTATCAAACACTTAAATTTTGATGACTTTAATAGCAAGGCAATTATATACGGGAGAACAATATCAACGGACGAATTAATTGAAAAGACCCTATTTTATCGTAAGAGAATCATTGGAGATATTAGAAATTTGTCGGAAGAGGCGATTAATCGAGATTATAAAGATGGGGACGGTAATGTTTTTAATGTTACGCAATACTTGAAGGATTTTATTTGGCATGATCAACATCATATGAATCCATTAAAGGAATATCTAAAAACAATAACCTAACTAAATCGGAATTAAGGAGAGAACGAAATGGCAAAAGTTATCCCAGGCAGATTTACAGCTGGAAATTGACGATTCATTTGTTGTATTTGTAATTGGTATGAGAATAAACCGATTATTTGCATTTCATAAATGGATTCCCGTAGCAAAAGCAATGGGACCCATGGTCAAAGAGTTATATCAAAACCCTGAACTTGGATTTATTAGCACGGAATTTTTTTGGAATTGGAGAGGCGTTACTCTATTACAATAATGGAGAAGTTACGAACAACTAGAGAAGTATGCTCGGGGCATCTAAAAGCCTGGAAAAATTTCAATAAATCTGTTGGGACGGATGGGACGGTAGGAAATTACCATGAAACGTATATGATCTATCCTGGACAATATGAATGCGTATACGGGAATATGCCTAAATTCGGTTTAGCCAAAGCGGGGAAGCATACCCCAGCAGTAGGTCGAATGGAAACATCAAAAAGAAGAATGGGCGGAGAAAATGAACCGGCAGTCCCAACTCCAAATAATCCTGATTTACCAAAATGAGCTGCAATTATTTTTGCTGATCAGGCAAATTTATCGGTAAATCAAGCCAGGCAAGACCGATATCGCGGTAAAAATGGTCAAATCCATGACCTTCTACGCCGTCATAAAATAGGGCTAATTTATTTCCTAGACGAAATACGGAAGGCGCGCCAATGACGGATTTTGACCAATTACACTTGCTGCCGTCAAATACGAGCGCTTTGTTGTCGACATCCCAGTTCTGGATATCCTTAGTCCAATAAACCCATATGGCATCGGTGTATTAATTTGATCTCGTTGAGTCCGACGTGATTGGTGAATAAAAACCATGTTCCGGTTTCTTCCTCGTAGAACACCGTACTGTTCTCGATCTGTTCCTCAAGAGGGAACAGAGGCTCCGGATCTACAGCCCATTGTCCGTCTAAATCTTTTGTGCGCGCAATTCCGTAACAATCCAACTCCTCGCTGCCGCGTCTTAACACAATACCGTGATCCTTGGCGGGTATGGTAAACTGAGTTTCCGATCTGCCATCGAGATATTTTTTGCCCAAAATCATCACGCCTTCCATCGTTTTTGAGTGCTTCGCTATTGACAGCGTTTGCAGTAGAATTTACAATTCAGTTAATTGGTCTGACAACTTACTAGTTATCGTCTGGAGAGATGAGTATGCTGAAGTCGTTAAAGAGACAAAAGCTGCACGAATCCATTACGGAGGAAGTGCTTAAATATATCGAGGAGAAGGGATTCAGCCAAGGAGATCGGCTGCCTACGGAGCGTTTTTTTTGCGAACAGTTTCAAATCAGCCGCCCTTCTTTCCGTGAAGCCATGAAAAAACTGGAAAGCTTCGGCTTAATTGAGATTAGGCCAGGAAGCGGAATGTATCTACGTGCCGAGAAAACGATATTGGCGGAGATGGCTAACTTCACGCTTAAGGTTTCATTGGAAAAGAAGGCATTACTCGAAATGATTGACTTGCGCGAAGTGATGGAGATGCATGCGATCGAACAAATAATTAGCCACGGCAATACCTTTTATCTGGACAAGCTGGGGGAAATCGTCGATGAATACGACTGCAAAAGAAATAAAGGCGGAATCCCTCGTCAAGAAGATTATATGTTCCACCTTGCGTTATACGAAGGATCCGAGAATCGATTAATGCTCACCTTGTTTCAGTCGATAAAGAAAATGGATTCTTTGTGGGCGGACCCCGTCATAGATGGACTGGATATACATGTGTTTGGAAGAGAAACCGAACCGCTGCACCGTCTTATTTACGAAGCGATGAGAAGAGGCGATGTGAAAACGGCAAAGAAACTCATTAGCAAGCACTTTGAAATTATGCGCGACGATCTTAAGAAAATCGGAGGATAGTCTCTCTGTCAACTCAAATTGGTCAGACAACTATCCAATATTATGATGTCAATTGGGGAGTAATGACGGCCGGTGCTGTTATGGCGCTAGTTCCTTCTCTCGTTATGTTCGCTGTTGTGCAACGTTTCGTCGTTGAAGGGTTGTCGGATGGAGCCGTTAAAGGCTGAGTAGGATTGAGAAAAAATTGGGATAGAGACAAAGGATGGAGAGGACAAAATGAGCAAGGAGTCTATTAAAGAAACAATGGATGCAGGTATGCAGACGATGCTAGCCCATTACGGAGATGAAACGTTTCATGGTGCGGTTGTTCCTCCTGTATTTATAAATACGTTATTCGCATTTGATTCGTATGAAGCTTTCCAAAGATCGCAATGGGAGAAAGAGGCTTATTATTATTCAAGAGTCTCTAATCCTACTCAGCAAATTGCCGAGAGGAAGCTGGCCGCATTGGAAAGAGGAGAGGCGGCTAAGCTGTTCTCCTCCGGTATGGCTGCGATTTCCTCTACGCTGCTTCATTGCTTGCAACAAGGAGATCATGTCGTGTGCAGCTTTCCGATATATAACGGTACTTATCAGATGCTCCGGTCGTATTTGCCTAAATTCGGAATTACGGCAGATTTCGTTGATTTTAGACAACTGGATAAAGTTCGTGAAGCGATCAAGCCGAATACGAAAATGCTGTATTGCGAGGGCTTGTCTACTTTCTTCATGGACGTGTTCGATATTCAGGCAGTTGTTCAAATCGCCAAAGAGCATCAATTGCTAACGGTAATGGACAACACCGTTGCCACACCGGCTACTTTGCGACCGCTAGAGTGGGGAATAGATATCGTAATCCATTCCGCTTCCAAATATTTATGCGGACACAGCGACGTGACGGCTGGAGTAGTCATTGCATCGCAAGAGAGGATCGAAGGAATAACGAAAAATGAAGTGGTGTTGCTTGGGGGTACGCTGGCTCCATTCGAAGCGTGGCTGCTGACGCGCGGATTGAAGACATTCGGACTTCGCATGAAGCAGCATGCCGAGTCGGCGATGCGGATAGCTATTATGTTAAGCAATCACCCTCAAGTTAGCAGAGTAAATCTTCCTTTACTAGAACAGCATGAGCAACATGAGCTGGCAGAGCGGCAGTTCAGCGATATTACGGGTTTGTTCAGCTTTGAACTGCATGGAGGTGCCGCTGCGGTCGCACGAATGATGAACAGGCTGCAGTTGTTTAAGATCGGCGTGAGTTGGGGAGGCTTCGAAAGTTTGGTTTATTCCCCCGGCCTCGGTATTCATCCCGATCAGAAGTCCCGAACCGAGCATGAAACCAGGCTGGAGCATACGATCAGAATATCCGTCGGTCTTGAGGATACGGATGATCTAATGAAGGATATTATTCAAGCGCTGGATAGTATATGAAGGAATTAAGCTCAAGCCGAAATCATGCTTGGGCTTTTTGTATGCGTAGAAAACAATATCATCACAGCTATTCGCTTAGTATATTTTAGATAATACGGACAAATAGCCATTTATATAAATAGGTTATCGGGTAGACCGAAGGAGTGGATAACAATTGGGAGCAGTTGGACAAAGCGTTCCGAGAAAGGAAACATGGGAAAAAGTTACAGGGAGAACCAAGTATATAGATGATAACCCGAGACCGGGGCTTTTACATGCTCAAATAGCTGTCAGCCCTCATGCTCATGCCAAAATACTGTCGATTGATACGTCAGATGCCTGGAAAATACCGGGGGTAAGAGCAGTCATAACCGGACAATATTATCCGATTTTGACGGGGTCGCCGCTAGCGGACAGGCCGCCGATCGCAATTGACAAAGTGAGGTATTATGGGGAGCCTATCGCCCTTGTTGTAGCGGAGCAAGAATATATGGCAGAAATGGCGGCTCTTCAAATCAAAGCGGAGTATGAGCTTTTACCGGTCGTACATTCCCCGAGCGAAGCCTATCAGAAGGACGCTCCGCTCATTCATGAGCATCTTGCCGAGTACAAGCGGCACGAAGAGGTTTACCCGGAAGCGGGAACAAACATCGCTAACCGTACTAAAATACGCAAGGGGAATAGGCAGGAGGGGTGGAACAAAAGCGTTCACGCCATAGAAGTGCATGTAACTGTACCGCAATCGGATCACGCCGCGATGGAAATGCGGTGCAGTATTGCGGAGATTTTACCTGGCGGCAAAACGATCATCCATTCCGCCTCACAATCACCTTATGTCATCCGAAGGGCAATCAGTCAATCTTTTCAAATTCCGCTGCATAATGTCGTCGTTCATACCCCTCTGGTCGGAGGAAGCTTCGGGGGGAAATCCGCCATTCAGATAGAATATCTTGCTTATTTGGCTTCCAGAGCCGTTGGTGGAAAAGCCGTAAAATTGGTTAATTCCAGGGAGCTGGATATGATCTCTTCTCCGGTGCATATTGGATTGGATGCCACAATTAAACTTGGCTGTACACATGAAGGGACAATTGCGGCCGCGGAAATTTTATATCTGTATGACGGCGGAGCCTATGCGGATCGGGGAGCGGTCATGAGCCGAGCGGGAGCCGTCGATTGTACAGGGCCTTATCGGATCGATAACGTTTATTGCGACTCATTATGTATGTATACCAACCATCCCTATTCAACTTCTTTTCGAGGATTCGGCCATCCGGAACTGACGTTTGCCATGGAAAGAGCAATGGATTTATTAGCGGATCAAGTGAATATGGACCCTCTGGAATTTCGATTTCATAATGCGATTGGACCGGGGGATACGACCCCGACACAAACTTTACTGGATAGAAGTAATATCGGTGATTTGCCCATGTGTATTGCAAAATTGAAAACGGTAATTCACTGGGATGACCGTCCCATCCTAGAAATCGACGGCCATCTCATAAAGGTGAAAGGGGTATGCTGCTTCTGGAAAACATCAAATACGCCGACAGATGCCGGGGCGGGAGCCGTAGTTATATTTAATCCGGACGGAAGCGTTAATCTGCTTTGCGGCGCAGTGGAAATCGGTCAAGGAACGAGGACGGCGCTTACTCAAATATTGGCCGAAAGGTTGCGTATGGATGATCGGATGATAGCTATTTCTACGGAGGTAAACACGGAAACCGATCCCCAACATTGGAAAACGGTGGCGAGCCGCAGTACCTTTTTAGTGGGTAATGCGATCCTGAAGGCGGCTGACGATGCCATCGAACAGCTAAAAAACATAGCTTCAATTGTGCTGGAATGCTCGCCGATCGAGTTGGATGTCGGAGGGGGGAGGGTGTTCTTCAAAAATCGTTCCGATAGCGGGATAGAGGTTGCAAAGATCGCTAACGGATACAAATTCCCGAGCGGAAATACCATCGGTGGCCAGGTAATCGGACGCGGAAGCTACGCAATGCGTAATTTAACGTTACTGGATCCGGAAACGGGCAAAGGAAATCCCGGGCCGGAGTGGACGGTAGGCGCACAGGCGGTTGAAGTGGAATTGAATACAAGAGATTACACTTATAAAATCGTTATGGCGGCAACGGTCATTGATGCCGGCAAGGTGATCAATCCGGAATTTGCCCGTAGTCAAATCACGGGCGCCATGAGTATGGGGTTGAGTTTTGCTAGTCGAGAGGCTTTTCTGTTTGATAATAAAGGAGTCATATTAAATTCGCAACTGCGAACATATAAACTGATTCGGTACGGGGAACAACCGGAATATAGGGTGGACTTCATCGAAACGCCTCATTTGGAAGCGCCATACGGATTGCGTGGAATCGGTGAGCATGGCTTGATTGGCATGCCGGCGGCATTGGCGAACAGCTTGTCAACCGCTGTCGGCGTAGGACTTAATCAGTTGCCTCTGACGCCGGAATCGATCTGGAGGACGGTTCATGATTCCGTTTGACTTTGACTATTATAAGCCTGCTTCCGTTCAGAAAGCCGTAGAATGGTTTCAGATTTTGCACCTGCAAGGTAAAAATCCGATGTATTTTTCCGGTGGAACGGAAATGATCACTTGGGCACGAAGAAACTCTATTCAACCGGGAGCTGTCCTCGATTTAAAGGCCATTCCGGAATGTAACGTAATGGACTTCAAAAAGGATAGCCTTGTTATTGGATCTTGCGTCACGTTATCGGCTTTGTCCGCGACGAATCTGTTTCCGCTGCTCAGCGAAACGGCACAAGGAGCCGCTGATCAAACGGCCCGAAATAAAATCACGCTCGGGGGGAACATTTGCGGCCAAATTTATTATAGGGAGGCTGTGCTCCCGCTGCTGTTGGCAAACAGTCGCATGGTCATAGCTGGACTGAAAGGCATGAAAGAGGTTTCTATTCATGATGTTTTCTTCCAACAGATAAGATTGGAGAAAGAGGAGTTTCTTGTACAAATCGTAATTGACCGTGGATATTTATCGTTGCCGTATGTTCACTACAAAAAAAGGCAGATCGGCAATGTCGGTTATCCTCTCGTAACGGTAGCTGCTCTTAAAAAAGATAATCAAATTCGCACAGCCTATAGCGGCGTTTGCGCATTTCCTTTTCGTTCCTTTGAAATTGAACAGGCTTTGAACGACCCCTTGTTGCCCCTTGCCGTAAAAATCGAACAGGCGATCGGTAAACTTCCGGCTCCAATTCTGACTAATGCGGAAGGAACCGCCTCATACCGGGAATTCGTGCTCAAACAAACGATGGCTGAAGCCGTAAACGTGTTGGAAGGAAGGTGAAGCATGCCATCTTACGATACTGCTCTTTATCCGATGGAATTTCATGTTAACGGAGAACGGAGAACGATTCGGGTTAGAGCTGCGGATACACTATTATATATTCTACGTGATAACCTTGGACTAACAGGGAGTAAATCCGGCTGCGATAATGGCGATTGCGGCACTTGTACGATATTAGTAAACGGGCTGCCTCAGAAATCGTGTCTCATGCTCGGCGTGGAAGCTTTCGGACAACATATCACCACAATCGAAGGTTTGGTAAATTCGCCTGTGCAGGAAGCTTTTGTTCAAAAGCAGGCGTTCCAATGCGGATACTGCACGCCCGGTTTTATTATGAACTGTCATGGCTTGTTGAATGTTCACCCGGATGCAAATGAAGAAACGATCAGGGTATGGTTGGAATCCAACATTTGCAGGTGCATGTCCTATGAAGAAATTCATAAAGCGGTGAAGGCTGTTTTTACAGGATCGCGGAAGTCTTGAATGAGTTGTTCGGCGTTCATATATAAAGCAAGTGGGTACTGATAGTTCTTTATATGGGAAGGTGCTTTTATTTGTAGTGCCAAAGTATTCGGATCGATTGTGCATGTATCCGGATCACCCAACATTTTTTTCCATTCCTTTATGAGCATTGCTATCGTGTTCAAATGATCAGCCCAAATCCGTTGATCCTCTTTTGTAAAAAAGCCGCTTCCGGACCAGTTAATAAAAATACTTATCATGTCAGAAAGATTCGCATAGCCTAATCGGAGTTGATCTAATTGCCGTGTCAGTTGATTCAAAGCATTGCGTTTTTTTTGAGCGAGCGGATTGTAATGCAAACTTTGGCCCGCTTTTTCCGATTCGGTTGTTGCTTGATGAAGTTCTTGAAATAGGATTTGCAGTTTTGCCTTCATATTCTGAGTTTCAATCAAGGAGCAACCTTTTTCTACCCACCGTGCGGCGTTAAAAAAATGGTTGGTTAAATGGTCCGCGAAATGGATCATCTTTTTCTGGGCTTTATTAATGGAATCGGGGGGGAATAGCAGCATTTGGATCAGTACCGCAACTGCAGCGCCGATAACGGTATCGCGAATGCGATCAAGCGGATAGCTGGGCATCTTGCTTTGAAAGTACATCACCAATAAAATGCTGAGCGCAACTTGAATCATAATCGCATGGTCCAATTTCAACATCGCAACGATGGCGGCCCCGACAAAGAGCAACAGCCCGATACTCCAACCGCTTAAACCAACGTAGGGTGCTATCAACGCAGTGAAAAAGACGCCGGCAATTGTACCTATAACTCGTTGCCATGCGAATTGGATGGATTTACTGACAGTTAGCTGAATGGACAATATGACCGTAAGCGGAGCTAGGTAAGGATGGCTAGATCCAGCCCACTTTGCTAATTCCCATGACAATGCTGCAGCTAAAGGGGTTTTCCATACAATCCCGTATTTATTGATAAAAACCATGATCTTACCCTTCATTTATTTAACCCCACTTTAATATTAGTCTGGATTATTGATATCCGATGAATTTGTTTTTTCAAACCAAATATCGCTCAGACCATTTTGCTTAATGAATTTTTCATTATCATAATTCAACACCACAATAATTTGGCGGCGATTTTCTTGAAACAACAATGCTTTTGGTTTTTGGCCGTGTTCAAGGAAGAGATAGATCTCACTAACTTTATTGAGATAGAAAGCATGTGGAATTTGAACCTTGGTTGGGAATGGGAGATGAAATACTAGGCCACTCACAGGATTCATAGAAAAACCTTCATAATGGGCTGGGGAAGATTGGAGAACGCCAAGTACGGAATTTTTAAATTCTGATGTCAGGGGCATGACTTTAACGACTTTTTCTTGTTTAACATCAAAGACCGAAACAGTAGGCAGTTCTTTAGACGAGACAAGCTGATTTGTCATTAGAAATAAGGCTAAGACCGATATGATTTTGATCATTTTGAATTTCATAATTAAATCCCATTTCTTGAGGGCTTCCATATTGGTCCTCCCAACGATCAAGGCGTGATTACGGGGTACAATTGTCCTTTATTGGCAAAGGAAGCTTTGCCGGTCTCCTCGGAGACGACGAGGACGATTGCATCGGTCAGTTCTGAAAGGCCGACCGCTGCTCGATGACGAGTGCCGGTTATTCTGTCGTTGCCGCGGGTCGTCGTTAAGGGAAGAATGTTCTTGGCGGAAACAATTTGATTGGATCGGATGAGTATGGCTCCGTCATGAAGCGGACTGCCAGGGTAGAAGATGGATTCCAGCAAGGAATGAGTGATCGGCGCGCCTATCATGATACCGGGTTGAAGAAGAGATTCAATTGAATCATTTCTTTCCACGGCGATTAATGCGCCATGACGTCGTTCCGACAAAGTTTTGATACAGAGGGATAAATCCATATAACGTTCAATGTATGGAGATAAATAACAATTCAAATAAAAGGTTGCCGCGCTCGATTCGATATGGAAAAAGTTTTTTTTGATTTTCTCGAATTCTCCGAGCAAGCAATCGTTCTCATCGTCGAGGGTGCGCAAGAGTTGTTGCAGTCGTTCCGTCATTTGATGCAAATCTTCTTTAATTATTCGTTTCATCGGCGAGAAGTCGCAATTAACGGAAGGTGTCGTCATTAAGGGTCACATCTCCATAATCAGGCTCTGCATTAGCATGCAAAATTGGGTTACTTTGTATGCAGAGCACACGTACAAAAGGTAGGTTACTTCAAAGTTACTTACGCACAAACTTTTCAGTTCTTATTCTCGGCAATGTTTTCCCTTACAATAAGAAGGGATACACTTGATAATAACAAGCGATCATGGGAGGTAATACGATGAATTATAGAACATTGGGCAAAACCGGACTGAATGTATCGGAAATCGGATATGGAGCGTGGGGAATCGGCAAGTCCCATTGGATCGGGGCTTCCGACGACGAGTCGATTAAAGCCTTGAAGCGTTCGATCGAATTGGGGCTTAACTTCATCGATACCGCGCTTGGATACGGGGAAGGCCACAGCGAGAGGCTCGTTGGACAAGTCGTTAAAGAGCATTCGGATAAAATCTACGTCGCAACCAAGATTCCGCCGAAAAATTATCAATGGCCTGCGCAAGCGGGAGTGCGCGCAGAGGAAACTTTTCCGGCAGAACACGTGATCAAGTGCACTGAGCAAAGTCTAAGCAATCTCGGCTTGGATACCATTGACGTCCAACAATTCCACGTATGGTCCGATGAATGGGTAGGCCAAGGGGATTGGGCGGAAGGAATTCGGAAGCTTAAAGAGCAAGGCAAGATCCGCCATTTCGGCGTTTCCATCAACGATTATCAGCCGGCGAACGCGATTAAATTAATCGAGACGGGGCTTGTGGACACCGTTCAAGTGATTTATAACATTTTCGAGCAGAGCCCCGAGGATGAATTGCTGATTGCTTGCCAGAAGCATAATATCGGCGTCATTGTTCGGGTAGCATTGGACGAAGGCGGCTTAACGGGAACAATCACTCCACATTCCCAATTTGCTGAAGGGGATTTCCGCGAAGGTTATTTCCAAGGAGATCGCAAACGACAGGTTTACGATCGGGTCAGTCGGATCACCACGGATTTAGGCATTTCAAACGATCAAATGGCCGAAACCGCTCTGCGTTACGTACTCAGCCATCCAGCCGTTTCTACCGTAATCCCAGGCATGCGCTCCGTTCGCAACGTAGAGCGGAACATGAAAGTCGGCGACGGCCAAGGCTTGCCGGAAGATCAACTCGCTAAGCTCAAATCTCATCGGTGGGTAAGGGATTTCTATCGGAGTTAAGGACGTAAAATAAATTCATATATTCGATCAACACCTTGCTGGAGTTCGGCTTGGTGTTTTTTTGTGAAGGTGTTTTGTAGATTATTGTCGAATAAGATGGGGGGATAAGTTGAAAGAAGTAAGGGGGCTTACTTTTAGATGATCGAGTTAATGATGTTAGGCACGGGAAGCGGTTTTTCCAGAAAATATTATAATAACAATGCCTTGTTTAACCTTAACGGTTACAAGCTCTTGGTGGATTGCGGACACACTGCGCATAGGTCGCTTAATGATCTGGGAATGTCGTGGCATAGCGCAATTGATGGAATACTCATTACGCATATTCATGCCGACCATGTTGGCGGACTTGAAGAGGTTGCCCTTGACGGGAAGTATAAATATAACAAGAAAGTCGATCTGTACATAGCGCAAGATTTGGTCATGCCGCTCTGGAACAACTGTTTGCAGGGGGGAGTCTGTGATCCACTGCACAATGACTTGTCGGATTTTTTCAACGTTAAAGCTCAGGACGAGAAACCCTTTCAGATTAATGGAATTCAGCTAGCGCTAATCCATACCGAGCATGTTCCAGGCAAGAAAAGTTACTCCGTTCTCATCGACGATCTCTTCTTCAGTTCGGATGCCCAATTCGACGAGAAGTTAATAGTGTCTATGAACGAGAAAACCCGGATGCTGTTCCATGATTGCGTACTCGACAAATCCCCAATTCATGCTTCGATTGACGAACTGCTAACTTTGCCTTATGACATACAAGAGAAAATATGGATCATGCACTATTCGGATCATCTGGAAGAGTATAAACGGAACAACGATATGGGTAAGTTGAAAATATTACAGCAGCATAAACAGTACCTATTGAAAAATTAAGCGGTTGGAGTGGTCGGAATGACAACCTACATAGCACTTCTTCGAGGAATTAACGTAAGCGGACAGAAAATGATCAAAATGGACCATCTAAAGGGTGTCTTCGAATCGATGAAGCTTCATCATGTTCGGACGTACATCCAAAGCAGGAATGTCCTTTTCGAATCGCCTGAGGGTGACGCTCAGCTGCTTACGAAACGAATCGAGCAGCACATCGAGTCCGCCTATTCCTTTCAAGTAACGGTTATACTCCGAACGCTGAAAGAATTGGAAGAGATCATCCGCCAATGTCCTTACAAGCCGGAACAATTGTTGGAAACAGACTCCCTGTATGTCAGCTTCCTGTCTGAGCTTCCGTCTAGCGAAGCAATCGATAAGTGTATGGCTTTGCAGAACGACATTGACGAATTCGCGATTGCGGATAAGGAAGTTTATATCCTTATCCATAAGAAATACGGGGAAACGAAATTTTCCAACAATTTTCTTGAGAAAAAGCTCAAAGTAACCGCGACGACGCGGAATTGGGCAACCGTTAACAAGCTGGTGAGCTTGGGAAGAGGCTGACTTTTAGTTGATGAAATGAACGAATAACCGAGTTGTCGTTAGTGCTCAGACGGGGGCATGGCGGCCTCGGCTTTTTTGCGTGCGCGGAAACGTCTGACCTTCATTAAATTGCCGCACATCTTATCGTCGCAGTAACGCTTCGATCGGTTGCGGGTATCGTCATAATAAACCCATAGGCAATTAGGATTGTCGCATATGCGAATGCGGGATGGCTCGCCATCTGCCAGCATCTGAGCGAATGAAGCCGCTATTTCGGCCATTACGTTCGGCCATTGATGACCGGTAGGAGAGAGAGTGACTCGGTAATGCACATCGGTAGTAGCTATCTGCCGGATGACCGGTCCGTCAGCCAACACTTTGTTAAGTGCTTGAATATCTTCCGCGCTAGGGGAGACGGCGGAAACAAGAACCATGACTATGCGATGCATGAGTTCTCTTAATTGTTTCAAGTTGGATAGCTCATTGGAATTAGGAAGACCGAGGTCGAATTGCTGCTGTTTCAGCCACTTCCGTAACCAGTCCGGATCGTCAAGTCGATCTTCGACCGCCCCGTCTCCACGCCAATCATGATGAACGCTATTCAGGAAATCGTCCCACAGCATAGTTGCTCAGCTCCGCTTTTTATCCCATATTGTAACACCTTAAAGGTGCTTATACTAGTTACTTGACCCTTAGTTGCATTCATGATAACTTACTTATGTAACTAGTTAATTATAATTTGGTGGTTACATAATTCGGTCGAAAAGGAGAATCGATTCATGAACAAAATCGAGCTATTGCTCCAAGGTTGGGACAGCTGTTATGAGAAGGAAGAATGGAACCCGCCGTTAACCGACGTACTAAACGATGTCACGGCCGAACAAGCCATTTGGAGACCCGATGGCGAGCACGTGAATACGATTTGGGAGACGGTTACTCATCTTATTTTCTACAAAGAACGATTGTTGAAACGCTTGACCGGAGAAGAAATCGAATACCCTTCCGGATTAACGAACGATGATACGTTTACCGTCGCTTCAACAAGCGAAGAGGATTGGCTGCAAACACTTTCACGGCTAAGCGCGGTACATCTGGGCATTCGGGAGCGACTCGCCGTTATGCCGGAAGAACAATTCGACCGTAAGATTCCGTCCACTCCGGTTGGGTTATGGATCCATAATTTAATCTTGCATGATTCCTACCACACCGGGCAGATCGTGTTTCTTCGCAAGCTCCAAGGCTCATGGCCATCTCGTCGTTCTTTCGAATAATCGCCATGCCAAAAGACGCAGACTAAAAATCATCCGATCCTAATATGTTGTCGTATAGGCATTTTTCACAAGGTTAAAAAATTTTAATAAATCCAACGCGGACATGTAACTTTCTGTTTAATAGCTACGTCTAATGGCTAAAGGATATTGAAGGCTGTTATTAAGGGCCTCTGAAGGAGAGAATGCGGACATGATCAACAAAATGCTAATCAGCTTCGCCGCCGTATTATTAGGGTTCATGTCGCTTGGGTTTATTCATGCCAATAATAACGATTACATGCCTGTTCCCCGCGATTCGGAAACACATGCTTCCTATATTGACCAAATCTATCAAGAGAACGGCAAAACGTATATTAAAGCGGATTTCATCCAATGGTATGAAGGCGAAGAAGCTAACAAAGTATTCCGCGAGAGGGAGCATGACCCGGAAATGACCGAAGCTCCCGATGGCTACTATATTGTAAATGACGATACGAAATTACAAACTTTTGAGATTGCCGGCGATGCTAAAGTATATATGCAAATCTATAATCGGACAGGAAACATTGAAGAGGCAAGCACAAAGTGGAACGAAGAAATCAGCGTCGCGAAATTCGCTTCGTTGTTCTCGGATGAATCAGAGATGAACATGAAAGACTATCCTTATCATCTGACGATCGAGAACGGTATTATCGTTAAGATAACGCAGCAATTCATTCCGTAAGTTTGAGGTGTTTGTCGCGATGAGTGAACAACCGATTTTTTTCGCTACGCCAGCAGAGTGGCGAACTTGGTTATCGGACAATTATGATCGGTTATCACATCTGCTAGTTGGATTCTACAAGAAGAGTTCAGGAAAGCCCAGTATAACCTGGCCCGAATCCGTGGATGAAGCTTTATGTTATGGCTGGATTGACGGCGTGCGCAAAAGCTTGGACGAAGAGAGCTATACGATCCGATTCACTCCTAGGAAAGCGGACAGCATATGGAGCGCCGTGAACATCAGACGTGTCGCTGAGCTAACGGAGCAAGGATTCATGAAGCCTTCCGGGCTTACGGCTTTCGATAAACGTAAAGAAGACAAATCGGTTATCTACTCCCATGAGCAGAAGGATAAGTCCATTGAGCTTGGTTCATCGTATGAACAGCAATTTAAGGCGAACGATAAGGCGTGGAATTATTTCGAGAGTCAAGCTCCCGGGTATCGCAAAACGGCAATATGGTGGGTAATCAGCGCGAAGCGGGAAGAGACCAGACTTAAGAGGCTGACCGAACTGATTCAAGATTCCGAGCAAGGAAAGAAAATCGCGTATGTAACGTGGACCAAGAAGCTTTGACCCAGGAAAGCTATTTTTACTGCAACCATTATCCCTCTAAAGCGTCTAATCATTGAGACTAACCTTTGGAGGATTTTACATGATGAAGCTTTATACCCGATTTATATGCGTTCTACTATCGCTTGTTCTGTGCGTCCCTCTAATTGGGAGTACAAATACCTTCGCTAAGACGCCATCCAAGATCAGCATTTATTTGGATGGAAATCTAATTACTTCGGATGTTCCCCCCTATATCATCCCTAAATTAAACATTACAATGGTACCGCTAAGCGTCATCAGTAAAAATCTTGGAGCTGGAGTGACGTGGACGCAAGCAACGAAAACGGCCACGATTACGCAAACCGGCTTAACACTTACGATGAAAATCGGGCAAAAATACGCAATGGTTAATGGAGAACGAGTCAATCTCGATGCTACCGTTCAAGCGATAAGCGGCCGCGTGATGGTTCCTTTGCGTTTCGTCAGCAACCAGATGAAACTTCTGGTCACGTGGTATCAATCCGCTCAAACTATTAAGCTGCAATCGGAAGAGGGGTTGGCTGACAATTCGCTCAAAGGGGCATGGATTTCCACCGTCTTCAACCTTGATTGGCCATCCAAAGGCTCCTATGGCAATGCAGAGCTGCAGCAGCAGGAGTATGTTCAAATGCTGGATGAATTGCAAGATATGGGGTTAAACACGGTATTCGTTCAAGTGCGCCCGTCCGCCGACAGCTTATATCCGTCGCAACTCGTGCCTTGGTCGAAATTTCTGCAGGGGACACAGGGGCTTGCTCCGGATTATGATCCATTGGCGTTCATGATCGCAGAGACGCATAGACGGGGCATGGAATTCCATGCTTGGTTTAACCCGTTCCGCGCGAATACCGATTTGAAGACGGAAAACTTGGCTTCCAATCATGTTGCCATTACGAATCCGGAATGGATCGTGAAATCCGGCAACATCATGTACATTAATCCCGGCATTCCAGATGCGCGCCAACATATTATAGATGCCATTATGGAAGTCGTGAACAATTATGAAATCGACGGCGTTCATCTGGACGATTACTTCTATCCGTCCGGCGGGAAGTTCGATGATGACCTTACTTATTCTACTTATAACGCCAATAACATATCGACTAAGGACGATTGGCGTCGCGATAATATTAACCAATTCGTTCAACAGCTTGGACAAGCCATCCACCTTGCCAAACCACAGGTACAGTACGGCATCAGCCCCTTCGGCGTGTGGCGCAATCAGTCGGTGGACAGCACGGGTTCCGATACGAAGGCGGGCGTAACGGCATATGACAATATGTATGCCGATGTGCGTACATGGATCCAACAAGACTGGATCGATTACGTCGTGCCCCAAATTTACTGGAGCCTTTCCTTTCAAGCGGCCCGATATGACAAGCTAGTCGATTGGTGGGCGAATGAAGTGCGGGGGACGAATGTCAAGCTTTACATTGGCCACGCCACATATAAGCTGGGAACTCCGGAAATCGGTTGGAGTACGGCGCAAGAAATCATAAATCAGCTTAACTATAATAAAAACGATTTCGAGGTTAAAGGGGATGTGTATTTCAGCGCCAAAGATTTGCGGAGAAATCCGTTCGGCCTGATTCCTGCGCTTCAAGATTACTACAAAGTGACTAAGCCATAACGTAAACCCCTGAATTCTTCCCTGCTAGGTGAGAATTCAGGGTTTATTATGTTTATACGGCAGGGTCCTTGCCTGCTAATTGTTCATTTAACCACGTACGGATTACCGCGAACACGTCTTCACGACCTATATCGTTATGCAATTCATGCTTGTAGCCAGGCCATTCATGCCAACGGGACAATGCTTTCGTCTGATCGGCGAATTGTTTGCTGGCATGGATCGATGTGACACGATCATCTCCGCCATGCATGATCAGCAAGGGAACCTTCAAATCATTCGCATGCTCCAAAGCCCAATTTCCCGCCCGATGGACGCCGAAGTAATATTTGGCCGTTATTTGCCCATGTCCCAGCTTATCGTTGACATAACGTTCGATCATCGCCGGATCGGAGGTGAGGTGCTCCGCAACCATAGGGCGACTGTTCGTATATTTCGGATAAATCCTTTCGATGATCCGACCGATCGCCGCTTGCAGGGACGGGGGCTTAAAGGCAAGCTTTAACCACGGACCCGTCACGATCGCTCCGGCGATCTTCGGTTGTTTCCTCAGCAAGTAATTGAGCGTAACATTGCCTCCCATGCTGTGTCCGTATAAGAAAAAGGGGATTCCCGGATATTTCGTCCGAGCTTCCGCGATAAGGAGGTCCACTCCTTCGAGAAGTCCTACATACGCGGGCACGTGACCTCGCTTGCCTTCCGTTCGCCCATGACCTCTCTGGTCAAATCCGATAACCATATAACCTTCGGCATTCAGCATCTCCGCGACGTGGGAATAACGCCCCATATGCTCGCCCATGCCGTGAACGATACCGACAACGGCCCGTGCTTCCTCGGGTTGATCGGGGCTCCATTCGCAAGCGAACATCCGAGTACCATCCGCGCATTTCCATTCCATTTCCTTGTAACCCATGCGACGATCCCCCTAAGATATCCGAATACTCTAACCCTATCTTAAACGATTTTGATCCGGTTGGATCGACAATATCGGAATTGTTTGTGCTAAAATAAGGCTAAACTTCGCGTGAATCGATTTTAAAGAGGAGTCACCCCTATTGTCCGATTGGAATAATTTTGCCGCACCCGTCTATCTATCCATCCAAGTCGCCGTCATTAGCAGTATAATCGTCTTTGCCCTAGCTGTCGCTATTGCCAAATGGATGGCCCGTAAACGGTTTGTCGGCAGAAGCGTACTTGAAACGTTGTTTCTGCTGCCGCTCGTGCTGCCCCCATCCGTAGTCGGATTCATCCTTCTCGTATGGCTAGGCAGACGTAGTATAGTCGGACGAGCGTACGAATGGTTCGTTGGACAGCCGATCGTCTTTTCTTGGATTGCTGCCGTCATCGCAGCGGTAGTCGTCGCGTTCCCGCTCGGATATCGGACGATCAAAGCGGGCTTCGAAGAAGTGGACGAGGAACTGGAGGATTCCGCCCGCGCCCTCGGTGCCAGCGAATGGCAAGTATTCCGCTACATCACCGTACCTCTAGCCTCTCGCGCTTTGCTCGCCGGTTATATTCTCGGATTTGCCCGAGCACTTGGCGAGTTCGGTGCGACGTTAATGATTGCGGGCAACATTCCTCATCGTACGCAAACGATACCTACGGCGATCTACGTTGCCGTAGATGGAGGCAACCTGTCCTTAGCATGGATGTGGACGTTCGCGATGATATTATTGTCTTTCCTCATGTTGTTTGTGGCGAATCGATATTCCAAATAGGTGTTATTATACCCACTCTCTCTTCCGAATTGGAATAGGGAGTGAATTTTGTTTACAATAGAACGATAAGCTGCGTTTGAAGGAACTGCATGGAGAGGAGAATTTAGATGGTCAACAATAGCGATAACAATCAAGGAACAACACAGTTAGCTACATTCGCCGGCGGTTGTTTCTGGTGCATGGTAACGCCATTCGAAGAGCTTCCCGGCATTGTGGGAGTCGTCTCCGGTTACACCGGAGGTCATACCGTCAATCCTACCTATGAAGAAGTATGCTCGGAAACGACCGGGCACGCGGAAGCGGTACAAATAACGTTTGATCCCGACATTTTTCCTTATAGCAAGCTTCTGGACATTTACTGGCGTTCCGTAGACCCGACGGACGCGGGCGGACAATTCCATGACAGAGGTACATCATATCGGCCGGCGATTTTCTACCATAATGAAAAGCAATATGAAGAAGCATTGGCCTCGAAGGAAGCCTTACAGCTTAGCGGGCGGTTTGACAAACCGATTGTCGTGACGCTAGAACCGGCATCCGTCTTCTACCCGGCAGAGGAGTATCATCAAGACTATCATCATAAAAACCCGCTCAGGTACAAGTACTACCGCAACGGATCCGGACGGGATGCTTTTCTCCATCAGAATTGGAACACGCGGAAGGATAAGGAGGAGCTTCGCAAGCGCCTGACGGCTATGCAGTTCGAAGTGACTCAGAACAATGGGACGGAGCCGCCTTTCCGTAATGAATATTACAATAATCAAGAGCAAGGGCTTTACGTGGATATCGTCTCTGGAGAGCCTCTTTTCAGCTCGCGAGATCAGTTCGATGCCGGCTGCGGCTGGCCCAGTTTCTCGAAGCCGCTCCATGGCGGGAGCATTCAGGAGCATCAGGATGTCAGGCATGGGATGATTCGTACCGAAGTGAGAAGCAGGGAAGCGGATTCCCATCTAGGGCATGTATTCGACGACGGTCCGAAGCCAGGGGGATTGCGTTATTGTATCAACTCGGCTGCGTTGCGCTTTATTCCTAAAGACAAGTTAGAGGAAGAAGGCTACGGGAAATATTTATCGATGATTAACGAGGATTGATTTGGAAAAGAGGGATGAGATTGAGTAAATACGTAGCCTTCGGAAAAATCACGTCTCATCCCGGTCAACGGGACGCACTTGCCCAGATTCTGTTGGAAGCTGCGGATTTAATGAAGGCTTATGAAGGATGCGAGTTATATATCGTCGGCACAGTGGACGATGATCCCGATTCGGTCTGGGTCACCGAAATTTTCAAAGACGCTGAAGCACATAAAGCTTCTCTTGCGCTCGAATCCGTTCAAGAAATCATTCAGCGCGGAAGACCTTTGATCGTAGGCGGGGAGCAAATTAAATTGAACCCTTTGGGCGGCAAAGGGCTTTAAAAACCAAGGGGCTGTCCTATTAGGGCAGCCCCTTGGTTTTTACCTTTTAACTGTAACAATCCCGTTATTTCAAATCGAAGCGGTACGAAAAGAGCGAGCCTCAATAAAGCACTCGCCACAAATAGAAGGTCGCATAGGACTCCCAGTTCGTCCAACCGGCCGATAGCTCTTTAATGTGAGCAACGGTCGGCTTGTGCGGCATCTCCAGTACGGATTTAATTGCATTGTGTAATCCTACATCGTCGATGGGAAACGCCGAAGGATATCTTAAGCAACGCATGAGCACGTAATTTGCCGTCCAAGGACCGATTCCCCGTATCGACACAAGCATTTTCTCCGCAGCCTTGAAATTGTCCGCCGCGAGCAGCATTTCTTTGCTTAACTTCCCGTTTGCGATCAATTGGGCAACGCCAATCAAATACTCGGATTTCTTGGAAGTCATTTGCAGGGCGGCTAAGTCGCTAACCGATAAGGTTGCAATAGCTTGCGGAGAAGGGAATAGCCAGCAAGTAATGTCACCTTTGCTTAAGTTCGTTCCGAACGTTTCAACGAATCGTCTCTTGAGCGTATAGGCGAAAGCGAGGTTAATCTGTTGTCCGATAATCCCCCAGCATAACGCCTCGAATAAATCGGGAATCCCCATATTGCGCAGCCCGTACAATCGATTAACGACATTATTCAGAATGGCATCTTGTTGCGATAACGAGTAGAAGGGAGTCAGATCGTTATCAAGATCGAACCATTCCCTAACATAACGAATGATTTCTTCTTGAATTTCAACGCTCCAACCTAGCCCGTCATCCAAGGATTGAACGAGAAGGTACCCGGGTTCGTCGCCGCTAATCATGAACAATGGCTGATAAGAGCCTACAGGTATAGCCTTGTATAACTTGCCGTCGCGAATCTGATATAAGCATTCGTCAGGGGATCGTGCTAAATAATCCAGGTTAACAGAGAAGTTGAACTCCTTGGGTACGGGAATTCTAATCGTAGGGTTCATTGGTAACCTACTCCTTTAATTTCAAACTACTGATCTAGTTGTACCATAAAAAGCCCCTCTAACACTTTGGTAATCTTGCGCTTTCATTCCAAATAGCTAACATGAAGCGGGAGTTCGGGGTATACTGATGGTGGAGGTGGTTATTTTGAACGACGAATATTGGCAGGCGATCGTCTTAAGCGACGCCTCTTACGATGGCAAATTTTATTATGGCGTAATGACTACCGGTATTTACTGCCGGCCTTCCTGCAGGTCAAGGGTTCCAGTGAAAACGAACGTGAAGCTATTCGCGAACAGCTCGCTGGCCTTGGCGGAAAATTTTCGCCCCTGCAAAAGATGCAAGCCGGACGGAGGGAGATTGCCGAATGAAGAATGGGTAGCGCAGATCGTTGGCGTCATCGAATCGCGTTATGCCGAGGCGCTGTCGCTCGATAAGCTTGCGGATATGTTTCACGGCAGCCCTTATCATTTGCAACGGACGTTCAAGCGAATACAAGGACTTTCGCCAGCGGAGTATTTGCTGAAGACAAGAATAACCAAAGCCCAGGAGTTGCTCGAGAATACGGGACTTTCGGTGATGGACATCGCATTAGCGGTCGGGATTCCGAATACTTCCCATTTTTCAACCCAATTTCTGAATCAGACGGGAAGTACACCGACATTATACCGTAAATCCAAGCAAAATCTATGAGAGATGGGGGCTTAACTAATGGAAAACAAGGGAGCAAACTCAACGCTGTATTGGACCTATTTAACACAAGGCAATAATCGGATGGTGATCGCGGCAACTTCAAGCGGGTTGTCTTATGTCGGATCGTGGAATGAGTCGGATCAAGCTTTTGCGGATTGGGCTCATAAGGTGTTCAGCAACTATGAGAGAGTCCAAGACGACGAGAAAATGGAGCTCTACGTAAGGCAACTGGAGGAGTATTTGGCGGGGGAACGCACATCGTTTACTTATCCGGTTGATCTGCAAGGTACGCCGTTTCAACGAGCGGTATGGGACGCAATGAGCCAAGTTCCCTACGGCAAGACGGCGAGTTACTTGGAAGTCGCGCAGTCTCTCGACAAGCCCAATTCCGTAAGAGCCGTTGGAACCGCGATCGGAAGAAATCCGGTGCTTATCGTAGCGCCCTGCCATCGAATTATCGGCAAGAACGGAGCGCTAACCGGGTATCGGGGCGGGTTGGCGATGAAGGAGCAATTGCTGAAGCTGGAAAAAGCGAGTAATCATTAACATTGTTATCTATAGTAATAGCAGCTCCTCTGGCGAGAAAATGAGGTATACCTATCGGAATGATCGTCAATTTCCTTGATTATGACCCTCAATTTGCGGTATAATTTTCTCGCCAAAATAATAGATGAGGAGCAAGAAAATGAGCAAAGTACTTATCTTCGGTCACAAAAATCCGGATACGGATACGATTTGTTCCGCCATTGCCTACGCAGATTTGAAAACACAGCTGGGAGCCGACGTTGAACCGGTTCGTCTGGGCTCCGTAAGCGGCGAAACGCAATTTGCTTTAGATCATTTCGGAATTGCGGCACCGCGTCTCGTCGAGACGGTTGCAAGCGAAGTAAAAGGCGTCATTCTCGTTGATCATAATGAGCGCCAACAAAGCGTGTCCGATATCGATCAAGTTACTGTGCTGGAGGTTATCGATCACCACCGCATCGCTAATTTCGAGACAAGCGCTCCTTTGTACTATCGTGCTGAACCGGTTGGTTGTACCGCAACTATTCTCAATAAATTATACAAAGAAAACGGAAAATCGATCCCGAAAGCGATTGCCGGGTTGATGTTGTCCGCGATCATCTCCGATTCCCTGTTGTTCAAATCTCCTACATGCACGGCTGAAGACGTGGCTGCGGCGCGCGAATTGGCTGAAATCGCAGGCGTTGACGCGAACAGCTACGGACTCGACATGCTGAAAGCGGGAGCGGATCTAAGCGACAAAACGATCGCGCAACTCATTTCCCTTGATGCTAAAGAGTTCCAAATGGGCGCTGCCAAAGTGGAAATCGCTCAAGTAAATGCGGTGGACGTGAACGATGTTCTCTCCAAACAAGCTGAACTTGAGGACGCGCTTACGAATATCATCAACGAAAAAGGACTTGATCTGTTCTTATTCGTAGTTACCGACATTCTCAACAACGATTCCGTTGGTCTGGCTCTCGGTCGCGCGGCGGAAGCCGTCGAGCAGGCTTATAGCGTCAAGTTGCAGGACAACAAAGCGGTCCTGAAAGGCGTAGTATCGCGCAAATCGCAAATCGTGCCTGTATTGACCGACATTTTCAACAAACGCTAATCATTGGTCGGAGCCCGCGAATAACGCGGGCTTTTTTGCATACTCGGGGAGACATAGAATGGAGGCTTTGGACTAACCATGAAATTGAGTGTGCTTGACCATTCTCATGTCAATGAAGGTAGAACCGTGAAGGACGCGCTTAACGAGACGGTAGCGCTTGCCCAAGAAACCGAGAAATTAGGATATCATCGCTTCTGGGTATCCGAGCATCACGGCTCTCAGGCGCTAGCTTCTTCGAGTCCGGAAGTTCTGATTGCGCATCTTGCGGCTCATACAGAGAGCATCCGGGTTGGATCAGGCGGGATCATGCTGCCGCATTATAGCTCGTATAAGGTCGCCGAGAACTTCAAGCTGCTTGAAGCGCTCCACCCCGGTAGAATCGATGTCGGTCTTGGACGCGCGCCGGGGGGATTTCCTATCGCAACTCGAGCGCTGCAAGAGCACAAACGGGTTGATATCGATTTGTATCCGCAGCAGGTCATGGATCTGAACGATTATTTACATGATGAGAACCCAGCTAATCATCGTTTTGCCGGGTTAAGGGCTTTCCCGCAGACGGAAACGGTACCCGAACTATGGTTGCTCGGTTCCAGCGACGGCAGCGCGAGAATCGCGGCTGAGCAAGGAACGGCTTACGCTTTTGCCCAGTTTTTCGGAGCTGCGGGAGATGAGGCTCTTCAACATTATTTCGCCTATTTCCGTCCATCGGTTTATAATAGCAAACCCAAAGCGCTTGCGGCGGTCATGGTTATATGCAGCGATACGGAGGAGGAGGCACGTCTTCTAGCCAAGAGCAATGAACTGTTCTTCCTCAAGCTGTTAAGCGGCCAAGAGCTCGGTTATCTGCCATCGGTTCAAACCGCGAATCAGTATCCCTATTCGGCTATGGAAATACAGATGATCGAACAAATGCGAAGTCGCCGATTTATCGGCACGCCGGGGCAAGTGAAAGAAGCGCTTAAGCGTTATGCGGATCGCCTACATCTGGAAGAGTTGATGATCGTCTCGCATATCCATGATTTCGATAAACGAATTCAGTCCTACCGTCATGTTGCCGAAGCTTTTGGATTGTAACCGCGAATAGACCGATAACTCCATCAAGGGTCGGAGCGTCGGTCTTTTTGATGGTGTGCTTAATCATTTTCATCCCCCGAATAGAATGTCCAGTACCGTTCCCAACTGCCCCGTTTTATGCCCGTTCAGGACATCCGGATCATACACCTCGACGAACCCGCAATTCAAACAGGATACGAACAAATAATGATTATGTTCAATGTCGAACAGCTTGCTTAACCCTGTGCCGGACATCGCCACTTCCTTTGCCCTGCATTCCTCGTGCTTACATTTTGAGCATTTGAATTTATTTTCGATGATATCGATAATGGATAATTCGCTGAAGGATTCCACTCCGTGATCACGACCTTGCTCTTGTTCGTACAATTCATGCTTGCATGAAGGACAGATAGTTTCGCCTTGACGTATTTCTTGCTGGCAAAAAGGGCATTCCATCATAAGTTCAACTCCCGTTAATCGTGTTATAAGGTTTTGATTTGAGTATATATAAATGATGTGATCGGTTAAAGCGTAAAATAGGGTGTTGCGAAAACTAATCTAATTAGTTAGCGGCGTTTTTCTCACTGTTTCTACCCCGATCCGGGCGGTTCTACAATTCATTGTTTTCGCGATAGGCGCCATTGGATACGCCGTCGTGGTGTTGATTGATATGGCTTTGGTGTATATGATGAAGTTATATAATACGGTTCAGGCTTAATAACACGGAATCGAGGTCGGTGCGGATGAAAATCGTAGTCGTATCCGATACGCATATGCCAAGAATGAATAAGAAGCTGCCCGAGAGACTGCTTAAAGAGCTGAAGACCGCGAGCGCGATCATTCATGCTGGCGATTGGACGAAGTTGTCAGTTTACGAATCTTTGGCAGCATTTGCCCCAACCTATGGAGTTGCAGGGAACAATGACGGTTCGGACATCGTTCGTAGGTTCGGCCTGCGCAAGGTGCTTGAATTCGAAGGTAGCCGGATCGGAGTCGTACATGGGCACGGTGCGAGCAAAAGGCTGGGCACGGAATCGCATGCTTTGGAGGCTTTCAAGGGCGTGCAACTAAATGCGTTGATATATGGTCATTCTCACATCCCGGTTCATAAACGTATCGGAGAAATGCTCGTATTTAATCCCGGGTCTCCTACGGATAAGAGGAGGCAGGCTTTGTATTCGTTTGGCTTATTGGACATAACAGGCGGTTCCTTGGTTGCCAAACATATCTTTTACGACGACAAAACGTAAGATGAGAACGGTTCGCTTATGTTATAATTGGAGCATCATTCTAATGGTTTAACCGATTGGAGCACCCGACAGTGAAGACATTTAAGAAATTTTACATCGAAATCACGAGCATATGTAACCTTGCCTGTACCTTCTGTCCTCCGACGAAGCGCCAAGCCAATTTCATTAAGGTCGATGCTTTCACGAATACATTGGATCAAATCAAGGGACATGCCGAACATATTTATTTTCATGTAAAAGGCGAGCCTCTGCTCCATCCCAAAATTGATGAGCTGCTTGATATTAGCCACGACAAGGGATTCAAGGTTAATCTCACCACGAACGGAACGTTGCTTCATAAAGCCAAATCCAAGATTCTTGGGAAACCTGCTTTGAGGCAGATTAACTTTTCTTTGCACAGCTTTGATGGACATGAAGGCTCGGTGGACAAAGAAGGATACGTGTCGAGTGTCCTTGCGTTCGCGAAGGAAGCGGTGGAAACTTCCAACATTCTAATATCGCTTAGATTGTGGAATCTTACGCCGGATAACGCGACGAACGTGGAGAAGGATCGCAACCGGGAAGTGTTGGAGAAGATCGAGAAAACATTTAATCTCGACTTTAAGATCGAGGAACATTTTGTCCGAGGGAAAGGCATCAAGATCGCGGATCGGATATACTTGAATCATGAGGAAGAGTTTAAGTGGCCGGATTTGAAGGAAAAGGAAGACGAGGGCAAAGGTTTCTGCCACGCGCTTCGCAATCAAGCCGGTGTACTCGTTGATGGGACGGTCATCCCTTGCTGCCTCGATGGCGAAGGCGTCATTAACTTAGGCAATATCAACGACAAGCCGTTCTCCGAAATCATCGAAGGCGAGCGCGCTAACAATTTGTACGATGGATTCTCCAGAAGAGAAGTCGTCGAGGAATTGTGCAGAAAATGCGGCTATCGCCAAAGGTTTAACGTGTGAGTAATATAAGGAACAAAACCAGAGCCGCGGCAACGCGGCTTTTTATATGATTAGAAAGTTTATGGACATCTACTCAACTGGGAAATATAGGGAAAAACCGACACCTAATTTCCGTGCCATTTCGGAGAAATGGTACCATTATCCCTTTGTCTCAGAAGTGAGTTGCCAATCAGCGGATATTCGAATGCCGCGATTTGAGAGGGAGTTGCTAATCAGCGGATTTACGAATGTCATGACAGAAGTGAGTTGCAATCAACGGATATTCGGATGCCATGACTTGAGTGGGAGTTGCAATCCACGGATTCCCGAATATCACGCATATGTTTGCCGTTTCGTGAATTGGTATGGAACGGGTTATCGGCAACTTAAAAAGCAGTCATCCCAAGTATCAAGCATTCCATAGGGTGAGATATTTTCCTTTCCACTTCGCTTTGCTTCCCCAGACCACCCAGGGAACGGTGAGAACCGGTTTGCTGCGGGTCAGATCTTTGTAAGTCAAGGTTGGTGTCACAGCGCACCAATGGAGCAGTTGGCTGAAGACCGGGGCATGGCGGAGTTTTAAGTTCAACCGGAAACAAAACTCGTCTAAATAAGCCTGCAAATGTTTGGCCCCGATGCCATTAAACGTAAAGTTCAGCCACGCGGTCACCTTCCACTTGATTGGGTTCAAAGCGGGGTGAAGTTTGCCGCGCCCCAAAACGGTCACTGCTTTTTTATCTATATGATTGTCTACGAACGCTTGGACGCCAGGTTTTTCAATCCACCTCAACGCGTTATTCACATGGCTGGGATCCGGTTGTTTGATTTTGACCTGCTTAGGCTCGTCTCGCTCATCGAGGGAGACGCCGATCAACAGCGGCTGCTGGGCCTCGCTATAATACGTGTAACCGTAAGAGATAGGGTCTACTCGCACAACACCCGTGAGCGGATCGGCTTCATCGGCTTGTTGCAGGGCATGGCGGATTTTTCTAGCGATGAGCCAAGCGGTCTTATAGGTGACCTGAATCACTTGGGACAGGCGGGAGGCGCTGATGCCGGAAGGCCGGGAGAGCAGAAACATCGCTTGGAACCAGCGGGTCAACAGGGTGGAGCTGCCTTCCATGATGGTGCCGGCGATGACAGAAGTCTGATGGCGACAGGAGCGGCATTCGTAGAGAGGCAGTCTGCGCGTTTGGATAAGATAAAAGTGAGGATGACGACAAGTCGGGCAACGGAAGCCGTCCGGCCATCTGGCTTCGAACAGCGCCTCGGCGCAAGCCTGCTCGGAGTTGAACTGCTGGCAAAATGCCTCGAATGTCAGATGATCCTGAAACATACACGCCCTCCTCAAATAGAACATTTGTTCTCATTTCCATAATACCAAACATATGTTCTATTTTCAAGAGGTGTCGGGTAAAATTTCAGCGTTCCAGGTTTATTTTCAAAAACATGAACAAGGGTTTTCCCCCCTTATCGGATGGGATAATGGTACGTTTTCGCGGAAAGGAGGTGGGAGCTGTGGGGGGCTATTCTCCTACTGATCGGAAGGGATAATGGGACGTTTTCACGGAAAGGAGGTGGGGGGCTCTGTTGTGGGCCTTTGTTCCTTCTGATGCGAGGGGATAAAGGTACGTTTCGCGAACAACCGCAGGATGATCAGGAGTGTCGGACCGGGTACGATTGCTTTTTTACGGATATCCGCCAAAAGTTAAAGGACCGGTTTGGTATTTCTGAACTGGAAAGGGCCAAACCATCTAAAACCTTTGTCCGGAGGAAGAAGCACGGCAAGCCCATGATCGATGCCAAACTGAACATGGGCGCGGCCGCATTATGCTGCAAATTACAGAGTAGAGGTTAAAAAAATTCAATCCTCGCTCATGTACGCGTTGCGATTTGGTCTAACGTAAGATCTTGCGGATTTGTAGCTCGTCGCTTTTTTGCTGATTTTTTGGTTGTTCGCATTTTCTTTACGCGTCAGGTGAGCAAGTTCTCTGGCTGTTTTTTTATAGTTTGCCAGTCGCTTCGGGTCGAGTTCGCCGGTATTCACCGCTTCTACGACCGAGCAGCCTTGATCGGCGTCATGACGGCAATCCCGATAACGGCATGACTCGGCAAGCTGTTCAATATCTGCAAAAGCATGCTGCCAGCCATCCTGGGATTCCCAAAGCTGAAGCTCCCGCATTCCAGGAGTGTCCATGATGAGCGCTCCGTTATGAAGCAGAAAAAGCTCGCGATGCGTCGTCGTATGCCGACCTCTAGCATCGTTTTCCCGGATCCCTTGAACCTTCTGGGTATCGGCTTCCGCGAGCCAGTTCAACAACGTCGACTTGCCGACACCCGAGGAACCGGTAATGGCTATCGTAATGCCTGGCTGCAAATAAGGTTGGAGCTGCTCCTTACCTTGGTTAAGCAATGCGCTAATAAAGTGTACCGGTACGCCTGGCGCAATATTTTCCACTTCCGAAGCAAACTTCGTGGGCTGCTCGCATAAGTCCGCTTTCGTTAACAAGACGACCGGGTTTGCACCGCTTTCCCATGCCGCGATGAGGTATCGTTCGATCTTCCTGATGTTAAAATCCTGATTAAGCGCGTTGACGATAAACAAATAATCCATGTTCGCGCCAATGATTTGGTCTTCGATGACGTTGCCGGCTACTTTACGAACCATTGAAGTCCGGCGCGGCAGCACCGCATGAATAACGGAGCGGCTTTCGTTCGGGAGCATCTCGACCATTACCCAATCGCCAACCGCGGGATAATCCCCCCGTTTAGCGGCGTTGAATTCGAATTTACCGGTCACTCCGGCGCTGTGTTCACCGGATTCGGTCATTAGCTTATACGAGTGTGAAAATTGGGCGATTACCCGAGCAGGCGGCAAATGTTGAATGTCTGGGTTTTGCTCAGCGAGAATGGAGTACCAGTAAGTGTTCCAGCCGTAGGTTTGAATTTGATTATTCACGTTATTGTTCAATTGAAAACTCCTCATAGTCATATTTAAGCGCACAAAAAAACCGCTCAGAAACCGAATGGTCTCTGGCGGCGCGTAAAACGTAGCAGCAAAGTATGCGCCTCATGCATACTTAATACCGACTACAAATTGCCTACACCATACCGTAGAGACCGATGCAAATGAACTTTCGAAACAATCGAACGATTCAATAAGTTGTACATATAACATCAGCCTCCTTGCCGTTAATTTATGACGTAATTATAATAATCCTGAAAGCCGTTGTCAACGAACTACGCGCGATTTACGCGAACAACCCCAAATAGAGGAGACGAAACCGATGTCCGCACCCTTACAACCCGGCTTAAACCGAGAATACATCATTAGTTTGCTAAACTCTATTTTAACAACGCCAAGCCCAAGCGGCTTCTGTATGGAAATCATGAAGCTGATCCGCGAGGAGACGGCCAAGCTCGGATTCGCGCTCGAAATGACGCCGAAAGGCAATGCCGTCATTACGATACCCGGTGCCGATTCCAACTCGAGTGGAGTCATTGCATTGACCGCTCATGTCGATACGTTAGGCGCAATGGTCCGCTCGATTAAACCCAATGGCATGCTTCGTTTTACGCCCATAGGCGGATATGCCATGCACACTGTGGAAGGGGAATATTGTCTCATCCATACGCGCGACGGGAGAGCCTATGTAGGAACCGTGTTATCCACCAAACCTTCGGTTCATGTTTTCTCGGACATGCGTGACTTGAAAAGGGAAGAAGCGAACATGGAAATTCGCATCGATGAAGCGGTGAAGACGAAGGAGGAAACGGAGAAACTCGGCATATCCGCAGGTGACTTCATCTCTTGGGAACCGCGAACCCGCATCTTATCTAACGGTTGGATCAAGTCCCGTCATCTAGACGATAAAGCGAGCGTGGCTGCATTGTTCGGATTGTTGGATTGGTTGAAAAGAGAAGGCAACACTCCTGCGAAGACGGTGAAGATCATTCTGTCCACCTACGAGGAAGTCGGCCATGGCAGCTCATATATCCCGCCCGACGTTACCGAGCTAATCGCCGTCGACATGGGAGCGATCGGGGACGATCTAACGACAACGGAACAGGATGTATCAATCTGTGCCAAAGATTCGTCGGGCCCCTATGATTACAATATGACCTCGAAGCTGATTGAGTTGGCAAAGCGCGAGAACATTCCTTATGCAGTGGATATCTATCCGCATTACGGTTCAGATGCATCGGCAGCGCTGCATGGAGGAAGCAACATTCGAGCAGCGCTAATCGGACCTGGCGTACACGCTTCACATGGAATGGAACGGACGCATGCGGACGCTATTGTCAACACGGCAGCTTTGCTTCTTGCTTATATCATGGACAATTAATCGGGGAAAACTTATCGATAATCGAAAAACCGCTGCAGCTTATGAGCGGTTTTTGGTGCTTGTGGACATTATTTTAGTAAAAAAGGGGTTTACAAACTGCAGTCCCTAACATATATTCTAAGTAAGTAAGTTTGCATCAAGGAAACATTTTGTCCTCAGACCACAATAAATTTTTTTATCCAATATTTTGCCTGTGGCAAAAATTATTTCCTCAAGACAAGATTGGAGGCAACTGGTATGTCATTTGATCCCAAACGTCCCGTTTCCAGACGGGATGTGCTGAAATGGGGAGCAGCAGGCGCAGCAGGTATTTTCGGCGCGAGCGTCCTGAATCCGTCTTCGTGGTTCGCCCAAACGGTCAAAGCGATGGATAAACATGAACTTCACACGGCGCTCCAGCATGGAAGCCATACGATGGCACATGGGTATGATCCTTCTAAAACATTGTCGAAGGGTTTGAAGTCAGCCATCGACGCGTTAACGGCTTTCGATTACGGCAAGGTCAGCATAAGAGCGGACGGAAAAACCGTTAGGGATTACGAATTAGTCGCTTACGATGGTGAAGTAGAGATTGCTGACGGCATCAAGTTTCCGGGCTGGACGTTTAACGGAACGATCCCGGGACCGACGCTGCGCTGCACGGAAGGCGATATTTTGCGCATTAAGTTCACGAACGGCTCCACTCATCCGCATACGATTCATTTTCACGGGATTCACCCGACGAATATGGATGGTCTTGAACCCATCGCTTCCGGTGCCGAATTCATCTACGAATTCGAAGCCAAGCCGGCAGGATTGCACGTGTACCATTGCCATATTCCTCCTCTGGCAAAGCATATCCACAAAGGATTATACGGCAACTATATCGTGGATCCGATTAAACCGAGAAAACCTGCGCGTGAGCTGAACATGGTCATGAACGGATTCGATTTGGACTTGGACGGCGGCAATGAGGTTTATACCGTCAATGGCTACGCTTTTGCTTATCAAGCTTATCCGATCGAAGTAAATGTAGGCGAATTGGTGCGTGTTTACTTAAGCAATATGACGGAATTCGATCTCATCAACTCCTTCCATCTTCACGCCAACTTCTTCCGCTATTACGAGGTCGGAGCCGATCCGGAGGCAAGGCCTATTTTCACGGATACGATTATGCAATGCCAGGGGCAAAGAGGCATTCTCGAAATCGAATTTCCGTCGCCGGGCAAGTACATGTTCCATGCGCATCAGAGTGAATTCGCGGAGCTTGGTTGGATGGGCTTTTTCATGGCTAAATAGAGGAAGAAGGGAGCAAAGAGCAAATGAACGTCCAAACCGTAACGCAGGCGTACCCGAGAAAGTCTAAGCTCGTATGGCTGTGGGGCATTATTCCTTTAGTGCTGCTGTTCGCCATTCTATATCTCATTACTCGTCTTGGTACCGGGATTACTAGCGAATCCGTCGCGCCAATTGAAGTGTTGAATGTCCAGAAAATCGTATTAAACGACGAGGGGTTTAAGATCAACGTGCTCAACTCCGGTCCGGAGGATGTCACGATCGCGCAGGTCGTCGTGAATGACGCCTTCTGGAACGCAAGCTTTGATCCTAGTCCGACGATCGGACGTTTATCGCAATCCGTCGTGAGCATCCCTTACGCTTGGGTAGCGGGGGATCCCTACGAGATTCGGTTCATTACGACTAACGGTTTGATTTTCGTGGGCGATGTGCCCGTAGCTATGAAATCCCCTGAACCCGGAGCCAAGCTTTTCGGAGAATATGCGCTGATCGGTTTTTACGTAGGGATCGTTCCCGTCGGGCTTGGGTTGCTGTGGTTCCCGTTCTTGCGCCGCTTTTCCGACAAAGGGATGCAAGCCGTTCTTGCGCTTACGGTCGGTCTGCTGTTTTTCCTCGTTATTGACACTTTTCAGGAAGGCTTTGAGTTGGGTGCGGAGGCGCCGGGGGTTTTCCAAGGATCGGGCTTGGTTTGGTTCGGGGCATTGCTGAGCTTTCTGATGTTGCTTGCCATCGATCAAGCGAATGAACGCAAAGGCAGCGAATCCGGCAGGAGAGTCGCATTTAAAATTGCCGGAGGAATCGGCTTGCATAACTTAGGCGAAGGATTGGCGATCGGCGCGGCATTCTCGTCGGGGGAAGCCGCATTGGGGACATTCCTCATCATCGGCTTCACGCTTCATAATATTACCGAAGGAATCGGCATCGCCTCGCCGTTGTTGAAGGAGCAGCCAACATGGCGGACGTTCTTATGTCTCGCTTGTCTCGCAGGCGGGCCTGCGATTATCGGAACATGGGCCGGAGGGTTCGTATTTAACGATACGTTAGCGGCGTTGTTCTTCGGAATCGGTGCTGGAGCCATCGTGCAGGTCATGTACGTCATCGGCAAAATGATCGTAAGAGAAGCGCGCAAATACGGAACTCCGGCGATCTCGTGGCTGAATTTCGGAGGCTTGACGCTAGGCATCGTTCTCATGTATGCTACGGCTTTATTGGTTAAATTTTAAGGAGTGGAGCGAGTGGAGAGGGGGTAGTGTTAATGCCATTAAATATAGGTTGGACGGGAATTATTTTTCTCGTATTTATCGCGCTGATTTTCTTCGGACCTTCGAAGCTGCCGCAATTAGGCAAGGCGATCGGAACGACGATCCGGGAATTCAGGTCGGGTTCGAAAGAGGTTGTTAAAGAAGACGAGGCAGATAAGCGTTAATAATAAGCTGATTAACGGGATGCACCTTCTAGCGGGGTGCATCTTTCGGTTATACTTAATGGATAACCCATCACACTACTTTAACGAGGTCGTAGAAAATGAGAACAAGATACATCGCAGTTTTATCGCTTATTACAATGGGCATCGGATTCATCACTACTTTATTGCTGCCTGATAGTACAATCGTTCAGCTATTGAAAGGCGGTTTTGAAGCGGGATTAGTGGGCGGCTTCGCGGATTGGTTTGCCGTGACGGCTTTGTTCCGCCATCCGCTCGGCATACCGATTCCCCATACATCGTTGCTGCTCAAGAACCGGGACAAAATCGCCAATTCTCTTATATCCGCTTTGAACAATGAGCTTCTCAATAAGGAAAGCATTACGCAGAAATTAAAGCAGTTTCAACTGCTAAAGGTAATTGGCTCCTCCGTAACAAGATTAGTGCGGAAGAGAAGCAATCGCGTTGGCGCGCTGAATCTGCTGCAAACACTCTTAACTAATCTCCCGCTCGAGACGATTGCCCCGCTTATTCAGAAAGGTATCACATCGACTATTCGCCAAACCGACGTTAAGCCTCTTGCTGAGAAAGCGTTACACACGGCTATTCAAGCGAATTGGGACGAACGGGCACTCGATTACGCGCTGGATCAAGGAAGAGCGTGGGTAAGCAAGCCGGAAACCGGATACATGCTCGGATCGATCGCGCAGCAGAAAATTTCCGAAGCCAAGGTTGGCGGCATTATGGGTTTCGCGGTACAAGCATTCGCCGGATTCATGAACGAGGAGAAGCTAGGCACGATGATTCAGCAGCTTCTGCTATCCGGTATTCAAGATTTAATCCAGCCTGGCAATGAGAACCGGGAGAAACTGATCTATGAAATCCGCAATCAAATACAAAGGATGTCGGACGATGAAGAACTTCTTAACCGCGGGAAACAATGGCTGATCGATAAAGCGGAACACTCGGACAGCGGGGAATTCCTTCTGAAGAGATTGGAAGACATTCGAAGCTCGCTGCTCGCGTCCTTGGAGAAAGAGAAATTAAGCGGAGGCAAGAAGGTCGTCACTGCCGTTAAATATATCGTCCGGAAGCTGCAAGCCGAGAAGGAAATGACGGAAAGCGCTGAGCAGAAGGTACTGTCGTTTATCGTCGACTCCGTCGAGGCCAATCATTACCGTCTCGGGCTGCTGCTCAAAGACAATCTTGACCAGTTGGACGATCGCGAATTGGTGCGCATGCTGGAGGAGAAGGTCGGGGGCGATCTGCAATGGATTCGCGTCAACGGCGCCCTGTGCGGCTTTATTATTGGTTTGATTTTGACGAGTATTCAGTGGATATAGACGTTACGATGCGTGGGCTCAAGTCTTCGGACTAAGAGGGCTCACGCATTTTTTGTGTTCTGACAAGAAGGTAATTTATGGAACTTGTATTAGAGTGAACCCCCACTAACGCCCTAAATTCAAACTACATTTTTCCTGATTAACTCTCATTTTCAGACAATTTATTCCTTTTTTATGGGAAGGAAGTAACTGGTGCACCACTACCATCTAAGATACAATTCATCTCAAGACATATGAGTTTACGCGACATGGCTCGAAAGAATTCTGAACTTGATGTAAGGGATATTCACGGAAGGAGACCACCTTAATGCTCTTACCGGAACATACAACAAGTCAAAGTAAAGACGAGCACGTATTGAAGACACCTTCCATAACGTTGCCCAATGGCGGCGGGGCGATTCGAGGGATGGGGGAGAAGTTCGCTTCCAATCCTGTCACGGGTACGGGTTCCATGAGCGTACCTATCGCAACCAGCCCTGGTCGTTCGGGCTTTGGCCCACAACTTTCCCTTTCGTATGACTCTGGAGCAGGTAATGGGCCTTTCGGTCTAGGATGGAATCTCTCGCTGCCTTCGATCACACGCAAAACGGACAAGGGGCTGCCACGCTATCACGATGCGCCCGATGCTATCGATTCGGATGTGTTCATTTTATCAGGTGCGGAAGATTTGGTACCCGTTCTTAAACAGGATGCAAACGGGAAATGGATTCGCGAGCAACTGAAGCGGACCGTGAATGGTGTTAGCTATCATATTCGCCGCTATCGTCCGCGCGTCGAAGGTCTGTTTGCCCGCATAGAGCGATGGACGAACGAAGCGCAACCCAGTGAAATTTTTTGGCGTTCCATCTCGAAAGAAAACATCACAACCTGGTACGGCAGAACTGACAATTCGCGTATTACCGACCCCACCCCCGATCATTCCGATCGCGTCTTCAGTTGGCTGATCTGTCAGAGCCACGACGATAAAGGCAACGTCATCTCGTATCAATACAAAGCGGAGAACGCCGATCAGTTGGATCTGTCGCACGCCCACGAACAAAATCGCGGCGACGAAAAGGATAAGCGGCGTACCGCAAATCGATATCTCAAGCGAATCTATTACGGCAATCACTCCCCCTATCTTCCCGAACTCCAGGCAGACAAGCCATGGCCAGAACCGTCGGAGGACGATAACAACTGGTACTTCGAAGTCGTGTTCGATTATGGCGAACATGACGAGACTCACCCTACGTCCCATGAAGCTGGACAATGGAAATCACGCTGTGACCCGTTCTCGTCAAACCGTTCTACGTTTGAAATCCGCACCTACCGATTGTGCAAGCGAGTGTTGATGTTCCATCACATTCCGGATGACCCGAATGGCCACAAAGGATACGAAGGCCTTGTTCGCTCGACTGACTTCTCCTATAAATATGAGAAAGACGGTGCTAGCTCACATACACCTGTTTATTCCAAACTCATCGAGATAACTCAGCGAGGCTATCAACGATCGGCTGGCGGAGACTATCTCGCCTCGTCGCTCCCCCCGCTCGAGTTCACCTACAGCGAAGCCATGATTCAGACGGAATTACGCGAAATACCCGAAGAAAGCCTGGAAGACTTGCCATTCGGCATCGACGGTACCTCCTGTCAATGGATTGACCTTGACGGCGAAGGGTTATCGGGTATGCTGTTCGAGCAGGCAAATGCGTGGTTCTACAAACGGAACCTTAGCCCACTTACTGGAGCGGGCGGCGGGCGCGTCGAAGCGAAGCTCGCGCCGGCGGTCCTTGTCACGCCCAAGCCCATGATTTCATTGACGGACAACGTGCAATTCCTCGATCTGGCAGGTGATGGCCTACCGGACGCTGTTCAATTTTCTAGCCCGATGCCAGGGTTTTACGAACGGACTGTGGATGAGAAGTGGGACTCGTTCGTGCCGTTCACTTCACTGCCAAATGTGAACTGGAACGACCCTAATCTCAAGTTCATCGATCTCGACGGCGATGGTCACGCCGATATCCTGATTAGCGAGCACGACGCTTTTATTTGGCATCGTTCGCTAGGCGAAGCAGGTTTTGATTCAGCGCAGCGAACGAGTAAATGCTGGGATGAAGAAATGGGGCCGCATATCATCTTTGCCGACGCGAAACAATCCATCTATGTTGCGGATCTAACGGGCGATGGATTAAGTGACATCGTACGTATTCGCAACGACGGGGTTTGCTATTGGCCGAATCTTGGCTTTGGCCGTTTTGGTGCCAAAGTTACGATGGATAATGCGCCACTGTTCGACCATACGGACCAATTCAGCAATAGCCGCATACGGTTAGCTGATATCGACGGTACTGGCACGACCGATATCCTATACCTGCATCTCGATGGTGTACGCGTGTATTTTAACCATTCCGGAAAAAGCTGGAGTGCCCCAACGACGATCCAAAACTTTCCCGTTCCGGATAATGTCGCTTCGGTTCAGGTGTTTGATCTTCTAGGCAACGGCACGGCGTGCCTGGTCTGGTCATCACCTCGGCCTGTCGATGCGCGCCGATCGCTCCGTTATCTCGATCTGATGGGCGGGCAGAAGCCGCACCTGCTGGTGAAGACGGTCAACAATCTGGGAGCGGAGACAACGGTTGAGTATGCGCCTTCGACGATGTATTACTTGCTTAATGAGCAGGAAGATAAGCCTTGGATCACCAAACTTCCTTTTCCAGTGCATTGCGTGGAAAAGGTAACGGTGTGCGACAGTTGGCGCCAAACCCGGTTCACGACCGCATACAGCTATCACCACGGTTATTTCGATGGGGCGGAGCGGGAGTTTCGCGGTTTTGGCCGGGTTGAACAGATCGATGTCGAAGACTACGGCGAGTTCGCGAAAGGGAACTCAAATAGCCCTTACATTGCCGACGACCACACGTTATATCAGCCGCCTGTCAAAACGATAACCTGGTATCACACCGGTGCGTTTCTTGATCGGGAAAGAACGCTTAAGCTCTTTAAGGACGAGTATTGCACGAGCTGGATTCAGGATGAGGGGTTTAATGAGAAAGAGTTGCCTGAACCCGACCTCGATTCCATGGACCTTACCGCCGATGAGTGGCGCGAGGCGTTAAGGGCGTGCAAAGGTATGGTGCTGCGCCAAGAGGTATTTGAGCTGGATGTGAAAGCGATGGCGGGGAGCGTACAAGAGCCAGTTAAAAAGCCGTTCCATAAGCCGGTCAAACTGTTTTCGACTGCTTTTCACAACTGTCATATTCATCTCGTGCAGCCGAAAGCGGATAACACGCATGCGGTTTTCCATGTTACCGAGAGCGAAGCGATCACCTATCACTACGAGTTGGAATTACTCCATGGATTGAAGCCTGATCCGCGCATTTCGCATACGTTAAACTTGAGCATCGACGAATACGGCAACATCCAGCAGTCCGTTTCCGTAGTCTATCCTCGTCTAATAGAGTATACCGACGACACTCTGAACGCCGATGTGCAACATCTGATTCGTAAGGTGCAATCCGAGACGCATCTGATCTATTCGGAGAGACGTTATACGAATGACGTGCCCAATGCGGTCCATCCTGATCCGGACGACTATCGTTTGCGGCTGCCTTACGAAGTGTTAACTTATGAGTTGACTGGCGAGTTGAAAACGAACACAACGGATCGCTATTTCACGTTAGAGGAGTTGCGCGAATACAAGCTTAGCGATATCTATCAGAACAGCAGTGCGGCGGTGAAGGAAGTTGCAGAGATCGCCTATCACAAGCTGCCTGATCGCATTTCGCCTCAGAAGCGAATCGTTGAACATACACGAACTTTGTTTTTCGATAAAGCCTTGAATAAGCCACTAGCACTAAGGGAATTGAACGCACTGGCTTTGCCGTATGAGAGCTACAAACTGGCGCTTACCGGTGACATTCTTGACATCGTGTTCGCGGATAAGATCACGCCAGACGTTCAAGCGACGCTTACGGACAAGAAATATAGCGGATACTTGACCGGTGCACAATTGGCTGCTCGTTTTGGCGCGAACACGACCGGACAGTATTGGAAGTGTTCAGGCATAGCAGGATTTAATGAGGATGCTCCCAATCACTTCTATTTGCCCGAGCGATACACTGACCCCTTTGATAACATAACAACACTCTCCTATGACTCTCGTGATCTATACATCCAATCTAGCACCGATGCGCTGGACAATCGTACTGAGGTAACCGAGTTCGATTGTCGCGTACTGGCACCTTGCCGAATGAAAGATGCGAACGACAATGTTTCGGAAGTAAGATTTGACATTTTGGGTATGCCCGCTGCCATTGCGGTGATGGGCAAAGGCGATGAAGCCGATAGCCTGAACGATTTTAATGACGATTTGTTGAACCTGGATTTGGACACCCGGCACAGATTTTTCGTCAATCAGGATTATGACGCTGCAATTGCCAAAAATTTGTTGCGCGGCGCAAGCACGCGGTATGTGTATTACTTCGGAGAAGTCATCGATAACGGCAACACCGTCTGGGGACGGTATCCTTCCTGTGTCAGCGCGATCATTCGGGAGCGGCATGTTGCCGACGAGCCGGATAGCCCGATTCAATGCGGGTTCGAGTATTCGGATGGCATGGGCAACGTACTTGTGAAGAAGACGCAAGCCGAACCGGAACGAACCGACGGGGCTTTGCGGTGGGTCGCCAGCGGCAAAACCATTCAGAACAACAAGGGAAAACCGGTCAAACAATATGAGCCGTATTTCAGTGCGCCGTCAATCGGACATCGTTTCGAGCATTCGCTAGAAGCGGGCGTAACTCCGGTGATGTTTTATGACGCGGTTGGACGGGTCATTCGCACCGATTCGCCGGATGGTTCTTACAGCCGCGTGGAGTTTTCGCCTTGGCATGCGAATCACTACGACGCCAACGACACGGTTAGTCAATCGGACAACAGATGGTTCGTCAACAAGAGCGCACCGACGGCATCGGAAGAAGACCGGCGCGCAGCACAATTGGCCGCCGAGCATGCAGATACGCCTTTGGTGTCAGTGCTTGACAGTCTCGGACGCGAGGTCGTCAAGATCGCTCATAACCGCATGGGACCGGCGAATGCTCTGGTTGACGAGAAATATGTCACCTATACGAAGCTTGATGCGGAGGGAAAACCTCTATGGGTACAAGATGCTCGCAGCAACCGCGTGGTGCAATACATCATGCCGCCGCTACTTAATGGAGTAGATGATTCCTCAACGATTCCAAACTTTACCCCTTGTTACGACATCGCAGGCAACTTGCTTTATCAACATAGTATGGATGCTGGCGACCGCTGGATGTTGAACGATGCGGCGGGAAAACCGATGTTCGCCTGGAACAGCCGCTCGCACGTGACGAGATTAGCCTATGATAGATTGCATCGACCAATCGGCTCATATGTCACTGGTGCTGACCCGAACGATCCAACACGCGAGATTCAATATGAGAAGAAGGTCTACGGCGAAGAGGTGGCGGACAATAAACGACACAACTTACGAGGCAAGCTGTATGCGCTTTTCGACACGGCGGGTGTCGTTACCAACGAGTCTTACGACTTCAGGGGCAATCTCCTGAGCACGAAACGCCAGCTTGCTCTCGACTACAAGACAACACCCGATTGGTCGCAAAATCCTGCGTTGGAAGAAGAACGTTTCGTTGCCAGAACCCGATACGACGCTCAGAACCGTCCGGTTCAGATCATCGCTCCGCATCTTTTAACGGCGGCAGCTACACAGCGAATCTGTGTAACCCAGCTAGCATATAACGAAGCAGGTTTGCTGGATCGCGTGGACTTATGGCTCAATCAATCCGCGGAGCCGACGACATTGCTCGCCGGAAATACGGCAAACCAGCGTTTGGTGAAGAACATTAACTACAACGCCAAAGGCCAGCGTGTACTTGTGCAATATGGCAATGAATCGGAAACCAGCTATGACTACGAGCCTGATACTTTCCGACTAAAGCGGCTCAAGACTAAGCGTAATCCTGATCACGCGGTGTTACAGGAACTGAATTACACTTATGACCCGGTCGGTAATATTACTCGGATCTTCGATGACGCTCAGGATCGCGTATTTCATAGCAACCAATGCGTGCAGCCGAGTGCTGAGTATCGCTATGACGCGCTTTATCGGCTGATCGCCGCCAGCGGACGAGAGCATAGAGGGAATGGTCAGCAGTTGGACTGGGATGACCGTTCCCGCTTCGTACCCGTGATGCAGAACGATTGCCAGGCGTTACAGAACTACGTCGAGACGTATCGCTATGACGAAGTCGGCAACATTATGCAAATGGTGCATCACACAGGGAGTAATCTGGAGCAGCCAGGTCAGGCGATCTGGAATCGGCGTTACCAATACGCGCTGGATAGCAATCGCCTGCTCTCCACTAGCGTACCCGGCGATCCGATCAATTCTCCCGGCTATAACGCCACGCCCGTTTACAGCGTGAAATATACATACGACGCTCATGGCAACATCACGGCGATGCCGCATTTGCCACAGATGAATTGGGACTTCAAGGACCAATTAAGCGCAACGACGGGGATGGTCACGAATACGAATGACAATCCGCAACACGCCCAATTGCCTGCGACGACTTACTACGTGTACGATGCGTCAGGTCAACGCGTTCGGAAGGTGACCACCACGCAAACCGGCGCGCCTAACAAGCAACGTATATACCTCGGCGGATTTGAGGTGTACCGCGAATATAGCAACGGTACAGTAAAGCTAGAGCGAGAGTCGCTGCATGTGATGGACGACAAGCAACATCTGGCATTGATCGAGACGCAAACAATTAAAGACCAATCTCAGATGACGAATGTCCAACCGCTCGTCCGTTATCAGCTTGGCAACCACCTTGGTTCGACCAGCCTGGAGCTCGATGAGAATGGAGAAGTGATTACCTATGAGGAGTACACTCCCTTCGGCAGCACCGCATATTGCGCCGGACGAAGCGCTTCCGAGGTGAGCTTGAAGCGTTACCGCTATACGGGCAAGGAACGGGATGAGGAGACGGGGTTAAGCTATCATGGTGCGAGGTATTATGCGCCGTGGCTGGGAAGATGGATGAGTTGTGATCCCAATGGAATTAGCGATGGCAGCAATATCTATCGTTATGTGAGGGGCAATCCAACCATTTTTGTGGATTTGTCAGGTCGAACTACGACATTAAATTTGTTATCCGAGGACATGAGAGATCAGAGGGAGCAGGAGCTCAAGAAACAAGCAGACGACCCCTACGTGACAGAAGGAGTTTCCAAGGAAGAAGTCGCTGACGCCATGAACTTAAAAAACGGGGATATGATAGAAAAATACGGATGGAACAGACGTGGTCAAATTTTTGATGCGATGAGCAAAATGTCTTTGAAAGATTTAGCGAGGGCTTTGCCGGAACAAGATAAAACGGTTTATTGGCAACCGAGTGGCCGACAGGCAACGAACTCACAAGAACAAAGATCGGTGCTTGCAGATAAAGTGGAGAACTTCAATCCAGGTACGCCAATCGGTGGTATCGTCAGAACGGCAGCCTACGCCGCTGGAGCATCACACGAAGAAGCAGAAAGGATTGGAGCCGTCGGTGATCTAGCAGAGGGGCTTTTACCTGCAGCAACCGCAGGTGTTGCGAGATACAAAGCAGCTAGCGCAAAAGCTCAATCAACAAAACCGATTACTGGCGCGCGGAACGCTAATAAGGGCGTTGGAACTCCGACAAGTTCTCATAATGCCGGGAAAAACAACTCGGTTAATCCCCCCGATCCATCGACTGGAGAAATTAACGACGAAAATTGCGTTCCCTGCACTGCTGCGACTTTGAAGAATGTGAATGAGAAAAGTCAGGCTTCGACGGCAAATAACATCGATCCAGCAGGACTAATGAAAAGTGTAGGAAGGGCGGGGCAAGCACTTAAATTTGTTGCGAACGCGACTGGTATGCAGTATGACGAAAAGCCTGTTGACCTTAAAAATAACAAAGATGCCTTAGCTGCGAAATCCGGCCATTACGTCATTATCGCAAGAACGGCAGCAGGTGGCCATATGGTATATGCACAAAAGACCGATTCCGGGTCATTTGTCATCTATGATGGTCAGCATTCAAAAATCTATACTTTGGATCAGCTCCGCAGTCAATACAGCGACATTGCGGCTTATCGCTTCTATAACAAGTAGGAGGAAACCCATGAACAAAATTACATTTCCTTTAGAACATGGAAAACAAGGCTCTGAAGTAGGCGACCTGCAAGCCGCGCTGCAATTGTTCCTCGACAAGTCTATTCTATTGGAGAACGAAGAAGGAATGCGGCGGGAGTACTCCTATGGACTACGACGTGAAAATGCCGAACAGATTTACAGCGATTACACCTCAAAGCTGGTCAGCATTTTCCAGGAAGAGCGGCGACTTGAAGCCCACGGCAAAGTAGATGAACAGACCGCTAATGCTATGAACGCCATCCTTCGCAATCTCGGGTTACTGAATGTAGAAGGCTGGACCCAGGTTGTCGAAGCTCTGAATACGCAAGGTCAAACGCTGAGTGCCATCAGTCTTGGAACGGATCGTCTAGCGAGTATAGACGAGAAGATCGGCACACTGGGCAAAGCTCCCTTGATCAGCTTCAACACGCGCGGTAAAGCAGTGAGAAGCTTGCATGAACAATTGCATAGCTTAGGAGTTTCATTGCCGGCCAACGAAACGGCCGAGGGCATTTTCGGCGTTGGCACTCGCGATGCGCTGCTGCAACTACAAGCGAAACACGATTTAGTCCGTACAGGTTTGTTCGATGATGCTACGCGAAATGCCCTTGCCATTGCCGTCGGCAGCGTGTCACAGCCAAGGCGTGTCGAGGGACGAATTTTACTTGATAATGGCTTGCCTGCTTCAAGGGTCAAACTGAGTATTGTACACAAAGGTTTTGGCGAGGATGCTGTCGTGTTAGGAGAGACGGAAACCGACGAGCGCGGGTTCTACGCGCTGCCCTATGACACAAATGGTACGGCGGCGAACATTGAAGTGCGCACGTTCGATGCGAATAGCAACGAGGTCCGGCTCTCCAATCCGAAAGTGAACGCTGACCGCAGCGAGGTAATCAATCTCGTAGCGCCTTCAACGGTCATATCCCAGGCGAACGAGTTTGCGTTGATGGCAAGCGATCTGGGAAGGTTCGTGGGTTCTGACCTGAGCAAGCTCGCGCTGGCCCAAGAGAGCGAAGAGAGGCAAGATTTGACGCTGCTGCATCAATCCACGGATTGGGATGCGCGCTTGATCGCTAGAGCTTCTTCTGCCGCCCAATTGAACGCAGTGACGGGTATTTCGCACGAGGCTTTATATGGCGTTATCCGCGCTGGCTTGCCTGATGATCCCGAAGCTTTGTCGATGGTAAGTCCGGAGGCGTTCGCAACCGCGCTGAAACGGGCCAACGAGGCAAGCGTCATTGCCCTTGACGCCGAGCAGATGGCGGCGGCTAACCAAGTGTTCGAACAGTTCGCGATGGATAAGCGGCGTAATATGATCGTGCCGGGTATGTTGTCCAACGTGGGCGACATGTTGGATCAAGTCCGTATGGAACCCGACCATAAGGCGGTGTTTGAGAAGCTGGTGCTCATGCACGACGGTGAAGACGAAGAGCTGTGGGTGGAGGCTAAGGCACAGGGCATTCCCCGCGAACGTATCGCCGATATGCAATTACAAGGCAAGTTAGCTTATTTGACCCTGAACAATGCGCCTCTAACGAAAGCGCTGCAAGACGAGTTGGGCTCACAGGACAACCTGGCACAGTTGGTAGAGAAAGACTTGTATAAGCAGGACGAGTGGGTGGATCGACTTCATCGCATGGCGTATGATGACGGCACCCTTAATCCGGACAAGGTTGCAAAGCTGATTCCGGCTGCTTACACGCATAAGGATATCAACGACCGCGTCACCGCTTATGCCAACGATTTAGCACGTAAAGTACGCCAAAGTTTTCCCACTCACGTTATCAGTCGGATGCTAGCGAAGGATGATTTGACGCTTGGCGCGCAACACGCCGAGATGAAAGCGCCTGTGCAATCGTTATTGAATAATGCCGTAACCAAAGGGTTTCAACTTGGACGTACACCGGTGGGGCAATTCCTGATGCAGCACGGTGAGACTCTGTTTGATGGCTTCACTGAGGACGATAAGCAACTCGCCGAGACTGGTGTCAAGCTGTTGACGCGGGCTTATCAGATGACCCCGAACGACGAATCGATGACGAAATTGCTTGCGCTCGGTTTCACCTCTGCAAGGCAAGTAGCGTCCATCCCGAAAGCGGAATTCGTAGGGAGATATGCGAAAGATTTCGGTTCCAGTTCGGAAACAACAGTCATCTGGGATAAAAGCGTTCAGATTACTTCTTCTACCTTCAACATCTTTACGCTGGCCAAGAAGCTAGACAGCACTCCTCCGATTCATGCGATTACCGGCAACTCCGAGCGCCATGAGAAATCCAAAGAAGAGTTGAAATCATCGTTGCTCAAAGCGTATCCGACGATGGAGTCGCTCTTCGGTTCATTGGATTATTGCGAGTGCGATCATTGTCGTTCGGTGCTCAGCCCTGCCGCGTATTTGGTGGATCTGCTGCGCTTTATCGACCCTATCGAGCAAGATTGGAAACTCACCCTGGATAGTTGGGCATTCAAGCACAATGGCAGAACCTATACGGGTCCCGACTACCATTTTATGAAACCGTACGACGCGCTCATCCAACGCCGCCCTGATCTGCCCCATCTTCCGCTAACCTGCGAGAACACCAATACGGCATTGCCCTATATCGATCTCGTGAATGAAATTCTAGAGTATTACGTTGCCAACGATCAGATGGATGAAAAGGCTGTACGCGATACAGGCGAAGCCACCTCAGCGGAATTGATTGCGGAGCCGCACAATCTCATCCCCTTAGCGTACGACACTTTGAAAGACGCCAATTACCCGCTAACGTTGCCCTTCGATCTATGGTTGGAGACGGTGCGCCGCTTTTGCGCGTACTTCGAGACGCCGTTCTGGAAAGTGCTGGACACGTTCCGACCGAGCGACAACTTATTCGCGCCTGCATCCAACCCTGAAGCCTATTACCGTGCCTCTATTTTCGCGGAATATGTTGGCCTCTCTCCCAAGGAATACGACATCTACGCTGCCCCCGCGATTGCTCTTTGGCCCAAGCTTTATGGGTATGACAAGGAGAACGATACCGAAGCCACAACTTTAGAGTCGCTTATATCGGCGAAAACACTTTCGCGTCGGTTGGGCGTGACCTACAAAGAGCTCGCCGAGCTTATCAAGACGGAGTTCGTGAATCCAAGGTTGAACACGTTAGTTATGCTGCGCAAATTGGGCGTAGAAGTGAGCGATGTGTTCCGCTACAAGAAACACGAAGATTACATACCTCTCACGCCAGAGGAAGAAGCGGAATTAGTAAACCGGCTAACTCAGCTAACCGAGAAGTTCCAACCCCCATTCAATGCTAGCAAATGGTTGGATGATTCGTGGGAGGACCGCTCGTTCGAGAAAATTCTGGTGTTGCGAGACGCTGACGCCGGTTGCGATTTTGATCAAACGACAGTGTGTTATGCCAATCCGAATGACCCTGTGCAGCCGCTAGACTTTGTTAAGCTGAACCTGTTCGTGCGGTTATGGAAACGGCTCGGTTGGACGATGGAAGAGACCGATCTCGCTTTGCAAACCTTTTTCATCTTGCCAGAGGATGATGTCATCAGCGACGAGGCTTTAGGAAATGCGATGAAGACCGCACTCATTTATCTCGCGCATCTTAAGGAGCTTAATGAACTCATCAACGTAGGCAAAAATAGCCGGATCAAGCTGCTAACGTTATGGGCCGGCTTGCCAACTAAGGGCAAAAACTCGCTATATGCGCAATTGTTTTTAACCCGCAAGAGTGATGTCATTTTCGATGACCCGTTGGGCAACTACCTTAGCAATCCTAACGTGCAGCTTATCGATCACTTGCAGGCGCTGCAAGCTGCACTGAATTTGACCGCGGACGAGATCTCGCAAATTTTGCAGGACGGCAATAAAGGAGACGAGGGCGATGTGACGAAAGCAAAGCTTTCGCTGGCTAATGTCTCCCTTCTTCATCGTTATGGGCTTCTGGCTAAAGCATTAAAAATGTCCATATCCGAACTGATCTCTTTGAAGGTGATGAGCGGATTAAACCCGTTTCATCCCCTAAGCTCGGACGTGCTGAACGATATCCAAGACGATATCCCGCTCCAGCACACGATTGAATTTGTACGTCGCGCGAAACAGCTGAAATCCAGCACATTTTCGATCAGCGATCTCGAATACTTATTTCGACATCGTGTTGATCCTCTCGGTAAATATCGGGAAGACGTCGATGCTAGATTGGCATGGATGGGGACGTTATCTGCGAAGTTGCGGACAATTGCAAGCGACTTTGCTGTGCCATCGAGCGCGGACAGCATAAGCGATGATGCGCTGCGGCAAAAGCTGGCTATGGCGTTTGCGCCCGATGTGGTGGAGATGCTGCTCGATAAAGTCGCTTATAGCGCGACGAAAGAAAACGTAGTTCCAAACAGTCGCCTTGACCCGAACACTTACGGGAAAAACGGAGTGAGCGTTTCCTACGACGAGACGCGCGAGCGGCAACAAGTGACTTACGTGGGCGTATTGACCGCCGCTGCTAAAAACGTCTTACTGAATCTTTTTCCACAACCAGCGTTTGATGATCAAGCTGCCATTGAAGCGCGAAATACGATTTCAGATCTGCTCGATGAAATTGTGTTGAAGTCAACAGACCAATACAGGGTGTTCTTCGACATGAACTTCGACGTTGAGCTACTGAACTTTGACGATTTCTTCGGAGCAGAGGTGACCGAGACGCGAGAGAATAAGCGCCTGAACCTAGTGAAGAAGATATTGCCGTTCTTGCAAGCGAAGTTGGCGCGTCAGGCGATTTGGCAAACGATGACGACGCAGACCGGCGGCGATCCGGCGTTGATCGAATATTTGCTCACAAACAGCAATGCTCTCTCTTTGCCTGACTCAACCAATGAGTCCCTGACGGCACGGTTTGAGGGATTGGGAAAGAGCGGATTTACGTTATTGCTAACGCCGACAGATCTTAATAAACAGCCCTTCAAGTTACTAGATGAGAGGTTGAAGATAAAGGAATCCGACAAGTGCAATAAGGCGCAATGGAAAGGCTGCATCGAGGTTCCCCAGAGCGGAGCATACCGTTTCTTTGCCCATCTAGGTAAAAAGGGAGCAAAGGTACATTTGCGTATCGACAGTGCCGTTGAACCGATACTGTCCGGTACGGCTGCGAACGATGACGCGCAACTGAGCGGGTTCATCGATATGAAGTCGGGTACGTTATATGCCGTTACGCTGGATGCAAGCGACTTGCAAGACGGGGCGTTTCAATTGCTTATTAAAGGAGAAACGACGACTAAATGCCCCTTCAATCAGCTTGTGGCGATGATCCCGCATGATGAGTTGGATGGAGCCACGCGCGCCTATGCGATGTTAACCAAAACATCGCAGCTTGCGCAAGAACTTGGCTTAAGCGAGCGGGACGTGCGCCATATTCTGGCGTATGCTGCGGACTTTGGCGGAGTGGACTGGCGGTTGTTGCCCATACAAGAGCCCGGGGTAGTCGACTCTTCCGTAGCGCTCTTCAATGGATTTCTACGATTACTGGATTATGCCACTCTTAAGAGAGACATGGCGGGCGGAGGCGATGATCTAATTGCCGTATTCGAGGAAGCGCATCGCCTATCGACAAATCAGCCTGACATCGTGAAGGAATTGTGCCTACAAATTGCAACCATGACACGGCGCAAATCTGAAGGGATACAAGCTGCTGCAACTGTATTGAAAATGACGGAAGCTTTGCATTTTGCGGATGCGTCGCGAATGGAACGTTTATGGCAAGCATTGCAGATCGTGGAGAAGTACGGCGTGTCGGTGGTGACGTTGAAGAGATGGCTCACCCCGCGACCGGATGCTTCCGTGGCCATGGATGTGCGCAATACGATCAAGGCCCGTTATGAACCGGAGATATGGCAGCGTATCGCCAAAGGGATCTTCGATCCGTTACGTCAACTTCAACGTGATGCACTTGTCGCGCGTATTATGTACATGAATGAAGAGTTGGACAGCGAGGAGAAGCTGTTCGAATATTTTCTGATCGACCCCGGCACGGAGCCGGTTGTGCAAACTTCGCGACTGAGGTTGGCGATCTCCTCCTTACAGACATTCATTCAACGTTGTTTCTTGAACCTGGAAAAGCGGGTGCATCCTTCTGTGCTTAATACGCAGCATTGGAGTTGGATGAAACGTTATCGGGTGTGGGAGGCCAATCGCAAAATTTTTCTTTATCCCGAGAACTGGCTGGAACCAGAGTGGCGCGACGACAAAACGCATTTGTATCAGGAGCTGGAAAGCAGCTTATTACAGGGTGATGTCACGAACCAACTGGCCGAGGATGCCTTGTACGTGTACTTAAAGAAGCTCGACCAGTTGGCGCGGCTGGAAATCGTCACTATGCATGCCGAGGAGAGACCGCCCGGTCCGCCGATCATGCACGTAATCGGACGCACTTATCTGTTTCCGCATCAATACTTTTATCGCAAATACGCGAATCAGATGTGGACGCCGTGGGAACCGATTTCGGTAGAAATAGATGGAGATCATGTGGTGGCCGTCATGTGGCGAGAACGTCTACATTTGTTCTGGTTGACCTTTATGGAGAAGGTAGAGGAGTCAAAAGACGGACCCCAATCCATGCAAAAAGGCCCGACCGGAGGGCTAGGTCTAAACATTCTAGTCTCGGAAACAGCGACTGTCTCGAAAGGGGCGGCGAAGAGAATACTGGATACTCAATTGAACTGGTCCGAATACGATCAGGGCGCATGGACACCGCGCGAATCCAGCGGGTTTGGCAATACGCTGCCTATTACGACTTCATTCGATGCCAGCAAGGTCATGATTACCGTATCCAAGGAGAACGACCCAGAGACAGGCGCTGATACCATCGTCTGGATCAATATGAATTTGAACGTAAGCAACTTAAAACTCAAACAATGTTTCCGTGTGGCGAGCAGAAATTCGCGTCCGCAGTTCATGCAGAAACCCGGAAAGATCATTCCTGCCTCGCCTTACTCTTACAAAGAAGTTATCCATAACCGTTACAAAGGGTCAGGGCCATTAGCGGTAACGTTCGTACAGAGTATAGAAACGACGGATGGGGTCGTGAAAGCCACACCGCCCGCGCCGCAAACCATTTTATCCAAAGGCGGCTCTTACAATCTATTGCCGACAAACAATCAATTGCATTTTCCTAACGAGGAGTTCGCGTCGCTTATCAGCCCATCCTTTTATGCCGATGATTTGTACACCTTTTTCGTGGAGCCATCGCTAACGGAGACGACCGTGGACAGGTGGGAAGGCTACACGATAACTCACCACTCACAACGACCCAAGTGGATCGATTTCGTCGAGCGTCAGCCCCATCTTCTTACACCGGTCATTCCGCCAAAATATAACCAAGAGGTTTTTAAGCTTCCCGAATATATACCCGACTTTATTGATCCGTTAGCGCTGCATGAGATCCAATCCCATGTGGATGAGCTAACACATCCCAACATCGGCGTTCAGTATGGCGATACCATCATAGGTTCTTCGGGCCGCATACATAACCTCGACAACATGACCGATATCGTCACTAGCATTGGTGGCAGCATCAATCTGAGAAATAGAGGTGCAGGTTCATGGTGAATGACACGAAAGGTACTTATGCAGCCCCTTTTCACGGGTTGATCGATTCAAGTGCCATCCATTATCTAGGGTCCATGGAGGATGTGGCAGAGACTGAGACAGGTGTGCATCACACCGTGACCCAAACACGTTCGTTAAGTTATCGCTTCTATCCGCACTTTCACCCTTACGTGAATGAATTGGCCAGGAGATTGATCGAGAAATCCGTAACGGGATTGCAAGCTGCGGACACCGATTATAAGTCGAACGACGACGGCACTTTTCAGACGCAGCCGTTCAGTTATCGGATTGCATTGCCGATCGGACTGACATTGATCTTGCCCAAGCCCGGCCAACCGACGGAGACAGAAGTGATTAAGCTGCCCGGGAGCGTTGCGGTTACTCTTCCCGATGGGGTCAAGATCAAGCTCGCCAACGGTAACGAGGCGATATTACCAGGTTGTGTCATCGCCAATGATGCTGAGCGGGGCACGCGGGTCGTACAAGATGATGGTCTTACAGCAGACCTAGCAGATGGCGAAGTCGTCTTACTCGCCTCTGCGGCTAAAGTGACTTTACCCGAAAAGAGCATCATCATCGGCGATGATGGTTTTCAGCGCAAGCTTACCGAGTCATGTATCGTAGAAGTGCCGATGGGGACGAACGTGAGTCTGTTGGGAGGAAAACCTCTTCCCACTTTGTACAAGACGATATTTACGGAGTCGCGATATGCTCCGTCCGATCTGGTGCAGCAGCCTTACCCGGTAAGCGACCTCGACTTTACTTCCAGTGGCGCTTACTCCGTCTATAACTGGGAATTGTTCTATCATGTCCCGCTTGCGGTAGCCATTCATTTAAGCAATAATCAACGCTTCGAGGAAGCCCAGCGCTGGTTTCATTTCATCTTTGATCCTACGGACAGCAGCGACGGTCCGACGCCGGAACGATTCTGGAAAGTGAAGCCGTTCCAGTTTACAGAAGTCAAACAGATAGAAGACATTCTCTTGAATTTGTCCTCGGACGCTGACTCGAAGCTGAAGGATGACACGATCAGCAGCATCGGCGCATGGAAAGATGCACCGTTTCGCCCCCACCTGGTTGCGCGCTTCCGCCAAACGCCATACATGTTTAAGGCAGTGATGGCTTATCTGGACAATCTGATCGCGTGGGGGGATGACCTGTTCCGCCAGGATACGGGTGAGTCGATCAGCGAGGCGACGCAGATTTACGTGTTGGCAGCATTGATTCTAGGCGAGCGTCCGCAACCCGTACCTAAAAAAAGCTCGATGGTACCGCTCACCTATGCAAGCGCACGTCATAAGTGGGACGAGTTCGGCAACACGCTGGAGAAGATAGAAAGCGAAATTCCGTTTGATTTGTCGGCTTTTCCCACGGCCGGTGGTGCAAGCGATCAATTCGCGACTCTAAGCAGCATCGGCACTTCGTTATATTTCTGCGTGCCGCGTAACGACAAGCTAATGAGCTATTGGGATACGGCAGCCGACCGTCTGTTCAAAATCCGTAATAGCCTTAACTTGCAAGGCCTTTTCCGCCAATTGCCGTTATTCGAGCCGCCTATCGATCCGGCTTTATTGGCGCGCGCAACAGCGGCAGGATTGGACGTGGGCGCGGTAATCGCAGGAATCAATCAACCGCTGCCGCTGGTTCGCTTCCAACTGCTTGTACAGAAAGCCGGGGAAATTTGCCAAGAAGTCAAATCCTTGGGCAACAACCTGCTTTCGGCGATAGAGAAGGAAGACAATGAGGCGCTGGCGATCCTCCGGGCCAGACATGAGAAGGAGATTCTCGGTTTAGTCTATACAGTTAAGTATGCACAGTGGCAGGAATCGATAAAGAATTGCGAAGGGCTGGAAACTTCGCTTGCTAATGCTGCACAGCGTTACATCTATTATGAACGCATGTTAGGCAAACAAGAGAGCGATATCGTATTTCCGGAGATTGATGCCCTGAATGCGGAGTTATTGGAAAAGTTAAAGTTCATGAGCGACGAACCTGACATGCAACGCCGTCCTGTTGAAATCGACATTGCGAAGGATTTGGGGGACTCGGGAGGAAAGATCGTAAACCGTTACGAGGCAGAGGAATTGGAGAAGTCGGGGCAAGCGCGAGACATTCAAGATATGATCAAAATTTTGAACCTTTCGGCTCAAGGCTTATCCTTGATTCCCGATTTTAAGATCAATCTTCATTTTTGGGGATTAGGGGGATCTTCCGATATTTCTGGCGGCTCCAAGCTCTCTCAGGTTAGTCGATTTGCGGCTAACGTCGCCCTCGCATATGCCGATCGCTTAAGCTATGAAGCGGGCCGTGCTGCTAAGATCGGTTCTTACGCCCGTCGGGAGCAGGACTGGGTGCAGATGAGCAATGCTGCCGTTGGCGAGATCAACCAAATTTTCAAGCAACTGCGGGCAGCGCAAATTCGCGAGAGTATTTCCGAGCGAGAATGGCACAATCACAAACGGCAAATGGAGCATTCGCAGGAGATTGAAGACTTCTTGACCAACGAGAAAAACGGTAAGAAAACGAATCAGGCGTTCTACGCGTGGTTGAAGCGCGAGGTGCGCGGCATGTATACGCAAGTGTTCCAATTTGCATTCGATGTGGCTAAGAAAGCGGAGCGCGCGTTGCAGCACGAACTGGGAAAGCCCGATCTGACGTTCTTGCAATTCGGCTACATGTCCGGCAAAGAAGGTTTGTTGGCAGGTGAAAAGCTTTATCTCGACTTGAAACGAATGGAAATGGCTTATCACGAATTAAATCAACGCGAATATGAGCTAACGAAACACGTCAGTCTGTTTCAGATCGACCCGATGGCTTTGCTGCAGCTTCGCACGACGGGGAGCTGTACGGTTTCTCTGCCCGAGGAGCTGTTCGATATGGATGGGCCAGGTCATTACTTCCGCCGTATAAAAACCGTAGCCGTCAGCATCCCTTGCGTAGCGGGTCCGTACAGCTCGGTAAATTGCACGCTGATGCTGACCAAGAGCTCGATTCGCAAAGAGGTGAGCATTGGGGATGGCTATGCGCGTCAAGGCGCCGAAGATAATCGGTTTAGCGATCACTATGGCAGCTTGCAAGCGATCGTGACGAGTTCGGCCCAGAACGATAGCGGTCTGTTCGAAACGAATCTTCGCGATGAACGGTATTTACCATTCGAGAACTCGGGTGTCATAAGCGAATGGCAGCTAGAGCTGCCGAGCGAGCCTCGCCAGTTTGATTATAATTCGATCAGCGACGTCATCTTGCATATCCGTTACACGGCGCGCGAGGGCGGCGTTCCCTTACGTAAGGGTGCTACCGATAATGTGAAGTCATTGATTAGGGAAGCCCAGGCACCGGGGTCCGTTCGACTGTTCTCCGTGCGCCACGAGTTCCCGACCGAGTGGGCAAAATTCCTCAATCAAACGCCGTCCTGCAACCAGCGATTCGAGCTTATGCTCACCTTACGACCGGAGCATTTCCCGTTCTGGAGCGAGGGACGAGTGAAGATGCAACGGATCGACATGATTGCGCGCACTGGAGATACGGCTTCTTCCAGCTTGGACGTCTTTGAAACGGCTGAAGGGGAAGATAAGACGACATTAATGAAATATACGATCATGGGCAGCCTGCTCGTTGGAAAATTCAGCGGTGCAGCAGAAGAAATCGTTTTGCCTGATAAGACCGAGAGTAAGCTGAAGCTCTTTTTCGACAAAAAAGGGATTGCAGATCTCTGGATTGCGGTGACATGGAGCAGTCAATAACGGGTTGATCTTGCGCCAAAAAGAGGCCATTATCCGGGAGTTCAGAGTCCTGATAATGGCCGTTATTTCTATTTGGAATTACCCGCCGGTCGTCATCACCAAAGAGAAGGCGCTGAGGGATAATGATCAATTGAAATTTAACGACACGATTGATAATAACCCGATTACGCGTTGGGCTAGAAACCGTCTTGGCATTATCCAGATGAATAAGTGGATTCTCTCGGACGAGAATCAGGCGCTGGCTACGAGAATCAAGCTGGCCTTGTCGAGCGACGAGGAGCTTCCTGACGTCTTGTTTATATTGGACAAGGATATTCCGGAGCTGCTCAGCGTTCTGTTGGAATCAGGCAAAGTGATTGATCTGGAAGAAGCCTTCAACACCTACGCGCCGACTCGCATCAAAGAGGCATATAAGAAAAAAATTCCGAGGTATTGAAGACGGTTACTTACAAAGGGGGAATATGGGGCATTCCGCAAATATCCGACGACAAGGTCGGCTCTCCGATTATATGGATCCGTCAGGATTGGCTGGACCGGCTGGGCCGGACGGCAAGATCAGCAAGATTGGCTCGCAGGTTTCGTATGGCGCCTATTTTTTCCGCAAGGGATTCTCGCATATGGATGCCGTATTTGCCTATATGGATCAGGTATACGGGGTATTAATCGAAGATTTGGATTCCGACTTTGCCGAAGGCTACGCGGAAGGCTACGATTATATAAAGCGGGACGGGCAAATTATTTATGATTTCCGAGTATCTACCAGCACGATCGCCAACTTTTTTCTCGTCTCGCCGGGAAGTACTCCACCCCATGTCATGCAAGGGGGAAGCCTGGAAAGCCGAGTGCTGCGGGGCAGCACGAATACCCATTATGAGCGGAAAATGGCCAGTACGACATCGCGGCGTTACTTGGAAGGGCTTAAAGTCGGAGCTATCCAAGTGGCTTATTCACACAGCAATAAGTTCGTCGGGCGATATACGCCTACAATGAATCTGAAGTGGACGCTGCTGAAGAAGCTGGAGAAGGAAACGATGCTGAAGATCGTATACGGCAATTTGCCGGTCGAAGCTTTCGATGACTTTATCAGACAGTGGAATGAAAGAGGAGGAGAGGACATAACCCGAGAAGTTAACGAATGGGATCAATCGGTCAACGTTACCCGTAAATAGTTATAGCAGAAGTGCGGATTCAGGATGGTCGGAGTCGAAGTCCCGGTATTCGTAAAAGTCGGGAGAACAACTAGGTGAAAATACCTAGGAGTAATAACCAGTGTTGACCAAAAGCATGACGCCAGTAACTTGTAAAATGATGTCAGTTTGAACTAAGCTAGAGACAATACAATCTATTAATGAGGTGTTGTCGTGCAACCAACCGTAAACGAAACCGATGTTCAGCAAAATAAAGGGATGGCCATCGTGGGTTACATCTTATTTTTTGTCCCTTTGTTAGCCGCCAAGGAATCTCCATTCGCGCAGTATCATGCTAGACAGGGACTGAATCTCTTTCTTCTAGCGCTGGCCGTGAACATCGTGCTAGGGATCCTGCCGTTTATTGGATGGCTGCTGCTTCCATTTGCCAATCTGGCTATACTCGGACTTATGATTATCGGGATTCTCGCAGCGGCTAACGGTCAGATAAAACCTTTGCCGATCATTGGCAAATATGAAATTTTGAAGTGATTGCCGATCATAGTACGATCACCTCCACCGACCTTCCGTGTGGGGGTTTTTACGTTCTCCCACGCTCGGGGATATCTCGCCTATAAACTCCAGGAGTCAAACCCGTCATTCTCTTGAAAATCCGGTGAAAATGAGGAAGGCTCTCGAAGCCGCAGCGATCCGCGATTAGGCCAATGCTCTCGTCCGTCTCGAGCAATAATTCTTTAGCCTGTGCGATTCGCTTGGCGTTGACGTAATCGGTGACGTTCATGCCGGTGAGTTGCTTGAATACGCGGGAAAAGTGGGCTCCGGTTACCGAAGACTGCTGCGCTAAAGCAGATAATCCCAGGTCTCTGTTCGGATGCTGAGCGATATAATGGAGAATTTCTCTCATCCATAACGGGCCGATCCTTACGTCGTCCGAGACATCCGAATGAGTCGTGATCATATGGCGGTTTACGCGAAGCATCCATTGTTGAAACTGCAGGGAGATCGCATGACGATAGCCCGGTATTTTCCGCTCAAGCTCAAGATGAATGTCTTCCAAAGCTGCTTCCGTTTGGCCGCGCAGCTGCCCGGCCGTTTCAAGCTTGTAATTTTTCCTTTTCTTTGCCAGCTCGAAGCAACGCATACTGCTATACGAATCGTCCAATTTCTCATAAGAGATCAAGCTCGGAGCGAAGAAAACGGCCGTAGAAGTAACGGGATCAACCGGATCGGGAAAAGCGCGATGAATCGAGTTGCCCGGTATGATGAACAGATCGCCGGCTGCCATGTCGTAAAATTTCTGATCGATGAACATCGTTCCATTGCCTCCGTAAACATAGACAAGCTCATAACGATCGTGAAGATGGTCCGGCAGCTCTCTCTGCGGACTCTTGGTGTCTTTGTACACGAGATCGAAGGGGAACAAGGGATCGTCCGAGAACGACTTGCGAAGGGCATTCACGATGATAGCCTCCGGAGGTTTATTTTGTTATCTATAAAATATCAAAATAGAGTACATTTATGCAATTATCAACTCTTTATATGTAGAATAGTGCTGGTAAAATAGAGGTATATCAGCTGTAATAAGGGGAGATTTCATGCATGCGGATTGATGCCCACCAACATTACTGGAAAATCGATCGTAACGATTACGGTTGGATTACGCCTGAGCTTCCCGTGCTTTATCGGGATTACTTGCCCCAGCATCTGGTACCGCATCTGAAGGAACACCGATTGGACGGCACCATCGTCGTTCAGGCGGCCCCGACTATGGAGGAGACGGACTATCTATTGACGTTGGCGGATTCGGACGAGACGATTCTCGGCGTTGTCGGCTGGCTGGATTTGAACGATCAAGAACACCGTACGCATTTCGAACGATTCCGTGAGCATCCGAAATTCGTTGGTTTCCGGATGATGATCCAGGAGATGACGGATGCTTCAAGCATACTGGAGCCGCATTTCCTGAAAGCGCTTCGCGACTATGCGGAGATAGACATTCCGATCGACCTGCTTGTCGTTTCCCATCAATTAAAGCCGCTCGTGAAGCTGCTTGAGCTTGTACCCGGTTTACGCGGCGTTATCGATCATATCGCCAAGCCTGCAATCGCCGAGGGCATAATGGAGCCGTGGCTCAGCCATATGAAGGAAATTGCCAAATATCCCAACATCCACTGCAAGCTTTCGGGTATGGTGACCGAGGCCGAACATCAGAATTGGAAGCCTGAACATTTTACCGGGTATATTCGCAAAGTGATTGAACTGTTTGGACCAAATCGCATAATGTTCGGCAGCGATTGGCCGGTATGCCTACTAGCAGCCAGTTACGATCAGGTGGTGGAAGTGCTTGAACAAGCTTTGCCTGAAACTTGGGGAGAGAAGGAGCGCGATCGGTTATTCGGCGTCAACGCAAAGGAGTTCTATAAGCTATGAGAACTCTAAACCGATCCGTTCTGGATGAGACGGAAACGAGACGTCTGGATGAGGTGAGCGCAAGCCCCGTAACGGTTCTCCAAATCGGAGAGGGTAACTTCATTCGCGGGTTTTTCGATTGGATGGTTCATCGGTGCCGCTCGCAAGGTTTGTTCGATGCCAGCATAGCGGTTACGCAGCCTCGGCCGACGGGTAAACCGAAGATCGATGCGTTGGCCGGTCAAGACGGCTTGTATACGATGGTTATCCGAGGGATCGAGAACGGACAGAGCGTGGAGAGCAGAGAGATCGTTACCGTTTTCTCGCAGATGATCGATCCTTATACGGAATGGAAGCGATTAGTGGAGCTTTCGATCAGCCCGGATTTGCGCTTCATAGTGTCGAATACAACCGAAGCGGGTCTTGTGTATCGCCCGGAGACGTTGGCGGAAGGAGTGCCGATCATTTCTTTCCCGGGTAAAATCGCATATTTGCTCTATCAGAGGTATTTGAAGTTTGACGGGGCTGCTAATCGCGGACTCATTCTATTGCCTTGCGAGTTGATCGAGCGAAATGGGGATGCGCTGCAGGATGCCGTCCTGCAATATGCAACGGATTGGAGCTTTCCGGCGGCGTTTCGGGAATGGGTGTATTCGCACAATCGATTCCTCAATTCGCTCGTTGACCGGATCGTTACAGGGTACCCAGACAAAGCTCAAGCGGAGACGTGGTTTGCCGAGTGGGGTTATGAGGATGAATTGCTATGCACGGCAGAGCCTTATCATCTATGGGTGATCGAAGCTGAACCGGAGCTGGATGAGATGCTTCCCTTCAAGCGCGCAGGGTTAAACGTTCAATGGGTGGATGACTTAAAGCCTTACCAACAGCGTAAAGTCCGCATTCTGAACGGCGCGCATACGTTGATGACTCCACTGGGTCTGCTTTATGGTCTTGATCATGTACGAGAGTTGATGGAGCATCAGACGCTAGGCGCATTCGTTCGAGCAACGGTAATCGACGATATCATACCAACCCTCCCGTACCCGGAAAATGAGATGAGAACTTATGCGCACAGCGTATTCGAAAGATACTTAAACCCCTACATTCACCATCGGCTAACGGACATCGCGATGAACAGCATTAGCAAGTTTAAGGTAAGGCTCCTTCCTTCTCTTGCATTTTACATAGAGCGTGGAGAGCCGATTCCGACTAGACTCATCCTTGGATTTGCGGGATTGCTTCGCTACTACAAGGTAAAGCTCAATGGTGAGGTTTACGAAGGCTTCTCTCTCAAAGGGCAGAGCTATACCGTTCGCGACGATGCCAAGGTTTTGGAAACGCTAGCCTCCATTTGGGAGGAAGCGGACCACGCCAAAGAGCCGCTGAAAGAGACGGTGGAACGGCTGCTTGCACAGCATTCGCTATGGGGACGAGATTTGTCTAGCTGCCTCAGTTTAGCGGAATCGATTACAGCGAGATACATGGAATTGGAAAAGAGGGAACTTCAATGAGCGATTGGATTCGTCTATCGGCTAAAGACCAAGTCGTGATTGCTCTTAGGCCGTTCTCGGCAGGAGAGACAATTACGTTAGAAGATGGGGCACAGTTGCAATTGACGGACGACGTGCCAAAAGGACATAAGATCCTTACTAGGCCAGTGGGTGAAGGTCAGGACGTCATGAAATTCGGCTATTCCATCGGTAAAGCGAAGGAAGCGCTAAAGCCGGGAGTTTGGGTGCATACGCACAATCTGGGGACGGGTCTGAAGGGATTCCTGAACTACCATTACGAGCCGACCCCTCCTGTCGCGCAAGCGAATCAGCCTCAAAGACAAACTTTTCAAGGTTATGTCCGCGACAATGGAGAAGTCGGCATTCGCAACGAAATTTGGATCATCAATACCGTAGGCTGCATTAACAAAACATGCGAAATAATCGCCAAGCGCGCCAATACGTTGTATGAAGGCAGAGTGGATGGAGTCCATCATTTCTCCCATCCATTCGGGTGCTCGCAGCTCGGGGATGACCTGAAGCATACGCAGAAACTGCTGGCTTCGCTGGCGAACCATCCGAATGCGGCAGGGGTGCTCGTTGTTGGGCTTGGCTGCGAGAATAATCAGATTGATTCGTTTAAACAAGTGATAGGAGAGTTCGATCCGCGACGAATTAAATTCATGAGATCGCAGGATGTAGAGGACGAGCTTGAGGTGGGACTATCTCTCATCGAGGAACTGGTCGAATATGCGGAGAAATTCAAGCGCGAGACTGTTCACGCGTCTAAACTCAAGCTAGGATTGAAATGCGGCGGCTCCGACGGATTGTCCGGTATAACGGCGAATCCTCTCGTTGGATCGGTATCCGATCGACTTATCGCAACCGGCGGCACGGCTATTCTGACGGAAGTGCCTGAGATGTTCGGCGCCGAGACGATTCTGATGAACCGCGCGGTCGATGAAGAAGTGTTCGGGCGGATCGTATCGCTCGTTAACGATTTCAAGCAATATTTTATCCGGCATGATCAAGAGATTTACGAGAATCCGTCGCCGGGCAATAAAGACGGAGGCATAAGCACGTTAGAGGAGAAATCGCTTGGCTGCACGCAAAAAGGCGGTCATTCGATCGTAACCGATGTCGTCCCTTATGGGCAGCGTGTGAGTAAGGAAGGGCTGAACCTATTGGAAGCCCCCGGCAATGATTTGGTTTCCGTAACGGCGTTATCTGCCGGGGGAGCGCATATTGTTCTCTTCACGACCGGCAGGGGAACGCCGTTCGGCGGACCGGTGCCGACCGTCAAGATCTCTACGAACAGCGAGCTCGCGCAGCGTAAGAAAAATTGGATCGATTTCGATGCGGGGCAGCTTCTGGAAAGCAAGAGCATGGCACAATTGACTGATGAGCTATGGAACCAATTGCTCGACATCGCTTCGGGCGACAGTCATACGTATAACGAAAGGAACGGATTCCGTGAGATTGCTATTTTCAAAGATGGAGTGATTCTATAATGCAGTATCGGAAGCTCGGTCAAACTGGCTTGGACGTATCCATTCTCAGCTTCGGCGCATCGTCGCTTGGATCTGTTTTCAGGGAGACCAATGAGGCGGAAGCTATCCGTACCGTGCATGCGGCAATTGATTCCGGCATCAATCTGATCGACGTTTCGCCCTATTACGGCTTGACGAAAGCTGAAACCGTACTTGGAAAAGCAATCAAGGAAATTCCGCGGGATCGATTTCTTCTCTCCACCAAAGCGGGGCGTTACGGGGCAGACGAGTTCGACTTTTCCGGGAAACGAATCACGGCTAGTTTGGAAGAAAGCTTTTCCCGGCTGAACACGGACTATATTGACATCCTGTATTTGCACGATATCGAATTCGTTTCCTCCGAAATAATTCTAGAAGAAGCGATTCCAACGCTGCAACTAATGAAGGAACAAGGCAAAATCCGCTATTTCGGTATTTGCGGACTTCCGCTGCAATTGTTCGAGATGCTGCTTCCTCAAGTGAATGTCGACGCGATTATTTCTTATTGCCACTACTCCTTAAATGATAATTCGCTGCTCGGACTGCTGCCTTTGCTGGAACAGCGTGGAATCGGACTCGTTAACGCATCCCCCCTGTCGATGGGTTTGCTTAGCAATCGAGGAACGCCGGAGTGGCATCCAGCAAGCCGCGAGTTGAAAGAAATATGCAAACGGGCAGCCGAATTGTGCGCAAGCCGAGGGCAAGACATCGCCAAGCTGGCTGTCCAATTTACGACCTCGAACGAGCGGATTCCTACTACGCTGGTGAGTACGGCTAACCCGGATAATATCCGCAATAATGCCTTTTGGACGGATGAACCTATTGATGAAGAGCTGCTCAAGGACGTGCTCGATATACTGAAGCCTGTTCACAACCAGACGTGGGTCAGCGGCAGACCGGAATATAACGGCAAATGAAAGGCGATGACAAGTTATGCTGGGCATTGTTTGCGAGGAAATCGAACGTTTCAAGCTTGTAGACCTTCCCGAGCCTTCTTTGGCGGAAGGGGACGCCATTATACGTGTGAAAAGAATTGGCATCTGCGGTACGGACTTACATGCTTTTAAGGGAAATCAGCCATTCTTCAGTTATCCTCGGGTGTTGGGTCATGAATTAGCCGGCATCATCGAACAAGTTGGAGAGAATGAAGCGGGGTTAGTAGCAGGGGATCAGGTTAGCATTATTCCTTACATGCATTGCGGGCAATGTATCGCCTGCCGCAGCGGCAAAACGAATTGCTGTACGTCCATGAAAGTGCTAGGCGTCCATATCGATGGCGGGATGCGTGAGCTTATTTCCGTTCCGGTCACCCACTTAATCCGTACGAACGGCTTAACGCTCGATCAGTCAGCGGTATTGGAACCGCTCAGCATCGGGGCTCATGCGGTGAGAAGAGCCGGACTGCACCGAGGCGAAACGGTACTCGTAATCGGCGGCGGACCCATCGGCTTAGGCGTTATGGCATTCGCTAAATACGCGGATGCTAGGGTCATCGCGATGGACATCAAAAACGAACGGCTCGCTTTCTGCCGTTCGTGGGCTCATGTCGATGAAACCGTTAATGCGCTGCATGAACCTAAAGAGAAGTTAGCCGAGCTGACGAACGGCGACTTTCCGACAGTTGTATTCGATGCGACGGGCAACGCGAAGTCTATGACAGATGCTTTCAGCCTAGTGGCGCATGGGGGCACGCTGGTGTACGTCGGGCTTGTTAAAGCCGATCTAACTTTCCATGATCCCGAGTTTCACAAAAGAGAGCTAACGCTTATGGGAAGCCGCAACGCCACGAAGGAAGACTTCACACTAGTTTACGAAGCGGTCAAGGGCGGCAATATCGATGTCGGCAGCTTCATCACGCACCGATCGCCGTTCGAGGGTATGATCAGTGAATTCGAAAGCTGGCTGAAACCCGAATCCAAAGTCATTAAGGCGATGGTGGAGCTGTAAGCCTCTTAGCCGGTAAAGATCATTTATAAATATTCTTTCACTGTTCATCTCCTATACATTGGAAGTACAATAAAGGTGTCGGGCCCGACGAATTCGAGGAAAGGAGATGATCTGCGTGATTATAATCCTTGAGGTGATTTCCGTTTAATCGGAAATCATTTATGAAGGGGGAGGCCGCAAGGCCTCCTTTATAACAATTGGAATGCAACGATAAGGGACATTAAACCGTGATTATGCGGATCGAAAAGGTTTTCTGTGGAAGATACCCAATCCACGGATTTTTTGTTGTTTCTGCCAGGTAGTAAAATGCCAAAATTTCGAGAGGAGGCTGGGGAATATGATGTCAGCTAATGCGATGATTGTTCCAAGCCATATAAAAGCAAACCTGTTCGAGGAGGACGACGTTTATCGTGAATTACAGAAATGGGAGAGATGTGCTTCCCCCTAGATTGCTGAAGGAATTGCAAAAGCATATTTCCGGCGAATTGATCTATATTCCCAAACCGACCGATCAGAGGGCCAGTTGGGGAGAAGTGAGCGGAACGCGGAAGCTGCTGGCCGAGAGAAATAAAGAGATTACGCTTTTCTTCGCGAACGGTTGGTCCATTGTGGATCTGGAGAAAAAGTATCACTTATCAAGTGAAAGCATCCGTAAAATTATCGTTAAGGCACGTTAGATAAGGAAAATAATTAAACCGCAAAGGGTTCAACCTACTGCCGCCTTCTTTTGGGCGGTTTTATTTTGGTCCAACTCCCATGATAGAAATTACCGTATCATTGTGTCTATAGATTCGAGGGAACAAAATTAAATTTGGAGGAATGGACATGAACGAAAACAATGTAACAAACGACAGCTCAACGAACGCAAACGAAAAAGAGTTGGTGACCACGCGCATCATGAATGCGCCGCGCGATCTTGTTTTCAAGGCTTGGACAACACCTGAATGCTTGGCACAATGGTGGGGGCCGAAGGGATTTACGAATACTTTTCATGAGTTTGACTTGAGGCCGGGCGGCAACTGGCAGTTTATCATGCATGGTCCCAATGGCGTCGATTATCCAAATAAAAGCGTCTTTACAGAGATTGTTAAACCTGAGCGGATCGTTTTTCAACATCTGTCAGGCCACCAATTTCAGGTGACGGCCACCTTCGAGGACCTTGATGGCAAGTGTAGGCTTACCTTTCGCATGCTTTTCGAGACTGTTGCTGAATGCGAGAAGACAAAGACCTATGCCGTCGAGGCGAATGAACAGAACTTTGATCGCCTGGAGGCTCTTTTGGCGAGGTTATCCGCATAACACCTCATTTTCATGCCAAAATATTAAAAATTTCATTTTGCACTTGAAAGTGACGTAACGTCATGTTGTAAACTTTAGTTACCGGTAGAAAGCTGGCGCAGAATAAGGGGATGATCATGAAACATTGAGCGTCTGAGGAAAGTATAAGATTACAACAAAAGCTTATACAGGAATTAGAGCATGTAACAAGCCTTATGCAGAGAAAAGAACCATTGACCGTTTAAGAATTCACCCCCAGGGGAGGACAAAATAAAACCATGAATGAACGATCTGTAAAGTACTCTACCTTTGTTATCGAGAGAAATTATAATGCATCGCCCGAGCGGGTATTCTCCGCATGGTCGGACCCGTCGGCCAAAGCACGGTGGTTCGTTAAAGCCGACGAGTTCGACTTTCGGGTTGGTGGTCGAGAAATCAACCGCGGCGGCCCGCCGAATGGTCCGATTTACACTTTCGACGCTTGCTACCAAGAGATCGTTCAGGACAGTCGCATCGTTTATACTTACACCCTGGACCAAGGAGAGATACGGATTTCAGTCTCCGTGACGACAGTAGAAATAAAGCGATCAAGCAACGGTACTCAACTCATCTACACCGAACAAGGAGCTTTCTTGGATGGTCACGATACACCAGAACAACGCGAGCACGGCACAAAATTAATGTTAGATAAGCTAGGCTTGGAGCTGCAGAACGAATGAAGAACGCATTGCATGGAAAAGAGATGAAGGCCGGCAAGCGTGAATGGATCGGGCTCGCGGTACTGGCCTTGCCCGCCCTTCTCGTCTCGATTGATCTCTCGGTAATGATTCTCGCATTGCCGCACATTGGTGCCGACCTCGGCGCCGATAGCGCTCAGCAGCTGTGGATCATCGACATCTACGGATTCATGCTCGCCGGGTTCTTGATCACCATGGGGACGCTGGGAGATCGGATCGGCCGCCGCAAACTGCTGTTGATCGGCGGGAGCGCATTCATGATAGCCTCGATATTGGCTGCATTCTCTCGAAGCGCTGAGATGCTCATTGCGGCCCGAGCAATACTCGGTATAGCCGGAGCGACTGTATCGCCTTCTACTTTAGCCTTGATTAGCAATATGTTCCGTGACCATAAGCAGCGCTCCCTTGCCATCGGCATTTGGTTAACGTGCTCTATGGGCGGTATGGCCCTTGGACCGGTAGTTGGAGGTGTCATGTTGGATCACTTCTGGTGGGGCTCGGTGTTCCTTCTGGGTGTACCGGTCATGTTGCTTCTACTAATAACCGGACCTATGTTGCTGCCTGAATACCGACACCCCGAATGCAGCCGGCTGGATTTGACCAGTGTCGCGTTATCGCTGGGCGCCATCCTGCCGGTCATATACGGCCTCAAGGAAATCGCCAAGCACGGTCTGCAGATGGTGCCTGCACTGTTAATACTGGCGGGCGTCGTCCTCGGCACGGTGTTCGTGTCGCGGCAGCGCAGGCTGACGAGTCCCCTGCTGGACCTACGACTGTTTACGAGTCCCGGATTCAGCGCTGCACTGGGGGGCATGTTCGGTATTACACTGACAGGAGCGACCATGCTCTTCATCGCGCAGTACCTCCAATTCGTACAAGGAATGTCGCCGCTTCAGGCAGGGTTGTATATGCTCCCTGGGGTAATTGCCTCGATGGTCGGTATGTTTTTCTCACCGCTTATCGCACGCCGGATCCGACCGGCCCGGCTTATCGGAACGGGTCTATTGGTATCGACCGCGGGCTGTTTTCTGCTGACCCAGGTGGGGGTTGAGTCAGGTCTCACGTTTCTAGTGCTCGGGTACATCTGCTTCAATTTAGGTGCAGCCCCGCTCCCGAGCCTGTCCAGCGACCTTATCATCGGCTCAGCCCCGCCGGAAAAGGCAGGATCGGCGGCCTCCATGCTGCAAACCAGCGGCGAATTCGCCTTCGCGCTAGGTATCGCAGTCTTGGGCAGCATCGGCACGGTCGTTTATCGCAACCAGGTGGCGAACTCTATTCCCACCGACTTGTCGACGTCCGCGGTACAAGCTTCCCGCGACAGCTTGGCCGGTGCCACGGCTATAGCGGAAGGCCTCTCAGAACAAGTCGGCAAGGCACTGCTCACGGGGGCACGCGAAGCCTTTACGAGCGGGATGCACGCCGTTGCGGCAGCCAGCGGCGCCATCATGCTTGTTATCATCGTCCTTGTCGTTACGCGGCTTCGGCATGTACGACCAATCGGAGAGACTCAGTCTAGCCAAGCCGGCAGTATTCCAGAAGTTGCACCCGGCCCAGTCAAAGTATCAAGGTAGTTGCACTACCTAGTCATGCTTAAGTAAGAAACCAACCAGAAATCCTGAGATAAATGCCGTATTCAATGTATTCTTGGTAGTAGCATCAACAAGCCGACCAAAACTGGAACAACGCGGTATCTGACACGCTGGGGCGTCTGGGTCGGTATTACTGTCGCCCTGACGAGATATCAATATAACTGAACCGCTCGATATCGGATTTATTTTCCGAAACTCGGGCGGTTTATTATATTTCCAACCGAGCCAGATGGATCACATCGGCGGATGGTTTTCACAAAATAAATTCCTTATGTGTGATGAACTTCACATCGTGGAATTCCATACACAACGATACTGAGGGTGTAAGATAAACAAATCCAACATACCTGAGGGGAGATGACCATCATGGTCATGAGATGGTTCAAAGAAAATGTCTGGGCGGCAGTTGCGGTTACGTTGTTACGAATTTATGTCGGTTGGCAATGGATTGACGCAGGTTGGCACAAATTGACCGGTGGATTTGACGCCAGCGGGTTTCTAAAGGGAGCGGTCGGCAAGCCGGTAGCGGATCACGCCACCAAGGAAGTTTTGTTTCCGAATTACACCTACTTCCTAAATCATTTCGCATTACCGAACGTGAAGTTGATCAACATTTTGATTCCTTGCGGCGAATTTTTGATCGGTCTCGGACTTATCCTCGGGGGACTAACGCTGACGGCTGCATTCTTCGGTATGTTACTGAACTTCATGTTCCTAATGGCCGGTACTGTTAGCACCAATCCATGGCTACTCATGCTTGGCGTAATCGTGTTCACAGCCGGAGCTAACGCAAGACGCTTCGGACTTGATGCATACTTGCTGCCATTGCTTCGCAAAGGCTGGACAAAGTTGACGAACCGAACGGATCATACCAAAACGGACAACAATATTAACGGGAAAGTCCTGCCCCATTGATGCGGAAGAAAGGGGATCGAAGCTATTCAAGCTTCGGGTTCGCCTCTTCTTGAATTAACTGCAGTGGGGAGAAGAAAACGCGAAACTGTGTGAAAATTGGATTCTTCCATAAAAAAAGGGGCTGAGCTCATTGAAAATGATCATTCGAGGAAAAAACGTGGAAGTTACCGAGGCTCTAAAGAAATATGCCGAGGATAAGTTGGGACGGTTGAACAAGGTGCCGATCGATGAAGCAGAAATGCAAGTCACATTATCGATATTAGGCCATCAGCCGCTGCATAAAGTGGAGGTCACTTTACGCGACGGGGGTACGGTAATTCGAGCCGAAGAAGTTACCGAGGATATGTATACTTCGATTGATCAAGCAGCCGTCAAATTGACAGGTAAGTTCCGCAAATGGAAAGAGAAGATCAGAAGCCGGATTAACCGGAACGGAGCAAAGATATTGGCATCAGAAATTCATGAGGAAGATGTGCCGGATGAATATTTTCAAGTGGAACGCATAAAGGCTATTCCTTTCAAACCGGTCGATATTCAGGAAGCCATTCTGCAAATGAATTTGTTAGACCACGGTTTCCATGTATTCATGAATTCGGAAACCAATCAAACTGAAGTCTTATATAGGCGCCATAACGGGACGTACGGCTTGATCAGAGCCGATTAATCTCATGATCTGGGGGGGGGGGGATCCGAACGATGAAATCTGTGACAATAAAAGATTTGGCCGATCGGTTTTCACTGGAGATCCTTGCAGGAAGCACTCACCTGCATCAATCGATAACCAAGTCCAGGGCAAATCGCCCGGGACTGGAGTTCGCAGGGTATTTTGAGTTTTTCTCACATGCGCATGTTCAGATCCTAGGTCAGAAAGAGATCAATTATTTACACACCCTAAGCGAGAATGAGCGGAATAACCGAATCGGAAACATCGTGCGATACCACCCGCCTTGCTTTATCGTTACCCGGAATCAAGCAGGGTTCAAATATTTGATCAAGTATTGCGAGGAAGAAGGGATCCCTCTTCTGCGTACAAAGGAACCGACGTCCAAGTTCATGGAACGGGTCGACGATTATCTAGCCAAACAACTGGCGCCCGAGATGAGTATCCACGGCGTTTGTGTCAATGTCTCAGGCATTGGCATACTTCTTCGTGGAATATCCGGCGTGGGGAAAAGCGAGACGGCGCACACTCTGATTCGAAGAGGACATCGTCTAGTTGCCGATGATGTGGTTGTCTTAAAGAAGATTAGTCCAGAAACGATTATTGGGACACATGACGGAAAAACGAAGGAATTTCTTGCTCTTCGAAGCATCGGCTTGATTAACGTGTCTCGGATATATGGCCGTAAGGCTTTTCAGGATGAAACTCCTATCATCCTTGATATCGAATTGACAAAGTGGGAGGATCAGGCACTGAATAACGAATTGGAGTTGGAACCGAAATTTACTGAGTATCTGGATACTCAAATCCCGCATATTGAAATCCAACTCCAGCCTGGAAGAGACGTTGCGGGATTAGTAGAAGCTGCAGCAAACAACTGGTACCTTCGTCAACAAGGCTACAGTGCAGTTGAAGATTTTATGAGGCGATTGGAGCAGCATTCGGATTGAGCCTTCCAAAGTATGATAGGCGTGTCTAGTTTGTGTGTTTACTGTGTTTGCTGACCATCGTACTGCTTCTGCTTTTTCTTCATTCTTGTGCCCAGTATGATGAGGGCGACATAGATTACGATGGCAATCGAATCTATAAGCGTATCCGTAAGACCCGATACATCAAGCAATGCCGTTATGCCAATAATAACCATCAGTCGGACGATCAGGATCGCCGCGATCAACCATGCGGCAAACCGGATCCTTGATCGCTCGGTTTGGAATGACATGAAAATGAAAGCGATGCCTAAGACCAGATTTTCTGCCGTGATGATGTGCCAGACATATGTGAATACTGTCCGGGTATCCACGGATATCGCCTCAATGTTGAGCATCGGCAGTACAGCGGATTGCCCGTTCCAAGCGTGCGTGACGGCAAACAGCATTGCAAGGACGCCTGCAATCAGATAATAAAAATTCTTAACCTTGATGTTCACCACAACCTTCTTTGGAAATTCCCGGTTCATTCTTTTGGATATCCTTGTAAATTTCGCGAACAATCTCTGCCAGAAGTTGGTCACTATCGTTATTAAAGTCCCTTAGCGTTTCGGCTGCGACGTCGAGCAGCCGACTGACCTTTTCCAGATGAGCAATCTTCTCGCGCGTTTTTGCGTTCTTTGCATCGAAGAACGCGGCAACCTCTTCGCAGTAAGCGGGGTCGATATTTTCCATCTTGCGGAAACCAAACTTCCCCCTGATTTCGTCAAGAGAAAAGTCTGCATACTGCATGATCTGAATATTCATCAAGTCGATGAGGTCGTTCTTCGAATACCTGCGGTACCGATTGTCTTCCCGGGACGGCGAGACGATCCCTATCCGGTCATAATACCGAAGCGTATCCTTCGGCATCCCAAGTATCCGTGAAACCTCTTGTATAGAATATAGTTTTTTCATAAGATCAAAATATCATTTGAGTTGACTCCAATGTCAAGTTATTTTTCGTTTATTTTCGCAAAATTCCAATGGATTACCTAGAGCAGTTCCGCGGAAGTTCACAGCTTCTAATTCCTTCATGTATCTTTCTACAACAAGGATAGGTATTCACCCATGATTGCTCAAGTGAGTATCCTATTGAAGTTGAGAATGATAATAAACGGAGGAATTAGCGTGGGATACTTTGTTACTGTAGAACCAGGCGTAAGAATATACGTAGAGGATCTAAACCCGGGAGGCAGCAAGACGATACTGTTTATACACGGTTGGCCTTTAAGCCATAAACAGTTTGAATATCAGTTCGATGTTCTGCCCGCATTGGGATATCGTTGCATAGGGATCGACTGGAGAGGCTTCGGAGAATCGGATAAACCGGTGAGCGGCTACAATTATGACCGGCTGGCGGATGATGTGCGTGCGGTAGTTGGTGCGCTTAGATTAGACAACTTCACGCTAGCCGGTCACTCCACGGGGGGAGCGATCGCCATTCGTTATATGGCTCGATATAATGGCTGGGGAGTATCTAAACTTGTCCTTATAGACGCAGCGGCTCCGACTGGTTTTACAACGGAAACCGCAAATAAACTCATTGCCGAAACTTTAAATGATCGCCCTAAAATGCTGCAGGGAGTAACGGATATGTTTTTCTTTCAGTATATAACCGAGCGATTCTCTGACTGGTTCTTTCAAATGGGATTGCAGGCAGCAGGTTGGTCGACCGCGGCCATAGCAGCATCGCTAAGAGATGAGAAGTTATATCAGGATCTTGATAAAATATTCGTTCCGACTTTGATCATTCACGGAATCCATGACAAAGTGATTCCATTCGCACAAGCTCAGGAAGTAAATAAAAAAATAAGATATTCACAGCTTGTCCCGTTTCAATATAGCGGTCACGGCCCTTTCTGGGAGGAGCGGGACAAGTTTAACCAGCTATTGACGCAATTTATTGGGTAGTTTGTCGTGCTCATGCCTTGAGAATTACGGCTATATCCTATAAAATACATGTATAGACGAAACGAATCGAACCGAATAGATAATACCCGGAGGAGCCTGCCATCAGCAGGCTTCTTTTTGCATTTTTTGGGGTTGCGGTAAGCCATACTAATACGACATTTATTTTCAGGAGGCACTATGGAACAGCAAGCAGCTTGGGCCATCGGAATTTTTCTTGTCATTTACGCGCTTATTATTACGGAGAAAATACATCGGACGATCGTAGCCATGATTGGCGGCATTCTGATGGTCGTATTTGGGATTGTAGACCAAGAAACAGCGATGCACCACATTGATTTTAATACGTTAGGACTTCTGATCGGCATGATGATCATTGTAAGCGTAACGGCAGATACCGGTGTGTTCAAATATATCGCCGTTGTCGCATCGAAGAAGGCTAAAGGCGATCCGGTTCGCATCCTGATTGCTTTGATCCTAATAACGGCGATGGGTTCGGCTTTCCTGGATAACGTCACAACCGTGCTTCTCATGATACCCGTAACGTTTAGTATAACTAAGCAATTACGGGTTAATCCCTTTCCTTATTTGCTTACCCAAATTATTGCATCGAATATCGGAGGAATCGCGACGCTGATCGGCGATCCCCCGAACATTATGATCGGAAGCGCCGTAAAGGAACTTACATTCACAGCCTTTATCGCTAACTTAGCACCCATCGTAATCATTATTATGCTGGTGAATATCCCGATTTTCGTATGGCTTTTCCGCAAAAGCATAACAACGACAGACGAATTAAAACGCGGCATTATGGAATTGGACGAGAAACAGCTCATTACGGATTCCAAGCTTCTGAAAAAAAGTTTAGCCGTTTTAGGCTTGACCATGATCGGATTTTTTACGCACCAGTTGCTTCATCTGGAGTCCGCTACCGTAGCCTTAGCAGGCGCGTTCTTGTTGTTGCTGTTAACCGGAGAACATAAGATGGAGGAAGCGTTCACCAAAGTGGAATGGATGACGATTTTCTTCTTCATCGGGTTGTTTGCCCTTGTGTCGGGCTTAATAGAAACAGGCGTTATTTCACAATTGGCGGAAAAAGCGATCGAATGGACGGGGGGAGACTTGGCGGCAACATCGATGCTGATTCTTTGGCTTAGCGCGATCGCGTCCGCTTTCCTTGATAACATTCCATTCGTGGCAACGATGATCCCAATGATTCAAGAAATGGGAACGATGGGTATTACAAATCTAGAGCCGCTATGGTGGAGTCTTGCATTGGGAGCTTGCTTAGGAGGTAATGGTGCACTGATCGGGGCTAGCGCTAATCTTATCGTAGCCGGGATGGCAGCAAAGGAAGGACATCCGATTTCGTTCATGAAATTTTTGAAGTACGGATTCCCGCTCATGATTCTATCGATCGTCATGGCGAACATATACGTATATTTAAGATATTTACTGTAATGACCGTATCATGCCGTTTCGGCGACTGGTTTCACAGCGGCATACTCGGTTCTCATGTACAGCAGCAATCCTATAATGATAAACGCTCCGCCGACTAGCTGGAATGAGGTAACCATTTCCTTGAAGATCAGCATGCCGAGCAGGCTTGAGCCTACCGGTTCCGCGAGCACCGATATGGATATCGTTGTCGGCTTCACGTATTGGAGCAGCCAATTAAAGATCATATGGCCGAATACGGTAGGAACGATGGCTAACAGAACGAAAATAAGCCATTCCCGGGCTGGATAACTCGTAAAGCTGAAGTCCATCGAGAGGTTAAACATCGCAAAGCATAGGAATGCAACGGCGAAAACGATCAAGCTGTACAAATAAGACGGGACGCGAGCGAGAATTCGTTTGGCGATCAGCATGTTAACGACTACCGCCAAAGTCCCGAGCAACGACAACATATCGCCTGTAAAAGCTTTGCGAGACAAGCTTATGTCGCCGGCTCCCACGCAGAAGGCGCCGATCAGCGCGACGAATAAGCCCATCAACGCGAATTTACCGTGCCGGTCTTTGAACACGAAATAAGCGCCGATCATGACGAATACCGGTTCCAATGATAGGATGATCGTCGAACTGGCAATGGACGTGTAATCCAGAGATTCCATCCAGAGAAGAAAGTGCAGCGCTAGGAAAAATCCGGCCAAACCAAGCAATACCCAATCTTTTCTCGTAATCGAACGGATTTGCGGAATTTGTTTCGTTCCGAACGGAAGCATGATCACAATCGTGAATAACATGCGGTACATTCCTTGAACGGAGACTGGAGCATGGGAATACCGAACTAGAATCGGGGCGAAGGAAATCGCGATCATGCCCACGATCAAGGGGATGAGGGGCGCAATAGGCGCTGTCGTCGTTTTCATTAAGCAATTGTAATGCCGATTAACGCAAAGATCAATAATAGGCGGCTGAAAAAGTTTACACAATAGAAACATCCGGAAATGACCCTGATACATCCACCCGGTAATCTATAAGCAGATTCAAATCCTATACGAACAACGAAGGAGATTCGATATGAAACAAAATTTTATGAATACGAAGACAATGACGCTTGCAACCTTAGCGGCGCTTACTCTTTCCCTTAACGCAGGTGCTGTATCTGCGGCAAATTCGCCGGTTAAACCCGCTGTATCGGTTAACCAGACCGCAACATCCGATCATCCTATGTCTGCCGGAGTCATTGGTAGATTCGAAGAATTAGTAGCGAAGCAAGGCCAGCTGCCTAAAGCGATCGCCTATCTGAACGCGCATTTCAAAGACGTCACCAAACCGCAAGCAACCATTATGGTTCTTCATTTGGAGAACGCCATTAAGAAACAGCTGCCATCTATGGAACGACGGTTCGAGAAAAACTCCGTGCAACAGGCCATCGGTAAAGCCTATAAAAGAGGAGACAGCTTCGACAATGTCATTAAACGGATTACAAGTTCAAGCGTAAAAGCTTTGCTTAAAGAAGCAAGGGACAGCGGATATAAGCTGGAGACGGCGGAAGGGTTTTATTTTCCTGTCATTGATTATTCGAAGTTCAAAATCTATAGTTTACAATTAGATGTTGATATTAAAGCTTATATCGATATTATGGCCGTCGAATCCGATCAAGCGAAACTCAAGGATGCCGCAATCGTTATTGGCTACCAGCAGCTTGTTAACCGGGCGTTAAGTCAAGAGAGTTTCGTATCCAAGTATCCGTATTCCAATCGGGTTTCCCAAATCCGCAATCTGTTCCACAGCTACAAAATATTGACGTTCTATGGCGCCAACAATACGCCGTTGTTCGATTACGATACCAAAGTTATCCAACCTAACGCGCTCAAAGGTTATACGATGATCTTGCAATGGAACAATCCAGAGTCTAGCGCTTATTTGACCACTTTGCAGCAATTCATGGAGCTGCTGGCCGCTAACAACAACAAGCTGACTCCAGAGGTAGAGAAGTTCCGTAAAACGAACGTGCCAAACAATTAAGGAAATCCTACCCGATATATGGACTAAATTGATTTAATCCCGATGCTTTCCGGTCGGGATTTTTTTGTGTGCAATCCGTATAAGTGGATGGTCTACAAATTCGTAAAATGGATGGTCTCAGATATCGGTAAAACGGTTAAAATGAGCACAAAGGACGGTGCGAATTTATGAACACAAACGTATTGTTAATCGTAACTTTGATCATTATGGCGGCAGCCGTAGTCATAACGCTTAAGGTCGGATCAACTCTGAGCAATAAAGAGGGGAATAGCACCTATTCCGCCAATAGAGGGCGCAAATGGGGAAGATTGCTCTCGATCTATCTGGTCGTCATTGTCGCTGTCCTAATCATCTTCATTGCGATTATGAATGAATAATTAGAGCGATTTAACGCCGATGCTTGACAGCGCGATAGGCTTCCGCAAATTTTTGAATTCCCGGACGGATTAGCGGATCATCTACTTTACTAAACGTTAGACGCACGCAGCCGCTTTTAGAGCCAAGAGTACTGCCGGGAGCGATTACGACTCCATTCTCGATAGCTTGATTAAACAGTTGCTGCTCGTCCCATTCCCCCTCTAACTTACACCAAAGATGAATGCCTCCGCGTGGAGCATCGAATTGTACGTCGTCGCCGAGTTCCGCGCGAAGAGCATTTATAGTTAGGTGAAGCTTTCTTTCCAAGCCTATTCGGAGTCTCATGAGGTGGTTGTCCAGCTCAGCGGAAGAGAGCAGCTGCGCGGCGATCCACTGAGAATAATTGGACTGCCCGAAATCCATTTGCTGTTTGGCATCCGTCAGGCGATGAATGACGGATTGCGGTCCGGCAATCCATCCGATCCGAAGGCCAGAGGATATGATCTTGGATAAAGAGCTTACGTATAGAACCGAGCCGTCTTGATCCATCGATTTCAATACGCTGACCGGTGTTTGGTCATAGCTGGTCAGACTATAGGGGTCATCCTCTACAATCGCAATCCCGTATTTCGTCGAGATTTCAAGCAGTATTTTCATGCGTTCACTCGTGAGAGTCGCCCCAGTCGGATTCTGATAAATGGGGTTGACGAACACCATTTTAATTCTATGCTGTTTATATAGGGAGACGATCTGCTCAGGGTCTATTCCATCTTGCTCAACGGGCAGTAAATACGTCCTTAAACCTGCTGAATGAAAGATGGGCAGGGAATAAGAATACGAAGGATCTTCGATCGCTACGCTGTCTCCAGGTTTCAACAGACACTGAACGATAAGCTGCAAAGCCTGTTGAGCGCCGGAAGTGACCAACAGGGAAGAGGCGGTCGAAGAAAGGTTGCGGTAGGTTTGCAAATGGTTCGCGATGCTTTCCCGTAATCTGAGATTTCCTTGTATGTGCTCATAACCTAAGTATTGGCTCATATCCAACTGGTTATGGGCTTTTTGCATGAGAACGGCAGGGAATAAATCTGCGCTCAACTCCCCGATGGCAAAGTTGATATAAGGCTTATCCGATCCAACGCTTTTATGAATTTGGCGGGTCATCGGATTATTGAGATGCAGGAATCCGCCCTTGACGTATTCGTCCCAATTCGGAACGCGTTTAATATCGCCATCCACCGTAGCGGCGAGGGTAACGACGGTTCCGAAACCTTTAATTCTGTTCACAAGACCGAGTGATCTTAGCTGATCGTATGCGGCGACAATCGTACTTCTATTGACGTCCAGCTCTTGCGCAAGCGCACGTTCCGAGGGTAGGGAACTACCCGAAGGATATTCTCCGTTCAGTATCCTTGTCTCTATGTAGTTAGAAATCTGTATATATACCGGGATTTGCAACGATTTATCCGGTTTCCAATCCATGTCGCGGTTGCTCCTCTTGATTGAATAATAATCGTAAAATTACAAGCCGAAGAGCCGGAGCACAGCGACCGTTATTACGGCAGCAAGGGCAGCTCCCGCAACAGCCTGTAAAGGCGTATGAGCTTTCACGCGCCATCTGGCCCACCCGACGATAAGGATGATCGGTGACAGGTAATAGAGAAATGGCGAGACGAATAAGCCCAGTGTAACGATCGTACCTGTTATTCCGATTAAGTGCAGACTAATTTTCCAATGCGCCAAATGCGTAATGAGGAGTGCGATGACGATAGAGCTGATCATTCCCGTGAAAGTGGCGAGGATAATGACGGATACATGGAGGGTCAGCAATAATACGAGAACGGTAATCATGCAGCCGATCGTGAATAGGAAGGGGACCAATCTTTGATCCCGTTTGCTAATATCATGGTCCGTATAACGGCCTTGCCGTACGCCTCGATGGATGAATACGGCTGGGGCTATGCCTATACCCAAGCTTATGATGGCCCACCATAATAAAGCTTCATAGGTACTTGATGCAGAAACAAGCGCAACGGTTAAATATAAAGGAACGACAATGAAAACAGGATTCAATATTCGAGAGACCCACTGTGCGATTCGTAAGCTTGCCTGCTCAGTGCGACTCCCCAGATCGATATTGAGGTCGGAAGGATTGTTCTGTTTCATGTTAGAGCCTCAATTCGTCAAAGTTGAATTCCATTATGAATACTCCCGCCACTTACCTTCGCCCGCGCTCCGGTTGAAGTGGGGGTTTCTGGTGTGTCCATCGTACAAGTTACCGAAGGCTTAACACCAGCGGAGTTGACACGTTGACGGGCTGATTACCGTCCAACCCCTCTACCCCATGAGCCGAAGCTGTTGGGACTACTTTTCTTAAAATGTTCGCCGCACCATTCACATCCGCATTGATCAAGCCTTTCAAACTCTTATACAAGCCGCGGCAAATCCGTTTTCCGGAAGACGTCCACGTTTTCCCTTCTTCATATCGAGGCAAAGGGTCGTGATCCAGAAAGCTGGCTTTAGAGGTGTAAGCTTCTTCCGTGATTTGTACATCAATGCCTTGTTCAGCGGCTTTATATCGGATCATGGAAGTGAGCATGTGATGCGGAATATGGCAAAAGGATTGGTTGTTTCTTTTGCCGATGTCGGATGCTTGTTTCCATCCGCGATTCTGTCCGATGATGATCGTGCCGATATTTTGATCGACTGCCAGCTGTACGATATGGCGGCTCGCCTTGTGAAACAGGTCTTTGATTTTACGATGACGCATTTGGTGCAATCGCTCTAAACGCTTGGAGGTATGCTGTCCTTCTCTCGGTTGCTTGCCGTGACGGAGTATGCCCATGAAATGAGCCTTCCTTTTGTTATAATACTGATTGATCGCTTTGACGTGCTTGCCCTTCACCAATACGGGTTTTGATCCCGTTGTGGTGACGATGGTTGCAAGATTATCAATACCCAAATCAATCCCCATGTAGCGCTCTTTGTCCACCATTTTCGTTTCAACCGGACATTCAAAAATCAATTCAACGACGTATTGCCCGTACCTAGGAACGACACGCACCTGTTTCAGCTTTCCTTCGGTGTTTCCCAGCTTCCCGATATTCAATCGTTGTTTGGTTTTCGGGAATTTGAGGAACTTTCCTTCTTTGAGGATACAATCCTGATTCGTGAACTGGATTTCCTTTTCTTTGGCGCGGCTGTAGGATGGAATGCTAGGCTTACCTTGGTACTTTTCGGGATGTTGGCGGTAGTCCTTGATGCTCGCAAAGAAGGATTTCCAATTTTGAAGCACACTCTTCATCACCCATTGGCTGCTTTGCGTCGGCAATGCCCGGTAATCCGGCTGCTCCATGACTTTGAATAAGCTGTCCAAAAAATAATAGTCTACGTAAGGGCTCTCTTCCGATGGCAATACGAATGGGTTGCAGTGAATCTCTTGCCGCTTGTCCGCCAGTTTTAGCTGTTCCCTCGCCATTTTCGACTGATAGGCTTTGAACTGGCGTTCATTCATCACTTCGATGTATTGATGCAACGTATCCAGCACTTCTTGTTGCAACGGTTGGAGGGGTTTGTCTTGCCGAAAAGCTGTGAATACTTGCCGGATGTAATAGTTAGTGGTGTTATATAAATGCTTGGCATCTTGACACATCTGTTCAAAATAAGGGAATAAGCAGTGGCTTTTCTTCATCCAAATTTGAAATGTTTTGTACGAGGAATCAGACATGGTTTCACCCCCCCCCTTTTTTTTCATTAGAACGTATGTTCTATTTAATTCTAGCATAAATCAGTCTCCAAAAGTAGGGTTTTCTGACAGTAGATCAGGAAGTCACCGATTCACCGCCCCTTTGCTCTTTGTGTCGCTTGAAGGACGTCCTCACGGTGGTTATGATAGATGGGATTTACGTTAAAGGAGACGAGCTATTATGGAAGCCGCATACGTTAAATTTTATGAATTCGGTAATCCTCTAAGCGTCTTAAAGGTTGAAAATAGAAATATACAACGACCTACGCATGGAGAAGTCCTTGTTCGTATGACCCGTTGCCCAATTAATCCATCTGACCTTATTCCGATTAGAGGGGCTTATCCTCATCGCATAAGTTTACCTGCAGTTCCCGGTTATGAAGGTGTCGGTATTGTTGAGGAGGTCGGCCCTTCCGTTTCTCGCGAACTAATTGGTCGTCGTGTATTGCCTTTGCGGGGGGAAGGGACTTGGCAGCAGTTCGTTAGAGCATCGGCGGCATTGGCAGTGCCTATCCCTGATGCTATTGATGACGACACGGCCGCGCAATTATATATAAATCCGATTACGGCGTGGCTTATTTGTACCGAAGTATTAAGGTTAGGCTCGGAGGATGTCCTGTTGGTAAACGCCTGCGGTTCTTCGATTGGCCGTATTTTTGCCCAGTTGTCCAAGGTTCTAGGTTTTAGGTTAATTGCCGTAACGAGAAATGATGAGCATACAGAACAATTAATTCAGCTCGGCGCTTCCTATGTAATCAATATTTCAAATACACCGTTGTATCAGACTGTTATGGAATTAACGAATGGGCGCGGGGCGAGTGCTGCGATCGACTCTGTAGGCGGATTATCCGGTTCGGAGTTAGCATTATGCATTCGACCTCACGCTAACTTATTAACGATAGGGCTTTTGTCGGGAGTACCCGTAAACTGGGCTGAAATCGCACGGGAAACTAACGCGAATGTTAAGATGTTTCATCTGCGGCATTGGAATGGGCAAGTATCCGTACAAACATGGCAGGAAACCTTCGACCGATTGAAATCTCTGATCATGGACCAAAGATTGAGTTTGATGAAGCCAGACTCTTATTTTAGCCTAAACGAGGTGCACGAAGCCGTGCGTGTCGCTGAATCCTCTAGAAGGAATAAGGGGAAGATTTTTTTGAGTTTTTAGTTTCCCCAAGCGAAGGCGTGGGAGCGTCCTCTCTTATTTGAACGAAAATGTAACGTACTGAGAAGGAGATGGATAATTGAGAAAGTTAATGACCAACCATTTTCAAAGCCTCAATGAGTATGTATATAACATTCAAATGGATATCAGTGCTACAGCTGCAGCTACCTATATTATTATGAACGACACAATTGTAAATGAGTGGTACTCAGGTAGACATGATTCATCGGAAGTCTCACGGATTGTAGATGAAAAAACTGAATTTAATGTAGGCTCTATTCGTAAAACGTATCTTGGACTAGCTATAAGTTTGTTAGTTGAACAAGATTTGATTAGAAGCATTGACGAAGAAGTTGCAGATTATCTACACGAATATAAGGGCGTAATAAAAGGAATTACTCTACGTCACCTGCTTACTCATACTCATGGTTTATTTGAGGATAGAGGGGAAATGTCAAGGGAGTTTCGGGCCGGGGAAAATTGGGCCTACCGAAATATAGGCATTAATATGTTGATTCGATTGGTCTCAAACTTGTCAGGGAAAACCTTAAGCACTTTTATGCAAGATGTTGTATTTGAGATATACAAGCTTAACGATACCGGGTGGAGAACAGAGAATCACGAGCATCTCATTTACAACTATTATGATGATAAAGATACATGGGTCGGTCCCAACGATAGTCATTCGGGTGACCAAGGGAATTTGTTTATAAGTGCAAGGGACTTGGCAATGTGGTGGTATATTCATCTTAAAAAAGGCTGTCTGAACGGAAATCAATTGTTGCCTAAAAGTGTTTTTGAACGAGTAACCTCGCTTGCCACTCCAAAGACGGTTCCGCCTCATTTGCCACGAAACGGTTATATATGGTGGCTTCAAAATGATACTCCTTTGAATCAATTAGGGGAACGTTTGCCTAGTTGTTCTTACCAAATACTTGGTATAACGGGATGCGCTTGCTTGGTTGTACCGGAGTTTAATGCAGTCGTCGTTAGAATGTACAACCAGTTAAGCAATTCCAGCGAATATGATTATTTAAGCGATATCAGACAGTTCGGAAATTTAGCAAACGATCTTTTGAGGTCTTATTCAATATAAAATTATGTTACTCAACAAATGCCCTTATCGTCACTTGAGATCAATTGCTCTCCTTATTAAACCAACCTTTTTTCTTAAAGATTACAAACAGCGTTACCGCAATAGCGATCATCACTCCCCAAGCTATAAAATACCCATACTTCCAATGTAGTTCGGGGATGTTGTCAAAATTCATGCCGTACACGCCTACGATGAACGTCAACGGGATGAAGATGACCGAAATGATCGTGAGCAGCAACACGATATCGTTCGTCTTCAGGGTAATTTGATTCGTTCGATGATTCAGAACCGAGTTTACGTTTTCCACGATATCCGCCGTAGTATCCCGGTCATCTGCCAGCTTCTCGGAAAGTTTTAATAAATGGTCGTATACATCCATGAAATGGAGCTTATTTTCCTCATTCAAGCCAAGGCGTTCTGAATTCACCATACGATAGAGCAAATCCCGCATCGGATGGACAACACTTCTTATTTTAAGAAGATCTGCTCGGATATCGTAAACTGCGTCGAAAATATGCCCGGATGCATGCTTCACCGACATATTTTCAACTTCGTCCAACCGCTCTTCGATTTTTAGAAGAGGCGGAAAGAAGTCATCCACCATTTCATCAATGACCAAATATGCCGTGAATATTGGACTTGTCGCGACATGATGCTTTTGGATGAGCTTGTCCATCGCTTTCTTCACTGTCTCGTTGTGGTCCAAGTGAAAGGTCACGATGTACTTTTCAGATAAAAAAATATCCACTTCTTCCGGTAGCAAGTACTCTCCTTTAAGCGAATGTACGACTAGGAATTTATAATCGCCGTAAAAGTCCGCTTTTGGCCTGGGAATGTGGTGCACGCAATCCTCGATGGCTAACTTATGAAATGAAAAGTGATCGGAAAGAAACTTCGTTTCTTCAGGAGAAGGCTGATCAAAATCAGCCCAGTACCAGGCAAACTTCTCGTCCTTCATATCCGACAGGGAGAGATCTGTTTGCATGTCGCCGTCTCTTGTCATGGCTACAATACGGATCATGTTCACTCCACCTTATTATTATTTATACGACTTTTGTAGTAATGCATAATTCTACAAATAAATATACTCCTTTTTTGTTTATTAAACTAACGGGCAATTATGTTTAACAACCGAGGAGATTTTAGGTATTTAGTTTTAATGTAAGGGGAAAATTTCTGTTGTGCGATTTGGGAAGTACGCTGTAAAATCCCGTACTGGAGAGGTTAAACGTCAACGTTACCGTTGTAAGTCCTGTCGCCAAACGTTCAATGACCTTACAAATACCCCTCTGAAACGAACGAGGAGACCTCATATTTGGATTTGCTTTATTGAATGTATGATTGAGGGTTATTCACTGAGAAAATGTGCAGAGCAGTTAAATGGTGAAGTCACGCACGTCACCTTGTTTTACTGGCGACATAAGATTCTTGCCGCTCTAAAGCAGACTCCAACTGAAGCGTTCCAAGGAATCGTTGAAATGGACGAAACGTATTTCTTATTCTCCGAAAAGGGCAAACGGAATATTGCCGATCGTAAGCCACGTAAACGCGGCGGAAAAGCCAAATATCGTGGTATTAGTAATGACCAAGTATGTGTACTCGTTGCCCGTGACCGTCAGAAAATGACTTACTCTGGCGTACTTGGGCGTGGACGTATTCGGACTACAAAATTGGATGAAGCGATTGGTGGTCATATATCTGACTCAAACGTGCTTTGCACTGATTCGTGGAGAGCATTCAGTTCCTATGCGAATTCAAAGGGCTTGGCTCATTACCGATTTAAGTCCGACGGAAAGCAACGTGTAAAGGGCGTGTACCATATCCAAAACGTAAACAGCTACCACAGCCGCTTAAAAAAGTGGATGGATCGCTTTAACGGCGTTGCAACTAAATATTTGCAACATTATTTGGCTTGGTTTCGTTACTTAGACAGCAAGGAATATGAGAATACAGCATCGAATAAGAAAAATATGTTGGTGAAATCATGCCTGTTTTCTGTGACCGACACGAATGACAAACTTCGGCTTTCTGCTTATACTTGTTAAACTAACTGGCAGTTTAAATTAGCAATCCATAAGAAACAACCCAAGCTGAAATGTGCTAAGCTGATTTGGAGAAACACGCAATAGAAATTCTGAGTACTGCCGACAATGTCATTTGGGGACGTGGGACTTATCAGGGAATGCACAGTTATTGGCCATCTGTGCCTTCGAACCCATCAGCTTCGCAACATGAACGGAATCATGCCGAGTGGATCGAAAAGACAGCCAAAATCGTTTTTTCCACGACACTGGGGAAAGTCGAATGGAACAATTCCAGATTGGTGAAAGAAAATGTCAAGGAATAGATCAAGAACCTCAAGCAGCAGGCAGGCGTTGGAAACTAATAATTGGAGGGAGTTATTGAAATGGCAAAACTGATCTACGCTAATAACATATCTTTGGACGGGTACATTGAGGACGAGCGCGGCAATTTCGATTGGGGGATATCCAATGACGAGACGTATGCGTTCTGGACTGGCTTCCAGCGGCCGATCGGCACCTTCCTATACGGGCGTCGACTCTACGAGAACATGGTGTACTGGGAGACGGCTGACGCCGGCGGCGATCAACCGGAGATAAAGCAGGAATTCGCACAGACCTGGCGAGCGGCTGAGAAGATTGTATATTCCCGGACGCTTCAGGCAGTGTCAAGCGCCAGCACCAGGATAGAGCGCGAATTCGATGCTGATGCGATCCGAAGGCTTAAGGAGTCTTCTGTAGCCGACATTACGATTGGCGGACCCGAGCTTGCCGGGCAGGCGATGAGCGCGGGACTGATCGACGAGTGTCATCTGCTTCTTAATCCGATTGTCTTGGGTGGAGGGAAGCGAGCATTGCCGGACAACCTCAGCATGCGGCTCGAGCTGCTCGGTGAGCGCCGCTTCCAAGGCGGCGTTGTTCATCTTCACTACCGCGTGATCGTTTGACCGCGACGCTAGAGTGAAATTCAGGAGATACGCTTTCGGACTTACTATAATCAAGTGAAATTACGAAGCCGGAAGTTATGAGCGGCTTCCATTTTTGAACTAACGAAGTACGATAGCTCAATAAGCCGCCTCTATAACGAGGCGGTTTTCTTATCGTAAAGATCAACATCAGGATTTAACATAGCCTATTAGAAAATGATGTTATTAAGTTAGTGCCATTTAATGGCAATCCGAAAGAAGTCCTCTTCCTCTATAGGGAGGGGATGAATTTCGGCTAGGCGAAGCCTAGAATCTTCGTGCTCGAAGTCATGACCTTAAAAACTTACAATGAGCTCGGAAATCTAGATATAA
>NZ_JAIOAP010000019.1 GCF_021190915.1 Cohnella silvisoli
TAGATTTCCGAGCTCATTGTAAGTTTTTAAGGTCATGACTTCGAGCACGAAGATTCTAGGCTTCGCCTAGCCGAAATTCATCCCCTCCCTATAGAGGAAGAGGACTTCTTTCGGATTGCCGTTAAAGGAAATAAAATTGGACTTTGGTATGATAGATCCTCATGGCCATATTATTGGTCTTCTTGGTTTGGATTTTTTGATCAAATTGATTGCGACTATCGATTTGAAGAATTTTGCTCTATTGATTGATGAAATTGGCTAAGGAACCCCCAATAGCTTTTCAAAAAGACCCGAATTCCTCTAGATCCGATTCCGCTTAGAGATCGTTTAAATAAAGAAAAAACCTACCGACTGGGTAGATTTATTGGTATAAAAATTGAATCCTTACTTATTATTGAAATTCTTTCTGATAACATGAAGAATTTTAATTACTTCTCCAAATCCGATAAATATAACCCCACTAATAAACGATGAAATAATAACCTCCAGACCATATACCCATCTTAAAGGATGTGGATCTGGACTGTAAGAAGATGCAGTACTGGGATCTTTTAATGAAGCACCGATTATAATCCTGCTAAAATACCAATAACCAAAACTCCAATCTCAATCCCAATCCCGTTTAAGGTTTTAGCAACGCTATTTTCTTTGATTAAATTTGATTTGGAATCAATAACCTTTTGATTTGAATTTTCTAAAATATCATTAAGCTCCGAAGACATGCTGCTAACCTCTTTTCTTTTGGACTGACATAAAAGAAAGAAAGAAAGAAAGAAATTAATTAATGTAATAGCGGCAAGGAAATCCAATACGGATGTCCATTTGTATACCTTATAAACTGAATCAAGAGAATCTGCACTGAAGGCATCAAATGAAAGCAGCAAAAGAAAAAAGAAACTTAGTAATAACATAATTGATCCAATTAGCGCTAATATTGTTGCTAATCTCAGTTGCATCTGTCTTTTCCTCCATTTCTGAATTTTCAAATTTTTAAGGCAACTCTTAATCTACTAATCTTTCAGTGCTGTTGAATTATGTAGAATAGTGCAAAGACACACCAAACATATCATAATCACCTAAATGTTGGAAATGCATAAGCCGATTAATACGCTAATTAATCTATTATGGATCGCCGTAAATGCACGAAAACAAAGGCCTCTTAACAGTTCATTGAACCGAAGAGAAGCCTTTGTTTGCATTGCTGATAACGCTGCTAGATCGCTTGTTTAAATCAAATCCGATCTCCGAATCAGTCTCTGCACGAGAACCGCAACTTCCGCTCTGGAAATAAAGCTTTCGGAGCCAGCATCGTACTCGTCCGGCCAGTGACGATGCCTGCATGCAAGCTATCGGCGATGCCGCTGATCGCCCATCCGGAAGCGCTCGCAGCATCCGCATATGGACTTAGCAGGACAGCCGCCTCTCTTCTCGGAAGCTTTGCTCGCAAATCGGTCATTTTCATTGCTTTAGCGATGATCGCCATCGACTGCTCCCGCGTAATGATATCCTGCGGATGGAATGTTCCGTCTCCGTAGCCGCTGATCAAACTGTATGCATAAGCGGTTTGTACCGCTTCATTGTACCAGTCCGAACTGCTCACATCAGAGAACGGGGACGAACCGCTTTCGGGCTTCAGCCCCAGGCCGCGCGCGAGGATCTTCACAAACTCTGCCCGCGTAATCTGCTGATCCGGCTTGAACAAGCCATTCCCGATTCCGGTTACGACCATCCGCGAGCCCAATTCGTTTACCGCCGCTTTCGCTCAGTGATTTGCGACATTCGAGAATTCCAACGGATGCCGGACGATGGCGTACGTGTTATTCGTCCTGCTGCTGATCTGCGCATACAATGCGCCGTCGATATTCACGACTTTCGTAGGGACATGGCGTACGGAAGCCTAGTACCCTTACCAAGTTTCGCGGGCATTTCTTGAATGTCGATTTGCTCCGCAGGTAGTCTATACATCGCGCGATCCGTTTGGATCACGATGACAGCCTGCCTCTGCTCCATATCTTTCACCAATTGACCGTTCAATTCGCCAATCGCGACATCGGACGTGCCGGGGACCTTAACCGGTGATCGGACTGCCTCCATTAACCGTTGGAGACGCAAAGCTGATCGTCGCTTTACCATCGCTTGCGGTTGCCTATACCTTCTTTGGAGCATTGGGTACCTTAATGACCTTTACCTTGCAAGTTGTCGTGTAATCGCCGGATGCTGCGGTCACTGTAATTGTCGCCGTGCCCGCTCCGACTGGCGTAACAACGCCGTCGGTTACCGTTGCAACGCTTGTATCCGAGCTGCTCCACGTTACGTGTCGGTTCGTCGCATTAAGCGGCTCTATCGTTGCCGTTAGTAGTTTGGTCAATCCGCCAAGCTTCAGAGTCAATGATGATTTATTGATCTTTACTCCGGTCGCACCAACCTCTGGCGCAAGCGCCGTTATTTCTTGAACCACCACATTATCGAACAAGGCGGCATCGGTACTATACAGCCTAAAACCGACTTTTCCGGAGCTGAAAGTGTTATCCTCCAAACGATCTACCAAAACTCCGTTCACGTACGTCGTTATTTTCGATCCGTCCGCTTCGATTTTGATATGGGACATCGTGCCCGGGGTCATAACCGCGACGGAAGGAAGAAAGATAAACGGTTTGATGCTTTGCCAGTTGCCCGCGACTTTCTTCAAAAATCCAAGCGTGCCGTTGCTAAACTGCCACATATAATAATTGTTATCATCCTGGGCTCGGAACGATAGACCCATATACCCGCTTGTAATGGAAGCATCCAACTCGTATGAATAATTCGTCCAATCGCTTCCGGCCGCGCTTCTCATTGTCTCGTTATCGGTCAGCGCAAGCTGGCCGTTACCGGTCGTTGCATGGCTCGTATTCTCCCATTTGCTCAACCCGTCGTTGAAATCATCGGTCAAGAGCGCCCCTGGCGGAAACGAAGAAGGCGGCGTAATCGGATTGCGGATCGGACTGACGACAACGTTATCATATGCTGCTTTATCCGCGACCCCGGTCCAAAACCCGACCGTTCCGGCGCTAAATGTATTGTCCGTCGTTGTATCGACAAGAATATCATCGATATACGTTTTGATGACGGACCCTTTTACTTCGATTTTGTAATGATGCGGGATGTCCGTAACGAGACTTATCGGCAGGGCAATATAAGGCTTTACCATCTGCCAATTGCCCCCGACTCTCTTCATGGAGGCAAGGGCGCCATAACTGAATTGCCACATGTAAAAGTTGTTGTCGTCCGTCGCTCTGAACGACAGCCCCATGTAACCATTGCCCGTAATCGTGACATCGGTTTCGTACGAATAATCCGTCCAATCGTTGCCGATCGAGCTTCTCATGAAAGCATTGTTCGATAAATCGAGCCGTCCGCCGTTAATCGTGGCATTCGTCGTATTGACCCACTTGCTTAAATCGCTTCCGAAATCATCCGTCATCCACGCATCCTCCGGGAAAACAGGATCCGGCGGTAGCGTCACGGAGGCCGTACCCGCAGGTCCGCTTCCCCACACTTCCATCTCGTATACGGCCGGGCCTACACGCGAATCGCTTCCGTAACCCGCCGTACTGTAAAACCGTACATAACGAGCGTTGACCGCATCGAATCGGTACGCAATTTGGCCGGTCGAGTTGTTGCGGTCCCTTGCTACCGTCGTATACGTACTGAAGTTCACGTCATCGCTGACTTGGATCTCATAATCCTTCCCTGCTTCCCGCTTATCGAAATTGCCGAAGTTCAGCGCAACCCGGGATATGTTCTTGGATGAACCGAGATCGGCCTGCAGCCATGTCGGCATCCCGCTCGCTCCGACCCATTTGGTTCTTGTATTGCCGTCAAAGGCATTCAACGCGGACATATACCGATTGGAATTCTTCGCGGTTCCGGTAGCCGCGTAACGAACGAGCCCATCCCCTCCGCCCCCATATAACGTATTCAGCACGTTTAACGAGTTGGAGGTGACGACTTGCTCGATCGATTCATGGAACGGACCTTTGGGCAATATCGTCTCGAACCCGGCAATCCCGTCATGATAGGCGTCGTAGGTAGGCACATAGCCCGAATCACCGTTGACGTTCGCGCTTAACAGCGTAATCGGAAATGGCGATTTCGTGCGGATATTCGCGCCGATTTCGACGAACGGCTCGCTATCGACGCCGATGAAGGCGATGTCCGAACCGATCTTGGCCCCGCTAAAGGTGAGGTCGTAAGTATCGTAGACATTTCCCGGTATGGCGTCGACCGTTTGAGTCGCCTGATAGGCATCGATCGGCTCCGTTAACGGCCTAGGAACCACATTGTTAATAAACGGGATGATTTCTTTGCCGAATTGCAGTCCTCTTGTAACAATCGTGTTGTAATCCGCATTTTTGCTTTCATAAATATCAGGTCCGGCATCTCCATAAAATCCGTTAAGGAACAATGCGATAAAATCGGAATTCAAGCTGCTGTATTGCGATTCGATATAGTTGATGCCGATACCCGTCAACTCCGTGGTGATTTTGCTCCAATTGGCCGGAGTTTCATTGCCGAGACCGGTATTGTGAACCGGGTAGTTGATTGCGGCAGCGATAGGCACACCGTCGGAAACTCTGGTAAATTTCAATCCGACGAATCGGTTGTCGTAGGCAAGGTTGGGGGATACGCCATAAGCCGGCCTGCGATTCACCCCAAGATTATTCCGGTCGACGATATACCCCATATTGGCAGGCGTCAAGTTGGAAATCGCGGATTCGATTCCCATAACGAAGCGTTGCAAAACCGTTTCATCCGTAATCGTCTCCGGACCCTGATGATTGTGAGTCGGAATGACGAATACTTGATTGATTGGAACTCCGGCCGCGTCGGCGAACCGTTGCAAAGTGCCCGTAGGGAAAATACGCGTCGGATCCCGCGCAAGCTCATCGTACAACGCCATATCCGGAACAACGAAAACCAATCTTTTATGGGTCAAACTGTCTTCGAGCACCATAAATCGCGTGTAGATGTGATCGAGAATATCTTCCGGCACGACAGCTTCAACGCCCCAATCCGTTCTCGTATTCGCGGTAGGCGTAATATCAATTTTAGACACCCCAACTTTCAACCGGGATGAGGCGGGTTCAGGTGAAACTCCGGTACCGAATACCGAGATTCCGCTAGAATTCCAGACCTTATTAGACGAAGCGAAGGTCATTGGAGAAATAACGGCGGAATCGAATAATTGGGAATCGTTCTGCAAATAAATGCTGCTGTTGCTTATAACGCCCGTATTACCTGTCCCTACCCAGTACGATTGATTGCCGGCGTACTTGGAAACATTATTATTTGGGAGTGTACAATGATCCACTACGATGTCTGTATTGTTCTGATAGATATCAAACGCGGCACCGACATTATCGTGCAAATTGCAGCCGCTTAGCTTAATATTTTGATTGCCTTTGCTAATATCGACGCCGGAACCGTTGATTGAATCGCCGAATAACAACGTATTCTTAACCTCAACATTCTCTAATAGCAAGTCGCTGCTTCCGATCACCTCGATCCCGGCTACCCCGTTGCTGTCCCCTTTTAGATAGCCTGTTTGATCTACGGTTACGTGATCTGCGCCGCCTCCAGTCGTATGACTGAAACGCAAGCTTCTGCCTCCATAGTTCTGCGTAAACGTACTGTTAATCACATTGAAGTTTCCCATCTGGTTGTTCGTGAGAAGATCAGTATATTGATGGTTCAAGTCGCTTCCGTTTGAGGTAAATGTGGTAAAAACTCCCGTTTCTGTCCGATAAAATGTATTGTCTATGAGCGTTACATTGCTTATGATTCGTTTGCCCCCCACGGAATCTACGCCGCCGATCGTAAATCCCGTTCCGGTATAGAGATCCGGGTATGGCACCCGCATTTTTCCTGCCGCTGCGTCATAATAAGCCGGATTGGCAATTTCGGAATCATGAAAATAGCAATTTTCAACCCAGATAAAGTCATGGTCGTAAGTGTTGTTGAACCATACGCTGATGCCTGCCGGAATAGGACCGAACTCCAGATTTTTTATTTTATAGCCGCTGTAGTCCACGATTTTAATTCCATAGACGTTAGTAGCTTCGCTCCCGGATAGAATCGGCCTATTTCCGGTTCCATAGGAAGAAATTACGATAGGGTTGTTCGCGGTTCCGTTCCCTTGGGGATAAAAGGTCGTTCCCGTCCAGGTGTCTCCGCTCTTGAGAAGAATCTGATCGCCCGGTTGAAAGACGATAGTATTGGCCTTCTCAAAAGTTTTCCAAGGGGTGGACGGACTGGTCCCGTTGTTGGAATCGTCGCCCATGCTAAAGCTGACATAATAGATACGTCCGGCCGCATATGCCGGTTTTCCCGGAAAAATCGGAATCGTCAGTAGAGTAGTCAGAACCATAAACAAAATAAAGCGTTTACTTTTGAACGCGATCATGGTCAATCCCTCTCTTCGTTTAGGGTTGGATCCCTACCGACAGCAATCCCATCGAAGGAATCGAACAGCGAATCTTCAAATACCCGTAGGTTCCATCGTTGCGATATTCGAAATCCGATGAAAGCCGAGCTTGCGTGGTTTCCGGCATTAGGAGCTCGATCGATTCGCCAACGACAATGCTCGGATCAAGCCTCAGCACCGGATTGCGAATCGGATCCAGATGATTGTTTTGAATGCCGATCGCCAGTCTGGCACCGCCTAGCTTCTTGCGGCAAATGACGCGTACGTCGGGATGGCCGTTAACCGTAACGGCCACCGGCACGCGGTTCACCCATGCCAGACAGCGGGTTAGTTGCTCCTGACGCGCATAGTTGTAGACCAATTGCACGCCGTTTCGGGCTTGATAAAAGTCGAAAGCCATCACGCAAAACCGTCTTCCCTGCCCATTCTCGTACAGGAAGACGGCAGGGTAACGCTCGTCCTCGCCGTTTCCTTCGAAGCGGCTAATGACGGTCGCTCCTTCTAGGACGTCGAATGCCCGATAGATCCCTTCCCCGGAAGTCAGAAGCCAGATAAGATGGCCCGTGTAGCTGCCGCTAAAAATTTCCTCCGAGAAAGATTCGAACCGCGGCGCCTTTCCCGCATTGCTCGACCGGAAGCCTACGTCTATTCCCCGCTCCGCGAGCCAGATTGCGGCCGTGGCATCCAGAATCGCGCCGCGGTCCAGAAGCCGTTCCAATTCCTCGTCCGGCAACCCGGCGGCTCCATAGCCGGACAGCAGCACGGGACCCTCGTTGTCCTCGTAGGCGACGGGAATGCCGAGCCGTGCCAGGTAACGAAGCGCCACCGGTTCCTCAGGCCAAGTCGCGGCGCTTTGCCCGATATCTTCGGGCATCGCGACATGCATGAAATTGTTTGGCCGATACACCGGCGTAACGCCGACATCGCCGTAATCAGCAGGAAAAAACCGACTCAACGCCGCGTAGTACGGAGCCGACTCCTCCTGAAGCGCCACATAACCCGGCTCATGATCTGGAGGCGGCGAATAAACGACCGGATAGTGGATCATCCCGGGAAACCCTGCCGTAATGAGCCCTTGCTGGTAGGCGTGCAGCATCGAGGAAGAACAATGATACCGGGTATGAGGGAACGTATCTCCTTCTGCCGCAAGCTCGACGCCCCACCTGCCGGCCCAACTCTGTTGAAGCCGCGTTAATTCAATTACCCAACCGGCTTGGGACGGTTCCTTGGCCCAGTAAGGAGCTCCGATCGTCCGCAGGAAAGGTTGGGTCGGGCCTGCAAGCGCTTGCAGCAGCGACAGCATGTCCACCCCTTCGTTGCTCCATAACGTCATGCCCGTCGCCAGGCCGATTCTTGCCGCCGGATTGACGGCATGAACGGCCTGCTCGATCCGCTGCGCAAAGCCGAGCAGAGATTCGCCGAGCACTTCCAACCATGCCCTGCGGATTTCGTTCGGTTTTCCCTGCAGAGCTTGCTTGATTAACTGTTCCCGCTCCATCCTGATGCCCGTTTTCTCCTGAAACGCCTGCAGATGCAGCGGGCAGAAACAGCCGACCGACGCGTCCGGCTTATGCGTATGAAGCCGGAAATCGTCGTCCAGCAGAATCAGTCCGACACCCGACTCCGCCATGACGGCAAGCGCCTCGCCGATATAGCCGGCAAATGCCTTATCCAGCGGGCAATAACAGCCCGCGGCTTCCTTGCCCTCAGGACCGACGATTTGCTGAAAGGCGGCATCCCCTCCCGCCGACAAACTGCCTCCGTGACCGATCGTATGGCCGAGCCAAAACGCCGGTTCGATATCCAACGCTTGCAAATCGGCGATCCGTTCGCGCAGAAGATCCGACCATACCCGGTAGAGCTCCAAACTTGGCGTGTCGATCGTTTCCTGTCTTGGAAGCGGCTCAAGCATGGCGTCTCCGACAATGCTCTTCTTCACCTTTACCGGCGTGCGGCAAATGTTATCGAGCGGAGCGAATAACAACGCCCGATCCGCCTTCATTTTACGAAGAATGTCTAAATAATCTTCCCACTGTCGTTCCCGAAACGGGACAAGCGGGATCGTGACGGAACTATGCATGGACATGCGGTAATCCTCCCCGCTGCTGTGAATTGTTATAGTCGATAGAGTTGAACTTGTCCGAACAGCCCGTACGGCTTGACGACATAATCCGGCGTCCAGGCGTCCCCTTCCCGCCGGAACGATCTCCAGTCGGTCCACGCATTGCGGTCGTTTGCTTCGTGAAGCGGACCGAACAGATTTCTCGGACTCCCCATCACCTCGATATCGATTTCATTGCGGCCCGGCCGCACGAACCCCGTTAGTTCCTTGAGATTGGCGGCTTTCCAAGGGATATGCCCCGCCGTTTGCCCGTTCACGCGTACCTCCACCGTCACTGCGCCGTAAGTCCCGAGCTTAAGAGCGAGACGTTCGCCCGCTTCCCTTTTGTAATCGTAATCCAGGTGGTAAACCAGGCTGCCGCTATAATGAAAATAGCCTTGCAGGCCCCAATCGCCGAAATGCAGCACGGCCGGTTCCTCCGTTATGCTACGGTTCGTATCCACGCCGAAATCTCCGACGATAAAGCCGTCTTCCAACTCCATCCGGTTCGTATATTCGCAAGACAACAGGATTTCGTTTTGACCCTCGAGTAGATGTGGAAGCTTGATTTTGTCGAATGCCCGATCCATAAACCATCCTTCGGGCGCGTTCTCCACAGGCTGGCCGTTCAACGTTACCGTAAAATGGCGGGCTTCTTCGAGCACGAGATAGACCGCTTCCTTCGGCACCTTCCGCACATCGAAACTGAACTTGAACTGCACCGGGGTACCGTCTTTGGCATGAGGCTTGCCTGCCCATTTGTAACGCTGCGGCAGCCCGTTGTAATACACTTGCCTCATCCCGAGCCGCTCTCTGACGGCCCGTTGGGCTTGCCATACTTCCGTTTCTTCCGACCAACCGTCCTTTTCGATCCGGTAGGAGCAGCGATCGAGCACTAACGCGTTGTCAGCGGTACGCGTGAACCGGCATGACGGACCGAGCGATGCGAGCAATTCTCCCGGCGCATCAGCCGGGTAGAATACGGGAACGTCTATGGCTGGAGCCTCTGTATTGCGCCTATTTTTATCGAGAATATAGAGCTTCGAATCCGCAGGCCCGAAAGAGGCGCCGAAGCTAAATCCACTATCGATCTCGCACATTTGCTTCTCCTTGATCTCGCCCGTCAGCAAATCCCACTCCTCCAGGAGTCCGGTGAACGGAATCGATACGGTAACGGAATGGGCTTGCTCGCGGTCGTTGTTAACGAGAAAAAGAGAATAATGATCCGGGTGCTCCCTGAGCATGTAGAGAAGGGCTTGCTCTTCCGTCTCCGCTTCGTTACGAATACTCATCTTGCGGGGAATGGCCGCTTCCAATGCCGCCACGGCTTCCGCCCGGCTGGACGCGATCGTCATTTGAGGATGCGCGAACAATTCGGCCATCCGGTCGTCGATGACCCCTTCGATTCTCGTCGGAACGGGCTCCAGGGCGATGACCCGGCCTCCCGCATCCAGCAATTTAAGGAGCAGCGCGATGGTGGTCCCGAACAACGTTTGCGCCGGAGGAATGAGGACGGCCGAATAACCCGCTTTGTTGATGTAAAGCTTGCTTTCCTTGACCGTCCCTTCTTGCTCCATTATGATCTCGTCGCCTAGATCGAAATCGTAATGAATGCCCAGCATATAACGAAGAAACTCGTTGAATCCTTCCCCATAATCGTTCACGGAGCGGGTATATTTGTCGGGAATCCAAGCTCCGGGAAACGTTGGCTCCGTTCCAAGCATGGACCAGGCAGTGGAAATGGGGTGCAGCACCAGAACGTCCCTTATCGGCGTGCCTTCGCTAAGCACCGTGGACAAACGCGCGAAATAGTTTTCCATCAAGCCGTTGTACTTCCACCAGGACGTGTTGTAGCTGAACGCCGGCGGATAATCGCGCTTTCGGCATCCTTTGAGACTGTATAGCGCCAGATGCTGGCAGCGCAAATTGACTCCCATCACGTACTGCCAATCCCCGATCCACTTCTGCCCCTCAAAGTCGAAATCCCAACCGGTGCATCCGTACATTTCCGACAAGACGCGCTGTCGGCCGAACTGGTTCGCGACGCTCGTACATTGCTTGACGGTTAGATTTTCCTTCGTTTGCTCGGTAAGCATATCGATTCCCGGCACATGCTGATAGCGGTAATGGGGCATGACGGCGCCGCCGACCCGGATCGATGCGCCCATATCGTTCTCGAACAAATAGTGGCCGGTAAAAGCTAGCCCGTTGTTCTCGCACCATTCCCCGAGCTGCCGGGAATACGCTTCGCAGAACCGTTCTGTCACCGTGCGCCAGTAGTCGTGACGGACCTTGGGGGCCTCCTCCCCATCCAAAAACAAATAGGGAACGAGGGAGAGCAAATCGTAGCCTCTTCTTTCCAGAAAATACTCCGCGAACCCGTCTGTCCAAGACACCCATCCCCTGCTGCCGGTGAAAGAGCAGTAGCGATGCGCAACGTTGGGCTCGTCGGTAAAAATACCGGGAATCGCATGGCCGAACGCGCCGCCCACTTCCTGCTTATACGCCTCGTAAGTCGTGCCGATAAAAGCGTTCACGCTGTCCGGATTCAGATTGTCCGAAGGCGCGTCTCCGTTGAACCATTCGGATGGAAGCGATATTTCCCTCCTAAAGACGAGCAGCGATTCGCCGCTTGCCGGCTCCTCCGAAGCGTAAGGCTCTAACCGGACGCATTCCCGCAGGGCATCGCCATCGATCTTTCCTTTGAACAAGGCGAGAACCGAGTCGTCTGGTTCGAATTTGCCGGTCGATACTTCGATCGTCAGCCCTTTCGAACGGTAAGCGTCTCCGCCCTGCGCCGGCACAAGGCCGCCCGCGGCGCCCGAAGGCCAACGGTCTTCGTCGTAAATCCAGGCGGCCATGCCTTCCTCGCCCGCCGTCCGAACGGCCGTTTGGACAGCGGCCATCCATTCCGCACCCATATATTCCGTTTCCAAACCTTCGCGGGAGTGCATAAAAAAACCGCCGATGCCGTTTGCCTTCATGTCCTTGATTTGGCGAACCAGCTCGTCTTCGGACAGCTTGTCGTTCCAAGACCAGAAAGGCGCGGATCTATGCTCGGCGGGCGGATTCGCGAATCGATCCCGCATCCCATTTAAACTACTCATAAACTCGTCTCCATTCCCAGAGAAACTGTCTATACGCTTTCATTGTCGTCCTGCCCCGCTTAATGCAAGATGCCGATAAATAACAGATGAAAGTCGGTCCCTTTGCAGTCGTCCCGGTTGCCGTGAACAACCTCGATCTCGAAGTCGTGATGTTCCTGCCCTAAATCGTCTCCGATTAGATAAGGCCGAAACCAGCCGTCCTCCGGACACCATTCTGCCCTTTCGCGAACGACTTCTACCCATTCTCCCCCGTCAAGGCGATATCGGAATTCAGCGGATTTTTTGCCGAAATCAAAACCAAGCACTAGTCCTCTCCCGGCGAAGGAAAAGGAAAGACGAGCCCTGGGGGCGGACGTAATCAATCCTTGCCCGGCACCGCGAACGTGATCCCACCGCCTAACAGCCCAAGGACCTTCCCGCTTTACTTCCGCCCAGGGCAGCAAGCTTGTTCGCTCCCAGTTGTCCGCTTCGATCGGCTGCGGGAGTCCGCTTCGGACGGAGGGTACGCCCTTCGACGGTTCGTCCAGCAATTCTTTCCGCAAAAAACGATTGACGCTCTCCGCATAGCTCCAACTGCCCCGGCTCGTTGGATGCAGGCCGTCCGGCAGCCATTCGTCCCAGCGCATTTTCCCGCCGCGAACTTCCTCCAGCGCATGCAAGCCCATCCAGACCGAACCGATAGAGTAATGCTCCGCAAGCTGTTCAAACTCCGCTATGGAAGCCGGCATCCGTCCATCGGACATCTCCTCGTACATAAGCTGATGGTAGGAATAGACCAGCATAACGTCCCTGTCCCCGTCGTTCAACAGCTTGCGAAGCAGCCCCTCCCGCGAACGGCCGCGCTTGCCGGAAGGCTCCTTCAGATCGTTGACCGCATATTCGACGAACACGAGATCGCAGCCGCGCTCGATTATTTCCCTATCGGCGCGAAAGACGGCGAGATCGCTGCCCGTCCCTCCGATCGCCGCGTTCTCCACGGTAAGATGAACTTGCGGAAAGTTCTCCGTAAACCAGGCAATGACACCTTCGCACCAGTTATGTCGGGGCACGGGCTCCGTGATTGAGCCGCCGAGAAAACCGACGTTCAATCGTCCTAGCCCGATTTGCCTCCTCGTGCGGGCCAAAGCCGATCGATGTCTATAAACTGCCAACGTCATCGGTCGTACTCCCTTCCGAAAGAGATAGCCATTTCCAGGAAAGCGGCGGAAGCGCGACATCCCACTGTAGGCGGCCGAAGGCAACACGGCAGCAATTGTCCGCGGTTTCGAGATTCAACAGAAGCGCACCGCCGCGTTCCTTCACCCAGAGAACAACGATATGGGCGCCTTGAACGACATGCGGGAATAGCCGGTCCTCCAAGGACAAGAAATCCCTCAGCCCGCCGATTTCCGCCTGCCCGGGTGCACTGCCAGCCTCATGCGGCCACAGTCGAAGATCGGCATGATCCGAACGATCCGCGACTCCCGGATTTCTTCTTGCGGCGACGGCATCCAATACGATCGTTCGATAGGCCGGCAAAATCCGCTCCCACGGTCCATCGAGCGAGAAATCCCCGAACACGAGCAGCAGTTCGCCGTCGAAATCGTCCGCGTTGACATCGATATCGCAACCCCGTACGGGTTTGGCGGGCAATCCCGCCAATGTCGGGAGCGTTGTCGCATGAAGAGGTTCCTGGCTTATTCCATCCGTTCCATATGCAAAATGAACCGGGTAAATCCGCTCATAAGGGGATAGGGCTTCTCCCCATTTCTTCAGTTCGGCGGCTTGTTCTTCCCATACGGACCAATAGTCTTCTTCGTAAATATAAGTGCCGCTCATAAGCATAATATTGGGCACGCCCGACGCCAACGCCAGTCGGGCTTTGAATATCAGGTTGGCCGGGCTCAGAGCACGGTAAGGAAAACACGTCGTCTCGCTGTAACTCGTTGCCCTCGGCATTCCGTTAAGGTGCTTCTGAATGCCGATCAAATCCTGCGCCTTGCCGGACGGGGTGCCGAAATCACGGTCGTTGAAGTGATGCTCCCCCACCCTGAACATGCCTGCGGGAAGCGCTCTTCGCCATGCCGCGATATCGATGCCGTGCCGCTCGTCGCCGCCGGCCATCACCATCGCTCCAAGCGTAATGCCGGGAATGGCCAAAGCTTCCACGAATGCCGTTAATTTTGCGCATTGAAATTCAACCCACTCGCGCAACACGTCCGACGTTTCCTTCCGCCCGATCCGTTCGCTTAGACTTTCTCTGGTCTCCCGCCTGCCTGTTGCCAAATTGAACCGATAGAGGCATTCCTCGCAAAAGCACCCCTGGATTTCGCTGCTCCAATTGCCTTGGCGCAAATCGTCATCCAGGAATAGCTCGGTAAACCCCGCCTCTCTTAGGGCGATGACGGCGGCAATGCTATCCTCCAACATGTTTGTCTCGATATCAGCGCAATAATAGACGGACGCTCCGTCGCGACCGATTCGATAGCGCCAACTATCGGGCAGCGACAATTCCATCGAGGAATCGTCTGGATTCAACGAGTTGCCGGGATGGCCAAGCGGCACATTGATAACGCCCGCTTCAAACCCCGCCCGTTCCAGCAAACGCTTCGCCTCTTGCAGTTCCCTTATCGTCGAAGCGAAACGCCCGAAAAAATAGCCGTGAAGCCAAACTTTGGCAACGTCTGCCCTTTTCATCCGTTCTAACAAGGCTTCTCCGCCGGATGCAAGCAGCGCTCCGGCCTGAATGGAATAATGGACCTTCATCATCTGCGTTGCCTCCTTCCCTGACGTGTTATCCCTTGACGCTCCCGAGCACGATCCCTTTTACGAAAAAGCGCTGAAGAAAAGGATACACGATCAGAATCGGAAGCATCGCTACGAAGATCTGAGCCGTCTTGACCGTGCGCGTGGAAATGTTCAGCACTTCCCTGACATCGGAAACGCGGCTCATATCCGGATTCGTGACGATTGTTTGCAAATACGTCTGCAGCGGATAATGGAACGGCTTATTCATGTAGAGAAGCCCGTCAAACCATGAGTTCCATTGACTAACTAACGTGAACAATCCGATCGTTGCCAGCCCCGGCATAGACAAGGGCAAAAAAATGCGAAACAGGATGACCCAATGACCTGCACCGTCGACGAAGGCGGATTCCTCCAACTCCTTCGGCAAACCGCGGAAGAAATTCAGCATGAGCGTAATATAGAAAACCTGTACGGCCGTCGGCAGCACCAAAGCCCAGATCGAATCCAGCAACCCGTAAGAACGAATAATCATGTACATCGGGACCAAACCGCCTCCGAACAGCATCGTCACGACGAAAAACCACACGTAAAACGTTCTCGGACGAAAATGGATCGATTCTTTGGACAGCGGATACGCCGTTAATAGGGTCAGAAACACGCTAAGCGTAACGCCGATAAGCACGCGCTGCGACGATACCCAGAACGCCTGGCTGAACTTGGGCTCTCCCATGATGTACCGATAGGCATCCAGACTGAATTCGACCGGCCAGAATCCGACCCGATTCGCTTCCGCCGCGGCCGGACTGCTTAGCGAGAAAGCCAGCACGTTCAAGAAGGGCAGCAGGCAAAGAAGCCCAAGCGCGATCATGATCGAGTTGATAAGAAATCTAGACAACCGGTTGCCGAAATTTTTAGATTCTACCATAGAGGCTCTCCTTTCTCAAAAGATGCGGTAATTAGCAAACCGATAGGCGAGCCAGTAGGATGTTGAAATCAAGAACAAACCAATAAACGATTTAAATAGACCGACCGCCGTCGCGACGCTGTATTGAGCATCCATAAAGGCCAGACGATAAAGCATCGTATCGATGATATCACCCGACGAGTAGACGGATGGACTGTACAAAATGAACACCTGCTCGAACCCGGCATTCAGAATGCTGCCGAGACTTAGCACCGAAAGCAGAACGATCGTTGGCGCAAGACCGGGCAGCGTAATGCGGAGAGTCTGCCGCCAGCGGCCGGCTCCATCGATGTGCGCCGCTTCGTAAGTGGTCGGATCGATGGCGGTAATCGCGGCCATATAGATGATGGTGGAAAAACCGAAGTCTTTCCATACATCCGTGGCCACGAGAGTAAACGGAAACCATTGGTTGCTGCCAAGAAAAAAGACGGACTTGAATCCGAGCCACTCGATGAAACGGTTGACGATCCCTCCGTCAATGGACAGTACGTCGATCAGAATGCCGCCAAGAATGACCCAGGACAGAAAATGGGGCAAATAGATGAGCGTCTGGACCGTCCGCTTCAGAAAACGAATTCTCATCTCGTTCAGCAGCAATGCCGCCGTGATCGGAACGATCAATCCGGCTATAATTTTCATGACCGCTATAAAAACCGTGTTATAAATCACTTGATAAATTCCCGGCAAGTTAAACAAATAGGAGAAGTTGTCGAACCCTACCCAGTCCGAGCCGAATAAGCCTTGCCCTGGAACGAAAGATTGAAAGGCAAGTACGATTCCGGTCATTGGCACGTAAGCGAACAAAATCGTAAAGATCATGCCGGGTACGAGCATCAGATGAAGCGGTAAATTTCTTTTGAAGAGCGCTGTTGATCGTTTCAAGGCTATTACCTCCTTCGGCCTTGCAGCCAGGCAACCGAGAGGGATTGAACGGTTAGGCTTCAATCCCTCCGCTGGTTTCCCGGCTATTCGAAACTATTTGAAACTGTTGACTTCCTCCGTAATCTTATCGCCGCCCAATTTGTTCCAGTCGCTCACGAACTGGTCGAAAGAGTCTAGCCCTTCGTCGCCCAATATGATTTTCATGATCATCGTATCTTCCATCTTCTTGAGCGTCGGCATCTTCTCCGCCATTGTCGGCGTGGAAGCGACTTTTAATGGAGTGGTGAGAATGTAATTGTTCTTGTAGTAGTACTCGTCGAGGACTTCCAATCCGCTCTTCGGAGTCCCGAATGAACGGTTGAACGCCCATCCGTTCTGGATGCTCGGGTCTTTCGAGTTTTTAGAATCCTTCAAATACTTGTTAATTCCGTCCAGATAGGCATATACGTTAGGCGTGTTTTTGGTTTTGTCCGCTTGCTCGTGGGCTAGGAGCGCCGCTTTGACGTCCCTGAATTCGGGAATGTGCGTCATCGGAGCGAGCGGATTTACGATGCCGTAGACGTAGTACAGAACGCCGGTATCGGGATCGGATCCGTACTTCTCGTCTTCCACTTGATGGGTGACCCAGTTCTCTACCCAGAAATTCGCCAGCTTAACGACCGCTTCCGGATGTTCGTAGCCCTTTCGTACGACCCAGTAGCCGGAAGCTGTGGATCCGATATAGGCTTTGGAAGGAGTGCCGTCCACGCTCGGCATCGGATAAGCATTCCACACCGCATCCGGATTGTTAGCATAAGATTGTTTAAGCGAGCCGAGCGGGAAAGCAAAGTTTCCGAATGCCATGCCCACTTTGCCGGAACTGATCGATTCCTTCATCTTCTCGACATCCTTGACTCCGAACTCCGGATCGATGATGCCTTGTTTGTACAACTCGGCAAGCTTCTCCAGCGGAGCTTTCATTTCCGGCTGAATGCTGCCGTATACCGCCTTCCCGCTTGAGTCCGTGGTCCAGGCTCCCGGATAGGCATGAAAGCTGTTAAAGTAGCCGATAAACGGATTCATAAGCTCTTTGCTCAAAGCCAATCCGAACGTATCCTTTTTGTCGTTTTTGTCCGGATCTTGCTCCGTAAAGGCTTTGGCTACGGCTATCAACTCGTCTGTCGTCTTCGGCGGCTGAAGGCCAAGGTTATCCAACCAATCTTGACGAATCCACAGCTCCATAGCGGACCAATACCCTTGCGTCGTCACCGGAATGCCGTACAGTTTACCGTCCACGGTCGAGCTCTTGATCGCGTAGCCACCGTCTTCATCTAGCATTTTCTTAGTGTCCTGGCTTACGTATTTGTCGTACACGCTGGATAAATCCTCAACCATGCCGGCTTTAACCAAGTTCCTCAGCTGCACGCCGTCCACCAGCATCATATCCGGAATTTGTCCGGATGCGATTACGGTGTTCACTTTGCTGCTGTATTGATCGCCGGCCACCGCGAACTCATTGACAAGCTTGACGCCCAAGCCGCTTTCATAAAAATCGTAAACCCGGTTTTTATCGATGGATTCACCGGACGCGTATTTCCAATCGGTTCCGACCGATCTCCCGATATTCACGGTGATTGGCGGATCGAACTTTCCAAGCGGATCGACATTGTCCGGTGCGGCGCTTTGCGTTGCTCCCGGCTTGTCCGTGCTGGCGGACTGGCTGGCGGACGGGCTAGCGGACTCGCTATTTGATTTCGAGCAAGCGCTTAAAGTCCAAGCAGCCGTCATGATGACAAGCAGCAAGACAACGGATTTTTTTCCTGCGCGTTTGGCCATGCTTGTTCCCCCTACGTTTCAATTGGATCACTCGAGTGATTGTCCTCATTATAAGGGATCCGCTATCACCCCCAACAAGAGTAATGTTTTGCAGTCGCTTGTATTTTGTTGCCCTCTTGCGCCGTTTGATTGTCGAATCGTGCTTTTGCAGGTACGATGTAGAAAAGGAGGTTGTCCTATCGGGATGAATACGCTGTTTCCTTTACGTTATGGCATTTTCCTCAAGCTCTGGACGACTTTCTTGGCGATTCTGATTCCTATTTATGTGATCGCTTTCTTCATGAGCAAATCCGGGGTCGATATTATGCGCCAACAAATTTTCCACTTGATGGAACAGAAGTCCGCCTATTTCGTTTCTTCCATGGATTCCGAGTTCGAGCGAATCTCCCGATTGCAGTTGGAATTTCTGGGCGATTCCGATTTGCAAGATCTGAGCAACCGATCCGAAACGCTTAAAGTGTACGAACGCACGAAAGCTTACAACGATCTGCTGACCAAGCTCAAGACATTGGCTTCGTCCAGCCGCTATATCAAAGAAGCTTTTGTTCTTATGCCGCACGATAATCGCCGCTTGTCCTCCATTAACGGTTATTCGGAAATGGATCCCGCCGAATTCGAATCGTTTAGCGGGCAGAAGAAGTTCACATCGTCCGGATTGAGTTATATGAACAATCATGTTTATTTCAATCTGGGCTTCCCTCAGTTGTCGAGCAGTACCTTCCTTCTGGTCATTGAAATTTCCCTCGATAAAATCCGGGAGGAAATCCAAAACCCGAATACGATCGGAGACGGTCTCGCCTATATCAAGAGCAATGACGATGGCCCCGCAATAACCGTCTCGTCCTTCGACAGGGATTCCAACGGCGAGCTTCTCGCCGGAGTAAAGGCCACGGAAGAAGGAACGGTTATCCATGTTCAAGACAAGTCTTATTTGCGCTTCGTGGAAGGATTCAAATCCGTCAATTGGTCTTATGTCATGTTAGTCGACGAAGAAAAGGTGCTGCAGCCCGTGCTTCCCTTCAAGAGATGGTTGTGGATATTGTCCGCCTTGTCCGTCATTGTCGTGTTTGTTGTGTCGCTCTCTCTACTTAGGGTTATACACAAGCCGATGCTCAAACTGCTGAAAGCTTTCCGGCAAATTGAAACCGGTCAATTCGACGTTCATCTTCAGCACCGAACCCGGGACGAATTCAATTACGTATACGACCAATTTAATCAAACCGTTATCAGGCTTAACGTTCTGGTCAAGCAAGTGTACGAACAAACGATCCGCAGCCAAAGGTCCGAGCTTAAGCAGCTGCAATCGCAGATCAACCCCCATTTTTTCTATAACAGCCTTTATATTCTCTATCGCATGGCGCAGGAAGAAGACTACGAAGGCGTGTCCGCCATGTCTAAGCATCTCGGGGATTATTTCAAATTCATCACGCAAAACAAGTCGGATGTCGTTTCCCTGGACAAAGAAATTCAGCACGCGGCCGTATACGTGTCCATTCAGCAGCTCCGATTCCATGATCGCATCGTATTCCAATTCGACATTGAGGGTCCTGTCGACAAATGGGAGGTGCCGCGCCTCATCATTCAACCTTTCCTAGAGAACGCCATCGTTCACGGCCATGAGCAAACGATCCGAGATGGGCGCGTGGACGTCCGAATTCGGTGCGACGAATCGGTTTTGGTCATTGAAATCGAGGACAACGGCGAAGGGGTCGAATCGAATTTGCTGCAGGAGTGGGAAAGGAAGCTTCGAACTCAGGACGAGACCGACGATCACGCCTTGTGGAACGTTCATCGCCGCTTGCAGCTTCGTTATGGAGAAACAAGCGGAATTAGGCTGCAAGCGGGCGGCACCGGGGGATTGCTCGTGACCATTACGATTAACAGGAAGGGGAACGATACCGATGTTTAATGTACTGCTGGTCGACGACGAGCCGTTTATCGTGGACTCCATGTTTAATATGCTGGAAAGATCGGACCGGAATGAACTGCTCTTATGGAAGGCGACGTCCGCTTCCGAAGCGATGGCTATTATGCAGGAGAACCGGATCGATATTCTGATTACGGACGTGCGGATGCCGGGAATGAACGGCATCGAGCTTGTAGAGCAGGTCAAAAAGCATTGGCGGAACTGCAAAGTCATTTTTTTGTCCGGTTACTCCGACTACGAATATTTGCAATCCGCGCTTCGCCACGATGCGTTCGATTATTTGCTGAAGCCGGTGGATGACGATACCATTCTGGAGACGCTTCAACGGGGAATTTTGGAAATCGAAGCCGAACTGCAAACGCACGACGTGATGGCCCGAGCGGAAATTCAGTTGCAAAAAGCTCAGAATCTGCTTCAAAAGGAATTCGTCGAGAGCCTGCTAACTTCGCAACCGCCCGCGGCAATAACGATAGAATCGCAGCTTCGCGAGCTTCAGATCCCTCTTCTGCCCGACCGGTCTGTCATCATGATGCTCGGAAGGGTCGACCGGTGGCCGCAGGACTACTCGCCGAAAGACAAGCTGCTGCTGCAAAATGCGGTCCACAATATCGTAGAGGAGTACTTGCACCGGATATGCCGGATTCAATCCTTCTCCGAAAGCCGATATTCCGTTTGGTTTATCCAGGTAGATGAGCCTGATTCCCCGGAAGAGGATCAAGCGAAAATTCAAGACCCTGTTAAGCTGCAATGGTATATTAACGAGCTCCTGGAAAAAATCCAACAGTCGATCCGGCATTATTTGCGTCTCCCCGTCTCGTTCGTTCTTTCCAAGCCGGACGTCGAGTGGGGGCAAATCCACCAAGCCTATCACTCCATGCGCGAGCTAATTCAGAGGGGAATCGGACTCGACGAGGAGATCATTCTCGTCGAGCAAGCGGACGATATGCAGGTACGATTCGGGGGTCCGGAATGGATGTCCCAGGATGTGAGAAAGCATATCAATCAATTGTTGAGTTTGCTGGAATCCGGCAACGGGCCTGCCTTCCGGCTGGAATTAACCCGTTTTTTTCAGCTCGCCCAACAATCGGTCTTTCTCGATTACGCTTTTCAATTGGAAATATTCGCCCATCTCTCAGCCATGTTTCTGACCTACATGAACGCCAGAAAATTGACCAGTGCGATCGAAAACGACCCCGGCTTGGACTCTCTCGCCCATTATGGCAAGCATGCCAACTGGCCTGCGTTAGAAACTTATTTCCTTCGGTTAGCGGATCGGTTGCTGTCCCTTGCGGAAGGAGAGAGAAAAGATCAGAAGAAAGAGATTATCGATCAGATAGACGCGTATATCGTGGAGAATTTGAACCGGAATATTTCGCTGAGCCATCTAGCCAAGCGGTTTCACCTTAGTCCTTTTTATCTGTCGCGGCTCTTCCATGCGGAGAAAGGGATTTCCTTATCCGATAGGACAAAAATGCTGAAAATCTCCAAAGCGATGGAGCTTCTGCTCGCGGAAGGAATAAAAATCCAGGAGGTCGCGCTGGAGCTCGGCTTCGACAATGTTCCTTACTTCACTAAATTTTTCAAGAAAAACGTTGGCGTTACCCCATTGGAGTACAAACAGAGCAACAGCCAGTCCATGAAATGAAGGAGAAATCACCATGACAGAAAACATACGATGCATTCCTATGCGGGTCGTAGCGGCTCCGGATTCGTTCAAAGGAAGCCTATCCGCCAAGGATGCCGCACGGGCAATGGAACGCGGCGTCTTGAGCGCATGTGCGGATGCCGTCGTCGTACGCAAGCCTATCGCGGATGGCGGCGAAGGGACCGTCGACGCCGTGCTGGAAGCGGTTCCGGAAGGCCTGCGTCTCCGCGCTGCCGTATCCGGCCCGCTCAACGCGGCGCTGGAAGCCGAATACGCGATGCTTCCGGACGGGACAGCCGTCTTCGAGTTGGCCGCTGCATCCGGCTTGACGCTCTTACCGGCAGAGGATCTCCGCCCGCTTGAGGCGTCCACGCACGGAACGGGCGAACTGATTCGCGCTGCCTTGGACCGCGGCTGTCGCCAAATCGTGATCGGTCTGGGCGGCAGCGCCACGACTGATGGCGGTACAGGTCTGCTGCGAGCTTTGGGCTGCCGATTTTTGGACGCGTCAGGGGACGAGCTCGGACCGGGCGGAGCAGAGCTGTTGCGGCTTGACCGAATCGACCGGACAGGACTCCATCCCCGGCTGGCCGAGGTAGCCGTCACTCTCTGCTGCGACGTGACGAACCCGCTATGCGGACCGGAAGGCGCGGCAGCCGTCTATGGACCGCAGAAGGGAGCCGACACCAGGCAAGTCGCGCAGCTCGACCATGCGCTGGAGCGCTTCGCCGACGTCCTAGAGGCGACGACCGGCAGCGATGAATACCGCAGCCTGCCCGGAGGGGGCGCAGCCGGAGGCACGGGCGCCGGATTGGCCGCGCTTCTGGGCGCCGCGCTGAAACCCGGCTTCGGCCTGCTGGCGGAGCTGACGAATCTGGAAGCGGCGATCGCCGGCGCCGATCTCGTCCTGACCGGCGAAGGGCGGACGGACAATCAGACGCTGAACGGCAAAGTGCCGGTCGGCGTAGCCCGTCTCGCCCGCCGCTGCGGCGTGCCGGTTGTTGTCCTGAGCGGCGGCATCGGTCCCGGAGCGGAGGGGCTATATGGAGAAAGGATAACCGCTATCTTCGGTCTCCCGGACAAGCCTATGGAGCTTCGTGAAGCGATGAACGGAGCCGAAGCTCTGCTGGAGCGAGCCGCGGGGAACGTCGCGCGTTTGTTCGCGGCAGGCCAGAGCCGTTGAAGCGGCGTCAAGTCCGGACAAAAACGGAAATATCGAGTAAACGTTTTTTCACGCAGTGCAGGTAGCGGTGTTGTCCATAGCAACCGGGCTTCAGTTGGAACTGGATAAGCCGTCACTTATCGAGCTTGGCAAAGCTGCATTGCTATTAGCGTTGAAGTATGGTTTATATCTGACGCCGCCGAATATGGACCACTTATTGTACAATTCCTGCAATTCTAACACGCAGCGAGGAGGTTATTCAGACGATTCGCGAAACTGTGCTTCAAGGTGGAGGGATTTTGCAGTGAACTGTGTAGCTGCGCGGCTGCTGTCAAAACCTCAATGAGAAAGACTGTAGCACTGCCTTTCAGTTTGCGGATTACGATAGCGTTCGATATAGTGACAGCGCCAGTCTAGGACTTTATTTCTTGTCCAAGGCTGTCGCTGTTTGGATTTCTGAGGTCATTCTGCGATTGAAGGGAATCTGAACTTGAATTAGCCTTCTACGACGTTTTCTTACCATTTGTTGGATCATGCGAGAGATTGTGCAAAACAGAGCGCAAGAGAGTACTGGAAATATGCTGAGTGTACGGAAGGTAAACAATAGACACTCCTAATTTGGCGAACTGTTCCTCATAGCTGTTCCAGAGTAGACTTCCCTTCCAATCGTCACCAACTAATGTCACATGAAATCTTCGATCTTCCCAGACCGAATAGCGATTCATTTCGTGTTGCGGAATTACTTCGTTGACGAAGCGAAGGGAACCCACAATCGCCGCCCGCTCAGAGTACGGGATAACGGGGGTTTTGTTTTTGTATCTTAGAGACAGTTCATCAGTCGTAACTCCGACCACGAGCTTATCACAATGCTTACTCGCTTCTTCGAGAAAGGTCAGGTGACCGATGTGAAAGAGATCAAAGACTCCGGCAGTGTAACCGATTACGGTCATAATATTATCCTTTCAGGCCGGTCTTACCACTTATATACATTAAATATCATTTATCAGAACCGGCGCTATTATAAATGTATTTCTTAAAATCTATTGGTTCTTCTAAAACCTCATCTAGTTCCCTTAAAAATAATTGGAAATGCTCGCTCTCGTAATGCTTAATAATTACCTCATCATCCGGTCGGTATTCGATTGTAACAAATTTTCGCGGATCATAGGTCCTCTTGAAAATGTCGTGACAAATGCTGCAATGCGAATTTTCAATGTGCTTGTCAACATTCCGTAAATAATCTTCTTCTCGATACTGCTTAATATGAATTAAAACATTCAGTTCGATCATTTTTACATCTCCCTATGTATGTGCTCATTTTTATAATGGCTGAACTCTAAGGTTCAAATCCTTGTTGGCTAATAAATATTTGGTCCTCAGAAAAATAATATTTTAAACGTTCATAGACCTTACGATAAGCGGAAGGCGTATACCATTCCTCCAAACCAAGTTGTTTATACAAAGCCTCAATACCTAAATTCCGTATACGTCTTCCTCCGCTGCCATCTCCCATATAATAGTCGTCTATGCATACACGATTAACCAGTTGGCTTAACATTTCTGCTTACTTTTCGCTGCTTGGCAACATAGGCGCAATGGTTGCCTGCGTCGGCACACCTGCTTCAGCCAACAATTGAAGGGTTTTTAATCTGGCTGCTATTGGAGGGGCATAGGGCGAAAAATGCCTCCTGATTTCTTCCAGGTCGGTTTCAACTGTCATACTAACACGAACATGCCTTCCTAGTCGCAATAGAAGATCAATATCACGTCGAACAAGGGGACTTCGTGTCTGCACAAACAAAAAATCAGGTGGATCGTACGACATGATTTCTAGTATTGACCGAGTAATTTGTTCTTTGTTCTCTATAGGCTGGTATGGATCGGTGCTCGATGACATGAAGATAGTAATAGGTCCTTTGGTCTTAGCTTTTTGATATTCTTTCTGAAAAACCGATGCAGCCTCTTTCTTGATATCAACCCATGTTCCCCACTCTGCGTCGCGGAATGTGGAGACCGGCATTTGTCGTACATAACAGTAAGAACAAGCAAATGAGCAACCCGTATATGGATTAAGTGAATGACTATACCCCGAAAGAAAGCCGATCCCTTTATTCAAAAGGGTTTTTGGATATTTGTATTTAGGATTAAGTTTCTATTTCGCATCGTGAAAAATAATACCCAAACTGTATCTTGTACCTGTAGTTACAGTATTTACACCGTGTCTAAGCGTCGTTCTATAATAACCACGCGTTCCTAATACGGGACGATGGTTGGTTGGAAAAATTAGACCTTCCCCTTGATTCAAGGTAATGACATGCCCACGGCTTTGCGCCCGTGGTCGCTGCTCTACCAATAAGAATTCACCACCCGTGAAATCCTCTTCTCTTTGATTGAGAGCGAATACGACCTGAAAGGGGAAGAATACTTTCCCATACAAATCCTGATGCAAGCAATTGTATCCCCCTGCTTCATATTTCAGGATCAATGGGGTAGGACGGTTCTGTCCTTCTTGATGACATTGATCGAGGAATTCCTCCAGTGTTGCCGGATAAGAAGCATCGTGACCTAATTGTTCCAGCCAGCGATTCGCTGTTATAGCAAGCTCCGGATACAACCCTTCGCGCAACTGCTGCAACAAAGATGGAAGGGGGGCATTGTAATATTTGTACTCCCCCATCCCAAAGCGATACCGAGCCATGTCGATGGTCGTTCGAAAGAGACCTTCTTCCTCATAAGTGCTGACGATCTCTTGACATTCGGTTTTGTTTAGCAAACTAGGCAGTTTAGCATAACCATGTTCGTCCAGCATTTGCTGGATGAAATTCCAATCCAAATTATCTACGCTTAACGAGAGGCTCTCAGGCATAATGTAAGCCTCCCCCCAGAAGAGCACTGTCTTGTTCCAGTTCCAACAATTTCGTTTTCATCTCCATGCCTCCACGATAGCCGGTTAAAGCCCCGTTTTTACCGATTACGCGATGGCATGGAACCGTAATCAATACAGGATTTGCACCAATAGCAGAGCCTACAGCGCGCACAGCGCTCGGTTTTTGGATCTGATTGGCGATATCCGAATATGATTTCGTTTGTCCGTAAGGGATTTCGCAGAGCGCTTTCCACACGTCGAGTTGAAACGGCGTTCCGTGAAAATCGAATGGGATCGTAAAGCTTTTGCGTTTGCCCTGGAAATATTCGATGAGCTCATTGGCATAGGGCTTCAGTTTCTCGCCATCCTCAATCAATGTACATCCAGGAAAATGGGCTTTTGCCCAATCTGCCAACTCATCCATAGGCATATTTTGAGAACCCACGTAACAAAGGCCATTGGATGTAGCCGCAATATTTATGTTCCAATCCTTATGTGAAAGTTGTGTCCAAAAGATCGGTGAATTATTGTTGTTTCTCATGATCGAAAACCTCCATTTTGGTTTGATTTTGTAATTGGCGGTAGCTTGACGGAGTTTGCCCAGCCATTTTCTTAAATAGGGTTATAAAATAGGGCGTACTTGGCATACCGACGCTTATGCCAACCTCTGAAATAGGCCTATTGGATGATAACAATTGCGCCTTAGCCTTTTCGACCCGTACTTGTTGAATATACTCGACCGGAGTCATATTTTTGACTCTCTTAAATGTTCGATGCAGATGATACGGACTGCCGTGAGAGATAGTTGCGAGAGTTTCCAGGGTCAACGTCTCCATGTAATTCCTGTCGATGTAATCTGTCACCAAAGCCACCCACTCATCATCAGGCAAACGTTGTCCGGTCGGTTTACATCGTTTGCATGGGCGAAATTTGGCGGACAATGCTTGATTGCTGGTTCGAAATAAATCAATGTTTTCTTTTTTTGGTGGCCTGGATTTGCATGAAGGCCGGCAAAAGATACCTGTGGTCTTTACTGCATAGAAGAATTGACCATCGTAAGCAGCGTCATTGTTGATAATGGCTTGCCATTTTTCATCCGTCAAAGTTTCCGGGTTTTGCATGTTGACCGAATCGTCTAGGTTGCGGAATAACTTTTCCGTTTCCTGTTTTGTTTGCTTCTCCAATTCCGTTCACCTCCACGATCAGTATAACCACAACAATAAGCTCTTGTACGTATTCTCGAATATAACAGCATGATAACGAAATTGTTTAATTCCGGTTTGTGTTACAACTAATTTGAGGAAAGTATTGAATTGTAATGCAGCCCGATAGCAGGTTTTATCTACTCAGAGGAGATGTGTGTTTAACCAACTTGATTTTTTGTACAAATGACCAAGTTGAAATGAGGATTTTACATGTGTACAGACGACATTAAGGACAACATAAATCATTCTTCCTACACACTATTAGGCGCTGATCGTCGCCCCTATCAAAGCAGAACCAAGGGAACTTTGGGAGGCTATCGACGAAATAACATTTATGGTCGCCTAGACTGTCCCTCTGCACTTCGGGCCATAGCTATAGGAGGATATGTAAAATATCGCGTATTTTTTGAAAATGAAGAAATAGCTGTAGCCGCAGGATACCGGCCTTGTGCAGTCTGTTTACCGAAACGATATGCTAGCTGGAAAGCGGCACAAACAAAGGAGAGTTGAAGTATATGGGTACATTCCAACGTTTTTCCTCTCCGTTGATGAATGTAGAGATGGTGAAGGAACTGCGGATTATCGGTCCGCCTGAGGCACATACAGACAATGAAATATCAGCTTTAATGAGTCTGATTACGAGCAGTTATCCGCCCATTGAGACGATAGTCATCGGTCACGGACGGGAAATAGCCTCGGTTGAGGCTGCTCAAGTTTTTGCTAGGCACTGGGAAGCCCGCGGAGGAGGCAGCAACACGGGAGGCGTAGTACTGGCTATGGTGAGTTGGCCTGAAGAAGCAGCTTCTTGGCTGCGACCGGCGAACCGATTTACAGAGTTAAAACCGGATGGTTGGATCGTTACTGGAGCTCTTCTGGGTTGGGCGCAAATGAGCCGGCGTTTAAGACACAGTACTAGTTGGGACCCTCGACGAACCTACGGATTTGCATCATTAGCTGATTCTCGAATAATTCGATGTGTCGGAGGAGAAACACTTGAAGGGATGCGCGGTGTATGGTCCGATGGAAACATGTGGCTTATTGAAAATGAGCAGTTGATCTCTTATTCCTCTGATATGAACAAAACATGAAAAAAGAAACTGCATATCAAATGTAAATTATACGTAGAAGGTGACTGAATAATGGCTTTAACAAAAATGCCTCCGATAGAAAAAATTCACGAAGCGTGCAGCGCTATTGCAGATGGAAGGGTAGTAATTGAAGGGAATTCAGCTAAGGTATTTTCATCCGATCATACAAAAACATACACGGTACAATGGGAAGATGAAGTATATTCTTCTAATGATAGTGCATCCTACTGGCAAGGATATCCTGGTTACCCGATCATTGCAGTTTTAATGATTCAAGGTAGACTGTCTTTTCATGCAACAATGGCAGAGCATTTCAAGGGGATCAATTGGAAAAAACTAAATGCCAAACATAAAGCAGACTATGCGGCTGCTGTTTCTGTCATTTTAGAAGAACTTCAGCAGAAAGGTATCGACTGCACTTTGATTCAAGATAAAATTGAAAAAGTGTATGGCGAATTAAAGGAATTAGACATCAAAACGAAAAGAAGCTCAACCCGTCCGCCACAGCCACTCGAAGCTGCACGACAAAGTGAGTAATCCTTCCAATAGGATCGTTTCATAAAAGAAGGTTCGTTCTTGTATCATTGAACAGTGATTTTTTCAAGCAAAAGAGCAGCGAAGGGTGACCTCCCCTCCCGGATCGGAACGGCCTTGAGGTCATCCGCTTACAGGAGTTAAAAACCCTTCAGAAGAAGAGTTTCGTTTGTAGGTATGGTGCGGTCGAGAGGACTCGAACCTCCACGGGTGATTAGCCCACACTGACCTGAATCGCGCACGCTAAAGGGAACCAAGCGGAAATCATGTCCCTTTGGTGGAACCAAAAAACCGCAAAAACCCTATATAATCTAGGGATTCCGGCGTTTCAGACCGCCTTTCCCTAGTGCCATATGGCGTCTCGGGAAATCATCAAAAAGTGAGCAAATTTGGACGTTTGAGAGAACTCGGAGAGAACGACACTTGAATCAGCCCTGCTCCACTACCATCGACAAATTTTAGCTGGAGCAAACAACTGCGCCCTTGGTAGGTACAAATAACGGGGACATATCTACACCTTCGTGTTCAAGCAACTTGATTTTTTTATTGATGCCTCCGGCATACCCTGTCAAGCTGCCATTTGCCCCTACAACTCGATGACAGGGAATAATAATAGAGATGGGATTATGCCCTACTGCTCCGCCAACTGCTTGACTGGACATGCTTGCTTTGCCCATTTGCACAGCCACAGCCTTTGCAATATCGCCATACGTGATATATTCACCGTATGGAATTTCACATAAGATATCCCATACAGCCATACGAAACGCGCCTCCAATGGGGGATAAAGGCAGATCAGAAATGGCAGGTTTCTCACCTGCAAAATATTTGTCTAACCATTTTTTTGCAGCGTCAAATAATGGCATATCGTTATTCTCTATCATTTCGTCGGGTATGGTACCACCGTGATATTTTTGCCCCTCTAACCATAAACCAACAAGGTTGTCACTGTTACATGCAAGCGTAATCGTTCCTACGGGCGACGAATAATTTGTTGAATAATACATTTTATCCTCCTTTACAGCGCGTTCCAAAGATTGATTGTAGCGTAACTGCGCCACGGCCGCCATGCTTCTGCTATTTCTAATAGTTCTTTAGATGTGTAAGTTCCAAGTGCCTTTTTTACGCCAACGTCCGTTTCAAGGAAAGCGTCAGGCCATTCCATCGTATGCATAGCAATATACTGTGCTGTCCAGCTTCCAACACCGCGAATTGTCATCAATTTTTTTATTGCTTCTTCTGGCTGGGCGCTAAGGCCAAAATCAATTTCTCTTTGCACTATTGCCCGTGCTAGATCATAAATAATTCTTGATTGTGCCGCAATCACGCCTAACGGGCCAAGGTGATTTTCAATAGGCCCATCCAAAGCAAGTATATCTTCAGGTGAGGGAAAAACATGGGTCAAGCCCTCTATACCGGTTTGAATTGGCGTACCGTAAGTATTAACAATTCTTGCAGCCAATGTGCTTGCCGCTTTTACGGTGATTTGTTGTCCAAGCACCGCCCGTACCGCCATTTCAAAAGCATTGAAACAACCTGGTAAGCGAATTCCTAACACACAAAGACCGGGACGTATATTGTTCATTGATGAAAGCATTTGATACACCGCGTCTGGGTCACAATATAAATCAAACAGATGACGTACCCGCGCTAAAACTAGCGGCAATACAGGCAGCAAAGTTTCATTCACTGTGACGATCAGCGCATTATTTGAGGATTTGTGACCTACTCGTATCCACCCATATACATGCTTTCCCTCCGCATTTACCAAATGCACCGTACGCATGTATTCACCATTTTTCACTGTATCAACCCCGGCAATTGCACGTCCGGCGAGAAAGTTCAATATTTCTTCCCACCGATAAGGCGGACGGTAACCCAACGCTAAAGTCACGTCGCTATTATGTTTCTTTTCTTTCGAAGTCCGCTTCCGTAATGCTGTGGGCGAAAGGTTATATTGTTTTTTGAAAAGATCATTGAAACGGCGTAAGCTGCCAAAACCAGCGGCCATTGCAACATCAAGTACCGACAAGTCAGTATCTGTAAGTAGGTTTTTAGCAAGAAGCAATCTGCATGTTTGTAGATATTGAACTGGCGACACATTATATTCTGCCGTAAATACGCGCCGCAAATGTCGGTCGGTACATCCAAGCCGTCCAGCAAATTCATCTAAACTTTGTACGTTCCCGCAATTTTCTTCTAGCATTCTGGCTGCTCGGTAAACCAAATTAGCAGTGGCGTCGGTAACTGAACTACCGGGAGCAAGTTCTGGTCTACACAAAAGGCAAGGGCGAAAACCAGCCTGTTCGGCTTCCGCTGCTGTGGAATAAAAAGTACAGTTTTCAGGCTTTGGCTGCTTTGCACGGCACACCGGGCGACAATATATTCCCGTGGACGAAACACCTACAAAAAAGCGCCCATCAAAGCGTGAGTCTTTTGCCTTAAATGCCGCATATAAGCCACTAACATTTTTCAACATTTTTTCGTCTCCCAAACTGACCTTAGCTTAATTATACTATGTCCCCTGAAAGTGTCTGGCTGTTTTCGGACATGTTTTTTGTATAATTGATTTTTGAAAAACACTAATGCGATATTAAAAACGACATCCACGCTTCGTCCTGTGGTTGGATAAGCAGTGATACCCCACTGTTTACAATTACTGCCTACTGCCAAACCTGTAGTAGTCTTTCACACCTTTGTGCTCGATCAGTACATCATCCGACACTACGTCGGCAATCAAGTAGTCGCATTGTTCCTTGGCACGGCGTAATAGGTTCAGTGGCCAATATGGAAGAGATCGTAAGCCCCCGGGGCGTAACCGATGCGGATCATGGCAGCATTCCTTGTCTCGTTTGTAGAATTCAATGAGAAGAAATTACCTTCGAGCTATGTTTTCAACGTTCCGAATCCGGTCTTTGAAATCAACATTTTCTGAGACTACTGCGCTGATAAAACAAAAGAGGCTCGCACCGGGGTTCGTGCGAGCCTCCTCAATCCTCCCATCGGAGAGCGTCTACCTTTCAGCAGGCTGTGTGCAGTTTGGATTAAGCCTTCTTGATCAGGCCGAGCTGCATCATGGCCGTCAGGCCATCATCCAGGCCATTCTCTTCCACGATCAGGCCGTCGACGACTTTCAGCACGGTCTTGCCGGTGAAGTGCATCTTGAGGCCGGTGGCAGCGGGAAGGCCCTCGTAGCCAGGCAGAAGATCGTCCCAAGCCGCACCGGTATGGGTGCCGCCGCCTTCCCACTGGCCGACGACGTAATCGCCTTCGGCGATCAGATCAGCGGTGCCCCAGAAATTGAGATCGGGGAACGCAGCACGAAAGTCGGTCATGAAGGCCTTGATGTCTTCCCGGCCACGGCGCGGCTCGTGTAAAGAATACTGCAGAAGCATATCCGGATGAGCGATCTCGTCGACGACGTCGAGATTGACATCTTTCCCCCAGAATTCGGTGAACCAGCGAACGACGACAGCCTTGTTATCTTCTTCTTTACTCATTGTTTGCCCTCCTGTTAGTTGAATCTTCATTTGATACGTGTAACGTTACATTGAATACGGTATCACACTCGACAATGCATTGCTCGCCGTTTTAGGACATGGTTTTTATACAAATACATTCTATTAGCTTTTTCTCTACTCATGTAGTTACTCCCTAAATTTTACTTCCAATAGCCACTGCCCTACTTTGATATACGTTGTGGAAATTTCTCTAGTTCTTCATAGGCGTGATTATTGGAGCCGACAAAACACAGGCCCGCCTCTGTAGCAGCGATAAATAAATTCCATTCCCCTTGGCTAAGTAGCGTCCAGCTTATCGTTTAATTATTATTCGACATATGAATGATCTCCTCCATTTATTATGATGTCTTCGTTGAAACGTAGACTAAGCAGCATCAAAAAACTCGGGTATCTCGGGTTCATCGAGTATTTCAGGAATTTCAGGGATTTCAATTTCTTCTGGCATTTCAGGTTCATCAGGAATTTCAGGGATTTCAATTTCTTCTGGCATTTCAGGTTCATCAGTTTCATTCCAACATCGTAGAAAAATATGTTGGACAACAAGTGTGTTCGACTGCTTCTCCATTCTTCCTCACCACCGTAATTAGTATATCCCCTAAAAAAGCCTTTGTAGCATTTTGGGGGATATAACAGCAAGATATCGAAAATCAACCGCTCTTAACGTTTCATGTTCCGAATCATCTCTTTGGTATCTGTATCTACGCGGTAAGATTCCACTATTTTTTGTAATGCTTTATTGTAGGTCATATCGTTCAATTTATTGTGATTCAAAAGTGCTTATGTAGGTTCAGGGAGCTTAATAAAAGCGATTGAAATCGCTCATGCAACGGCCATTTTGGCGTAATAGCCCTCATGCCGAACATCGTTCAATATTTGAAGAACCTTATGAAGGTATAATTCATCCAAATAATAATGAAGAAACATCACCACTCCGAAACGAATATGATACTCTTTATCCGTGTCTCATCGACGAAGCGAATAGCACCTACAATAGATGCGCGTTCAGCATATGGAATGATGGGTGTCTTGCCCTTGTAACTTAATGAAAGTTCGTCAGTTGTAACTCCAACAATCAACCTATCGTAGTGTTTGCGCGCTTCTGCAAGTAAATTCAGGTGTCCGATATGAAACATATCAAATACGCCTGCAGTGTTGCCGATAACACATTGTTTTTATCATCCCTCCCACCACATGCTTAGTTCTGGTAATTGCAAGTATATGACCTATTGCTACAACTATGAGGAGTACATCTACGTGAACAAACTTGGAGATCGAATCAGACCGGGATATATCACACAACATTTTCCGATTGTTCTTGAAAAGTACGGGCTTAGGCATATTCGTTTCCACGATCTTCGTCACAGTTGTGCAAGTTTGTTGCTTGCAAATGGGGTCAGCCTGAAAGAAATTCAAGAGTGGTTAGGGCATAGTCACTACTCCACAACGGCTAACATTTATGCCCATTTGGATTACAGCTCCAAGGTTTCGTCGGCGCAAGTCATGAGCAACACATTGCAAATTCCAATCAAACAAAGAGCTCCTGAACCGTCACGAGGACAAGTTCAAGAGCTTGTACATTCTTAGGGTGGTGCGGTCAAGAGGACTCGAACCTCCACGGTATTGCTACCACTGGCACCTGAAGCCAGCGCGTCTGCCAATTCCGCCATGACCGCACATTTTGCCTCAACCTGTACCTCGGATAAAGGAGAGAACTACAGGAGAGAACTTGAAACAGTAAGACCGATAAAACCGCATAACAACAAGGGTTTCGGGGAATTACAACCGACTTTCGCGCAAGTACCTGAATCTAGCGCGTCTGCCAAGAATGGAGCGGACTCCAGGAGAGTATGCCCTTTGCGTGCCGGTTGCTGACGACCGCCTCCCGACCCTGCAGCCGCCGTCTTCGATCCTTCACATCCGGGTAACAATGATTCAGCAAACGTTCCGTTTCCCAATCGCTGAGCGTATCGTCGCTCGTGATGTTCAGCGAAACCGCTCCGCAACCTTCAGCCTCTAGGGAAGCGATGCATGCGCTCGCGGCGTCGCGAATGTCGATATAGCTCCACAAGGTGTGTTTGTGACGTTCGGGATCGGTCACATCGAGCCTATCATATTCTTCCGGCTTATAAATCGTCGAAAACCGAAGGGAAATGACCTGCATGCCGTTCCTGCGGTGAAACATTTCACCGGTCAGTTCGTTCACGATTTTGGAAAGCCCGTAACATTCCTGCGGCTTCTGGGGATGATATTCATCCAACGGGAAATAGTCCGGCGAAAAGCGACTCGGCGCCCACGCGAACCCGTAGGAAGATTCACTGGAGCCCATGACCGCTTTCCGGATTCCCAGCAGGGAGGCGGCTTCTAGTATGTGAAAACCCGAAACGGCGTTGTTGGCGAAAATATGGGCGTTCGTAAAGCCGAGCGGCGCCGGGATCGCTGCCAGATGGATCACCGCATCCGCGCCTTCGAGCGCCCCCGCGACCTGTCCAAAATCGTTCAGGTCGGTTTGGATTTGCCTGCACCCCAGATCGGGGGACACGCGGTTGTCCAAGGAAATGACCCGGTAGTTACGGTTTTGCAGCTCTTGGATCATGTGTCTGCCTAGTTTGCCGCTTCCGCCGGTTACGGCGACGGTTTGCATGAAGAGTCCCACCTTTATGCATCGAGTATTCGTTATGGACGAACAAGCGTCCCGTCGGCTTTGCGGTCCAGTGGATAGGGAGAGTGGTAAGCCGATCGACGCCATTCTTCTCCTAGAAGTCCTTGCGCTTTGATTTCGTCCAACTCGATCCCCAAACCAGGTTTGTCGACGGGGTACAGATACCCGCCTTTTCGGACGATGTGCCCCGGAAACGCTTCGAGCTCCGTCTCCCGGAAATGGTTGATTTCCTGAATCCCGAAATTCCACACGGCCATGTCCAGATGCACGGAGGCCGCCTGATTGACGGGATCGTTCTCCCCGCCCTCCTGCCAAGCCGTCCGGACGCCGAAAGCTTCGCACAAAGCGGCGATTTTGCGGCATGCGCTGATCCCGCCCGCCTTCGACACGCGCACGCGGATGAAATCGATCAGCCGTTCCTGCACGAGCTGCGTCCATTCCTGGGGATTAATGAACAATTCGCCGACCGCTTGAGGCGTCGAACACTGCTGCCGCAATTGCCGGTACCAGCCGATCTGCTCGGGCGGCAGCGCATCTTCCAGGAAAAACAATCCGTACGGTTCCAGTCGCTTGGCAAGCTGGATGGCCTTGATGGGAGAAAGGTGCTCGTGGACGTCATGCGTGAACGGAACGCCGGGACCGAATTCGAGACGCAATTGTTCGAACATGTCCGCGATGGCGTTCACATATGCATGTTCGTCGAACACGGCGTCCAACGCCCAGTCGTTTACGGGCAGATTGGCATGCTCCCGACGAACGAATCCGCCGCCGCCGTATCCGCCTAATTGGCATCGCACGACCGTGTAGCCTTCTTCCAAATAGCGGTGCACGCTTTCCTTCAGCTCCGCGATATCGGATCCCCCCGCATGGCCGTAACAGGGAACCGCCGCGCGGCTAGCTCCGCCGAGCAATTGATAGACGGGCAAACCCGCTTCTTTTCCTTTGATATCCCACAGCGCCATGTCGATACCGCCGATCGCCGTTTGCATGATGCCGCCGTTTCTCCAATAGCCGCTCATGTTCATCGTGTGCCACAGATCCTCGATATTCGCCGGATCTTTGCCGATCAACAGCGGGGCGAACAGCTGCTCGATCACCTGCACGACCGCCTCCGGATTGTACAGATCGGAAGCGGAGCCGAGACCGTATAGCCCGTCCTGGTCCGTCTCTACCTTGACGATCGTCCAGCTGCCGTCCCGCCTTGTCCGAATGCAACGGATTCCCGTAATTTTCGCCATTCAAATCCTCCTGTCAACGATGGAATAACGCTTCAATTCCCCGTGCTCTGATACCGGTCGATGCCGATCCTGAAAAAGGCGAAAGCGAGCGCGAACAATACCGCCCCCAAGATCGGAGTGGCCGTCAATTGCAAAGCCGGAGGCCATGCGGACCGGTCAGGAAACAGAATGCCCTGGGCCGGGATGAAATTGATGAAGGCATAAGGAACGAAGAACAGTAAAACGGCTTGCACGACCTTGTTGTAAATCGGCAAAGGAAACTCGATCAGGCTGCGGATTTCGTAAACGACGAGCTCGTAAACCGACTCCGACTTGATAAACCAGAAAGACAGGCTTCCGCAAAATAGCATGAACGCGCCGTAAATAAGCGCTCCGCCCGCGACGATGGACAGAAAGACGACCGCGCTCCCCGCATTGACCGGCAAATCGAGCCGATTCACGCTGTAAACGAGCATTCCGATCGACAGAACGAGCCCGAACAAATGCCCGTGGGAAAACTGACGCATGATCAAATGGGCGAGCGGATTCAAGGGACGGGTCAAATAGGAATCGAAATGGCCGGTTCTGACCAGTTCCTGCAAATCTTTGGTCGGATTCCAGATGATCATGCCGCTGATCAGGAAAGGCAAATAGCCGAGATTGTACAAAAAGAGAAGATGGTCGAAGTCCCACCCCGCAAGGTTGCCGAACCGCTGCAGCATGATCCATAGCAGCACCATGTTCACGACGGGCCACACGGAATTGAGCACCAGATCCATGAAAACGAATATATGATCATACTCGATCTTGGACTTTAAATAGACGCCGATGAATCGCATATACAACCGGATTCCCTGCATGCTATCCCCCTTGTATGACCAGTTTTTTCACGGCTTTGCCCCATATCCATCTCAGCAGAAGAGCGAGCAATGCGATCCAAGCGAACTGCATGGCTACCAAGACCATTTCCTCTTCGATCGTTCGTTTACCGAGGTAAACGGAGATCGGACCATAGAAAACGAGCGGAAACGGCAGCAGACTCACGGTCTTGGAGAGAGCGCCCGGGAAAAACCATAACGGGACTAACGAGCCGGAGAACAGGGTCATGACGAGATGGAAAAGCGAATTCGTATGCCAGTTCACCATGTACCAGAAAGCGATCAGTCCGCAAATAAACGACATCAGGTAATAGAGCACGATTCCGTTCAACAGGCAAACGGCGAAGAAAACGAAGTCGGGTGCGGCCGGCGGCACGATTCCGTAGATAACCGCCCCGAAAGCGAGAACGGGAAGCAGCTGGAATACGACGCGAAACAACGCCAATCCGCCCGATTCGGAAAACAAATATCTCGCTAAATGAATGGGCTTGATCAAATCCATGGCGATTTCGCCCGTTTTGATTTTTTCGCCCAATTTCCAGATCATCTGGTTGTTGATGAGAAGGAAAACGCAGGAACTCAGGATGGCATAGGTCAGCATGTCCCGGATGGAAATCTGGCCTGCTGTCGACGCGTGTTCGGCATTGCCCCGGTATAAGGCGAGCCAGATGGAGGTTTGAATCAAAATGCCGAATAGGCTGGAAACGGTTTGCGCGATCATTTCCAAACGGTAGGCGGCAGCGCTCTGGAAAGATCGCTTGAAGATCTCCCAATAGAGCCTCATCCCGATCCCGTCTCCTTTTCCGGTCGTTTGAACGTGCTGTATAAGTTCCGGATCACCTCATCGATGTCGGTTTGCCGGATTTGCACGTCCAGGAGCCGTCCATTCCGGATAAACCAGGCGATGCAATCCGCCGTGCTGTCTTTCTCCGGCACGATTCGAACATGGCATTTGCGGCCTTCTTGCGTAAAATCGTCCTGGAACCGCGTTCGCAGCAGATTCTCGGGCATTTCGCTATCCGTTTCGACGGTCACCACGTCGTGTCTTGAATAATGGCGTTTTAAATATTCCAGATCGCCGTCGTACATCAGGGATCCTTGATCGATGACCAGAACGCGCGAGCAGAGCTTATCCAGATCGGACGTATCGTGAGTCGTCAGAATAACCGTCGTTTCGCGCGTCCGGTTCACTTCCTTGATAAAACCCCGCACGCGCTCCTTCACATCCACATCCAGTCCGATCGTAGGCTCATCCAGATAGAGAATTTCGGGATTATGCAGAAGCGCCGCACACAAGTCCGCGCGCATGCGTTGGCCCAGACTGAGCTGCCGGACAGGGACGTTCACGAATTCGTCGATGCCCAAAATCTCCGTGAAAATCCGGATGTTTTCCTCGAATTGCCGCTGGGGGATTTTATACATGTATTGCATGAGCCGGAACGTTTCCATGACGGGAATGTCCCACCACAATTGGGTCCGCTGGCCGAACACGACGCCGATTTTCCGCGAATTTTCCAATCGGTTCTTGTAAGGAACCAGCCCTCCGATTTCAATGCTGCCGGAAGTGGGAACCAGAATCCCGACCATCATCTTGATCGTCGTCGACTTGCCCGCTCCGTTCGGACCGATGTATCCGACGATTTCTCCCTTATCGATTTGAAAATCGACTTCCTTGACCGCATCTTTCCATTCATGCCGTGGAAACGCGAAATCTTTGAACGCGCTCATCTTCCCCGATCTTCTGATTTGCCGCTTGAACCGTTTGGTCAACGATTGAACCCGTATGATGGACAATTCCCGCACCTCGACGATTGGATTAGAAAAACGTTTTCAGCGTTGAATTTATAACGCCTTCTTTCGAATTTTCTCCAGCTCTTTAAGCAGCTTTTGTTTCGCTTTGCCTTCCGGCAGCAGCTGGACGAAGTTCGCAGCCGCATCGACTCTCGTCATATCGGATTGTTTCTTGACCGATTCAACCGCCGTTTCCGCGGATTCCTCCAACAGTTCCGTGAAACTCCCTTTCAGCAAATACATGTCGCCGAAAAGCGCGGCGTCTTTGCCGGTGCCGATACCGCCGTTATATTCCATGAAACCGGACCGTCCCGCTCCGTCGTTTTCATTCATCAGCAGCGTGAACCCGATGGGGTCTCCGGGAGCTTTCGCGTAACCCGGTCCATGGAGCTGATCGATCGGAATCGTCAAATCGTAGACGGTCTGTCCTTTCGTTTCGTCGCGGGTGATATTCGCCTTCGCGCCGGTCAATGCGCCTGTCGCCAAGCCGTCCGGCGCCCGCCAGCGCCATTGCGTGACCCCTCCTTGACCGTTAAGCCCGAACCCGAGCTCGCTGACGTTTCGGCTGGACGATCCGTCTTTGCGGGACCAATCGATGCCGAGCTGGATGCTGTCGCCCTGCCAGATATCCCCGTTCGACCAGGTCTGATGGTGAACGTCGTCATGAACGACGACCGATACATACAGATTCTTGTCGTCCCAACTGACATTGGAGGACGAGCTAAGATCGTCGGCGCCTTTCCATTTCCCGCCCAAACTGAAATATTGGTCCGCACGCGACAGGTCAATGGCGGGAGCATCGGATGGTTTCGCACCGAATCGGGAAGCAAACGATTGCCCCAGCTTGACGGAAGCGGTATACGTGACCCCGCCGTCCAGCGTTACCCTGTATTGGAGCGTGTCGCTTGCCAAATACGGAAGTTCGATCGTAACGCTTTGTCCGAGACCGATCCCCCGGAACCGGATCGGGGTCAATTTCCCCGCGTAGCCTTCCGGCTGAAGCAATTGGATGACGCCGCTAACGGGTTGATCGCCCGCGGTATTCTTGAGAAGCAGCTTGAGATTCGTTTTTTCCGGGTCGGCCTCGTTGAACGCGCTTTTCGACAGCTCCAGCGACACGGGCACGATGTCGGTACCCGTCACTTTGCCCGGCGCCTCGTTGACGAACTGCATACCTCCCCTGAACAGGTTATTGGCGACAACCATTCGCTCAATCCCCGAGCCTGCATAAACGTGCGTCGTGCCGGCTTGCTGGAAGTACGAATCATACAAGGTGATGTCGCCTCCCAAAGCGTTAATGCCGCGAACGCCCACGGTCGTGAAATTACTTTGCTTTTGCCGGCCTGGATATCGAAAGAGCGCGTCGTGTCTCCCCACATCGAAGTATTGAAGAATGACGCCTTCGAGTTGTAGGAATCCGCAACCGTCACATAAACTTTGTCCGAGGTGCTGAGGGACACCAGTTCGGTGTTAATGAACGACAATCCGTCCGGTCCCGCGCTCTCCAGGTATGCCCCTTTTTTGCTGCCGTCCGTTCCGTGTCCGATGATGACCGCTTCGGGTCCGCTGCCTCCTTGGGACGCGAAATGAATGCCGTACTGGGAACCGTAGACGAACGTGTTGAATACCGTTTCGCCCGTGACATGCCCGATATGGAAGGCATCCAGGTTTTCCTTCTGATAGTTCCATACCTGGTTGAAATCGGCATCCGTCGAGGGATGGTTCGGGTAATTGTTTCTTCCGTAATAATGCGGATTAAACTGCACGTTTCTCATGAAACCTCCGGCAGCTCCTCCCCCGAGGAAAATCCCTTCCTTCAAGGGCGACCCGGCGACATAATCGATATAATGACCGCTCGTGTCATGGCTTCCAAAATCGATGCCCCGGTACGGATTGATCAGGGTCGTATCGATGGCATAGACGTCATGGCCTTTTCCCTGGATCGTCCAAGGATACGGCTTCACCTGGTACCAGTCCTGCTTGTCGTAGTAAACGGATAAGCCCCGTATTCCCGCGGATGCTTCCAGGGAAATTAACGGAGTCGCGTTCTCGTCGTTCACGCCGTAGTTCGTGAACAGGACCGTTCCGCCTCCGATCGTATGGTGCGGTATGTCCCATGAGCCCCGCAGCTCCACGCCGGACGGTACCATGAGCGGCTGTTCGATCCCGTATATGCCGGTCGGCAAGTAAACCGTTCCGCCCCCCGCTGCGCCGGCGTCGTTCAGCGCTTGCTGCACGGTGGAGGACACGTCGGCATTTCCGTTCTTGTCGGCAAGATAGGGTGCGGCCGTAACGTCGAACAAACGGGCCGCTGCCGGTTTGGGCCTGACCGGTTTATCCAGCGGCGGGATGGACGGCAACCGTTCCAGCTGATACATGGCGTCTTGATGGATATCCAGCTCCGCCGAGACGCTTTGATCGTCAACCTTGAGCGTGCCCTGATATCCGGAGTTGACGGATTTCACCGTCTGCACGTCGTTTTTAAGAAGCATATGCCGCTCCGGCTTGGCGAACGCCGTTTGGCCGAGGATGACGGAACCGCCTTCCGCCGCGATCGCATAGCCGCCGGCTTGATCGTTCCAATTGTCGAAGGTGCTGTTCTCGAATGACAAGACGCCGCTTCCTTCATTGACGACCGCATGAAGCGGATTGCCGCCCACGGTCACCGTATTGAACTGGGCGATCGAATGGAAGCCGGAAGTCGCATAGATCGCTTTCGGCGCTTCTCCGACGCCGGCCTTGAACGTGCTGTTCGACACGAGCAAGCCGAAATCGTTGACGCCTTCGATTTTGAGCGCCACGTTGCAATCTTCCACCCGGATGTTAAACAGCTGAGCATTGGCGGTTTCCAGGGAGCCGGTTCGGGTCGTTACCCGCAACCCCGTCCGGAATCCCGATATCGAGATGTCCGACATGTATTCCCAGTCGGAGCGGCCCATCACGATGCCTTCGGCATGCGTCGTCATATAGCCGAACAGAGCGTCCATCCCGGGGGAACCGGGCAAGCCGGAATTTGCCCAGTATGCCGGCGAAAGTTTCACTTGCTCCAACCTTCCGATATCGGTCGTATAATCCAGGAAAATTCCCGTTTTCAGCGCCGTTCCGAAAACTTGATCCACATAGTGAAGTTCATTCCAGACAGGTCCGATTTTGATGCCGTTGTAGGAGTTGACGAGCGTGACGTTCTTCACCGTGGCACTGTCGCCCGACAGCTGTTCGATCGTCCACGGGTAAGCCGCCGGCTGATCCAGCGATTGTTCCGGATACCAGACCGACAGATGCGTGACGCCGCTGGAAGGCTGCATCTGGATAAAGCTCGTATCGTTTTCGTTCCCGCGCCCGGCATACGCTTCCAGAATCGTGCCGGCAACGCCGCCGTTCTCCGGCGATCTCCAATCGCCTCGTAAAGTAACGCCCGTCGGAATGATCAGATTTCCCGAGATTTTATAGCGTCCCGAAGGAACGAAGACCACTCCGCCGCCGGCATTGCCAGCCGCATCGAGCGCATCCTGGACGGCTTGCGTATCATCCGAGGCGCCGTCTCCCTTAGCGCCGAAATCTTTGGCGTTGTAATTGGCGATCGCGATGTCGTCCGTCGGATATTGCGTTTGGACGACGGTTGTCCGGGGCGCAACATCAAGCTTCAGTTTCTTGTTCACCGTAACGGAAGCGAGGATCAAATCCGGCGTATTGGCAGGAGCTCCTGCTCCCTCCACCCCGACACGGAAATCGGCACCGTTCGTCCGGTTGGCGAACTTCGCGTCGCTGAGCTTGAATGTGTACGACTTCCATTCGCCCGTATTTTTATAAGTAAATAAAGGCGCATCCTTAAAGGGAGCGGAGTCCGAGTCGTATTGCAGCACGATGCATCCGTCGCCCTGATCGAGATACTCGACCGTGACGAATACGTCCTGAGTCGAATTGTCAAACAGATAGCCGTCATCTACATTCATGTACAAATAGGCCGTCCCTGCGGACTTTTTCGTCTGCCAATAGGATTTCCCGTTGATGACGCCGGTCTGCAGACCATCCGGATTGTCGCCGGCCCTGGGGGAAATCCCGTTTTCCACGGATGAAGCGCCAAGCGTGACGCTGACCTTGTTCGAAGCGCCGGGTTTCAGGCTTTTCGTGACGGTTACGGAAGCCAACTTCAAGTCCGCGTTCGTCTGCCAGCTCGCGCCGCCCCCTTCGATGCCGAGCCGGAAATCCCCTCCGTTCGTGCGGTTCGCGAACTTGGCGTCCTTCAGGCTGAACGAATGCGTTTTCCATGTTTTCGTGTCCGAGTAGGTAAACAAGGGCGCATCCTTAAACGCGGCCGACTGGGCGTCGTACTGAAGAACCATGCTCCCGTTACCCTCGTCGTAATAATCGACGGACACTTGCACATCGTAGCTCGGATCGTCGAATAGATAAGCATCATCCACATTGAAATAGAAATACAGGATTCTCGAGCCTTCCGTTTTGTTCGTTTGCCAGTAGGTTTTTCCGTCTACCGATCCCGTAATGAGCCCCGTTGCGTCGTCGCCCGCCCTAGCGGAAATCCCGTTTTCCGCCGGGGTTTGCCCAAGCGTGATGCTGACGCTCCCAGATGGATCGACGGCATTCACGGTCAAAGAACCGAACCCGGAACCCATCAGCAACACAGCCAAAAAAGCAGCTATTACAAAACGAAACCTTGCGCGCAGCCGACCGGCATACTTCATCATCATTACCCTCCAGTGCTGAATTGGTTTATGGCGGAGGAGAAGCCTTCCTTATCATGCAAGGTCGGCTTCTCTCGTCCATCCTCTTTTATTGATTGCTGGCCAGGTAAGCGTCGACCTGCTTTTGCGCTTCCTGAATGATTTTGTCGACGCCATTCGCTTTTTGTTTGGCGATATAATCCGTAACGGCCTTATCGACGTCCTTCACGCTTCCGAATTCGATCGGTTTGCCGAATTCATCGGACGCTTGATCCCGCTTGGCCACTTCGTTTTTGATGTTGTCTTCGGCGATGAACAGTCCGTCGATCGGATTATTGACGTTCATCGGCTGGCTTGCGAACTCGGCTTCGTGAACCCAGAAATCCTTGGGATACGTCGTAGTCGGACGCATGAATTGCGGCTTCCAGAACGCCCATTGTCCGCCCCACTCCATGTAATTGCTCGTGGTCGTGGACATGCCGTCCGGATATTCGGCGGCATCTCCTTTCAGAACGTAGGTTTTGCCTTCGATTCCGTATTGCAGCAAGTCGTAAAGCTTTTGATCCGTTTCGACCATATCGAGGAAACGCAATACGCGGTCCGGATGCTGGGAATTGCGGTTGATCGCCAGCACGTTCGCCAGCGCGGTCCGGTTGACCTGCTTCTTGTCCGGATACAGCAGCGACGATTCCAGCTTGTAGGAAGAATCCGCGAAGCCGGGATTGGCGTTTACCCATTCATGGGACGTAAGCGTGAAGGCCGTTTTGCCATTGCGCCATAAGGCCGCGCCGTCCTCTTTATCGAACATGGCCGCACGATTGATGAGATTGTCGTTATACCAGACTTTGGCGATATTGGCGGCATCTTTGTAGAAGGGCTGCTGTTCGATCGCCTTGATCGTGACTTTGGGATCGCTCAGATAGAAACCGAGCCCGTGGAAGCTCAAATCCACCCATTCGTCACGAATCTGTAAGATGGGCAAAGCCGTAGAGCGGTTAAACTTCTCGTTCGGATACGCTTTTTTGAAATCGCGCAGCAGCTTTTCGACGTCTTCGACCGTTTTCACCGAGTCCTTGGCATAGGAAAGACTCGCTTTTTCCACCTTGTCTGAACGCCATGTCGCGAATTGCCGGTTGTTCATTTTCATCGTCCACGGAAGTCCGACGATTTTACCGCTCACCGTTGCCGCGCCAAGCGTGCCTTGTTCCTCGTATTTTTGCATCAGATTGGGGGCGTATTTCGGAAGCAAATCGTTGAGCGCCATATAGGAGCCTTTGGCCGCCATCTGCTTGTACGACAGCCAGTCGCCGTCGAAATTCAGGTCCCAGTTATCGCCCGAAGCCGCCATCACCAGCATCTTGTCCTTGAAATCGTTGAACGGAATGAAGTTGATGTCGAACTTCACGTTTAAGCCTTTGCCTTTGACATAGTCGCTGATGGCCGACCATACTTCGTCCGTCGCCGCTTTCTTGTCCCCGCCGAAGTAAAACTTGAGCGTGACTTCCTCTTCTTGTTCCGCGGACGCGGAAGGCGAATCTCCCGCCGGCTGCGTTTCGCTTGCGGACGATGTTGCGGGGGCCTGGCTGCTCGACTGTCCGCTGTTGTTGTTCTTGGAACATGCCGCAAGCATGATGCCCAGAACCAGGACTGCGGCGAGCACCGCGGCAATCCGCGGCTTCTTTCTTTGCATAGGTACCTCTCCCTTTAAAATGTTTTTATACTATACAGCCGAAGCCGTTATAGTCAGCCTTTGACCGCGCCCACCATCAAACCCTGAACGAAATATCGCTGTACGAACGGGTAGAGAAACACGATCGGGCCGATCGTGACCACCGTGAGCGCCATTTTGATCGATTCGGACGGCATTTGCGCCGAAATCTGCTGCATGGCCGCCGCGTTGCTGGAGCTCTTGAGAAACTCCACGTTGGATACAAGCGCCCGCAGAAGAAGCTGAAGCGGTTGAAGCTCCTGCTTGTCTACGAACATCAAGCCCAGGAACCAATCGTTCCAATACCCGAGCGCGACGAACAAACCGACGGTGGCCAGCACCGGTTTGGCAAGCGGGAGGATCAGCCTGTAATAGATCCGAAACTCTCCCGCACCGTCCATCTTGGCCGATTCGTGGATATCCTCGGGAATCGACAGCATGAAATTGCGGATGAGAAACATGTTGAAGGCGTTGGCCAGAGGCGGTAGAATCATGGCCCAAAGCGTGTCTTTCAGATGCAGGTACCGAACGCAAATGATGTACCAGGGAACCAATCCGCCGTTGAACAGCATGGTAATGATGACATAGATGGACAGAATGTTGCGGTATTTGAACGACCGTCTCGCCATGACATAAGCGCCCATGCTCGTCGCAAGCACGGAGAGAACGGTACCGGCGACCGTGACGATGACGCTGATGCCGTAAGCGTCCGTAATTCGGCTTGATCCCAACAGGAGAATGCGGTACGAATCGAAGGTGATATGTTTCGGGATAAGACGGTAACCGAGATCCACGATATCTTTCTCCGTGCTGAGGGAGCCCGAAATCACCATCAGAAAAGGGAACAGGCATGCCAGACTGAACAGGGAAACCAGAACGATGATGACGGATTGACTGATGGAAAATCGTTTGGCCGACAAATTTGCCGCCCTCCTTATCGATTGGGAAATGGGCTAGAAAATGGCCGAATCTTTATCGACCCTGCGGGCTATATAATTGCTGACGATGACCAGAACGAAAGCAACAAGGGACTGGAAAAATCCGGCTGCAGAGGCCATCCCGATATCTCCCGACTTCCTCAAGCTCCGGTAGACCAACGTGTCGATGACGTCCGTCGTCGGGAAGAGCTGGAATGCGTCGCCGACCATGGCGTAAAACATGCCGAAATCCGCATTCATGATTCTTCCGACGGCAAGCAGCGTGAGGATCAGCACCGTCGGCCTCAGCATCGGAAGGCTGATGTACCGGATCTGCTGCCATCGGGATGCACCGTCAATAGCCGCGGCTTCGTAATATGCGTTATCGATGCCGGTCAAAGCGGCCAGGTAAATGATCGTGCCGTATCCGGTTACTTTCCACCTTATGGCGATCGTCAGGATCATTGGCCACAAGCCGGCCGCGCTGTAAAAGTCGAGGCCCGGGAACCCCAACCATTCCAGAAACCGGTTGATCGCGCCATTCTCGTAATTAAGCAGGTTGTAGGTGAAAACGCCCACGACGATCCAGGAAATGAAAAAGGGCAGGAACGTCAGCGATTGCGTTACGCGCTTGAAATATTTGTTTCTCAATTCGTTCAGCATCAAGGCGAATCCGACTTCAAAGACGATGCCGGCGACGATAAACAGGGAGTTGAGCGAAATGGTGTTCCGTATGGCCCGAAAGGCGACGTCGGAAGACAGCAAGTAATCGAAGTTGTTCAGCAAGGGGTGCATCCAGTCGCTTCCGAAAATGCCTTTGTCAAAATCGAAGTTTTTGAAAGCGATAACAAGACCGGCCAGGGGCAAGTAATTAAAAAGAAGAAGAAGGGCCGCGACGGGAAGAAACATAAGCAGCAAGGTTCGGTTGCGGGCGAGTTCACGGAAAACTCCGTTCGGATTCATCGTCATTTACCTTTCGTTAACAGGATGCTTTAAGCTTAATACGGAGGAAGAAAGGTTGCCATGAGGCAATCTTGTTGTTTGCAGTCTGAATTTAGCTTGATGAACGCAAATAAAAACCGCCCCATGCCGGACGGCTGGGACGGCGCTTGCTTATTCGGATTATCCGCACCTCATGCATGCTATCGTTTCAAAAAGGCATCGATTTGCTTTTGTGCTTCAGCCAGAATGGCGTCAAGACCGCTGTTTTTTTGTTTTTGGATATATTCGGCCACCGCCTTCTCCGGATCTTGGACGTTTCCGAGTTCGATCGGCGTCGCCCATTCCGCTATGAGCCGATCCCGCAGTTCTAACTCGCTTCTGATTCGATCTTCGGAAATCATCAATCCGTCCAACGGCGAGTCGACGTTAAAGGTCTCAGCCGCGAAATCCGCTTCTTTGATCCAAAAATCGGGTCCATAAGTCGCGTCGGGACGGATGAATTGCGGTTTCCACAGCGCCCACCGGCCGCCCCATTCCATGTAGTTGCTTGTTGTCGTACTTAAACCTTCAGGGTAATCGACGGCATCGCCGTTCCGAATATAAGTCTTTCCTTCGATACCGTATTGCACCAGATCGTACAGCGCGCGATCCGTCTCCAGCATGTCCAAAAAACGAAGCACGCGCTCCGGATGCTCCGAGTTGCGGCTGATCGCGGCGACGTTGCCCAGCGGGCTCCGGTTGACCGCTTTCTTGTGCGGGTAGAGCAGCGAGCTTTCCTGTTCGAAAGCCGGATCGGAAAATCCCTGGTTCGCATGAACCCATTCGTGCGTCTGCGCCGTAAACAGCATATTGCCGTTTCGCCACAGCGCCGCGCCGTCTTCCTTATCCACCATGATGTCTTTGTTCAGGATGCCGTCCACATACCATTTTCTCGCCATGATTGCCGCTTCCAGGTAAAACGGCTGCTGCTCGACGGCTTGAATCCGGATCTGGGGGTCGTTCAAATAAAATCCCGTTCCATGGAAGCCGAGATCGACCCACTCATCTCGAAGTTTATAGATATCTCGAGGAATGGTCCGTGATAACTTCGCGTCCGGATACGCCTTCTTGAGGGCGTGCAGAAACGCATCGAGATCTTCGATCGTCCGGATCGAGCCGGGCGCCGGATCGATGCCGGCCTTTTTAGTCAAATCCGACCGCCATTGGGCGTAAAGACGCGAATTCATCTTGATCGTCCAGGGAAGACCCGTAATGCCCCCATTCACCGTTGCCGCCGCCAGGCTTCTCTGCTCCCGGTATTTCCGATACAGGTTGGGCGCGTATTCGGGAAGAAGACGGTTCAGCGGCAAATAGGCGCCGTTTGCCGCCATTTGCGTATAACCCAGCCAATCGGCGTCGAAATTCATATCCCATTTGTCCCCGGCCGCCGCCATGACCAGCAGTTTGTTTTGGTATTCGCCCACGGGGACGAATTGAACGTCGAACCGGACGTTAAGTCCCTTTCGCTTGACGTAATCGCTGACCGCCTGCCAGACTTCGTCCGTCGCGGATTTCTTGACTCCCAAGAAATAAAATTTGAGCGTAGCCTCTTCTTCCCTCGGCCCGGCAATTGTGCCCGTCTCGTTTGCCATGTTTCCGACGCTGCAGGAGGAAACGAGCACGAAAACAAACAGCAAGACCAACCCGTAAAAACGTTTGGCCATCCTTGTTCTCAAGATCGACCGCTCCCTCCGTGCGGCATGTCATCCTTCAGGATCGGATGCCGGATCGTGATTTTGGTGCCGAACTCGGCTCCGGTTTCGATTTGAAGCTTGTAGGCGTCTCCGAAGTACAATTTGAGCCGTTCGTTTACGTTTCGGAGCCCGACGCCGCGGCCCGCATCTCCAGGAATGTCGCCGATATCCGCGCCTGTCTCCAATCTAGCCAATACCGCTTTCGGGATGCCCGTCCCGTTGTCGGCAACTTCGATCACGAGATCCGAATCTTCCCGGCGGGCGGACATCAGGATTTTCCCTCGTTCGAAATTGTCGCGTATGCTGTGCTGGATCGCATTCTCGACTATCGGCTGGAGAAGCAGGCGCAAAAACGGAAGCTGCAGCGTGTCCTCGTCGAAGGAATACAGGATTCGAACCGGGCTGCCTAGACGGGCTTGCTCGATATGAACGTAAGCTTTCACTTGCTCGATTTCGTGCCCAAGCGTCGTGATTTCCTTGCCCTGGTTCAAGCTGAGCCGAAGCAAATTGCCGAGCGCGGACACCATTTCGCTGATATCGCTTCGTCCGTGGTTCATGGCTTTCCACCGGATAGACTCCAGCGTGTTGTACAGGAAATGAGGGTTGATTTGATGGCTCAGCACCTGAAATTCCAGCTCTTTTTTCTTTCTCTCCGAACGGGACGCTTCCTCGATCAATTCTTTCGTTTTCAGCAGCAAGCTGCCGAATCCCCGATATAACCATCCGACCTCATCTTCGCGGGCGGACAATAGATACGGAAAAGGAAAATCGCCTGATTCCGACTTGCGCATGAGACGGACCAGCTTGACGATCGGCTGGGTGAAATAAACGGTGAGATATAAAACGACCGCGAAACAGCATATAAGATAAATGACAAGGAAGGCGATGAGCAGCCTGTTGATTTCCCGAATGCTTCCCGTCAATTCCCGGAGCGGCGTCAGGCTGACGATCGTCCAAGGCTCGCTGTCCATTTTTAAATAGGTTGCGAGCTGGGTCGTGCCGTCGAAAGCCATCGTTTGCGAACCTTCCCTGGCCGAGCGCGCAAGCTCAATAAACCCGGTCGAAGGAATGGGACGGCCCGTCCACTGATTATCGGAAGAATCGAAAAGGACGGTTCCCCTCTCGTCCAAGAGCAGCAGCTTCTGCCCTTTCATCCGGTCGGAGGGGTAAAAATAACGCTTCAGTTGGTCCTCGGACAAATCCGTGGCCACGATTCCCCGCGGGATCTGATCGTACAGGCCCGAGAACCTTTTCACGTAAGTGAGCAGCGGCCGGACATAGGTTCCCCGACGGGGCATATTCAAATACCATATCGGGCTGACTGTCGCTTTCGAATTCAGGAACCATGATTCTTTCTCCAGGTTCGAAACCCCTACCATGCTCATGTAAGTCGGGTACGATGCAGGTTTGATTGGAAAGACATTCACTCGAAACGCATCGATCCCGGGCGTTTTCTGATAGAGAAGCGAAAGCAGGTTGACCGCGAACGCTTCTTCCTCGGCAGGATTTTCGGGTCTTTGCTCCAACAGGCTCTGGATCTGTTTATTTCCTATGATATCGTTGATCTGGTTGTTCAGACGGTTGAGATAGATTTCGAAATTTTTCCGGGTCTGCAGCAGGTAGCTCATGGAAATCTTCGTATTTGCGTTCGAAATCCCCTCGATCGATTTGATATGCGCATAATAGGCGAACAGCAAAAAAGGGACGATGATGATCATGAAGAAGATCAGAATCACCCGGTTCCGGAATGACGACGCCAGGCGCAGCGAATGTTTATTCATCCGCGATTCCCATCCGGTTGCGGTATTCCTTGGGGGTGCAGCCGGTTTGTTTCTTGAATAATTTGGTGAAATGGACGGGATCCTTGTAGCCGACGAGCGCCGAAACCTGATAGATCTTGTACTGGACATCGCCCAGCATTTTCTTCGCCTGTTCCATTCGGACTTCCGTCAAATATTCGAGAAACGTTTTCCGTTTTTCTTTTTTGTACAGCTTGCTCAGCCATACCGGCGTCACGTGGACTTCGGCAGCGACGCTCTGCAGGGTCAAACCGTCGATATACCGTTTGTGGATGAATTTATCCGCTTCCTGGATAATTTGGCTCGGCGAAGAGGCCTGCTCCCGGAAATCGCGGGCGATCGCCATGAGAAACCTTTCGATTTGCCGCCGCAGGGAATCTATCGTATCGTATTGTTCCAATTGCTCCCAGACGGCGATCGGATTTTTCTGCCAGATTTTGTCTTGCCATCCTAGCGCTGCCGCTCTTTTGAAAATGTCCAGCAGCCACCCGAATGTTTTTTGTTGGATGTCTTTGATCTGGGTGAGCGACCAGGTCTGAACCAAGTCCATGAACTTGTCCATGGCTTCTTCGATATCCCCGTCCGTGCCATATCTCACCAGGTCGAGCACTTCGTCGGGATTTTGGACGGGGGAATTGCCATGCTCGGCATCCTCCTCCCAGCCTTGGCTAGTGAGGAGGCGATTTCCTCCGTAGACGGCTTTCTGCTCGAGAATGTCGCTCGTCTCCAGAAAACGGGCATGGAGTTGGTTGGCATAACCTGTGGCTGATCCGAGCCCGATGCTGACGTTCACCTTCACGAACTCGTTGATCCGGCGAATGCAAACTTGAGCCAACTCTTTGCAGGATTCCAGCTGCGCGTCGTCCTGGCAGGCCATTACGGCTACCCAGCGATTCCGGGCATCCTGATACAAGGCAGACGGGGACGGATAGTCCTCCTCCATCGTCTGTTTGACAACGTTTCCAATTCCGAAAAGAATCAGTTCTTTCTCGTTGCGGGCGCCCTTCCGGTTCTCGATCGCTTTCAGATCGTCCACCTCGATGACCATCACGGCCATCCGTTCCCGCGTCATCCAATCGAGCTGCAAGGTTTGAAGGCGATGCACGATCCGGGTTTCCCGATAGGGATCATATCCGCTTTCCAGCAATTCCTTCAGCAGTTCCTCGCGGATTTTGGGATATGCGTCCCTTATTTGGCTGTTCAACATTTGCCGGTTTTGGCGTTCCATCCGTTCCCTGTCCAGCTGGGCCATCGCCTGCCGCAAGATGTCTCCCAATTCCGACATGTTGATCGGTTTCAGGATATAATCGACCGCTCCGAGCTTCATCGCCTGCCTGACCATGTCGAAATCGTCATATCCGCTGATGACGATGCTTTTCCATTCGTGCGCGCGTTCTTCGTTCAACGTCTGAAGGAATTCCAATCCCGACATCCGTTTCATCTTGATATCGGTGAGAATCAGTTCCGGCCGCTTCTCTCTGGCGATGGGCAAAGCCGTTTCCCCGTCGTCGGCGACCAAGACTTCCCCGATTCCGTACGTTTCCCATGGAAAGTTCGCTTTCAAGCCTTCCCGGATTTCCAGTTCGTCGTCCACGATCAGAACAAGCACGAAACCCCCGCCCTTCTACAAGATATCGATTATTTCCGAACATACTTGTCTAAAGTTTATCTCTAGGCGACGTTTCGGGCAATAAGGGGATCCGGTCTTTTTAGGGGTCAAACTTGGCTTGATTTCAAAATAAAAAAAAACTTCAGCGTTGTCTGAAGAGTTTTGCTGTAAGTATGGTGCGGTCGAGAGGACTCGAACCTCCACGGCTGTTCAACTTTTATTTGGAATTATGTGTTTGCTCACCGGAGACTGTCGATTAACTCATCCAAACAAATTTTTCTCGCTTCTACGATCAATTCTTGTGGGTCTTCAAGGAAGTCTTGGCTTTCATAAGCCGGGAAAAGTTTTTCTTCCCTTTGGCTAACAGAGCACTTCGATAGTAAATCCTCCAGGCGCTTTAACATAAAAAGTATAACTATGGGCGTGTTGCGGAGGTTTTACATCATAACCATCTTCCTTTAGTTGTTGATTGATCTTGTCCACCTGCTCTTCATTTGCCTGAGGAAACCCGATATGGAAGGTTTTTGGATAATGAACCTCGCTCCCCTTCATTAAAGTAAGTACGAAACCATCATCATCGAACTTAGCCGCAAAACTGTCCTCTCGGCTTCCTACACACACCATATTAAAATAGGTTCCAAAAACTTTCGAGCAGCCGGAACATCTGTCACCGTAAGATTGAGGTGATTGAGTTTCATTCATTATTCCACCCTTACTTCATATGTTATTGATTAAAAAATCGCTCATCCTCATTTGTATGTACTATAAACCCAATGAAATCGCAAAGTCGCTTCATGTGAGCACAAGTGCTCTCCGTCATTATGAATCGTGAATTTTTTTCAGGAAATTGCTGTTTTTATAATAGGCGTAATATCCGATTCAAAATAATTTTTAAATATATATTGATCCGTATATACGGAATAGTGTATATTACATCCATGAATACTACTTTTAGCGCTCTTGCCGAGCCCAATCGATTAAACATTGTCGAACTTCTTTGCGGCGGTCCTTTGCCGGTGGGGGAAATCTCTGACCGCATTGGATTAGGCCAGCCTCAAACCTCCAGGCATCTTCGAATACTAGGAGAAGCGAATCTGGTCGAAGTGCAACCTGTCGCGAATCGCAGGATTTACAAGCTTCGAAGCGAGCCGTTCCAGGATCTCGATTCGTGGTTAATCCCATTCCGTCGTACGTGGGAGGAAAGACTTGATCGCTTTGATGAGTTTCTTCAAAAGCTGCATGGGGAACAAAAGAACAAAGAAGAGGGAAGGAGTTCTAGTAATGACCAACGATAAGGAGGGTAATTGGAACTACCGAAGTAATTAGACAATAATAAAATTGGAGGAACGGAAATGACTGAGAACAAAGTAACGACAGACACGAAAAGTCTGGAAATCATTATTGAACGTGTTTATAACGTACCGCGTGAAATTGTTTGGGAAGGATGGACACGACCGGAATATGTAGCTGCATGGTGGGGGCCGGATCGATTTTCCTTGCCCGTATGCGAAATAGACTTGCAAAAGGGCGGTGTCTATCGTTTCGTTTCCCGAGGTCAAGACGGGTTGGAGTACCCTTTTACTGGGGTCTATCTGGAGGTCACGAAGCCGGAACGGTTAGTCTATACCCAGATTTTCGATATGGAGCCATTCTCTTCGCAAGAAGCGACCGTCACAGTGACATTCGAGAAAACGGAAGATGGGAATACGAAATTCACGAGCAAGATGAAATTTACTACATTAGAGGAATTTGAAACTGCAATTGCTTCCGGAATGGAAGCTGGAGCAATCGAATCTATGGATCGTTTGGCTCGACTTCTGGAGACTCTAATCAAGGAAGCGGAGGAGAACAAATATGTCTGAGCATAGGAACAATGAACATTCGCAAATAAAATACCCTTATCCAGGCCTTAAAGCTCTTGAGAAACTGGTAGGGACATGGAAGGTGACAGGGTCGAACATCGATGGACAAGTTTCCTTCGAATGGATGGAAGGCGGCTATTTTCTCATACAGCATTTTAATCTCTTCCATCATGGGCGCCATATCAAGGGAATGGAAATGATAGGGTACACTATGGAGTTTGGAGCAGAGTCGCCAAGTGAGCATATCAAATCACGTATTTTCGATAATCAGGGAAGCACCTATGAATATACATACGAAGTAAACGACAATTCTCTTACGATTTGGGGTGGAGATATCGGTTCCCCGGCTTACTACCAAGGACTTTGGAGCGACAATGGCAACACCAATTCAGGCAGCTGGATATATCCGGGAGGCGGTTATGACTCTACCATGACACGAATATCCTCGGAGGAGCAATAACCGATGCCCACATCTGTCTTGATCTCAAAACCAGTACCTCCCTATGCAATCCTAGCTGCGAAGATATCCATTTTTTCAGGTGCGCTTTCAGTTGTCCTCTTGTTAAGCCTACATTTGCTTGAGCCTGAATTCGATCCAACGTGGCGATTCATTAGCGAATACGCTCTCGGTAAATTTGGGTGGATGATGCAACTGACTTTCATGCTTCTGGCCGTTTGCCTGATCACTAACGGTGTGGCACTCGCTTCGCAGCTTCGTTCTGTTGTCGGTTATATAGGCCTTGCTGTCTTATTTATCGGTGCGATTGGTCTTTGCATCGCAGCAGCATATATAACTGACCCCATATCCATCTCTCAAGAGGAGGCGACGTTTAGTGGTAAAATGCACGTATTAGGGGCATCTCTCGACTATACACCGGTTGCCGCTCTACTGCTTAGTATTGCTCTTGTTCGCAATGAAGTTTGGAAAATGATTCGGAATCGGTTGTTTATCACCGCAGCAATTACCTTTATCTTAATGATCGCCTTCATACTATTTCTTCCTTATGACGGAAAATTCGGACCAGGTGTATATACGGGTCTGGTCGGACGCTTTCAAATCATTTCCTACCAAGGCTGGCTCTTGACGGTCGGGTTCCATATTCTGAAGTTGCAAAAGACTATCCGTTGAAACGGAGGGCACCTTCGCGGAGGCATCGGCTGGGAGAATGATCCTTACTGTCACATCTCACTTATTGATTCAGAACCATCAATATTGAGCACTCCACATTGGTGGTAGTGTAACCGGTAATGGCGGACTCCCAGCTGAGCTAAGCCCCCACGATAAATCTAATACTGGTATTCAACTTTTTTCGGGTGTGTAATACCCCAAGGTGTGCTCCAACCTGAGCTAAGTCGCCTACTAACATAAACAATACTTTTGAGCAATACTGCCACATCTCATTTATTCACTACGAACAATCAATATTAAGCACTCCACATGTGTTGAGTTGGGAGTAGGAACATGAATCACTCCTTTCTTTTACTGAAGGCTTTTTTTGATTTTGCCTTCCCATCTTGCCTTGTACGCTGACGGAAAGCACAGTGGGATCAGCGTTTATCCGGTGTCCGATTACGCAAAAAGTTAATCGCAATACCGAAGGCTACTTTAACGACTTAGAACAAAAATGGGATCCATTCAACAGTTAGTCAATCTTGCTGTCGTAGAAAATTTTTAAAAATAAACCCTTCAAAATTAATCGAAGAGTTTCGTTTTAGGTATGGTGCGGTCAAGAGGACTCGAACCTCCACGGGGGATTTAGCCCACACGGACCTGAATCTAGGCGTCTGCCAATTCCGCTATGACCGCATATAAAATTGTGACTTGACTCTGTCCCCCGGTCCAGCTAATGTCGACACAAGAGCCGTGCTAATCTTTGAGTACAGCAAGCGCGTAAAACTTTGGCTCAAAATCAAGTGTTTGGTGCGCCGCATGTGAGTTTGACGCGGTGCGTTGAAAAGGAAAACTGAATAACCATGCAGACTTAACGCTCTTTGGTGCATAAGATTCGAGGCGCGCTAAAACCTGAATCAAGCGCGTCACATCACACATTTTCTGTATTTATTAAACGTAAGTTGACGCATTGGCTGATTGCGGTAAAATCTTTGTCCTTATGCAACAAGTGACTTTCCGATTCAATCGTAACGGCAGCGATCAAACAATCATTTGTTTTTCTAATTGTGAAACCTTTATCTCTGCATGTGCGATATATATCTGCCGCATGAATATAGGTGTCTAAGGGGATAGCATGAACAATATTCAACTGCATTAAAGTCAATTTGACATGATCATAATTTTTATTATCCCGAATTCCCTGTAAAACTTCAGTGAGAATAATATCTGTAATCGCAATATTTGCTTCACTAACTATAAGCTTTCGCAATTGTTCTTTCTCGCTGGATTCAACTCCATTAAAGAAATCTATCCAAACGCTTGTATCGACCATTATCATACATGGCCTTCTCTCATTTGTTCTAAATCACCTGTCCATTTTACTTTTCCTTCAAGCGCAAGGAGATCGCTGTAAACTTTCGTTTTAAGTAAATGTTGAATTGCCGATCTCACGGCTTCATCCTCGGATGATACATGAAACCACTCTTTTAGTTGTTTCAAATCCTCTTCATCCAATAACACATTTACTTCTTTCATTTCAAGACCTCCTTCTTACTCGCTTACTACCAGTATACTTGATTTTATCTTATCCAATCAAAACAAAAATTACAGCCCAAGGGCTGGAACGAATTTGTAGGGATGGTGCGGTCAAGAGGACTCGAACCTCCACGTCATTGCTGACACTAGAACCTGAATCTTGAAGTGGCGGTTTGAGCGGTTGCTCTACATATCGGATTCATCGAATGAAATCCCAAACGGAGGATTCGCAATTGTAGCAATGTTAGAAAAAATGTTAGAAAGATTTTATGGCTTTGACCTCATAGTTGCCAGTGACGCAAAGGGGTTCTGCATGTAATAGGAAAAACTATGTGGGGCCGTACAGTACAAAGCTTTTCAAAATGCCATTCTTCTACATTCTAGAAAAACGCACAGTTCGGAACCGTAAATGTGACCAAAAATTTGACCAGACTATACAATAACCAATCTGAGTAATGGAACCTTAATCTTGAACTGGGGATTTGGTGAAGGCTCAGATTGGTACAACCATCAACCGAAACTCCTTGTTCCACTATTGTTTCCGATAATGGCATTTTTATTTTTGGGTGAAGAATAGCGTGTGTGCAGGTTCAAGAATGTGACAATTTAAATTTTATTGTCGTCTACCTTATAAAATGCAGAAGTGAAGCAAGGGAAGGCTGGCCTTATTAGGGAAAGTGAGCAATACAGATCACACTTTTTGCAATCTCTCTTTAGATATATCTTTATAAGTAATAATTGTCTCTCCGATTTCATAAAATGCATTGCTAATAACTGGCTCACTCACAATAAAAATACCCTTTACGCTCCAACCATTCCCCGTAAGTCTATAATGGTTTTTCACATCTTCCAAATGATCATTTATCCATTTAGTACGTTTTTTATGTTTTGTAGCAAAAGACTTCTCGTTATCTTTGTCCACAAACATTTTTTTATATTCACAATCCATTTCATAAGGGCTCTTAGAATAGTTGAAATCTTTGACTTCTACCAACACTATCCGCTTTCGTTTGGGAATAATATAAAGAACATCAATATCACCCAATGTATTTCCTGTCACATCTGCTATATGTTTATGATTGATCTTCTTAATATTTCGATCAACTATAAACCCTGTCATTTCCTTAATTTTATTATACACTTCGTGATTAAAATCATCCCCACGTCTATTACTAATTTTCCCTATTAACTGACTCAGTTTACCCTTTCTTGTTTTTAACTTCCCCTCATAAATCAAGTCAACGGTAAACCTCAACAGATGAAATAATTGTCTGTTACCCCAAATAACCTCATCTTCTCTTACAATAACCGGCCTTCTTGTAAAAGATAACTCTCTATTAAAGCGCCAAGGATATACATCTTCCGCTCTGTAGGGTGGTTCTGGTTTCAAATAATTTTCTCGTTTAGTTAAAGAAATATTCCGCAGTACTTTTTCTATGATCTCTCCATTTATATCTGTACCGTTCTCATTAATCCACAAAACCAGTTGTCCCTTATTAGCTTTTTTAACTTCACCAGTAATCACGTCACCGTATGATAGCATTCCAAAGATACAGTTACAAAAATCATCAAATGAAAAGCCGTACTCATCTAAAAATCCAACATTTAACTCTTCCTCTATATTTGGAAATTCCGCACGTGGCAGTTTATCCCTAAAATCTAAGGAAGAATTATATTTGAGCTGCATTTCACGTTCTTTAAAATTTATCAATTGTAATTTATTAAACTCATTTTGCTTCATTCCAACTCTATCAGATATTAATATTTCAACAGGTGTGTTAAAGATTTTATAAAAAAACAAATCATTTTTATAAGCCCATTCAATTATTAAGGAGCAAATAGCTAATAATTTTTCATATTTCCATTCACCCAATATTTGCGTGCCATTCGGCGGACAAGCAGCAATGTATTCAGCTAAAAATTTAAGTGCTCTTGAAGTTTTATTTAGTTCATTGAATTTTTCGAAAATTTTTCCTTGCTTTTCTGGATAACAAGCGATGTCACATGCATATCTATTCTGAGTAAGCATTAAATCATACATAACTTTTTCTAAATCAAAACATACCAGTTCAACCAAATACATCGATTGAAGCTCTCCTACTTGTTTTTGAAGTAATTCATATAAATAACCTACTACAAAGTTTGCTAAAGTTAATCTCTCTTCATCTTTAATGATGCCGTATGTCCACTTTCCAGAGTTTAAAATTGCACTTCCAATTTCATCCAACAGTTCATTTTCATCTTCTGAATGTATTTTTCGAATATTTCCATCTAAGGGCTTTAAATAAGGGTTGTTCATATAATCAAGAGTAATAAATTTCTTTTTCATTGGATTTGAAAAAATACTGCTTAGCTGCGTTATGTCTATACTTCTCTCAATGGTGAACTTTCTCAGAACATCGAATAGAGCACCAATTAATTGTTTTTCAACGTTATTGTCTCTGCAACTTAAAGTTCTAAAAGCATTTGGAGTCCAAATTAAAGTAATCAAATTGTCATCAGTCGAAAAGCGTAATTCATCTTTTAAATTAATTTCTAGCTCTGTACTCTCATAGTACTCCGAAGTATTTCCAGATAGTATAATCTGTATTTTTATCATGTCGAAAGCAAAATTACAGCATTCAACAATCTTTTTACATTCGGCAAGCCAATATGAAATGGAATCCACAATTAAAAAATATACATTGATACTTTCGTATTCATTTATTTCAGGAGAAAAAATCCATATGCACACATTTGAAAACTTAACTAAATGTGCAGCCTTTGGAACATTGAATGATGCATCCATAAAAATATTTCTTGTTTCATCATTTTGTATGACTTCAAGGTAAAATTCTTCTTGATAGGATTCAACCAAATGCCTTTTTTCTTTATTAATAGCCCTATTAATGTAATCCACAGAATCTCCAGGTGCTACAAAAAGCATGCCTTTCTTGGGATTAAATTCATCATTTAAGTAAAATGAATACTGATTTTCCACATAGATTTCAATACTATTTAGCTCGCTGAATAGATTTGGTACGCCATCCATCAATTTATTCTTAGCACTAATATACCTCGGTAAAAATAGACCATTTGATCCTTCGTTTATTGAAATACATTTTAAATCATACGGATTCAACGATAGTGGTTTATAAGAATATCTTGAATTCATCCCAACCTGAATTGCTCTACCAAAAGAATATATAATGATTACATGAAAAATATCTTCATAGCTTATTTTTTGAAGAGACAACTTTGCATATAAATATTGCATTCTTTGATCCATATGCTCATAAGAAGAGTCATCTGATGGGTACATTGAATAAATATGATCCTCAGAATATTCCTTTCCATCATCGCAAATGAATGTAACAATCATAATTTGATTGTTACAAACATTCAGCAATACTTCTTTGTAGTAGTTACGAACCAATAAATCGATATCCCAATTTTTTTCTTGTATTTTCTTGTGTTCCAAAATACTTAGTGACTTGATACAATCTCTCCAAACTGCAACATTGTAGACGTTAATCAATTCATTTCTGCATCCATACTTGCCTGCTAAGCTAATTATTTTATGAAATACGAATGTAGATAGAATAGATATATTGAGAATTATCGATCTATTATCTTTTGTTTTTATAAATGGTTTTACAAAAAACTGTTGTTGGTCAGCACTTAAAGCTGTTTCTATATCACTATTCCCAAATTTATAATACAGTTCTTCTATTATCATTTCGTCTTGAAACGATTTTCGGATGTAATCATTATCAATAACAACAACTTCTAAAATCCTATTCAACTTATCGCTACTGGGAATTACAATGTTACTTTGTATTGTTCTACTTTGGTTTTCTAACTTATAACCTAACCCTGATGCAGCTCTATTAGATATTGTAAGTACAAACTGAATCATTTCTGATGCAGTTTTTAAAAAATTAATATTAAAATCATTTTTTCGTAAATATAAAGTATGAATCAACTTTTGCAAGGAGTATCCCGGAAGATAGTTGTTGCCAGAAAAGATCAAATAGTTATCATAAAACATTACATTTTCAACAAATGTGTTTTCAGAGGGGTCTACAGCTCTCTTTAAATCCATTGCATCCAATTGATAAATAATACTTCGGAACTTACCACTGCTCATCTTATTTGACGAAGTATATTCATTACATTTTAAGGAGAGTAATGAAGAAACAAGCGCGTCTAATAGAATAGCTTTATTCTGATTATCAGGTAAAAGGTTTAATGCAGACACTCTCGCGACAAAATCAAACACATCATACTTCTTTACTTCCCCAATAATATTCTGCATTGTCTCGTAATCTCTCGATTTGTCGTATGAATGATTGAATGTATCAAAGGGATTATGTATATCAAATCCACCAAATAAACTCTTGAACTCTTTATCAATCTGCAATTATTACACCATCCCTTTTAGATCAGTTAAAGAGACCGTAACTTAATAAACACCCGACCATACTGATTAATCTTAGAAGAAAGATGAGGTAGGAAGAGGTACAGATATCTCGGTTAAGCTAGATTAGTTATTTCGTCAAAATAAAGAATTATATTTTAGTCAATTATATACCCCATCTTCCGACTATCGGAAGATGGGGTATATAACAGTCAGGTACGTAACGTTAGAAAAACCTGACGCCCTCGTAACTGGAAGAACGATACTAACTAGGAGAAATTCAGTGCTCTTCAATTAATTTATCAAGCACTTTATAAACATTTCCTATCTGATTCGCACACCAGGCCACGTATTCATCTGCAATAAAGTTTCCTTTCTCTAGAATAGATTCCTGAACTCGAACACTCTCCCCGTGAACTCCCCAATACTTCCTAATCCGATCCTCATTAAGTACTTCTGTGAACTTATCAATAGCAGGTATACGCTCCACTTCGTGCCCAAAACCATCTCGATTGTTTATAAGTAAATAATACAAAAAATAATTGTAACCTTTATCATACCTCTCTGGATTAAAACAGATTTCAAAAAGATAATCGTTTATGGCTTCATTGATTCCATGCTTATCTTCTTCACCTTCGATATCGTAATAGCCACAGGGAATACCACTACTATAGGTTGCACTCCCTAATTGATAAGTAATAAAAGATAGCATCCTCGATTTTAATTCTAGCAATTTGCTGTTAAAGGAATCATCAGGTATTTGAGAATTAATGTAGGAGTAAGAATTAGCACAAACAGCTTCAGCTGAAAGTTCTAAAACTTCCTCAAATATATTTTTACTCTTGTCTATGTATCTTGCTTTAAATACCCGAAATACATATTGAGAGATTTCTCGCATTTCTCCAATAACTATGTTTCTAACAATTCCTTCAGTAGGATTGTTGGGCCCACCGTGTCTAGACAATGCCCTTGTCAGATTAAACATATCACCACCTCTATCCGCACAACAATAAAGACGGAACAACAGCAGGTCGTGCAGACCAAGAATACCCCTTTCTTCCCTAGCTATGTTCTCCAAAATCCCACTGTTCTTATGCTGATTTTCTCCAAATATCCACTCAGCTATCTTAACGACATTTTCATTTGTATTAATCCAATACTTTCCTTCTTCGTCGGTCCAACCTACTTTATCTAACAACTTTGCAATGAAAAGAATTATTGAATTTCGCCTTAAACCAACGTTTTCAATTTCGAGCATTGAATATCTTGATAGGTTGTCTAACGCATATTGAATAATTTCTTTTGCTTTGATTGGTGAGTATTCGCTATGAGGAGAATTTATCAAAACTCGCCACAGTTGTTCATGATTCCCCTCTCCTTTTGAGAAAGAAAATTCTTCATGCTGTAACACATCAGCAATATTGGTTTTCTCCAAAATTTCATTTTTTAAGTTCACATAGAATTTATACTGTTCTGTCTGTACTGGACGGGATACTTTAACTATTAAATTCAAATAGCGCTCAAGGTTCCCCCCCTTGGGAATAAAAAGTGATCCATTGAAACAAGCATAAGAAGTGGCCTGTTCTGCAGTAATGTTCCTTGCAGATTGCAGACGCTGATCTGCATTAAATACTTTATTTAAAATAAATCTTTGATTTTCAGTCAAATCTGCTACGTACTGAGTGTACAATGTTGAATTTTTATACCCATTATCAGTATTCATTATGCCACTATCTTTAGGGTAATGGTCATCAAACTGCCCAACTAACGAAAAAAAACCTCGTTTACCATGCATCTCAGTATTGTATATTTTCCTGAATATATTCGGGTAATTGATATAAATTATCAATAAATGAACTAAGTCGCTCTTATCGAAATCGGCATTCGAAAGATCTAACTGCTCCACTTCAAGCAAAAGAATAGTATTAACTAGTCTTTTCAGTTTTCTTGCATCACCTATAAAAGGAATATACAAATAATACTCCTTTGAGTTGAATATATCTTTAAGCCCTTCTACTGCCCTGGATACCAATTCAGGATTGCTCAGTAAATTTCTTGCCAATGATCTATCCTTATATTCAGTAAAATAATCCAATAGTAATTTATGATCTAAATATAAGCTCATTTTTATGTTTATGAACTTTTCCAAAAACTCGATAATTTTTTCACTATCTAGCTTTTGATGTTCCAAAGCAGTAATATTTTCTGTGTCATAACAAAGTACATAAGATATGTTAGGAAGAATAAAAGATTTTTTAATAACAAATAGGATTTCTTTTATACTTGAAAAACTCAACCGATCTAAATCATCCACCACAATAACAATTTTTTTATCCACCCTCCTTAAAACCTCGTCTAACCCCTCAAATGTTCTATCAATAGATGACTTGTCAAAAGGCACTCCGAATCTAAACCCCAAAATTGAGATAGTTAACTTAGAATCACTCAATAACTTTGCATATTTTGCAACAAGAGATTCTAATTCAGGCGCATAAAAATTATCTTTAATTACTTTCAATAAGCCATCCACAAATTTATCCAATAGCTTATCACTATTTTCGAATCTAAGCGGATCAAACCGGTAAACTATCACTTTATCTTTGAAGTCTGCACGCCAATGCTCTCTGCAAAGATTTATAAAAGTAGATTTACCAGTTCCCCACGGTGCATCAATTCCAAAAACCAGGCTCTCTGGCGAACCTTGATTATATACTCTTCCGGCGAATCTTTTTGCTATTTCGAAAAATTCAAACGCATCATCATTTTTACTTTGTCCTTCTTTATCACTCATGAAACCAGAATTCTCATCACTCTTTTTGGTCATTTTAATTTGCAGTTTTCTTAAATTTATCGCTGCATAAAAAACAAGGGGAATTGACAAAAGCACTACCGTATACAGCCACGATAGCGAAGAAATCCATTTTTGGAAAAAGGATATTCCTAGACCTCCTACTACGATCATTGAGATAACTCCCGCAGAAAACACAAGGAGAAGATCGAATCTCCAACTTTTTACAATAAATTTAATTTGCTTCTTTCTCCTATACAAATAAATACAAGCTATTAAAAAATAAAGACCAATGATAGTCCAAAACCAGCATTCCCGCTGATTTTGTGCAGAGCTATTTTCGAAGCCCAAAAGAATCACTTTAGTACATAGTGCAAATTCTGCCAATATAATTCCAAATAAGAATATTTTAAACAGAAAGAAACAGTTTATTTTAATCAGTTGATAACTCTTGTTTGTTTCCTGCACACTAACCCCTCCGTGACATTCAAGCATTTTAATATTTTTACTCGAGTTTCTAACATAATTCTACCGTCCTATAGAGAAGCAAGCTTATATAACTTCCCCCCCTGGATTCGACGTTTTTCGGCAATTCCCTTTTTTATCAACAAATTACATTGTATGAATACTAACAACAATGTCCGCACAATTTTCATTTTGATTTCTATATTATACCCCTGATACCTATGCATGATAGGTAGTCCTCGCGAGAGACACTACATGCATCGAAAGGCCGTACATCTTCAACCGTGTACGGCCTTTTTGTGTCCTACCATATTAACGGAGGAAAGCAAATGAACCCCTATTCACCAATTGAAATTAAACGCCTCGTCTCGGGATCCCTGAGATAAAAACAGGACAGCTACCTAATTCGTGAATTATTTCAGCAGTTCCCGACAACAACAGTTTTGTGCTTCCTCAGAAATTGTCGTTCACGACCTTTCTGCTGGACTGGCTTAATAACGTCATCAAGAATAACGTGGAAACGATAACTTGGGAAAGCTATGAACTGGTAATCACCAAGCACAGCGTTCCTTACATGAGAACGCAGCTAAACGATATTCCGTTGCACGAATTACAACCGATACACCTTCAACGTTATTATGAATTCAAACTTGCTTCGGGGCTATCTGGCAATACGTTACGAAAGCATCATGCTAACATCAAATCGGCAAGCAGCTATCGATCGTTGCCGCTTATGGAGAAAATAAAGGAGTACCTTGAAATTATCCAAGAACGGCAAAAGCAGAACAAAAAGCTTTACGGCAACGATTATGCTAAATCCGGGTTTGTCTGTTGCTGGCCGAATGGTTCTCCGCTGAAATCGGAATATCTTAACCATAAGTTCAAACAACTACTCTCCGAGAATGATTTGCCACCGATCCGATTCCACGATCTTCGCCATTCTATAGCCAGTTATTTGCTTAAGCACGGTATGTCACTCAAAGAAATTCAAGTCTGGTTAGGCCACGCCGACATTGGTACGACAGCAAATATCTACTCTCACGTCGACACAGAGATGAAAAAGAATACCGCTCAAAAAATTCATGATCTTTTCTCTAAAAACAAATCCAAACAAGCAAATCCGGCAAAAGAAGGAATAGAGCCGGATGAATAGAGAACTGTGGAACCTGTTGAATGACGATACAATGCGCTCAAGGCTCGTAGAGCTAATTAGGCGACATTTAAACTTGCTGTGGAACACAGCATAAGGATTGCTGTCCAGTGCGCAGGGAGGCAATTAGAGAGGAAATCCAGCGTTTACGAACGGAGATAAATCAAATCATTAGTGAAAGTAAAGGAACATAGAAAACAATTCACCAAACGTATCGAAAACCTCGAATCCTTACCATCAAACCGCAAATAATGACCGTTGTTAGAAAAATGTTAGAAAAACCCATTCGACCCTCTCTCCACCTAGCCGCCAAACAAGCCCCAGCAACCGAATAAAAAGAAAAGAAGCCTTATACATCAAGGCTTCTCGGGTTTGTATGGATGGTGCGGTCAAGAGGACTCGAACCTCCACGTCATTGCTGACACTAGAACCTGAATCTAGCGCGTCTGCCAATTCCGCCATGACCGCATGCATAAGTGAATTCGGGGGTTTCTCGCACCGCGTTGCCGCGCTGTAAGCGTAACCTTGTCGCAATCACGTTTCTTATAATAGCACGGGGTTTGAAGCGAAGTCAAGCCAACCATGGAAGTTCAAATTTTCAGTTAATATCGGCTTATTCAGTAAGAAGGAGATATCGCGCTTCCGCCTGGTATGTCCATCCCGGGTGCGTCGAATTCGTCCGAAAGCTCTGTGTCCTGGAAAGCATTCTTCTGCAAATGTTGTAAAGGATCCTGTCCCGCGGAATAATCTTGAACCTTCTCCCCTGCCAACCCTCTGAGCGCCCCCTGTACTCTTATAACCCCTTGAGACATCACGTGACCGCCGGCTGCCGCCGAAGCCACCGCTGCCGTCTCCATAATCTGCAGGTCGCTCGCACCAAGCGATCTCGCCTCTTCTACATGATAATAAGTACAGACCTCATTGTTGGCGAACAAAGCTACACCTAACGCAATGAGCTGTTTCGTGCGTGCATCCAATACTCCCGCTTCGAAGCATTTTCCCGTAAAACGATCATATGTACCCGCAACGTCGGGAAGAGATCCTGCCATTCCTGCCGCATCATTCTTATACTGCCGTACTTTCTGCTCCATTAAAGTCATTCTTTTTGCCTCCGCATGCAATCAGGGTTCAGATCGTAATTGGTAATTACACCTATTACACCTTTACATCTAATCTCCCTCGCTTGACGGCATTTCATTCATTAGACCACTGCCTAGGCTCGCTGGCCAACTGGATATCATAGCTCCGCTTCACCTTCACGACCTTCCGATTCGGGCGCCTTATGAGCAACTGCTCCTCGTCCCATGCGACTACGATGCCGACCACGTCATTTTGCTCCAAAGCGTCTCTTACGACTCTGACTTTCGTCCCTTCCACTCGGAAGTGATCCAACTGATCGTCATTCACGATTATCCGTCTCCTTCAATTAAGATGAAAAACCCGCAGAGACTTATGTCTCGACGGGTTTCCCTCAAGCAACACCGAACTAGTTACCCGACGTGCTCTCTTGTATCGTTCGTTTCATACCAACAATCCAGAACCTTGCTAGACATGACCCGTTTGCTTACATAATCGGCTTGATGGTCCTCGAAACGATCTGTCCAAGGAATATTGAGTTCTTCGCAAAGCTTAACGATAGTAAGCAATTCTGACCAAGCGACATAACGTTTGTACCAGAAAAATTGCGGGTGTTCGATCATGTATGGATACAGGTCGTCGAACTCCGTGTGTTTGCAGTCAAGCGCGCGTTCGAAATGAGTTTTGGACTCTTCCAGCTTATTCAGGAAAAAGTCGACCGACAAGTTAATATTTTCCATCTGCTGTTCGCCTCCCCATCTGCAGGTTATTCCTATTATACGACAATGAATTCCGATTAGGAAAGGATATTCATAGCCCTAATTTAATCCAAGAAGGTAATGGTGTTGTCTTCGAGCGACTGAATCTTGACTAACGTCTCCACCCGTAAACCAAGTTCGCGTAACGTTCGGCCGCCCGCCTGGAAGGATTTTTCCAGTACGATGCCGATTCCGACTAGCGAAGCACCCGATTGTTCGATGATCTTAATGAGTCCCCGAGCCGCATCCCCATTGGCAATGATATCATCGATGAACAGAACGGAATCATCCGAGCTTAGCAGATGCCGAGACACGATCAAGTCGGTAACGATGCCTTTTGTGAAAGACGGCACCCGTTCGCAATACGCATCCGGTTCTCCGAGCAGCGTCTTCTTCCTGCGGGCAAATACAAGCGGAACTCCGAGCTCCAACGCGGTTGCAAAAGCGACGGGAATGCCCGAAGATTCAACCGTGATCACTTTGGTGATCTTCTCTCCGGCAAATCTTGCGGCAAACTCCTTACCCATCTCCATCGTCAATTTCGGATCAACGCCGTGATTGAGCAGGGAATCCAATTTCAACACTCCCGAGTTAATGACACTCGCCTCTTTCAGAATCCTCTCTTTGAGAATATCCATGGTTTCCTCCACCCTCCGTTGTCTTTTCCGTTTAACGTACCATATCCGTTACCCCTTGCGCAACATTAAGAATGTATGGGATGGAACGATCAGCAGCCGAAAATACTCATGACTTTAGTCCCGACAAAATTTGACGACATGCGACAAAAGAATGATTTTATGAAAAAAGAACATTGTCGTGAAACTTTTCCATCATTTGTAATGTCTTATATTATGTAATAGATAAAAAGGAGGGATCATCATATGCCGGGAAAAGCTTATTTTCGACTTAAAATTTGGAGTTCTCTCCTGTTAGTCGCAAGTTTGGTTTCCTGCCGCTCGCCTGTTAACCAACCTGCTTTCGAACCAGCTAATGATCCTTCTATTATCTCTTCCAAACTTGTCTTGTCCGCGCAGTCACCTGATGATATAAATACTGGCGGGACTTATTCATCGGAGCCTTCGGTTGCGCCTGTCTCTGCTTCTTCATCCGCAGCCCCAAAAACCGACAAAACTCCTGCTTCCACAGTCCCAGTCGCCGAAGTATCCCCTATCCAGCCCAGCCCAACGGAAATCGTGCTCCCGCCGGAAAATTCTTTCCAACGGAACTCTCCGTCTTTAGGTGGAATTAAGCTTGGCGCCTCCGATAAAGCCGTATATAAGCAATATGGTCTTCCTAAGGAAACTTACTCGCTTCCCGGGGACAATCAAACCATTGAAATATGGGAATACGCCGGTGTCTCGGTTGGATTAAACGCTAGCAATCAAGTTGTCTATGTGGAAATCACATCATCTGACGTGAATACGGGTATCCAAGGGTTGGTTAGCGGAATGAAAGGCTCAGAAGCTGCTCATCTGCTTGGAGTAGAAAACGACGATCAAACTAACGTGTTATCGGTTGAAGTAACTGGGGGTTGGTTTAAGATCGATCTTGATCCAGATACCCAGCAAGTGCTGTCTCTGAAACTTCTCGGCAAAGAAATCTAAAACGCCCTCCTTCATCGGCATGATCCGGATGAAAGAAGGCGTTTTTTGTTCGGGTTACTTCTTATGCGCAAATCCGCTTAGAGTTCTCCCCGCTCCGCCAGCAGATGAACCGCCAGCACGAACATGGCATGGGACCACGTCAGCGGAACGACCCAAGCCGTCTCTCCTGTATTCCGATCAACCTGCTCAGGCAAGAGACCGGAAGAAGTAACATGCTTAATCGCATAATCAAGCAATTGCCTGGCGTCCTCATATCGGCCCTGTAAAGTCCGATAATGACATAACCACAACGTGGTTAGGATCCACGGATTTCCGCCGATGTACCCGTCATTCTCGTACCTCCTAATGCCGCCGATATTCGGTGAGGTTAATAACCTCTCGATGGCATCCGCCGTCTGTACCATTCTCGGATGATCAACCGGGACGGCGTCAAACGGCACGCTAATGCCCAGCAAACTAACATCGACGATCGGATCGACATCGAGAATATAGTTTTCGTAGCCCTTGTCCCTTTGCTGAACGAATCCGCCTTCACCGCGGGCAATCGCAGCCTCGTAAGTTTCCTTGGAAACCGTTAGCTTTAATCCCCGGTAATAAGAGCCTTTCGATTCGTTCCAGCAGCGGCTTTCGATGGCAGATGCAATGTCTTGTGCTGCTTCTTCCCACTGGGCGGACAAATCTTCTTTCCCTTTGCGCCGGGCAAAAGCCGCCGCCGCGGTCAATCCGCCATACACGGCTGCTGCCGAGTACGTATGCTCCGCTTCGCGTTCTTCCCACAAGTCCCTGCTTGGAAGAGGAAGACCCGTATCTTGATCCAATTGCTGGAACAAGAACGCTGCCCCTTTCTCAACCGCAGGCCACATACGCTCGAGGAAAGCTTCCCGCTTTCCCGAATGAATATAATATTCCCACATGCCCCACAGAAGAGAGGCACCTTCATCCATTTGCAGCCCCCAACTAGGCGCCAAGCTACCATCATTATAATGACGCTGCTGCCAAGAACCGTCGGGCTCCTGCGCCGTAATGGACCAGTCGTAGAATTTCTCCGACAAAGCCCCTAATCCCGCTTTGTTGAATGCCGTTGTCACGAAGGCCGCATCGCGCCCCCAACTGTAGGCATATCCACCGCAGCGGCTGTAATACTCATCGAATTCCGGCGCTGCTACGATCGTCCCCGTAGACTCGTCCGCCATCAGCTTCATGGCGAGCAATGAACGCTCGTACAGGGCGGCAATCGCTTCGTTTGCGCTTGGACAAGGTGCCGCATCGGCTAAGTATTTCGACCAATACGCTTCCATTTCGGAATACCACTCTGCATAGGATCGGCTTTTGGCCACTGTCAGCGCAGCCAAAGCTTCGCCACGCGAATGGCCCGCAGCTATATACATCGGGAAATCCACCGATTGGCCCGGCTCTATTCCTGCGAAGGTCCACTTCATAGCTCCGTCCGATTGCATGGCGATCACATTGCCATCCAGATACCCGTTAGCTGCAGCGTGCCATGAGCCATTGCCCGCTTGATATCCGCTGCATACTTCCGAACTGCCCACGGCAAATGCATACTGGTGACGGAAATGAAGCATCGCATCCTGCTTACGCTGGAACTCAGTCGTTGCATACAATTCATTTTCCATGATTCGGAACGAACCGTAATGGTAAAATTCCAAATCCCTTGTTTCATGCCCATTGTTCGTAAGACGATAACCACGCACCATTAACGGCTGCCCTGGAGCGGCAAAATCCGTCTGTTCCACCGTCACCGGATAATCCGGATGCGTGGAAGTTACGCGGTACGCGTTTGTATGGGGCGCATAGTTTGCTGCATGTTGCCAACCCGCATCTGAATCATCGAACCAGGTTACGCCCCCCGACGTATTTCCCAGCTTCAGTCCCGTACGAATTTCATCCACATGCTGCGGGTAATCGATGTGCGGCCACCATAACCGGTACAATCTCCCGGTTCGTCCAAGAGAAACCAGCATGGCGGAATTGCCTGCAATCGCATCCACGAGATACGGTTTCTTCCGAAGATGTTGTTGCAGTTGTTGTTCGTTAATCATGATGCAGCTCCTTTGAAGCCCGAAACGAATTCTAACGGCTGGAGCACCCATACCGATAGACTTTCGCTTCCCCCTCGGGACCGTGAATCGTCCTTTGTCTATTTTACATGATCTTGTCTTGTCAGCAAACTCGCTTTGCCATTTTAACCTACATTCGTGCTGCTTTATAACCAAGCTTGCAACCAAAGCGCCCCTAAAGTGACAAGCAATACCGGAATCGTCAGTATGAGTCCGAATTTCATGTACTGACCCCAGCTTATATGTACCCCGTCTCTTCTTAACAAACCTAGCCACAACAGCGTTGCCAATGAGCCAAGCGGCGTTAACTTCGCCCCTACGGACATCCCGATCAAACTCGCAAACGGCAAAATAGCCGATCCGTTAATTTCGGAAATAGACAACGAGGAAATAAGCACGGCAGGCAAATTGTTCATGACGGCAGCGAGCAACGAAAATAGAATACCTGAACCGAAAATCGCTCCCGTCAGTCCCGATTCGGATACCGGCCTCAGCAAATCGGGAAACCAATCCGTCGCTCCATGCAAATGCAAATTATAGACGATAAGGTTCATGGCAAGCGCGAAGACGACGATAAGCCACGGCGTTCTTCTCACGATGCGGAAGGAATCGGCGCTTTTCGTGGCCGCTCCAACGATCCAGAGCAGGATAGCCCCGCCGCAGGCGATGAAAGAGACAGGAACGGCAAGCGATTCCGATCCGAAATAACCAATAAGAATAAATAATAATATGACCCAAGATAATCGGAAAATTAATGTATTGCCAATAACCGAGGAAGGGTCTGGAAAAGAATACGTGGAGAGGTCCGCAACCGTACTATCTCGTTTGATTGTTTTACCGAAAACAAGGACAAGCACAGCTATCGTTGCCAAGGAAGCGGTTATTCCCGGAAATGCCATATGGCGGGCATAATCGCCGAACGATATCCCGAAGAAGTCCGCGGATAAAATATTCGTCAGATTGCTGACCATCAACGTCGCGCTAGCCGTATCCGCCATCAGCCCCACGGAGAGCAGAAACGCGACTCGCGCCTTCATACCCATCCCTAACAATGCCGTGACCTCCAACACGATAGGAGTCATGATCAGCACGGTACCGTCATTATTGAAGAAAGTCGTAATCAGACAGGAAAACCCGGACAATCCGATCATGAGAAGCATCCGCCTGCTATGAAACCTGCGAACGATATGAAGCGCTGCCCAGCGGAAAAATCCGTTGTCGTCCATCAAGGCGGTCAATATCATGATGCCGATCAAAGATAGAGTGGCATTCCAGACGACCTGCCATATATATGCGGCATCTTCCCAAGCAAGGGAGCCTGTGACCAACAGCAAGAGAGCTCCCGGCGCGGCAAAAACGGCTTCGTTTAACCCTTTCGGACGCCAAATGATCAATATAAGGGTAACGGAAAATACGAGGATAGATAGCAGCAATATCATGGTTGATATCTCCTAAAGTCATGCCCGTCCTGTTGGCGACATAGATTAAATAAATAGGCGGACAAGGTTGGATCGGGAGGTTCCGGATATGAAGCAATGGGCCAAAAGCATACAAGTCGCGTTAGTGTTTATCGGAACCGTCGTCGGGGCAGGGTTCGCATCCGGAAGGGAAGTCATGCAGTTTTTCACCCGTTTCGGATACTGGGGACCTTACCTCATTATTTTATCGACTTTATTCTTTGTTTGGATCGGCGCCAAGGTCATGCTGTTAGCAGCGGAATTAAAGGCGAAGTCCTATGAAGACCTGAACAAATACTTGTTCGGCGAACAAACGGGGCGCTGGGTCAGCCATCTGATGCTTATCGTGCTATTGGGCGTAAATGCTGTCATGCTGGCTGGTGCGGGTTCCCTGTTCTCCGAGCATTTGAATTTAAGTTATCAAACCGGACTCATCGTGACGATGTTCGCTTGTTTCATGCTGCTGCGAAAGGGCATGAACGCGATTCTTACCATTAATACCTTCGTGGTCCCGTTAATGATCGGATTTACGGTTTTTCTAGTCGTCGAGACGCTACGGCACCCTATGTCCGATCATTGGCTATCGAGTGCGAGCGAGCTGTCGCCATGGGCCGCGTGGCTATCTCCGTTCCTGTATGCGGCATTTAACTTGTCGATGTCCCAAGCGGTACTCGTTCCGCTGGGAGCTTCGATCGGCAACGCCCGAATTTTGCGCCGCGGCGCTTGGATTGGCGGCATTGGCATAGGCGTGATGCTGTTAGGCGGCCATCTCGCGCTTTCCGCGCGTATGCCAGGCATAAAGCAATTCGAAATCCCGATGGGCGGCATCGCGCGCGAATTAGGAGCTTGGCTGCATTGGATTTATGTATTCCTTATTTTCATGGAAATTTTCACGACGCTTGTCGCGGACATTTATGGATTAACGTTGCAACTGCATGAACGGACCAAAGCATCCCAAGGAATGTTAACCGCGATGCTGCTGCTTGTTTGCTTCCTTGCGGGCCAATTCGGCTTCGGACCGTTATTGTCGACGTTGTACCCCATGTTCGGCTTGCTAAGCTTGGGGTGGCTGTTCCTTATAAGCCGAGATCGTGCCCGAACGCCTAACTCCCCCAAGCCGCCTAACCCCCCAGCGTCAACATCCGGGCTCCTGGAATCCCGGAAGCTATAGTTTGTGCCGCATGCCGGTGACAAGTGAACATGAGAACCTGCCTCGTTTGCGCTAAATCTTCTAGGACGGGAAGCGTGTGTGTTAGCCGCCTTTCATCGAAATGGACGAATAAATCGTCCAATAAAAGCGGCAACGGATGAACGGGAGATGCAGCGTCGCATAGCGCGAAGCGCATAGCCAAATATAGTTGCTCCTGAGTACCGCGGCTTAAAAAGGAGCTGTCCAGCAGCTTCCGGTCATGCGTTTCTGCTAATAGCGTCGGAGTGTCCCCCGGAGCCAGGATACGAATATAAGCGCCGTTCGTCATCTGTTGCAAGTATCGGGAAGACTTTTGCAGCACTTCGGGCTGCTTTTCGTCCTCAAACACGGCTTTCGTCTGGACGATGAGCTGATCGCTTAGAGCAAGAATGGCATATCTTTCGGACAGTTGCTCGAGCTTGCTCTGCATCTCACGAAGTCTTGCCCCCTTGTCTTCAAGCTCGGCTTCACTGCGTAGCCTATCAAGCTCTTGAGTCAGACGCCCTCGCCTATCTAACAAATCCGAGCGCTCCTGTTCTTCTGCCGCCAACAAAATTTTCTGTTCGCTTAGCATTGCGCTTAGAGTAGCTTCGTCATATGATGCCAAAAGCTCGTGCAATTGGGCTTGGGCATCTTGATCCCGCCCGGATTCCAGCCGGAGCCCGATTTCCCTAGCTTCCTTGCGAAGCGCCAAGCAACGTTCATCGATTCTCAGCCGTTGCTCGAGTTCCGCCTCGTTGGAAACTCGAAGTTCAGTAAAAAGAGCCGAAATCCCGTTCTCTATTTCCGCTATTTCGACCGCCACTTCATCAACGAGAGCCGCCAAAACCGCAATCTGACGATCAAGCTGCTCAGCCTCTTCCTTAACCGCTTGCTGCTTGACAGCTTCCCGATACTGCCATTGAACGGCATGAAATGGATCCTTTCGAAGGTTATCAGACGCAGGACATCCGTCCTGTAACCGAATTGCCGCTTGTTCAAATTCTAAGATAGACTGGTTAAGCGTGGCCAAACGTTCTATAACGCGTTGACGTTGCCGAAGCACAATCTGACCTTGTCCGGCCATGCTAATTAGCTCGGGCAAGCTGTCCGGAGCCAGATGGGAAGGCAGCTTGCGGGTGCGTAACCATTGCTGCCATTGCGTTAACAGCTCATTCAGTCGTTCCTGCTGTTTAATCGAATCCCGCTCTACAAGCTCCTTTTCCAGTTGCAGCTCTTGCAGCCGGCTTTGGAGCTCTTGGTGCTTGAAATTCCCGCGATCGATTTCCTCCAACCGGTCCAGCTGTCCATGGACTGCGGTACGAAGCTGTTGCCAAACCGTATCTTCGTTATCCGTCTGCTGCATAAATGCCGTAGGAGTCGTGTCCGTAGAATCGGAAAATAGTCGGGCTGCGGCAATCTCATGGTTATCTATTAGTTGGCGCAATCGCTCGTTTACTTGTCTTTGATGGATTCTAAGGCTTGCCGAGTAATCGCTTGCCGATGCGGAATCATCAAGAACAGCCGGTGTTGTTCCCGAATGACGACGTGCAGCGACAACAAAAGTGACGGCAGCGACAAGAAGAAATATCGCTGAGATAAAATAAGAAACAGTCGAAAACGGACCCTCTGTGCCGACCATAAATGGCAATGATGCTGCCGTTAAGCAAAGCAAGCCTGCGACTGTATAGAGCCATTTAGACGATCCCGATTTCGAGTTTGCATTTGCGCTTGAGCGAGCGCTGAACGACCGGGATGGCGGCACGATATTGGCGCGAGCTCGCTCGTATGTCCGTCGTGCATCCTCTACATTGTGCCAAGCCTGAAGCAAAGCGGACTTCGTGCGAGGCAGGAACAATCCGAACGGCATAGCTTGTCCATACCCCTTACCCTCCGATGACACGAATGAAGGATTCTTGCTCTTCGCGCTGCCGTCAACGGTGCTCTCTTCCGCTTTCAGAACCTCCATCTGCCTGGAGATCCTGCGAATTTCTGCCTGAAGCGATATTGACGCTCGTTCCGCTTCTTCCCAAGATTGCTGCTGGCGACGAACCTGCTCCCGTTCGGCTGCCAAACCGCCGAAAGCAAGCAATTCCGCTTCTCCCCAGTCCGCCGAAAGCCGCAATAGCGTGCTTTGAACCGTCTCATCCAGCGTTCGGCGCTCGGTTTCTAACATCGAACGTTCTTCTCGCTTGGCAACCATCGCTTCTCGTTGCGTCTCCAAACGTTCCCACTCGGGGAGCGCCGCCACGAGCTCCGAGTCCCATATGAGCTTCTCTCGCAGCAATCGCAAGTCCTTTGTTTTGCCGCGAGCTTCCTCAAGCTTGCCTGCCGCGGCAGCTCTTCTCTCCTTCAAATCCGACCAAGAGATAGCGGATTCCTCCCGCAACAACGGAACCGTAGGATCAGGCAATTGCTCGCGTAATCGGGTTTCTTCCGCGAGCAGAGCTTCTCGCTTCAGCCACCATTCGCGTAACTCGTAAGCCCCCTGAAGCTTCGCTGCACGCATTCTTAAATCAGGAAATCGTTGCTCTACGACGACCAATCGATTTTCAACCTGAACGAGTGCCTCCCGGGTTTCATTATAATACGCAACGCTGTCGCGACTATGGCGAATGGCGGTTTCGGTTTCCTTAATCGCGGAGAGCAAGCGGTTCATCTCCTGCGTTGTGCCCTTCGGTCGATACAATCGGTCCATCTCCGAACTAATGCGGCGGCGAGCGGCCGTCAGTGCGGAACCGCCGGCAAGTCCGGCATGGTACAAATAATTGCCGATTTCCTCCCCTTGAAGCGATCGCAGCTCGTGCAGTTCGTTTAACGAAACGGCAAACAATTGGCGAAACAGCCGTTCCGAGATGCCTCCCAGCAGAAGACGTTCCCATTCCGCCTGTGCCATGAAGCGCTCTATTCCGCCTTCTTCCCTGACCGAAACGCCATTGCCGCGCTCGGCATAACGCTCTACCAGCCATTCACGGCCCGACTTGTCCAACAGCCGCAGCCGCCCGCCGTGTCGTCCGCCGAAGACGGGCTCCCCTCTCTCCACCGGATCTTTGCGCGTAGGGAATCCGAACAGCATGCTGCGAATAAACCTTAGCAAGGTGCTTTTTCCGGCTTCGTTAAGACCGTACAAAACGGTAACCGGTGCATCGAACTCAAGCTTCACTCCCTGAAGCGCACCGTAACCGTCAACTTGAAGCTCGCGTATGTACATTCCGTCTCCTCCGCCCCGACCGTTTATCCGGCGTCTTCTTCACGCAATAGCGACACGGACAACTCCATGGCCTGATTAATCCATTCGATACGCTCCTCATGAGTCCTCGTTTCCAGCCATTCCCGAATCTTCGGCTGCCTTCGCAGCGTTTCCATCGCTTCATCCAGCAAATCTTTAGATAGCTCTGGACTGTGGGCAGCCGCTAATCCCCTTCTCAGCAGCTCGCCCAAGAAGCCTTCTTCCTCTGCGGCATTTTCCAGCCTAAGCACCCCGCCCGTCCGGACGGATATCGACTCCGGCCATATCCAGCCCTCCGAGTCTTCCGGGGCGCCAACCCATTCTCTAAGCTCCTCCAGCCATTCTTCCGCCACGCTTGGCTGTATCAGCTTATCGTGCAAAACCCCGCGGCCTGCCAACCGAATTCGCGCGAGGACAGGGCGTCCTTGTGCCGCTTGCCGCACTTCTTCAACAGCCGAACCTAATCGGTTCTTAAGCTCTTGCTCCCGCTCGATCCCCTCGATCGAAACCGCGATTTCCTGCCACAAGACGTCCGCAACATCCCGAAACCGCATATCAATAGATCCCGTGTCGGAGACCGAGACAATATAAGCGCCTTTTCCACCCGTTTCGCGGATGCTTCGTCCTTGCAAATTGCCTGGATAGACGACATGGGGATATTCATGCAAAATCCGGCGATCATGAACATGCCCAAGCGCCCAATAGTGAAATCCCGCAGACGTAAGCTCTTCTAACTTGCACGGAGCATAGTTATCGTAGGATGGATCGCCATCGACGTTCGCATGCAGCAGCGCAAGATGGAAAGGCGCACCTTCCCGTTTCTTGAATCGAAGCGCCAGATTATCGGTGACGGCTGCAGTCGGGTACGAGATGCCGTAAACGAACGCAGCCAAATCACCGTTTCTCGTATGCGCTGGGAAACAATCCACTCCGCTTGATCCGAAAACGTGAACGCCTTGAGGCCAATCAAGCTTAGCCTGGCGCCCGCTCTCGGGATCATGGTTACCGTGGACGATAAACACTTGGACGCCAAGCGCAGTCATTTCCCCGAGCGTGCGTTGAAGCCGCAACTGAGCTCGCAGCGAACGATCCGCTGCATCGAATAAGTCACCAGCTAGCACGACGAAATCAATCTTTTCCCGTCTCACGATATCGCAAAGTCCGCCTAAAGCGGTGAAAGTCGACTCGCGCAACCGTTCGCGAACGGCATCGGGCACTTTCGTCAGCCCTTTGAAGGGACTATCAAGATGAAGATCGGCCGCATGCAAGAATGTAAAAGGAACACCCACTTCGATCACGTCTCCTGATTGTCATTCCCTTGCTCGGTTTCACTCCCGAAAGAAGTATATATTCGTTTCAATTCGCTGATTACCCGGTTAAGGGAATAGGTTTTCTTCGCTTTGTTCCAGCCTGCGCGCGCCATCTCATACCGGAAATGCGGGTCCGCAATGACCGTCTCCAGCGCATTCGCCAGAGCGACTGGATTTTCCGAAGGCACCAGTAAACCGTTTGCGCCGTCTTCAATCTGTTCCGCGATTCCCCCAACGTCCGTGCCGACAAGAGCCAGCAAACATAATGCCGCTTCCGCGAAAACCGAACCGAACGCTTCCGCGCGCGAAGGCAATACGAACACATCGAAGAACGGCAGCAGTTCCTCGGGATGCAGCATATACCCGTAGAAAATCGTATCATCGTATATGCCCAATTGCTGTGACAATCCCTCTAGCTGCTCGCGGATCGGACCGTCGCCGATAATGTGAAGGACGAAAGGGCGATTTCTTTTCCGAAGCTCTGCGCAAGCGTGCAGAAGAATATCCAGCCCTTTCGCCGGCACGAGACGGCATACGGTTACGAGCTGAGTGACCTCGTTCTCATGGGCGATCGGCTTGAATCTTTTCTCATCGTAGCCGTTAGGGATAACCTCGGTAAGCTGAGGCTCTTTCAAATACTCGCCAATATACTGGGCAAACGAATTCGATACCGTCATCAGCCGATCGGTTTGATGCTCCAATTCCCCGTAGATCGAGGTCAGAAAACGATGCTCGACCCCGCCTTCAGCAATTCGTCCGTTCAGAATAAGCTCCCGCTCATAGCTGGAGTGAACCGTCATCAGCACCGGTATGTCCGGAAAAATATGTTTCATCGCCATTGCCGCAATGGGATGATGTGCATGAATAAGATCGTACTTCTGCCCGGCAAGCCGCAGCTTTACCCACCAGATATAATCCTTGTAAGTCTGAATATATTTGTCGACAATGGCATTGCCCGCGTATGGCTGCCAATCAAATGTCGCGAACGCGATCTCGTCGTGTCCTTTGTTGCGGATGCGCTTCGGCAGCGAGAACATTTCCATTTCCCAGCCGATTTTGCGGAACCGCTCCCCGATATGGGGTACCATGGACGAGACGCCACCCGGTTGCTCCGGGGGGAAAAACAGCGCCTGTAAGATGTTCAAGGGCGATTCCTCCTCACTTCCGACGATCTAGGCGATGCTTTTCTTATAAGTTATACTCTTAGTCTCTCAGAAAATATGATATATTAGAAACATATGTTCTGCAAGCTGCAGAGTTTGCCTAAAGGAGCCTAGCATGCACCTGAATACTCTCACATCCAACAATTTCGGTCTCCTTTTCTCCTCGGCGATGGCGGTCGTCACCGTAGGACTGATGCTCTTCATGTCCTATCGTCTTTATGTGCATAATCGCAGACAAGCTTACCGATCGCTGCTCATTTCCCTCATATTCATCCTTGTTCACCATCTACTTCAGTTGGCGATCTCAGTCGGGTTAACTCCATCGGCTCCTTTTTTGGTTTTTATCGGGAAGCTTCTACAAGTATATGCATTCATCGTCATCAATTTCGCAATATTTGAGCTTTATCATCGTCGTCGTCCGAGAACTCGCCTTTGGTTTTACGGTCTGCTCGGTACGGGGTTTCTTATTGCCATCGGAGATATACTGCCTGGCGTTTCCATCACCGATCAGGCTTGGACGGACAGCATGTTATCGACCCCTGCGCTAGACGGATTCTTGCTGCTGCTCGGCCCCTTATTCGTGCTTATGTTCGCCCCTCATATCGGACAGCCTCGCAAGTATATGGCGAGTCTCATCGTTGCCTTTACGATGCAGCTTGCCGTTATTTTTGGCAGCTATTTGGCTGACGACGTTTCTTTTTTCAAAACAATCGCAGGGTTGCTGCCAGTCGTTTACTACATTCTATTATTCATGCTGCTGTTTGAGCGAGTCGTTGAAATTCTTCAATCCGTCTACCGATCATCCATAACGGACGGTTTAACGAACCTGTACAACCGCAGATATTTCATGGGAAAATTGGATCAGGCATTGCTTGCCGGGCGTCCTCTCGGCGTTATTTTCTGCGATATCGATAATTTCAAGAGGTTAAACGATACGCACGGGCATCATAAGGCCGATGGCGTGCTTAAACAGGTATCCGCTATATTGATGGAGGAGACGGAAGGCGTTGGATTAGCCGGCCGTTACGGCGGAGAGGAACTGGTCGCGTTAATCGTCGGACCCGGACTGGCCGCGCTGCAAGCCGCAGAATCCATCAGATCGCGAACGGAGAAAGATTCTATCGTGACGATAAGCGTCGGCTTCTGCATCGCATCGCCTGGCGATACGGCGGAGAAGCTCATGAAACAAGCGGACCAAGCGATGTACTATAGTAAAACAACAGGTAAAAACCGAGTCACCGATTATGCGTCGATCAAAGGGGCAGACACTTCCGAATTAAGCAGAATGCAACCTCGCGGAAGCTGATTATCGATTATCGGGTCACGAATACAAACTAGAGGTGATAATGATGTCCACTTTATTGCTTTTATTCCAATTCAAACCGGATCAAGTCGAGCAAATACGCAAGCTCGTTCCCGGCTGGACGATCGTTACCGATGAAACCGGGAAAATGACTAGGGAACAACTCGCTGATGCTGAAATCGTATGCGGCTGGAATTCTTCCATGGAGGAAGCTCTGAGCTCCGATTGTAAGCTAAAGTGGGTGCAGACCAGCTCCGCAGGCATCGATAAACTGCCGTTAGCGCAGCTGCAACGCCTTGCGGTGCACGTGACGAGCGCCAGCGGAATTCACCCTGTATCGATGGCTGAGACGCTGTTCGGGATGCTGCTAGCCTTCAGCCGCAACTTGCATCACGCGATTCGTCATCAGAGCCAGCGGCAATGGAAGCCATCGGAACGATATCATCAGCTAACAGGTCGAACGATGGGAATTATCGGCGTAGGAGCGATCGGCGCGGAATTTGCCCGTTTAGCAGGCGCTTTCGGTATGCGTACGCTCGGAGTTAGGCGGAGCGCTCTTCCCGTTCCTTGCGTAGACAAGATGTACGACATGGAGCATTTGGATGAAGTATTGTCGCAAAGCGATGTAGTCGTTAACGTGTTGCCCTATACGGCGGAAACCCATCATTTATTCAACGCGGAAAGATTCCAACAGATGAAACCGAATGCTTTGTTTTTCAATATGGGTCGCGGTGCGTCAGTCGATACGGATGCAATGGTGCGTGCTTTGGAAGAAGGTCCTCTTGGGGGCGCGGGGTTAGACGTTTTCGAGGCGGAGCCTCTCCCCGGGGATCATCCGCTCTGGACGATGGACAACGTTATTATTACCCCTCATATCGGAGGATGGACGGATCATTACAAGCAAAGGGTAGCAGATATTTTCCTGCACAATCTACAAGCCTATGTGGCAACAGGAAAACCCGATCGAAACGTTGTGGATTACGAACGCAGCTATTAAGCAGGACATCCAAATGGAGGGTTGATTATGAATCCTAAAAAGACCGGTGAGCAGTTGCTTCGAGAATCGAATGTCACTTATGAGATGTACGCCGATATGCCCGAGGACGGTAAACGTTATGAAGTAGCGGATGGTCAACTCGAGTTGATGAGTCCTGTACCTACACCTTTTCATCAATTAATCAGCAATGAATTGCAGCTTATTTTGAATTCAAGCTGTAGGAATGACTACATCATTTTCAGCGCCCCTCTTGACGTTATCTTCTCCGATAGAGAAGTACGCCAACCGGATTTGTTGATGATTCATCGGAGCCGATTGTCCATTGTAGGGAAAAGAGGGATCAACGGCGCACCGGATTTGGTCGTCGAGATCATGTCCGACCATTCGCGCCGCCGGGATAAGCTCCATAAAACCAAAGCGTACGCCAAATATGGCGTACCTGAGTATTGGATCATAGATATGACTAGCTCCACACTTGAACAATATTCACTCCATGGAGCCGTGTATGAATTAATTGAACTTTACGCTGAAGAGGAAGCGATCCGTTCGGACAAATTCCCTTGCGTTTCATTTAGCATGCGCCAATTGATGCAGGAAATACCGGATCTGCCGGATTGAACTAACTCTTACTCCGCCAATACGTGCCGCTCTATGACCAAAGCCACGCCGTCCTCATTGTTGGATACGGTCACCTCATCTGCCTCAGCCTTTACTTCCGGCGGGGAATTATCCATCGCGACTCCCCACCCCGCATAAGCGATCATGCCGATATCGTTATAATAATTGCCAATAGCTAGTATTTGTTCCCACGGCACTCCCCTAAGGGAGGCTAATTGTTCGAGCGCCTTTCCTTTCGTCGCCTGCAGGTGCTGCACGTCGATAAAGTTATCACCGCTCCTTACCGTTTGCAGGTCATGCTGCCAATTCAACCAATCGTTTTCTACGCCATCCAAAGTTTCTTTCGGCGCGTAAATGGATATTTTGACCATTTTCTCAGGAAAACCCTCATGCGCTTTACGTTGAATCGGTTGAGCTTTCAGATTCCTATACATACTTGCCGCCTCTTCCGCCATCGCTTCCACGTACAGTTCAAATGCCGTATTCATGTCAAAATGAATCTCCATTTCCCTGCAGTAAGACGTATACCGATGCGCATGCTCAGGGGAAATCGTCGTGCTGTACAGAATCTCGCGTGTCTCGCTGTCTACGATGGATGCCCCGTTATGGGTGATCATCGTACCTTGCAGTCCAAGTTCCGCAAGTATAGGCAATGAGCTAGTTGATCCGCGACCTGTGCAAAGCACGATTTCAACTCCCTGTTCGGCTGCCAAGCGAACGGCCTTCCTTACCCGGGGAGTCACTTCATGATGATCGTTAAGCAGCGTTCCGTCGACATCTAAAGCAATGATACGATATTTCATTCATTCCCATCCTTCCGATAATTGCGCAGGCTTTCCACTTCTTCTTCCGTAAGCTCCCGCCATTCGCCCGGTGCTAAAGTTGCATCCAATTGCAGCGGTCCCATGGCGATGCGGCGAAGGTACAATACTTTTTTACCCACGGATTCGAACATCCGCTTTACTTGATGGAATTTCCCCTCATGGATCGTCAGCTCAATCCAACTGCGAGGTACCGGCGATGCCGCAGATTCGTCGTCTTGCTTAGGCGCAAGCGGAATTGCATCCGTCAATTCCTTAGCGTGTTGTTCTTCAATAGCTGAAAGTGTTCCGTTAATATCCGTTCTCGCCAATACGCGCAATTGCGCAGGCATCGTCACATAACCGTCGTCCAAAGCTACTCCCTTGAGGAAAGCCTCGGCATCTTCCGTGTTCACCTCGCCCGCGACAAGCGCGCGATACGTCTTAGGAACATGCTTGCGTGGAGACAGCAATTCGTGCGACAGCTTTCCATCATTCGTAATGAGGAGAAGACCCTCGGTATCTTTGTCCAGACGTCCTACCGGAAAAGGAGAAAGTACGGTTAAATCCACGTCAAGCAAATCGATGACCGTACGGTCACGGCTGTCTTCCGTCGCGGAGACGACACCTGCGGGTTTATGCAAGAGGACATACACCGTGTCTCTGTATTGAATGGTTTCCCCATCAAGTACGACTTCGTCTAGCTTAGGGTTAATTTGCATACCGTGATCTTTGACTTGTTTTCCGTTAACGGTCACGGCGCCTTGCTTAATCAGTACCTTAATCTCGCTCCGAGTGCCATAACCTAAGTTTCCGAGCATTTTATCGAGTCGTATCGTTGCTTTCATGCGATGTCCTTCTTTCCTATTGCGACAGTTTGATGTCATTGCTTCTAAACTCTTTTAGAGGGGCGGCCTAATCAGGTATAATAGTTGAGATAAGGGGCCTTGTCCTATATTTTACCTTAAACCACGTTTAGATAGGAGAATTGCAAATGAACGCCAAAAAATTATCGATTTTCTTCGGGATTCTTGCTGTGCTGATCGTAGCTTTAGTGGTTCTGAATAACCTTAAGCCCGACACCGTGTATGGAAAACCTAAAAGCGATTTGTATCCGGCTACTCAGGCTTTGCTGGACGACCCCAACTACAACAATATCATTGTTCCCGACGAATTGGAGAAAAAGCTGTCGAACAAAGAAAGCTTCTTCGTCTATTACTTCGCTTCGGACTGCCCTCATTGTAAATTAACGACCCCGCAGCTGAAGCCGCTTGCGGATGAGCTTGGCATTAATCTTCACCAGTTCAACCTGCGGGAATTCGAAAATTATTTCGGATTGATGAACATTGAAGCTACCCCTACATTAGTTTACTACAAAGATGGAGTGGAAAGCGCCCGGATGAAAGGCGGCTTAAAGGAAGCCTCGACGACGGACGGGTATACGTTAGAGGATTTCAAAACATTTTTTAATACCCATAAACCGGAAGGTAATGACTGATGAACGCCAAGTGGTTGCTCGCGCTGCCTGCGGCCGTCTTAGCTTGCGGGATCCTATTGGTTGCTTGCGGCGGAGGCGGAGGTTCCAACGCGGATGCTCCCCATCGGCACGGTAACGAGAATTGGGAGCACGAAGCTACTTTGGCTGACATGCCTTCTTTCCTCGACAATTACTCGGGACGCACGAAACATCTGTATTCGGTCGTCGGCAAGTACGAAGAAATCATGAAACTGATCAACTGCTATTGCGGCTGCATGAAGTACGAGGACGATCCTCATTCCTCGTTGCTGCGTTGTTACGTTGCCAGCAAAGACGATAAAGGCGTCACATGGACCGATCATAGCGGCCAATGCGGCATTTGTACCGAAGAATTGGTGAAGATCGAGGAATGGAGCAAAGCAGGCAAAACTCCGGAACAAATCCACCAACTCATCGAAGACAATTTTAACCCTAACGCTTGAGCGTTGCTTTTTGCAGCTATATACAATCACAAAGGGTGTCCCCTAAAGCTAAATGCTTAAGGGACACCCTTTCTTTCATTCCGGCTTTTACCCCTCATCACGCTCTTGGTCAGGCTCTATCGGACGAGCTTCCCACTTCCTAACCGCATCGCTCAATGCTGGGTCGCGTATTTCTAACAGGAAAGCTTGGAAAGGCGCATCGTTTGGGCGTTCAGACAGTACTTTTAAACTTTGCTCCAAGTTACGTCGAAGGGACAATAAATCCAGCCCGAGAACGATATCCGCGTAGACACTTAGTTTACTCAAAGCAGCTGTCATCAGCTTCACGGCCCCTGAACGGTTTCCGTTATCCCAATGATGTAAACCTACCGCCGCCTGTAGAAGCCCCTGCAGCAGAGGATTGCGGCCTTCCTCCAGCCACAACTCCTCCATCACCTCATGACACTCGAAATAATCCCGGTCCCCGTTAAAATGAGAAAGATAAGCCAAATAACGGGGGTCGTTCAACACGCCGAGCAAACCGTCCGCCTTTTTTCCCATTCCCGACATCTTATGAGGTTCCGCCTTTACCCGCGCGGTCTAGTGCCGCTTGAATTTCGAGGGATAGCTCCTTGAGGCCCCATACGTCATCCTGTTCCCATAACTCGTTAAATCGGAGCTGGAACTGCGCGGCTTCCCTTACCCTGCGGAAAAAATAAAGCTCCTGGATCTCGTTAAGCACTCTGCGCACTATGACCGAGCTTTCCTCGAAATCCTGCTGCGCGTCGACGATCTCCTGGCGTATGCTGGACATTTCCGTATCCAACAAGAATGCCGCTTCAGCTGCTTTACGCAATCTATCTCTTACATGGGTAGGCAGTTGATCGCGATATTTGTAATTCAGCGAATGCTCGATCGTCGCCCAGAAATTCATCGCCAACGTACGGATTTGGATTTCAGCGAGCACCGGCTTGGAGCCGAGTGAAGTTTGCACCGGATATTCCACGATGAGATGGTAGCTCCGATAACCGCTTTCCTTGTAATGGGTTATATAATCTTTCTCGTATACGAGCGTTAAATCCTTACGTTGGCGTATCAAATCGGCGACCCTGTATATATCGTCAACGAACTGGCACATGATGCGGATGCCCGCAATATCCTCGATGCCCATCTCGATTCGATCCAAAGGAACCGAAAGTCGACGCGCTTTCTCCAATATGCTCGACACCCGCTTCACCCTGCCCGTGATGAATTCGATCGGGGCATATTCGTCCCTGGCTTTAAGCTCTGAGCGGAGCGCCTTCAGCTTAACCTTAAGCTCTTCGGCCGCTTGCTCGTAGGGAAGCAGGAACTTCCCCCAGTCCCTTCCATCCATCGGGATTCCTCCTAACGATGATCCGCACCCACCGCTTGCGTTATGCGAGTGAAGCCATCTTGCTTAAGTCGTTTCTTCAAACCCCCGTGTATTTCTTTCAGAAGTCCCGGCCCCTTATAGATAAGAGCCGTATATACTTCGACAAGGCTTGCTCCTGCACGAATTTTCTCATAAGCATCGTCAGCCGTAAAAATACCCCCCGACCCGATTATCGGAAGCTCGCCTTGGGTGATCTTATACAGGCTGCGAATGACTTCCGTTGAACGCTCCGTAAGCGGACGACCGCTAAGGCCCCCAGTTTCCCCCGCGTTCCGATGCGTCAATCCGTCACGGCTAATCGTCGTATTCGTAGCAATAATGCCGGACATTCCGCTAAGCTGAATCGCTTCCGCCATATAGGAAAGCTGCTCTTCCGTGTTGTCGGGTGCGATCTTGACCAAGATAGGCTTGGGCAACTCGCCGAGCAGCTCGGCCTGAATTCCCATCTCGTCCTTCACGGCATCAAGCAGATTACGCAATTCGTCCCCATGCTGAAGCGCGCGTAAATCCGGCGTATTGGGCGAGCTAATATTTACGACGAAGAAATCTCCGTATGGAAAAAGCTTCCGAACGCATGCCCGATAATCATCCGCAGCGTTCTCGTTGGGTGTCAGCTTGTTTTTGCCGATGTTCACCGCGAGCGGAATTCGGCGACGGGGAAGCTTAGACAGCCGCCCTGCCATAACATCCGCGCCATCATTATTGAAGCCCATCCGGTTAATAAGGGCTTCATCTGGCGGGAGCCTGAACAGACGCGGCTGTTCGTTGCCCGCTTGCCCTTTGGGCGTGACTGTCCCTACTTCAAGGAAAGATAAGCCGACTCTGGATAGACCGGCAACCGCTTTGGCGTTCTTATCAAGGCCTGCCGCAAGTCCGACAGGATGAGTGAAATGAAGTCCGAATAAATCAACCGCGAGCTCCTGAGAAGCTTTTGTACCCCAGATTGCAGAGAGCAGCGGGGAAACCCCGGGAATTTTCGCGGCAATGCCCATTCCGTCCACGATTAAGTGGTGAGCGGCTTCCGGGTCCATCTTGAACAAGAACGGTTTGACCATTTGATACAACAATGAATTCGACATCCTTTCCAAAAAGACGGTGCGCTGAATAAGTGACAAAGAAAACCTTTCGGGTAACAGTTTAGCCTTTTCCAAGCGAAAAGAAAAGGGCATAGTGCCCGCAGGCTCTCCACGAATTGGACCTGTTGCCAGTATGCTGCTTTTATCGATCGTAAAACATCCGGCTTGTCTGGCGTTTCGCCGAGAAAACGATTACAATGGAGAGAGTTCGCGAATCATATGATAGAGAGGTTGATTATCATGAGCACAGCCAAAAAGAAACCACCCATCACGTCCCGCGCCAAACCAAAGGAACAGGTAAACAGGAAGGCGCTAATCTGGATTGGGGTGGCTTTTGGAATTGTTGTAGTGGTCATGGCAACGTTGCTTGCGCTCAAAATTTAACCCGATTTCACTCGTTTTAATTTAACCAGTCATATACTTTATGGGGGTTTGTCTCGTTCTGCGTGCTCGGTAACCGGAATCGTTCCGGCGGTGCGCGCAGTTCGTCGGGCAAACCTCCTTTTGCGATCGTTACCGGCGTTCCGATGGGGACAAGATCGTACAGCTCTTCTATGTCTTCCTTCTTCATACGGACGCAGCCATGCGATTCATCTTTGCCTATGCTTCCTGGCTCGTCCGTGCCGTGGATACCGTAACGACTATCCGACAAAGTCATGCCGCGGCTTCCGAATGCTCCGTCGCTGCGGCCATTCGGGTTCTTGACCTTCTCCGTAATCGCGAAGGCGCCTTCCGGTGTTTTGCCGCCGCCTAATCCTACCTCATAATTGCGCAATAACACATTCCCACTCACAACTGCCAGTCGGTGGTTGTCTTTATCAATAATGATGGCTAGCGGCTGCTCTGCCAGAGGCGACAGCTGCCCCGCAGGTTTCCCATGCCCCGTATCAGGTCCTGTATTGTCTGGCCACCCTACGGTTTGCGGGATTTTGCCATCGCTCTTATCCTCAATTACGTTCTTTAATTCCTCGAACCAAGGCGTCATGCTCTCCGACCATCCTGCCATCGTATTCGCTGGGTAATCCGCAGCTAACGATTCCGGCGAGGCAGGCCAAGTCCCTTTACTTTCCTTGTAGCGAATCATGGCGGAGCGCAGCGCGATTTTCTCTTCCTGCACCGGTTTCCAGCCTTGCACGAGCTTCTGAATAGACGACGAGTCATCCGGTTTACAATTGCACCACTTCGGATCGTACCAATTGATGCCCGCCGTCCCCGACTCTTGATCCGAAGCAACGGAGGCAATCGGCTTCCCGCTTTTCACCCAATCGTTCCATTTCCCGAGCAACGGCGCTTTAATGAGCAACCGCGGCTGCCGTGAGGGTTCAACCGTTAATAATGCCCCTAACACATGATGTCCGTCATCATCCGGTTCGGCAGCTCCTGCGATTTGGTCGGGGGGAATGATATTAGCTGGCAAAGCCGCAGGTTTATCGGTGACACCTTCGCTTTGTGCGGGTGAAGAAGCCGTTCCCACATACGAAGGTTTATTCGCCAATGGTTTGTTCACTTCTGGAGCGAACGCATTAATTATCGCAACTGCCAGGCCTACCAAGACTATGGGTATGCCTATAATTAATATCCATCGCAATCTTCTGCTTTTTTTATTTTCAGAAGAACTTTTAGGTAATACAGGAGCTGGCTTCGACTCGAACGCCTCATAGATTTCCCCCGCTTGCGCGTAACAGTAAGTCGCTTTTGCCGTATCTCCCTGCCCCTCATACTCTTTGCCAAGTAAATACCATGCCATCCGGCTATCCTCGTGCTTAAGGAGGTAATCCTTGAGCGGCAAAGCATCTCCCACATTGGGAACGTTGTCATAAAAGTGTTTAATCTGTTCGTCAATTCGGGATTCTTTGCTCATGCCGTCCACCTCGGTCTAACTATCTATTGATTCAAATTTCTCTTGTCTTGCAGAAAACGTGTTTTATCGTTATCCGCCAGCTGCTTGATGTACTCATCTTCCACTTTCTTAAAACGCTGTTCCCTAGCAGATTCATTCATTTGCTTTTGGAGGTTTCTTTGCTCAAGAAGCTTACGGACTAGCTCCTTATTTCCATACCCGCTCGTTGTAGAATCGGTCTGTTTGTTCTTTTGCAAATCCACCAGAAGCTTCAACATTTCCCCTTGTTCCTTGAGCTCCGTATCGGTTAATTGAATGGAAACTGTTTTGTCAAAAGAAAACACATTACCCGTTTCCGCAGAAATCTCGTTTTCAATTTCAATGATTTGTTTCTCGGACAATTTGCCGGAATCAATCGCTGCACGGGCGATTAAGTCGAGCAAATGTTTTACATTGTACACGTATTGGTCGCGGAGTTCGGACTGTTCAGGCAAACCCGGGAATTCCGCGGACGATTGCTCCTTGCGACTGTCCATTGTTGTCACGAAAGAAATGTTTTTACTGATGATTTGTTGAGCTTGGCGGAGAATGGATCGCAAAATAACCGGATCGGCAGCTCCTGAGAAAATATCCAAATTTACCGTGGACATTTTTCCGATATTTTCACCGTCTCCCCCTGCGTAGACACCCCATTGAGCGGGATACAAATAGCCGTCGACAGGATCCGAACCAGGTCGCGGCCATACATCGACCCCGACGGCTCCGTCCGTCGTCAGAAGCTGTGCAGCGTTGATCGAGGGATCATAAGCCGCGAAAAAAGAAGTGCCGCGTACGCCCATAGCAGCGGTCGGAGTTTCCAATTCATACTTATCGTCCGTGGAGGTTATCGATTTTACTTCTACCCATACCGATCCTTTTCTCAAGCTAATTTTCGTCCGCGTTCCCTTGGAATCCGAGAGCTTGTCGAACGACAGCGTCGAACCGGGAGCAACCGTCATTAGATCGTCATCCGATTGTCCATTCCTGAATTTCAGGATAACGGAACTTCCCGCTCCCGTCGCGAGAATATCTCCTTCGTTTATCGTCATCTTGGCGAATGCTGTGAATTCTTTGGACCCGCCGGCTTTCTGGACCTTTGCGGTTCCTTTAACTTCCTTGACAACCGCTACTCGTGATGAAGTCGCAGAAACTTGATTGGGGAACGCTCCGAGCAATGGGAGAGCAACTAGAAGAGATACCAAAAGAGTCGAGATCTTTCTATTATTCATGAACATTGCTCCGTTCACTATGATTTCGGCAAAGTGATTTCTATTTATTATCGGTTTGAAAAGGAATCTTCTACAGTGAATAAATAAACTGACGCCCCTCGGAGGAGCGCCAGTTTATCTTTGCAAGTTGTTGAATAAATAAGTCCGAGAGTTAATTATTAAAACACTTTATTACGAATGACTACGATCTGAGCCGCTGCATCCCACTGAATATCCAAATCATTTTCGGAAGCAAAGAAACGGACCGGAATGAATAGTCGGTTGTTCACCACGATCGTTGCTGCATTTAAAGTAAGAGTTTCATTTTTACCCTTCAACGACTTCGTAATCGTCTTCGATCCTTGCGGGATCGTGTAAACTGCTTCTCCCTTAGTGAGAAGGGCAGCGCCGGTTTTGCTGTCAAAGCTCACTTTGAAGCCAAGCGCAGTACCGACACTATTAACCGGAAGAAGCACTGCGTTCGATTTCAATTGAGCTGGAACGTCTGACTTCACTAGCGTTCCGTTGAACAGAACGGAAATCCCTTTGCCCGTTGGAAGGTCAGCCGGCTTGGCATATTTCTGAAGCACGCGAACTTTATTTCCGAATTCATCCACGATAACGAGCCGGCCATCCGCTAATACTGTTACATCCGTTGGGTGATTGAATTGAGCTGAACCGCTCACTCCGTTTTCCTTACCGAATTCGGTAGGAACGCCAGCCAATGTCGATACTTTTCCATCTTTGACGATTCGGATAACGTGGTTCAAGCTGTCCGCAACGATCAATGAACCGTCTGCTGTAAAAGTTAATCCTTCAGGAGCATTCAAGCGGGATTGAGCGGCTGTGCCATCTACATAACCGCCTTCTACATAAGGTGCTTGTTTACCTAAATCTCCTCCGCCCGCTACCGTAGTTACCTTATCAGCAGCGAAGTCGATATAACGCACGCGTTGGTTACCGCGGTCGCTTACGTACAAATTGCCTTTTGCATCCACAGCGAGACCGCTTGGTTCATTGAATTTCGCCGTTGCGATCTTCCCATCATTGAAATCCCCAGCCGTATCGACCGCACCAGGGAAATACTCGATTGAACGAGTAGAAGCGGCTGTTACAGTCGTAACCGTTCCGTCAGAAGTAATTTTCCGAATGACGTTGTTAAGCGTATCTGCCACATACACGTTACCTTTGCTATCAACGGCGACATCCGATGGTTCGTAAAAAGTAGCTTTTGCACCAACGCCATCAGCCTGTCCAAGGTTCCCGTTACCTGCAAGCGTTGTAACCGCTCCGTCCTTGGAAATCTTACGCACTGCATTGTTTTTCGTGTCCGCGACGTACACATTACCTTGCGCGTCAATAGCAAGACCGGACGGGAGTTCGAATGCTGCTTTAGCTAATACTTCGTCGTTATAACCGCCGATTGGAACATTTGCATCATCTTCCCCAAGATCCAGACCGGTATATGCTTCGACCTTATCAACAGACACTGTGCGGATCAGGTGATTAGCCGTATCTGAAACTAGCAATCTACCATCCGGCAACGCCACTGCCGATCTCGGATGGAAGAACGTTGCTTCGCTCAGCGATCCGTTCCCATGTCCCAGTTCGGACTTTCCTGTCCAGGTGCGGACTTCGTAAAGCTTAGTGGACTTTGTCCAGTTGGTGTCTGGAGCTGCGAAGGCTACAGCCGGAATCGATAATACAAGTGTCAATCCAAGAGAAGCTAGCAATACTTTACGTAAACGATTAGTCATATTCATTCTCCCTTAAGAACTAGTATAAAAATTGAACAACTTCAAGCAGGACCATAATCATTTAGTATCAGGAAACGTCTTTCTACATCACCAATTTTTAAGATAAGAGGGATACTACTCCCGTAACCTTCTGTTATTTCATCAAATAAGTCATCAAATGAGAAAGTATATTTTATTCCACCTTCAATATCCTCACCAACCAAGAAGTATTGATCTTCTACACTTAGTGTGACTTCTTGAGAGGTATGAGTCACTGCAATTGTAATTTTTGATGAGCTGTCTGAGTTATAATTCAATGGAATGGGAACATAAGTATCAATATTATCTGGAGTATTCGACACGAACAACCAGTACAAGGGAAAAGTTTCGGTTGTAGGCTCCGATTCCCCTTCAACGCAATTCGTAATAGTTGAATCAATTTTTGCAATCTCATCTGATACAATGTCACGGTATATCAGAATCGGCACTGCTAACTGACCATTACTCATATTTACAAATATTAAATTAATACCCTTTTGCAATGGAACGTGAATTTTACCGTCGATAGCATAAACAGGCTCAGCCCCCCCATTCGCATAAGTTGCGAGCGTGGGAACATATAATCCGTCAGCGCTTTTTTCGATAGTAATTTTTGATATATCAGCTTCCACTTTAGCTAGAAAATACTTCATTTCAGTATTATCGTCACTAAGTTCATAAGGCACAGTATTTCCAGATTCATCGCTTAATAGAAACGACGACTCAGTAATTTCATCAATTACGCCATTGAGTAGTATAAATGTCTGAGGCATCCCAACAGTCTCATCTTGATTTTTCATAGTGAGTTCAAAAACTACAATTTTGTCATGTGGTAGATCATCAACAGTTCCAATAAAATCAAAAACATTGTTGCTTGAAAGTAGTACAGTTTTCGATTCAGTAGCTGCATTGTAGCTAATTTCAACACTATCAACATCATCTATCACATTTAATTTAACATAAATTGAATCTATATTCAGATCATCACCAACTGTGCTTGTAAATACATTCGGCGCTATTGGATCCCAACCTAAATTTTGGCTAAATTCTGCATTCTCTATTTTGTAACCCGTAGTGCTCCAATATGTTATACCATACGGAGCGGATTCTCTTGTTACAACTAAATGGTAATGTGACCCTTCAGTTAGCACAATTGAGTTATTTGTTAAAGTTGGTCCAGAACTAGCAATAGTGTCGATATCAATATAATTTTCTTCCAAATCCAATGGAATTAAATAAAAACCGGTAGAAATATCTAATGATATTGATGTGTCATTTGCAATAATAGAACTGATATTCAAATCATCAGCCAGTTTAGGCGAGATTTCGATATAGAAATTATTTATTGGAACTGTTAGCTCGGGATTAGGGTTGGTGCGATCAAACTCCATAATTTTACTATTTTGCTTCACATCATTATATTTGACACCATAGAATTCACGGGTTACTACAATTGTGTATTGTTTTATCGTACCATTCTCCGCAGTAACAACTACATTTATAGTCGTTGTAGTTCCTGCATCTCCAAGTGGGAGTGACATACTACTGCTCCCGCTACTAACAATGGTTCCGTTCACTTTAACTGTAGCATGAGATTCTTCAACAGTCGGAGTCACTTTAACAAATGCCACATTTTGTGCCACATTTGCTGTGTATAAATTCGTCGTTGGATGCGCTAGATTCACATCAATCGGGCTGCCGCTCTCTTGCGGGAGTGCTTTCAAAGTCAAACTCGATAGATTGGCATTACTAGATAGAGATCCCGAAGAGGATCCAGTTGATGATGTTTGTGAAGTCGACTGAGTTGGTTGAGTTGGTTGAGTTGGTGTATTCTCTATTTTCTTTTTATCTTCCTCGTACTTTTTCCTCTGTTCATCACTTAGGGCTTTCTTATACTCTTCTTCGGCTTTCTTATTCTTCTCTTCCAAAGCCTTCCTATTCTCTTCTTCCTTCTTCTTGCGAGCGGCATCCAGCTTATCTTGCAATTCTTTATCCCGCTTGTTTTTCTCGTCTTCCTTTTGTTTCTTCGCTTGATCTAACGCTTCTTTGTCCTTCTGTTTCTGCTTTTCCTGCAGTGCTTTCTCTTCATCTGTCAACGTCAATGTTTTTTTGGAAATATCAATATCTACGCCTGTTGCCGCTTTAACTTGGGCCACTAATTCATTTAACCTTTGTTGGTCGATGACTTTGCTTTCCAAGGCTTGAGTAATTAGAGCTCCGACAATGTTGCTCACGTTTTTCTTATAGTTTTCATCGGAAGCTTTCTGATCGATATTCTCGTATTCTTTAGATTTGGTTATATTCTCTGCTTCGATATCGAGAGTAGCTTGAACAATGGCAGAAATAATGTTTCTATCGCTTTGCTTCATCAACAGTTCGAGATCGACTTGGGCGATCGTGATGTCGGAATTTCCTTTATCGTCTTTCGTAGCTAACGCATATTGTGTTGGAAGCACGTTCTTAGGCTCGTCACCTGGCGTAGTCGACTTGGTCGTTACGACACCCGCAGCAACTGTTAATCTTGTAGCGCCCGAGACCGGGTCAACACTGACAAGCAAATGCGTGCCCCGTACGCCCATGACCGCAGTTGGCGTCTCAAGGTTGAATTCATCGTCTTTATTGGTAATCGATTTAACATCGACCCACGCCGAGCCATTGAACATGCTTACTTTGGTCGTGGTACCTTTGCTGTTCGACAACTTAGAGAAAGTTAAAGTCGTATTCGAGGAAACGGTCATTTTGTCATCTTCGGACGTACCATTGGAGAATTGCAGTACAGCCGAGCCGCCTGCCCCTACCGCTAGAACGTCGCCTTCGTTCAAGCTCATCTTAGCGAACGCCGTGAATTCCTTGGAACCCCCGGATTTCTTGACTTTAACCGTGCCTTTCATTTCCTTGATAACGGCTACCCGTGAAGAGGCGGCAGACGTATCGTTGGCAAACACCCCAAGCAGAGGTAAAGCCACCAACAACATTGCTAGCAAATGAATCGTTAGTTTTCTCATCTTATTTTCTCCCTTCAATTATTGTTTTCTATTCTTTAGGTCCCAGCACTTCATACACCCGTATGGGATGCGATTTCCCTTTGAACATCCGGTCTTCGCCTTCGTCAAAGCGGAAAAACTCTTTGGTTTTCTCGTAGACTTGCTCAGAGACATGAACTTGTCCCTTCTTCGTCTGCGATTCGATCCGCGCGGCAATATTAACGTTGTCGCCGATCGCTGTGTAGTCGACACGTAAGTAGGAACCGATGTTACCTACAACCACGTTACCGGTATGAATACCGATTCCGACGTTAACTTCGCATTGGTATTTCTCTAGTATTTCATCGCGAATCTTGTTCATGCCTTGCTGGATTTCGTAAGCGGTCTTAACTGCCATCCTCTCGTGTTCGACGACTTCAAGCGGGGCGTTGAACAGGATCATAGCCGCATCCCCGATGAACTTGTCGATTGTACCTTCATTGCTTAGCGTAGTCTCGGTAATCATGTTGAACATCGTATTTAGTGTATCTACCAATTCGGGAGGAGTAAGTCTCTCGGATAACGGAGTAAAGCCCCGAATATCCAAGAACAAAATCGTGATCAGCTTCAAATCGCCGCCCAGTTTGATCTCGATATCTTGCGCGACGATCTGCTTAACGAGATCGGGGGAGATGTACCGTCCGAATTGACGGGTAACGAAGCTCTTCTGCGCGCTATCCATGTAAGATTTAAGAGAAACGTTAGCTAAGTAGGCAAGCATCATGGCCAGCAAGGCGTAAACGATATTCATATGTAAAGTAGATGCCTCGTAAAGAGCAAACTGCCCGTAAAGCACGCCCACGAATATGACTAGGAAAATAAGAATGGAGTAAATGTTCTTTAATCTCCATGGAAGGAAAACGAACAAGGCAAACAATAATGCCGCGAGCGCTAATTCCGACCAGTTAGGAGCATAGGAGACTATAGTTCCCTTGAGTAGTTGATTCGTGATGTTGGCATGTGCGTAAACGAGCTTAATATTTTTCTCGATTGGCGTCACACCCGTGTCTTGGCTTGAATCGTTGGATAATCCTACAGCAGTAAAGCCGATGAACACGATTGAATCCTTGAACAAATCTGCCGGAATCTCTCCGTTAAGCACTTGCGCGAACGATACCGTCGTGAAATTATCCGTTTTAAGCTGATAGTCGATCGTGATCGTATTTTTCGCCACCGGCTCCTTGGTCTTCTTGGGATCGGTCAGATCATCGTACTTGCTTAGGTCGGCACCCGCCATCTGTGCGGATAGATAGGCCATCGAGGGGATGATTTCTCCGTCCGGGGATTGGATCTTCAACCAGGTTTGGCGAATGACGCCGTCCGGGCTGACTACGCGATTAATATGGGCGTGCTTGGTTAAATCGGCGAACATCTCATAGGGCTTCGTCACGTTATGCGTGGTCAACAGTTGGTCCCGCTTGGCGATCGTCGTATTAAACACTTCGCCCTCCGTAATGCCTACGACCGGCAATATCACATTAGGATACTGCGCTAACGCCTCGGCAAAAGCTTGGTCGCTATCCGGATTATCGCTTGCCTCGCTGAATATGACGTCAAATGCAATGGAACTAGGGATATTGCCTTCTTGGTTCATATTCGCCAGCAGAGGTGCATACACTGCCCGGTCCCAAGGAAACCTGCCTAACTGACTTAAGGAATCATCATCGATCGCAACGACAACGATACGAGGATCCGCAACGCCGTCGGCAACCTTCTTCATGTCGAAATCGAACAACAAGTTATCAATTCTCTGTAGAGAGTGCGATTGATAGATAAGATAAACCGCGACTAACAATACCACATTCAGTACGATGGCAATTCTCTTTATTCTCTCTTTCAAAAGTGATCCCGCCCGCCCTTTATGTAAATGATACCAATTACCCTCTATTATAGCGTAGGCAATAGGTTTTTTGTTGGATTTTGTCTAAAAAATGACTTTCATGACGTTGGTCACAAAAGTCACGACAAAAAAGCCCTTTTCTAGGTCGAGAGACCTAGAAAAGGGCTTTTTATTTCCAATATTTATTACATATTGAACTTCGCGTCCGCTACTTTGATGGAATCGGTCGGACAGCCGTCGGCAGCGTCCTGCAAATCATCGTAAAGATCCTCTGGAATTTCAGTGTTGCCGTGGTTGCCGTCGCTTCCGTATATGGTTTCCGCGAGGCCCTCATCATCATAATCATAAATGTCAGGAGCAGTTGCGCCGCATGCGCCACAAGCGATACAGGTGTCTTTATCAACGTAAGTATACTTAGCCATGAGTTAACCTCCTAAATGGTATCCGTGTCATTATCAATAGTAGACCACTACTGTTCAATATAATACAAAATGATTCCGAGATCAAACGAATTCGCAGAACATTTCCATCTCGAACCGTACTTAATAATCATTCTCGCCTTCAGCCGATTTTTCACGCAAAAAATCTTTCTGAAGCGACGTTCCCCTAATCTTCTTATTACGAATAAGCGTCGATGGGTCATCTCCTAGCATTCCCGCCGTTAATATCGCATCTTCGCCATATTTATCTCTAAGCGTATCCATGGCCGTGACTAGCCGTTCCTTCTTAGGATTTGCTTCATACGAAAATAAATCCAATTGCAATGGCGTATCCTTCTTGTAGGCAAGGGACTGCAGAGTGATTCCCAGCAACCGTACGGGATTTCCTTCTTTCCAATGGGCATCCATGAGCTTGCATGCGACCTTATAAACTTCTTCTACGGTATCCGTAGGCGTAGCAATTGTAAACGATCTTGTAATGGTTCGCATGTCCGGATCCCTTATCGTGATTTGCACGGTGGAGCTTACCATGCGCTCGTGCCTCAGCCTTCTTGTCGTCTGATCCGCGAGATTGAGCAGCACGCGCCGGTATTGTTCCCGATCGGTTAAATCCGCTGGAAGCGTCGTCGTATGCCCGATCGATTTCGGCGCTTCATGAAGCGGTTCGACCGGCGCGTTATCGATGCCGTTAGCCGCTAGTTTCATCCAAACCCCGTATACGCCAAATCGCTCAGTCAACGTGCTCTCGTCAGCTGCGGCAAGTTCGCCAATAGTCCGAATATTCAGCCGCAGCAGCTTGTCCGCGGTTCGGGAACCGATTCCGTACAATGCTTGGCAAGGTTTCCCCCACAACAATGTCGGCACTTCGCGTCTGCGAAGGATGGTAATGGCATTAGGCTTGCGCATGTCCGAAGCCATCTTGGCTAACAGCTTATTCGGCGCAATGCCGATGGAACAAGGAAGGGATAGCTCCTCCTTCACTCTTCGGGCGATGGCTTCCGCGATTTCAATCGGTGTTCCGAATTGCGAGCTGCCGGTAATATCGAGATAACATTCGTCAATCGAAACCGCTTCGACAAGCGGCGTGTAGTTGCCGGCAATGCGCATAAACCCGCGACTGTACTTTCGATACAGATCGAAATTCGGGGAAATGATGACCAAATCCGGACAGACGCTAAGCGCCTGACGAACCGTAACGCCGGTGCGTACGCCCATGGCGCGAGCCTCGTAGGAGCTAGTAACCACGATACCTTTGCGCAGCTCCACGCTTCCCGCTACCGCCGTCGGTTTACCTTTGTATAGATCCGGCTCTTCGGCGGCATGAACAGAGCAATAAAACGCGTTCATATCGATATGCAGAATAATTCGCCGTTTGCTCGCGCTCTCGCTCATGTTCATCACCCCTTTGTCATATATTATACAGAGGCTAAGAACGGTACGGCAACGCAGGGTTGCACTCTACTTTTAAGGCAAGCCGTGCTATAATAGTTTCACCCGTTTTTACTTAAGGAGGCCTTTCGTTTACGCATGTCAACTCCCCTTTATATTTTCGATACCACTTTGCGCGACGGTACGCAAGGTGAAGGCATCAGCCTGACCGCTGAGGACAAAGTCAAAATCGCGCTGAAGCTCGATGCTTTGGGCGTCCACTATATTGAAGGCGGCAACCCGGGCAGCAACAACAAAGACATCGAGTTTTTTCGTCGCGTTCGGGAATTAAAGCTTCAAGCCAAGCTTACGGCATTCGGGAGCACCCGGCGGAAAAATAGTACGTGCGAGCAGGATATTAATCTGAAGCATTTGATTGAGTCGGGTGCCAGCGCGGCTACTTTGGTCGGCAAAACATGGGATTTCCATGTGCATACGGCGCTGCAAACCACATTGGAAGAAAATTTGGCGATGATCTACGAATCTCTTGCCTTCGTTAGAAATAGCGGCATGGAAGCTTTATTCGACGCTGAGCATTTCTTCGATGGGTATAAAGCTAACCCCGAATATGCGTTGTCCGCGCTTGCCAAAGCCAAAGCCGCGGGCGCTGCGTGGATCGTGCTTTGCGATACGAACGGCGGGACTTTGCCCGGAGAGATCAGCGAAATCGTCTCCAGGGTCGTCACGGAAATCGATGCTCCTATCGGCATTCACACCCACAACGATTGCGAACTCGCAGTCGCCAACACGTTAGCCGCCATCACGGCCGGAGCCCGTCACATTCAAGGTACGATCAACGGTTACGGCGAACGGTGCGGGAACGCGAATCTCTGCTCTATTTTACCGACGTTGCAGTTGAAAATGGGTTACAGCTGCGTAAGCGATGAGCAGTTGAAGACGCTAACTACGGTTGCCAGATACGTTGGAGAGATCGCTAACGTGCATATGCCGGTTAATCAGCCTTACGTCGGCAATGCGGCATTCGCGCACAAAGGCGGCATACACGTATCGGCTATTATGAAAGATTCCAAAACTTATGAACATATCTCGCCCGAGCTCGTCGGCAACAAACAGCGCGTGCTCGTCTCCGAGCTGGCGGGTCAGAGCAATATTTTGTCCAAGGTTCAGGAAATGGGTCTCGACGTTAACTCTGAAGGCATGAAATCCCGCGATGTCATTGACAAAATCAAAGATTTGGAACATCAAGGTTATCAATTCGAAGGCGCCGACGCCTCGCTAGAACTGCTCCTAAGAGAAGCTTACGGCGGTTCGGTACAAGTATTTACCGTCGACTCCTTCAAGATTATGGTCGAGAAAACGGCAGGCGAAATGATTACGGAAGCAATCGTGAAAATATCGGTAGCCGGCGAGCAGGTGTATACCGTTGCCGAAGGCAATGGTCCCGTGAACGCCTTGGACAATGCACTTCGTAAAGCGCTAGTGCAGTTTTACCCGGGAATTCGAGATATCCATCTTACGGATTATAAAGTGCGCGTTCTGGACGAGAAGGATGCGACTGCCGCTAAAGTTCGCGTATTGATCGAATCTACCGACTTTAATGACACTTGGAATACGGTCGGTGTTTCCTCCAACGTTATTGAAGCGAGCTGGGAAGCGCTAGTTGACAGTATTCGCTACGCCCTGCTCGGCATGGTGAAGGATGAAACCGCTCCGGATTACTCACGTGGAACCCATGGACTTGTTAATCATTAAGCAAGGGTTCTATGCGGAAAAAAGGCAATTGCAGGACAGACTGCAAAAAGTGCAGTTTGTTTCGCCAAAAACGGTTTTTAGAACCGTTGACCTGCAAAATGTGCAGGTGTTTGGGGTTAGTTTGGGTCATTCTAGCCGAATTGAGTTTGAACACATGTATGAAATGCAGGTAGATTGGCAAATATCTCGTTTTTAGGAAAAAATAACTGTATGAAATGCAGGTTCCCAATCAAGGCAAACAGTAATCTCTGTCCGACCTAATAATACGAATATGGGCTGTCCCTTAGGTCAATATGACCTTAAGGGACAGCCCTGCGCATTTCCTAATTACTTCAAGAATCAATGACTTCCTGCAAATAAATTTCCCATTGTTCGCGTTCTATTACTCCTTCGATCCGGTGCCGGATAACCCCATTGCGGTCAATAATAAAGCTAATCGGATACGAAAACACCTTATACAAATCCCCGACATCGCCCTTCGCATCCGTCAACACGGGGAAAACGAACTTCTGCTCCTTAACGAAGTCATGGGCTTCCCTGAGCTTGTCGTACTTGGTCGCATTAACCGCATATAAATCCAGCTTGTCTTTGTGCTTTTCGTAAATATCCTTCAGGTCGGGCGCTTCCAATTCGCATGGAGCGCACCAGGCCGCCCAGAAATTAACGATTAGCACTTTATCCCTCTTGCCTCCAACCTTAAAGGAAGAAGTCCCATCTAGCGATGCAAGGCTAAACGACGGTGCGTAATGATTATCTTTGGGAGCTGGATCTTTCGGTATATTGCCATCCACTGCTCCTCCTACGGAACTTTCCGCAAGTTGGCCTGCTGGCTCTTTAGCCGGAGAATCCCATATCCATACAGCTGCAATAGCGACCAGAACTAAACCTACGATAATTAAATTTCTTTTCACGTTAATACTCACTCTTTCCAAGCGTTGATGTTTTCCTTTATCTTACCGCATTTGCCTCATCCATACCAACTTCGGCTCAACTTCCGTTCCATGTCGTCCCATACTTCCTTTGATCTGTGCATACCGGATAGTCCAGGCGGGAACCTTATCCCTGTTATTCGCGAATGCATGCTTGCATTGTCACAAGGAGGAATCCCGATTGTCAACCACGACTAAGTCCAAAGGCAAGTTATCCGTGACTTTTACAAGCGATATGACCTCTCCCGCGAAGTCCGATAAGAAGGCCAAGTCTTCACCGGACGCCGAGGGAGGACGCAAAAGCAAAGTATGGGAATACATCGCTCTCTCGACCGTCCCGTTAGTGCTCGTTCTAGGCAACTCCATGCTCGTTCCTATTTTACCCACGTTGAAAGATGAGCTGGGCATTTCCAAATTCCAAAGCAGCTTGGTCATCACCCTATTTTCCATCTCCGCCGCCGTCATCATTCCGATTGCCGGTTATTTATCCGACAGGTTCAGCCGCAAAGCCGTTATCATCCCATCGCTAATCATCTACGGGGGAGCTGGAATATTGGCTGGCCTCGGTGCGGTCTGGGATTCCTACAGCTTGTTGATCGGCGCTAGAGCCCTGCAAGGAATAGGCGCGGCAGGCACGGCACCTATTGCGATGGCATTGGTCGGCGATATGTATAAGAGCGGTCAGCAAAGCCAGGCGCTCGGTCTGATCGAAGCGTCCAATGGCGCAGGGAAAGTAATCAGCCCTATTTTAGGCGCTTTGTTGGCTCTAGTCGTGTGGTATGCTGCCTTCTTTGCTTTCCCGGCCTTCTGCCTCTTATCGTTGCTAGCGATCATCTTCCTGATCAAGGAACCTAAGCGAGAACAGCCGGCGCAATCCCTTAAGGAATATACAAAATCCGTCCGCGGCATTTTCGCCGAGCACGGACGCTGGCTGATTTCCGCCTTTTTCGGGGGATCGCTGGCTTTGTTTATATTGTTCGGGGTTCTGTTTTTCCTGTCCGATATTTTGGAAAAGCCCCCGTATTCCATCGAAGGAGTTCGCAAAGGATTCGTTCTGGCCATCCCTCTTCTTGGCATGGTCTTGACCGCTTTGATCACGGGCACCGTTATTGGCAAGAACGGAGTGCTTATGAGATGGCTTATGAATATCGGCTTAGGGTTGATGGTGATCTCCTTAGCGCTCTCTATTTGGTTTAACTCGAATCTCTACGTGTTCATTAGCTTACTGACCTTAAGCAGCATCGGAACGGGGCTCCTGCTGCCTTGTCTCAACACGATGATAACCGGCGCCGTCGAGAAAACCGAACGAGGCATGATTACTTCGCTTTACAGCAGCCTCCGATTTTTCGGAGTTGCCTTTGGCCCTCCCCTATTCGGATGGTTGATGGGAATCTCCTATCGGACGGTATTCATTACCGTATCTGTTTTGTCCTTAGCGGCACTCGGGTTGGTGTTTTTCTTGGTCAAGCCGGCAAAAGAAGTCCAATAGGTGTTGTCCGCGCCCTTTCGTTCCCTCATACTGAAGACAGAGGGCGGTGAGGCGCATTCATGGAAAACTCGACATCGGTTGTACTTAATCAACTGTTGGAAAATGATCTGTTGACCGCTTGCCGCGAACGGCTCCCGTACGAAACATGCGGGATCGTATACGGTACCGCGGCCGATGGGATCGTTACGGCGGAAGGTTACGCTATCGTTCGCAATGGCTCCTCTTCTCCATCCGATACGTTTTCCTTTCACCCGGAGGATTGGGTTTCAGCTTACTTCCAAGCGCAAAAAAACCAACGAAATATCGTCGGTCTTTTCCATACGCATCCACAAGGGAGCTCTGTTCCAAGCACCGGGGATGAACAGGGGTCGATTCCTTGGAAAACTTATTGGATTGTCGGTTTCGCTAACGGCAAGCAAGAGATCTCCATCTACGTGCGGGGCACACATGCACAATGGATTAGCTTGCCGATCAAGCACCAACCGTAGTGTTCAATGTCGGCTTAAATAAGCGTAAAGCTCGCCAAGCGTCATGACTTGCCGGTCAGTAATCAACTTAAGAAACCGAAAATACAACTTGGCTGTCATCATGGAATCATGAAGCGCATGATGGCGCTCCGTAACCTCGACTCCGTATCGCTCAAGAACTTCATCCAAGCCGTAATGAACGGCGTTGGGTTCAAGCCACTTAGCAATCATCATCGTATCGACGATTCTGTGGGTCAGATTTACCTTAGACGTTCGCCATAAAGCCGAGTTAAGAAATTGTTTATCATGACCGCTGCCGTGCGCGATCAGCACCCTTTTACCCGCAAAATCCATAAAATCATGCAACACCTGCATTAAATCCGGCGCGTTTTCCGCCATCTCGTTCGTAATGCCGGTAAGCTCCGTAATATGCCGAGGAACTTTTCTCTTCGGATTGACGAGTTGGTAGAACGGCTCCGCTTCCTCGAAACTGCCGCCTCGGATAATTACCCCGCCGATCGACAATATTTCATCACCGTTATAAGGATAAAATCCGGTTGTCTCCAAATCGAATACGACGGCATCCATTTCCGACAGCAGCATTTCCATCGAGCTTTCCTTACGCTGGTCCCGCGACATGGAACGGATTAATGCCATTTGCTGCGCGTTGGATGAGCCGAGCATGGACGCAATGGCCGGGGTGAGCCCGCCCATTTTGTACAAATGCCACATACGCCCCATCGAATTCGTGTCTTTGGGTTCTTTCATCCCTCTCACCTCCCGCCGAAGCGGCGCTGCAACTCCCGTTGAACTCTTAGCTGAATTTTTTTGCCGGCTTTCAGCGCTTTCTTGAGCGGTGCCGTCATTTCCTTCGTCAATTGCTCAGGCGGGATTTTCCCCGTGCCGATCAATTGGCCTTCTTCATCGGATACCGTCGTCAACATTCTCATTTTCAAGAAAAAGGAAAAGGCCTCCGCAGCGTTATCGGCATCTTCCGCCGTTAATAAATTCGCTTGCCTTAAGGCTTCGATGCGCTTAAGAGTACTCGTTTCGTGAATTCCGGCTTGCACCGCTAACAGCCGAAACGCATTAACCATCGGGATGTAGGCGCCGTATTTGATATCCAAGCTGCCAGCATCTTCACCGTATCTCTCCGTCAGCAATTGGCCGAACACGCCGACAAGCACTTTGTGCCTAAGCGTGTTTTCCATCATTCTCCGGGCGATTACGGGATGGCTGAGCAGATCGTTGAAGAAATGGTCTTGCAATTTACCCGCCAACTCTAAACTTCCCGCCACAGGGCGTCCATCCGCCGCGATAAGTAAATACCGGACGTTTTCCCAGCTCGGATCCGCGAACCATCCGTCCAATTTCTTTTTCCATTCCGCAAGCGATAGGCACCACTCCGGATTGGATGCGATTACGTTACCCTCGCAAGGAGGGTAACCAAGACCAATTAAATATCGAACAACCGTTTCAGCTAATTGCGAAAAATAAGTTCTGAATCGTTCTTCATCGGCTTGATCGGCAGCATCTTCGTAAACGAGTCCGCTGTCTTGATCGCTATGCATCGTCTGCTCGTATCGCCCGCCGCTGCCGTACAGCACATACGTATAAGGCACGGGTGGGGCGCCAAGCCCCAACCGTGCCAATTCGTTCTCCGCAAGCTTCAGCGATTGAATAATGAGAGCGTCGTGAAGCTCATTGAGCGACTCTACTACCTCATCTGCCGGAGAAGCGGATAATTGTATTGCAAGCTTATTTTGCTCTCTTTCTCTAATCACTCTTAATTGTTCAAGATCATCGGCGCCGGTGATGTCAAGCAACCGCTTCTCCCTTATGGGATTAGACATGCGGTTTCTACCCCTCCTGTGATTACGCCGGTGATAGGACTATCCGATTAGACCGACGTGCCGGCTTTTTTCATTTGTTCAGGATAACCGTAGTTACCATGCTCGCTCAAGTCCAAACCGATAATTTCTTGCTCTTCCGTAACGCGGAAGCCGATGACTTGCTTAACGATCCAAAGTATGATGAAGGAAGCCACAAAAGCGAACGCTCCGCATACGACAACGGATTCGAATTGTACCCATAATTGATCCCAACCGCCGCCTTCAAACAAACCCGCTTTACCGATTCCGACTTTTTTGGACAATTCATCCGTTGCAAACAAACCATTCGCCAAAGTACCCCAAACTCCTGCCGCACCGTGAACGGAAAGCGCGAAGATCGGATCGTCAACTTTAATTTTTTCGAAGAACTTGGCGCTGAAGAATACGAGTACGCCTGCAACCAAACCAATAACAACCGCTGCCCAAGGATCAACGAACGCACAGGACGCTGTAATGGCGACAAGACCAGCCAATGCGCCGTTAAGCATTGCCGTAATATCTGCTTTGCCGTTAACGAGCCAGGAAATCAGCAACGCCGATACCGCGCCGGCAGCCGCGCCTAATTGCGTATTGAATGCGACGAAACCGAAGAATCCATCCCCGATAGCTACCGTGCTTCCCGCATTGAAACCGAACCAACCGACCCATAGAATCAATACCGCCAATGCGGTGAACACTTGGTTATGACCAAGAATTTCATTAGCTGATCCGTCTTTATTGAATTTACCAATCCGCGGCTTGAGCAGAATTGTTGCCGCCAGAGCACCGATCGCGCCTGTTAAGTGAACGACTGTCGAGCCTGCGAAATCTTGCGCACCGTCTTTAGCCAGCCAACCGCCGCCCCAGATCCAGTGAGCGATTACCGGATAAATGACTGACGCGAAGAATAACGTGAATATCAAGTATGCGGATAACTTGGCGCGTTCTGCGAAACCGCCCCATGCAATGGATAGAGATACGGCCGCGAACGCAAGTTGGAAAATGAAGAATACGGATGAAGGATAATTTTCTCCATCTACTGCCGCATGCGATGGATCGAAGAAGAAATTTCCTAATCCGATAAATTTATTTACCGATTCCGAAGCATCACCGCCGAATGTGAAACCATAACCGACAGCCCAGTATACCAATGATGCAAGACCAACCGTGAAAATCGTTTTACCAGCAACGTGTCCGGCATTCTTCATTCGAGTAGAGCCTGCTTCTAGAAGAATAAAACCGCCTTGCATGAGGAGAACTAGAATGCCTGCAAGCATAACCCATAATGCATTCAGTCCCATGTTAAGCTGTGTAGCTGATGGATCCTCTGCGAAAGCGATTGTCGGAAACAGCACGAGAAGTGCACCTAACGAAATTAAACTTTTCTTGATCACAACTGACCACTCCCTACGTGTAATGTTTCATGACATTTTAAGAAAGCCTTAGTGTCATTATAGGTTGATCTTCACGATTTGACAATATGGATTTCACAAAAATATTCAATAAATGCACCAAAAATCTAACATTAACGATATTAATGGTGTTTAATGTTAGGATTTAGACCCTAAAACCACTCCGTTTAGCAATTTCACCCCTGATATTTGTCCAACACCCCTTTTGATATATCACATCGATTGCATCAATGTAAGTTTATATCCCACTCTATCTTAAAAGACCTATAAAATCGGGAAAAGCAAGCTCAACTATCACGTTTGACTGTATGGTTCACCATTCTGTATGATAGAGACATGAAGCCATAAGCAGGAAAGAAAGGTGAACTCGATGCGAAACGGATCGATGAATGCCCCACGACTGTACCGGATCGGAGAGCTTTCAGCCTTGGCAGGCATTAGCCCTCGCACTATTGATTACTACACTGGCTTAGGACTATTGGCTCCAGCCAAAAGGTCAACGGGAAATTACCGATTATATGATGATGAAACTTTGTCGCGCATTCACCGTATTGAACAAATGAAGGCGCAGAAATATTCGTTGGAAGAAATCCGCGAGCAGTTCACTTCATTGAACCGCGTAGCTGCGAATGAAACCGTAACCCGCAAGCTCTCGGAGCTGCAAACGCACTTGGCCCAGCTTGAACGGGAAGTTAAAGAACTCGAGCCCGTTCTGGAGCAGCTAAAGCCGCAGCAGGCCAAACGCCTCTTCCGCGCAATTACACCTCAGACTGCTGCTTGCGTAGAGGCGCTTCTCCTGTTATTAGGGAAGAGTAACTTTATGTAATGCGCCTTACACAACTCATTTGACGGAGGGAACACATCCATGTTTTTTCACCCGATGGATTTTCTGATCATTATCGCTTTTCTATTGTCACTGTGGGCTCAATTCCGTGTAAAAGGAACATTTAACCGCTGGTCCGAAGTGCAAAGCCACAGTGGACTTACCGGCTACGAAGCAGCACGGCGCATGTTGGACCGCAACGGACTGCATGATGTACCGATCGAACCCGTTCCGGGCAGACTCTCCGACCACTACGATCCCATACACCGGGTTGTACGCTTGTCCGAGCCTGTATACTACGAGAACTCCATCTCAGCGATATCCGTTGCCTGCCATGAAGTCGGGCACGCGATACAGCATTCTCAGAGCTATCCGATGTTGGTTCTGCGTCACCGTATGTTTCCGATCGTTCGCATTGCTTCCGGAGTAGCGCCTATCTTATTAATTGCAGGTTTCTTATTGCAGGCCATGAACCTTGTCGGTTTCGGGATCATCTTCTTCTCAGCCGCCGTTGCCTTCCAACTCGTTACGTTGCCGGTCGAATTCAACGCCAGCTCCCGGGCTCGCGATATTATGGTTTCCGAGGGCTTTATCACTCATGACGAAGAAAGAGGCGTCGCCAAAGTATTGAACGCCGCCGCCCTAACTTACGTTGCTGCTGCCTTGATCTCACTCTTAGAGCTCTTGAAATACATCATGATCTTCACCAGCGCTCGAGATGAGTAAATAACATCAGACTAATAGAAACGCCGCCAGAGCATCGTGCTCTGACGGCGTTTATTTTCTAACGTGGCTTATACTGGCTGTTGAAAAAATCGAGCAAGAACGTATGGAACATCTGCACGACTAGAGGGAGCTTCTCTCCCGATCTGCGGATTAATCCGATTGTACGGGTCACGTGCGGTTCGCTTACTTTGACGACGGCAGGCATCATCGAGCTTGTTTGGTACATCGCCATCTCCGGGAGCAGACTAACACCCATTCCAGCGGCAACGAGACCCCGGATCGTATCCGTCTCCTCGCCCTCGAAACCGATTTTAGGCGTAAAGCCCGCTTCTTTGCAGGCATCCCATACGATTGGGCGCAAAGAGTAGCCAGAGCTGAATAGAACGAACGTTTCATCCTTCAGATCTCTAAGTTTTATGGAATCCTGCATAGCTAGCCTATGATTGTCAGGGAGAATTGCGAACAATTCCTCTGTCAGAACGATTTCCCCCGTAACGAGATCATTTTTCTCTGGATAGGGAGAAATGAAGGCTAGATCGACTTCCGCATCCGCTACATCGCGTATGAGGGAAGGATACATCCCTTGACGAAAACGAAACTTCACGTTGGGATGAAGCTTCCGGAATGCGGCCACCACTTGAGGAACGAGATGAATGCCTAAGCTATGCGGGAACCCGATCCTAATTTCCCCCATCTCGGGATCAAGAAATTCGTGGATCTCCATAACCGCGCGATCTAGATCACCCAATATAGCTTCCGCTCGCCGAAGAAACAACTGACCTACGGGAGTCAATTGCACATTACGCCCTCTTTGCATGAAAAGACGAATGCCCAACTCTTCCTCCAGACGATGGATTTGCCTGCTTACCGCGGATTGGGCGACATGCAGTTCCTCCGCCGCCTTGGTTACATGCTGAAGCCGTGCGACATGTACGAAATATTGCAGCTGCCTTAGTTCCAAATGGACGACCCCTTCCATGCCCATCCGCTTGTTCCAGAGATTGGACAAGGGTATTCGATAACGATTATAATGATTACGGCAAACCTTATCAATGAAGGAGGAACATATTCATGTCCCAAGAACGTTCAGCTACGCTGAAAGGCAATCCAATAACACTCGTTGGTCCCGTCTTGAAACCCGGGGATTCGGCTCCCGACTTCACATTAAACAAAAACTTGCTGGAAACTTCTTCTCTTAAGGATTTCGCGGGCAAAGTCAAGCTGATCAGCGTCGTACCTTCGATCGATACTGGCGTATGCGACGCACAAACTCGCCGCTTCAACGAAGAAGCGTCCAAATTGGGCGACAATGTTGTTATCATTACCGTCAGCGCAGACCTCCCATTCGCGCAAGCTCGTTGGTGCGCTGCCGCTGGAGTCGATCGCGTATTCCTGCTGTCGGACTATAAAGAGAACAGCTTCGGTAAATCGTATGGCGTCCTCATCAAAGAACTTCACTTGGACATGAGATCCATTTTCGTATTAGATAGCAACGATCAAATTACTTACGTAGAAGTACTTGGCGAAATGACCGAGCATCCGAACTACGAAGCGGCAATCGCGGCAGTTAAGAGCCTAATCTAATTTAGTTGAGTACTAAGCAAATACAACAAAAGCGAGGTAAGGCCAACCGCCTTCCTCGCTTTTTATTTGGTGAGTATCACGTTTCTAAGTTTTGTAAGAGGATAGCTTCCGATCCAGAACGCTATAAATTTCCTGAATAATGCGATAGTTCGCACCCAAATCGCCAAGCGAACCGCGGGATGCCGAATAAATGTCGACCGCAGTATTGCCTGGGCTTGTACCGACGACTTGAATGGTGATATCCATCGTACGGCCGGACATCGACTTCTTTTCCATGACGATCTCGCCGACGGTCTGAACTTCGTGAAGAACTTTATAGCCCTTCATTTTCTTCAGAATGGAACTCACTTCGTCCCAAGCCCGATCCTTCGAAAGCCGGTAATAATGAGACTTAAGCTTAGGATCTTTCGACTTATCACTTGTATGTTCGTGGCTGCGAATCAAACCGATCAGAAATCGCTTCAATGCTCTCTCTCCCTCCGGGTGCCCTTGACGCTACATTCTATCTTATCACGCCTGACCCGGGGATGTAAGTCCGAGGATAGAGAAAACCCGCCTATGCCGTCCGACGTGCATGTTTCTGAACCTGCTTTGGCAGGTGGGTGCTCGCAGCATAGCTTTTGACTTCCCTTTTCGGGGGCATGTCAGCCGCCTGGCAATCTAGGGCTCCCTTGAAACAAACATTGGTTCAAAACAATTAAGCGTCGTAACGTACATGGCAGGAATATTCTCATTATAAGCAGGTGGATAAGAAAAGTAAAATGCCTTAGGTTTGCTTCTCTTCTTCTTCGGATTCGGATTCGGATTCGGAGGTGGTCTCCGTCTCCGCCGCTTCCTTCAACAGCATCATCTTCTGGATAACCAGATTAAAGTTGTAGAAAGTGTATACGGCAATAATGCTTCCGAAAAAGAACGGGATTAGAAACGTGAACTTCGTGCTCATGAAAATAACTGCCGCAGCTCCGATTGCCATGATCAATGACCGTATTGGACGACCGATTGTCAAAATAAGCGCATTTTTGAGCAATTGAATCGTTTTCATATGGAAATGCGACAAAAGGGAGAAGAAATGCAACAAAGATATGAGCAGCAAGAGCAGCAACGCAATAAATAAGTACGCGATAAGTTGAAATCCAGACATTTGCTTCAAATATACCTGGAAATCAATAATCAATATCGCGAACAAAAGCGCGTAGAAAATGCCGCCGATCATCGCTTGCAAGTAATTGCTCTTGTAGCTGCGGAAAAAAGTTTTCAAAAGCGGGACATCCGTATCGCCCAAAACCCATTTCCGGGCGACCGAGAACATCGCCGAGGTCGCCGGAAATAAAGTAAAAGGTGCTACAATCGCAAGCGGTATGATGATCGCCTTCAATTGCTCGGTATCTTTTGCCCCAAGAAAACTAATCATCATTAACCAAAAAGGAAATGACGTGAGAAGCCACAATACGTTCGTAACCGACAACCTCATGATCCACTCGGACAGCCGGTAGAAGCCACCCATCATGCCCCGCATCTCCATGGGGTTTCCTCCCTGATGACAATCGTCAGTAACTTAAAGACTTAAATTAAATTTTAACGAAATCTTCGCTTTGGGAACGGCTGCCGCGGGAATCATCCCGACGCTCAGGACGTCCGCCGCGGTTCGCATCGCGATAGCCGCCGTCGTCGCGACCCGAGCTGCTGTTGCCGCCCGTACGGTTGCTGCTGCCGCTATAAGGTTTGCGCTGTCCGCCGCTATAGCTTGAACCGCCGCGGGAATCGCTGCGGCCTTGCCCTTGTCGCCATGCTCCTTGACCGCCGCCGCTGCCGCCGCTTCCGCCATAACGACGTCCGCTGCTGCTGCCGTAGCCGCCGCCGGATCCACCGCGATTACCCTCGAACTTGCGTTTCTTGCCGCGAACGGGATCTTCCGGAGTCAACTCAATGTTAACGTCCTTCTTGTCACCTGTAAGCAGCTTCATCGCTGCAGCAAGAAGTTGTACGGAATCATACTGCTCCAGAAGTTGCATAGCCACCCATTTGAATGGAGTAACATCTTCTTCCGCGCGTACGGTATCCATAATCCGTTCAGCCATCAGCTTCTGTTTACCTTCCATTGCTTCGGACAAGGTAGGCAGAATTTTCTTAGTAATGCGATGGCGGGTAACCTTCTCGATGAAATGCAGATGATCCGTTTCACGAGCGGTAACGAACGACCACGCCGTACCTTCTCTTCCTGCGCGGCCAGTCCGGCCAATCCGGTGAACATAGCTTTCCGGATCTTGCGGCAAGTCGAAGTTGATTACATGGGTTACACCTGATACATCGAGTCCGCGAGCGGCTACGTCCGTAGCGACAAGCACGTCGATGCTGCCATCGCGGAACTTGCGCATTACCGTATCGCGTTGATTTTGCGAAAGATCGCCATGCAAACCATCGCAAGCATATCCGCGCTTCATCAGGGCTTCGGATAGCTCGGCTACCCGACGTTTCGTACGACCGAAGATGATAGCCAGTTCAGGCGGCTCCATGTCAAGCAAGCGGCAGAGACCGTCGAATTTCATTCTCTCCTGAATTTCAACGTAAAATTGCTGAATCAAGGGTGCGCTTAGCAGCTTGGAATCGACTGCAATATGTTCCGGATTGCGCAAAAATTGTTGCGCCAGCTTCTGAATGTTCGCAGGCATAGTCGCCGAGAACAACAAAGTTTGGCGCTCATCCGGTACGAGCTTCAAGATGGATTGAATATCATCCATGAAACCCATATCCAGCATTTCATCGGCTTCATCCAGAACGACCGTACGTACGTCGTCCAAGCGAATGGTCTTGCGGTTGATGTGGTCTAACAAACGACCTGGTGTTCCGATAATGATCTGCGGCTTCCGTTTCAAGGAACGGATTTGACGTGAGATGTCTTGACCGCCATATATAGCCAAGGAACGAAGTCCCTTGAAACGTCCAAGCTTCTCGATTTCTTCTGATACCTGGATAGCCAACTCGCGAGTTGGGGCCATGATCAGGGCAACGATGCGATCTTCGCTCGCTGCGATCTTACTGATAAGCGGTACTCCGAATGCAGCGGTTTTACCTGTACCTGTCTGGGCCTGCCCGATCATATCTTTGCCGGCTATGGCAACGGGGATGGCTTTCGCTTGGATAGGGGTCGCCTCTTCAAATCCCATCTCCATTATGGCTTGAAGTACGTCCGGCTCCAAACCAAATTCTGCAAATGTGCTCAAACTTTTTCAATCTCCTTCTGTGTTGGGCCTACAAATTACGGCTTCCAAAAAAAATTATCAGTTCATTATAGCACAGACTTACTCGTAAACTCCAGTCTTAGGAAAAGGGTGCCATTTTCGCATGATCAACTTCTCCCGGGGGAACATAAAAAACGATACATGTTCCAGGTTGTATACAGAGGGGTGCTAACATGAAAAGGATTGCCATAATCGGGCCCGTATTTTTGATGATAATCAGTGCCGCCGCCGTCGGTTTCGGCTTCCAATTGCTGCTCATTCCCGAGCAACTGTTAAGCAGCGGGCTTTCCGGCGTTGCAATGGTTGTCGGTTACTTAAGCGGGTGGAATATCGGCTGGTTGTATTTTGCCCTAAATGTCCCTATTTTGCTCTGGGGGTATCGGATCTTAGGGAAACGATTTATCGGGCTTAGCATGTTAACCGTTTTATCCACGGCATTTTTCTTACAGATCATACCTGAAATAAAACTCACGGACGATCGGCTCTTGGCTTCCGTCTTCGGTGGCGTGCTCGTCGGAATAGGCGCTTCCATATCGCTTCGTTATGGCGGCTCTTCCGGTGGCTTTGATATCATCGCCTCCATTATATCACGTTACAGGGACTTACCCATCGGCATACTTACAGTTCTTCTCAATACGTTCGTCGTTGCAGCGCTAGGTTTTCTGAAAAACGATTGGAATGCCGCCCTATATTCTATGCTGTCGATCTATTTAACGGGAAGAATAATTGATGCCGTACATACGCCTCATCATAAAGTTACCGCATTTATCGTAACCAACCACACGCAAGAACTTGCTTCCAGGCTGCTTAAACTCCCAAGGGGCGTAACGATTGTCAAAACCCGCGGCGCTTTCACCAGCGAAGAACGGGACATGCTTATGACCGTAACAACGCGATACGAATTAGCCGAACTTCGTAAAATGATTGGAGAAGTCGATTCCAAAGCATTCGTTAACATAGTCCAAACTATCGATGTAATCGGTGAATTCCGCAGACGATAAATTTCTTTAATAATCCCGACTTCATTCGGCAAAATACTACAAAATACCTGTGTCTAACCCCCTTAAACTCGTTTATAATCTTGTTACAGAGCTTATGGGGAGAGATATTACAATGAATGTTTTTTTGGCATTAATTTTACTTCTTCACACCGCGATCAGCGGACCGCAACAAGGCGAGAACGCATTTGGAAAGTTATGGAATACCGCTAAAACAGCAATGCACGAACAACCCGGAACCCCGACCGAGCCTCAGAATCCTGAGCAAATTCCCGGCGACAACATCGGTGATCCGCAGCCGGATTCGCCCAAGGTTAAAGGCATTTATGTAACGGCCTATAGCGCAGGCGGAGAAAGAATGGCTACTCTGCTCAATCTGTTAGATAAAACGGACTTGAACTCCATGGTTATCGATATCAAAGATGATCTTGGCAACATTACTTACAAAACGACCAATCCGACTTTGCAAAAGCTCGGCAGTCCTCAACCGTACATCAAAGATATTAATAAATTAATGACGACATTAAAAGAACACGACATCTACCCAATTGCCCGGGTGGTTGTTTTCAAGGATAGCGTACTTGCGAAGAAACATCCTGAAATGTCTTTCGTGCAAAAAGACGGAACGGTCTGGCACAACAAGAATAACGATAAGTTCGTTAACCCTTATAACAAGGAAGTTTGGGACTACAACATTGAAATCGCCAAAGAAGCTGCCAAAATGGGCTTCAAAGAAATCCAATTCGATTACGTGCGTTTCCCCGAAGGATTCGAGAAAAAAGCCGATTCGTTAAAATTCACTAAAAGCACGCTTAATCGAGTCGATATCGTAGCCGGTTTCGTAGAATATGCGAAAAAACAGCTAGCTCCCCTTGGCATTAGAGTTTCCGTAGATATTTTCGGTTACGCCGCATCGGTGCCGGCCGCCGAAGGGATCGGCCAAGATTTCGTCAAAATATCCAATGCGGTCGACGTCATCTGCCCGATGATTTACCCGAGCCATTATAGTACGGGATGGTTTGATCAGAAGGATCCTGACAAAGCGCCATACGCGACAATTAAAGGCGCAATGGTCGACACGCATAAGAAACTTGATCCGCTCGGGGATAAGAAACCGATCATTCGTCCGTGGATACAGGATTTTACCGCTAAATGGCTTGGCAAAGGCCATTTTACGGCCTACGGCGCTGCCGAAGTGCAAGCTCAAATTAAGGCATTAAATGATAGCGGAGTTACGGAATACTTGCTCTGGAATGCAGGCAACAAATATTCTGACGGGGTAAAATTTTAAGCAATTATAAAATTATAAATCGAATCGCCAAAGTGGCTGCGCAGGTTTATGACTTGCTTAGCCACTTTTGCTATTTGGGGAGCGAAGCTCGTTTCTGCATATTAGAAATAGCAAAGAGGCTATCCACAAGGTCACTTATGGGATAGCCTCTTTGCAAAAATCTAGTTATTCTCTTTACCTTTTACCCTGGAAATACGGTTCGCCAAGCGCTCCGGGAGCTTTGGAGCGGCCCACCGCGCCGACAAGAACGAGAATTGTCAGCACATACGGAAGCATGTAGATGAACTCGGAAGGGACATGCGACGAGAAGTCGAACAGTTGCAGCACGTTATTGATCGATTGCGCGAAGCCAAAGAAAAGAGCCGCGCCTAAAGCGCCTAGCGGATTCCATTTGCCGAAGATGACAGCGGCAAGGGCAATGAAGCCTTGGCCCGAGATCGTATTGTGCGAAAACGTTCCCGTTGTCGTCAATGCAATCGTTGCTCCGCCGAGACCTGCTAGCACACCGCTCAGCAAAACAGCGGTATAACGCATTCTCAACACTTTAATCCCAACCGTATCGGCCGCGCTAGGATGTTCTCCGACCGCCCTAAGACGCAGTCCGAATGGTGTTTTGTATAGCGTATAATAAATTACCGCTACGAGTATTAAGGCTAAATAGGTAGTTGGATAAGCCGTAAATAGCCCTTCCCCGAGAACGGGTATGTCCGATAACACCGGTATCTGGATCTTGTGGAATACTTCATTCACCAGCGAAGTTTCTCCTGCCCCTTCGAACAACAGCTTAACCAAGTACAATGTAGAGCCCGCAGCAATAAAGTTGATGACAATTCCGCTGACGACTTGATCCGCCCGGAAGCTTATCGTAGCCACGGCGTGAATCAAGGCAAACAACACCCCGAACAATGCACCCGCGCCAAGCCCGATCCACGGGGATGCACTTCCGAATCCCGCTTCTTGAGCATGGTAAGCGGACACTGCGGCTGCGAACGCGCCGGCGGTCATCAGTCCCTCGAGCCCGATATTAACGATACCGGATCGTTCCGATAATATTCCGCCTAGAGAGGCTAATATTAACGCAGTCGAAAACACAAAAGCGGTGTTTAGCATATTTCCGATCGTCGCCAGATCCATCTAAATCACCTCTCCTTTGCTTTTCTTGCCGGGAAGCCGCCGCTTGATAATCCAGCGAATAATCCCTGGCGCCGCAACGAAGAAAATGACGGTTCCGATAACAATCCGGATGATTTCCGGCGGAACGTCGGCTCCGAAGCTCATCCCTGCCGCACCGTAAGAAAGCGACCCGAACAGGATTGCTCCAAGCAGAACGCCAACCGGGTTATTTCCTCCGAGCAGGGCGACTGCTATACCGTCGAATCCATGACCCGTATGACTCGCCGATACGGCTTGATTTAGGAAAACTCCGAGAACTTGGAAAACGCCGGCTAATCCGGCAAGCACTCCGGAAATGAACATGGCTTTCACTACGCCCCGGTTAACGTTTATGCCTGCATACTTCGCCGCGTCTGGATTATGTCCGACTACCCTTAGCTCATACCCTTGCTTCGTTCTCCAAAGGAATACGTAGAAGAATACGACTGCGAGCAAGGCAATTAACATTCCCCAATGCATACGCGCATCTTCAAGCAGCCGGGAAAGCCATCCAATCGTTACCGAAGCGGATTCATCGATCATATACGACCGACCTTTACCTGGTTCAAGGAGATAATCATTAACGATATAATTGGCCAGATGCAGCGCAATCCAGTTCAGCATGATCGTCGTTATGACTTCGTTCACGCCTCTGGCTGCCTTCAAGTAACCGGCAATCATCCCCCAGAAACCGCCGAACAACGCCCCTACGATAACGGCCAATGGAGCATGAATATACCATGGCAAATGGACTGACACCCCAATGATGGTCGCGCCTGTCATTCCCATGATGTATTGTCCTTCAGCGCCAATGTTGAACAAACCCGTCCGGAAGGCGAAGGCGACAGACAATCCCGTAAAAATAAGCGGTGTTATCGCTGTCAACGTTTCCCCGAAATCGTAGGGGTTGCCGAATACTTTATTAATCAAAGAACGGTACGCCAAGATCGGATCATATCCGCCAATCAGCATAATGATCGCTCCGACCAACAGTCCTAGAATGATGGCTACGATTGGGACAATCGCGGAACCTCCAGTGATCGCTTTAATCAGTTTGTTCACTGCTCGGGCCTCCTTGCGACTGTTTGTAGTTGGTCATCATCAGGCCTAACTCCTGATCGTTCGTTTCCGCGGGATTCACTTCTCCGACGATGCGTCCTTCATAAATAACCGCAATGCGATCCGAAAGCTGAAGGATTTCTTCGAGCTCATAAGAGATAAGCAGTACCGCTTTTCCCATGTTGCGCTGCTCAACGAGTCTTTTGTGGATGAACTCGATGGCTCCAACGTCCAATCCGCGGGTAGGCTGCGCCGCGATCAGCACGTCGGGGTTTTTGTCCACTTCCCTGGCAATAATCGCTTTTTGTTGATTGCCGCCCGATAGCGCCCTTGCCTCCGTCATAATGCTCGGAGTCCGTACGTCGAACTCTTTTACTAAACGCTCCGCATGTTTATCGATCGCATCGAAATCCATAAAGCCGCGTTTATTAAACTGCGGAGTATAATACGTTTCCAATACCATGTTCTCGCGAACAGGGAAATCGAGCACAAGGCCATGCTTATGCCGATCTTCGGGAATAAGCGAAATGCCTGCTTCGGATATCGTCCTAGGCGTCGCACCTGCAATTTCCATGTTGCTTATTTTAATCGAGCCGCTGGAAACAGGTCGGAGTCCTGTTAAAGCTTCAATAAGCTCGCTTTGGCCGTTGCCTTCTACTCCGGCTATGCCGAGAATTTCTCCTCGTTTCAGCACGAATGACGTTTCGTTAAGCGCATTCAATCCTTGGCGGCCCTTTACGACCAAACGGTCTACTTCCAATGCGGGCTCGCCTAATACCGCATTTTTTTTATCAAGCTTAAGCGACACTTCACGACCGACCATTTTTTCGGCTAATTGATTCGGATTCGTTCCGGCAACCGGCAAGCTGTCAATGACTTTACCGCGGCGCACTATCGTGACTGTATCGGCGATGGCCATAATTTCCTTAAGTTTGTGTGTAATTAAAACGATCGATTTCCCCTGACTAACCAGATTACGCATGATTTCCAGCAATTCACTAATTTCTTGCGGGGTTAATACAGCCGTCGGCTCATCGAAAATAAGGATGTCCGCTCCGCGGTACAGCGTCTTCAATATTTCGACCCTCTGCTGCATGCCTACCGATATTTCATCGATTTTGGCATAGGGATCAACGTTAAGTCCGTATTGCTTAGATAATCTTTCCACTTCTTTGTGGGCTTGTTTGTAATTTACGGCGAAACCTAACTTAGGCTCGCTTCCAAGAATGATATTTTCCGTCACGGTAAAAGGGTGCACCAGCTTAAAATGCTGATGCACCATCCCGATACCGAGTTTGATCGCTTTGTTGGGGCCGTCGATGACGACCTCCTGCTCATTTACGAAGATTTCCCCTTCTTCAGGCTGATACAGTCCGAACAATATGTTCATCAGCGTCGATTTGCCAGCGCCATTCTCGCCGAGCAGGGCATGAATCTCGCCCTGGCTCAGCTTGAAATTGACACTGTCGTTAGCGACGATGCCGGGGAAACGCTTCGTAATATTCCGCATTTCTACGACTGTTCTCGCCTTATCCATAGTAGCACCCTTTATCGTTTATTGATTATTGGGCAGTCGGTACTTTGATTTCTCCGCTAATGATCTTGGCTTTGTATTCTTCCACTTTATCCAAGATTTCTTTGGAAACGTTTTTGGTAGAAGTTTCCGGCAAACCTACGGCATTTTCTTTCAGGCCAAGGGTCGTTATAACGCCTGCAGGGAATTTACCATCGATCATTTCTTTCGAAACGCGATATACCGCTTCGTCTACGCGTTTCAGCATGGAAGTAAGCGTAACTTCGTCGCCGAACTCGAGAGATTGGTCTTTATCTACGCCGATAACCCATACTTTTTTGCCTGCTTTAAGACGTTCTTTGGCTTCGTTGAATACTCCGTTACCCGTTCCGCCCGCTGCGTGGAAAATGATGTCCGCGCCATCGTTGTAGATCGAAGCGGCTGCAGCTTTGCCCAAATCAGCTTTGTCGAAAGCACCGGTATAGTTGATGATGACTTTAGCATCCGGGTTAACGGCTTTTACGCCCGCTACGAATCCAAGCTCAAAGCGTTTGATAACGGGAATATCGATTCCGCCTACGAAACCGATTTTGTTCGTTTTCGTCGTCAATCCCGCAACAACGCCTACTAGATAGGAACCTTCGTTCTCGGCAAAAGTAATGGAGGCAACGTTCGGGGCTTCCACGACGTTGTCGATGATAGCCAGCTTAGCGTCCGGGTTTTTGGCTGCAGCTTCTTTAACCGCATCGCCCATCAAGAAACCGATACCCCAAGTCAGGTTGTATTTATCGCGCACGAATTGGTTGATGTTCGTCAAGTAGTTCGTGGCTTCTTTGCTTTCCAGGTATTTCACTTTCGTTCCGGTATCTTTCTCCAGATGCTGCAGGCCTTCCCATGCGCTTTGGTTAAACGACTTGTCGTTTACGCCGCCAACGTCCGTAACCATTGCAAACTTAAAATCTTTGCCGCTAGTATCGCCTGATGCGCTTTCGCTAGGACTAGCCCCACCCGTGTTATTGTTTTTCGCTCCGCATGCTGTCAAAGTAAGTGAAGCCAACAGCATAATCCCCGTAAAAATCTTTGCCGACTTTTTCATTTTTTTACGCTCCTTCTGAATGATGGTATATGGATATCTTTCATGAAACCAATCGTAATGATCGTCCGTTACAATCGCGAGACGATCTCTTTCACGAGCGAGATAAACACCGGTTTTGTACGATTCGCTACTTCGATGACTTGCTCATGGCTTAATGGCTCTAATTGCTCTCCAATCGCCATATCGGTCACGCAGGAAATGCCGATTACTTTCATTGCCATGTGACTGGCTACAATGACTTCCGGGACAGTCGACATTCCAACTGCATCGCCGCCGAGCTTGCGTAACATCGTCAGCTCTGCCGGGGTCATATAAGTAGGGCCGGTAATCCCCGCATAAACGCCTTGCTGAATGTGAATGCCAAGCGATTGCGCCGTCTCTCGGACTAGAACGAGCAATTCTGGTGTGTATGCTCGGCTCATGTCCGGAAATCTCGGTCCCAGTGCTGGCTCGTTCGCCCCAATTAGCGGATTGGCTCCCGTCATATTCAAATGATCTTGAATAAGCATTAAGTCTCCGGCCTTGAATGCCGGATTCATGCCGCCGCATGCATTGGTAACAAACAGGCAGTCTACCCCTAACGCTTTCATAACACGTACGGGGAATGTTACCTCCTGCATGGAATAACCTTCGTAATAATGAAACCGCCCTTGCATCGCGACAACCTCTTTGTTATTCAAGCGGCCCGTCACGAGTTGCCCTGCATGACCCTCAACCGTTGATACCGGGAAATGAGGGATCGACTCGTAAGGAATCCGGACGGCCTCTTGAATGTCATCCGCAAGCTCGCCCAAACCTGAGCCCAAGATCAGACCGATTTGCGGTCGAACCGTAATCCGTGACTGAATATAGGTTTTCGCCTCTTCCATGGTTTGAAGCAACTGGCCCATTTCAATTCACCCCCCTTTAAAGTATACCCCTTTATTGCCAATTGCTTGTCTATCTGGTCCAACTTCTATTTCACTTCTCCGACGACCAATGGAGGCGGAGCGACCATTTGTTGTTGAATTCGAATCGACTCGTAAATTTTAACCAACACATCTTGGATAGCTTCATTGTTGGCATGAATCGTGGCGAGAGACTCACCGATACGCACGGAGTCGCCGATTTTCTTGTGCAGTACGATTCCGACGGCCAAATCGATCTTCGATTCCTTCGTCGCGCGTCCCGCGCCAAGCAGCATCGCTGCAAGCCCCATATTCTCGGCCGCGATAGTCGCGACGAAACCCGCTTCTTTAGAAGGAACTTCGAAACGAAACTTAGCGGTTGGCAACCGCTCCGGCTCATCTACGACCGAGGCATCGCCGCCCTGCGCGGCTAGAAACGTCTTAAACTTCTCTAATGCCGATCCATCCGCTATCGATTGTTCCAAGAGCGCTCGAGCCTCTTCCTTGCTAGATGCAACCCCCGCCAGAACCGCCATATGACTCCCAAGTGTCAAGCACAGCTCTGTCAAATCCTGCGGTCCAACTCCCCTTAGCGTATCTATGGCTTCCTTTACCTCAAGGGCGTTGCCGATCGCGTTGCCAAGCGGCTGGCTCATATCGGACAGGACGGCAACGGTTCTGCGGCCCACCCGGTTTCCGATATCTACCATGCAGGAAGCCAAGTCTTCTGCCTCGGCCATCTCTTTCATAAAGGCGCCATCGCCTGTTTTCACGTCTAACACGATAGCATCGGCTCCGGACGCAATCTTCTTGCTCATAATGGAGCTGGCGATTAAAGGAATGGAATTTACTGTTCCTGTAACGTCCCGAAGCCCATATAATTTCTTGTCAGCAGGTGTCAGATTATCGCTCTGGCCGATAACCGCGAGGCCGTTCCGATTGACCAACTCTATGAAGGTTTCGTTATCGATTTCGACATGAAATCCAGGAACGGATTCCAACTTGTCGATTGTTCCGCCGGTATGTCCAAGGCCCCGTCCAGACATCTTGGCGACAGGAACGCCTATCGAGGCTACAAGCGGTGCGAGTACCAGCGTAGTCGTATCTCCAACACCGCCCGTGCTATGCTTGTCCACTTTAATTCCCGATATTTCCGACAAATCGATCGTTTCACCGGAATGGACCATCGCCATCGTCAAATTAGCTCGTTCCGTCGGCGTCATTCCGCGAAAGAAAATCGCCATCGCCATCGCCGACATTTGATAATCGGGAATGGATCCATCCGTATATCCACCGATGAGGCTGTTGATCTCGTTTTCGGTCAACTCGCCGCCATCGCGTTTTTTCGTAATTAAATCGACGGTTCTCATGAATGCTATGCCTCCTTGCTAATTCACTCGCGATTCGTATTCGATTAGTAACCTTGTCCGACTCCGCCCGTAACGATTGCGATGGAAGAGCTGGCACCTAGCCTAGTCGCTCCCGCTTGGATCAACTTCCGTGCAATATCCAGGTCCCTTACGCCGCCGGATGCTTTAATTCCCATATCGGGACCGACCACATGACGGATCAATGCGATATCTTCCACTGTCGCTCCGCCAGTGCCGAAGCCTGTCGAAGTTTTGACGAAATCCGCTCCCGCTTCTTTAGTCAATAAGGCAGCTTGCTTTTTCTCCTCGTCCGTCAAGTAACAGGTTTCGATGATGACTTTAACCACGGCTTTCCCCTTGCAAGCCTTCACGACTTCTTCGATATCCCTTTTCGCTGCATCCAAGTGTCCGGATTTCAATGCTCCCAAATTCAGGACCATATCGATTTCGGTAGCCCCTGCCATGATGGCATCCGTTGCTTCCGCGGATTTGATTTCCGTTCTGCTCGCCCCGAGAGGAAATCCGATGACCGTCGTTATCCCGACTTTGCTTCCCGCCAGTTCGCGCGATGCCAATGGCACCCAATAGGGATTTACGCATACCGTTGCAAATCCGTATTGTTTCGCTTCACCGCAAATCCGCATGACTTCCGATTCTGAACTTACCGCGCTTAACAAGGTGTGGTCGATCATCCCAGCAATTTGTTCAGGTGTCATAGTTGTCATTTCTCCTGTAGATTCAATTTGTCCAATAAGGCTTTAGCCGTAATCTGGTCCGTAACCAACGTGTTTCCATACTTCCCCTTTAATGCGCCGAATATGGCATTTACTTTCGAAGGCCCGCCAGCGACTAGGATGGAATGCTCTTTCAGACGTAAATCCGCAAGCTCGATGCCCACCGTACGTTCATCCAAGCTTGGCAAACAAATATCGCCATTGCAGTCGAAGTAACGCGAGCAAATGTCGCCAACCGCCTTATTTTTAATAATCTCAAGCTCATCCTCGCGAAAATAATTAGAATTGATCAGAACGGAATCGGGCGTTGGCGATCCTGCGGTGAAGACGGCGATATTGGCATGTTTACCCATGTCCATTACTCTCCGTATATGGCGATCCGTGAGCATCGACTGCTTAACAAGAATATGATCTACTATTGCCGGCAAATACATGAAATACGGCGTGACATTAAATGCTTTGCCGAACAGATGAACGATTTCAGAAGGGGAAATAAGCACGTCCGCATCGCTAACGCCGCCATTTAATTGAACGACAAAGGAGTTGACCAGCGATTTCGCCTTCAGATGCAATGCCACCTGATACATAGTCGAACCCCATGAAGCGCCAATCGTATCTCCGTCTTTAACTAAATCGTTCACATAGGAAGCCGCGGCTTGTCCAATATATTTCTTCACTACGCTTTCCTCGTAGGTAGGCGTAAAAGCGACAACGACGTTCTGCAACTGAAACCTGTCTTTAAGCAAGCTTTTTAATACTTCGACATCTTCCGTCGGGTCTTTAATTTCTATCGTAACAATACCTTCCGCCTTCGCCTGCTGAAGAAGCCGAGATACGGTCGGCCTAGACACGCCTAAAGTTTCGGCAATTTGATTCTGACTGTAGTCCAGCTGATAATAAAGCTTGGCAGCTTCGATTACTTTTTTGATTTTGTCGTTTTCCAACAAAAGTCACACGCTTTCAAAGTGCTTTTTTTTGAAATTCTGTTCAAATCAGATGAAATTATGTTCTCTCACTGGCTATTATAATGGATATTAGGCTTTCGCGCTAGAACAAATTGCATGCAAAAAGCTGACGCTATTATCCAGCGCCAGCTTTGCCCTTCTGTCGTTATTCATCATGTTATACGCATTTTCCCCGCCAAACTTACGAAAGTCATTAATACGCGATCCACGCGAGCACGAACGGCCGCATGCGCCGGTTCTCCCTGCTCATCGAAACGCCGCTGATCCCCCCCGATGGAAATCCATTCGGGACAGCTGATCCCATGCAAGTTACGGACGATAACTTGCATATGCTGAAGCGAACTAACGCCGACCGACCCGCCTGCCGAACTGATGCAGAGCACCATTTTCCCATCGAAATGTTCGCTGCCTAAGTAATCCAGAGCATTCTTAAGCACGCCGGACACGCTCCCGTGATATTCCGGCGTTGAGAGAACTACCGCATCCGCTTCCGCAACCATTTGCGCCAATCGGGTGACGGTATCCGATTCCGTCTCATCGTCCGGATCATAGAAGGGCAATGGTTCATCGTACAAATCCCATATGTTCACGACATGACCGGCTGACTTCAGTCTTTCCCCTACGAACTTGGCCATCATTGTACTCGAAGAATTCCTTCGGTTGCAACCGGCAACAATCGCGATTTTCATGACAGATCCCACCTTCGAACCACTTTACATACATAGTAGTTTAAAAAGTGTGTAAATGTCAAAGAAATATTAAGCGAAATTGAAATTCAATGAGTTTCAATGATATAGGCTGCGCCTTTATTCGCCCGACGTTTCTCGATAAGCACGATTTCCCGGACGACCGGGGGCTCGACGTAATGTTTGGACAAATGGATTTCCACTTCGTTCATGACTTCCTCGTCGGAATCCCCCATGACGATCATGACTATATTTCGATCCGCAAGCTGTACTTCCAATTTATAAAGAAACATTCCCATCTCTCCTCTTATCGTTAATCGGACGTTCAGAAAAAGAGGGACTGTGCAGTCAGACCCCGTCGGTCTTCCTGAGCAGCCCCTGCCATTTCACGTTGCTTGAGTATTATTGAGATAACCGTAAAGCTAGATTGTACAAGTCCAAATTAAATGTTTTTTTCGTGGAAACGACTTTCTCGATATCCGTGGCGACGAACTCGCCCTTTACGATGCCGATTCCTTTGCCGGAATCGCCTTCCTGCAAACGTTGAACCGCATAATCAGCCAACCGGCTTGCCAGTATACGATCGTTATGAGTAGGAGTGCCTCCGCGTTGAATATGACCCAATACCGTTACCCGAGGCTCGATCCCGCTATACTCGGTAATCCCTCTTGCTACTTCTTCTCCGGAACAGACTCCTTCGGCAACAACGACGATGCCGTGGCGTTTGCCCTTCTGGAAATTATCCTTCATCCGCAGGGAAATATCTTTCACGTCGAACGGAACTTCGGGGACGAGAATCGCTTCCGCGCCGCTGGCCAATCCCGCATACAAAGCGATATCGCCGCAATGGCGCCCCATCACTTCCACGACCGAGGATCTTTCATGCGAAGTCATCGTATCGCGCAGCTTGTTGATCGCATCGACGACGATGCTTACGGCGGTATCGAAACCGATCGTGAAATCGGTGAACGGAATATCGTTATCGATCGTTCCCGGCAATCCCATAGTCTTAATTCCAAGCTTGCTTAGTTTATTAGCCCCTTGATACGAGCCGTCGCCTCCGATAACGACCAATCCGTCGATACCATGCTCGCGAAGAACCTCTGCTCCGCACTGCTGTCCTTCAGGCGTCATGAACTCCTTGCAACGGGCTGTCTGAAGAATCGTACCCCCGCGTTGAATGATATCGCCCACACTTCGCAAATCCATCGGTCTGAGATCTTGATTTAATAGCCCCTGATAACCCCGCTGCACGCCGTATACTTCAATGCCGCGGTACAACGCGCTCCGCACGACGGCGCGAACGGCCGCGTTCATTCCTTGCGAATCCCCGCCGCTCGTTAGAACGGCTATCTTCTTAACTGCACTCATCTGTCGATTCCTCCCTAGTATCTCCATGCCCTTATATGTCCTTACATGGCCTTTCTGATCCAATGGCTGTTTAGCCAGAAAAACACTCTTGTCCAAGGGCTTCCCTTCATAAGAAGCTTGGCGGTCTTGCGCACGTTTTGTTGATCTTTAACTTTCGGATCCGATAAATACAGGGCAACAAGGCCCTCGACGATCATTCGGTGAAAATGTCCGAAAGGGAGCTCATCCGCGGATTTTCTAGCCGCTTGTACCATCTGCTCCATCCGGTCATTCAGCATTTGCTCATCGCTGTAATAGCTGCAGAAGTTCAGGTCGCCGCCGATTTTATCCTCCGCTTGATCGATCAAATAATCGAGCAGGATGTGCAAGCCGCATATCGAAGGGAAATAACTTTCCTTGATCGATTGGGCTTGGCCGGCATCGAGAGATGAATCGCTGGCCGCTAGGAAAAGCATAAACATCCCTAACGTGGACCCCGTCGCGGCCGCGAATTCATTCCACTTCAGCTGCGGATAATCGGGCGAGTGACTTTCCCACCAGCTAAGCAGTTCCTGTTCGCGATCGGCGTGGGCAATATGCTTATATACTTGCAAGTCCGCGTAAAGCTGCACTAATTCTCTAACATGCTTCTGCACAAGTTCATAGGAGGGCAGTTCGGCTATCGAAGCCCGGCATTGCACGACAAGAGCATGCAAGTATCCGCCATCGTCCTGCTCTTGCCTTAGCGCATAATAATTCTGGGTTTGCGCTTCCGGAGTAACGGCATCCAACATGCTCTGGTGAAGCAGCCGGAAGTCGTCCGGATCCATAGACGTGCTACGGTCGCACAAATTGTCCAAATAGTCGCTAATGGTCTGCAAAGCCACAATAAGCGGGATGAGCACATGGCGCTGCTCTAGGTTGGCGGCTGCATATACCCCGCCGCCCTCGCAATGAAATTGCTTCGCGTTCATGCTGTCCAGCGCTTGCTTACGCAGCTCAACGTCCGGAATGGCATTAGCCGTTACTCGCCAGCGCGTTAGTTCAGCCCTAACCTCAGGCAAAATATATTTGTAAACCCTTCTCATCAGCGTAATCGGCCCGCGTGGGGATCGACCTAACAATAACTGCTTGTCATTCATTCGAATGGTCCTCCGCTTTGCACTAACCGCTATGCTTTTTGGCTTCCACGTCCAAATCTTGCTGGGTACGGAAAAAAATATGAAGATCGTTAATCCGGCTTGCCAAATCGGCGATGTCCCCGTTAATGCGACACGACTCCGTAAAATCGTCCTCGTTGAACAACTGCTGCTGCCTGACTCTGATTTTCTCCTCGAAACGGATGATATGCTCCGGTATATTCCCGCGAATCATTTCCCATTTCGCCAATATTGCGGTTTGATGTTCCAAATTTAACTCATCCCAATCGTTAGTTAGACAAGGGATCATAATTCCATGCCTGTCGCTATATTGGAATTGGCTGTCAAGCCATTGTTGATCTACCCGCATCGTTTGCCACCCGATCTACTTTCTCTAGCCTCGCAAAAAGCATCATTCTTTAATTTATCATTTCACAACTGTTTAATCCAGTATAAATGTCTGAAATCCTTCCGCGAATTTCGCCTGTTATCTGATATAATACTAGCTATCTCGACAAGTCGAGCAGGTCAATACGCTTCAAAGGAGATACACCATGACGACCCCCAACGAGCCGGTCACTTTAAGACGGCTCTTCCTGTTTTTTATTCCTATGGGCATTTCGGTTCTATTAATCAATCTCTCGCATGTCATCATTAACGGAACGCTTGCCCGGTCCGACAATCCGGAGATCATCCTAGCTGGATACGCGCTTGGAATGAGCCTGTTGGTTGTCACGGAAAGACCAGCCGTACTATTGAGGCAGACATGTTCCGCGCTCGTAAGAGACCGCATTTCCTTCAGAGCAGTAAGGAGTGTTAGTTTTTACGTCTTCGGATCTGCTTTGGTATTCGGCGGGCTCGTCGCCTATACGCCGCTGGGCCATTGGATATTCGGAGGGGCTTACGGCGCCGATCGCTTAGTTGAACGAGAGGCCGTTCATACTTTCTACGCGCTTATGTTTTTGTCGGTATTTTCCGGTCTGCGCTGCTTGTACCAAGGCATTATAATTTATAAAATGAGAACGCGTTGGCTAACGATCGGAATGATTTTCCGGCTAGCGGGCATGTTCCTCCTGTCCCAATACTTTCTGCACGTAGGCGTCACTAGCGCGATGCAAGGTTCGATCATATTCGTGTTCGGAATGGTGATCGAAGCGTCTATCAGCTGGCTTGAAGCTACTAAGCTCCTAAAGGCCATGCCGGAAAAAATGGAAAATTGCGAGATCGTCAAGCCGAAACAAGTTCTCGGGTTTTACAATCCTTTGCTCTACTCCTCACTCATTGTCGTATGGATCTTGCCGATCATGAACGCGCTTCTAGGCACCACCGATAGAGGGACGCTAGCGATCGCTTCCTTCGCGGTTGCCGGGAGCCTGATGAATTTAATACTTGGGTTTTTTACTTATTTCCATCAAATTGCTTTGCTGTTCGTAAAATCGGATCCCGCCATTGTCCGCAAATTCACGCTAATGCTGGGATTTATTCCGCCGTTGCTTCTGCTGCTGATGGCCTTCACGCCGATCGGCTCTTGGATGTTCCTCCATGTGCTCGGCGTAAAAGACGAGCTGCTTCATGCCTGCATTCACGCTTTACGGGGATTTTTCCCTTTCGTGCTCATTTTCCCTTGGCTGGACACCTTAAACGGAATAGTTATGGCACATGGGGAAACGAAGCTGATGTTCGGTTCGCAAATCGGCAATGCGATAGTGACGGCCATAACCATCGTTCTTCTCGTCCTGCTATTGCCGCATTGGAACGGCGTACTAGGCTCCTTCGCGCAATCCGCAGGTTTAATCGCGGAGCTGATTTCCCTTGTTTGGTTATTCCGACGCAATCATCGGTCAGTTAATTAACAGGCCGGCATTCAGAATGGAGATTACCGCATATGAAACAATCTCAATTGTTGCAGGGACAGCTTACTATCCTAAGAATGATGCAATTCACCAACTATGCAACAATGGTACTGTTGATTACTTATTTTCCCTTATATTTCGAAAGCATTGGGTTTACGAAATTGCAGATCGGCGCCATCTATTCCGTAGGTCCCTTCCTCTCGATCGCCTCGAATTTGGCCGTAGGCATTCTGAGCGACAGAACCAAGAGCTTACGCCGTATTCTCAGCCTGCTCTATTGCGTCCAGATCTTAGCGCTCGCTTTGCTGTTGCCGCAAAAAGAATTCGCCATCATGGCCGGAATCATGGCATTGTTCTACTTGTTCCAGACGCCAGTCAACTCTATGTTAGACAGCGTATCTTTGCTCGCGGCGGATCAAATGAAAATCAGCTTCCCGGCTATCCGGATGTTCGGCTCTCTCGGATATGCGGTTTGCGCCGTTATTTTCGGATATTTGCTGAAGGTTTACGGTTCAAACTTGACGATCACGCTCGCGCTCTGCGCTATCGGAATGTCGCTTATCTTCTCCTTCTTAATCAAAGACTTCCAGGCAACGTTGAAAAAATTCGAATTCGGCGGTTTATGGATTCTGCTTCGCAAAAGCGAAACCGTCATCTTCTTCGCGCTCATTATGGTCGTCTCGGTCGGACACCGGATGAATGAAGGCTTCCTCTCGATCGCCATGCGGGAAATTGGAGCGGACGACTCCACGATCGGTTACGCATCGCTCGCGTCGGCCATAAGCGAAATCCCGATGTTTTTCTTACTTGCCAAGTATGGTCATCGTTTCCGCGAATTGCCCCTGCTAGCGATTGCTAGCTTTATGTACGTAATCCGTTTGGGATTGCTCAGTCTCGCCACCGAGCCTTGGATGATGGTTGCATTGCAGACGATGCACGCCATAACGTTCGCGATTTTCTATATTACGGCATTGCGGAGCTTGCAAGCTTTGATTCCCGATGAGTACCGGTCGTCCGGGCAAGCCGTATTCGCCGTCGTCTGGTCCGGTATTGCCGGCTTAATCGCCGGAACGCTTGGAGGGTGGCTTTACGACGCCCTAGGGCTTGCTACCGTATTCCGCTTCGGCGCTATTTTCGCATTAGTCGGTGCCTGCGGCTTCTTGTTCGTTCATCTACGCCGTGATCAGGCCGCTTAAATCTCACTTTTATCGAAAATCATGCTCAAAACGAAAAGGCTGTGTTCCGTGCAATTGTTGCTTAGGTGGGTATGGCAGAGGAATTAATCGATTATTTCGAGCAACTCCCTGCAATTTGGTCTTTCCTAGAGGAATTAATCGATTATTTCGAGTAACTCCCTGAAATTGGGCCATTTCCAGAGGAATTAGTCGATTATTTCGAGTAACTCCCTGCAATTGGGCCATTTCCAGAGGAATTAATCGATTATTTCGAGCAACTCCCTGCAATTCAAACGCTGACCTTCTAAGCAACAATTATCTGGAACTCAGCCAACGAAAAAGTGTTGGTGCAGGAGGTTTGAACTGTGACCCTATTCGTCAATTGCTGATTTCTTGAGCAGATTGTGGGCAAGCGAAAGCCACCCGACTTCTAAGCTTACCTTTGGCAAGCCGCGAAGCAGAAAACGCAGGGATTCTCGGTTATTCTTTATTTGTCCGAATACACTTCCGGCTCAATCATTCGCCGAACGGAAAGGGCGTATCCTTCTTCACTTCGGAGCTTATCCCTAGACTGTTTCTTCAGACGCATGTACTTCAGACTTACCTTCACTTCTCTATTTCCTTCTGCTTTTGTACAGGAAGGTTTTAATGGGCTTATTTTACTTTAATCGATAAAAAAAAGAGGGGGTGTATCTCCTGTAGGAGCGACAGCGTTTGCCTTTGGAATCGTGAAATCTCCTTGTTACGAGTTTACCTATTCAGATTTCACGATTCCGACCCGGGGTCCCCGCAAAGTAATCGGAATTGGCTACAAAGCTTATCTTCACTTTGCGGGGTGGAGCAGCAACCGGAAGGAGATACACCCCCGCAAAAACCATAATCGATAGAAACAGTAAAGAAGCTGCCCATCAGCTTCACTTATGGGACAGCCTCTTTATTCTTTAACCAGTTTCTGCTTGCGGCTCCCACTGCGTTTCATCCGACCGGGTAACGGTTATCCGGGAAATCCGCATATGGTCCGTTTCTTCGATCGTAAAGCGAAATCCTTCATCCGATAACACGAATTGACTTTTCTTCGGCGGATTCTCGATCTGAGAGTAAATCCAGCCGCCGATCGTATCGTAATCATCCGTTGAGATAGCAAGACCGAAAAAGCTGTTAACCTCTTCGATAAGCATCATACCGTTAATTGAATAGGTGTTCTCATCCTGCTTCTCGACATCCGGACGTTCCTCGTCGAATTCGTCTTGAATTTCTCCGACGATTTCTTCCATGATATCCTCAAGCGTAACCAATCCTGATGTTCCGCCGTATTCGTCGATCAGGATCGCGATTTGCGACTTCCTCTTCTGCATGAGCTTAAGCAGCGTGCTGATCGGCATACTCTCCGGCACCGTTGTCATCGGACGCATGACTTCACGAATATCCAGGATAGAATTGTCGGATACTTTCAACAAGTCCTTGATATGAACAAATCCTATGATATTGTCTTTATCCTTCTCGCAAACGGGGTACCTGGTATGCATTTCGCGAAGCGCGATCGCCTTATTCTCCTCGAACGACAGATTGCCGTATAGAACGCTCATCTCCGTTCGCGGGATCATAATTTCCCTTGCATTCGTTTCCGCAAATTCGAAAATATTGTCCATAAGCGTCAACTCGGTCTTATCGATGAGCCCGCTCTTATGGCTTTCCTTCACCAATATCCGGATTTCTTCTTCGGTGTGCGCCGATGAAGATACTTCCGACGTATCGATGCCGAAAGGCTTAAGCAATAAACCCGCTGTACCGTTCAACAGCCAGATGAAAGGACTCATGATTTTACGGAAGAAAATAAGCGGTCTTGCCGTTAGCAGCGTAACTGTCTCGGCTTTGCGAATCGCGACCGATTTGGGCGCCAATTCTCCCAGGACGATATGAAGCACCGTAATGAAAGAAAAACCGATAACGAACGATAACGGATGAATCCAACTATCGCTGAAGTTCAATGAAGCGAACGCAGGCTCGAGCATTCTGGCGATTGCCGGTTCCCCGATCCAACCAAGACCAAGAGAAGCCAGCGTAATTCCGAGCTGACAGGCAGACAAATAGGCATCGAGATGGTCCATCAGATGGGAAGCGACTTTCGCTCGCTTGTGCCCTTCCTGTACCAATGCATCGATTCTTGAGCCGCGTACTTTGACCATAGCGAATTCCGCGGCCACGAAGAAGCCGTTCAGAAATACAAGAATAAAAATGAGAATCAGGTCCACGCTTAACGGAAAGGGGTCAGGGTCCAAATAATCCCTATCCTCATCAATCTGAGAGGATAGGTACACCTCCTTTATTTTATAAAAATATATCATATACAAAGAAATCTTATTTCGCACAAACGCTTTTCTATAGCTTAGACGGTTTGGGGCAGTCCGTCAAACGACGTATGACCCCGTAATTCGCCGTAGTACCCATCTCTATTCGCTTGAGCCTGCCACCTATGCCGATTTTTCGATCAAAAAGGCTGGAAATAACCGATTCCAACGATTTAAGTGCTCCGAACGGTACGATTATTTCTTTTTGGCCCTGCGTTTGAGTTGGTTTTGTCTGATTTTATCTTCCATTCCCTGCTCCGTTGCTTCATAGAACGATTCGCCTTCCAGCTTGTCCGGTAAATAATTCTGCTCCACGTAATGCCCCGGATAATCGTGAGGGTAACGGTAACCGACATGGCCAAGCTTCTTGGCGCCGCTGTAATGTCCATCCCTTAAGTGCATCGGTACTTCGGCGGATTTGCTCGTCTCGAACGACTGCATGATTTTACCGATGGTAACGGCAATCGCATTGGATTTAGGACTTTCCACTGCGAACAGGATCGCTTGCGAAACAATGTATTTGGACTCCGGCCAGCCGATCCGGTGATACGCCTCCATCGCACTTACGGCCTGGACCATGGCCTGCGGGTTGGCGAGGCCGATATCTTCGCTGCAAGCGACCGTTAATCGGCGGAGAAATACCATCGGATCCATCCCAAGCTTCTCTACCGCATATAAAAACCAATAGAGCGCAGCGTCGCTCGAACCTCTAATGCTCTTGTGAAATGCCGACAGCACGTCATACTGCGTCGATTCATCCGCGATCACCGTCGGCTGGCGGATGGACTCCTCCGCGACCTCCATGGTGATACGGACGGTGCCGTCCAGTTCCGATGGCGTCGTAACCGCTGCGAGCTCAAGTGCCGTCAGCGCACGGCGAATATCACCGTTGGCCATAGAAGCGATATGCTCCAAAGCCGACTCTTCGGCGGATAGCTTCATAAAACCGAGTCCTTTGGAGGAATCGGCCAGCGCCCGGCGCATGGCGATCATGGAATGCTCCTTCGTAAGCGGCTCTAGCCGGAAAAGCGTCGAGCGGGACAATAAGGCCCCGTTTACGGAGTGGAACGGATTTTCCGTCGTTGCCCCGATGAATATAATAATCCCGCGCTCAACGGCGGGAAGTAGAGCATCTTGGCGAGCGCTGTTAAACCGGTGTACTTCGTCCAGAAAAAGGATCGTTTTGCGGCCGTACAGGCTTTTATTGTTTTCCGCCTGCTCAATGACCTCGCGCACGTCTTTGACCGACGCGTCAACCGCATTTAATCGAACGAAATCTCCTTTGGTTTGCTTGGAGATGATATGGGCTAAAGTCGTTTTGCCGCATCCCGGCGGTCCGAACAACAAAATGGAAGAAACAACGTCCCCTTCAATTGCCCGCCGCAGCAGCTTTCCCTGACCGATGAGATGCTCCTGGCCGATATATTGTTCCAGCGTCTCGGGCCGCATCCGATCTGCGAGCAGCCGTGCCTGCGGCTCCGATTCCGCGCGGAAGCTGAATAAATCCATGTCTTTCCCCGCCCTTCTTCTCCTCCTATCATAGCAGAAAGACTGGCAAACAGGAAGATTATAAGAACTGGCGTTCGGTTTGTGAACATTATAGATTTTGCAGTTCGGCGCTTACAATCGCTCTTCGTTCCCGAATATATTGGCGGATTACGCTAGGTTCGACCAGAAATTCGCCATAGGAAAATCTGCGAGTTGTATCCTCCCTTAGCTCAGGGGCAACTTGGCTAATCATTCTTTCCACTAGGGGCATTAATCTGTTTTCCGTAAAAGGACCGTTCAATGCATTCCGCAAAATGGTTTCGTATTGATTGCGGAAGGATGAGAATTGTAGCATCCTGCGCGTTAAAAAATTATAACCGGAAACGGAAACCAAGTTACTGTCCACAAGCTTACCATAGCAATTACGGCCCCACGTGCCTTCGTAGTCCCAAGGAATCATCCGAAGCTTGCCAGTTTGCCTGCTTCGATAAATCGCGTAATTTTGCTCAAACCCGTCATAGTTTCCGGTTAAAACTGCCCCAGCCAGCCAACTCAGATAATTATTAACGTCCAATCGCGACATGATAAAGGCTTCAGCCTGTGCTCCCTTGCGAACGTTTAACCCATAAATAAACGACTTCAATTTAGTTTTCTCGGATGAAAGGCCAAACCGGTATTCGTACCCCGCTAGAAGCGATGACTTCAGACGGCTCGTATCCGGTGCGTTAAGGCCGAAATCCGCCCGATTGTTCACTGCATAGAACAAAGAGGATGCTCCGATCTTTCTTCTGCGGAAAAACAACCTTTCCACGCCTTCTATTTCGAGGTAAGTCCCCAGCGATTGCCCATTGATCATAAGTTGTACATGTTTTGTTCTTGGCGCGGGCACGCCGATCATCGGAAAGAAAGCAAACGAAAGCGCGTTTCGAATGATCGAAGGATCGTCAAACTCGGCGTTATAATGAAAGGCTTGGTTTTTACGAACGACCTCATAGGAACGTTTGGGGTAACCTCGGGTATGTCCGCCCCGATAGCGAACCAACACAGAGACGGTTCGGCCATTGGTAGTCATCTTGGCCGGAACATAAAGATCATTCCAAAGGTTTTTCTCCAACTTCCGGCTAGCCGATTCGCTAATCCGTAATGCTCTGATCGACAGAGGCATTAGATTACCGCCTTTCCTCATGAAGCGTCGATTCATCAGAATCAGCGTATGACTCCCCGCTATCGGGGAAACGGCATTCGTCTAGGGGACTCAGACAAAAAAGAAGCTTTCCTCCAAGCAGCTTAACTGCTTCTGGAAAAGCCTCGTCTCACTCTTATTTCCTTGAGCAATTTCTGCCTCTCTTGCTTCTGCAGTTGCACCTTCTTTTACAACAGCGTCCTCTTTTCCCTCAGCTATGTCTACTTCTGTGTCCACTGCTATGCCCGCTGCTATGCCCGCTGCTATGCCCGCTGCTATGCCCGCTGCTATGCCCGCTGCTATGCCCGCTGCTCTGTTCGCTGTTATGACCAATTCTGTGTTCGCTGCTGTGTCCGCTTCTATGTTCGCTGCTGTGTTCGTTGTTATGTCCACTTCTGTGTCCATTGTTATGTTCGCTGCTATGTCCGCTACTGTTATGTCTACCGCTGCTACTATGACCCCCGGTTTGCCCTACCCAGTTATCCCAGTTACCCCAGTTACCCCAGGTACCCCAGAAACCCCAGGTACGACTGTCATCTTGCGGTCTTGAATGATGCTGATCTTGATTTTGTTGTTCTGGAATTCGCGCTGCCCCGTTATTTCCACCACCTTTTACTGGCCTCCGACATTTGCATTTGCGGTGATAGCGTTTAGGGCGGCAATGTGAGCTACCATGCAATTCCATATTCAATTGAGTTGCACCTCCTAATTAATGATCATTCAGTCTATGAAGATATGCCGGTTACCGATAGAGACAAGCGCAGTATAGAAGCTAAAACGGGCTTCTTTCTTCTATGTATTCATGAATTTTCACGGTCTACGTGGACAACCAACCGTATCTCTTTATCGAGAGTACACATAAATATAGATTACAAACTCACTTCCCCCACAAGTGCAAAGGAGGTGCTTCCGCTGAACCCATGGAAACTTATTTGAACCAATCGGTGTCTCTGACCGTTTCTGGCACCCGGCTTCCCGTGAAAGGCAGGCTCATTGATCTTGGCACGGATATTCTTGTCCTGCACAACGGCATCCAATTTCTATACGTTCCGCTCGTCCATATCCAACAATTGACCCGTTGCCCCCCACAAGAATCCAATTTCGGTGAACCGCCCGAACCGCCGCTCGATCCTGCAATGGACCTGTCGTACCGAAAAGTGCTGCTTAATGCCAAAGGAATGTTCTCAGAGCTGTATATTGCCGGCAGTCAGACAGTCCACGGTTACGTCACAAGCATCATGAATGATTTTTTCGTCTTCTATTCGCCTATGTTCAGGTCGCTATACGTTTCGATGCGTCATCTTAAAATACTTGTACCCTACGACCCGCACACAACGCCCTACGCGCTGGATCAAGAAAAATTTCCCGTTCATCCGACGACGGCATCATTGGCCCGAACGTTCGATCAGCAATTGAAAAAGTTCGAGAACGAATTCGTTATTCTGGATTTAGGAGAGCATCCCGAGAAAATCGGTTTGCTCAAATCCGTCCACAACAATCTCATTGAAATGGTGACCGTGGACGGCGCCAGTACTTTTGTCCATCTCGATCACGTGAAAACCATTCACCGCCCGTAATAACCCATAAGTACCTTCCTCCCCTTATTAAAAAAGGCTATCCTAAGTCTACGCAACTTTGGGATAGCCTTTTTCTTATGATTTATCCGATGGGCGTTTATGCCCGCATTCAAGTTTTTCGATCGTCTTGTATACACGTGCAGACCTTGTTTCGGCTCTTTTAGCTTCAAGAATCCATCCGATGTACTCTTTTCTGTGAGACGGCGCCAGTTTGCCGAAGGAAGCGGACGCTGTCGGATTCGCATCCAGCGCTTTCTGCAAATCGTCCGGCGTTTCTAACGGCGCAGCGGGCTCGATACCTGCAGCGCGGCGCTCGGCGGGGGTTACGCGAGGTTTACCTGCAGCACCTAAGGGACGGTACCGCATGGCCGACCATGTGTCGTCCACGGAGACGAGAGCAACGCCCTCCCAGCCTGCCGCTTGAACGACCGACCAGCCCCGATCCCTGTTCAGGTCCGTCTTGATCTTAGACGTTCCTTTAGGATAACTAAGCCATAGCCATCCATCGGGTTTTACGGCTTGAAGTGCCAAGGGGGCCCATTTCTCCACGTCAGCAACTCCCGTGGCGAACATTTGCACGTAGTCGTATGAGCCGTATTCGCTTTCCGCCGCCCGTGTATCCTCTTCGGTTCTGCCAATCAGCTCAAGAAATCCTTCCGGAGCATTAATGACAGCCACTTTACCCGCTTGCGGCACCTTCAGCTTCTTGACTAATGCATCATCCATAAGGTTTATCCACCTTAACTAGAAGTTCTTTGAACACAACGCTGACCATAATCAAGCCGGCGACCGGAGGAACGAAAGCATTGCTGGACGGCGGCTGCTGCGCTTTGCGGATATCCGGCGCGGTATCCGGAACGATACGCTCCGTGACGTCTTCTCTCGGCTTAATCGGCAGTTCTGTGGAGAAAACGACTTGAACGCCTCTTTTGATCCCTTCGTTCCGCAGCTTCTTGCGGATGACGCGGGCGATCGGATCAACGGTCGTCTTGGAAATATCCGCAACCTGGAAACGGGTCGGATCCGTTTTGTTCGCTGCCCCCATGCTCGAGATAATCGGAATTTGGCGCTCCAAACATTGCTTAATGAGATGGATCTTATAGGATATCGTATCCGAAGCATCGACTACGTAATCGAGTGGATACTTGAACAGCTCTTCATACGTTTCCTCCGTATAGAACATCCTGAGCGAGATAACGTCGCACTCCGGATTGATCAATTTGATGCGGTCTCTCATCAAATCCGCTTTAGGCTGACCGACCGTTGTCGTGAGCGCGTGAATTTGACGGTTAATATTCGTAATGTCGACAATGTCCTTGTCGATCAGGACGATTCGGCCGATGCCCGATCGCGCTAAAGCCTCGGCGGCGATCCCGCCGACTCCGCCAATGCCGAGCACGGCGACGGTGCTACCCTTGAGCAGCTCCAGTCCCTCCGGCCCGATGGCCAATTCCGTTCTGGAGAATTGATGCAACATCGGTACGCTCGCTCCTTTGTTTAGCCTTGGCTTTGAACGGCAGGCTCAGTTGTTTCCGCTTTGCCTTCGGCAGCCGCGGCGCTTTTCGTTTGCGCGGCAATAGCTTTGGCCGATAGACGGATATGCAAGTCGTCCAATTGACGTTCTACGACAACTGAAGGCGCATCGCAGAGCAAATCCGTAGCGCTTGCGGTTTTCGGGAACGCGATCGTCTCGCGCAAGTTCGTGCGGCCGGCAAGCAGCATGATCAAGCGATCCAAACCGAATGCGATGCCGCCATGCGGAGGCGTCCCATACTCGAACGCATCGAGGAAAAATCCGAATTTCTCTTGGGCTTCCTCGGCTGAGAAGCCGAGTGCCTGGAACATCTTCTCCTGTACATCGCGACGGTAGATCCGCATAGAACCGCCGCCGACTTCGTATCCGTTAAGGACGATATCATAAGCTTGTGCCCGAATCGCACCCGGATCGGTATCGAACAACGGAAGATCGTCATCGCTTGGACGAGTGAACGGATGGTGCTCCGCAACGAAACGTTTGCCCTCCTCATCCCAACCGAGCAGAGGAAAATCAACGACCCACAGAAATTTATATGCTTTGTTGTCGATAAGACCGAGCTCCTTGCCCACTTTAACGCGCAGATTGCCCATAACATCAGCGGCAGTCTTCAGCTTGTCAGCGGAGAACGTAAGCAAGTCGCCTTCTTCAACGTTCAGGCGTTCGGTCAATGCCGCGATTTCTTCCGGCTTGAAAAATTTCACGATCGGGCCGCGCCATTCTCCGTCTTTCACGGTGATCCAGGCAATGCCCTTACCGCCGTAACGAGCCGCGAACAGTTGGAGATCGTCTAGCTCTTTCCGGCTCCAGCTTGCGCAGCCTTTGGCATTCAACGCTTTCACGACGCCGCCGGAAGCAGCAACGGAAGCGAATACCTTCACTTCGCTTTCCTTCACGATATCCGTGACATCTTCGATCTCAAGTCCGAAACGCAAATCCGGCTTATCGGAACCATATTTGTGAATGGCGTCATGGTAAGTCAAACGTTGGAACGGCGTCGGGATTTCGACCCCGACCATCTCGCGGAACAATCTGGCCATCAGGTCTTCCATCATGCTGAGCAATTGGTCCTGGGACAGGAACGATGTCTCGATGTCGATTTGCGTGAATTCAGGCTGGCGATCCGCGCGAAGATCTTCGTCGCGGAAGCAACGCGCCACTTGGTAATAACGCTCCAAGCCGCCAATCATGAGCAGTTGCTTGAACAGCTGAGGAGATTGCGGCAAGGCGAAGAACTCGCCCGGATGAACCCGGCTCGGTACCAAATAATCGCGTGCGCCTTCCGGCGTGCTCTTAGTCAATATTGGAGTTTCTACATCGATGAATCCGTTGTCGTCCAGGAAATCGCGGAACACTTTAGTCGCTTTGGAACGAAGCAGAAGCGTTTTCTGCATTTCCGGACGGCGCAAATCCAGGTAACGATACTTCAGGCGAAGAGATTCATCCACTTCCACGCCGTCTTCGATCGGGAACGGAGGAGTTTTCGCGGCATTGATGATTTCCACTTCCTGCACCTGCACTTCAATTTCGCCGGTAGCAAGGTTCGGATTAAACGTCGCTGCATCGCGTTCGACGATTTTACCTTTAACCGCAAGCACGTATTCATTCCGCGCACGGCTGCCGAGCTCAAGCGCTTGGCCGGAAAATTCCGGGTTAAAGACGATTTGCACGATACCCGTACGGTCTCGAAGGTCAATAAAGAGAATACCTCCGAAGTCGCGCCAGCCTTGCACCCAACCGTTCAGGACGACCGTTTGGCCGACATTTTCTTTGGACAATTTACCGCAATCGATGTTTTTGAGCATCATGAGTTGTTGTTCCCCTTTTCCTCTATGGAAATGAATGTGTGTATCGCTTCTGCCAGATTTTCCAGCTTTACCGCCTGCTGTTCGCCGGATGTCATCCCTCTTAAAGAAATTTCCCCGCGATCCAGCTCATCGTCGCCGAGTACGGCCGCGAATCGGGCGCGGTTACGCTCGGCCGCTTTGAATTGGGCTTTCGTCTTGCGTCCCAGATAGTCGCGTTCTGCCGACAGGCCGGCATTGCGAAGCTGCTGAAGCAGCGCAGGTATTGCCTTCTCCGCCCGTTCTCCTAACGCGACGATATAGACATCCGCCCCGTTATCCAGATTAGGCTTCAGGCCTTGGCTTTCAAGCAGCAGGAGCGTTCTTTCCAGACCAAGTCCAAGACCTACTCCCGGTTGATCGTCTCCGCCGACTTCCGCAACGAGCCCATTATAGCGCCCGCCGCCGCCAATCGTATCGATGGCTCCGATACCTTGGGCTTTATATTCAAATGCGGTATGCGTATAATAATCCAACCCGCGAACTAACCGGGAGTTGAGGTTATACGGTATATCCATTTCGTCCAAACATTCCTTGACCCGCGCGAAGTGAACGGTACACTCTTCGTCCAAACTGTCTATTATCGACGGCGCGTTCGTAAACTTGTCTTGATCGACTTTGCAATCAAGCACCCTTAGCGGATTGCGTTCGATGCGCGACTGACAATCCTTGCACAGCGAATCCTTCATCGGGAGCAAGAAAGCAAGCAGCTTTTCCCGGAAAACGGCCCTAACGGCAGGCGTACCGACGGAGTTCAAATCCACGGTTACTCCGGTCAGGCCAAGTTCTCGATAGAAGGAGTATCCTAAAGCGATAACCTCCGCATCCAAAGCCGGATCCGACGATCCGATCGCTTCGATGCCGAATTGGTGAAATTGCCGATATCTCCCCGCTTGAGCTCTCTCGTACCGGAACATAGGACCGATGTAATACAGTTTGGTGAGGTCTGGCTCGCCGAACAGTTTGTTCTCGACGTATGCCCGTACGACGCCGGCGGTACCTTCCGGCCGAAGCGTCATACTGCGTTTGCCGCGATCCTCGAACGTATACATTTCCTTCTCTACGATATCCGTCGTTTCACCGACCCCGCGTTTGAACAATTCCGTCGCTTCGAATATCGGGGTTCTGATTTCATTGAAGCGGTAACGGCGGCACAAGTCTCTCGCCGTCTTCTCTACGAATTGCCATAATTCCGAATTGCCTGGCAATATATCCTGCGTTCCGGGCGGTTTCTGAAAACCCATTCCATTCACTCCTTCTTCAGACAATAAAAAGCTCCCGTCCCATAACGATCCGAAGATCGTCAGGGACGAGAGCGTTATCTACATGCTCCCGCGGTGCCACCCGTCATTCAAACCGGTGTCGTTCATTCCATTCATCGGAATATCTCGACAACAGCTTGCGCTTCATCCGGTTAACGCCCGGCTACGCCTTAATGCTAGCAGACTCCCAGCTTATCGAATTCAGCTGGCGTCGTTCACATCAGGTTCTCAAGGATGTCGTTCGTCCAATCATCACCGGAAAGCTTGCAGCCTGAAGGCTTTCCTCTCTGGGGGTGTGGGGTTGGAGTACTGTTTCCCGTCTTAGAATCTAAGGCAAATTTCAATTGTTTCTAATTGTAATATGTTGCCCCAGGCATGTCAAGAAAATAACCTGCCGACGTATCGGCAGGTTCATCTAAAAATATATTGAAAAAGGGGGTCGTCTATAGATTAGTCCATTTACTTTAAGAAGCGATGATAAAGAGATTACAGTTTCATTACAAAAAAGTAAGCGTTACCGAGAGGGAGATATGCCGCATATTCGGCTCCTTAAACGACAAAGCGACCGTTCAATCGAACAATCGGCCGCCTTTAAAGATATAGATTCGACTAGCCCCGCCCGACTGGCGGGTGACGTCTCCCGTGAGCGGCTCCAGCAGAGGAATTCGTCCCAAGTTCATCGGCAAACTCATTCCGAATTCGACTCGCTATAGCCATCGCTTCCCGGCGTTCCGGCATTAAGCCTTCCCGCATCATCCATTCCATGTTCGCTTCCTTGCGAGATTGTCTCATGTCGACATCCTTTCTTGATTGCAAAGGGTTCGACATGTATTGTTCCCGCATCGCGGCAATTTCAACCGTTCCGGCTATCCAATATTAGCGTGACAGGTCCGTCGTTCACGAGAAAGACATCCATCATCGCCCCGAATCGTCCGGTTTCCACTAGCAATCCGCGTTCTCGCAAACGCTCGTTGAACCGATCGTAAAGCGATTCCGCAAGCTCCGGCTTTGCCGCTGCCATGAAATTCGGCCTTTTCCCTTTGCGGCAATCTCCATAAAGCGTAAACTGAGATACCGATAAGATAGCTCCGTTAACATCTTCTACCGACAGGTTCATTTTCCCCGCTTCGTCTTCGAAGATTCGCAAGCCAGTCAGCTTGTCCGCCATCCAAACCCAATCCGACTCTTCGTCCTCTTGTCCAATGCCGACCAGCAGCATTAAACCTTTGCCGATTTCACCCATAACTTCCCCATCGACCGTAACTCGGGCTTCGGACACCCGCTGCAATACGACTTTCATTTCTTACCCTCCGTACTTGCTCCGTTCTATCATTGCATCATCCGTTGCACGGAAAAAATATCTTTAACGCGCTTGATTTTATCAACAACCGATTGTAAATGATCCTTATTGCGAATAAGGATGGTCATGTGCATGATCGCCATCTTGTTCTTATCGGAACGTCCGGATACGGCGGAGATGTTCGTCTTGCTCTCCGAGACGGCTTGCAGCACTTCATTTAACAGGCCGCGCCGGTCATGTCCCAGAATCTCGATCTCGACGCTGTAATTGGACTCGACCGCTGATTCCCAATCTACTTCAATAACGCGAGCGGCTTCTTCTCCGTCTTCCGCCGTCGGAATATTAGGACAATCCGTCCGATGGACTGAAACACCGCGTCCGCGCGTAATATACCCGATGATATCGTCACCGGGTACCGGATTGCAGCAACGGGCGAATCGAACGAGCAGATTATCGACGCCTTTAACGCTTACGCCGGCTGCCTTATTCCTGCGCTCTGCGGATGCGGTTGTTGATGGAGCCTTCATTTCCTTCACTTCTGCGGTCAGCTGAATTTGCTGCGCTTCTTCGGCTTCCTTGCGCAGTTTCTCCGTCAGCTTCGTACAGATTTGAGCAGCCGTTATTCCGCCGAAACCGATGGCCGACATCATGTCTTCCATGTCATTGAACGTGAATTTTTTCGCCGCTTCCTGGAGCTTATCTTCCGTCATCCATTCATGAGGCTCTAAGCCAAGCCGCTTCAGCTCGCGCTCCAGCAGCTCCTTGCCTTTATCTACGCTCTCTTCTCGCTGCTCCTTCTTGAACCATTGGCGAATTTTGCTTCTAGCGTGCGAAGACTGCGCAATTTTCAACCAATCTTGACTCGGCCCATAGGAGTGCTTAGAAGTAAGAATCTCGACGATATCGCCGGTTTTGAGCTTATGGTCAAGCGGAACTATGCGACCGTTAACCTTCGCGCCAATCGTTCGATTGCCGACTTCGGTATGAACGCGGAACGCGAAATCAAGCGGGACGGATCCCGCAGGCAGCTCGAACACTTCGCCTTTCGGCGTAAACACGAATACGAGATCGGTGAAAAAGTCCATTTTCAGCGATTCCATGAACTCTGCCGCATCCCGGGTTTCCTGCTGCAGCTCGATGATTTCGCGGAACCAATTCATCTTGTCCCCGAAGCTGCCCGGCGCTACTCCGGCGTTGTTGCCATCCTTGTAAGCCCAATGCGCGGCGATTCCGATTTCGCTCGTCCTGTGCATATCCCAAGTTCGGATTTGCACTTCGGTCGGTTCCCCCGTCGAGCCTACGATAGTCGTATGCAAGGACTGGTACATGTTCGCTTTAGGCATGGCGATATAGTCCTTAAACCGTCCCGGCATAGGCTTCCATAACGTATGAATGATGCCAAGCGTCGCATAACAATCCTTGACGTTATCCACGAGAATGCGGATGGCCAACAGATCGTAAATTTCGTTAAATTGCTTGTTGCGGCTCGACATTTTTTTATAAACGCTGTAAATATGTTTCGGCCTTCCGGAAATATCTCCTTGAATGCCCATTTCCTCGAGCTTCTCCCGAATTCGATCGATCAACTCGGTAATGTGCTGCTCCCGTTCCGTCCGTTTCATCTTCATCAGGTGGGCGATCCGGTAGTATTGCTGCGGATTGAGAAAACGAAGCGCGATATCCTCCATTTCCCACTTTATCGCGCTAATTCCGAGCCTGTGAGCGATCGGGCAGAAAATTTCTAGCGTCTCATGCGCGATGCGGCGCTGGCTTTCCTCCGATTGGAACTTAAGCGTGCGCATATTGTGCAGGCGGTCGGCCAATTTAATGAGAATAACTCGGATATCGTTAGCCATGGCTACGAACATTTTGCGATAATTTTCGTTCTGCTGCTCTTCTTTGGATTGGAATTGAATTCGTTCCAGCTTCGTCAAACCATCGACAAGGCCGGCTAACGTTTCGCCGAAGCGGCTGCGCAAATCGTCGACCGTTACGTTCGTGTCTTCGACAACATCATGAAGCAAAGCTGCCATAACCGTAACGACATCCATCTGCATACCCATGCAAATTTCGGCAACGGCCACGGGGTGTAAAATATAAGGTTCACCGGATTTACGAACCTGACCGCGATGAGCTTCCTCGGCAAATTCATAAGCTTCCCGGATTTTTTGCAAATCTTGCTCTTTCATATACGTAGTTGCTTTCTCGAGAAGTAGCTCCATGCCCATGCCGAATTCCTTTCCGCCGGCGCCATACACCGGGAGTTTCCCCTGAAGTTATTGCTACCATTATGCCTCTTAGCGGCGGGAAACGTCAACCTTGGTACGATAGGAGTAACACCCCGGGCAAAAAAACAGGACCTCCCGACAGTCGTTTGACTGCATGAGCGTCCTGTTCATGTATGAGCTTCTATTCAAATCAACTAAGCGACATTGTTCTAGTAAGTGACAAGGGAAACGACGTCGATTCCCGACAATTTCTCGCGGCCCGTCAAATAGCTAAGCTCGATCAAGAACGCGGCGCCCACGATCTCGCCTCCGAGTTGGGTAATCAGATCGATCGAGGTTGCGATCGTTCCGCCTGTCGCAAGCAGATCGTCGGCGATCAGCACCTTTTGCCCGGGCTTGATGGAGTCGCTGTGGATAGCAAGTTTGTCTTTGCCGTATTCGAGGTCATAAGCGGCTTCCACCGTATTTCCCGGCAACTTCCCGCTCTTGCGAATCGGAACGAAGCCAATTCCAAGCGCAAGCGCCAGCGGAGCACCGATGACGAAGCCGCGAGCTTCAGGCCCCGCGATGAGATCGATCTCTTTGTCTTTAACAAGCTCTTTCAAAGCGTCGATAGCTGCGCGATATGCAGCCCCGTCTTTAAGCAGCGTCGTAATATCCTTAAACCGAATGCCCGGCTGCGGAAAATCGGGAATAACCCGGATATAGTCTTTGAAATCCATGGATATCATGCTCCTTTTCTGTATCACGAACAGCATTATACACTTTTTCCCCGTCTCTTGGCTACCAAATCGGACGATTTTACACCGACGTAGAATGGCATGCCGAAAACCAAAGGTGGAGCTCTTCTGTCGTCATGTGCGCCAATCTCAATCCATCGAACTGTTCACGGGCTTTACGATATCGCGTAGAATCGTCTAATTCCCTGCGCGGCGGCTCGGCAACGATCTTGCGCGATGCTCCGTCCGCGGCTATAAAACCAAGTTCTATGAATACTTCGTGCACCATCCGTAAGGTGGACAAAGGCCATCCGGTTAGGGAAGCCGTTTCCTGGACGAACCCTTCCGGACTATCGAGCCAAGCTCCCCGCTTGCGGCACATTCCATAAATTTCGGCAAAATGTTTGCGCTCCGGGAAAGCCGGAACAATGTCGCCAGCCTGGCGTGCATCCCCGACTTCATGGAATAAAGTGACGACCTCTCCTCCTCTTTCGGGAGCAAGCCATTGTTTCAGCGTCCTAACTTCCTGGTCGTTTGCGGGGAAACCTAGCATAATCAAATGGCGCCAATCGCTTAGCGGATTTGCACGGAGCTCCGATGATGCGGCTGTTTGCGTGACGGTACGAATATCGATCCAACTATCCGTGTATAAGCTTATCGGGATTTCGGCATGTCCGAATCTAGAAGTCGCTTCCCTTAATAGAGCCGTCGAAGCACAGCCTATGACCAAACCGGAGGGCTGATTCATAACGAGACTCTCCACGGCAGGCCACCAATTGCGTTCTTTGCGCCTATCATTCAATTGAAGGTGCTGAGATCGAAAATCCTGGAACATAAGCTGGGCTTTCCGGTTTCCGTTCCATTCATTGACCGATAGTTCGCCGAGCAAATCGACGCGAATTCCCGGTGCCAAACGATCCCTGTACTCGCCCATGCCGAATCCAACAGCTTCGATCGTCTGACCGGCTTGCTCTATCGTAATGCGCAAATGTTTGCTTTCTTTGCCCATCGTCCGGCTCTCGCGAATTAAAACATCTTGAATAACGATACGCGGAGTCGGATTTCCGTTGCCGAAAGGTTCCAATCGGGCCAATTGTTCAATGGCTTTGAGCGTAATGTCCTGAAGGGAAATGCTGAGATCGACCCGACGCTTCGGCTGCCAATGTTCCGCGCTCAGCCATTGATCCGCCAATATGTGGAGACGTTCGCTCAGCTCCCCTAATTTGTCCTGGCTAATTGTCATACCCGCGGCCGCTTGATGGCCGCCGTAATGCTCCATCAAATCCGTGCATTCCGTTAGAGCGGCATACAGATCAAAACCGTCAATCGATCGCGCCGATCCTTTGCATAACCCCGTTTCCGAATCGGTTGCCAGAATGATGACAGGCTGATAGTATCGCTCCACCAGCTTGGATGCGACGAGCCCGGCAATCCCCGCATTCCAGCCCGCTTTCGCGAGTACGATCACATTCATCGGTCTATCGCCCGCAGCCGAGCAGCAGCTCTGCCACATGGAATCCGCTTCGATAACCGTCTGCTCAACCAACTCTTGGCGCTCAACGTTCAATCCGTCCAATTCGTTCGCCAGCAGCTCAGCTTCTTCTTCCGCGACCGCCGCGAGCAGCTTTACCGCTCTATCTGCATGGTCTAACCGTCCGCCCGCATTTAGTCTTGGGGCCAAAGAAAAGCCAATGCGTCCGCTGGTCAGATCCTCGGGTTTGACTCCGGACACTTTAGCGAGCGCGCGGATTCCGACAATGGGCGATCGTCGCATTTGCTCCAAGCCAAGGCGCGCGATAACTCGATTCTCCCCCGTTAGAGGCATGAGGTCCGCGATTGTGCCGATAGCCGCCAAGTCGGCATATTCAAGAACGGGTCGGCCTAACATGGCATGCGCGAGTTTGAAAACGACACCCGCTCCGCAGAGTCCCTTAAAGGGATACGGACAATCCTTTTGTTTGGGATTTACGAGAGCCGCTGCTTCCGGCAACACCTCCGGAGGCTCGTGATGATCGGTTACAACGACATCGATTCCTTGTTGCGCAGCATATGCGATTTGATCCACCGCGCTTATTCCGTTATCTACCGTAATAAGCAGGTTAACCCCCGCTTCCGCGGCCTTATCGATCGCTCCAAGGTTGAGTCCATATCCCTCGCGGCTCCTATGCGGGATGTATGTATCGAAATTCGCGCCCAGCTCAGTAAGCAAACGAATCATCAATGCGGTAGAGCTTACGCCATCCGCATCATAGTCGCCGTAAACGCGAATTCGTTCTCCGCTTGTTATAGCATAAGAAATGCGGCCTACGGCTTCCTTCATCCCCTTCATCTCGAACGGGTCCAGCAGTTGCCACGCGTCCGCTTCCAAAAATGCCGACGTTTGCTCCAGAGAAGACCAGCCCCGGGCTGACAATACGCCTGCCGCAAGACGGCTTACGTTCAAACCTTTCATAAGCGCCGCGACTTGCTCTTCGTCGAGCGAAGGCAGATCCCATCTGTATTTAGACTTGATCATATGATGCTCCCTTCCCCATCCGGACGTATTACACAAACAAATCCGCCGGCAAAATAGCGGCGGATTGAATTTAACGATCAGCTAGCATAAGAAATATTCATTATTGCAAAAGCGAGGAAAGCTCCTCTTCGTGATGATTGGACTTATAAGGAAAACCAGGATCGTAAGGCTGAACCTGCACGTTCGCGTCCATAATATGCAGAAACCGTTTGGTCAACTGACGACGGACGCGATGGGCGATGTCTTGCCCTTCGAATACGCTTATTCTCGGATTTACCCGGATGACGACGTCGAGTATGATGTAATGCCCGTGCTCTCTGGCCTTCACCTCGTCCACGGCGACGACTCCTTCTACCCTTTGTACGGCTTCCAAGAGCGTCTGAGCATCCGTTTCATCCAACGCGCCGCGGTCGGATGTACGCAATACATCAGCCGTCATCCGGTATCCCATACGTACGACAAACACAGAAATAACCAATCCTGCGGCTGGATCCAGCACGTATAAGTAAGGCATATCGTAGAGGTCTCCCACGACGGCGCCCGAAGTTCCGACCAACGCGGTCAAGGAAGCAAATATATCCGAACGATTATCTACGGTTCGATCTCCGCGAATTCCGCATTTGCTATCCCGGCTTCGTTTGTATCGGACGAGCCCTTCTCTAACGCCGATTCCCGCAGCGATAACGATAACGGCTCCCACTCCCGGCGCTTCATCCACTCCGTTAGCGACGGAGCGAACCGAGGAAATGCCGATTTCGATGCCGCCAACGAGCAGCATAGCCGATAAAACGATTACGACGGCGGATTCCGGCTTCTGGCGGGGCGATCCCGTTGAATTCGGATCGACTCGCGCTTTGCGAATGCCTAGATATGAGGTTACTGAACCTGCGCAATCGGCCGCCGATTGGCAAGCATCCGCGAGCAAAGCTTTACTGCCCGTCAGCCAACCGACCGTGCCTTTTACAATAGACAAGCCGAGCAGCCCCCACAGGGAAACCAGAGCACCGCGTTCCGCTGAGACCGAACGTTGTTCCATTGCCATCAGAACCACTCCTTTCCTGATGTTTAAGGCGTGCTTTGCGGTTTGACAGCTACTTTCTTAAGCGGTTGCTTCTTCTTCAGATACAACCAAAGTTGGCTTGCGATGAAGATGGAAGAATAAGCGCCGCTTGCTAAGCCGAAAATCATAGCTAGCGAGAACAATTTAATCGACGAGCTGCCGAAGATGAACAAACAAAGGGCTGCAACCAATACGGTAATAACCGTATTAATGGAACGGGCCAGCGTCTGCCAAATGCTGTCGTTAACCAATCTGTCCAAATCCGCGCCCGATTTGATTTTGGCGAACCGCAGATTTTCCCGGATCCGGTCGAAAATAACGATCGTATCGTTGATGGAATAACCGACAATGGTTAAGACGGCCAAGATGAAGGGCAAGTTCACTTCCAATTGGAAGATGGAGAACAAGCAGATAACGAACAAGGCATCGTACAATAGCGACGCGATCGCCGAAATCGCGAACCTCCACTCGAATCGAATGCTCACGTAGATAACGATACCTAAGCATGCTACGGCTAGACCGATCAATGCGTTCGTCTGCTGCTCGCGGGCGATGTCAACGTCTACGATATTTACTTCGTAGGAGGCGTCTTTATCGATCTGCGCGCTGAAATCCGTTTTGAATTTCTTTTCTTGCTGCTCATTGAGCGCTTCTTTGAACCGAATGGAGTCCCGGTTCTGCGCAGAGGTGAGCGTGTACTCTCCTAGCTTCTGTTCATCTAGGAAGGCTCTAACTTTAGTATCGTCCAACGGTTTAGACGTAGAAATATCGATCGACGTCCCCGAACTGAAGTCGATTCCGTAGTTTAAACCTTTAATTCCGAGCATGACCAAACCGATCAGCAATACGACGGCGGAGATGGTCAGAAAGCGACGGCTTGTTTTAACAAAGTCGAAATTTCGTTTAGAGCGCACCGATTTCACTCTCCTTTACGCCATATTGCGTTGATTTATCGAAATAACCGCTTTTGATCAACAGAGTAAGCAGGTAACGCGGGAGGAATACGTTCGTCGCGATATTAACGACGATACTGGCGATCAATACGATCGCGAAGCTTTTAACCATTCCATGACCCATGAAATAAAGCACCGATCCGGCAATAATCGTTGTAATGTGTGCATCGATAATTGTCCGGAAGCTGTTCTTGGCTCCCGCCCGCAGCGAGGAGGAAATCGTTTTGCCGCTGCGAAGCTCGTCTTTGATCCGCTCTGCCGTAATGATGTTCGAATCGACGGCAATTCCGATACCCAGCACGAACGCTGCGATGCCCGGAAGCGTTAAAGTTGCTCCCATTAAATAGAAGACGCCGAGCAACAACCAGACGAACACGATCAGGCAGATGCTGGCAACGACTCCAGGTAAGCGATAGAAATAGAGCATAAACAATAGAATAAGCACGGAGGCGAGTACGCCCGCGAACAACGTATCATGCAACGATTGCTTACCGAGCGTAGCGCCGACGCTTTGCGTATATTTCTCGGTAATTTTAAGCGGCAATGCGCCTAGGTTGATAACGTCTGCTAAATCCTGGGCTTTCTGTCTCGTTTCCTGACCGCTGATTACCGCCGTGCCGTCGGTTAAAGGCTGCTCAACGACAGGATCCGATTTCATATCTTCATCTAGGAAAATGGCCAGACGTTTCCCTACAAGATCGGTGGAAACTTTAGCTAACTTAGATTTATCGTTTACTTCGATCCGCACTAAAGGCTGGTTCAAATTGTTGTATTCTACTTTGGCAGCCCCTTCTTTGAAATCCCTGCCAAGTAATTCGACTTTGCAATAAGTAGTACTGTCCTTACAGCCTGTAGCGCTGCGGAATTGAAGCTCTGCGGGTCTTTTCATTACATCGCGGATTTTCTGAATCGCATCGTCGCGCTCTTTGTCCGTCGTTCCGGTAGCAACGGCGATTTTTAACCGAATCCGGTTTTTGCCTTCCGTCGTAACTTCCGGTTCCGCAACATTCGATTTGTTCGCCCGTTTTTCAAGACTAAGGGCCGTTTGTTTCAGCGCTTCTTTCGTAACCGCTTCGCCTTCCGTTAGCGGATGCGCCTCATACAGGATTTCAATGCCGCCTTTCAGGTCGAGCCCAAGCTTCGTTCCGTTCAGTAGTCCGGGGGTCAAAAATGCCATGATCCCGAAACTAACGAGAACAACGAGCACGAAAGCCACTAGTCGTTTCATCTCTATTGCGGTCCCCTTTCGATTCTCAATGTTCCTATTATACCTACGTCGTTAAAAGGAAGTCAAAAAGAAAGCCTTCCCGCTAGGAGAAGACTTCAACTACATACCCTTATCATTTGCGAATTTCGCCCCTGTACATGCTTAAAGTAATGAAATTCATGAACTGCGTCACCTTAAGGGATAAAATGTCGTTAACCATTTCATATAGAGGAGGGGTGCCTTTTTTGTGATATTTATCGCTTACGCACTCCCATACGTCGGCCCCCGTCACCTGTTCATATCCAATTAAATGAAATTCCTCGGCTTTGCTAAGACACAACTGCTCAATCGTCTCGTTCATCTCGAACTCGGTCAATTCGGTCAATTCGGTCATTTCGGTCTCGGCAGCTTTAACCTCGTCGTTCGGCAATTTCTCATCATGCTCTTCCACCTGTAAAAATCCCTCCTGGCCTGGCGAATGTGCGTTAAACCGAATGTTGCTCTTTATGTATTTCTCCACTTAACCCTAAATTCCTGCCAATGGCATGAACATGGACAACCATCGCATACATATGAGCAACAAGCAAAACGGCTTCGCCGTCCTTGGAACCAATCGTTGGACTAACCCATCTGAGGGAAGAGGGATTTATTTGGCGGCGCGTAAACAAACTTTCATCCAGGGTGCCATGATTCTTCTGGCGGCTGGCCTCTTAAACCGGATTCTGGGGTTTGTTCCCCGAATTGCCTTACCGCGAATGATCGGCGCAGAAGGCGTTGGACTCATTCAACTCGTGTATCCTTTCACTATCGTAATGCTGACTTTGATCGCGGGAGGCATCCCTTTGGCCGTCGCGAAGCTGGTCGCGGAAGCGGACTCCAAAGGAGATCGGCGCGCGGTCAGCCAAATTTTACGCATAGCCGTTAGGCTTGCTTTTACGGTGAGTTTAATCGCGGCTGCCGTATGCCTCGGACTTTCAGAATGGATATCTACCCGCATCATGACGGATTCTCGGGTGCACACCGCATTCTTAACGATGATTCCGGTGCTGCCGCTCGTTGCCGTCTCTTCCGTGTGGCGCGGCTATTTCCAAGGCAAACAAAACATGATCCCGACGGCATTGTCCCAGACGTCGGAAACGTTGTTTCGAATCGTGTTAACGCTGTTGTTTGCCTGGATGTTTCTCCCGTATGGATTAGAACTCGCGGCCGCGGGCGCCGTTCTCGGAATGGTGGCCGGAGAATGCGCGGGATTGCTCGTACTATGGATTCAGTTCATACGCGACAGGCGCGTTCCCCATCTTCCCCCTTCTAACACCTCAGTAAATGAGACTAAGAAATGGATGCATGCACGCGAAACGGGTTATTTGAAAAAAATACTGGACACCGCTATCCCGGTAACCGGCAGCAAGATGATCGGATCGTTGTCCTATTTGCTCGAATCGATATTAACCGTGAGAAGTTTGACAGCGGCGGGAGTCGCCGCAGCGGGCGCAACCGCGCAATATGGCGCATTGCAGGGAATGGTCATACCGCTGCTGCTGCTTCCGGGCGCGTTAACCTACTCACTTGCCGTATCCCTTGTCCCTTCTCTGTCCGAAGCCGCTTCGCGGGGGGATTGGACAACGATCCACATTCGGTTGCATCAATCGATGAGGCTCGCTATTGTGACCGGAGCCCCCTTCGTTGTTCTGATGGGATTGCTTGCCGGTCCAATCTGTACTCTGTTATACGGAGATGATTCGATGGCCAATATGCTGCGTTGGATGGCGCCGCTTGCCATTTTCCTCTACATGCAAGCGCCATTGCAAGCCGCTCTTCAAGCTCTGAACCGCCCAGGAACGGCTCTCTTCAATACGTTCGCCGGAGCAGCGATCAAATTAATACTAATCGTTCAATTGGCGACCCAGCCCCAATATGGAATACTTGGAGCCGTTATCGCGATCGGCGTAAATATGGTTCTTGTCACCTTGCTGCATTGGGTCAGCGTAGCCCGCCTGACCGGATTTCGGATGCAGCCGCTCGATTTCCTTAAGGTTTCGGCGGCCATGATCGTCATGAGCGCGACCGCGCTATGGATTTGGAATTTTAATCTTCTCGCGCAAAGCAGCTTAAATTTAGCGGTCGCGAGTTTGATCGCCATTCTCGTTTACTTGTTCCTGCTCATTTTGTTTAAGCTGATCGATCGGCACGATGTTGCCCGCGTCCCGATAGTCAGGCGCTTTTTTCATCCAAAAGCCCGACCTTAAGCAAACGATTATTTTTTGTCTACGTAGAGCTTTCCTTTGTGATCGATGCTGCAGAAAAAAACATGCTTGAAATTTTCCACCTCGTAATTTTGCAGTTCGCTCTTGAGCCAAAAGCGGGTTTTGCCTAGCTTCTCCAAATTATCATCTTGCACTTGCCCATCCAAGATGAGGGCCATTGGAAGCAGCTCGTATCGAATCTTTGAACTAATATCGGACTTATCGAATAGCTGCTCATCGGAGTTGTTGCTTTTACCGGTTCCTTCCCCATTATTTTTTACGTTTTCTTTCATAATGACGGATAACTTACCTGTAGATTCTAATACTGCCAGCTCCACTTTTTCGATTTCCGTCACCTGATTGTCTCGAAGCTGAAGCATTAAATCATCCAGATTATATCTTTGCTTGCGCATTTCCTCACGATTCAAATGACCATCGCGGATAAGGACACTAGGCTTACCATCGAACAGCATTCGCACTTTCCGGCTCTTCAAAGAGAAGAACGAAATGCCGATCTGGACGATGACTAGAAGCAATATCGGCGCTACCGCAAGAAACAATGACTTTTCCGTCGTTTCGATGACAATTACGGCGATTTCCGCAATCATAATGGAAATGACCAAGTCAAAAACCGATAGCTTGCCGATTTCGCGCTTGCCCATCAATCGCATGATCAGGAAAATGAAGAAATACATGAATGTTGTCCTAAGGAGGACCACTGTCAGTTCCATGATATCCCCTCCATATCGGTTTGCCGAGTAATTGCTGATTGTTAAGGGCGCTTCCGTCAATAGTGTCACCGCGTACCCAAATGCTCATTCCGGTCAATCGCACGGAAAATATGGTAAATCGCTTTAATGTCCAAATGGACCCGTTTCAAACTAGCCTGTACTAGGTTCCGGCGCATCGCCATAAACTGATACAAATGAGTTATTCCAAAGGAGCGTGATGTTTCATGAGTTCTTTGTCTCGGGTGTTCGGATTACGTAATGCATCACCTGTTGCTTCCGGTTTGTATTGGTCGGGTATATGGCTTGCTATCGGAGCGATCGTACTGTCTATTCTGTTAATGGGCTCCTCGTTGAGCGAAGCCAATATGCTGCCATGGGTTTTCGGGGTACACGGATGCGCTTCGCTTGCTGGAGGGTTTGTATCGGCGAAACGGTCAGGAAGGCGCGGATGGTATTTCGGAATGGCAAACGGCTTATTATATACGCTCCTTTTGCTAATTATCAGCTTTCTTGCAACCGATGCCAGCTGGACAATGACGGTGCCGGTTTTATTAGCGGTGACATGCTTAACAGGCGCATTCGGTGGAATGCTAGGTGTTAATGCCGGCTCGACAGCAAGATGAAGAGATTAGCGCATCGATAATGTGCTATAATGAGTCGGTGCTTTAAACATCGAGAGGAATTCGGGGGGCGCGTCATGATTTTGTTTCAAAGCATGTCTTCCGTGACGATCTGTTCGATCGTTACAGTCGCGATCCTGATTACGTTAGGCACGGGGCGTCAACCTCTCGCTGCCGCTTATTCTTTTATCAAATCGTTAGTCGTATCCCGCAAGTATTTGCTATTCTTCATTGCCGTATTGGCCATAATGGTGATTAACAAATATGAACTCAAAATGGAACAATGGCTGAACATTTCCTATGATTTAACGCCTGCTCTGAGCGGTTGGGAAGGGACTTGGCCCGCATGGCTGCAGACGACCTTCCATTCCAATATATTGACAGCTGTTTGCGCTTTTTTCTATCTTGTCGTTTTTCAGTCGGTCATGATCGCATCCTTGGCGATTTATACCCATAAGCGGGACATGAAGCTGTATTATGCTTTTTGCATCGCGTTGCTGATCAATTATTTCCTGGCCGTTCCTTTTTACTTATTCGTCCCCGTTAACGAAGTTTGGTTCGTCCATTCACAGGTTAAATTTCTAATGTTAGATGCGTTCCCGACATTCGAAAAGGATTATCGCTCGCTTTCAGGCATAAACAACTGTTTCCCCAGCCTGCACACCTCCATATCCGTTACGATGGCTTTGCTTGCAAGCCGCTCCGGAATTCGTCGCTGGTCGATATTCGCATGGAGCAATGCCGTCATCATCATTTTCTCGATCTTTTATTTGGGTATCCACTGGTTTACCGACATGGTCGCCGGCGTTGCGCTTGCGCTATTCGCCGTAACCGTCGGACTCAAGGTTGGCGAATGGGCAGAACGGTCCTCCAAGATTGGCCAACTCTCAAGAACCAAACTAAAAGCTTCGCGACCCGTCGGTTCTTGATAACGTGCAAAAAAGCCTCGCTGCTCTGGATCTATGTCCGGGCGGCGAGGCTTTTTCATTTTATTACTCTTCGCTCTTCGGTTCGTTGGAACGAGCCGATACGTTGTTAATGGAAGAACGGTCGAACGTTAACTTCGTAACATCGTTGACTTTAAGCACTACTGTGTCATCGGAAATTTCCGCGATCGTCCCATGCAAACCGCCAACCGTTACTACTTTATCGCCTTTGCTCAAAGCGCTAAGCATGGAGGTCCGTTGACGTTGTTTCTTTTGCTGCGGACGAATCAGCAGGAAATAAAAAATAGCAAACATCAGTATAAAAGGCGCTACTGACCACATCTGTATTCCCCCCTCTCTTAAAAACCGCTATCGTTGCCTGACATTCCGTATTTCTCGAAAAATTGGTCACGGAAAGTTCCCAGCCTGTCTTCCCGAATCGCCTCGCGAACCTGTGCCATCAGATTGACCAAAAAATGCAGGTTATGTATGGTAGTTAGGCGCAGCCCGAACATTTCGTCGGCTTTAATCAGGTGGCGAATATAAGCTCGGGAATAATTCTGGCATGCGTAACAATTGCATTCCGGATCCAAAGGACCGAAATCGCTGGTGTACTTGGCGTTGCGGACGACTACGCGGCCTTGGCTGGTCATTAGCGTTCCATTGCGGGCAATCCGCGTTGGCAGCACGCAGTCGAACATGTCCACGCCGCGAATGCTTCCGTCCAAGAGAGCATCCGGCGAACCGACTCCCATTAAATACCGGGGTTTGTCGGCGGGCAGTAAATGTATCGTCTCTTCCAACATTTCGTACATGAGCGGTTTGGGCTCGCCCACGCTCAGTCCACCCATAGCATACCCCGGAAAATCCAGGGAAGTCAAATCCCGTGCGCTCTGCTGACGCAAATCCTTATGCATCCCGCCCTGCACGATGCCAAACAAAGCTTGGTCACCGGGACGACCATGTGCCTTCAAGCATCTTTCCGCCCAGCGGCTTGTCCGATCGGTCGATTGCTTCACGTATTCATACTCAGCGGGATAAGGCGGGCACTCATCGAATGCCATAATGATATCGGCGCCGAGCGCATTCTGCACATGGGTAGCGCTCTCCGGCGTTAGAGAAAGCTTATCCCCGTTAATATGGGAACGGAACTCAACGCCTTGCTCGGTGATTTTGCGCATCTCGCTTAAGGAGAACACTTGAAACCCGCCGCTATCGGTTAAGATGGGGCGATCCCAGTTCATGAACTTATGCAGCCCGCCGGCTTCCTTTACTAGCTCGTGCCCAGGCCGAAGAAATAGATGATAGGTGTTGCTGAGAATAATTTGCGCGTTTAGTGATTTCAGTTCCTCGGGGCTCATTCCCTTTACGGAAGCTTGAGTGCCAACCGGCATGAAGGTAGGCGTGTCGATGATCCCATGCGGCGTATGGAGTCTGCCAAGTCTTGCGCCGGTTTGGGCACAGATTTTGATTAATTCGTATTTCACTGCCATTTCGGGGAAATTCCTCTCTGATTTAACCTAAGTAATAAACATCGCGTCGCCAAAGCTGAAGAAGCGGTATTCATGATTAACTGCTTCCTTGTAAGCGTTCAGAACGTTCTCGCGTCCAGCAAGGGCGCTGACTAGCATGACTAAAGTCGAACGAGGAAGATGGAAGTTTGTTAATAGGGCGTCAACCATCGTGAATTTATAGCCTGTATAAATAAAAATGTCGGTCCATCCGCTGCACGATTGTATCGGATGACCTTGGTACCGCTGGCCTATTGTTTCAAGGGTACGGGCGGAAGTCGTTCCAACGGCGACGATCCTGCCGCCTCTGGCTTTGGCCTCATTCAGCAGCATCGCGCTCTCTTCGCTTACCGAGTACCACTCCGCGTGCATCTCATGCTCTTCAATCGTGTCTACGGAAACAGGTCGGAACGTTCCAAGACCGACGTGTAACGTAATCGGGCAAATTTGGACGCCTTTGGATTGCAATTGCTCCAGAAAAGGCTCCGTGAAATGCAAGCCTGCCGTCGGAGCGGCTGCTGAGCCCTCGTTCCGCGAATAGACGGTTTGATAGCGCTCGCGGTCGGACAAATGTTCTTTAATATATGGAGGCAGCGGCATCTGGCCGAGCTGGTCCAGCAATTCGTTGAATATCCCTTCGTATTCGAAACGGATAACTCGTGCGCCCATTTCTCCTTCTTCTTCTACGGTCGCGGATAGCAAAGGGTCTCGTTTATTTTCCGAAATTCCAAAACTAAGCTTTGCGCCTTTGTGAATCTTCTTGCCGGGACGAACTAAAGCTTCCCACCGATCGCCTTCCATTCGTTTGAGCAGCAGCAATTCGATCTTCGCGCCCGTATCCGCTTTAACTCCGAACAGACGTGCCGGGAGCACCCTCGTGTCATTCAACACAAGCGTATCTCCCGGCTTCAAATATTCGGCCAGATCGGTGAAGGACCTGTGCTCGATATTCCCATTCCAGCTATGCAGCACTAGAAGTCTGGATGACGTTCGCTCCAGCAGCGGGGTTTGGGCAATCAATGTTTCTGGTAATTCGAAATCGTAGTCGCTGACATTCATGTTCTGGCATCCTTTTCAATCGTCACGTTCTTATAATAGTATTTCAGGATATATTGGTAGTCATACCCTTGTTCCGCTAACGCTCTTGCACCCCACTGAGACATTCCGCCCCCATGCCCGTTGCCTTTGCCCGAGAAAATAAACTGAGGTGAAGTCGTTGCTGCACGTAGGTTACCTTTGCCATCCATAATATACACTTTCTGATCCGTTAACGCGCGAGTTTCCCCGCCGCTCCCGATAACTTGAAGAGTTCCGCCCTGACTAGGCATTTCTCTTGAATTCCCGCTCCCATCAAGCACCGTGTAACGGCCGGTCTCGTCGATCTGGAATAACGTGCTTTGCAGCCCATTGAGCGCTCCGCGCAAATTGTCGGGAACTCCTACATTAACCGGAATTCCATTTGCTTTTATTTCCGTCGCTCGACCGGAAGGACCTCGCTTGGAAACTTCCAATGTCAGCAAGGGCCCGGTTATTGGAGTTTTTGCTCGTTTGTTTAAGGCGGTTAACAGCTGTTCCGGCGTCATTGGTGCTTTCACCCATGTGAAATCCGTGTTCTCCCCCACTTTATTGAGCTGTATAACAATCGTTCCGGAGCCAACGCGAGCGATCGGTTCAACCGTTGAAACGATTCTCGGTTCCGAGCGCACGGCTGTTCCCTCGGAAATTACATTTAGCAACTTCGCCCCGGAAGAATGCGTCTGCCCGCTATCGGCAAGCAAATCGTCCCTAATGTATCCGGTTTGCCCCGACGGCAGAGCTACATAGTACCAATCACGTTTGTCCGTCTGCGCTACGGAGTCCGGACTTTGAACATTGGTTGCCAAGAACGAGTTATCTCCGCCCCATATTTCGAGCGTATTGTCGGCGGTCACACCGCCTGCGTTGGACGAGAATACCGCGTTAATAACCTTCCCCCCGAGAGTCAGCACTTCTCGGGCCGTTTGCGTGACGCCGGCCGTCGCGTTTGCGTTCTCCGAACCGATTCCGTAATACGCTTGACTGTTCGTCGTATCTACGACATGCGCAATTTGGAAGCCAAGGCCTGTTGACAGCGCATAAGAGCGCGCGGCTACCGCCTGTGCCTTCTGCGCTTCGATCGGCCAGCTCGAGCTCACCTCGGTGCCGACGACGGAATATAAATACTGTTCGAAATTGACGTCGTTAACGACAGCGAGCGTTTGGTTCAGTACGCTCATTTCCATGCTGCCCCGGTAAGTCCGCTTACTCCGTTCAATGACTTGGATGCCGCCAGCTCCTTCCGGATCCGCCCTGAGGACGGCTCCCGCGCCTGACGGAATGGCGTAAAGCGATACCGGTTTATTAGCGCTGCCGTTATAGGTCATATCCGTTCGAACTACCGCGTAAGGCTCCCCGGCCGCGGGTATGCGTACATTCATTCCTCCCGCTGACGTAGCCGCTTCTTGGACTGCGGTTAGCGTTGTGGCGTCTTTCTCTTGCCCGATTCTAACGACATAGTTAAGCGCGCCGTCTTTAGGCTTGAGGGCTACGTATGCATCCAAACCCGCATTCCCGATCATGTCGGCTGCTGCAGATGCTTCGGCGGCACTAGCGTATGGACCCGTTTCAACTGACCAAGGTCCTAGCACGCGTGCGCTAACCAAGCTTTGAATTCCGGTGGCGACTCCTGCGTTCGTCCACTTAGCTAGGGCGGAAGAGGCACCTGCAACGCTAGAGTACACCCCTTCCGTCACTTGATATACCGTTTTACCGGACTTGGTCAGTTGCGTGACGAAAGCTGCCGACGAAGAAGCCTGTACCTTTTTAAGGACGATAATGGCTGCATTAAGATCAGTCGTCTCCAAGAGCAGTGCGCGATATCCGTCCACCGCGAATCTTACGCCTTGACCCGCAGGTACGGAACCTACAGGAAAGCTTGCTTGCGGGTCTTTCCAAGAGAGCTTTATTCCGCCCGCGGATTGCAAAGTCGCAATGGAGGTAATCGACTGGTACTTGTTCGTACCCAGATTAACGTACAATGCAACGCGAATATTGTCTGGCACACTGATGGCAGCATGGACAGTCATCCGGGTGGAACTCGATACGACTGCCGCTAACAATAAAACAAGCAAAATCAGCCTGGAATAAGAGCGTTTCGCATTTAGATTTCGGATCATCCAATTCTCCTCCGTCATGTTGCTCGATTTATCAACTATTAAGCTCAGGAACGGGCAACCCTAAGTGTCGATATGCAGCCGCGGTCACAATTCTGCCGCGCGGCGTACGTTGCAGAAATCCGATTTGCATCAAATACGGCTCGTACACATCTTCGATCGTTTGGCTTTCTTCCCCGATGGAAGCGGCAATCGTATCCAAACCAACCGGCCTGCCTCCGTAATTCTGGATCATGGAACGAAGCATTTTATGATCGATGCTGTCAAGCCCCATCGGATCGACTTGAATTTTTTCCAACGCATCGTGAGCGACGGCATCGGTAATAATACCGTCTCCTCTAACTTGGGCATGATCGCGTACCCGCTTCAGCAACCGATTGGCTATCCTTGGCGTTCCCCGCGCGCGTCTGGCGATTTCTCTCGAGGCTTCCCCAACCATCCCGACTCCGAAAATTTCCGCGGTTCGCGTAACGATATACGACAACTCGTCTTCCGTATAAAATTCCAACCGGCTTACGACCCCGAAGCGATCCCGTAAAGGCGCCGACAATAATCCAGCTCTTGTGGTCGCCCCGATTAAAGTAAACTTCGGCAAGTCCAGGCGAACGGAACGCGCGCTCGGACCTTTGCCGATGATGAAATCCAAGGCGAAATCCTCCATCGCAGGATATAGCACTTCCTCAACCGTTCGGTGAAGCCGGTGAATCTCGTCGATAAAAAGAACATCGTTCTCTTGGAGGTTAGTCAGTATTGCTGCCAGATCCCCGGGACGTTCAATAGCAGGACCGCTTGTCGTGCGAATGTTAACGCCGAGCTCGTTGGCGATAATGTTCGATAACGTCGTTTTCCCCAATCCCGGGGGACCGTACAGAAGTACGTGATCGAGCGGCTCGCGCCGCATCTTGGCAGCTTCTATGTATACTTTCAAATTGTCCTTCACTTGCGCTTGGCCTATGTATTCCGCCAAATAACGAGGTCGCAAGCTGTACTCCACCGCTTGATCTTCCATCATTAAATGCGCGGTAACGATTCGGTCTTCTTCCAATGCTGCGGCCTCCTCTCGCGCTTGCTAACTATCCTTGGAACAATTGCTGCAACGCTTTTTTAATTAACACGTCCGGGGATTCCTCGCCCGTCACGTTATCCTTGAGAACGTGCCATGCTTTGTCCAACTCCGCATCCCTATAGCCAAGCCCCGTTAACGCTTCGCGAGCGGCCGCCCATGCGGAACTGCTGTCAGATGCGGAGGCAGGTAGGTCAAGCTCCGTCATCGAAGCAACAGCCCATCGGCTATCTACCGCGCCTAACTTGTCTTTCAGATCCAGAATCATTCGCTGCGCCGTTTTTCTGCCGATTCCCGGAAGCTTCATGAGGAACGTTACGTTCTCTTGCTGAATAGCGGATACAACGGCTTCAGGACGTCCTCCGGCCAATACGCCGAGCGCAACCTTCGGGCCGATTCCCGATACTTCCAGCAATCTGCGAAATAGAGCTTGCTCGTCCCGCGTCGTAAAACCGAATAAATGAATGGCATCCTCGCGAACGTGATGATAAATAAACAATTGCACAGCCTCTTCCGTACGGGCCAAACCGTAAGGGTTGGGCGTAAATACCCGATAACCGACATCATGAACGTCGAGCACAACGTATTCGCTTTCCAAATGGGCGACTTTCCCCCGCAAATAATCGATCATTAACGCGTCACTCCGTTCATTCGATCGTTTAGGACGATGGAGTGCGCATGGCAGATCGCGACCGCAAGCGCATCGGCAACATCATCCGGTTTAGGTACTGTCGATAATTTAAGCAGCATCTTAACCATTTCCTGAACTTGCCGTTTCTCCGCAGCCCCATAACCGACAACCGCCTGTTTCACTTGCATCGGCGTATATTCTCCAATCGGCAATCCCCGCTGCGCTGCCGCTAGCATGAACACGCCGCGGGCTTGTCCGACGCTGAATGCATTCGTTACGTTCTTGTTGAAGAAAAGCTTCTCGACCGCGACCGTATCCGGTTTATACTCGTCAAGCAAACTGCACACAGATTCGTATATCTGTTTTAACCGCAATTCCTGCGAAGTGCCTGATTTGGTCTCGATACAGCCGTATTGAACGGGTGTAAGCTTGTGCCCGGTTTTATCAATAAAGCCGAATCCCATGATGGCTATCCCAGGGTCGATTCCCAATACTCTCATGAATACGTTACCCCGCTCTCCGCTTGCCCTGCAATCTTCATTCGATTATATCAAATGTTACCCCCCATGAGAACAGAAGGAGAACACAATTACCGGGAAGCAGCGGGGCACGAAAGCCGAAGTCATTAGTGCGGCAAGGCTTATAGCAGTTCAACACTTTGTAAAATAGTACGATAGGCGCATGAGCGACAACCTTAAAAGGACGTCCGATTGGACGCCCCTCCAGGAAGTTTTATTTTATGCTGATGCAACGCGCCTCATGACCTCAATCGGGCATAGTCGTTGTAAGTCGATAATACGCTGTTGTACTCATCCTTGTCCGTAACGCGAATACCACGGGCCAACTCGGTCATTCGTTCCTCGGACAACTTCGTCTCGAGCATTTCGACATTCAATTGAAAAAAGGTCCTTATCACTTTATCACGTCGGGGTGGACCGTCAAACAAAGACAAATTGCCATCCTTGTCCATTCCGATATAAGCCGTCTTGCGGCATTGAGGCGATAGATCGTCGACCGATTGCTCCATCGTCAATCTTCCCGCGGAATCGAATTGAGCTTCCCATTCCCTGTGGGATTTCAGAAGGTCCGCTGCCTCGGCTGCGGAGTGACTTCCTAATTGCCGCGTCTCTTCTCCGCATAAGTAAGTCCGATGCAGAACAAGCTCAACCTGACCTTGCCGCATCATTAACGAATATAGCGTTTTCTCGCGTGCGGACTTTCCCGGACCTTTCATTTTTTCGGGGTTGTCCGCCCAGACGGCAGCCGTGTCGACAGGTAAGAATACTTGCAATTGACTCTGCTGTATGACCCGATGAGCAAGCCATGAACCGGCTAATGCGGCTAGCAAGAAGAACGCAACACCCGCTCCTAACGACCAGACATGGCGACGTTTTCTCTTTAACGATTTCTTCAGCTCTTTAAGGATACGAAAGCGAGACACCGGAATCCCCTTCTCTGCTTTTTTCTTTATTGTCTCCTGGGAATTCCGGTGTTATGCGCTTTTTATTACCATTTAATCCATGGCAAACTTTCCTTGCTTTTAGACCTGATTTGCCTTGAAGCACGTTGTTTAGGCTTTGGTTTACTCTGGCGCTTCTTCACCGAAAGAGCTGTCACCTTAACATCGCCTTCGCTATCGATATCGATCCCGCCATCACTGCTGGATGAACGATCGTCAAAGCCATTACCGCCCGCTACAGGACCAAACGGAGGCATAGGCGGAATCCCAGGCATTGTAGGAATCGGAGGAATGCCTCCATAGTAAGGCTCACCTTGCGGTCCATAACCATACCCCATAGCCGGCGAAACCATACCGTGGACGTTTGACCCGCCGATACCCGGCAGCCCTTCAGCTATGGGACTATATCCTACGGGAATATCGCCCATTGGCATATTGTAATGCCCTCCATAATGCATCCCTGGGTAATTGCCTATAGGACTGACCGCTTGCGGCATATTACCATATGGACTTGCTCCGAAAGGAGAAACTCCGATCGGTTGTACACCATATGGAACGTTACCCCCTGGATAACCCATACCGGGGTATGATTCCACATAAGGAATCGCGCCTTGATTCGCCTCTACCGACGTTGGCCAAGGCTTGGGTGCTCCGCAGGTTTTGCATCCGGTTGACGGTTTTATGCCATACCCGCTGAAATCATGATGGCTATACAACCCTCCTATATTTCCGGCGATGTTGCCCTCTAACGGAGATATGCCCGGTTCAAAAGCGAGGCTGTACTCTTGGCTATATCCGTGGCCGTAATCGTGACCATACCCAGCATTTTCGGGCGACATCGCCAGCTGCTGCATTCCGTAGCCGTGAGGCATTGGCTCTGGACAATAGGGCTCTTCTACATGAGCCGTTGCCTGCACCATCGGGACAGGGAATTGCATGAAAAGATTAGTGTGTTCATGGACTTCGACACCATACGTTGGCTTCATTTCTTTAATAGGCATTACGGGAGCCGGAGGCGGTGCGACCGGTACGTTCGGTATTATTGGCGCAGGCTGGGGCGCAGGCAACGGCATGGGTACAGGTTGAATTTGAACGCCCGTTTCCGCCTTCATGCCCGTATTCGCTTTACCGGGTGTTGAATTACCGTGCATCGTCGCTCCCGGAGATGCGGAACCATTCGGTGTTTTCGGAATGTTAACGACTTCGCCAGTCAATAAGGCGTTTGGATTTTTAAGCTGCGGGTTTGCCTTAATCATATCCGCGAGCTGTATTCCCCAAGCTTTGGACAGCTTCCACAGGGTGTCACCCTGTTGCACGATATGATGGTGGATCACTTCCATGGCCGTTTTCGGCTGCGACGGAATTTTCACTTTCATCCCCACATCAATAGCATCGGGATTGCTGATTTCCGGGTTTGCCTTAATGATGTCCTCTAGCGATACATTGTACTTCTTGGCTATCAAATACAGCGTATCTCCTTGTTTAACCATATGGATCTTCACACGCCGTTCCCTCCTGATGGATTGACATAACTCACGAGTAGGCGAATGCCCTCGCGCAATCTTTACATCCTATGCAGGTGCTGGGCTTTTGACATCTTTTATATAAGAAAAACCGGAGACTTTGCCTCAGACCCTTTACTTTGGCGGATATCCGTAATAAAACAATCGAACCTATGCTCCCTATACCTCTGGGGGGCAACCGGTCCGACATTCCCGTTCATGCCTGCGGCTGTTCGCGAAAAGGTACCTTTATCCCCTCACATCAGAAGGTGAATAGGACCACCACAGCCCCCTACCTCCTTTCCGCGAAAACGTATCATTATCCCATCCGGTCAGGGGGAAAACCCTTGTTCATGCTTCTGAAAACAAACCCAGAATATTGAAATTTTACCCGATATCTCTTGAAAATAGAACGTATGTTTGGTATTATGGTAATGAGAACAAATGTTCTATTTAAGGAG
>NZ_JAIOAP010000001.1 GCF_021190915.1 Cohnella silvisoli
ACACTTGTTCTTATATCTAGATTTCCGAGCTCATTATAAGTTTTTAAGGTCATGACTTCGAGCACGAAGATTCTAGGCTTCGCCTAGCCGAAATTCATCCCCTCCCTATAGAGGGAAGGGGACTTCTCCTGGAAAGCCGTTAAACAAGGGGATTCCACGAAAATATGCTATGGTGACCTGCGCTCAGATGTTGAAAAGAGTCTTGGTTATGGAGCAGACGGCGGCCTGGGGGTAGGCGTTAAATATGATTTTGGCGTCAATGTCTTCTACCGGGATGTTAAGGTTGTTGGGATGGGATTAAGAGAGGAAACAAAAGGAATATATAAAACAGCGCGCGGAGCCGAGATCGGCCAATTGAAAAGCGATATTAAAGAGTTGTACGGTGCTACATATGCCATTGATAAAGCAGAACGAAACATAGATTATTATTATGATTCAAAGAAAAAGAAATTTATAGGTGAAATATCGTTGGGCGGAATAAATCAAACAGAAGCAAAAGAAGATATTTACATGGCTTCCATTGGTTTTAATACAGAAGGAACTGCAGAAATAATCATGTTACTTGACTACAAATGGGCAACGTTGTTGAGCTAGTCGGTACCCAATAGGCATGTCATCAATGCCAGTCGCATGAGGCTGGCATTATTGGCGCGAAGCGAGCCATAGATTGCTCCCCAGAAAACGATTAACCTAAGAAGGGTGATCAGAGAGGTATGAGGAAGCAAGAGGAATTATACGAATTGTTTAAGAAGCCAACAGCGGCTTTCAGAGGGAAGCCTTTTTGGTCCTAGAATGGAACATTAGATAAAGCGGAATTGCTTAGGCAAATCCACGTCTTGCATGACATGGGCTTTGGCGGGGTCTTTATGCATTCACGTACAGGTCTTGTCACGGAGTATATGGGGGATGAGTGGTTTGATCTCATTAATGCCTGTCCCCCGATATTCCTCGTTATGGAACGTCCTGATCATTTTAAAATAGAGATAAATGGTTTTGGGGTAGAAGCGTTGGGGAACCTGGAATGGTGGGTTGATCGTTCTTTTGTGCAAATCATTATACCTTCCAATTATTGGGCGGCTGGAACGAATAAAGTTAAGCTTAAAACACTTTTCCATCAAGGGATAGACTTAGAAGCGCTTTATTTACTTGGTAAGTTTGGCGTTCAGCTTAATCAGGGAATCAGGACATTTATTAAACAGCCAGAGTTTCTTAATATCGGCTGCATCACGGAACAGGGTTTTCCTTTTTATGGTGGCAAGGTGACTTATCAAATTAATGCGGACATCGTTAATGCTGCCAATCAGCAATTAGACTCTTTAGATTCGGCTGGCAATACCGAAACATTCCTGGAAATACCCGATTTCGAAGCCGCATGTATCAAAGTAAAGATGGCTGATGGGGAAGAAAGGATGATCGCTTGGCAGCCTTATGAAGCAGCCATTTCAGATATCGCGAAACGGGGAGAAACGGCTAGTCTGGAACTCGAAGTTATATTGACGCGCCGTAACACATTTGGTCCGTTGCATCAACTGCCCTTGCATACCCCGGCTTATGGCCCTGAGAATTGGATTACGGGAGGCAAGCATTTTTCTGATGATTATGTTTTGCTGCCCTCCGGAATTCTGAGTGCGCCTAAGTTAATTAAGAAGAAACGCGGGCAGTAATGCTCAAGTGGTAGTTTACACAAGTTAGAATGAATGCTACTTTAAGAAAGTGGATAAAAATTCCAATAGGTGTATAGGATGAGTGAGCAAGTTGTTGAACAGTTTGTTGAACGTATCGATGCAGTATTCCTTCCTGTAAAAAACCTTCAAGAATCGTTGAAATGGTATCAAGATGTCTTTGGGTTTGTTTTACGTTGGAGAAACGAAAGAATGGGTGGTCTTGCAATAGCACCGAATTGTGGATTTCACCTAGTGCAAGTTTCAGACTTCCATCCTATTAATAAATACACTCCATTTAATTTTGCCGTCAAGGATGTCGAGGAAGTTAGAAATAGGTTACAAGAGAAGGGTGTTACAGTTTCTGGCTTAAGACCTGGTGAGCCTAAACGTTTTGATTTGACCGATGTAAATGGAAATATGATAAGCGTTATACAATTGTAAGGTCATACAATACTAATGCTGTATCCATTAACTTTGTTGAGCTAACGGGAAACTATAGTGGAGGGGTTTGCAGGAGGGGTAAAGTTATGCATAGGCGAGAAAAGTTAAAAAGCGTATCTTTAGGCACCCGAATAATCGCCTTTTTATGGGATTATGTTATCATTTCGGGCTACATCATCTTGCTGATCGGCGTATCTTTTCTTATACGACCTTTGTTGATTCCGCTGTTTACGACAAATCCTTTGTTGGCTGAGATCACTGGGTTTCTATTCATTACTCTACCTGTATATCTTTATTTTGCCGTATGTGAGGGATCGAAATCGCATGCTACATGGGGGAAACGAAAAATGGGGGTTGTGGTGACTGGAGTTTACGGTCAATCAATCGGACTCCGATCCTCGCTATTTCGCTCCGCCCTTAAATTCGTTCCTTGGGAACTAGCCCACTTCACCATTTGGCACATGGTCATTCCTGCTGAGTACCCCGAATCATTAATTTATTCATTATTGGCGACGGTTTACGGTCTTGCACTCATTTACTTGATAAGTCCATTATGGAGCAAAAATAAACAAACTGTATATGACATTATTTCGGGGACCGTTGTAAGATACAAAAATTAAGAATTCATCGATCTCATGCTCTGAGGTGAAGCCACTTGTATCGCAAACTGTTGATAGCAACATTAATCGTAGCACTCACCATTACGATGACTTCCTGCGGCAACGAACCGGTAAAACCGGAAGCTCAAGCGATGGCCGAGCCCTCGCTTTCCGCGACTCCTTCCCCGATTATCGTGGTTTCCCCTGCACCGGAAGAGTCGGTAGAGTCAGAAGTGTCGATCGAAACCTTGCTCCAGCGCAATTTCTCGAAAGTATTAAAGTTATCAATGGAAGAATATCATTGCGAGAGTTTGGTTGCCGTCGGCACGGATGAAGTCATACTGTCCGCTAGGAAGTACGATCCGGAGACGACGAGAATTGTCCGCGTGAATTTACGAACCGGCCAGTCGACCGTCGTATGGGAGAGCAGCGTTGAATTGATGTCTTCATACAGCTTGCGCAAGATCGGAGATGCCGTCGGATGGGACGCATATGATGCCGAAAATTCGATGAATCGTCGAACATACAGGCTGATAGGTGAACAGCTCGTAACGAATACGGGCAATGGAGATGTAAGTCCTGACGGCCATTGGTCGGTCAGTTACGGAACGGGTAACCACGGTATTTGGGGCGTCAATCAATCGACGGGAAAACAGAAGCAATGGACATCGGGAACGGAGGATTGGCAGCCGTTATGGCTGCCGGATTCTTCGGGCTTTCTGTTTCTGCACGATACGGGCGAGCAAATTGGAGATGGAGCAGGCCCGTATTACGAGCTGGCCCGGTATGATATCGCTTCGCAGAAAACGAGCATTTTGCCTTACGATAAAGCCTTTTGGGGAAGCATAGAATGGTTGGAGCCTGGCGTCTCTCTTGTTGCAAATAACGGTTTCGATGATGTCGTCGGCTTGAAAATCGTTAATTTGGAGAGCGGCATAGAACGGCAAATCGTAGATACCTCCGATTACGAATATTTAAGAAGCGTCGTTGAGCCGATCTCGAAGCAGTTATTCATTAGCGATCAAGGATCGTTCAAGTTCTATGGTTCGGACGGTGAGGTTAAGTCCGAGGTTGCATGGCCGACCGGCTTAGACGAGTATTCGGGCATTAACACAGCAACACCAGACAGTCCGGACCAGCCGCTGCATTATTACGAAAGCGAGAGGGAAGGCGGAAGGTTCGGTCCTTCGCAGTTTCAATTTTCGCCCGATGGTACGCGACTTGCTTATTTGCTCGGTGCGATCGGGGTTAGCTCGGCCGACGTCGTTGAGGGTACCCAAATCGCGCTGGCCGACAATGATGGGAAAAGAACGAAGCTATTAACGCAAGATTACATGCAGATTAGCGAATATCAATGGACGCCTGATGGCGCTCATCTCGTCGCGCTCATCTCCCCGCCGTCAGATCCGATGCAAGCTTATTTAGGGGTCATTGATCTTTGAGTTAACTAACTGCACTAGAAAGGCCATCCCGCAAAGGATGGCCTTTCACAACTTTGCCGGCTTTTCGCTACCTCGATTTCTTCCGGCGCTTGCTAACCCCCATGGCAGACGGAGAATCGTAAAATTTCTTCGGCTTAGATAGATTTGGCTCCGCAAGATTGCCGCACGACCAGCTCCGCTTCGATGATTACGGATTTTGGATCCATTTGTTTATTAATCATGTCGTACAGCATCATGGCGGCCAGTTTACCCATCTTCTCCTTATCCTGCTTGACCGAGGTAAGGGCGGGATCGGTATATTGGCAAGCCAGAAGATCGTCGCAGCCAATCAATGCGATGTCATCGGGAATGCGAAGCCCATGCTCTCTGATGGCCCGAAGGGCTCCGAAGGCTAGAAGATCGGTTACGGCAAACAGCGCTTTCGGCAGTTGACCGCGGGCGATCATCGCTTTCATAGCCCTATAGCCGCTTTCCTCCTCGAAATCGTCGCTATAGACGAACCAATCGGGATTCATGTTTAATCCGAACATTTCGAGGGACTCCTTGAAAGCGACTTCCCTCGTCGTCGTAACTTCACTAACGCGATTGATGCCTAAGAAACCGATATCCCGGTATCCCGACATGTAGAAATGCTCGACGACCCGCGAGGAAATCTTGGCATTGTCGGACATAAGGTAGGCGGAATTGTCTCCCGATAATCGAATATCGATGCCGATGCATGGGATATCGCTGCGATCGAGCATATGGATGCTCGGCTCTACTTGGTCGCCCGCGATAATAATACAGCCTTCGACTTGGAAATGGCGGCAGCGCGCCCAATAATCTTCTTTTTCCTGGGAAAATTTCTCGTTGGAGAAGAAGAGGAGATCATAACCGAGCACGCCGATCTGTCTCTTAAACGCATCGAGAACGCTGATAAAGAAAGGATGGCTTAGATCCGAATTCAATTCGCCCGCGAACACGACTCCGATGAGGTTGGATCTCTTGGTCGCCAACGTTTTGGCCGAAGAGGAGGGCTTGTACCCGGTCTCCTCCATAATTTTAAGCACCCGCTGCTTGGTATCCTCTCCGACGTCCGTATAGTTGTTCATAATCTTCGATACTGTCGCTACGGAAACCCCGGCCATTTGAGCGATCGTCTTTATATTCATAAGTCTAAGGTTCTCCTTGAAATCAGATGTGTGTCAGCTATTTCTAAACCGGTTTCGTAACGTTTCGTTTAGTAGTTATGTAACCATTGTAATTTCATTGGTTATACGAGTCAACAAAAGCTTGATAGGGAAAGGAGTTTAACATTTTTGAAAGTCTTTTGTAAAAAAAATCTAAAAATTTTCCCAACTCCTCTTTACAAAATCGAAAATGGTTGGAATAATAAGGATGAAGTTACGAAAGCGGTTTCGTTTGCGTTTTCAAAATTAATTAGGGGGAAATATCATGTTGAAAAAAGTTACAGGATTGCTTATGGCTATCGTTATGGTCGTCGTTCTGGCTGCTTGCGGCGGAGGAAACGATGATAAAGCGTCATCCAACTCGCCTTCGGCTTCCAGCCCGGCTTCCAACTCAGCGGAACCATCCAAAGAAGCTCCTGCCGAGAAGGTAACGCTTAAGATCATTCACTGGATTAACGAACCGGTAAACAAGTATTACGAGGAATTCAACAAGAAGTTCACGGAGCGTTACCCTAATATTACGGTCGACTATCAAGTCGTGCCGTCCGATGCAACTTACGATCAGCTCCAACAAACCCGGATCAACGCCAACGATACGGACCTTCTCGCCCTTAAGAGCGGTTTCGCTCCCATTCCGCAAGAATGGGCGGCCGGCGCGCAAGATCCGCTGTGGAAGCAATGGATCGATACGGGTCTGATCGCGGATTTGTCCAATGAAGAATTCGTCAAGAGTTACAATCCGGTTGACGTTCAGAACTCGACGACCTACAACGGCAAAGTGTACGGAATCAACATGGGGAAAGTGGCTTTCTCCGGACTGTATTACAACAAGAAAATTTTCGCGGACAATAATCTGAAGGTCCCGACCACTTGGGATGAGTTCAAAGGCGTCGTAGATGCCTTGAAAGCGAAAGACGTTACTCCTCTCGGTTTTGCAGGCAAAGACATTTGGCCTTATAACCTCGCAGTACAAGGCTTGTCCGCTTCCGTAATCAAGGATCAAGGTGAATTTATTAAAGGACTGTGGACGGGATCCACGAAATTCACCGACGCTAACGCGCTTGAAGTGTTGGAGAAGGCGCAATATTTGCTGCAAAACTCCATTGACGGAGTAATGGGAATCGATTATGCCTCGCTGCCGAGCTTGTTCGCTAGCGGCAAGGTTGCCATGATCGCCGATGGTACATGGAATGCGCCAACGCTCAAAGGCTTGGACCCTACCCTTGAATTCGGCTACTTCCCGATTCCGGGCAGCAACGATGCCGCGCAGAACGGTTCTCTTGCCGGCAAATACGATATGTCGTGGATGGTCCTCGAGAAATCTAAGAACAAAGACGCGGCTTTGAAGTGGTTGGCTATGCAGTCCGAACCGGAGAACTATGCCGCCTTCGCCAAAGCTTCGGGCTTCCTTCCGACGCAGAACGTACAGGTAGAAGATCCTTTCATTAACGAAATCTCCCCTTATCTGGCTAACTTCAAGCTGGCATGGGACCAATTGTTCATTAACCGCCAGAATGCGGGCGAGCATGTCAGCGGCTCCAGCGTGCATGCGGAATTCCTTTCCCCTGCAGGACCGATCAAGACGCCTAAGGAATTGGCTGAGCTGTCGCAGAAGGAATGGGATGCGGCGAAGTAACAAATCGGAAGATGAATAGCAGTAGGCTGGCGGGGTCTGAAGCTGTATTCAGGCCCCGTACTGCCTTTCAGAAATGAAACTGAGAGGTGTATAGGATGTACCCATTCGGAAGAGGAATCGCGAGGCATTTGCCAATGGCCTTGCTCATGCTGCCGCTTCTGTTATATGTCATATTTGCTTTTGGACCTTCCGTGGCGACCGTGTTTTTCTCTTTCACGAATGCGACGGGCCTGCCTGGAGCGGAATGGCACTTCGTCGGATTCAAGAATTACGACAGGCTGTTCAACTCTTCGGACCAAGCCGAACGGTTCCGTTCCATCCGCAATTCGTTGCAGTTCGCTTTTTTAGTCGTTTTGGTTCAGAATGTCGTAGGCTTGTTCATGGCACTGCTCGTCAATCGGAAGCTTCGGGCAGATTCCTTCATCAGGGCGACTTACTTCCTGCCCGTCGTCCTTGGCGTAACCGTCTCCGGTCTCGTCTGGCGCATGATGATGAATCCACTCGGAGGGCCCTTAACCGAATTGTTCAAGAAGCTGCATCTCGATACGGGTTTTCTGTCTAGCTACGGTGCCTCCTTCGAGTGGGTTATTTTCGTGCAAATATGGATGTATATGGGGTATTCGATGACGATTTTCCTAGCCGGTCTCCAATCCATCCCTAAGGATTTGTACGATGCGGCGTATATAGACGGCACCAGCCGATGGCAAGCGTTCCGTCACGTGACGTTCCCTATGATCGCTCCGTCAACTACCGTCAATTTGCTGCTTTCCATTATCGGGGCCTTGCAGACGTTCGATATTATTTATGTCCTGACGAATGGCGGGTTTAATACCCGAACGTTAGCATTCGATATTTACCGCGATGCTATAGCGAACAATACGACGGCTGATTACGGCCTTGCTTCGGCAGGCGCGATGGTGCTGTTCCTGTTCGTATTCGCAATCGCGCTCGTTTCTTTGGTGGCCTTGCGAAGAAGAGAGGTGGACTTGTGAACCGGGAATCCAGATGGCTGTTGTCCACTCGTTATTTGATCGTGCTAGCTGTTCTGATCATTTATTTAATCCCGTTATTTTATTTGTTTAATGTGTCCATGAAAACCCAAATCGAACATTTGAAATCCCCGGTCGGCCTGTTCGAACAATTCCGGTTCAGTAACTTTTCGACCGCCTGGAAGCAGGGGGATTTCTCGAAATATATATGGAACAGCCTTCTGTATACGGTCGTTTCGACCCTATTGTCCATTCTGCTTTCTTTGTTCGCGGCGTTCCCGATCGCGCGAAGGTACGTGAAGTTTTCCAATCTTATCTATTTGTTCTTCACGATGTCGCTTTTCTTGCCGAATCCGCTCGTTCCCCAATTCTGGCTTGTTAACGAGCTGGGCATGTATAACGAGCAATGGGGTTATATTCTGCTCCGCACGGGAGGAACGGGCATTGCGTTCCTCATGTTCGTCGGATATATCAAGTCGGTATCGCGGGAGCTGGACGAAGCGGCCGCGATCGACGGCTGCGGTTATTTGCGCTACATTTTCCAAATTCTCATTCCTCTAGTGAAGCCCGTTATGGCGACGGGAGTCATGCTCACGGCGATCGGAGTATGGAACGACATCATCGGCCCGACGATCTACTTATCGGACAACGATTATCAGCCTATAACGCGAGGTTTGTTCGCCTTCTACGGACAATATTTGAACAATTGGCCGCTGCTCGGGTGCGGGATCATCATCGTAGCCGGTCCTCTGATCGTTCTTTACGTGTTCATTCAACGTTTCTTGGTCAGCGGTGCGCTGGCGGGTTCAGTCAAAATATAAAACAGAAAGTTGTGGGATGAATGGGCGACAGCAAGAAATTCCCTGATTCGTTCGTGTGGGGCGTCGCCGCCTCGTCCTATCAGATCGAAGGCGCTGCCGATAGAGACGGCAGGACTCCTTCGATATGGGATACGTTCTCCGAGACTCCGGGGAAGGTGTACGGCGGACATACCGGCGCTCTGGCTTGCGAGCATTACGTGCGATACCCGGAAGATGTTCGGTTGATGGCGCAGTTAGGCGTCAAGCATTACCGGTTTTCCGTTTCCTGGTCGAGAATATTTCCCGAGAAGGGCGTGCTTAACGAACGGGGGCTTGCGTTCTATCGCTCCTTGCTGGAGGAAATGGAGAAGCACGGGATAACGCCGCTGTTGACTCTGTATCATTGGGACTTGCCCCAATGGATTCAAGACGAGGGCGGTTGGGTGAATCGGAACACCATCGACTATTATTTGGATTACGCCCGCGTGATGTTTGCGACTTTCGGTGCCGACGTTCCGATCTGGAATACGATTAACGAGCCTTGGTGCGCGGCCATTCTCGGTTATGGTGTCGGGGTGCATGCTCCCGGGCATACGAATTGGCGGGAGGCGATCGTTGCCGCGCATCATCTGTTGCTTGCCAGCGGATTAGCGATTCGCGAATATCGGAAGTTCGGATTAACCGGTCGCATCGGAATTACTTTGAATCTGGACCACAATGACAGCGCTACGGAAGATGAACGAGACGAGGCGGCGCGCAGACGGCATGACGGCCACTTGAATCGATGGTTCCTGGATCCCCTGTATAAAGAAGATTATCCGGAAGATATGAAAGCTTGGTACCATCCCCGAATCGGAGAGTTCGATTTCATCGTTCCGGGAGATATGGAGATCATCGGCGAACCGGGAGATTTCCTGGGGGTCAATTACTATACCCGGACGGTCATTCGAGAGGGGAACGACCATCCCGTGCTCCTGACGGAACAGGTCGTCCAGGAAGGGTGCGAGGTAACGGACATGGGGTGGGAAGTCCATCCTGAATCGCTATTCAAGCTGTTATGCCGCATTCGCGACGACTATGCAGATATTCCTATTTACATTACGGAGAACGGGGCCGCGCAAGACGACCATATGGTAGACGGCAAGATTGAGGACGCGGATCGGATTCGCTATTTGCAAGCTCACCTGGAGCAAGCGCTCCGCTTCATCCGTATCGGAGGCAATTTACAAGGCTATTATTTGTGGTCGTTTCTCGATAATTTCGAATGGGCGTACGGTTACGGCAAGCGTTTCGGAATCATCCACGTCGATTTCGGGACGCAAATTCGCACTCCTAAGCAAAGTGCTTATTGGTATAGAAACGTGATGCTGGCGGGCGGGTTGCCTGGATCGGACTAAATCGTTAACGAATAAAGCCGATGGAAAAGACATCTTCGTATGGAGGTGTCTTTTCTCATTTCTGTAAAAAGTGTGAATACGGAAACCTATTCGGTGAAGGATAAGTACACACGATAAAACTTGTTTAAATGGAGATGGGCAGACCGATGAGTGAAGCGCGAAAGAAAGGTTTTTTTTGGTCTTGGGGCCTCTCCATTCATCGGAATCGCTGGATCATAGTGTTGGTTTGCGCGGCACTTTTCTTTGGTTTTGGCTTATATGCCCGGAAGGTGCCGGAGCTGCTCAAGGATAACGGCTTTGCTCCTCGCGGCAGCGATTCCGACCATGGCTATACCCTGTTGCAAGATAAACTCGGGTTTGCCTCTTCGGCGATCACCTTGGTGTACACCAGCGATACGCTGGATTTGACGAGTCGCCGTGAAATCTCCGTCATTCTCTCTTCTCTAGATGAACTCCGAAAGCTTCCGTATGTCAGTAACGTGAAACTAAATGAAACGCCGCGTTTAACCCAGCGCAGCGGTATTCAATCGGTTCACATCGAGCTTGCTCTAGGCAAAACCGAAGCCTTAAACAATTACCCGGAACTCCGAGACCGGATCCGCGCGCCTGCCGGGATGGAGGTGTTCGTGGATGGTCCGACGGCAATCATGTACGATATTCAGCAGGCGACGAAGAAGGACTTGTCCAAATCGGAGATGCTGGGTTTGCCGGTCGCCTTGGTTGTGCTGATATTGATTTTCGGAACGTTATGGGCGGCAATCCTTCCCTTGATTGTAGGAGTAATGAGCGTTACCGTTACGTTGGGAGCGTCTTATTTTATCGCGGAGAAATACTCGTTATCGAATTTTATGCCCAATATGGTGACGATGATCGGGCTTGCGATCGGCATCGATTATGCGTTGTTTGTCGTCAGCCGGTTCCGCGAGGAGCTTGTGCGTCAGCGTGCGGTCAGCACGGCGGTGGCGGCGACTTGCCGGAAGGCGGGTAAATCGATCTTCTTTTCCGGTTTCGCGGTCCTGATTAGTATGCTCGGCATGCTGTTCATCGATCTTCCGGTCATGCGCGCCTTTTGTCTAGGAGGTGTGCTTGTCGTTCTGGCTTCCGTGTTGTTGTCGAATACCTTGCTTCTGGCGTTGCTCGGCATATTGGGCCACAAAATCAACAGCCTGGCATTATTCCCCGCATTGCAGCGCAGACGGCGAAATTCCACGGCTTGGGAACGAATCGCTTTCACCGTTATGAAACGTCCGGTTTTTCTTGTCCTGCTCATGAGCGGAATTCTGATTCTGCTGATGCTGCCGATTGGCGGCATGAAGCTAGGTGTCCCGAACGCCGAGGTGCTGCCGCCGGCTTATGAGTCCAGGCAGGGATCGGATTTATTGAAGCAAACGTATGATAGCCGGGAGGCCAACCCGATTCAGATCGTCGTCGAAGCACCGGGGTCTATATGGGGCATAGAAGCGGTCCGGGAAGTCCAGGCTTATTCGGAACAAATTCGTGCTCATTCCGGTATTACGAGTGTCAGAAGCTATATCACCGTTCTGGGAAATCGTTCGCCGGATCAAACGGCTGCAATGCTGCAGAACGATTCCATCAAGAGGCAATTGGAGGGGCAGAAGCTTGCCAAAGGGAATGCCGCGCTCATTGTAGCGGTTCCCAAGTCCGATCCGGAGTCAGCCGAAACCGCCGGACTGATACGCGAGCTTCGAGGATTCGATTCGGGCGGTCTTCATTCTTACATCACGGGTGTGGCAGCTAATCGTGTCGACATCATGGATCGAATCGATCGCGGGCTCCCGACTATGGCCGGATTCGTGATGGCGATCACCTATTTGGTTCTGTTCGTTGCCTTCAAATCGGTGCTCCTGCCGCTCAAAGCCGTGATGATGAACGTGCTTAGCCTTGGGGCCAGCATGGGTATCGTCGTGATCGTATTTCAAAACGGCTTGATGGCGAACGTGTTGCACATCACTTCCATTGGCTACGTGAGCATTGTTTTGCCGGTAACGATTTTCTGCGTGGTGTTCGGCATTTCCATGGATTACGAGGTGTTCTTGATCTCGAGAATTAAGGAGGAGTACGAAAGGACGGGAGATAATGAGCAGAGCACCGCAGTCGGACTGACCAAAACCGGCGGTCTGATTACCAGCGCGGCGTTGATCTTGATCGTCGTCGTCGGTTCCTTCGTTTTCTCGGACATCGAGATCACCAAAGCGCTCGGCGTCGGCTTGTTCAGCGCCATCTTCATCGACGCTACGTTCATTCGCGTCATCGTCGTTCCGGCTCTCATGAAATTGCTCGGCCGCGCGAACTGGTGGGTTCCTTTTTGGAATAGATAAGGCTACATAAGCTCTTGGTGCATTGTCGGTAAAATATTAAATGAGAATTACACTCGAATGAAGTATCCATCGGAAGATGGGTTATCGTGGTGCTAAGATATAAATGGGGAGCTGAAAGGCAGTAGTTTAAAAATTATAACTAATGCGCTATAATTATAACGTATTAGTTATAATATTAATGGTTTTGAATAAGATAGTGTGTAAGGGGTCGTTTCGGTGTATAAGTTTGAATTTGCCAGTTTGCCTGAAGTCAATGCTTTCCTAGAAGACATTGAGGATAGGAAAAACAAAGGTGACAAACATGCAAGAATTATGTTTGAGAAGATAGCTTATTGCATTGAGCGTGTTCGTCTACAGGGAACTCGTGCCGGAATAAAAATTATCAAGGACCTCAAGGGCAAGGAAAATGATAACCTGTATGAATTGAGACCACTCGACGAAAGAATATTTATGTGTCTATGGAACGGAAATCACTTTATCATGTTGTCTCATTACACGAAGGATGCAAACGAAACAGACGATCTTGAGTTGGCTAAGGCAAGACGCTTGAGGGACAAATATATGAGGGAACATCCTTTTGAGGGAAAAGATAAAAAGAGCGGGAGGAGATGATACTCATGAGAAGTTGGGATGACACAGTCAACGATATGAGCCCAGAGAGTCAAAAGGAGATTGAAATCATTCGCAAACGGGCTGCAATGGTGGTTACATTGATAGAACTAAGGGAAAGCAAGGGATGGACACAAGCAGAGTTGGCGGGAAGAGCAGGGATGAAACAATCCGCAATTGCCCGGTTTGAAAGTGATACAACTGCACCACGTATTGATACAATCATCAGAGTGGCTATGGCTCTCGGTGTGGATATTACCTTGATGCCATCCGATCATTCAGGTCATCATCAAGCTGCGGCTGTGGCGTTGGCATAGCTGAAATCAACCGATTCTTATCCAAGCAAATGACCCAAACGAGTAACCCTCTGTCTTCGTGACAGGGGGTTTATTTTAAGAGAGTTACGATTGTGTCGAGAAGGTTCGTGCTAGCAATGTATTTGGATGAATTACACCGACTGAGCAATAATAGATTAGATGCCTTTATGCGCTGAATCCGGATCATCTTGTGCTCCTTCACTCTCTCACGCCCTTTCCTTTGCTATAATCTATAATAGTGCATGAAGCTGCTATAAATGACTAAGGAGTAAATACACTATGAAGCTAACTGAAATAGAAAATCATATTTCACCCGTCATACTGAGGAGAGGGCAACAATATCGCGAGGATGGAAATATCATTGAACTAGAGGAAGTAGATGAAGGAGTCTACCATGCGGAAGTGGAAGGCAGCGACATTTATGAGGTTAACGTTAGGTTGGATGCGGGAGGGCATATTCATAGTAGCTGCGACTGTCCCTTTGATATGGACGTGATGTGTAAGCATGAGGTAGCCGTACTTCTTGAGATAAGAGCTATGGTTGCTGCGCCTAGAGAATCGAAGCCCAAAGCGAAGCTCTCCGATCAAGTGTCCGCACTAAGTAAAGACCAATTAGTGAAGCTGCTGCTGGAGTATGCCTATGACATTAGGGAAGTGAAGCAGAGATTGGATCTCTACTTTATCGCCTCTAATGGAGGGAACGAAGAAGATGATCTTAAATCATACGTGAAAATCATTCAGTCCTATATTAAGCAGAATGCGGAGCGGGGAGGATTTGTTCCTTATCGAAATGTATCCAAAGCCATACAAGGCGCTCAGTTGGTGCTAGAGAAGGCTTCGAAAGCTGAGGAGAATGGAGACATTTTACTTGCTGCAAGAATAACCATCTGTGTGTTGCATGAAATGGTCGAATTGATCCAATCGAGTGATGATTCTTCTGGTTACGTAGGGGACCTTATTAATGAGTGTCTTGGGTGGGTTAACGACTTTTCTAATTCAGGACAATCCCTAACACCGAGTGATAGAAATTCGTTGTTTCATATGCTGCTTCATGCGGCGAAACACCCAGGTATGGGGGAATGGGATGAGTGGAAGTTATCATTGCTGGAAAATTCTTTACAACTAGTGACCGATGCACAGGAGAGGCAAGAGTGGGAGGAATGCGTTAATAGGCTGGGGACGGGTGCTGATACTTATTTGGCCAAGAAGGCTGCGGTGCTTAAATATCAATTGATTCAAAGGTACGACAGCAAGGAGCAAGCGGCCCAGTTCATAGAAGTGAATAGAGGACTTGAGGATATCCGTCAGCTAGCGATTACTGCAGCGATCTCGCAGAAGAACTATGAGGAAGCGCTGAGACTTGCCCTAGAAGGAGAGCAGCAGGACGCTGATAGGAGATTGCCAGGGCTGGTCATACAGTGGAAAAAGAAACGGTTGGAGGTATACAAATTAACGAATGCGATAGAGCCTCAACGTCAACTGACCGAAGAGTTTGCTTCTAGCGGAGAATATCCCTATTACCTTCAATTGAAGGAATTATATTCTTCTAAGGAGTGGACGGCCGTCTATGCGCGAGTCTTGGCAGAGTTAGAGAAGGGGAAAAGGTGGGGCTCATCCTCGACTTACACGAAGGTGCTCATTGAGGAGAAAGAGACTCTGAGGTTACTCCAATATGTAAGCCAGAACCCCGAAACTGTGGTGCAGTTCTATAGTCATCTTACCGGTCAGTATCCGAATGAGGTATACGAGATATTTCGGAAGCAGATTGAAGAATCCCTAGCAGCAGCCTCCAATCGGAAGGCATACCAGAATAGTTGCCAAATCATTCGCGTGCTCATGAAAGCCGGCGGGAAGGAAACGGCTAGAGAGATCATAGCGAGCGCTCGGCTTCGTTATTCTAATCGGCCTGCTCTTATGGATGAGTTGAATTCGGTGTGAAGGGGAGGCAGCTTTTGAATAAGAATTTGAAGCGGGATCAACGCCTTGAAGTCGCCAAACGTTGGATTAGTGAATACAAGGGGAATAAATGGATTAGCAGCTATCGCAAGCGCTATGGAATATCGTCGGAATGCGCGATTCAGGAGCTGCTTCTGCTGCAAGTTCCACTGACAAAAGAAGAGATAATAAACGGTCGAAAAGGCGCACGAGCTAGAAGCAGAAAAGCAAAGGAGAAAGCACTGAGGATTGCCAGATCGGAGAAGAAGAGAAATAAGAAAACAGGATCCATTAAAATAGATGTTCCCTGGCAAGATGAAACCTACTTCTACATTGCTGGGTACACGGACTGGGGATTTCCTTACGGGATTACCTGGGAAGAGAATGAACGAATGAATAACGATTATAGTCTGTTTCGAACTTTGCCTCCTGAAGATTCGAAGGAGGAAGAGATTTATCCTTGGGAATGATCATAGAAAAAATGTTGGATTGATATATACGAAGACGCATGCCATATCGGCAAGTATCTTGCTGAATCTAATTATATTGGGCAAGGCCGCGCGCCATACCTTGGCTAGCGCGAAAAGAAAAAGACCGGTTGCTGCCGGTCTTTCCAATGTTCACGATTTTCGTTATTTTCTTACCGGGAAGTGAATTCCTTTGAGGCTGCTTCTTCATCGTAGAGAGGTTTTAGAGAAGCCAACTTCAGCACCCGGAACACATTATTGAGGACTTTAGCCGTGATCGACTCGTCTCCGGCTTCGATTCTTGATATATGCGCTTGATTTGTGCCGGAAAGTTCTGCAAGCTTGGTTTGCGTATATCCCATCTGCATTCGACGAGCGAAGACCAAATTTCCAATGACAACGGAATAGCTATCCAGGTAATCCCCCATGCCCGGAAGTTTGCGAACTTCAGCTTTCAAATCTGCGAAGTCTTGACCGAGTTTACGTTCAGTCATGGTTCTTCAACTCCTTGTAGGTTAATGTATTTCTCGGGATTCTTAAAGAAATCCGGTAAAAGAGCTTCGGTGGCCGCTACAGCCGCTTCAAATTCGGCTCCTCAACCCCATAACGGGCTAGCGCCTTAGAAGCCGATTCTTGCATACGGCGCTTGAGGTTCTCGCTTTCCACGATCCTTACCCGCTTCCCCAGAAACCGTATTTTGGACAGCAGAAATTCGCTTTCGTCTCCAAGGAATGTAACCTGAATCCGATAAGTGTCCGAACTCTCTTCGTAGCTCACTGTTTTCTCGAAGCAGGAAAATGCATATAGAATCCGAGAAAGTTCCGGGTTATATGTCCGAACTACTTCAATGGCTGCTTGCTCTTGACGGCTGTCCAGTAGATCGGCAAGCTTAGCTTTCAGCATCTCGACACGGTCGGATGGAAGTGACACTTCTTCGACGGAGACGATGTTCAGAAGCTTTGTTGACATCAACATATGATGGTGGGTGTTATACCAAATCAAATACCACTCCCGTTTGATCATGGAGTACTCCAATTTGTAAGGGAATCCGGTCTGATCGGATTTTACGCCGCCATGCTTGATTCGGTAATTGAGACGTATGCCGCCACTTCGTATCATAATCCGGCGCAGCGTACGTAGAAGCGGATGATAGACCTGCCGCTCATGGCTTTTGACTTTCTCAATAATGACATCACTGATTTCTGTATTCGCTTCTGCCTTCAGCAGCAGTTGGAGCTTTGCTAATGTCCCCGCTGTAAAGGCATCGGATGAGGCCGGATGTTCCAATAAGGTCTTTAGCCAGCCCCGCTCCTGAGAGGTTAGGGCTAAGGAACCCGCTTCATCTAAGCGGGAGATAACTTGGTAATTAAAGATCTTCTCGAAGAGGTTCATAGTAAGTTTGTATCTCCTTCCATTCGGCGATGAATTCCCGGCGAAGTGAAGCTGGCTCAATTACTTCACAGCTAGAACCGAAGCTGCGCAGCCATGGCTTGATCTCGAATATTCCGTTAACTGTAATCTCATAGAGAAACGTAGAGTCCGTCTCCTCTGTAATCGTTCCCCACTGTCCCTGAGACAGTACTCGCTCCTTGACGAAGTTGGCCCCAGACCTGTCGGGATTATAAAAACGGGCCACAACCCTCACGGAGCGGCCGGTATCGGTCACCCAACTGTGCCTCAGTTGTTCCTCTAAGTTAGCGAGTTTATGTGAAAACTCCTCCTCTGGAACGGTATCGCCTTCCTCGATTTGTGTCAGTCCCTCCATTCGGAACTTCATAATCCCTTGTCGGGAGTTATGGCCGATCAGGTACCACCGTCCATATTGGTGATCGTATACGACCCGAAGGGGAAGGAGCATCTCTGCAACGCCTTCTGTCTCACGTTCGAAGAGCGGATTCGTATTTTTGGAGGAGTAACTTTTAGTCCGCTTTGGCGATAAGTAAAGAAAACGCAACTTCCTTCTTTGCCGGATGGCTTGAAAAATAGTATATAAATGCGCTTCATCGAGAATGCGAGAATGATAATGGTACTTATAGAGAAACGGCTCTGTCACGGTCGCATCCATGCTACGCTGTCGGAGCGCCTTCTTAAGATTATCACGAAGCAGATAGCCTTGAACGGATGGAACCTGCGTATTGGCCATGATATCAACGAAGTCAAATAGATCAATGAGCTCTTCATCGGATAATTGGGTAACCAAGTCATTCGCAGCCTTATAACGATAAGGACGACCGCTCTCGGACCTAACGATAACACCGATCTCTTCCAAGTATTTGAGATCACCGCGAATCGTTTTTTCGTCAGGGAGCGAAAAGTCGTCAGGCATACTGCCACTACATGCATCCATCACTTCCATGGCGGTCAAGGACTGAAGTTGTAGAGTAGTCAATATTAAGGATAATCGAATGCTTTCCGACTCTTTGAGCGACTTGGCACGAAAAAGAAAGAGAAGCAGCGGATCGGCGGATTCATAGTAATTGTAACGAAGACCCTCTGATAGTTCTTTTCCTTGATCCCGCGGGAGGCGCTGATAAACGGTACTCATGATCTCTTTGAGATATCGCAGCGTTTTATCAAAGGTATGAACGGATATCCCGAGGCGTTCTGCGAACTGCTGTCGGCTGTAAGCACCACCCGCGAGTGCAAGCATACGGAGGAATTGAATTTCTTTATCGAAGCTTTCTCTGGCCACTTGCGTTCCTCCAACTCTTGTCCGATCATGTCATTACGCCTATTGTAACAATGTTGGATGTTATGGGAAATGGAAACATTTTTATCCGTCGCCATACTTTCGCCCTGTTCGCGACTATAAAAATAAGCGAAGATCAAGAAGTGAAATCGGAGCCGCAAGGTGAAGATTCACAGTCATCATTGTAGCATGGGGGTGTAAGGAAATGATTCAGCTCTTCCAATCGTTCGAGAGTAATATGAAGCTAGTAAATAGTGAGCATCATAACGGTAATCAGAGGCAGGAGCCTCATTTCGCCTACACCAAATATCATATTCAAGTTCTTTACAGACGCATTTACCTATTGGCTAATCGGTTGTGTTCAACAGCCTAACTCTTTGCCGGTGGTTCTACATAAGCGTTCTTGTAAAGACTACTTGAAGCCGAGTGGTCTTTTTCTATGGCTAATTAGCCAAGGGAAAAGATCGAACGGGCAGGGGGTAGTCTTTCTTTATCCCCATCAAAGTACATACGATATGAAAAAATTGAGAAGGTATGGTGATTACAATGAGAAGCAATAAACAATGGCACGACCAGCCAATCAAACATTGGTTTAATCGAGAGACCATGATTCATCTCTTTGGTTTCCTAATGCCTCATAACCCCTTAGGTAGTCGATCCACGATACAACGAAGTGGGACGCAGCTTTATAAGCGGCACTTTCCAACGTTGACCGGGTGAATTTCACCCTCTACTCGTGTATCGAGAGCTACCTGAAATCCGGACACTCTGTTTACTGCCTAAGGGCAGAGGCAGAATCGGTGAACAGGTAGCTTTTTATTTTGTTTGATGATGGAGACCATGGCGAAAAGGCGAACGCGGCGGATTGTGACTCCGTTAGTACCAGTTCGAGTCTGGTTGGTCTCCCCAACTATTGCCTGATAGCTAAGTGGTAAGGCAGATGACTTTGAATCATCGATCGCAGGTTCGATTCCTGCTCGGGCATCCAATATTATGGATAGGCGTAATCAGATAGGCTGCTGTTTCGGCGGTTAACAGATCAAGCGGGAGAGACCCGCTCCTATCCGCCATCGGGATGTAGCTCAACTTGGTTAGAGCGCTTGCCTTGGAAGCAAGAGGGCGCAGGTTCGAATCCTGCCGTTCCGACCATCATTTGGCGTGGTGGTGAAAATGGATGAACACACGGGCCTTTCACGTCCGGATTTGCGGGTTCGACCCCCGTCCACGCCTCCAATATAGGGTTGTAGCTCAATTGGTAGAGTACCTGACTGTTAATCAGGATGTTGCAGGTTCGAGCCCTGCCTACCCTGCCATGGGGGTATAGTTCAACGGTAGAACATCGGTCTCCAAAACCGTCGGTGTAGGTTCAATTCCTGCTGCCCCTGCCAATTCTTTAAGGAAAATGGAAAAATATCTCTTCATCGTCATACTTCCGCCATGTTCGCGAAATTCCAAATGAGCGAAGATAAGAGCAAAGAATGACAGGAGCGAGGCGCTAGAGAGGGCTACTTCTTCCAAAAGTATAGGGGCGGTAATTACCGGCTTGCTGGTGTGCCGCGTGCCTTCTCAACACATTTCCTCGCTCTTTCACAATTACATAACAACCGGCGAGGCGCCGGGGAGGGTTCCTTCGCCACTAAAGCGCACAGAAATCCCATGGGCATTATGGCAGGTTCGAGTCCTGCAGTTTACCTTCCCCGCCTTTTCCTCGCCGGCACCATTATTAGGAGGCAATAATTATGAGCTTTGCAAAAAAATTATTCACGGCCTTCAGGCCGACTACTCTGAACAAGGACGGCTATCCAGCCTATGTCCGCTCTGCGGAAGAGCAATATGTGCAGACTTTGGTGACCAATACATTCGGCAATACCTTCTATGCGGATCAGCACGAGCTTCTGTCGGAAGCTGGGGAGTTACATCACGCGATGGCGCAAAGCAATCCACAATTCATGGCCAAAGCGATCGTCTATGCTCGAAACGAAGGGTATATGCGCTTGCAGCCGTTGTTCGGATTGGTTGTGTTGTCCGCTTACCGACCTGACTTGTTCGCGAAGATTTTCATGAAGGTTGTGCGGATTCCGTCCGATTTGTCCGATTTTCTGACGATCTTGCAAGGGTTGAGACGTGGGGAAGGCGGCCGTGCAGTCAAGCGGCAAGTCAACCGGTTCTTATCCGGCGTGTCGGAATACTGGGCGATCAAGTACAACGGGAGGGGACGGGGTTACAGCTTGGGAGATGCGATTGCTACAGCTCACCCCAAACCTACAGACCTCAAGCAGCAAGCATTATTCCATTACTTGCGTGGTCAAGATGCCAACCTGTCGTTGCTCCCCCAAGTGGACGCGTTAGAGCAACTGAAGCGTGCGACTACCGAAGCGGAGAAGATGCATTGGATTGATACAGGCAAGTTGCCTCACGAGGTAGTCACCGGTGCAATCAAACCTACAAAAGCGGTTTGGAAAGCGTTGCTCCATCAAATGCCGACATTCGCATTATTGCGTCATTTGAATGCGCTTGAGCGTGCTGGTGTATTCGAAGATCGATACAATCTCGAAGCAGCGGTTAGTCGCTTGACCGATCAACGCGCTTTGCAGAAGGCGAAGATTCTTCCATTCCGATTCGCCAAGGCGTTCCGGCAGGTCAATCATCCGGTACTGCGCGATGCGCTTCGGGATGCGGTTGAGTATACGTTCTCCAATCTGCCGGACATGGAGGACAAAACAGCGATTTTCCTCGACATATCGGGCTCAATGAACGGCGAGTATTTGCAGATTGGTTCAGTGTTCGCGCTGGCCTTGTACAAGAAGACACAAGGGAATTCCTTGTTCTGGCTGTTCGATACCGAGGTGGAGGATGCCAGACCGTCCCGGCGTGATAGCATTCTGACGCAGGCCGATCGGATTCAGGCACGTGGAGGTACGGATACCGGCGCGCCAATCCGGAAGCTGCTTGCGGAGCGTCGCAAGGTCGACCAGATCGTCATCATCACGGATGAGCAGCAGAACAGCGGCAGCCCGTTCTACGAAGCGTTGCTGAAATATAGGTCGAAAATCAACCCGAGTGTAAAGGCGTTCATTATCGACATTGCCCCTTACCGAAATGCTATGGTGCCTCCGCAAGACCGCAATACGTTCTACATCTACGGATGGAGCGATACGGTGCTCAGCTACATTGCTCAGACGGCGAAGGGGTATGGATCAATGGTTCAACAAATCGAAGCGATTGTGCTAGATACGGCAGATTAAGTGAAGCCGACTGGCCATGGATGCAAGCTCATTCATGGCCAGTCGGTTTGATTGGGGGAGATGGAATGTCTACGATTCATGAGGTAATTAAGCAAGAATTAAATAGGCTGGAGCAAGAGGAACGAATCCGCATCCTGTATGCCTGCGAGTCGGGAAGCAGGGCTTGGGGCTTTCCGTCTCAGGACAGCGATTATGATGTCCGATTCATCTATATACGGCAAACCGATTGGTACTTGTCCATCTTCGATAAGCGGGATGTGATCGAACGGCCAATCAGCGACAAGCTCGATATTAGCGGCTGGGATCTGAGAAAGGCGCTTAATCTTTTCCGGAAGTCCAACCCGCCGCTGCTCGAATGGCTGCAATCTCCAATTCTTTATACCGAGAAATACAGTGTAATGGAGCAAATCCGCACGGTTTCTCCGCTCACTTTTTCGCCGAAGTCGTGTTTATATCACTACCTGAACATGGCCCGAGTCAACTACCGGACTTACTTGCAGGGAGAACGGGTGAGAATCAAGAAATACTTCTATGTACTGCGACCCGTTCTTGCTTGTGAATGGATCGAAAAATACGGCGAGATGCCGCCGATGGAGTTCAATGTGTTGGTAGATCGGCTCATACCGAAAGGTGGCGATCTCTCGCTGGAAGTGCAAAAGCTGCTCCTCCGTAAGAAATCGGGAGAGGAATTGGACTATGAGCCGAGGTTGAACCCAATCAATGATTACCTTGAAGAGCGATTACGTTATTATGCGCAGTCAGTTGGGTCAATGAAAGCAGGGGAAGCTAGGCTTGATGAAAGTCTCGATGACCTATTCCGCTCTGCCTTACAGGAAGTGTGGGGTTAAGATTTACGTGTGTCAAAAAGTAAAAGTCGGGGTGAATAGAACATGCTACATTTTTTTAAGAACGGAACACTATACCCTTGGGTGGGTAAGCCTTCCATATAAGATACAATAAAATCGCAATTGAACGGGCTTGTCGGGCTCACGGACGATAAGCTTACTGATGATGAGGAGTTTTGGGCAGGGCATCAGTTTCGTTGGGTAGCTGGAGGAATAGACGGTGCTTTCGGCCATCACTCGGGTGGCGGGAATGAAGAAGCGAATGTTAAAGAGATGGTTCAATTACTCGCCAAGCAAAGCAGAAAGCCAAGTAACAAAACAAGGCGAGCTACTTACCTGAAACTGATGCAGAAGGATGTCATAAGCGTCATTGACCCGTTGCTGGAAGCCCTGCGCAAGCACCCTGGGATTAATGTGCAGAATCTGTACAACGAAGTATTTTGGTTAGCGGAAACAGGGGCTCACCGTAATGTGGTGAAGTTTGGAATTGCGCTGCTCGGCCAGTTCGAAACCGAAAATCACAGAGATCTCGTGCTAACTCTAGGGAAACACGACGAGTTTACGCTTTATTCAGCAGTAGCCATCCAAAACAGTTTGGAATCGGCAAATGAGGCTCTATTTGAACTTGCCAAGTCCGTGAACGGTTGGGGAAAAATTCAGCTGGTAGAGCGACTCGAGCCTGATACACAGGAGATTAAAGATTGGCTATTGCGAAAAGGCTGTCAAAACAGCGTGATGTATGAATATTTGGCATTCACTTGCGCACAAAAAGGAGAACTTCATATCGCGCTGAAAAACAGGCAGGTGGATCTCGAACTATATGTGGGAGCGAGTGACATTATCTCTGCCTTAATCACCGGAGGTCCAGCCGAAGATATGGATGACTACGAGCATGCATCGTTAGTTGTGGGGGAATACCTGAGGCTTGCACGAACAATGTGTACGACGGTTCCTCAGCTTACCGTGATTATCGACATTTTGGATTTTCTTGACCAAGACGAAGATTGTTGGAGTGCGCGGTACTCCAAGGGTTGGACAGAGGAATCTCGAAATCGTTACAGGCTGCTTTGCCAAGGGATCATTTCTGATGAAGGTTGGGCGGCAAAAGTATGGGAAGACATACACTCCGGCAGCAACAGGTCCCAATATTCCGCTATTCGGGCTGCTAAAGCGCTCGGTTTAGATATATGGCCTGAGTTGTTTAAGCAGTTGCAACAAACTCCAGAGAACGGTTCATTGTACTTTGAACTGATGCGAACGGAGAATAGCGAGCGGGTAAAGAAATTGGTTGCTCATGCGGAGGAAGCATTGCCTTTATCGGATATTGCATCCGGTCCTAGTGAAGAGATGGGACTTGGGCCAGGATTTGAGCCTCATAGTGCATTGGATTCCTTGGTGCAAGATTTGGATCGGCATGTGGGTGTTGGCAGGAAATTGATCGAGACGGCACTGCAAAGTCCAGTTGTGCGGAATCGAAATATGGCTTTAAAAGCTTTAGAAGCATGGCCCATAGCGTCCTGGGGTGATTCCCTGATCTCGAAGGTAAAGAAATTGGCTGAAGTGGAACCGGATTCTTCTGTAAAAGAAAGAATAGAGAAGCTAATGCAAGAGAACGGGATTTAGGCAGTTTAATAGATAGGGGAAGATAGAATTGGCTATTGTAAAAGTAAAATCTACGAATCCGAAGTTTTCTTTCCTTATCAAGAAGAATCCGGGAATAGGGATGTTGCTAAGGAGCGTTCGCCAAGGAATGGCTTATGGGTGGTATGCCGATGACGCTACCTTTAACGTGTATTTCAAGGATGCGGATAACGAAATATCCTACAAACAGCATGCGGATGAGAACTTTGAATATTTGAACGTATCCCGTTATAACACGCCGTTATTTCCGCTGAATGCGATCAACGAGTTTTTCTCCACGCCTTTTAAGGCGCATGATGAGCGGGATGTGGAGGGGTATGAGCATACTTTCTTCATCAATCTGATTCATATCGAACTGGTGCGTTACATCGACTTTTTCGAAAAGCATCTGAAGGACTATACGTTCACCATCCAGCATCAAGCTCATAAAAGCTACTCCCTGACGATTACTACGCGCAGAAGTTTATATCACCTGCTTCATGTTGCCAGTGTATTGTGCTTATTCCTGTCTATGTTCGGCAACGAGTATATCGACATCTCGGATTCCATACTGGACAAGTATCTTCGAAGCTTTATCGTCATTGATGCGCCGTTCTATATCCGCAGCCTGTTCGTGAGGAACTTTCTGTCCTCTAGGGAGCGGTTCAAGAAATATAGGGTGGAAATCGAACAAACCAGCCGTTATTATATCTCGTTCGAGTATGGCGGGACCGCGATGCAGCGGAGGAATTTTATCGCAAACGCTCTGCCGTTTAACAAGGCTATTCTCGATATCGGCTGCGGAGAGGGATTCTACGCGATTCCGTTCGCCGGTAAAATCGAGAGCACCTATTATGCGGTCGATATTAATGAGGATTTACTTGAAGTCGTCACGCGCAAGGCTGCATCGAAGCAGGTCGATAACATCGCGACGCACCGTTCCATCGATCATTTTCTGGAGTCCTATAATGGTGAACAAGTCGATGTTATTTTGACGGAAGTCATAGAGCATATGAGCCAGGGAGAAGCCGAAGCGCTTATTCGCCAGGTTTGCAGCCAGGTGGATTTCGACAGATTGATCATTACGACGCCTAACGCCGATTTTAACCGTTACTATGAACTGGACGGGTTCAGGCATGAGGATCACAAGTGGGAAATGGGCCAAGAGGATTTCATGCAGTGGTTCACTCTAGTGGTTCAAGGGTTGGATGTGGAATTTGAGTTAGTTGCGATTGGTGATGGTGTTAACGGTATTCAGACCACTCAGGGTGTCATTGTCCGCAGGAAGGGGGATTAGAGCGCATGGAAATACAAACAAGAGTCCATACCATCTTCATGATGGTCGGTTCGACGGAATGCGGCAAGACGACCTTTGCCAAGGAAGTACTGATCCCTCAGTTGAGATTGGAGGATCAGGACCGGAACGTTAAGACGAATGTGCAGTATCTTTCGTCCGATAGCATTCGCCAAGAGGTGCTTGGTTTTGACTACGACAAATACAATCAGGTGATGCTGGAAGCGAGCTCACACGCCTTTCATCTGCTGTTCGAGAAGCTGAAGATGGTGACTTCTTTTCCAATTAATGCGGAATTCGTTGTGGTGGACACGATTGGTTTGACAGAGGACTTCCGGACTAAGGTTCGCGAGGTTGCTCAGGAAAACAATTACAATCTGGAGGTCATCCTGTTCGATTACCGTAAGCGGGAGGATTACTATGCGTCGGAACGCTCCAAGAAGCTGATTACGAACCATATCAACCGGCTGCGGAAGGATGTCCTGCCGACGTTGTCCCGTGAGGGTTATGCGAAGATTCATAAGGTACGCGCCAAAGATTTCTATTTCGCTGCGGAGGGGCAGCCGAATCCGGATTACAAAGTAGTGGTCCAGGATTGGGAGGAATACTTGTCGATGTTCCTGCCGCAGGATCAGAAGTATATTATCGTCGGCGATGTTCATGAATGCGTTCAGGAGCTTCAAGGCTTGCTGATGAGCTACGGCTACCGAATCGAAGAGGGAAAGCTGATTGCGACCGACAAAGTACGGGATACGAAGGCGATCCTTGTCGGCGACTGGATAGACAAAGGCAAACAGACCGGTGCGATCATCGCGTTCCTGCATGAAAATCAGGAGCACTTCCTGCTTGTCGCGGGAAATCATGAGAACTTCGTCGACAACTATATGAAGGGCGAGATCAAAGGTACCGATCCCGAACTGCTGCAAACGTATTTTGATTCAGCACAAGTGCTTTCCGATGATGCGGCACTGCTGGAGAAGTTTGCTCATCTGGTGTCGGTATCGAAGCCGTTTTATCGGTTCAATGGTGCTAGCGGGCCGTCCTTCTATGTGACCCATGCACCTTGCCGTAATAAGTACATCGGTAAGCTGGATACGAACTCTCTCCGCCATCAACGCAATTTCAGGATAGATCGCGATGCACCGCTTGAAGAGCAGCTTGATTTTCTGAAGGTAGAAGCGGTGGGCAATCATCCCTATCACGTGTTCGGGCATGTGGCCGCGAAGAATGCGTTTCGTCTCAAAAATAAAGTCCATCTCGATACGGGGAGCGCACACGGCAATGTATTGACTGCTGTCCAAATATCATTTAAGCCGTTCTTCAGAAGCTACAAGTCTCAGCAAACGGTTATCCAGGAAGAGCTGCCGACATTGTTCCGGGAAGAGAGGAAGGTGTCGCTGCAGGAGCTCGACGATGAAGCGGTTCGCAGGCTGCAATACTGTTCGCGGAACAAAATTAATTTTATCTCCGGAACGATGTCGCCGGCCGATAAAGATGAGGCTGCTGGGGAGTTGGAGTCGCTGAAGCGAGGACTCGATTATTTCGTGGAACGCGGCGTGACTGAGGTGGTGCTGCAACCTAAATACATGGGCTCCAGATGCAACGTCTATCTTCATCGGGACATCGGCCAATGCTTTGCGGTTAGCCGCAACGGTTACAAGGTTAATGCCGTTGATTTAACGCCCATTTACGAGCAGATGCTTCGGAAGTTCGGGGCGTATATGGCGGATAACCAGATCGCTATGCTGATTCTCGATGGAGAGCTGTTACCTTGGAAAGCGATGGGGGATGGGTTGATCCAGAGGCAGTTCAATCCGATCGAGAAGGCGCTGGAGACCGAGCTTGAATTCCTGCGTCAGAATGGTTTTGAAGAAGCCTTCGGTAAGCTGTCGGAAGCTTATCAGTCAAGCGGGTTCGAGAAGGAACAGTACCACATGGCAAAGGCCATGTTAAGCGACAAGTATGGCGCGAGCGTGTATCAGAATTACAAATACGTTCGAGATATTCAAGAGATGTATGTGCCGCTGGCCGAGCACACGAAGGCGTACCACATCTATAAGCGGCAGATGGAATTGTATGCCGGGGATGCAGAACTGGAATATAAGCCTTTTGCGCTGATGAAAGAGGTATACGAGAACAGGGAAGAACGATTGTTGGATGGGAGAATCTCCGACATGTATCGATTCCTGTCAGATGATGATTTCCTGGTGCTTGATCTCTCGGAACCAGACAGCTATGAAAGGGCAGAACGCTTCTTCTCGAAGTTGACGATCGAGAACCATATGGAGGGTGTCGTCATTAAACCTGAAATGGCTGAGAACAAAGTCGTTCCTTATATGAAGGTCCGCAATGAAAGCTACCTGTCTATCATCTACGGTTACGATTATAAGTTCCCGCATAAGTATAACAAGCTCATGAAGCAGAAGAATATTAACTCTAAGCTTCGGACTTCTGCAAATGAACATCGTCTGGGGACTCAGATGCTCTCGGTCAAGTTGAATGAGATCACGCCTGATAACAATGAGTATAAGGAAATCGTTGCTAACCTGCTATTCGAGGTAGCAAAGGAGAAAGAGATTGATCCGAGGTTGTAGATGAAAGTCGTTTATGATTTCTGTTGAATGCCGCATGAGATGAGGGGGGAGCTCCACATTTCATGCGGTATTTTTTTTAGGAAAAGTATATGGGAAAAGCTCAATTCAAATCAGATAGTGGATATCATTGGAGAGTTTCAGTTTGTTCGACTTCTGTACCCATTAATTAGCAATTTAATACAACTTTATTGGTGCTATCAATTTCGATCGATACGTTTTTTGGATTGAAAGTCATTAAAATAATATCAATTGTGTATTGGTCTGAATTGACAATAAATTAGAGATTTGAATACTAAAACATAGGCAAAATACAGGGGGGGATAAGAGGTTAGGGTGTTTTTTGGGGTGTCGATGTACCCTTCACTAGGTGAATGTTGAGCTCCGGTAGGATGACAAGTATTTTATGTCTCCATTGATAGTATGTTTTTGTAGATACTCCGAGCTTTGATATTGTGCTTTTTACAGACGATCCGAGAACCAAGCTTTCAATCAGTAGAATCCACTTTTCAGGAAATCTGCTTCTATAGGTAATAGTATGTGAATAGTTGTTGTACGAAGATCTACAGTCTTTACACCAGAATCGTTTTTGATCTTTGTAGTTCCCGTGTCCTTTTACATTGATAGATAGGCATTTTGGGCACATTCTTTCGTCTCTAGGGGTTTTTTGAAGGAGAAGATTCTGAACTTTAATTGCCCAGATGAGTAACTCAGCATGGCTCTTTAAATGAAGATCAGACTGGCCGGAATTATGGTTACCGATAGACATTTTATCCCTCCTAAACGTCTATTAAAAAATAGCATATATTTTCCATTTAAGCAACACTAAAGGTATAACTCGGAACAAATTTCCAAAAGTTTGTGGATTAGCTACTTATTTATCAGGTATTCTATTTACACAGCTTGCAGAACGGAACGAGGTCAGGAGGAACGCTGCGATTATGAAAGTCTTTATCGGAAGTTCAGTGGAATCGTTAAAAGATCTACGGATGATTGCTAGATTAATTGAAGAAGAAGGTCATGAGCCAATTCCCTGGAATAAACCAGGTATTTTTCCACTGGGAAATTATTTGTTCGAAAGTCTGGTTGAGGTAGGTAGTCAAATTGATGCTGCTATTCTAATTTTTAATGAGGACGATCAACTTTGGTATCGTGGGGACGGAACTAAACAGCCACGTGACAATGTGTTGATTGAGTACGGTTTCTTTGCTGGTAAGCTTGGGACCAAACGAACAATTATTTGTCGAAGAGGATTTCCCAAAATGGCAACTGATTTGAATGGTCTGATTTATTGTGACCTTAATAAAGAATTCAAGGCGCAAGATGAAATTTTAGAATAGTTAAAGGTTGTAAATATCTTATTACATAAGTCATAAATTGAATTTACATAGTGATGAAATTTGATTTTGTAGGAGGCTTTAACTTGAAAGGAATTCCAAGTTTGCAATCTTTGCGTGGCGTATCAGAGCTGAAGTATGTTAATGCAGATAATGTAATACGATACCGGGCAATAATGCGATTTATTTATCAAGAGTATCAAAGGCTTAATTATTGGTTAAAGCCAGAGGAAATTTACGAAGGTATAATGAAATGGGAGTTGTTTGACCAATATTTGTTCGAGCAATTACAAGTTGATTTAGAGCAGTTAGTAGAATGGAAAAATCTAACCTCACGACATGATGGTGGGAAGTCGGCTACGGTAGAAGAGTATTTACGAAAAAAATTTCAATATCTTTTAACACCATATTCGATCGAAATTGAACGTATGTTAGAAGAATTGGAGAATGTGCGAGGTTATGGAGGTTCATTAGAACCAACATTGTTCGATACAATTGCAAATAAATTGTTTGAAATTAGATCTAATTCAATAAATTTTGAGCCTGGGGAAGCTCTTGACTTGTGGAATGAATTATTTGAATCTTTTAAACGTCTTCATCAAACTTCAGTTGATTATATAGCTAGTCTTCACACTTCTAAAGCAGAGGAACTTATGGTGACTGATGCTTTTTTGGTATATAAAGAATCCTTGACCGATTACTTACAGAACTTTGTACAAACTTTGCAACGACGAGCCTATAAAATAGAAGGCAATTTAAATCGAATTTCAGAAAATATTCGGGATCTCTTTTTTGATGCTGTTATTGAGGATGAGTTACGTAAACCTAGATTAGAAGACGTACCTACTAGAGAAGAACTAATAGAAGTGTATTTAAGAGGGTGGGGTAATTTAAAGAGTTGGTTCATAGAGAATGGTGATTCACCAAGTGAGCTATCGCGGCTAGAACGGTCAACTAAAGATGCAATAGTCCGCATTGTTCGATGTGCTCTTCGAATTCAAGAGCGCAAGCGGTCCGGCATTAGTAAAAGAAAAGATTTGAATTATCTTGGAAATTGGTTTTATAAAACCAACGAATTAAATGATGCGCATCGGCTAGCAGCGCTAACTTTTGGTCTTTTCCAAACTCGTCATTTACAAGGCGAGGAAATACGGGAAACGGACCGTGCAGATATTTCTATGTGGCTGGAGAAACCTATGCTTCGTCCACTTCGTTCACGAAGCAGAAAAAAAAACGATCGACAAGATATTGAATCTATACCGGATAATACTGAAAGAAGAAAGACTTCAATGAAACAAATATTAGAATATCACCGTGGAGAGCTTTACTTATTGCAGGATATGGTTAGACGTGGAAGTGTGACAATCTCCGAATTAGGATATATATCTTCTAACATAAGACTAAGTCTTATGCAGTGGATTAGCCGTTGCACTTCTTCAAATTCATCTAAGTTTCGTACACCGGAGGGAATTGAGGTCACTTTATATCGACCTGGCTTTGGTGATATTGCCGTATTAAATTGTGAGGATGGGGAGTTGGAAATGCCAAACTATAAGCTTACATTTACGATTGGTAATGAAGGTTTTGCGGAATCTGCGGCTGCCCAACAAATGGAGTAGTGAGGAGCTTAAAAGAGTGATTTAAAGGGGAAAAAATTATGGCTAAAATCGTAATAGGCAAAAGTAATATGTCTAGAAGACGTAGATCAAACATTATTGATAAAGCACAGCGTATGGAACGGATGCGAACATGTGTCCATGCTTTGCTAAACCGACCATGGATTATAAAAGAAAGAGATTCTGAATTATACTATTGGATTAAAGATCAGTATCCTCAGCTGAGAGAATGGTTTTTAGAATATACTGGATTTTCGATAATCATTACAAAGACAATTGCAAAGCTAGATAAAGCTCCTGTTGAGGCATTACCATGGATGGGATTTCAGGATTTTAAAGAACCGCTCGACTATGCTTTTTTCACATTCAGTCTATGGTATCTTGAAGGAAAAACGGAGTTCGATCAGTTTCTGCTAACGAATATGGTTGAAGAAGTTCGTGATCATATGACGGAGCAAGGGATGCTGGTAGATTGGAAAGATTATTATCATCGATTGTCTATGGCAAGGGCGTTAAAAAAACTTAAAAATCTAGGTATATTACAGTCTGTTGACGGAGAGGAATCAGCTTGGGCTCATGATAGTAGTAAAAATGTGTTATACGAATGTTCTTCTCATTCGCGGTATATTCTTCGGAAATTTCCTCAAGAGTTAACAGCATATCGGACAATAGAAGAGTTAGGGGAAATTACATTGTATCCGGATACGGATGAAGGAGTTTCTAAACGACGCAAACATCGAGTATATCGACGGTTTTTACTTGAACCTGTTGTTCATGATAAGCAATGGAAAGATGATGACTTATACTATGTACTGACCCAAAGACACTCAATCATGGAGCAAATGAATAACATGCTTGGATGGGAAGGAAGGCGTTATCAAGAAGGATTAATCTTCTTTCATCCTGAGCTTACAGCAGAGTCTGAGTTATTCCCTACACTGTCTTCTATCTCAGATCTTGCATTATTAGTGATTGGTGAAATTCGACGATTTCGCTATGACTCTGAATTATCCTCTGCTAACAATGGGACCCTTCGAATATCAAAGAGTGAGATGGAACATTTGCTCATTCGTTTACATGAGCATTACAAAGAGTATTGGAACAAAGAACATAGGGACGCAAAATCTCACCAATTGGCTGCTTGGGTTTTTGAACACCTTACAGAGTGGGGATTTGGTGTTTGGGAGGATAAGAATTATTTCTTGTTATACCCTATTGCTGGAAGATGGATTGCTGAATATATAAGCCAAGAAATTGAGATATAAGTGAGGAGGGTTGAAATTGGTACAAGAAAGTTTAGTGGATAAAGAGGCAACAATAGAGGCAGTTATTGATCGATGGCAGATGTGTCGAGCGGGAATATTAAATTTCTGGTATTTCGAAAATGATGAGTTTCAGTTAGAAGAAGGGCGATTAATTCTAAGGGGATCTAATGGATCAGGTAAATCTGTGACCATGCAAAGTTTCTTGCCATTAGTATTGGACGGAGATAAGCGTGCTCATCGCTTGGATCCTTTCGGCTCACGAGATAGGAAAATAGAATATTATTTGCTGGGAGAAGCAGAAGACGGTCATCTAGAACGGACAGGTTACTTATGGATTGAGTTTGTTCATCCCAAAAAGAAGTTATACAAGACAATTGGCATCGGCTTAAAGGCTCGAAAAGGAATAGTGCAAGTTGGTTTCTGGGGTTTTATACTTCAAGATGGCAGGCGCATTAATAAAGATTTCTGGTTGTACGATCGAAATGTATGGTTAGAACAAGAGCTAAGAAAGCCTTTATCTCGTAAGGTACTTGAGGAACAAATTGGTGCAGGTGGTCAGGTGGTGCAAGAACAGACTGCGTATAGGGACATGGTGAATAGAGAATTATTTGGGTTTCATGAACAAAGTTCTTATCAAGATTTATTGCAGTTATTATTGCAATTGAGAAGTCCAAAACTATCCAAGGATTTTAAACCTTCAGCGATATATGAAATTTTAACACAGGCCCTACCACCATTGTTAGAAGAAGAGTTAAATCCATTATCTGAAGTTATGGAGGATATGGATCAAATAGCGGATCGTCTGGAAGAATTAGAGCAGCAACGGAAGGATACAGAGAAGATTCATACAGTGTATGAAAATTATAACCGTTACTTGCTACTTCAACACTCTGAAGATGTACTAGGTCATTTTGATAAGTATAATGAGTGCACCAATCAAGTTCATAAAGAGGAGAACACTAAAGAAGCAGTTCAAAATGAGTATTTAGTAGCCGAAAACACATTGAATGAAAAGTCCATTAGAATCAGAGTAATAGACACGGACCTAGAATTATTAAATCGTAGTGATGCTATCGAAAAGCAAAAAGAGCTTGAGCTTAATGAAGATCAATTATCGGATGTAAGCAAACATATGCAAAATACAGTTGAAAGAATTTCTAATCATAAGAAAAGAGCGGATAGATTAGATGAGGACCTACTGTCATCTACTAGTAAGCTGAATGTCTTACTGCAAGAGCAGAATCAGGCTTTAGAGGATTTAGAAAATATTGCTCGTGAAGTAGAGTTCCGAGAACATGACATATATCACCGGAGTTGGTTAAAGGGTGCTCCAGAAGATGATCGTTGGCGTGATGCTTGGCGTAGAGATCTCAGAAAACATAAGGAAGCGCTGGAGTCAGCGCATGCAATGTCACAAGCAGAAAGAGAAGCACGACAAATAACTCATGAGGTGGAGTTACAGCTAGGTGATATTCATAAAGAGCGTAATCAGGTTGAAAAGGAGTATAAAGAGAAGGATAGAGATGTTGAATTGCAACGAAATAAATTACGTGATTCGTTAGTGCAATGGCAACAATCACTTAAATATTTGCCTTATGATGGGGAAAATCTTCGCAAATCACTTCAAGCGCTTTCTCTTATTGAATTACAAGAACGTAATTATAATAGTGTTAGGCAACCCGTTATTACGGTTTACGAGGAAAAATATCAATATTACCTTCAGAAAAAAATGGAGTTAACTCAAACAAAGAAAACGTTAAATGAAGAATACGAGAAATTACTACGAGAACGAGAGGAGTGGTTATTGAGCAAAGAGCCAGAGCCGAGTAGAAGCGAAGAAAGAAGAAAGTCCCGTAATCTTAGGGGTTCTGGTATAGGAGCTCCCTTGTATGAAGTATGTGAATTTCACCTTGGATTAGCTGAAGAGAAAAGAGCAACGCTTGAAGAAACACTTGACCGGTCGGGATTGCTTGATGCTTGGATTTTCCCAGGTGGACGTATGAGTAAAGTTGGGCAAGGGGAAGAAGAGGTGTGGATTGAGCCCAATCCACAAATACATGCGACTACACTAGCAGAAGTATTAGTACCGTTGGCTTCTCATGATTGTGGGCTTTCAGCAGAAGATATTAATGCGGCATTGCGTAGCTTTTATTGGGAAGAACAAGAAGGAGTTGGGTACAGTGGAAAAGAACAATCCACTCCACTGTTATATGCAGATGGTGCTTTTAAATTTGGTCCTGTAACTGGAAAAACAACATCCAAGCTGCGTGCTGAATTTATTGGGAAAGAGACTCGACGTCATACAAAAGAACTAGCTATAGCTCAATTAGAAATGAACATGGATCTATATCAGGAACAAATAAACCAGATTGATGTAACTTTAGATACTCTCAACGATGAAGACACGTCATTAAGACAAGAGTTTCAATTGTTCCCAAGCGATACAAACCTACAGGAGTCTTTGGATCAGATGGCTCAAACCTTGTACCATTTAGAAGCTGTAATGCGTCAAGAAGAAAAGTTGCAAGAATTACATAAAGAGAAAACAGCTATTTGGCGTACATTACAATTGAAGTTAACTGAATTGACCGCTAATTGGTCTTTGTTAAAAAGAGAGAAGGAGCTTACGGAAGCAATTGGTCTGTGCGTTGAATACGATCGGGGAATTTCTGAGCTAAGCTCATTATGGGTGAGGTATTCAGAAACGGATCAACTTCTGTCCAGGATGCAAGCTGAATGGTCTGATGTTTCATTGCTACTTGATGACGATACGACCTTATTAAAGGAACTCGAAGAAAAGCATCATAAGCTAAAAGTGCAGGTTGAACGATTAACACAGATGATGCATGAGTTGGGTATTGAGGAGTTATATTTGCAAATTTCGCAGCTTAAATCAGAAAAGGAGTCTTTAAATAAAGATATAAATGGCGCTCAAGAAGCAAAAGAGAAGGCTATTGCTCGTCTATCAGCAGCAAACGAACGATTGCGTCTTTATCAAGAACAGTTACATCAGCAAAAGATCCAATTAAATACTGCATTCGGAAATTGGCAAGAGGAGATGAATGTAGGACTCGTACAAGAATGGAAAGAAGCCTATCTTTCAAATAACGATGAAGCAGCCATTGTTCAACTTTGTAGAGAGATAACAAAAGAGTATAAAAACCAGTATGGAAATCAGCCTAAAGAAGTCATTTCCAACAAACTACTTGAGGTATTTAATGCAGTTCGTTATTCATTATCAGACTTTGCTTTAGAAAATCGTCCGAATGAAAAATCAGGACGTATCGTTATTATTTCATTACGCGATCAAATGAACCCTCAGACCCCTAAAATGTTGCTTGAGGAACTTGCGAATCTTGAAGAAGAGCAGCGTAGATTACTAAGTCAAAAAGACCGTGATCTATACGAGGAAATCATTCTTCGAAGTGTAGGTAAAGCCATTCGCCAACGGATACATCGCGCAAATGATTGGGTAAAACAAATGAACCATTTAATGGAACAACGTAATACATCTAGCGGACTTAGATTGTCGCTTGATTGGATTCCAAAAGCTAAGCAAAATGAACAACAGCTTGACACGGAAAAATTAGTAGATCTACTTTTACGAGATGCACACCGTATGGATGATGAAGAGATAGAGCAAGTTATTAATCATTTTCGATTGGGTGTAGCTTGGGCGAAGCAAGGTGCACAAGAGGAACGAGAATCACTAAGAAAGCATTTATACGAGCTGTTAGATTATCGCTCTTGGTTCCGATTCGAGCTCTCGTATCGTAAAGGAGATCAGAATGGTTATAGAGAGCTAACGGATTCAAGATTTAATGTATTAAGTGGTGGTGAGAAGGCTATGGCTATGTACATTCCATTGTTTGCTGCCACATATTCAAGATACAGTGATGCTAGATCAGATGCTCCCAAGATTATTTCCTTAGATGAGGCTTTTGCAGGCGTGGATGAAGAAAACATACGTGATTTGTTTCATCTATTAACTGATATGAAGTTTGATTACATGATGACATCTCAAGTTTTATGGGGATGCTACGACACCGTTCCTCGCTTGGCCATATATGAGCTTTTTAGACCAAAGGATGTAAGTTTCTTAACATTTTTACACTATCGTTGGAATGGTCGTCGAAAAGAACTTGTGGATAGACAAGATAACTAGAAGCTATGAGGTGAATATAAAGATCATGAGTTTCCAGGAGCGTATGACTGCAAAAGAATACTATAGTCAACCAGGATTTAGCAATTTTATTGGGAAAATATTCCAAAAATATAAAGGTCTTGGACGAGTAGGTGGAAACATTGAGACTGATGAATTAACAATTGAAGAGTCACAGAGACTTCTCGAGTTTTTTGGTCCCCAGCTTCGGAAATCAAAACAGTATATACGTCCTGGGGACATCATTAAAGTTCCAATAAAACTATTTATTGTTGAGCTTTACCGGGGTTATCGATTGACGATCCCAGAATTGTATGAAGTGTTAAAAGGGCGCCCTCTACTGACTAATGCTGATATAAAAGAGATGGAGTCACGTCAATGGACGTTACTATTTCTGAATGTTAGAGATGAATTTGAAGGAAAACATAAATTCGACTTACTGCAGGAAGAAACTTCTCACCCAATTTGTAATTGGTTTAGTATGTTAAAGCAGGGGAGCGCACGTGGTTCAAGAATATTGCAAAACATGCTGCGACAGGATCAAAAAAAGGCCTCTGAAGAACTTGGTTACTGTATGAATGCTTTATGGTTTTTAAAAAATGATATGATAGCTAACTTAAAGTCTATTGGTATTAATGTCCCTTGGATACGTCTTCCTGTTTTAGCTACTCACATTACAAAAGATTCACATGCGTTAGATTGGAAGAGGTCATTAGGGAAATTATTTTGGTCAGCTTTATCAGAGATAGATAGTACTAAATTGCAGAGTGAACCTAAGCAATCAACAGATACGAAATTATCATTTGATGATTCTATATCGATGAACAGAAGGAAAATATATCGAAATTCAGGCATTAAAGACGATGATATAAGCTCTGATGTAAAGTTATTTGCCCAGCCTTTTACACAGTTCGACTCACCTTCGACTATGACATTAAGGGAAGTTGAAATTTATCCTGTATGGCCAGAATATTCAGACTTATATGTGGTTGAAAATCCTTCTGTTATCGGTACAATGGCTGACGAAGCAATTGAAATTCTTGATTCATTAGGAGTTTCATTTAGAGATGTACCTTCTGATTTTCCTATAATAATATGTACCAGTGGTCAGCCTAGTGCTGCTGCTATTTCGTTTATTAGTAGATGTTTGGATGTTAATCCGACTTGTAGGCTTAATTTTTCAGGTGATTTTGATCTTGCAGGTCTACAAATAGCAATTGGTATTTATAATCAATTTCCAAATGCTTTTCAAGAGTGGTATATGAATTCCGAGACGTATAGGAGCCATTCAATGGATGGAGTTCCTATTTCCGACGAGGATAAAAAGCTATTAATGCAGATGGAAGTGCCGTGGTCTAATGATCTTGGGATTGAAATGGAGAAGATAGGTATTAAACGCTATCATGAGGCAATTATTCATGAGTTAAATGCTGATTGGATTAAGGCAGTAAATGAGGTATTAGAGAAAATGAAATAATATAAACAGAATGGGGGGGCTTCAATGTCAAGATGGTGGATGGTACGAGCTGGTGATAATAATGAATTAATTCCTGATTGGATATCTAAAGAAGTTGCTTCAATTGGCTGGAGTGAAATTGGTAATCCACTGAGTTATTCTACAAGGGACAAGTTAATTGAGAAGGCACACGCGGTTTATTCCAAGGAAAAGCCTGGAACCCGTATTACTTGGGGGAGCCAGGTCTGGAAGTTCAGCAGAGAATTAGTAGTTGACGATAACGTGATTACATACTCAAAAGAGACGCGAGAATACATAATCGGCAAAGTAAAGCAGCTTTACACATATAATCCTGTTATGATAAGTGATTATTATCCGAATGTTGTAGGTGTAAAGTGGGGAACAAAACGAATATCTCGGGACGATTTATCTCAAGGGGCTAAAAATTCTCTTGGGGGAATTTCGACCGTATTTCGAGTTGATAACTGGGGTAACGAATTTGAGAGTTTACTTCAGGGAAAACAACCTGTCACAGTTGCTGCTCAGACAACTCCAAATGAATCAGAAGTTGGAGTCACAGATAACTCCGATTTCATTCAACAAGCTTTGACGCTGCTCGAAGATGCGATTGACAAGCTTGATGCCTGGCAAATGCAGGATTTGTTCGGAGGGTTATTGGAAGCAATGGGGTATCAAGTGCGGATTAGTCCCAAAGGTCCTGACGGTGGCGTTGATATTATTGCCCATCGTGATGCATTCGGATTTGAAAAGCCGATAATTAAAGTTCAATTAAAACATCGAAAAGTAGCTGCTGGTGGTCCGGAGATTCAGCAACTCTTAGGTGCCAATCCAATCGGAGCAAGCAGTCTATTTGTGTCAACTGGCGGATTTACATCGCAGGCAAAAACAGTCGCTCAACAGCATAGTGTGAAACTTGTGGATTTGACTGATTTAGTAGAGTTGGTTAATGAATGGTATGAAAAAATGACAGCAGAGAAGAAGGCGCTTCTACCGTTGAAAAGAGTGTATATACCAAACTAATAGTGCAGAGCTTATTAATTGATTGTTTTGCTTCTATTCTCCATCGCACATGACTGGATAATGGAGTGATAAAGCCATTTTTGCCAGATGAAAAACTGGTGATGGGGAGTTACTAGAGGGAAATAGAATCTGTTACTACAATTGTATGGGGTAGTCCTTGTGATAGGGGCTGGCCCCTTTTGTCACCGCAGTCATAATTAAAATGGCAAAGAGGCTAGCTTGCTTAGTTGTAAGGGGGGAGTTTAGCGCCGATTTATAAGGACATTTGGGGGTCGTTCGCGAATAAGAAAGTAGCGGACAAACACGGCATCTAAGTTACTGGATAGGCAACCGCTACTCGCAGTTGTGGTGGCAATCCTGCGGGCTAAATGATGAAGCCACCCAGCAGCTTTAGTTGCTGGGTGGCTTCTCGTGTTCAAGAGTAAAAAACGTTATGGGAAATTTCTGCAAAACATAGCTGAAAGGTAATAGACATTCACAAGTGAGCGCACAAACACGATACGTTATTAGCAGACATTCTATGAATAATATTTTGTAGCATAACTAATATGAACTAGCAAGTTGAGGATTTCAACAAGCAACTTATATCAGGGTCAACCTTTGTATTCACTCCGAATCTTGATGGCTTCCTCAACCCAATCTGAAAGATTAGTTTTAATGTGATCGTATACATTCGTGCTTCTCGTGTAAGGGGGATCATAAGCTTTAACGATACTAGACAACTTCTTCTTATTGTCGGGAGACATTGTGAAATTTTCAAAAGGATTTTTCCCTTTACTCGATTGGTTCCTGTTGCTGTCTATTAAATTATGCACGTATACCCCTACGACGCCCTTGCCATCATTCCATGATTTCTCAATTTCATAATTGATCCATTTCCGTCCGGCCGTATTTTCCCCGATAAGAACGATTGTACAAGATCGCCCCTTCAACTGACCGTCAATCCAATCTTGTATTGCTTTATCGCCCTTCTTTTTAACTGCTTCCCAGTCATTATCTGAGACAGGGGCGTTTCCTTCGACTATACCAATATTTCTGACCTGTGATGCTCTCCAATTATCGGGCTTAAAATGGAAACTGTAAAAAGTTTTTCTAGCCATTTTAGTCTCCTTAAACGATTCCTCATCGGCTGAGGGATTGGCTTTCACATATTCGACATAATTTTACCGCAGAAGTCTCGATTTGGCGATATCTGGTAGTGATTAAACAATAAGTAAGTAAACATAAATACAGGATTAGCAATAAAATGCAGACATGATTGGAAAACAAGTCAGGGTCAAAGTTCTCCGAGCAAAGAAGGAAAAAGATGGATTTTAGCGAACTATGTTTACAGAGTAGAATAATATTTCGCAAGAAAGGAATAATTTAATGGAAAAGCTAAAGTATGATATTTCACGGTATTTATGTGCGGCTGCAGAAATTAGTCCAAAATTTCGATCTAAGGTATTTGAACAAATTCTTCATAATACAGTTAGATATGTTGCACCGTCTTATGGGGTTGATGTCCCCCTTGTTGTTAAACATTGCTTAAGAGGACATACAAGAGATTTTATTGTAGATGCCTTGATCTCGGTTGCTGTCCTGTGGACATTCATAGGGACATTCAAATCACATGGAATATTTTCAGGGATTCCCTATTTTGTTTATTCCTTAGTTTCGTTTCCATTATTGCTTGCTTTTCTTTTGAAATGGCTTAATTTATACGTGGGTTTTCGGGTCGTAGTAAAAGACTTAAAGAATGATCAACATAATATGAATGGAAAAAAATCTTTTATGGAATCTCAGTATGAGCAACGTCTACAACAATTAGAAAAGCTCCAAGAAGGTAATATTGCGTACTACAGTGGATATTCTCCATTTGTGGGTGCGGGAGTTCGTCTGGGAGGATGGTCGTTTGTTTGCGGCACAGCTAAAAGAGGAATTACAAAATCGGAGCATGTGGTAATCTCTCTGCCAGACCTGTATCGTCATATTAATAAAAGTATGAATTCCCTTCATATTCCACATTTATCGATTAAAGATATGATCTATGTGGATGGAAAATCAATTCGTAATGATAGTAGATTTCTCTCGAATCCGTATGAGGCACCATCTACGCATGTAGCTGATTTTTTGATAGATGAATATAAAGTCAAGCAAGAGGAGAATGTACGTTATTATCAGACGGTACAGGTCTTAGGATGGCAAGGGAATTTTGTGTTTTCTTCATTTTTCAGGATCAGTAAAAATGATCAGCATCTATTTGTCGAAGCAAACTATTATTTGCTGCCCCCTTTAGAATCCGTATATTACGAAATAGATCGGCTCCATTCATCAATTCCCGTTGGCATTCTCGTAAAAATGGCACTATCCTCCATAATCCCTGCCATCATTTCTTTGCCTACGGCTCCTTTACGAGCTGTGCGTAGTGGAAGTGCTTTTTTTGCGAGTTGGAAAGAGAAGAAAGAAACGAAGAAACAAATTGATGAAGACCAAAGATTTGACTATGGGGCTTATGAAAGTTTGAGGGAAATGGCAGCCACAAATAAATTGCAAAATTTCTTTCAACAGTCAGACGTGGACATGTATCGAAAACAAATTGAACGCTGTTTTACAGATAGTATAATGGAATTCTTAGAAAGCCAAGGAGTTGACATTTCAGAGTTTGTCCAACGAAAGGAGACGGTTATTAATCAAGGGATTATGGTAAATGGCGGTTCGTTTACTGCTGAAAATGTCTCTGTAGGCAATCAAGCTCAGATGCTTATACACCAAGCTAAGAATGTCGTTCAAAACAGTTCAGTATAGGAGGTCGTCATGCAAAACCATAACAAGGGGATCATTGTAAATGGGGGTACCTTTCACGCGAGCGTAGTTTCCATAGGTGAAGGGAGTACCATAAATATACCCTCTGATGAAGATACGTCGAGATATGATTATGATGCCGCGTTTTCTTTTGCAGGAGAAGATCGCAGCTTTGTAGAGATGATAGCTCGTGAACTAAAGGAGAAGGGAATTAAAGTTTTTTATGATGAATTTGAGGAAGTATCGATTTGGGGACAAGACTTATTTGTATATCTCGATAATCTTTATGCATACCGTGCGGCATTTTGTGTGATGTTTATTTCAGAAATCTATCTGAAGAAAGCATGGTGTAATTATGAACATAATGTTGCTATGAAGAGACAATATGAAAAAGGTGAGTATATACTACCGGTCTGTCTTGATCAAACGGTACTTCCTGGTATAACGGACAGGTATGGATATTTGGATGCTAAGAGTTACAGTCCAATTCAACTTGCGGAAGCAATACGGATGAAACTCTGGAAGAATCGATAAGTCACGAGGGAGAGAAAGCAAATGGCATTATTCAATAAGAGAGATTTGATTGCTAAAGCCGATCAGGAAATCATCAAGAAAGGTATGTTTGCCAAGGCGAGTGCAATACTCGAATCGGCTTCGGCTGAATTTAGTGAGACGAAGACGTACGATATTTTTTTGTCACACAGCTATTCTGATGATAAATTAGTACTTGGTATTAAAAAGGGAATAGAAGAGTTAGGGTTCTCTATTTACATTGATTGGATCAATGATCGACAAATGAGCCGAGATGAAGTAACTAGGGAAACAGCTGAGACATTAAGGAAAAGAATGAAACAATGTAAATCATTATTATTTGCAGTGTCAAATAATTCTTCGGATTCGAAGTGGATGCCTTGGGAACTTGGATACTTCGATGGAATTAAAAATAAGGTGGCAATCCTACCTATCACGGAGACATCCCAATCAACAGATTCATATCAGGGTCAAGAATATCTTGGACTATATAGTTACATTGCACGAAATCCGACACAAGGAACGGGCGAAATGACGCTTTGGGTTCATGATTCTCAGAAAGTTTATGTAAACTTTAAATCTTGGTTAGAGGGCTATAAACCTGCTGCCCGATAATATTCTTGAATTGGGAGGAATCGCAGTGCCGGTTTTCTTTGTCAATCCTACTCTAACAATAGGTGAGGAAAAGAATGCATTGCTCTTTTTTGATGAATGTTCTCGTGAACTTCAAGAGCATATAGATACTGTACCAATAATTATGGAAAGTGTGCTTCATAGAACTCATCCGACGCAAGGTGATGGAGTTGTTTTTTTCAATCGAGCTGACAACGCATATTCGGAAACTTTTATTGATTTTATTCAAGATGCTACCTTAAATCGCGTAGAGGTGTTCCCCATCTCTATTTCCCGTGATCATCGTTTTCCGCCGCAGCAGGCTCTTCAAGATCAAAGTTTTGATGTGATTGAAAATTTAAGACATCGTTCTTTAACGGAGGCCAACATTGATACTATTTCTTGTGCTTTGGCACGATCTGTCGTATCCAAGTTGCAGCCTACATTAAGCAAAGACCGTATGCATCTTTTTATAAGTCATCGTCGCTTGGACGGGGAAGAAATTGCTGCAGCGTTTTGCAGAGAGCTTCGAGCTAGAGCAGAAAGTGTCTTTCGTGATTTAATCGATATCCGTGTAGGTGAAGAAGCTCAGGAATTAATTGAAGAAAATCTCCGCAAAAGCGATGCTGTTATCTTTCTGGACACGCCAAAATCGTACGAATCAAATTGGATTCAAAAGGAGCTTCGTATTGCCCTCTCTATAAATTTGCCTATTGTTTGGGTAAAGATTGGTTCAAATGAGGGACGGGGCGAATTACCGATTTCACCAGCTGAATCTCCTCATTTTGAATTTCCAGATATGGATATTACGATCAATTATGTTGAATCTACACTAGTCGATGCTGTAATACATAAAGCATTTCAGATTTCACGTGAACATGCCATAAAGGTATTTGATCCTTTCCGTAGATTAAAATCTCTTGCTAGATCTGGAGATGTTACTTTACAAGAAATTGATAAGAAAACGATGCTATATAAAGTTCATGTTCCTAGAAAAGGCTTTCGATATACTCAAAGACCCATGACCCACCTCATTCAATTGTACGGAAGGTTTCCGAAAGAGGATGACAAAGCACAATTTCATCCTCTAGTTGACGGGTTTGGTTTCAATTCACATCCGAAATTTGGGAGATATTATGATTCTGCATTATTACTTGGTCCTATACCTGATCAACAAACGATAGTAGGAGAAGAGTGTGTTGTTGACTCTCTTGATGAATATGTTCGAAGTCTTGAGCAATATGTTAAGCCATATATGGCTCCTATACAGAAGAAAAAACGGGGAGTTATTATTTCAGGGGCATTTCCTGATTGTGAACCTGAATATCAACAGCAACTGACGAACGCCATTCATGCGGTGACACAAGAAATTTTGGAGCGAAAAGGAATTGTCATTTTTGGAGGGCACCCCACATTCCAGCATATTATTTTTGACTTAGCTAAAAGATATAATCCATCAGACTTTAAAGATGACATTCACCTATACTTGTCAAAATTTTTTGTAGCCGAATCAGGGTTTCAGGAATATTCGAAACATGCTACAGTCTTTGCTATTGAAGTGATAAAGGGAGAGAGAAACAAAAGTCTCACTCTTATGAGAAAATGTATGATTGGTGACAATGAAGCTCTGGGACTTATTGCTCTAGGGGGTAAAACCAAAGCAGGAGGACATTCTCCTGGAGTAGATGAAGAGATAACTTTGGCACAAGAAAAAGGATTACCAGTATATTTAATTGGTTCCGTTGGTGGGAGGACTGCTGAAATTGCTGTAGAAATGGATCAAAAGAGCTGGGAGCCTTCAATAAACACCCTATCGACTCGTGATAATCAAGAATTAATGAAGAGTCTGGACTACCAGATGTTATCTAAAAATATATTGGACCAAATCGGAATCTAATGTATTCAGTTCGATCTAATATAGATAAAAACGACTTGCCACTTCATCTCGACAGAGCTAAGCTAGAGCACATGCGTGGGAAGAATCGAAAGGAATATGGGAGAAGTCAATTGAATTTCCGTCATGGTTTCAGAGTGCACTTCAACGGCGGTTGGATAAGATTGTAGTACAGGTCGAGCGTCCACCCAATATTCAAAAAATCCAAGTTGAAGAGCGTACCGCATTTAACTAATTACAGCTACCTTGAACCAAGGAAGCAACGTAATCATGATAACAGTGACCACGCGGGTAACCTCCAAGACAAAGACATACACGTTGATCGTGACGCGGTCTTGAACTGTCATTAAGATTTGTAGGAAACGGTTGTGCAGTAGTTTGTTCTGCACAACCGTTTTCGATCGTACGGCTATTAAGGTCTTTATGAAGCAGTTCGAGTTAGGTGTCCCGAAAGTTGATAACGACGAGTGTTGACTCTGCTTACTCCATGCACATAGAAGAGGTAGTGTCACTATATGCCAGCAAGACGTACCAAAAGCTGCTTAAGAAGAACGAGTTCATCTGCAGCGTGAGCCGTAAAGGCAATTGTTACGATAATACACCAATGGAATCCTTTTGGGGAAAGCTCAATATTGAATGGCTCAACCGGCCTAAAACTTGCATGAACCATCTCGGGGAACAGAGAGATATAATGCTGAAAAGGTGGAAAATATGAGCAAGAGGAGGCCTCTTTTCAAAAGTATCAGCACCCTAAGACGGTGCTTTTTTATGACCAAACTAAAACACATCAGAATCCCCCATCCTCCGACATATATTTCATAGGCAAATGTTCCCAAATGAGATAGTATAATGAGTAAGAAATATACAGTTGGAGGTAGCAATGAAAGAGTTACTATGGTTACTTCTAATCCCCATTTTCATCGGTGTAATAGCCGGTCTTCTTCAACCAAATAAGAAAAGCAAGCGAAAGAAAAGGAATGTCTCTACAAATAAAAAAACTTCTAATACATCCGTTAGTACGGTTCTACGAACCTCTAAATCATGCCGGGCAGACGACATAATATTAACTAGTTCATTAAGTGATATAAATGGAGTGGAGTTCGAAAGATTGTTGGCGTTGTACTTTCGAGATCAGGGATACACAGTACATGAAGTTGGTATTGGTGGAAACGATGGTGGAGTAGACCTTGTGATTATTGATAAACGAGGAGAGAAAACTGCTGTTCAGGCTAAGTGCTATGCTGACCATAATTTGGTCCCTGTTCAAACAGTACGAGAACTGGTAGCAGCGAAGAGAAACCATGATTGCATTTTAACCTTACTAATCACAACATCAGATTTAACCGGTCAGGCGAAGAAGGAAGCTGAGCAATTTCGTGTCGAATACTGGCATGGAGGAATCATAGAGCAAAAGCTGCGAGCATGGGGGAAATGGCGTCCCACTACGAAGTCTAAAGCCAAGTAGATTTTCCCAGACCCTAATTGACCCGTAAGACAATTCGCCTAAGACTTATACATACACAGTTTGGAGAGGGAAATATGTCACTTCCATCAGAGCTGGCGTCGATATTTCGGATCAGACAAAAGTCATATAAAATGGTGCTAATCCTTTCGATGATAAAAGAGTATAAAGAAACCCTAAGTAAGCCATTATCGCTACTTAAGGTTGCTGAGCACTTCTTATACTATTACCGAAATGCTCATGACAATGGCCTGAATACGGATTCTCCTCCTAGTGGGGTAGCTTTAAGTTGGAATGATTTTACCGTAACCCAGACCAAGACATTACTTAGAACCCCTATTGATGCCCTCTCCTCTATCTTAGATAGTTCATCTGAGACCATTAGCTTTAAATCCGAGATTTGGAATACTTTAGATACTCAAACGTTTGAAGAATTAGAGAACTATGCCGCAACTGAGTTGAATAACTATAACGCTCAAATAGCCACAAACTCATCCCAAGGGTTTTCACTTCGAGAAGCGTTATATCAGGTGCTAAATCAATATGCGCAAGCAAAAACGGAGATATTCGCTAACCATTCACTTGGAACATTGGTTAGACAGTCGATACCTGAATATATAAAATCTTTACCCTACATTGATCAAGACTACAAAGTACAAGGCTCAATAGGCCAGGGGAATTGGGCGACGATTCCGTGGATAGCTATTCTAGATAAGAGAAACACGGCAACGACTCAGCAAGGTGAATACGTAGTGTACTTATTCGCCGAGGATATGAGCTCGGTCTATTTGACTTTGAATCAGGGTGTGACTGTACCAATAAAAGAAAAGGGGAAGCGAGAGGGTTACCGCTACTTGGAACAGAAGGTAGCGGCGATGAGGGAGCAATTACCATTAGAAGGCTTATACCAAGATACCCTTATACAACTGACATCAAGTGGGATCGGGCGTGATTATCAAGTCTCTACAGTAGCCTATATAAAATATAATCGTGAACACTTACCTGATGAGGACCAATTGCTATCTGATTTACAGAATGTAATGGAAAACTACAAGCAGTATGTTGCGGGTGCGACAGAGGGTGATCCAACAACGCTACCAATATTTAAATACACAATGGCCTATCTATACTATGGGCAGGGAATTATCAATTACTTAGGAACTCACAACTCTCGTTCAATACCCTTAACTGAATTAATCGCTAATCAATCCATCGTCCTTAAATCCGGTGAGGATGCTAAGCATCCCAAAGAAAGAATTCAGCAAGTAGCTAGAGCACTTCAGGAGCTTGGGCAGCTTACCCACGAGAATGGTAATTACTCTTTAACGACTCAAGGGACAACCTATTACCATACAATGAATGCTAGCATTTGGAAGTTAAGCATGGAGCAAAGCCGAATTCTCAGGAAGCATCTAGCAGTGGGTCGAGAGAGTAGTGGCACTAACTTAGTAAATGTTATTAATCTAGCAATTTCACTGGCACAGGAATTAGATACATTTACTTTTAATCCATTTAAAGATGTATTTATCTCAGGCATGGGGATGGAAGAAGAGTGGAGTGAGGTTACTCAAGACAACAGATCTCGTTTCATGCTTAACTGGCTTGAGGAACTAGGATATATCGTAAAAAGGGATGATAAATATAGATTCCAAGCAGAAGAGGAGGTAGAGCCTATGGACACGTTAACGGTATCGGAGAGAATCACAGCCATTAAAACTTATATACGAAGTCAGGGCTTCTACTACCCTCATGCGTTGATTGAGAATTTGTATTTATCTTTCAAAACCAAACCCTTTGTGATTCTTGCTGGCGTATCCGGAACCGGAAAAACAAAGCTGATTAAACTATTTGCCGAGGCATTGGGTGCAACGAAAGACAATAATCAGTTCTCGCTCATCCCGGTCCGTCCGGATTGGAGTGATCCCTCGGATCTTCTTGGCTATAAGGATTTAACAGGTGCTTTTCGTCCAGGACGGTTGTCAGAAGTTCTCGTCGAGGCCTCGAAAGAAAGCAATCGGCACAAGCCGTATTTTATCTGCTTAGATGAAATGAATTTGGCTAGGGTGGAGCATTACTTCAGTGATCTTCTCAGTGTTATTGAGACACAGGAATGGAAGAACGACCGAATTGTGACCCATCCGCTAATTCAGGATAATTCGCTCTTAACCGATGATCAGTCCATATACGGAAACTTGAGTCTTACTGACAATGTGTATTTGTTGGGTACAGTTAATATGGATGAAACGACACATCCATTCAGTAAGAAAGTATTAGACCGTGCTAATACGATTGAATTTAATTTCATTAATCTTGAGCAATACCCTGAAGAGTTGAACAATATAGCAGAAGTTCGTGCACTGCAAGCTCCTAACTCATTCCTACGAAGTGAATATTTGCAGTTAGTGAATGTGTATAAGGAAGATAGAGAACTAATTGAGACCACAACGAAAAAACTTGTAAGAGTAAATGGAATCTTGGAGCAGATCCATTCTCAGGTAGGATTTCGGATTAGAGATGCCGTTTGCTTCTACATGGCTTATAATAAACGATTTCAATTGATGAGTGACGACGACGCGTTCGACCTACAATTATTGCAGAAAATACTTCCTCGCGTTCAAGGTAGTAGCTCCTCTGTTAAGCGTGTGCTATTACAACTTATGCAAGAGGCATTAGGTAGAGGGATCTCAATTGGTGATTATATGGATGATGCATCGGAATTATATAAGAAGTGGGTCATAAGCGATTCAACAGAAACAGCGAGGCATCCGCAAAGCGCTCGAAAAATCGCCTTCATGATATGGAGGTTAGAAGAAGATGGATTTACTTCCTATTGGCTCTCTTAATCAAAATGTCGAGCTTCTACGTATTGAGACGAAATTATTTAACTTGTACATCCAAGGGAAGCCATTTCATTCAACAGTAGAAGCTTTGCAATTGCATAGATCAGAAGATCAACAGCTTGTTGAGGCGCAGTTACAAGTTAGTACCTTTTCTTCTAATCTAATGGTCGAAAGAATATTTGCTTTTAACCCAAAGACAAGACGGCTTGAAGATTGGAGTGCAGGACAATCGAGTTGGCCTATTTTCTTCGAAACGCAAGCTTATGAAATTGTCGTCGAGAAAAAGCAGGAGTGCGCAATTTCCTTCTTCCATGAGAACATACACCTAAGGCAGGCAGTTAAACCGCTGGGCAAGATGATTCTCTCGGGAATTCTGAACTTTCAGAATGAGGTAGGACTCACTGAGCTTGAGCTGCGATTGAACGGACAAGCTATTCTGCAGATTCAGCTTGAGATCTTTCCGTCGAAAATGGACTATAAAGAAGATTATCAGATGATCCTAAGCGATGTTAATCAGCAAATCTATAATTTGTCTTTCGATTTCCTGCGTAAAACCTATAATCTAACCGGACTTAGAGAAACCAAAAATCAAAGCTTAACGGAGTACTTCACCATACTTCAACACATATTCCGTCAATTGGTTCATGCTGTAGAGCGAATAAATCAATCTCCTCATAGCAAGCATCAAGTGCAGAATCGCATTGTAGAAGCAGCGAGGGTGAAGAAAACGGGGATAGAGAATGTTTCTTTTTTGTCCAAGCACCCTAACTTGCTAATACCTGACAGTAAACTTGGATTTATTCCATTGCACGGTAATCGCTATTATCCAAGCCGTGCATTGGAAGCAAAACGATATGTAAATTATGATACCAACGAGAACCGGTTTGTTTGCTGGGTTCTAGTTCGTATTTCTAAAAAGTTAAATGAATTGCGTGTCCGCCTAGCTGCAAAGGAAAATCGTAAGGACCCGATTTTGGCTAAAAAAATAAACGAGATGCAGACGCAACTACAGAGATTATTGAAGTTAGATTTCTTGAATGTGGGACAAATGCGGCAGTTCTCTGTCTCACTGGTATTGCAAATGGCGCCTGGCTATCGTGAGGTCTATCGTAATTATCTCATGCTAATGAAAGGCTTATCTATTCAAAGCGATCTGTTCCGATTATCCATGAAGGATCTTGCGAAACTGTATGAATATTGGTGCTTTCTCAAGATTCATGATTTGTTAAGTCGGAAATATGAGCTGATCGAGCAAGATATTATTAAGGTCGATCGAACGGGTATATTTGTGAAGCTTGATGAAACACAGAAAGCTAAAATAGTTTACAAAAATCCCGGGAATGGTGAAATCTTTACTCTGTATTACAATGCTTTACCCAAAGGCGAGCAAACACCTACATTAAAACAAAAGCCTGATAACGTGCTTACGTTAAAGAAGAATGATTCGTCAGCGGAGTATAAATATATTTTCGATGCTAAATATCGTATCGATCCTGCGTATGAAGGTACACCTTATCACAGAGTCTATAAACTTCCAGGTCCTGTTGAGTCTGATATAAACACCATGCATCGTTACCGAGATGCAATCGTATATGCTGAAGGAAACGGACGGGAATTAGAACGTAGCATGTTTGGAGCCTACGTTCTTTTTCCTTATCACAATGAAGAACAGTTTCGGGATCATCGATTTTTTCGAAGTATTGAGCTAATTAATGTGGGGGCTTTTCCATTTTTGCCGAATTCTACGAAGTTAATGGAAGCTTTCTTAGATGAAATCATTATGGATAGTCCAGAAAAGGCTTACGAGCGCTCAACTCGCCCACGAGGGACTAAAGACTACTATCAGAACAAGTTTGCAGGTAAAAATGTATTGGTGGGTTCGTTGAGAGATGTGTCGCAACTTGAGGATGCTCTTAGATATGGTTATTATCATGTCCCGCTTGAGAATATAACTGATCATAAATTGCTGACACAGTTAGAGTACGTGGCTCTCTATCAGTCTAAGAAGAAATTCGAATCAAGTGGAGAGTTGGGCATTCACTGGTACGGCAGAATTACCGATTGGAAAGTGCTTCGTCGTAAGGAAATAACAGAACGACCTGCAAGACGAGGGACGGAAGAAAACCTGTATGTGAAGTTTTCTGTGGGGGAATGGCAGCGTCGGCCGATGCCTATAGTTTCAGGCGGACGAGGGATTTACACGTTGCTATATACGTCTAAATATATGTTTGATCGAGCGCTGGAGATCTCAGAACTTAGGTTGGAAACTGAGAAAGACTTGGCGACTTGGCGCGAGCAGCGACGATTGGGGCTTGTATCAGTGGTGTTGGACCATGATCAAGTGGATCTTGCGAGTTCCGTCGTGGATATACAATTAAAAGAATGAAGATCTGACATCGATGAGTTTTTAATTGATGTAATTAATAAGAGCCACTATGTGTAACTCATGCTTACTAGTGATCGCTGTCATCACTTTCAATAAAATCAATGATATCTCGAATATCGCTGATGCCAAGAGCATCGGCGATTTTTTCGATATGGGCGAAATTTATGTTAGCGCGCTTTCCGTTTGCAAGTTCGCTCAAAGCAGCATGGCGCACATCTGATAAGCGGGACAGTTCCCTCAATGAAATTCCGCGCTGCTTAATTAAATCAGATATTTTAACGATTACTTTCTTGGACATACGAATCACTCCAACTCGACATTGACTATACGCAAAAACGTACCATATAATGAATTATTCCCTGGTACGCAATTGCGTAACGACAATTCAAAAATTTAGGAGTGATATCATGAACGAGTGGATTAAGGAAGTCATCATAGAGAGATACGAGGCGTTATCGGAAAAGGCCGAGAGTAAGAGTGAGTTAATGGCATTAAAAGATCAAGCAGCTGCATATGAGAAAATATTGATTGGGCAGCTATCAGATGACACTCAAGAAGTTATGAGCCAATGGATGGAACTGCACGACCAGATGATCTCACTCCAAAAACAATGGCTTTACGTTAAAGGGGTTCAAGATGGACTACAGTTATTGATTTTTCTACTGTTTAACGAAGAGATGTTTGAGTCATGATAAGAGCAAATTAGGAGTGATCTTCTGTGTTTATTGACCTCATAATGAATAACCCAGATGGAATACATATTGCACTTATCGTTTTCGTCATGCTGATGGCTGTATTAATATCTCTAGAAATCCGTCATAGAAGAAGGCACAAGGAAAAGAATAATTAATCATGAAAACCCTGTCCTCACGCGGACAGGGTTCTGCTATGCCTAGGCATTCATTACGCATAAAGTGAACGGAACTCCGTCGGGCTGTGACCGGATTCCTTGCGGAAAAACTTCGTAAAATGGTTCGTGTCCACGAACCCGGTCCGTTCGGCGATTTCCTTAACGCTTAGGGAAGTGGTCGTGAGCAGTAACTTCGCGCGCTCAGCTCGTTTTCTATTGACGTATTTGGCAGGTGGAATTCCGAAATGTTTTCTGAAGTAAGCAATGAAGTAGTTCGGATGAAGATGGAGGGCGGCAGCCATCTCGTCGATGCTCATGGAAGTGTGAAGGTGGTTTTCCACGTAATCATGAATGACGGTTAACCTGTCCATCTCCTCGCTTCGGTGCTTAAGTATGCGAACCGGCACTTGCCCGAGGTAACGCGATATAATTTCGAGCATGATCGATTTCTCTTGAAGAACGGAGACAAGGGAATGGGACCCGTGGAGGGCTGTTAATTGTGCGAACAACTCTGTCATTCGTTCCGTATCCTCGACGTCGATGAAGAACGGCACGCCGATCCACTGGAACAGGTCGAAAGGGCCGGCCGTGACGGTAAAATGGCACCAATATTTAAGAAAAGGCTTTCGATCGGTTACGGTAGAATACGATTGCTTCACATAAGCAGGCATGAGGCAAAGCTGGCCCGGCTTGGGGTGAAACTCTTTGTCGCCAATCTTCAGCCAACCTTCGCCTTCTTCAATAAAATAAAGCTTATTGTACTCCGGAGTGTAGTCCAAGTCTTCCCAATACTCATTGCATTGCGTGCGATGTGCGGACGTCACGTTAATTTGTAAATTTTGCAGCAGATCGGCCAGAGCATGTTCTTCGTTTTTCATCGCGATTTTCCTCCGCCTTGATGCTTAATTTTGTACCCGCATCTCTTAGGATCATCCATGTCCCCAAGCCGGACCCCGACTTATAATCGAAGTATCCAACAGGGGGAGGTATTTGTAAAATGAATCGAACACAACCGCTGCTCTTAACCGACGACCAGATGAAAGCATTTATTCGGGATGGGGTCCTGCTGCTCAAGACCGATTTCCCGCAAGCTTTTCACGACCGGCTGCTCGAGCAATTAAATGAAGTCTATCAAGAAGAAGGCAACCCGGGCAACAATATATTGCCGCGTATTCGCGAGTTGCAGAAAGTATTCGATCACCCCGTCATCACGGGAGCGTTAACTAGCGTGCTAGGACCTAATTACTTGATGCATACGCACCGCCATGGTCATTATAACGCGGCGCCGACTCCAGGGGAATGGCATAAAGACAGTTATTGGGGATACGGACGTATTCGCAGCCATCATTCCTGGTGGGCGATGGTCATGTATTTTCCGCAAGATACCCCGATTAAGCTAGGACCGACGGGAGTCATGCCAGGCACGCAATACTATGATACTCGTACTTTCGCCAAAGATAATCCGGAAGGGGAAGTGACGGCGAGCGGGGAAGCGGGCACTTTCGCTCTCATCCATTACGATATATGGCACCGGTCAACGGCTAATATTCTGGGTACGCCCCGTTACATGCTTAAGTTTGAATTTATGAGGACGCAAGCGCCTGAAAAGCCTTCTTGGAACAACGCGGATACCAAGTGGTCCTCTCCTGAGAAAAGCAATTCCAGCATCGTTAGCCAACCCGTTCTGTGGGAAGAGAACTGGAACTGGATGTCCGGCCGGATTGGCAGCCTATCGGATTCCAAGCCGGATGATGCCGATACGATTAAGCAGCTTTCCCTGCAATTCGAGGAGAAAGGCGAGCCTGCAGCGCTGAATGCGGCATACGAGCTGTCGAGCAGAGGAGCCGGGGGAACGGAAGCGTTGCTGAAATTGCTTCGTCACGACAATGTACGCGTATCGCGGATGGCGGCATACGGATTGTCCGTGTCCGGTCAACGTGCCATTCAGGGACTGATTGTAGCCCTTTACGATGAGCGGGATGAAACGGTTAATAACGCGGTTTTCGCGTTAGGTGAATTAAGAGGGCTAGCAGCCCCGGCCGTGCCGAAAATCGTAAATCTGCTAAGCACGCGAGGAGAACGGGTACGCAGCACGGTTGCGGAAACGCTGGGGTTGATCGCAGAGCCAGTGAATGAGACGGTTGACGGATTAATTAAATGTTTGCGCGATACGGATGAGCAAGTTCGATTTACGGCAGCCCTATCGCTGCTTCGGATGGGACCTGCGGCGAAAGCGGCTGTGCCGGAGCTTGAGAAAGCGCTTGATGACGAGAATCGCTATGTACGCGGGCATTCGGCCGAAGCACTCCGCGCCATCGACACGGAGGAAGCTCGGGAAATCCTAATGAAAGAGCTGTTTAACTTGCGTTGGTGTTCGACGACGACGAAGGCAAACACATTCTAAGGAGGACGAGACCGTGTCGCATGAGGTGGAATTGGGAGCGGATGCGCTGGTCATGGATGAAAGAGACCATGTCGCCACAGCTCTTCGAGATATAGAAGCAGGGGCTGTCGTTCAATATCGGGTCGGCGGCATTTTTCAACAAGTGAAGCTTCTTGATGACGTTCCTTTCGGACATAAGTTCGCTATCTCCGCAATAGAGTCGGGGCAGAATGTGCGCAAATACGGGGAGACGATAGGCAGGTCGACTCTCTTCATTGAAGCGGGACGGCACGTACATGTGCACAATATTGAAGGCATTCGCGGCCGGGGCGATACTGCGGGAAGGAAGACGACCGAGTGAACACATTCATGGGGTATGAGAGACCGAACGGCGATGTTGGCATACGCAATCATTTGTTAATCATTCCGACCGTTATATGCTCCAATCAAGTATGCAATCGGATCATGCAGATGGTTCCGGGAACGATCTCTATTCCGCATCAGCACGGCTGCAGTCAGATTGGCGCGGATAAGGAACGGACTTTCGAAGTGTTGGCGGGAACGGGCCGGAACCCGAACGTGGGCGGCGTTATCATTATCAGCCTGGGGTGCGAGGTAGTTGATCCAGCTGCACTAGCCGAGGCAATCAAGCTTACGGGGAAACCGGTGGAAGTGTTCGACATCCAGTCGATCGGCGGCTCGGTCAAAGCGATTACGCATGGAGCGGAGCTGGCGAGAAAGATGCTGTCTGAGCTGGCCAAGCAGGACAAAGTCGCCATTCCTATGGAGAAGCTGAAGGTAGCGGTGAAATGCGGCGGCTCGGACGCCACTTCGGGGCTTGCTTCCAATCCGGCGCTTGGCCAAGCGGCGAACTCGGTCATCTCGCAGGGCGGAACGATCGTCATCGGCGAAACGACGGAAATTATCGGCGCGGAACATATTCTTGCTGAGCGATGCGCGGATTCGCAGACGGAAGAGAAGCTTTATTCCATTGTCGATCGCTTCGAGAAGGAAGTGGAACGGATGGGCGCGGACATGAGAGGCGGCAACCCGAGTCCCGGCAACATCGCCGGAGGTCTCTCGACGATCGAGGAGAAATCGCTTGGCTGCATAAGCAAATGCGGCACCGCTCCGATTAAGGGAGTTATCGAATATGCCGAGACGATTCCGGAAGGCGGACTTTACTTCATGGACTCGCCCGGCAACGATATCGAATGCGTATCCGGCATGGCCGCGGGCGGCGTCCACATCGTCTGCTTCACGACAGGAAGGGGAACACCTACGGGCGCGGCTGTCGTACCCGTTATCAAGATTACGGGTAACGGTCGTACCTTCGAGAAGATGGAAGACAACATGGACGTGGACGTCAGCGGTATGTTGGACGGTTCGCTCAGCCTGGAGCTGGCAGGAGAGAGGATCTGGCAAGAGATTACGGACGTCGCCGATGGAAAATGGACGAAAGCGGAAGTATTGGGCCATCAGGAGTTCAGTATTAACCGAATCGGGCCGAGTTTATAGGATTTCCGCATAACCTGAGCGTCGGTAGGCTTACATTCCGTAACAGAATAGCAAAAGAGCAAAGGCTTATCGCTTTTGCTCTTTTGCTATTCTGTGGCAATTCCGCCATGGTTGATATTGTTAAAGGCGAGTATTCTCTTGAAGGCATTGCTCAACTTCTCCGAGAACATAGCATAGAGAAGTCGAATTGAAGCGCGTGAAAGGTGAATAGCCCTCTTGGTCCGGTCTGTGATCACGACTAAGGTCTAAGTTAAAGTTAGACCTGGGTGTATTTCGGGGGAATCATCCTTTCCCTATACTCAAGCTATAGGAGCATGAGTATAAGGGAGATGGCGAGACGGATGAGTAAGTACTTGAAAGAGTTTTGGTTCGATAAAAGAATCCTGTTTCTTGCGTGCGCCAGTATTTTCTACGCCGCTATTGTAATCGGGACACCCTACAGTAAGTGGATGTGGACGGCTCTCGTTGGAGGAATCGCATTATTCTTTGTCGCTGAGTATTTTATTCACCGATTCGCCTTGCATGGTTTTATTTCCTCCGTTATGCCGAATGCGCACAAAGGTCACGAAGAACATCATAATCATCCTAATAACAATGAATTCTTGCTTACGCCCAATGCGTATAATGTGCCTGTTCATTTCGCATTATCGGTTTTGTTTATCATCCTCTTCCAGAGTTATCATCTGGGATTCGCGGTCATGCTGGGCTTTGGCGCTTATCAGTTATTTTATGAGTGGACCCATTTCGTTTCGCACCGACCGATTATTCCTTGGACACCGTGGGGCAAATGGATGAAAAAGCATCATCTTCTTCATCACTACAAGGACGAGGCCCACTATTTCGGCGTAACCCACCCTGCTTTCGACATGCTGCTCGGTACCGACCATTCACTTGTTAATGTAGACGGCAAGAAGAAAGCTGAGCTGTAGGGGAAGATTTGGTAATTTGATGTTTGCACCAATTGGGGACGAAACTGGATTATTCGTCTTTGCTGGGCTGGAGGGGAGAAGTGTGATCGTTTCTGTGGACACTGCAAGTATCGAACTGAGTTGCCGATAACAAAATTATGTATAATAAGGGGACGCCCCTTTACTCAAAGGAGTGAACCGATGTATTCTCAATATATTTTACTAGCCGTTATCATGATGATCATCATCGGCCGATTGATTGGGACGAACATTAGCTTCATGAAACAAGTCATGGCTTCGCTGTTCAGCGTCGTCGTGACGTCTTCCGTGTACTGGTACACATACTTGCGTTATCACAACACGGATAGCTTCGGAGCCGACGGATGGTTATGGCTGCTCAGCATGGTCATCGTCTCCCTGCTCTTCTATCTCTTGTTCGAGATGTTCGATCCGATCCCTCTCGGCGAACGGGGCGAGCGTCTCTCCGATACGAGAAATCCGATCAGAAGGCTGTCTGCCTGGTGGCGAAGACAGCGAAGATACGTCCAAGTGCTGATGATCGCGATCAGGAACGGCTTAGGCAAAAATCTGGCCATCAAACGATCGCCGGCTTCAGATCAAAAGCTGGCCGTATCGCTTCGCAGGATGCTGGAGGACTGCGGCGGTTTCTTTATCAAATTCGGTCAGGTGTTGTCGACGCGCTCAGATCTATTGCCACCGGCGATCATCGAAGAGCTATCGAACTTGCAGGAAAACGTCTCCCGCTTGACGACAGCGCAGGTGGAGGAAATATTGGCCAAGGAACTGCGACGGCCTAAGGACGAGATGTTCCTCGAATTCGAAATGGAACCGCTCGCCGCGGCTTCGATCGGACAAGTCCATCGTGCTACGCTGCGCGAGGGCGGGAAGAAGGTCGTCGTCAAGCTGCTCCGTCCGGATATTGTCTCCACGCTGCAGCGAGATTTGGATATTCTGGTCCGCTTCGCGGCTTGGGCATCAAAAAAATCTGCCTGGGCCAGAAATATCGGCTTCCTCGATTTGGCAAAAGGATTCTCCGCGGCGGTGAAGGAAGAGACCGATTTTCGCATCGAAGCCCGCAATTTCGCACAAGTGACGGCTTCTCTGGCCAATAGCCGGACAAAGGTGAAGATCCCCCACGTCTACCGAGAGCTCAGCAACGCGAAAATTCTCGTCATCGAGTATATGGAGGGCGTAAGCGTAAAGGGCGGTACGGCTATTCTGGATGAACGCGGTATTGATCGCCTGGAGGTACAACGGCGAATCTTTGATTGCATACTGGAGCAAATCTTCTTCAAGGGCATTTTTCATGCCGACCCTCATCCCGGCAACGTCTATATTTTGAAAGACGGAACCCCCGCGCTGCTGGATTTCGGTTCGGTGGGACGGCTCGGAACGCTGCAGCAGGATTCGCTGAAGAGGCTACTCGTCGGATTAGAACAGCGCAACACTTATGTTATCATGGATGCGCTGTTGCAACTGGTCGAGCCGAAGCAGGAAATTGATAAGGAAGGTCTGGAGCAAGCGCTCAGCCAACTGCTGGTTCAGACAGCTTATGACGCGACTGGAAGCTCGGATGCGTTCATACAGGGACTGTTTCGCATGATTGGGGAGTTCGGATTTTCGTTCTACCCGAATGTCGCGGGCGCGTTTCGCTCGCTGATTACACTTGAGGGCACTATGATGCAATTGAATCCTTCGTTTAGCCTAATGGACGAATCCCGCCGCTTCGCCAGGGAGCACACAGCGGAATTCATCCCTATCAGTGAATACACCAATCTGAGGAAAACGGCGACGAACGAATTGTTGGAGATGCTCCCCGTCATTCGCAGACTGCCGCGGCGACTTGATCATCTTGGGTCGATGCTGGAGAAGGGCGAGATTTCCGTTAAGGTCGGCTTTTTCTCCGACAAGGCCAACGCCTCATTCGTGACGAAATGGATTTCACAAGCTTTACTTGCTTTCGTCGGGACGGCGTTCGGAGGCATCTCCATCGGACTGCTTAGTTTGAACGGCCATTACGCTTGGGACGAGTTTAATATCGTGGCCGTTTTCGGATACGCCGGCATATTGATCAGCGCGGTCCTGCTCATCCGGGTCGCAATCCATGCGGTGCGGAATTTGAAGTAAATAAAGGAGTAGCGACTGTGTCCACTGTTAAGGTAACGGAGAACGATATCTCAATAAAACAGCGGTAGTCTAGGACTTTATTTTCTCGTCCATGGCTACCGCTGTTCCTTTTATTGGGGTCAGTCTAAAACTTATTTAAGGACGCAGCCGCGACTGGATGACAGACGGGCAGCCCCGCAAGCTCGGATTCACGCAATCGGAATAAACATCGAAGCTATATCTGGTGGGGCTGTCCCATATGGTCAGATTGACCTGAGGGACTGCTTTTTATTTTAACATCATGTTCAATCACGTCGCTGTTTGGACTTATAGCTCAAGTACAACCTGTATTTTCTGCAGTCATTTTTGCTTGAAATCAGGATAGTCGCCTATCAACCTGCATTTGCTACATGTGTTCTGCCCAATTCAACTAGAAACACTCAATCTTATCAAAAACACCTGTACTTTTTGCAGGTTATTGGCTAATTCTGAGATGCTCTGCGAGAGCCACCTGTACTTTTTGCAGGTGGTCACAGATTGTAGGTAATAAACCTAGTGTGGCTGTCCCAATAGTCAATTTTGGATTTAAGCCAAAATAAAGCCTCCATCCTCACTTTAATTGGACAGCCCTTCTTCTATTCATCGCGGCCGGCTAGGAGGTACCACAAATAGTTAGTACTATGCGCGAGGCGCCGCTTCAAGGATAATTAGGTCATACTTATAACCTTTATCTGCGAGGTGCGCCATGAATCCAGTCTATATAACAAGCATCGGAAAATTTCTTCCCGGATCGCCGATCGGCAACGACGAGATTGAAGATTACCTCGGTCGAGTAGGCGGCAAAGGCTCGAAGTCGAAACGTCGCATTCTCGAGCAAAATCAAATTCGTTATCGGCATTATGCCATCGACAAGGAACAGAAGAGCCTATACACGAATGCGGAGATGGCCTCACTCGCCATTCATGACGCGCTTGAACGGAATGCCGAAGCGCTTGATGACCGAATCGGATTTCTCGCCGCAGCCACGACGCAGGGCGATCTCCTCGTCCCCGGCTTCGCCAGTATGGTCCATGCCGAAACTCGGTTGCCCGTCATGGAAATAGCTACCCATCACGGCGTCTGCGCCAGCGGAATGCATGCGCTCAAAAATGCCTATCTCCACGTTCAATCCGGCGAGCACAGAAATGCAGTCTCATGCGCCAGCGAATTCCCGAGCCGCGCCTTCAAGCATACCCGCTTCGAAGCGCAAGCCGCTTACGTTGACAGTCCAGTGCCATTCGATACCGATTTTCTCCGATTTATGCTCTCGGATGGGGCGGGTGCGGCCGTGTTGCAGCATAAGCCTTCAACAACAGGCCTGTCGCTGCGCATCGAATGGATCGACAACCAATCCTACGCGAACAAATACGATGTCTGCATGTATGCGGGATTAAATAAGGAGAATGACGATTTAGCCTCATGGCTCGATTATCAATCCATCCATGAAGCGGCGGATGACGGAGCGGTTAACCTGAAGCAAGACATCCGGCTCGTTAATGAAATGCCGAAGGTGGGGGTTAATCGTTTCTTCGAGCTTGTGGAGGAAGGTCGGATTAATCCTGCGGCGATCGATTGGATGGTATGCCATTATTCGTCTCATTTCTTCCGCGACGAAATCTTCCGGCTGCTGCAGCTTGGCGGACTGACGATTCCCGAGGAGAAATGGTTTACGAATCTATACACGAAGGGCAATACAGGCGCAGCTTCGATCTACATTATGCTAGAGGAGTTGCTGAACGAAGGTCATCTCAAGCCGGGTGAACAGGTGCTGTGCATGGTTCCGGAAAGCGGCAGATTCCAAACCTCCTATATGCTGCTGACCGTCGTCGGTTCAACATCTTCCGAGGAACAAGGCGCAGTCGACATATTTAAGGAGCGTCAGCCGGAAGCGCCTCATCTTGAATATAATCCAACCGATTCCGTGCAGGAGCACCTCGTGCGGCAGCTTGTTCAGGTATGGATCGATTTCGAACAGAAGCTAGCTCAAGTCCCGATTATTCACAAGCTTTACCGCAATAAATTCACGCTCGACGATTATAAAGCGCTTATGGAAAATATTCGGCAGCAGGTCATCGACGGCTCGCAGTGGATTGCCCGTGCGGCTTCGTATATCGCGATCGAGCATATCGAGCTTCGCTCGGCGTTCATTGCCCATGCGCGCGACGAGCACCGGGACTTTCAAATCTTAGAGCGCAATTACGTTGCCGTTGGCGGCGACCTGGCTACGATCCAATCCGGAGTGAAGAATATAGGCAGCGAGGCGCTGTCTGCCTACTTGTTCCAACGGGCAAGCCATGACAATCCGTACGATTTAATCGGCGCGATGTGGATTATCGAAGGGCTTGGCTGCAGAATGGCGCGTTATTGGGGCGAGATGATTCGCGATCAACTGGCGCTGAGCGACGATCAGGTATCCTTCCTGATGTATCATAGCGACTCGGATGAGAAGCATTTCGAGCGGCTGGAAATGGTCGTTCAGCATCCGATGCTCACGGCAGAAATTGCGGCAACAATCGTAAAAACGGCAAAAACGACGGCGCGTCTGTATCTTCTACAGTTAGAGGAGCTGGGTAACGTATGAGCGAAGCGGATTTTTTCAAAAACATGCCGCACGACAAGAACGATCCGAATCCGTTCCTAGCTATCTATCTGGATCAGAGCATTCCGTTTAACGAGGAGGCGAAAGCCGCCTACCTCAGGGATTGCTCGAGCAAGTCACGGCAATTTCTGCTCCCTTTGCTAAGGCCATTCGCGCGGCTGATGATTATTTTGCTGCAACTTTACAAAATCGTCGTACCCAAAGCCTTTACTTCATCCAAGCTGCTGCACCGCGTATTGTATTGGGGGATGAAGACGTTCGTCAGTCCAAGCGCAAACTATATGATTCTAAGGCATTTCTATCTCGGCTCCGAGGTGCTGCAATTTATCCGCGACAATGTGCCCGGCGTGCAAATTACGATGAATCCGTTGAAGCCGACGAGCCTTGAACCCGTTAAGGATGATCTATTCCTCATTCATGATCTGAATCTATATAATTTCGTCATCAATCTCAATCGCGAGCTGCGCGACAAGAATATAGAGGTGACCAAGCAGGATAGGCTCAATTTCGATGCGATTACCTCTACACCGCTTCCGATTGAGCCGATGCCGCGGCGGTGGTCCAATTTCCTTGACCTAACGACGGCAATCGAATGCTTCACGCCCGTCTATCAAATGTTTCTTACCGATAACGACTTCTGGCGTGCGACCAATTCCCTGCAATTGGATGAAACGATCGGCATCCTTGCTTCCAAGATTATCGGTAGCAATGATCGGCTCGCGTTGATTAACAACAAGCATCCGATGGTTCCGCTGACGACGTTGAAAGCTGGATTTCGCCTTGTGCTGCACGGCCTTGCCACGGAGCAACTTCACGCCTTGCTCGTAGAGTTGAAGCATAAGCAGCAGCTGCAGTTCGCTTAATTCGCCGTGCAACAATGAATGCAGCTTTCACTGCACCAATATAGGGTCAGACACGTACAATAACCTATTCTCGGAAAAATGCGACAATGGGGGGAAAACGGTGATCCTGATCTCGAACGGCGATGCAGAGCAAATAAGCAAGTTACCGCTCTCGCAATTTGAAAAGGATATTGTGCAAAATAAGTGGAAAAGCTCGGTAGTCTATCAATATGATTCCCTTGATGCCTTGGAATTCGAGTTGACAATGAGAACAAGTATCGTGAAGAGCGCCAATGCTTTAAATTCCAGCGCTGTAACCTTTGACACGTTCGAAAATTCCCGGTGCAATGAGCGATTATGGTCTCGCACGGATAATGGGGGGTTCCAACTGAGGAGCGGCGTTCTGCCTTCCGATGGAATCAGCGATATTTTTCAAAACGGACGCTACTATGCCTTTGAATGTTCAACCGCAATCGTGATTGTCCTGTACAAGGCGATACTCGATGTTATCCATAAGGAAACATTTAATAACTACTTTAAGGATTTGTACTTAAGGGATTGGAATTCCGACAGCGACTTGCGGTTAATCTCGACTTATAATAACCAGGAAGCTTATCCGGGAGATGTTCTTTATTTCAAGAATCCGGACCATGACCCGGAAAAGCCGGAATGGCAGGGGGAGAATACCTTCAAGCTTGCCGATGACCTTTATTACGGACATGGTATTGGGAGAGCGACGTCGGAGAAAATGATTTCTTCTCTCAATGAAATAAGAATACCAGGGAGCACGACGTCGGCATACCTCTCGGAACTAGTCATGCACCCGGATTTTGAACATCTTCGAAAGCTGTCTCCAAGGGAGAGTCGTCTTGTTGTACAAAACAAGCATATAGAAAACCCTATTGTCGCCAGTATAGGTACCAAAACTTACATTCTGTAAATAAATGCCCGAAGGTCATAACCTTCGCCTCTAGCGCCCGAGCAAGGCGCTTTTATTTTTACATATGCAGGAAATAAGTCGAATTTTATCGAAAATAACGGGGAGGAAAACTTTAACTAATAAGATGAGGTGCATCGCCATAAATCAGAATCCAGCAGATGATACTATTTCAACGACAATGGGCTCGATAACCTCGACGTATGGGGCTTCTATTTTTTTCAGGCGATGGGCTGCAACGGTTATTGACTTCCTGATATGGGCGGGTCTCATTGGATTGATAGCAGCTAGCGAGGAGTTTGGAGACGATTATTTAACGTTAGCGATGTTAGGTTGGATTGTCGGTTTCGTATCTTATTACCTGCTGCTTGAAGGCTTGACCGGATATACGCTGGGAAAATTCGTCCTTCGTATTCAAGCGGTGAATGAGACGGGCGGAGTACCCGGCTTCGTCAAGTCGTTAATACGTACAGTATTGCGACTGGTGGATACGAACCCTCTATTAATTGGAGGGCTTCCGGCAGGAATATGTGTATTGGTTACACCGAAGAAACAGAGGCTTGGCGATATGGTGGCGAAGACTTATGTCGTGAAGGTTCGGGACTTAGTTACCGCTAGCAGAAGCAAAACGATTATTCTGGCAGTCGTATTTTCTATCCTTGCTTGCGTGTCGGTTGTTTCTGCTGTGTCGGGCATATCCGCTCTAATACGTGAAAGTAACAAGAGCGAAGTTTATATAAGTAAAGACAAGCAATTTCAAATTACAGCCCCATCAAGTTGGAGCAACGATTCAGATCTTCATCAAGACGCGGATATTTCCATATCAAATCGGTATGCGGAAAAATATTTTATTGTATTATCGGAATCTAAACAGGGTTTTGACGATGGGACGACTCTTGCAGATTACGAGAAAATCGTTGAGGAACACTTTGTCGCTGAGATGGGTCATAAGGAATTCGTCATGGATCCTCATCATACGGAGATTAACGGCAATCCTGCTATCCAATTTTCATTTCATATTACAGTGGATGAATTTCCGGCTACGTATCTTGTAACCGTAGTTGAAACTCAATCACACTTTCACCAGCTATTAGCATGGACGCTCAAAGATAAGTACTCTAGCCTGCAGGTAGAGCTAAGCAATATAACTGTGAGTTTCCGAGAAGCGGTGGGTAATGAGAGTAATAGTGGTGGTGGCAGTGTAAGTGCATGAAATTTTCCTAAATCAACCATGTACATTTTTATTTAATAAAGCAAGCAAGAACTTATATTTAGTGGCTTAAAATATAAGTTCTTAGGGTATAATATAAGTTAATGTTCAGGGGGTGTGATTGATGTCAAGTTTTAGCAACGATTATATCCAGCGGAATTTATCCTCTATTTTAACTCTCAATGTTTTTGAACTTGTTGCAGCCATTTCAGAGTATAAGGGTAAAGAAGGTCTGTATGAGCATCAGTCTCCTGAGATTCTTAAACGACTTCAAGAAGTAGCAACCATACAGAGCACTGAATCATCCAATAGGATCGAAGGTATAGTAGTGAACGGGAATCGGTTGAAAGAACTAATGGCTGAGCGAACTTTACCTCAAAATAGATCAGAGAATGAGGTTGCTTCTTATCGTGCCGTCCTCTCACAAATTCATGCTTCTGCGCAAGACATTCCAATAACACCTAATGTAATCAAACAGCTTCACGGAATGCTATACAGGTTTTCTCCTGGTGAAGGCGGACATTTTAAAATTTCCGACAATACGATTACCGAGAGGCACCCGGATGGAACGGAAATCGTACGGTTTAAACCAACTCCGGCGTTCCGAACAGAAGAAGCGGTTAGTTATCTTTGTACATCAATGTTCACGGCTATGGAGACGAAATACCCTCACCCATTGATCTCCATTGGTGCTTTTATTCTTGATTTCCTTTGTATTCATCCTTTTCGTGATGGCAACGGGCGAATGGCTCGTTTGCTAACTATTCTTTGCTTATATCAAGCTGGTTACCAAGTAGGAAGATTTATCTCACTCGAGAAAATCATTGAGGATACGAAAGATCAGTATTATTCGACCTTGAATCAATCGTCACAAGGGTGGCATGAAGGAGAGCATCAGTTACTGCCTTGGTTAGAGTATTTCCTTGGAGTCCTATTAGCTGCGTACAAAGAATTTGAAAATCGCGCGGGAATGGTAACTGATTCCAAGGGACAGAAAGCGGTCCGAATTCGAGAAATAGTAAAGAATCTGTTGGGTACTTTCACTGCGGCTGATATTGAAGAACGTTGCCCTGATATTGCGCGTCCAACTATTAATGCTGCACTAAAGAAAATGAGTGAGGAAGGAATCATACAGAGGGATGGAATGGGTCGTTCCGCCAAATGGAGAAAACGAGAGACATATGCAGGAGGTCAGTTTATTGACGAAAAAAGTTAAAGTGGCGATAGTGGGACTTGGTTTCGGGGCGGAATTTATCCCTATTTATCAGAATCATCCGAATGCAGACATGTTAGCGATCTGTCAGCGATCTGCTCAGCGACATTTTACGACAAAAATCCAGGTAGGAGGTACGTAATGGTAGACGTTTTTACAGAAATTATCATTAACCGTCCCCGTGACGAAGTTTCAGATTATGCGGCAAACCCAGATAATGCCCCTGAATGGTATGTCAATATTCAATCGGCAGAATGGCAAACTCCAAAACCGCTGGCCGTTGGCTCTAAAATCGCTTTTAAAGCGCAATTTCTAGGAAAGCAGCTTGCATACGTGTATGAGATTGTAGAATATAAACAGAAGCAATTGCTTGTCATGAAAACGGCCGATGGACCTTTTCCTATGGAGACGACTTATACTTGGGAAACGGTCGACGACAATTCTACCCGAATGACTTTGCGAAATAGAGGGAATCACGCCGGGTTTTCCAAGTTATTTGTTCCGTTTATGACATTCATGATGCGAAGAGCAAACATGAAGGATCTGAAGAAAATCAAAAATTTACTTGAAACGCGACTCTAATAGGAGGACTGTTGAAATGCGGGAACCTATAGAATTTAAAACGTTTCGCGATTTGCGAGCTCAAACATTGGCGTTGGCAGAATCATCACCATTAGAGATTGTGGACATCGTACCTGAGGGTTTCAACAATAGCATCCGCTGGAACCTGGGCCACATTTTAGTCGCATGGGATCACGGTATATTTCCGAAGCTAGGTGAGGGATGGAGAATCCCGGAGCATTACCACTACCTGTTCCCAAAAGGAACGAGGCCGAGCGAGTGGACGGCCGAGCCGCCAACTTACTCTGAAATTTTGGAGAAGTTGCGAAGCCAAATTGATGATATCGTTGCAGCGTCAACGGGAAAGCTTGATGCGCCTATTGCTCAACCTTTTCTACGCATAAAGAAGTTAAGGGGGATGTTTAATTTTCACAACGGGGAAGAGCAGCATCATTTGGACTGCATGGTGCGCATTAAACATGCTATCGAAATAAAGACCATGATGGAAATGCAATCAATGCATGCTGATGCTGGAAGCTAGATAAGATGTACGTTCCTAGTTGAAATATGCCAGCCTCCTATGTTATATTGTCCTTATCATATTCAACACGGAAGCACCGTGCTTGCAGGATTTTTACTATTCTGCCTGCACGGTGCTTATTTGTGTTCAAGGAGGCCTGTATATGTACGAGAAGGTGATGTCACCTGGCAAGAATTTAACGAAGAGATGGTTGGAAAATGCTTTTGCCCCGTTGAACGATTATTTGGAGCGGGAACACCCAAACGAGAAGAATCAAATATTGGGTTACCTAATGTTCATGGGGAACGATGAGGGGAAGTTTTATTATAAGAACAAAATAACAAGGTCTTACATTGTATTTAACCAAGCAGGAGCGCTTGTCTCCAACAGCGATTCGGCTTTGCAGTATCAATTTGATGAGATGTTCGGCCCTCGAGGGGAATATAGGGCTATGCAAGATTATCGCCTTCATCCTAATGTGACCCGATGGATAGAGCGAAACTTAAGTAAAGCGGATGAAGCCAAATATGGATTAGAGGTGGGGGTTTTCCTTCAGGAGCTGTGGGGGCCAATGGTTAATTATGATTTCAGCGATCTGAAGGTCGGATATCCACTTAGTAGATCTCGTTTACCTTTTTGCCTACACATATACCCTTCTAAATCCCGGACATTGGTTGCTTTTCAATTCGTTGGAGACGAGATTGTAGAACGAAGATGCAGCATAAAACAGTATAATGACTACCTCCATAGAGAACGCGAATTGACGATTGCGGGTTGGCTTGGGATTGCTATCATTCGCGAAATGCTCGAACATATTTCCAGCTTAAGGAGAGATTTGCCTCTGCTTGTTCAGCGAGCCGATATTCGTGATCCTGAGCATCGACCTATATAGAACCCCATGTTATCCTCATATCCGATCCCGATTATATTCAATGTCGAAAAAACGAGAAAGATGACGTAAAAGTAACAATGACGGAGGAAACGGTTACATGCATGAAGAAATAACTTCCATTTAACACTAAATAGAATAATCTGAATATTTAATCTTTTTAAGAGATAGGCTATAATAAGGACATCAAACGAATCACATGAACATCTTGATTGTCCTGCTTCAGGCGAACCGCAGGTGACCAAACGGCGACTAATGAAATACGAGTTGGTCCGGCTCACCCCCAACAATATATCGCCTGAACTGTACAATATACATCACGCATAGAAGGGAGTATCATCCGATGACGTAGCGCGAGGCAAAGCATGCCAGCATACCTCCCGGCATGTGGGTATCCGTTGAATGGAGTTATCGGCAACACATAAGCAATAAGTACGTGTATGGTTACATGCTAAGCATGTTCGAGTGAAAAATCTGAATTGATGTACATGCGGCGCATGTATCGGAGGTTTAACGAATACAAATGAATAGTTTATCGCAAAGCTAGCCCCGGTCATGGAGATCCATGAACGGGGCTTTGGCGTTTGACTGCCATTATCCGGATGAGGTGCTTCCATTATTGTCATTTTTATGGTAGAGTGAGGTTAATATTCCAGAGGTGAAGCACACCCTGACTTGACGTCCATGACGTCTTGTCGGGGTTTTTGTTGTTGTTCTGGAAATCTGAAGGAGGTATATGATGAGACCTGTCCGATTATATGACGAACTTGTACAATTTGCGGAAATGATGATGCGGCACTTGAGTGAGAGTATGGACGTTACCGTTCGACAGAAGGAGGAAGAGCCGCTGCTGCTGGAAATCAGTCTGAAGCCTAACAATCCGGAGGAGAAAGTGCAGGTGAGCCTTCACAACACATTCCGTACGTATATGGCTGGAGGTGATTTGAATGCTGCCGTTGATTATTTGAACAGCATCATCCGATGCTCGCAATTGGTGCGCACGAAGAGCGATGTCGCAAAGCTCGACCCTGCATATATCTTTCCAGCTATTCGTGACGAACGTTATGTCAAGGAAGCCGCGGAGAATTCGCCATTCCTATCGGAAGAGTATTTGCCGGGACTACGCGTTATTTACATAGAGATTAAGGACAGCTGCTCCAAGATTGTCAATGAAGCTATTCTGAGCCATAATCCCCGGTTGACTGTAGAAAGAGTTAAGCGGCTGGCATATCGGAATTTGCGCTCTGCTGGTTGGCAGCCGTCGCGCCTCTCCTTACAGAGCCCGTTCCACAAGTCGTGTTACGTTGAGGTGTTTATGGATAATTCCCATCCAGTGGAATGTCAGTTTCTGCTCCCGGACATGGCCTCACGCAATCTGCCAAGAAATTGCGTCATCGCCTACACGAATAGAAAAAACGCGCTAATGATGCGTTCCGAAGAGCGAATGGAGACAATAGCGCAAGCACTGCGTTTGGTCGAAAAGTCGAGATTCAGGGACGTTGTGAAACGAAGCTGCAACCTATTGCCAAGCCCGGTTTCTGAACGAATTTACTGGATCAGCAACGGAGAGGCGAGGCTTCTGGAGCAGGTGTAGATTGATTGAATAGTCGAAATGAGGTATTGGTTTGATTTTGACACTCTTCCACGGAAACACCCAAAGTGCCATTGATGAAATGGTAAATGCACGACAATTACTAGAGAAGTTCCGCTCGACAGGGGATTCTCATTACTTAGGAGATGGTTTTTATTTTTATAACGACCCCATTCAGGCGGAAGTTTGGGCAAAAATGAAAGTTAACCGCAACCCGAAATACTTCGGTGAAAACTGGGCAGTAATGAAGTGTGACATTAAAGTGGAAGAAGATCGGTTTCTAGATTTAGACAATAGAGAAGAACAAGATTTTTTCTTTTCTGAAATGATTAGACTGTACGAACAATTAGAAACACGAAACCTGGAACTCATGGAATATAATGATGCTTATCTCTGTAATCATATCGCATCGATCACGGAGGTTCAGTTAATATCAAAGACTTTCCCTTACTTAGATAGAGAAGAAGCGTTCCCGTCAAAATTCTCAAATGACAAAGTACCCCCTTACTCAATAACCAGACATTTTCGAACTGAAAAACAATATGTTGTTAGGCACTCCAATCTAATATCCTCATATGTTATAATCAAATCAGGAAAGTCTAGAATCCGGAAAAGGGGTGTTGCACGATGAATAAGGTTACAAAGTGGAAAAAGAAAATGAATATGTACTATTCAGAATTGCACTCTCAGAAGTTACTTTCCGATTTGGTGACTTCTGGTTTCACAGTTGGCTTAACAAACGAAAACCATTCACAGTTGTACGCTCAATTGATATCTAATCGCGAAATCGCAGTGAGTTCTGATCTTAAAGCTACGATTGTTTCTGGGGATGGCTCATTAGCAGTCGTACTTAAATAGTAGAATAGCTGAGTTAGGTATAATTAGATAAGGCCTCTCCGATACTTGAAAGTAAAGTGAAGGAGGGGCTTTTTATGTCTAGAAAAAATGGAAATGGGAAAATAGAGAGCAAAGTCAAAAATTGGTCTAGTAAAATGAGTGCCTATTATTCAGAAGTTTCCGATTCGAAGCTTTCGACAAACTTGAAAGCCGCTGGTTTTAAGGTAAGAAATAAAAACAAGTAACTCTTTTTGACTCTTGACGCAATATTGTTGAGTGGTAAGAACCTTTGCCGAGCGGGATATCTCCAGCAGGTTTTGATTTATGGCTGTGGAAATCCTGATGGAGATATACGTGAAGGAATCACGTCCAGATCGTTCGCTCGCAGGCCAAAAGGAGCATAATTTACTCTGTTGGGAGAGATGTCGAATAATGTTGTATACTTTAAGAGAGTCATTTAATTCAAAGAAAATGCAAATAAAGGCGATTGAATAAAATGTCTATCCCAGATGACAATAGGAAAATGGATAAAGACCAAATGATTTCGGCCCTTTCACGGCTTAATGAAAAACTCCGAAGCACTGATGAGACGGGTGAGATTATCTTATTCGGCGAAGCTGTAATGTGCTTGATATTTGGAAGTCGGGGTTATACGCGGGATATTGATGCAGTATTTGAGCCCAAAGGCAGCATTTATGCTTATGCCCGTGAAATTGCGGAAGAGGAAGGCTTGCCGTTGAATTGGCTAAATGATGGCGTGAAGGGCTGGCTGTATGTTGAACCGGAAACCGACCTGGTTATGCAGCTTAGCAATTTCAGAGTACTGGCGGCTAAGCCGGAATACATTTTAGCGATGAAGTGTTATGCTGCAAGACTTGATACTGATGATCTCAATGATGCGAAAGTGTTGGTTAATCATTTAGGTCTTAAAGACCGAAATCAAGTTTTGGATATTGTCGAGAAATACATCCCATCTAAGCTGTTGAGCGTCAAAACGGTAGCATTTACGGAGGCGTTGTTCATATGACAATAAATGAGATATTTGAAGAAGAATTTTCTAATGGCCGTGATTTTAGCTTTGCATGGCGTATTTTTTTAGATTTGTTTTATGCCTCCACGAATGAAAAAAGAAGAGAACTAATTAGCCCCGCTCCTATATGTTTGGATGATCGTCGTCATCTATCGTATTGCTCAGCAGGGATTCATAAATTATGCAGAGAGTACGGATTGGCTCTGCCAGAATGGGTTACAGACAAATCTCTAATATTGGATGAGCCCTATTTTCCTGGTGTAAAAACGGATTTGCTTAAACTGGTGTGTCTAGTGGAAAGTCCTCCGGAGTTTAAGATGCGTAATATTTTCACGACTGAAAATGTTCTGACTAGGACCTAGGCAAGATAAAGTCTCAAAACGTCTGCCTTATTCTGATCTATTATTAAAAGAGCTATGCTCATGAACCGGGATATTTGGACCTCATCAGGGAAAGTCCTGCACGACTTACTTGTAGGAAGTATTGTGGCAACATATCTCTCTCGGTTCGCCTCAACCACTAGAAATCCGAACGCAAGCGGTCGGGTTTCTGTTTAGAGCTATAATCCACCCTCACTTGGCAGGATCAAGCCATTGTCCATGTCCTTTGTCTAATAACTCATTAGATAATTTGAACACAAGTAAAAAACAAAATAAATTACACATGTATTATTAATGTGAGTAACGACTACCCTTATTCAGGCTATAATTGAGAGTATACGCTGAGGCATAAGGAAGCTTCCTTCGAAGAAGGATTAAAAGTCCCAGAAGCTAGGAAAAGAGAAGATTTATTTGAATCGGCGGTTGTTTCAGGTCGTTCAAGAGGCTGGTTACTCTTAGAGGATGTGATTCCAACGGATGACATGATGACAAAATATAAGGCGGCATTATTGGAAATAGAAGAGCTAAAATTAGGGCAACAAAAATTAGCGCAAGAGAACCAAGATCTAAGAAATCAGTTAAGGCAGCTATCACTATATGCTGAAACAAAGTCTCCAATTCACTACGAACATGCCCAACAAAATGTTGCTAATCCCACCCCCACAACAGAGCAAGAAAATTCCGCATCCGTTCATCAATATTCCAAAGTAGAAGAAAAGTTAGCAGTATATCGGAGCTACTTCCGGGGGCGTGACGATGTCTATCCCGTTCGCTGGAGCAATAAGCAAGGGAAGAGCGGCTATTCGCCGGCCTGCGGTAATGAATGGACACCCGTCTGCCAAAAGCCGAAGGTGAAGTGTTCAGTTTGCACGCATCAGAATTTTCTCCCCGTCACAGATGAAGCGGTGTCAAAGCACTTAGATGCACGACAAGATAGGACGATTGGTGTCTATCCGATGCTGCAGGACGAGACCTGTTGGTTTTTAGCCATGGATTTTGATAAGAAGAACTGGCAAGAAGATGTTTCAGCGGTAATGAAGGTTTGCCAAGATCATGATATTCCCGCAGCTCTCGAGCGTTCACGCTCCGGAAATGGCGGTCATATTTGGATTTTCTTCGAAGAGCCAATCGCCGCCACTTGGGCTAGACGATTCGGGACACTGATTTTGACGTTAACAATGAAGCAGCGCTACCAGCTTGGTCTGGACTCCTATGATCGTCTGTTCCCTAATCAGGATACGCTCCCTAAAGGGGGCTTCGGAAATCTTATAGCTTTACCGCTTCAAGGAGGACCGCGTAAAAGTAGTAATAGCACCTTCGTGGATAGTCATTTTGTGGCTTATGAGGATCAATGGCGATTTCTCTCTGAGCTGGGTAAAATGTCGGAGGAAAGAGTGTCTCGATTTATCCAGTTGAACGCTGGAGATGGAGAACTCCAAGTCGGCCTCGTGAATTCTGATGAAGACGAAGAGGATCAACCATGGGATCGGAATAATAAATCTACTAATGAGCGGTTGAAAGAACCTCTGCCTGCACTGATTTCGATTGTACTTTCGGATCGACTTTATATAAACAAACAAGATCTATCACCAAGCGTAATAAATCGATTAATGAGACTCGCTTCTTTTTCCAACCCGGATTTCTATAAAACACAAGCTATGAGGCTATCTACATTCGGTAAGCCCAGAGTTATTTCCTGTGCCGAGGATCTTCTTCATCACATCGCGCTGCCTAGGGGATGTCAGAAGGCAGTTATGGATTTCTTCGCACTGCATAACGTCAATGTGGATCTAGAGGATAAAAGGTTCGAGGGGACGTCAATCCATGCTGAGTTTCTTTCCACATTAACAACACTTCAGGATGCTGCGGCAAAAGCAATTTTAGCGCATGATATTGGGATTTTATCAGCTGCGACGGCATTCGGTAAAACTGTTGTAGCAGCGAGTATTATCGCTGATCGCAGAGTAAACACATTAATTCTAGTCCATCGGCGGGAACTCATGGAGCAATGGAAGGAGCGGCTGCAAACGTTCCTGAACCTGCCTAAGGAGTCAATCGGTTTGGTTGGCGGCGGCAAAGAAATGCGCACGGGCATTGTAGATATAGCTGTTATTCAAAGTCTCAATCATAAAGGCATAGTCAAAGAATTTATCACAGAATATGGACAAATTATCGTGGATGAATGTCACCATGTTTCTGCTTATAGTTTTGAGCAGGTTCTTATGAAAGCCAAAGCAAAGTATATATTCGGTCTTACGGCGACGCCCAAACGTCAAGATGGACAAGAGGCGATCGTAACCATGCAGCTTGGGCCTATTCGCATAAAGATAGATGCCAAGATGTTGGGAAGTACCCGAGGGTTTTCTTTGACGGTTGTTCCCCGGTATTCAGCGTTTTGGATGCCGGCCAGCTCAGTCAATCCAGGTATACAAGAGGTTTATCAGAGTCTCGTCACGGATGAGGCTCGAAACACCATGATTTTCGACGATTTGCTGAGTTGCTTGGAAGAAGGGCGTTCCCCGCTATTGCTTGTTGAACGAACGGCACACGCGGACTATTTCGAACGGCGTCTTCTTAATTTTGCTAAGAATGTTATTGTTCTTCGCGGTGGGATGGGGAAGAAGCAAAGAGAAGCGATTCGAGAGCAGATCGCAAATATCCCGGATAATGAAGAACGTGTGTTCATCGCAACGGGGAAATTGATCGGCGAAGGCTTCGACGATGCTAGGTTGGACACGTTGTTCTTAGTTCATCCGATTTCGTGGACGGGGTCGTTACAGCAGTATGCAGGTCGGCTGCATCGTACTCATGTGAATAAGAAGGAGGTCAAGATTTACGACTACATCGACCTACAGGTGCCGGTGCTGATGAATATGTATAAGAAACGGGTAAAAGGCTATCGGAGGATGGGGTATCGCGGTGCTGAGTTATGATATTTGAGGCAATGAAAAAGACCGTCCGTAGACGGTCTTTTCTACCCGAGAGGCGCTATTCGAAACGATAACCGTATCCCGCGCCTCCAGCTGCGTAATCGTTACAGACTGGATCGGGTAAGGGATACGTTCAACATGTGACTACTAATGTTGACGCACCTCCTTTCCTATAAAGCTATAGTAGCACAGAGAAAGTAGAAGATCTATATTATTATTGGAATTATCAGAAAACTAATATATATCCCAACACACTCCTGACACAATGGTGATCTAGACTAAGTCTGGAAACAACATTCGAGAGGAGATAAAATTCATGCTATTAAAATCTTTCATCGTTGGAGCAGGTATCTTGCTAGCCATTAGCGCTAGCAGCATTCTATCGGCCGCTACGGCTAAGCCGGAGACAGAGGCAAGTTCGTGCGTAAAGTCGGATTCCGGGATAAAGGCCGCAGCCGGGAGCCGAGATGGAAAAAAAGGTAAACCCGGGGAAAAGGCCGTTGCTGCTGCCCCATCGGCAAACAAGAATCCAACAACGGGAACTACTAACAGCAATGTCCCATATTCAGTCGTCATATCGGGTGGATTCGATACGGACCCGCAGGACCATGGCAGACCGGTTGTCCTTATTGCAGCAGCCCTTGGGGTTCCCACAGAGGTGTTTAGAGAAGCGTTTAGCGGCGTGACTCCCGCTGGACCGGATACGGGGCCGACCTCGGAAGAAGCCCAACGCAACAAAGCAGCCCTTCTTAAAGTACTTGCTCCTTATGGGATTACGAATGATCGTTTGGATGAGGTATCCAATTACTATCGCTATAATGCAAGCAAAGGCGAAATATGGTCAAGAACGCAGGCCACGGCAACCGCAAAGGTTGTGAATGGCGTCGTGACGGGCATAACGATTACGAAACCGGGAGCGGGGTACTCTTCCACTCCGACGATAACCGTAACGACGCCGAATGGTAAAATTACGGCGACAGCAACGGTATCGTTCACCAAGGATTTCAAAACGAACGGAAGCATTGCATCTGTAACGAATAAATAACTGCGTCGGATCAAGCGCTTATAAAAATTATCGAGATTCGATCTTTAAATAAAGCGAAAGAAGACATCCTCCGTCTTCCTTCGCTTTATTTATTGGCAGGAAAACTATCGAATAATGTCGAATAATTGAATGTTTCCGGGAATACAAGGGGGAGACGGATTGGCAGGACTTATGCGAAAAAAGCTTGGACAAATCCGGTTAAACGTTCTTATCATAGGGCTTCTGGTTTTCTCCATGCTCGGGATTACCGTTATCCTGACTAGTGTGGCGTTGAAATCGGAGAAGAATACGCTAACTGAATCAATGCTGCAGTCCAACTTCGAGGGCGCCAGGAATTTAAGCGTAACGATGCATACGTTTCTCTTTTCGATGCAGCACGGCTTGGAGGCGACGGCGAAGTATATTGAAGAGAAGGACGGCGCACTTGAGCAGAGCTCGGAATATTTGAGAACGATGGTAAGCGGCCGCGATTTTTTTAATGCGGTTATCACCGTGGATGAGACTGGAGCCATCCGTTCGTCAGCTCCCATATCCTTTGATAGGACCGCCAATCAAATGGCTTCCCCAGCTTTCTATAGAGCATTGGAGTCAAGAAGACCCCTCATTTCAGAGCCTTTCGCCGATGTATCGGGCCGCATGCTCGTCTTGTTCTCTTATCCGGTGTTCGATCGCACGGATCAATACCAGGGATTTGTCGGAGGTATTATCTATCTGCAGGATCAGAAGAATTTACTTTCCGACATTTTCGACCATGCTACCCGCAGCCAACGAGGGACTTACGCCTATATTGTAGATCAGTCGGGAAATTTGATCTACCAACCGGATCCGGGAAGGGACGGCGAGGTGGCATTATCGGATGTAATCGTCCAGAAGCTGATGAAAGCCCCAAGGGGCACCGGTTCGGTCGTTAATATCAACGGGCGTAAATACCTGGCGGGGTATGTGGCCATGCCGCAAATCGGATGGGGTGTCGTTCTTCAATCTCCGGCAGCGCAAGTGAACATTGCCATGCGAGAGCTTGTTCAATCGCAACTCGCATCGATTGTTCCGTTATTCGTCATCATCTTGCTTATCAGCCTCTGGATTGCTAGAAGGCTGACGGTCCCGTTTACTGTGCTGACGAGAACCGCTCGTCAAATTGCGGCCGGGGAAAGGATGGAAGCCCCGCCTTTTACAAGCCATTGGAACTATGAGGCACATCATTTGGCCAGAGCGATGACGTTGGCGGTAGGCGGTCTGCAGCATCAAGCGGACCGGATGACCGAAGCGGCGCGAACCGACAAGCTTACCGGTTTGGCCAATCGGGCGTCCATGGACGCCCGATTGGCGGAATGGACGGCCGAAAGCAAACCGTTTACCCTCCTTGCGGTGGATGTCGATCATTTCAAAGCGGTCAACGATACGTACGGTCACAACACCGGGGATGAAGTGCTTGCCTATCTTGCTCGGATATTAGAGACGGAAACCGGGGAAACCGGTTTGTGCTGTCGGTTTGGCGGCGAGGAATTCGTTGTGCTTCTTCCCGAGCAAAGCTTGAACACAGGCCGTCTCTTGGCCGAGCGAATCCGAGGGAGGCTGGCAGGCTCGACAAGTCCAACGGGAAGCCCGATCACCGTATCCATAGGAATTGCTAGGTACCCGGATCACGGAAAGGACTATCATTCGGTGTTTGAACAGGCGGATCAGGCACTATACGAGGCGAAGAGGGGCGGAAGGAACCGAACGGTCGCAGCGAGATGATTTTCGGCTAAAGATATTAATTGACATGGCATAGGGTTAAACCCCTATAATGGGGACGAAGGAAAGTTAATACGATAACCGAATAAGCGGATGATGGTAGTGGGAGAGATTACCGGTTTCAAGGGTAACGCCGAAGGAGTAAGCCTTTGCGGGTGAATCTCTCAGGCAAAAGGACCGCTATCGGACGCAACTCTGGAGAGAATCCCGGCAACGGGATCACCCAAGGGGAAACTTGACTGTCGTTTACATGGATGTCATGAAAGCGATTGCGAGGTAACTCTCAGGTATAAAGGACAGAGCGGAAGGAACGGCATGCTTCGCCTAAGGCGAAGTGTGTTTAGATCCTTTCGCCTGTCCTTTTTGACGTTCTGAATAGACTTGATTAAGAGGTGATGGGATGACTGAATTACGACGTACTCCGCTGTATCCCCTTTATGCGGGCTATCCCGCCGTTCGATGCATCGATTTCGGCGGTTGGGAGCTGCCGGTCCAGTTCTATGGCATTCAGCGGGAGCATGATGCGGTTCGCGGGCAGGCTGGGTTGTTCGATGTGTCCCACATGGGCGAGTTCCGGGTGACCGGACAATACGCGGAAGCCTTCCTGCAGCGGATGACGACGAACGATGTGTCCCGTCTATCGGCGGGGCAAGCGCAGTATACGCTCTTGTGTTATCCGGATGGAGGCGTTGTCGACGATCTGTTGGTCTATAAGCTGTCCCAAGACCAATACATGCTCGTGGTCAACGCATCGAATATCGACAAAGATTTCACATGGCTGAGCGAGCACCTGATCGGAGACGTCGTCTTGGAGAATCATTCAGAACAGACTGCTCTGCTGGCGCTCCAAGGGCCGGCGGCCGCGCAGATTCTAGCCCGCGTAACGGCGGAGCCGATTGACAAGCTTGCTCCGTTTCATTTCCTCGATCAAGCGGAAGTGTGTGGACGAAAGGCGCTTGTCTCGCGCACGGGTTATACGGGAGAGGACGGCTTCGAAATATATCTCGACTCCGGGGACGCTCCGCATGTGTGGCGGGAATTGCTGCGGGCGGGCGAGACGGACGGCCTCATTCCGACAGGATTGGGCGCGCGAGATACCCTCCGCTTCGAGGCTAAGCTTCCCTTGTACGGTCAGGAGTTGTCCAAAGATATCTCGCCGTTGGAAGCAGGAGTCGGTATGTTTGTGAAGTTAGCCAAGGAGGGCGATTTCATCGGTCGGGAAGCGCTGGAGAGACAGAAACAAGCGGGCTTGCCTCGCAAGCTGGTCGGGATCGAAATGGTGGACCGCGGCATTCCGAGATCCCATTATCCGGTATTCGCGGACGGCCGCCAGGTCGGCGAGGTGACGACGGGAACGCAGTCGCCGACATTGAAACGCAATCTAGGACTGGCGCTGCTGGATATTGCTTATACTGAATTGGACACGGAAGTATGGGTGGAAATTCGCGGAAAACAGCTGAAAGCTGCGGTCGTCAAAGCCCCTTTTTACAAAAAAACGCAGACAACGGGTGAAGGAGCCAAACCATGATTAAGCACCGCTACTTGCCGATGACGGAACAAGACGAAACCGAGATGCTGAAGGCGGTTGGAGTGAATTCCGTCGAAGAGCTCTTTGTGGATATTCCCCAATCGGTTCGCTATGAAGGCATCATGCCGATGTCCGGGGCGCTAAATGAACCCGCGCTTCTTAAACATATGCGCCAGCTCTCGGATCGAAACGCCGATTTCGACCGTTACACAAGCTTCATGGGCGCGGGCATTTATGATCATCATATTCCCGTCGTTATTAATCACGTCATTTCCCGTTCCGAATTTTATACGGCCTACACGCCGTATCAGCCGGAGATCAGCCAAGGCGAGCTTCAGGCCATCTTCGAATTTCAGTCGTACGTTTGCGAGCTGACCGGTATGAAGGTGGCAAACGCCAGCATGTACGACGGCGCTACCGCCTTGGCGGAAGCCGCCGCGCTTGCAAGCGCGGCGACGAAGCGTAAGCGGGTCGTCGTCTCCCGCACCGTCCACCCGGAAGCCCGAGAAATTCTGCTCACCTCGGCGCGCGGGTTGGGACTGGAGGTCGTCGAGGTCGGCTATGTAAATGGCATAACCGACCTGGCTGAGCTGGAAGCGGCAATAACGGACGATACGGCAGCGGTGCTTGTACAAACGCCGAACTTCTTCGGTTGTTTGGAAGATATCCGACCCATTGAAAAGCTCATACATGCGAGCAAAGGACTGCTCGTCATGAGCGTAAACCCGTTATCGCTCGGATTACTCGAATCGCCTGGCGAGCTGGGCGCGGACGTCGTCGTAGGAGATGCGCAGCCGCTTGGCATTCCGGCATCGCTCGGCGGTCCGACCTGCGGCTTCTTCGCGGTGTCGGAACCTTTAATGCGGCGAATTCCGGGAAGAATCGTCGGGCAGACGGTCGACTCGGAAGGCAAACGTGGGTTTGTATTAACACTGCAGGCGCGCGAGCAGCATATCCGGCGGGAGAAGGCGACTTCCAACATTTGCTCGAATCAAGCGCTCCTGGCGCTATGCGCTTCGGTTTATATGTCCACCTTAGGCAAGGAGGGTATACGGGAAGCGGCTTTGCTGAACCTGAGAAAATCCCATTATGCCTCCGGGCGAGTGGAAGGAAGCAATGCTTTCTCGCTATCGTTCACCGCTCCGTTCTTTAATGAATTCGTCGTGAAGCTGCCGGCGGGAGCAGAAGCGGGTTCGATGAATGCCAAGCTGCTTAAGGCGGGGTATATCGGCGGCTATGATCTGGGTGTCGCATATCCGGAGCTTGCAGGACATTTGCTCGTCGCCGTGACCGAACGGAGAACAAAGGAAGAAATCGAAGGATTCTTTCGCGAAATGGAGGCTTGTCTATGAAACCGGAAAAAGCGCTGATCTTCGAAATGAGCAGGCCGGGACGCGTCGCGTACTCTTTGCCGGAATGCGACGTACCTGAAATCGACGCTGCCTCCGTCATTCCTTCCGAGTTGTTGCGCGGCAAGCCGGCCGAACTTCCGGAAGTGTACGAGGTCGATGTCATCCGCCACTATACGGAATTATCCCGACGCAACTTCGGTGTCGACAATGGTTTCTATCCGCTCGGTTCCTGCACGATGAAATACAATCCGAAGATCAATGAAGACGTGGCGAGATTCGCCGGCTTTGCCAAAATACATCCTTACCAGCCGGAGGAGAGCATCCAAGGGGCACTCGAATTGCTGTATACGCTCCAGAACGATTTGGCCGCGCTAACGGGCATGGATCAGGTGACGCTGCAGCCTGCGGCTGGAGCGCACGGCGAGTGGACAGGTCTGATGCTCATTCGGGCGTATCACGAAAGCCGCGGCGAACATCGCATGAAGGTAATCGTGCCGGACTCCTCTCATGGCACGAACCCGGCCAGCGCTACGGTAGCCGGGTTCGAAACCGTAACCATTAAATCCAACGAACGCGGCATGGTTGATCTCGATGCGCTGCGCGCCGCGGTCGGCAGCGACACCGCTGCGCTCATGCTGACGAATCCGAGCACGCTTGGCTTGTTCGAGGAGCAGATCGTGGAGATCGCCAAGATTGTGCATGACGCGGGAGGTTTGCTCTATTATGACGGGGCGAACTCGAACGCCATTATGGGCATCGCCCGTCCTGGCGACATGGGTTTTGACGTCGTCCACCTCAACTTGCATAAAACGATGAGCACGCCGCATGGCGGCGGCGGTCCCGGCGCAGGACCGGTCGGCGTGAAGAGCAAGCTGACCCCGTTCCTGCCGAAACCGATTGTAAGCCGACGGGAAGACGGAACGTATTATTGGGACACGGACCGTCCGCAGTCGATCGGTCGCGTCAAAGCCTTTTACGGAAACTTCGGCATTCTTGTGCGTGCCTATACGTACATTCGTACGTACGGGCCCGATGGTCTCCGCCGGGTGTCCGAATGCGCCGTGCTGAATGCCAACTATATGATGCACCGGCTCGCCCCTTATTACGAAGTGGCGTATCCCGGCGTCTGCAAGCATGAGTTTGTGCTTTCCGGCAAGCGGCTTAAAGCCTATGGCGTACGTACGCTCGACGTGGCCAAGCGGCTGCTCGACTTCGGTTATCATCCGCCTACTATCTATTTCCCGCTTAACGTCGAGGAAAGCATCATGATCGAACCGACGGAAACCGAAAGCAAGGACACGCTCGACGCGTTCATCGACACGATGATCCGGATCGCCAAGGAAGCGGAGACGGATCCGCAGCTCGTCCTGAACGCGCCTTATTCGACCGTCGTCAAACGGTTGGATGAAACGACGGCCGCGCGCAAGCCGGTGCTCAATTGTACTTGCGGCTGATCAATATCAAGCGATAAGTCCGGCAGTCCAAACATTTATGAAGAGAGAAGGCGTTTAGGATGAGCGAAGTGAGAGAACATTTGGTGTATAGCGAAGAGCACGAGTGGGCGGAAACGGTTGAAGGACAGGTCGTCAGAGTTGGCATTACGGATTATGCGCAAAGCCAATTGGGCGACATCGTGTTCGTCGAATTGCCGGAGCTGGGAGCGAGCGTACTTGCAGGAGACAGCATGGGGTCGATCGAATCGGTCAAAACCGTCTCCGAGCTGTACAGCCCGGTATCCGGTAAAGTGCTCAAAGTAAACGGGGATTTAATCGATCAGCCCGAGCTTCTGAACGGCGAGCCTTATGAAGGCGGTTGGATCGCGGAAGTGGAAGTCGAGGGTAGCGTAGAAGAAGCGCTCGGTAAGCTCCTGTCGGCGACAAAGTACCAAACCCTCATCGAGTAGTCGCAACATTGCACGAAGAAGAGCCCGACCGATAAGGTCGGGCTTTTAATGTGCGGAATGATCCCTGCGTGGGCTGGAAATTTATAGTTTCTTATTTTGAAAAAAGCTCCAGCTGCCCGATATCGGAGGATTCTTGCCTCCATTAAGGTTGGTGGGCGAGTAACTCATTTTAATGGAATCAAATTTTAACTGAATGGTTTCATATACGTTGTTAAAGTCATAGCCGGTTACATTTACCGCAGTTAAATCAATGGTCAAAAATGGAGCTGCCGATTCGCCGTTGGGTACGAAGACGAACTGTCCGCGTTTGATGCTTGTGCCGGATACCGTAGCTAGGAATAAAGGGATAGAGGAGGAATCCGTTTTTTTCGTGACGGTAAAATTGTTGAGGACGGCTTTACCGCCAACGGCTCCTCCACCTGATGCGCCGGCGTTCGGCGTACTGTTGGTTACATCGAATTGAACGCCGGAGAGAACGATCCAATTTTCATAATTTCTCACGGTCGAGTCACCGGTAATTCCGTCCAATTTGAGATACACATTGTAGGTAAGGGCAGGTTTCGTGTCCAGATCCGGTAAAGCTGCTGTCGCGGAAGCCGCACTGGTAACCATCATCAATAAACAAATAACAAGGATTAACTTTTTTCTCAATGCGTGCATGAAATCACCCTTAAATAAGATTTATAAGCTGTAAATCCTTATTCTGAAGCAGGGGTATATAGAACGATTATCAGAGTTCTAAGTATCCTTTCCTCTCGCTTAGGCAATAAAAGTAATAGATTACTTAAGCGAGGGGAAATCATAGATGCATGCGATGTGGAAAGGAACTATTCAAATAGCAAAGTTTCAAATTCCGATTAAGCTGTATGCCGCCACGGAAGACAAGGAAATATCCCTTAAACAAACTCATGCGCCATGCGCAGGTCCGATCTCCCATTTGAAGTTCTGCCAAACTTGCAATACGAGAGTAGAAATGGAAGAGATTCATAAAGTTTATGATTTGGGCGGCGGGAATTTCGTGGAAATCACCGAGGATGAGCTGAAAGGCATTTCGCCCCAAACCTCCAAAACGGTCATTATCGAACAGTTTGCCGATGAAAAGGAAATCAATCGTATTCGGCTGAAGAAACATTACTATATGGGAACCGATGAAGTAGGGGAAGAGGCATTTCGGCTTTTTCAAACTAGTCTCCTTCAATCGAAGAAGATCGGCATCGGATACATTACGCTCAGATCCGTTCAAAGCCTTGCGGCGGTGTGGCCGTTAGAGGAAGGGTTAGTCCTTTCGACTATGCTTTATGAAGATGAGATTCGAGCCATGGACCGAATTAATGCCCCGACTCATCCATCCCAATCGCATATATCCGAAGCTCACGTGTTTGTTTTCAATCAACTGATCCAAGCGATGACTACGCCTTTTGCGGGCTCCAAATATGTAAATAAATACGACGAAGCGCTCAGATACCTTATTGAGAATAAAATTACGAAAATAGCGCCAAGAGTTAATGTTACGGAACAACAACCCGAGCTGCAACGGAGTGCCAATCTAGAAGACTTGTTATCGTCGCTGAATACAAGCCTGGACTATGTAAAGAACGAGAGCGACGTTTTTACTCAATCTGACTTCAATCAAACGCATTGATTTATAAAGAACATCACCATAAACGGCAGATAAAGCGGGACTTCATCAAGAAGCGATTGCTCGGTTAGAGAACGGAGGGATAATTTATTTGAACAGACAAGAACTGCGCAAAAAGGTGCGTAACACCCGACCATCAAGCAGCCGTACTTCAGATTCCATTGCGAATATCACATCCGGACTGGCGGTCGATGAGATCTCTCATCTGAGGACCATGTCACCGGAATGGAGAAAGCTGTAAGAGACCATTGCCATCAAGGCTCGTCTTTAGAGGCTCACTCGACGATAGCCGACGACAAGATGGTTTATTGCGGTACTAAGCTGTGATATTTGACGATGAATGGAAAACCTACGAGACATCTGATCTGAGAGTGCTCTGTGTTATAAATCAGGATAAATTCGATTATAATGTTTACTGATTTATTTGAACTTTGCTTTAACTTGTCCCCCTCTTTTTTATTTTAAGTTCATTTGAAGTTTGTGGAGTCCAATGATAGAATAGGGGATGAGGTGATATGTTTATGTTTAATCCAGATCAAGTAGAGGTTGCCATTTCAGAAGCTCAGTCAATACCAGCTTTGCTTGGGAAACATATGGAGCAAGAGGGTAAAAACACGAAAATATTTTTAATGGCGCTTGCAAATTATATAGAAAAAACGTCACCGTTGAGTAAGGATGAAATTTTTGAAAAGATTAATCTGGAGGATTTACAGAGTACTTCAGATCTATCCTCGCAAATGCAGCTCCTGTTGGTTCATATGGTTAAAGTTGGTGTAGAGGATGGGCTTGTGACAAAGATCTACACAACGGGAGACGTGGCGCGGTTTTTCGGAGTAACGGTTGCTACGGTAAACAACTGGCTCTCTCTAAAGCGTCTGACAGGCGTTGAAAAAGAGGCCCGTTATAAACAAGCGCGTATTCCGGAAACAGCAACCTACACATCGGCTACCGGTGATGTCATGACCATTAGGGAGGCTGCGGAGATCTATATGACCAATAAAAAACGTACTTCAGTCCGCCCTTTGACTCCGAGTCAAGAATTACAAGAGCTCTTGCACGAAATCATTTTTTTTGAAAAGAAGTATGGGGGAGAGTTGAAAAACACATTAGCTCAGAAAATGGAGAAGTTAACTCCTGCAGAGCAGCGGGATTTGAACGAGTGGAAACACTTACTCCAGGAGGTTGAGGATTATCGTGTATGAATCGACGACCTCCAAGTAATATTGTGCTTCTTGAAAAAGAATTTAGCTCCGTAATTGTGGATGTAAGGGATGGAGATTCAACAGGAAAAATGAGTAGCATGGTTTTCCAAAGGTATACATTCAGTTTAGTTGATGGGAGTAAACTGTATGTGACAGAGAGAATATCAAATAATGAGATTCTATACTATCAGTACGACTGGATGAAGGATGCGACAACTGTCATTCTTAAATTTCATTCTGAAAGTCATTCGGAGGATGATAGGTATCAAACATCAACCGAACCTTATCATATTCATCCTCCGGATGATACGAAATTACATAACATGACCAGGTATCCAAACACAAGCCATCAAGAACTTCATGCTGTTTTTGAATTTATTTTTCTATATTTATTAGCGCAAGGTGTATTGAGGTGATCTTCGAGCCAGCCGAGAGTAAGACTTGCTTTCTTGCGTAGAGCCAGGGGTCGAATCTGGTTCGTCTTAGCTTGTAATTTGTCCAATTAAGCTGCGCATGTTGTCGCCGGCAATCTTGTACTTTGTCTCTTCGGGAATCTCTGCATCTGTAATCATCATCATCGAGCCGTTCGGATCATTGTAAGGAAAATAGGTACCGAACAAAAGCCGATCTATGCCGCATTTATTGACGATATATTCGATTTCTCCATGTTGAATCAGGCTATGAGTTTCAATATATAAGTTGGGGTGCTGTGCAAGCAGAGGAATATAAGAACGATTATGATAAAGCAGTTTTTGATCGTTTCCTTCGATAATAACGGGGAGATTCGGATAAGATTCGCAAATGCCGTTTACCGTATCCCAGCTCGTTTCCATATGCCACAATATAAGCGGAAGACGCTTCGCTTCCATCACCTTGAGCACGTCCCCGACCTGCCATTTGTTCATGCTATAACGAAGTTTTTTAGGGAACATGCGGACGGAGACGACTTTGTTCGCGATCATGCGTTCGATGTATGAAAGTGAATCGTTCCGTGTGCCGGCAAGTTCAGGTACCCAGACGATACTTCCGGAAAGGGATTCGAAGGGGGCGATGAGGGAGAGCAAATTTTCGTTCCCGACGGACGCATTGTACTCCAGACATTCCGCCGAGGTTACGACAGCCTCATGGATTTGTTGGGCATCGAGCGATTGGATAAGCGCTTCAACTCCGATGACGGGTTGCAACTGCTCTCGTTCGGACGAGACGGTCCAGCAGTTGATATCGAAAAAACGGTACATGCTTTTGCTGCGATGGAATCTTTGAACGATTTCCGCCAATTGCACGCTCAAGTTGAGCCACCTCCCTTTTACATTTTTCAGACCACTACGACTTTAACCCCTTGTCCCCTAATTCGCTCCAGCTCTTCGGCAGGCGCTTTGTCATCCGTAATCAGCATGTCGATTTCATTCAACTCAGCGATCTGGATGAACCGCGAAACGCCGATTTTGCTGTAGTCCGCCGTGACGATGACCTGCGCCGCATTTTTGATCACCGCCCGGCAAATCTCCGTTTCATAGGGATGCTCGGACGTTACGCCGCCCTGCATGCTTATCCCATCCACCGATAAAAATAGCTTATCCAGCTTGTAATCGTTCAACTGTTGAATAGCATGATGGCCGAATACGGCGTTCGTGTCGGGATTGTAGTACCCGCCAAGCATGATGGTTTTAATGTATGGGTTTTTCCCCAACTCATAAGTCGTAATGATAGAGTTGGTAACGACGATCAGGTTTTTATGATTTTTCAAGCTTTTGGCAATTTGCAGCGAAGTGCTGCCGGTGTAAACCATAATGGATTCGTTCTCGGAGATGAGATTTACGGCATATTCGCCGATCTTCTTCTTCTCCGCCAAGTTTTTAATATGGCTTTCGTCAAACGCATCCTTCATTTCATTTTCTTTCACGCTGACGGTTCCGAAGCCGCGTTCGATCAGCCCTTTCTTCTCCAAATGGATCAGATCGCTGCGAATGGTAACGCCGGACGTGTTGAACACGTCTTTAAGGTCGGAGATGCGGACCTGTTTTTCTTTGCTGATGATCTCCAGGATTTGTTCCCTGCGGGCTGCCGCGGATAGGACCATTAGATAAACCTTCCCTTGTGGTTAGACTTCACTAATTTATAACTTTAGAATTTCTTATGCTTATAATAAACGAATCGATTTGTAAAAAAAAGGAGAGAATAGTTGTTCACTCGATGTCAAATCGAAATGTCAATTCTTTATTGATGTGCATAACTTCAAACAAATCAGTCGCTGCCTGCCCGTCTAGCTCGCATAAACTCAAGTTCAACCTGGCAGAAAGCTGAATACGAATAGGTACATCGGTTTGCAAACGGTACAAAACGGAACGCCCGTCGACCCGCTGCCATTCGACTCGAATGGTCCCTTCATTCCCGGGTATCGGGAATCTGCCTGTCGCTTCGGCAAGATCGCCGAATTTCGGATGCAGGCGGAAAGCGAGCGGGTCTCCCGATCGATCCGGCAAGAGACCTAATACATGGCGGGATAGCTGCCACGTTGGGCACGATGAAAACAAGTGGCAGTGGCTCCAACGCAAATCGAAAACCTCCGACGGCGTCGTTAAGCCCTGATCCAGCATCCACCCCCAGCAGGTTCGGTATTGATTCAGGACAAACTCGTCCTCGCCGGCCTCCCAAAGCGCATCCAGCGCGTAATGGGAAAAGAATGGCGTGATGAGTTGGGCCTGGCTCACCGCCGGTTCGCTCAAACGAGGGGCGTCTGAGCGGTTGGGGAAACTGTTCGAATAGTGTTCCTTGACGCCCGCCGCCACCCGTTTCTGCCCTTCTTCATCCAACAGGTGCAGAGAAAGCGCGAATACGTTGGCGTGCAGGCTGGATTCGGACGAAACGGCCGCTGCATTCGAACGCTGGGCCGAATGTGCGGGAACCGCTTTGGCGAGTAACCCGTCCGCATTGAAGTATTCGCTTCGAATGATCTTATCCAGCATACGGATCGATTCGCCGATCCGGTTATCCTGCCAATTCACGCCGATTTCCTTCTCCCAGTCTTTTAGATCCCGCAAAGTCCTCAGCAGCATAAGATTGAGCGCCACGTTGATTTCATCCGCAGCAACAACATGGCCCCAATCGATAAAATCCCAGGCATCGATTCCGATTACTCCTGAGGGCGTCAGATGCCGCAAAAACAAATCGATCGTTTTCCGCGCGCAATCGTAAAGCTCGGTTAATAAGGAGCGATCTCCCGTCAGGCGGAAATATCGCATGCAGCCGTCGACCCACATCAGGGCGGAACCGGTCAGGAAGCTGGGCTGTCCGGGATACAGCCCCGATACGAAGCCGTCTTCCCTTGCGCAATAAGCGGCTTGCTGCAGGCTCCTGCGAATGAGCGCATAATCGTCGAATGATACGCTCAACGTTTCAATCCCCACGACAGCGGCATCCCCCAGCCATTGTCCTCTTTCCCGGGTGGGATTGTCTGTCACGGCATCTTCGCTGCAAGCGAGAAGCGACTCCACGCCCAGCTGCCAAATCCGGTTCAAACGCTCGTCATTGCAGGAAAATGCGCCGGTCGGTCGATCGAAATAAGTGCGCTGATCCGCCTCCGCCTCGACGATCCGGATCTGTTCCAACGGGCAGGCGATATGGATTTCAAGGTAACGGAACCCTCGTGGAGAGAACGTCTGCAGGGTTTGAACGCCTCCCGAAGTCACCCAACGATCCATGTTGCATGACATGCTGGCCGATAAAGGAATGACCGGACAAACCCGGTTATCGGTAAGCGATTCGCAGTAGCCGGCCTCAACGACGGTTCCGGCAGGAACTTCGATCGTAATTCGGGGCCGATACAACCCGATGTTCTGAAAGTCGAAGCGGATCCACGCTCCTTCAGAATGCTCGCGGGGCTGAAGATCCCTCAGCATGAATCTGATGGGCATGTCGTCGTCGGCATAGCCGAATCGATTGGCGTAGACTCCATCGGTCAACCGTTGTCCCGCCACCTTCAGTCGGCGGCAATCCGCGATTGTTTTCGGCCGCAACTCGCCTAACGGAACTTCCACTTCCACGGCTTGCACTCCGCCGTCGTTGTAGCCGGCTGCTGATTCCGGTTGCGGCAGCAGCTTCGTATCGCAATATTCGGCCCAGCCAAGTTGGCCGTTAATCCGCCTGCCTGTGCGGCGATAGGCTATAATCCGCTTGCAGGTCCATTGCAAATCGACGGCTCCTTGCGGGCCTGACAGCTCGCACATTAAGAATGGCGGGAGGTCGGCCAACGCAATGCGGGTATCGACGCCAATATGATGAACAATTACCGCAATCGACAATCTCCCTCCTTCGCACGCAACCGAAATCTCGTCATATTCGGGGTAAGCCGGCGTATAGCGTGCTGGGCCCTCCAACCGTTCTTCCCCGTTGACATAAACACGATAGAAATCTTTGCCGAAGACACGGAGCTTGCAGATTTCTGCGCTCGACACAAATGCTTCGGCAAAAAACCAAACGTACGTATCCGGTTCATTCGGCAAGTCGGGATGCCATAGAAATTTTTTTTGAGCCATTGCCGTCCCTCTCGAAATAAAGTGATTATTAAATTCTTTGTTCTTACAAAATATTTATTTTCACTCTTAAAAAATTAATTATATAAATATAATTATAAGATATTTATAAACTATTATCAATTAAGGATAAAAGGTTGTGGATTGAAAAGAACGTTCCAGCACCGCGGAGGCTTCCGACATGCCGCCGATTTCTCCAAGGGCAATCAGTTGGACGAGCGCGTTGCCGATGACGCTTGCTTCCGGAAGCTGCGAAATTACGGGAATTCCCGAGCGTCTCGCCGTCAGACGGCACAGAAGCGAATTGCGCGACCCGCCGCCGACGATATGGATTTCCTTTATGGTTTGGCCCGTCAATTGTTGCAGTTGGCCGATCGTATGGGCGAATTTGGCTGCTAATCCTTGGGCGATACATTTGTAAAGATCGAACTCGGTTTCAGGTTCTTTCTGACCGGTCTTGCGGCAGTAATTGACGATCTTGCCGCTCATATCTCCGGGAGCCGCGAAATCCGCATGCTCCACATCGATCAGCGACTCGCAGCGGCTTGCCTCCGCCCCTGCCTGCAAATAGGCGTAATCCACATTTTTACCGTCCTCGGACCATTCCCGGATGCACTCCTGCAATATCCACATCCCTGTCATGTATTTGACGATATGCGTACGGTCTCCGTAGTAACCCGGTTCATTGTGGAAATGACCCGCCAGCATCTCGCGGTTCATGACCGGATCGCTGCGGACCAGACTGACGACCGACCATGTTCCGCAAATAATGCACGCAGTGTCTTCACGGTTGTTTCCCTGCGCCGCCAGAAGGGCTGAAAGGGTGTCGTGCTGGGCAACGGAAATGACTGGAATGCCGGACAGGCCGGTTTGCTCGGCCACATGGGGCAACGTGCTTCCGATCGTTCGCCCGGGCTCGGCTATTTCCGGCCATATCCGGGGAAAACCGAATGCCGTCCCGATCCGCTTGCTCCAATTGCGTTCATGTAAATTGAATAGCGACGAAGCCGAGGCAAGCGTGAGATCGCAGTTGATTTCCCTGGTCAAATAGTAAGTCAGCAGGTTAGGGATGAATAGAAGCGTATGCGCCTCCCCCAGCAATGCTTGATCGCCATCCTGCATGGCCGCCAGTTGGAACAGAGTGCTGACTTGCGACGGCGTCTTCCCGGTGATCGAGTACAGCTCTTCTTCGGACAACTGCGCAAGCGCTTTGTCGCGAATGTTGTTCGTTCTCGGATCCCGATAATGGCGCGGCATTCCGAGCAAATTCCCCCGTTTGTCCAATAAGCCGAAATCCTGCGACCAACCGTCGATTCCAATGGAACGAATGCTGCTCGCGATCCGTCCGGCAGCACGAATGCTATTCATCAATTCCTTATAAAGGTGCATTGTATCCCAGTACAGGTTTGAAAAAATAGAAACCGGCCCATTCGGAAAACGGTGCGCTTCTATCAATTTCAATGAATTCCCATCGAACGACCCGATAACTCCTCTGCCATTGCTGGCGCCCAGATCCACGCTTAGAACGTCAATCGATGCGATAACAATTTCTCCCTTCTTACAAATTACTTAGGTTCATATTAACACGAAGTGTAATGATGTTAAAAGTATGTTTATAAATTGGTTATAAAATTAACTATTGATAATGTAATTATAACATTATATAATTCAATCGAAAGGTAAATGAAAGCAGATTTGTATTAAACAACGAAGGTGGTTAACTACGATGGATGCCTTACTGGAACGCGTGTATTCCACGACGGACGAGCAAATGAATCAATTCGAGCGGCATGTCATGGTCGGCGGAGGTTCGCCTGGCCCTCGGCTTGTGAAGGGAAAAGGCGTCCGTATAACCGACACGAACGGAAAAAGCTACATTGACTGCACTTCTCAAAGCTGGGCGATGTATTTAGGATACGCAAATGAGGAAATAACTCAGGCTGTATATGAGCAAATGTCTTACTTCTCCCATGTGCATCAGGGCTTCCATACGATGCCGCGCTACCACCTCGCAGCGAAGCTGGCCAGCTTGGCACCGAAAAATCTGAACCGGGTTTCGTTTACGGTCGGCGGGGGAGCCGCTATTGAAGCCGCCATGAAAATCGCCATGAAAAATAATCCCGGAGCAAAAAGCTTCTTAACGCTTTGGGACGCTTATCACGGCAGCACACTGACAACCGCCGGTGCTTCCTGGATTACGACCAAAGCTTCCGGACAATTCACAGGCATGCGCAACTTTCTGGACAACGTGAACAACAACTTTATCCGTATTGCCAATCCGTATTGTTACCGCTGTCCTTTTGGTCATCATCCCGAGAATTGCGCGACGCAATGTGCCGATATGCTGCGGCTTACGCTGGAAAAGGGAGCAAACGGACCGGTGGCAGGGGTTATCGTCGAGCCGATCCAGGCCAGCGGCGGTCAAATTCCGCTTCCGAAGGCGTACTTGCAGCAGATCAGAAAAATATGCGATGAATTCGGAGCATTGCTCATTTACGACGAAATTCAGACCTACTGCCGGATCGGCGAATTTTTTGCCGCCGAGCATTATGAGGTGGAGCCGGACATCATCGTACTGGGTAAAGGACTGGGTGCCGGATTCCCGATCGCGGCCATTATCATCCATGACCGGCTGAAAGGCTTCGAGATGCACGCGGAGGAGCTGCACACGTTCGCCAACAATTCGGTATCGCAGATAGCCGCTTTGAAGCAGATCGATATTATCGAACGCGATAACCTTCTGGAGAATACGCGTCGGATGGGGGCCTACATTGCCGATCGGCTCCGCGAGCTTCAGCTCCGTTATGAGGAAATCGGCGACATTCGCCAGGTCGGTTTGCATATTGGGGTGGAAATGATCGAGGATGCGGACTCCAAGTTGCCGCTAACGCTGGAAAAAGCGGTGCAAATCCGCAACGTCGGCATGGAGAATGGCATCATTCTGGGTACGGGAGGATATCGCAAGCATCTGCTGAAAATTAAGCCGGCTTTGATTGTCAAGCAGGAAGAAGCGGATGAACTTCTGAATATTTTTGAAGCAACGCTGCGACAGGTACTGAGAGAGTAATGGAAAAGGAGACATCATATGCTAAAAATCGACTCTGCCCTGACATCTTTCTCCGCCTGCGGTGACCGTTTCGTGCAAAACGGTTATCGCGAGGCAGCCTCATTGGACGAGCAACTCGAACTAGCTTCCCGGATCAAAGGGCTGACGGGCATCGCTTTCGATTTTCCTACCCAATTCGAGGATCCCATGCGGATGAAGGAAAAGCTGGAGAACTTCGGCCTGAGGATGGGGATGCTCGAAATCGACCTGTTCAGCCAGCCGAAATGGAAATACGGCTCCATTACTTCCACGGATCCGAAAGTAAGGAAAGAAGCTATGGCGTTGATCAAGCGGGGGATTGATGCGGCTGCAGCCGCAGAGGCGGCGGATGTCCAGCTTTGGCTCGGACAGGACGGCTACGAATATCCGTTTCAATCCGATTATACGGCCGCTTGGGATTCGTTGGCGGAGAGTTTAACGGAGCTTGCCGCTTATAGGCCTGACGTAAGCTTAACGGTGGAATACAAAGCCAAAGAACCGCGTGCCCGCTGCTACATCGCAAATGCGGGAGTCGCTCTCGCTCTTGTCAATCATGTCGGAAAGCCGAACATCGGGGTCACGCTCGATGTCGGGCATGCGTTGATGGCCAAGGAGAACCCGGCGGAGTCCGCGGCGCTGCTGCATCGATTCGGCCGCCTGTTCCATCTCCACATCAACGACAATTATCGTGATTGGGATCATGACATGCTGCCCGGCACCGTGAATTTTTGGGACACGCTGGAGTTTTTCTACTGGCTTCGCCGCATCGGTTACGACGGGTGGTACGGTATCGATATTTATCCTTATCGTGAAAACGGTACCGAAGCGATGTCCCGCACGGTGGAATGGATTTACCGTTTCCACGAGGTCGCCGGTACGCTGGATGAGGAAAAGTTTCGCGAATATCGCAATGCCAATGAACCGCTCAAAATTTACGATATGCTGATGAAACGCTTTCTCCGATAGGGGGCGACGGACATGATTATAGACTCTCATTTTCATCTCGGAATGTCGCCCGGCTTTCACTATTACGAAACCTCAATCGAGAGATATTTGCAGTATATGGAGAAACGGAATATCTCTTACTGCATGAACATTCACTCGATCGGACTCCTTACGGATGAAATGGAGAGAGGCTTGGAGGAAGACATGGAAGCTTATAAGCTTTCAAGCGGGAAAATATTAAGTTATTACGTATTTAACCCGAATTACGCCGACAAGAGCTTGAAGCTGATGGAGCGTTACAAGGATCGGAGCATATTCAAAGCGATCAAGCTTCATCCTTCTTTTCATGGAGTTTACGCCGATGACGGCAGGTACGAAGCGGCTTGGGAGTATGCGGCAGCAAACGATTTGCCGATCATGTCCCATACTTGGGCGATTTCTCCCACGAATGACGCGCAAAAATTTTCCTACCCGCCATTGTTTGAGAAATATATCGCTCGTTATCCTCAAGTAAATCTGATTTGCGGGCATTCGGGCGGAAGGTACGACGGAATCCAACAAGCCGTCCGAATGGCCAGTCGGTACCCCAACGTATATATGGACACTGCGGGAGATGTGTATGCCAACGGGTTGATCTCCTTTTTGGTGAAAGGGGCGGGCGCGGATCGCGTGCTGTTTGGTTCCGACGGGTTTTGGATGGATGCCCGGACGCAAATCGGCATGATTTTGGCCGCCGATATTTCGCTTGAAGACAAAAAGAAGATTTTGTTCGAAAATGCAATGCGGCTGTTCCGGATTAACGGGTAATCGGATATTCGAATTTTCGATGGGGGTGAAGGGGGAGATGGGCCGCATCATGAAGCCGTATTTGAAAAACTATGAGTTGTACCTGTTGATCTCTCCGGTCATCGCTTATTTCGTCATTTTTAATTACCTCCCTATGTATGGCGTACAGATTGCCTTTAAAAACTTTATAGCGACAAAGGGCATTTGGGACAGCCCGTGGGTCGGCATGAAGCATTTCGATCGCTTTTTCGACAGCTACTACTTCTGGCGGTTGATCAAAAATACGCTGGGCATCGGGGTGTATCTCCTGGCCGCCGGGTTTCCGATTCCCATCCTATTGGCGCTTATGCTTAATGAAGTAAGGCGGAAGTTTTTCAGTCGTTTCGTGCAAACGTTAACATATGCGCCGCATTTTCTGTCCACGGTTGTCGTCGTCGGAATGCTGTTCTTCTTTCTCTCCCCGCAGAACGGTCTTGTCAACAATGTCATCCGGCTGTTCGGCGGCGACCCTGTGCTCTTCATGACCGAACCGTCATGGTTCAAATCGGTGTATGTATTGTCAGAAGTATGGCAGCAGATGGGTTGGAGTTCGATCATTTACCTCGCCGCACTGGCTGCGATCGACCCCCAGCTGCACGAAGCGGCTACGATGGATGGCGCGAGCCGGCTTCAGCGCATCCGGCACATCAATTTGCCCGGCATTATGCCGACAGTCGTCATTCTCCTCATCTTGAACACCGGCTCCATTCTCGGGATCGGCTTCGAGAAGATTTACCTCATGCAGAACGACCTTAATATGGAAAGCTCCGACGTTATTGCAACCTATGTGTACCGCAGCGGCATTCTGGATGCGCAGTACAGCTTTTCGGCAGCCGTAGGATTATTCAATTCCGTCGTCAGTTTCGTTCTGCTGCTAAGCGTCAATTTTATCGCCAGACGGACCGGAGACAACAGTTTGTGGTGAAGGGGGGAAGTCCATGCGGCAAAATGCTGCGGATAAAGCGTTCGATATCGTCAACTACACGCTGCTGACGATCGTGCTCATTGCTGTAATGTATCCGCTTGTCTTTGTGGTCAGCGCCTCATTCAGCAATCCCGAGAGGGTGCTGAACGGCGAGGTTTGGCTGCTGCCCAAACAATTAACCATGCTCGGATACCAGAAAGTGTTTCAGAACAAAGACATTCTGACGGGTTATGGCAATACGATTTTGTACACCGTTGCCGGAACGGCAGTGAATCTGGCCATGACGGTCGCCGCCGCATATCCGTTGTCCAGAAGGGATTTCAAGGGCAAAAAAGCGATCATGCTGTTTATGGTGTTCACGATGTTTTTTAACGGAGGACTGGTTCCCACCTATTTGCTGATCAAGCAACTGCATATGATCGACACGTTCTGGGTCATGATCGTTCCGAATGCGGTGGCGGTCTGGAACATCATCATTATGCGTACTTTTTTCCAGCAAAGCATTCCTGGCGAAATGCAGGAAGCGGCAGCTATTGACGGCTGCTCGAATACCCAGATTCTCCTTCGGATCGTGCTGCCGCTGTCGCTTCCGATACTCGCGGTCATGGTGCTGTTCTACAGCGTCGGACATTGGAACGCGTACTTTAACGCACTCATTTATTTGACCGACAGAGCCAAATATCCGCTGCAACTCATCCTGCGGGAAATTCTCATTCAGAATCAGATGAACGAAATGAACAATCTGACCGAAGAGTCTTATGCCAGTCAGGTCATGAATGCGGAAACGATCAAATACGCGGTCATTATTATCGCCAATTTGCCGGTGCTGCTCCTGTACCCGTTGCTGCAGCGGTATTTTGTAAAAGGAATGCTGATCGGTGCGATCAAAGGCTGAACGCAGCGTTCATTCGGAGTGGGGGTGGCGCCTGGACATCTATTGTGCACGGTTGTATGGAAGATGAGGTCAATTATTCGACAAAAATGATCAGGGAGGTTCATCGATGAAATTCAAAAGGCGGGTGTCAACGCTAGTTGCAAGTTTGCTCGTTATCGCCGTTCTGGCCGGCTGCAGTGGAAACAACGGAAACGCAAGCAATACGCCCTCGAACAGCGGCGGAAACACCGGAGCATCCGCGGGGAACGAAACGAAACCCGCAGCGGGAAATTTGAACGAAACCGGCATGCCGATCGTAAAAGATAAAATTACGATCCAGATGTTGACGGGAAAACCGCCGGCGGCGACGGATTGGAACAAGCTGATGCTTTGGACCGAATACGAAAAGATGACGAATATCCATATCGATTGGGTGGATCAGGTTCCTTTTGCCAACTTGGCGGAGAAACGCAATCTCGTGCTGGCGGGAGGCGAATACACCGAAGCCTTCTTCACCTCGCAAATGCCGATATCGGATTTGATCAAGTATGGGGCGGAAGGCGTATTCTTGCCGCTGAACGATTTGATCGACAAATATGCTCCCAATCTGAAGCGGATTTTCGAGCAGTATCCCGCCATTAAAAAAGGCAGCGTCATGCCGGACGGCAAAATTTATTCTTTCCCTACCATCGTCGATCCCGAGTTTCCCTCGGCGCTCACGGGAGGGAAAATCTGGATCAACAAGCAGTGGCTTGAGACGCTCGGGCTTAGCGAACCGCAAACGATCGACGATTTTTATAAGATGCTGAAACAATTTAAGGAAGGCGACCCTAACCGAAACGGCAAGGCGGACGAAGTGCCTCTTTCTTCGTATTGGATGCCGGGCATCGAAGGTTACCTGCGCGGCTCATGGGGGCTCGGCAACCGCGGCGCGCATGCCGGCAATTTCGATCTCGATCCGGCAACGGGCAAAGTAAGGTTTATCCCAACGGACAAGAAATACAAAGAGATGCTGCAATTTATGAATAAGCTGTACACGGAGAACCTGATCGATCACAACGTTTACGCGGTGGATTACGCGAAGTACATCGCCGAAGGGACGAAAGGCGTCTACGGCGCGATGTGGGGCGTGGACCCCGCTACGACGATCAAGAAGGACAGCTATATCGGTTCGCCGGCGCTGGAAGGCCCGGACGGGGACCGTATGTATACGGCTATCGCGGCTCCGCAGTTATGGACAGGCGGTTTGGTGCTGACCGACAGAGCTAAAAATCCGGAAGCGCTTGTCCGTTGGATCGATCACTTCTATGGCGAAGAAGGCGGCAAGATGTTTTTCATGGGCTTCAAAGACGTCACTTACAAGGAGACGGCAGATGGCAAGGTGGAATATGTGGATGAAATCAAAAACAACCCGGAAGGCCTGAACCTGGATCAGGCGGTCAGCAAGTACTTGACGTGGCCGGGCGGCGGCTACCCGGGCATCGTGCGCCAGAAGTTTTTCCAAGGCGCCGAAAGCTCCCCGGCCTCCATCGAAGCGACGGACAAGGTTAAGCCCTTCTTTCCTGAAGAGGTATGGCCGCCGTTCAGCTTCACTTCGGAGGAAAACGATACGTTTACGGCCCGCGCGACCGACATCGAAGCTTATGTCACCGAAATGACGGCCAAATTCGTTACGGGCAAAAACCCTTTCTCCGAATGGGATAAGTATGTGAAAACGATAAACGACATGGGCCTGGAGGAATATATCAAAATTTTCACCCAAGCTCTCGACCGTTACAAGAACAGTTAATCGGCGCAGTCGTCTATATTTGAAATCAAGCGGGCTCGGCAATATGCTTAACCGGACAGGGTTCGGCATATTGCGGAGTTTGCGGCTTTTCTCAAAGAAAGCGGGGAACTAAGGTGTTTGACAGCAAGCGGTTTCTTGACGGCGCAGATGAATATCGTCCGGTCATCATGTGGTTTTGGAACGATGAGATCGACGAAGCGGAAGTAAGAAGGCAGATCGGGGAATTCGCCGGCCAGCGCATTTATCAATTTTTCATTCATCCGCTGAACGGCCTTGAAACCGAGTATTTGTCCGACCGTTTCTTTGATATGATCCAGGTCGCGATCGAATGCGCTCGGGAGAAGGGCATGCGGTTCTGGATTTACGATGAGTATAATTGGCCGAGCGGTATGGTCGGAGGCAAGCTTATTCGCGACATGCCAGACTATCGGATGAGGGTGCTGCGGCATCGAAACCGCTCCTATACGCAAGGGCAAACGGGCGAGTTGGCCTACAAGGGACGGTTTCTGTCGGCCCAGGCGGTCTACGACGCAGCGCAAGTCGTGGACATTAGCGCCGAAGGGCGAGTCGATCCGGAGCGTGGGACGTTTACCTGGACCAATCGCGAGGCGAATATGTGCCAGGTTTACGTGTTTTCGGAAGACGTACAGGGGGGCATGCTGGCCGCTGGGCAAATGTCGCCGCACAGTTGGGACCAGGAAGGCTACTTAGATGTGATGAACCCGGAGGCGGTGCGGGCTTTTCTGGATATGACGCATGAGCGGTACGCGGCGAGGTTCGGTTCTTTGTTTGGCAGCACGGTTGCGGGCGTATTTACCGATGAAGTCAGCCTGACCAACCCGTTCGACTGCGGACCGGATACGATTCCGTGGACGAAAGGGTTCGAACGAGTATTCGCCGAGGCGAACGGATACGATTTGATTCCGCATCTGAGCGAGTTGGTCGCCGATCTCGGCATAAGCCGTAAAGTCCGCTACGACTACTGGCGTACTCTGACTGGCCGCTTCGAGCAAGCTTACGCCATGCAGGCGGCGGAATGGTGCGCCGAGCGCGGACTTATCCTGACCGGCCACTATTCCGGCGAGGAGCGGCTTGTCTGCGATCTGTTGCAGGCGGGCAATACCTTCTTGAACCTGCAGCACTACCAAATGCCCGCGATCGACACCATCTTCTCCACGATCAACGTGGAACGGGATGACTTTAATCTGCCAGGCAAAATGGTGACGGCGGTGGCCGAGCATACCGGGGCGGCGCGCACGTTGTGCGAGACGTTCTCCGGCAGCGGATGGCACACGACGCTGGATCAGATGAAGAGGGTCGTCAACCGACTGGCCGTGCTCGGCGTCAATACGATTCAATTTATGGGTGCTTATTACTCGCTTCGCAACGTGCGCAAGAAATTCCCTGCGTCGTACCCGCCTTCGCACTCGTTCCAGACGCCGATTTTCCGCCATTACGGGTTATTCTCGGACTACATTTCCAGACTTTGCTATGCCAACTCGCTGGGCAGACATCAGGCGGAAATCGCCGTTCTGATGCCGACGACGACGGTGTGGAGCGAATACGCGCCGCGATTTGATTTCTGGGAAAGCTTCCATTCGATTGAAAACAATAAGATCGGCGATTTGATGCATACGGAGCAGACGCTGCACGGCGTGATCAATGCGTTGATGCAGCTGCAGCGGGATTTCGATCTGCTGCATGAGCCTTCGCTGCTGGAAGGGGAGCTCCGGGACGGGGCGATTCTGTTTCGCGGGCATGCGTATAAACAGTTGATTTTGCCTTCCTTAACTACGCTGTCGGTAGAAGTGTGGGAGAAGCTGAAAGCGTTTATCGCTTCCGGAGGGAAGGTCGTTTTGATTAATTTCATTCCATCGGAGCTGCCTGACCGAAGCATCGCCGTAGAAGCGGAGAGGGTGTTCGGCTGGAATCCGAATGAAAGTTTCGTCTTGACAAGAGAATTGCTAAGGGCGGGTTCCGAACGCGTGACAAAGGTACGTATAAACGGCAATATTACGCATTTGGCCACCAACGAATTGCCGAAATCGGCCAACGGGGGATTTCGCGAGGCGCTTCGCGCTGATCTGGCATGGCTCGAGCAGCCGTTTGAGCTGGAGGGAGCCGGCAGCGAGCCTATTTTCCTGCTGCACCGGAAGGGCGAGGGAGTCGATCTGTTCCTGCTCGTGAATGACGGCGAGGACGAATATACCGGATCCGTTCGGCTAGCCTTGTCCGGCGGCGTATCGCTTTACGATCCGGCGAGCGGGGCGCGGCGTGGTCTGGCTGTCCGGACGCTGGCAGCGGGCGGGCAGCAGGTTGATCTGCGGCTGGCCGAAGGTCAGGCGGCGATACTGGTGGTCGATGCGGGCGAAGCGGCGCTTGTTGCGTCGGGTGCGGCGAAGGAAGACGGAGCGGCACATGCGGAAACGGGCCGGACGATCGACCTGTCCGGCGAGTGGACGTTCCGTACGGAGCGGCTTAATACGCTTCGGCTTCCTGTCGAGGTGGCAGTGCCCGGCCCGGAGCCGGAATGGCTGCCTGCTCCGGAGATGAGCTTTCCCTCGAACAAAGGCTTTACGCTCGGCTCCGATTACCTGGCAAGAGCGGTCTTTACGGTCGAGGAGCTGCCCGAGTTGCTTGAACTGGTGCTTGATCCCGAGATAGACCCGACCATTAAGGTAAACGGAGTAGCGCTTCGGCCTTCACGTACGGATATGCTGTGGGATTGCACCAATGCTGTCTACGATATTCGTGAAGCTGTACGAGTCGGCCGCAACCAGATAATCATTCACGGGTCAGTGCCGGCTTGGGGCGCGCCTCATGGTCCCGTTTTCCCCGTGCTGCGCGGCGCTTTCGGCGTCAGCGGGGAGCGCACGCTTGTGAAGCTGCCCGAAGCCGCCTTGGTACCGGGAAGCTGGGCTGAACAAGGATTTCCGGATTACTCTGGAACCGGTATCTATGCTTGCGAGGTGAAGCTTGACGAGAAAGAGGCGTCCGCATCCGTCGTCTTGACGGCGAAAGCCTGCACCGATGCCATTGAAGTGTGGCTGAACGGCGAGATTGCGGGGACAAGCTTGTGGCGTCCGCATGAGCTCGACCTTACCGGCCGGCTTCGCGCCGGCAGCAATTTGCTGGAGCTGAAGGTAACCAATACGCTGGCCAACCTGATGGAGAAGCAGGCAGCAAGCGGTTTGACAGGAGCAGTGAAGCTTTGGGTTTCTCATCATTTATCTGAATGAGGAGGCTGTCAGCTATGTATTCATTATTAGTAAGAACGTGCAAGCTGGTATGGGCGGTACTTCTATTATTCGGTTCTTTTCAATATTTTTCGGCTCCTCCCCGTGTTTCGGCAGCCGTGTTGCCTGCCGCAGCCGCAGCGGCTTCCACCGCATTGGGCGGCTATCCGGCCTCCAATGCGATCGACGGCTCGATCCCGACGATGTGGTCCAGCCTTTCCCACGCTTCAGAAACCGCAACGGAGTGGATTTCTTTCGATCTGGGCACAGCCCAAACCGTCGACACGCTGCGGGTGCAGCCGAGAGATTTCGGTTACGGCTTCCCGGCCGATTTCAAGCTTCAAGTCAGCGGCGACGCAGTCAACTGGATCGATATTCCCGGGCAAACCTATACCGGTTATGCGAACCCGGGACTTGTTCAGCAGCGCTTCGATTTCGCGCCGATCAAAACCAGATATGTGCGGATGTATGCAACGAAGTTGAGGGCCGACAATAGCGGCACCAACTATTACTTTCAGCTGCATGAAGCGTGGGTCGAACGGAATGCGCCTGTAAGCGCCGCGGCCTCTTCGCAGCTGACCGGCTACGAGGCGGCGAAAGGCGCGGACCATCTTTTCAACAACTTCTGGTCGAGCGCCGGTTATGCGGATGCCAATCATACGGAGTGGTTCGCCGAGGATTTGGGTATCGTCCGGCCAGTGGAACGCGTTGTCTTATATCCGCGAGATTCCGGCTACGGCTTTCCTTCCGACTTCAAGCTGCAGACAAGCTTGGACGGCACGACCTGGACCGACATCCCGGGACAAAGCTACGCCAATTACGCCAACCCGGGCGCGACGCCTCAGGAATTCAAGTTCCAGACGGTATTGGCCAAATCGGTCCGGGTGTATGCGACCAAATTAAATCCGGACAATGCGGGTACTTATTATTTGCAGCTGCTGGAAATGGTCGTCGTTCCGACCGTTACGGCCTCTTCGGATTCTGCGGGAGCCGGATACGGATTGGCCGAAGACGGCAGCGAAACGACCGTCTGGAGCAGCGCGGCTCATTCGGCTCAAACTTCAACCGAATGGATCCTGATCGATTATGGGCAATCCGCCGTGATCGACAAGTTGAAAGCGGTTCCGAATCCGAACGGCAAAGGGTTTCCCGTCGATTTCAAACTCCAATACAGCTCGGACGGATCGGCTTGGACGGATATTCCGGGGCAGTCGCATACGAACTACCCGGCGCCCGGCGCCGCGGCTCAAGCCTTCTCGTTCGATCCCGTCGATGCCCGGTATTTCCGGCTCTTTGCCACGAAGCTCGGGGCGGATGCGGGCGGCAGCTTTTCCTTGCAGTTGGCCGAAATGTCCGGAGAGCAGACCCACCGCAGAATTTCGCTGGTCCGTTATGGAGGCGACGCTTCGACTGCAGCAGCGGACCGCTCCTACAAATCGATGTATGACGGGGACGCCGCGACATACTGGTCCAGCGCTTCCCATGCGAGGAGCGCCTTCACCGAGTATGCCGCCATTCAATTCGGGCAGTCTTACGACGTCCATACGTTCAAAGCGACTCCGAAGACGGGCGGTTATGGCTTCCCCGTCGATTTCAAGCTTCAATACAGTACCGACTTCGGAACGAATTGGACTGACATTCCCGGCCAATCGTACGCCAATTATGCGAATCCGGGCAGCGCGCAGCAAACGTTCACCTTCGCGCCTATCACGGCCAACGCCATCCGGATGCTCGCCACGAAGCTGGGCGCCGATCAGGATGGCAGCTACTGCTTTGCGCTTGGCGAAGCCTCGGCAGAAGGCAACCATACGGAGCAGATCAAGTCCATGGACGCTTCCGGCTCCAGCTTCCTTGCAGGCTGGGAACCGAAATTGGCGGCCGACCTTAAAGCCGATTCCGTATATTCCAGTCAAGCGCACGCCTCGTCGGCATTCACCGAGTGGCTGGCAACCGACTTCGGCATGAAATTCCGCATTAACCGCATTCGGATCACGCCGCGCGTCGGCGGTTACGGCTTTCCGGCGGATTTCAAATTGCAATCGACGACGGATGGCGCCACTTGGACCGATATATCCGGCCAATCGTATACGAATTATCCGAATCCCGGTGCCGTCGAACAGACATTTACCCTCGGGAGCGTCCTGCAAGTCAGCGGCATCCGGATATATGCAACCAAGCTTGGGGCAGACAATGCCGGTAACTACTATTTACAATTACCCGAGCTCTGGTTTGACGTGACTTCGTCTAACCGCATCGGAATCGCCTATTTTGTATCTTCCGAGCGGACGGGTTACGAGCCGGCCAAAGTCCGCGACGGCAAATCAACGACTTATTGGGGAAGCGCCGAGGCGGCTGCGGCTGCGAATATCGCCTGGGTTTCGATCGACTTCGGCAGCGTCAAATCGGTGAACGGCGCCGGCATCCGCCCCCGTTCCGGCGGTACGGGCTTTCCGGTCGATTGGAAGCTGCAAAGCAGCATCGACGGCTCGACGTGGACCGATATAGCCGGTCAATCCTACACCAATTATACGAATCCCGGCAGCGCGGAACAGCGGTTTTCTTTTGCCCCGGTGGCGGCTCGCCATCTTCGCGTGTATGCTTCCAAGCTGGGAAGCGTCGGCGCGGGAGCCTACGCCCTTCAACTGGCTGAGCTGGAAGCTTTCACCAACGGTTATGAGGGCCGCTTATCCGGCAGCGCTTCCTCCTTCGTATCTGGCAAGGAGGAGAGCAAGCTACGCGACGGCGACCGAAACAGTTACTATTCCAGTCAAGGGCATGCCGGTTCCGCGGCGACGGAGTGGGTTTCGCTCGATTTGGGATCTTCCAAACGGCTGCACACCGTTCGTATCGTTCCGCGCAACGGAGGCATCGGTTTTCCCGCCGATTTCAAGCTGCAGAGCAGCACCGACGGCTCGGCCTGGACGGATATTCCGGGACAGCAATATACCGGTTACGCCGCTCCCGGACGGCAGGAGCAGTTGTTCGAATTCCCGTCGGTTCAGGCCAGATACGTGCGGCTGTATGCGACCAAGCTGTCCGCCGACACGGACGGCAGCTATTACCTTCAGTTGGCCGAATGGGATGCGGCGGCTGATGGTCCGATGTACGCGACGCGCAACGGCGGGTACGACAACCTGCTGGACAACATGTGGCACGCATTCGGAGCCGTTGACGACGGGACGGATGCAGTATACAAATTCGGCAACGAATCTACTTTTTTTGATTGGATCGCGAAGAAGCTGCTGTGGAGCGATTCGGTGGAGGACAAAACCGAATTGAAGCGGCTCATTCGCGAATATCCGATCAGCGATAACGGCTACTTATGGTCTTGGGGCACACAGAGTAAATGGCCGGTCGGTCCGGGCTCATTCCATTACGACGGATTGCCGAAGTATATTCTCGCGGCCTATCAAATCGCCATGTGGGACGACCCGAACTTCCTGAACGAGACGGATTCGTCCACCCTGCAGGCATTCGACGGCACGGTGGATGTGTCGGCAGGCATGACGGTAAAGCAAAAAATGGAAGCTGCCATGGGCTTTATGTTGAATAGAATGGGCGGGAGCAGTGGTTTGGTCATCACGCCCGGAGACTTGAACACCGGTCTGCCCGGCGGAGATCCGACCAACTATTGGGACGTCATGCCGTTCGGCTACAAAGATGCGTACACGAACGCTTACTATGTTGCCGCATTAAAGGCCATGAGCGATATGTACGATATGCTCGGCGACACGACGAACGGGAATTATTACGCGACATTGGGAAGTACGGCGGAAGGGCAGTACAATACGGCATTTTGGGATGGAACGAAAAAAAGGTACGCCGGCACAGTGGATAAAAACGGCACGGCCCGAGACTACGGGTTTACGTTCGTCAATACGGAAGCGTTGATGTCCGGAGCCGCGAATGCAACGAAGGCGAATGACATCTACGATTGGCTTGACGGTAAGCGGACGGTCTCGGGCGATACGTCGACCGGCGGGGACATTTACAGTGTCACAAGATTCGCCCCCCGGGCCAACACCCTGAAGATCGAGAGCGTCACTCCCTATTGGTGGTACGATCCGACGAATTCCTTCCCCGTCACGGGTACCTGTTCGTTCGAGGAATGCCAGCAGAACGGGAACGCCATCTTCTATGTATCCTACTACGACCTCATGGGTCGCTTCAATTATCGGGGCTCCGACAACGCGATGCACCGGATGAACGCGATTATCAGCGAGTTCGCGCTTGACGAGCTGCGCCGCGACCCTGTAAACAGCTATGGTCACGACTTCAAGATGGGGGTCATCAACGAGTTTCCGGAAAGCGGGCTTGTTCCCGTAAGCTTCGTGTACGGTTTGCTCGGCATGTCCGCCAGCAGCCATGGTCTGGAGTTGTCTCCGCAGCTGCCGTCCGGCGTTGATCGCGCTGGAGCGAGCAATGTCGTTTACCGGGGCAGAACCTATGAGATTACGGCTATGACGGATTTTGTACGGATCGAGACGCTTTCCGGCGGAGCCGGCACTCTTGCGGGACGAATCGGCCGACTGGCACCGAACGCCAGCTACAGGATCACGAACAAAAATCTATCGAATGGGACGATGTCCTTATCAACGGTGACGACGGACAGCAACGGCGTGCTGAGCTACAGTCAAACGGTCGGGACAGCCATTCAGCTTACATTCGAGAAAATATAAACGTTTTCCGAACGGGAAAACAAGAACTGAGGAATGATCGGCTTGGAAATCGTAGGACTTACGGTGGAGCATCGCGATAATCCCCAAGGTATCGACGCGAGCAGTCCGCGTTTGGGCTGGAAGCTCGTTTCCGAAGGACGAGCGAAAGTGCAGCGAGCATACCGCATTCTCGTAGCCGGCAGCAGGGAACGGCTGTCGGCAGGCGAGGGGGATGTGTGGGACAGCGGTAAGGTTGCTTCCGGCCAATCAACCCATGTCGCTTACGGAGGGCAGCCGCTTTCCTCCGGAAAAGCTTACTATTGGAAAGTTCGGGTTTGGGACGAGAAAGGTGTTCCGTCCCGCTGGAGCGATACCGGACAATGGTCGATGGGACTTCTCGATGCCGGCGAGTGGAATGGGGAGTGGATCGGATATAACGTCCCTGAAGGGGAATTCGGTCAGGCCGCATGCTGCTTGCGGAAGACGTTCGTCCTGCTCCGCCCCGTCCGGCGAGCTATGCTGTATGCGACGGCGCTCGGATTATATGAAATCTTTCTCGGCGACAGCAGGGTCGGCTGCGAATATTTGACGCCAGGCTGGACGAATTATAGCAATCGCGTTCTGTATCAAAGCTATGATGTAACGGAGCGGCTTGCGTCCGGAGCGAACGCGATCGCAGTCCTACTGGGAGCCGGCTGGTATTCCGGCCATGTTGCCCACATCGAGCCAGGCTTTTACGGGAGGAGCCCGTCTTTGCTGCTGCGTCTAGCGGTGGAACACGATGACGGCTCCCGGACCGATATCGTATCGGATGGCTCATGGAAAGTGTCCCGCGGAGGCATCGTCTACTCCGACCTGATCATGGGAGAGACTTGCGACGCCCGTTTGGAGCCAACCGGTTGGCGGCATGCTGGCTTCGACGATTCGACGTGGCCGTTCGCCAATGTAATGGAGCCGTATGCCGGGCGCATCCAGGCGCCAAAAGACGATGGCGTGCGAATCGCGCAAACGATAACGCCTATTGCTGTTAATGAACTCGGGGCGGGCCGTTATATCGTAGACATGGGACAAAACATGGCGGGATGGGTGCGGCTAAAAGCGGAGGGCCAGGCCGGCGATACGATCAAGCTCCGCTTTGCCGAGATGCTCGATGGTGATGGCGTGATCTACACCGCCAGCTTACGCAGCGCCAAGCAGCAGGATGAATTCATTTTGGCCGGCGGCGCTCCGGAGACGTTTGAACCTCATTTTACGTATCATGGCTTCCGGTTTGTCGAAATCGAAGGCTATCCGGGCGAGCTGTCGGCTGACAGTGTGGAAGGAGTGGTACTGCATTCCGGCGCCTCGCTTACTGGCCGTCTGGAAACCGGCCATTCGGGCGTCAATCGACTGCACAGCAATGCGGCATGGAGCATGCGCGGCAATTTCATCAGCGTGCCTACCGATTGTCCGCAGCGCGACGAAAGACTGGGCTGGCTGGGCGATGCGCAAATTTTCGCCCGGACGGCTACTTTCATGGGCAATGTCGCCGCTTTTTACGAAAAATGGATGGAAGATGTCGAGGCGGATCAGTTTCCGTCGGGTGCATTTCCGGATATTGCGCCTTATATGCCTTTCGTCGGCGGCGGCACCGCCGGCTGGGGTGACGCAGGCGTCATCGTTCCGTGGACAGTGTACCAGGTATATGGGGATCCGGAAATATTACGCCGGCATTTCGATGCAATGATCCGCTGGATCGCGTATTTGCAGGACACGTGCACGGACCTGATCCGACCGGACGAAGGCTACGGCGACTGGCTGTCAATCGGTGCCGAAACGCCGAAAGACGTTCTTGCCACTGCCTATTTCGGCTATAGCGTGAAATTGACCGCCGCTGCGGCAGAGGCTATCGGCAAACAAGAAGAAGCCGAAAGGCTGCAAAGTCTTTTCTGTGATATCCGCGAGGCGTTCATCCGTGAATTCGTCACCAGTGACGGGCGGGTAAAAGGCGAGACGCAAGCGGGCTACGTATTGGCCTTGCATATGGATCTGCTGCCGATCGATCTCCGGCCGCTGGCCGCCGCTCGTCTTGCCGGCGATATCGAGAGTAAAGGCAGGCACCTGTCGACCGGCTTTCTCGGCGTAGGCTATTTGCTTCCCGTCCTTAGCGAAGCCGGTTATACCGATTTGGCGTATGGCCTATTGCTGCAGGATACGTTCCCGTCCTGGCTCTACTCGGTCCGTAACGGAGCGACGACGATATGGGAAAGATGGGACGGCTGGACGGCAGAGAACGGCTTCCAGGATCCGGGCATGAATTCTTTCAACCATTACTCGCTCGGCTCGGTTGCGGAATGGATGTACCGGTATATGGCGGGCATCGATTTGAAGCCTGACAGGCCGGGATACAGCGATTTCTCCATCTATCCTAGATTGAGCGAGACGATCGGCCATTGTCGGGCCGAATTCGAGAGCGTCTACGGCACCATTGTCAGCGAATGGCGAATTGAGGGCGGCAGCGTATCCCTATGCGTGTCGGTTCCCGTTAACGCGTGCGCGACGCTCTATGTCCCAGTCTTGGATAACCGGATATCCGGTCTTGAAGCGGTGACGGAAAGCGGCAAGCCGGTCATGCAAGCTGAAAGCTTTGAGTTTCAGGGTTTCGAGGATAACCGGGCAATGTTCCGCCTCGGCTCAGGTAATTATTCGTTCGTTTCCCGCTTCAGGTAAATAGTTACAATTGTTAAGTAAATCCGACCTTAAGCGGTCGGATTTTTGCATTTATCAATGGTGAAACCTCGGTTGACATATTTTAATGTTTTTAGTAGTGTGTAAACTTAGGAAAACAATTTGTTTTAATTGTTTTCCGCGCAACAGTTGCGACTCTAATTGCGGGAGCGATTACGACTGAACAGATACTTAGGTGTATCCTCTTATTTTTATTCCTGCCCTATTGAATAGAAAGGTTTAATAATTGCGTGGGGTGATTGTCATGAAAGACAGAATTGCCAAGGCTGCGACTCATGAAATTTTGCAACGAGGGCTGAAGTTCTCGATCAGGGATGTGTCCGACCGTTTAGGGATCAGTACGAAGACAATGTATCAACATTTTGAATCGAAAGAACAGCTTATAGGCTTCATCGTTGAGCAATCCGTTCTCGAGATGCAAGAGAAGGAAAAAGAACTAATGGGCGACGCCTCGCTCTCGACCGGACAAAAGCTGAATCAGGCGTTAACCGTGCTGCCTAGCGGATTCGCGTTTAGCGACATCCGTGCACTAGATGAACTAAGGAAATTATATCCCGAACAGTGGATGAAGATGGATCATTACCTCACGCAGGGATGGGACAATATCCGGTTGCTGATCAATGAGGGTATTGCGAACGGGGAATTGCGCCAATTCGACGTAGAGTTGTTCATCCAAGTTTATATTGGTGCCGTGTATCGTTTGATGGACGTTCAGGCGGTTGGACTTAGAGGCTTGAAGCTTGAAAAGGCGCTGTCGGACATGGTTGAATTCATGCTTATTGGAATTAGATTCGTTAATAAGAAGGAGGAGTAGGCTTGAAGCCTTATTTATTTTTGGCGGCGGCTATCGTTAGCGAGATCATCGGCACATCATTGCTTAAATCGTCCGATGGCTTCACGAAGCTGTATCCCACCCTTGGGACGGTGCTTTCTTTTGTTGCAGCTTTCTACGCGCTCTCGTTGTCGTTACAACAAATACCCCTCGGCATTGCCTATGCGATTTGGTCGGGAGTAGGGACAGCCGTAACCGCGATTGTCGGAATAGTCATCTGGAAAGAGACGGCCAGCCTAACGACGGCTCTTGGAATTGTACTCATTATTGCGGGCGTTGTAGTCATTAACCTTAAAGGTACGGCTCATTAAATGTTAAAAAAATGAAATACCCGATATAATGTAATGCACCGATATAAGGGGGTAACGTATCAGATGCACGACGAGAAAAATAGGATAAGGCAAGCCTATAATAATTATGCCGAACAGAGAGATCTTGCTCAGATGGAGCCGTGGAAATTCAAGGAGAGGCAGCGGTTTCTGCAGTCTATCTTGGAAGAAGATCTGAACTCCATCCTCGAGCTCGGAGCAGGGACGGGGCGGGACAGCCTTTATTTTCAGCAAAATCGGTTTGATGTGGTGTGCGTTGACCTTTCGGACGAGATGGTCAAGCTATGCATGGAGAAGGGCCTTGATGCCCGACGGATGGACTTTTACCAATTGGATTTCGAGCCTGAGCAGTTCGACAGCGCTTACGCCATGAACAGCCTTCTCCATGTGCCGAAGTCCGACATCGATCAGGTGCTGGAGCAAATTCATCGGGTGCTTAAGCCCGGAGGGCTGTTCTTCTTTGGAGTTTATGGAGGGGTGAGCAGCGAAGGAGTTTGGGATAAGGATCCGTACGAGCCGCAACGATTCTTCTCCATGTATACGGATGAGGAAATCGTCGAGGTTGCGAAGCGTTGGTTCGAAGTGGAAGATTTCCACATTGAGCCGATGGAGGACGGTACGCTGCACTTTCAGTCTTTGCTGCTCCGGAAATAGTTCACCGATCGAAGGGCCTTCAAAACCGCTTTTATAGTAGGGATGAAGGCTTTTTTGTCGTTTAGAAAATTATGCGCCTTAAAGAAATGCGCGATAGGAGTGCATGGGAAGCTGGTTAAGTAGACCAACTCAAACTACGGTGCCACACCTGAACGAATGGGATATCGGGCAAAAGAAGGATTAAATCGTTAAATAGCTAAATATTGATAGTATTAACAGTTAACATCGCGCTCAGTTCGTAGAAGACGAAGGAGGACGGTTCGGGATGGGTTTATTGGTGCTGTTTGGATTCGGTTTCCTTGCGGGCTTGTGGCTTTTTAGGAAGAATACGATCAAGGCAAACCATACTCCAAGCCAAGTTAAAGGGAAACTAACCGTCATCATCCCTGCAAGGAATGAAGAGATGAATCTGCCCTATCTGCTTAGCTCTCTCCAGGCCCAAACGCGCAAACCGTTCGAAATTATCGTCGTGGACGATTTCTCGGACGACCGGACGAAGGAAATCGCTGCCGGATTCGGGGTTACCGTTATTGAGAATACCGAGCTGCCTCCGTGCTGGACGGGCAAAAACTGGGCGGTATGGAACGGATATCGGCATGCATCGGGAGATCTGATCGCTTTTCTCGACGCGGATGTACGTCTGGAGCCTCATGCGCTGGAGTCGCTCATCAACGCGAGGGAAACAGCCGGGGGCGTCATCTCCGTTGTTCCCTACCATTATACGGAGAAACCCTATGAGCGCCTTGCGCTAATCACTAATATTTTAGGCGTATTCGCCTTCACGGCTCCCTCTGAAAGGAACAATCCGAAGAAAGGCCTCTACGGGTCCTGCATCCTGACCACGAGAGAGGATTATGACAAGGTCAACGGCCATGAGGGCGTTCGGTCCGAGCTGCTGGACGATCTGAACCTGGGAGCCAAGTATGTAGAAGCCGCCATTCCGGTCACGAACTTCATCGGGCATGGTTTGGTTTCCTTCCGTATGTATCCCCAGGGCATTCAAAGCGAAATCCAAGGCTTCGGAAAAGGAGCCGTCTTAAGTACGTCAGCGCTCAGACTTACCACAGTCATACTGATTGCGGTTTGGATAATCGGGTTGATCGTATCGGAGTCGGCACTGTTTCTCCTCCATACCTCATGGGCGCTGCCGCTTTCGATCGGGTACATTCTCTATACGCTTCAAATGATTTACTTCGTTAAATACGTCGGTGTATTCGGCCGGATCATTCCGGTGCTGCACATTTTCTCAACTTTGTTCTTCCTTGCGATTATGGTTTATTCGGCATATCAGGTCCTCTTTCTGGGACATGTTTCCTGGAAGGGGAGGAACGTCAAAGTAGGAGGCAGAACGGACCTATGATCGTATGGTGGACTGCCGTCGCTTGGCTGTCGGGTTCTTGTATGTTCTCCTATTGGCTTGGGCGTCTAGCTCGCACCAACCTGAAAGCTTTCGGAGACGGCAATCCGGGAGCATTGAACTTATGGCTGGCCGCCGGTTATAAATTTGGCATAGCCGGTATCGTCCTTGATTTTCTTAAGGGATATGTTCCCGTTCTCCTCGTTATGGACTACGGGTTAGTCGAAGGATATGGAATCGTGCCCGTCGCGCTTGCTCCGATTGTGGGGCACGCCTTTTCCCCATTCCTTCGCTTCAAGGGAGGTAAAGCGATCGCTGTTACTTTCGGCGTATGGAGCGCTTTGACCCGGTTTGAAGTTTCTCTTATCTATGCGATAATCCTAGCTCTCTTGCTGCTCTTGGGCAGGGCGCTCAATAACGGAAAACCCGTGTCTACGTCGGCGGATGGCTTTCAGGTCGTGTGCGGCATGTTGTTCGTTTCCGTATATTTGTACACACGGGGTTTTCCGAGCGCTATTCTCTGGTTCTGGCTCGGTAATTTACTGCTGCTTGCTTATACCCATAGACGCGAGCTTAGTGCGTTCGTTATGAGGAGTACTTAAACACAATGCGAAGCAGCTTGTCGTTAATCGTGGTTCGGGTATAGTCCTCATACGAATAATTGAAGATGGAGAGCCCCTTAAGAGCTGCGAATGCTTTTTTCATATCCGACGTTACCGATGCACCTTTCGTGTAGCGGATCACGAGCTCCTGTTGGCGATTGTCTACGGCGGCTTGTATTTTGCTTGTTAAGGTTTGCAAATTCGTTGCCGTAAAGGAGTCGGTAAGATAGGCGTAACCCAGTTGCTCGTAAAATTTTCCGTAGAAAGCAGCTCGGATTGTATCTGTTACAGCTAACGAAGTCAGTGTCTGATCATACGGAGTTATGGCTGCCGGATAGGACGTTGACGGTTTCCACCTATGGTCAATGCGAAGCTGGGAATCCGTTAGATTATAGTAGTTGTAATCCACGCGCCCGGCAACGTCCGGCACGGGGTCATCCCAAGTAGAGTCGAGATGGTACCATTGGCCGCCAATCCGGACAAGGTTCCAAGTGTGGGCTATACCTCGCGATGTACCTTCCACGATTTTTACCGGAATGCCGGCCTGCTTCATCATCTCATACGTAAGGAGGGCGTAGCCTTGGCACACTGTTCGGCCATTTATAAGTCCGTCATAGGCGGAATGCGAGACTAGCCGCTTATCGTAGGCAATATGAGTGACGATCCAATCATGAATTGTTTTTTCCTTCTGGTGGTCATTCATTCCTGAAGTCAGGACCTGACTGAGTGTCTGGGTAACGCGTTTCTTCACTTCATTCGTTTGAGTTAGGGTTTCCCAATAAGTAAAACGGAAAGTGATAGCGGCGGTATTTCCTTGGAAAGTCGCATTATAGCCATATGTCTTAACGATATAATGCAAATAATCATCGGAGCTGATGGCGGCATTCAATGTATCTTTAATGTCCTTTTTCAGTGATGTTTTATTACCGGAAAAAGTAACTTGAAAAGAGCTGAGACGCTCATTTAATGCGCGGACGATTTCCTTATGGAGTTGATCTTGCGATATCGTAGTTGCTGCTGCGCGTATAGATATAGAAGGGTCGAACCTTGTCGTAATATAAAAAGTCCCTAACAGGACCGCAGTGGCTAGTAAAATTCTTATCCCTATTTTCATAACTATCCTCGCCTTTCCCCGGTCTGCTGCCAATCAAATATTCATGATGGCAAAACCTCGTAACCTGAATCGGTCATTGGATCTATAGCTTGAATATAGCATACTTATAGCCGTTGATAGTGGAACCTATTTGCAATTTTACTGCCCCGCGCGACTTTGTATGTTCAGATTCTGAACCTATTTGCAATTTTACTGCCCCGTGCGACTCTGTAAGTTCAGATTCTGAACCTACTTTCAATTTTACTGACCCGTGCGACTCTGTAGGTTCAGATTCTGAACCTAATTTCAATTTTGGTGCTCCGCGCGACTCTGTAGGTTCAGATTCTGAACCTATTTGCAATTCTGGTGCTCCGTGTGGACCCCAATCCGCAAAACCCAAGAATTAGACCATTCCTTTTTATATGGAGATGGAGGTACGATTACATAAGAATGACGCAAATAGTGAGTGTCAACAAACATAACACAAAACAAACATCCACCACTCGCTAAATTTTATCCAAAAAAATGTAAACGAAACCAATAGAGATTATTGGAATAAGAAAATGCGATGCAAACAAAAAATAGCCAATAAAAACAAATAGAGACCATTTGAACGTTATGTTAATTGACATACTATTGATTTAGGCAGCAACGCCGTTACTTAAATGGGGAGGAATAAAAGAGATGAAAAAAAATGCAGCGATTGCCCTGGTATTATCCATGTGCATGATTCTGTTGGCCGCATGCGGCGGCAAAGGGAACGATTCGAATGCTTCGCCGTCGGCATCCTCGTCGGTTGAGCCTAGCGCCAGTGCAAGCGCATCCGCTTCAGAGGGCAGCGGAAATAGTTCGGAATTAACGGGAACGATCACATGGGCGACTCACCGTACCGAGCTTGTCGACACCGACTTGAAGAAGTACGTAGAGAAGTTCGAAGCGAAATATCCGGGTACCACGGTTAAGATCGAAGGTCTGAAAGATTACGAGCAGACGATTCGGGTACGGATGGCCGGCAACGAGCTGCCCGACGTGCTGTCTCTCGTAGAGACGACAAAGGCGGATTTGCCTACATTTTACGAGCCGCTGGACGACCTGGGCCTAAACGACAACATTTATTTTAAGGACTATAATTCCTATGAAGGCAAGCTCTACGGAATTACCCAGCAAGCGGCGATCAACGGTCTCGTGTACAACAAGAAAGCATTCGAGAAAGCGGGCATCGCGGAGCCGCCTAAAACATTAGACGAGTTGTTCGCGGACGCGGAGAAGCTGAAAGCCGCTGGCATCGTGCCGATGGCAACGTCCTTCAAGGATGGTTGGACGCTGCAATATTGGACCGATCCGGCTGAATTCATCTAAGGCAGCACAAACCTGCGCAACGACAAGATCAAAACGGACACGCCATTCACAGTCGACGGCCCTTACGGACAAAGCCTCGGCATTCTGAAGCAGCTTTACGAGAAGGGCGATCTGGAGAAAGATATCTACTCCGCTAACTGGGACCAAACCCAGAAGGATATCGCAACGGGCAAAACGGCTATGATGTACATCGGCAACTGGTTCTTCTCGAGCCTGGTAACCGGCGGGTTGGCGCTCGAAGACATCGGCTTCGTTCCGCTCCCTTACGACAACAGCGGAACCTACAAAGGCATGATGCGCAATGACTGGGCTTATGCGGTCAGCGCGACGAGCAAGAATAAACCGCTAGCCAAGGCGTTCATCAAATTCATGCTCGAAGAGTCCGGCGATGAAACGGATCACATGTTTATTTCCCCGCTCAAGGACAAGAAACAAGACCTTCCGCAGCTAACGCAGTTCATGAGCTATAATCCGACGATGCTGGAAGCTCAAGCCGTAAGCACGGAAGTAACGGCAGCGGAAAACAAAATGCAGTTCGACCTGTTCAAATTCATTCAGGAAGCGACGGTAGGCGATTTGCAGGACGTCTTCGACGGCTATAACAAGAAATGGAAAACCGCCAAGGCGGCCGCAAGCAAATAATCGTTCCGATCTAATACGTCTTACGAAGACCGACAAAATGGATGGCTGGTCACCCGGATCATCCATTTTGTCGTCCTTATTTTACATTACGGCAAGAGAGGGGAGACACGATGGTCAATAACTTATCCTACGGCCAGCAGAAGCGAATACTGATCATCCTGTTTTTGCTTGTTCCGCTTACTTTGCTCATCCTGTTCTCCATGTATCCGGCAGTCTATCTCGTTTATTTAAGTTTTATGAACTGGGATGGATTTAGCCCGGACAAAACTTGGGCAGGCATTGCCAACTACAAGGAAGTGTTCGCCAACAAGGAGATATGGGCCGCCTTCTCGCATAATTTCGTTTACTTGGGCTGGGGACTTCTGCAGAATGCGCTCGGCTTGTTATTCGCGCTGATACTCAACTCCCGGTTGCGCGGCCGCAATGTCTATAGGGTCATGTTGTTCATGCCTTACATTATGAACGGCGTCGCCGTAGCCTACATGTTTAACTATGTGTTCAATTCGGAATACGGCTCGTTCAATACGCTGCTGCACGGAATAGGGCTTGATTCGCTAGCCATCAGTTGGTTCGGATCTCCGAAGGCCGTTAATCACGTGCTCGGCTTCATTACTTTGTGGAAGTTTATGGGCCTCAATATGGTCATCTACTTGGCAGCCCTTCAGTCGGTGCCTTCGGAGATTATCGAAGCCGCACGCATGGACGGTGCCTCGCGGGTGCAAACGATCTGCCGCGTCATTCTGCCTAACATGGTCAGAGTAATCGAGTTGAATTTGTTTCTTACCATTATTGGCACGTTGGAAATATTCGATCTGCCCTTCTTGCTGACGAAAGGCGGACCGCTTGGGGCGAGCGATACGTTTCTCACCAAGACGGTCGAAATGGCGTTTAAATTCAATAACTTCGGCGTGGCTTCCGCGATGAGCCTTACGTTGATCGCCGCCGTTATCGTTGTTCTGAGCTTGCAAAGATGGATTACCCGGAGGTGGGGAGATTGAGCGTTACACGCTTCCGACCGCTTGAGTTGCTCAAGCATGCCTTCCTTTGGCTCGCCGTTGCGGCGATCATTTTCCCGCCTTATATTCTCGTGATGAACGCTTTTAAGAGCAAGTTGGAATTTACGCAGACGAGCGTTTTCAAACTGCCGGCCAGCTTTTTGAATTTCGACAACTTCGTTTCGGTCATGCAAAAAGCCCATCTGGACAGGGCGTACTTGAATACGTTGACCATTATCGTAATTGCGGTCATCGGCAATGTCTTGCTTGGGACGATGGTCGCCTACATTCTCGGCCGTTTTGACTTTGCACTGAAAAAAGCGGTTATGGGCGCCTATATCGCCTTATCTTTCGTTCCGACCATTACGACGCAGGTTGCAACGTTTACGGTCGTCCATAACCTGCATCTGTACAACACGATATGGGCTTCCATCGTTCTTCACTTCGGAACGAACGTGCTGCAAATTTTCATCTACCTGCAGTTCATCCGCAACATTCCGCGGGAATTGGACGAAGCCGCGATGATGGAAGGCGCGTCCTTGTTCAGAATCTATCGGACCATTATTTTCCCGCTGCTGGCACCTGCGACGGCGACCATCGCCATCATTAAGACGATCGATATCTACAATGACATGTTCATCCCTTATTTGTACATGCCGTCCCGGAGCCTGACCGTCGTCTCCACGAGCTTGATGAACTTCTCGTCGGAACGCAGCACGGAATGGGAAATGATGTCGGCGGCGATTCTCATGATCATGGTTCCGATCGTTGTGCTTTACTTGTTCTTCCAGAAGTATGTGTTTGCCGGGATCGTAAGCGGTGCAGTAAAATAACTGTACTTGCGGAAGCGGACAACTAGGGGGGAACCGGCATGAGAAAAGGAACGAGGGGAAGCGTATTCCGAAGCGCGGCGGAGAAGCTATGGGTTTCTTTTGCCAACCTGAATATGCAGCAAAAGCTGCTAATCGTGTTCCTGTCTCTTGTCTGCCTTCCCGTCGTGATGGCCAGCTATGCTTCTTCCTATTATTACACTCGCTCCATCAAAGCCAATACGATTGCTTACGCGACGGAGATCACCTCCAAAATGGTGGTGAAGCTTGACGATTACGTTACCGATCTCTATAACATGTCGGCGATGCCATTGTACAACAAAGAATTTCTCCAATGGCTCGCAGACCCGAACATCGAATTGCAGAAAATAAAGTCGATGGACCTGTACATCGAGAACTTAAACAAAATCAAACCGGATACGATGTCTGTATATGTTTTCGATAATTATGGCCACGCTTTTTTCAACATTAAATCCATGGGAAAACGCAATAATCTAGAAGAAGTGAAATCGGAGTGGGCGCAGATCGCCGAGAAGGGCAGCGGTCGCCCGCAATTGATCAGCACGCGGGAAGTATCGACGGATAAAGACACTTATTATGCCTTCTCGGTTGTACGGCAGCTTAAGCAACTGAACGACATGAGCCCGATCGGCTACATCGTCTTCGATACGAACATTACGGCCATCAATCGGCAGATTCAAGACGTCGATCAGGTGACCAAGGGCAAGACCATTCTCGTTGATGAAAATAACACGGTCGTATTCGACAGCGACGGCAAGCTGATTACTCGCAACCTGTCGGACGACGAGTCCATCCGGATGGCAACGGCGGACAGGGGCTCTTTTCACATTGACGTCGATGGCAAATCCTATATATGCACGTACGCCAAATCCGCTTTGACCAAGTGGAAAATGTTCGTCTATATTCCGATGGAAGATGCGACGCGCCAGGCTGCGGTCACACGCAACATTACCCTGCTCACGACGGGTGCATTCGTCACCTTCGCCTTGCTGATCGCCATCGCGATCTCTTATGCTCTTACCCGGCCTCTCAGCAAGATTAAGACTCTGATGCAAGAAGTTCAGACGGGCAATTTGGATGTCAGCTTCAACCAGAAATACCGGGACGAAGTCGGGCTGCTCGGAAGGCATTTCAATATTATGGTTACTCGCGTGCGAGAGCTGCTCGAAGAAGTGAAGCTGACGCAAACCCGCAAGAAAGAGGCGGAATACGCGGCGCTTCAGAGCCAGATTAATCCTCACTTCATCTATAACACGCTCGAGATGATCCGCATGAAGGCTGAGCTGAATGACGACGAAGAAGTTGCCGATATGACGTTCACCTTAGGGAAGCTGCTTCGGTACGGGGTTAATCATGAGGAGCAGCACGTAACCGTGGGCAAGGAACTGGAGCATCTGAACAACTACATGCTGCTGCAAAACTCGAGATTCTCGAATAAATTCCGCTTGGTCATCGATATTCCCGAGAGCGATTACGAGATCCCTTGCATCAAGCTGATGTTCCAGCCTATCGTCGAAAATGCCATTCATTACGCCTTCAAGGATAGGCTCGAGGAAGGAACGATCCGAATCTCCGTCCGCCATAAAGGGGAGGATGTCGTCTTCACCGTCACGGATGATGGGAGCGGGATGGACGCACAGAGGCTCAAGGCTTTGAGAGAGCATATGACCGGCAACCGGGTTCTCACTCCAGGCAAGGGTATCGGGCTTCGGAACGTCAACGAGCGCATCAAGCTCCAGTACGGAGAAGTCTATGGCTTGACGGTCGAGAGCACGGAGAATGAAGGCACGAGGATTACGATCCGGCTGCCCGACAAGCGGTTGCGGGAGGAGGGCTTGGAATGCTGAAAGTGATGGTGATCGACGACGAGGAGCATATCCGTCAGGGCATTGTGAAGATATTGTCCAAGTACCCGGGAGAGTTGGAAATAGCGGGACAGCATGCGAATGGCTTGGAGGCGCTATTGCAAATCGCGGGAATGGACGCCGGTGATCTCGACCTTATCCTTACCGATATCGAGATGCCGATGATGAATGGGCTCGATTTCATTGAGCAAGCCAAGAGCAAATTGCCCGATCTAAGCATCATCATGCTTAGCGGTTACAACGACTTCGAATACGCCCGCCGTGCGATGAGGGCAGGGGCAGCCGATTATTTGTTGAAGCCTATGGACAAGGTGGAGGTTTTCCGGCTGCTCGCCCAGTGCGAGGAGCGGAAGCTTACTGCCGGCGGGTCCGAACAGGCGAAAGGATCGGCTGCGTCGACCGCCGTCCCGGTTGGCGAGAAAACGACCGTGGAACGCATTCGGAAGCTTATCGAGCAAGAATATAACCGGGAGATCGATCTGAAGTACATCGCCGACAAGGTCGGGTTCAATGCGAGCTATATTAGCAAAATATTCAGCAGAGAAACCGGCGAGACGATTACCGATTGTCTGAACAGGGTGCGCATAGCGAAGGCAAAGCAGTTTCTTAGGGACCATCCCGGATTAAAGGTATACGAAATCGCTCATAGCGTAGGGTACGGTGATAAAATTTATTTTCAAAAGTTGTTCAAACGAATGGTCGGCGTGACTCCGCTCGAATATCGCGCGGGCACGCCCGATAGTTAGGGGAGAGAAGGCATGGCTTCTTTTGTAATCGAAGGAAACCAGTTTATGTATGACGGCAAACCCATGCGCATCATTAGCGGGGCAATGCACTATTTTCGAATCGTTCCCGAATATTGGGAGGACCGTCTCCGGAAGCTGAGAGCTTGCGGCTTTAACACGGTCGAGACTTACGTAGCTTGGAACCTTCACGAGCCGAAGGAAGGACGTTTTAATTTCGAAGGCATCGCGGATCTCGTGCGTTTCGTTCGCTTGGCTGAGAAGCTAGGGCTGTTCGTCATTGTTCGCCCGAGTCCGTATATATGCGCGGAATGGGAATTCGGAGGGCTGCCGTCCTGGCTGCTCGCCAACCCGGGCATGAGGCTTCGCTGCAGCCATCGGCCTTTTCTGGACAAAGTTGATGCCTATTACGATGTCTTGCTACCGAAGCTGAAGCCGCTCTTGTGCACCTTCGGCGGTCCGATTATCGCTATGCAGGTCGAGAACGAATATGGCAGCTATGGCAACGATAAGCAGTATTTGGCTTACTTGAGGCAAGCGATGAAAGACCGGGGAATGGACGTCCTGCTATTTACCTCCGACGGGTCGGAGGATTATATGCTCCAAGGAGGCACGCTTCCGGACATGCTGGCTACGCTTAATTTCGGCTCTAATCCGGAGCAGGGCTTTGCCAAGCTGCTCGAATATCAGCCCGATAAACCGCTTGTTTGCATGGAATACTGGAACGGATGGTTCGATCATTGGGGCGATCAGCATCATGTCCGCGGACATGATGACGTTAAGGATGTGCTGGACCGGATTTTGCGCATGGGCGCTTCGGTCAATTTCTATATGTTCCACGGAGGAACGAATTTCGGCTTCTTTAACGGGGCTAATCATATCGACTTTTACGAGCCGACGGTCACCAGCTACGATTACAATGCTTTACTGTCCGAGGCGGGGGATATTACCGACAAGTACATGGCGATTAGGAAAGTTATCGCGTCGTATGCGGATGTTCCGGACGAACCTTTGCCGCCGCCTTCGGCGAAAAAAGCTTACGGAAAGGTTCGACTTACGGAGCGGGCAGCGTTGTTCTCTTCGTTCGACAGCCTGAGCGTGCCCGTTCGAAGCGTTTTCCCGGAAACGATGGAGCGGCTCGGGCAGGACTATGGCTTTATTTGGTACGAGACCGAAATGTCCGGGCCGCAAACGGACTGCGAGATCATGCTTCAGGACGTTCATGACCGCGCTCTGATTTATGTCGATGGGGTCTACCGCGGAGTGGTCGAGCGTTGGCGCGCGGAAGATTCGGTCACGGTCGATATTCCGCCGTCCGGAGCCAAGCTAGGTATCCTTGTCGAGAACATGGGCAGGATCAACTACGGCTCGCGCATAAGGGATGCAAAAGGGATCACAGAAGGCGTCAAAGCGGGTAAGCGCCAATACAATCAATTTCTATTCAACTGGGAGATCCGTTGCTTGCCGCTGGATGATCTGTCGGGTGTTCAGTTTGAGCCGATTTCGTCAACGGCTAACGGCGGCGTTAATGACAATTTGCCTAAGGCTGCTGCACCAGCCTTCTACAAGGGAACGCTCCGCGTGGATGAAGTCGCGGATACGTTCTTGAAGCTTGAAGGATGGGTAAAAGGCGTCGTCTACGTTAACGGATTTAACCTGGGACGTTATTGGGAGAAGGGGCCGCAGCGAACGCTTTACGTGCCCGGTCCGGTGTTGCGCGAAGGGGACAATGAGATCGTAATCTTCGAATTGGAAGGGACGGAGGAGCCCGTCGTAACGTTCCAGGATTACCCGGAGCTTGGATAGCGGTCAGAGAAATGTTAGAGGAGGAGCTATGCCAAGTGAACGACCGACGCAGACAGCATTCGCTTGTGACGCACGACCAGCACGATGATAGGCATTATGGAGCCGTTCATGTTCCTGTATACGATAGCAGTTTATTTACTTTCCCTTCCGTAGCGAAGATGGAAAAGGCGGAAGCGGATGGCGGCTACGTCTATACGCGCGGCAATAACCCTACCGTGCACGAACTGGAGCGCAAGCTGGCCATGTTGGAAGGCGGGGAGCGAGCAAGATGCTTCGCGACCGGAATGGGAGCTGTTTCGGCGGCGCTTCTCTCCATCGTGCGTACAGGGGATCATATCGTTTGCGTGAATCAGGCTTACGGACCGGCGAGAAAGTTGATGGGAAACTATATGCGGCGATTCGGGGTGGAGGCCGACTTCGTGGACGGTTCCGATCTGACGGCAATCGAAGCGGCAATTGGACTGAAGACGAAGCTGCTCTATCTGGAAAGTCCATCGAGCCTGCTGTTCGAACTGCAAGACCTCCGGGCTTGCGCGGAGCTCGCTCGCAGACATGGAATCCGAACCCTTATTGACAATACTTGGGCGACACCTTATTATCAGAATCCTCTAAACTTAGGCATCGATCTCGTTGTCCATTCGCTGACTAAATACGTAGGCGGTCATAGCGATGCCATGGGCGGAGTCGTTATTGGAAGCGCGGAACGGATCGGCGAGTTCGATCGCAATGAGCTTATTTTGCTCGGATCCGTTATGCAGCCGCAGACGGCGGCTTTGATCTCGAGGGGACTAAGAACTCTGCCGCTGCGGATGGAGCGCCATCAGATCGGGGGAAAGGCCGTGGCTGAGTACTTGGAGTCATTGCCATTCGTTGAACGGGTTCGTTATCCCGGCCTTCCGTCTCACCCGCAACACGAGTTGGCGAAGGTTCAAATGACCGGCTTCGGCGGATTGCTTTCCTTCGAAGCGGGCTTGGATAAAGAAAAACTCGTTCGTTTCATAGAATGGCTGACGTATTTCCGCATCGGGTTCAGTTGGGGAGGTTACGAGAGTCTCGTTTCGATACAAGAAAGAAGCGCAGATCCTCACAATCATTCAGTACCCGTAGTCAGGCTTTATGTCGGTTTGGAGGAGCCTGAGGATCTCATATCGGATCTGGATGAGGCTTTTCGGGCAGCCGGATTCAACTAAAATTGATTTCGGAGGGGGCGTAATAATGGGAATTCGACTCGATACGGACATCTGCCGGATGTTTAATATCGTGATGCGATCCGGGGAATCCGTCGATTAACGGAATCTTCCTTCGCGGTTAACCTATTCTCAATTCCATTAACCGACGACAATACGCGAATCAAGGAAGTCCAAACAGAGTTGAACCGGATGCGTGATGAGCTTGGTGTACCCCTTGTACCCGATGCGCCCGTCCTAACTCCGGATCGTTTCAAGGAACAGCTTGCGATATTGCTGGAAGAAAAGGTGCCGGTTATCAGTACGGCTTTTGGCGTTCTATCGAAACAGGCCATGCGACAAGCCCAATCAGCCGGTATCCGAATTGTTACGATGGTCACTACCGTACGCGAGGCGCTCTTAGCGGAACAGGCTGGTTGCGATGCGGTCGTTGCTCAAGGGAGTGAAGCGGGTGGACACCGAGGGACGTTTGACATCTCGGAATATCCACTGGGCGCTAACATCGGCACGTTGGCGTTGGTGCCGCAGATTGTCGACAGCGTCAGCATTCCGGTCATTGCCGCCGGAGGCATTATGGATGGACGCGGGCTTGTTGCCGCTCTAGCTCTCGGAGCGCAAGGCGTACAGATGGGAACGCGTTTCCTGACCGCTGTCGAATCCGGTGCGCATGTCTCCTATCGGGAGGCGTTGCTGAATAGTACGGAGGAAAGCACGGCGTTGACCAAGGCGTTCTCGGGTCGTCCGGCAAGAGGGGTTCTGAACAAGTTTATGAGGCAATGGGATGCGACCGGCCTTGAGCCGCTTCCTTTTCCAACGCAAAATACCGCGACACGGGACATTCGCAATGCCGCTGCCAAGCAGAACAATGCAGACTATATGTCTTTGTGGGCCGGACAAGGGACAAGGCTGCTGACTTCTGGACAACATGCGGAGGATATCGTTGCCGAGATGGTCCGACAGGCTATTTCCATATTGTCATAAACAAAAACACTGCCCTTGTCCGGAAGTTCATCTAGCCTAATTTTCGTGCCATTTTGGAGAAATCGTACCATTATCCCTCTGTCTCAGAAGTGCCATACCGAACGTACGTTTTATTTTCAAGAGGTATCGGGTAAAATTTCAACATTCTGGGTTTGTTTTCAAAAGCATGAACAAGGGTTTTCCCCCTGCTCGGAAGGGATAATGGTACGTTTTCGCGGAAAGGAGGTAGGGGAGCTGCGGTGGTCCTATTCTGCTTCTAATGCGAAGGGATAAAAGTACGTTTTCGCGAACAACCGCAGGCAGGAACAGGGATATCGGACCGGTCGACCCCGAGAGTTACAAGGGGTTCAGGGGTATGATTGCTTCATTATGGATATCCGCCAAAAGTAAAAGGACCGGAGGCAAAGCCTGGCAAAGCCCCCGGTTTTTCGTGGATTACGCTTACTCGCTAAGCTGACGCAAATGGTTCAAGGCTTTGACGGAAAGGTCTTCCCATTGCTCGGAATAACGATAAGGTACTTGTATCCATCCATTCATGGGACGGCCGGGCATTGGTTCAAAAGGGCGAACGCCCTCCAAGCCCATTAAGCTTGCATCCGCGGGCAGTTTGAATATCATTTCGTCCTGATGGAACATCGCGAATGCTTTCTTGTTCAATTTCAGGCACTTTGCGCCGAACATGTTGCCCTTATCGACGTTATCCGTTAGGTTTAAGTGTTCCGCGATTTCGTTGAATTTCTGCTCATTCTGCGACATGGAATTTCCTCCTGTATACGAGAGCGGTCTTCCGCTTAGGCCAAGTATTTCTCCAGCGGCGTCCAGTAGTTATCTTTCCAACCCGGCGCCAGATGCTCGCTCTGACCTTCGGGGATGCCCGTGTGATCAAATATCAATAGGGTTTCCGAGCCCTGTTCCTTGAGTTCGAACTTGACGATGGAATAGACGCCTTCTTCCCATCTGGCCGGGCGCCAGGCTTGTACGATTCGTTGGTTTGGCACCAGTTCTATGTTGCGACCGACGATATGTCCACCGAAACAGGAGAAGGATCCGCCCGCCTCCGGGCTGATTTCAGTAGGTGCGCCTCCGGTGGCTGCGCTGAATGGGTCTGCATTGGTAAGAACCTCGTAAATGCGGCTGGGGCTCGCTTTGAAAGTAACTTCTTGATGAATAGAGGCAGACATTGTATTCGTATTCCTCCCAATGGATATTATTATTTAATGCATAGCCTTTACGGACCAAGGGTCTACGCCGGGATCTTGTCCTTCGGCCAATGTTTGAAGTCGGACCATATAATGATTCCAACCCTGTTGATGCGACTGAATTTCTTGAACCGGCAAGTCGGAATGCGTCAATACCAAGACGGTGCCGTTATCCTTCGGAGTCAAACGGAACTCGAGCGTGCTAGCACCCGGGGGGACGATCTTCGATTTTTCCCAACCCCACGTCATGACGATCTTCTCGTAAGGTACGATCTCTACGTATTCGCCCATGGCGATGTCGCTTCCGTTGACGTCAATGCGAAATTTGCCGCCGATTCTCGGTTCCAGAAGGACATGGCTGCCCATCCAACGGACCAGCTTGTCCGGGTCGGTAAAGAACGAGAACAACGACTCCGGCCGACATTCGATAAACAATTCTTTCGTAATTCGTTCGCTGCTATGAATGGTATTCATTTTTTTCTCCTTTCCTCGGCTTCGGCCGCTTCTTTCAAACGTAGTAAGCTATCGTCCCAGAAACGGTCGATATAAGCTCTCAAATCGGCAAAACCTTCCTTCCTCATTCGATAATACCGCTTGGTTCCGTCCCTTCGGACAACGACTAGCCCCGATTCCTCGAGAACCTTGAGATGCTGGGAAATGGCAGGCGCTGTAATCTCAAAATGCGAGGCAATGGCGCTGGAAGTTAGCTCGCCATCGTGAACGAGAGATAAAATATCTCTGCGTCTTGGCTCAGTTAGAGCGTGAAGTGTTTTTTCGATCATGACGTTAATTTAGCATACACTTAATTTAGTGTCAACTTAATTAATGATTAGGATTCATCGTACAAGTTACGCACTAGTACTACTCTTGCATACCGCCTCGATTGGAAATAACGGGTATTTTACAGTTAAAGTTATGGTTTCACGCCATAAATGGGAAATTAACAACAATTGTCCAGTTATTTCTAAAAGTTACGAGGTGAAAGAAGAGGAAGTGGGGAAAATAACAGGAGTTATACAGTAAAATCAATGAGTCCACTCCAAACTTAATGTAATTACAGGAGTTTTACAGTTATTTATTCTTTCAAATGCCGTATCGTGCGGTCGAAATTCGAAAGATTAGGGGCTGTCCCTCGGGCCATTATCGACCTAAAGAGACAGCCTCATTAATCCTTAGCGAAATTCATGCTTCAACAATATCGCACTTATTTTGAATAAAATGGATTTGATTCTCTAACCGATTTCGGGTCTCTTGCACCTCGGCTGAATGATCGTTGTCGCTTGACGCGATGAGTTTTTCCAATTCCTGCTTTAATTGATGAAGATCGTCGCCCGCGTTCGAGCAGTCGTAGTCGCTTTCCAACTGGTTAAGCAAGCTGGCGCCATCCTCTCGGATTAAGATTTGTTTCCGGATTTGTTGCCTTTCTTGTCAGAGGTGCGGGTAGTCGTGTTCTTGACCGCGTGCCCTTGCTGTTTCGACAATTTTGGTTCCTCCTTCGGATAAGCGATACGTTATTGTTCGTGGAAAAAGTTCCGGTTATTCGTCAAAAATCAGGGCTGCCCATCGCTCCCGACTGGAAATCCTTAAAAGCCTCCATGATTTCCTCTTTGCTGTTCATGACAAACGGGCCGTGTTGATAGACAAGCTCGTCGATCGGTTGTCCGCTTAAAACGATAACAAGCGTCTCGTCGGTCTGTCCTTCGATAAAAATGTCTCCGGGTGTATTTTCGAACAGGACGAATTGTCCCTCATCCGCAGTTTGTGTTTCGTTGATCCTGACTGAGCCCTTGAGCACCAAAGCCGCGGTATTGAAGGAGGCGGGGAGCTCGAACTGGGCTTTCCCTTTCTCCTTGAACGCGATATCGAACAAATGGATGGGCGTGAAGGTTTGCGCGGGTCCCTTAACCCCTTCATACTCTCCGGCAATCACGCGAACCTTGCCGCCGCCTTCCGGCAACTCGGCGATTCCCATTTGACTGTTCAATAGTTCCTGGTACTTTGGAGTATTCATTTTATTGGCGCGGGGCAGGTTAACCCATAGTTGAATCATTTGAAATAGCCCGCCGCGTTTGGAAAATTCCCGTTCGTGATACTCCTTGTGCAATAATCCGGATCCCGCCGTCATCCACTGAACATCGCCCGGGCCGATTACCCCGTGGTTGCCTTGGTTGTCATGATGTTCGATATGGCCCTCATAAGCAATCGTTACAGTCTCGAAACCCCGGTGCGGGTGGGCTCCGACGCCCTTAAGCGTGTTGCTGGGCGGGAATACGAAAGGGGCATTATAGTCCATTAACAAGAACGGGCTAAAACGCTGTTGAAAATTATTGCCTGACGGAAAATAATTCGATACCCTGAAACCGTCGCCTACCATGTGGAACGGTGCGCCTGTGTAAATACCTTCGATTTTACGTTTCGTTGTCATAAGAATGAGCTCCTTTGCCCAATAATTTTAGTAAAGCAATGGCTTCTAATTTCTGGTCCGTCGTAAGAACGTTCATCATGCCATGAATGCTCGACGCATGCTGAGGGAAGATCCGAGTGAACAGCTCCTCCCCGGCTTCGGTGATCTCGGCATGAATGACTCTGCGGTCTTCCGTGCTAGGGATTCTTCGTATTAGCCCTTTATTCTCAAGCTTGTCGATATTAAAGGTCATCGTACCGCTGGTGATAAGGATTTTTCCTCCGATTTGCTGGATCGGAATTTTCCCTTTCTTATGCAAAACATCCATAATTCCGAACTCGGAAGCGGATAACCCATAGTTCTTAATATCCTTCACCGCTTTGTCCATAATACTTTTGTAAGCTTTGGATAGGACGATTAGCAGCTTAAGGGACGTTTGTACATCGACATCTTCTTGAAGCGGCATGTTTTTTCCGAAGCCTCCTTTTTATCTTCAACTAAATAATCTTAATTTAAAGATATAGGATAAATCGAATCTTGTCAACTAACAGTCAGGGCACGAATTCGCATTGACCCGAACATAAATGATAAAATCTCCCTAGAAGGAAGGGGAGTATGTTATGACGCGAGTGTCCGGGATTCCAACCTCAAGAGCAGCCAATTTCATTAAATTTCAACGAGATCCCCTGGGGTTCCTGGTAGACGCATTGCCGATGGGGGATGTCGTGTCCCTGAGAACAAGCTCGTTCCGTCCTACGTTTGTCGTGAACTCGCCTGACTTCATTCAGGAAATTCTGGTTCATCAAGAGCAGCATTTCCGCAAGGGAAGAAGCTCCGGGGTTCTGCGCAGGACGATCGGGGACGGGCTTCTGACATCCGAGCATTCGGTTCACCGGCAACAGAAAAAATACTTAACGCCGGTTTTTTATAAAGAACGCATTCAAACCTATGCCCAGATCGTGCAGGAGGAGACGGAACGGCTTGCGGATTCCCTGGAAGATGGGGTGCCCGTTCCCATGCATGAGGTAATGATGCAGTTGACGCTTGGCATTATTGCGCGCAGCTTATTCAAAACCGAGCTTGATGCGGACAAAGCGGAGCTGGCAGCCGCGGTAGACGTCACGATCCGCCAAACGGCCGGTACGATATTCTCGCCAATCATCATCCCATTTGCTATTCCGACACCGGGTAATGTGAAGCATAAGCGTGCGATTCGGACGTTGGAAGCCATGATATACGAGGCAATCTCGAAGGGGAAAAGAGATCCGGATGCCTACGCTGACAGTATGCTGGGGCTACTGTTGGATACGAAGGACGAGTCGGGGAACGCACTGTCCGATCAAGAAATTCGCGACCAGATGATGACGATGCTGCTAGCTGGACATGAGACGACGGCCAACGCATTAGTATGGGCGTGGTATTGTTTAGAGCGGGCTCCTGGAGCTAGGCAACGGCTGCATGAAGAGCTGGATGTTATCCGGCTCAACGAAGAGAGTTCCGGCGGTGAACGATTATCGGCCTATGACCGATACCGGGAGATGTCCTTCACGAAGCAGATCGTGCAGGAGACATTGCGGCTCTATCCCCCGGCATGGGCGATTCTTCGTGAATCCGAGCAGGAACTTGTTATGCTGGGTGATCATTTCCCCAAGAACAGCAGCTTTCTGATCAGTCCTTACGCGATTCATCGCAATGACAGCGTGTTCGGCGATGCTGGCGTGTTTCGTCCGGAGAGGTTCGATGGCGGAGTTTCCCAATGGGCGAGATTCGCTTATTTTCCGTTCGGGGGAGGCTCTAGAGGCTGCATTGGCTCGCAGTTCGCGTTATTGGAGGCGGGGATCATAATGGGATCGCTTGCGGAAAAATTTCATTTTACGTCCACATCGGGACAAGGCGAGGCGGAACCTGAGCCGCTCGTATCCCTGCGGGTGAAGAACGGTCGGTGGATGGTTCCCGAACGTCGGCAAAACCAGAAAAGTTCGGAGAAAATGAAAAGCCAAAGTTTAGAGTAAGCAACAACTGTCAATTCTAGTAGAGTAATTAAAATCTACTAGAGTAGGCGATAAAATGTTTATAATAGGATTAGCCGGAGTGCTTGCTGTCATAGCTTTCGGAACAACAATCGGAACTGTTATCATCTCCCCAGTGGGCAAGGTATTAGCTACGGTCATTATGGCTATAGGAGCTACACTAGGCGTAACTGTCAACACAGTCGCCTATAGTACGGGCATAACGGCACTAACAGCAGCTTCCTTTGGAATAATCATCGGAGCGTCGGCTGTAATCGCGGGTAATGCCGCGGTCCGCAATTGGCTAAAGAAAGCCAAGTTCGAAGGAAATTTCTAAAACGTACATGATGCGAGAGACACTTGGAGGGTACCATGATCAATCCAATTACAGTACCTGATATTTCGACAAGACCGTTTAATCTGACTGTGGTTCGTGAGATGGAGACAACGCCGGACGTGCTTTACCGGGCGTGGACGGAACAGCTCGATCAATGGTTCGCGGCACCGGGTTCGGTGTTGATGAAAGGGGAGGTCAACGCCGTATTCTTCTTCGAGACGGTTCACCGGTTCGAGGAGCATGGCAAGGCGGAACGCCATCCTCATTATGGTCGATTCCTTAGACTTGAGCGCGATCATCTCATCGAGTTGACGTGGGTTACCGGGGCGAAAGGCACTTGGGGAGCCGAGACGATCGTCACGGTTGAAATGGCTCCTAACGGCAAAGGCACGCAATTGCGGCTTGCGCACGCAGGGTTTCCGGACAAGGAATCAAGGGATCAGCACGAGCATGCCTGGCCGTTCGTACTCGAGCAATTAGACCAACGAATGAAGGAACTTGAAAAATAAGATTGACAGGGATTGTTGCGGAATTTATATTAGTTGTACATACAAAATAGAGCAAGAGGTGAAGCCGCCATGAACGATAGTTTTTTGCATAATTGTTTGTTCTTCACCGCTAATCGCTTAAGTCGTTCCATAACGAGAATTGCCGAAGAACAATTTGCGTCGACGGGACTTAGTCCTATGTATGGATATCTTATTCTGCTCGTTAACGGAATCCCGGGAATCACGCAGAAGGAGTTAGCCGAGAAGCTGTACGTAACCCCGTCTACCCTAACTCGTTTCATCGACAAGTTGGAAGCCAAGCAATTGGTAGAACGGAAGGTACAGGGGAAAACGGTGCTCGTTTATCCCACTGTTAAGGGGCAGGGTTTGGAAGATACGATTCGTCAGGCTTCGAGAAATCTGCACGACAGCTATGCGGCCCTTCTTGGGGAAGAGGAATCAGATCAATTGTCCCAAGATATTAAAAAAACAAGCGAGAGGCTTGAGAAAAAATGATTATTTGTTTGAATTAATTTTGTATGTACAAACAAAATAGGTTGAAAAGATGTTCCAAACAGATGGAGCGGAGCGTGGAACGATTGAACACGAATAAAGTATCGCCGAAATTGTATTATGGATGGATCATAGTTCTCATCACCTTTATTACTTTGCTTGTATCCGCAGGAATCCGTTCGATGCCGAGTATATTAATGCTCCCTTTAGAAAATGAATTCGGGTGGAGCCGGGGAGGAATCTCAGCGGTCGTATCCGTCGGGATTTTCTTGTATGGATTAGTAGGGCCATTTTCTGCCGCTTTATTGCAGAAATTCGGTATTCGCCGGGTGATGGTCGTCGCTCTGGCGGTTCTGGCCGCAAGTCTTGCCGTAACGCCGTTAATGACGTCCTTGTGGCAATTCGAGCTCTTATGGGGATTCGTCGCGGGGCTCGGATCGGGAATGATGGCCAACGTGCTCGGAGTAACGGTCGCCAATCAATGGTTTGTGAAGAGGAAAGGGCTGGTCGTTGGAATGCTGACGGCCAGCGCCGCTACGGGACAGCTCTTATTCCTGCCCTTGCTGGCTAAGATTACGGCGGATTCGGGCTGGAGATATGCCATGTATACATCCGTCGCGGTTATTCTCGTCCTGCTCGTTATCGTCGCCCTATGGATGAGAAACCATCCGTATGACGTAGGCTCTGCTCCGTATGGTTCGGATGAGATTAGCAAGCCTGTTCCTTTTAAGGGGAATATCATAGTCACGCCGTTGCTCGTGCTTCGTTCCGCGCTTCGAAACAAAACTTTCTGGCTTCTCGCGGGTACGTTTTTCTTCTGCGGATTTTCCACGAACGGTTTAATCGGAACTCACCTCATTCCTGCTTGCGGCGATATTGGGATTTCCGGAGTGGTAGCGGCGGGATTTCTCGCGATAATGGGGCTTTTCGATCTTGTCGGGACAACGTTGTCTGGCTGGTTATCGGATAGATTCGACAGTCGTTGGTTGCTGTTCTGGTATTATGGGCTTCGCGGGTTATCCCTTATTTTCCTCCCTTATGCCCTTCATCTCGGTTATATGGAAATGATGATTTTTACCGTATTTTACGGGTTGGATTGGATCGCGACCGTTCCGCCAACCGTCAAAATTTCTTCGAACGCGTTCGGCCGAGAACAGGCGGGAATGATTTTCGGATGGATCGTCGTCGCCCATCAGATCGGCGCTTCGGTGGCTGCTTATGGAGCGGGAGTTATGAGGGATTGGCTGGGCACTTACACGGTATCATTCGTCGCTGCCGGTTTCGTTTGTATCCTTGCCGCTTTAATGGCGATTAGAATTTCGAAAGCGGGCGGTAAGGATCAGCTTATCGGAGCGTGAGCGTATGGTATAATCTTATCCATAATGAACAGATTCCAACGTACTAGTCGAATGGGGGGTTACCGATGGCAGAAGTGTACAAAAACTGTCAAAGCTGTGGGATGCCGATGTCGAGAGACGACAAGGGCGGCGGAACCGAGGCAGACGGATCAAAGAGTACGATGTATTGCAGCCATTGCTATGAGAACGGCGTGTTTACGTTGCCGGATATTACCGCTGACCAGATGAAAGAGAGAGTGAAGGCCAAACTGGTGGAGTTCGGCATTCCCAAGTTTGTCACGGGCCTTTTCACGCGAAACATAGTCAAGCTGGAACGGTGGCGGAATCGTTAATCGAGTGTATTTATATTTGTCCAAAGACATCGACCACGCGCGGTCGGTGTTTTTCTGTATGGAGCGAGATCGGAGTGTGATCTTGGTTACATCATTATGACTTTGAACCAAATACAAGGAGGATGCATGGCTCCTATAATAGAGGGGAGAAGCAATGAAAGGGAGGGGATTGTCATTAGCGAAACAGCGTATGTGAAAAGGAATTACAGCCTTACCGGGCCGGAAAACCAGCGGGCTCAGGACAGAGGGATTGCGTCGGCGGAGTGGTACGCGACCCCGATTCCGAGGAAGCGGATGAAGGAGTTAATGCAGCGGCGCAACCTGCCTGCGATCCGGGACACTCTCTTATGGTTCGCCTTGATGATCGGCTCCGGCATTCTAGCTTACTACGCCTGGGGAACTTGGTGGGCTATTCCGGCATTCCTCCTGTACGGCATCTTGTATTCATCGCCCGCCGATTCACGGTGGCACGAATGTGGACACGGCACCGCCTTTAAAACATCTTGGATGAACGAGGTCGTGTACCAAATGGCTTCCTTCATGAGCCTGAGGCCGGCAACGCCGTGGCGTTGGAGTCACGCTCGTCATCATACGGATACGATAATCGTCGGACGCGACCCCGAGATTGCGCAGCCGAGGCCTCCTATCTGGAGGATTATCCTGATGGATTTCTTGAGGCTGTATGCCGGTCCGCGGGATATCAAGAGAATGTTCCTGCACAGCTTCGGCATCATTGATAAGGAAGAGAAAGACTACATTCCGCCATCGGAGTTTCGCAAAACATTTTGGGAATCGCGGTTTTACTTGCTTATTTTCGCAGGGGTCGTATTTGCATGCATCTATACGGTGAGCATTCTGCCAGCTATGTTCGTCATTTTACCTTCGTTCTATGGCGCGTTCCTGCTTCTCGTATTCGGAATGACCCAGCATCTCGGGCTGAAGGAGGACGTGCTGGACCATCGCTTGAACACTCGAACCGTGTATATGAACCCTATTTTCCGCTACCTGTATTGGAATATGAACTACCACGTCGAGCATCACATGTTCCCGATGGTTCCTTATCATGCGCTTCCTGCGCTGCACGAAGAGATGAAGCGTGACTGTCCGCCGGCTCGCCGCAGCCTATGGGAAGCTTACAAGGAAGTGATTTCAGCTCTGCTGAAGCAGGGAAAAGACCCTTCCTATACAATCGTAAAACCTCTTCCCGCTACGGCGCAGCCTTACAACTACGGTCCAACGATAACAGGCGATAACAGGAGGGTACAATGAGCGAGCTTGAGGGTTGGGTTGAAGCGTGCGGAGTTGACGATATCGACGAGGAGGACGTTATTCGGTTTAACTATGGCGACCGCTCGTTCGCGATCTATCGTACGGAAGACAGCGAGTACTATGCGACCGACGGCTTCTGCACCCACGAGAGGGTTCACCTGGCAGAAGGCTTGGTCATGGGGCATATTATCGAATGTCCTAAGCACAACGGGCGTTTCGACTATACGACGGGCAAAGCGATGAAGAAGCCGGTGTGCATCGATATTAAAACTTACCCCGTTAAAACTAAAGCAGGTAAAGTATTTATCCAGATGGATTAGAGGGAGCGGCGAATCCCATTTTCCGGCTAACGATCGGGAGTATCCCGGAACAGCGTGCCGACGAATTGGCTTAAGCTTATGCCCATCTTGCGCTTGAATATTTTGCCGAAGGAATGAACGTCCGAATACCCGACTTCGGCTGCGATTTCACCGAAAGCTAAACCGGATTGAAGCGCTAATTCCTTGGCTTTCTCGAGCCGAATCCATACGAGGTATTGCGTCGGCGACATGCCGAAATGCCGCTTGAATTGCAAAATAATATAATTCCGGCTCCAACCGGACAGCTTCTCCAGCTGTTCATGGCGGAATCCGTCCCGCAGGTTGTTGTCGATGTAATTGCGGATGAGGATCAGCTTGGCGGTCCCGGATGATTCCTTGGCGACGGACGACCCGGAGTCTTTGTTGCGATAGTCGGCCAAAGTCAATAACACGCCCATGAGGAGATGCTGTGATCGCTGCTTATGATGGAGTCCAGGCTGGCGGTAGTGATAGATGAGCTCGGACAGCTGATTTTCAAGAGGATGCTCGGAAAAGTTGCCCATAAGATGGGGACGGTCGGAGTCGGAGTTATTCCGGTCGAAACCGACCAGCTGGCCAAGCGGGAAATCCGTAGCGCCGAAATGAAATACGATGGATAAGCAGACGTACGGCTTCCCGGGTATCGTCTTTACTTCGTGAAGCTCGTTCGGACAATGCAGGAGCAGGTCTCCTCTAGTCGTAGCGTAGGGAGTCCCCTCGATCCGGTAGTCGGCCGAGCCTTCCAAGGCATATTGCAGCTGGTATTGCTTCAAGACGCGAGGCTTTAGCGCCCAGCCCTCGGGAGAGTGGAACATATGGGCTAGCGTGATATAGGGCGGAAAGAAGAAATCTTGCAAGTCCTTCAGGGTATCGTCAGGCTCAAGGTAATGCAGTTTCTTGGACATCGTTCGTCACCTCCGTTAGGAAAGCAAAGGAGCGGTATCATGACAGGGAAAGATCGGGAAAAACAAATCTATTATAACATGGAAAAATCTACTTATCGGGGTTTGGATTGTTGGGTCATGGAAACGGCAGCGATAAGCCTGATCGTAGTGCCGGAGCTGGGCGGAAACATCGTATCCCTTCAGTACAAGCCGACGGCTAAGGAATGGCTTACGGAATCTAAATCAGATGAAATGCGCGGAAGCCTGGGATATGGAGAGACGTATTCGGAGCAAGCGATGTTCGGGTGGGATGAATGTTTTCCGACGATCGTCGCTTGCCCGTATCCAGCGGAGGGAGCCTACGAAGGCCGCATCATTCCCGATCATGGGGAATTATGGTCAATGCCTTGGGATGTCTATAGTGAGAATGGGGTATTGATTTGCAAGGCAGCGGGCCGGGCGCTCCCCTACGAAATCACGCGCAGGATGTCCTTCGCGGATGAACGGGTTGTTCGGTTTGAATATGAGGTCGTGAACACTGGCGAAGAGGCGATATCCGTTTTCTGGACGGCGCATCCTTTATTCGCGGCGACGGAGCATACGCAAATCTGCGTGCCGGATGGGCTGAAACAAATGTTATGCACCGACGGCGGAAGAAATCTCGACAAGGGCCGCGTCTATGATTGGCCGGAGACGATTGAGAGTCCTTACCCGCGGCTTGATTTCATTCGCCCGGCGGGGACGGGCGATTCGCGCAAGTTCTATGCGGAAGGGCCTGTGGACAGCGGATGGGCCGGACTTTATGAACGTAACAGCGGTGAATTCGTTGTGTTGGAATGGTCGCCCGAAGAGCTGCCCTATTTCGGCTTCTGGATCAACGAAGGTGAATTTAATGGGCAGCTCGTGTGCGCGCTGGAGCCTTGCAACGGTTTCTATGACACGTTAAGCACGGCATATGAGAATGGAAAGCTGTTGCAAATTCCCGCTATGAGAGGCAAAGCGCACTGGAGTCTCCAGCTCCGGTTGGGATGCGGCTCGCTGCAGAAGATGAGGTAAGTATGCGGTAAGCTCCATTGCAGCGTATGATGTAGCTGCAGATTTTCAGTCACTACTAAGGCCACAAGATAGGCATGAATCACGAAGGCCCCAAAAAGTGCCTATACTTCTCCCTCCAATTGGAGGACCTAAGTAGTAACTACTAATCCATTTATTTACTCCAACTACCTAACATATCGTCTCGGATTTCTTCCAAACTCAGAAGTACCGTCAGGGCGCCCTGACGGTCTTTTTTATAGCGCATTCTAAGAGCGAAGACGGTGAAGATGGTTTTCTTAATTTTACAGTTCAGGCTATCGGGGCGCTTGTCGTTTTTTTAATGATCATTCTACCGGCGAACAGAATTCTCTCGTAGTCCGATTCAGGATTTTCGGAGCGTCTCTGCAGCATTTCTACCGCTCTTCTACCTAGCGCGTTACTGGAGCTGTGAATCGTCGTAATCCCGAGAGAGTTGACGTCAAGATCGTCGAATCCGGTCACGGAAAAATCGCGTGGAACCTGAAGTCCCAATTGTTGAAGCGAATGGATAATTTCGTTGGCCATGTGATCGTTAATGCATACGAAAGCCGTGGGGAGCTCATTTTTGGACTGGAGCAATTTAATTTGATTTAACGCCTCTTCGCGTACCTTTTCCGGTCGCATATCGAATAGCTTGAGCAGGTCGGGGTGTTGGCGCGATTGTATTCCGTTATCCTCCAAAGCCGCCGAATAACCTTTCCATCTGTCATAGTAGCTTCGGATGTTGGAAGTTTCGCCTACGAACTGCAGGGATTTGTGGCCGAGACCGATCAAATAAGTCGTTAGCTGTCTTGTGCAATCGAAGTTATTCATGAAGATCGAATCCGACGGGATTAAAGGATCTTCATGATCGACCAGCACGAAGGGGAGACCGAGATTTTTGATTTCAAGCACGATTTGCGTGGGGATTAACCCAACGCATATATATCCAAGCAGACCTCGCTGATTAATGGCCGAAAATAAATGATCGGACAGCTGCTCCGTCATAATGATCATGTTTAATCCCGCTTTTTCGACGCTTTCGGTTATTCCCTCGAGAATTTTTCCCCAATACGGATTGTCCTTGGTCTGGTCTCTTAAATTCGGAATGACAACGGCGATCACCTTCTTGGCGGGTACGGCGCTCTGGATCGCGCGGTCTTTGGTTTTCGTCTTGTGCGATTTCGATTGTTGGGAAAAATAACCGAGCTTCGTGGCGGCTTCTATGATTTTGTCCCGGGTATCGGGGGTCACTCCGGATTTTCCAGAGAGCGCCCTCGAAACGGCGAACTTCGAGAAGCCGACGTAATCGGCGATCTGTTGCAGCGTAACTTTACGAGACATCCTTCTCTCTCCCTCTGGAACCAACGAACAAATGATTTGATTGGCTGCTACTCCTAATCATATAAAATAAATAACAAAATAACAATGTGGCAATTGATATTTGATCAACTTTGTTGTTTTGTTAGATAACAAAAAAAGCGGAAAGGGAATATTGTTTTTATGCGTAAATTCAAGATTAATCCTTTGTTTTATAGGGTCTATATTGGGTTTTATTTGCGCCATAAAAATAACGTATTGACATTTGTTTTGTGCATGTTATGATTATTATCGAAATGTTAGATAACCATTTTGAGAATTACTTGTTTTTAACCTAACATTTTGGATTTCTGCAAGTGTTTGGGGCGCAAAGCGGATCGAGTGTAAACGAAGTGAAGCTAAGCGTTAGCTGCAAAGCAATGAAAGTCAATTCATACTTAATTGGGGGTAAGGGCAATGAAAACAATGAAAGCGTTTTTATCACTGAGTTTGATTATGGCCATCATTTTGGTTACGGCGGCATGTTCTTCCGGGAATTCCTCCTCGGAATCGAGCGCGGGCAGCGGTGGCGGAAGCGAGGCGCAACAGAGCGAACAGAGCAAAGAGAACGCCGCGGAGAAGGAAGTCACGATCAGGTACTTGCATTGGGCTTCCGGGCAAGACGAAGTCCAATTCCGGGCCTGGTTGGACGAGTTCGAGAACTCCCATCCGAACATTAAAGTAGAGTCGGAGTTTTTGCCTTACGACACTTATAATTCCAAAGTGAAAACGGACTTGATCTCGGGCAATGCGGCGGACGTCATCGGATTCACTTCGAGCGACTGGTTCGCCTACACTTACTCGAACGTATTCCTGGATCTCAATACGTTGCCGGGGGCGCAGGAAGTGTTCGGACAGTTAACCGAAGATTCGGTAGCGGCGTTTAACGTGGAAGGCGCTCAATTGGGAGCTCCGACCGGGGTGGGCCGAAGAGTTCCTTTCATTAACAAGGATTTGTTTGCCAAGGCGAACGTGCCTCTTCCTTCCCAGACGGAGCCGATGACAGCGGCGCAATGGGTGGACATGATGAAAAAGGTTCAAGCGGGACTTGAGGGCGATATGATGGCGGCCAATCTGTTTCCCGAGGAGTTATTATACTCATTGGCTCTAAGCGCCGGATCGCCCGTACTGTCGCTCGACGGCAAAAAGGTGATGGTGAATACGCCGGAAGGCATTAAGGCTATTCAGGCGTTCAAAGACATCATGGCAAGCGGAGCCCAGGTACCGATCTTGGACGTATGGAAAGGTGCTTACGGCAATCCGGATAGCGCATTGACAACCGGAAAAGTGGCGATCGGCTGGACGGGAAACTGGAGCTTGAATGCGATGAAAGAGGCCAATATCAACTACATGTCCATTCCGGCGCCGATCGTGGAAGGCGGGAAAGTGACTCAGGTAGGCTATCTCAACTCGCATGTCATCCCGGTCGCTTCGAAGAACAAGGAAGCCGCTTGGGAACTCGTCAAGTGGATGAGTTCTAAGGAAGGACAACTTTCTTTCGGTAAGTTTTCCGACCTGCCTGTTAATAAAGAAGCGCTGGCCGAGACGCTTGAGACGCTGCAAGCCGGTGATCCGAACGCTTTTACCGGGTTCGCCGCGGCTAAGGAGAGCGTCGTTGCGACTCCGCCGTTCCCTTCGGATTTCGATACGTTGCGGACGGGGCTGCAAAGCAAACTCGTGTCGGACAAAGTGACGGCGCAGCAATTCGCCGAACAACTGGAGAAAGAAGGCCAGCCGATGCTGGACAAATATCAAGCGAATATCGGCAAGTAAGCGGTAAACGGGAAAGGGATGTCCTTCCATCCAGAGGGCATCCCGATTTTCTACTCGCAGTTAGGAGGGAAGCAGCTTGGGATCAGGCAGAAGCAAAATGGGAATTGAACGACGGGAGAAGTTGGCGGGCCTGTTGCTGGTTTCTCCATGGATGGCAGGTTTTTTGTTATTCGGTATTTTTCCAATGGCGGTCTCGGGTTATCTGACGTTCGTCAAATGGGATTTTCTGAGGGAACCGCGATGGATAGGGCTATCCAACTTTGAGGGAGTGTTTCGAAATCCGATTTTCTACACAGCGTTGAAGAACACGTTGATAATTACGTTCGGAAGCAGCTTGATCTACCTCGTGCTCGGCGTTGTTATCGCCGCGATGTTAGCCAAAGACTATCTTGGGGCCAACGTGTTCCGCGCGATCATCTTTCTTCCTTCCCTCGTGATCGGGACGGCACTCGCCAGTATGATGCAACCGGTATTCGGAAACGGGAAATACGGCCTCTTGAATCAAGTGCTGAATTTGCTCGGATTGCCTTACCAATCCTGGTTGACCGAACCCGGCCAAGCCGTATGGGTCATCGTCGCCATGAGCTTCTGGTTTTTGGGTAGCGGCGTCATCATTTATTTGGCTGGGATCAAAGGAATCGATCCGTCGTATTTCGAAGCGGCCATGATCGACGGAGCGAACGGGTTACAACAGTTCTACAAGGTGACAATACCGCTCCTTACTCCGGTTTTGTTGTTCCAATCGATCATGGGGATTATCGGTGGCTTGCAAGTGTTCGATTTGGCGCTGACGCTGGCTTCCGAATTCAAGACGGGTGGAATGGGCAATGAAAACTCGTTGGCGACGTTAGTTTTCTACTTATATACGCTGGCTTTCCGCGACTACAACATGGGCTCGGCGGCCGTCGTCGGTTGGACCATCTTTATCGTCAGCCTTCTGCTCAGCCTGGTCATCTTCAGGCTATCGAAAAAGTTTCAGTTGTTCGGCGAGGAGGAGAGCAAATGAGGCATAAATCGGGTCTTCTCGCGAGCAAAATATTCATTTTTTCGTTCCTGGCTTTATTGTCGTTCGTCATTCTCGTCCCGTTCGCCTACCTGTTTACTTCGTCTTTAAAGACCAATGCGCAGTATTTCAAGATCCCGATCGAATGGATACCATCTCCCGCCTTGTGGAGTAACTACTCCTATGTGTTCGTAGAATTGAAATTCTATGTCTTTATGTGGAACAGCACGTTCCTTGCGGCAAGCTCGGTCGTTTTATCCGTGCTCAGCTCGTCGTTGATCGCGTATGGTTTCGCGAGGTTCAAGTTTCCTTTCCGCAACGGCATGTTCATTATTGTTATCGCGACGATGATGCTTCCGGGTCAAGTCACCATGCTTCCGTTGTTCATTTACTTCAAATCGATCGGTTGGCTCGACAGTTACAAGCCGTTGCTCGTCCCGCAGTTGTTCGGCTCCGCGTATTTGATTTTTCTGATCCGGCAGTTTTATATCACTTTGCCTCGGGAGATCGACGAGGCGGCCAAGATCGACGGGTGCGGGTATTTGCGCATTTGGTGGCACGTGATCATGCCGCAGGCGAAGCCGGTGCTCATCGTGTCCGCGCTGTTCACTTTCCTCGGGTCCTGGAAAGACGTCTTTGGTCCGCTTATCTATTTGAGCGACAGAAGCTCTTATCCGCTTGCGGTAGGATTGCTCTACTTTACTTCGCCTACTTACAATGCCTATACGCTCATCTTGGTAGCGATCGTGATCGCGTTAATCCCGACGTTATTGTTTTTCGTACTATCTCAGAAGTATCTGAATAAGGGAGTTAACATCGCTAATTTAAAGTGAAGGCATCTGAAATGGATAATTAACGGAGGGGTATCGCATGCGCCAAAAAACCGTATGTCTAATAGTCGCATTAAGTCTTCTGTTCGGAGTATGGCAGACCGGAGGGGCGAAAGCCGCCCCGTCACCCTACGCTTTTGACGGGAAAATGTCGCAAGATACGCTGAGTCGCTACTTGTCCCGTTCCGTTAAGATCCTGAATTTAGCCTTCTTTTATGAGGATGCGGAGAAGAAGCGGGAATGGCTGCGATTTATCGCGAATACTGGCGCGAAGCATATCGGAAGGGCCGCAATGATCTGGACGGAATTTGAAGCCGACGAGTCGATGTTCACCGGTGCCGGGCAGATGGCCGAAGCCGTTCATGCCCAGGATCCGGAGATCATCCTGCAGGCAGCCATCTTCGAGACGACGGCGCAAACGGTGAATAACATTCCGATTCCGGCCTGGGTGTTCGAAGAGTTCGGGCTGCAGCCGACGACCCGGAATTTCAGTTACGAGGCGATGCTGTATGGGGATGGGAGATACGTGAACTTCTGGGGAACGGGACAGTCCGTTCCCGATATTACGAATCTGGAAACCCAAATGTTTTTCTTTTACCGAGCAAAGCGGTTTATCGATCTCGGCTACGAGTCGATCCACTTCGGTCAGTTGAGACTGATGGGCGAAACGGATCCGTTTTATTTGAACTGGAACCGCCTGTTGAATCGCGTTCGAGCGTACGGGGAAGTTCATTCCAGAAGGCATAACATCTTGTTGGACGCCCACGTAAACGAAGTGTACGATAATGCCAACCCGTTATGGTACATGGCCAAGGGGCCGTTCAGATACGAAGCCCCGGGAAATACGAGCATTTATTATAATAACGACGCATCCCGATTAAACCGCGATGGCGCCCAATCGCCGGATGGACATTACATCGTGTACAAGATGGAAGGCGCAACCGGCTTTGAGGTGATCTCCGCGAATTGGGCGGGAGCCGGCGATCAGCCCGACGGCTTCGATCTGTACGCGTCCCCGGACGGTCAGAACTGGACACTGGTCGGCAAGACGATTCAAGAAATACAACGCACGGATTACACGTGGCCGAATTACAGAACGACGAACGGAAGTCCTCTCCCGGTCGGCACGAACTACGTGAAAATAAGCTGGAAGACGATGCCGAATATTTGGACGGTTCAATTGATGGACGTGAAGATTAACGCTGCCGGAGCAACGCTTCATGACACGTTGGAGGAACCCGCCCCCGCCGTTAAGAAACTGGCGCTCGATTTCGTGGGCTATCCGGCGCGCAACAAACCTCTGCCCGGTTTTCCCCAGGAAACGAAATTGGAGATCAATTATCTCGACTCCTTCTATGGGAAAACGATCGGAGGCCTGAATCCCCAAGGATGGGTTTCGTCCCGTACGCCTTATTTGATCGAACTGGATAACGTTTCGGGGACGAACGGCAACCCGGGCACGAGTGCGCCCTTCTGGCCTTGGGGGTATGACGAGATTGCCTGGTTCGCCCATCAGGACAACGACTATCGCCGCTCGTGGCTGGCTTACGCCAACGATTGGATTCGGACGAACGACCTGTACGGCCATCTCCAAATGGCTGGATATAATACGCTTGGCTATGCTCCCGTCGGCTCCAACACTTACTACAACGCGATCACGCCGAGCAGTGTGTATCCGTCGTCGTTCGGCGACGAAGAGGCGATCAAAGCGATATGGGGCAACGCGCCTCAGAACGGAGCGGTCGAGGACGATTTGCGCGATTTGACCAAAATATACAGGCTCAGCTCGCAGTTGACCAAGGTTGGCAGCAACCCCGACTCCTATGGAGGGGACAGTACTAGGTTGACTAGAACGTCGAATTCGAGCGAATACGTCATATACAAAGCTCCTTACGTGACTGATCGCACGAGACTGACCGGATTTGTAGTCGACACATGGTTTTCGTCCAATGCTCCTGTCGCCGACTTCAAGTTCTATATCTCTTCAGACGATATTTCCTATTCTCTCTATACGCCTAAGAAAATAACGATCAATGGGGCCAAGAAAAAGGTCACCTACATCGGAAGCAGGCTGCCGAGCGGAACGAGGTACGTGAAGATCGAGTTTAACAACGCTTCTACGACCGCGACGAATCCGCAGATCGGGAAAGTCTCGACGTTCTATGCGGATTCCGGCGTCTATGCCGATGGCAAAATCGACGATTTCGAAAGTTACGGGGGAACGGATTTGGCCCTTAATGCGGCTTACGAGGTGAATCCCAATACGGATCCGGTAACGATCTCGTTGGATCCGGCGCACAAGAATGACGGCGATTACGGATTGAAATACGAGTATAACGTCGGGGTCGTGACCTACGGTGGGGTGGCGTTGAATCTCGGAGGCGCCGATTGGTCCGGATACGATGCGCTTCGTTTCTGGTTCAAGCCAGACGGCTCCAATCGCAATTTTACGATTCAAATCAAAACGGTTGGCGGGGATTATTGGGATAAAGTGTTGGACTTAGCGGATCCGACGGCAAGGCTGATCGAAATTCCGTTCAGCGCCTTCGCGCGGCCGTCCTGGTATACCGGCACCGGTCCGATGAACTTGTCGGCGGTCGCCCATCTCTCGCTCTACACGGGAGTCGGCGCCGGAAGTCCGGGATCGGGCACGTTGTATTTCGATTCGATTGAAACGATCGGATATTAAGGAGGAGTTTCCGAATGAGCTTCGATAGTTACAGGTTGGAAGATGAGTTCATATGGGATTTCTGGTATGCCCGGCAAGGGGGCAAAGTTCTTGCGTTTTATTTGCAGTATCCAAGAGCGGGCGATCCGGAATATATTCATTCCCGTCAGTCGGTAGGGCATGCGGTCTCGAAGGATTTGCTGCATTGGGAAGAACGGCCGGCAGCGCTCCAAGCGCTAACGCGATCGAGTCTCTTCTCGGAGGATATCGTATCGTTTACGGAGAGAACGGTTCCGTGACGCTCGAGGCGAGGTAAGCCATGAGGAAATGGATCATTTTCTTCATAACGGCGTGTTTGCTGATCGGGATATGGGCGCTGAGCGCGGATAAACGCAAAGGTAACGGGGAACAAGAAGAGACTTCGGGTTATGCGTTCGACGGCGACAAAAGGAGGAGTTCCCGGATGGGTTTCGATAGTTACAAGTTGGAAGAGATGTTCGTTTGGGATTTCTGGTATGCCCGGCAAGGGGACGAAGTTCATGCGTTTTATTTGCAGTATCCAAGAGCGGGCGATCCGGAATATATTCATTCCCGCCAATCGGTAGGGCATGCGGTATCGAAGGATTTGCTGCATTGGGAAGAACGGCCGCTAGCGCTTCAAGCGCTTCCGGGGACGTGGAACGACAAAGGAATCGCGACGGGCAGCGTCGTCTTCAAGGATGGGGCCTGGTATATGTTGTTTACCGGGAACTCGAATCGGGACGAAGGGGGGATCGGGCTGGCCAAGAGCGACGACTTAACGAATTGGACTAAAGTCGGCGATGGTCCGGTCATTCCAAGGCCCGATCCGATCGCCGCGAAGTGGCAAGGCGAAACGATAGAAGCGTCTCCGCTAGCCGATCCGTTCGTCTATCCCGAGAAGATAGACGGCTGGTACTATATGGTCATTAACGCGCAGGCAGTGAATGCGCCGCAAGATAGTCGAGGTTGCCAGCTCATGCTTCGTTCCCGGAACTTGACGGACTGGGAGCCTCATAAGATCGTTGCCTATCCGCAACAGTTCGAGAGAATGGAGACGTCCCAAATCTGGAATCGCAACGGCATATGGTACATGTACTTCGGAGGCGTAACCGGCTACGGGACATTCGAAAACTGGATTTACGTCTCCGAGCAATTCGACGGGCCTTACGAAGCCCGTCCATGGTCGCGAATCTCGTTGCCGGACGCCGGCCATTTCTATATCGCGAAAGTGGTAGAAGATACGAACGGCGACGATATCTTTCTGGCCAATAACGCGATCGAGTCGCTTCTCGGCGGATACCGAGTCGTTTACGGAGAGGACGGCTCCGTTACCCTCGCGGAGCGGGGGCGGTAATCTGTGCGGAAATGGATCATGGTCATCGTGGCGGCCGGTATACTAGCCGGGATTTGGGCAATGGCCGCGGATAAGTTGAAAGACAACGGAAAGCAAGAAGCTTCCGGTTACGCGTTCGACGGCCACATGTCGCAAGATACGCTGAATCGCTACTTGTCCCGTTCCGTGAAGATCCTGAATTTAGCCTTCTTTTATGAGGATGCGGAGAAGAAGCGGGAATGGCTGCGATTTATCGCGAATACAGGCGCGAAGCATATCGGAAGGGCCGCAATAATCTGGACGGATTTTGAAGCAGACGAGTCGATGTTCACCGGTGCCGGGCAGATGGCCGAAGCCGTTCATGCCCAGGACCCGGAGATCATTCTGCAGGCGGCCATCTTCGAGACGACGGCGGAATCGGTGAACGATATCCCGATACCGGCTTGGGTGTTTGAAGAATTCGAGCTGCCGCCGGAGAAGCGGAATTTCAATTACGAAGCGATGCTGTATCACGATGGAAGATATTTGGATAACTGGGGACCGGGAAAATCGGTGCCGGACATTACGCAGCAGGAGACGCAACTATTTTTCTTCTACCGGGCCAAAAGATTCATCGATCTCGGTTACGAATCGATTCATATGGGACAAGTGAGGCTAATGGGGGAAGAAGATATCGGCTACGCCGAATGGAACCGATTGCTGAAACGGATTCGGGCTTATGCAGCGGAGCACGGCAGGCGTCATAACGTTCTGCTCGACGCGCATGTGAACGAAGTGTACGACGATAGTCCGGGCGAACGTTCGGTTTCTTCCTCGAATGCGAATGCGTCCGAGAGAAAGCTGGCGTTCGATTTCGTGGGCTATCCGGCGCGTAACAAACCGCTGCCCCATTTTCCCCAGGAAACGAAATTGGAGCTCAATTATCTCGACTCCTTCTATCGGAAAACGATAGGTGGCCTGAACCCCCAAGGATGGGTTTCGTCCCATACGCCTTATTTGATCGAATTGGATAACTTTGGGGGTACGTATGGTACCCCGGGGAAGAGCGATTTCTTCTTGCCTTGGGGGTATGACGAGATAGCTTGGTTCGCTCATCAGGGCGACGACTATCGCCGCTCCTGGCTGGCTTACGCCTATGACTGGATCCGGACGAACGATCCGAACGGCCATCTCCAAATGGCCGCATACAATACGCTTGGCAATGCGCCCGTCGGCTCCAACGATTACTACAATGCCATCACGCCGAGCAAGGTGTACCCATCATCGTTCGGCGACGAGGAAACGATCAAGGCCATATGGGAACAATCCAAGAAATCCGGAACAATCGAGGACGAGCTTAAGGATCTGACCCGAACGTACAGACTGAGCAGACGCGTGATCTACGATCCCCGTCCATCCGATTCGTTCGGAGGGGACGAGAAGAGGCTTACGAACGAATCCGGCAAGAACGAGTACGTGATCTACAAAGCTCCGTTTGCGTCGGGAAAGGGCGTATTGTCCGGCTTTACGGTCGAAGCCTGGCTGGCGGAAAGCGATCCGTCCGCGGATCTGCGGTTTTACGTCTCGGCGGACGACGACAGTTATGAGCCGTACACCCCGGACAAAAAGGCTGCGGAGAGTACGGAAAACAAAACGATCTATACAGGCGGCTCTTTTCCGAAAGGGACTAAGTATGTAAAAATCCGGTTTCCGGATTCACCAGGGGCTGCGCAGATCGGCAGAGTTACGCTGAACTACGAAAGTATCGATGAATAGCGACTATGAAAAGGATGAACCTACTCCGATGATGAACACAATCGTATTCTACGATCCTACTTTTCCTTACGACGGACAGCGTCCGAGCGATGAGGCAAGAAACGAGCTTCAGAGCAAGTACAAGGTAGTTGACGCGGACGGCTTGGCCGACGCTCTTCTTTCCGCGGATGTATGGATTCAGCTTCATGGACCTTATTTTCCGAAGCAGGCATGGGAGTCCATCGTTCGATATCTCAAACAGGGCAAAGGGCTCGTTCAAATAGGGGGCGCTCCGTTTCGAATTCCCGTCTATCGCGAGCAGGGGGAATGGAAGGCGGAGGGAGTGCAGACGGCTTATCATCGGCAGCTTCGCATTCACGGGGTGCTGGAGACGAACGCGGACCGAATCATCGGACTGGAGGCCAATCCGGATATTTCGTTGGCGGCGGGCTACGAATCGTTATTGGCGATCGAACCGACCTGCTCGTTCACGCTCCATCTGACCCGGACGGACGACCGTCCCGGCGAGTTGGGGTCGAGCGGTCCGATGGACGGCCACATTTATCCTCTGTTGTATGGCGTTTCGGGCGAGGGGAGGAAGCTGTCCGCTCCGGTGACCTTGATTGAGAATACGAAGGGGGAGTTCGCCGGAGGCCGGTGGCTATTCGTCAATCAGCGAATCGGCCAAGCGTTCTGGGACAACGGGGGCTTGGACGCGCTTCGCGACTGGGGAGCGTACTGCGCGGAAGGCGTCACCGAAATGTGGCTCAAACCGAACTATTCCTGCTACGAACCCGGCGAGCAGCCTGTCCTGAGCCTACATATGCAGGAACTGGGTCCCGTTAGGCCTTCCGCCAAAGCATGGCAGATTGCTCTTGCTGTATACGAGGAAGAGGGGCACGAAGCGCTTTGGGAGAAAAAGGTGAGCTTGCCGTCTTCCCGGGAGCTCAGGATCGAAAGGCTGCCAGTTCCCGTTCCGGTCGCTCCGGGCTTCTACCGCGTCGTTTGCGAAGCGTTGTCCGATCGTGGAGAGAGGCGCGTGCTGAGACAGGGATTCTGGGGACGGGATGACAGCCTACTGAGCGAAGGGGAGAGGCTGACGGTCAACCGCGATTACTTCGTGAAGGCGGGCAAACCTATGCCGATCGTCGGAATGACGTACATGACTTCCGACGTCGCGAGGAAATTCCTGTTCATGCCGAACGCCGGATTGTGGGATGCGGACATGGCTCGCATGAAGCATGCCGGTATTAACATGATTCGTACCGGGATATGGACGGCCTGGCGCCAGGTCATGTTCGTTGACGGCCATCCGTACGAGGAAGTGCTTAGATCGATCGACTCGTTTATTTTGACGGCCAAGAAACACGGGTTGGAAGTCGTCTTTACGTTCTTCTCGTTCACTCCGGAAATGTGGGAGGGCGTCAACCCTTATCTCGATCCGCGTAGCGTTGCTGCCCAGAAGCGATTGATCGCTGCGGTCGTGTCCCGTCATGTCGGCTCGACCAACATTCATTGGGATCTGATCAACGAACCGACGATGTTCGATCCGAAGCGCGTGTTCTCGGGACCGCGTACGGTAGGGGATGCTTACGAGCAAACGGCTTTCGCGGAATGGCTGCAGAACCGCCACGGCGACATTCGTGAGCTGCAAGAGCGCTGGGACATGACCCCTGACGAATTTCCTGGGTTCTCGTCCGTATCGTTGCCGCAGCCCGAAGAGATTAGCTTCAATATTGTGGATAACGCCTTGGCGAAGAGAAACGGGATATGGCTGGATTATTGCTTGTTCACGATGGAGATGCACAACCGGTGGGCTAAGGAATTGATCGCCACGATCCGGTCGCATAACGGCTCGCAGATGGTAACCGTCGGCCAGGATGAAGGGCTCGGCTCCCAGAGGCCGTCGCCATTCTTCTATGCGGACGCTGTCGACTATACGACGGTGCATTCCTGGTGGCTGATGGATCATCTGCTATGGGACAGCCTGTTCTCCAAAACGGCGAATAAGCCGAATCTGATTCAAGAGACGGGCATCATGTACGTCGAAACGCCGAACGGCCGGGCGAAACGTTCAGAGCTCGAAATCCGCAACATTCTGGAGAGAAAATACGCTTATGCTTTCGCGGCGGGGGGAGCCGGGGCGGTCCAGTGGATATGGAACACGAATTGTTACATGAACAACGTCAACGAATCCAATATCGGCGCGCTGCGCGCGGACGGCACGGAAAAGCCGGAAGCGGACGTATCCTATTGCTACGGTCGTTTTATGGGAGAAATCAGACATTTGTTCAAGGATCGGGAGCTCGAAGACGTCGTTGTCGTATTCCCGTATTCGAACGATTTCTCGAACAGGAAGCTGGCCTTCGACGCGACGACGAAGCTGACGCGGGTTCTCGCATACGAGATGAAAGTTCCGTTCCGCGCGGTCGGGGAATATCATTTGGAATCGCTGGAACAAGCGCCGCCCAAGTTGATCATCGTACCTAGCCCGCACAATTTCAGCCGGCAAGCGCTTGATACGATCGTTCGGCATGTGAAGGAGAGCGGAGGAACCGTCCTATTCACCGGCCCGATCGGGCTGGACGAATATTGGCGGCCGGAGTCCCGCTACGCGGAGGAACTTGGGGAATACGAGCTCGGCAACGTCATGCGGGAGGAAGCTATCGAGGTCGACGGTTGCGTGCTGCCGGTTTCTTTCGGGGTCAACCGCATTTCCGAGGTGAATAAGGAGTTGCCTGTTAGCGGCAGTTGTGCCGACGCGAAGGCGCTGGCGCGCAAAGCGGAACCGACTTCGGTTCGGATGATGAAGCTGGGAAAAGGAACGTTCATCCGGTGTCCGTTGCCGATCGAATTGAACGAAAGGTCGGAAGCGATCGTCGCGGTGTACCGGCATGCCTTATCGGTTGCGGGTTATCACCCGTCGATTGAGTGGATTCGTGGCGAGGAGCTTCACGGGGTGTTCGGATCCAAAGTCGCTTTCGGCGAGGGGGCGTTGTACATATTCGTGTCCGAATACGGCTATGACGCTTCGATCGAGATCAGAGATTCCAAAACGGGCAAAGGGTATTCGTTCGAATTGGAAAGCGAGCGGACGGTGCTGTTCGCCGCGGACGCCGAAGGACGGCTTGTCTCGGTGTGCGGAGGAGACGAAGTTCTTGTACTGGAGTACGAGGCGGAGCGGGTAACATGAAATGAATAAACGGTTCTTGGCTCGATGGTCAAGCTCCTGATTATTCGGAGGGTGGTGAATGGATGGACAAACCCAATTTTATTGTCATTTACTGCGATGATTTGGGATATGGCGATTTGGGCTGTTATGGCTCAACGGAGATGCTGACGCCCAATCTGGATCAATTGGCAGCGGATGGCGTACGCTTTACGCAGTGGTACTCCAATTCGCCGGTCTGTTCGCCATCGCGGGCAGCTTTGCTGACCGGGAAATATCCGGCAAACGCCGGAATTGGCCACATACTTCGCGGCAAGCGGGGGACATCGGGGCTGTCCTCCTCAGAGGTGACGCTGGCCCGGGCGTTGCAGGAACGGGGTTACCGCACTGGATTAATAGGAAAGTGGCATCTTGGTACGGCAAAAGACAATGGGCCTAATGCGCATGGATTCGACACATTCTTCGGCTTTCTGGCCGGATGTATCGACTATTACTCGCATTTGTTCTACTATGAGCAGGCAAATGGCGTTAATCCGGTACATGATTTATGGGAGAATGAGCGTGAAGTGTGGTGCAATGGCCGTTATATGACGGAGCTGATTACGGAGAAGGCGGTTGATTTCATTGATTCGTGCCAACGTCAGGAAGACCCTTTTTTCCTCTACGTTCCTTACAACGCCCCGCATTATCCGATGCATGCTCCGGCTGCCTATCTGGACCGCTTCCCAGACCTGCCGCCAGATAAACGTATTATGGCTGCGATGATTGCGGCGATGGATGATGGTGTGGGAGAGATCGTGCAAGCACTGAAGAAGAACGGGCATTACGAGAATACGGTTATTTTCTTTTCCAGTGATAATGGCCCTTCAACCGAATCGCGCAATTATTTGGATGGTACGGAGGATTTATATTATGGGGGAAGTGCAGGACTTTTCCGAGGGCACAAGGCCAGCCTGTTCGATGGCGGAATCCGCGAGCCGGCGATTCTCAGCTACCCTGCTCTCATTGAGGGCGGCTGGGTTTGCGATGAAATCTGTGCCATGATGGATATTTTTCCGACATTTATGTCATTTGCGTGCGTCGATACGGACAATCAGGCGGCTAATATCGGCGATCTCCATGTAGATGGCAAAAGTCTTGTCCCTCTGTTGATGGAGGGGCAACCTAGTCCGCATCAGCAGTTATTCTGGGAGTACAGCGGCCAGTTGGCGGTCCGCGAAGGCAAATGGAAGCTGGTGAAAAATGGCGTCCTGGATTTCAGCCGAAAGGCTGCGGAGCAGCTTCATTTGTCGAATATTGAGGAAGACCCTAGTGAACGGATCAATTTAAAGGATCGCTTTCCGGAAATTGCTGCCCGGCTGGAACGGGATGTAGACGATTGGGCTTCTGTAGTGTTGGCAGAACGGTAAGATGATGCTATACGCTGCTCCAAGCTAGTTCCCTTTTTGGAAAATAGAGAATGGTTCGTAATGGTTGGATCGTATCGACGCATGTCAGAATTTAGACATCGTGTTGGTGCGGTCTTTGTTTTTCTGCATCCTTAGCGCGATGCTAGGGATCGTATATTTTTTACTTTCGTTCGATCACGTAACCAGCGATACTGGACAACTCCTCGTCTGACACCACAATCCGCAGTTCCTGCTGACCAGTGGTGGAGCTTGAGCCGGGCAATGTATGCAAATGAGTCAGGCGCCCATCGACTGCGCCATAGACGTGCACGGCTGTGAATTCGCCATCGATGACAAGGGTGCCAGCTGCGAAAGGAATGCAGGCGAGGCTGCCGGCATGCTTCAAATCCCGGTCATCTATGGAGATAAGCGCCCATTCGCCTGTGAATCGAACGTAAGGAACATGATCGTAATGCTTCGTTTCCTGCCCTTCATTGCGCAGCGCAAGAGCGGTAAGTGCCGAATCCCCTCCGCTCGGACTCTCTATCCTTCCCCATGAAACAAGCTTCGGTTCGCCTTTCAAGCTGCCGGTATGGCCTTCGAGCCATAGCGGCTTCCAGCCGCAAGTGCGCCGATGCCAAGCTTGAAGCGCAGCCCAGCGGTTCATGTCGGAATCGGTCATTCGATTGCCATCGTTATCGAACTCCCCGAGCGTCAGGCCGTTAGCGCCTACGACCGCGGTGTCGAGAAGAATGGAGCCGAGCGTATCCCAGTAGTAGCCGGTCGAAGTGTTGATAGGCATACCATGGGATGCCGCAAGCGATGCCCACAGGCAGCGCTGGTTGTGGCCGGAAATCTCATGAGCCGCGCTGTCGCCCGCATCGCCGAGGTCGTCGAGATTGATCATATCGGTGACGTCGCGAAGCAGCGGATGAATGCCGTAATAGATGATCGTAACCGAGGGATCAACAGATTTGGCGGCATCATAAGCCAGCTTGAGCAAGGCGTGGGCAAGACGTTCGCCCCGATAAGCGGGATCGCGCGGCGCGCATACGTCCGGGCTGGGAAAGCCATAGCCGAAATCGAGCTTCAGCGCGGCAGGCCGCCATCTGCGCATGATGCGCTGAGTGCGTTCGATGATCAGCTGTCTCGTCCGCTCCGAGCTGGGATCGAGCAGGTAATGATACCCGCCTTCACCGAGCGGGTTGCCCGACCACCGCCACTGCCTAGGGGAGCCGTCAGCTCCGCAAAGCAAATCTTCAGCGGTCAGGCAGGATTGCTCAGGATCATCCGTCCAGCCAATGCTTTGCCAGAGGGCGATTTCATATCCCCGATCGCGCAGCCCCGCCAAATCCGCTTCGAAATCCGGAAATCTCTCCAGGTTCGGCTCGCCGCTTCCGTTAAACGTCTCCCAATGGTCGTCCATAATGACCATGTCCGCCGCCGTGCTGCGGGATACTCGCTCCGTATATTGCTTTAAGTCATAACGCCCTTCCTTGAAGTCTCCCCAGGTACAGATGAAGGATCGCACATGATGCGGTGATTTGGGCTGGAACGGTCCGAATGCGGCATAGAGACGATTAAACGCGTCATATCCCGTGTCGCCCCATGCCAAGCGAAGCGGCTCCGTCCATACCCGGCGCCTAAGATCGGGAGCCATCCACAGGTCCTCGCGGTAAGCGAAATGCAGGTTTGCCGTTGTGGATTGCAGCTGCAGCGTTAGCGGCGCATCAGGCATTTCGCCGGGACCGAAGGCGATCCAGCCATGCCGGCCGCCCATCGCCGCGGCATAAAGCGGACGCGGAAAGGCGGCGGAGTAAGGCGTTCCCATCGCATCGCCGAAGCTGCCAAGGGGTAGCATGGCGTCGCCCATATCCCAGGAACGCCAGAACGAGTGGGTCGGAGAAGAACCGGCGGCCGGGACGCAGTAGCCTTCCGACGACCAATCCGACCAGAACGTTCGGTCTAGCCGAGGTGCGCGTGCCCTCTCTTTTTCCGTCATCAGCCGAGAACCGAATCGCAGGGAGACAATCCTCGTATCGGTTGTCCAATTCGCCTCGATCCGGGTAAAGCACAGTCCCCAATCCGTCGTTTCGCATAGCAGGGAGCCAACGCCGAAAGTGCCGAAATCGAGAGCGATACGGTAGCCTCGCTCAGTAGCTTGTTCCACCGAGATCGCCGAAGCTTTTACATACATCGTACCGCCGTCGTCTGTCGCCAGCTCGAAAGCCGGCAACAGGCTGCCGGACCAGATGACACTTTTTAAATGTGTCGCCTCAGGGACATGTCCAACTTCTCCCGCATCGTCCGGGTAAACCGCCAATACCGCCTGATCCTTTTCCGTATCCCAGATCAATCGTCTTCCTGCAGCCGCAGCCACTATTGTAGAATATTGCAGCTTCATGGGTAACACCTGCCTATTCCGGTTTCATCTGGTCTTCACCATTATAAGGACGAATCGGCAGGAAAGTATTTAGTCGGCGTAGGGAAAGAGGTGTCCAAAATCATGATTTCTGGTTAGGCCACTGAATATGATGATCGGTGTTGTACAGGGAGGAGCAGAAATCGGTCAGGCTCATTCCCGTTTTCTTTTTGAACATTTTACCGAAGGCATGAATGTCGTTGTAGCCGACCTGGGCGGCGATTTCGCCGAATGACAGCGGGGATTGCAGGGCGAGCTCCTTGGCTTTGGAAATGCGCGCCCAGATGAGGAATTGCATCGGCGTCGTGCCGAACGTTTTCTTGAATTCGACGATGATGTAGTTCCACGTCAGACCGGATAAGCGCTCGATTTCCGGTACGTCCAGGTTGCGGTCTAGATGATTCTCGATATGGTTTTTGACGAGGATGAGGCGGGCAAGGTTTTTGCGTCGTCCTGCTTCTTCTTGCTTGCGGCCGGAGGCGTGGCGCGACGTTTCGGCGAGGATGGTCAGCAGCAGCGCTTGGCATTCCAGTCGGTTCTCTAAGCCGGGCAACCGATACTTAGCGACGAGCTCCGCAAAATGATGCTCAACCGCATGTCCGGCATAACATCCGAGCATATGCGCCCCCTCCAATAAATCCTCCATCGGAAAAGGAGTATCCGCAAAGTGGAAAACGACGGTTATCGAAATGAATGCGCGGCCGGGCAAGGAACGAAGCCCGTGCGCTTCGAAGGGACGGTAGAAAAACACGTCCCCCTTCTCGACAACGTGAGTACCGCCGCCGACCGTAAATTCGCCTCGACCGCCGATGACGTAGTTTAGGGCGTATTGCTTCAGGATGCGGCCAGAGAAACTCCAGTCGCGAGGAGCGTTAAAGATGTGAGCGAGCGAGATGTAGGGCGGGAACCGGAAGTCGCTAAGCGCTTCTAGCGTTTCCTGCGGATAGAGCGCGGCCAGGTCGGGCTTGTGCATAGGCGATCGGTTCCTCCTGAATCGTAAGAATGGATACTCTATCTTTGATTCTAGCTAACTACAAGCGCAATAGCGAGCCATACAATAGAAGCAAGGAGGAGTACCGATGAAAATTACCGAGCTTGAGCTTCTTAAGGTCCCACCTTCGTGGGTGTGGGTCCGTATCCATACGGATTGCGGAATTACGGGTTTGGGCGAGCCTTATCTCGAGGATCACCCTGAAGTCGTGATGGCGGAAGTCAATCGGCTTGCGCCTTTCCTGATTGGCGAGGACCCGACGCGCTTGGAATACTTGTGGCGGAAAATGTACGAGTCAGGCAACGGTTATAAAGGCGGCCCCGTCAAAATGAGCGCGATAAGCGGCATCGACATGGCGCTCTGGGATATCACCGGCAAAGCGTATGGGCTGCCTGTTCATAAGCTGCTCGGCGGCAAGTTCAGGGATAGGGTGAAAGTGTACCGATCCTGTCACGATGAGCAGCCTTATACGGTGAAGCCCGGCTTGCCCTATCGGTCGACACCACTTGCATCGCGATCGGAAGATCCCGCTGATGGCTGGGCTTCTGAGCGAATGTCCCGTTCCGCCGAGGAACTGGTTAAATGGGGATTCCGGTGCCTGAAGCTGCATTTCGGTCCATCAGACCGGCTCGATCAGCTTGCCGACCTCGATGAAATCAAAAGCTGCGTGGCAGCTGTTCGGGAGGCTGTGGGCGGGCAGATCGACATCGCGGTGGACATTCATAATACGCACATGAGTCGGGCCCTGCAGCTTGTTCGGCGGTTCGAGCCGTTCGGCTTGCTGTTCGTGGAAGAGCCGCTGCAGCCCGAGCGCATCGATCTCATCAAGCGTATCGTAGACGAAGCATCGATGCCGATTGCCGCGGGTGAGCGATGGATGGGCAAATGGGCTTTCCGGGAAGCGCTCGAAGCGGGAGTCTCAGTCGTGCAGCCCGATCTGGCGCATGCGGGCGGATTTACGGAGCTCCGCAAAATCGCCGCAATGGCTGAAGCTTCATACGCCTCCATAGCGCCGCACTGCCCGCTAAGCGCTTTGAGCTTTGCCGCGAGCGTTCAATTCGGAGCCGCGATACCGAATTTCCTGATCCAAGAGCATAACGAAGTGAACGACAGCCGGGAAGCGGGAGTTACGCGAATCGGGTACGGTTATATGCGGGATCCTTTCAAGCTTGGAGGTGACGGTTGCGTCCAGGTTCCGGATTTGCCCGGAATCGGATTCGAGCTGGATGAGAGCGGCTTTGCGGAAGTGATGAAGCAGCCTTGGCGGACAGCCAGAGGCTGAACGCAATCACAATTCCTAAGCTTGCTTCTCCGGGGGAGTTTCCTCGGGAAGCGGCGTCAGTCGGAACTGCGCGGGCGTCATGCCGTAGGTTTTCTTGAACAAAGTAAAGAAATACGTGCTGCCCAGGCCTACTTTCTCGCTGATAACCGCAGCGGAGTCGTTCGTCTGCCGGAGCAGGCGTACGGCTTCATTCAGGCGGATGGCATTGACGTAATCGTTAAACGACTGATGGGTTGCCTGCTTGAATAACTTGCTCAGGTGCCCGCTTGAGTAATGCATCCGGTCGGCCGCCCATTCGAGGGACAGGTTCGGATCGTTGTAATGAGACCGGATCAGCTGCAACACCGATTCGATCATCTCCAGGTTGCGATTGCCGCGCTTCTCTTCGATTCGGTCGATAACGGTGGCGCAGAGCGGTTTCAACGCCGCCCCGATTTCGTTCAGCGTCTCGAATTCCGAGAACGAATACAGCAGCGATCCATGCGTCTCGTAATCGCCATCTTCGAACGAGAGAATGTTCACGAACTGCTTGTGCACGGAGATGACGAGCTGGTTAGCGAACACGAAAGCGTATTTGTAATCAAGCGGGCGGATGGCTTCAAGAAAGCGGTCGATTTCCATGTCCGCCTCTTTTTTGTGGCCAAGCTTGATCGCATCGATGAGCGAATCTTCCATTTTTGCCGGATAATCTCCGCCCTTCCCGATCTGGGAAGCGATTGAATCTCGATCTATAATGCTGCCGTGGCCTACGAATAAACGGTATTTCAAATATCCGTGCGCGGAATGATAGGAGTCTTTAATCGCCTCCTCGGCATGGACGACATCGCCGATACCGAGCGTGACGGTCATTCGGAAATATTGCCGAACCGTCTGCTGCAGCTCGATCAAAGTCAGCAGGAAATGCTCGGCAGGCTTTGATTCACCGAACCGCACCAGAATAACGAGATGATCGTTCTCCACCTCCAGCGTTCTGAACGTCCCGTAAGGCTTCATGAGCTCATCGGCAATATTGCGGATGGCGAAGCGGATCAGCTCCCGATCTTTATTGCTCCGAGCGAGAAACTGCCGGTAATCATCGATTTGCGCGACGATTACGCAGTATCGGCATTCCTCACCAGACGGCCACTCGAACAAATTCGTTTCCGTTGCCCCGCCTGACTTCTGGCCCGTCAGCAGCTTTCGAAGATAAGATTCCTGCAGGAGCGGATAGGCTCTCTTCCAAGAAGCTTCCAGCAGGGTTTGTTGATTCTGGAAGGCGGAATACGGCCGGAACATCCGGCTTGCCAGCCGAAAAGCCAGCAATACGCCGATGATCGTCAGGATGAGGGTAGCCGCCCATATGATCGTCTGCCTGCCGTCCAGGCCAAGGAACAATTGCTCGTAAGGCCTTTTTCCGATCAGGATCCAGCCTGTTTTCGCCGATTTGGAGAAGTTGATCAGTTGCTTGTCGCCGCCGGAGGATTCCGTGAAATGGCCTTGCTCCGATTGCGGAGAGGCCAATATGGTCTTTACGAAACTCTCATTGGAGAGGTTGTTCAGGAATTGCGAGGGATCGCTATGGGATATGACCATGCCCCGTCCGTCGAGAACCATCCATTCGTTACCCGTAGACGCCGCAAGGCTGCGGGTTAACTCCCCGATCGCTTTTTCTTCATTAACGTGGATAATGATCGCGCCGCTTTTGGGGATGAGATTGGAGAAGTTCGAGTACAGAACATACGAAAGAATAGGAATAGGATCCATAGGCGTGCCAAGCGGAGTAAGGTCGAGGCGCCTTGGAACGAATTCCATATAAGCGCCGTTTCCGCCGTTCTCGATCCGCCCGATAAGCTCGCCATCTATTGCCTTAGTAATGCCCCGATGATTGAGATATCGACCCGTATTGCTGTTATACACGCTTATATATTCGATGAAAGGATAGACGGCTTGGATGTTGCGCAGCTTGATTACGACCTCATTTTCAAGCAAAGGGGAGGTCGAGTCGCTTAACATGGCGGCAATCAGATCGGGTTCGTGCAGCAGTTCGCTGCCAACGGAAATGACCCGATCCTGTATGGAACGGGTTGCCTGATCGAGTTGATCCAACGTGGTAAGGGTTACCCGGTTAATCTCCGCTTCGGCCTGGTAGGAGAAACGCTGGTAGAGAAACGCGGAAATAAGCAGGATGGACAGCAGCACGAGCAAAAGATAGGAAACGAGCAGCTTCCGATAGATCGAATAGCGCTTGATATTGTTCCATAGGCTCATGGATAAATTCCTTCCTATGTGCGATTAGAAGCATTGTAGCGCGCGGAAACCGAAGTTTCAATGGAAAAGCCGTTAATCCGGAAAATGGCGATGTTTTCGAAGGAATCTACGAAAATCGAAATCCTCAAAAATAACGGGACATCTCCGTTTCCCGCTTTTTTAAGTTTACCCGTCGGTTCCGGCGAGCCTAGAATGGGGGTATCCGCACAGACTAGGCAAGGAGTGATCGAGTGGTTAAAAAAGCGGGCAACGGCTTTATCCGGGATATTTGGCGAAATCCCATTAGCTATTTGCTGGCGCTGCCGGCTATTGTCTATACCTTTATATTCGGTTATGCGACGTTGCCATACCTCATGATGGCGTTTCAGAAATTCAGCTACGATACCGCGCATTTCTGGCAGAACGAGTGGATCGGCTTTAAGAATTTCGAGTTTTTCTTCCTATCCAACAACGCGCTAAGAGTGACTTGGAACACGATCCGCCTCAATTTCCTGTTTATCGTATTCGGTCACGCGATGGCGGTTATTCTGGCGATCGTCATGAACGAGATCAAATCGAGACGTTTTCTTCGCACGACGCAATCGATGTTTCTGTTTCCTTATTTCCTATCCTGGGTGATCGTAAGTTATGTCGTCTATAACATTTTCTCTACGCAGTACGGCGTAATGAACCAAATGCTGGAGATGCTGGGCATGCAGCCGAAAAATTGGTACGCCGCCGCCGATGCCTGGACGAGTATTCTGACCGTCATGCGGATATGGAAGGATGCCGGGCTGTTGGCCGTTATTTTCCTCGCGGCCATTATCGGGATCGACCACGAGTTGTTCGAAGCTGCACGAATCGACGGGGCGAACCGCTGGCAGCAAATTAAGTCGATCACGCTGCCGCTTATGATGCCTACCGTCATGATTATGATGCTGCTTGCGATCGGTAAAATTTTCTACGGCGATTTCGCCATGATGTATTCGATTATCCGCGACAACGGGCTGCTGCTGCCTACGACCGATGTCATCGACACGTACGTGTACCGTGCGCTCCGTATGTCGGGAGATCCCGCGCAAGCTATGGCTGTCGGCATTTACCAGGCATCGATGGGCTTTATCCTCGTGTATGGCGTGAACCGCCTCATTCGGCGCAAATTTCCGGAAGGAGCGTTGTTCTGATGACCGCACCCCGGCTCAAGTTGTCGAACGTCCTGATCTACGCTTTTCTAACACTGTTCGCCCTCTTTTGTTTTCTCCCGATGCTGCTCGTATTCATGATTTCGATCACGACGGAGGATTCGATCCGGCATAACGGCTACAGCTTGTTTCCTAATGAATTCTCGCTTGCGGCCTACCGAATACTGTTCCACGATGCGAGTATCGTGCTCCGCAGCTACGGTATTTCGCTGTTCATTACCGTTGCAGGCACCCTTTGCGCAGTGATGATCACGGCCATGGCCTCGTACACGCTGTTCAATCGGGCGGTCCGTTATCGGAATCACATGGCGCTGTTTTTCTTCTTCACCATGCTGTTTAATGGCGGCATCGTGCCCTGGTACATGATTTGCCGGGAGCTCGGCTTGAACGACAATATTTTCGCCATGCTGATTCCGAGCCTGTTGTTCAGCGCCTTTAACCTTTTCCTGACGCGTAATTATATGCTTTCCTTGCCCTATGCCTTAGTCGAGTCGGCGAAGATCGACGGCGCGAACGATGCGATAATCGCGTTCCGCGTTATTTTCCCGCTGTGCAAGCCCGTTCTTGCGACGATCGCTCTGTTCTACGGGCTCGCTTACTGGAATGATTGGTGGAACGCGATCATGCTCGTGAGCGATCAGAAGCTGTATCCGGTGCAGTATTTTTTATTTAAGCTGCAGTCCGATATCCAGATGATGACTTTGATCCAAGGCGCGAGCAACGGAGGCATTCTGCCGACGGAATCGGTCAAGATGTCTACCGCTATTCTGACGATCGGTCCAATCGTGCTTATGTATCCTTACTTGCAGCGGTATTTCGTTAAAGGCTTAGTCGTTGGCTCTATCAAAGGTTGACCATTCGTCTTCGAGCCATGGCGAGGACGGATCCAACATAATGCAAGCGGATCATATAACGGTTCTTATTGAGGAGGTCATGAAAAATGAGGAATTACAGAAAAGCGTTTAGCGTGTTAATTGCAGCCATGCTTGTGCTCAGCTTGATCGCGGCCTGTTCGAGCAAAGGCTCAAACGGGTCGAATACGGCAGAAGCTAGCAAGAACAGCGAGCAGCCTTCGACAGAGACTAAAGAGACGCAGGAGCAGGAGCTTACGACCGTGAAGCTCGTCGCGCCGGGCAGCGAACCGACGGAGGCGGCGAAACGATTCGACGCCGTCAACGCAAAGCTGAAAGCCGACGGGGTGGGCATCCAGATCAAATACGAATACATCGGCTGGGATGCTTGGGAGCAGAAAACGAATCTGATGTTATCGACGAACGAAGCGTTCGACAATCTGACGATCATGGAGGATTGGATCAAATCGTCCGTTTATGTCGGCCGGGGAGCCTTGCTGCCTATTGATGACTACTTGGCGAAATATCCGAATTTGAAAAGCAAGTTCTCGGACGAAGTGTGGGAAGGGCTTAAGATCAACGGGAAAATTTACGGCATCCCCGTACTGAACCGGGAATGGGCAAACGATTATGAGATGGTGTCCTTTCGCTCCGATTTGCTTGCCAAGCATAACCTAACCCCGCCGAAGACGATTCAGGAAATGATCGATGAAGCGGATAAGATCAAGAAAGCGGAGAACAATCCGAACATGTACTTCGTAATGAAGCCGAATTTCATCGCGGGCGCTTTTCATCGCGAGTATGATACTTATCCTTTTAACGTAGTGGATGACCTGATTTACATCGATCAAAGCGGCAACGTGAAGTCGTGGATCGAGACGGACGAATTTAGAAAAGACAACGAATATTTCAACCAAATGTATACGAAAGGCCTCATTAACCCTGATATTCTGACTTTGCCGTTAGACCAAGTCACGAAGCCGATTACGGACGGAGATTTCGCCTTTACGCTTGGAAACGTGTTCTTCGATTATCCGGTTATCAAGCAGAAGAAACCCGAAACGGAGCTGGATGCGGTGCGCTTGGCGCCGAATAAGCCGTGGATGCGCCCGATTCTGGTCACGAACGCGAACGTTATTCCGAAAACATCGAAAAATCCGGAAGGCATGATTAAGTTTTACGACTGGTTGTACAGCGCCCAGGAAAACTTCGACCTGCTCGTGTACGGGCCTAAGGATGACTGGTGGAAGGACGTTGGTCCGAATAAGATGGAGAAATTACGTCCGGTAGGCAATGAATCGCAATTTTCCGAATGGATGGTCGGGTATGCGCCGTTCACGCGAATTCCGACGAACGGGCATCCGAAGTTGCTGGAGACGATGACTCTCAATAAAGATGCGTTAAACGCGCCGAATATCGGATTTACCTTCGACACCACGCCGGTGTCCGTCGAGTATGCCAACCTGCTCGCGGAGATCAAAACAAGCGTATATCCGCTTAAAATGGGTGTCGTCAAGTACGCGGACTACTATGACGGCGCGCTGAAGAAAATGAAAGCAGCCGGCCTCGACAAAGTCGTGGCGGAATACAAGAAGCAATTCGAAGCGTGGAAAACGCAGAAATGATAGACCGATCAGGGATCGGGTACGGGGACCGAGGGGAGCAGACTGCCGAAATGTATCGGCAGCCTGCTCCCTTATTATAGGGGGTTAGTTAAATGACCATGAACGCAATGGCCGGAGCGCCTTTGTTCAATTATAACGTACGGGATTACGGAGCTGCCGGGGATGGTGTAGTCAAGGATACGGGAGCGTTAAATCGAGCGATAGCGGACTGCCATCGGCATGGAGGAGGTACGGTTCGGGTTCCGGCTGGCATCTACTTGACGGGAACGATTGAGATTCTTAGTCACGTCACGCTGCATCTGGAAGCGGGTTCCTTGCTGTTGGGGAGCCCGGATATCGACGACTATACAACGCTGCCATATACGAGCGAATTCCGCAATAAAGTACTGATTACCGTGATCGGCGTTGTTAACGTGTCGATTACGGGGCAAGGGGTTATAGACGGTAATAGCGATGCCTTCATCCGGCAGGGGCAGGCGGATCTTGATCGCGATTTTATGGCTGAATATACGCGGCAAGGAGAAAATTATCATCTCGTTAACGACGAGCCGGATGATGGACCGTTGGAATGCAACACTCGTCCGGGTATTCTGATTCTTATTTTGTCGTGCCAAGAAGTACAGGTGTCTAACATCAAAATTCGGAACTCGCCGAATTGGTGCCTGCATGTGGCCAGATCGGAGGGCGTGCTGCTAACGGGCCTTGAGATACGGAACAGTCTGCTGGTGCCGAATGCCGACGGCATTGACGTTAGCCGAAGCCGCAATGTGCGTATAAGCAATTGCAATATAGTAGGCGGGGATGACGGGCTCGCTTTCAGTCCGTGCGCCGAAGGGTATGGGGAAAGCGAATCCGAGAATATCGTAGTCGAGAACTGCACGATCGTCTCCAGGTCGGCCGGCATACGCCTCGGCTGGGATGCGTGCAATTTCCGTAACTTCCTATTCCACAACATCGTCATTCATAATTCCAATCGAGGCATCGGAGTTTACTTGCGCGAGGGAGAGTCGATCGAGAACGTTGTTTTCTCTAATATCATCATTGAAACCCGGCTGCATAAGGGCAAATGGTGGGGGAAGGCGGAGCCGATTCATATTTCCGTCGTTCCTCTTCCCGCACACACCAAACCGGAATTCACGGGCACGATGGGCCGTATTCGCAATCTGACTTTCACCAATATAACGGCGATTGGCGAGCAAGGGATTGTCGTGGCCGGAAACGCGGACAGCATCATTGAAGATTTGACCTTCGACAACGTCCGGATAACTCTTAAGGAAGGACCGCTGCAGGAATCGTTCGGCGGCAACTTCGATTTCCGTCCGTCCCGCGATCCGAGGCTAAATGTGTTCGCTCACGATATACCGGCACTCTACGCCAGTCATGTGCGGAACTTGACGCTGCGAAACGTGGATGTCCAGTGGCAGGGACGGCTGCCGGAGTACGTGAAGAACGGATTGGAGATCGAACATTTCGAAGGGTTGATCATTGACGGATTTTCCGGTAGTCAGCCGCAGCCTCAATTGGGGGATACGACGGATGGGGCTGCTATTCTACTCCGCAATGGAAGCAAAGTCAGCGTCCGCAACAGTATAGCCAAGCCGGGAACTAGCTGTTTCTTGCAGGTGGAGCAGGTGGATCGGCAAGGGCTGTTCGTGCACAACGATATGGAGGAGGCAGAGACGATGATCGCTCCTTCGGATCATGGTTTTCTTCTTTCGGCTAACATAAGCCCGAACTAACGGTTTCCGTTGCAAAGCGCTATTCACTCCGGCTATATTATTGCTATACGCGGCCCTATGAGTTCGATGGGATACGGAGGAATAGCGGATGAACTTATTTCATATCAAATCGACGCTGCAGGGGATAGACCGGATGGCGGAGTTTCTGAAAGAGAACTTCGTCAGCATCGGCTGGCCGGGCATTGGGGACTTGGAGAATGTCGGCAAGGATGAAATACAGAAGAGATTGGCAGAAGTTTATCACTATCAGGGGCAAGAATTGACTGAGAGGCTAGGAGAAGTGAGTCTTTTCACGCATACGATGCAGGACGGGGATTACGTGCTGATTTCCGATTCCGAATCGGTCTATTTGGGAGATGGCGGCGATTATTATTACGTCGAACAATCCGACACTGGCGAGGACGGCATGTGCCATCGGCGGGGCGTTACCTGGTTAAACAGCATACCTCGTTCCGAGTTGAATGCCGCTGTTCAGGAATTACTAATGGATAGCGGCACGATATCGCAGTTCAAGCATCCGTTTCCTATGGCGCAATTGAACCGATGGGTATCGATTCCTACGGAGACAGCTAGTAACCTCAAGACGGGCAATCAGGACAAAGTCGATCACAAGACAATCGAAGAAGCGCTCGACATCTTGCGGCAAGCGATGAGAAGCGATGACGTTGAGCGGCGCGAACGCGCCGCATTGGCCATTTTGCAGTATGCGAAATGATCCGCTCAGCTCAGGCTAATCCTTACCCCATTACATCCCGCCGCAAGGTGAAGAGATCCTTCAGAGCGTCCGTCGAGAGCTCGGTAATCCAACCTTCGGAAGACGAAATGACGTTATCGCTCAGCTGCTGTTTGTTCTCCAGCATTTCGTCGATGCGCTCCTCCAGCGTGCCGAGGGAGATGAATTTGTGCACCTGCACGTCGCGTGTCTGACCCATCCGATAGGCGCGGTCCGTAGCCTGATTCTCGACGGCGGGATTCCACCAGCGGTCGAAGTGGAAAACGTGATTCGCCGCCGTAAGGTTGAGGCCGACTCCCCCAGCCTTGAGCGACAGAATGAACACATTTGGCTGTCCGGGATCAGGAATAGGCTGTCCGCTCGATTGAAACTGCTCGATCATGCGGTCGCGCGCAGTCTTGGACGTGCTTCCGTTCAAGTAGAGAACCGGCTCCTCAAGCTCCTGCTCGAGCACAAGCTTCAGCATTTCCCCCATGCCGATATACTGCGTAAAAATGAGGCACCGGTCGCCCTCTTCCCGCAGCTCCTTAACCATGGCGAGCAGACGCTCCAGCTTCGAAGAGCGGCTTATTAGCGCTTCGACAGCCTCGCCCGCCTTAACATTTTCCGGCAAAGCTTCCTTCGTCATTAGCATCGGATGGTCGCATAGCTGCTTCAGTTGAGTAAGCGCGGCTAGAATGGCGCCTTTACGTTCGATGCCCTCCAGCTTCTGCATTTTCTCCATTAATTCATTTACGGTTTGCTCATAGAGAGCGCCCTGTTCGGCGGTTAAATGCACATAGGTTTTCATCTCGTTCTTCTCCGGGAGATCGAGCTGTATGGCTGGGTCCTTCTTCTTGCGCCGAAGCATGAAGGGCTTGATCAGCTTCTGGAGATCGGCCGTGCGCTGAGCGTCTTTTTCCTTCTCGATCGCATAGGCGAACTGGTTGTTAAAGGCACGCGAGCTGCCCAAGTAACCTGGATTGATGTAATCGTAGATGGACCACAACTCCGACAACCGGTTCTCGATCGGCGTTCCGGTAAGCGCGATGCGGTGTTTTGCGGGCAGACTTCGGACGACGGCCGATTGCTTCGTTTGGGCATTTTTGATATTTTGCGCTTCGTCCAATGTGATGGATGTCCATGCAAAACTTTGAAGCGTTTCCTGATCGAGAGAACAGGTCGCGTAGGAAGTGAGCACGACATCCGCTTGCTTGGCTTCTTCGACGAACGCCTCCCCGCTAAGACGTCCGCTTCCATAGTGCAGCATCACGTTCAGTGACGGCGCAAAACGGCTTAACTCCTTCTGCCAATTCCCTAGAACGGAAGTTGGGCAAATAATGAGAGAGGGAAGGTTGTTTTCCGCATTCGGCGAACTAACCCTAGGTTCTTTGATATGCAGCAAATAAGCGATAAGCTGCACGGTTTTGCCGAGGCCCATATCGTCCGCTAGGCAGGCGCCCAACCCGAAACGGCGCAGGAAAGCGAGCCACGCGTACCCGTCTTGCTGATAAGCGCGAAGCTCCGCTTGCAGCTCGCTCGGAACGGCAAGCTTCGGGTGCTCGGTCTGCTGATTGATCTGGCTGATGAGCTTAATCAGATGTTCGTTAAGCTCGACTTCCAGCTTGATCCGCTCCGCGTGCTCCGCCTTGGATCCAGCTGTATCGCCTTCTTTATCCCCGCCGTCAATATCGCTGCCGCCAAGAAGGTGCAATTGAAGAACGTCTTGAAAGGAAAGGCCTTGCCCTTTGTCCATCGCAGCCATCGCTTTGCGGATTTGCGCCAGCAAAGCGGGGTCAAGCTGAATCCACTCCCCCCGGAAACGGACAAGTCTTACGTTGCGGGCAACCAGTTCGGCAAACTCGGCTTCGGAAAGATCGATTTCGCCAATAGCAATGCGCCAATCGAAGTCGATGATCGAGTCGAGCCCGAAGAGAGAACCGCCTGCCTTGCTTCCTTCATCGGAGCTAACTTTGGCGCGAAGCCGTGGTTTCTTCCGGCTGGCTGCTTCCCACCAGGCGGGGAGCAGCACCTGCCATCCTGCCTCTAATAGACGCTGGCTGTCTACCGTTAAGAAACGCCAAGCGGTTTCGTCGTCCAGCATACTGGCGAAGACATCCTCGTCGCTATGCTCATTAAACCGATCCGCGGGCAGGCTTGCGCGCAACCGCTCCAACCAACTGGCGGAGCGTTGTCTGACATGCGTCGTCCATGCGCTCGGCCAAGAACCGAACAGCTCGCCGTTGCCGGCAATCCGCACATGCGCAATCCCTGCCGGATCCCGTTTATCCTGCAGAACTAGCTGAAGACGCCAAGCCGGTACCTCATCGTCCGGCTCCAGCAATTGCAAAGCAGGCCGGAAGGGCGCAGTGTCCGTTTTCCAGCCGATCGTAACCAGCCATTCTTTCTCGTCTAACCCTGTATCAACCGGGCTTTTTCTAGAAAACAGCAGGGGGAACTCTCTTCTTAAATCCGCAGCAGCCAGTTCCGTTCCATAGTGGTTATGATAGACTGCGGCAGAGAAAGCCGCTCTCAGTCCTTTAATGAAGTCAGCATCCTCAGCGGCTGCATCTAACGCGGCTCTATCATCTGGCTCCAATGCTTCTTCATCCCAAGTCCATTGCAGCTTGCCTGACCGAAAGGCCGAAAAGCTTGGAACATATTTTTTTTGTTCCAAACAAACGGCGAGCCGCGGGGCAAGCTTGATCAGTCGCTCGGTAAGGTCATCCCATACCCACTCTATGTGCTGGAGCAGCTTAAGCTCAGCGAAGAACGGGACGACCATTTCCGCAGGAAGAACGACAACCTCAAGTCCTTGGACGAGATGGATAGCCAGCTCGGTTCCGTAGAAAGAAGCTTCATGCCAAGCGAACAAGTTCTGCTTAAGGGCTACTCCGGTCGCATAAATATGTTCGTTATAAGATCCATGTATGAGAGCATCCCCATTCTCTCCCAGGAGAACCCGTATGTTAATCGTTTCCGTATACTTACCCGTTCTCATTCCAGCAACTTCCCTTTCCGAAGCTCCTCTTGCAGCGCGCGAAGTCGGCTATTGCGGCTGGCAAACGACGTAAGGAAGAGCTCCCAACGCGATTCCTGCTTCATTTTTTTGTACAACTTGGCCAATCTCTTTAGCAGCTTAACGGCGGCCTTATAGCCGTCTCTATTTTTAACCAGCACGCATCGTTCGACTGCTTGATGGTAGAAGGGGAGCAGAAGCTCAGGCGCATTTTTCTCCAAGGGCTGCAGCTCTGTCACGCGAAAATCCCGAGGGTCGCAGTCGGAGCTTAATTGAAAGTCCATCCAACGCTCCCACCTGCCGTTAGCCAATAATTTATCCTCGTAGAGGGTGCGCGAATAAGGAAGCAAGGATGAGAAAGTATCCCACATTTGCTGCTCGGCTTCAGGTAGGTGATGAACGGTGAGGTCCCAGTAGTCCGAATACAGGTGAATTTTATTGTTCCGCTTCATGCTGAGCAAAGGGGCAATTTCGATTAACCATGCTCTTAAACGGCTCCACTGTTCGGTTTGCGAGAGGTAGTCTAGTAAATGAAATAAATAATCCGATGGCAGATCGGACATTTTCTTGGCGGCGTCAAGGAGTTTCCATGCTTCCGAATCGTTCGTAAGATACAAGTGCATACCGGCTTGCGCAAGTGCCAACGCAAAAGGAGAAAGGGACGAGCCAAGCTCGCCGGCAACGGCCTCTAATAGCTGCAGTTCCTTCGAATAGGGAATGCCGTTATCGATATTAGGATAAATCCAATAACACCAAATACCTAGGTAATGGAATAAAAAATAGTGATTTTCGTTGGCTTCCCCCAGCATTTCTTTGCGCAAGTAGGTTAGTGTCTGCCCGACCAGCGTATCGTTGTGCGGTTCGGCCGCTAAAGCAGTTGCATCAATGATGGATTGCCAAATCGCATCCTGCAAGTCTGAAGCCGCATGATGGGCATGGTAGGCGAGATAAGAATAAAGGTAACCCGATTGATCTTGCGGCAATTTCGTTAGTTTCGATAGGACGAATAAGCGGGCATGCATCGTGAAAAGAAGATCTATCGCTTCTGGCGGTTTTATTCGGGCGATCGAATTCATAGCGTCCTCGACAAACTGGGCATTCCTCGAACTTTGCGTCAATGGCGAAATGCAGACCTCGAACAACTCGTGCCATTCCGGAATGCTCATGGTCGCAATGTGCTGGGCTTGTTCTTTTAACAATGCTTCGCTTTCCGCCGCTTTTTTAGCCGCGATTTGTTTTGCTTGACCGTAGGACATTATTGAGGGCTTAGTTGGTTTGCCGGTCACGGGCGGCTTCGATTGGGCTATCGTCTTCGCATTAACGAGCATGTGTACCGAACGGTTATGCAGGTCCGCATACTTAAGCAGTGCAGCAAACATATGCTTGCAGTTGCCGCTAACCGGACAGGCGCAGTGGCTTAACGAGAAAAAATCCAAATTAATCTCCACTTGATAGCGTTCGGAACCTTCCACGACAGCGTTAACGTATCGGGGAGAGGGTATCGTAAGCTTCAGAACGCGACCTTGCTTATAGTACTGGAAACCCCGATTCAGAGTAACATCGTCGAAATTATCGGCCGCATCTTGGACAAGCATATTCCACTGATCATCATCCAAGTCATAAGTTGGTATCATCATTTATTGGACTCCTAAGAGATTTACATCTCGAAACTTAATCCATTTATTATATCATTTTATTATTATTCCAACGATCAACTGCTCAAACACGCAAGCTCGATTTCCGTTGCTCCTCGCAAAACCATTTTGCTCCAGCAGATCATTATTAACGTCAAAGCAGGGCAACGTTTGGTTCTGAAGGACCTCTACTTTTTGTTTAACAACGAAGCTTTCGCGATTAAAATAGAGGCCGAGCCATCGCCGGGCACATTCATTGCCGGTGGAGGGGGCGGCGAACTAACGCCGAACAAAGTGTTATTCCATAATACCTCTTCCGGAGACGTGCGCATTTTCCTGCTTGTTAGCGCGATTAACAGAGCCAGGAACGCACGTTCCTTAAGTCGTTCGGATAGCTGGCATTTGACTCTTTAGCGGCGTTAACATGCGTGTTCTCTTCCACCAAGTTCTCATGATATAATGGAACCATACGCCGATACGGAAGCACCGATGGAGCGTGGCAATTTGCCAACCAACCATGCGGGAGAGTGAATGTATTGGCTATTAACCGATTGAAGCCGAAAAACGATTTTATTTTCGGATGCTTATTCGGCGAGAAGGCATCTAAGGATAGTTTAATGGCGCTATTGAATGCGATTCTGAGGCAGGATGGTTCGGATCCGATCATCGGGCTGAAGGTGATCGAGAACAAGCAGCTGAAGAAGGACATGCTTAGCGACAAAACCGGCAGGCTCGATATTCGAGCCGAACTGGCGAGCGGAGAACAGATTAACGTCGAAATGCAGATGCTAAATCGCTATAACATGGTGAAACGCACTTTATTTTATCTTGCGAAGCTGTTCACTGCTTCCATCAAAGCCGGAGAACCTTACGAAAAGCTGAAGAAGACTATTACCATAAATTTACTGAATTTTGAGTTGTTTCCTTTTGAAAGATTTCACAGCACCTACCACTTCTACGAGGATCATGAAGATCGAGCGATGCTTACGGATGCGCTCGCAGTCCACTTTATAGAATTTCCGAAATTCGAACGTGCCGAGAAGGACAAAAATATAGCCTTGCACAGGTGGCTGCTGTTCATGGACGAGAAGCTGCCTGAAGATCAATTAAAGGAGCTGATGGCAATGGATCCTATGATCGGGAAAACGGAAGAGCAATTGGAGATGTTAAGCGGCAAAGACTACGTACGGGAGCTGGCGGAAGCGAGGGAGAATGCCATGAGAGATTGGAATTCCTCGATGTCAGGCAGCAGAGAAGAAGGAATAGCAATAGGCAAAGCGGAAGGTAAAACAGAAATGGTCTTAAAAATGTTGGCAAAAGGATTGGACGTCGCGTTTATTTCCGAGGTAAGCGGGATGTCTGTGCAGCAGATCAATCGTTTGGCTGAATCCGCCGCCGATTCTAAGTAAATGAAAAAAAGCGCCCGCGGGGCGCTTTTTTCTTCGCATTAGCTAAGCAGGATGAAGCTGCTTCGATACTTGTCGTAATCGGCTTCCCTGCAAGTCATTGCCAGCCGCGTACCGCCTTCTTCGTGGCTCATGGAATAAACGTGAGCGTGCTCGTTGAAATAAGACACTAGTCGCCCCTGATCGAAGGGGATAAGGATTTCGTATTCCTTGTAATCCGTAAAGATACGATCGCTAATCAATTGAACTAGCTCCTCGATCCCGCTATTCTTCCGAGCGGATAGGTACACGCTGCCATCTTCGATCCGAGGATAGGCGTGGTCCGTTAAGTCGGCTTTATTGTACACCTTCAGGACCGGAACCTCGCCGGCTCCAAGCTCCCGAAGTGTCTCGTTCGTCACTTCGACCCGCTTCTCGTACGCTGGATCGGAGCAATCGACGACGTGAAGCAACAAGTCGGCCCCGGTCACTTCTTCCAAAGTAGAGCGGAACGCCTTAATAAGATGATGGGGCAGCTGGCTGACGAATCCTACCGTATCGGCCAACAAGAACGATCTGCGATCCGGCAGCTCGATGCTTCGGACGGACGTTTCCAAAGTGGCGAACAGCATATCTTTGGCGAGCACCTCTTTGGCAGATCCGGGACTGTACTTCTGCACCATAGCGTTCATCAGGCTCGATTTCCCTGTATTCGTATAGCCTACCAGACAGACGACGGGGATCTCATTTTTGCTGCGCTGCCTGCGCTGGATATGGCGCCTGGCTATCAGCTTCTCCAGATCCGCTTGCAAAGCCGCGATCCGATCCTCGATCCTTCTCCGGTCAAGCTCCAGCTTCGTTTCCCCGGAGCCTCGGTTCTTAAGCCCCGCTCCTCCACCGCCGCCCTGACGTCCGAGCGATTCCCGAAGTCCGACTAAGCGAGGCAGCATATATTGCAGCCGGGCGACTTCGACTTGCAGTTTGGCTTCCCTTGTCTGGGCCCGACTCGCGAATATATCCAGAATCAAGATCGTTCGGTCGATAACCCTGCAATCCAGCTCAGCCTCCAGGTTGCGAATTTGAGAAGGCGACAGCTCATCGTTGAAGATCGCGACGTCTGCCCCTTTTTCCTCCATAAGCTCCTTCAATTCCTTGATTTTGCCGCTCCCCATGTAGAGGGACGGATTGACTCGTTCGGCTTTCTGAGCCAACTCGCCGACAACTTCTATTAGGCACGCATCGGCCAGATTCCGCAATTCTTCCAAGGCGCTGGGAAAATCGGGGTTATTATGGAGTTGAACTCCGACAACTACCGCTTTGTCACGCAATTGTTCCATCTATTCCTCATCCTCCGATATAAATAAGCAAATAAAAAACACAGGCGACTCTCTGCCTGTGCGTGCATTAATCATCTAGAGGACAAAAGGAAAAAAGCGCAAGCAGACGAATCTCTTCGACGCTTGCCGATCCTACCTATTCCTAGGGAAGCAAACGAAAGGAATGCCCGAAAAGCAGACAACGAGACGTATCCCGTTATCCATAATCCATTCCAAGCATCATTATTCATTCACTTTGATATAGGGTTCATAGGACAGACCAATCCTGAGTCCTCTGCACGCAGGCAGAGCCTTTAGCGCTATTCAATTAGCCGCGCAAAGATCTAACTCGGATGTAGTCTATCACACGTAACCCTCCGTTCCTGTAAGTAACAATAATTTTAACACAGGTCGCCGAACTGGCAAAGTCGGCATCATTAATTCTGAGAAGATTAATTCGGAGAAGATTGATAATAAAAAGAAGATATAATAAGATTGTTCACATCTTCAGCTTTTTGTTATATGCGCTTCGGCTTCCACATCAACGATTATAGACTGGGAGAATGCAGACATGAACTGGCGAGACGGGATCAGAGCTTTTTTGACCAGTTGGAAGTTGCTTTTGTTTACTTTGATCTCCTTGTTGATTTTGTTCCTTATCTCCTTTCAGGGATATGTCATCAGCAAACAATCGACCAGGACGATCGAAGGGCAGTACAACCAAATTCTTGTTGAAAATATGGACTCGCTTTCGGTTAACATCTCTAATTACTTGAACTATATTGACGATTTTGCCCGTACGTTATCTAACAATCCCGATCTCATCCGCATTTTACAGAACAGCAATACCTCCACAAAGAAGAAGGCGGAGGAACAGATTCGGCAGTTCTCCGAATATTACCACCTCAGATTGCCCGTAAATATCCAAATATTCAGTCAACAATCGGATATATACGCCTATCCCTCCATAAACGTATGGGAAGAACGGAAGCTGAAGCAAATCGTCTCGACTTTCCCTTGGTATGAGAAACGGGTCGTCCTGGACAATAGCTTTCTTCATTGGAACGTAACGGCAGATTTTCATAGTGAGCATTCATCGAATGTCCTTTACGTCAGCAAAAATATTATCCAGAACAATCACTCGTTAGGCCTGCTCATAATCCAACTGAACGGAACCTTAATCGAACGAATGCTGAACAGAGCCCAGATCAATGACGAGAACCCCATCTTCATTTTTTCCGGAGATATGCAGACTCTATTCCACAATGAGACTCTTCCCGGCGAACTGTCCAAGAACACGGCCTCCCTCCAAAGCATTTATCGGAATGTCAAAACCCAGAACAAAGATCAGGGATCGATCGATATCCGGTTGTCGGGCGTCGAATACCATTTGATTTACAAACAAATCGCATCCACGCCATGGATGATGGTTTCGTTAATTCCTCCTCATCTTCTGCATACGGACAGCGTGAGTATTTGGCGAATCACCGCTATCATGACGGCAATATCCATTCTATTTATTATCGTGTTCTTCGTTATTCTGTACACCAAAGTGACGCTGCCGGTGCAGAATTTGTCCAGAATGGTCAGAAATGCCGGAAATGGGCTCGTGCCCAACACCTATTCGTATAAGGGGTTCAAGGAAATTGAAACCTTAAATCGCGGCATCTATCAGTTTTTCGCGGAAATTCAAGAGCAATTCCATACGATCAAACGGGGGGAAGGGGAGAAAAGAAGGCTGGAGCTTCATGTGCTGCAGGAGCAAATGCGGCCTCACTTCTGGCATAATTCCTTGAATTCGCTAAGGTTTCTGGCCGTTCTGCACGGGGACCATAAGATGGCGGAGGCGATTCTCTCTCTAACAAGAATGCTGGATTATACGCTGAAAAATACCGACGTGCTGTACAGCACGCTCGAAGAAGAAAAGGAATATGCGATGAGTTTCGTCCGTTTCCAGGAGATTCGATCGATGCAACAAATTAAGGTCGAGCTTGATCTGGACAAGTCGTCCCTGCAAGCCCAAATTCCTAAGTTTACGGTTCAACCCATTGTTGAGAATGCCATTCTGCACGGGTTCGCGCACCCATTCGATAAAGAACCGCAAGTTACGATTAGGGCAAGGGTTCTAGGCCAGAAGTTGATCGTATGGATGACTGACAATGGATGCGGGATTGCACCGGATGTTCTGGAGAGGCTCTTCCACCGCGAACAACGGCACACTCGGAAATCATCCGGAATCAGCTTGCTTAATTTGCAGCAGCGATTCCGGTTGGAATACGGGGATCCCTACGGTATCCAAATCGAAAGCCAAGTTAAACAATTTACGACGGTAACGATTACTCTTCCTTACAAAATAGCCGAACAGGAGAAAGAAGGAAGCTCGTTATGAAAGTGATGATCGTCGAAGATGAAATTTTGGTCAGATTGGGTTTGAGAAAAGCGATTCCGTGGTCTTCTCTGGGGATGGAGCTCGTCTGCGAAGCCATGGACGGGGACGAGGCTTACGAAATGTTTAAGCAGCACAATCCCGACATCGTGCTTGTGGACATAGAACTGCCGAAAATGGACGGTCTCAAATTTATCCGTTACGCCAAAACCCATCACTCCGGAGCTCGGTTTATCGTATTGACGTGCCAACAGGATATGAAATACACGCGCGAGGCCATTCAACTGCAAGTCAGCGATTTCCTATTGAAATCGACTTTGGACATGACGGAATTATGCGGTATTCTGCAAAACATATCCTTCGACATTGTAAGGGAGCGGGGGGAGGCAGAGAAGGCGCTGTCGATGAATGCGTCATTGGATTTGCCGGTCAAAGTATTCATGCAAAAGTGGCTGAGCGGGGCTATGACGGATTCAGCCCAAATCCAGCAGCAGCTTGCGGAAATGAAGTTGGCGGGGAAAATAGAACGACTTCAGGCTTGGGTACTGCAGATAGATATTCATTCCCCATTTGCCATACTGTCGAGTCAAATCGAGCGGTTGGCGAGAAATCGGTTCGGCAGTTCCCTAATCGGAAACGTAGAGGACGCGCAGCACCGCAGGTGGCACTTCATTCTATCCGACAGCTTCAGGGCATCGGATCTTAAGCAATGGCTGCGAAAGGTTAAGGAACATACGGGCATTCAAGTTTCTCTCGCCATGAGCGTGTCTTTTACCCATCCTCACGAGTGGCCATCCCATGATCGTAAAGTCGTTGAATTGCTTCAGCTTCAATATTTCGACGATGAGCCGGGAATTTACGACGAGAGCCATTTTCTGAATGAGGCGATGTCCGACACGGTGCAGAAACTAAAAAAGGAAATTTACGATTGCATAGAATCGCTGCAATTCGCGGCGGCCAAACATAAACTTACGGATCTGCAAGCCGAATTGAAACGCCCCCCGCATCTTCACCCCAATGTCGTCAAAAACATGCTAACGGAATTTCTGTTTCGCACTTGGTCCGCTTGCGAGGAATTGGCTTCAGGCAAACAGGTGGCCAACCACCAATTGGTCGATCAAATGTACATGACCCGAAAATTGGAGCATACCGTCGCTTTGCTCGTTCAAGATATGGATAGGACGGAAGGCTATTTGTCGCTGACGAATTCCGTCGAAGATAAAAGCAGGGTCATCGTGCTCATTAAGCAATATATTAAAACCCATCTTCAGCAAGAAATCTCGTTACAGGAAATCGCGGACACGTTTCACATTAACAGTTCTTACCTAAGCCGTTTGTTCAGAGAAGTGAGCAATGTAAGTTTTACCGAGTTCGTGCTGCACGAGAAGACGGAGCTGGCGATCGTCATGATGAAAAGCGGCAAAAGCCTGACCGAAATTTCCGAACACCTCGGCTATCTAAACCTGAGCTCGTTCACCCGAATGTTCAAGAAGGTGCGCGGAGTTTCCCCATCCCACTATAGTGATAAACCGGAAGTCATAAAATGATAAGTGGAATAAACGTCGTTTACATGGCGTTAATCGAATTTATATCTTGTACGAAAATAGCGGCGAAAAGATAAACAAGTGGTCACTTCCTGTAATGTCCGGCCACGGCGATTCCTCCTACAATTAAAACTAGCAATACTACATCCCGTGCTAGGGGGAGGAAAATTCAAATGAACGTGGTAAGCGGAATGAAGCGAACTTTTAAAAGTTGTATCGCCCTGCTTGTTGCATTCGGCATGATGATTACCCTGATACAACCTGCTATTGCCACACCGTCGGATGTTAAGCCGCATTGGGCGGCTAAGGAACTGGAATCCTGGGTAAATCAAAAATTGCTGCAAGGATACGCGGATGGTTCGTTGCATCCGGATGCGAATATTACACGGGCAGAATTTGTAACGTTTATTAACAGGGTGCTGAATTTGACGAAAAAATCGGCAAAAACATTCCCTGACGTTAAGGCGAATGAATGGTATGCCGACTCCATCGCAAAGGCCGTCAGCGCCGGCATTATCCAAGGCGACAGCAACGGCCGTATGAATCCGACGGCTCCGATCACAAGACAGGAAGCCGCTGCAGTGGTTGCCAGGGCATTTAAGCTTAAAGGCGATGCAAGCGCAGCGAACGCTTTCGTCGATTCCTCGGCAATATTGGATTGGGCAAAAGCTTCTATCGGAGCGATGAAAAGCAATGGCTATATAGCAGGCAGAGACGGCAACAAATTCGCGCCTGCGAGCAAAATCACCCGTGCCGAAACGGTTAAGATGATCGACAACGCAATGGGTGAACTTATTTCCTCAACAGGAACATACAGCGGGAACAAGAATGGCAATCTTGTTGTAAATACCAAAGATGTCGTTTTGTCCGATATGACGATAAAAGGAAATCTTTATTTAACCGAAGGCATAGGCGAAGGGAATGTCGCTATGCACAACGTTAAAGTCGCCGGTACGACCTTTGTTGAAGGCGGCGGCCCTAATAGTATCGAGGTTGAGAATTCCTCGCTCGGAAATGTTGAAATCATCAAGAAGGATGGAAATGTAAGAGTCGTTATGGGCAAGGGAAGCAGCGCGGCCTCGATAACGATTTCATCGGGCGCTATCCTGGAAAACAATTCTGAAACGACTATCGATCATGTCACAATAAAAGACAACGCGGACGGAAGCCAGACGATTACGATAAGAGGGAATGTAGCGAATCTTACCGTAGAGGGCAAGATGAACGTGGTGTTGGAAGGCGGAACCGTTACAAACCTTACGCTTAATGCGGCGGCAACGATTGGCGGCAACGGCAAAATCGAAAATGCGACCATTAATGCGCAGGGTTCTACGCTAGGCCAAAAACCGGTCCATACTACCTTTAAGGATGGTATAACGGCAACGATTGCCGGCAAACAAGAGGGCGCAACGCAAAATGGGACGACGCAAGGAGGTACAGGGACAACCGGAGGCGGCAACGGCGGCGATCCGAATCCGCCAACGGAAGAGTTTAATGGAACTAAAATAATTGGCGGACACGATATCGTTCTGTTCAAAGATGAAATCGCCTGGCTGGATGTCCGTACGCCCAAAACGGTTTCGAATGCCGAAGCCGATTGGACCATACCGGAAAATGGCGTCATCGTCGAAGATGACGATCATGGAAACAAGCGCGCGATCAAGGCCAAGGGCCCTGGCGTCGAGACCGTTAGCGTATCCTTCGGGAATGAAAGCGATTCGGTCAACGTTATCGTAGCGAACTATAATGTCAAGCTTACTCTGAATAATAAAGTCAACAGCACAGCGGATCTTGCTTCGATCATGGCTCCAGGCAAAACGGCGACGGATTGGGCGTCCTTGTCGCCGGAGGTTGCGACCATCGATTCTGATGGCAAAGTTACTGCGGTGAAAGTAGGCAATACGGTTGTATCCGCTATGGTTGACGGCCAACCGGTAAGAACCAGAGTAATCGTGGATCCGGATCCGGATAAATTCGAACCGCTCAATCCGATCGATATTTCAAAGAGACCTACAACAGCACAAACGGTCAAACCGAATGTGACGGCTGCTAATGTGGGCCAAGTATTGCAAAAGAAGGTAACCAAGTATTCCTTTGCGGATAATGCGTTGCCGCAGAACGTGAAAGATTATATAGGCGGAACAATTCAAGCGCCTGCGGATAAAGCAATTCCGCAATTAACCGGCACTCTTCCCGGAGAGATGCTTCCCGTGGATGAATCGGATGTCAAATTCAGCGTAGCGGACACAGATGGCACGACGACATGGCTTGCCACAAGCAAAGGCGTCGTACGAATTAATACGAGTGAATCATACTCGCGCGACGTCGTACAATTTTTTGCAACGCAACGTTATTTGCCTGATGACGATGTCCGGTATATGCTGGCTGACGGCAACGGCGGTGTATGGGCGGTAACGAATACCGGTGTCTCTCATATCGAAATGATAGCGATGGGCTATGAAGAGAAGGCTCAGATGATGAGCGACAATCTTCAAGAAAATAATTCGCGCCGCGGTCCTAACGGGCAGCAAACATTGCCTTTCCTTTCGGAAGGCTACGGATCTCCTGGAAACTACCGCGGATATGAACAAGATAACGACGGGCTGTGGACTGCCGATGCCATTGCCGGAGAAATGTTCCGTACGGCCGTCGAGGAAGCCAAGAATCCTAACAGCACTCAAGCTAAAGAGGCGCGTGCGAGGGCAACAAAATCCGTAGAAGCAGATTTATTGCTGATGTACGTCACGGGACGTGCGGGCCAAATCGAAGCCAAGATCAAGATGCTGCCCTACAGCACGATGGATACGGGCATGATGAGTTACTCATATTTGAAAGCCGGAGGGAACAAGAATAATCCCGACGATTATGTGTACGCTGGTCCGGCGGCAACCGAGAAGCGAACGATACAGGGCTTTATAAGCCGGACAATGGGTATCGACCTCCCGGGCTATGACCAACATACGAATTGGGACGGTATTTTTTACAAAAAAGGTTTGACGATTGACGGTAAAAGTTATTCCTATAACACAACGAAATCGTTAACGGATCCGACCAATATAGGGAATCAGGACGTCAGGAAAAAAGGCTGGGGAGAATTCGCGGGATCGGTCGTCAACTCCGCCAATCCGATTCCCGAGAGGCTTGCTAAGCTTTACACGGATCTCGGCGCAACCGAACAGGACCTTTACTATAAGGGTGATACAAGCGCCGATGAAATTCTTGGACATATGTATTTGTACAAAATTGCCTATGATACGCTGTGCACCGGTCCGAATGCGGATAACGAGCTCGGCGAGCTTATCGCCAATGCCGCAGGGGAATTCGCTCGACACATTATCAATAACGGCTACACGATTACGGATATTACCGGGCAACCGACCGTACACGGCAAGTACAATGGCGACACCTTCGGCCGCACTGAAGACGCAGGCGAAGATACGGAATTGAGGGCAGCCGAGCTGATGACCATTTTCAAAACGGTCGCTTATGTAACGGGCAACCAAATGTTCTTGAACGAATACCGCAAGGTTGCAAGGGAATATATTTATCCGTCCGTGTTTGAAAATGAGGATGCCTACAACGATGTAGTCAACGGAATTAAAGGAGTAGGACCTCTTGCCGGGGCAAAAGGGCTGGAAGACGTTGCAATGCCGCCTCAGAACGGGTATGCCAAAGGATACATGCAGCGGTTGAATCATCGCTGGGCCAGCTACTATTATGCCAGCAGAAGAGACGGCGACCCGCATCCTTTCACCTGGTACAACTATTCGGACGAAAGGCAAGCGATGTTCACCTTCTACAACCTGATCGCCATTCCGGATCAAGCTGAAGACCAAGATATCGCCGTCATGATCCGCGCGGGAATCGACAATTGGTATCAGTCCAACATGCAGTACGAAGACGAACCGCTATGGGATTACATCTACCAGCTTGCGTATCCCAATGAGCTAAAAATAGACCTAAAAAAGACAGCATGGGTGCTGAAACGTACGCCTATCGACAGAACCGATTATGCTGTCAACCTAACGGGCCGCAAGGATATTTCTTGGTTCGTAACGAAAGCGATCGTCACCGCCGACGATGGCTATAACAGCAAAGTATCGAACGAGAGCGGCCTTGTAACCGCTGGCGGAGTCCCCGTGGCAAACGGGATCGTTTACGACCCTGCAACGAAGCAATATACGAAGCAGGCTGTCATGGAAGGCGACTTGTTCGTTGCAAGAACAAGAAGACAAGAAGGAAGACATGTGCAAACGGCAGTGAAGGATAATCCGACGTTAAAGGTTGCCGTTTCGCCTGACGAACGTCCGCTTACAAGACCTGGCGACAGCATGTTCGCGATAGACGACGGTGGCAGCGGGGCATGGGACTACGGAAACGCCTTTAACGCTCCGTATTGGATGGCACGTTACTATGGCATGATCACGCAAGATCAATAGGAGGAGAGAAATAGATGGCTCTTAAAAAAGGTTGGACCGCGCTGCTGCTCATCATCTGTATCGGATTGATGACGGCTTGCAGCAGCAACAATAAAGATAGCTCGCCATCCGGCTCCGCCGCTTCGAACGACGGCGGACAGGATAAGAAAATCAAGCTCGTGTTCTGGAATACGTCTTATCCGACGATCGACGAGAACGACAAAACGAAGAAAAAAGAAGAGTTCTACATTTATAAAGCCATTAAGCGGTATGAAGAAGCTCATCCGGGCGTGACGATCGACATTCAAGATATCCCGGACGGAACGAATGCGATGACCAAGTTTCAAACGGCCGGCATCGCGAACAACGGGCCTGATATCACCAACCTGTGGTCGGGAAACTACACGCTCGATTTGAAGCAATTTATCCAACCGCTGAACGAGTACTTGGATCAGAAAGTTATCGACGGAATGACCGGGTGGAGCTCGGTAACCGAGAATTTTGCCGATAAGGGTACGATTTACGGCATACCGGACGGAAGCGACGGAACGATCGGCATCCTGTACAATAAGAAGCTGTTTGCGGATGCCGGCGTCGATCCGGAGAAAATGCCGCTTAAGAATGTCCAGGATTTTATGGGTATGCTGCAAAAAATCAAGGATACCGGCGTGACCCCGATTGCGATGGAGGATGACGGAGATTTCGTTTACTTCCTAGACTACTGGTTTGCGCAAATGGTCGGAACACCCGGAATCAACGACATCGTGAACGGGAAGCTGAAATTCAGCAATCCGCAACTGCTCGAGGTGATGAATCAATACATTCAACTGTACAAAAACGGTTTTGTCACGAACGATCAACCGCAAACCCAGTTTTACAACGGTAAGGTGGCGCTCATTTTCGGCGGCTACGGCTATCTCAGCGATGCCCGTAACGCGCTCGGCGACGACCTGGGCATGATGAAAATTCCCGATTTCAGCGAATCCGCAGTCGTTCATAACGGCGGGGTTGGCGGAAGCGGAGCGGGCTTCGTCGTCTCCAAATCGTCCAAGTATCCGGAAGAAGCGGTTAAATTCATCCTGTTCCTGCTTAGCGAAGAAGAACAAATTGCCCGTTTCAAGGACGGGTACGGCAAGCTGCTCAATGTGACGAATGTCGAGGTCGGCAAGTTCACCGACGATCCTTATATCATCCGGCAGCAGCAATGGGCCAATGAGCCAAGCACGATTTTCTGGCCGGACAACATTTATCCTTCTGAATTGTCTACCTACATCAGTTCTATGAATTCATTGGTTATCAAGAAGCAGCTTCCAGCCGCCGATTTCTTGTCCAAGTTGGATCAGAAGCGGGATGAAATCCTGGCTCAGAAGTAAGCAACGTTCCAGAGGCCTTCATCCTTCATCATCCAGATGAAGGCCTTATCTTTCTTATAAGAGAGGCTCGATCCCATGCATTATCGTACGAAAGAAACCCTGTCGGGATACCTGTCGCTCCTGCCCGCTTTCTTAGCCTTGACCGCGATTATTTTCTACCCGATGGCGAATACGTTTTTTCATAGCTTTACCAAGTGGGATGGAGCAACCTCGCATTGGATCGGCCTAAGAAATTACAAGTTCATCTTTACCAACGGGGAATTGTGGACGCTGCTGCGCAACAACGTCATCTTCCTGCTGTCGATTCCGGGCATTCTGCTCTTATCGCTGATCGTCTCCGTTCTGTTATTCGAAGAAGTTCGCGGCTGGCGTTTCTTCCGATCGCTCTACTATATTCCGACGATTCTGTCCTCGGTCGTTGTCGGTTTATTGATGAGGATGATGTTCGCCCAATCCGGCGTCATCAATCAGTTCCTTCATGCGCTCGGTCTTTCCGATGGCAAGCTGGAATGGCTTTCTCATGTGCCTACGGCATTCCTTGTATTGATTTTTTGCTTTTATTGGCAAACTCTCGGGCAAGGGGCGCTTATTTTCCTGTCCGGGCTTTCTTCCATTTCACATGAAATTTTCGAATCGTCCAGCATTGACGGAGCCAATTGGTGGCAAAGGTTGTTCCATATTACGATTCCGTCCTTGATTCCCACGATCGTTTACTTTACGGTGACCAACGCCATTTACTGTTTCATTGGATTGTTCGCGCTCGTTTATTCCGTGACCAAGGGAGGTCCGGGGCTCGAAACGACGCCGATCGATTACATGATTTATATTAAGGCCTTTCAATCGCCTGACCAGCTTGGTTATTCCAGCGCTTTATCGATCGTTCTGTTCGTGATCGTGCTGTTCGTTTCATGGGTTCAATTACGATTGTCAAACCGGTTTCAGGAGTAAGGAGTTTAATCTATGGCTAACCGCAGATCATTTACCGTGAACGCTGTTATCTATGCCGTTCTCATCGCCATTGCCATCATCGATTTTTATCCGATCGTATACATGGCCGTTAACAGCTCCAGGACAGCAGTCGACTTCTTCAAGAATCCCGGCGGGCTTCCCGAGCAATGGAATTTCGATAATTTTAAAGCGTTGTATTTCCGGTTCGATGTACTTCGGTTATTCGGAAACACGTTGTACAGCGCCATGGCTGCTTTTCTGGTCACGATGGCGTTGGCGATTCCGGCGTCGTTCGCTTTTGCGAAAATCAATTTTAAGTTCCGTTCGTCTTTATACATGCTCATCATTGCCACAATGACCATTCCAAGCATTACGTTCGTCATTCCGAACTTTCTGCTCATGTCCCGGTTGGGGCTCGTAGATCATCTGTGGTCCGTCATCTTAATTTGGTCGATTACGAGCGTTCCCTCTAATATTTTCCTGCTTGTCTCGCTCATGCGCGGCATTCCGAACGAGATTCTGGAAGCTTCCAAAATCGACGGTATTCGTTATGCCCAGACGATGACGAAGATCGTCATTCCGTTATCGGTGCCGGGCATCATCACGTTAGCTATCTTTAACACGACCGGCTGGTGGAATGATTTGTTCACGCCGCTCATTTTCCTGCAGTCCGATGAATTGAAGACGATGACGGTGGCCGTCGCTACGATCCTGAAACGGTTCGATACCGATTATCCGCTTCTGCTGTCGGGACTCTTCATGACATCGCTGCCCCCTATGATCATTTATATCGCGTTGCAGAAATATATCAAGAAGGGGCTCGTTATCGGGTCGGTAAAATAAAATAAAACAAAATAGGGACTCGGAGGTGTACGCAATGACCCATCAACCGTTGCGTCTCGCCATCGTCGGAGGCAACCGTGGAGGACGGTTCAAGCGCACGCTTACAGCGTTAGCGGATCGTCTTCAACTGGTTGCAATTTGCGATATCAGCGAAGAAGTGACCCGGCAATGGAAAGACGATTATCCTTGGATCGAAACGTACCGGAGTTATGGGGAAATGCTAGAGAGCCCGGATATCGACGCCGTCTTCTTGGCTAGTCCGATGCTATTGCACGCCAGACAATCTATCGATGCTTTATCGGCGGGCAAACATGTGTTAAGCGAAGTCATCGCGGCACAAACATTGGAAGACGCTTGGGAGCTTATCGAAACCGTGGAGAAAACCGGACTGACCTACATGATGGCCGAGAATTATTGCTTCGCACGCTCCAATCTGGCCGTCAAACACTTGGTTGAACAAGGGATGTTCGGCGAGATCACGTATTTGGAAGGGGGCTATATCCATGATTTGCGGTATAGAGTCCATAACAAGGACGGCTCTCTCACATGGCGCGGCGATCTTCACCATAACTATGACGGGATGAACTACCCGACCCATTCGATCGGACCGATATCCCACTGGCTTGGGTTAAATAAAGAAGGCGGAGACCGGATGGAAAGCATGTCTACCTTCGTATCGAATTCGCGATCATTGCAAAATTATTTTCAGGAGAAATTCGGAACCGACCACCCGGCGGCGCAGCAAGGTTATTGGAAGCAGGGGGACTCCGCGGTCACGAACATTGTGACCAAGAGCGGCATCCTCATCACGCTGCGCGTGGATTGGACATCGGCGCGACCGCATAATATGCGCCACTATGTCGTTCAGGGGACGGAAGGCGCCTATCTGTCCAAGCGACATGATTTAGAAGACGATCTGGTTTGGTTTAAGGGGCGTTCCCCGCATAAGGAAAGGAAGCCGGGACAGCGGATCGACGATGAGCTAGACGAAATGTGGGAACCGCTTACCCGGTATCAGCCTGAATACGATCATCCCGTCTGGAAAAGGTGGGAGGAATATGCTCAAAGCTCCGGACACGGCGGCGGCGATTTTTTCGTTCTTGAAGAATTCGTTTCGGCCATTCAGGAGAAGCGGAAGCCGCTCGTCGACGTGTATGATGCGGTAACGTGGAGCAGCATCTTCCCTTTGTCAATGGAATCGCATGCCAAGAACGGACAGCCGATCGCGTTTCCCGATTTCCGAACAAGAGAAGGGAAGGTCATCCGATGACGGAGGAAAAGAAACTGCCCCAATTAACGATGAGGAGAGCCGCGTTGTCCGACTTGCCGGCCTTGGAATTGCCTCTCGGCTTTCAATTGCGGCATTTTGAGCAGGGGGACGAAGAGAAGTGGGAGTCTATCGTGGAAAAGTCATTCGGATGGAACCGTAATTTCCAGCGCAAAATCGCCTCCCATACCTACTTCAAGCCGGAGCGAGTATTGTTCATTTGCGACCATGGAACACCGGTTGCCACCGCATGCGCATGGCAGCAGCCCGAGTGGGAGGAAGACTGCGGCTATTTGCATATGGTCGGTGTAGACCCGGCATATTCCGGCAAAGGTCTTGGGCATAGCGTGAGCCTTGCGGCTTTGCTGCGTATGAGGGAGGACGGCAAACGGCGCGCCGTTCTCGAAACGGATGATTTCCGCATTCCGGCGATCAGAATCTATTTGAAATTGCAGTTCCAGCCAGCTTATGAAGGCGCGGATTTGCAAGAGAGATGGAAGCAAATCTATCGGAAATTGAATTTACCGTTCGCAGAAGAGAGTTGAAGAGATGAACGATTGGAATCGGTCGGATACGACCTTAACGATTCAAGCCGCAACCCGGCCGGGCAGCCCGCTTAAACCGAATGAAGACGCTCTGGTGCTCAATGAACGAAATCGCATTTACGGCGTCGTAGACGGCGTATCATCCATGGTCAAATATTACGACGATGAGGGAAAGACGGGAGGTTGGATTGCCGCTCAGCTCTTAGCTGCCGAGCTGCATGAGGAATCGCCGGAGCTCGATCTCAGAGTGGCCGTTTTGCGGGCGAATTGGCGCTTGCGCCAGCGTATGCAAGAGGCCGGAATTGACATGGCAGCCAAATGGAAACGCTGGGGAGCGGTATTCGCCGTCGTTAAAATCCATGACGACCATTTCGAATTCGTTCAAAGCGGCGATTGCATGATATTCGCGAGGTACAACGATGGAAGCATTCGGACATTGAGCCGGAATCAAGTGGCCGGATTCGACCTCCAATCTTTGAGAGCGAAACATGCGTTGAAGGAGTTAGGAGTGTTAACGGATGAAGAAATCGGCAATCGGATGCGACCCATTCACGAAGCTAACCGGAATAAGGCAAATACGTTGAAAGGCTACTCCGTCATGAATGGGGATCCCGCCCTCGCATCGTTTATGGAATACGGGCACATCTCGAGGGCGAACGTGCATAAAGTTTACGCGGTTACGGACGGCATGTTTCATTTTATCGAAAATGACGAGGACCCGCACAAATGGGAGAAGTTCATTGCCCGACTGGAAGAAGCGGGTATCGAACCTTATATGGACCAATTGGTCGAACAAGAAGAACTCGATCCTTTATGCGAGGAACACCCGCGCCATAAGAAGTCGGATGACAAGTCGGCTGTCATTGTGGAGTTCCGATGAAAGCGTTCGGAATCGGCAGCTGACGGGATCTATAGAGGATGGGGATGCAGAGCATGATCTTGCGCAGTCAGGAATGGTTTGACGGACGACCCGATCATTCGTTTGAGCATCGATCGTCGATGAGGGCGATGGGACATCTGCCGGAATCGTACATGGGAAAACCGATTATCGGCATCTTTAATTCGTGGAACGATTTCACCAATTGCAACTTGCCGCATAAACAGCTTGTCGAGTATGTGAAACGCGGGGTGCTTATGGCCGGAGGGTATCCGATGGAGATGCATTCCATCTCGACTCCGTCGGACTTCATGAAGCCGTCCGATTTGCCTTACCGGAATTTAATGTCGATGGATATCGAAGAAATGATTCGCTCTTTGCCCATAGACGGAGCGATTCACTTATGCGAATGCGACAAGACGACGCCCGCGCAACTGATGGCCGCCGCCAGCTGCGATATCCCGGCCATTCAATTGGCAGCGGGACATCGCGCATCCGCCTATATGCAAGGGAAAGCCGTTAATTATGGAACGGATACGTGGAAATATCTAGACGATTACAACGCCGGATTGGTATCTGAGCAGCAGTGGCAGGAGCTGGAAACGAATATTTCCTGCAGCTTGGGCGGTTGTCCGGTGATGGGAACGGCCTCGACGATGAAGAGCCTCTCGGAAATGCTAGGCATGATGCTCCCCGGCACGGCGAGCATTCCGGCTCATCACGCCGCGCGATATGCCGCGGCGGAAATGACGGGGCGGCGTATTGTGGAGATGGTGCGGGAAGGTTTACATCCTTCATTATTAATGACGGAAGCGGCTTTCCATAACGCGATCAAGCTGCTGGCCGCTTTGGGAGGTTCCAGCAATGCGGTCATTCATCTGACGGCCATAGCCGGTCGATTGGGTATTCGTTTAGGGTTGGATGCCTACGCGGACCAATCGCGGAACGTGCCTCTGCTCGTAAATCTGCAGCCGAGCGGAATTTATAACATGGATCAGTTCCATGTGGCAGGTGGAATTGGGGCTGCGATTAAGCAACTCCTGCCGCTTCTGGACTGCAGCGCCTTGGCTGCGACCGGAAAAACGATCGCGGAAGAATACGGGCAGTATGAGGTTTACTCTCCCGAAGTTATCGCTTCATTGGACCAGCCGGTCAAGGAGTTTTCCGGATTCGTCGTATTCAGGGGCAGTTTGGCTCCCGACGGCGCCATTCTTAAGAGAGCGGCAAGCTCGTTGAACTTCGACCGCTTCATTGGGAAGGCTGTCGTATTCGAGGATTATGCGGATATGCTGGCAAGGATTAACGATGACGACTTGGACGTGCGGGAGGATTCCGTTCTATTAATGAAAAACTGCGGTCCCATCGGAGCGGGAATGCCGGAATGGGGAATGATCCCGATTCCGAACAAGCTGCTGAAATTAGGAGTGCGGGATATGGTGCGCATTAGCGACGCCAGGATGAGCGGTACCAGCTATGGAACGGTCATTCTGCATGCCTCTCCCGAATCGGCATTGGGAGGACCGTTAGCTATCGTTCAGGATGGCGATGAGATCGAGGTGGATTTGCCTAACGGAATCATCAACTTAAGAGTCGACGACAAGACCATGGAGGATCGGCTAGCCCGTTGGCAAGCGCCTTCTTCCCCTCACAAACGGGGATTTATGCGAATCTATGAGGATCAGGTGCTGCAAGCACACGAGGGGTGCGACTTTTGGTCCTTGCGTCCGAAGGATCGTTCGGAAGTCAAGCTAGTCCCTCCGATTGTCGGAAGAGGTTAAGAGGAGGAAACGATCATGACTGTTAATACGGAATCTCGTTCATTTGGTAATTACATTGGCGGTAAATGGGTGGTGTCTGCATCCGGGAACACCGAGGCTAGCATTAACCCAGCCGATCGCAATGAAATCGTAGGGTATTGCCAGATGTCGGGCAAAGAAGATTTGGACCGGGCTGTGGCATCAGCTCAAGGAGCTGCCTTAGCCTGGAGAAAATTGTCCGCTCCGGCGAGAGGCGATTTTTTGTTCAAAGCGGCCAATATACTGGAGAGCAGATTGAATGATATCGCAGAGACGATGACTAGGGAGATGGGTAAGACTTTACCGGAAGCCAGAGGCGAAACGGCACGAGGCGTGGCGATTCTTCGTTATTATGCGGGAGAAGGCTTGCGGAAAAATGGCGATGTCATCCCGTCGACCGACCCGGATGGCCTGATGTTCACGACACGCGCGCCGTTAGGAGTCGTCGGACTGATTACTCCATGGAACTTTCCCGTGGCCATTCCGATCTGGAAGATAGCGCCGGCGCTTATCTACGGCAATACGATCGTGTTTAAACCTGCGCAAAATACAGCCATTACGGCGGCGAAAATCATCGAGTGTTTCGCTGCTGCCGGACTGCCGGACGGCGTCCTAAACTTGGTGACGGGCTCGGGGTCCGTCATCGGGCAAGGCATCATCGATCATCCGGACATTGCCGGCATTTCGTTTACGGGTTCCGATGGCGTCGGCAAGAGAGTGGCGTTGGGTGCCGTGGCACGCGGCGCGAAATATCAGTTGGAGATGGGCGGGAAGAACCCGGTTATCGTCTGCGACGACGCGGATTTGGATCTGGCCGTAGATGCCACGATTAGCGGCGGCTTGAAGTCGACCGGCCAGAAATGCACATGCACAAGCCGGGTTATCGTCATGAGTGGCGTATACGAGTCCTTCAAGGAGAAGCTGCTTCACAAGGTGCGGCAGATTAAAGTCGGTCCCGGAATGTCTTCTGATACGTGGATGGGGCCTTGCGCGAGCGAAAGCCAAATGCAGACGGTGCTTTCGTATATTGAGAAAGGCACGGCCGAGGGAGCGACCCTGTTTCACGGAGGCGAGCGGGTGCAGGGCGAAGGGTTTCAACAGGGCTTTTACGTGCAGCCGACGCTGTTCGAGAACGTGAAGCCGGAAATGGTCATCGCGCAAGAGGAAATTTTCGGCCCCGTGCTGGCGCTGTTGAAAGTTGATACGTTGGAGGAAGCGTTGGAAGTGGCGAATGGTTCCCGGTATGGATTGAGCGCTTCCGTCTTCACCCGGGATATCGGCAGCGCGATGACCTTTATTCGCGAGATGAATGCAGGCCTCGTGCGAATCAATGCGGAGAGCGCCGGCGTGGAGCTGCAAGCACCGTTCGGCGGGATGAAGCAATCCAGTTCCGGATCCCGGGAGCAAGGACAGGCGGCTATTGAATTTTACACTTCGATTAAGACGGTATTCATGAAGGCGTAGCGGCGGAGTTGAGTTGTATTCAAGTTGAAATTTGGAGGTAATCCTCATGAGGTTAGCGGGTAAACGCGCCATCGTGACGGGCGGCGCGCAAGGGATCGGACAAGGAATCGCGGATCGTTTTTTGCAAGAAGGCGCCCGAATCGCCGTCATCGATCAGAATGAATCGGCCTTGAGGATATCATCGGAGCAGTGGAGGACCAAAGGTTATGATGTGCTCGATTATCACTGCGATTTAAGGGATAAAGCGCGATTGACGGAGACGGTCGACAGCATTTTCTCTCAATGGGGCGCGGTAGACATTCTCGTTAACAATGCGGGCATTGCGGTTCGCGAATCGTTCCTCGATATTTCCGACGATAATTGGGACCGGATATTGGACGTCAACCTTGGAGCGATATTTCGCCTGACGAAGCAGGTAGCCGCAAAGATGGTGGCGGGCGGAATCAAGGGAAGTATCGTGAATATGAGCTCCAAAAACGGGCTGAGCGGCAGCTCCAAATTGGCGCATTACAACGCGTCCAAAGGCGGAGGTATTTTGCTGACGCAATCGATGGCGGTTGAGTTGGCTCCTTATGGCATACGGGTCAACGCGGTTGCCCCGGGATTCATCGATACTCCGTTAGACCGCGATTTGCGGAGGAAGGATCCTGCGATTCCGACGATTACATCGAAAACGCCGATGGGGCGGCTCGGGACGATTGAGGAAGCCGCCAATGTGTTTTTATTTCTGGCCTCTGACGAATCGTCATACATGACGGGAACCACGTTGATCGTGGATGGCGGCCATCTAGCGAACGCAAGCGAAATCTGACGGGAGGGAAACGGGATGGATGAGCTTTGGCGGCAAATCAATGCGAATCGGATCGCGGCGGACACTCTTCGATTAATCCGAATTGCAAGCCCAACCGGCGATACCCGGGAAATGGCGGACGCTTACGAGAGCATGCTTGCGGAAGCGGGCTGCACGATTGAGCGTTATGAGTTCATTCCCGATAATCCGACGCTTGTGGCTTCCTTCGGAGACGATCGTTCCGGATCGGGGAAGACGATCATTTTCAACGGACATATGGACGTTGTTCCGCTTGAGCATGAGCCTGCTCGGGTTGAAGAAGGCATAATTCACGGCCGGGGCGCTTGCGATATGAAAGGTTCTCTGGCATGTATCGTCGAAGTGCTGCGCGTCCTTCAAGAGAGCGGGACACAATTGTCCGGCAAGCTGATCATTATCGCCAACAGCTTACATGAAAGTCCCGGAGGAAGAGGCGAAGACCTGGCCGCTTTAGTCGAGCGTGTTAACCTTCGGGCCGATGCCGCTGTGGTAATGGAAGGAGCGCGTTACGATTGCACCGTGGCTCAATTGGGCTCGGCCACCTTCGAAATCGAGATTCGCAGGGAGGGAGAGCCTACCCATCAGCTATATACGGCCCCGGGCACACCGCATCCGATCACGGTGGCCGCCGAAGTTGTGCGTCGACTAAACGAGATGAATCTCGTATTGGAACAGGATTATATAGAAGATACAGGGTATGCATCGTATTTTGTCGGCTCTCTGCACAGCGGACAGTTTTACAACCAGCATCCTAATAGAGCGGAGATTGTCGGAGTCAGAAGATATAACCCGCAAGTGTCCTTTGATGAAGTGGAAAGGGAGCTGCGCGGTGTATTGGCGGAGATCGCCGAGCAGTATCGGGTGAACATTGAACTGGATCTCCGCAAGGTAAGGGACGGTTATCGGATCGATAAGAACGATCCGGCGGTGTCCGCGTTACTTGAAGCCGTCCGTAAGGTGAGGAATATCGAGCTGCCGCTTGTGGGCAAGAAAGTGGTCGTCGATGCCTGTTTCTTCGTGAACGGGCTGGGCATTCCGACAGTCTGCCATGGTCCCGACCAAAGCAGTTCCCACGGAGATAAGGAATTCGCTGATCTGTTGGATCTGAAACAGACGGCTCAGGTATATATGCAATTTATACATGAATATATGAGCCAATAATAGGAGGGATTATATTGCAACAAACCAAACAATTTTTCAGTAAGCTCGGATTGCCGGAAGGGGATTTGCACCACTTGCCAAGTTCGACGAAGGTGTTCCCGGACGGGGCGCAATACCGGATCGAGATCCCTTCCGTCGAAGGCCCGGCAGCGCTTCAAGCGGTGGTGGACGCCGCTGCTGAATTTGCGGTTCCGGTGCATCGCGTGTCGCAAGGCAGCGGCGTCATGCTGCTGACGGATGACGAGCTGAAGGAAATGGCTTGGATCGGCAAACAAAATCAGATTGAAGTCAGTCTCTTCACAGGTCCAAGAGCGACTTTTGATATTTACGCCCAGACAGCGGCGCCCGGAGGCAAAAGCATCGGTCTGCGCGCGTCGGGAATGGATCAAGTGGTTTATTGCATCGAGGATGTGAAACGAGCCTGCCAGTCAGGCATTCGCGGGATACTCGTTGCGGATGAAGGCGTTCTGTGGGCGGTGAACGAATGCAAGAAAGCCGGAGAGCTTCCGGCGGACCTTGTTGTCAAAGTATCGGTATCCATGGGAGCCTGCAATCCGATTTCCGTGCGGCTGATGAATGACTTGGGAGCGGACACTTATAATGTTCCGACCGATCTGACTTTGGCTAAGCTGTCCGCCATTCGTCAGGCAGTCGATATTCCTATCGATCTATATATCGAGGTTCCCGACGATTTCGGCGGCTACATCCGTTACTATGAAATTTGCGAAATCATTCGGGTGGCGGCCCCGGTCTATGTGAAGTTCGGCTTGCGGAACGCGCCCAATATTTATCCTTCAGGAACGCATTTGGAAGAGACGGCGGTCAAGCTGTCTAGGGAACGGGTCCGGCGCGCGAGAATCGGCTTCGATTTCATTCAGCGTTATCATCCGGAATTGAAAATATCCGGGCCGGGAGCACAAGGCTTAGGCATCCCCTGCCCGAATAACGCGTAAGTCGACGTCAACGTTTAATTACCTGCATGAAGGCTAAGAGCTATGAAACGGAAGAAGGGAATAGCTTGTCGGATGTTTGGCATATCACGCATACGGAAATGGTGCTGCGTCTGCTATGTGCGACCACACTCGGCGGATTGATCGGGCTCGAGAGGGAGTGGAACAACCATGCGGCCGGGTTTCGCACTCATATTCTTGTCTGCATCGGATCGACGATGATTATGTTGCTGTCGATCTACGGCTTTGCTGAATTCGTCAACGAGGGCAGCGTACGAATGGACCCGGCGCGGCTCGCTGCGCAAGTGATTAGCGGCATCGGATTTCTCGGCGCCGGTGCTATTCTCCGGAACGGATCTTCTGTAAGCGGGCTGACGACCGCGGCTTCCATATGGGTGGTTGCCGCGATCGGCTTATGCGTCGGTGCCGGTTTTTACTTCGTGTCGGCGGTGTCGACTTTGTTCGTGCTGGTGAGCCTGTTCGTGTTGAATAAGCTGGAGAAGCATTGGATGCACCGTCGGCGCGCGCAGGAAATCGTCATTAAGGTAAACTTCCACACTGGCAGTATCGGACGTATCGTATCCGCTTTCGAGGAGCATAGGATATCCCTTAACAAGTTCTATATGAAGCCGGACGAGAAATCAAATGAGGCCGCTGGGGTCAAACAGGTCATGGATCTCCATTTTAGCTTCAAAAACCCGAATTCGGAGAAGCTGCTGCTTGCTATCGAAACCATCTCCACGATGGTCGACGTCATTTCGTTGCATACACACCATCAGTTGAACGCGAAACGCATGAAAGAGCAGATAGCGTAAATACACAATAAAGTTACGTGATCCATTCGATACCGTCAAGAATAAGTCGACCTCCCGAGGTCGGCTTTTTGCGTCGAGAAAATAAGAATTTTTCGATTCATTCACACAATTGCCCTAAAACATTACAAAATGAATCAAACGGCTTAACAAACTTTTGTTATTATAGTTCAAAAGAAAGCCTACAGGAAAAAAGCACCAGGTAAAGTCAGCGTGGCATGGAGGGACAGAGAATGAAGTCGAGAGAAGTGAAGAAAATGTCCAGACTTACAATTCGCAGGAAACTTTTGATCGTATCCTCTTTACTGTTGATCGTTCCGATATTGGCGTTCGGAGCGGTAACTTATAAGGTAACGGCCAACGAGAGCAACGCTTTGATCGAGAACGGATTGAAGAACAACGTGAAGATGGCCGGAGAAATGTTGAACTCCCTGGATAAGGCTGTTCAAAACGGAACGATGACGAAAGAAGAAGCCCAGGAAGATTTACGCGTCATTCTATTGGGAGAGAAACAGGCCGACAACACACGGCCTATTAATAAGAAGATCGACTTGGGAGAGAGCGGGTACTTCTTCGTTCTCGACGACAAGGGGAATCTGTTGGCGCATCCGAAGCTCGAGGGGCAGAATATTTGGGACAAACAAACGTCAGATGGAACTTATTATATACAAGATATGATTAAGGCGGCCCAGAATGGCGGCGGGTTCACTTATTACGATTGGCCGCTTCCCGATTCCTCGAAAGAAGCGCGCAAAGTCGCATATGCGGAAACTTTTTCATCCTGGGGATGGGTTATCGCGGCGGGCTCTTACATGAAAGATTATAACGGCGGACAACGGGATATTCTGGTTACGATGGCGATTACGCTAGGGATTTGTTTGGCCGTTGGGATAACCGTTCTGACGTTGTTCGCTCTCCATATTTCAAGGCCCGTTATCCGGATTTCGGATCAGGCGGAGCGCATCGCGCAGGGGGATTTGACGGGGAACGACATCGTTATCTCTAATAAGGATGAGATCGGGAGGCTTGCCGATTCTTTCAATCGTTTGTCGCACAATCTTAGAGAGCTTGCCGGCAATCAGTTGCTTAGCGCGAATGCGCTTGCCGCTTCCTCCAGCAGCTTGTCGAACGTAATTGGGGAAACGGTTCGGGCGGCTCACCAGACTTCCGATTCTTTGTCGGAGCTTGCCGTGAACAACGAAACGCAAGCAGGCAGCATCGTAGAGACATCGAAGGCGATGGAAGAGATGACGGGCGGCATAGGCCGCATCGCGGCAACGGCTGCGAATACTTTCGAGGCTTCCGCGGAAACTTTGAAGGAAGCGGAAGAGGGCAACGGGCTTATACAGCGGTCTTCGGAGCAAATGGCATCTATTAGCAGTACCGTAGGCGACTTAAGCATAGTCATTAAGCAGCTTGGCGATCGTTCACAACAGATCGGCGATATCGCGGAAGCGATCAGCGATATTTCCGCGCAGACGAATTTGTTGGCATTGAACGCTTCAATTGAAGCGGCGCGGGCGGGCGAACACGGCAAAGGATTCGCCGTCGTAGCGGGAGAAATCCGCAAACTCGCGGAACGCTCCAACGAATCAGCGGCAAAGGTAACCGATTTGATCGGTACGATTCTCGGAGATATTGCGAATGCGGGTGAATCCATGCAGAAAGGGGAACTCGAAGTAGCGGCCGGCACGGCTTCCATTAGCTTGACGGGCGAAGCGTTCGTTCGGATTCTCCAAGCGACCCGCAGCGTCGTCGATCAGGCGGAAGAAGCATCGGCGGCAGCGGAGCAGATGTCCGCAAGCGCTGAGGAAATCGCGGCATCGTTGCAGCAGATGGAGAGCGTCTCCTCGAATTCTGCCGGCGCGGCAAGCTCCATATCCGCAGTTACCGAAGAGCAGTTGGCATCAATGGAAGAAATCTCTTCTTCGGCCAACAAACTGAGCCAAATGTCTGATGGCATGAAGCAGCTCGCAAGTAAATTCAAAATAGGGTGATGAGCTATCCCAAAGCCTTGTGGATGGTGCCGGGCTGATTTACTCGTGCGAGTTTTTTGGAGACTAACGACCCCACAGACCGTTATTCTCTAAAAGTAATGCGAGTTGGCAGGGCAAGTTGGCAATCGAGCTTCTGAAGCACTGTGCCTGCAGAATATTTCTTTCTGCATGTACGGTGTTTTTGTGCTACAAGGAGGCAGTCGTGATGTTGCGAAAGTTAATGTACTGGAGGGGGAGACTAAGAGATTAGGTGCGAGACTCGTACGCTCGCTATGATATAATGGAAGGGGCATTGTTATGGTGAATAATTCCTAATACCAACCGACAGGGTGATCAGATGGAGTTAATTAACTGCGGCAGATGCGGAAAACTACAGGTTCAAAGGCCTGATACGTTGTGTAGAGATTGTCTGGAGATCTATATTTCCGAATCGCTCGTAATTAAGGAATTTATTAAAATGAACCCTGGCGCTACGGTCATGGATGTAGTCCTCCATACCGGGTATTCTTTGAAAAGGATTAATGAAACGATCGAACAATATAAAATTTGACCCTATGATGAAGACTTACATCCCTGGCAAGATGCATATGGCATCGTTGCTGGGGATTTTTGTATTCATTGTTTCGTGTTTTCTTAGCCGTATCCATTTAATTGTAAAAAAATTCGTTTTTATTAACCTATAGGTTCAATTTGAATGTGCGTGCATGTAATGGGAGTTTTAGTATTGTTATAGTCTGATTGGGTGATGAACGTGAGTTTCGATAATCATATAATCGGCAATCGGATTAAAAAGGCTCGAGAAGAAAAGGGAATCACGCAAGAATTGCTAGCCGAATCGATGGAAGTTTCGAATGCCTACATTAGCAAGATTGAGAGAGGCAGAACGCCGGTAAATCTCAATAATCTGGATAAAATATGCGCTGTGCTCGAGACGTCTCCCGAATATATTTTGCACGGAACGAACACGACAACTGACGAATATATGCGAAACGAAATTATAGATATGCTCAAAGGCTGCTCCGCTGAGAAAATCAAGCTGATCGCGCAGGTTATTAAGCCGATACTCGAATTCAAAGAATAAACTCCGCCGCTTATCCCTCTGATATTTCACTTAACGGGAGGCCGTTTCTATTGAGTCTGGCTTTGCATTTTGCACATATGCTCATCCAGAACAAACTCCATGCGCTTGAACTCACTCATCTATGGGTTCGCACCCACGGCAGAAACTTAATCATCTATTCCATCGAGCATCAAGAGGAAGTTAATCGCGCCATATTAACTCTGTTCCCCGGTAATGCATACTTGTTATGCATTGCGAACCATCGCGGAAACTGGCAGCCTACGCCGTTTGTCGGAACGCTTCCCCAACAGATGTCTATACTGACAGGGAAGCTCGCTTTTGCTTTATCACGCTGGCATTGAGATATGAAGCTCATATACTTAAACTGAATATAGGGTTGAGCAGCGCTTCGGGTCTGCTCAACCCTTTTTCCAATTATCGGAAAGTATTATGGCCATCTACCCATCTAGGCTTAATATGCTTTTTCTTCATATGTGCCAATATCCCGCAGCGTCAGAAAAGTAGGAAAAAAATCGGCACCTAATTTCCGTGCCATTTCGGAGAAATCGTACCATTATCCCCCTGCCTCAGAAGTGCCATACCAAACGTAAGTTCTATTTTCAAGTGGTATCAGGTAAAATTTCAACATTCCGGATTTGTTTTCAAAAGCATGAACAAGGGTTTTCCCCCTGCTCGGAAGGGATAATGGTACGTTTTCGCGGAAAGGAGGTAGGGGAGCTGCGGTGGTCCTATTCTGCTTCTGATGCGAAGGGATAAAAGTACGTTTTCGCGAACAACCGCAGGCAGGAACAGGGATATCGGACCGGTCGACCCCGAGAGCTACAAGGGAGTTCATGTGTACGATTGCTTCATTATGGATATCCGCCAAAATAAAAGGACCGGAGGCAAAGCCCTCGGTTATTCTTAGTTCAAACCCGGATACCTCGACGCTTGCTTCTCGTTACCTAGTTATTTAGTATATGAACTATTAGACAACGGTTTTACAAGAGGGGGCCCGGCATGGAGAAATCCCGCATTCGCTCATATTTAATCGGGATAGGCGTATTTCTGCTCGCGAAATTCAAATGGGCGTTGGCCCTTCTGAAATTGACGAAGTTCGGCGGTACCTTGATCTCGATGGGAGCAAGCCTCGGAGCTTATGCCCTGATCTATGGCTGGAAGTTCGGGGTAGCTCTCGTTTACTTGATTTTCGTCCATGAGATGGGTCATCTAATTGCCGCTAAGCGCAAGGGCATTCCGACGTCCCCAGCCATTTTCATTCCGTTCGTAGGCGCTCTTATTTCTATGAAGCAGCAGCCGAGGGATGCCGCCACTGAAGCTTATTTGGCCTATGGCGGCCCGCTTGCCGGACTGATCTCTTTCTTGCCTGCGGTGATTCTCTATCGGGTAACCGAGGATCCGTTCTGGGCTCTGGTCATTTTCATGGGAGCTTTGCTTAACCTGTTTAATTTATTGCCGGTTTCGCCTCTTGATGGAGGAAGGATCGTGTCGGTGCTCTCCACGAAAATCTGGCTGGCCGGACTGTTGGCGCTTATTGCCCTGGTCATTTTCTCGCCCAGTCCGATACTCTTCCTTGTGATCCTCTTCGGTTTCTTCACCTGGTGGAATCGCGCAAGGGAAAATTACCGGAGTTCGGTTCTCACCTATGAAAAGGAGAAATTAACGGAGGTCCTCGCGGCGCTCCGGCAATGGCCGACATTGACGAGCATGCTGGAGATCAAGCAGTCACTGGCCCATGCCAAAGAAACCGCATCCCGCGAAGAAGAAGCAAGCAAGGGCAAATGGCTCATCCCTTTCCTTCAAGATGACGAGCGTCTCGCCCGCGACAAAGCGAGAATGGACTGCGAGTTTGCCGAGCGAATGCTTGCGTTGCTGCTGGAGTGGGAGCATCGGCCAGTGGAATATGCGGAATCGGATCCCACGCGACCGATTCCATCGGAACTGCTTGTGGGTGCGGGCCAAATAGCGCAAGACAGAATCCAGGCTATAGACACAGAACTCCACAGGTATCGTACCTATTACGTAGCTTCGGCTTCTACGAAGTGGAAGGTATTGGCGGCCTATCTTCTTCTGGCAGCTGTCCTATCGCTTTTCATGTTATACGGACATCGGTTGATGGAGCTCTATCGTTAGCCAACGTATCCAATGGGGACGAAGCACCTAAGTGCTGAAAGCGGTCGACGGTGGGACGCTGTCTTATCCGGTTATACGATACCGACAATAAGATAAACCAAAAAACCAAAAAGGAAAAGCCTCCAATTTTGCTATCGATGCGCTGTTGGAGGCTTTTTCCCATTCAGAGACACGATCATTGGCAATATTAGCAAGTAAATCGAACCTTTTCCACCCATTGGGCCAATATAGGATGAATACCCGTTAGGAGGCGCCCCTATGCAGGATCACGAAATTCATCCATGGCTCACAAGAATGATCCAGGGTGATTCGGAAGCATTTCATCGGATCTATGAATCTACTAAAGATGATGTTTATCGAATGCTGTATTTATTACTGAATAATCGAGAAGATGCAGGGGATGTGATGAGTGAGGTTTACTTAAATTTGCATCAATCTCTCCCGAGTTATAACTTCAAGCAGCCTTTTCAATACTGGTTGAATGGTCTCGTTATTCGTCAGGCTAACAATTGGAAACGCAAGGTGTGGCGGAAAATAAGGCTGTACAATCGAGCGAAAATGTATGCTGTGGAGTCTGTCGGGGTTACGTCGGAAGAGTATTACTTAACATGCGAGCAAAGGGCAGAAATGATTAGTCTAGTTAATAAGCTGCCATACAAGCTGAGAGAAGTTATAGTATTAAGACACTTTCGGGACTGTTCTTTGGAGGACATAGCGGGAATCTTGGGTATTCCCCTAGGAACGGTTAAATCCCGACACCATTCAGCCATCCACAAGCTCCGTTTATTGACCGGACATGAAATCGTTCATAAGGAGGCATCCCTTCATGCAGATTGAGAAACAATTGGCGGAAGCTTACAAACTGACAGCACTCGAGATCAAAAGCCCATTAGAAGTAGATGCTCACATCGTTCTAATGTACGAAAAACAAATGAAGAAAGAAAGGGGAAATGCTATGCGTCCAACTCGTAAAAAAGTTCTGCAAATTGCCCTTATTGGTTTGCTCGTGCTCGTAATAACTGGGTTTACCGCTCAGTACTTAAACAAACTCGGCGATGAGCGTTTCAGTATGGAATTTTTCGGTAGTGACCAGAGAAAATATGACGAAGCAACGGCAAGCGTAGTCCGTGGGCAAATGCAGCAAATCCAAAGCCAACTTAAGGTTGGAGAGAGTGCAATCGTGTATTCTCATGAAATAGAGGAGATAACACCGACCTCAAAAAATATTCCGTATGCAGAATATGTCTCAAATCCTTATGTTTATACGGACTTTAAAGCATGGAAGACGAAGCTGCGACAACATGTACAGCCGTATAAACTCCCTGCAGAAGGAATAAATGGTTTAACGTTCGTGGGCGGGGAAGAAGAGATGCCTTTCGGAGGGGTGATAACCCAGCTTGAAGTTATCAGGGAGCTGCATTCAGAAGTGAATGATGAAGGCAAAGAAATAGCCTGGAGGAAAATTGAGCCCGACAAGGAAGCATTTCCTGTTTTCACTTCAGTATACAAATATGATAATCAGGATGAAGTAAAAGTGTCCATGCAAATCATATCTCAGAAAATAAAAGTGGTCGGACCCGGTCGAGCCTTGCAGGAAAAAGTGACTCTAAATGGACAAGAGGCTTTGTATACTTTCAACAAGAAGTTCTTATACAGCGACACGAATCAGTATCAAAGTTTGGATTGGGTTGAAACGCTGCCGGATATTTCGATTGTATATAGCATCGGCAGTTCCGCCAAGTCTATGACCAAGGAAAAGTTGATTTCCATCGGCGAAAGTTTAGTTACCGAATAAATAGGAAAGCACCTGTCGCACACTAGGAAGGGCTCTTTTGGCGGAGCAATCCGGAGTTTGCGGCAGGTGCTTATAATGTTACGGGCGGCTTCCTCATACCGAAAGGCCTTATTTTCTAACCAACATCATGTCTTTAACCGTTCTCCACTCCGCCAGATGGTTCTCGAGATCGCGGATTAACGTATCGATGTCCTGTACAAATTGTTCCCTCTCCACACCTTCGAGGTTAGGCAAGTCATTGAGAGGTAGGTGACTTGGCGCTGGAAGAGTGGCGAGCAAAAGGTTCAGCGTACTCTCGACGAAGTTCTCGGGAGCTTGCTCCTCGAACTTTTCGTTCGATGCCATGGACTCAGACCTAACGTTCGATAACTCCGTTTCATCCCTCGTTGCTTTTCCATTAGCTGGACTTATCCCGGTACCCGACGACGTGTTCGAAATATTTTCCCTGCTTTCCTTGTGCTCCGGCTTGTCCGTGTCCGCAACAACTTCCTCTTTAGGCTCGGCGCTCTTAGCCCGCTCCTTCTTGTTGTGCTCGAACGTGGACCAGGTTTCGAGGAGTTGAGGCCCTGTCTTGAACAACAGCTTCCCCTTGGTGCCGTCGGAGATCTCTTTGTCCTTGAATAGGCGGGCAATCCGCTTCACGTCGGGAACGGACATCTCGTCCACTGCCATAATCAACGCAAGCGAATCGCGATACTCCATCGGCAAGTCCTTAAGGGGCATCAGCTGATCCTCGGTTAATTTGTCCTTCCGGATTTCTGTTCCGTATACGATCAGAGCACGCACGGCATTGCTGAATTTAAGCAAGTCCAATTTGTTCTTGATGTAGGTTTCCGGCTTGCCAAGTTTGCTGGACAAATATTTGATCGAGCTGCTGAATTTCGGATCGGTTAGAAGCTTGTTGAACGCTTCCGCCTCTTCAATCGGCGAGAAGCCTTGCCGGGTTAAGTTTTCGGCGATTTGCTCCAGGTAGATTTCCATCTCTTCCGTGACATTCGAGACAATGCAAGGAATCGTTGGGAGACCTAGTGTTTTACATGCTTTATAACGCCTATTTCCATAGATGATTTTGTATCGCCCGTCATCCGTTGTCCTCACTTTAATGGGAGACAGCAAACCAAGCTCTTCGATGCTGCTCATTAATTCTTGGAGCGCTTCCTCATCGAATTGGTATCTCGGTTGTTCTTTATCTTCATCGATTAAATGCGTAGGAATTTGTATGATGTCCATGCGTTATCTCCTATCGTTCGATTAGGTCGTCCAAGGATGCGCCTATGGGAACATATGTATTATATAACAGGGCTCGATTCATGGGAATAAAGCGTATTATTTATACATTTTTTAGAATTGATTTAGAGTCCTTTTAGACACGCGTATTATTATTAATATTATGTTTGATTCATAGCAGTGAGAGGAGCGTTATAAATGGAAAATGTAGCGGAAAAAGGTAATAAAGCAGCAAACAAAGCAGCTGAGGAGGATAACGGATCCGGACGCATTCGATGGGTACGTTTCGTGTACGGGCTGCTAGCGGCGGGATACTTCGCATGCGTGATTCTCCAAGTATTTTTCGCCGGATTGGGCATTTTTGTAGACAATGGGGATTTGGAGCTGCATCGCGTATTCGCGAATTATTTCGAGTTTGGTTCGATTATCATGTTCGTGTTATCGTTTTTCGGACGCATCCGCGGCAGGCTGCGATGGTTGACTCTCGTTTTGTTTGCGCTCACCGCGCTGCAGCATATGACGATTCAGACGTTCTCGGGGATTCTTCCCGCGCTTCATACGGTTGACGCCTTGCTGTTATTCGGAATATCCATGCATTTAACGAAACGCTCCTGGCGGTGGCTGCTTCTTCGGACGAATAAGGGTATATAAGTAGATGTTTTTTAGTTCGATTCGTAATATGATAGGAGGATGTTTGGAACAAGAGGGTGTATGGAATGAGTCGATATAACGACAAACTCGCGATGGATGTACAAGAAACGAAAAAAGCGAATCTAGTGTGGCTTATTGTTCTGCTCGGATCGCTTTCCGCTTTCGGACCGCTGTCGCTTGACCTGTATTTGCCTGCGCTGCCTAAGCTCGCTGAGAATTTAAATACAAGCTCCTCGTACGCCCAGTTAAGCCTGACAGCTTGTATGATCGGGCTATCGGTAGGACAACTTTTCGCTGGACCCTTGAGCGATGTTCACGGGCGTCGGAAGCCGTTGCTGATCGGGCTCTTGTTATATGCCGTTTCATCTATTCTTTGCGCCTTCAGCACATCGATCGGCGTTCTTGTGTTGCTTCGCTTCATACAGGGATTTGCCGGATCGGCGGGTATCGTCATCTCCCGGGCGGTCGTGCGCGATATGTATTCGGGGCCGGAGCTGACTAAGTTTTTCGCGATGCTCATGCTGGTCAACGGTGCTGCTCCTATTTTCTCGCCGGTCATCGGGGGGCAACTGTTAAAAGTTACGCCATGGGAAGGGTTGTTCGTCGTCCTAGCCGGTTGGGGAATACTTACGCTTATTGCCGTCTTATTCGGTTTACCGGAGACGCTGCCTGAAGCCAAACGAATGTCCGGAGGAATCCGTCAGACTTTATCTACCTTCCGGCGCCTGCTGGGTGATCGCTCATTTATGGGCTATGCACTCGCTCAAGCGCTGGTGACAGCGGCCATGTTTGCTTATATTGCAGGCTCGCCATTCGTGCTTCAAAACATTTACGGAGTTTCTCCTCAGATGTTCAGCGTGTTCTTCGCCATTAATGGGCTGGGAATTATTATTGCCGGTCAGTTGACGGGACGGCTTGCAAGCAGGGTGGGGGAGAAAAAGCTGTTCCTGACCGGGCTAATGATAGCTTCCGTAAGCGGAATATCGCTGTTCGTTATGATCGCATTCTCGGCGGGCTTAGCTGCTATACTTGTCCCACTCTTCTTCGTTGTCTCTAGTGTGGGTATCGTGAGCACCACAGGCTTTTCCCTTGCGATGCGCAACCATGGTTATGCAGCCGGGAGCGCGGCGGCGTTGCTTGGACTCCTCTCTTTCTTGCTCGGCGGTATTCTAGCTCCGGTCGTCGGCATCGCAGGAAGCGCGAATGCGCTGCCGATGGGAATCATTATCGCAGCAACAGATGTTGGCGCCTTGGTTTGCTATTTTGTTATGATACGGAGATATCAAAAGGAACACTGACAGCATAAGGTCAGTGTTGGTTTGCGTTCACCACATGAAAGAAGGAGATTCCAATGACAATAGAGTCCCAGTACGATATCGATCAATTATCGAGGATCGGGAAGATCGTTGCGTTTACGATCGAAGAGATGAAGAAGAGCGCCGAACCGGGCATAACGACCCAACAGTTGGATGACATCGGAAGAGACGTGCTGGCCCGATACGGTGCAGTTTCAGCGCCTATGAAAACTTTCGGTTTTCCAGGGCACACGTGTATAAGCTTGAATAGTGAGGTTGCTCACGGGATTCCCGGAAACCGGGTTTTGCAAGCGGGCGATCTGATCAACATAGACGTTTCGGCAGAATTGAACGGCTACTACGCAGACGCGGGGCATTCTTTTCAGATCCCCCCGTACACGACCAAAGTGGAGCAGCTATGCAAATATACTTATTCCACGATGATGAAGGTTATCTTAAGCCTTAGGGCTGGAGTGAAACTGAATCAGATCGGCAAAATCATTCAAGACGAGGCAAGGAAAGGCGGTTACCGGGTCGTTCAAAATTTGTGCAGCCATGGGGTCGGCAAAGCCTTGCATGAGGAGCCTTACGATATACTGCCGTATTACGAACCCCGGGATCGTAGAGTGTTGAAGGCAGGGCAGGTTATTACGATTGAGCCTTTCTTGTCCACAGGCGCTGAGTATGTCGTTGAACAGGCGGATGGCTGGACGTTAACGGTTCCGGATCGTAGTCTGGCGGCACAGCACGAACATACAATCATCATCACGAATGGCAGGCCTATCATTGTTACCGCGTGTTGAATGTAGGTCGGCTAATTGAGCTAACCCATTTTTTGAAATATTATGTTAGTAGGGTGCGCATTGTCCAAGGATACATAGGGGGAAAAGGCCATGTATCGCAAAAGAATCGGTGTTGTCGTTGTTTTTTTGGCGGTTATCTTATCAGGATGTGCAGCGAAGAATACCGAATCCTCGGTGCCGACCGAGCTGATCGTTTCGGCGGCTGTAAGTTTAACGGATAGCATGAATGAGATACAGTCGCTTTATGAGAAGGAGCATGGCGATATTAAGCTGGTCTTTAATTTCGGTTCCTCCGGCGCGCTTCAGCAGCAAATTGAACAAGGAGCTCCTTCGGACCTATTTCTCTCGGCGGGGAAGAAGCAGATGAAAGCTTTAGTAGATAAGCAACTCGTCGAAGAAAGCCGGCAAACCGGATTATTGTTGAATGAGCTCGTCATTGTCGTATCGACGGATATGCAGGGCGCGGTGAGTTCCGTCGCCGATTTAGCTAAGCCGCAGTTCGGGAAACTGGCGATCGGGGAGCCTGACACGGTACCTGCGGGCAGTTATGCGAAGGAGTCCCTTGAGTTTTACAAGCTTTGGGATCAACTACAGTCGAAGCTTGTATATGCTAAGGATGTACGGCAGGTGCTCACCTATGTGGAAACGGGAAATGCGGATGTCGGGTTCGTGTACAAAACGGATGCTATGACCTCCAAGAAGGTGAAGGTGGCTTCCATTATCGATCCAAGCAGCCATAAGTCTATCGAATATCCGATGGGGATCGTAAAGGCGACTAAACATCTGCAAGAGGCTCAGGATTTCTACGATTTCTTGCGGGGTGCCGAGGCTCGGGAAATCTTCGCGAAGTACGGTTTTACTGTTCCTAAGCAATAGCGCTGAAAGAGGGATATAGATGGCGGCTAAACAAAAGTTTTACGTGGTGTGGGTTGGTAGGAAACCGGGCATATACACGAGTTGGGCGGATTGCCAGGAACAAATTAATAAGTTTGATGAGGCTAAATTTAAGTCATATGAAACGAAGGCGGCGGCCGAAAAAGCCTATAAAGACGGGTGGAAGAAACATTGGGGACAAGGGCAGGGGGGGCAAACGAAGCAGCCAAGCGGCAATTTCAAGCCCAAGTCTTCCGGTGTGGAAACGACCGAGGAAATCGATTATAACAGTATTTCCGTCGACGTGGGGACAAGCGGCAATCCAGGGCCTGTCGAATATAAGGGCGTAGATACGAAGACGGGCGAAGTTATTTTTGCCAAGGGACCCATACAGAAGGGAACGAACAATCTGGGAGAGTTTCTGGCGATCGTTCACGGCTTGGCTTATTTGCAGAAGATGGAGAGTAACAAAACAGTTTACAGCGACTCGGTAAACGCCATTAAGTGGGTTAAGCAAAAGGCGGTATCCTCCACCTTGGCGAGAGACGAGTCGACCAAAGAAATATGGGATTTGGTTGACCGCGCGGTTCATTGGCTGAAGACGACTAAGTATACGAACAAGGTCGTGAAGTGGCAGACAAAGCAATGGGGCGAGATCAAAGCCGATTACGGGCGGAAATAAGCTGGTGTATATATGCACAAAAGGGAGCCTCCAAATCACTGCGAAGTGGGTTTGAGGCTTCTTTGTCAAGCGGCGCTGGTTTACAATCGGGCTTAATTTGACGGAAGTAGAGAGGCTCTATAGTGGAGTTGGGTAAGAACACAAGAATAAAGAGACACCCCACAAAAAACCACATGGGAGGAAAAGGGAACTCATGAAAAATGGGTTTAAAAGGGGGGGCGGATACGGATACGATCTGGGACAAGGCTTCCATCCGGTTGGCGCACGCTTGCCAATTGCCCTGGTGGTGGGAAGTATTCGGAACGAAGGACCCGGAAACGATACTGGCCGGGCAAGGATTCGATGAAAACCAAATTCGCGGCCTGAAGGCGAGCTCGCTGGCGAATGCCCAAATGGCTCGCCAATGTGCTTTCGTTGAGAGCGCACCTGCCGCAGGATGATGCGGTTCCGCTGGGCAGCTATTTCAAGCTGTTCAACGCCAGCGGGCGGGAAATCCCGTATCAACTGTTGGAGGCGAAAGCGTCCGTGGTGCGCAAAAGGAGGCAATACCGCAACGTGCCGGAAGGTTACCGCTCCAGGTATTACCGGGTCGCTTGCTCTTTACGGCTTCCGGCCTGCGGGTATACGACGGTGTTCGCCGAGCCGATCGCAAGCCGGGGGCCCGGCCCGGGCGAACCGATTTAACGTAGAATCTCGTTTCCTTAGGTTCAAAACTAAAGTATTCATCTTTATTAAAATCAATAAGGCAATTCTTTAAATTTAAAGATATAATTCATCTCACAATAAAGCCCATAGCGTATCTCGCTACGGGCTTTATTGTTAGTATCCTTATTTTCTGGCATTTTCTTTGTCTATGATATTTTTCACAACATCGCTAATTGTTACTTTTTCTAACTCTTTTTCTAAGGCTCGCTGAGCATTTTTAAAGTGCGGTTCAACGGAGCCTTGTATGTTTTTTCCGACTGGGCACATTGGATTTGGGCTGTCATGCATTGAAAAGAGTTCCTTTTCATGGTCAGGATTAACAGCCCGGTAAACATCGAATAAAGTAATTTCGGATATTTCTTTGGCTGGTTTTGCACCGGCGACTCCAGGATGAACCTCAACTAATCCTGCGTTCCTCAACAAACCTGTTATTTTCCGAACAACCGTTGGATTTGTATTAATGCTGCTAGCTAAATATTCAGAGGTGTTGACCCCTTGTTTGTTTATCTCTAGTAAAGCCAGTATATGAATACCTACAGATAACCGCGAATTAATCCCCATTTCATATCACCATCCTATTACGTTTTACCCAACGCTTCAGGTACTATCGTTAATATTGTAACAGAATTAATTACAAGTAGATAATTATTAGCTTGTTTTGTCCATGCCAAGAAATTAATTATAAAACGAATAAATAATGACAAGGAAGTTGCGATGGAGTTGACAAATAATTTTATTGTAACTATACTGATTACATGTAACTGTTATGGTTACAATAAATCATTTGGAGGTCAATATAATGACAACATTAAACAATGGTGAAAAAGCAGTTGCAGTATTGAAAAGTCTTGAAAGTGGTGATTCGGTAGCTATTAAGAGCTGGATTAACCCTGATAAATATATCCAACATAATCTTAGTTTCCCCAGTGGCAGAGACGTTATGTTAGGAGCGCTGGACCAACTCAAACAAGCCGGAACAATAGTTGATATTAAGCGTGTTTTGGTCGATGGGAATTTAGTTGTGCTCCATACTGACTATAATTTCTTCGGACCAAAAGCAGGTTTCGATATCTTCCGTTTTGAAAACGGTCAAATCGTGGAACATTGGGATAATCTGCAAGATAAAGTTGAAACAACACCAAGTGGACATACCATGTTTGATGGTCCAATTGAAAGTGTTAATGCAGATAAAACGGAAGAAAATAAAGCGTTCGTGAAGAACTTCGTACAGGATGTATTAATGGGACAAAATCCCGGTAAACTGACATCGTACTTCAATGGAGATAAATATATCCAACACAATCCGGCAATTGCTGATGGTCTTTCTGGATTAGGGGCAGCTCTGGAAGCTATGGCGAAGCAAGGGATTGAAATGAAGTATGATAAAATCCATATGGTTATCGGACAAGGTAACTTCGTGTTGGCTGCCAGTGAAGGCACTTTTGGTGGCACACATACTTCGTTCTATGACCTGTTCCGCGTAGAGAACGGAAAAATCGCTGAACATTGGGATGTAATGGAAACGATTTTGCCAAAAGAGAAGTGGGCAAACGATAATGGCAAGTTTTAATTAATGTCGATATAACCTTCGAACGCTCGATTCCCATAAGGGTTGAGCGTTCGTTTTTAAGAAAGGGGGGTTAATTTTGTACCGACAAGTTGTTTCTCTAAGTATGTACCGTTCTCGAATAAATTTGGATGAAGATTATACATTCAATTCAAAAGACCTGCTTTCAAAAATAAATCGGACTGAAATAGTAGACTCCTTGTTGCACACATTGTCGTCTGAAGAAAAGCTTATCCCTGAGTCACAAATTCCATTAGAGTATGAAAATAAAAGACGATTATTACGAGCATTGTTAAACAAAAGAGAACCAAAACCCATTAGTGAATTATTCAGAAATAAGTTGAAACTTTTACTTCAGGTTGAGGTTATGGACAGAGGCGTTGCGGACGTAAAAGAACTGAAACCTATATCCGTTACTATTCCCGCCGCGCACTCTAAACATAAAGATAAGATTGTTTTGTGGCAAGGCGATATTACCACCTTAAAAGTCGATGCTATCGTAAACGCGGCGAACAACCAGATGCTGGGTTGTTTTCAACCTCTACACGCATGCATAGATAATGCGATTCATTCTGCCGCAGGACCACAGCTTCGAGAGGACTGTCAGACGATAATGGACATCCAGCAATCGTTAGAGAATACCGGGGATGCTAAAATCACGCGTGCATATAACTTGCCATCTAAATACGTCTTGCATACAGTGGGTCCGATTGTTCCGCATGGTACAGAGCTAAACGACGAAAAAAAGAAACAACTAGCTTCTTGTTATAGTTCGTGTCTTGAATTAGCGAGCCAGATATCGAATATAAAGTTAATTGCTTTTTGCAGTATTTCTACAGGTCTTTTTGGCTTTCCCAAAAAGGAAGCAACCGAGATTGCAATAGCAACAGTAAACGATTGGTTAACGCAAAATCCGAACAGATTCGAAAAGGTTATTTTTAATGTGTTTAGTAAGGAGGATTACAATGAATATTTCCAAGCTTTTCAAAAATGACAACATAAAGGAGATTGTTGCGAAAATCAAGGAAGCAGATTGTGTGCTCATTGGTGCAGGCGCGGGGCTCTCGGCAGCGACGGGTATTAATTATGGTGATACAGAGACATTTGCTAAGCTGTTCCCTTCCCTTATACCAAAGGGTTTTCGCAGACAGTATGAATTGATTGGTTACGAAGATTGGACACCTGAAGAGAAGTGGGCTTATTGGTCAATTCACGTTAACCATGTCCGGTTCCAATTCCCTCCGAGTCCAATGTATAAAAAGTTACTCGAATTAATAAAAGATAAGGATTACTTTGTTATCACATCAAACGTTGATGCCATGTTTCATAAAACCGGATTCGACAAAGATAGGATTTTTACCCCACAAGGGGATTACGCTCTTTTACAGTGTGTCCGAGCATGTACGAACGAAACATGGGAAACGAAGCCGGTAATTGATAAAATACTCCCTGATATTAATCATGATAATTTAACTGTAACTGATTCTTCGCTAATACCTCATTGTCCCAATTGCGGAGGGCAAGTTTTCATGAATGTCCGCTTAAGTAGGTATTTCGTAGAAAAACCATATGAAGAGCAACGAAAAAAATATATACAATGGTTGGAGTCGTCATCTAGTAAAAAGCTTGTGGTAATGGAGTATGGTGTAGGGTTTAACACTCCTGGCGTAATTCGCTTCCCATTCGAGCAGATTGTTTATCGCCATCCAAAAGCAAACCTAATAAGGGTTAATGAAAAGCATGCACAGGTTCCAAAAGAGTTGATTGAAAAATCAATTTCCGTTGAATCTAATGCTGCGGTACTAATAGATGACTTGGTAAATAGTCGCGGACATAAAAATAAGTAACTCAATGACTGCTATATGGCAGTCTTTTTTATTTACGTTCCCGTCAGCACAAACCAGCTTTTTTGCCCTTATATTGCAACTGCTGCCCATTGCCATATTTCTTCGTTATCACCATAGCTTGAAGTCCCCATTTTTCCACAATAAAAAACACACGCTCCCGCTGAGGCTTTGCCCTCAATTAACAATCAAACCTCTTATTGCACCAAAGGTTATTATTCAGGTCCTCCAATATTTACTGTTTCAATGAGTACTCAAGGCCAAAAAAGTGCCTTCATCGAGCTAGAACCAGATACATATGAAGCGCGAGGGCTAAAAAAGTGCCTAGTATTGCTCTGCCCAAATCGGTGACATGAGAGTAACCGTAAAAGCAGTTAGAATCATGAAAATAGAACGATTGCGGGATTTACTTGCTCTGAAGCAGCTAAATGGAAGAGGTTGTTCCTTCCTACCGCTTCAACTCGTTCAATTGTTATCGGAATTATAACGGGGATTGCCGCTTTTTACAAACTATACTATCGAGCTTAATCTGAAGGAAATAGAGGAACTTTATAGTGAAGTTGGGTAGGGAACAACAAGAATATAGAGACACCCCGCAAAAAAACACATGGGAGGAAAAGGGAAACTATGAAAAAAGGGTTAAAGAAACAACTTGCAGTTGGGATCGTGCTAACCTTGCTCGTTGTGCTGCTTGCTGCTTGCGGAGGTACGAAAAACAACACTGCAGAGAACACAGGTGCTCAGGAAATGTCGCTGACGGACATCGAAGCGAAAGCTAAAGAAGAAGGCTCCGTTGTCAGTGTCGGTATGCCGGATGACTGGGCGAACTGGAAAGATACGTGGGCGGACATCCAAACGAAGTATGGCCTTACTCATACGGATACAGACATGTCGAGTGCAGAAGAGATTGCTAAGTTCGAGGCGGAGAAGGACAAGCCGACTGCGGATATCGGCGACGTAGGTATCGCATTCGGTCCTGTTGCAATCGAAAAAGGTGTAACTCAACCATTCAAAACTTCGCACTGGGATGAAATTCCTGCTTGGGCGAAAGATAAAGACGGACATTGGCTTCTCGGGTATCAAGGTACGATTTCTTTTTTGACGAATACGAAATTGGTTTCCAACCCGCCTAAGAGCTGGGAAGATCTAAAAAACGGCAACTACAAAATTATCGTAGGCGATGTGACCAAAGCAGCTCAAGCTCAAATGGCTGTACTGGCTGCAGCTATCGCTTTCGGCGGTGACGAGAAAAATATCGAGCCGGGCATTGCCTTCTTCGAGGATCTTGCGAAAAAAGGCCGTATCGCCAACGTAGAAGCTACGCTTGCCAACATCGAGAAGGGTGAAGTCGAAGTCACAATGCTATGGGACTTTAACTCCTTGGGTTATAGAGAAAAGTTGGGTAAGGATCAATATGCGGTTTCCATCCCGAAAGAAGGCAGCGTCGTGAGCGGTTATGCGACGATTATCAACAAGTATGCTCCGCATCCGAATGCGGCGAAGCTGACTCGTGAATACATTCTTAGCGATGCGGGTCAAATCAACCTGGCTAAAGGTTATGCAAGACCGATCCGAGATAGCGTTAAGCTGCCGGACGATGTAGCTGCCAAGCTGCTTCCTAAAGAAGAATATGCGAATGCCAAACCAGTCGGCGATTACAAGGTTTGGGAAGCGACAGCCAAGACTATACCGCAGTTATGGCAAGAACGCGTTCTCGTTCATATTAACTAATCGATCATTAGCTGGCAGCAACAAAGGGGCGCCTTCGTCCGAGTGTCGAAGGCGTCCGTTTCATTCCGTCTTAGGAGGGTGGAAGGCATGAAACACAGAAATCGCTGGGTATGGCTAGGACTTGCTCCTTTTGCGCTTATGGTGATCGCATTTCAATTTATGCCGATATTGTCCATGCTCACTGGAAGCTTCCGGAATGTCGGCGGACCCGGGCTCACGCTGGATCATTACATCAAAATCATGCATAGCGCCTATTATTTGCAAGCCATTAAGAACAGCCTTCTCATAGCCGCATACTCCAGCATAATCGGAATCGTTGTCGGACTTATTTGCGCCTATTCGATTACTCGTTTTGCCCCTGTAATTAGAGACAGACTCCTCATGTTATCCAATATGACCTCGAATTTCGCCGGCGTTCCGCTTGCCTTCGCTTATATTATCCTGTTGGGCAACAACGGGGTATTCACGCTGCTGTTCAAGCAGTGGGGCTGGAGCGTGTTCGCCGATTTCAACTTGTATAGCTGGTCCGGTCTTGTGCTCGTTTATGTCTACTTTCAGGTTCCGCTTGCCTTACTGCTGCTGTATCCATCCTTCTACGGCATTCGCGATCAATGGAAGGAAGCGGCTGCTTTGCTTGGAGCTAGCCCTTGGCAGTTCTGGAGAACCGTAGGCCTGCCGATGCTGACGCCCGCCATCTTCGGTACGCTCGGCATTCTTTTCGCCAATGCTATGGGTGCTTACGCAACGGCTTATGCGCTTGTCGGCGGCAATTACAACTTGCTTGCTATCCGGATAGGCTCAATGGTGGCGGGGGATATCGTGAATCAGCCGGAACTTGGCAGTGCATTAGCGGTTCTACTGGCGCTGTCTACGTTGCTGGCGGTGTATCTCAATCACAGGATGACTAAACGATCCCAGCTATTTACCGCCGCATATGCTTCCAAATCTAGCTCCAAACGAGTCCTTTCGCGACTAACATGGGCAAAGGTGAAGGAGGAGGCATTATGATGACCCGGTTAAAGGCAAGCTGGACTCATCGCTCGCTCATGTTTCTGCTCATGATTTACTTGTTGATCCCCTTGCTCGCAACCGGCCTATATGCATTTGCTAAGGACTGGCAGACTACCGTACTTCCCGAAAGCTGGACCCTCGAATGGGTAGGCGAAATGTTCCAGGACCTGCGTTTTCTGGATGCGCTGTGGACTTCTTTATATTTATGTTTAATCAGCGTAGCGTTGAGCCTTGTTGTCATGCTGCCTGCCGTTTTCGTCATAACGGTGTACTTGCCTCGCTGGGAGACGTTCATGAAAGGGCTTGTCGTGTTGCCTTATGCCGTACCCGGCGTCGTAGCGGCGGTTGGACTTATTCGTACTTATTCTTCCGGTCCTATCGACATTGCTGGAACCGCCTATATTTTAATAGGAGCTTACTTTGTCGTTATTCTTCCTTATATGTACCAAGGAATTCGCAATAGCCTGCTGACCGTCTCTGCCGTTGAGTTGCTGAATGCCGCGGAATTGTTGGGAGCCCGTCGCATGAGAGCCTTCGTTACGGTCATTTTGCCTAACATTTGGCCGGGCGTGATCATCTCCACATTGCTGTCCTTCTCCGTTTTGTTCGGTGAATTCGTGCTTACGAATATGCTGGTTGGCGGACATATCCAGACGATTCAAGTTTATTTGTACCAACGGGTCGGGGAAAGCGGACATTTGGCCAGCGCCATTGCGATTTCCTATTTCGTGTTTATTCTGGCGATGTCCACGATACTCATGAAGCTTGGCCGGAAAATCAACGGGGAGGTGCGGTAGATGAATGCTTCTTACTTAGAGTTGAAGGGTATTCGTAAAATGTTCGGGGATACGCCCGTGCTGAACAACGTGGATTTATCGATCCGCGAGGGTGAACTCGTCACGCTGCTTGGGCCTTCCGGTTGCGGTAAAAGCACACTGCTCCGCTGCATCGCCGGACTGACTGAGCTTGACGGAGGGCGGATTATGCTAGGAAAGCAGGATCTCGCGAATCTTCCGCCCCGCAGCCGGGAGGTTGGGATGGTGTTCCAATCGTATGCGCTTTTTCCTAATTTGACCGTTACCGAGAATATCGAATATGGGTTGAAAATGCGCGGAGTCCCCAAAAAGGAACGTTTGAGGAGGTGCGAGGAGTTGCTCGCGCTTGTCGATCTGGAAGACAAGCGCGGCACCTACCCTCAGCATTTGTCCGGGGGTCAGCAGCAACGAGTGGCTCTCGCCAGATCGCTAGCGGTTCAGCCGAAAGTGCTATTGCTCGATGAACCTCTCAGCGCATTGGACGCCAAAATACGCAAAAACCTGCGAACGGAAATTCGCGAAATTCAGAAGCGCCTTATGATGACGACCATTTTCGTTACGCACGATCAAGAAGAGGCGCTTACGCTGTCCGACCGGATTTGCATTATGAACAAAGGCCATATTGTTCAGGATGGAACCCCCGAAGCGTTATATTCGACTCCCCGCACGGAGTTTGTCGCACGCTTCATGGGCAGCTATAACGTGCTTACACGTACGGATGCGATCCGTCTGTTCGGCGATGGCATAGGCATGGCGGAGAGCTTCGCGATTCGTCCCGAATCGGTGAGGCTGCTATCGGAGATGGAATCAGCTTCATCGATAGGCGGCAAGCGAATCGTAGAAGGAAAGATCGATTCGATTACCATACTCGGCAATGTGATCCGATACTCCGTGGATGCCGCAGGGGTCCTGCTTACGATCGATATCTTGAACGATGGCCGCTCTCTGCGCATGGAAGAATCCGGCACGATCCGGTTGGCACTAGATCCTTCGCAATTGCTGCAATTGGAGAAGGAAGGGGCTTAAGGAAAGTCGGTATCATCGGAGCTCTAGCCCGACTATTTTTACCAAGGGCATGGGACTACCCTCTGGTCTGTTAAGACCTTGTGGTAGTCCTTTTGTTTAAAATTAATCGTTGACGGGTTAGCAACCATCGGTTATATTATAACCGATGGTTACTAACCTTTGGTTACAAAAAAATTATAAGGTTAGCCAATATCACAAATGGGAGCGTGAAGGGAATGTTCGCAGGACATTTTGGTTTGGCGGCAGGAGTAAGAGCGAAGGCGCCGGAAGTACCGCTATGGGCGCTTATGCTAGCAACGCAGTTGCTTGATGTGGCGTTCGTGCCGTTGTTATTAACGGGGGCGGAAACGATGGATGATAAAGGCGGAAGCGGGTACGGGGAGCTAGTCATCCATGCGGATTATTCGCACTCTTTGTTAGGGGCATTAATCATTGCCTTCTTAGCGGGATTACTGGCCAAAAGGATTTGGGGCGGTAAAGCGGGGCGTATAATCGGTGCCGTTGTGTTCAGCCACTGGATCCTTGACCTTGTCGTTCATCGGGCGGATATGCCGCTCTTGCCGGGTAACCTTGGCGATTTGCCATTGCTTGGCTTCGGAGCATGGAGATTCGAGGGCGCCTCTATCGCACTAGAACTCATATTGTTAGCGGCAGGTTTTGTAATGTATGCTCGCTCAGTCCTAAGAAAGTCGTCGGATGGAAGAGGGATGAATGCGGCAATACTGTCTTCGGCCGTGCTTGGAACGCTGCTCTTATTTTCGCTTGTTACAGATGTAGCGGGCCTATTCTAAGGAGGATGAACAACGATGAGCTTCATCGTGTTTGTATTGCTTTTCACTGTTCTTTGCGGCTGGCTGGACGCAAGATGTTCTAAGCGAACGGCAGAACGGAAGTAAAATTGACTTGTGAGATAACCAATGGTTACAATGGGGGCATGGCAAGAGAACGGAGTGAATTATGACGTGGCGACCAAGCAGGAGCAGCGTTCGGAAGATACGAAGAAGAGCATTTTGTCGGCGGCGGGAGAGTTGTTCGCAAGCAAGGGCTACGATTCCGTAACGATGCGGGAAATCGCGAAGGAAGCGGGCTGCTCGCATACGACCATTTATATTTATTTCAAAGATAAAGAAGCCCTGCTTCAGCAGCTGGCATTGCCTCCGTTGCAAGCTCTCAGAAGCCAGATGGATGCGTTCTCCATTCAGAGCGATAAGCCGGAAAAGATCCTAGAGAACATTAGCTTGACGTTCATCGCCTTTTGTTTGAACAATCGGAACATGTATGATTTGTTTTTCAGCGTCAAATCCGTAAGAGTGGACGAAAAGGCGCCGGCCCTAGAGATCAACCAAGCCAGAAACGAGCTGTTCGGGAAGCTCACGGATGCCCTTCAAGCTTGTTTGCCGCTTGAGCCCAATGACGACCGATTGTTGACGTATACCCGGATTTATTTCTTCACCCTGCACGGCATCGTATCCACGTATACTCACTCCGAAGAAACGGTCGAACAGCTGCTAGAGCGGCTGACGTCGACTTTTCGGACCGCATTCGAAGTTTTGCTGAGCGGGTTTAGGCAGCGGGAATAACAGGACAGGATTAAAGCGAATAACCAATACCCTCTCGGGATTCCGTTGCGATCGTCTTTAATTTCCCGGCAACCCGGGACGCTCCTCCCATGACGCCGGGACGCCCGACTTGATATTATCCGGTTGATAATATTGAGATGGAGGGAAATTAGGATGAACATGGAACGGATAATGAAAGGTTTGGCGCTGATTGCGATCTTAGGCGGGATAGCTCGAATTGGAATGGCCCCTTGCGCGACCATCTGGGGAGAAGACAGCATACAGGAATTATTATTCGCATTGGTTGCATGTATTTTAATGGGGATAGGGATATTCGGCATCTATTTTCATGAGGCTCATCGCATCGGAACAATCGGCTTTATCTCGGTACTAATGATTGCCATTAGCAGCACGATAACTACCTGTCTCGTCTGGTCGGCGATGCTAGGGGTTGGGACGGAGGATAATGATTACGTTATGCCTTTGAAGAACATCAATTCGTTACTCGCTCTTCTTGGCATGATTGGCTTCTGCGTTCAGACGATCCGCGCGCGTATTTATCCGATATGGACGGTCGTTCTTTTTCTCCTGTTTCCGGTCATGTCCTTCATCCCGGCCGTGACGGATTGGGCAACCGCGGTATGGGGACTCAGCTATGTCGGCTTCGGTTATTACGCATATAAGAATAAAACGATTCTTAATCGAACGTACTTTGACGCGGCTGCTTAAATCGGGATGAATAAGGAAAGGGATCGTGTTCTTTCGGGGACTCGGTCCTTATTGGGAAGGCGGAGGTGTCTAAAATGAATAGGAAATGGTATCTTATCGGCCTGCATATCTTGTGGTGGGTCATCCTATTCATGGCGCTGTCCGTCTTCGTGGTGTCGAAGTGGGAAGGTTACTCTTTGCTTCAAGTTCCGTGCGGACAATCTCCGCATTGCGATGGCTTGATGTACTTAACGGACGATACGGCGGCGGATCTGCAGGGATATGGTTTATCCACCTCCTTCTATAGCGGCCTGCTCGTCGTATTCATGTCGATATCCAATATTTCTTACTTGGCCATCGGGGCTTTGTTATACCGTTATCGAAGCCAGGATGTTTACGGAATTCTTGCTTCACTATTTCTGATTATCATCGGAACGATTTTCTGCTCGGACGATCAAGCGCTGCGCCCTTACCCGCTTATCTATACGTTTTTTACGACCCTCAATAACGTAGGTTCATTCTACCTGCCCTTCCTATTCTTATTTCCCGATGGCAAATTTACTCCGAGATGGACGGCGTTTCCCGCCACGATCTGGGTAACGGTTCAATCGTATCGATTTATTTACCCCGCGACGTGGGAGAGTTTGAATTGGGATCCCCTCTTCATGACCGTGCTGCTCCTTGTTACTCACGGCCCTCTCGTCTACTCGCTCATTTATAGATGCCGACGATCGTTAACCGCGTCGGAGCGCCGCCATATCAAGTGGTTTATGTTCAGCGTCCTCTGCTACGTGACCGGCGGGCTTATGCTAGCCTTGCAGTATGTGCTGCATGATGGCTTGCTCCAGCTCGTCTTTCATGTGTTTTTCTATGCCGGATTATTGTTCTGGCCGTTCTCTATTGGCATTGGAGTGCTTGAGCGCCAATCGGAGTCCGTGTCCGCAAGGCTCAGCAGAACATTCCTTGTCTCCGTGCTAGGCTTTATTCTTGTTATGCTGTATGCCGCGACGGTAGGGGGATTCAGCATGCTGCTTCGGCAGGACGATTTGCTCGTTGCGCTAGTAGCAACGGGTATTGTCGTAGTCGTATTTCATCCATTGCACATTCGTTTGCAGCGAGGCATTAATCGTCTGGTCTATGGCGAACCCCAAACGCCGTATCAGATCCTGACGCGCCTCGTTGACCGAATGGACAAGGTGATGGAGCAGCAATCCGTGTGGACGGATGTAGTGCGAGGAATCGCTCAAGCGCTTCAGCTTCCCTATACGGCCATAAGAATACATGGCAGCGAGGCAAGTGAACTTGCTGCGGAGTACGGACAACAAGGCCATGATGTTACGGAAATTCCACTCCAATGGAACTCGGAGGAAGTGGGCGTTCTTATTTTGGGTGTTTCTCGTTTGCCGGATACGATGTCGAAGGAAACGGAAGAGCTGCTGTATCACTTAGTCCGCCAAGTTAGCGTGGCCGTGCGGGCGGCGCGGCTGACGGAAGAGCTTAAGCAATCGAGAGAGCGGCTCGTTTATGCAAGGGAGGAAGAGCGGCGCCGATTGGGGCGCGATTTACATGACGGTCTCGGTGCCGGTATGGCGAGTATTCTCCTAAGGGCGGATGCCATTGCGGACCGTTACGATCATGACGCCTTACTAACCGAACAATTGAACGGCGTTCAAACCGGAATCGAAGAAGCGATATCGGATATTCGCCGCCTGGTGTATACGCTCAGACCGCCGGTTCTGGATGAGTTCGGCTTGCTCTTCGCAGTGCAGGAGCTCGCGATTCGTTATGAAGGCGCGGATTTCCATGTGTCGGTTTCAACGCCGAAGCCGCTCCCTGTGCTAAGTACCGCGGCGGAAGTAGCCATATACCGGATCATCCAGGAAGCGCTCACGAATGCCATTCGTCATGGAGCGGCCAGCCAAGTTCAAATCGCCTTCACGAAATTCGATGGTTGGCTGAAGCTTATCGTTAAGGATAATGGCGTAGGATTCCGGAAGCCTTTCGTCCCGGGTATCGGCGTTCGTTCCATGAGAGAGCGCGCGGAGGAGTTGGGCGGCCGTTGCGAATTGATCCATTCGGAAGGTGAAGGTCCAGGCACGGAGGTTCATGTATTCATTCCTTATAGGGTGGAGGCAGACAGAGATGGAATGGCGAGAGCCTGAAGAAAGCGATAGTATCCGTATTTTATTGGCGGATGATCATCCCGTGTTTGTTGAAGGGCTCATTTCAATATTGCGCGCGGCTCCCGACTTCGAGGTGGTGGGCATAGCGAGGACGGGGCGGGAAGCGACCCGGCTTGCCGAGCAGTATCAACCGGATATCGTCCTGATGGATGTGCATATGCCGGAGCTGAACGGAATTGATTCCACCCGGGAGATCATCCGCACAAGCCCGCATATCGGCGTTCTCATCTTGAGCATGCTCGAGGACGACTATTCTATTTTTTCCGCGATGCGCGCTGGTGCCCGAGGATATTTGTTGAAAGGAGCCAGAAGTCGGGAGATCATCAGGGCGGTGTACGCTGCAGCCGACGGGGAATCGATATTCAGCGCGGCGATAGCCAGACGGATGATGTATTACTTCAATGAGCATAACCATCAATCCCAAGCTGATGTTTTCCCTCAGTTGACTTCCAGAGAGCGCGAAGTGCTTTCGTTCATTGCCAAAGGACATAACAATACGGACATTGGTTCTCTGCTCGGCTTACGTCCGAAGACGGTAAGAAATCATGTTTCGAATATCCTAAACAAGCTTCAAGTCGTCGATAGATCCCAAGCGATCATCATGGCGAGAGAATCGGGGCTCGGCGGGAAGGGGTCTGCGGTAGAATAGTTTACTCCTTATGCTTAGAAGCTTTACCTTGATTACGCAGCGTATTCCGTTCCTAGGCCAATAAAGACCTTCCATCCCGGAAGGTTTTTTATTTTGCTGCCAACATATGAAGAGATAATGGGAAGTCCTAAATCCAGTCCAGAATAAGATAAATCCCAGTCCAGTTCTTAATAAAGGCAATCATTCTATAATAAATTTGGTGGTTGGCATGGGTTAACGGATACGGACGCCGGACAACAGGGTTGAGGGAAAATAATACGTGTATACATACGAACTGCAAACCAATTGGAAATTACGGCACGGTGAAGTAGTTCGATCTATCCGAAGAAACCATAGATCTAAAGTTGAAATTTGTTGATATAAATGTTGAAACGATGTCGTTTACAGTGTATGATTTTTTTAGTTCATTTATAGACGGGAGAAAACAAAGTGGCTAAAAAAATAACAATGCAACAAATTGCGGACGAGCTGCAAATGTCCAAATCGCTCGTATCCAAAGCGCTTTCCAATCAACAGGGGGTCAGTGAAGAAACGAAGGAACGAGTTAGATTAGCCGCCATCCGTCTAGGATATCGCGTCAATTCTTCCGTGATGAATATACCTGCTTCGAAAACGGGAATTGTTGCGGTATTGCTGCCGAGGGAGGATCTGAGCGATATCGAATATTGGGGTGAAATCATCAGCAATATGGAGTTGGAGTTAAGCAAGCAGTCTTTCAGCATGATTTTGTCGGGAGTCGATCTTTCTTTGCCGTCAAGCGAAGGGATCCCCAATTGCATAGTCGACAGAAAAGTAGATGGAGCGTTGATCATGGGGGAAGTTCCAATCTCGTATATTCTTGCGGTTCAAGCTACGGGCATTCCGGTTATTCTCGTTGATTCGTTTCACTATCAAACGAAACTGGATCACGTATTGGCCGAAAACTACAGCGGCGGATACGATGCTGCCCGCTACTTATTGGACAAGGGGCACCGCAAAATCGGTTTTGCCGGCGACATTGCCTATTCCGCCAGCTTCAGCGAAAGATACCGCGGCTATAAGGACGCCATCCGCGATTATTCTGCGCAGAATCCCGGCGCGATCATTGAACAAACCGATATGACGAGCAGCAGGGAAGGCAAACGGATTCCCGTGTCCACCTCTCAGGTTCTTTCCTGTTTGGAAGCGAAAAACCGTCCCAGCGCTCTCGTATGCGCCAACGATCCGATCGCCATTCTTATGCTTCAGTTGATGGAAAGGCTCGGCTTATCCTGTCCGGAGCATGTTTCTCTTATCGGCTTTGACAACTTGCGGATGTGCGAATGGGTCAGTCCGCCCTTGACCTCCGTGGACGCATGCAAAGATCGAATGGGGAGCCGCGCGGTTCAACTGCTGTTTGAACGGCTCAACAACAGCGAGTCCCGGCCGGAGCACGTGATGATTACAACCTCGATCGTCGAGCGGAATTCGGTCAATACTCTATGATTTTTTAAATGGAAAATATTTCTACGAAACAAGTTGAAGAAAAAACATAAATAAGTTTCGTAAAAACTGTTTACAATGAAGTGGGTACGGATATATAATCGTGTTGAGGATCCTCTTGGAAGCGCTTCATAATCAATTCAACTTTTATCAATTAGGGGGAGCTTATGAAACGGAAAATCGCACTTATGATGGCGCTGTCGCTTATTGTTCTGTCGGTATTGGCAGGCTGCGGCGGCAACAACGACAAACCTGCCGAATCTTCGGGGGAGAACACGGGGACGCCGGCGCCGCAGTCCCAGACAGCATCGAACAGTCCCGAGAAGGACGTGGATCTGCGCATCATTAACTTCAGGGTGGAAGATAAGACGTTTTACGATGAAATCAACGCCAAATTCGAACAGGAATACCCGAATATCCACATTAAGTACGATGCCGTTCCGACCAAGGATTACGCCCAGTTAAAGCAAGCCCGTCTGACGACCGGGGATGTCGACTTGGTAGGCGGTGGCGCGAGGGACGTTACGGATCCCGTCATTCGCGACAATTGGTTGGACATTAGCGGACAACCTTATCTGGAACGTTTTCTGCCGGGAGCCTTGAAGTCTGGCCAAGCGGACGGCAAGCAGTACCTGTTCCCGATGCTGGCCACATCGGTCGTGACTTACTACAACAAGAAAATATTCGCCGATTTGGGCCTGTCCGTTCCGAAGACGTGGGCGGAATTTGTGGAAGTATGCGAGAAGATCAAAGCGAGCGGCGTGGATCCGGTTATGTTCGGCGGTAAGGATCAATGGCCGATCAACATGATTCTCATAGGCTTGGAAGCCGGCATCGTCCAGGGCAGCCAGCCCGATTTCTACAGCGGCATGAAAACCGAAACGACCAAATTCACCGATCCCGCTTGGGTGGAAGTGTATACGAAGCTGCAAACTTTGAGCAAATACTTGCAGAAAAATGCGGTCGGGCTTGCGTACGGTGAGGCGCCGGGATTGTTCGCACAAGGGAAAGCGGCGATGATGATCGACGGTTCTTGGAGCTCACAGCAGATTGAAGCTGCGAATCCAGCATTTGAGGTCGGCGTGTTCTTGACTCCAGGCAGCGACAAAGCTGAGCTGAACAATACGGCTCCGGTGTCGAACGGCGACAGCGGATGGATGATTTATAAAGACGCCGAGAACAAAGATGCGGCTCTGAAATACTTGGAATTCCTGTCCCGCCCGGATAATTACAAGCGGTACATTGAAGTCGCCAAGATGCTGCCCGTTATGAAAGATATTCAAATGAGCAGTCCGATTACCCAAGCCATCGCCCAGTTGTTAAACCAACAGACGGGGTTCTGGGAGTCTTATCAAGTCATCGGAGCCAAATACAATTATACCGATTACGCCATTCGGACAATCTTGGGCAATATGAAACCGGAGGAAGCGGCGGCAAAGATGCAGCAAGATTTTATCGACAGCAAGCCGAACTGGAAATAATTTAGCAACGAATCGCAGTACGCGTCGCTAGGGAGGCCTCTCTTTCATGACGAGGCCTCTGTCCAGGCAACAGGGAGGTGCACAATTGAGAACCAAAGGACGCGGAGCTATATGGCCTATAGTCGCTGTTACGCCGGCCCTGCTGCTATATGCCGTTTTTGTCTTGTTCCCCAGCATCGGCAACATCTATTTCTCGTTCACCGATTTCAACGGTAATGTGCACAAACCGATCCATTGGGTAGGGCTGGATAATTATACGCGAGCCTTTACATGGGAATCGGAAGGCTTATGGCACTCCATCAAGGTGACGTTTATATTTGCCGTCCTGGTCACCTTCATCCAGAATGCGGCTGCCGTTATCGTGGCCGTATTCCTCAATATGAAAATCCGGCTCCGCAATTTCTATCGTTCGGTTATATTCGCTCCGACGATTCTGGGAGTTGTCGTAGTCGGTTTGATCTGGACGCTTATCCTGGATCCTTATTCAGGACCGTTAATTCGGATTGTGCAGTTTTTCGGCGGCAATTCCGCGCTGCTCGGCAGCCCGGATACCGCTTTATATTTGGTTGTGTTCGTTACGATCTGGAGCTCTCTCGGATATGCCATGATTTTATACTTGGCAGGGCTTCAAGGAATTCCGGAGCATCTGTACGAGTCGGCCAAAATCGACGGGGCGAACGCAAGAGCTTCTTTTTTTCATATCACACTCCCGATGCTCCGGCCTTCCATTACGGTAAATGTACTGCTTAGCATCATCGGCACCTTAAAGACGTTCGACATCATTGTCGTCATGACGAATGGCGGACCGGGAACGGCGACTACGACGCTGGGGATGCATATTTTCAAAAACTTGCTGACGCCGGGGAGCAGCCAAGGGTATGCCGCCGCTTTGTCGATCATCCATTTTGTCATTGTCCTTGCCGTCGTGCTGATCGTTCAAACTTATTTGCAGCGCAAGGAGGCGGACCTATGAGGATGCAGAGCAAAATCCAAACCGGATTGGTGAACGCCGCCCTAGGGGCGCTTACTCTGACGATGGTAGTTCCTCTTTTGCTCGTTCTTAACGTAGCGCTCAAAAGCGACGCCGAGTTTTTAAACCATTCTCTTGGTTTGGTGGAATCTCCGCAGTGGGACAATTTCCGTCAAGTGTGGATCCAAGGGGAAATGGGCGTTTATTTTCAAAACAGTTTGATCTATGCGGTGCTGGCTTCGCTCGGAGCCTGTCTCATCTCCGGTTTGGCGGCGTTCCCGATTGCCCGCAAGCATTTTAGAGGATCTCAGGTTGTCTACTTTGTGTTCCTGTCGGCTTTGTTTTTTCCCGTCGCTCTTGTGCCGCTGCTGTATGTGATGAATGCATTGGCGCTGATCAATACCTACTACGGCTATGTTTTACTGATGATCGGCAATAGTCTCTCTATCTCGGTATTCATTTTCGTCGCTTTCGTCAAAGGGGTACCCAGGGAATTGGACGAGGCTGCGGCAATCGACGGCTGCGGATACTTTCGGTACATATTGACCATTGTATTCCCGCTTATGAAGCCGGCCATAGCGACGGTTGGCATGCTGGTCGCCATCGGCACATGGAACGATTTCATCAATCCCTATTTGTTCCTGACGGACCGGAACATGAGACCTCTTACGTCCGGACTTTATTTGTATTTTGGACAGTACGCAACCAAATGGAACTACTTGAGCGCTGGAATCATCGTCGTGACCGCACCGCTGTTCGCAGCCTATTTCTTCTTGCAAAGGTATATCGTCTCAGGCGTGACAAGCGGAGCCATTAAAGGTTAACACACACACATTCGAAAGGTGGTTAATCAAGTGGGGAAATCAGGAGGAAAACATTCGGCTTACCGGCATTTTTTCACCTTTTTGCTGCTTCTGGCAGGCGTTCTCGTTTTTGCGGGTTTGGCTTATGCTTTACCCTTTACGGGCGGAGGGCCGAAAAGCTTCGAGGATTACTATCCGGTCGACTATTCCGCGCATATCACGATGGGGAGTCCCAACAACAGCTCCGTATTGCTCACTCAAAAGTCATTTACTGATGGTCAGCCCGTGTATTTCAGCAATATAGGAGGGAAGACGGCCAAGCGGCTGAGCGGCAGCAACGCGAACGAGCAATATATGTATCTCGACATCGACGACTCGTTCGCCCTGCGGTCCAAGACGTGGATCGAACATCCCCGCGTCGAAATCGATTTCTGGTTCTACGACGACGGGACCCCGGGCGACACTTTCTTTATTCAGTACGACTCTCTCGGCTCCGGCGCTTACAAAAATGCGACAGTCGTGACGAAGAGCGGAACGAACAAGTGGAAGAACGTCTCCGTATCGCTCGTCGATCACAATTTCAACAATAGTCAGAACGGAGGCTCCGACTTCAGAATCGGCGTCACCGCGGCGGGCAAACATGTGTACATCCATCAGGTCGTCGTGCAGATTCCTCCGCAGACTTACACAGCATCTTCCATTTTGGGTAACCCGAATACGGAAGATAAAGTGTACATGAATACGTTCACGGACGGGACGGCACCGGTATCGAGCGGGCTGTCGCAAAGCGCGCGATATGTGAGCAAAGACTCCGCATCCACTCAGTACATGTATTTCGATCTGCGGAACAGCTTCAAATGGAATGCTGCCGCTAAGCGCGACCTGCGGGTTACGGTTGAATACTATGACAATGCTGCCGGCAACTTGTTCGCGGTGCAGTACAGCTCCACCGCAGGAGGAGCCTATAAGGAGACGGCAACCGTACAGGGCACCGGCTCCAACCAGTGGAAGCTATATACGATTCCGATCAGCGACGCCAGCTTCACGAACGCGCAGAACGCCGCATCGGACTTCCGTCTGGTTGCCAAGAAAGCAACCGGCAACGTGAACATTCACAGGGTGAACGTCTATATTACGCCCGGCGAATACGTTAAGCCGTACATTACCGATTTCACCGGACCGACTTTCCAATCCGCCACGGACCGGATCGTTTACACCTCATTCTTTTACTGGTACGACGTCTATAGCCATGCTCACATGAATGAGAGCGGGAAAGATATTTTGCAAAACCATCCGCCGGATGCCGTTATGGCCACCTACAGCAAATACGATCCGCAATTTTGGAAAAACGAGCTGCAGGATATGATCGATACGGGCGTCGATATTGCCGGGCTATGCTACTGGGGCTCGGAATCGGAAATGGGAAAATGGAGCATCGTCGGTTTGCCCGCTATGGTGACCGCGCTCGACAATCTCACCGCCGAAGGCAAAACGCCTCCGCGGATCGGGCTGTTTTTCGATACGAATTCGCTGCGGAGCGATTATCCCGGGTATTCCAACAGGGGACACGAGGATAACGGGGTTCAGAAGGGGCTTACCACCCAATACGAGCTGGAGGATCTGTATAAGAAGGTGAAAGACTTCTATTCGATGATCCCGCCGCAATACTGGGCGCGCGTTGACGGCAAAGTCTGGTTCAGTACGTACGAGCAGGGGAACCAGAGCCCGATCGATTACGATAACGTGTTCAGTTATATCAACACCCGGTTTCAGGCAGACTTCGGGCTGGAGTTGTTCCTCGCTCCGGAGACGATGTGGGGCTACAACAGCAATATGGAATACGATGTGCACGACTATTGGGGTTCCGCCAATAACGTGCTCGGATTTGGCGGTCTGGATTCGGCTGTAGGCGGCGTCGGTTCGGGTGCCAACAATACCGCTACTTCGGTCAACTCGGGAGGTCACCCGATCATCATTCCCGACCCGAATGGTGAGCGGCTAACCTCCCAGCTAAAAGGCGCTTTGTATTCCGGACGGAAAATCATCGATCTCAGCAACTGGAACGAGATGCATGAGGGTGGAAACCTTAACCGGACCAAGGAAGCCGGAACTCGTAATCTCGATATTATCAAGGGTTTGCTGACCAATTTGCAAACATACGTCTATGACATCCAGGGTTCGCCTTATCGGGATGCCATCGGAGGGCAAGTGTTCACGCGATCGACGGACGGCACCTATTTCTGGTGGGATCTGAACCGAACTTTGCCGGCCGGCACCTACAAAGTATTCGTTCGGGCACATGGATACAACCGTAACGTAACCGTGAACCAAGTCAACGAGGATACCGGTACAACGGTTAAGTCGATGAACGTGAAGATTAACAGCAACGATCTCACCTACTATACGCTGCAGGATTATTATGTCGGAAAAATCGATTATGACGGGACCTACGATCTGAGGTTGGCCGATTGGAGCAACGGATCTATCATAATGGACGAAGTCTACTTGGTCCCGAGCTATGAAGGATTCAAGTATTACGACCTTGGAGGAACGGCAGACACTGCTGCCGTCGGCGGCGGAGCCGCCACGCGGACTTCCGCGGGATCCTATCTCTGGTGGGAATTGAACAAGGATCTGAATCCTAACAAGTTCCGGGTGTACGTCAGGGCGAAAGGAACGGGCACGTTTAATCTTCTCCAAGGCAACAAGGATGCGGGAACCACGATCAAATCGATGGCGGTCCCGGTCAACTCTACGGGATACAAAGAGTATTTCGCCGGATTCATTTCCTATGACGGAACTTATAACCTGCGATTGGCCGATTGGAGTCCGGCAGGCCTGCATGTGGACGAAGTCCATTTGGAGCCCCATTTCACGAACTTCCCGTTGAGTCCGAATACGGTATGGGGAAATTACACCGATGACCCGGCGGATCCGAAAACTATCTTCGGTCACGCCAAACCCGCCGATGTAAGCGGCAACTATATGTGGGGTCCTTACCAGCGCAGGTTTCTTCCGAACATATACAACTTTTATGCCCGAACGACCGGCTCCGGCATCGGCCACAGCTTCGGGGTCAGCAACATGGAGACGAGTCAGAATATGTATCTTAACTCGTATACGACGGACACGAACAACGCTTACGCGGATTATTATGCCGGCACGTTCAGCTATAACAACAGCTACAATTTGCTGCTGAGCGATTTCGGAGCGGCAGGCGGCTATATGGATTTCTACGCGGCCGTGCCGAAGAAGGATGAAATATTGACCTATCTGGATGTTGGCAATACGAATGACGCCAACCCGGGTATCGTCGGCGGCAAGGTAATGACTTTGGCGTCGGACGGGATTTATTCCTGGTGGGCGCTTGGTACCCGGCTGCCTGCAGGCAATTACGGCGTGTACGTCACCGTAAAAGGAACCGGAAATTTCACGGAACATCAATTCAATGAAGATACGAATACGGTTATCGCAACCGGAACGGCCGCCGTCAATAGTCCTACGGATTATATTGATCAGTACGTTATGGATATCGCGTACGACGGGACTTATAATTTGAGGCTTACCGATTGGAGCAACGCCGGCTTGCGTGTTGACATGGTGTATCTCATCCGCCGATAAATTTCAAATTTCGCTGAGGGTATGCGGGGAGACGGGGAACAAACAGCAGGAACTTACAATCAGGCTGCCCGTTTCCCCGCATGCGCCTTTAAGCAGCCGCACCAACTTATGGCGATCGCATGGACGGAGAGGATCGGATGTCAATCAGAAAGATAAAATTGGATGAGTGGGATTTGAAAGGTTTTTATCCCTTTGTGCCTTTACTGGGCAAAAGCCTGGAGACGGGCGGGGAATTGCTGGGAGTAACGGATTGGATTCCGGCCACGGTGCCCGGCAGCGTGCAGCATGATCTGCTTCAAGCCGGCATCATCGAAGATCCGTACTATGGAACGAACAGTCTAAGCTGCGAGTGGGTGGCAAACAGGTGGTGGATTTACCGGACGAAATTCGACTTCAATCGCCAAGAGGGCGAAACCGTCCGTCTTTGTTTTCAAGGATTAGATTACAAAGCGCATATTTATTTAAACCAATCGCTGCTGCATACGCATGAAGGCATGTTTCAGCCTTTGGCGCTCGATGTTACAGACCTGCTGCGAACGGAAAATAACGAATTGATGGTTATGTTCGAGCACGCTCCAGATGAAATGGGACAGATCGGATATACGTCCAAGACATCAACGCAGAAGAGCCGTTTCGCCTACAAATGGGATTTTTCCGCCCGGCTCGTTCCGATCGGTTTCTGGGACGAAGTTTATATCGGGGTAACTGGAAGGGTGAATTTGAAGGAGACGCGTCTTGAGCCCGAATGGAACGGCGAGGATAGGGGAGTAATTCGGGTTAAGAGTTTAGTGGCGTGCGGATCAGAGGGGATTGGAGAGTTTCCGCGTGCAATCTCTTATCGGGTTGCCATTTACAAGGACGGCAATAGGGTTTCGGAAACAGGGCAGAAGTATGTAGTTGTAGCCGAACAGACAGTTTGCGAAGCGGAGCTTAAGATAGAGAACCCGGAGTTTTGGTATCCGAACGGGATGGGAGACCAGCCGGTATATGAGGTTCACGTCGAAATATGGGATGGCGAACATAAAGCGGATCAATGGGAAGGTGCGACGGGATTCCGAAGCTTGGCTTGGGTCCGCAACGAGGGTGAGCCCCATGATTCGCTTCCCTATACGATTGTAGTCAACGGGGAGAAAATGTATATCAAAGGGGTTAATTTGACTCCTCTTGACATTCTGTACGGAAATGTTTCCGATGATCAGTATAGACGGACAGTTACGATGTTGAAAGAGGCCCATATCAATCTCGTCCGCGTTTGGGGCGGGGGGCTGATCGAAAAAGAAATTTTTTACGATTTATGCGACCGCAGCGGAATTCTGATCTGGCAGGAATTCATTCAATCCAGCTCGGGAATCGATAATGTGCCTTCCAAAGACCCGCATTTCCTGCGGCTGCTTGAGGAAACGGCCGTCAGCGCTCTGAAGACGAAACGGAATCATATTTCGTTAGCCTGCTGGAGCGGCGGCAATGAACTGACCGATCACGATGGCGTTCCGGTTACGGCGGAAGACGACAATATCGCTTTGTTGAAGTCCTTAGTTGACACTTACGACCCCGGTCGTTTTTTTCTCCCTTCTTCCGCATCGGGTCCTCTTGAATTTCTGGATGTGGAGCAGCCAGGGAAAAATCATGACGTTCACGGACCTTGGAAATACGGAGGGCCGGAGAAGCATTATGAGTTGTATAACCGATCCGACAGTTTGCTGCATAGTGAATTCGGCGTTGACGGCTGTTGCTCCGTGTCCTCGATGCGTCGGTTTCTGCCCGATGAACATCTCAAGGTAACGTCCGTGCAGGACAATCTGGTATGGCGGCATCATGGCGAATGGTGGGATACGCTCGAGAGAAGCCGGCAATTTTTCGGAGAGCTTCCGAATTTGGAATCATTGGCGGCTGCCAGTCAATGGGTGCAGGCGGAAGGGATTCGCTACGCTCTTGAAGCGAACAGAAGGAGAAAATACGGCAACAGCGGCAGCATCGTCTGGCAGTTCAACGAGCCTTGGCCGAATGTATCCTGCACCAGTCTGGTCGATTATTACGGCGAGCCCAAAATGGCGTATTACGCAGTTCGTCAAGCCTATCGTCCGTTCCATCTGTCGTTGAAATACGATAAATTGGTTTTCCGGCACGGGGAGACCTTTAAAGCAGCCTGTTACGTCCATAATAGCGGGAAAAATCGCAGCTACGATTGGCAGGCGGATTGTTTCGATCTAAACGGGAATTTTCTGTGGACGAAGCGAGGGAGTCATATAGTTGGTGCCAATTCGGCTTCACAGGCGGCTGAATTTTCCATGCCGATAGATGAAAGATGCCCTGACGTATTTGGAATCAGGCTGCGATGGGACGCCGACACCGCGCAGTCCAACGTTTATTTCTTTTCCGCACGGAGGGAAAGCTGGTTTCGGTCGTTATGGGAAGGCCCCAAGCCGATTCTTGATTGTTCGCTGAAAAATCAAACCGTAAGTGCGGGGAACGGGACTTCCACCGGTACTTTTGTTGTCCGGAACGTCGGCGGCTCCGTCGCACTCTTCGTCAAGGCCAAAGCACCGCCAGGCGCGGATGCTGCGGATGTGCGCTGTCTGCAGAACGACTCGGTTTTGCTTCCCGGAGAGAGCAGGGAATTTGAAGTGCTGACCTCAATAAGAGCGCATCAAGAAAATCTATCGTCCGTTCTTTCCAATGTAAGTTTTCAGGCTTGGAACGATAGATAGGGAAACGCCGCGCGGCTGCGCAAAGTAAACTCAGGAGGTGTACGATGCTGCACGGGAAGGAAGCTCCAGCCAGTCAAGTGGTGTTCGACGAGAACTTGCGAGCGGTCCGTATTCGAATAGGTCAGGATGGTTTGAACGTTTCGCTTGGATGTCCTCAATTTTTCTTCGAGGGGTTCGACTTTGAAGCTTGTTCCGTCTCCGCTCGACCGGACGGGCATTCTGAAGGCGAGAACTCGTATATAACGGAATACCGTATCGAGTCACCCGATACCGCGGCTGGAATGGATGTTGAGGTATATGCACAGTGGTCCTTGGAGGAAGGAGTGCTGCGGAAGTGGGCGCGATTCCGGATTGACTCTCCATTAGCAGGGTGCTTATGGCAAGAAACGGTATTAGAACGTTATGAAATTAATGAAGGAAACCCGGTTCAATTTCAGCCGCATCCTGTGCAAAGCCAGCCTGCTTTTTTCCGGGGCTGGTTTATAGGCATCGAGTTTCCGGTAGCGAGCACAAGAGTGGAGAGCGGCACGCTGCTGCTCGCTCATAAGCCGGGTTTGAAGCTGGCGCCGGACGTTTGGTATGAAACCCGGAAAGCCGTTTATGGCATCTCGGGCGTCGGCGGGGAGAAAGAGGCGTTCCAAACCTACCTTCGCAGACACAGTCAAATCCCTGGGCATTTCCACATCAACTATAACAGCTGGTACACTTCTCCCGTACCTTATGCCAGAGAAGATATTGTACGAATTATGCGTCGGTTCCGGGACGAACTTCATGACGCGCAAGGGGAATCGTTCGATACTTTCTGCATCGATATGGGCTGGTCGGATCGGCACAGTATTTGGGAAATCAATAAGAACATGTTCCCGGAAGGCTTTGCGGAGTTGGAGCAGGAGGCGACCCGGATGAACAGCGATTTGGGATTGTGGATTTCTCCGACTGCCTGCTATTCGGATGCACTCGACAACGATTGGGCCAAAGAGCAAGGTTACGGAACATCGTCCACGCCATGGGCCGGGGGTCATACGATACGGTTTATTTGTCTCGCAAGCGACAAATATCAGAAAGCGTTCAAAAACCGCATTGTAAGTCTGGTCCAGCAATATCCGATCCGGCACATCAAATTGGACGGATGCATGCTGGAGTGCAAGGAAGAGGACCACGATCATGAGCCTGGCCCGTATGCTTCGGAGAAAATCGCCGAGGGCATGATTGATGTTTTGCAAAGCATTCACCAAGCCGTACCTGACGTCTGGCTGGAGACGACCTGCTTTGGCTGGCATCCGAGCCCGTGGTGGCTTTGGTATGCCAACTCCGTCCTCGGCGCTCATGGCGACGACGTTCCGTACGGTCGCGTACCGGCACCCGTATACCGCGAAAGCTACACGTCGGCGCGCGATTTCTTTAATCTTCAAGGAACCGCGAGGTCGGTCATTCCTCCGGTATGCCAGGAGGTATTGGGCATTGTACATCAGACGCAAGATTGTTTCATGAACGATGCAATCATGACCGTTATGAGGGGGCATATGTTCCTTCCGGTTTATTTAAATCCGGAGTTCATGACCGATGCCAGATGGGAGAAGTTCGCAGGGCTATTAAAATGGGCCAGGGCCAACGCAGCCGCGCTATTGCATGCGAGTCCGCTCCTGCCGGCTTCCTGGTCGGATGGACGCCTTCGCGACGTCTCCAATGAAGCGATGATGCCGAGAGAGCCTTACGGATACGCGCACTGGAATAAGGATGACGGACTGGTTATCCTGCGCAATCCTTGGATCATGCCCGGTTCATATGTGCTGCGTTTGCCTGAGAGAAGCGATCGGTCCGGGAAGTTTAACGTCGTCAGCCTCTATCCGGAAGTGCGTCAATACGGCAAGGATGTGCGGGGCGGGGACGCGATCGATATCCGGCTTGCGCCTTACGAGACAGTCGTGCTGTCCGTTATACCAGCGGAGCAGGCGATTGACGTTCCGGAGGCTGCGGGCAATTATGCCGGAAAACCTTATATTCAAGCACGGATACTGAACGATCGAAAAACTTCCGACAGCCGTCAACTGGAAGCGGATATTGAAATTAACGCTCCTCAGGCCGAATTGCTGATTCTCGTCGAAGGGAACAATTCAAATCCGGTTCCCGTGCCCGACTACCAAGTTCGGGTGAATGGCAACGAGGCGGAAGTCAAATGGGAAACCTCTGCCGAGGGTTGGGCTCATTCCTGGATTTCCAAAGCGGAGGACGATTGGTTGTTTATGAGAATCCCTTTGACTCAGGGCGGAAACCGGATCGATCTTGAGCTGACCGTCGACCCATCCGTTTCGTCGTGGTCCTCCTGGGTGTGGGCGACGAAACCGGGCGATGGCAAACCTGCATCCTATCCGAACGTACTCCCACTGCCCGAAATCATTTCTTTAGACGCGATTTCTTTATGAGTAAGGACTGCGGAGGATTAAAATGCTGACCATACACAAGTACGAACAATTTCTATTGACTCATCAGCTAACGCCGTCAGGCCCCATCCCCACGGCTCAGGATCCGGATGGCGTGTATCCTTACGAAAGCTATTGCGAGACGAGCGACCGTCCCGTGATGAAATCGTACCGCTTCATTTCCATGGAGAACGAGGCGGTACGGGTAGTCATCTGCCCGGATTTGGGGGGCAAGGTGTATTCCATTGTCCACAAACAGTCGAACAAGGAAACGCTGTATGTCGCTCCCATCGTCAGACCGATCCGGATTCTTCCCCGGCAATTTTATATCGGCGGCGGCATCGAAGTCAGTTTTCCGATATCCCATTCGCCGGTGCAATCCGTTCCTGTAGCCTATGAGACGAAAGAGCACGGAGATCGTCTGTACGTCTGGTGCGGGGAGCGGGAAGTCCGGTTCGGCATGCAGTGGACCGTGGAATATTCGCTTGGCCGGGAAGACGCTTTTCTGACGCAGCGCACTTATTTCTTCAATCCTACCGGGCAAGCCCATCCCTGGATGTCATGGTCCAATGCGGGCGTTCCCGCATGCGGCGATACGGAATTCCATTTTCCGGGAGGTCCCGTACTCTATCACGGCGATGAGATGAAAATGTTGGATTGGCGCAAGGAAGGCCCGAAGCGTCAATCGGATATGAAGCGGATGGCCGGATTTTTCTGGCGCGATCCCGATTGCCATGCGTTCGGCGCGTATACGCCAAGCCTGGGCTGCGGCCTGTACCATATCGCAGATCCGGAGCTCACGCCCGGCATGAAACTATGGACGGACGGGGTGGAGCATCATCAGGAGTTTGTTACCCAGTGGACGTTAAACGGAGCACAGTGCCTGGAAATCCAAGCGGGTCCGATTGTTGACCAATCCATAAAAAATGAACTGCAGCCGCAACAAGATCACCATCATATCGAATTTTGGATCCCGTCGGACGAACCGCTCGACATTTACCGGATCAAGCTGCCGCAGCCCGAACTGCTGCCATTAGCGCAAATTCCTCGATTTGATTACGCAAGGGAGGAAGAAATTCGCCTCTGGCGCAGTCTGATTTCGAACTATCGGCAACGCCAAACAACGGAGCTGCCCGCTCCGCCCGACTTGGATGACAACAGATGGGCCCCTAGCGGCATGGAAGAGTTGGAGGAAGCGTTGCAATGGGTTTGTGCCGTAACTCAAGGAGATACGCAGGGCAAATGGCTGTTCCAGCTCGGTTCCTGGTATGCCGGAAATGATCGAATTGACGACGCGCTGCCCTATTTGAACGAATCAAGCGACGATAGAGCCCGCGTATTAGCGGCAAGGATTTACAGGAGAAATAAACGAGATTCCCGCGCTTCTGCCGAGTGCTTCCGAAAGATCAAGTCGCTCGTTTTTGCGCTCCATCCCCAAGTGGTGTTCGAGCGGGATCTGACCTTAGCGCTGCTTGGCAATGAGACGATCGAGGAAAGAGAGTATTGGTTGAGAGAGACCGTCGCATTAAAAGATGAATGGCTGATCGAGAGAAGAGCGGCACTGTTGATCGACCGCGGACACTTTGAAGAGGCTAAACAGCTTCTTGAACAGACGCGCTTCCAATTGATTCACCAACGGTATGCCCGATCGAAACTGTGGAACAAAATAACGGAAGGTCTTCATTTGGCTCAAGCCGAAATCCCGCTCTCGCTTGGGGAAGACGATTTGTTCGAGTTCGGAGCCTACCGCGAGTACCAGGAAGAGGATGGCTGACAGTTGAATGAGCTAGGGGAGCACCTGTGGATGGTAAAATTTCAGGTGCTCACTCCCGTTTAAACGGTTACTGCTTCGGCTTAGAGAGTTTGCTTTGCGCATGCAGGCTATTCCGTTCCCAGAAGACTCCTTCGGAATAGCCTTGAATCGATGAGTCGCGCTCCGCAAGCTCGAGCCTTTTTTCCGTCAGGCAGCAGTAAGTTTCATCGATTTCGACACCGACGAATCTCCGATTAAGCTTCTTGGCAACGACGGAAGTCGTTCCAACACCGCCGAAAGGATCGAACACCATGTCGCCCTCGTCAGAACTCGCAAGAATGACTTTAGCGAGCAGCTTCTCCGGCTTCTGCGTCGGATGATCCGTGTTCTCAGGCATCGACCAGAACGGAACCGTTAAATCCGTCCACAAATTTGACGGATGCGTGAGCCGGAATTTACCATCGGAATGATCGTCCCAATCCTTAGGTGCGCCTTCTTCTGTTCGGTAGGGGGCAATAACCTTCCGCTTCACTTTAACGCGGTCCACATAAAACTTGTAGTCGCCGGATTTCGTGCAATGCCAAATATCCTCGGACGCGTTCTTCCAATTGGCGAGCGCTCCGCGGCCTTTTTCGCGTTCCCAAGTAATGCGGTTGATGATGTTCAAATACTTGGAGGCGACCTCGAAGATCGAATGGCTAGATCGCCAATCGCCGCATATGTAGACCGTTGCATGGGGCTTTAATATGCGAACAATGCGGGAAAACCATGCGTCCAGCCACTCGGTATATTGTTGATTATTCATCTGGTTAAAGGTTTTGCCGTTAAAGGTTTTCGTTAGATTATAAGGAGGGTCGACGAACATCAGATCGACAAACCCTTCAGGTAAATGGTCAATGGCGTCGAATAGGTTTTGGTTAATCGTTCGGTCGATGATATCCTCTGGCTTCGCCTTCGCAGATAACGCAATAAGCTTTGCTCTATATTGGGTTTTCTCGGAATCGGACAGAGTAATCGTTCTGTTTCTTCCGGCCCGCTCTTTGGGTTCCTTCTCCAGCACTGCCATGCACCGCCTAATCTATTCGATACGAGATACATTCATTATACTAGGATAGTTGAACTCATTCACTTATAATCTCGCGGAAGGTAGGCTGCCAATGAACAAAGAAGGATTAAGCTATCACGGGAAAACGGATGTTAGAAGTAAATATGCCGATGAAAAAGTAATTAAAGACATTAATCACTATACCCTGAACATGGGGAGCGGGAAGCAGATCAACATCTATGTAACCGACGACTATGATCAGAAGTATGGCAAGGAGTTCGCCTATGGGGAATTGGGGGAGATGCTGTCAGCCATTGAAGAGAAAAGGGGCTTTAAGCCGTACGACTTACCTCATTCATCGCTTGATATTTACTTCTATACGAATGAGTCGAATACTCCGCTTCCCCCGGATAGGCAAGCCAATACAGGAGCTTGGATTCTAAATTGCGGAACCGGAATGCCGAATGAAATCATAATGAACGCTAGTCGTCTTCATCGAGACCATCGCCAAACTCTCGTCCATGAGCTGAGTCACTATTTTGACAACCAATCTTATTTTACGATGAGCAAAAATACTTACCTTAACTATGGCGGAGAAGATTTTTACTTTTGGTTATCGGAAGGCGCTGCGGAGTATTGTTCTTGCTTCTATTATTCCTATCCCGCCAATACGAAGAACAAACTGGCGACTTTTGACATTAAAGATAGAGCCTCTATTTTCCAATATGCCATACAGCAAGCGGGTGGGCGGGCGAAAGTAATAGAAGGTACTTCATTGCGGTCATTCGCGGATATAGTTAAGGCGAGCAAAGGCAATTATGGAGTGATTCTAGCTTTGTATTGGTATATCGCTGTTCAGTACGGCTTGGAACAGCTGCATTTATACACGAAGTATATCGCCGAACACTACACATCCTCTGGCCTTATCTCCATGGAAGATAGAGAGGATACGACCAGGAAATTCTTCAACAAGACGGAGTCGCAGATTTTGGAGGAATGGCTGGTTTACTTTAATTATTTTAAGTCGGAGTGAACATTCTTCTTTACCATGCCGTCTATATAAGGGAGTGAGAGGAAAGGAAGATGTTATTATGAAACAAGCTGGATTGAAGCAAGGGAAAAGAGGTTTAATCGCGTTTGTGGTCGCGGCAACCCTGATGTCCACACCTTTGATACTGCCTGCACAGCAAGCGAATGCGGCTACGGTTAACCCTTACAAAAATATAAACCAACCTGTATCGATTGAAGGCGTACGCGTAGATCTATCGGCTCTTAATACGGATAACACAACCTATATCGCGGTACGCAGCTTGAACGAAAGCATAGGCTTGAACACGAAGTTCGATAAGATCAAGCAGACGGTCACAGTTACTGGGCGCGGTCGGGTGCTTGTACTGGATCTGAAGAGCGGCGGCGCCACGCTAAACGGTCAGACAATCTATGGATTGCCGGCAATCGTGCAGAATTATACGACATACGTGCCGTTTCGTTTCTTGTTAGAGCGGATGGGTTACGGCGTTTCATACGATACGGCGTCCAAAGCGATCGGAATCGAAGCGATTCAAGAAAACGATCTTAAAATAACGAACGCCGTGATTAAGGAAGAAAGCGCGAAGAAATCGTTGCTGGTCAACTACCCGCAAATTTCCGGCTTCGCCGACGAAGCCGTTCAGAACAAAATCAACGCCCTCCTGAAATCGGAGGCGGAGTTGAACGCGGATGCGGCCAGGGAGTCGCTTAGCGAAGCGTTGGGTGAAATTCCGGACCATGTTCCCGCGGTTGCGTTCGATGGGACTTATACGATCACTTACAATGAACAAGGAAAACTCAGCTTATACGTGGACTATTACATTTACACAGGCGGGGCGCACGGTTCGACGGCGCGCGTACCTTATACGTTCGATCTTAAGACAGGCAACTTGCTCACGTTAAAAGACGCGACTGGAAACCATGATAAGTATGTCTCGATCATCAACAGCAAGATCAAGAGCCAGATTAAGGCTCGGGGCATCTACCTGCTGAACCCGTTCGAGACGATCGAGCCGGATAGGGATTATTTCTTGAAGCATAACGGCTTGGTCATCTTTTTCGGCCAATACGAGTATACGCCATATGCGGAAGGGATGCCCGAGTTCGAAATTCCATTCTCGGATTTTAAGTAAGCAAAACGTTTCGATAAGAAAAACCGACCTAGAAAACGAGATCGGCAGGGATCGACATCCCTACTGGTCTCGTTATTTTTCTTCTGCCAATTCATCCGTTTTTATAGTACAATTTTCCTATTAATCAATGCGATTGGGAGATGTCTTTCGACTTATGCTAAAAATCGGCGGGATAGCGTTAAAGTTGCCTTGGGGGCGGACAAGCGACGGGCAGCAAGAGAATGCCCGAGTAATCGGATTGTTCCTCTACTTATTTTGCGTAGTTTCGGCTTCGACGGTAGGGAGGACGGCAGCGGATACGCTATTCTTGTCGCGCTTCGATGCCTCGCAGCTCTCATTGATGTATCTTCCTCAAGCAGGTTCGCTTATCCTCGTAGGGTTCCTTTTTCAACGTTACGGCAGTCGAATTCGATTGGATCGTCTTCTCTTCTTCCTTATTCCCTTCGTATCTTTGCTCGTGGTGCTGTCTCGAATCGGTGTCGGACTTGATCTGCTGTGGGTTTATCCCGTTATATACGTAGGCTACGATGTGTTCAATTTCTTGATGATCGTCTGCTTCTGGCAGTTTGCCTCTTCCGTGCTCGATCAGCGCAAAGCCAAGAAAACCATTCCTCTTGTCGGAAGCGGCGGTCTTGTCGGCGGCATTGTCAGCGGTTTCGGTTTAAAGCTTCTTTCGCCGCTCGTAGGTACCGACAATCTTATTTTTTTCTACGCCGGACTTCAGTTGATCGCTCTGCTAGCCGTGTTCATGGTCATTCGGATGAGTCCGAATGCCGCTGAGATTTTCGGTAACCCGCAGCCTGCAAACAAGACCGTAGACGGAAAGAGCGCAAAGCAATCGAGCGGCGGATTGTTCAAGAACGTCCCCCATTTGAAATACGTGGCCATCATGTCCGCGGCACTTGTCCTCTCGCTAACATTCATCGATTATCAGTTCAAGGTCATCTTAAGGGGGACGCTGCAAAATGACGCTTTGGCCGGATTCATGGGCAGCTTCTACGGCTATTCGGGATTGTGCGCATTGCTCGTTCAACTGTTCGTGGCAGGTAAGCTGGTTAGCAAGTTCGGAGTGATGACTTCGATTTTGGTATTTCCGCTAGCGCTGTTCGCGGGCAGCCTCGGCGTTATTTTCTTTCCGGTTCTAGCCATGGCCATTCTTGTAAAAGGCAGCGATAAAGTTCTCGGGGATACGATTTATTCCTCCGTTAACCAACTCATCATGTTTCCGATCTCGCCGAAATGGCGAAACCGCGCGAAGAGCTTCCTGGATGGAGTTGTTCGCAATGGAGCCAAGGGAGTCGCTGCCATTAGCTTGATCGTCCTGTCACCGCTATTGAGCGCGCGGGAATTCAGTTTCATTATTGCAGGGCTTCTGGGTGTGGGGATTTTTGCGGCCATTCGGGTCAAAAGCGCGTATTTGCGCATGCTGCTGTCTTCTTTGGAGACGAACGGGAGCGATCTTCAGGAAGGTGAGCTTGACCTGATGGATCCGGCCAGTCGACAACTATTAATAGGCGCGCTGGAAAGCGGGGATCGGCAGCAAGCGCTGTATGCTCTTCGGATTTTGGTAGGATTGGGTCAGTTCGATCTGTCGCCTTATATTCCTTCATTGCTACGGCATTCTTCTTCGGAGGTTGGCGTAGAGGCTTTACTCTACGTAGAGCGGGCGCTCCCTATCGGAATGGATGAGGAACTGGCACGATTGCTCGCCGAGCCGGATTCCGATCAACGAATCAAATCCCAAGCGCTGATCGCAATCGCCGCCTACGCCAAAGAAGAGTATCTCGAGATGATCTCCGAAAGGCTGAAAGCGGATGAAGTCGAGATCAGGGCCGGCGCGATTGCCGGATTGATTAAATATTACGGGATAGAAGGCATGTTCCGCGCGGTCGGAACGCTTAAAGCTTTGATCGATAGCGTCAGCGAGGAAGAAAGGACGGCGATGGCAGCGCTCTTCGGCCGGATCGGCATCCGCGAGTTCTATAAGCCGCTCATTCCATTGCTGCAGGATCCATCGCCCGAAGTGCGGAAATGCGCCCTTCAGTCGGCATCGAAGCTAATCGTGCCCGAGTTGGTTCCTTCCATCGTTCCTCTTTTGCAGGAAAGCCGGACCCGTCCTGAAGCTATCGAGGCATTGGCTGCCTATGAAGCCAAAGTCATTCTTCCGCTGCTTGAACCGTATTTAGACAGGGAAGCTTCCTCTTTGCATGTACCTAAGGTGTTTGAGCGAATGGGAACTCAGGGAGCGTTCTCTATTCTTTTTCGGAAATACGACTCTGTACGATACGATATGCGGGACAAGCTGCTTGAAGCGTTAGCGGGCATGCGGAGTCTGGAAATCCAGGTGGATTTCCAAGAAACTCAGCGATTGGTGCTGGGCGAATTGGAGAGCTACGGGCAATTTGGCGAACATAACGTCTGGAACCCCGATCATCCGGGGGAAACGGAAGTGCGGGATACGGTGGAACAGCTTCGATCGGCCATGATCCGCCGGGCGTTCCAACTGCTAGGATTAAATTACGACCCGAAGACGATAGACGCGGTATATATCGGCTGGTCCGAGGGCGACGTCAGGCGACAGGCCAATGCCGCGGAAGTCATGGATCAGATGCTGCATGGCGAGCTTCGGATGGAGCTTACAAAGTGGATGCTTGCGCCGAAGGAGGCGGCTTCTGTATCGGCTTCTCCGTCTGCGTCGGATAAAAGCGGTTTATTGAAAAGAGAACATTTGAAATGGCTTTATGAGCACGGAGATGAGGGACTTCGCGAGGTCATTCGTTATGCCGAGGTCATTGAACGGGGAGATACCGTTTCAGACGAATCCGAAGTGCCCGGGGGTGGCGTTCAATCCACGGGAGTGTCTGATGATAATGCCCTTCTGGAGAGGATGTGGACCATGCGCGCGCTTAGAAATGCCTCTTTGTTCGAAGGTTTTACGAGCAAGGATTTATTGCCTGTCGTTCGTTATTTGAAAGTTGTCGAGGTCCCTGCAGGCGGCGTGGTATTTCGGGAAAAAGACCCCGGCGATTCGCTATATGTGGTCAGGGAAGGGCGGGCAGGCGTATATCGCGAAGGCGTTCGGGTGGATGAACGGGATGCGGGAGACAGTTTCGGGCAGACCGCTGTGCTGACTAGAAGACTGCGTACGGCAACGATTCGCGCGGAAACCGATCTGCGGCTGCTGCGCTTGGATTCTTCCGATTTCTACGAAGCGATGTTCGACCGGACTGAATTGGCGTTGGAGATGATGAAGAGATTATCTCGCAAGCTGCGCTCGGCAATGGTGAATCAGGCGCAACCGAAGTCGGAGGGTAGCGAAGCAGAGCCTTCCGTAGACAATGCCGCTCAAGTCGCGGCAGCTTTGGAAATATCGGTCATCTCCAACGAGCCGCTTAATCAAGCGATTCTGCGTAGGGTGCTGGTCCTCCAGAAGATCGAACTATTCAGACACTTGTCCCAGGACGATTTCATCCGGTTAGCGCATCGCGTGGAAGAGGTAGCCTATGAACCGGGCGAAGCCATATGCCGTATGGATGAGTACGGCGATTCGATGTTCGGCATTATCGAAGGGGGAATACGGGTCCATAGGGGAACCGAAACTCTCGCTAATCTCGGCGTTGGTCAATGCTTTGGAGAGATGGCCATTATCGATAGCGGCCCTCGCTCGGCGGATTGCACGGCAACCGAACATACCGTTCTGTTGCGGCTTCACCGCCATCAGGTGTTTTCCTTCTGCTTCCAGCAGATCGACGTGCTGAAAAGCATGGTCAAGGTGCTGGCTGATCGGCTAAGGGAGATTGCGTAGGGACGGAGGGCTTTTGACGGTATCCCCGTGAGCAGGAAATTGTGAACCGTACCACAATAGTGGTACAGCGACGAGTAGTACTACCTATTAGGGTAATGATTTAACATAGTCAGAAAAATGTCAGGTGAAAGGATGCGAAGAATGAATATCAAGCCGGCTACTACGATTCTTCAAGATTATAATGGCTTCTCAAAATACTGTCACGAGCTCGATGAGCCAGTGGTTCTAACACGTAACGGGGAAGCCGATCTAGTTGTTATGAGTCATGAGGCGTTTCGGCGGATGGAAGCTCGCATTAAATTACAATCCAAGCTCTTGATTGCAGAAAAGCAGGTTGCTGAAGGAGCGCAGTTACTTGACCATAATCAAGTAATCGCAGCTATGAGGAGGAAGATCAATGCAGCCAAAGAATAAGATCAAATATTCTCCAGCGGCAGTTGATGATAGGGATGAGATATATCTCAGGAAAATAGTTCTGCCGCAGTAAATCTGCTGGTAAAGTTAGATCAGCACATCGAAACTTGACAATCAATTGTCGGCTTCATTCGCCGGGATGGCCAGAATCCGATTTCTGTAGTCGCTCGGATGATAACCAGTGATCTCCTTGAAAACCTTGCTGAAATACTTCCAATCGCTGTAGCCCACCTGGGCTGAAATATCATAAATTTTAGCTTTGGGATCCGCTAATCGTTTTTTGGCCTCGTCTACGCGAACGTTCGTAAGATATTCCAGAAACGTCATATTCGTTTGCGCCCGGAACAGGCGGCTGAGATGGCTTGGGCTAACATAGACGGCAGCCGCAACCTCGCTTATATTGAGAGATTCCGAGAAACGGGAATGAATGATGTTTTTCGCAAGCCCTACAATGCCGTATTCGGAATGGCCGGGGAGGACGCATTCAAGCCAGCCATTCATTTCGTGCATGAACAATTGAAGAAATTGATCTTTCGTTCGCGACCATAACATCATTTCGGTTAGTTTCGAAATACGATTGAACAGCGGAAGGCTTACCGTTGGATAACAATGGGCTAACTGCGCATATAGAAATTGCAGCATTTCTTCAACCGAGTGAATCTGTGAAGCAGCTTCGCAGTCGAAAATATTCAATAATCCATTTTTAAGCTCGGACAAGATGTTTCCCGCATCTCCTACTTCAATAGCGGATTGAAGTTGAGTTTTGGAATATTTCGGCGTTAAAGGGGCGGAGATGGATGTGAAACGGTAGGTGCCGCTGTTCTGATGAATGCGATACAGCAGCGCGCTGCAGGCCTCTTTCTCTAATAAACGAAACGGTCCCGTGCTGCTGGCCGTAGACATGCCGAAACTGATCTCCAGCCTGATGTTGTCGGACCAGAACTCGCGAACGGCAGCTTCCAATTCATTCAGCTCCAGGATAGCCGCATCTGCGGACTCGACCCCAATACCGATCAGCATATTAAAGCTGTCAACGGTAGAACTTCCCGAAATAAAATAAATATCCGTCAGGGATTCCGCTGCTTCATAGATCACTTTTCTGTACAACCAAAGAATCATCTCATCGCCACCGAGCTGCGACCGCCTTTCCATCCCTCCTTCGTCAATATCGCATGCCATGATCATCTTGACCGGATGCGAAAGCGCATCGAACTGCTCCCCGCTAATAAATCGATTGCGTTTACGGTCATTGGTAATCCGATGGCTGATTCTTTCGAACATATTCAAGAGATCTTTCTCTTTCACAGGTTTAAACAAGTAATCTTCCGCTTTTAGCCGGATGGCTTGCTGCAAGTAAGAAGAATCGTTATAGCCGGTTAGCAGCACGACCGGAATATCGGGATGGCGATACCGAATCGTCCCCGTTAAAGATAACCCGTCTATCCCGGGCATGTGAATGTCGGTAATGACAAGACCGATGGGACATGAAGAAAGGATATTTAACGCTTCGGAACCGCTAAGCGCACTATAGATTTCTCCAATATCGACTTCCGGCAATTCTGCGATCAGCGCGGCTAAGCCCGTCAGTATCGTATCCTCATCATCGACAATGAGTACATTCATCGAACATGCCCCTCTCGATAGTCAAGGTTAAGCGGGAATTTCAAAGTGACGATCGTTCCATTATGCAATTCGCTTCGAATGTACATTTCCGCCTCTTCCTTGTAGATCAGCCGAAGTCTGCGATAGACGTTAAGCAAGCCAACGCTGCCCTGTTTTCCCGTGCCAAGCTCCAAAGCGCTCCAAATCTCATTCAATCGTTTGGGTGGAATGCCCTTGCCTTCGTCAATGATGGAGATGACCAGTTGACCCTCTTTCTCCTTGATGCGAATCGTGATGACGATCGTTCCGAATTGGTTGCTGCCGTGAATAATGGCATTCTCGACGAGAGGCTGAAATAATAGCCCCGGCAAATACGCCCGAAGCACCTCTTCATCAATATCGTATTCAATTTGCAATTGCTCGCCGAAACGAAGCTTTTGCATGTGCAAGTAGTTTTTCATGAATGCCATTTCCACATCGAGTGAAACCATCTCCTGCTGCCGTACGGTGTGATAACGGAACAAATCGGCTAAAGCGATAAGTCCCTCCTCCGCGGCCTGCGTTCGGCCGTTCTTGATAAGATAGCGCAGAGTTTCCAAGGAATTGTTGAGAAAATGAGGGTTAATTTGGCTTTGAAGGGACCTGATTTCCGCTTCTTGCTCCAGAATTTTCGATTGATAGACTTCATTGATCAGAACGTGGATTCGCCCCGCCATTTTGCTGATCGCTCCCCATACTCGCCCGACTTCATCGGTACGAATCGGAGGAATCGGCATCTGAAAGTCGTTTTTCTCAAGATCCCGCAAGCCTAAGACGAGAAGTCTGAGCCTTCTTGTCATGCTGTAAGCCAGAAGAATCGCGGCAATAATCGCCACGCTTGTCCCCGCGACAATGCCGGCGATTGTCCACCATTTTACCGTGTTGATCCCTTTGGCAAGGTATTCGGCCGGAATGACGGCGATAACCTTCCAGCCCGTCTGATCGGATTTGATATGGCTTACGAGATGCTGAACGCCGTCGATGGATACGAATTGAGAGAGCTGGGGCAGCGATAACCCATTTTCGTCCAAGCCGAACTCCGCATTCCATTCCTCTCCCACGTTTCGTTTGCCTTTGGAGTACATAATTCGATTATGATGATCCAGAACGAAGATTCGGGTATCCGGACCGAAGTTCACGTCGAGGAGCATCGTATTTATGATTTGCAAGGAGCCGTCGACTTCGAGAAAGCCAAGCACATCTTGACTGCCTTGACTTCGGATGGGCTGAATGATTTTGAATACGAAAGGGGAATCCAGCGTATCCCGCAACTCTTCGGTACCGAAAATAACGGGACCCGGGTTTTGCTCGTCGATCTCCGAATACCAGGATTCTTTCTTGTAATTGCGATTTTCCAACCAGACTCCGCCCTCCCCCATATTATGGTAGAAGGCACCGGAATTTCGCGTGTAGAGCGTTATTCCCCGTACGTATTGCCTCTGCTCAATATTCAATTGGCGAATGGCATCGTTCAGTAAAATCGACGTGCTCAGCGTTTGCCGATCGCCCATAGTCTCGGCTTGTTTTATCGCATGGCGGATAGACGCGATGTTCGGCTTGGACATGGCCGTCTTTGTAACGTACAGCAATTGGCCCTGGTAGGTGTCCAAATGACGGCTTGTTTGGCTGAGAAGCTGCGGAATAAATTCTCTTATTTGGCTTTCCATTGATCGGCTGTAATAATAATAAGAAACGATTCCTATGATGGAGATGGTCCCGGAAATTAAGAGAGAGTAGACGACGATCAATTTTATCGCAATGGGCCAGTTGTCGATGGTCCATTGTTTTTTTTGATTTTTCAACAACTCCCCTCCCTGGAACTTGAGCCGAAAACGGTTCGATTTTGATCTGATTTAAGTTAATCACGACTTTACGGAATGCGCAATTTGATTATCGCGACATGATCGGTTTGTCACCCCATGCGCAAGGAATGACGTATTTCATTTCCGTTATGCATTTCTTAAGATTAAGGCGTAGAGAGTCGCTGAATGAAGGAGAGGATCGTGTGCTTTGGGCTAAAATATGGAAACATCGGCTGCTCTATCTCTTATTTATACCGGTCATTGTTTACTTTTTTGCGTTCCGTTATTATCCGATGTTTCTTCAGGTGTTGCTGGCATTCAAACAATATAATCTTACGGGCGGAATTTGGGGAAGCGAATGGGTTGGCTGGGATAATTTCAATCAACTCCTCCATCACAAGGACTTTCAAAGGGTTTTTCAAAATACGGTGGAAATCAGTCTTCTGCGCATCGTGTTCGGATTTTTCCCGCCTATCATTCTAGCCATTCTATTGTTTGATCTTGCGTCTTCCCGCTTCCGTAAAATAAGTCAAACCGTCCTTTACATTCCTCACTTCTTTTCATGGGTTATCGTCTACGCGATTGCCTATGCGATGTTTGCGAATACGGGGTTTCTGAACCAGATTCTGCAATGGACAACGGGGCATACGTTCTCTTTCCTAACGTCGGAGGAATGGTTTCGGACGATTCTGATCGGCACCGGGGTATGGAAGGAGTTGGGCTGGGGGACCATTATTTATTTGGCGGGATTAACCGCGCTGGACCCGTCGCTTTATGAAGCGGCCAAAATCGACGGGGCTGGTCCGATCAAACGAATTATTTACGTCACACTCCCGGGCATCGCCTCGATTATTGTTTTTCTGTTTACGATTCAGATTGGATCGATTTTATATGCGGGGGGAGAACAGGTGCTGCTCTTCTACAATCCCGCCACTTACTCCGTAGGCGATATTATCGATACATGGGTGTACCGTCAAGGGATTGCGCAACTCCAATATAGCATGGCAACGTCAATGTCCCTTTTTCAATCTTTATTCGGCCTGTTGCTCGTCATTCTTGCGAACAAAGCGGCCAGAAAATATGCCGGCACGGGAATCTGGTAGGAAGGAACGATGGTTATGAAGCTGCTCCGAGGCGAACGCGTGTATCAGATTATTTCTTACGTCTTTATCGGGCTTCTATCTCTTGCTTCGGTGTATCCGATCTTTTACGTGCTTTCCATGTCCTTGGTAAGCGAGCAGGAGTGGATTCAGCGTAACGGATTTATATTTATTCCCTTTCGTCCTACTCTACTTGCATACGAGAGGTTGTTTAGCGGGAGTGTATTCACGAACGCTTTGAAAGTAAGCGTCATGAAGACGGTTGCAGGAACGGCATTCACGCTGACCATGACATTAGTTGCAGCTTATGTCGTATCTCGCAAACAACTGGTCGGCAGAAAATTATTTTTGTTTCTTATCCTCGTTACCATCCTGTTCAGCAGCGGTTTGATTCCGACTTATTTGGTCGTGAAAGATCTTCACCTGCTCGACACTTTCTGGTCTCTTGTTATTCCGGGGCTCGTAGACAGTTGGAGCCTGCTGGTGCTTAAGCAATTTTTCGAAGGGATTCCGAAAGAGATCGAGGAATCGGCCGAAGTCGACGGGGTGAACGATTGGACGATGATGTCCCGCATTATTGTGCCGATGAGCAAACCGGCGCTCGCGGCCATCGGACTATTCATCGCCGTGTCGCATTGGAATAGCTGGTTTGATGCATTTATCTATATCAATAATCCGGATTGGATGCCCTTGCAATTGATTATGCGAAATATGTTCGCCAATGCGAACATCGGCTCCAATTTCAATCCAACCCTTGTATTAAATCCGGCGCAACGCGTGTCTACGGAATCTTTGAAGATGGCGGTTGCGGTGATCGGTACAGTGCCGATTTTGCTGGTTTATCCGTTCCTGCAGAAACATTTTACCAAAGGAATGTATCTGGGCGCGGTGAAAGGATAAATTCAGAAACTTGAGATGGGGGAATCGCAAATGAAAAGAAAGTTCGTAAGCGTATTGCTGTTGATTGTCATGATAAGTACGGTCGTCTTGACGGCGTGCAGCAGCAACAAGTCCGGGACGACAACTCCAAGTTCATCCCCTGCAGGCGAGGCAACAGGAAGCAATACGGCTGAGGAAACGCCGGACGGCACGGACCATTCTGCCGAGAAAGTAACGATCTCCTTTATCGAGAACGGGTGGGTCAACACGCCGACCGATGACAACGATCCTTGGAGAAAGTGGATGAATGAAACCTATAATGTAGATTTTAAGCTGTCCGCGTATCCCGAAGCGGACTTGGAAAGCAAGCTGATGGTGCAATTTGCTTCGAACGACCCGCCCGATATTTTCTACGCATGGGATATCAAAACGGTGAAAAAGCTTTACAAGCAAGGAGTATTGCTGGAGGACTGGACCCCGTATTTGGACAAAATTCCGACCTTGTCCGCAACGTTCACCAAACAATCTAAAGCGTATGTGAACGAGGGCGGTAAGATGATCGGACTGCCGACAATCCCGACCCCCAACACCTTTTCTTATAAAGTTAGACAAGATTGGCTCGATCATTTGAAACTACAGTCCCCCACTACTCCGGATGAACTGCTTAACGTTCTTCGTAAGTTCACCCATGACGACCCTGATCAAAATCAGAAAAACGATACATGGGGAATCAGCTCGGCCGGCGCTGGAGCGAATCTTGGCGAGTTGAGCAGATTGGAGCTGATGTTCGGCCGAAGCGGTATTTTCGTGAACAATAACCAAGTCGAAAGCTCGATCGTTAACGGTACTCATAAAAAGATGCTGGACTTCGTCAAAGTTCTTGTGGATGAGAAGCTTATTGACCCGGATTGGTACACGCAGGGATGGGAGCAGCGGAAACCGAAGCTTTTTGCGGGCAAGGTGGGAGTTACGTTCTACCCGGGCGTTCTCGTCAATGAAGTGGAAGGCGGCAACGGAGCAACAGGTTCGACTATCGGTTGGTTCGAGAACATGCCCATGCCGAAAGCGGGGCCGGATGGCGGCAAACTCCAGCCTGGAGCGATCGCCTCGGGAATCATTTCGATTTCCAAGAAGGCGGCGGAGGATCCGGTGAAGCTGGAACGCATCTTGAAGATTATCGAAGCTTCCACTTATCCGAATGACGGGTACTGGGCGCTGCGCTGGGGAGTCGGCGTCAATGGACAGAAGGTAATGGACGTAGAGGGCGGCGGAAAGTTCGTCAGTCTCAAGGGCGAACTGTACCGTCAAGATAATAAAGGGGCTTACGACTGGGGAACGTGGGTTTCGACAGGATTGGACGGCGTGGTGGAAAGCACGAACGAGCAGCCGGGGGAATCGGATAAAAAGCAAATGAGGCTGGATAGCGAAACGAAGCAAATGCCGGCCAATCCGAACGATATGGCATTGCTGTCGCTTGATCCGCAGATTGTCTCCGATCTGGATACGTTGCAGAACGAGTTCGATATTAAATATATTCTGGGCGGCACGAAGGATTATGACGGCTTCGTCGAACAGTGGCTTAAAACCGGCGGGCAGACTCTGCTTGATCAGGCGACTGAGCAATATACGGCGGCAGGCCTTATTAATTAGTCTTTCGTGGTTCGGAGGCTAATGGAGGAGATAACTTGAAGAACGGCGACAAAACGGACTTTAAGAAATGGTGCACCGATTATAAATTAGGGGTTCCGGTCATTGCGGGATCAGGTTTGAAAGGTCAGTTTGACAGCCACGGCGTTGACAGTCCCTTTGTCTTCTATCATAGAGGCCGCTACATGATGACCTACATCGGATTCGATGGCCTCGGCTATCAGACTGCAATCGCGGAAAGCGACGACTTGATTCATTGGAGAAGTCTCGGGACGATTTTACGCCGAGGAGAGGGAAGCCATTGGGACACAATCGGAGCGGCTGGAACATGGCTTCTAAAGGAATCGGATGAGATCTCCGAGCGTCCTGTATTGAAGAAAGTGAACGGGAAATATTGGATGGTATACCACGCTTACCCCGAAGAAGGGTATGAAAGCGGACCGGCCGAGATTGGATTGGCTTGGTCGGAAGATGAGGAATTGATAGAGTGGAACAGATTGGAACATCCCGTATTTTCTTGGAAGGACGGGGCAGAGTGGGAAAGAGGCGGCCTGTATAAAGCATGCCTGCTCGAACATGAAGGAACGTATTATTTGTTTTACAACGCCAAGGATACCGGAGAACGGTGGCATGAGCAGACGGGTGTTGCCATGTCGCAGGATCTGACGCAATGGAACAGGTATGGAGACAACCCTATTCTTCCGAACATACCGGGGAGTTGGCAATCGCAATTCGTATCGGACCCTTGCGTCATTAAAGACGGAAGCAAATGGATTATGTTTTATTTCGGCTTTGATGGCCATCATGCACAGGAGGGCATAGCGGTTTCCGAAAATTTGCTGGATTGGCATCGTGCCGATGAGCCGATCCTTCGGAACGGCGCTCTTGGAGATCTAGACGAATCCCATGCTCATAAGCCTGCGGTTGTACGCCATAATGAAGTACTTTATCATTTCTACTGTGCAGTAAGGCCTGTTCGTTCCGAAGATGTCGCGTTGGGGAATGAATATCGAACGATCACTGTGGCTGCTTCTTCTCCGATGGATTCGGCAGCAAACCAATAGGTCCCAATATGAATAAAGGGGAGAGCGCATGTACACCAAAGTGTACATAAGCGTCTCCCCTTTACAGTATTTCGTAATAAGAGCGACAACTCTCTATTAAAGACGCTGTATCTAACGGAACTACGGAATGGTTGGATCCGATCGAAAGGGATGGCGACGAAACGTTACGTTTGGTTCTCGATCCGCCGGCCGCGCATACGGCGCTAGAACGGGTTGCCGTTACCCTCTGTTCCTGAAGATTGTCGTGATGCAGCTGTGCGGCAATGTCGTTCAAAGCTGCACGTACCAACTCTGCCTTCGTTGTACCCCATTTGTATTGAAAGAGATCTACCGTCTCGTAAGCTTCCTTTAACGTCGGTTTTTTGAAGTTATGTAGGAAGGAAGACCACGTAACAAGGTCGAAGCTTACGGTGTTCTCAGTTAGTACGCATTCGCTCCAGCCGATGTGGCCGCAGCACGTAATTCTAAGCAACCCGTATCGGCAACTGCAATCTTCCTTAACGCACGCCCCATTCGGCAAATTATGAGGATCGTCAAACTGATACAATTGAATGCTTGTTATTCGTTCTTCCCCGATCCCGATCAAGCTCATTCGCTCCTTGAAATCATCCGTGACAGATGAAACTGAACAGAATATACCGCTGGAAGCCGCGACTTGTAAAATAGCGATACAGCCGAATAGGCTCCGAAATGACAGTTTAGCTCAATTTACGGATATTTACTACCCCAAAAGAGCCTCTTTCTCGCATTACGAAGGCTCAGGCTCGCTCTGGCTTGCGTTTTCATTTTTTGATGTTCCGTCGGTGAAAATAAGAAGTTAGAGTATTATGCCGTTTTTTCGTAAAACGGAGAAATAGAGAGTGGGAAAGAGTATTCTAAAGGTCGCGATCGTTGTAAGCGGTACAACTTGCCAAGTTGACTCAATAAGGCGTTAAAGGTGTATTTGGCATTGCTTTACAAAAGTTGGCGGCAAGCGTAATATTCGATTCATGAAATTGATAACTGTTCAATTCGTAATCGCTGAGTTTCCGTAACAGGAAAACGGGGGAACCAAACGACGGCGTATTTTCGGTGTGAGAGCCGAACATTTGCCGTCCGGGGTGAATCCCGAAGCGGCCGCACCTAGGATGCGGCGCTTCGGGTAGGGCGACTCTCACCGCCCGAATCCGACAGCTAACCTCGTAAGCGTTGATGTATGCAGCCGAACTGCGAAAGGGTTGCGTGCAATGGAGAGAGGATGATGAACTTTGTGACCAATCCGGCCGCAGGGATTATTCCTCTGCGGCTTTGTTATGCTTATTTATCGCTGAATCCCTGAATCTGGTCGAGCAGGGAGCGGGGGAACCAAACGGATTCCGGAAGGATGGAATCCACGGGGTGAATCCCGAAGTCGCAAGTGTGGCTTCGGGTAGGGCGACTCTCACGCCCGAATCCGTCAGCTAACCTCGTAAGCGTACCGAGAGAGGCAACGATGATCGTGATTGACACGGTTTATTTTGTTCGGCCCGCCGTGCCAAGAAGCCACGAGAAGAGTTCCTCTTCCCATGGCTTCTTTTTTGTTGCCTTCTTTCGGATAGAGAACAGGAGATGAATGGGAATGGCTAACCGGGATGTCGTATTGATATCGGCCCCGAATATTGCAGGCGAGCGATTCATGAAACTGCTCAAGCAGAGAGAAATCCCTTTTGCCGCTATCGTTAATAATATTTCCGAATACGAACGAATTGCTGCCCTCGGGGCAGAGCACATTATAGTTGTAAATACTTCCAAAGAAGAATCATGGTTAATTCCTGAGATCGGCGTCGGCAAAGTGTATCTTTTCGAGAAAAGCTTGAATTTATGTTGTCGGTACGTTCAGATTTGTCGGAGTTGGACGTCAAAGCCGATCTTCGTCATTACGGGAAGCCAAAACCCCCGTAACGTCTACAAAGGACTTGGCGTCGATTACGTGATTCATAGCAGCGCGCAAGATTATGCCTTTCTCATTACGGATGATTTGCTAAAGAAAACCTAAAGGAGGCTGTTACATGCTTGATCTGTATATGGTTCTAATGTTGGCGGGAACATTCGCGTTGTTCTATGGCTTCTTGGCTTGGTGCAGCCGTGTAGTAGATGAGACGGGGGGAGATCGAAAATGATCATCGTATCGATATTTACGGGATTCATTTTTCTATATTTGATCTACGCTTTGGTGAATCCGGAAAAATTCTAGGAGAGTCTCGTTGCTGAAGATGAGGAGGAAATTCAATGGGTATTTTACAAATTGTCATTGTCCTGGCCGTGCTCGTGGCGCTTGTGAAGCCGGTCGGGAACTATGTATATCACGTATTCTCGAATGAGCCGAATCGGCAGGACCGTATTTTCGGACCGTTCGAAAGATTGATCTATTTCCTAATTGGATTGAAGAGCCGCGCCGGAATGACGTGGAAGAAATATGCTTTAAGCTTCCTGCTGACTAATATCGTGCTCGTGGCGGTCGGATACGTGATTCTGAGGGTACAGCAATATCTGCCTCTCAATCCGAACGGGATCGGCAATATGGAGCAGACTCTTTCCTTCAATACGATTATCAGCTTCATTACTAATACAAACTTGCAGGATTACAGCGGCGAAACGGGCTTGTCCTATTTTTCGCAGATGGTCGTCATCATGATGATGATGTTCACTTCGGCCGCTACGGGCTTCTCGGTTGCCATCGCGTTCGTGCGCGGCATTACGAGCAAAGGGGAAACGATTGGGAACTTTTTTGAGGATTTCGTTAAAGCGCACACTCGTATTTTCCTTCCCGCTTCCGTACTCGTGACTTTACTGCTCGTGGCTCTGCAAGTTCCGCAGACGCTGGATCCGACGCTGACCGTCACGACGCTTGAAGGCGCCGTGCAGAGCATCGCAATCGGCCCGGTCGCGGCGCTGGAATCTATCAAGCACATAGGGACGAACGGAGGAGGATTTTTCGGAGTCAACTCGGCGCATCCTTTCGAGAATCCGAGTCCGCTCACGAACGTGATCGAGATTTTGTCCATGTGGGCGCTTCCCGCTTCGCTTCCTTACGTATATGGCAGGTTCGCTAAAAACCGCAAGCAAGGCTGGGTTATTTTCAGCGCGATGATGACGCTATTCCTGCTGTTTCTCTCACTTATCCATTTCTCCGAGCTGAGAGGTAATCCAGCGATTAACGCGATGGGAATCGATGCCTCGCAAGGCAGCATGGAAGGCAAAGAGGTACGCTTCGGCATACCGCAGTCGACTCTATTCACAGCAGTCACCACAGCAGCTACGACTGGTACGGTCAACAATATGCACGATACGCTTACCCCGCTTGGAGGCCTCGGGGCTTTGGGAGAGATGATGCTTAACGTCGTATTCGGAGGCAAAGGCGTAGGACTGATCAACATGCTGATGTATGCGATACTCGGCGTTTTCCTGTGCGGGCTCATGGTCGGACGGACCCCGGAATTTCTGGGCCGGAAAATCGAGCCACGGGAGATGAAGCTCATTGCCGTTGCTATCCTAGCGCATCCGTTTCTCATTTTGGTGCCAACGGCCATCGCGTTCATGACGGATCTTGGGCGGGGTGCCATCACTAATCCGGGAGCGCACGGGATATCGCAAGTGCTGTACCAATACGTTTCATCCGCCGCCAATAATGGTTCCGGGTTCGAGGGACTAGCGGACAACACGCCTTTCTGGAATATCTCGACGGGGCTGGTCATGCTGTTCGGGCGATATATTTTCATGATTGCGATGCTAGCCGTCGCAGGCTCTCTCGTTCGCAAACAATGGGTACCGGAGACGGTCGGAACGTTCCGGACGGACAATAAATTGTTTTACGGTATATTGATCGGGACTGTATTGATTATCGGGGCATTGACGTTCTTGCCGGCCATCGTGCTGGGACCGATCGCAGAGCATTTGAAGTTAGGCTAAAGGATGAGGTGAACCTATCATGAGTGCAAACCGCAAAACGATGTTATCCTCCGCGATCATAAGTCGCGCGGTCAAGGACAGCTTCATTAAATTGAATCCCGTGAGCATGATGAAAAACCCGGTCATGTTCGTCGTCGAAGTCGGTACGGTCGTCGTTCTGATGATGACGCTGTTTCCCGGCTACTTTCAAACGCAAGATCAAATCGGATTTAACCTGACCGTATTCTTCATTCTCCTCTTTACCGTCCTGTTCGCGAATTTCGCGGAAGCGTTGGCGGAAGGAAGAGGCAAGGCGCAGGCGGATTCGCTCAAAAATTCTAAAAAAGAGATCAATGCGAACAAGGTGGTCGGGGGCGTCATTAAGATCGTTCCCTCTACGGAGTTGCGGAAAGGCGATATCGTGTCTGTTTCCCAAGGGGAAATGATTCCTGGAGACGGTGAAGTCATCGAAGGCCTAGCTTCCGTCGATGAATCGGCGATTACCGGCGAATCGGCACCCGTCATTAAGGAAGCCGGCGGGGATTTCAGCTCCGTAACCGGCGGGACCCGCGTCGTCAGCGATAAGATTACGGTACGGATTACCAGCGATCCCGGTGAGTCGTTTATCGATCGGATGATTTCGCTAGTCGAAGGCGCCAAACGGCAGAAGACGCCGAACGAATTAGCGCTCAATACGCTGCTTACCAGCTTGACGATCATTTTTCTCATTGTCGTCGTTACGCTGGGTCCGATCGCGGGGTATCTGAATATCGAGCTTCAAATCCCCGTGTTGATCGCTTTGCTCGTCTGCCTCATTCCGACGACGATCGGCGGGCTCCTGTCCGCCATCGGCATCGCCGGGATGGACCGCGTTACCCAGTTCAACGTACTCGCCATGTCCGGTAAAGCCGTCGAAGCGGCCGGAGATATCAATACGATGATTCTGGATAAAACGGGCACGATCACTTACGGAAACCGGATGGCCAGCGAATTCGTTCCCGTCGGCGGCGAGGCTTTGCAAACGGTAGGGGAGTGGGCGGCTATTAGCTCGGTGCGAGACGAGACGCCTGAAGGCCGATCTGTACTCGAGCTGATGAAGAAGCAGTCTCTGGCCTATGATGGATCGGTGGCAACGGGTGCGGAGTTCATCGAATTCAAGGCCGAGACAAGGATGAGCGGCGTTGACTTGCAGGATGGGCGCAAAGTGCGCAAAGGCGCGGTCGATGCCGTGAAAAAATGGGTAACGGCGCAAGGCGGAAACATTCCGGCCGATTTGGACGCGAGCAGCGACTCGATCGCCCGTGAAGGCGGAACGCCGCTGGCCGTTGCCATGGATAACCGGATATACGGCCTGATTTATTTGAAAGACACCGTAAAACCCGGCATGCGCGATCGGTTCGATCAACTGCGTCAGATGGGCATTAAGACGATAATGTGTACCGGGGATAATCCTTTGACGGCGGCGACGATCGCCCGCGAAGCCGGGGTTGACGATTTTGTCGCGGAGAGCAAGCCGGAAGATAAAATCGCGCTCATTCGCCGCGAGCAGGCTGAAGGTAAGCTCGTCGCTATGACTGGCGACGGCACGAACGACGCTCCCGCTCTGGCGCAAGCCGATGTAGGGTTAGCCATGAACAGCGGGACGATCGCCGCCAAGGAAGCCGCTAATATGGTTGACCTGGACTCCGACCCCTCCAAGATTATTGAGGTCGTGTCGATCGGTAAGCAATTGTTAATGACGCGCGGCGCTCTTACGACATTTAGCATCGCGAACGATATCGCGAAATATTTCGCGATCATCCCGGCTATGTTCATTCTGGCTATCCCTGAGATGAGCGCACTTAACGTCATGGGGCTTGGCTCTCCGTTGTCGGCAATATTATCGGCGTTAATCTTTAACGCCATTATTATTCCATTGCTCATTCCGCTAGCGATGAAAGGCGTAGCCTACAAGCCGATGAGCGCGTCGAAACTTCTTGGCCGCAACATCGTCATCTACGGCCTCGGCGGCGTCATCGTACCTTTTATCGGAATAAAGTTAATTGATTTAGTCGTACACCTTTGGGTATAGGAAGGAAGAGGTTAAACCATGAATAGAATTGCTAACTTGCCGGGTTCAACTGGAATTTCATATGTGGCTATTGCTGTAAGGGCCAGCATCGTGTTTATCATTCTATGCGGGATCATTTATCCGCTCACGTGCACCGGAATTGCCCAGCTTCTCATGCCGCACAACGCAAACGGCAGCCTCATCAAGGACTCATCCGGCAATGCAATCGGCTCCGAGCTGATCGGGCAGAAGTTCGCCGATCCGAAGTATTTTCAAGGTCGGGTGTCGAGCATCGACTACAAAGCGGAGGCTTCCGGCTCGAACAACTACGCTCCGTCCAATCCGGATATGCTGCAACGCACCCGGGATTCCATCGAAGCGTGGAAGAAAGACAACCCGGATGTGCCGATATCCAAGCTGCCGGTGGCGCTTATCACGAACTCAGGCTCAGGGCTTGATCCTCATATTACTCCGGAATCCGCGGAAGTGCAGATTCCCCGCATCAGCAAGCTGACGGGCGTACTGGCTGCCGATCTCGAACGATTGGTCAGTAAACATACGGAAAGCCGCGACCTCGGTGTGTTCGGCGAGCCTCGCGTTAATGTGCTGAAGCTGAACATCGAATTGCAGGCTCTGTTGAAATAGCAGCTCGCTTAGGCTGTGCAAGGGAGGAGGAGCCGCAAATGGAAAGCTTTCGCCGTAAGACGCCGGAAGAGTTGCTGTATTCGATTTTCAAAATTCAGAATGGCCGGCTGAAGGTGTATATCGGTGCCGTAAGCGGCTCCGGCAAAACCTACCATATGCTGCGCGAAGGTCATGCTCTGAAAAACCAAGGAATTGACGTGGTGGCATGCGCCGTATCGACCATGCGTCGTCCCGAAACGGTGGAGCAGCTGCAAGGGCTGGAAAAAATTCCGAGCATCCATTGGATGAAAGGCGCCGTGGAAAAAAAAGATTTGAATCTCGACGAGCTGCTTAAGCGGAATCCCGAAGTCGTGCTTGTTGATGGCCTTGCCCACCGCAATAGACCGGAAGCTCGGTTTGCGACCAGGCTCGAGGACATCCAATACTTGCTCGGGCGCGGGATCAGCGTCATTGCGACGGTGAACGTTTACGAGCTGGAGGGCGTAACGGAGCTTGCCCAGAAGCTTACGGGCATCGAAGCGGAAGCGACGGTTCCGGCCGATACGCTTGAACTGGCGGACGAGGTACGTTTAATCGACGTTAGTCCCGAGACGGTGCTGAAACGGATGGACGAAGGTAACCTTCTCAACTTGAATCTTAAGGATCCGGGTTTGTTAAAGCGGGGGAACATCGGAAAGCTGAGGGAACTCGCCTTGCGCCTGATGGCCGAAGGTGTGAATGAGTCGCTAGAGAAATATCGCGAGAAGGAAGGGCTGGTCGGCCCTTCCGGCGTGGCCGAGCGCATCCTCGTCTCGGCGCAGTATCATTGGAATGGCTCGATTCACATTCGGCGCGGTCAGCAGATTGCCAAGAGGCTTGGCGGCGATTTAAGAATCGTCACGCTAGTAAACCCGCGGAAGCCCTTATCCAAAGAATCGGCGCAATTCAAACGTTCCATAGAGAAGCTGGCGGACAAAATAGGCGCCGAGTTCGAGGAGTTGCCTGCGCCTTCAAGGCGTAGATTGCCAGCTGCGCTCGTTCGCTATGCCACCTTGAACAACGTAACCCGGATCGTGCTCGGGCATTCCAAGCAAAGCTTCTGGCAAGATTTCTGGAAAGGTTCGATCGCGGCGGGGATTCTTAAGAAAACTAAGAATGTCGACGTCTATTTCGTGGCGGACCGCGCCGATTACGAGGGGGAAAGGGTGCTTCCGACCAAATCGTCCGCTTCCCTTCCGGTATCCGATCCCTATCGTCGGTTAAGCTCGGAGGAGATCGAGCAGAAAATCGAGCGGATCAAACGGGGGAAATTCAAAGTTTACATCGGCGCCGCTCCCGGCGTCGGCAAAACCTACATGATGCTTCGAGAGGGCAACGACCTGCTGCGCAAGAAGATCGATGTCGCAATCGGGCTTCTGGAGACGCATGGGCGCGAAGAGACACGGGCGCAGGTAGGCAATCTTCCTACGGTTCCGCGCTCGAAGTTTAATTACAAGGGAGCGGAGCTGGAGGAAATGGACGTCCCCGCCATCCTTCGCCGGAATCCGGAGGTTGTTCTTATTGATGAGCTTGCCCATACGAATGTTCCGGGCAGCAAGAACAAGAAGCGGTACGATGATGTCCTTGAAGTGCTGGAAGCGGGAATATCCGTCATCTCTACCTTGAACGTGCAGCACTTGGAAAGTTTGAACGATGCTGTCGAACAAATTACGGGAGTACGTGTGCGGGAAACGGTGCCGGATAACATTCTGAGATTGGCGGACGAAGTAGAGCTAATCGACGTAGCCCCGAATGCATTGCAGCAGAGAATGCGCGAGGGCAAAGTGTATGCGATGGACAAAGTAACGCAAGCGCTCGGCAATTTTTTTAAAACAGGCAATCTGATCGCTTTGCGGGAACTAGCGCTTAGGGAAATCGCGGACGACGTCGATGAAAGGCTGGAATCGTGGGAGCGGAGCGGCTCGCTTAGAGGGCCATGGAGGAGAGAGAGCATCTTCGTGTGCGTCACGACGAGCAGCAACGCGGATCGGCTCATTCGCCGTGGCTTCCGTATTGCTTATCGGCTAAAGGCGGAATGGCATGTCATGTATGTGCATGTCGGTCGGGAAATAAACGAAGAAGCGGGCAAAAGGATTCAAGCCTTGCAGGATTTGACCGGCAGGCTGGGCGGTAAATACGAGACTCAACATGCCGAGTCGTTTAAGCAGCTTTCAGACGTGATCCTAGCAAAAGCCGCCGAATATCACAGCACCCAGATGATTGTCGGGCAATCGGCGCGCGGCTTCTGGCAATCCCTTCGTCGCAAATCCGTCGTGAAAACCATTTTGCGGCATGGTCGTCATATGGATGTGCTGGTCGTTGCAGACTATGATCCTCATATTCGCATAGATAACGATTAGATGGGTGAATAGAGGCATATTAAAAAAGAGAGATGGGGCTGTCCCTTTGTATTAAGCTGCTCCGCGTAGGCGAAGAAAGTGCCCTCGCGTAGCGGGCTAGCGATGTTACGCTGGAGCGAAGGCCACTTGGATTCCAATAATTGACATGCTTTGCGGTTAGCCGTTATACTTTCATTATAAAATTCCAAAACAAGGCATGCGCAGCACGCAGCCGCTCTTTCGTTCAGCGTTAGCTGAATCGGAAGGCGGCTTTATTCGTTTCCGGAGGATGATGCGAATGGATTTCAATACCGCTTACGAAGCCTTTCTTGAAAAGCACCGCAAAGCGCGTAAGGGAGAACGCCTAAGAAGGCTTATCGAAGGTCACGGCTTCTTGGAAAAACTGATTCTGGAAAATGTCTGGTGGCCGGCTATCGGACACTTCGACCATTTGCATCCGGAATACGAGGTATCCGATTTTCGCGACGGTACCCGTTTTCTCGATTACGCCTTTCTTCCGGGCGTCGTGCGCTTGAATATCGAAGGAGACGGATTGGAAACTCATGCGCGAAAAATCAGTCTGTCCGGCTTCGACGACGACCGGATCAGACAAAACCATCTGATCCTAGACGGATGGAAAGTTTTACGGTTCACACACAATATGCTCAAAGAACGCCCGCGATTGTGCCAGCAAATGCTTTTGCAGTTCATGGGAACGATTTATGGCAAGCAGAGTGCAGGCGGATTTTCAGGCATTCGACTCTCGCCCGAAGAAAGGGAAATCCTGCGGCTTGCTTTCCGTTTACGTCTAGTAAAGCCTATGCGTCCGAAAGATGTCGCAGAGCTGCTGCAAGTTGAAGGACAGAAAGCGAGAAAGTTGCTTCACGGTTTAATCGATAAGGAATATCTTCTGCCAGCGGGAAAAGGGACCCATCGAATAAACGCTTTCTTGCTGTCACCTAAGGCCAAATGGGACGATCTGGCTCCATAAGAGCGAGGCGGCGACTACCATTATGATGTTATTCATCGTATCAGTCCGAGTTTCGTGCATTCGGCTAGACGATAAGATATAAAATATCGTATCGGCGTCGTTTTGAGCTTAAAATACTGAATTTACTCCCCCATACGATGAAAATCATCATTAGAAACAAAAAATGACCTAACGACTCGTGCAATACGATGAAAAGCATCGTAAGCACACAGACGAAATAGGTCAGCCCTTTTAGGACTGCCCTTACCCCGAATTTTATACTCTCTGGCGTGTATGCCAAAAAAAGCCGTCCCGCAACCACTTTCATAGTTGTCGGGACGGCTTTCATCTTTTCCGTCTTACTTAATGGTTTCCGGTTCCGGAGCGTCGGCTCCACGGGTGTCCACGGTCACTTTCTTCATGACCGGCGGCGTTTTCGGACGATCGTTGCGATCCCGGTCGAGCTTCACGATATCGTTTACGACATCCATGCCTTCGGTGACTTTGCCGAATGCGGCGTAAGCGCCATCCAAATGCGGAGAATCGGCGACCATAAGGAAAAATTGGGAGCCTGCGCTATTCGGATCTTGGGCACGGGCCATCGAGAGAACGCCGGCCGTATGCTTCAGATCGTTCTTGAAGCCGTTTTGGGTGAATTCACCGGCTATGGAGTAGCCTGGACCGCCCATTCCCGTTCCGTCGGGATCGCCGCCTTGAATCATGAAGCCGGGGATGATGCGGTGGAAAATCGTTCCGTCGTAAAATCCTTTTTTCACGAGGGAGATGAAATTGTTCACGGTATTCGGCGCGACTTTCGGATAAAGCTCGACTTTGATGGTTTTGCCGCTGTCCATTTCAATGGTGACGATAGGGTTATCGCCTGTTGTGTCTACTCCGTTCACTGGGGAAGCCTCCTGTGTGGATACAGCGGGAGCACCGTTACCGGTGGCCGTTGCATCGTTAGTTTGATTTGTGTTTTTCTTACTGCCGCATCCTGTTAAGATGAGCAGAAGGGCAATAAGCGTAAGAAGAGAAACGGCCAATCGATTTTTCGCGATAAACAATTTCAGATCCCCCTTGTCCTCTTTTTCCTTTTGTATCATATCATTTGCTGAAAAGGGAATCCACCCAAGGGTTTTCAACTAAGGACGATTGTAAGGTAAAATGTAATAGGGATAGCTTCAGAGGGCATCACTCGCCGGAGGGACGCGTAATGAAACAAATTGCATTTTATCTGAAGAAATATCGTGCAGCCGCCATTATGGCCATATTCCTAATGTTGGTCGAGCTTACAGTGGAGCTTATTCAACCGCTGCTCATTTCGCAAATTATAGATGATGGCATAACGCTGCAAAACGGTTCCGTAGTGTTGCTATGGAGCGGCATTCTAGTCGGGGGTACTTTAATCGCGTTCGGTGCCGGAATACTGAGCTCTTTTTACGCGGCGCATGCGAGTCAAAGTTTGGGATACGATCTTCGGGAGAAGCTCTATGGCAAGGTGCAATCGTTCACTTACGCCGTCTTTAACCGATTTGCCACCTCGTCTCTCATTACCCGTTTGACGAATGACGTAACGCAGGTTCAGGATACGACGTTCATGGGTCTTCGTTTCATGCTGCGCGTGCCGTTAGTCGTCATAGGCAGCATGATTATGGCGCTTGTCGTGCATGCGGAGCTCGGATTTCTGCTGCTTCTGACCGTACCCGCGCTATTTTTGTTTGTTGTCTGGATCGTGAAGAAGGCGGCTATTTTGTTCAAAAAAGTGCAGCAGAGACTCGATACGGTTAATGGGGTCATGCAGGAAAACATGACGGGGATGCGTCTCATTCGCGTGTTCGTGCGAAGGGAGCAAGAAGCGGCACGATTTGCCCGGCACAGCGGGGAATTGATGCAGAGCTCGACCTCGGCGTTGAGGTTAACCGAAATTACGCTGCCGTTCATCGTGCTCATTATGAATGCGGGGATTATCGCGGTGCTGTGGTTCGGGCACCTTGAAATTCGCGCCGGCAGCGCCACGACGGGCGAAGTGGTGGCGATCGTGAATTATTCGCTCCGAACGGCAGGCGCGTTATCGGCGATGTCGATGCTCGTGTCCGCCTTCTCCAGAGCGCGGGCTTCCGCGCAACGGATTAGCGAGGCGCTCGCAACGGACAGCGGCCAGACCGATGCCGCGCAAACCGCCCGGAAAACCGGCGGCATAAGCGAGGGTAGTGTCGAATTCGAGAATGTTTCTTTTCAATATCCGAATACGGATGCTCCCGTGCTCGAGGATATTTCGTTTAAGGTTAGTCCCGGTCAAACGGTTGCTATTCTCGGCGCGACGGGCTCCGGGAAGTCGTCGCTTATGCAACTGGTTCTTCGCTTGTACGAGGAGGACCAGGGAGTCATTCGGATCGACGGGCGCGATGTGCGCGAACTGGATACTTTGCATCTTCACGACTCTATTGGTTACGTACCGCAGGAAGTGCTGCTATTCACGGGAACGATCCGAGACAATATCGCCTGGGGACTCGATAACGCAAGTTTGGAACAGATCATGGAGTCTGCCAAGTCGGCGCAAATTCACGATACGATCGAGCAGCTTCCTAACGGATATGACACTTTGCTAGGGCAACGCGGAGTGAATTTGTCGGGCGGGCAGAAGCAGCGAATTTCAATTGCGCGGGCGCTTATCCGCAAACCCGCCATTTTGCTGCTGGACGATAGCACAAGCGCGTTGGACGTTCGGACGGAAGCCGCTCTTCTTAAGGCTCTAAATGATATGTCCTGCACGACGTTCCTCATTACGCAGAAAATCAGCTCCACCCTGAACGCGGATCTTATACTGCTGCTGGATGACGGCCATTTGATCGCGCAAGGAAATCATGAGCAGCTCATGGAAAACCAATCCCTATATCGGCGCATCTTTGAGTCGCAATTCGGAGAGGAGGGTTCGCATGTGGGAAGCGTTAAGTGAACCCTTCCGTCACCGGCAGCCAAAGGCGAAAGGCTCTGTGAATGTTGTTAACCAGGCGACTGCCGGTGCGGGCAAACGCCCGAAGCCGAAAGCGAAGGACTGGAAAGTGACGCTAAAACGGATGTGGCATTACCTGTCCCATCGCAAAGGGCGATTAATCTTAGTATTGCTGATGGTTTTGATGAGCTCCGCGCTCACCTTGCTTGGGCCTTACATGATTGGAAGAGCGATTGATCATTATTTAGAAGGGCCCGGGGGTACGCCTTGGCTGTTGTTCCTCTCTGGTCTCGCGGCGGTTTACCTATTAAATTCGTTAGTCAGCTGGCTGCAAAATATATGGATGATCGCGATCGCGCAGGAGACCGTGTACCGGATGCGCGTCGATCTGTTCGGCCACCTTCATCGCCTGCCCATTCCGTTTTTTGCCAAGAGGCAGCGCGGGGAATTAATGAGCCGTATGACCAATGACATAGACAATGTGAGTTCTACGCTCAACAGCTCCGCCATTCAGGTTTTCTCAAGCATACTCATACTCGTCGGCACGGTTATCGTGATGCTGTTGCTAAGCCCGCTGCTTACAGTGCTGACTTTCCTCGTTGTTCCGCTCATGGCGCTTGGGATGAAGTGGATAACGCGAAGAACCGGCGTGTTGTTCAAGGAGCGTCAGCGTAACCTCGGCGATTTGAATGGATACATCGAAGAGACGCTGTCTGGCCAGCGGATCATTAAAGCTTTTTCCCAGGAGGAACGCGTCATTCGCGAGTTCCGCGAGCGCAATGAACGAATCAAGCTGTCGGGCTTCTGGGCGCAGACGATTTCGGGTTTCATCCCGAAGCTTATGAACGGGCTTAATAATTTAAGCTTTGCCGTTATTGCCGGCGTTGGAGGCATTCTCGCCATTCGGGATGTGATAACTGTAGGAGTTATCGTTATTTTCGTCGAATATGCCAGACAGTTCACAAGGCCGCTTAACGATCTCGCGAACCAGTGGAATACGCTTTTGTCCGCCATCGCGGGGGCCGAGCGGGTATTCGAGGTGTTGGACGAGGAAGTGGAAGCCAAGGATGAAAGCTCAGCCTTATCTTTACAATCGATACAGGGTGCGGTCGTTTTCTCCCGTGTGTCCTTCTCCTATGACAAGGGCGAAGAGACTTTATCCGATATCAGCTTTGAAGTGCAGCCGGGCGAGACGGTAGCTATTATCGGACCTACCGGTGCCGGCAAAACATCGCTTATTCAGCTGCTTTCCCGCTTCTACGAAGCCGATTCCGGGACCATAACCGTTGACGGACATGACATTTCGTCAATAAAGCGGGAAAGCCTCCGCTCTCATATGGCATTCGTGCTGCAGGACTCCTTCCTTTTCGAAGGAACGATTCGCGATAACATCCGTTACGGTAAATTGGACGCGACCGATGAGGAAGTAGAGGCCGCCGCGAAGCTGGCGAACGCCCATTCGTTCATCGTGCGGCTGTCCGGCGGGTATGACAAGGTTCTGCACGGAGACGGCAGCGGGATTAGCCAAGGACAGAAGCAGCTGCTGGCGATAGCGCGGGCGATTCTGGCCGATCCGGCCATTTTAGTGCTGGATGAAGCTACGAGCAGCATCGATACCGTGACGGAGATCAAAATCCAGGAAGGGCTGCAACGTTTGATGGCGGGACGTACAAGCTTCGTGATCGCCCATCGGTTAAATACGATTCGCCGAGCGGACCAGATTCTCGTACTTAAGGACGGGTGCCTTCTTGAAATGGGCTCGCATGACGAGTTGCTGACTAAACGTGGTCTTTACAATGACCTCTACCACGGGTATGGTCAACTGCAGTAGTCGGACTTCACCTTATGGGAATCTGCTTGTTTATTTTAAAAAGTTGCAAATCTGTGAACCTTCGGCTTACCATTATCATAATGGATGGAAACTCATGTTATAATAAGGACAATGAGTCCGGAACGGCTTAACAAACAGAAAGGTTGTTGAACGATGAATACATTTGAAGATTGGAACCAGAAAGCCAAGAAAACCTTTAACGCTACCAGCACGGAAGAAGTGCTTACGATTACCGAAGCAGGCAATCTGCTCGGACTTACTAAAGACCAAATGAAAGTATTCGTGGATAAGCAAGGACTTACCAAGATGCCTATCATGAGAAGCGTTCATCGTTATCTCTTGCTTAAGAGCGAGATCGACCAGATCGTAGGATGAGTCATACGGCGGATGAAGTTGCACAATGGATGTTCAAGGAATTAAGATTCGCGGGAATTTTATATCAGGCCGAGGCTGTTAACTATATTAAGAGCAACTTCGGCGAAGCTTTTATTTACGTGAATGATAACGGTCATGAATCGATCGACAAGGATGTCAAAAAAGCATTCAAAAAACTGCATGGCGGCAAAGCGGCATGGGATCGGGACGCGTTCTACTGGGGATGGACCTCCTCGATTAAAGTTTAATTCGTGATTAGAACCGGAGTATCGGTTTTGATCTGATCAAAGAGCCATCTGACATCTTTGTTATGCATCCGAATGCAACCCGCGGATACGTACTTGCCTATCGATTTCTCATTGTTGTTCCCGTGAATGCCATAGGCGTAAGAAGTTTTGCCGTTACGGGTAACTTCCAGACCGAGCCAACGGTCCCCGAGTGGGTTTCTAGGATCGCCGCCTTTGATTTTCTCCTTGTAGTAAGGCCGGTTTTTGATTTTCTCATGGACGTTGAACAAGCCTTCCGGCGTATAAGAGGGTTTCTTTCCCGTGGCTACAGGGAACGATTTGATTAATTTGCCTTGCTCATAGAAGCGGAGTTCATTGGAGGATTTGTCGATCATAATAAATTGCTCGTACTTGGCGAACTTTTTGGCTAATTGAACGGTTTCCGCGTGAGCGGTAACGATCGCAGGGATGAAAAATAAGGCTAGAAGCGTAATGCAGACTCGGCAAATAAATGTATTTTTCATAGTGGATTATCCTCCCGCCGGATGACCTATCTCCATGTATATATGCGGGAACGGGGGAGGATATGGGTGTGAACATTTTCGCTGATCGACCTCAGCCTTTCAATTCTCGATATTCTTGAGGTGTCATATGGATGTATTTCTTGAACATTTTAATAAAATACCCTTGCTCTAATCCCACCTGTCTGGCAACCTCATGGATTTTTAAAGAAGTATCCCGCAGCAGCGCCGATGCTTTGTTGATTCGCTTCTCGGCAATATACTCCGCAAGCCCATGGCCGGTTGTTTGCTTATATAATCTGGATAGATAAGAAGCATTGAGATACACGACTTCTGAAAGCCTAGTCAAGGAAAGATCATTATCCAAATTTCCTTGTATATATTGTTGCAGGCGGGTAATGATCGAGTGGGATTTTTCCTCCTTTTCGTCAAGTCTCTTCACAAACAGCAGATCGACGACTCCTTCGAAATAGCTCGCAGCCGCTTTCCAAGTATTATGATCATCCATTTGCATCAACCCGTCAAAATCTTGCCGCTCCAATAAATTCTTTGTTGCTTCCATCCGGTTTAGATAAGACAACACCAACGTTGCTATGCTGTAATAAATTTCCGCATAAGCATAGTGATCATGCGCGGCGGATTGCAGCATCGTTCTGCACAGGGAGGAGAATTCCTGCGATGCTCCACTCTCCAGATAGTATTCCAGCATAGGTATATTTTTTCTGTGGCTCGGCATGACCGGATCATTCCCAGCCGAGCCTGCGCCGAGACTGAGCGGCACGGTTGTTTTCTCCGCCGTATCCGAGTCCGTCAGCAAAATTTCTTTCCCTAATCCCAGTCCACGCCCGAGCAGGCGATTCAGGTTGTTAAAGACAGACGGCAAGTCATTCCACGAACAAGGTTTGCTGTGGGTGACTATTGAAATCGTAATCTTTAGAACGTTTTTACTGGAAGACTGAATGGAATCCAACGTCTCGTGAACGGGACGGACGAACTTTTCCCAGTTAACGGTTTCTGCTTCTTTGGGTTGTAAAAGCCAGATAAACTTAGTAGGGTCGTAAGATACAGGTACCAAAGCAGCATAGCTGAAGTATTCCTGAGCAATATTATGAATGGCAAACATCAACAGCTGCCGATCAGAGACGGTGTAGGCATCAAGCCATTCATCTACCCGACCGACGATCAGTAATAAAGGAACCGCCGTACTTAATGAAATGCCTAATTCCGTAAACCGCAGCTGAATATTATCACTGTACTGGCGTTCCCCATTCAGCAGGCTAATCACGTACTCCTTCTGAAGCAAAGGTTTGGCCAAGTACATATCTTGTCGGGCCTCTTCAATAAATCGTTCCGTTTTCGAATAATCTTGTATGCTTGCAATGGCTGTATTTAGCGCTTCTAGTATTCGTTCGTCCCCTTCGGTTTTCAGGACATAGTCGAAACCGCCGTTGCGCATGGCGGTTTGTACATAAGCAAACTCGTTGAACCCCGTAAGAAAGATCACTTTGCAACGGGGCCAGCTCTTAGTTATTGTTTTTTGCAACTCCAGACCGTTCATTCCGGGCATATGGATGTCGGCAAACACAATGTCGATCGTATGTTTCGACAATTGATCCAGCGCCTCGGATGCGGAGTAGGCTTTTAGAACGCCTAATTCCACGTGCTCCACGTCCTGAAACAAGTCGTACAATCCGTCCACGATGACGGGCTCGTTATCGATAATCAGCACTCTGTACATCTAATCAGTTCCTCTCGCTCAGATGGGTTGTCGTCTCTGCCGGCAGCCTAAAGGTGACTTTGAATCCGCCGGAGTTGCCTCTGGACAGGGTGATCCCATAGTTCGGCCCGAAGCGGAAGACAAGCCGCCTATGTACATTGATCAGCCCTGTTGTCTCCTGGGAAACATTGTTGTCGTTCAGCCTTCTTTGCAAGCTTTGTATCGTCGCTTCACCTACAAGTTCCCCGTTGTCTTCCACCGCAATAAGCACCGAATTCTCCAGCAATTCAAATGAAACACGCAGCTTTCCTCCGCTTTCTTTGTGTTCCAATCCGTGTTTATAAGCATTTTCTACGATCGGTTGGAGAATCAGCCGCGGAACCATGATAGGAGCGCACGAGGGAGGAAGCTCTTCGAACTTCACTTCAATGTGATGGGCGAACCGGAACATTTGAATTTCCACATAGTTTTTGGCATGCTGCGCTTCTTCCGCCAGCGTAACTTCATGATTTGAATTGCGGGTTATGAATTGAAAATAATCGGACAAATACTTGGTAAATCGGATTTGATTCTCATCCCCGTTTTTTTTGGCAAGCCGATATAAGATAAACAAGCTGTTATATAGAAAATGGGGGTTGATTTGGGATTGCAACTGCTTTAATTCGGCATGCTGCACGCGAAACTTTTGTTCATAGACCTCGTAGATCATCTGCTGCAGATTCTGAACCATCGCATTGAACTGCGTATACAGATATTGAAATTCATCGCGGCCTTGATAGTCGAAGGTCACGTTCAAATTTCCCTGCTCCACTTTGCGAAAAGCGCGGACGAGGTTTTTTAGCGGTTGGTGGATCAGCCGGTAGACGGAGTACGAAACAACAACAATGACAATAACCGTTAAACCGGATATCATCCAAAACCAAATCGTATATTGGCGTAGCGGTCCAAGAACGGATTGTTCGCGTTCATACATGATCAATGTCGTACCCAGTACATTCGATTTCTCTAAAGCTACCAGATAGTGCTGCCCGTCGATTGTTACGGAATGGGGGCCTTGGACATCGGAATTCGAGCCATCTATGAGAGCGATTTCATTCACGATGTCACCATTGTCATTTCCTGTAATCTTCCAGCCCTTCTCGGAATTGACCAGCATCGTATTGCCTGTCGTATGGTCGGTAAATTGAAGAAGTGCGTTTCTCAGTAAATCTATGGATATTTCAATTTCGACAACGAATTCGGGAGACACGCGATTCGATTTAATGGGATACGGCAGACTAATAAACAATCGGTCTCTCCAGTAGATAAAGGGCGACTCGAATATGTTGGTTACAACGTTTAACGCCTCGAATTCATCTATCGGAATCGTCCCGAAATTATCGTCCGATATCGTTCTGTTAATCGCGGGAATATGAACGCTGGCTTCCAATATATAATTGCTCGAATTTTTAAGGACGGACAATTCTTTCTGCAAATTCCGGATGGCCACGCGCTGGTCGTAGTAGCTCATAATTTCAGTGCGGTTGCTCAACAGATCCAAATCCTCGTAACCGGCAAATTCCCTCATTAATTTAATGGTACGGGTAAATTCATTCTCCAGGTTGCTGTTGTAGAAGTGAACCTTGGACTGCATCGATTGGGTGATTTCCTTCTTGATATTGGACGAGCCATACTGATTCATGACAAGGCTGAGCAAAAAAAGCGGAGTGAGCACGATAAGGAAGGTGACAATGAGCTTCGGATAAATCTTGATGGAGTCAAACAGGGCCTTCATATCGGATTCCACCTTCAGTCGTCTTTTCTCCAGTGCTACTTGATTCGTTGGGAAGGCGCCGTATTCCTGTTACTCGTTTCCCTTAGGTAAATAGAAAACGATAAAAGTAAAAAGAGTTCTATATTGGCGGTTCAGTTTGCCTCTTATAATTAAGTCTGCAAGGGGTTTCAATTCAGCATATAAGCGAAAAGGGGATGCACTGGAATGAAAGTTAAGAGATTACAAAGAATCATGTTGATCGCTCTCATGCTCATGCTTGTATGGATTACCGCCTGTAGCAAGGCGGAAGAAAACACGCAATCAACCCAGACCATTGAATCTTCAGCAACGGATTCGCCGTCAACGCAGGCGGCTTCGGAGGAAAATACGAATCCTCTCGGCAAGTATGATCCGCCTATAACGCTTTCTACAGTGAAAATTTTCTCGGCTGTCGACAAATTTGCGCCCGGGGAAACGCCGGAGAAAAATATTTGGACGGACGGCTATCTGAAGGATTTGGGCATTGATATGAAGATTAATTGGTCCGTAGTAGGCGATGAGCCCGGAGGAGCGGGGGAACAGAAGCTGAATATTGCCATCGCCTCCAACGATCTCCCGGATATTATTCCGGTAAACGCCAAACAAATGAAGCAACTGGTCGATAATGGCATGGCCGAGGATTTAACCGATGCGATTGCCAAATATGCTTCTCCGCTGCTCAAGAAATTTTTGGCGGCGAATGACGGTTTGGCGCTGAAGACAGGTACATTTAACGGGAAAGTGCTTGCTCTTCCTGTGCCGACAGCGAGTATCGATACTGCGGCGATGATCTGGATCCGCAAGGATTGGTTGGATAAACTTCAATTGCCCGAGCCTAAAACGATGAGCGACATTCTGAAGATATCAGACGCTTTTACCAATCAAGATCCGGATGGCAACAAGGAGAAAGACAGCTTTGGAATAAGCCTCAGCAAGGATTTGTATACGGGTGGCTTGCATGAGTTGACAGGCTTCTTGGAAGGGTATCATGCCTATCGAAATCTATGGCTGAAGGATACAAACGGCCGACTTGTATACAGCGGGATTCAACCGGAGATGAAGACTGCCTTGGCTAAGCTTCAGGAAATGTTCAAAGCGGGTCAAATCGATCCGGAATTTGGCGTAAAAGACAACGGTAAAGTAAACGAATCCGTGATTTCCGGGAAAATCGGAATGTTCTATGGTTCCCATTGGAATGCGTTTTGGCCTCTGCCGGACTCATTCAAACAAGACCCCAAAGCCGTATGGAAGCCATACCCGATTGTCTCGGCGGATGACAAGCCTGCAATTCCTTCGATTGGACTTGGCGTCAACCCGGAATCCGTCAATATGGGGTATGCTGTATTCAAAAAAGGCTCCAAGCATCCCGAAGCGATGATCAAACTGGCCAATTATTATGCGGACAAAGAATACGGCTGGGAGACAGGCGGATATAATGAGGAGTTTCATCAGCCTAATCCAAATCCGGACGGTTATGGCCGGTGGAGATTTGCGGCGGTATACGCGCCGGATCCGGATCAAAACATCAACATTTACCGCGGCGTAAAAGCGGCAGTGGAAAATAACGATCAGAACGCTCTGAAAAATCTTCAGGCCAAGGGCAACTATGATATTTACCAAAAATTCATTAAAGATCACGATCAGGGTTCTTACGGTAATGCGATATGGGCCGGACCCAAAGACACCGCGCTAAGTATTCTTGATTATTACATGAACAATAAGCTGGGAATCTCGGACATGTTTTTCGGCTCAAAAACGGACACGATGGTGAAGAAGCAATCGACCCTCGACAAGCTTCAGTTGGAAACTTTTACGAAGATATTGATGGGTGCCGTTCCCGTGGATGCTTTCGATCAATTCGTTTCCGATTGGAAGAAGCTTGGCGGAGACAAGATGACTCAAGAAGTAAACGACTGGTATGCGGCTCAGAAATAAAGTGCAAAGCTGGCGGATGCAGAAGATTTAAACTTCTGCATCCCCTGATTTGACGACACGAAGTTTGGAGGGAGTCGAATGCTTTCACAAAGGTGGCTGCGGTTGATGCCGTTGCACTTGATGCTTCTGCCTGCCTTGGCGCTGTTGTTGATATACAGTTACGGACCCATTACAGGCATCCTAATCGCTTTTCAGAATTTCATGCCTTCCAAAGGCATATTCGGATCTCCTTTTATCGGACTGGATAACTTCAAATACGTATGGGATTTACCGGATACCCGGCAAGTTTTGACGAATACGGTTGTCATTGCCTTTTTCAAAATCATATTGAATTTGGCAGTGCCTATCCTACTTGCACTGCTCCTGAATGAAGTGCGTATAAAGCTGTTCAAGAGAAGCGTGCAAACAATCGTTTACTTGCCTTACTTTTTATCTTGGGTGCTGCTGGGCGGTATTCTGATCGACATCCTTTCTCCGTCTCAGGGCATTGTCAACGATATTATCAAGTCCTTCGGATTCAAACCCCTGTTCTTTCTTGGGGATCCAAACTGGTTTCGCTTTACGATAGTAGCAACAGACTTATGGAAAGAAGTCGGCTTCAACACCATCGTGTTTTTGGCCGCCGTCACGAACGCCAATCCATCCCTTTACGAAGCGGCCGTTATCGATGGGGCCAACCGATGGAAACAGACGCTTAATATTACGCTCCCGTCCATGCTCCCGGTCATTATTTTGCTCGCTACGTTAAGCTTGGGGAATGTGCTAAATGCGGGATTCGATCAAATTTTTAATTTATACAGTCCGCAAGTATACAGCACGGGAGATATTTTGGATACTTTCGTGTACCGGATAGGTTTGATCGACACGCAATATGGCGTGGCTACGGCCGTAGGATTGTTTAAATCGATTATTTCGTGTCTCTTCATTTCGGTTTCGTATTTTCTGGCGTATCGTCTCGCAAACTATCGAATTTTTTAGAGAGAAGTGGATTGGATATGGCAGGTCAAACATCCTTCTCCAGGATTGTGTTTAATATATTCAACTATGGCTTTCTTGCTTTGTTATCCTTAATGGCCCTCTTTCCTTTTTTAAACGTTCTGGCGGTATCTTTAAGCAACAAATCGGCAGCGGCGGCGGGTTTAGTCAAGCTATGGCCGGTGGAATTCACATTTGCTTCCTATCGATTCGTATTTCTTCGAGATGAGTTTTTTACGGCCTTAGGCATTTCGTTGGAACGAGTTTTATTGGGGGCAGCCCTCAGCATGCTTGTAACGGTTTTGGCGGCCTATCCGTTATCCAAGGAAGAAAAGGCTTTCCCGGGACGAACCTTATACGCGTGGATTTTCGTATTTACGATCCTGTTTAACGGGGGGTTGATTCCATGGTACATGACGATTAAGATGACGGGAATTTTGGATTCCCTCTGGGCTTTGGTGCTGCCGGGCGCGGTTCAAGTGTTTAATTGCCTGCTGCTTCTTAATTTCTTTCGCGGTTTGCCGAAAGCGCTTGAAGAAGCGGCGTTCGTAGATGGGGCGAATCATTGGACGATCCTATGGCGCATCTTTATTCCTCTCTCTACGCCGGTACTCGCTACCGTTACTCTTTTTACCGTCGTGGGGCATTGGAATTCCTGGTTTGATGGGATCATCCTCATGAATTCGCCGAATCATTATCCTCTTCAAAGTTATTTGCAAACCGTCGTCGTGAAAATGAACACCTCAACCTTCGCCAACATTGACCCGGTTCAAGCGCGTTTGCTTAGCGAGATATCGGACCGGACGGTAAAAGCCGCGCAAATCTTTATGGCTACGATCCCTATTCTGCTTGTGTATCCTTTTCTGCAAAAATACTTTATGGCCGGGATCGTGCTCGGGAGCGTAAAAGAATAGCCGGGAAACTGGCAGTTACCTAGAGCCGGATACGGTGAACGGCATGGGTTATCTTGAAGCGATCAAAAGAGTATTTGGCCAAGATAAGAAATAAAATCGAAGCGGGAAGACAAAGTTGTTTACCGTTTCTTCACCTCGAAAAATTCGCACTCTTCTCTTGCGTGATAAGCCAGATCGCCAATTCCGGATTGAACGACGACGGTGCGATTATCGAAACGAACGATGATCCCGTTGGAATCGATGATGTGGTCGTTCTTGAATACGCGCAAACGAGCTTGCCGCTGCATAGCTTCTTCGAATTCCGGATCGGTTAATAGACGGATGCTTTGTGCCATTTTGTCAGACTCCTTTTTATCGTGAATGGGTCAGTTGTTAGATGTTATAGGAGTCAATTATACCTCTTCTTAAATAGATATTATAGGAATTGAGCTTTTGTTTTAACGAGAATATCGGCGATTTTAACTTCTAGAGCGTGGATTTTCTGCTGCTGTTCCACGATCTGACGAGTGAGCATGACGAGCGTTGCAATGGAGTCTAACGTACTCTTTGCATCGCTTTTTTTAATCGCATATTTGAAATTCGTCCACACAGGCGACAAGCTAGCACGGGGCAAGTTTGCCGCGCTTCGCTGCGCTTTGATTTGGACCTTGAGAGGATCGATGGTCGCAAGCATTTCCCGAGCGGCTTTGATCGTTTGAGCCGTGGCTTCTTTCGCTTTCCTGAATGAGGCTTGCTTAGAGCCGATTTCCTGGCGTGCGAGCTGGACGGTTATCTTCATCGCGTCAGCTTGGGTACGGAGCACGGCATTGAGCGTTTTGTTCTTCGCGTATCTTGCGACGGTAATTTGTTTAAGAAGCGAGGCGTATGCGGCGAATAGAGGCTTGTATCGTTCCTTCGTCTGCAGGACTTGGACCTCGAGTTTGTTCAGATTGTCCGCGTCAATTTCCCGTATTTGTTTGCGCAGCGCGATTAACGTTTCTTCGTTGCGGTAATGAAGCTCTTTGATCTTTATTTCACTATCCTTGTCTTGTCCCAGCAACGTACCGAGATCTTTGTAATGCGAATTTAGTTTCACGGCCGTCTGGCTGTCCGCGGAAGCGGTCGTTGCGTCGAAGGCGGTCTTGATGGGCACGGTCAACTCGACGGTTGCAGCAGACGCGATGGCGGCGGGTACAGTAAAGGCGATGATGATGGCGATGGCGCAAGAAACTACGGGATGCAAGACGGAATGGGTTGACTTTGCAAGTGACATAACGAATTCCTCCTTTGGTTTGGACAGCAAAAAAGCACCTGCAAGAAAGGCTTTGAACAGCCTTTGCTTACGGGTGCTTCCGTCGTAAGGGTTGAAAATTTAGTTGTGTTCGTCCAATATACCGGACGTCGGGGTGGGTGTCAAGTCTCAAAAATTTTTATTGTCAAAAAGTTTTATCCTTTTTTTAGAGTTCATTTAGAGGCATTTTATACTCGCTGTCTATAATGAATAATAGAAGGAGGTGATACCCATGTGGCATCACGACCACGGGTTTTTTCCGGGTTTCCCGATCGTATTTTTCACGCTGCTGATTGGTTTCCTGATTTTCCGGATCGTCATGTTCCGGCGTTATGGAAGCGCGTGGGGTTACGGCTATAGAGTCGGTGCATGGAAGCATGCCGAAGGCAGCCTTGATGCGGCGGTCATTCTGAAGAAACGTCTCGCAAGCGGCGAGATCGACGAAGCGGAATACCGGAGGCTGCTCGATATTATTAAAGAATAGCGTGTGAGTCGTCCGCCGGGGGAACCCCCGGTTTTTTTCCGTTCGTAGTCCATAAACAACCAAGTTGCATCGAAGCTATCGGTATGGCAATCTAAAAGCTGCAGGGCTTTTACTATAAAGCCATTAACGTATCTAAGGAAAAGGGTGTGTCTAAAATGGATTTGATGCTTTCGGGTAAATCCGTGTTCGTAGCGGCGGCGAGTAAAGGTTTAGGCAAAGCGGTCGCGCTCGAGTATGCGAAAGAAGGAGCGCGTCTAACGATAGCCAGCAGAAATTTGGAGCAGCTCGCGCAAACGCGTGACGAGATTAAGGCGTTGACCGGGGTACAAGCAGAAATTATACAAATGGATGTGTTAAACAACGAGGATATTCGTCATGCGATCCGGACAGCGGCAGGTGCAGGCAAGGGTTTGGATGTGCTGGTCACGAACGCGGGGGGACCTCAGAGCGGTTTTTTCTCGGATATGGAGGATGCGGACTGGACGAGGGGATTTGAACTTAGTTTGCTAAGCACCATTCGATTAATTCGTGAAGCGCTACCTTTCCTTAAGTCTGCGGGAGAAGGAAGAATCGTGAATCTGGCGTCCTCCTCCATCAAGCAGCCGATTGACGGACTTATTTTATCCAACGTTTTCCGGGCGGGTGTCCACTCCTTAACGAAGAGCTTGGCATCGGAATTGGCTGGGGATGGTATTCTGATCAATACGATTGCGCCGGGAAGAATCGGAACGGACCGAATTACCGAATTAGATCGTAAAAGAGCTGCAGACCAGGAACGCTCGCTCGAAGATTTACAAATGGAAGCGGCGAAACAGATCCCGTTGGGCAGAATGGGTACTCCCGAGGAATTTGCGCGACACGTGGTTTTCTATGGATCTTTCGCCAATACATACGTAACCGGACAATCGCTGCTTGTTGACGGTGGGATGATCAAAGGGCTTTAGAGCATCGTCAGTTGCTCCTCGATACACTCCGCCGTATCGTTCTTGACGTTGCCTACGATAGGGGACACGGGGTAAGCCTTCATCGCATTAGCCGAGTAGGGGGTTAGCAAACTCGTCAGCTTTTCGACGTCATCGTTGCCTCGGTCTAACCAAGCAGCCTCGTCCTCCGGACGCAAAATAACCGGCATCCTATCGTGGATGTCGGACACTAGGTTGTTCGGCGTCGTCGTGATGATCGTGCAGGTGCTTATTTTGCGTCCGTCGGGTGCGTTCCAAGTGTCGTAAAGGGCGGCCATTGAGAAAATGGATCCGTCCTTCATCGTAATTCGCATCGGCTGTTTCTTATCCCCGGCTTGTTTCCATTCGTAAAATCCGTCCGCAGGAATAATCGCTCTTTTGCGCCGAATCAGGGTTTTAAACGAAGTTTTCTCCAGTATCGTCTCCGCGCGCGCGTTAATCATTTTGCTTCCGAGCCGATCATCCGAAGCCCACGAAGGAACAAGTCCCCAACGAAGCTCGCCGAGCCGGTTGTTCTCTCCGTCATGCACGATAGCTAATATGTTCTGCATAGGAGCCACGTTGTAACGGGGCGTATGATACCGGTTGGTCGGCAGCTCCATTAAATACCTCAGCATCAGCTCTTCCATGGTAACCACGATCGTATATCTTCCGCACATGGCTTGTCCCTCCTCCTCACAGTAACTAGCGGCGCTCCATCAAATAATAGGGTCCGTCCGGGCTCACCCCTTCCTCTTTAACTTGCCAGCCTTGCGATGCATAGAAGTTAAGGGCTTTCGCATTATCCCGCATGCATTTCAAGGTCATCGGAGTTCCCCATTTATCAGTGGCGGCTTGAAGAAGTTCTTTGCCAACCTGTTGCCCTACGAAATCGGGATGAACAAATAAATGATGAACAAATCGATCCGGAACCCACATGGAGATAAAGCCGAGTATTTGATCTTGGCGCGCGGCGACGAGTATGGATTCGTCTTTAGTGTCACGATCGAAGTCTTCTATTTTGAGGTTGGACTTATCCAACCATGTGAAATTTATCGCACGAGATTTGAAATAGATTTCTCTCAAAGAGTCGTAATCTTTTTCTATAAAGCTTCTAACCTTAAACATCGTCATACTCCCTCTAACCCGACTTACGGTCATTTAACCACAAGCAGACTTGAAGTTCAAGGCGACCAGCGCCTAAACTTCGCCGAATAATGCAAGATATGAGTATGATATAATCTGTAAGTGCGGAGCGAGCGTAAATTCAGTTGACCGTCGGAGGCCCTTTATGTCAGGAAGAGAACTGCCCCCTATTCAGACTTACGAAGCCAGAGATGGAAAATCGTTATGTTACCGCCATTACTTGGCGAATTCGAACAAAATCATCATTTTGCTGCACGGGATTTCGGAGGATGGGCAATACCTACATCCGCTGGCCGAGTTTATTTCCAAGCGGCAGCTGGCGCAAGTGGTCGTGCCTGATTTAAGAGGTTACGGTCTGCATCCGATTCGCAGGGGTGACGTGGAATACGTCGGTCAGCACGATGATGACATAGAGGATTTGGTAAAATGGATTCGGTTGCGCGAGTCTTCCGCGCTTACTTTGATCATCGCGGGACACTCCGGCGGCGGAGGGAATGCCGTACGTCTTGCCGCTCATCGGATGGCAAAGGAGATCGACGCCTTTCTGATGCTGGCACCGGCCATTCACCCGAATGCGCCGATCAACCACCGAAAAGACCCTGGAAGCACCATGCACATTGAATATCCTAAAATCGTCTTTCTCACTCTTCTGAACGCGGTGGGAATCCGGTTTTTGAATAAATGGATTGTTATGCGCAACGATAAACCGCTTGCGCGCAGGCACGGCCGTGAGACTTTGGAGCTTAGCTACCGACTGCTGCTGTCCAGGGCGCCGAAATCCAAGTATGAGCGTTATTTGCAGGCGATGACCCAGCCGACTCTCGTATTGGTCGGGGAAAAGGAAGAGGTTTTTATTCCGGGACAGTATGCGCCGTTGTTCGCTCAGCATAACCAAGCCAAGGTTACCATGATTCTCGGCAGTGACCACGATGGAATACTATCCAGCGAGGGAACCTTCCAAGAAGTCGAGAGCTGGCTTCAAACGTTGGATTAATGCGAGTTACATAGAATATAAAAAATCCCGACACTCGCGTCGGGATTTTTTGCTTGCGAGAGCTTCATGGATATTTTCCACCTATGCACCAACAGTTGACTCCCCAAACCCATGCCAGCAATCCAGGAACCCTAAATATTAAAAAAATATTGGTAGATATTAGAACAAATGTTCGTATATAATAAGGAGTACGTATGTTTGTACCGGAAACCTAATCAAGATGAGGTGCAGAACGACATGATTTCCGAGCATTACGGGTTAAAGCGTCGTCTTAAGGAACGCGGAATTAAATTGTTTTCCGAGAAACAGACGGGAACAGGAATTGAAGCGGACTATATATGCAGGGGTTATCGCCATCATATTACCTTGCTATGGGGCACGGTCCGGTCGGAGGCCATAAAAAAAGCGAGCTATTATACAGGGTTTATATTGACGGGCGGGTGATGGACAATGGGGAACAGTGCGGATAGAGTCATTCTGCTTGCGGATTGCCAAAGCTTCTATGCTTCCGTAGAGAAGGCAGATAATCCGCAATACGCTCATAAACCGCTTGTAGTAGCCGGGGATCCGGAGCGCCGCAGCGGCATCATTCTCGCTGCATGTCCTCTGGCCAAGCAGTTCGGGGTGACGACTGCGGAGACGCTGCGCGGAGCTCTGGGCAAGTGCCCGGATTTAGTTGTTGTCAAGCCGAGAATGCAGCATTATATCGATGTTTCCATGTTGATCACCAACATTCTGCTCACATACAGCGACCTTGTCGAGCCGTATTCGATAGACGAGCAATTCATCGATATTACCGGCAGCCGAAAGCTGTTCGGTACGCCAATGGAAATCGCCCAAGCTATTCAAGAGCGAGTGAGAATGGCAACAGGCGTTTATACCCGACTCGGCATCAGTTATTCCAAGGTGACGGCCAAGATGGCTTGCGACCTGTGGGCCAAGAAGAACGAAAGCGGCTTGTTCGAGTTGAGCAAGGAAAACTTGCCGGACCAGCTCTGGACCCAGCCTGCAGGCAGACTGTTCATGGTCGGCAGCCGTATGGCCGCCCACTTTGCAACCATGGGATTTACCACGATCGGCGATATCGCCCAAACCCCGCTCGCCGTGCTGAAGCAGATAATGAGGAATAGGTTTAACCGGAATTGCGATATCGACGCCGAATTGTATTGGCGGCTGGCCAACGGCGCGGACGACAGCCCGGTCAGCCCTCATACTCACAAAGAAGCGCCCAAGAGTGTGGGACACCAAATGACGCTGCCGAGGGACTACCGTAAATTCGAGGAGATCCAGGTCGTGCTGCTGGAATTAGCCGAGCTCGTATGCCAACGCTGCCGCAGCTTGGGTTGCATGGGTTTTGTCGTTTCCGTAGGATGTTATGGCGTCAATTATGAAAGTCCGGGCGGATTTAGCAGGCAGATGAAGATGGTCGAGCCGACGAACGCGACGAATCAGGTTTATCAAGCAGCCGTGAAACTGTTCAAGGAGCATTGGGAAAGACTCCCAGTACGAAGGGTAGCAGTCGGTTTGTCCCAGCTTTCCAGAGAAGAGGAGTATCAAATTTCGTTGTTCGACGAACGGGAGCGATTCAGGACACTGGAGAAGACGACCGACGCGCTTAAGCGGAAGTATGGCAACACCGCAATCATGAGAGCCGTGTCCATTACAGAGGCGGGACAAGCCAAAGAGCGAGCCGGCAAGATAGGAGGTCACTACAAATGAGGAAGAAGCTTGAAGGGAATGGGCTCTGGGAATCGAGCCGGATGATGCTGCACGAGCACAAGGAACGGATTTTGGAAGCAAATCAACGTCAAGAACGGCGGGAGAAACCGATTCTGGACCCGCAGAAGCGGGAAGAGATCAACGAAAGCTTAGGTTCTGCCTATCAGAACAAAGAGGAAATCAAGCTTTTGTTATGGCATCCTTACGAGAACCGCAGCGTTACCGGTGTTATCGCCAAACTTGATCTGATAGGTTACCGAATATTGATTGATGACGAGTGGGTGAAGCTGGCAGGCATTTTGGAGGTTACCCGGCGGGAATGAGAGGGGATGGTGGAATGGGCGCCATGAACGTGGCTGCTAGCCAAAGTGATGCGGAAAACAAGCAAACCTCTCCCCTTACGAATGCCGTTTGTATTATAGCCGAATCCAATAAATCCAGTGCTCGGAACGAAAGCCAGTTGCATTCGTTCCGGGCACTTTTTGTATTGCCTATATTCCAACAAGCGCGGAACTAAGCTTTTTATACTTGGCGTAAAGCTCATCATAAATCTCTCGATTCGGCTGACCGGGCAAGAACGTCTTCAGCGGCTTCACCAGCAATTTCACCGCTTCTTCGTAAGAGGCATATACCCCGGATGATTTGCCGGCGAGCATGATCGTTCCTAGTGTTCCGGCTTCGCTGACGTTAAGCTTTTCGATCGGACGGTTCATAATATCGGCCTTGATCTGCAGCCATAGATCCGACTTGGCGCCACCGCCAACGGCGCGAAGGGTGTCAACCTGAATGCCAGCATCCCCGAGACATTCCAGGTTGTATCTCATTTCATAGGTTACGCCTTCCATTAACGCTCGGTATAGCTGGGAGGAGTCCGTATTAAACGTTAATCCGTGAATGACGCCAACGGCTTGCGGATTCATTGCGGGCGTGCCCGATCCGGCAAAATGGGGGACAACGAGCAAGTTAGTCGGTTGGGTTGCGGCGGTTGAATTCAAATAATCGTAGACGCCCACTCCGAGCTTACGCGCCTCGGCTGCCGCATCGGAGCCGAACTGGTCCCGATACCATTTCAGCAAGGAGCCGCCCGTGAAATTAAAGGCATAGGTCAAATATCGGCCCTCGATAACATGCGGTGCGCAATTGAAATTATGCTCCAGCATTTTGCGATTCAATACGGGCGCCGAATATGCGGGTGTGATGCACTCCACGGTTCCAATGCCATCGATTGCCTGCAGCTCATCGAGAATGCCGGCTCCAAGCGCCGCGCAAGCTTGGTCATGGCCGCCCGCAACGACTAGCGTTTCCGGCTGTAAGCCTAAGGAGAGAGCGGCTTCTGCGCGTACTTGGCCAATGATGTGTCCGGAAGGGACGAGATCGGGAAAAATATCGTCCCGAATGCCGGCGGCTTCGAACATTTCCGGTTCCCACACCTTTCTGGCTACATTAAGCGCCATCGTCCGGGATGCCAATGTGAAGTCGGTGGCGGGAATTCCGGTCAACTGAAAGGCGATGAAATCGCCGAACAGCATAAACTTCCAAGTATTCTCGTAAACCTCAGGCTGATGCTCCTTGATCCACATGACCTTAGGGAGCGAAAACATAGAATGCAGGGGGACGCCCGTTAGTGCCATCGTCCGCTCGCTACCCACCCGTTGTTCAATCTGTTTGGCCTGTTGCTGCCCTCTTGGATCCAAATAGAGAATCGCATTTCCAAGCACCTTCCCGTTCCGGTCTACCGGAATAACGGCCTCTCCTAACGAGGAGATGCTTAGCGCTTTGATTTTCAATGCGGGAAATCTTGAGAGCACGTCATGGATAACTTGTTGTACGGAGCTCCAGACGAGCAGCGGGTTTAATTCATAATAGCCCGGAAGAGGGTGCTCCAACGCGTATTCCTTATAAGAAGCCGCAAGCATATTTCCCGCTTCGTCGAAGAGGGAGGATTTGCAGCCAGTCGTTCCGATATCCAACCCCATGAGTGACATAAGACAACCTCCTGATTGTTTATATGTTAATTATAAACATAAAATTGTTTGTTTGTATAATAAAATGATTGAATAAATGTTTTTATTCAACTATTATTGAATCGAGGAAGCATCGACTCTGTTAACTTTATAAGGAAAGGTGAATGCTACGATGTCGAAGATTTCGATGGGCGAGCTGTTAAGAGACGCCTCGCGTCGAGGATATGCCGTTCCCTGTTTTAACGCGATCAATTTGGATATGGTTCGCGGCATTATTCAGGCGGCGGAGGAAGAGAACTCCCCAGTTATTCTCTGTCACGCCGAAATTCATTTCAAGTATACATCCATGGAGCAAATTGCGCCTATTATGATCGATGCGATGAATCGGGCTAAGGTTCCGGTTAGCATCCTGCTCGATCATGGCAAAAGCTTCTCCGCCGTCATGAAGGCGATGCATCTGGGCTTTAACGCGATTATGTTCGATGGCTCTGAGTATGCGTATGAGGAAAATGTGCAAAAAACATCCGAGGTCGTTAAAATTGCCCGTACGCTCGGAGTATCGGTGGAGGGCGAGCTGGGTTACGTAACAAGACCGAGAAGCGGAGGTGCGGAAGGTGAGGACGACGATTCGATTATCGATGATACGTCGTTGTACACCGATCCGGAGCAAGCCCGCGAATTCGTAGAGCGGACCGGGATCGACGCGCTTGCCGCCGCTTTCGGAACCGTGCACGGCGTTTATTTGAAGAAGCCGAAGCTGGATTTTACCCGATTGAACCAGATTAGCAGAACCGCGGGTGCCCCAGTCGTTATGCATGGCGGATCAGGGCTCTCGGACGAGGATTTCAATGCAGCGATCGATAACGGAGTCGCCAAAATCAACTACTACACCGGTATGGCGCTGAAGGTCGTAGAGAAAGCGAAACAACGTATGCTGGATACTCAAGAACACGGTTTTTACCATGAATTCATGATGAATGTCATAGATGATTTCCGCGAGGACGCCGGCCAGATTATGCGAACTTTCAGAAGCAGCGGTAAAGCTTGAGGAGGAGAGTAACTCATGAAGCTGTACGGTAAGGAATGGAAACGCCGGGATTTGGAGGCGCGGGTCGGAAGGATTGAACAGCTCGGTGGTATCGAACGGTACACGATGAATGAAGGGCCGGAGTCCGGCGTCGAGATGATCAGGATTCGTACCGGCGCAGGGTTATCTTACTCAGTGTCCCCGACTAAGGGGATGGATATTTCCTTGGCGGAATGGCAAGGCGTGCCGCTTAGCTGGTCGTCCGGGAATGGGGATCCACATGCTGCTTATTACGATGCTGAGGGATTGAATTGGCTAAGAACGGCTTCCGGCGGTTTGCTCATGACATGCGGTTTAACGCAAGCCGGCTCGCCATGCGAAGACGGTGGAACCGCTCACGGCCTTCACGGCCGGATTCACCATACGCCTGCGCGTCATGTATCCGCGACTGCTGAGTGGGTCGGCGATGAGTACGAAATGCGGGTTAGCGGCGTTGTGGAGGAAACCTCGATTTTCGGAGAACATCTTCGGTTGACGAGAACGCTGACGAGCCGACTGGGCGACAATCGGCTGACCATTCGCGATACGGTCGAGAACGCCGGGTTTCAGCCGTGCCCGCACATGATGCTCTATCATTTCAATTTCGGTTTTCCGCTTCTGGCCGAAGATACCCAAGTGGAACTGCCGGACGCCATCTCGAATCCGAGCGACTCGAGTATGGACATGAGCCGGATCAGAGAATGGCAGTCCCCGGACCCTCTATTCAAGGAGCAAGTTTTTTATCATCAGTTGAAGCGGCAAAAGGATCGCGCATATGCACGAATTCACAGCCCGTCGTTTCCGACGGCTGCTCCAGACCAAGCTGCTAAAGGCCTTACAGTCGAGCTGGGTTGGAATGCGGAGACATTGCCCCGTCTTGTGCAATGGAGAATGCCCGGAGCGGGCGTCCATGTGCTCGGATTGGAGCCTTCCAACTGCTGGACTAAAGGCAGAGCGGAAGAACGCAAGAACGGAACTCTCCGGATTATGGAGCCCGGCGAAGCTATTCATTACGAATTAGAACTCATATGTAAGCCGCAATAATCATAGATCAGCTATTTTGAGGAGGATGAAGGTTATGTTGAAAACGAAACCTTATGTTTTTTGGTTTGTAGCGGGAAGTCAGGGCTTGTATGGTGATGATGTCCTTCAGCAGGTGGCACAGAATACGAAGGAAATCGCAGCCGGCTTGGACAGTGATGCCGCGATTCCGTACCGGATTATTTTCAAAGCTGTGGTTACGACTCCGGATGCGATCCGCAGAGTATGTCTCGAGGCGAATAGCGATGACGAATGCGCGGGCATTATCGCGTGGATGCATACCTTTTCCCCGGCCAAAATGTGGATTTCCGGCCTTAAGCAACTAACCAAACCTCTGCTTCATCTGCATACCCAATACAATTCGGAGATTCCGTGGGACAGCATCGACATGGATTTTATGAATTTGAACCAAGCTGCCCACGGCGACCGTGAGTTCGGGTTTATCGGCGCGCGACTCGGAATCGCCAGGAAAATCATTGCAGGCCACTGGAAAAATGACGGCGTGCGCACGAGAATCGGTTCATGGATGCGGACTGCTGCGGGATACACGGAAAGCCAGACGATGAGAGTCGCCCGTTTCGGTGACAACATGCGATTCGTTGCGGTTACGGAAGGCGATAAGGTAGAAGGGCAAATCCAGTTCGGATGGTCTGTTAACGGCTATCCCGCCGGCGATTTGGCAGAACGGGTACAAGGCGTAACGGACGGTCAAGTAAACGAGCTCATGGACGAATATACCGAGCTCTATGATTTTACGACGAATGGTCGTCTCGAAGGCAGCGAGAAAGAGGCAATTCGCGAACAAGCCCGCATCGAGCTCGGCTTGAAAGGATTTCTGCAAGAGGGCGGATATAGCGCTTTTGTCACCAGCTTTCAAGATCTGCATGGTTTGAAGCAGCTGCCGGGACTTGCCGCGCAACGGCTAATGGCCGCAGGTTACGGCTTCGGCGCGGAGGGCGATTGGAAAACAGCCGCTTTGGTTAGAATCATGAAGATTATGGCGGATAACCAAGGCACCTCTTTCATGGAAGACTATACGTATCATCTAGAACAGGGCAACGAGTTGGTGCTTGGCTCTCACATGCTGGAAATTTGCCCGACGCTTGCGGCAAGCAAACCGAAAATCGAAGTTCATCCGTTGTTCGTCGGAGGCAAAGCGGACCCTGCCCGTCTTGTATTTAATGGGGCTAGCGGTTCAGCCATCAACGCGACGGTTGTGGACTTGGGCGATCGTTTCCGCTTGATCGTGAACGAGGTGGAAGCGGTGAAGAACGTGAAGGAAATGCCTCATTTGCCGGTGGCTCGCGTGCTCTGGAAACCGCAGCCTTCGCTTGCGGGGGCGGCAGAAGCTTGGATCACGTCGGGAGGGGCGCACCATTTCGGTTTCTCGTTCGCGGTTACGGCCGAGCAAATGTCCGACTGGGCTAAGATGGCGGGTATCGAGTGCGTCATTATTAATAAAAATACTTCTATGCACACGCTGGAAAATGAACTGCGGTGGAATGAGCTCTATTACCGTTTGAAATAACGGCGATCCATAGGTAGAATAGAAGGTATTGAGTATTGGGCAGGAGGCCGCAGTCACATGTACTATGGGACCTATAGCGGATTAAACGAGAGACAACAGAAAATTCTGGAACGGATTGCTATGGAGGGGGAGGTGAAAATCCCCGCGCTTAAGCAATTGTTTCAGGTGACGGATATGACAATCCGACGCGATCTAGAAAAGCTTGAAGAGGCCGGTTCCATTAAACGGACTTTCGGAGGGGCTATTTTCGTCGGAGTATACGATGCCCTTCAGTATGCCCTTCAGGAGCGTTCCAGCCTATTAACGGAGGAAAAGCAGCTGATCGGACGCGCGGCTGCGGCGCTTGTTCAACCGGGGGAGTCCATTTTCATCGATGGAGGAACCACGACATTCCAATTGGCTAGGTACTTGCCTCCCGGAATGAAAATCACGGTTATGACGAATGCGCTGAATGTAGCTGCGGAATTATCGACCAAACAAATTCCGACCATCATGACGGGCGGGATGCTCTATGAAGCGACGAATTCCTTGGCCGGCCCGGTAGCGGTTCAAAGTCTTATGGGAATGGCATTCGACCGCGTCTTTCTAGGGGCGTCCGGTTTGAATGTCGAGCACGGCTTCAGCAATTCCAACATGTACGAGGCAGAGATTAAGCGAGTCGCAATCCGGCTCACGTCGGAAGCGAATATTTTGCTCGATCATTCTAAGTTCGGTACTAAAGTGCTCGTTTCATTCACTCCCCTTTCGGGAGTCCAACGGCTTGTAACCGATCGCATGCCGGAGGATGAGTTACGCTTGGCGTGCGAAGAGGCGGGCATGCGAATAGCTGTCGCAAAGTAAAAGTTGGCAAGGGCTGGCTAACAAGTCGATAGACTTGTGGGCCGGCCCTTATTAATAGCTATAACTAAGTTCTAGGAGGCGTCTGCAAAGCCGAACTTCATCACGGTAAGGGGATGTTAAACGATAAAATCGATTAATTCGGGCATGGCAAGGTGCCGCTGGGAAGAATTACTCGAAAGAATCGGTTAATTCGTGCGTGGTAGGGTGCCGCTGGGAAGAATTGCTCGAAAAAATCGATTAATTCGTGTGTGGCAGGGTGCTGCGGGAAGAATTGTTCGAAAAAATCGATTAATTCTTGCGTGGTAAGGTGCTGCGGGGAAGAATTACTCGAAAGAATCGGTTAATTCGTGCTTGATAGGGTGCTGCGGGAAGAATTGTTCGGAAAAATCGATTAATTCTTGCGTGGTAAGGTGCTGCGGGGAAGAATTACTCGAAAGAATCGATTAATTCTGACGTGGAAGGCGCGTAGAGTGGTAGCGTCTTGCTTACGTATTAAGGTTATGCTATTATCTGTTTGAACGTTCATTCAATTTCAATAAAAATCCAATCCAATAGGATGCAGGGTGTGTGCCGATGACTGACGCAGACAAAAGAGACAGAATAATAGCGGCCGCTTATGACGTTTTATCGGAGAAGGGCTACGATAAGGCATCAACTAAGGAAATAGCAAATACGGCCGGCGTGGCGCAGGGTTTGATCAATTATTATTTTCCGAGCAAAGATTTACTGTTCGCAGAGGTGTTCCGCCGGGAAACGGAGAAATATTGCAAATCCTTCGACGGCTTGATCGTGGTCGATGGCAAGCCCTTGAATATAGAGAGCATATCTGGATTATTGGAGATTCCCAAGAGCAAGGCGCTGGAAGAACCGGAATGGTTCCGGCTTCGCTACGAGCTGTTCGCCATCGGATTGCGCAATGATGCGGCCAGAGAAACTCTGAAGGAAATGCTGGATACGAAGCGCAAGCATATTAGCAGTTCGTTGCAATCGATAACCGGATTACCACCGGAGCAATCGGATACGTTCGCATCGGTCCTATACGCGATCATCGAGGGGCTCGGATTGCAGAAAGTCGCGGATCCGACCTTTAGATATGATGATGCATACGGAATGCTGGCGGAAATGCTCGGTGCTTATTACGAGCAATTGATCAAGAAGAGAGAATTGTAAATTCGGCTCTTTCTTTTTATCGCGTATTGTTTGAATGGTCAAACAACGAGTCGCATATACAAGTAAAAAGCGCATAAGAAATTAAACGGAGAAGGCCGGTGGAGAGGAATGCACGCTTTATTACGCAGTTGGGGAAAGGCGCTTTATAAGTTAAGATGGTTAGTCGTTACGGTTTGGATCGTATTCGCATTGTTCGGAGGTTACGCCTTCGGCAAGCTTACCCCTCTGCTCAGCGGTGGAGGCTGGGACGTACCCGGTTCGCAATCGCTGACCGCGGGCAAGCTGCTCGCATCGGAGTTCGAGGGGCGTTCGGCGAGCGCGATGACCCTTGTCATCCGGGATCCCAAGCATACGGTGGGCTCGCCGGAGTATAACGACAAGCTGAAACAGATCATCGACCGGTTGAAAACGGAAGAGGGCGTCACGGGAGTGTTCAGCATACTGGATGCTTCGCAAGGTATTGGTTCGGGACTTGTCGGCAAAGATCCTAACCTCAGCATCGCCTTCGTGGATATGAACATGAAAGCCGATTTCGTCATCAATAAGGTGCCGGATTACCAGACCCGCGTGGTTGAGCAGGCAAAAAGCCTCGGAGCGGAAGCGTATCTAGTAGGCGGGGTAGCCTTCTGGGGCGAGAGCAGCGTCCAAAGCCAAGAAGGCTTGGCTAAGGCGGAGATGATCGTTTTTCCGCTTATCATTATCATCCTGCTCCTTGTGTTCCGTTCGATCGTAGCCACTTTAACGCCATTAATCGTTACGATCGCTTCCGTGCTGGTCGCGATGGGCATTGTTTACTTGGTCGCCTTGCAGACGGAGCTCTCGGTGTTCGTAACCAACTCGGCGATGATGCTGGGACTGGGCGTCGGAATAGACTATTCGCTTTTCATCGTCAGTCGGTTTAAGGCGGAGCTGGAAGTTAAGGGCAATACCAAACAAGACGCTCTCGTAAAAACAATGGAAACAGCTGGACACACCGTCTTTTTCTCGGCGATTACGGTCATTGCCGCGCTTTCGGCGCTTTTTATCGTCCCGATGTCTGCTATTAAAGCGATCGCTTTCGGCGGGGTCGTCGTCGTATTGGTTGCTGGATTGGCCAGCTTGACCCTGTTGCCGGCCGTGCTAGTTATTCTCGGAGTTCGCATCAACAAGGGCAGCCTTCCGTTCTTGCGCCCACGTCAAAGCGGGAAAGTCAGCGGATGGAAAAGATGGACGAAAGGGATTATGCGCCGTCCGGTATTGTTTCTCGTCCTCACCTTGTGCGTTTTGGCGACATTCGCTGTTCCGGCGCTCGACATGAAGCTGGATTCGCCGGATATACGGACGCTTCCCGCGGATACGTCCGTTCGCCAAGGCTTTACGCTTATGGAGAAATCGTTCGGTGTCGGCGCGGCCAATCAGATCAGTATCGTGCTGCGCAACGAAAAGAATGATCTAAGCACACCGGAATCGCTGGCTAAGATCGCTGCTCTGCAAGCCGAATTAGGAAAACAACCGCACGTCGCCGGAGTCGCTTCCGTCGCTTCCTTTTTCCCGAATATAGACGGTAATACGGTTTCCGGGCTTCTCCAAGCCGGAGGAAGCGCTTTGCCTGCGGATGTGAACGTAATGGTTAAGCGTTACTTAAGCGGCGATCGGCATACCGGATTGTTGGAAGTCGAACTGGACCAATACGGTTCAAGCGATGCGGGCAGGGCTGTTGTGAAGAGCTTGCGGGATAAAGTGTTGCCTGCATCCGATTTGCCGGAAGGGACCACCTTCAGCATCGGCGGGGAAACGATCCAAGGCATGGATACTTCCAAAGCCATCAACGACAGCCTGCTGCCGGCGCTCGGAATTATGCTTGTCCTGATTTTCTTTATTCTGGTTCTAACGTTCCGGAGTTTATTGCTTCCTTTGAAGGCGATTATTTTGAACTTGTTTTCCGTGGCCGCGACTTACGGTATTCTGGTGTTTGTTTTCGCGCTTGGTTACGGCTCCCAAATCTTCGACGTGGAATCCAACGGCTACATTATCCACTTCGTTCCGGTTCTGCTGCTTGCGCTTCTGTTCGGCCTCAGTACCGATTACGAGGTGTTCCTGGTGAGCCGGATTAAAGAAGAGTATGACCGCACTGGAAATCATGAGGACAGCATAGCCGAAGGGATGGAAAAGACCGGTCCGCTCATTACGGGCGCAGCGGTATTGATGGTTGCCGTATTCTCGGGCTTCGCCTTCTCCGGTGTGCTCCCGATCCAGATGCTCGGCTTCGGGATGGCAATCGCCATTGCGCTTGATTCGACGATCATCCGGATGCTGCTCGTTCCGGTAGCGATGAAGCTGTTGGGCCGATTCAATTGGTGGTTTCCCGGTCGTAGGGAAAAGGCAAATCCTTCGGAAGGACGCCAAAGAGCAAATAAACCTGTTACTGTCTCCAACAAAAATAGATTATAATGGTGTCATTGAGTTCAGGTTGATATATTTGCGATTACTTATGGAGGTTGTTGACCGGTGGTTATAGCTGCGATATTGGTGGGTCTTGTCGCGTTGGAGCATATCTACATTCTCATAATGGAAATGTTCCTATGGACGACTCCCCGCGTACGGAAAACCTTCGGAACGACGGAAGCCTTCGCGCGCGAGACTAAGCCGCTTGCCGCTAATCAAGGGCTGTACAACGGCTTTTTGGCTGCCGGGCTTATATGGGGCTTGCTTCATCCGGATGCTTCGACCGGGTATCAGATTCAGACATTTTTCCTCATCTGCGTCTGGATCGCCGCCATCTATGGTGGATGGACCGCGAAGAAGTCGATCCTCTACGTTCAAGGCGTCCCTGCAGCGGCGGCATTGATAGCCGTGTTGTTGGCTTGGTAATAATGAGAATGAGAAGAAGTTGTTCGTTGCGGGTTTTAATCCGCTTCGGACAGCTTCTTTTATTTGTAAGGGCATCTTGGCGCTCCATGAGAAACCTCTCATAGCCATGTGTTATAATGAGGCGAAAATCTCGCGAAATCCGCTGGGTCAGGAGAACAGGCATGAGAATTCACGTCGTTATTGCGGATGACGATCCTCCGATTAGAGAGCTTCTTCGGCTCGTATTGAGTAAAGAGGGCTATTTGGTGCTGGAAGCCGAGAATGGACAGCAAGCTGCCGATATTCTTGAGAACGAGCAAGTGCATCTGGCTATCGTCGATGTGATGATGCCCGGGATGAACGGACTCGAGCTTTGCCGTGAAATTCGCGAGCATTATGACATTCCGGTCTTGATGCTAACCGCCAAGGGGCAGCTTGAGGATAAAGAACAAGGCTATTTGGCCGGTACGGATGACTATATGGTCAAACCGTTCGAACCGAAGGAGCTGCTGTTCCGAATTAAAGCGCTGCTTCGAAGATACCGGCTTGTTTCATCGGAAGTGATCCGATTGGGCAATGTCAGCATTGACCGGAAAAGCTACGAGATCAGAGTAGGGGAAGAGCTGATCACTTTACCGCTAAGGGAGTTCGAGCTTTTGTCGCAATTGGCGAGCCAGCCAGGCCGAATTTATACCCGGGAGCAATTAATTCAACTGATCTGGGGGGCAGACTTCGGCGGTGACAGCAGAACGGTCGACGTCCACATCAAACGTTTGCGGGAGCGGTTCGCGGATAGACGGGCTGATTTCTTCATTACCACGATTCGTGGATTGGGGTACAAGTTAGAGGTGAGGGAAGAGTGAGATCGTTATACGTGCGCATCGTCTTCACTTTTGTGGTTATTGCCGTCATAAGCGGAATCGTGGGATTGCTGCTGACGAGTTTGTATTACGAGAACAAGTTAGAAGCGAACAACGAGCGGAAAATAGTCGAAATGGGGCAGAGCATTCGCTCCATGTATGAACAGGATCCAGAAATCAATTTGGATGCGTATTTGAGGGGAATCGCGGCACTGGGATTTCAAATTTATGCGGTCGATGAAAATATGAAGGGTAATGTCTACGGTGCCGCATTTAAGCATGGGGCGCTGAGCTCTGCGCAAATTAGGACAGTTCTCGACGGATCGATCTATTACGGGATGAGGGAAGAGAACACCCGTCTGAAGATTTTTTCCTTTTTCGAGAATAGCATGCGAAATACCGTAGGGATGCCACTGCAAACAAGAAGCGGTAAAATAGCCTTGTTCGTGCGTCCTGACTTGGAGAAGCAGATCGGAGAAATTCGTATTATCGTGGCCGTTCTGCTTGGCGTTACCTTCATCGCGAGTCTCGTACTGATCGTGGTGTTGACGAGATTAATCGTAAGACCGATCAAAATGCTGAAGAAAGCCACGCTGCAAATCGTCAAAGGCAACTTCAATGTCGGTTTAGAGGCTTTCCGGAACCGGAAGGACGAAATCGGCGATTTGTCCCACCATTTCGCGCAGATGGCCCAATCGATCCGGCAGCTAGACCAGATGAGGCAAGAATTCGTCGCCAACGTCTCCCATGAATTTCAGACGCCTTTAACGTCCATACAAGGATTCGCAAGGGCTGTTTTGCATAAAGAAGTGACTCCCGAACAATCCGACCAGTACTTGGCAATCATCGAAGCGGAGAGCAGCCGGCTGTCCTCTTTAAGCAAACAGCTTCTAAAGCTAGCCGCGCTGGATAAGGAAAATAAGGAGCTGCAATTAACGACATTCCGACTCGATGAACAAATCCGGCAAATCATCATAATGCTCGAGTGGCAATGGACGGATAAACAGCTGCACCTAGACCTCAACTTGCCTGAGATATCGATTACGGCGGATTCCCAATTGCTGTATGAAGTGTGGCTAAACCTGATATCCAACGGCATCAACTTTTCCGAACCGGGTGACACGATAACTATCGAGATTCTGGATAAAGACGAAGTCATCGTGGAAATCCGCGATACGGGCATCGGAATACCGGAAGCGGAAGTACCGTTTATATTCGAGCGATTTCATAAAGCGGATAAAGCAAGAAACCGTTCCTCCACGGGCAGCGGCTTGGGACTGGCCATCGTTCATAAAATTGTTTCGCTGCATCAAGGGGATATCCAAGTTCGAAGCGAGCACGGCGTCGGGACGGCTTTCACCGTAACGCTCCCCCATTTGTAATTTTCCGTTCATCGTCCGTTCACTTACCTGCTCAATAATTCAAGGTATGAACGGACAGGGGGACGGGATCATGAATTTTCTTCCTCATTACCCAGCCGATGCGCGATATTGACGTGAATCAAGCTGTGATCGTATCTATCCGAATTGGGAGTGTAGTATAATATTGAACGTACATTACTTACGTCAATTATCGCATCCCTATCGGAGAGGAACGACGCCCTTTTGAAGACGTTGGTCATCGCGGAAAAACCGGACATGGGCCGCAATATTGCCGCCGTCATCGAGCCGAAAGCTCAGAATAAACGCTCTTATTTGGAGGGCGACAATTATATCATCACCTGGGCGATCGGCCATCTCATCGGATTGGCAGAGCCTGATCTTTATGATGATAAATACAAGAAATGGAGATTCGGCGACCTGCCGATTATTCCGGAGACGTTTAAGCTGTTGCCGAACCCGCGCACGAAAGACCAGCTCGAAGTCATTAAGGACTTGGCTGCTCGGAGTGACGCGCTCGTGAACGCATGCGATGCCGGGCGGGAAGGGCAGCATATTTTCTCGCTGATCGTGAGGCATCTTCATCTTCGTCAGCCGGTTAAGCGGCTGTGGATTTCCGACCTTACGGCGGAGACGATTCGCAAAGGCTTCGACCAATTAAAGGACAATACCGAATACGATAATCTAACGCAAGCAGCCCGTGCGCGAAGCGAAGCCGACTGGCTAATCGGGATGAACGGATCGCGGGCTTTTACGACGAAGCATAATGAATTGCTGTCCGTCGGACGGGTGCAAACCCCGGTACTCGCGCTCATCTATGATCGCCAGAAGCAGATCGAAGCGTTCGATTCGTTGAAATTTTACGATATTACGGGGCAGTTTACTCAGCAGGCTACCACTTATCGAGGAATATGGCAGGGAGAAAGGCTTACCGATCCCGAGAAAGCGGAAGTCATCGCCGCCAAGGTTAAGGATAAGACGGGCAGCATAACGAGCTATGAAGTGAAGGATACGAAGGAGTACCCGTTCAAGCTGTACGATCTGACGCTGCTGCAGCGGGAAGCGAACGGCAAGTTCAGCTTTTCCGCCAAGAAGACGCTCGACACGGCGCAGGCGCTTTACGAGAAACATAAGGTCATCTCCTACCCGCGCACGAATTCTAACTATGTTAATGATCAGAACATTCCGGAGATGCATAAGATTCTGGATTCCATGCGGAGCTCCCCCGATTACGGAGACTTCGTGAAGGACGCGAACAAGAAATTCGTAAGCACGAGCAACAAGAACATATGCAATCCTGCTAAAGTGGAAGATCACCACGCGATCATGCCGACGATGAAGAAACCTCAGGGGCTAAGCCCGGATGAGCGCAAGCTGTATGATTTAATCGTCAAAAGATTTCTGTCTCACTTCTACCCGGCGGCGGAGTACAAAGTGCATACCGTCATGACCGAGGTGGAGAAGGAAAGCTTCAAGACGACCGTTAAGCAGCTGCTGTCTTTGGGGTGGAAGGTCATCTATGCCGATTCGTCTAAGTCCTCAGCCGTCAAAGATAACGGTAAAGACAATGGCAAAGACGAGGGAGCGGGTACGCCCGAAGACGAAGAGCAGGAGACGGATGCTCCGTTCGAGATCGACCCGCAGCAACCCGTTGTCTGCAGCGACGTCGAGGTGAAGGCAAAGGAAACGCAGCCTCCTAAACATTTTACCGAGGGTACGTTGCTTAAAGCGATGGAAAGCGCGGGCAAGCAGATCGAGGACGAGGAGCTGCGCGACGCGATGAAGGATTCCGGGCTAGGCACTCCAGCCACGCGGGCGGCGACGATCGAACGGTTGAAGCAGGTCGGTTACATCGATATGCAAGGGAAGAAAATCGTCATCACGCCCAAGGGCAGAACGGCTATCGAGCTCATTCGCGGTGCAGGGGTGGAACTGCTTACTTCACCGGAGATGACCGGACACTGGGAGCGGCGCCTAACGGAAATTTCCCGTGGACAAGCGTCGGCGGATGCGTTCATGGGCAACGTGAAGAAGTTTACCTGCCAAATTATTGAGAAGGTTAATCATCAGCGTCCGGCTGCCAAGAACGCTTTTGCAAGACCGGAGCCTCCCGCTAAAGAGGCGAGAGGGAAGAGGAAGCCGGCGGGAGACAGCGGCGGCAAAGCGGAGTCATCCGCGCCGAAGAAGGCGCGAAGTTCTGCGGCGGCGGATACGGCGTCTTCTCCGCAGTCTGCCGCTCAACCCGGCACGATCGGCAGCTGTCCTAGACCGGGCTGCGGCGGCCAAATTTTCATGGGCCGCAAAGGTTACGGCTGCAGTAACTACAAGACAGGCTGCGGTTTCGTCATCTGGAAGGAAAGCTTTGATCGCACATTAACCGACACAATGGTTAAAGCCCTCATCGAGAAGGGCAAAACATCAAAGCTGAAATTCGCAGGTAATGGCGATGAAGAGGCGTTCGAGGCTCGTATCGTACTGAACAACGCGGATACTGGAGAATTGGTGCTCGAACGTGTTTAGCAAAGAGCGGATGAAAGAACTTGCATCATCTACAGGTTGCCGTGACTAGGCGCATGGAGGATACTAAAATGATCGTGATGAACGAGAAAATAAAAGCATCCGAGGTTTTGTTGACGGGTATTAACGGAGAAAATTTAGGGGTTGTCTCGCGGGACGAGGCTTTGGCGCTTGCCCGTAAGCACAAAGTGGATCTCGTATGCACCTCCTTGTATAGCAGCCCGCCGCCTTGCAAGCTAGTCGCGCGAGGTGCGGCAAAGCAAGAGGCAGCCAAGGAGAAGCAAGACACGCGGAAAAAGGAACAACCACTAAAGCTTAAGGAGATCAGGCTTACCGCGAATATCGAGGAGCATGATTACGAAACGAAGCAGCGGCAAGCCGAGAAACTTCTCGCTTCCGGGAACGCCGTCCAACTGGTCGTGAAGATTCAGGGCAAAGAGGGACCGAAGGCGAAGGAGTTGCTGGAGCGCCTGCTCAAGGATCTGGCAGCGAGCGGCAAGAAGGAAACGGGCATTCAAGTGAGCGGCAAACAAGCGGCCGTGCGGGTTAATCCGTCGTAAACGGAAACCTGCCGACCGCTTGTTTTTCGTTGCACTATCAGAAAATGAAGCACCTCACTATGGTCGGAAAAAGCGACTATGAGCAGTGAGGATTGCCGAAGCGCCTTGCTATGATCGGAAAAAGCGACTCCCTCCGGTTCTTAGGGTTTTTCACCTGGGATAGACCATCGGTTCTTTGAAGGTCTTGAACCCAGCGAAGGCTTTTCGCCGATCGAACTGTCGTGTACCGTACCGATCGTTTCGATGACGTGAACAGGCTGCTCGGTAGCCGCTTCGAATGCAACGTGCAGCTTGATTCCTGCGCATTCGCCATGAAACAGCGCCCATGGCAAGCGCGTTTTTCCCACGGTGATGGTCGTCGAATCGATTAATAGAAGCTCATACTTCAGCTCCTTCAGGATGCTGGATACATCATCTTCGGACAAAAGGGTCTGAACGATGGTTGTAAACATGGTAGACTTTTTCGATACCTTATTTTGATTAATCAACAGGCGTGCGATAAGGTAATTGCTGTAACGGTACATAGGGACTTTACGTTACCAAAACGGAATAGAGATTGATGATACTTTTGGCTATGGCGCTTGGGGTTGATCTGGTTTTGATACAGGGGATAATGCCGGCCATCAGCAGGCAGCGACAGAAGCCGCTGGTTGAGTCCAAGCGATCAACCTCGAAGTTGATGAGACGGATGCTGAACCGCAAAGGCGGTATCGCGAACGATAATTTGTTACTCAGCCGCCCTTGTTGCTGTCAAGCAGCAGGGGCGCTGAGTTTTTGCTGGCCGGCAATCTTGTTTTGAAAGGCAACGGTTGTTCACTTTAATATAAAACATGCCCGGTTAATACCGTCATTTCAGGCAATTGGAAGAAACAAAGAAGAAGAAATCTGATAAATTCGAATATTCCGTTATCTGTTATGATTAGGTTCACGCACGACCACAAAGGAGGAAAATGATGAAGCAAAATTCGGCATGTTGCGCGTTGTCCAAGTTGTTTGGCTCGTTCCGGCTACTTATCTTTGCATCTCTGTTGTTAACGGGCCTCCTGTTTTGGTTTCCGGATACCGGTAGTGCCGCAGGGCAAGCGGGTTGGAGCAAGCTCTATTCAAACGACGGCACGTTCACCGCGATGGCCATCGGGTCAGGTCAGTCGAGAGGCGAGCAGTTTAACGCCGATCAAACGTTCAATTCGCTCAGGGTATTGTGTCCGAGTTATTCGAACAACATCGGCAATCTGACGTTAAGTCTGTACAAGTGGCGCTCCGATTACGCGACGACGGTCGCCGGAACACCGGTCGCCGCCCAGACGTATACGAACTTTACCGACAATGCATGGCTGACGCTGAATTTCGCCAATTTGCCGGCCGGTTCGTATTTGTGGGTGCTAAACGGAGCGACGGAGAACGTCGGCGTATGGGCGTATGCAGCCAGCACGCATTCTGCAACCGCCTACTATCTAGGCAGTACGACAGGGCTGCAGGGATATGATTATGTTTCCGAAATTTACACATTAGGAGAAGCGCCGAACGTTGTGCCAAGCTTGCGGGAATGGGCGAGCTCCACGGGGATTTTCAGCCTTGTAACCGGTTCTCGGATTGCTATTGACAGCGCTTACATTTCTGCGTTGACGGATACGGCCCAGACGTTCCGCGATGATGTTCTGGCACTGAACGGCCATACGCTTAGCATTGTAACAACGACGACTCCTCAGGCGGGGGATATATTCCTGACCTTAAACAATTCCGATACCGGAATCGGGAACGAAGGATATATTCTGCAGGTCGCCGGGTACACAACCATTAAAGCCAACACCGCCAAAGGCGTCTTCTATGGCACGCGAACCGCGCTGCAATTGCTGAATCAAAGCCCCGGCAAGATCAGCATGCCCAATGGGACGGCCCGGGACTATGCGGCTTATCCGGAACGCGCCTTTATGCTGGATGTTGCACGCAAGTACTTCACCGTTGATTTTATTAAGGACTATATCAAATTTCTATCCTTCCACAAGATCAACGATCTTCACATTCATTTCTCCGATGACAGCGCGTTCCGTCTACAAAGCACGACCTATCCGGGCTTGGCTGCGGCACAAAGCTACAGTCATGCCGATATTGCCGCCATACAGGATGCAGGACGCAAATACCATGTCACGATCACGCCAGAAATTGACTTGCCTGGCCATGCTCTATCCATGACGACTTATAACCCTGCGATTAAAAATCAAACCTGGAGCAATGTGATCGACTTGTCGCTTCCGGCAACCTTTACATTCGTGAACAATTTGCTTGACGAATTTGTGCCTCTGTTCGAGGCTCCGGACTTCCATATCGGAGCGGATGAAACCCCGAACGATGCCAGGGGGTTCCCATATGGAGACGCGAATGTGGACTCGGATCCGCGCACGCATAATTACGCGTTGTCTCAAGGCTATTCGACCGCTGGGGAGCTGTATCGCAAGTTCATCAATGATTATAACACCTATCTGAAAAGCAAAGGGAAGCATACGCGCGTATGGGCCTGGTTCGACACGCTTCCCGGCAACATTCCGATCGATACCGATATCGTTTATGACGCTTGGCTGGCAACCAATATTCAATCCGTATCGCAGCGAGGGTTCTCTATCATCAACTCCTCGGCCGCGAACCTGTACAGCGTGCCGGGTACGGAATGGCAGCCGAACAACGTCAATTTGTATCCGAGCTGGCAGCCGTATATGTTCGACGCATTCGGCACGTCAAGCCAGCTTTCGCCGAGCGACCCGCATATTCTGGGGGCGAAATTCAACAACTGGAACGACATTTCATTAAACAAGGGCTTTACGGAGCTTGAAATCGACAAGGTGATCGCTCCTCCGATCAAGATGGTGGCCGAGTTCACTTGGGGCGGGCCGCGTTCCGTCGAAGGCTATCCGGCGTTTATCAACCGTACCGCGTTAGTCGGTTCAGCGCCCGGTCTGACGACGCTAGGCAACGATCCGTCCGTCAATCTGGCATTGACGCGACCGGTAACCGTCTCGTCGACGGTGAACGGCAACTATCCCGGCATGGCGGCAGTCGACGGATCAGCCCAAACGAGATGGGCGAGCGCGGAGGGAGTTGATCCGCAATGGATTTACGTAGACCTGGGGTCGCCATCCAGCCTTAACCGCATTAAGTTGAAATGGGAAGTCGCATACGCCTCGGCCTACACGATCGCAGTGTCTAACGACGCGACGAACTGGAACACGATTTATTCAACCGCTTCGGGGGACGGCGGGATCGATGAAGTTGTTGTGCCTACGACAACGGCAAGGTATGTGCGGGTTCATGGTACGCAAAGAGCGACGCCATATGGATATTCGCTTTGGGAATTCGGCGTATATTACGACCCGCCGATGGAAGACAATTACGCGTTGAACAAGACAGCCAAAGCGTCCTCCGTATTTCCGTCATCGACAAGCGCTAACAAAGTACTGGACGGTAACGCGATGACAAGATGGTCGAGCGCGGAAGGCGTCGATCCGCAATGGGTCAGCATCGATCTGGGGCAAACGATGACCGTTAACCGGGTGCAGCTCCATTGGGAAACGGCCAATGCCAAATCGTACAAAATCCAGGTATCGGCCGATGAGGTGAATTGGTCCGACGTCTATGCGACGACGAGCGGCAACGGCGGCATTGACGATATCTCTTTCGCCAACACGAGCGCCAGATACGTACGCATGCTCGGCACGGAACGAGGAACGGCATACGGATATTCGCTTTATGAATTCGGCGTATACAGCGACAACCCGACTCCGGCCAATATGGCGCTTTCCAAACCTGCGACCTCTTCGGCTGTTGACAGCGGTCTGGTGGCGAGCAATGCAACCGACGGCAATGCGACGACCAGGTGGTCAAGCCCGAATGGTGTTGATCCGCAATGGATCTATGTCGATTTGGGCTCGGAGCAGAGCTTCAATGAAATCAGACTGCTCTGGGAGACGGCTTACGGCAAAAACTACAAAATTCAAGTGTCCAATAACGCCTCGACCTGGACAGACGTATACCAGAACGTATCAGGAGACGGCGGGCTGGACGTCATTCGTCTGAAGGACACCAATGCCAGATACGTCAGGATGTACGGGATAGAAAGGGGCACAGCCTGGGGGTACTCCTTATACAGTTTTGAAATTTTCAAGAGGTGAAGCTTTCGCCAGGGAATAACCGTTGCCTTCGAACAGAAAATGGCTCGGTATTCCCTGGTTTTTTCCTGCCGCGCGCAACAATGCCGAATAAAAGGGGGTATTTCTGAATTATGCAGCCTGTTCATTTGCGCGCTATACTCTCATATTAAGGATGTAAAGCGCTTTCAGGCTTGTACTCGTTTCATTTAACGATTGGAGGTGTCGCCATTTATCGAAGAACGAGTGGTTGCTTGTCGTAAGTCTGCATGGAGCATGCCCCAAATAAATGATGGGAGGAATCCGTAATGAGAAAACAAATCAACTCGCTGCTAGCCGTATGTCTATTGGCGTCAGCGTTCGTGTTCGCAGGACCGTCCAACGCGAGCGCGGCTTCAGAGGATTTTCAAATCGGGATTTTCTGGCCGCCGACCAGCGCCTATTCCAACGCTACCCAGCTCGACTATATCCGCGACGCGCACATCAATCTCATCCACAACGTGGATTCCACGGATCTGGATACGGTCGCCGAGAACATCAATATGCTGAACCTCGCAAGCACGAGAGGCATCCAGGTTTCCGTGGCTGATTCCCGAAGCCATTCGCTCGACAGTGCAACGAACGCGCAAATCGATGCGATTGCCAGTGATTATAAGAGCAACGCGGCCACATTTGGCTACTACGTCAAGGACGAGCCTTTGCCATCTACGTTCGCCGGATTCGCCCGGGCATATAACCGATTCTTGTATAACCACCCCGGTTCGGAGCCTTACGTCAACTTGCTGCCGACCTACTACGGCTTCGTGGATTATCCGGGATACTTGAACCAGTGGGTTGAAGCGGTAGGCGCCTCCAATCTGAAGACGTTGGCGTACGATAACTATCCTTGGAAAGCTGCAGTTGGGTCGTTCGGAGCGGATTATTTTCAGAACCTGGAGTATATTCGGCAAGCCGGCTTAAAATATAATGTGCGCACCGGCTCTTACCTCCAATCGGTAGGTATCCCGAACTCGCTACGGAGGCCGAATGTCAACGAGCTGAGATACAACGTATACACGAACGTAGCTTACGGCATTAAGGCGCTGTACTGGTTCACTTGGTGGACCCCGACCGGACGCCCCGAACCGTTCACCAACGCCATTATCGACCCGAACGGCAATAAGACGGATTTGTACGCGCCGATTCAGACGATCAACGGAGAAATCGAGCAGCTCGGGCCGACGCTCGTCAAGCTGACTTCCCAAAGCGTCTACCACAACGGCGTCATGGCGAGCAATGCCGTGCCGATTCCGGACAATTTCTTCTGGAAGCCTGCCAACTCGAGCGCCAACGTCATCGTCTCGCATTTCAAACATCCGAACGGCAGGCACTATGTGATGGTTGTCAACAGAACGTTGACGGATACGCTGTCGCTGTCCTTCAACTTGAATCCAAAGCCGTCCACAGTAACCGAAGTTTCCAAATCGACGGGACTGGAAGTGGCCACGAACTACAACGCGACGACGGGAGTGATTTCCTCCACCTACGCTCCGGGCGAAGGCAGATTGTACGCGTTGCCGGTCGGCTTCAACCCCGAATACAATCTGGCGTTGAACCGCAGCGTATCTTCCTCTAGTTCAGTCGAGGCATATGGTTGGTCCAGATCGGCGTTAGTTGACGGACAAACTGGCACGGTTGCCGGCTCCGCGGGCTGGTCGAGCAACGACAGCCTGACGTCGAACCATACGGAGTGGGTCACTATCGACTTGGGCGCGCTTAACGTCGTCAACGAAATCCGCATGTTCCCGCGCAATGACGGCGTCAATGCGGGCTACGGTTTCCCCGTCGACTTCCAGGTGCAAATTTCCGCCGACAATACGAACTGGACGCCGGTCGTAACGCGCACCGCTTACGCCAATCCGGGCAGCGCCGTTCAAGCCTTTACGTTCGGAAGACAAGCAGCGCGTTATGTCAGGATAAACGGAACGAGCCTCCGTGCGAATCCGAACGACAGCAACAGCTATCGCATGCAGTTTGCAGAAGTCCAGTTGTACCACAACACGTCTGAAACCGCTACGACCGGCTTGTTCTCCGACGATTTCAGCGGAGACTTGAGCAAGTGGGTATACACGGATAGCAGCGCTATCCAGAACGGCGAATTCCGTGTAACCGCCAACGAGCGAATCCGCAACGCGAAAGGCGGCTACGATTGGACGAACTACGCGTTCGAGTCCGACGTCAAGGTCACGAAGAGCGCGGTCGGCCTCGTCTTCCGCAGCACGGACGATAACAACTTTTATATGTGGCAAGTGGCGGCGAACGGCAAGCTGCGTCCGCATAAGAAGGTGAACGGCGTATGGACGCTCATCAAGGAAGTGAATGCCGGTTTCGTCGCCAACACAACGTATAACGTCAAGATCGAAGCCAATGGTTCCACGATCAAGACGTATGTGAACGGTGTGCTGGTCGACACAACGACCGATACGACGTTCGCACGCGGCAACATTGGCTTCCGCGTCGACACCGCTGTCGAGGAAGGCATTATCGACAACATTAAGGTAACGGCGCAGTAAGGGTTTTAACAATAGCGGTTCCAGGTCGACAACTTCGGATACACGGATTACGGATCCGGCTGTAACAAACCGTCAAGGCGATGCGAATCGTCCTTGGCGGTTTTTCAATAATGTGCAAATTCGGCGAGGAAACTCTTGAACGGCTTAAGAAATATGCGTGCTTGGAAACGGATATGTGCTAAATACATCCGCTAAGCGATCGTATACACTTTGGTTAAGCGTTTCCATAACGTGCAACTGGAGGCTCCGTAATGAAATCAGCGAAAAGATCAGCCTTTCTCTATGAGCTATTGAAAAACAAAGTGTTGTATATGATGTTTCTTCCGGTAGGCCTTTATTTTCTTGTGATGGCGTATCTCCCGATGCCGGGAATTGTGATCGCTTTCAAGGAGTTCACCTATAACGGCGGCATATTCGGCAGCAAGTGGAACGGCTGGACGAACTTCAGGTATTTCTACGAATCGGGCAAGCTGTGGCAGGTCACGCAAAATACGGTTTTATACAATATCGTTTTCCTTGCGCTTAGTACGGCGGCATCGGTGTTCGCTGCCGTATTGCTCGCCGAAATGACGGGGAAATACTTCAAAAAAATAGCGCAGACGTTTATGTTCCTGCCCTATTTCATCTCGTGGGTAACGGTTGCCGCGATCGCGTTCAACATTTTCAACTATGACTACGGCGTGCTGAACACGATTCTCAAAAAACTGGATCTCGTTCCGGTCGATATATACGGAAATCCGAACGCCTGGATGTATTTGCTGCCCCTGTTCTACGTCTGGAAAGGAATCGGGTTTACGACGGTGCTTTATCTTTCCGCGATTATGGGCATCGATCATGAAAGCTACGAGTCGGCCCAAATAGACGGCGCGAATATTTTTCAACGCATTTGGCGAATTACGCTTCCGATGCTTTGGCCGACCATTGTCATTTTGCTGCTGCTTGGCTTGTCCAGAATTATGCGCGGCGAGTTCGATATGTTCTATCAATTGATCGGCGATAACGGATTGCTGCTGGAAAAGACAGATATTATCGACACTCTAGTATTCCGTTCGCTCGTACAAATGAACGATTTCGGGATGGCTTCCGCCGCCGGCGTCTACCAATCCGTGCTGAGCTTTATCATCATCGTCTCTGTCAACTGGCTGGTCAAAAGAAAAAATAGCGATAACGCGCTGTTTTAATCACGCGTTATTTATTCAAAGGAGGATATGCGGATGTCAAGAGGACGCGACGAAATTATTCTGAACGTATTTGCTTATATCATGATCGGCGTGATCGCCGCAGGTTGCGTCATCCCCTTTCTGATGGTGCTCATGGGCTCGTTGCAGTCGGAAGATTCGGTTCTGCGCAACGGGTTCTCGCTTATTCCCGAGCAACTCGATTTCACCGCCTATCGTTACGTCTTCGACAGCCCTGCTGCCATATTGCGCGCCTATGGCGTATCGATTTTCATCACGGGTGCAGGAACGCTTATCTCGCTCTACTTTTCCTCGATGGCCGCTTACGTGTTGGCGCGGAAGGACGTCAAATATCGGAATGCGCTGGCATTCTATCTGTTTTTCACCACGCTGTTTAACGGCGGATTGGTTCCTTATTATTTAATGATCAAAAATTATTTGAAGATCGACAACAGCTTTACGATCTTGCTGCTGTCCGGCATGTTTAACGTCATTTACATTTTGATTATCCGCACCTATATCGCAGGCAGCGTCCCGGATTCGATCTCGGAATCAGCCAAAATCGACGGCGCCAACGATTTCAAAATTTTCATGAGCATCGTTCTACCATTGCTGAAGCCGGTGCTGGCAGCTATAGGGCTGTTCATCGCGCTAGGCTATTGGAACGATTGGTACACTTCTCTGCTCTTCGTCACCAACGATAAAATCATCCCTTTGCAATATTTGCTTTACAAGATTTTAACGTTTGCCCGTTTCTCACAGCAAATTTTGTCTCAGAACGCAGCGGTGGCCGTCATCGATTTGCCGGGCGAGACGTTAAAGCTGGCGCTGACGATTGTCGCGACAGGCCCGATCATTTTTCTTTATCCGTTCGTTCAGAAGCATTTCGTCGCCGGACTCACGATCGGCGCAGTGAAAGGTTAAGCCCGCGAACGTGGCGGTTTAACATATTACACAGCTTACACTTGGGAGGTAGTATCGCATGAATAAAGGGTTAGGTCTAATGCTAGCGGCGGCCATGTGCGCCACGCTTGCGCTGTCAGCGTGCAGCAAAAGCAACAATGGCGGCGACGCCAGCAACGGGAGCAGCAATCCGCCATCGTCCGCTTCCACTCAGCCTTCTGCCAGCGCGAGCGAGCCCGCGTCGTCGAAGGATGCGTCGCTGGAGAAAGTGACGCTCAAGTTTACGCTGTTAGGCGAGCAGCCCCAGGACGGAGCGGCCGTTATGGCTGAGGTAAACAAGAAGCTTGAGGCGGACATCAATGCGACGATCGAGCTGACGTACATTCCGTTCGGCGACATTAAGACGAAATACCCGCTTGTGCTGGCGTCTCCGGGCGATTGGGACGTCATCTACGGCAGCATCGACTACGGCAGCAACGCGACCAAGGGCGCTTATCGCGAAATTCCAATGGCCGATATCGAGAAGTACATGCCGCTTACGACTGCCGCATCGACCAAATCGGTATGGGGGGATGCGCTCGTCAATGGCAAATTGTACATGATTCCGCAAAGCTTTAAGGAGCTTGGCGTCGGCTCGATCTTTTTCCGGGAGGATCTTCGCAAGAAGTACAATGTGCCCGAGATCAAGACGCCGGCAGATTTGGAAGCGTACTTCAAAGCGCTGAAAGACAACGAGAAGTCCATGCTTCCGGTAGACGGAACCGCCGATGATGTCAGAGGATTGTTCTCGATGTTTATGGGCGATTACATGTTCAGCAATAACAAGCAAGACACGTATTGGTATAACCCTGACGATGCGTCCAACACGGTCAAAAGTTTCTTGGACCCCGACTATGTCGAAAACTTCAAAAATGCCGGCAAAGTGATGAAGCGTTTCCGCGATGCGGGTTATATTCCGAAAAACGCATTCGCGCAAAAAACGTCGTCTGGCGATCTCGGAAAAGCCGGTAAAACGGGTATGTGGGCCAATGCATTCGAGAACTATCCGCAGTATGCCACCGACATGGCGGGCAAAGGCTGGGAGGTCGGCGCGCTGCCGCAAGTAACATCGAAGGGCACAGCGCTGCAGCGGCCGTCGACAGGCAACGGATTTTCAATCTCGCCGAAATCCAAAAACTACGAGCGCGCGCTCATGGCGCTTGACCTGCTCAACGAGGATAAATCCTACAATATGCTGCTCGCGTTCGGTATTGAAGGCAAAAACTATGTCATCAAAGACGACGGCAAGCTAGCGCTCGGGCCTGGCATCGACACGGCGAAAAATCCTTATCCGATGTACGGAGCAGGCTGGTGGGCCAACAACCGCGATCAATGGCCGCCGCTGGAAAACTACACGCAAGGCTATATCGACATGAAAAAAGCGCTGCAGGAACATGCAGTATCGTATTTGCCCGACAGCTTCAACATCGATGCCGAATCGTTCAAAACCGAACTCGCCAACTACACAAGCGTCATCAAGCAATATGCTTATCCGATCCAGCTTGGCGCGGTGAAGGATGTAGACAAAGCGGTTGACGATCTCGTCGCGAGGCTGAAAGCCGCAGGACTTGAGAAAATCGAAACGGAAATCAATCGCCAACTCACGGAATACGTAGCCTCGAAGACAGCGCAATAACCTGTTTTGCACCGCTCCCTGCTTTGGCCGTTTGGCGCCAGGCAGGGGGAGGTGATGGCTATCCAAACATTTTTGCGAGGAGGTTCATGATGATGAGAAAAATGCGAATGGCTGTGCTGCTTAGTTTTTCATTAATTGTAGGTATTGCCGCCGCAGCGCAAAGTGCGGCCGCCGCCGTACCGACAGTCGGCATGTGGTACAGCACTTGGTACGCCAAGAAACCGGCAGTCGCCTCGACTTGGGCGACCGGTCTAGGAAGCGGGAGCACGAATCAGCTTGTAGGCGATGTCAATGGCGACGGCAAGGATGATGCGGTTGTTTTCGCGGGAAGCACAGGGACGTGGACGGTTGCGCTTTCGAATGGAAACGGATTCAATACGGGTTCCTCTTGGAGAACGGGACACGGCACCGGCTCTACTGCCCAGTTTCTGGCCGATGCCAATGGCGACGGCAAGCTGGACGCGATCGCGTATACCGGGTCTACGGGGACTTGGGAAGTCGCGCTGTCGAACGGCACCGGCTTTAATACGCCGACGACATGGATTACCGGTCACGGCATCGGCTCAGCCAAACAGTTCATGGCGGATGTAAATGGCGATGGCAAAGCCGATTCGATCGTCTTTTTTAATGCGGCGGGGAGCTGGTATGTCGCAACCTCGAATGGAACAGGATTTAACAGCTACACGATGTGGATCACCGGGCACGGCACGGGCTCCAACAATCAACTATTCGGCGATGTGAACGGAGACGGGAAACAAGATGCGATCGTGTACTTCGGCGATACAGGCACTTGGTTCTCCGCCCGGTCGTCGGGAACGTCATTTCAATCGTATACGCAATGGAAGACAGGGCACGGGGTCGGTTCGCAAGCCCAACTCGTCTCCGACGGTAATGGCGATGGGTACGCCGACGCTTACGTATTTTTCAACTCGGATATGAACGGGGACGGGAAAAGCGGGGATTGGTACGCCGCTACGTATAACAAGTTCACGCAGAGCTTATCAAGCAGCTCTCATGTTGTGAATTCCGGATTCGGCAATGGCGCGACGAAAGTGTTCCAGGCGAATGTAACGGGAGACGCCTACAACTGGAAGGCATCTGTTGCCTACTATGCCGCCACGGGAACGTGGAAAGTTGAACCTTACCATTATTTCAAGCTCAATCTTCATGATAGCTGGACGGCCTGGGATATTAAGTACAGACCGCTTACACTCGGCTCCTATCAAACTTACGACAGCAACGACCCGGCCGTGATCGACGAGCATTTGGCGACGATATCCGGTGCCGGCATTGATTTCCTGTTGTTCGACGAAACGAACGGCATTTACGTGGACGACGGGTATATTTACGAACGCGCACGAACCGTAACTTCGAGAATCAATAATTGGAACAACACCGCGGGCAACCGATCGATCAAGTACACGCTGGCGATCGGCGACATCCAGTATACGCACGACCCGGCATCCGTGGAATTCGAAGCGGGCGAAGTATGGGACAAATTCGTGAACACGGCCAACGGTGGCACGCAAAACTATTTCTACCTGGACGGCAAGCCGCTCCTGATTCTGTATTGCAACAGCACGGACCGGTCGGCATGGCAGAACTGGACGGGAAACAAAACCAATTCCAATAAATTTACAGTGCGTTATGCCGAAGGGGAAAGCCCTGCCGGATTTTACGGGTGGTATACGCCGGCTTCGGGGACGATTGCGGACGACAATGTCATGAACGTCATGCCGGGCTGGAATAACCATGTGTCCGGTTTTACGCCGATCTCTCGCGAGCAGGGCGATTATTATTCGCTGAAGGCTTGGGACAGAGTGATGCAGAAAAATCCGAAGCCGAAAATCGTCATGATTACGTCATACAACGAGTACAGGGAAGACAATATCGTGGCCGTAACTGACACCTCGAATGTAACCGGTACGACGGAGAAATGGTACAACAAAAGCGGTGTTATCGACAATTTCATGTATTGGAATATGACCAAAACGTATATTAAGCGGCTTGGCAACCTGGCATTCGGCGCGACTCCGACCGCCTCCAGCTCAGGGGAAAGCAGCGACTGGGGCATTAGCCGGATCAATGACGGTCAGCTGAATTCGGTAAGCGGATCCAGCGGCTACACCAGTCAAAATTCGCTGGCGACGAACCATACGGAATCTATCAAGCTGGATTTGGGCGCTAGCAAAACTGTGGCCAAAGTCGATCTGTATCCGCGGAATGACGGCGTCAATACAGGGTACGGGTTCCCAGTCGACTTTACGATCCAGGTGTCGTCCGACAATGTGAACTGGACAACGGTTGTGACGCGAACAGGCTACGCCAAGCCGGGCAATGCCGTCCAAAGCTTCGCGTTCACTGCCTCATCTGCCCGTTATGTGAAGCTTGAGGCGACGAGCTTGCGGTCGAATCCGAACGACAGCAACAGCTATCGTCTGCAATTGAGCGAAATGGAAATCTACTAGGAGGCCCATGATGAAAATGATCAGACAATCGATTTTCTATGTGCTGGCGTTTGTCATGTTGGGTGTTTTCCAGGGAGGAGGTACAGCGTTGGCGGCCACTCAGTACGCAACACCGACCGTCATCAACGACACCGTTACGAGCGCGATCGCCTACACCGGCTCCTGGCAGCTATATAGCGCGAGAGGGGTCGGAGATTACGCCGACGATGTGCATGCGACGATCTACAACAACGATTATTTCGTGTTCACTTTTACGGGAACGGGTGTCGAATATGTGACGGAGAAGGACAGCGGGCTGGGCGACGTTGATATTTATATCGACAATGTCCTTCAAGCCACTGTTAACTGTTATAACGCCACGCGCTTGTCGCAACAGACGGTTTTCAGCAAAACCGGATTGGCACCGGGCACGCATACGCTCAAGGCAGTTAAGAAGAACGGCACTTACATGATCGTCGACGCGATGAAATTTTATCCGATCGGCTCGGTGTATGTAAACAATGCCACTTCGGTCGCTGTCGGCTCTTATGAAATTGCGTATACCGGCTCTTGGCAGCACTACAAAAACCGGGGCGTGGGGGATTACGACAACGATGTTCACGCCACGATTTACAACAACGACTATTTTCAGTTTACGTTCGAGGGCACCGGCATCGACTACATTTCCGAGAAGGACGCGGGGCTTGGCACCGTTGATATTTACATCGACGGCGTCTTCCAGACGACCGTCAATTGCTACAACGGCTCTTTGCTTGCGCAGCAGACCGTGTACAGCAAAGTCGGGCTAGCGCCGGGCACGCATACTTTCAAGGCAGTCAAGACGGGCGGGACGTACATGATGGTAGATGCGTTGAAAGTGTACTACGACGCCCAATCGCTCTATGACGATTACAACAAAAGCATCGTGTACACAAGCGGCGCTTTTAGCAGCTCTACCGCGCTGGCGGGCCCCCTGAACGGCTCGATGCACTGGACGACAACGGCGAACGCGTCAGCCGAGCTTTCTTTTTACGGCAATTCCATTCAATATGTCGGCACCAAAAATACGGATCACGGCTTCGTAGACGTGTATATCGACGATGTGTTCGCGGCCACGGTGGATACGTACGGTTCGAGCCGTCAATGGCAGTACGTGTTCTTCACCAAGACGTGGACGACCAGCGGAACCCATAAAATCAAAATCGTCTGCAAAAATCAGAAAAACGCGGCTTCGAGCAGCATCGGCTTCGATCTGGATGTTTTCAAGTATACGTATGATCCCGAGGAACTGGCCGCCAAGCCGCTCTGGCAAGGTACGACGATGAACAACGAGACGCTGCTCCTGTATTCTCCCGACGGAAGCCCGGCCAGCGCGCCGCTGCTATTCGCACCAACAAGCATTATCTCCGTTAAGAGCAGCAGGCTGGACATTGAATACTTGGAAAATGTGGATTGGACGTATGCCAACGGGAAGTTGACGCGCACGGCCAATTCCCGCATCCCATACGTGACTTACGCCGATATGTACCCTTCAACTTCGAGCGCGTATACGCAACCGCGAACAGGAGGCGGATATATCCGGTACGGGGGCGACACGTTCTGGTTCGATAAGCAGATTGTCATCACCTATACGCATGCGGCTAACGCGTGGACCGGCCCGACGCCGACCTTCGCCGGCAGCACGCTCGTTAATACGATGAGTAAGCTGAACAATCATAGCAACTTGAAGCTTGTTCTGTACGGGGACAGCATTTCGGTCGGAGCCAATACAAGCGCGTTCATGAAAGTAGTGCCTTATATGGCGTCCTGGGGTAAGCAAGTTGCACGTTCGCTCGAGAAAGTTTATGGCTCGAACGTTTCATTCGTCAACCCTTCGGTCGGAGGCGAGCAGTCGCTGTGGGGTAAAAACAATGCGGCGACCTATGTGGCAAGTGAAAATCCTGATCTCGTCATTATCGCCTTCGGCATGAACGACGGAACAGCGGTCAGCGCAGTGTCGCCCGCCACGTTCAAAAGCAACATCGCTTCAATAATCGACACGGTGCGCGCGACGAAGCCGCAAGCGGAGTTTATTCTGGTCGGCACGACGCTGGCCAATTCCGAGGCTGCGAACTTCTCTTCCTTGCAATCTCAATACATTACCGTGCTCGATCAGATTGCCGCTGAGAAAACGGGCGTTGTGACCGCGAATATGACAGGCGTTCACCAGACGTTGCTGCAAACGAAGCCGTTTCGCGACATGACCGGCAACAACGTCAACCATCCGAACGACTTCTTGTCGCGTTGGTACGGCCAATTCATCACGGGTTTGCTTGTGCAGTAGAAAGATAAAAGGATGTGGAGAATGTGCTGACCGCAACACGTTTAACAGTAGAGTACATGGAAAATCCGCTCGGTAACGACCGGGAGCAGCCGGGATTAGGCTGGCAATTGCAGGCGGCGGAGCGCAATAGCCGCCAGACGGCCTATCATATTATCGTTTCCCGGAGCGAGGAGCTTCTTCGCGAGGATGTCGGGGATGTGTGGGACACCGGTAAAGTCGCGTCCGACCAATCGCAGCATGTCATTTACGAGGGCGCTAAGCTGGCTGCCGGGACGCGTTACTACTGGAAAGTCAAGGCATGGGATCAGCACGGGAGAGAAGGAGCATGGAGCGCGCACGGGTTTTGGGAAACGGGGCTGCTGGAACTGTCCGCATGGCAGGCGGAATGGATTACGGCGCCCTTCCTCCTGGACCCGCAGCCGGAGCCGGATATGCTGCGGGATATTCCCGTCGTGTGGGATAGTTATGCCGGCCCGGCAGAGCGCAAGGAACAACTTGTTCGTTATTTCCGCTTCGTTTTCGAACTGGACGATCAACCGCTCGCCGATGCCAAGCTGCAAATCTACGCTGCGGACGCCGTGCATATCCACGTCAACGGGCAGGATGAAGGGCTGATTTTTCCCTATTCCCAATCGGTCGCGCTCGATATCGCTTTGTGGCTGCAAGCCGGACGCAATGTGATCGCCTGCCGGGCGGACGGCGAGAAACAAGGATTTATTGTCGCCGTATACGTGACGTATGCCGATGGACGAACGAAATCGTTCACGACCGCAGACGGCTGGAAAACGACCGATCTTCCGGGTGAGGACTGGATTTCTCTTTCCATGGATGACGGGAACTGGCGACCTGTTGTGGCAATCGGAAAGTTCGGGCACGGAGACTGGCAATCGTATAACCGCATTCTGTATCCGGTCAATACCGCTTACGGTCCCAACCCTGTCTTCGGAAAGACGTTTCGCGTGGAGAAAAAGGTTGCGAGGGCGAGATTGTACATTTCGGCGCTGGGCGTATACCGAAGCGCGCTGAATGGCGTCCCGGTCGGCGACGAGCTGTTTGCGCCGGGGTGGACGGATTATCGGAAGCGGATTCCGTATCGGGTGTATGACATCGCTCCATACTTAACGGGCGGAGACAACCGGATCGAAGTGCTCGTCGGCTCCGGCTGGTATGCGGGCAACTTGAGCATTATGGGACCGTATCATTACGGAACGACGGTTGCCTGCCGGGCGCAAATGATCATCGAGTACGAAGATCGGTCCAGCTCGGTTCTGTTTTCGGATGAAACGTGGCAGGCTGCGGCTAGTGCTGTCGTCAGCGCGGATTTCTATATGGGCGAGAATTACGATGCGCGCCGGGAGTTGATGTCCCCCGTCTGGCAAAGCGCGGTCGCGCTGGACCGGTTGCCGGGAGGCGCAATGAAAGCGCAGGAAGGCCCGCCGATTCGGGCGAATCGCGAGCTCGCGCCGAAAGCTGTTACCCGCCGGAGCGATTCGGTCTGGCTTGTCGATATGGGCCAGAACATGGTCGGGTGGCTTCGTCTCCAAGCGACCGGCGCTGCCGGAACGACCATCGTCATTCGTTATGCGGAGAGGCTCGCGGGGGAAGGCGAGCTGTATCGCCTGAACTTGCGGACGGCCAAATCGACGGACGTCTACGTGATGAAGGGCGGCCAGGAAGAGCAATACGAGCCGCGCTTCACGTATCACGGCTTTCAATACGCAGAAATAGAAGGCTATCCGGGGGAGCTTACCGCAGACAAAGTGATGGGGATCGTCGTCGGCTCGGACTTAGAGGAAGCGGGAGAGCTTCATACTTCCCATCCGCTCGTTAATCGCTTGCTCGACAATATTCGCTGGAGCCAGCGCGGGAACTTCTTCAGCGTTCCGCTGGACTGTCCGCAGCGGGACGAACGTCTCGGGTGGACGGGGGACGCGCACGTTTTTGCCAGAACGGCCACCTATAACATGAATTGCGCAAGCTTCTATCAGAAGTGGCTTGCGGACATCCGGGAAGCGCAGCAGACGAGCGGCGCTTACACCGATATTGCGCCCGTCCTCGACTACTTCGGGAAAGGAAACGTATTTTTCGCGGACGCCGGCGTCATTATCCCGTGGACGATGTACAAAGTATACGGTGACCTGCGGTTTATTCAGGACTCCTATTTTTCCATGAAGCAGTATATTGCGTTTTTGCTTGCGGATTGCGACGAGGAGCTACGCAGACGATCGGAAAGTTATGCCGACCATCTGAGCTTCGGCGCCGATACGCTGAAGCCGCTCATTAATGCAGCCTTTTTCGCGTATAGCGTCAAATTGATGGCGGAAATGGCCGGCATCGTCGGGCAAGCGGAGGATGCGGCTTACTACGCGGGTTTATTTGCCAAGCTGAAAGCGGCTTTTCAGCAGCAGTTTGTTGAAGCGGACGGACACCTCGCTAGCCGTACCCAAACCGCCTGCGTGCTGGCTCTGAAAATCGGTTTGCTGCCGACCGAGGCGGAACTTGCGGCGACGCAATATTTGCTGGAGGATATCCGCAGCAACGGCTGGCATTTGACGACAGGTTTTATGGGAGTCGGTTACATCTTGTCGGTGTTGACCGAGCAAGGCGAGATCGATGCGGCTTTCCGGCTGCTGCTTCAGGAATCGTTTCCGTCATGGCTGTTTCCCGTCGTGAACGGGGCGACGACGATCTGGGAAAGATGGGACGGGTGGGCGACCGACAGAGGGTTTCAGGATCCGGAGATGAACTCGTTTAATCATTACGCACTCGGTTCCGTCGGCGAATGGATTTATCGTTATTTGGCTGGCATCGATCTGAAGGAAGAGGCGTACGGCTTCCGGAAATTCCTAATTCGGCCTTGTCCGGGCGGTGGGTTCACGGAAGCGAAATGCCGCTACCAAACGTTGTATGGCTGGATAGAGAGCGCTTGGGAACTGAAAGATGACACGTTCACACTGCATGTCGAAGTGCCCGTTAATACGGCGGCGGAAGTCATTTTGCCTGCCTGGATCGATTCGCACGTTTATATGGACGGCGTCGAAGTGCAGCCGCATCGTTTGCAATTTCAAGTCGGCTCCGGACGCTATGTTTTCAAAGTGGTTTTCGATTCTTCTAAACGGCTTGCCGTCGGGACAATGACATGACGAACAGCCAAGCGACATGGATATGTTATCCGAATGACTACGAGCACTGGCTGCATGCCAAGGCATCCGTGAAACGCCAATTTCGCGGCTACATCTGTCCGCCGTTCTGGCGTCTGGACGGCGCTTATTCGAACGTGATGTTCCGCAAAAGCTTTGAAATCGCGGAAGAGGAGACGGTGACGCTGTCGGTGCAGGGCGAATTTGTGCTGCACCTGGACGGCAGCATGATTCCCCTTCCGTACGACAAGACTCGGGTGACGTCGGTTAAAGTTCCCGCGGGACAGCACGAGCTTCTGGTTAAGGTGTTCAACGATCAGAATGTTCCTTCCATCTATGCGGAAAGCCCGTCATTCGTTACGGATGCCTCCTGGGAAGCGACATGCCATAACGGCAAATGGGTTCCTGCGGCAGCGGTCGGCTTTGACGACATTGCCAGTCCGCCGGCAGACTTCCCGTTCGCCTACGAGACGAGACGGCCAGTGGACACGATCGCAACGGAAGAGGGCGTCGTCGTCGATTTCGGACAGGAAACATTCGGGTTTGTCCAGTTGCTGCAATTGACCGGCCGGGGCAAGCTGCGCTTGTATTACGGAGAGTCCTTGCCGGAGGCGATGGCCGGCGAGATGGCGGAAACGTTCGACGAGTTGATGATCGACAATGAGCTTCCGCAGACAGTTAAGACGACCGTAACCCGCGCCTTTCGTTACGTGAACGTGCAAGCGGATCCCGGGCTCGTCTGGTCTGAGATTGTACACGATTACGAATATTTGCCTGTGACGCAGTCGGGTGAATTCCGCTCCTCCGACGAACGTCTGAACCGAATCTGGGATGTAGCGGTGCGCACCTTGCATATGAATACCCGCGAATTTATGTACGACGGGTTAAAGCGCGACCGCTGGGTGTGGAGCGGGGACGCCTATCAAAGCTTCCTGATGAACAATTACGTGTTTTTCGATCAGAACGTCACGAAACGGACGCTGATTGCGCTGCGGGGCAAAGAGCCGGTCGAGATGCACATCAATACGATTATGGACTATACGTTTTACTGGTTCATCGCGTTTTACGATTACTATATGTATACCGGAGACCTTGTTTTTATCCGGCATTGCTATCCGCAAATGCTGTCACTGATCGATTTTTGCCTGAAACGGCGTAACGACGCAGGAATGATGGAAGGCTTCCCGGAAGATTGGGTATTTATCGATTGGGCGCCGATGGAGCTGCGCGGCGAGGTGAGCACGGAGCAGCTTCTATTCTGCCGCAGCCTGGAAACGATCGCGTTGCTCGCTAAGGAACTGGGCGACCTCGACAACGAGAGCAATTTTACGAAGCTTGCGACGGAAATGCATGAACGGATTATGGAGCGGTTCTGGGACGAGGAGGAAGGCGCTTTTATTTCCGGCACGTTTCAGGGCACCAGGATCGGGCAAATTTTGAAATATCCGAGCATGTTCGCGCTGCGGTTCGGTTATTTGAACGAGAGCCGGATCGAGGCGGTGAAACGGAACGTCATGCTTAACGAGGCGGTGCAGAAAATCACGACTCCGTATATGCGCTTCTACGAACTGGAAGCCATGTGCGAGCTTGGAGAAAAGCAGCGCGTACTCCGTGAAATCCGCGAATATTGGGGAGGCATGCTTGATTTGGGGGCGACTACCTTCTGGGAGCAATTTGACCCCGAGCTGCCTGCCGAAGCGCAGTATGACATGTACGGCGACAAATATCGCAAAAGCTTATGCCACGCTTGGGGGGCTGCGCCGCTTTATTTAATCGGCAAATATTTGATCGGCGTCCGACCCGTTGGCCCCGGGTACTCCCGTTACTTGCTCGAACCGGAGCTTGGCGATCTCGAATGGCTGGAAGGAACGGTGCCGACGCCTCATGGCGTTATATCTGTTTATGCCGACAAGGGTTGCATTCGGGTCGCGACCTGTGCCGGAGGAAGCGGGACCCTGCGATTCAGAAGCGCCTCCGTTCCCGAGACGAACGAAGGGGAAATCCTTTCGAACGGCGCAGGGACGTATGAGATCGCATTGGTGCAGCCGTCTTTTGTCTATGAAGTCAAACGTGCGTTTTTTTCCATTCCGTCGGGCTGACGCCGAACTTCTTTTTGAACATACGGCTGAAATAATGAATGTTCGGGAAACCGATCGACTCGGCAATATTCTGAATGCTCTTCTCGCCCGATTGCAGATAGGACGTGGCGGCGAACATGCGAAGCTCGTTCAAATATTGGAATGGCGTCGAATCCGTCATTTCCTTGAACAAGCGAATGATGTAAGAAGGCGTATAGCCCGAACGCTTGGCGAGCTCGTCCAACGTAATTTCCTGTATATAATGATCTTCCATAAACCGGATCAGCCCGTAAATATGACTATGAGCAGACCATTTTTCCGAAGGAGGAGAGAGGACTGCTTTTTTTGTTGCCGTTAGGGTAGTCGTCGCGTAATGGTCGATTTGGAGCATCAGCTTCTGGATATCGCAGGCCATGATCCGGTAAAAAATATCGCCTGACGTTCTGGGGAGGTTGGCACAAATCGCTTTGTCCAACGACTGCAAGGTGTCTCGCAAGTCGGATAAACTGTCTGCATTCCAATCCATAAGGCTTTGCGATGTATTCCAAATTCGCAGGACGTCCAGCGAGGGGACGAATTCTGCATGCTGAAGCCGGAACTCGACAAACCAGCAGTCCAGCACCGGAGAAAGCTGTTCAATCTGATGCGGCGAAGAAGGTGTAACAATAAACAGGGCGGGGCCGCTTGCTGTGAATGCGCTGTCAATCCATTGGATTTTAAATGCTCCCTCGGAGATGTAGAGCAGCTCATAATAGGGGTGAATGCCGCCGCCCATAATTTGCTTAGAACGCAGGGAAGTAATTTTCTCATATTCGCGAATAAACATTGGCATCATTCCTTTCACCCTCTATCCGCAGCGAGGCAGTATCTTATACAATATTCATTATAACGACTGCGGATTGCAATTGGTACAGCGGGTCAAACGCTATCTGCATTTGCATGATTGGAGCTAGGATACCATGAAGGAGTCTTTCTCAGTTAAATACTCTCTAAGACAGCGTTTCATTGTCCTGACCGTGGTCATTGTGTTGTTTCCGATGTTAGTTACGGGTATTTACGTGTATTCTATCATCAATCATGAAAAGGTGGAACGAACAAGCAAGGATATCGCTTCGCTGACCTCCAGGCTTACTTTCGGTAAGCCTCTAATCAGGAATCTTTTAAAGACTCAGTTGTTCTTCACATCACCAAACACGGGCTCCGGCTTGATCATGCGCCTCACGGCTATGGCATAACCTTCTTTGCTGCGGAGCTTTTGCCTCGCTTGGTTCTTTAGCACAAATACTTCATGCGCCAAGTCACCTTCAATGACCCAACGGCCGGTAGTTGCGTTCGTTTGTTCGTTTCCATCTTGCAGTTGCATTTTGACAGTTCTAATTGCATGATGAACACTCCGCGCCGGTCTGAAACCATAAGATACCGGATGGAAATCACTTTCCCATATCGGCTCCATTGCCATCAGCATTATACTCGACGGGCAGGTTGCGGACAGTAATTTCCGGTCAGCAATTCATAGCGTAACATTTCCGGTTCAAGATCAAGCATTTCTTCCAGCTTGCGCTTATCTAAGCCATCTAAGCCCGGCGTTCGGGCTCCACTTGAAGCGAGAGTGATGCGAGCCGCTTCCCTGGACATGCATTCCAAACATGCTCAAGTAACAAAGTTCCGATTAGGAACTTTGTTAGATGGGCGTACCGTAGGTAATGTCCGTTATCCATTTTTCGTTGGGCTTACTGGCCGTAAATTCCTGATTGAGCACGTTTACTTGTACCGGAAAATGATGTTTGGAGTTCGTTGTGGCGTTGTATTTCTTGATGGTCCTAGACCGCCACTGCTGCTTGTTCATAATCCTTATCACGGCTCGCGTGGAGACGCTCACCCCTTGCTGATGAAGCTTCTCGGCGACCTTGGGACTGCCGTAGAGCTGACTGGACTGATCGTAGACTCCCTTGACCTGATCGGTCCATTCTCTGAGTTGACGGGCTCGATCTCTTTCGGGGCGATCCTTCCATTTGTAGTATCCGCTACGAGAAACCTGGAGCACGCAGCACATCTTCTCCAGTCGGTACTCGGAGCGGTGTTCGCGGTTGAACGTCGCGAAGAAGTGCATCGCTTTTTTTTAGATTTCGTTCTCCTCTTGCAGATCACGTATTTGCTTTTGCAATTCCCTGAGCTGATGATCGTCGGACTTAAAAGCTTGTGAGGCAACGATCTCCGGCTCTCCGCCATATTTATTCATCCAGCCGTAGAGCTATTGTCCTTGATCTTCAGTTCGCGGGCGACTTCCGACACAGTCCTCCGATTCTGATTCATTTCATCAGTTTGACCTGTGTCTACTTTTCAGTCTAGAATCATATCTGCGGGCTAACACTCCCACCTTAATGCCGGACAATGCTGTCGGAAAAAGCGACTATTAGCAAGGAGGAAGGCGGAAGTACCTTGCTATAGTCGGAAAAAGCAACTATTAGCAAAGAGGATGGCCGAAGCCCCCTGCTATAGTCACTCGCCTTATTTGTTTTTAAGAGCCACGGCAATTTGTGCGGCGACTTTCGCGTTATGGTATACAAGGGCGATATTCGTCTCCAAGCTGCGACCTTCCGTTAACTCTTTAATGCGGGCAAGCAGGAACGGGGTTACTTTTTTCCCTGTAACGTGTTGTTCCTTGGCTTCGGAGAGCGCCTGTTGAATGACGCCTTCGATGTCTTCTTGCTGAAGCGCCGCTTCGACCGGAACGGGGTTGGCGATGATGGCGCCGCCGTTAAGACCCAGTTCCCATTTCGTCCGGAGAACATCGGCGACCTGGGAAGGCTCATCTAATCGGAAGTCTACGCCATATCCGCTTTCTCTGGCATAGAAGGACGGGAACTCGTCCGTCTTATATCCAACGACCGGTACGCCGTGCGTCTCCAGAAATTCTAAAGTCCGGCCGATGTCGAGTATCGATTTGGCCCCTGCGCAGACTACAGCTACATTTGTTTGAGCCAGCTCCGTCAAGTCGGCGGAGATGTCCATTGTCGTCTCGCCTTCGCGGTGCACACCGCCGATTCCGCCTGTCGCGAATACATCGATGCCGGCTAATGCCGCGCCGATCATCGTAGCGGCTACGGTTGTCGCTCCGATCTTGCCGGATGACAAAATATAAGGGAAGTCGCGGCGGCTTACTTTTTCCACCTGTTTGGTCGTCGCGAATGCTTCCAGCTCTTGCTCGTTTAAACCGATCTTGATACGTCCGTCCAGAATCCCGATCGTGGCAGGAACAGCGCCATTCTCGCGAATGATTTGCTCGACTTTGCGAGCCATCTCGATATTTTGCGGGTAAGGCATGCCGTGTGAAATGATCGTCGTTTCCAGCGCGACGACAGGCTTGTTGTTCGCGAGAGCTTCTTGGACTTCTTCCGTATAAGTTAAATAGTTATTCATGATAATCTCTCCTTGGCGGTTTGTCGTATCGTTTGTTCGTTTAGGAGCCCGGATACGGACTCGGCTGTTTGCAAAGTGAGATAAGAAGCGGCTAAACCGAGTTTGCAAGCTTCAACGTAAGGTTGATTATGAAGAAACCCATAGGCAACTCCGGCGACGAACGCATCCCCTGCGCCTGTCACTTCGATAATGTCGGCCGGAATCGGAGGGAGAAGGAAACTGCCTTCTTCTCCTGAATACAGAACGCCCGACTCGCCTAAGGTGATGAACACATTCAACACGCCGCGTTCGCGAATCGCCTGGGCTATCTTGGCGAAGTCCGGTACGTTCGACGTATCGGCACTAGCACCGGCACCAGCACCAGCACCAGCACCGACTCCGGCTAGTTCAATCGCTTCCTCCAAGTTCGGGAAAATGGCGGTTACCCCGGATAAATTCCGCGGCAGCTTCTTCGTTTTCTCCGATGATACGGGATCGATGAAAAGCGGCAGCATGCTGTCACGGCAACGTTTCACGAGTTCGTCCAAGCTTTCCGCCGGCAAGTTCGTATCCGCGACGACAAGCTTGGAAGCCGCGATGTGCGGCCACTTTTCCTGGATGAGGCGAGGGGTGAATTTGTCGTAAATGTCCATATCGGCAAAGGCCACGAACATTTCTCCGGACTCATCTAGCAGTGCGGTGTAACTGCCGGTTTTCTCGTTTGGCAGCACATAGGACAAGCCGGTATCAACGCCGTTGCGCGCACTTTCCTTTAGTACCCATTGCCCGGCCTGATCGTCGCCGACGACCGTCAGCAGAGAAACCGTACAAGCGAGATGTGCCAGATTGTCCGCGATGTTGCGGGCGACGCCTCCGCAGGATTCCGTAACGGTAGCCGGGTTGGAGGAGGCGGGACGGATTCGTTGCTTGCTGGTCGCTTTGCTGTCGAGATTGGCGCCGCCGATGCAGAGAACCGAGTTCTCTTCCGCCGTCACGTAGGCCCGTCCGCGAATGACGCCTTTCTTAGTTAAAGCGGCGATATAGCCGGCTACGGCGGATCTCGAGATGCCGATGCTGCTGGCGATCTCGTTCTGGGAAATAAAAGGATTGTGGCGTATGAGGTCTAAAATTTGCTGCTCGCGATCCATTTTCCGCCCGCTCCTTTGGATGTTTAAGACATTACTTCGTTTTAGTACAGAGATAGCATAATACACTTATAAACAAATGTCCATATGTTAAACAAATGTCTATGAAGGGGAGAAATAAAATGCCGATTATTCCAGAAAAGATCGTTTACGAGGTTAGGGCGAACGCCGATAACAATGAAACCGCAGGCACGTTAACGACGCGAATATTGGACTATATGTATGAGGCGAAGCTGTTCAAACTGTTCGTTCCGTCGGATTTGGGCGGTTTAATGCTTCCTTTTCCCGAAGCGTTGCGTGTTTTTGAACGGGCTTCGCAGATCGATGGAAGCTTCGGATGGCTTGTTACGATTGGCTCCGGAGGCGGTTTTTTCTCCGCGGCTTTGCCGCCCGAGCAGTCTCGGCTTTTGTTTGGAAACGATAATTCCGTCGTAGCGGGCAGCGGTCATCCGAACGGGATCGCTCGGTCGGTTGACGGCGGATATATCGTCAGCGGGCAATGGAAATATTGCAGCGGGTCAACTTACGCCAGCCTGTTTACCGCGAACTGCCGAATAGAAGGAGAGCCTGGAGAAGAAGCGATCATCCGCTCGTTTGCGTTCATGCCTGAGCAGGTGAGCATTATCCGGGATTGGAATTCTTTCGGACTCAAGGGGACGGATAGCCACTCCATCTCCGTGGAGCAAACCTTTGTTCCGACGGAGCGCACATTCGATATTATGAGCAATCCCCATTATGACGATCCGATATTCCGTTATCCGTTTCTGCCGTTTGCGCAAACCTCGTTCGCCGCAGTGTGTCTCGGTGTTTGCCGGCATTTTCTGGAGGAGGCCCGTTCCTTCGCCATTGCCCGCCAAGCGGATTGGACGCAAAGTCGTCCTCAGCGAATCGCGACATTATTTAAGGCGATTGAGGAACAGGAAATATCTTTTGAAGCTGTGTCTCTGAAGTTTTACGAGGTTGTTGAACGATCGTGGGCAGATTTTACGAGCGGAGGTCGAATTTCGGAACAAGATGAGCTAGAGGTCGGACAATGCAGTCAAGATGTTGCAAAAGTTTCCTTGGCGTGCGCTCATGCCATTTTCCCGCTGCTTGGTATGGCTGTGCTAATGGAAGATAACTTGATTAACCGAATATGGCGAGATTTGCATACGGTTACGCAGCATTCAGTTCTGGTACCGAACTAAACCCTTGTCCAAATTATTAGCATTTTTATATTGGCATAAATTTTATATCATGATATATTATTATGTAAGCTTAACGTATTTGTATGGGCGTCAGGGAGGCAATGGATATGTCGAGTCCGATGTACGAGAAAATATTCGATGCGTTGCGCAGCGGAATTGTAACCGGGCAATACCAGATCGGCGACCGCGTACCTTCGGAGAAGGAATTAGCCGATGAGTACGGCGTCAGCCGCATTACGAGCAAAAAAGCGTTGGAGCTATTAGCGGGAGAAGGTTTGATCGTTCGGCGGCCGGGCAGAGGATCTTTCGTAGCGGATCCGGCTTCGGCGGTTGCGGCCGCTAACGCTCAAACGGGTGTCAATAAGAATGCCTCCGGAAGAGGCAAAGACGACGGCAAAATGCTCGTCGGACTTATCATGACCGATTTCGGGGATAGTTATGGCACGGGATTGATATACGGCATGGAAGAGGCTTCCCGTAAATTCGACAGTTATTTAATTGTCAGGCGTACGTTCGGCATCCCTTCTTATGAAGAAGAAGCGATCAAAGGGTTGCTCGACTTCGGCGTAGACGGACTCATTATTTTTCCGGCCCAGGGTGAATATTTTAATGCGGAAATTCTTAAGCTCGTCATTGATAAATTCCCATTCGTTCTGGTGGACAGGCATTTGAAGGGAATATCAGCCGGTTCCATCAGCACCGATAATGTGGCTGGCTCCAAGCTGGGAACGGATTATTTAATTGATTTGGGCCATAAACATATCGGCTTGTTGACGCCTCCGCCTATTGATACGACGGCTATCGAGGATCGGATAGAAGGCTTTATTCAAGCGCATGCGGAAAAGGGAATCGTCGTAGATCGCGACTTGTGGATCGAAGATATCGTTTCAACGCTGCCCACCGCATTCATCGAAGAGAACAAAGCCAAAGATATTCTGAAAATCAAGCTGCTGCTGAAGGATCATCCGCACATTACGGCACTCTTTTCCATGGAGTATAATATTGCTCTTCTGGCCAGGGAAGCGGCCAAACAGCTGAAGCTTAGAGTTCCCGAGGACCTTTCCATCATTTGCTTCGACTGTCCGGAACAAGATGGGAATTATCCGTTCACCCATTTAAGGCAGAACCAAGAGGAAATGGGACGTTTGGCTTACGAGAACGTAGTCCGATTAAAAGAAGGGGAAACTTTGCCGTCTAAAATTTTGCTGGATGCTTCGCTAGTTCGGGGAGATTCTACTTCAAGCCCTGCTGCAAAAAGAATAGCGCAAAGTTAAATCAACTTGCTCCTGCGTGATACAACTGAACCTGTCGGACGATACGGCAGGTTTTTTTGCTCTTCGGGCAGGGGGTTGTCGACGTATTCCGACCAAAAAACCTATTAACTGATATGTCAATCTAAAATTTTTTAATAAATAACGAATTAAATATATTGACATGTAATTGGTATGACATTATATTTAGACATGTAAGCGTTTCACAAATAAGTCCAGCCATCCTGAGAAGGGGGTTCTGCTTTTGGAATTGGCACCAGACTGGAACATCCGGGCGGAAACCGCCCAAGAAGAGTTGCTCTATAATTTCTGGAATGAGCGCCAAAGCATCATGAATCAATGCGCTCCCTGCGAAGACGGAACGTGTAACGACTCTTTCGTTTACTGGTGGCATGCACATGTCATTGACGTCTTGGTCGACGGCTACGAGCGTACGAAAAAACGTTCTTACCTGCAAAAGGTCGATCAAGTGCTCGCGGGAGTTCATCAACTCAACGGCGGCACGCTCCTTCATAATTTTTACGACGATATGGAGTGGATGGCGTTAGCTTTGTTAAGGGTTTACGACGTAACGAAGAATGAAGATTACATGGAAAAAGTGCTTGTCTTATGGGAAAACATCCAAACCGCATGGAACGACCATATGGGCGGGGGGATGGCTTGGCGCAAAGACCAGCTCGACTACAAGAACACTCCGGCGAATGCGCCGGCTGCCATTCTGGCGGCTAGGTTGTATCAGCGTTTCGGGAAGCGGCAGGACTATGATTGGGCAGCGAAGATTTACGAGTGGAACAAAGTGAACCTCGTCGATCCCGAGACCGGCTTCGTATGGGACGGTATGAATCGGCTAGGGGATGGAAAGATCGACTATGAGTGGGAGTATACCTACTGCCAAGGCGTATTCATCGGAGCGGGCATCGAGCTATATCGGATAACGGGTAACAGAAAGTATTTGAACGACGCGCTTCGCACGACGGCGGAATCGATGAAACGGTTGGTTCCCGCGGACGGCGGCGTGCTGCCGGATGAAGGGAAGGACGATTGCGGATTGTTCAAGGGGATCTACGTCAGGTACCTTCGGCAACTGCTGGAACTATGTCCCGATCGGCTTGAAGTACGCCGCATGATTGTCCATAACGCTAGCGTGTTATGGAACACGGGCAGGGATGGGAAAGGGTTGATCAGCCGCTCCTGGCAAGCGCCCGTCGAACCGGCAGTGCAATTATGCGCCCAACTCAGCGGGTTGATGCTCATCGAGATGGTCGCTTCTCTTCCGGCCCATATCTCTAGCAAAGAAGAATGAACAACAAGAGGGGAGAGAGGTTTAACCCATGACATTCGCGACAACGAATTCGCCCGTTCTATCCGGTTTGCTGGAGAAAATATCGGCAAATCTGGCGAACGAACCGAAGCTGGTCGAGATATACCGCAACGCGCTTGCCAATACTTTGAATACGACCATTCAGTCGAAGCCCGACGGGACGACGTTCGTCATTACGGGAGACATTCCCGCGATGTGGCTTCGGGATTCCGCCGCGCAAGTCAGGCCGTTCCTCGTGGCGGCAGGCGAAGATCAGGCATTGGCGGACATGATCGGGGGGCTGGTACAACGACAGTTGGAATGCATTCTCTTGGACCCCTATGCCAACGCTTTTAACGACAGCCCAAGCGGCAAAGGACACCAAGCGGATGAAACGAATATGTCTCCTTGGTTGTGGGAGAGGAAATACGAGATCGACTCCCTCTGCTATCCGCTGCAGTTAAGTTATCTGCTCTGGAAAAACACGGGAAGGACATCCCATTTCAACGAGACATTTCGTTCCGCCGCCAGACAAATCCTGGACACTTGGAAGACGGAGCAGCACCACGAAACGAAGTCCGCCTATTCTTTCCAAAGGTCCGACTGTCCGCCTAGCGACACGTTGCCAAGGCAAGGGCGAGGGAACGAAGTTGCTTTCACGGGAATGACCTGGTCCGGGTTTAGGCCTAGCGACGATGCCTGTCGTTACGGCTACTTGGTGCCTGCCAACATGTTCGCCGTTGTCGTGCTTAACTATTTAGGCGAAATTGCCCGCGAAGTACTCGCGGACAGCGACCTGGAGTCCGAAGCGAGCGAGCTTGCCAAGCAAATCTCGGCAGGCATCGAAGCTTATGGAATCGTAGAACACCCGGTCCATGGAAAGATGTACGCCTACGAAACCGACGGCAACGGCAATCACAACCTGATGGACGACGCCAACGTTCCTAGCCTGCTCTCCATTCCTTACTTGGGTTACGCGGAACAGTCCGACCCGATCTATCGGAACACTCGCAGCTTTATTCTAAGCCGGGAAAATCCTTACTTCTATGAAGGCAGAGCCGCACAGGGAATCGGAAGCCCGCATACCCCGGACGGATACGTCTGGCATATCGCTCTGGCGATGCAAGGGTTGACGGCAACCGATCCGGAGGAGAAGCTTCGGCTTCTGCGTTTGATGGCCGATACGGACGCCGGTACGGGAATGATGCACGAAGGGTTCTCGGCGGATGATCCGTCCGAGTTTAGCCGACCATGGTTCTCCTGGGCCAATATGATGTTCTGCGAGCTTCTGATGGACTACTGCGGCATTCGCGTTCGGACGGCATAATCGATCTATCTGGTTTTCAACCGGGGTTCGCCCCGTTGAAATAATGAATAAACGGAATAATAAAAGGGAGGCAACAAGAGTGAAAAAGTGGATTTCTATCGTAACCCTGACCATACTCGTTATGGTAACCCTCGCCGCTTGCGGCGGAAACAATGGCGGCAACAACGCAAGCAGCTCCGCCGGCAGTAAAGAAACAACGGCAGCTCCTTCCGAGACGACTAAAGCAAGCGAAACGACGCCGGCTGCACCTGCCGAGGTCGTTGAATTAAATTTTTGGGGTGACTGGGGCGGCGAAGGCCAGAAGCAATTCGAAGCGATGGCAGACGCCTTCAACAAATCCCAAGATAGAATCAAGGTTAAGTACGTGCTTCAGCAAGACATGATCACCAAGTTTCTGACGGCCGCGACTTCCGGTGGTTCCCCGGACATCCTATTCTGGGATCGCTGGCGCACGTCGCTTTACGCTCCGAAAAACGTCATGCATCCGATCGATGACTTTATGGCTAAAGACGGCGTAAATGCTGGCGACTTCTACGATGAAGCGATGAAGGAGCTTTCCAGCGGCGGCAAGCTGTACGGGTTGCCGCTTACGGTTGATGCCCGCGCCTTGTTCTATAACAAAAAACTGTTCGCAGATGCAGGGATAACGAATCCTCCGACCACTTGGGATGAGTTGGAGCAGGCTGCCATCAAGACAACGAAGTGGAACGGTAAAAAGCTCGAAGTTGCCGGCTTCTCCTTGGCCGACAACGGACTGTTCAATATGTACCTCCAGCAAGCAGGTGGAACAATCCTGACGGACGACGGCAAAACGAACTTCAACAACGACAAAGGCAAAGCCGTTCTGGAATACTGGGATCGCCTGCTTAATAAAGATAAAGTTTACAAAGTCGGCTTCGAGCAAGGACTTGGAGAAGGAACGGATGCCTTCGCTACCGGCAAAGTGGCTATGACTTATACCGGTCCGTGGATGCTCACGACTTACAAGAAATACGGCAAAGATCTCGACTTCGGCATCGTACCGCCTCCTGCCGGCCCGAATGGTGACAAAGGATCGGGCATGGGCGGTTTCGGACTCGTCATTCCGGAAGGCTCCAAGCATCAAGCCGAAGCGTGGGAATTCATCAAATGGTGGACGGGTACGAAGGAAGGCGCTCTTCAGTGGGCTAAAATGAGTCTGAACTTGCCGGGCTACAAACCGGCGCTCGAAGATTCGTTCTTCAAGGACGATCCGCTTTGGAAGCCTTTCATCGATACGCTCAGTTTCGCGAAAATCCGTCCGCAGCACCCTGGTTACTCCATCATGGAAGGCGACGCTCTCGTGCCGAACCTTCAATTGTTCCAGCAAGGCAAGCAAAGCGCCGAAGAAACGCTTAAAAAGGCGCAGGAGCAAGGAGATAGATTATTGCAAGACAACGCGACAGCGAAATAACGATGACAGGGAAAAGGGAGGAGATCCTCCCTTTTCCACCTTTCGGAAAGGGGACCGTTTATGGCTTCCATGGGTAAATTGTACCGACATCAAGCGAGAACAGGATACCTTTTCATAACACCTACCATCTTATTGTTCCTTATTTTTACGGTCATTCCGGTGTTCATGGCTTTCTATTTAAGTTTTACCAATTATGATGTTCTGAGCCGAATGGACTGGGTAGGCTTGGACAATTATCAAAGGTTATGGAAAGACACCTTGTACTGGAAAACTTTCAGGAACGTCAGCTACTATACGGTCGTCTTTATTCCGCTGAATATTATCATTTCAATGGGGATAGCCCTTCTTCTTAATTTTCGTAAAACGGGAGTAAAGCTGTTCCGTACGATGAACTACTTGCCTACGTTAACTTCTGCGGTAGCTGCCGCAACGGTATGGGTGTGGCTTCTACATCCGGAATTCGGCCTGGTCAACGCATTGCTTGGATATTTAGGTATCGTCGGTCCGGCATGGCTGGCGCAAACGGAGACGGCTATGTTTTCGATCATACTCGTTACTTTGTGGCAATCCATCGGCTCCAATATGATCATCTATATTGCAGGTCTTCAAGGTATTCCGGATTACTTGTATGAATCGGCCAAATTGGACGGCGCCAATGCTTTTCACCGATTCAGGTACATCACCTTGCCGCAGCTTCGGCCTACGACGTTTTTGGTGAGCACAATGTCCATTATCGGCGCGCTTCAACTGTTTGACCAAGCTTTCGTCCTAACCGAAGGCGGTCCTGCTAACGTGACCAAAACACCCGTGTATCTGATTTACCAGCAAGGCTTTAACCAATTGCAAATGGGCTATGCATCCGCTCAGGCGTTCATTCTCGCTGTGGCGATTCTTATATTTTCTTTCATTAATATGCGCATTAACAAATCCGAGGAGTCGGTCGTATGAAAAGACGTTTCTTGACGGTTCGCTTGTTATGGAATGTCCTGTTCTATGTGTTGAGTATCGGTATTGCAGTGTTCATGTTCCTGCCTTTCTTTTGGAGTCTGATCACCTCTTTCAAGCCGAGTGAAGATATTTTCTCAATGCCGATCCGTTGGTTACCCTCTAAAATTTCTTTGGAGCATTATCGGACCGCTTTCACTACCGTTCCGTTCGGACTCTATTTTTGGAATACTTTGGTTTTGGCGGTTTTGGGGGTTATCGCAAACCTCTTTTTTGGCTCCTTAAGCGGCTATGCTTTCGCCAAACTGCCTTTTCGCCTGAACAAAATATTGTTTCTCGTGCTGCTGTCGGCCATGATGATACCGGGCGTTGTTACTTTGATTCCGAGTTTCTACGTGCTGAAACATTTTCCTTTCATTGGAGGAAACGATTGGTACGGCGCGGGCGGCAACGGCTTGCTGAACACGATCTGGGGAGTTGTTTTGCCGGGGGCATCCGGGTCGTTTGCCGTGTTCTTCATGAGACAATTTTTCCTTACGCTCCCCTCGGATATGATGGAGATGGCGCGTCTTGAAGGGAGCAGCGAATTTCGCATTTTCCGGAGTATTTATCTCCCCCTGACCAAGCCGGCACTGGCAACACTGGGTATCTTTACGTTTCAGGCGGGCTGGAACAGCTTCTTATGGCCGATGATCGTACTGAACGATCCGAATAAAGCGACGATTCAGATGGGACTTCAGGCTTTCTCGTATAACCATAAAACCGATTTCGGACCCGTAATGGCAGGGGCTATGGTTGCGATTTTACCTATTTTGATCCTGTTCGTGTTTTTACAAAAATATTTCGTGCAGGGCATCGCCTTTAGCGGAGTTAAAGGTTAAGCAGGTGAAGCGATGAATGCAGCAAAAGCTTGGAAGTTGGTCGTAATCGTACTCGTTATTTGCCTTGCGGGAGTTTTCTGGAAAATCGGATGGCTAGACCGTATTTGGGATAAGCCAGTGTCTGAGTCGACGGTGTGGAGCGAAAGGGCCGAAGAAGCCGAGCTGCAACTGAGCGAATCTTTCTGGGATGAGAAACACCGGTTATACAACAATGCGTCTCCGTGCTTGCTTCAAACTTGCGATCATCCTTTTAACTATTGGTGGCTAGCGCATGCCGTCGAGCTCCAAGCCGATGCTTACGGCCGTACCGGAGATGAAGGATATAAGGAACGATTAAGCCAGCTGTACCAAGGGATTTTGGATCGAAATGTTGGCTTTTTTCCAAACGACTATTACGATGACATGGCTTGGATGGGTCTTGCCTGGCTGAAAGCGTACGACGTCACGGAAGACAATAGGTACAAGGAAGCCGTGCTTATCCTATGGAAAGATATCGAGACGGGCTGGAACGATAGCCAAGGCGGGGGAATCGCCTGGAGAAAAGAACAACAGGATTACAAAAACACGCCCGCCAACGCGCCGTCATCCATTTTGGCCGCAAAACTGTATGAACGCTTTAAGGATCAGCAATATTTGGATTGGGCAACTAAGATCTACGATTGGCAAAAGAAGTCGTTAGTGGATCCGGATTCGGGACTCGTATGGGATGGGGTGAACCGGACCGGCGATGGCCATATCGATAAGGAATGGCAATTTTCATACAACCAAGGAACGTTTATTGGCGCCGGGGTGGAGCTATTCAGGGCAACGGGACAAGAACGTTATCTGGACGATGCCAAGAAGACGGCGACATTCGTTGTCAGGCAATTCGCCAACGGTACGACGGGTATGCTTCCGTCCGAAGGGGACGGGGACGGCGCGTTGTTCAAGGGCATTCTCATTCGTTATTTGGGAGAACTCATTCAGGTCGACAAGCAACCCGAACCATGGGTCAAGCTGATTCGGGCGAACGCGGAAAGCCTATGGACTTATGGCAAAGAGAAAGACAAGGCTTTCTTCGGAAGCTCTTGGGGGCAAACGCCGGAGTCTCCCGTTCAGCTTAGCGCCTATCTAAGCGGCGTAATGCTGCTTGAAACGATGGCTCGGTTAGAGAGAGATGGAAAGTTGGATGAATAGGGAGAGTGCGACAACCATGATATGGGCTAACCGGGCAGACCAAGCGCAGCAAGCATTGGAAAACCTTTATTGGAACCCCGGCATTTCCATGTATGACATCGAAGTGCCTTGTCCGAACGGGGTTTGCAACACGATATTTCATTATTGGTGGATGGCGCATGCAGCCGACGCGTTAGTAGACGGGTTAAACCGAACGGGAGACAGGGGTTATTCCGAACGTCTTGTGCAATTGCATACAGGCGTCCGCGCCAAAAATGGCGGTTCATATCCAAACTTGCTGTATGATGACATGGAATGGATGGGGATCTCCTGGTTAAGGGCTTACGAGTCTACGGGCAACGCGGTTTTCAAAGAAACGGTGTTGGAGTTGTGGGAAGATATCAAGACCGGGTGGAATCCCGCCATGGGTGGAGGAATCGCTTGGCATAAGGAGCAGTTGGGGTATAAGAATACGCCGGCCAATGGTCCGGCAATCATTTTGGCGGCAAGACTAGCGCGTCAATTAGGAGATCCGGATGATCTCGTCTGGGCCGAGAAAATTTATGTGTGGCTGAAGAATAACCTGGTCGACCCGGAAACGGGTTTTGTCTGGGACGGAATGAACCGCAACGGAGACGGAGAAATCGACAAGGATTGGAAGTTCACTTACTGCCAAGGCGTCTTTATCGGAGCTGCGGTCGAACTGTACCGGGTGACTGGCGATCTCTCTTATTTGCACGATGCATCGCGGACCGCGAAGGCGGCAATCGCGGAGCTGACGGACCCCGTAACCGGCTTGCTTCCGGATGAAGAGGATGGCGACGGCGGGCTGTTCAAGGGCATCTTCGTCCGATACCTGGCAGAGCTGGTGGCGGAGAAGCCGGACGAGAAGGAAGCCATTGAGACGCTACGGATCAATGCCGTTTCCATGTGGGACAGGGGGCGCGGTGAAGGGAATGTATTGTTTAGCACCGACTGGTCATCCAAGCCTTCCCCGGATAAGGTAACGTTGAGCGCGCAATTAAGCGGAATTTTCCTGTTGGAGCGCATGGCGGTCATTGAAAAAGGGCATAAAATTGCCGAATCGATGATCGGATAATACGGTACGACAAAAGGACTGCCTCAGGGTGACTTAGGGGGCAGTCCTTTTCCATTCGGGTCGTGGATAGTGTCTAGCACTTATATTCGCTTAAATAGAATGTTGTGAAGCCACATCATTCTAAGGAGGCAAGCAACGGATGCAAAGGAGAAAGCTTACAATAAGCAAGAAAGCAGCTTCTTCCCGACAGGCGCAAAGGCACGTGCATGAATTTGAAGGCAGCACTAAACTGGCTGAAGAAGGCGCAGATCGACATAACCATCGCTTCGCAGGCGTTACGGGGCAAGCGATTCGCGTAGGAAATAGTCATGTCCATGAAATCGATCTCACGAAAACGGATTTCTTGAACCATTTTCATAATCTGAGGAGGATAAGAACAGGACCGGCTATTCCGGTCGGAAATGGCAAACACGTCCATTTTGTAACAGGCCAAACGACATTAAATGATGGTCATGTGCACCGATTTAATTTCGCGACATTGATTCAGGCGCCTCTTGTTTGAAGAATGTATGATGTAGAAGCGTGGAACGCAGGCTTTGAAGTCTGCGTTTTTTCGCTATCCTCGTCTGAATCGTCTCCGATAAAAACGACAATCTTTGTCCCCAGGTACGACGAAGTCGTTTTGGCAGAAATAGAGCGTCTGAGTCGCTTTAAATCTCCGGATGAGGCACTTGTGGTGGAAATAGAGCGTCTGAGTCGCTTTAAATCGTCGGATGAGGCACTTGTGGTGGAAATAGAGCGTCTGAGTCGCTTTAAATCGTGGAGCACCAAAAACACCAATATGTTCAGATTCTGGACCTACAGAGTCGCGCGGTCTAATTAGTCAAGGACGACGAAGCCGTTTTTTCTAGTCAATCAATAACATCAAACTAAAGTCCTTTACCGCCAACTGGTCTTACCTTGGTTGCTTCGACTCCTGCTATTAGCGGCATTGCGCGTTTAATGGATGCTTTTGTTGCTTCTTGAGCAAGGGACGCCTCATGCGCTTCCGGATGACTCCACATCTCTGTTACCCAAATAGTATCAGGTTCGGTATCCGAGACGTTGACGATATATAAATCGCATTCCTTACCCAACTGTTCGGAATCCGTTCCTTCTAACAGAATGTTTACCAGAGCGTCTCGCTGACCGGGTTTAGCCGTGAATTTAACGTACATTCCGAATCTGCTCAATAGGATCACCTCTAACTGAATTTAGATATTAGTTATTATATTAATCTTTGAAAACGTAGCATTGTAAAAACGCGACAGCCTTGCAGAAAAAAGATCAAACAATAACAGGCTGCCGGCATAATCGGCAGCCTGTTCAAAGGTAAGATAGTCCAACAAACGCTAAACTTTCTCGATATCCACGCGGGTCGAGAAAAAGGTCGCTCCGCCTCCCATGTCGGACAGGCGCTGGCTCGTCAGGGCATTGACCGCTTGAACGCCGTCGTTGCCGTGTTCCCACCATAAGCCTTGGCTTACGAGTACGCCGGGCAACACGTTGTTCGCGACTTTGACGGTTATACGGCATTCGCCCCGCGCGTTCCAGATACGAACGATGTCCCCATGCTGCAGCCCCCTGGCCGCAGCGTCTTCGGCGTGCATGTCGATCGTCGGTTGTTTCTCCAGCTTTTTCAGTCGATGCTGATTGCCGAATGTCGAGTTGATGAAGCTGTGGTTCGGGCCGGTGACGAGCAGGAAAGGCCACTCTTCCGGTTCGTTAATCGGAATATATTCGGGAACCGGGGGGAGCCCGGCTCGTAACATGGCAGCCGAATACAGCTCTATTTTGCCGGAAGGCGTCGGGATTCGGTCCGGGAAAAGGGATGGACGATCTAGCTTCATCTTCGCCCATCCGTCACGCTCCAACTCCTCGTAAGTTAGTCCATCTAGGAATGGCGAGTTGCGATCCAACGCTTGCCGGATCATCTGCTCCTCCGTAATGTCAAATACCTCAGGCTCAAACCCCATGTGGAGGCCAAGTTCCTTGAAAAGGGTGAAATTAGATTTACACTCGCCCATCACGTCGATAATCGGTTCATGCAATTGAAGGTATAAGTGCCAGTAGGAAGAGAATAAATCCCGATTCTCGAAGTGGCTTGTAGCCGGCAGGACCAAGTCCGCATATTTGCACGTGTCGGTCAGGAACAGATCGTGAACAACCGTAAATAAATCATCTCTCATCAAGCCTTGGCGTACTTGATTCTGATCGGGCGCGACGACTGCGGGATTGCTGTTGTATACGAAAAGAAAGTCGACTGCGGGATCGGAAGCGAGCAAAGCTTCGCCAAGACGATTCATGTTAATGGAGCGGACGTTCCGATCGGGCATCAGGTCCGGGCGCTCCACCTTAAAGGTGTTCATCGCGGAATAATAACTGTTGCCTTTAAGCGCGCCGCCGCCGAGAATGCCCCATTGTCCGGTTAAAGCCGGCAGGCACGCAATCGCGCGAACAGCCATCCCGCCATTGTCGTGATGCTGCAAGCCGTTGCCGATTCGGATGAAAGAAGGGGTCGCGTTACCGTATTCGCGAGCAAGTGCGATGATATCCTCGGGCGGAATGCCCGTTATTTGCGAAACCCGCTCCGGAGGATATTGTTCGGCTTGGGCGACAAGCTCTTCGTAACCCTTCGCATACTGGGCTATGAACTCATTATTCGTTAGCTTTTCCTTGATAAGCACGTGCATCATTCCGAGCGCTAAAGCCGTATCCGTACCCGGCAAGATCGGTATGAACTGGTCCGCCCATATCGAAGTCCGGTTCCGGTGAACGTCGATGTGAACGATTTTGGCTCCTCGTTTACGCGCTTCGTTCAAATACATAACTTGGTGCATGTTGGTCGAGACGATATTGCAGCCCCAGACGAGAACGAATTTCGAATGCACCGTGTCTTCGGGATCGATTCCGGCGGCGGCTCCCATCGTATAACGATAGCCTGCCGCGCCCGCGGCATTGCATATCGTGCGCTCGAGTTGGCTTGCGCCGAGCCGGTGGAAAAACCGGCGGTCCATTCCCTCGGCGTTCAGGATTCCCATGTTTCCGTAGAAGCTATAAGGGAGAATCGATTCCGGGCGATTGTCATCCATCGCAGCTTTAAACCGTTTAGTGATTTCCTCATAAGCTTCATCCCAGCTAATCCGTTCGAATTCGAGTGTGCCTTTGGGGCCAGTTCTGCGCATCGGGTAGAGAAGTCTATCCGGATGATAGACTCGCTCGTTTAGGTGCCGTACTTTATTGCAAATCGCGCCTTGGGTAACCGGATGATCGGGATTGCCGTCAATGGACACGATAAGGTTGTTTTCTATTTTCACGTTTAAGCTGCAAGTGTCGGGACAGTCGAAAGGACAGACGGACCGAACGATCTTGCTTTCGATTGCTTGCATGCTAAAGTTCACGCTCCTTTGCATTCCATTCAACAAGTATACAGTAAAATTTTCCTCAGAAATACTCGCGCAGACAGGAAATTCCTACCTTTTACCGAAGTTATGTATAGAGCAAATAAGCTGTCTGGAGGGAATTTCTTGGCCAAACGAGTGAAATTGTTGGTAGGAACGAACAAAGGCGTATTTGTCTATTCCACGAATGAAGACCGGAAGGATTGGAAGCTGAGCGGCCCTTTCTTGAGCGGTTGGGAAGCTTACAGCGTTCTTGGGGACAGCCGGAACGGACATACGCTGTTCGCCGGAACTTCCCATGCGGCTTACGGGCCGTCTATCCGCGTTAGCCATGACTTCGGCGAAACGTGGACGCAGATTGAAGAGGGACCTCGTTACTCCGAGGAGAGCGGGTTCTCGTTGAACCGGATTTGGCAATTGGTCAAAGGGGCGCCGTCCCAACCGAATACTCTGTACGCGGGCGTCGAAGAAGCGGGATTGTTCGTGAGTCATGACAGCGGACATACGTGGAAGGAATTAAGCGGACTAACCAGCCATCCATCGCGGCCAGGTTGGTTTCCGGGAGCCGGAGGCATGTGCCTGCATACGATTGTCATCGATCCGAACCGTCCCGAGAGAATATGGGTGGCAATGTCCGCCGTTGGCGTGTTCCGATCCGAAGACGGAGGGGAGACGTGGGAAGCTAAAAATGCAGGTCTTGCGCGCGTGCCAACAGGACAGCCCTTCGAGGAGGTCGGTTATTGCATTCATAAAATGGCCCCGGATCCAGACAATCCGGATATCCTGTACATGCAAGAACATTGCGGCGTATTCAAATCCGAGGATGGCGGGGACAATTGGACGCCGGATGAAGAAGGCCTGACCTTGAAAGAGGGGGATGAGCCGTTCGGATTTCCTTTTTGCGTCTCGCCTACGGGCGATTTGTTCCTCATTCCGCTCGAAAGCTCGGAGCAGCGTTCGATGAAAGACGGCAAATTGATCGTCTATCGCAGGCATAGGGACGAATCGCGTTGGTTGCCGATCGGAGACGTTCTTCCCGAAGAGAAAAGGCATGTCAGCGTACTCCGGGACGCGATGTCGGTCGACTCGCTGGACCCTTACGGCATCTACTTCGGCACCACTTCAGGCGAGTTGTTCTGTTCCTTGGATCGGGGCGTAAGCTGGGAGCGGTTGCCGGGGCAGCTTTCGCGTATTCTCTCCGTCAAACCTTGGATTGTTGAGGCTGAGGATGAGGATTGAAGTAAGCGTGCCGGGGTTGCTCGCGGATTGCACGGGTGGAAGAGCCAAGTTTCCGCTCGAAGCCGATACGCTACAGGAGGCGCTCGACCGATTGTTCGCCGATTATCCTTTGCTTAAGCACCATGTGTACGCCGAACCTGGAAAAGTACGTAAGCATGTGCTTATATGCTACAACGAGGATAATATCGATTGGTTAGACAGCCTGGATATCCCGCTCCGTGCTGGCGATAAGGTGTTTGTTATGCAACTGGTGTCTGGCGGGTAGGCTAGGTCGTCGGACTGTTCATAAGTAGTAATTCCGCCCTTCTCATCGTGAGGAGGGCTTATTTGCGTTGCGGACAGTCCCGGCTAGTAAAGTTTTTTATGCACAAAGAGGAGTTGCATTCTTATTATATGTAACAAAACATTACATAACAGTTTGACGCTCATTCGCTTTAGGTTAATAATCGGACTAAATCTTACTGTCGCGTTAACAAAAATGAAGTCCAAAAAGGTGATTGAATGCTAGATATGTTATTTACGCAATGTTCCACTATCGACCATAAGTTTTTACGGGATGTAGGAGTAAAGTGTGGGAAAATCGTTCATCTGGCAGACCATTCGAATGGACTGCTTCCCGAATCGAGGGAGGTTGTCGATCTTCAGGGGAAGCTGCTTCTTCCGGGGCTCGTAGAGACGCATATTCATCTGGATAAAGCGTTGCTGCTCGATCGTTTGTCCGGCGACGTGACGACTTTGCAAGGGGCCATAGCCAAGTCGGGCGAGCTAAAACGGTTTTTCACGGCCGCGGATATTAACGAACGTTCTTTAAGGGTGATAAGACAGGCGGTCATTCACGGAGTTACTCGGATGCGGTGTCACGTAGAGGTCGATCCGGTCATCGGCTTGATCGGGATGGAGACGATTTTGGCTCTTAAAGAGCGGCTAAAGGACGTCATCGACTTGCAAATCGTCGCTTTCCCGCAGGAGGGTATTTTCAGAGACTGCGTGACGCAAGGGTTAATGGAACAGGCCGTGTCGATGGGAGCGGATGTCGTCGGAGGCATCACCTATAACGACCGAAACTTGGAAGAGCACCTTGATTTCGTGTTCCGTTTGGCGCATAAGCATGGCCTGCCCGTCGACCTTCATGCCGATTTTTCCGATCGGCCCGAGCAGTTGGCCATTCTGGAAGTGGTGAAAACGACGGAGAAATTCGGTATGCAAGGCAGGGTTTCGGTAGGACATTTGACGTCCCTTGGCGTAGTGCGGAAGGTTCGTGCGGAAGCGATAGCGGAAGCCATCGCGGAAGCTGGCATTCATGTCATGTGTTTACCGGCAACGGACCTTTACTTGAATGGGCGTGGAGTGGAGCAGGCCGCCGGACGGGGGCTGACTCCGGTTCAGTTGTTGTTGGATAAGGGGGTTAATGTCGTCTTCGGCAGCAATAACATCCAGAATGCGTTTACGCCTTTCGGGACGGCGGATCCGCTGGATATTGGGCTATTGGTTGCCCAAACGAGTCATATGGGCAGCGAGAAGGACGCGGGAATATTGGTGGAAATGGCCACGACTCGCGCCGCGACCGCTCTTGAGCTCGATTCCTATGGATTGCGGATAGGTGCGGATGCGGATTTGGTCGTATGCCAAGCGACGGATGTGAGAAGTTTGCTTTACACCCGCTCGGAGAGGGAGAAAGTATACAAAAAAGGAAAACTGATCGCCGAAACTTTGGTTAGCTCGAATTGCGTCATTTAAACTGCTATTATGCGTTATAATATATGACATAATCTTTAACAGCGGCGATGGAGGGGATCAAATGCACATCACGGTCGAAAAAGCTCTAGAAATCTACCCGCTTTCGGAAGGCAAGCTGGTGGCGGGGAAGTCAGGTCTGTCCCGCATTCTCAAGTCCGTCAACATCATTGACGCGCCGGATTTCATTGACTGGGTGAAGGAAGGGGATATGTTCTTCACTACCGCCTATGTCATTAAAGATCGATTGGACGATGCAATTAAGCTAATCCGCAGCTTGAAGATGTGCGGCTCGGCAGGTTTGGGCATCAAATTAGGCCGTTTCTGGACGGAAATGCCAGCGGAGTTGATCGAAGAAGCCGACCGGCTCGGATTTCCGCTTATCGAGCTTCCTTATCCCTTTACATTTTCCGATCAGATCAATGGATTGTTCCAAGATGAGCTTTCCCGCAGCACGCTTATCCTCCATACCATCTTAGATAAGCAAAAAAAGTTAATGCAGCTTGCTCTCCGGCAAACGGATGGAGGCAATTATTTCGAACGCATCTCATCCGTCATCGAGTTTCCCATGGCCGTCGTAGGCGGCAGAGGACATATCCTTTACAACGAAACCCCTTGTTCCGACGGCGAGCTCATGAGTGATTGGCCTTGGGAGTCCCAGGTGCAGAAGGTCGTCCGCGGAGGAGTTCAACTGATTCGAATTCCGCTCTCCTATCAGGACGAAACGATCGGCTTTGGTCTTTTCCTGCCATCGACCCCTCTCGTGAGCAAGGCAGAGGAAGGCTTGTTCCATCAAGCCTCGGAAATGTTGGCCTTTTACCTGGGGAATATGCTGGTGAACAGCACGGAATCGTTCCTCCACCTCGATCTGAGCACGATAATGCTGCGGTACTTGCACAAAGGGGCCTCGATAGACGCGGTGCTTCAATACGCCGAGAAAGCTGGAGTGAACGTGCTGAAAGGTGCGTACCAATGCGTCATCTGCGCGCTGCACGGCATTTCGGACGAGGATCGGGAAGCAAACTTGAAAGCTGTTCGGCAAGAGCTGGAGTTCAATCCTTCCATTAAAGAGCGCAAAGGCTACCACCTTACGATGGAGGACGGGATTTTGTCGATTTATCCTGCTGAGGGAATCGGAACAGGTAAGAGTCTCGCGGCGTTGTTCCAAACAGGGCTTCCGTTCACGCAAGCTTTGTGCAACGCTCGGCAAGTGTTTGCATTGAGTTCTGTAAAGACGAGGCCGGAACGGCTTGCCGAAGCTTTCTCGGAGTGCCTCGAGACGTTGAAGATCGGCGAAAGGCTTCACATGAAAGAGCGGGTGCTGCAATTCGAGACGATCCAGATGGCTCATCTGTTTCAATTCGTGCCGGCGGAATCCATGCTGCGTTATTGCCATTACGTGCTGGGTCCGCTGTTAGACTCGGAATCGGTGTATGACCAGGAAATGCTTCAGACGCTCCAGACTTACGTGTTCAGCGATGCCCAGATCGGAGAGACGGCCAAGCAGTTGTTCATTCATCGTAATACGGCGGCTTACCGGCTGGAGAAAATCAGCGAAACGCTGCGGATCGATTTCAAGAAATCGAACGATCTCCTTCAATTGAGACTCGCCTTTCTCTTCATGCAAATGCTGCAGGGGGAAGACGGACAGGAATCGTTAGCGGCTCCCGTTCGTAGGTTCTAAAATGATAAATAGTGGGGGAGCCGGCTCATAACAACGGAAAGATTGGGCAATAACGGCTAATTCGGTTGATCTAAGTCAATAAATGAGCATAAGACATCCAAAACTGGCTATCCTAATCCAGCAATGCTTGTTTTTGAAGCATTGCTGGGGATTGTTCTTAGAAAAAGGAGCTGTGGAAATGAAGATGTAAGGACTTTCAGTTTGCTTTTTAGTCTTGAACCTGTTATGATAAGACCTATCGAAATCGTGACCTGGATTCACAAATGAAAGGGTTATTATTTTGTATAACATAACCTATTTCATTTTGTGGATTTTTTATTCGTATGAGTAAAAAGGATCATGAGGCAATAGAAGTTGGAGGTGAATTACATGCAAACAGGTACAGTGAAATGGTTTAATGCAGACAAAGGCTTCGGTTTCATCGAGGTTGAAGGCGGCAACGACGTATTCGTGCATTTCAGCGCGATCACAGGTGACGGCTTCAAAACTTTGGACGAAGGACAACGCGTTCAATTCAACGTGGTACAAGGCAACCGCGGACCACAAGCGGAGAACGTTGTTAAACTGTAAATCCAACACAAACAAAAATGCCCTTAACGTACGTTAAGGGCGTTTTTTTTGGTTATGCTATAGGAAAAGGGGGCTCGTCCATGTACTCACGGAAGAAATCGTTAGAGGAGATCCCTGAAGAAATGACGGCGATCTGGTCCTGCACGAGTGAAGGCTGCAATGGGTGGATGAGGGATAACTTCGCGTTCGAAACAATCCCGACTTGCGGGTTGTGTCACAAACCAATGGAAAGCGGAACTAAGATGCTTCCTGCTCTTGTGAACACAAACCGAGATCAGAAATCCCTGCGTAAGGGCGTCTCAATCGGATAACCAAGATCATGCAAGAGAGCACCGCGAGAGGTGCTCTTTTTCTTTTGCCCCTTTAAGGAAACTCGACCTTGCCCGTCGGGTTTTTTCGCGTATATTTTCCATGACTGCCAAGGTGACCGTGGTAACTGGTCATATGTTCCCGCTCGATGACCAAGCGTGGATGGACAGGTTCAAAGCCGGGCCGGAAGAAGGTCTGCGAGCGCTTATTGAGGAAGGGTTTGCGCATACGACCTTTGCGGACCGATTCAAGAGCGTTGAATTTGTTGAGCCTATCAGAGGACTGCATGGTTACGACAATGATTGGTTTACCGGCATGGGGCAGGGCTGGGCATTGCTTGGGGACGCGGTAAGCTTCAAGGATCCTGCCGTCGGCCAAGGATTGCATGACGCGTTATATGGCTGCCAATTTACCAAGAACGCGCCGGTGCCGCCGGAAATAACAGCTGCTTATGGCTTGGTCGGAACGGATCCTCAAGCAACCCGGACCTTCTTGGGCATTTACAACTATGTGAACGAACCGGAGGATTTGCAGGCCGAGATTGGGCGGCTTATGAGCGCAGTCAGTCAGTAGCGGGGGAGAAGAACAAAGCACGATACCGTCTCGATTGGAAATAACGGGATTTCTACAGGTAAAGTAATAGCTGCCTGCTATGATTGGGGAAATAACTGCAATTGTCCTTTTATTTTAACAAGATATGGGGTAAAGGTAGAAAAATGGGGTAATAACTGGACATTTACATTGAAAACGATAAACCTGCTTTAATTTAATCAAATTAACGGGAGTTTTACTGTTATTTATTTCCTCCCATGCTGTATCATAATTTGGGGCTACCCCTCAGGTCTTCATAGACCCTATGGGATAGCCCCTGTTCACTTTCAGGTTTTCTTCTTACGCAGTAAAGATACGAAGTAAACGAGTACTATGGGAATTACAAAAGCGGCTAGTCCCCATAGCGGATTGATACCGGAGACGATGAAGTTCCAATTGGCTTCACCGCGGATGCCTACCGATATGGAGATGATCGCGCATAGTAAGGCGAGGGGGAAAATGAGTTGCCGATTCTCATGGGGTAAACCAAGCAGGTGGTTAAGAGTGATATGCGAGGTGAAAAGGACAATCGAGGCCTTCATGAACGAAGCGACAATCAAAGAGTAACCCATCAAGGCTTCGATCCGCTGGAAAATTTCCGTAATCTCGATTGTGCGTGCAACTTCGAACATGGAATATTTACGTTCCCCCGCGATGGGTCCGAACGTAAGCAAAGTTGCGAGAGTCACCATAAGTAAAGACGCCGTGTTCAGGAGAAGCGCTAGAGCCATTTTGCGCCCGGTCCGATCCGACGATTGCGGCTTGACGAACGGAAGAATCATACTGAAGAGGACGATTTCCCCATAAGGAAAGCCGGAGATAAAGTATATCCCATGCAAAATGGGCTTAACGCCATCATCGACAACGGGCAATAAGAAATGCCAATTGAAATTGGCGGAAGAAAGCAACACATTGAAAACGATGAAGACCATTACGCTTAGCATTAACAATCCGAACATCCCCACAAATTTTCCTACCCCGACGCGAATGGTTATGGCTATGGCCAAAAAGGAGAAAATGATGAATATTGAATAATCGGTTGAACGCATCATGGAGCTTTTGAGGAACATGGCAATATCCATCACAATGCCGGCTGCCATTTGGATTTGATACGACAGGAAAATAACGCCAAGAAAAATAGCTGCCGGTTTACCCATTAGCTTAGAAGTATACTGAATGAAAGTCATGCCGGGATAACGGCGGGCCAGACTGACAATAGGGATTAACAGCAGCAGCCCGAACATGCCTGTTGCTATTAGGCTGATCCAAGCGCCGTTATGGCTGAACAATATGAGGGGCGCAGGTATATTGATAATTGAAGAACCTGTCAGGAAAATGAAGAATAGCACGGCGGCTTGGTTAGGGGTGAGCGTACTTCTCAAGCTGGTGTCACCCTTTCGGATTCAAATAGGCGATAATGGCTTTTGCGGCTGGGCCGAATATAAGACTTGCCGTATCGTAGAAGGAGAAAGAGCGAAGCCAATTCTTGAAGATCAGAAGGTGATAGGCGGACAGCAGCAATAGGATCGAATAGGCGATCTTTACCCGATTGAGGGCACCCCTCAGATTTTCTATGAACCAATCATGGGCGAGAAAAGCGACGGATGCTATTCCGAGCAAGAAATACATCATGAGACTCACCTATTTTGAATTAATGGGTTTACCAATATTCGTGCCTGACGTCAGAATAGTAACATCCGCATGCACTTCATAGCTTGAACGCGCAAATCTCATCGGCCAATCGGATTTCCACTGCTTCCATAACCTCGGTTTTCTTTCGTGGAGGGCATTGCCTGCTCCAACAAGATCCAAATGCTTTTCAAGCATCCAGTCCAAGCTCTCGCCCATCCTCTGCTTTATCGTGTTTTGTACCCTGATTCGGAGTTCGAGCTCTTCGTTGGGCATGAGTACTTTTCCGCAAACCAACTCGGATATGGCTACAAAAGCTTTTATCCGGAAAATAAGATGAGGCCGCTCACCGTACAATTTTAGCTTCATGGAACTGCTCGCTTTGACCATTTCCAACGAGTCTTCCTGCAGGGTAGGGACGATGGGTTTATTCCTCTTGCAAGGGACTTCGATAATTCCGATTTTATATTGGTCTTTCAGCATTAGAATCCCTTCGAGAAGCGAAACGGGAACGATCTCCTTCACATGACCCTGCGCAAGAACGGCGGAACCCGCGACATTCGTGGTTTCCTCCGATCCGATTTTATCTTTGTACACATAGGGGATTAAAGCTACGGCGGATTCGCTTCTAGCTTGGAGGGCCAATTCAAGCAAGTTTAAAGTTGAAGTTTTACCTGTGAGCTCATGCGAGGCTTTCTCGCTTAAGAAGTATTGCTGACTGACGGAGCTCTCGATATAAGGAGGGGTGTTTAAGTAATCGGATGCTCTTCCTTTCGTGATAAGCACATGGGATGTCAGGCGAGGCTCGTGATCCCGGTAGAAGAATTCAAGCAGGCTGATTAAAGGGAATTTCCGTGCCAGCGCTTCGCTGACTAAGATAGCCCTCATATGGCTCCATTGAGCTTTACGACCCAGATGGATCGTAATATCCCGAATGGCTTCGAAGACCGATTGATCCTCGGTGTGGATATTGATATAGGCTTTACCTACTTTCCCTTTACTGGTTACGGTTTGGGAGGGTTTGAAGATTTGAGCGGTCAGCTCGATGTTTCCCTTGTCGGATTCATCGAGGGCAATCCCCATTACGAATCCCTTCTGCGGAAGCTCGGCCCGATCCCCGCAAGCGGTTAGGAGTAAGCTGAACATAAGAAGAGGGAGGCAAGCGAGATAGAAATGTCTCGAGAACAAGCCGTAATTCATAGGAACAACTCCTCGCTTACCGGATTTCAAGTCGATGGGGGAGGCTTCGGCCGGCGAATGAGAGCAGGCAGCTTCTTGCGAATGAGCGTATCGCGGAACTGGCGTGAATTCCACGGAGCTATCGGCGTTAGATAAGGGACGTTTAAGGAGGTTAAGGTAACGAGATGAAGCCAAATAAACAAATAGCCTAACAAGATACCGAATCCTCCCAATAAAGCGGCTAACGCCATTAGCGGAAATTGCAGCAGACGCAAAGCAATGGATAAATTATATTGGGGCATGGCGAAAGAGGCGATTCCGGTTAACGCAACGACGACGACCATGATGGGAGAAGCGATTCCGGCATTGATGGACGCCTCTCCGATAACAAGGGCGCCGACGATGCTTACGGCTGATCCGACGGGCTTCGGCAGCCGTATTCCCGCTTCCTTGAGCAGTTCGAAGAAGAACACCATGATTACGGCTTCGAAAAAAGCGCCGAAAGGGATTCCTTCGCGCGAATCGATGATCGCCAGCAGCAGGACGGTGGGGATCAGCTCGGTATGGAATGTCGAAATGGCTATGTATAAGCTAGGAAGAGAAATCGCGATCAGCAAAGCGATGAATCTCAGCCATCGGATGAAATTCGAGACAAGAACTCTCTGATAGTAGTCTTCGCTGGATTGAAGAAGCTCAAAGAAAAGCCCTGGGCATATCAGAACCGAGCAGGATCCTTCCACCAGCAAGATAATCTTCCCGTTAAGCAAGGCGGCCGCGGCAACGTCGGTTCTTTCCGTGTAGCGGAATTGGGGGAAAGGGGAGTAAGGAGAGTCTTCGATCAACTCTTCTATGTAAGAGGTATCCAGTATTTCCCCGGGATTAACCGTACGAATTCGCGACTTGAACTCCTCGAGCACGGCGGTGTCAACCACGCCTTCCAAGTAACCGTAGCTTACGGCTGTGTTCGAATACCCGCCCGCTTGGAAAGCTTCGAATTTCACCGCGGTGCTTCTGACGCGCATGCGAATCATTCCTATATTTTTCTGCATATTCTCGACGGTGCCCTCGCGCGGGCCTTGCACGACGGGTTCGGTTTCCGGCTCCATAACCTGACGGGTTTCTAGGCCGTTGGCTTCGTAACATATCGCTTTATCCCAACCGTCGAGGAAAATAACGACGTACCCTGCAAGAATGCGCTGGTCAATAAGAGACCACGCGCTCTCCAGGGTTGCCGATTCAGCCGAAGCGCCGTGCGAATCGAAAAATTTAATCAGCATCTCCGGCGTCACTTCCGTGCCGGGTCCTATGATATGCTCAGTTAAATCCTGCATGGATCGCTTCATGTAATTGATCTTCTTGTTATTGATAATCGATTTGAAATAGACCGAAACCGCCGAATTTTTCATCCCTGGCCCATATTGCCATTGCACCATATCTAGGTCGCTGCAGTGCCGATAGGTGTCTTGAAGACGAAGGAGATTGTGGATTAATTGTTTGAATAAGTGATCCGTAGTAATTGTAGTCACCTCCGTAAATGGCATTGTACGTAAAGTTTTCCATTCTATGAGCGGATTTATGCAGGGGCATTCCATACGGATTTCGCACAAAAAAAGGGCTGGTCAGGTAAACCTGACGAGCCCTTTTTTTGTGCTAAGCGCTATGATCCTGCCGCGCCGCTTCAATCTTCAGCCTAAACGCGGCTCGTTCCTCGTCCTTGAGGATCGGGCAGTTATAGCATTTTACTCCTTCTTCGCGTTTGTAATACATACAGCAAGCTGAACGTAGTATCATCTGCGTGCCGGGTTTGTAAGGGCTGTCGAGGTAACAAGGGGTATAATCGAAAGGATTTTTCCTGCGATCAAAGGTTTCCCCTGGCATACCGGCAAGCAGCTTGTAATCGGATTCTATAAGCTCCCGCAGGGGTCCGTCAGGAACGATCTGCCTTAAGTAATCCATTAAGTAAGCTATACGCGCACCGTATTGATTCCAGATCATAGCCGACTTCAATCCTGCGGCTCCGGCTGCGGCTTCTATGAGCGGGTTCATCGTATCGGCGAAGTATTTCGACCATTCGGTCCTGATCGCGGATTCCCTGTCGTCCAGAGGTAAGTCCGTCCATTTCAATTCATTTATCTTGAATACCACATGGGCATGATCGCCATGCGATTCTAATTGAATCGTAAGGTTGTCCAGCGATAGATCGAGGATTCTGTTGTACTGGGACATCATGACTTGTTTCGTGGCGGCCAAGCCGAAGAAAGCAAGGCCGACGAAGGAGACGGCAAGCTCGAGGCCGATTCCTTTAATAAGCAGAGAGCCTTTCTGAAGGAGCTCCTTCATAGGCTCCGGTTGCAAAAGTTCCGCAGCCGCGAAGGAAAGAAGCGGATTGTCCGAGCCTTTAGTTGAGATATGAAAGTGTTGCTCCGCCAAAGTCAAATCCATTGCAGTCCCACGTCCCATTTTTATGATTATGATAATCATTATCAATTAAATCTATATTCCCATCATAGCGTTCGAGATTCTAGTTTGTCAATCGGGCGGACATGCGAACTAGATTATGTAAAAAAGTTACAATAGTATGAGGACGAACCTTTATCGAAGGAGTATAATGAGAAGGCTGAAGGAAAGGATTGAGGAAATTGTTGGGGTTAAGAAACAAATTATCGCCGTTGCAAGCGGTGGTATGGACGCAATTTTTAAGCGCATTCGCGGATAATCTAAATTTCTTTCTCATAGTGGGTATGGTCAAAAGAGAAGGCGTATCGGATCCAGACGGAACGGTCACGTATATTCAGATGGCTTTTTTATTCGCATATGTTATCTTGGCGCCTATCGTCGGAGCTTTCACGGACAAGAAAGCGAAGTCGCACGTCTTGCTGTTGGGGAACGTATTGAAAGCAACCGGAATATTGCTCTTGTTATTCGGGATATCTCCCGCGATCTGTTACTTCTTCGTCGGAGTCGGAGCTGTCGTCTATTCACCGGGAAAATACGGAATTTTATCGGAATTAACGAAGAGCGAGGGGGAACTCCTGAGGGCTAACGCGCAGGTGGAGGGATCGACCATATTGGCGATCCTGCTCGGCACCGTCGCGGGAGGTTTTCTTGCGGTTCACTCGGACTTGCCGGCGATTCTTGTCTGCTTGTTCATCTATTTGCTCTCGCTGACGATGACTTTTCTCGTGCCCGTCAGAGCGGGAAATCCGCACATTCGCTACCAACAAGCCGCGGGGCAGTTTTTCCGCGATTTGTCTAAGCTCTTCCGAAACCGCAGAAGCCGATTTTCGCTTATCGGGACAGGCGCATTCTGGTTAACGGCATCCGTGCTTCGGATCGCTCTCATTGCTTGGCTGCCGCTTAATCTGGGAATCGAAGACACCGATCAGCAATCGATGATCATCGGCGTCACGGCACTCGGAGTCGTTGCCAGCGCATGGTTGACCCCCAAGCTAGTGCCGGAAGGCAGGCTTTATCGGGGATTCTATTACGGGATTGCGATGGTTAGCGCCGTAATGGCGGCTAATTTTACAAATCAGCTGTGGTTAACGGTGTCGCTCTTATTTATTACGGGAATCATGGGCGGCATCTTCCTTATACCGTTGAACACGATACTGCAAGAGGAAGGCAAAACCGCGATAGGCTCCGGCCGGACGATCGCCGTTCAGAACTTCGTGGAAAACAGCTTGACGGTAGTCGGGTTGTTCCTCTACTTGATGCTGAGGAGTTGGGACGTGCCCGTCAATTATTCGGTTATCGGAATCGGTCTCGTACTGGCCGTGTTCTTCATCTATCTTGCTACGCAAATCGGATTTATTCGAGCAAGCTATTCCCGCAAGGAAACGACATGAACGAGCTGCTCATTGGACGTCACTTTAATGACGGCATGGGCGGGATCGTATTCTGCATGACCGAGGCCCACATAGGCCGCAGGTTCGGAACCAAGTACATAGAACAGGTCATCGGCTAGCGTTCGAATGCAAATGTCCTGCTCATCTTTGCTAAGGCTTTCCCAGTCTGCTGTTTCCATCTCGAACGACTCGTAAAACTGCGGGACCGTGGCCAAAGCGCGAGACAAGTCATCCAAAATATGATCATAAGCTCTTGTATAGGATATAGCCATGAGAGTACCCCTTTCAAAGTTTTGTTTCATTATACGCGACACCGAATTCTTTAGCCAACCTTTAGGTGTTCTTCCTTCATGTAGTACTTTAACACTGGGTTAACATTCGTTATAATAGATAGGGTTCTGGAGGTGAATTGCATGAAACCTTTTAAGTTGGGAGCATGGTTATCCAAGCCCTTTATCTTTTTCTCTATATTCATGGTGTTGAAAATATATTTGGCTAGAGTCGTTGTGTTCGATAGCTCCTCGGCATGGCTTCAGCTTGCGATAAGCATACCTTCTGTCTGGGTTTTATTTTGCCTCATAGAATGGCTGGCGCCGCGCAGGAAACTAGGAGTTTATATCGCCGTTAATCTGTTGCTGACCACCATATTTTTTGCCGTCATTATGTACTACAAATATTTCGGAGTCATTGTCACTTACCATGCCTTGCAGCAAGTTAACCAGGTAACGGAAGTCAAAGGCAGCGTGTTCTCCTTGCTTCATCCCTATTTCTTGTTTATCTACACCGATATCGTTGCATTGCTATTATTGTTATTTAATCGGCGGTTTCGGACATGGGGCAAGAAGCTTAATATTCAGGAATCGAGAGTACTTATTTCTGCGATTTTCTTCGTCTCGTTGGCAGCAAGCGTGACGAATGTCTGGATACACCGCGACAGCATTAATGAACTGAAGCAAGCGGAGAATATGGGCATCTTGGGTTACGAGGTATATGCGGTCATCGCCAGCGCAACGGAAGAGGTCGAAGATCCGAGCAACGTCACTTCCGAAGCGATCGCAAAGCTAAAAGGCGAGAACGATGTGGCAACGCCGCTATATTGGGGCGAAGCGAATGGCAAGAATGTCATCATTTTGCAAGTTGAAGCGGCCCAGAATTTCTTGATCGACTTGAAGATAGACGGTCAGGAAGTAACACCTGTCATGAATCAGCTTAAGAAAGAGCATTTTTACTTCCCGCACTTTTACCAACAGGTCGGACAGGGTAATACATCGGATGCAGAGTTTGTCGTGAATACATCGTACTACATTCCATCGCATGGAGCCGCAGCTCAGGATTATGGCAAATTGGCACTGCCGAGTTTGCCTAAATTATTGAGAGAGCATGGTTATCAGACGGCCACGTTCCACACGAACGACGTGCAATTCTGGAACCGCAAGGAATTATACCAGGCTTTAGGGTTCGACCGCTATTACGATGCTAAGTTTTTCGGAGACGAGGACACGGTTTTCTTCGGGCCGTCGGATGAAGTGCTTTACGATAAGACAGCAGATGAATTGTTGAAAATAAGCCAGAGCGGAAAGCCGTTCTATTCGCAAGTTATTACGATGTCCTCGCATCATCCTTTTGATATTCCGGAACGCAAAATTCGGTTCGAGCTCCCGGAGCGATACAAAGGCACGCTTGTCGGCGATTATATCCAAGCGCAGAACTATGCGGATTATTCGTTGGGACTTTTCATCGACAAACTCAAGAAGAACGGCTTATGGGACAAATCGGTACTTATGATTTATGGAGATCACCTCGGGTTGCCTTTATATTCTTTAACCGATCACGAGAAGGACTTGATGGAATCGATCTACAAACGACCTTACCAGTATACCGAGATGATGAATATTCCTTTGATGATCATCGCGCCGGGCATTACGGAGCCGAAGGTGCTTCCGCAAACGGGCGGACAGGTTGATGTGTTTCCTACGTTAGCGAACCTGCTCGGCATCTCTTTACAGGAACATATCCACTTCGGTCAGGATATTCTGAACGAGAAAAATAATTTGCTGCCTCAAAGATATTATTTGCCATCTGGATCATTCATAAACGATAAAGGGATTTTCGTGCCTGGGCTTGATTACTTGGATGGAACGAATTATCCATTTGACGGCGCGAAATCAAATGAGACGGATTCGACGAAAGATGAATATAATCGAGCATTGGAGCTTCTAAAGTTGTCGGATAGTTATGTAAGCAGTTTGCCCAAGCATGAAAAATAAAGTACTTTATAGAAAAAAGGGGGGTTGGAAATTGACGCTCAAAAATGTAGATTGGAAAAAGTATGCTCCGCTTCTGTTGATGTTGGTTTTCCCGGTTCTCGGCCTCATGTATGCTTTAACGAACAATAACTCCAATCAGGAAGTTTATAGATTGGTGACGGCTGTGGACCAAGCGATACCGTTCGTCAAATATTTCGCGCTTCCGTATTCCGTCTGGATTTTCTATATTTACGTTTGCTTGTTTTACTTCTTCAAGAAGGATGTCAATGTGTACTACCGGGCACTTATCACTTATATTGTTTGCGCGCTCATATGTTATTTGATTTATACCGTATTTCAAACGACGGTTTCCCGTCCGATAGTTACGGGAAGCGATCCTTTCTCCGCATTAATGCGTTACATTTACGATCGGGATCAGCCCTATAACTGTTTCCCGAGCATTCACTGCTTTTCAAGCTATATGGTAATGAGGATGGTGTGGACCAGTTCCTTCCGCAATAAATGGAACGTCACGCTAATTACGGGGATGTCGAGCCTTATTATTGTGTCCACTTTATTCGTTAAGCAACACGTTATCATGGATGCGCTAGCCGGATTTTTCCTAGTTGAAGTAGTTGTTGCCGCAATGATCGTGTTCGAGCGTAAGTTGAAAGTTTCTCGCGAGCGCCAGAACAGCACTTACGGTGCCTAACGACAAGGAAAAGGCTGATCTACCTTGGCAGATTGAAAGCTCTGCCGGGTAGATCAGCCTTTTTAATTTGTCTGGTTGAATTATTGAGCCGAGAGCCGATACATGTTGCGAAAGCCCATTTTCATTTGGTCCGTCGAATAACCTTTCTCCTGCTTCAGATGAAAGTATCCTAACGGAGACATGGAACAGATGATCGCATGGGCAGCTAAATCGGGATCGGCAGAAGCTTGCTGATTCGTATCCTGGCCCATAATTTCTGTTAGTAGCTCAGACATTTTATTCCTGAAAAATTTATACATAGGGGAATGAAAGAAGTTCCCGCGGTGATCGTCGCAGGCCATCTTGGCTTCCATCGCGATAATTAAATCGGATTTCTCTTCGATCGCGTCTATCCATAGGTCCACAATGCCGTCCAATTTTTCCGCGGCGGAGGATTGCCGATGTTCCTCCAAGTAAGTAGTCACTTGATTCATAAGCTGATGTCCGTAATCTTGAAGGATATCCGAGCAGAGATCGCCTTTGTGGGCGTATCTGCGATATAAAGTCGCTTGTCCGATTCCTGCTGTCTTAGCGATTTGATGCATACTAACCGGGCGAACGCCATGCTCGTTGAATAGAGCTTGGGCGGTTTGCAGGATCAATCGGCGGTGTTCTAGGGCGTCTTTACGTTCACGACGGATCGACACGGAATAGCCACCTCACTTTACCGAAAGTTTACATACTAAATTGTTGACTTCCGGACAATTGTCCGGTAACATCAAGATTAAACGGACAATTGTCCGGTATGACTGAAGAGGTTCCTTTGTAGGGTCCATATGTCCTTATTGTAACGCCAAAGCATACGGCGGTCAATGGACGAGAGAGACTGCGCAGAGAGGACCTACATTAGGATAGGAGGGAATACATGTCTTCAAATTCAACACCGGCATCAACGGGAGAAGCATTTTCGATGCGTAAGATTATCGGACCCCTGGTTGCCATCGTCGTCGGTATTTTTATGGTTATTTTGGATGGTACGGCGGTTAACGTCGCGCTTCCAAAGCTGCAACAAGAGTTTAAGCTTTTGAACTTGTCGTTAGTGCAATGGACAGTTATTGGTTATGCTTTAGCTCAAGCTGCCGTTATCCCTTTGGCAGGCTGGTTATCGGATCGCTTCGGTGCCAAGAGAATATTTTTGATCTCGGTTGGGTTGTTCACCATCGGATCGGTGCTCTGCGCTTCGGCTAATTCCGTTGAAACGCTTATCGCCTTCCGGATCGTTCAAGGGGCTGGCGGAGGTGTCGTCATCCCGATCGCTATGGCCTTTATTTATCGGCTATCTCCTCCGGAGAAAGTCGGAGCCGTCATGGGTATGATGGGAATTCCAATCTTGCTTGGTCCTGCGCTAGGGCCGGTAGTAGCCGGATGGTTGGTTGAATATCATAGCTGGCAGTGGATATTCTTGATTAACTTACCTATCGGTATTATCGGGATTATTCTCGGCATTCGCACTTTGCCAAACATTCAACGTCAAACGGTTGCGTCTTTGGATACACTGGGCATGATCCTCGGACCTTTGGCATTCGCAGCGCTTGTTTACGGAGTTTCCCAAGGCGGCGTTGATCCCGTTACGGGCGAGTCCACTTGGACTAACGCAACAACGTTGATCGGTTCGGGGATTGGTATCGTAGCTTTGATTCTATTCATTCTCGTGGAATTGAACCGCCAAAACCCGCTTCTGGAGCTAAGAGTGTTCCGATCAGGCAACTTCACCAAAGGAATTATCGTGCAATGGATTTCACAAATAGCGATGTTCGGAACGATGTTCATGGTTCCTCTGTTCTTACAACAAGCCCATGGATTTAGTCCTCTCAAGACAGGTTTGATTATGCTTCCTCAAGCACTGGCATCCGGGTTGTTCATGCCTATCGGAGGAAAACTATCTGATCGCTTCGGCGCGCGTCCGCTCGTATTGGCAGGTATGGCTTTAACGACGGTATCGGCTCTATTACTGTCCAATATTTCTGCGGATTCCGGGACGGCTGCGGTTATGTTGCCGCTTGCTCTACTGGGTGCAGGAATGGGATTGTTCATGATGCCGCTTAATAACCATCTAATCCAATCAGCTCCACAGAACCTAGTTGGACGTGTCACATCTCTCACTAATGCGGCGCAACAAGTTATGATGTCGTTCGCCATTGCTATACTCACGACCCTGTCAGCGACCAAGATGAAGGATCTGATGATCGAAACGGGCAAGAAGGAAAAGGATCTGGAGTTATACGCTTCTTCCTTCGGTTACACTTTCCTGATTCTGGTCGGAATCGCCATTGTTGGTGGATTGCTAGGCCTCATGCTTCAGAAGCCGAAAAAAGTCGAAGGCCAAGAAGAAGGCAATGCCGAAGTACCAATGATGGTAGGTCACTAAGCTTGTAAGTTAACAAAAGGCAGCATCCCGTTAATAAGGGGTGCTGCCTTTTAAGTTTACACCTGGAAATTGGACGACCCCCGCAGACGAGTCTGTCGGGGGTCTTAATATTGAAGCGCAACCGCGCGATTCATCCTGATTTCACTTTCACGAATACAACGATAGCCCTACCTCTCCATCGTTCTTGCGGCTCCAAGGCCGCGCCAGTGAGAATTCGTGTTCCTTCCAGCAGCCATTCTGAGATTCTTAATAAGGAACGTGTGGGAAAACGGAGGAATATTGCCCTAAGAGGATAAAACCTGAGGGTTACTACTTCTACAATTAATCATTATACCCTTTTGACTAATATATGTCAATCTATAATCACGGCGAGGAAATCAATGGTATAATTATCGCGAATTATTCAAGGCTGAGAAGGAGTTGAGCTGATGTTTCAATATGCACACGTTAAGTGGTTTACGGATGTAACGCCGGTTAAAGAGGTGTTGGAAAAGGTTTTATCTCCCGTATTCATGGGGACGGCTATAGCTGTAGCGCTTCTGCTGGCCGTACTAACGCAGGTGCTTCCGGCTATTATGCAAATATCCGCTTTAGGTAAATTAGATCGTCAAGTGGAACGGTTACGTCCGTGGTCCACTCTAATTTTGCAATATGGTACGGCAGCCGCGCTGTTGTGGTCGCTTCTGGAAGGCAGCTTGTTCGCTCCGGAGTTTGCGCATCCGCATGGGGGAGTAACGATCGCGGTCGGAGTGACAATCGCATTGCTGATTATCCCTCATCATTTTGCTGTAAAGCTGGCCTCCATTGTATTATTCGGGTTGTATGTGTATTACATTGGGGAATACGGGTTATTCCATATGTTGGATTATGGCTTCTATTTAGCGATTGCCGCCGCGCTAGCTTTCTTCCGTTCTCCCTTCGAGAGATGGTCATTCCCTTTGCTTTATTTGGGTACGGGGCTTTCCCTATGCTGGGTGGCGGTGGAAAAGTGGATATACCCGGCCATGACTCTCGATATCGTTGAACATCATCATGTGCCCACATTCGGCTTTCCTCCGGCCGTATTCATCGTCTTGGCGGCGTTCATCGAATTCGTAGTCGGTTATTTGCTAGTCGTGGGCATATTGAATCGGCTGTTATCGATTGTGCTGACGATCATCTTCATTATGACGACGATGTTATTCGGATACGTGGAGATCGTAGGCCATTTCATGATCCATATCGTCTTGCTGTTGTTTATTATCGAGGGAGTGAGCTTCTATAAGCCGCCCGTTGACATGCATAAGACGAAGCTGGACCGTATCGTTTTCGTTGCCCTTAATTTCTTGCTCGTGCTTGCGACGTTCTTGCTCCTTTACTACCGTTTTGCGTAAATATTAGTCTAGGTTTTGTGCATGTACATAGCTATACCGCTGTATACTAGGTAGAAAAGGAGGAATTTTAATGCAGCAATTTGCGATTGCGGTCAAGGAAATTCGGGCGTTACTGACCTCGTTTAAGATCGTGAAGCTTGTATTGCCTTTTCACCTGCACATTTTATTCGGCGGTCTTGGAGTATTATTCTTGGAGGAACTGCTGCTGCGAACAGACATAAGCTATAAAACCTGGAACACGCTGTTTAACGATATTCCGTTGCACTTAATTGCTTACTATGGTTTTTTCGTCGGAATATGGTTAACGCTCATCTCCAAAAATGTAAAGTACTTACCTTACGGGTTATGGGGTTATGCGTTCTTGGCGTTGTTCCCGTTCGAGTATTTGGGGCTGGCCAACTTCGTTCAGGCAGCGATCTATGCGATAGGCGGATTCGCTCTTTTCCGTTATACGGCGACCTCGCATAGCTCAGCAGACACGCACAGCTTGAACGTATAGGAGCAATAGGTTAGACATAAGTACAAAACCGATCTCTGAGCCTTTGGGTTCACGGATCGGTTTTTTTGCGCGCGGCGTCCAAAAACGCACCCGATGGCACGCCTTCAAGACGGTGTGCTCCCATAGTCGGAAATTCCGACTATGGCGGCCGGCATGAAGTAGACTGCTCCCTAGGGAAATGGACTAACAGAGTTAAATAGTCTGCTAAATAACTAATTTATGGCTGGCGGGAAATGATAACGGGAAATGCTAACGGTTGGAGATAAGGCTTTCGCCTGCTGAAAGCACACGTATTCGACCGGTCGTTCGATTAGAATTATTATCGCACGTCGACATATTAACATTTTCGACATTTGACTTTCGAACAATCGTTCGATAAGATTTTGCTAAAGAGAGATCATGAGGAGGAGTTGGAGATATGAAAAGTGTTATCGGATTTTCGCTTAAGAACAAATTCGCTTTATGGATGATTACAATAATCGTCATCGTTGCCGGCTTGTATTCCGGGTTGAATATGAAGCAGGAGAGCTTGCCTAACCTTAACTTTCCTTTCCTGAGCGTAACAACGGTTTATCCGGGGGCTGCTCCCGATGCCGTCGTGAAACAAGTGACAGACCCATTGGAGCAGCGACTTAAAAATATCGAAGGCGTTAAGAACATCTCTTCAACATCGATGGAGAACGTTTCATCCATTTCGGTTGAATATGATTTCGGCCAAGATATGGATGCGGCCATTACACAATTGCGGGAAGCAGCAGCGGGCGTTACGCTCCCGGAAGGGGTTAAAGCACCGGAAATTTCGAAATTTTCCTTTAACTCTTTCCCGGTTATTTCTCTGAGCGCTTCTGGACAAGGCAGTCTCGAGGATTTGACCAAAACCGTATCGGAGCAAATTCAACCTGTGTTAGAAGGAGTTCCGGGTGTAGCGTCGGTTAAAGTTGCGGGTCAATACGTTCAAGAAGTGACGTTGAAATTCAACCAAGCCAAGATGGCGGAGTTAGGGCTAAGCGAAGATACCGTAAAAGGAATCGTGCAAGGCTCGGCATTAAAAGTACCGCTAGGTTTGTTTCAACTTGAGCAAACCGAGAAGGCGGTTGTCGTTGACGGTCGAGTTACTACGATAGATGACCTGAAAAAGCTGGTCATTCCGGTTTTCCCAGCTGCTGCCGGCCCATCGGCGGCTACTCCGAACGCAACTGGTCCTATTACGGCTGCGCCTAATGCCAACGCCCCTAAAACCTCAGCCCCTAAAGCTGGCGTACCTGCAGTCGGCGCCGGATTGAAGACCGTGCATTTATCAGAAATCGCCGACGTGGAGATGTCGGGGAAAGCGGAGTCCATCTCGCGCACGAATGGCAAGGAGTCCATAGGTATTCAGATCATTAAGGCTAACGACGCCAATACGGTGGATGTCGTTAATGACGTTAAAGCCGAATCGGACAAGCTGAAAGAAAAGTTCAAGGACTTGAAATTGGACATCTTGCTGGATCAAGGCAAGCCGATCGAGGAATCCGTAGCAACGATGCTGAGCAAGGCGTTGTTCGGCGCATTATTTGCCGTCGTCGTTATCTTGCTGTTCTTACGCAACATTCGCACGACGATCATTTCCATCGTATCGATTCCACTGTCGCTCATCATCGCGGTATTGCTCCTGAAGCAATTCGATATCACGCTTAACATTATGACCCTCGGAGCGATGACCGTCGCGATCGGGCGCGTCGTCGACGACTCCATCGTCGTTATCGAGAATATATACCGCCGCATGTCGCTGGCCGGCGAGAAGCTAAAGGGCCGAGAACTCGTGCTGGAAGCGACGCGCGAGATGTTCCTGCCGATCATGTCCTCCACCATCGTCACGATTGCCGTTTTCTTGCCGCTAGGACTTGTAAGCGGGATGGTCGGACAGATTTTCCTTCCGTTCGCGTTAACGATCGTATTCGCTCTTCTTGCTTCCCTTATCGTAGCGGTTACCGTCGTACCCATGTTGGCTCACCAAATGTTCAAGAACGGAATCAAAGCGGGCAAAGGACATCAGCATGACGATAAGCCGGGCCGTCTTGCCAAAGGTTACCGCCGTCTGCTCACATCCGCTTTGAATCATAAGATTATTACGCTGGTCATCGCTTTTGCTCTTCTGATCGGGAGCGGTTTTCTCGTTCCGTTAATCGGAGCGAGCTTCTTGCCGGAGCAAGAAGACAAGTACGCCATGGTCACGTATTCTCCGGAACCGGGCGATCGGATCGAAGATGTCGAGCAGCGTGCGCTTATTGCCGAGAAATATATTTTAGAGCAATCGGACATTACGAGCCTTCAATATTCCGTCGGCGGGGCTAATCCGATGCAGCCAGGACCTTCGAAGTCGGCATTGTTCTTCATGCAGTATAAGAGCGATACCAAAGATTTTGCGGATAAGAAAGAAGCATTAATCGAAGGCTTGCATAAAGCAGTGCCTCAAGGTCAATTTGGCGAAATGAATCAAGGCGGGGGGCTTGGCGGAAGCAACTTCAGCATCAATGTTTTCGGAGATAGCTTGGAGCAAATCAGACCCGTTGTCGATCAAATTACCGACTTGATGAAGGCAGATACCTCTTTCGACAAAGTCGATACGAGCCTGTCCAAGACATACGAACAATACACAATCGTCGCCGATCAAGCTAAGCTTAGCCAATTTGGGATGACCGCCGGGCAAATTGCGATGAAGCTCAGCCCGCAACGCGTGCGTCCGGTATTAACTCAAGTCGAGGAGCAAGGCAAAACGTATAACGTATACGTCGATGTCCCGGTCGCGGAGTACAAGGATGTTAACGAAATACTCGACGCTAAGCTGAAATCACCGCTTGGGGTGGAAGTAGCGATTCGAGACGTTGCCACAGTGGAGCAAGGAACTTCTCCTAATGCGATCACAAGGCAGAATGGCAAAATGAACGTCACTGTAAGCGCAAAAATTACGAAGTCCGACGTAGCCAAGGCATCCAGCGATCTCCAAGCGAAGGTAGATAAATTGGTAAAACCAGCTGCCGTTGAAGTCAAATTCGGCGGAGTAACCGAGCAAATTAACGAGACATTCACGCAACTTGGACTCGCGATGCTTGCGGCTATCGCTATCGTGTATTTGGTGCTCGTGCTTGCATTCGGCGGCGGACTTGCTCCATTCGCGATTATGTTTTCCTTGCCGTTCGCGATCATCGGCGGTCTTGCAGCCCTTTATTTAACCGGCGAGACGCTTAGCGTATCCGCTTTGATGGGGGCGCTAATGTTGATCGGGATTGTGGTAACGAACGCGATCGTATTGATCGACAGAGTTATTCATAAGGAAAAAGAAGGTTTAACGACTCGCGAAGCGTTGCTGGAAGCGGGAGGTACGCGTTTGCGTCCGATTCTGATGACTGCCCTTGCGACGATCGGCGCCCTTCTTCCGCTCGCATTCGGATTCGAGAGCGCGGGTATTATTTCCAAAGGCCTCGGCGTTACCGTAATCGGCGGTCTTATTAGTTCGACGCTGCTCACGTTGCTTATCGTCCCGATTATCTATGAGATTCTGATGAAAATAAAGCGGAAATCAAGAAAAGCAACAGCCTAATGAAGGGGTCGAAAGTGGCTTAGGCGAGGGGGATAGGGTCATGCAGGACAAAAAGAAGCAGATTCTTGACGCGGCTATCCACTGCTTTGCGCGCAAGGGATTTAATGCGACGTCCATTCAGGAAATCGTTGACGAGCTCGGCATGGCCAAAGGCTCCATCTACTTTTACTTCAAGTCCAAAGACGATTTGCTTATTTCCGTAATCGAGTATTACGGCGAGATGTTATTCGACCGGATGGAGGGGCTCCCCGAAGAAGGGGGGCTCCCCCCACGAGAGAAGCTGACCCTCCAATTGGAGCGGCAATTTCGTTTCATTCGCGAGCATCTGGATTTCATGCGCATGTTGTTTAAGGAACCGTTGACCGGTTTGCATCCTCATATCCAACAGATGATGATTCGAATTCGCGCGCGCGGCAAAGTGTGGAACGCGACCCATCTGTTGGCGATATATGGCCGCTCGGTCGAGCCCTGCCTGGGGGATGCATCTGCGCTGCTGTCGGGTATCGTGGCCCAATATTTCGAAGCTATTCTTTTCGAGGAGCAGAGCTTCGACGATAGGCGATTAAGTCGATTTCTCGTCCGGCGTCTGGACGATCTGATGACGGGTATGGGGCAAGACGGGGAAACGCCTATATTGCCGCCATTGGACTTGGTGTTGTTGCGCGATCTTGCCGGTTTATCTCCGGAAGGCGATAACGAGGAACTAATCCTGCTGCAGGATATGATGGACAGAGTCATCGCTTCGGCGTCCCGGTGGGATGAACAAACCCAGAACGATCTCCTGGCCGCTTTAACGACGCTTAAGGAAGAAAGCGCCAAGCCGGCTCTGAAGAACCGCCTTCTCGTTCGGGGAATGATCGCTTTGCTCAGACAGCATGCTTTGGAACAATGGCATGAACCGCTGCGGCAATTGGAACTGCGATTATTGGGAATCGGTGACATTAAATTCTCTTAAAGTTTTCGACAATGGGTTTCGATAGTCTTGGACAGCGTGTATATTTAAAGAAAATATAACACTGCTGGAGGATTTTCGGAGATGTATTGCGTGAATTGCGGTGAAAAATTAATAGAGCTTGCCGTGTCGTGCCCAAGCTGCGGTACAGAGGTTAGGCAATTGCCGCCGGCATCGGAGATAACGGAAGCGACGGAATTGCCATCACCACCTGAGGAATCTCAGGATATGAAATATTCTTTTGCCACTCAGCCTGCATCATCGCCGAGAAGGTTATCCGATCTAACGAAAAAGCTCATACTTGTAGGCATGGCGGCGGTCGTTCTCGTCTTCCTTATTATTAAATTCACGGGGGACGGCGGGGGCAACCATGCAACTCCGGAACGCGCGGTTAAAGGCTTCTTTAACGCCGTTAAGCAACAAGACGCTGAGAAGATGTTCTCTTATCTATCGACCTACGTCAAGGATGGGGAAGATAATCCTGAGGGATTAGATAGGGAATCCGCGATTAAAAGTTTAGAGGAACAATTCGACGAGAGATCGCCGAAGCTGGGCAGCATCGATATTAAAGACGTGAACATCGACGGAGAAACGGCGATCGTGAACTATAAAGTCGACTTTGAGCAAGAAGGGAAGAAGTCTACGGAAGAGGGGACGATGAATTTAATCAAGGTAAAAGGGAAATGGTATGTGGATATCAATATGCCGTAGCAGCAACAATAAGACCGCCAGGAAATCCTTGGCGGTCTTATTGTTTTCTATCTACTATAACGCCACCCGAGCCGATACTTCGCTTAGCTCGCCGATCTCGGCTTCGGAAAGCCTGAAGCCCATCGCCTTCACGTTCTCCTCTGCATGGTGCAACTTGGACGCTCCGGGAATGGCAAAGACGGAATCGCCGGACGCGTTAATGATCCAATTGAGCGCAACTTGTGTCGCTGAGGCGTCATAATGGATTGCTATTCTTTCCAAGACGTCGATGAGAGGTTTCGTTTGTTGCAAGCTTTGCGGCTTGAAGCCTTTCATGAAGCGGCGAGGTCCGGGTGCTTTGCGAATCAGCTCCGGATTTTGGTGGAACTTACCGCTTAGAATTCCTTGCTCCAAAGGGGAATATGCGATGATAGCTGCGCCGAGTTCTTGGGCGGTTTCAAGAATGCCGTTGCGTTCGATCCGGCGATCCAGCATGCTGTATTTTACTTGGTTTGAAGCCAACTGAAGACCGTGCTCTTTCAACACGCGATCCGCTTCCTTCATTCGCCTTACATTGAAGTTGCTTACTCCGACGTAATGGATTTTGCCTTCTTTCGCAAGCTTCGCCATTTGCCGCATTTCGCTGGCAACGGAGGAGAAGGAAAACGGCTGATGGATCATATACAGGTCGATCGGAAAACCGCCTAAGCGGCGAAGCCTTTCATCGATCGTGCGCGGAATGTTGCTAGCCGTTCGAAGCCCGGGCCACCATTTGGTGGCGATGTGAACATCCTTGGCCAGATCACCGGCCGCATGCAGAGACTCCCCCAATATTTGCTCGGATTCGCCTCCCCCATAGATTTCGGCCGTATCGAACCAGTTGATCCCGCCTTCGAGGCTCACTCGTACAATGTCGTTAATGAGGGTATTGTCTAGCTTGGGCCAGAACCCTCCGACAAATCCGCGAGCTTTGCTGAACTGCCAGCAGCCGAGACCGAGCGGAGATAGGAGCAAATCCGTCGGACCGAACTTCCGTAACAACGGCTTCACCTGCTGATCCAACATCCTTTTTCCTCCTTATAAGTTCATTACTCGAATTCCATCCGCATAGTTAAATTCTGAGTCGCTCCCGGCGCGACCATGAGGAGCTCTTGCTTGTCGTTCAAAGCTTCGTTCAGCGCTGTCCAAGGCTCGACGCAGACGAAGGGCTTGCCCTCAACCGACCATAAGACAACATACCGGAACTGATCGCTGTAGCTCAGACGTACGTTACGGCCTTTCGTTAACGGGAAAGTGATCTCCGGTTTGCGTGCATCGAGAAGCGCTGCGGATTCCACCATTCCTTCTAAGTTCAAGGAACCGTTGAAAGGCTTTTTTTGTTTGTCGTTATAGTCGAGCATTGTCGCGGCATCCGTTCCGTACGTGAGGTTCTTGCCTTCAGTTGCGAAGTACGGATGAAAACCGGAAACCATCGGCATGACCTGCTGCGAATGGTTGACGTATTGCTGCTCGATCGACAAGGCTCCGTCCTGAAGGCGATAAGTAAACCGCAGCTCAAATTCGAACGGAAAGGCGGCCAAAGTCTCTATATTGCTATGTAACACTAAAGTAATCGCCGCCGAGCCGTCCGTATGCGTGGCTTCCACATCCCATGGGAGGATTCGCGCGACTCCGTGATTTTTCATCTTATACGTTTGTCCTGCCCATTCATATTGTCCATCCACTAACTGGCCAGCTATCGGGAAAAGTACGGGGATTCCGCCGCGAATGTTCGCCTGAGGATTCAGGAACGTCTCGCGATCCAAATACAATAGCTCTTGGCCGTGAAGGCGGCAACCGATCACGATTCCACCGCGTTCAGGGCAAATCCGAACTAACGAATCCGTATTTGCGTCTTTCAATTCATAAAGGGTAAACCCGTCGACTAGCTCGTTAATTTCATACTGGGTAGTTGAATTCAAGTGGAATTCCTCCTGTGTCTCGTCATTCGTCCCCCTCATTATACCAATATTTGTTGAAGCGCCAAACGCCAACCTTTATAGTGGAGGAAGAGAACTTTCTAAAGGGGCGGTGTCGATGCCGATGGAAGACTCCACACATGCTGCTGCGAAACGCCGGGTGCTTACCCGATTCGAACACGGTCGGCTTATATCTTTTGTCGACGAGGTTGTGACGGAATGGCCGATTACGATCGTGCTTAACGGAGAAGAATTGGCTACTCTGGTATGCTCGCCCGAATATATCGAAGATTTAACCGTTGGATATTTAGCATCGGAAGGATTGCTTGCGGATTACTCCGACTTATCGGATTTGAGCTATGATGATCGAACGGGGACGGTATATGCGGATATCGAAGGCGTGGATGCATGGATTAAAGAAAGCGGTTCCAAGCGAGTGCTTACTTCATGCTGCGGCAAAAGCAGGCAAAGCTTCGTGTTCTATAGCGATGCCAGAACCGCGCGGGCGATAGCAAGTCGAGAAGTGAGGCTTTCCTATTCCGGCTGCTTAAGTATGATGGGGGCTATGCAAGCGCAATCCGGTTTGTTCAGAGCAACGGGCGGGGTGCACAACGCGGCTCTGTTCGATCAGGATGGCACGCTCCTGTTATCCCGGATGGATATCGGAAGACACAATGCGCTTGATAAGCTGTATGGGCATTGCTTGCGCAACGACATATTGATGGATGGTAAAGTGCTGGCTTTTAGCGGGAGGGTATCCTCGGAGGTACTGCTTAAGGCGGCGAAAATGCGCTGCGAGGTGCTGCTCTCGAAATCCGCGGTGACGGAACTGGCAATCGAGCTTGCGGAGCAATTAGGAATTACGATCGTGGGATTCATCCGTAACGGTTCGTTTAACGTGTATTCTTATCCGGAACGCCTACATGAAGGAGAGTGACAGCAATGGGAACGACCAAACATCGGGGGCCTCAGAAGCTTCCGGGAAAACCGAATCCTAAGCTATGGGTCAGTGCCGTTCCATTCGGTCTCGGCAAGCTTAAGCCCAAGCATATTCGCGATACGATGAGAACGATATGGAATAACCGGGATAATCTTCCCTATGCCACGAGAATTCTGACGCAAGGCGTGTGCGATGGCTGCGCGCTCGGAGTATCGGGACTTTATGATCAAACGTTAAGCGGTCCGCACATTTGTACGACCCGATTAAACGTGCTGCGGCTAAACACGATGTCGGCGATCAAACCGAAGCGTCTGCATGCCGATATCGATGAGCTGCGCAAGCTGTCTAGCGCCGAGCTTAGGGAACTGGGACGGATACCGTATCCGCTTATTCGGCGTCCTGGGGAGAGGAGCTTTTCCCGGCTGACGTGGGATGAAGCACTGGATACCATTGCGGCCAAGTTCCGCGAGCTGCCTTCGGAGCAAACGGCATTTTACTTAACCGCCCGCGGAATTACGAACGAATCATATTATGCGGCCGCCAAGACGGCACGTTTCCTAGGCACCAACCATATCGATAATGCTTCCCGTATTTGCCATTCCCCATCCAAAACCGCGCTGAAACGCTCGCTTGGAATCGGCGCCTCCAGCTGCAGTTACAGCGATTGGATCGGTACGGACGTGCTCGTATTTTGGGGCAGCGTTGCGGCGAATAACCAGCCGGTGTCCACCAAGTACATGTATGCGGCCAAGCGGAAGGGTACGAAAATTATCGTTATCAACCCTTACCGGGAGCCGGCCATGGACGGTTATTGGATTCCTTCCATTGCCGAATCCGCTTTATTCGGTACCAAGCTTGCGGATGACTTCTATCAGGTTAATATTGGCGGAGATATCGCGCTTATGCACGGGGTCATGAAAATTTGGTTCGAGATGGAGCAGAAGGAACAAGGATCGGCGATCGATCATACATTCGTGCAGGAGCATGTCAGCGGATACGAGGAGCTGCGTGCCAAGGTGAACTCCCAGCAATGGGAAGAGCTCGAACGTTCATCGGGGTTGACCCGTGAGCGCATACAGGAGTTAGCCGAACTGCTCGCGAAAGCGAAGTCCGCGGTCTTCGTCTGGTCGATGGGACTAACGCAGCATCGTCACGCCACCGACAACATTTCTCAGGTGGCTAATCTGGCGCTGCTTCGCGGCTTCATTGGTCGTGAGTTTTGCGGAGTTATGCCGATTCGCGGTCATTCCGGCGTTCAGAGCGCGGGAGAAATGGGAGCGGAGCCGTCGGCTTTGCCGGGAGGCGATTTCGAAGAGCGGAATGTAGCTCGGCTTGAACAGCTATGGGGATTTCCCGTGCCAAGATGGCCGGGAGATATCGTCGGGGTTTCTCTGGAAAATGCCCTGTTGCCGATCACTCATCCGCGCAAACTGAATCTCTACTATTTGTCCGGCGGTAATTTCCTCGAGACGATGCCGGATCCGGAATTCGTTCACCGGGCATTAGAGGCGCTGGAAGTGCGTGTCCATCAGGATATTATTCTGAATACGTCGACTTTGTTGGACGCTAAGGAAGCGGTTATCGTGCTCCCCGCCATGACGCGTTATGAGCAGCCGGGCGGGGGAACTTCGACCTCGACGGAACGGATGGTGTATTTCAGCCCGGAAATAGAAGGTCCGCGAATTGAGGAAGCTAGGGCGGAGTGGGATATTTACGCCGATCTGGCGGCGCGGGTGAAGCCGGGGCTTAAGAGGCTCATAGGCTTCGCGGATGCGAATGCGATCCGTGAAGAAATTGCGAGAGCGGCTCCGGAATATGACGGGATTCAGCGCTTGAAGCAGAAGGGCGACGTATTTCAACGCGGCGGCGCTTGGTTGTGCGAAGGCGGTGTATGTCCGACGCCCGACGGCAAAGGCAGGCTGATTCCCGTGGACATCCCGATGCGAGGTGTTTCGGGGGAAGGGCAGTTTTACGTCACGACTCGTCGCGGCAAGCAGTTTAATTCCATGATTTTCGGAGAGAAGGATGCGTTCAATGGCGCAAATCGTGCCGCGGTGCTCCTTAACCCGGAGGATGCTAAAAGGTACTCCGTTGCGGACGGCGAGGAAATCGTTCTTCACAATACGCATGGAACTTTGCACGGCCGGGCTCACTATGCCGATATTCTCCAGGGCAATCTGGCGGTGAATTTTCCGGAAGGGAACGTCCTGTTCCCAATGGGTGTATACGAATCGCCGGCGGGCATTCCGGAGTACAACATTGCCGTTACATTGGAGAAGGAACAATACTATCTTCACCGTAAAGACCGCAAATACAGTAAGAAAGGCTCGCTGGAAAATAATGAATAGTTTTTTGAAGGCCCTACTCGTCTAAGCGCGGCGAATAGGGCCTTTATTCGTCATTTCCTGGGAAATGTTGTCGGATACGTGCGGTTGACAAGGCTGGCTGTCGAACGAGATTACGGCAAATACGCAACAAGATGGCGGTTTGCCACGTATATAGGAGGTGTGAAAAAAAGATAAAGGAGCGTGGACGCCATTTCGTCATTGCCACCAAGAGCTTCAACAGCGACGTCGAATTCGATAAACGCTAATCCTAAAGCGAGTTCTTCGCGTCCAAATAAAGTTCTGCGTCCCAAGAAAAAATCCGGATTGTGGAGATTCATTAAAGGAGTTTTCTGGACCGGGTTCATACTCGTTTTATTATTCGCTGGATGGTTTTATTTTACCCCTTCAGGCAAAGAGTACCGATATATACTCGCGGATTCTATCATCACGACCCAGCACCGGGAATGGGCGAAATATATTATCGGGGAAAAAGCTTTGCGGGAGAGAGTTGCTCTTTACGTGAAGGAATTTGACCAGATGGGTGACGAGCGCGACACTCATACGATTCCGGCAAATGCCGATCATGGGGGTTCGGGTGATGAAGACTCGAAGAAACTCACATCGGTCGAGGAAGTGGATGGGAAAGGTTATCACGGTTACCTGCTCACCGTGCGGGATCCGAAGAAAATCCGGCTAGTCGTTCCTCAGAAGCGCGGGCGCGGAGAAAAGGTTTCCAGCATGGTCAAACGGACCGGCGCTATTGCGGGAGTTAACGCGGGCGGGTTCTCCGATCCGAATTGGAGAGGCAACGGGTTTAAGCCTATTGGGTTGGTTATTAGCCATGGCAAGATCTACTATAATGGTTTAGGCAGCAAAAAAAGCGTGCAGATTGTTGGCATAGACAAGAACGGCAAGATGCTCGCCGGTAAATATTCGATTGATGAGCTGATGGACTTGGGCATCTCCGAAGCGGTCAGCTTCTCGCCGCGCATTATCGTCAACGGCAAAGGACTTATTCCTAATCGCAGTGAAGGATGGGGCGTTGCGCCGCGTACGGTTATGGGGCAACGCGAAGACGGATCGATTCTGTTCCTCATGATCGACGGTCGCCAGCCCGGTTACAGTATCGGAGCGACCTTGTATGACGCGCAGGAAATATTGCTGGAGCACGGCGCGGTCATCGCCGCCAATCTGGATGGAGGATCATCCACCGTGCTTGTTGATGAGAAAGGCGAAATCGTAAATAAACCTTCATCCTCGTCCGGCGAAAGATACTTGCCGACAGGGTTCCTCGTATTCGATAATCCGGACTCCGTCGATGTGCCGAACATTTGGGCAGGTCTGACGCCATCGGAGATCGATGCGGGGAAATGGTAATCGCATAACAAAAGCGCGTCCTCCTTATGTTTTCATGAGGAGGACGCGCTTTTTGCTGCTCTACGCTTTCGAACTCAACCTTCAATATAGTTGGTTTCGTAATATTTGCTCATAATATAGCGTATATTTCGCTTGTAATTATGATATAATTCCATACATAGAAACTGCTATGGGAGTGAACGTATATGCCTACAATTCGCCCAATTTCTGATTTGCGCAATCATGCGAATGAAATTTCTGAATTTTGCCACAGAGAACGTGAGCCTGTGTTTATTACCAAAAATGGTACGGGTGATATGGTAGTCATGTCTATCGAGGAGTATGAGCGTCAGCAAGCCTTAATTGAATTATACAGTAAACTATCAGAAGCCGAAGCGGAAATTGCCGACGGTGCTGTCGGAGAGGACTTCTCGGAAGTTGCCCGGAAGTTAAGGTCAAACATTCGTGGAAAAATATAAAGTGCTGATTTTCCCCACCGCGATGAGGGATCTACAAGAGATTATCGATTATATTAATGAACAAGCATTATTTGACGACTACAAGCTTTATGATGATATTACTGTACAGATCGCATCGCTTGCAGACTTGCCGTTCCGGCATCCTTTCATTAAAAATCCAATCCTTCGGTTGAAAGGTTATCGTGTGCTAGTGGTGCATAGCTATCTCGTGTTTTACGTGGTCGTGGGTGACGTGGTGCAAATCAGACGTATTTTGCACGGAAAAAGGCAATATGATTTTTTACTGTAAGGCGTCGTCCGAGGGCGGCGCTTTTTGTGTTGTCCTATCGTTCATTTAATACATCAATATGCCCAATGGTCCTTCCTCGTCGATAATATCTTGAATATCGAATACGGAGATCGGGAAGTATGGGAATCCCCAAGCATACGGAACGATGGCATACAGCGGGAAATAGATGACCAGCGATTTGTCGGCGATATAGAAATCTTGGTCGGGAGTTATACCCGGATATTCTACTAGGAGCGGGAGCTGCCTTGCTTTGATCTGCGCTTGGATAATCGCGTTCAGACGGGGTTCGTAGTTGCTGCCTTTCTTGAATAGTTGTCCCAGCGTGTAGCTGCGTCCGGTATTCGCATCGAAGGTTAGCGATTTCTGCAGCGTATTCCCGTGAGCTCCGCCGGTGAATGCATAATTGAGTAACGACAGGCTCAGTACGCCTCTTTCGTTCGTCTTGATTTCAAAAGTACCGTCCATCTCCTGAATATCTTTGCTAGGAAAACCTTGTGCTTTAAGCAAGGCTTGATTCGCGGATGCGATAGTTTTGTTCAAGGCATTCGCCGCGGCGGATGTCGTACCTCCCGTTACGTAAGGAACGTTGATCTTAACGTTCTTGGCTGTCATCTTCCGAATGCGGATCGGGAGCATTAAGGTTTGACCGTTCATCTTCATTTCCCTTCGCCTAGTGGGCTGTTGTCATCCCATTTTATGCAGGCGAGGGAAGTACGGTTCGGTATTAACTTGTGTTGGCCAGAGAATAGATTTACTCGTTATCGGATGGGGCCCGCTCCACCCGAATTGCGGCAATCTTGAATTCCGGCATCCGGCTTATCGGGTGAAGAGCATCGTTCGTCAAGAAATTAACGGACTGTTTGCCGCCCCAATGGAAGGGGACGAACAACGTAGTTGGATGGATTTCGGCTACGGGAACCGGCGTTTTGCGCAAAAGCCCTTCCGTTCGCCTAGCTTGCGTTCCGCTTAAGTAATGGCTTCCGACTCTGCCCGTCGTAAGCAGGTACGGGTATTCGCGATCCTGCGTTTCCGCGGGTATTCCCGGTTTAATGCCATGCAGGCGAGCTTTCCCGTCCGGGTGGTGGAAAGTCGATTCGAACATCGTTGGCGTTCCGCCGTGATCCAATGAGGGACATGGCCAGAATACTCCATTCTCTGCAATAAGCCGGTTATAGGAAAGTCCGCTATAGTCGGCTTTGCCGCCTTTGGTTGCCAAGCATAACTCGTTGAAGATAGATTCATTGTCCTTATATTGAAAATAAGCGCCAGCCCCGAGCCGTTCCGCCAAACCGCAAATGATTTCGTAATCTTCCATTGCCACTGGCGGGGTGCCGAATACGCGAGCGCGGTGAAAGACGCGTCCTTCTAAGTTAGTGAGCGTACCTTCGGTTTCTAGGAAGGACGATCCGGGAAGCAGCCAATCCGCGCAAGCGGCCGTCTCCGTCTCGAACAAATCGACGACGACGCACAGCTCCAGCTTGGACATAGCAGCGAGCACGCGGCTTGCATTCGGGCTGGAAACGACGGGATTGGAACCTAAAACAATCAGAGCTTTGATCTCGCCTGTTTCCATGAGATGGAACAGCTCGTATGCGGATACGCCCTTGCCCGGCAACTCTTCAGCGCGAACTCCCCATATGCTTGCGACATATTCCCGTGCGGCTGAATCTTCTATGGATCGGTAGCCGGGCAGTTGGTCCGCTTTCTGGCCATGCTCCCGTCCGCCCTGGCCGTTCGCTTGCCCCGTTACGGTTCCAAAACCGCAGCCGGTACGACCGATTTTACCTGTAAGCAAGCAGAGATTAATGTAGTTAAGCGTATGTTCAACGCCATTAACTTGTTGCTCCAAACCGCGCGCGGTCATGACGATGCCCGTCTCTGCTTTCGCGAAACCGCGAGCGATCGCTCGTATGACCTTGGCGGGTACTCCGGTATATTGCTCTACTTTGTCCGGGGTAAAGTCTTTAACGGCATTGGGGAGCGAGTCCAAACCCGAGGTGCGTTGTTCAACGAAAAGAGGGTCATACAACTTTTCTTCTATCATAACGTTCAATAGGGAGTTGACCAGAACGGAATCGAATCCCGGCTGGAGTCTCACGTGTATGTCGGCGATTTTGGAGGTCATCGTATTGCGGGGATCTATCGTGACGATGATGGCGCCCTGCTTCTTGGCTGCAAGTAAATAGGGCATCATCGTCGGTTGGCATTCGGCAATGTTCGTACCCGCCAATATAATATATTTCGCATTCGTAATTTCATCTAACGGCATATTGAAGCCTCGGTCAATTCCGAAAGCCATATGCTGGGCTGCAGCTGCGGAAGACATGCAATAACGGCCATTATAATCGATATATCGGGTTTGAAAACTCCAGCGCAATTGTAGAAGGCGATTCTTGATGCGGATGAAATGGGATAGCGCATGATGCCGTAACGGTCATTTTCACCTTTACAGCATCGAAGGAATGTCAAAGATGCGCTGTTACGGTCAAAAAGGCCTTTTCAGATGAGAATTCCCTATACTTTAATGGATTCTAGGCAGTGAAACGGCCCAAAAGGCCGTAACAGCATTCCATTTCCACAAGCAAGCTACTGGTACAGCCATTTTTACCGTAACAGGGGAACGGAGTGCGTACCCAGACAGGCCTGCCATTGATATTAATCTTTAATAGTCATTACCGGGCAGTGGGCGTGGCGGATGACATATAGGCTGACGCTTCCTATAAGGATTTCCTCCAGACGGTTTAGCCCACGATGTCCAACGATAATCATCTCGCTATTAATTCTAGCGGCGTATTCAACAATAGATGGTCCTGGCGACCCTTCTAACAAAGTGGTGAGAGGGTCGTTGGATTTACCCAATAGATGTTGCGCTTCATCTAACAGGCGGCGTGCTTGATCTTTCCATTGCTCCTGCACATCTAGTGTTGTCGGAATTGTCAATTCCAACATCGCTGTCGGGGCAGGCGGCTGCATGACATGAATGGCTTCCACCTTGGAATGAAATCGATCGGCTAGCTCGGATGCGGCTACGGCGGCTTTTCTCGATGTATCTGAACCGTCGTAGGCAAGCAGTATGGATTGAAAGGTCATGGGATCCCTCCTTCTCATACTCTATTTTACCCGCTGCATGGACTCGTTGAAACGCCGTCAAATGACCCAGTGATCGACTCCCGCAAGCGGTAAGGTCAAATTCAAGACAAACCCCGTCGAATCCGTATCAACGGCAATCGTTCCGCCTAATCGGGAAACATGCTCCGTCATCGCATGCAAGCCGAATCCGATATCCGCTGAGGTGTAAGTATGCTCTTGATGAATAAGCTGCATGCGAATCGCATCCGAATCCGCTTTGACGATAAAAAGAAACCGATTAGGGGAGCCGTGACCATGCTTCGTTCCAATGCTTAACCCTTCTTGCAGCGTTTGGAATAAAACTCTTTTCTGCAAAATACTCAAATTCGGAGGGAGCGATCCGAAATGACTCTCGACAATACAGTCCGACGATTGCTCGGTCTCACGAATAAGCGCGCCAATGGAGCCTGGCAAGTCGTAATAGGCGGCATCCTCGCGCAACAAACGGACCGACTGCCGAATATCCTCCAAACCTCTGCGAACAAGCCCCTGCGAAGCGTCCAATTTCTCCCCGGCCAGCGCTTGATCTCTTGGAATAAGGCGCTTAGCCGCTTCCAGTTGTATAATCGTGGCGCTTAAGGTATGTCCTACCGTATCGTGTATGCTTCCGGTTATGCGGTGCCTTTCCTCCAGTATCATCGCTTCCGCAAGCGCCTCGGCGTTCTCCCGCATCGATGCCGCAAGTCGTTGATGAGCCAATTCCAACTGTTCCGTTCTTTCCTGAATCTGATGGGTACGGGTTTGGACGATATTTTCCAAGGAACGGTTGAACTCCAGAAGCTGCCGGTTCATCGCCGTATATCGATACATGATGACTCGAATCAGGCAGATGACGAAAGCGAATAAACCCCAGAATAACAAATCGACGGGCAATCGATATACCCAAGACATTCGGTCGGTGAATCCAATAGGCAAATAACTAACGAGCACGAAACGATACATATGAATCGAAGCAATAGTAGCCAAGGAAGTGAATCCGGCCATAATCCAGATGGTTTCAAGATCCTTCCTATTCCGGTAAGCGGACCAGATTGTCCAATAGACGGAAACGAACACGATAATAAATAAAGGAGCGAAAAATCTCATCGAAAAAGCGTACCAATGAGCGCTAAACACCGCGGAAACGAACGTCAGAACGGAAAAGCTTAGCATCGTCCACCGCAGAAAACGGATCGTTCGGCGGTGGACGCCGGGGAATACTTGCTCCAAGGCTCCGATGAACGCGAAAGTTCCTATCGGCATGCAGGCATCTTGGAAATAACCTAACAACGGGTTGTTCCATATGACTTGCAGCAGGAAATTGCGAACGAGTGCGGCATATCCGCCGGCGAAAGCCAGTAGAGCGAAATAAATATAAAGCCTGTCCCGCTGCGTCGAATATAGTCCGAGCGCGATAAAGCCGCTGAATAGGAGCAGCGCGCCTAGAATGAGATTATCCAGATCCTCGTGGAGAGTTTGGGTGAGCAGGCTCGATTTATCTCCGATCTCTACAAATGCGGATACCGGGTGGGTGGAAGTATACCGTACGAGCAGGTCCAAGTGATCCGGCAACGGCAAGGGAACCTTGACCATTTTCCAATGGAAGGCGCTGTTAATGCGGTTGTTATGCTTCGATAAAATGTAAGAGAAAAGAATTTGTTTGCCGTCATAAACCTTGAGGCTCCCCACGTTCAAAACTCTGAGATAGGGATCTTCCCAATCGACCCTAGGCAGCGGAATTCTAAGCCAATATATAGTAGCGGGTATTACTTGGCCGGGCATATAGGTTTTCCAGCCGTCCGCCGGGGATGGATTGTCCTCGTAATTTAAGGCTGGCGCCCACTGCCATCTATCGACTCTGAGCTGTATGGAACTGTCATTGCGTTGCTGAAAGGCGGATAGCGCCAGACCTATGAATAGCAGAAGCGTAATTAAAATAAGCATCGTGCGAAGGAGGGGGATGTGGGTTTTCAGAAATCGCATCGTCATCGTTCCCCCTCAAGCAATCCGATTGGCCGCTCGGCATAGGGTAAAGATAAGGTAAGCACGCAACCGGGATTGCCCGGAGTGACGTTCATGATTCCGCCCAGATTGGCGACCCGCTCGGACATGGCCTTCAGCCCAAAACCGAAAGCGGAAGGCATGTAAGTCAGACCGTCGCTGATCAGTCGGAACCAGACCGTGAAACCGTCCGTATCCAGCGTGAATTGAAAATGTCTGCTTCCCCCATGTCGTAAACCGTTTGTAATGCCTTCCTGCAACGCTTGGAAAAGCACCCGTTTCTGCAGTGTCGTTAAGGAGTCAGGCAACGGGCTAATACGGCTCTGAATGGAAGCTCCCGTCGTTTGTTCCGCTTCGTTAATTAACGTGGTTATGGCGGCCTGCAGATCATAATGGGAGAAATCATCCCTCATCAGGCGAGCGGAGCTGCGAATTTCCTCCAAGCCGCGCCGGACCAAGCCCTGGGATGCATCAAGCTTCTCTTCCGCCAGCTTCGGATCTCGTGCGAGCAAACGTTTGGCTGCTTCCAGCTGGACGATCGTTGCGGTCAGCGAGTGACCGATCGTATCGTGAATCGTGCCGGTAATCCGGTGCCGTTCTTCAAGCACCATCGATGAAGCGATGGCTTCCGCCGTTTCCCTCATCGTATGGCTCAGCCGGGTGCTCGCCTCTTGAAGCTCTAGCTCTCTATCCCGCAACTCCGCCGTTCGCTTCTGCACGCTGGATTCCAGGGATTGATTAAATGCCTTGAGTTGATCGTTCATTATGCCGAAGCGGTACACGATGATGCGGATTAGACAAACCAGAAACAGGAATAAAGCGATCGATAGAATGTCGAACGGGAAGTCGTACAAAAGCGGAATATTATCCTGTACCCATCCGAAGAAAGTCGGCATATAAGTGCGAAGAACGTGGATCAGGGCAACGGAGGTAACGATGAAAAAACCGGCAAGCATCCAGACGGATTCGGGTTCTTGCCTATCTTGATAAGCCGCCCAGATGGAATGGAGAACAATGGCTGCGGTAATAAGGAACATTGTCAACAAGGGATAGCTAAGCAGCCATCCGAACCAAACGATATCGAGGAAAACCGCGCTGATTATCGTAACGATGGTAAAGCCGAGGATAATCCAACGTATTTTACGCAACGTCCGGGTATGCTTAGAATCGAATACTTCGTTCATAATGCTGACGAAGCCGAATACGCCGAGCGGGAAAATAGCCAGTTCCATGTAACTTAGCCAGGGCTGATCCCAGAAAATTTGCAGCAAATAATTACGGACGCTAGAGGCATAACAGCCGCACAAAGCCATTAAGGAAAAATAAAGATGAAGCCTGTCTCTGCGAACGAAGTACAGTCCAATCGCGACGAACGAGCTGAACAGGAAAAGGCCGGCCAGCACGAACGAATAGGTGTCCTTCTGAATGAGATGGGCGATAAGGTCGCCTTTGCCTAATAATTGGATCCAAGGCAGAGGGCGGGAACCACCGCGATTATCGAACAGGATCTCGACTTCGGATGGCAGCGGGGTTGGAAGGGAAGCCAGATTCCAGTGGTAGAACAGGTTTAGGCGATGGTGATGCTCGCTAGGATCGTATGTAAACAGATGCTTATCTTTGTCGAAAACAGTAAGGGCAACGGCGTTGAAAATCAATAACTGCGGATCGCGCACAGGGTTTCGCTCGAGAGGTACTTTCAGCCAGTAGACCTGGCCGGTACCTTGGATACTAGGTTTGCTTGCGTAAGGAAGCCATCCGTCTTGCGGAGGAGCCGAGTCATGGAAGGAATGGGCAGGGGCCCATTGCCAAGCCTCCGTCTTCATGCCGGTCTTGTCATAGTTTCGCCCCACTGAGATTAGACCCCAGCCGATAAGAACGAGGAACCCAAGCAATACCGCCATTGTACGCAATAACGGAAAATGATTTCGCAAGGCGCTGCCGACCAACCTTCATTCCCCCAAGCAGGATGCAACCCGATAAGTATTTCGTCTCTTTCTATTTTAACGGCATGAAACATTTTGTCACAGTGACGCGCGTCATATGACAGTCATGTCTTTCAGCCAAATAACCGCCTGCGTACGATCATTCGTGCCGATTTTATCGTATATGGCGCTTATATAGTTTTTGACGGTGCCTTCGCTCATGAACAATAATTGGGCGATTTCCCGATTGTTCCGGCCTTCGACCATTAAGGTAACGATGCTCATTTCCCGATTCGTGAACTTGAGCTCGGAGGTTTTGCCTCGCGCTCGGGGAAGCGGGTGGCGTCCTGGAGCCGGCGCCGTCAATCTCGCCGCTAGTTTAACGGCAATCGACGAAGGAAGCATAATCTCTCCGCGCGCGGCATCGCGAACGGCCTGGAGCAGCTTCTCGGTAGGAATATCCTTTAATAGAAAGCCTACAGCTCCGCTGGCTAAGGCATCAATGATATATTCATCTTCATCGAAGGTCGTAAGCACTAACACTTTGGTTTGAGGCGAATCCACACGCAGCTTCTTGACGGCTTCGATCCCGTTCATGACGGGCATGCGGATATCCATAAGCACTAAATCCGGTTGGTGGATAGCGACAAGCTTGCAGGCCTCTTCCCCGTTCTCGGCCGTGGCGATCACCTCGATGTCGTCCTCCAGCTGTAGAATCGTCTGCAAGCCATCCCTCATTAAAGTTTGGTCGTCCGCAATCAATACTCTTAGCATGCGCCTCTCCCCTTTCTTTACCATTATAGAACAACATCCCATTTTGAACAGTGCGCATTCGGCTGCTCCCCTTTAATATTCATGACCGGATAAGTGACAAGCGTCACTGGTCATATGACGGAGGCTTCCTTTACGATAAGGACATAAGCTCGGGGCAATCGCTTGTCCCGTGAGTTGAGAGGAAGTGCGATAGAATGATTATTATGCATACGAGTCAATGCCGCGCGGGAATGAAGCTGGGCAGATCTATTTATACAGAGCAAGGGCATGTATTAGCGGGACGGGGTTTCGTTCTTACGGACCATGCGATTAACAAGCTGCAGCAGATGGGGCTGCCCTATCTTCATATCGAAGAGAAAGGTACAGAGGATATCGCTCCCGACCAAGCGATTCGCGACGAAACGGTTATTGTGTTGCACGGCGCGTTGACGCACGTCATGGACGAGTTGATCAGCGACGGGAGAGAGAAGTTATCCTCCGCGGTCGTGCGGTTCTGTTTTGATGCATCGAAGCTGTTGGTGGATGATTTGAAAACCCGTCGTAATCACCTGTGCTTGCCGGTTCATCTAACGACGACGTTAACGGACGGGGACAAGCAGCATTTTCTGGAGCATGCGATGAACGTCGGAGTATGTGCGACCCGCCTTGGCCTGGATGAAGGATTAGCAGGCGAGGATTTACAAGCTTTGGCCATGGGGGCGATGCTGCACGATATCGGGCGTCTGTTGCTGCCTGACGGGTTGCAAGCACGGGTAACTCAAAACGATAAAATGTACATGACCCACGCAGAGCGAGGCTTCAAGCTGCTTCGCGACAGCGGCTTCCCGTTGATGACAGCTCATTGCGCCTTATTCCATCATGAGCGTGTAGATGGCAGCGGATACCCATTCGGATTGGAAGGCAAGAAAATTCACCCGCACCATCAGTGGATCAGCATCTTCGATATGTTCGATACGCTCGTTAACGGCCGCGGCAACGGAGTTCCGATGCTTCCGCATGAAGCGCTCGAAGTGTTGTACGGAGGCGCCGGTACGCTTTATGATATGGACAAAGTATGCCGTCTCCGCGACAACATGGCCCTGTTCCCGCGCGGAACAACGGTTCGTCTGAGCACGGGCGAGCTTGGCGTCGTCTCCGCCCTGCACGAAGACAGCAAGCAACGGCCAATCGTTCGCGTTATTCGGACGCCGGACGGCAAATTGCTGGCGCAGCCATACGAAGTCGATCTCAAGCGCCAGCTGGATCTGATGATAAGCAGCGTAGGAACCGACAAGACCGGCAACATTCTTGCGGGGGCATCAGAGGAATCGGCGCCGGAGAGCCGGTCGAATAAAGTGTTCCATTTGGTTTGAGGTTCTGTTTAGACGTCAGGACGTTGTCTCCCGCTTCAATGAAGGCACCTTTTTGGCCTTCGTGCTTCATGTGGATCAGGTTGTAGCTTGGTGAAGGCACTTTTGTGGCCCTCGTGCTTCATGTTAATCAGATTCTAGCTCAATGAAGGCACCTTTTTGGCCTTCGTGCTTCATGTGAATCAGATTCTAGCTAGATGAGGGTACTTTTTTGGCCTTGAATACTCAAAGAGTAAATCATAGGGGGACCTGACTAGTCCCTCCTCTAATATTTGGTTAAAAAATAGTCGAGGTTCATGGGTTTGGTGGGAGTGCTGAAACTTTATGGATTTCCTCCCGCTAATTTGAACCGATTCGCCTTTAAGGAGCCATTTCAAGAGAATTAGCGGGAGCTTTTCCAACCAGTCTTACGAATATCGGTTTTTTAATGAAACTAGCGGGAGTTTTTCCATCTAGATTCCCACCAACTAATGCGAGGGTCGACGGGGGAGCACGGAATTGGGTAAGCACGGTTCCATGTGGTAAAAAAATCCAGAGCAAGAATCCTTGACTTTTGCATCAGAAATAACTATCCTAATATAGGATTTGCTGATGTAGCTCAGCTGGTAGAGCAACGCATTCGTAATGCGTAGGTCGGGGGTTCGAATCCCTTCATCAGCACCACATTTTACCATTGCTAATTGCGTTGAGTCATGGTAATATCTTAATTCGTGAGCAAGAAATACATAACACGCCGACTTAGCTCAACTGGTAGAGCAACTGACTTGTAATCAGTAGGTTGGGGGTTCAAGTCCTCTAGTCGGCACCACCTAAACTTTCGTAAATCAATCCCTGTATGGCCGCTGAGGCCGTGCGGGGATTTTTGCACGAGGCGGGATTTTCAGCATAAAAAAAGAACCTGCATCTCTGCAGGCTGCGAAAACTATATGAAGTGGGAGGGGTTAGTGAAACTGGGGCTGGACTAAGACTTCTTCGATCGTTAATTCACGGTTTTTGATCTCTTCCAGAAGAATCTGGATGAATTCATCATCGGGAGACTGCTCGGAAGCAACTTTGAACTTGTTGATCAGATGATTGTCGTCTAGAGCGTGAATAGCGTCTCTAATGTCCCTCACGTTAATCACCACCGTTATATTTAATACTTTATTTTCCATTACCCGCATGGCAGAGCTAGGAAACATTTGCTAGTTAGGCAACTGGCCTTATAGCTATTTATCGCGGCCCCTCACAGGGCCGCTTTTTTTGTTCTTGGCGAAGCCGATTCGCGGCTGCTCAGATTATCAGACTCCCGTTTAAGCGCCTCTTCCCATAAAATAGCCGCGAACGTTCTGCGCTGGACCTGTTCCAATCTTTTGCGAGCCAGCTCGTAGGTAACACCGAAATGAAGGGAGACGCACGCCGCCGCTTCGTCCATTCGTTCGGGGAGCTTCAGGTGCCGCAGCATGAAAAAAGGAATCGCCGCATACAGCACGAACCTATTGGCTTCCGCCTCCTGTCCTTCGCAGAACAAGCGGGGCATCGTGGTCTGATTGCCGGCATGACGAAGAACGTGGCATAGCTCATGCAAGAAATCCTCCCACTGCGCATCGCGATCCTGTCTTTTGTCGATCAGAATGGACCGCATCCCCATATACTCGAGAGCGCGGCTTGTATCCTTCATGTAATGAACCCACACGTCCAACCGCATGGCCACTTCGTCCACGTTCAGGTGAGAGGGGGTAACGATTCCGGATTTGATCCACGTTTGCTCGATCCATTGTTCCAATGGGGTCGTTCGATAGTATCTGTACATAGTCCCGTCCTCGTAATGAGAATGTATGTTCGTATTGATGAGGAAAAGAAAAGCCCATGCGGGCTTGGCTGACTTTAGCTCTTTACTTGCCGATCTCCGGGTTTTCTGCCTTTTTCCTTCTCCTGAATGAACTCCCAGAAGCGGCGCATTTCCTCTTTCCGTTCTTCAGGCGCGTTCAAGTAATCCTTGAAAAATACCCCGTGATCGGGATTATTGATGAATTCCTCGAAAGCCGGGTATTCGGCCGTACTTGGGGAATCGTTTAATTCAGATGCTGAGTTGTTCGTCCGTCCGAGCAGGTAATCCGTCGTAGTACGGTAATACTCCGCAAAACGGCTAAGCATTTCCGGATCCGGCTTGCGGTCGTCCGACTCGTATCTCGATAGCTGAACATTGCTTATGCCTAAGTGCCTGGCTGCATCTAGTTGCGTTTTATTGAATTTCTCGCGTCGTTCTCGAAGACGAACACCCAACGACATGGTTATCTTCCTTCTTTATTAGGAGTAAACCTAGTATACCACTTTTTCCGTATTGGTAAAACTATTTATTTTGCCAAAATGGAAATATTGTTGTTGACTTTGCCTAATTGGCAATGTAAAGTGGGGTTATGTTACCGTTCTGGTAATAAATTGCTGAACTAAACGGAAGTTACGGGGTTGCTGCGAAATGCTGTAATAGATGTTTAGTTTTTTTCATCAACTTAGTTTACCAAATTGGCAAAATAAATCATAGGAGAGTGGAGTTATGAAAACCATTCAGATTACGAATCTTGGTCCGGCCACATTAGAGAGTTACTTGGATACGCGCAGGATGCTGCTTCGCAAAGCGGACGAGCTGTCGGTGCGAATCAGCCGGTTGGAGCCTGTCAGGTCGCTTGAAACGATGAATGAAATTCTCGCTCTAGATAAGGACCGCCGACTAGTCATCGAAATGATCGCAAGCTGCTCCTATGTTATCGAATGGCTGGAGACAGGCAGGCGGCCAGGAAACCGGAGAGGCATTGAGCGGCGTGCAGGTTATCAACGTGAGGTTCTGATGGATCCCGCCAAGATGCCGATGACGCCAAATGTGACTTTGACATCCCGCCCTATGGATGAGGAAGCGACGGAAAACCGATTTCGGCTCGAAGCCGCCCTCAGAGGATTAACCGAACGGGAACGCAACTGCTACATGCTCGCCCACGGAGAAAGTTACTCTTTTGCCGAAATCGCCGCTCTCCTCAACATCAGCAAATCCAGCGTGAGCACTTATATGGTACGAGCCCAACGGAAAGTGACGGACAACGTTAGCAGCATCCTCATTCTTGTAGGCTGATGTCGTACGGTTGCCACCTAATAGTGAGAGGACAATTTCATTCTTAGGAGGATTAACATGGCAAAGCATATCTTACCTGATCGTTATGGGCTTCAACTATGAGGAGGGGCATCCATCAACGATTAGTGCAGGAAATTCCGGCCATTGGCGGCAGGGTAGTCGAAGCGCATGAATCCTTTTCCACCCTCGAAAAACCGTATGTCTTGCTTGTTCAGGGAGCCGTTACGGATGAAAGCCGTTGGACGGGATTTCGCACTCAGTTCGAAGTATGGCCTTATGTAGCGCAGACGGAATTTGCTGATGTGGACGAGCTCACTGAATTAATCCTGTTAGCTCTGGATGGTCAGGTCATTACCGATCCGGACACGAACGAGGTATTCACTTGCGAATATCAAGGGACAGTCGGCGCGGACAAAGTCGATCCCGATCGGAACGGTCTTACTCGGGGGCTTCTATTCTCGGTTATCGCTGCTCAGCCCGTGGCACAGGCGGAGACAGTTGAGGAAGATAAGTGGCTTGTTGCGCTATCGAACTGGACTTCCAGCTTGCTTGGTAATGGATGGCATGTTTATCGCGAACGCTGGCCGCTTAATTACTTATGTCCTTCCGTACTATGGCGTTTGGAAGGTGTTGAGGCGCTTGAAGGAAATCGTGCAGGATTCGAGGCTCGGAAGCGTTTTGCCGGGCATGTGATCGGACGAACGCTGAATGAGCAGACGTTAGTCGTGAACCAATTAGTAGAAGGCTTGAATGCCTCTATTAAAATCCCGCTCGAAATTGCGAATCGGCGTTATTTAACCGTATTAAATCCGGTGGTCGACCTTAAAGGCGATGCGATGTTGGACGGACAGATTTCGATAACGTTATCTAGAAGAAACCAGAGGCTAACGGAAAACAGTCCGACCATGCGGAAAATTCATTTTCATCCGAATCTATAAACGAGGTGGTACAAATGGCAAACAAGAAACCTGAGTACGGCGATGACAAATATAGCAGAGATGAGCTTGTACAGAATGCTCAAGCGCTTTTTTCAGTAAATTCTGAAGCTGCTGCGGGTGCATTGCACGGAACGATTCAAGATCAATTTACTATCGATGAAGCTAAACGCTTGGTCGGACATTTTATGAAAAGGAAGGTGCTGTAAGATGGCGGGAGGAACTTGGAGCGTAACGGATAAACCGGTATTGCCGGGATTTTATATGGCTTTTCGCGCAGCGGCGACTGCGGCTATTCAGCCTGGTTCAAGAGGGATTGCGATTGCTCCGGTGAGGGCGCATTGGGGGCCGGTCAGACAGTTTGTCGACATCGCAAGCGAGGCGGATATCGCGGAGGCGTTTACTCGTGCTGAGACGAATGGGGCTACGGCATATACAACGCTTAAACTGGCACTGTTAGGTGGAGCCAAGAAACTGCTTGCTTATCGGTTGACCGACGGGACTGAAGCGACAGCGACGATTACCTTGGCGGATACAACGGGTACTCCCGTTAACGTACTTAAACTTGATGCCAAGTATACGGGGGCTCGCGGCAATAGTTTCAAGGTTGCTGTGCAGGTCAATCCGGTCGATTCCAGCAAAAAGGATTTGAAGCTCTTCGAAGGCGCGACCTTGCTTTGTACGTTTACGTTTGCCGGGGGCTCCATTCTTAATGCGGCAAATGCGATTAATGGGGATCCAGGCAATAAATGGATTGTCGCCACGAAGCTTGCCGATGGCAACGGTACGTTGGCTAACGTAACGGGAGCCGCGATGGCCGGCGGTATTTCCGGCTTGACCGGAGTTGCTAACGCCGATTATGTTAACGCATTGAGCGATTTCGAGACGCGGGATTTTAACGTCGTTTTCTTGGACGGAGTGTCGGATGCGACGCTTCATGCAAGTGTTGTTTCATGGATCGCGCGCATTCGGAACGAAGGAAAGGGTGTAATCGCGGTACTAGGCGGATCGGCCTCCGATGATACGGCATCGGACGCGGTTAGCAAAGCTGTTGCCCGAAGCACGGCTTTTAATCACGAAGGTGTTGTCAATGTTGGGACAGGGGGCAAGCTGGCCGACATAGTTTACAGCTCCGCGCAGCTTACTTCATATGTGGCAGGTCTTATTGCCGGACAAGGTCTGAGCGCTTCTACGACTTATGCACCAGCGCCTTTCGAAGACGTAACGCGGAGATGGACCCGGGCTGAACAGGAGCAAGCTGTCCGTGGCGGTGTATTCTTGCTTATCCACGATGGTCGATCGGTAAAAGCATTGCGCGGTATTAACAGCTTGGCTACCCTTCGGGAAGGTCAGAGCGTAGGTTGGAAAAAAATCCGCACGATCCGCGTGATGGATAGCATCAATGCCGATCTTCAGCGCACGGCGGAAGATTCTTATATCGGCAAAGTTAACAACACCGAGGAAGGGCGTCTGGCTCTGATCGGCGCTTGCAAGCAGTACATGCAGTCTCTGGCTCAAGCGGGCATTATTGAAGCCGAAGGCTTTGACGTGTATACCGATCCGGATATCGTTCCGGAGTCCGATCAAGTATTCCTGAAATGGGAAGCGCGTCTTACCGACGTTATGGAACAAATATTCAGCACGTTTATCGTGCGATAAGGAGGAAGAACAAAGATGATGGATCCTACTAGAGCGATTCTTGGAACGTATGGGCAAGTGTTTATCGACGGGGTGTGGCAGACGAATATCAACCATCTCGAAGCTTCCGTGGAAGTTGAGAAGCGCGAACTGAAGCTGTCGGGAATGGAATGGACAACCCACAAGCTCGGCGCGAAAAAGGGTACCGGCACGATGAGCGGCTACAAGGTGACGAGCGATATGATTAACCGAGGTTTCACGAAATTCAACATCATCAATAAGCTGTCTGACCCGGAGGCCTATGGCTTCGAACGTATCCAGCTGATTAATTGCATGCCGGACAAGCTGCAACTGGCCAATTGGACGGCTGGAGAAGAAGTTGCGGAAGAAACGGCGTTTACATTCGAGGGCTACTTGCTGCTCGATCCTGTCGTGGCGGGCTAAAAAATGGAGGTGCATGGGAATGTCTATCGATAATATGACGGAAGATCAGATTTTGCAGCGGCTCTTGGACGCGGATACTTTGCCCGAACGAACTGTTCGCTTGGAGCGGATGGATATTCCGGTGAAAATTCGCGGCCTCACGGGCAAGCAAGTTTTCAGTATTCGGGAACGCTGCACGGAGCGCAAGGAGAAGCGTGGTCAAACGATCGAGAGACTGGACGAAGAGCTATTTAACGTATCGTTGATTGCCGCTTCCACGATTAGCCCCAACTGGGGCAATCCTCAGCTTCTAACCAAGTACAGCGCGAGCGGTGCGGAAGAAGTCATTAAGAGGATTCTGTTAGCCGGCGAATTGTCGGCGCTCGGAGACGTTGTTCTGGATCTGTCCGGTTTCAACACGGAGCTTGAAGACGTAAAAAACTAATTCAATCCGGGGCGCTAGCCGGAATGCTTCATGCATTCTGGGTTCGCCATCATCTGCGCCCCGGAGATTTCTGGCGGCTCCCGCGCGGCGAGCAGCTATTCTTGATGGCTAGCATGGAGTTGGAATGGGAATCGGAGAAAGCGATGTCGGGCCAGAGGGGAGAGTGAGGGTGTGGCTGAAGCGCAAACAGGTCTCATTGGAGAATCGTTCGATCAAACCAAACAATCGATAAGCACTTTGGCAAAATACCTAGGGCAGTTGCAAAAACGCGGCGAGCAGCTAGGACGATTGAGAATTAAGCCGGTATTTACTTTAGGTGATAAAGTGACAGGCAAACTCAATCAAATAAGTTCATTCTTCGATAGTATTGTTTCCAAAGAGCGTCCTATCTTTATAAACGTTGGCCTGAAGATGGATCTGTCGGTCTTTGAAAACGCGGGCGGAGAAGCAGGTAAAGTATTCTCCGACTCGTTTATTAATGCTTTTGATACCGCCGCAATTGCCGACAAAGCAAAAACGTCTTTAGATGGGATTACGGTAAATGTTAATTCGTCCGGTGGTGACGATAGGTTCAATGGAATCCTTGATAATGTGATTGCCAATTTGGTATCAGATGGTTTGGGCAAGATAGCTGGCAAGGGTTATGGGAGGTTACGTAAATTCACCAACAAATCCCTTGGCGAAATTTCCAAAGCTCCCGTAAAACAGGATATTACAACTCCTTCAAAGCCAAGTCGTCCTGGAAATGCTAAACGATTTATTTCGAAAATGTTTGGTAATAAAGCAGAAGAACCGCCTCGGTCATTTCAGGGTATGGACGGTAAACCATTAAAATCTTCCAAACCTTCACTGTTTAGTAGGGTTAAAAGTCTAGGTAAGAATTTATTCAAGGGAAATTCTACCCCAAATAACTTCATGGGCTTCATGGCTTCATCCTCTGGGAAAGCTGTGGAATCCATGAACAAATCTCCAAGTACTATGTCAAAACTTTTTTCGAAAGGGTTAAAAATAGGTTCTTTTGCCAAATCAGCTTCCAAATTTGCTGGTAAACTTTCTCGTCCATTAGGTGTTGTATCTGATGTGATGGGTATTTTCGGCGCGAAGCCCGGCAAGGAAAGAAATAAAGCCATTGGCAGCGCGGTTGGAGGCTGGGGAGGAGCAGCGGCCGGAGCGGCAGCAGGTGCGGCGATCGGATCTGTTGTTCCCGTTATCGGAACGGCAATCGGCGGTTTGATTGGCGGTGCGCTCGGAGGACTTGGGGGAAGCAATGTAGGCGAAAAACTCGGAGGGCTCGCCGACAAAGTCGGTGGATGGTTCGGTTGGGGAAAAAAGAAGAAAAAGAAAGAAGACCCCGTTTCTTTGCCCGTTCCAGTTGCTAACAACCCGATTGCAAACTCTTCACAAGCACCGGTCTCGAACTTTCCTGCAATGAACTCTATTAACATATCCGTTCCACCAGGTGCGGTACAAATTACGGTAAGCAGCCCCGAAATCGATTATGAGCAGCTTTCGTCTCAAATCGGAGGCCAATTCGCAACATCCATCCAACAAGCCATGGAAAATAGGGCTTGATCCTATATTAAATTTACAAGTAGAGAGGGTGATCAGCCTTGGACATCTATCTCAGAGACTCTTTCGGTGAGCAGTTTCATTTTCCGGTTAATCCGGAGGAAATCACGATTCAGCGAGAGAAGCAACTCGAGACGTTAAATATTCTGTCGTTGGGAGAAGTGGAGTTGCCGCAGGAGGAGAAGGTGAAGACGATTGCCTTCTCTTCTTTTTTTCCTAAATCGTATGATTCAAGTTATTGCAGGTATCCGGAACTCCCTCACCCGCAAGCAGCAATGAACCGATTAACGTCGCTAATGAATCGGAAGCAACCCATTCGACTGCTCATAACGGAGACGGCAGTCAACGTGTTAGTCAATCTTTCCGCTCATAATACGACCTTCAAGGGTGGCGAACCGGACGACGTATATTTCGAGGTTACTTTTCGAACCCATAGGGAAATTAAGGTGCGAACATCCGCTGGGAATGCTGTCGGAACAACCTCAACTTCCAATCGTCCAGACACCAAGCCAGTGCCAAAGGTGTACAACGTGAAATCCGGAGATACGCTTTGGTCAATAGCTAAGCTGGAGCTCGGGGACAGCTCCAAGTGGCGTGTTCTATACGATAAGAACAAATCGGTCATCGGAACGAATCCCAATCTCATCAAGCCGGGACAAAAGCTGGTGATGCCATGAGCTACGATGTTGTACTTGGAAACCAGTTCTATCTACGAGACTTGGTGGAAGAGATCTCGCTCGAAGACTCGCTTGAAGAAATTGCCTACAAGGCGAATATTCGACTGGCTGTTACTTCGGATATGCCTTCAATTACTCCGGGTCAATCCATTCGTATATCAGGCACACCCTATGGAGGAAGCGGGGTTACCAATCTTTTGCACCCGGGTGTTGTATGGGATTGTTCCAGTTCGAACAGCGGGAGAAAACATATAGGTCTCACCGTTTATGACCGTACAATTTACTTAGCTAAGTCGGAAGACGAGAGACTGATGCCTGCGGGACAAACGGCTTCCCAACGACTGAAACAGTATGCGAAGGACTGGGGAATCCCGATAGGGGATGTTACGGATACCGTAGAAACGCTGGCGAGAAATATCAAGCGTTCCCAATCTATTTTTTCAATGATTCAAGAGGATCTGAAAGAAACGGTGGACAAAGGGGGTGACCTATTCCGTCCCCGGATGACCTCGAAAGGGTTGGAGTTAGTCAAACTTGGCAGCAACAAGAAGGCGTGGAAGTTGGAAACTCTTGAAGATGTAACCCAGAACCGTACACTTGAAGGCGCTATAACCCAAGTCAAAGTGCTTGGAGCGCAGACGAGTGAAGAGAAGCTGTCCCCGGTGCTGGCAGTCGAGAAGAAAGATACGGAGAAATTCGGAACGCTTCAGAAAGTCATTCAAGATAGCAAAATCGAAACGACAGCGCAGGCGAAAAATGCAGCAAAGAGAGCCTTGCTTGGCATTCAAGAGACGTTCTCGGTTACTGCGCCGGATATTAACACGATTCGTGCCGGAGACGAGGTTTGGTTAAACGGCATATCGCTTTGGGTAACCCGAGTTACACATAGACTAGGCACGCCCGGTCATATGGATCTGGAACTCGCGGCTCCGAATAAAGTCAGGAGGGATTATCTTGCCTGATTCTTTTAAGAAACTGGTAACGACATTGGAAGGCCGGTTATCCGGCATAGCAGCGAAAAGCATATCGGGATTGCCTTCCGAGCTAGGTACGATTACAGCATCGGGTTTGAAGCTCGATTCTTTCAAATATGAAATTCCGGATTATCTGGTCGCAGAGTGGGAAACCAAGCTTCATCTTCCCGCATTTTTCTTAGTGGGAACGATGACGACTCCCGTGGACATGGACGGAGTTCCTCAAGGCGGTGCGATTCCCTCTCAACGGACGCGGTTTGATTTTGCCGAGGCGGAAATCGAAGACGTTCGCTTGAACTGGCAAGCCGGTATGAAGCCGGGAGATCGGGTTCTTGCCGTACCAGTTAATGGGGGCAGGGAAGTTGTAGTCTTATGTAAGGTGGTGAGTTCAGGTGACTAATTTATTTCCGGAAGAGGATATTTCGGTAGATAAACAAGTATCGGAAAGCGGAAGTATATCATTCGGTCGTAGTTGGCGATTCGATTATGATATCGGTGAGTTCGTGATGACTCCAACAGGTAAAGTTGCAGGTTCCTCAGGGACAGACGCATGGCTGGAATGGTGCAAAAAAGCGTTGCAAACGGAGCGTTTTCGTTACCCCATTTATTCGCGGAACTACGGCCAAGAGTTTATCGAACTTATCCGTTCCGATCTTCCGCGCTCGGCAATTGAAACTGAAATTCAACGCATAACGGAGGAAACGCTTCTGACGGATCCTAGAACAGCCAGCGTGGATAGTTTCTCTTTCGAATGGAAAGTGGACAGCTGTTACTTTACCTGTTCAATTTCAAATATCCACGATGAAACAGAAACGATTCAAGGAAAGGTGGTGAATTCTTAATGGCCATATTGCCTGATTATCTGATCGAGCAGACGGAAGATGCTATACGCGAGCGCATGCTCAATCTCGTTCCATCGGATGTAGACAAATCGGAAGGTTCTTTTATATGGGACTCCCTTTCACCCGCTGCTTTTCAATTGTACATGGCTTCGGGTTGGGCACAGGAGATCCTAAAGCGTGGATTCGCTACGACGACTTTCGGTCCTTATCTAAGGATGCGTTGCGAGGAACATGGCGTCATTCCAAGGGCGGCCGTAGCGGCAACAGGCTCTGTAAAAATGACAGGTATCGTAGGAACGGTCATTCCGATCGACACGCTTGTCGCAACACCGGCAGATGATGTAACGGCTACATCCTCTATTGAATATGAGACGACAGCCGCCGCAACATTGAATAGCCAGGGTGAAGCCATTGTACCGATTAAATCGTTAACTGCAGGTACTGCAGGAAATGTGCCCATCGGCGCGATCAGTATCTTGGTCAACTCCATTACGGGGGTTACTAGTGTCTTGAATATGGCTGCAACATCCGGTGGAACTGCCGAGGAATCAGATGAGGCTTTATTGGCTCGATTCCTGATCAAGGTTCGTCAGCCGGGAACAAGTGGTAATAAAGCCGATTATCTGCAATGGGCTCTCGAGATACCAGCGGTGAGTCGTGCACAGGTAAAACCACTGTGGAATGGTCCAGGTACTGTGAAAGTTTTTATTCTGGATACGAATCAGCGAGCGCCAAGTCAGACGATTGTAAATGCTGTGCAAGATCACATTTCGCCTACTTCTGGCCTAGGTGAAGGCAAAGCACCAATCGGCGCTGTTGTGACTGTTTCCGCTGCAGTCGAAAAGCCCATTAATATTAGTGTACAACTCACTCTCGCTAGTGGCGCAATTTTAAGCGTGGTAAAGGCTTCGTTCCAAGCCGAACTTGCAGCATACTTGAAACAGCTTGCATTTGTTGACTCTCTTGTGCGTTACAACCGTATATCCGCCATTCTATTAGACATTCCTTCGATTGTAGATTTTGCGAATTTAACTATAAACGGTGGAGTGTCAAACATCGAGGCGTTACTTGGTGAGGTCGCGGTGATCGGGACGGTGAGCATAAGTGGGTAATATCTCGATGATTAGTACGCACGGCAAGGAAATGATGACTTATCTTCCCGGTTACTACTCGACCTCGCGGATCATGAGTTCCATAATGGACGTTCAAGGTGGAGAGTTAGACAAGTTGTGGCAGGCGATGGACAGTACGCTTGATCAGTATTTCGTCTCAACAGCCACTTGGGGCTTGGATTTATGGGAACAAGAGCTTGGCATTCCGACTGATCCTGCTAAACCCACTGATCAACGCCGCAGCGTCATTCTTTCCAAGATTCGTGGTATAGGGACTGTGACCGTTAGTCTCATTAAAAATGTTGCTGAAGCTTATGATGGTGGTACGGTTAACGTGACTGTGAAATCAGAGACACATACGTTTATCGTTAAGTTCATTTCTTCACGGGGAATTCCTCCTAATCTAGATGACCTAAAAGAAGTAATTGAACAAATTAAACCTGCGCACTTGGCTGTGGAATATTCGTTTACTTACTTGTCTTTTGGTGAACTGGATTCTACTGGTATTACCTATGGTGGAATTGAAAGTATGGGGAAACACTTCGGAGAATTAGAGATTTGGGATATCCCATAAGGAGGGAATAGATTGATCACTCTACCCAGTGGAATTAAGAAGGTTGAGGCTTCGGATAATGCAACCGTCGCTAATATGAATCGGAACGAAGACCTGCTCGATCAGAAAATAACGGCTTTTGACACTCATGTTGCTACTTCGACAGGAGCACATGGCGCAACGAGTGCTGCAACTCCAAACAAGCCAATTCAACGGGACGCTAATGGCCGAGCAAAAGTTGCTGCTCCAACTGCTTCGGATGATATTGCGACTAAGGGGACTATAGATGCTGCTATTGCGGCACTTGTTAATGGGTCTCCGGTTGCTCTAGATACTCTGAACGAACTTGCGGCGGCACTAGGAAATGATTCTAATTTTGCGACGACGATAACTAATGCACTTGCTGCAAAGGCACCTCTTGCTTCACCTACTTTTACAGGCATCGCAGCCGCTCCACGCGTAAATACAACTAATAATAATGGCCGTCAATTAAACGCCTACCAATGGCTGGATTTATCCAGCAATACCTCGGGAAACGCTCTAATTGCGAATAACGCCTATACCGATGGAGCAAGTAACTGGAAATATGCAAATACCCATGCTTCGCTTGGGTCTCGCGGTATTCGATTGTCTTCTGGGGGCGGAGTTGAAGTGTTTGATACTGGACCGGTTGCTACAACCGCCGACGCAACTTTTACACCAGTCTGGGTGAAGGTGCAATTGAGCACTAACGAATTAAATCAAAAACGCGCATTAAGCATGGGAGGAATGATGTAAATGGCAATCGGTGATCGAATTCCTACTGAACTACTTGCTCCAACGGTTTTAAGCAGTACAGCAACGTCACTTTTTTCAAATGCAAGCACTAATTATCGAACTCAATTGACCGGAATTTGGGTGTATAACAATGGATCAAGCCAACGAACAGTTACGCTTTATAAAAACGGAACTGCGTCGTCAAATATCTTTTCATCTTTCGCACTTGACGCAAATAGCGGCGTTCTTATCGACCTAGCTGGAAAAGCATTGGTATTTACGGGGACACAACAAATTGCAGCTAAGCAGGATACTGGTACAGACGTTAATATCTCCGCTTATGGCATTGTTGAGCAGATTGCTTAAGGGGGAAATAAAATGATACGTACATTTGGGGCAATGACGGGACTCTCTAACCAGCCTGCCGGATTAGATGTCGGATTACCAAGCGGACTAACCAACTTTTTCGGCGACGGTTCAGACGGAGCATTTAACCCAGCAACGATACTCAGTACGGGGACGACAGCGCCTAATGGCGGTACTGTGGCTAATTTGTGGGATATGAACGCAGGTACGAGCTTTACGACAGGTTCACTACCGTCTGGAGCTAATAATGTCGCGTTCCAAACTGACTTTGGAGCACCCACGCTTATTAGCAATTTTCAACTCTACAACGCCCAAAGCACAGCTGGCGGTGATCGAGTCTGCGCTCTACAGTCGTCCACTGATGGTTCATCTTGGACGCAAAGAGGGACGGCAACTGTTTCAGGCGGTGCAGCAGGAAATGTCTCTTTTAACGGAGCAAATACAATCGCTAGATATTGGAGGTTGGCCACAACTGCGACTGGTGGGCCAGGAGCTGTTACTTGTCAAGGTTCAACTATTAATTACATTTCAGGAGATACTCAAACATCGCAAGTCTGGCGCATCATGTACCCAGTAACAATTCACAGCGGTATTTGTATAAAACAATTCTCATCCTTAACACTCCCGGCCGGATACGAAATTACAACTGATAACCCATGCCGTGGTCTTATTATTTACTGTACAGGTAGTGTATCAAATCCCGGTGCGATAAGTATGACAAGCAAAGCAGGATTCGGAAATGACAATATTTCACCTTTGATATTAAGTAAAGTTAAATCCGACCTTACCACTAAAACCATTCAAAAATATTTTCAACTTACGACTGTTTTCGAAGCCCTTAAAGGTGGTGCAGGCGGGAATGGCGGTGCTGGAGGTGCAGGTATATTTTCAGCAGGTGCAGGTGGTGCCGGTGGAAACGGACGGATAAATTCCGGTGGATACGGCGGTGGCGGTGGTGGAGGTGGCGGTGGCTCAGCAGCCGGTGGTCAAGGCGGAGCCATTTCTTTTGCTGAATTGGGCGGCGGTATCGGAGGTAAACAAGGTAGTAGTTCAACTCCTACGCCGAGTAAAGGTTGCTTAGGTGGCGGCGGTGGTGGAGCTGGAAGCACTCCGTCAGCATCCAGCGGCGGAGATGGCGGAAATGCTACTAACTGCGGCGTTGGCGCTGGAGGCGGCGGAGGAGGCGGGTCTGTAAATGGATCAACCGCTGCTTCACCAAGTGGATTTGCAGGAGGATTAATACTTGTCATTTGTAAAGGTAATGTAACCAATAGCGGAACAATTAGCGCTAACGGAACGCAAGGTGGAGATGGTGCTGTGTCTGGTGGCGCTCAGTCTGGAGGCGGCGGTGGAGGCGGCGGAACTGGTGGTGGTGTAGTGGGAATATTCTATGGGGGCACATATTCAAACACCGGATCAATTACCGTTTCAGGCGGCGGTGCCGGGAATGCCGGAGCAGCAAATGGCGGTAATGCCGGTCTACCCGGCACTTCCGGTTCAGTAGGTACTATTGTTACTCAAAAGATTGCATAGGAGGCAAATATGAGAGCCATATATATTTATAACCCACACAGCGCGCCAGAGGTTGCTCTTATTTCTCGTGTTCAAACTGAGCTTGGCGGATACATTGAGATCGTACCGATCGATGAGGCTCCCGATCTTGTCAGGCGGCTTGTCCGAGAGACTCCAGCATTCATTTCGGCAGACGAACATCTGCAAGGGCAGGAGCTGCTTAGCGATGGTGTTGACGGTAAGCTACTGCTTACGGCGATCCTGTATCAACGTATGGAAACGGACGAGCTCGCTATCCATCAAGCTGAGACACATCGGCTTGACAATTTGATAAATGCGGAAAAGGCGACAGCGCAGGACGAGCTCTTGGAAGACTTATTAAACCGGGAGGTGCTGTGATGAGTACTTTTATCGAATCAGCTAAACGACTGTACCGAGCAGGAAGCCCTAAGATGCTTCTTTCAAAGCTGGATACGTGGCTGTCGGGTGGAACAATTTCGCAAGAAGAATACGACTACATTACTAAGTAGTTGGACGATTATACGTATAACATTTTTTTTGGGCCCCGCATTAGCAGGGCTCTTTAGGGTTTTGTGAATGGTGTTTATGGTGTGCTAAATCAAAATAATAGAATCCCATCGAAAATATAAGCACTCAGCAAGTAACCGCAACACTCACATATTTACAACAACCCCCCCGGAGGTGGGAACCATGTCCAGCGAAGAAGCGCGCGTGCTCTCGGATGTTCGGGAGCGCGTCGTTCGTTTGGAAACAAAGATCGATGCGATGACCGATGTCCGCGAAACGGCGGAGGCGGCGAGAGAGGCGGCGCTTGAAGCGCTGCAGGTTGCCAGATCCGCGCAAAAACGTATAGACGAGATCGCCGACAATCAGCGTTGGCTCTGGCGGACGCTCGTCGGAGCCATTCTGGCTGCCGCGATAGCTGCCATAACAAACTTGCAAGGGGGATAATTACGTTGATCAACCTCATTAATCTATCCGACGAAGTCGTCATGTTAGCGCCGATAGTCGCCGCCTACGTCGGAATCGCGAAGGAATTCCGCATTCCGAGCCAGTACTACCATTTAATCAGCCTGATAATAGCGGCGGCATTCGTGCTCTTGCCCCAGCCTATTCAGCAAACCGTAACAACCATTTCTATTATTGGGCTGACGGCGTCGGGTTTATATCATTTCACCAAGAAAAGGGACGAGCATCCCAGCAGTAAAACATAGCCTATAGCCGACACCCACAATCCCACTGTCACATTAGATGAAAAGGGGACCAGATTGCATAAGGAGGCGGATACAAATGGCAAAAGGCATCGATTGTTCCACTCCCTTGAACGCTGCGAGAGTCAGTACTCTAGTCCAGCAGGGCTATCAATTCGCCGCGCGGTACCTTGTTCCTGACAGCTATGCATGGAAACGCCTTACGCTGTCCGAAGCGGAGGCGATTACGACAGCAGGAATGCAAGTTATTTCCGTGTATGAGACAGCGGCAAACCGAGCCTCTGGTGGAGCATCCGCAGGGCAACAGGACGGGGCGGCAGCTCTCAAGGAAGCGCAGCTCATCGCTCAACCAAAAGGCAGCACGATTTATTTTGCAGTCGATTACGATGCGCAGCCGAGAGACTACGACGCCATAGAGCGGTATTTGAAAGCCGCAGCGCAACAGATCCCCGACTACGAAACCGGCGTTTATGGCTCCTACGCGGTCGTCGAGGAGATGGCGAAGCGAAAGGCTTGCAGCTGCTTCTGGCAAACTTATGCCTGGAGTCGCGGCAAGAAAAGCGAGTTTGCCAACATATATCAATACCAGAATGATGTTAAGATCGGCGGCATCGCCGTGGATTTGAATGATTCCTATGGCAGCGAAGGCTGGTGGAATACGATCGAAGGGGGACAACCGACTATGAGTCAGAGCGATGCGGATAAAATCATCCGTTTCTTGTCCGCGGCTTGGTACGCTGCGACGACCAAGACCGACAAGGATGAATTCAACCGTTTGGCGAATGAGGTTCGCAAGGCAGCCGGACTTCCTATCGAATCCTAACCGATCCGCGGTTACCCGATCACGGATTAACCGCCAAGTCCCGTAAAAACTTAAAAATAGCAATATAGTATCCGTAATCCCGTGAGACGAAAGAACTGCAGGTGATGACGGTTTCCGCTGCCTGCAGTTCCCCCTCCCTTAGTTGTACGCCTTGCACGGTAACCTCTTTAACTTTTCCTTCCATAAGGGCAATCATATCGTCAGCATCGGCTTCATACAAGCCCGATACTTCCTCTTCCTGAAGCTGGAATTCCATTAGCGACAATGAAGTAACCAGCCCATAGACATGACTGACTTCGGCGTCGATATAAGGTACCCCGCCAACTTCTCCGGACTCTTCTTCACGGATGATTCCGAACTCGACGAGCTGCTCGAAGGCAACGCGGGCGCCCAATTCCTCTTCCAACTCGCGAACCACATCCTTGGGTGACTCCCCAGCTTCGAGATGGCCTGCTGCCGTAATGTCGAAACTTCCGGGATTCGTATCCTTGTTGCCGGAACGCTGTTGGAACAATATTTTCGCTCCGCTGCTGCCGTTAATATCGTCGCCAACTTCGCCCTTATCCGGGCGGACAAGCCAGCAATGAACGGTATGGTGCCATAATCCCCTCGCATGCACTTCACTGCGCTCCGCGGTTCCCGTCCAATTGCCCCTTTCGTCATATACGTCGAAAAATTCCGCCATCCTCGTTACCCTTTTGCCGACGAAGCTTGTCCAACCGGTTCAACCTCGGAGGTGCAATGGGAACAGCGCGAAGCGGCTAATGGAATTTCGGATATGCAATAAGGGCATTCACGGGTAGTCGGTTCGGCTGCCGGAGCTTCCGTTTCTTTTTTACGACTCAGCTTGTTGAGAAACTTCACAAGCATGAACACGCAGAATGCAACGAGAATAAAGTCGATCAGCACGTTAACAAATTGCCCGTAGGCGATGACTGCGGCACCGGCGGCACGAGCTTGATCTAGGGATTCGGGTACTTTGCCATCAAGGAGCTTCCCAGGATCCAGGTTCCAATATAAATCCTTAAAGTCCACATTCCCCAGTAGTTTACCGATCGGCGGCATAACGACGTCGTTGACGAGGGACGTGACGATTTTGCCGAATGCCGCGCCAATAATGACCCCAACCGCTAAATCTACGACATTTCCGCGCATGGCGAAAGTTTTAAATTCATTCAATGTAGTCCGAAACATTCTCATTACCTCCAATTTTAGACTTTTTTTGAAAAGGAATTTGCTGGTATTCGTCGAATCCTATAACACAAAAGCATAAGATGTCAGTCACTGCGAGGGGTTAAATGATGGACGGTACCGTAGCTTTATGGCCTGCTTTCTTCTTGCTGCTGGCACTGTTAATTAGCATACTCGCATCATATACCATGTTCAACTTCATCGGCAATCTCAAAAGAACGAACGGAACCTTTCGCCAGTTCTGGCTAGCCGGAGGGGCGTTCGTCTTTGGCGTGGGATTGTGGGCGAAGTATTTTGTCACCTTATTAGGATTCAACGAACCTCTTAATTTTACATGGATCATGCCCGTTGCGCTAATGTTTATCATCTTCTTCTCGTTGATGGCCTTCGTGACGTTGACCTTTCACGGGGTTCTGAAATACCGTTTGCTCTTCGGCAGCACCATCCTGGCGTTCGGCATCGGCTTCATGAACTATTTCAGCGTGCTCGGACCGAATATTGAGCGGCTAAGCTTTGATTTGGGTTATGTTCTGCTTTCATTGCTATTGCTTTTTACGGGTACTTACCTTTCTTTTCTGCTATCGGAAGGCGACTATCGGGGGAGAAAATTTCTAGCTAGCGTATTGCTGGGCATTTCCGTAGTCGTCGTTCAACTGCTCGGGAATGAGGCAGTACATATCGATTATCTCGATTCAACTTATATGACATCGGAAAAGCTGAATCAGGATATTAATTTGCTCGCGATTATTATAGGGGTCGGCGCCCTGCTCATTCTTATGTCGACTCTCATTACCTGGTACATTGATAAACGGTTGAACCAGATGGACGAGCGTTACCGGCTCCTGGTCGAGAAATCGCTCGATACGATTGCGATCCTGAAGGGCGAGCATTGGGGGTTTGTTAACGCATCGGGCTTGCGGATGTTCGAAGCTGAAGTGGAAGGCGATTTGATCGGCAAATCCATATATGCTTTTCTGCCTGCGAAGGACCACAATGCGGTTAAGGAAAGACTGCATAATCTCATATTCACGGGCAGCGGACGACCGATTGAACAGGAATGGTTCACCCTGAAGGGGAAAGTGCTGCATACCGAGATCGTGGAGACGATGACGACCCTAGATAACGAACCGGCTGTTCAAGTGATCATTCGGGATATTTCCGAACGCAAGAAAAACGAAGAATTGCTCATCAACTCTGAGAAACTGTACGTGGCGGGACAATTGGCCGCAGGAATCGCGCACGAGATTCGTAATCCGCTAACTTCGCTCAAGGGATTTCTCCAATTGATTGCTTCCGGGCGGAAAAATAACAGCACCTATTACGACATTATGAACGCCGAGCTCGACCGCATCGAGGATATTGTCAGCGAGCTACTCATGCTCTCCAAACCGCAAGTTTACGAGCTTACCTATCAGGACATGCGGGTTATGATGAGAGATACGGTTACTTTGCTGGAGACGCAAGCGATTCTTCACAATATCGCGATCGAAGCGGAATATGGCACGGATCCTTTGTGGATATACGGGGTGGAAAATCAAGTCAAGCAAGTATTCATTAATGTCATTAAAAATGCGATAGAAGCGATGATAGACGGAGGCGCGATCAGAATCAAGCTCAATCGTGAAAGCGACGGGGTGTACGTGCGCATTCACGACGAAGGACCCGGTATCGGCGAGGATCAGTTGGCCAAGATCGGCCAGCCGTTCTACACGACCAAGGAAAAGGGTACCGGGCTCGGTCTCATGGTCAGCTACAAAATCGTCGATAATCACCAAGGCAAAATCGTCGTAAAAAGCGAGCTAGGCAAAGGGACGATATTCGAAATCATGCTGCCGTTCCGTTATCCGGAGGCCGCGATTAAGAAGTCGAGCTGACGCGGACGGATAACGGCGGTAATCGGAGTTTGACCGGAAGGTTCCCCGTCTCCGAAGGCTAGCATAGAAGCAGGCGTTTCGATTCGGACGGTACACCCGGACAGTATCGTAACATATGGCTGATTGACGTGACTGCCGTTTAATATCGTTGGGAAAATGAGCAAAATCCGCCAAACGCTGCAACCGTGAACGATGCAAACATGAAGTCTGCCGTCGTCGGGAAGGGCGGTCGGACATATTTTTAGTCCGCCGCCGTATGTAGAGATGTTAGCGATGGCGGATAACCAGCCTTGCGTAAACTCTCGAGACACTCCGTCCATCGTAACCTGGATAGGTCGCGGTTTGAAAACGGCAAGCGCGCGGAAAAAACCGATAATATAAGCTAAGGAGCCGACTCCTAGCTTATTGCACCATCTCTTGTAAGAGGAGCCGTTAACATCCGCGGCAACCGTCGAGTCAAGTCCGATGGCGACCGCGGTTAAAGTGAACTGCGTTTCCCCGTTTTCGGTTCTGGTCTCCAGCAAGTCGATGCGGCGCGTATGTCCGGCTAAGATGATCTGAAGCGCCCGGATCGGATTTCGCGGAATGCCTAACGCCCGCGCGCTGTCATTGCCGGAGCCGGACGGGATAAGCCCATAAGGGATGCCTGCAGCCGACAGAAGCGGCAGAAGACCGTGCAAAGTTCCGTCGCCTCCGATAACGGCAACCGCTTTCATTTTTCCGCGCTGCAACAGCTCTTCCGCGTGTGCAACCGCCTCCGCTTGCGAAGTCGTAGCCACTTTCGTATATTCCGTACCCTTTTTACGCAGCTCCTTCTCCACTTTCGCCCATATTTTCTTGCCGCGGCCATTTCCCGAATTCTCGTTGACGATGAACAACACCACGCGGGTTAAACCTCCTTGAGGTTGGCGTACATATGAATTCCATTATAAGGGGACGTTGAAGATTGGGGAAGACCCGTTGAAAGCGGGGAAGAAGTAGTTGCCTGCATGTTTGATAGACGAAACAGACAAACCAACCGGTGCATTGGACATGCTATAATAGATGGCAACGAGTCAGGGTAGTAGTGACGACTAGGAGGAATCGACTAATTATGCCAGAACCGCTTAAGGCCATGTATCATGAGCCTTTTCTTAGGGCATTCGTACATATCGTAAAAAAGGCTTATCCCGCTTTTGACGGAGAGGCATTCGTTCGGCTTACTTTGGGTCCTGGGTGGGACGAGTTGGAGTTAAAAGGTCGGATGCACCGGATTGCCGAAAGCTTGGGCGCGACTCTTCCTGCCGAATACGAGCGTGCTCTAGACGTGCTTGAAGCGATAGCGGACGAGTGCCACGGGTTTCCTTATTTGTTTTTTCCCGATTTCGTTGAAACCTATGGCTTGGATCATTGGGATCGCTCCGTTGCCGCATTGGAGAAATTCACGCGGATGTCGAGTTCGGAGTTTGCCGTTCGTCCTTTCCTGAAGCGGGATCAGCCGCGGATGATGGCGCAAATGGAGGCGCGGAGCAAACATCCCAACGAACATGTTCGCAGGCTTGCCAGCGAAGGGTGTCGTCCAAGGCTGCCTTGGGCGGACGCTCTTCCGGCTCTAAAGCGGGACCCTGCTCCGATATGGCCGATTTTGGAGCAATTGAAGGCGGATCCGTCGGAATACGTAAGGCGCAGCGTGGCGAATAACTTAAACGACATCTCCAAGGATCATCCGGAGCAAGTGCTGGCTATTGCGCAAGCATGGAAGGGTGTAAGCGAAGAAACGGATTGGATACTCAGACATGGATGCCGAGGATTGCTTCGTGCTGCCCATCCCGAGGTGATGGCGTTATTCGGAATTATGCCGCAGCCGGAAGTCCAAGTGAAGGATTGGGCGGTTACCCCCACCGAAGTCGCAACGGGCGGATCTGTCGAATTTCGATATAGCCTGCAGGTGCCGGATGGGGAGCCGATTAAACTGCGTGTAGAGCTAGCGGCATTTTTCCCCCGGACGACGGGCAAATATTACCGAAAGCTGTTTAAGCTAAGCGAGAAAGTTGTGTCGGGAGGCGTGCTGCTGCAAGGCGGGAGACGGTTTTCATTTGCGGACTTGTCGACGCGCCGCCATTATCCAGGCATCCACCGGCTCGCGCTCGTCGTAAACGGACAAGAAATCGCATCGGTCGATGTATTGCTGCAGGGTGAAGGCACATGACAATCGGAGCCAGAGTTCTAAAAACGGGATTGGCGGTTGCGGTAGCATTATGGCTCGGCCAATTGGTCGGATTGGAATCCCCTCTGATTGCCGCTATCTCCGCTATTTTCACCATTCAGCCTTCTATTTATCGCTCATGGATGCAGGTGCTCGAGCAAGTGCAGAGTAATGTGCTTGGCGCGATTATCGCGATTGGCGCCGTATTTCTAATCGGGAATACCCCTATATCGGTAGGGCTCGTGTGCATAGGCGTTATTTTGTTGTGCATTAGATTGAAAACGGAAGATACCATTGCTTTAACTTTGGTGACGGTCGTTGTCATCATGGAAGCGCAAGGGCAAGGGTGGATGTTGGCCTGGGATCGCTTGGCCGCGATTTTGACGGGGATGGTATCCGCATTCGCCGTGAACGTCATCATTGCCCCGCCCCGGCACCGCAATCGGTTCCTTAAGCATATCGAAGAGGCGCAGGCACAGTTATCCCGTTTACTCAGGACGGCCGTGTCGAACGAGCTGAAGGAGAGCGTCTACCGGGTGGAACAAAATCATCTGAAAAGCAAACTCCGCAAGCTGGATGAATTTTACGATTTGTTCGCGGAGGAGCGGGTGTGGAGAAAAAACTCCAGGCTGAAGCGGGCAAGGCTATTGATCGTGTACAAGGGGATGTTGACCTCTCTCGAACGGGGATTATCGCTCATCGATGCGGTTGAAGATCATTATTGGGGCGTATCGACGACCCAAGCATGGAATAGGCTCATTGACCGGCAAATTGAAGCATTGTGCGGCTACCATGAACAACTGCTGTGGAAATGGGAGGGGAAAATGAAACCCGGAGCTTCGGCCGCCGCTCCGCCTCCCGAAGCCTCGATCCTGCTGTCGGAGCTAATCGGAGAGCGCTCGGACGAGGACATGATCGCGCGTGCCCGACTTCTCGTAATCACTTCCGCGGTATACACCTACGAAGAAAGTCTACGGCGGCTGGACAAGCTAATGGAGCAATGGCTTCAGCGTGAAGAAGGTACCGAGCAGGCTGAAGAGGCGGAATAAGGATTATCCAGCCATCGCACCTGAGTAACATTAGTCATAAAAAGTATGGCTACAGCACTTAAGCATCGCATCAGAGTAACATTAGCTGCAAAAAGTACGGCTACAGCACCCAGTGTGAAAGTAGTCATCGTACCCTTAACCCAAATTAACAATAGATTCAGAAATTGGACCTAAAGCGTCGCACCCGGCACCAAAAGTAACTGTAGGTTCAGAAATTGGACCTAAAGCGTCGCACCCGGCACCAAAAGTAACTGTAGGTTCAGAAATTGGACCTAAAGCGTCGCACCCGGCACCAAAAGTAACTGTAGATTCAGAAATTGGACCTAAAGCGTCGCACCCAGATCCAGATAATACCTAGAATACAAAGAGAGACCATGGATGGCTGCCATCCATGGTCTCTCTTTGTCATTATTCTGCTGCCAGATTGATATGCTACTTCTCCCCGCGGTCGATTTGGCGACGGGGGTGGTCGATTTTACCTTGCTTGTCGATATCGTTCTCTTTGGGGAATAGGCGCGGATCGGTCTTTCCCTCATGGTGATTATCGAATATAAATTCCGTGAGCGTCCATTCCGTATGCCCGAGTATAAGATCGGAGGGGAACTCCTGTCCTCGCTTTAACTCAAGCTCCTGCCCGGATTCATTTATATAAATCCCGTCCACTTCGACTATTTCGCCTGAAAAAGGCACCATTTCATTTTTTTCGCTCATTGGGCGCTCTCCCTTACAATCCGTGTTTCGGAACGGCGGCTCGGTCGGCATCCGACTGAAACTGTTTTGCCTTTTGCTTGCCTACTCCCGAACGATCGGCTTCCGATTGGGCTTTGCTGGCCGCTTTCTGATTGGCGGATGGCAATTCGCCGGACATGGCCATTCCCTCCTCTACGATTGATTCCTCGTATAGAGTTCCACGGAAAGGTGAGCGTTATGCTTAACCGAAACATGCCTCGAACTTTCCTCAACTAAACCGAGCTTCCAGCTTACGGCCTCCAAACCACAACACAATCAAGATGCCGACAGCCATTAAGATGCGCCACGGCTGATCGGCCATCGCTTGCAAGTCATGTCCGAGAAAAGAAAGAGTGAAGATCATGACGGCTTTACCCAGCAGCATCGCGGTCAAGAACGTATGCAGCGGAACTTTCGATAATCCGGAAGCGATATTCACGATAACTGATGGTGAGAAAGGGAAACAGGCCAGCAGGAAAATCGGCGTAAACCCTTTGTGTTCGACATAACTGAAAAACTTCTCCGATTTCGGAAAACGGCTGCGAATTCGATCCCCGTAACGATGTCCGAAACGTCTTGCCAGCAGGAATACGACGAAGGCACCCGCAGTTACGCCAATCCAAGAGTATAGAAACCCGGCCCACATTCCATATGCCGTGGCGTTGGCCACAACGAACACGACCAAAGGCAAGAATGGCAATAACGCCTCCAAAAAAGGAAGCAAAATGCCGGGAAGAGGCCCGAGCTGCGAATACCGATGAAGTAAATCTTTGATCTCTTCGAGATTCATGCTTTTCGCGTAGTCGATCCATTCTTGCCAGTGCCATGCCGCCAAAGAAGATAACAATTGCAATTTGAACATATTAAGCTCCAATCAACCCAACCGGCCATTATCCACTACTGAGTACTTTTTATTTTATCACTTTAATCGGGGGAGGCGCTTCGCCTTTGAACAACCGGAAAGGGAAGAAAACATAGAACATGCTGATGATAATAAACATGATCCCCGCCAAGCCTACGACGGAAGAGCCGCTGTACCTCGTAGCGATAAAACCGCCAATGAGCGGGCCGATGATGCCGCCGATCCCTTCCACGGTCGAGAAAACGCCCCAGCCAAGCCCTTGCTGTCCCGGCGGGACGAAAGCGGCGAGCAAGGCATTCCAAGCAGGCAATACCGCCGCATAGGAGATGCCGAGCAAGAATGCCCAGAAAAAGGCCAGTCCGAGCGGCGGCTTCTGGGTAAGGGCGAACAATACGGCACCGAAGGCCAAGAAGCCTGCGATAAGGAACCATTTTTTGCCGAAGGAGTCTGACAGCTTGCCCATAGGGATCAAGCCAACGACCGTGCACCCGCCGCCGATAAGGAGCAGAATGGAATAGTGGGTGGCGGTCATTCCCAGGCTTTTAACGGCAAAGCTCGGCAGAATGGGTAGAAGCATGCCCGCGCCAAGCGTCTGCAGCACCATTCCGGGCAGCAGGAGCTTCATATCCCGCAGCCGGCTGCCGAGAATGGCCAATTGCCGACGGAAAGGGACAACGTCGATGTGAACGCTTCTGGTCCCGCTAATAAACAAGGACAGCAGCCATGCCGCTAGAGAAATTCCGACCATTACCCAATAAGTCAAACCTCTGTTGAAGTCGAGCAGCAAATTCGTCACCACGGGTCCGCTGCCCAAGCCTACAAGCCATACCGTATACAGAAAACCCATCTGCGTAGCGCGTTGATCCTCTTTGATCCTGGTTAAGCAGACGATCCAAATCGGAGAAATTCCGATTCCGTACACAGCTGCCGCCGTAATGAATGCCCAAGGAACAACCGCGAATTGCAGGGCGGTAATCCCGATTAGCGAGAATAGTAATCCTATGCTCACAACGGTTCGTACAGACAACCGGTCGAGCAAATATCCGATGGCCAGCTTGAGTCCTGTATCCGTCATGTAATGAGCCGTAATGGCCGCCCCGATGACGTCCAGATCAAGGCCGAGCGCCTTGTCGCCGTATATCGGAAGGAAGCTGATCAAAGCCGCGCCCCGTACGAATTCGACTAGGTACAAGATGGTTAAATACAATAGCATGTCCGTCTGGAAAAAAGATTTCACGGAAGACTGCTTCACTATTAGCTCCCCTTTAACGACCCTCGATCACAATCATACTCGTGTTAAAGCAGCCTCATACGCTATGATCGGACCAACGATGAGGAAGCCTCTTCCATTATATGCAATTGATGAACAATATCCAAGGCGATGCTGGCGGATGCCTCGTTCTTGCGAAGAGCATGAAGAGATTTTTGAACTTCCGCGAGGCGCTCCGGATGGTTTAGCAGTTCGGAAATAGCTGTTAACATCTGTTCTCCGGTATGGCAAATAACGGCAGCGCCTTTGCTTGCCAGATAACGAGCATTGTTGCGTTCTTGTCCAGGTACGGGTCGGTAGAGGAAAATAGGCAGTAAAGCGTTAATGGCTTCCGATAACGTTAAACCGCCCGGTTTTGTGATGATACAGGTGGAAATGGCCATCAACTCCTGCATCTGATCGACGTAACCTAGCACGGAAACATCGGCATTATGTTCGAAAAACTCCGTTAAAACGCCCTCCAACATCCGATTGCGTCCGCATACGATCGCAACCTGCGCGTTGCACCGTCGGGTTATTTTTTGGCAAAGCTCACCCGTGTCTGTCCACGCTGCATTCGCTGCGGCCATGACGAGCACGATCGGTTTATGCGGAGTTAACCCGTAAGAGTATGCGGCGGATGGCCGAACTTGGTTGGGGGAAAGGGACGGACGAGTCGGAATTCCGGTTGCCGCTATTCGATCCGGGGCAATGCCTAGCTCACGCAATTGCTTGCTTATATCTTCCGTTGCGACATAATATTTATCCACGTCGGGGTGTACCCACCTTAGGTGGAGGTCAAAATCCGTGACGACGTTAAACATCGGAATTTTGCGACCCATCCGCTGCGATACGTAAGGCAGCACTAATATGGGAAAAGTGTGGACGATGGCATCCGGCTGCTCGGTTTCCACCAACTTCTGCAGCGTCATGGCGCCGAAGGAGTGAAGCCAGTGGCCGAATAAGGAGTCGGACTTCATTCCTTTGGTCGCTTCATACACCCACCCGTAAACTTGGGGGAGCACGTTATAGCTTTTGTTATATACGAATCTGCTGACTCCGTTGATGACAGGATGAGACTCGGCAAGCAGATCGATCAGCTTTACCTCCGTGTCTCCTTGCTGAGTTAGGCTGTGCCTTAAAGCGGAAGCCGCTTGCCAGTGACCTTCTCCAAAACGCGCATACAGAATGAAGATTTTCCTTGTTTTATACATAGGAGCACCTCGCCTTATCCCCGGTAGTCAGAAACGAATTAGATCAGAAGTGGAGCTTCAGCTTAGAATACCCGTTCTTAATCAACTGTAACGTCTTTTTGTAAAATGGGGATAAACGCGATGAGGTTATGTGTCAAAAATTAGATTAACAGGTTAAATAATAAAGGATCTTTATTTAGCTCTATAAATTGAAATCCTTTGCCGTTCATCCGCGCCACAAGGGAATCGTAGTCCTCCGGACTCTTAAGCTCAATGCCGACGAGGGCTGGCCCGTTTTCTTTATTATGTTTTTTCGTATATTCGAATTGGACGATATCGTCGTTAGGCCCTAACACGTCGTCAAGAAACTCCCGAAGCGCGCCGGCCCGTTGCGGAAAGTTGATCATAAAATAATGCTTCAGCCCCTCGTAGACGAGCGAGCGCTCCTTGATTTCCTGCATCCGATCGATGTCGTTGTTGCCGCCGCTAATAATGCAGACGACGTTTTTACCGCGCAGCGTTTCGGGATCAAGCGCGGATAGGGCGGCAACGGTTAAAGCCCCCGCCGGCTCGGCAACAATGGCATGCTCGTTGTAGAGCTCCAATATCGTCGTGCAAACGCGGCCTTCCGGAACGACGATGACATCGTCCAGCAAATCGCGGCATATGGCATAAGTAAGCTCTCCGACTCGTTTGACAGCCGCTCCGTCTATGAATTTGTCGATTTCGGTTAAAGTAACGACCTGTTCGGCTTCCAAAGCCCGCAGCATGGACGGGGCGCCTTCCGGTTCGACTCCGATAATCCGAGTGGAAGGGCTGATTGCTTTAATATATGTCGCAACGCCCGCAGCCAATCCACCCCCGCCGATCGTAACGAGCAGCAGATCGATAGACGGGGCGCCGCCTTCTATGATTTCTTTACCTACCGTTGCGTTGCCGGCAACGATTCGGGTATCGTCGAACGGATGAACGAACGGCAAGCCTTCCTCCCGGCTGACCCGGATCGCTTCCGCATAAGCATCGTCGAAGGTATCGCCGATTAGACGGATATCGACTTTGTTTCCGCCGAACAGTCTCACTTGGTTGATTTTCTGCCTTGGCGTCGTCGCCGGCATATAGATAATTCCCGGAATACCCAGCTTCTGGCATGAATAAGCTACGCCTTGAGCATGATTGCCCGCGCTGGCACAGATGACGCCTTGGCTGCGCTCCTTATCGGTAAGCGAGGAAATGAGATTGAAAGCTCCGCGAATTTTGAAAGATCGCACGACCTGCAAATCCTCCCGTTTCAAATAAACGTTGCAGCCGAATTTGGCGGACAAGGCTCGGTTATGCTGCAGCGGAGTTGGGACAACGACTTCTTGGAGGACAAGATGCGCGTTCAAAATATCGGCTAGTGGCACAGAATAATCAGGCTGATGGCTGGACATGCGGAATCTTCCTTTCGAGGATTAAAATTAAATGGCATTTACCTTTAAGCACGCAAAAAACCGTCCCTGCAAAAGGGACGGATCGTTATCCGCGGTACCACCCTAGTTCCCGGCGTTACATCGGAGATGCAACGTTAGGCGCTCGTGTGTCGTATAGTGTATACGACGTCCCGTAACGGGGGAAACCGTCCGCGCCTACTCCAACATGCTTTCGACGCCGCTTCTCGGGGAGGATATTGTCCGGGCTTCAACCGTCGGCTTTCAGCGAATCGCCGACTCTCTGGAGATCGAAGGGATCAGGCAACGTGTTCCCGTCAAGGAATGTACCTCCTGTTATACGCTTCCCTTACCCGGAAGTCAATCATTGTTTAACCTAAATCATGGTTTTGTTAAAGGGGATTCCTATGAAAAAACTGTTCATAAGCTTATTCGTGCTCGTATTTATAGCCATTATTGCGGGAGTTGGAAGTCTTTACTATATTAAACCCGATCACGACTTGAACTTGGCTTACGAGAAGGTGCCGCTCAAGGATCGTGCGATCGATATGGTTCGCCGAGTGTCTCCGGAGTTGATCCTGACCGGGGAGGATCTGAACAATCTATCGAAAAAGTCGGTCGCGGACAATCCGCGGGTCGAGAAGGACGTAGAAGTTACGGGTGCCAGCTTCACGTTAGAGGGAGAGTTGCTGCACGCAGACTTAAATATCATCTGGAAAAATCGGGTTTCTGCCGGACTGCAAATGACTTACCGCCTTCATTGGGTTTCTCCGAACGTCATCGCGACGGTAGAGAAAGCCAAGATGAAAGGAATAGATTTACCTAAATCGATGTTCTCGGATAGGATCATTCCGATCGGTCAAGAGCTTCCGAAGTTTCTAAGGATTAAGAATTTAGTGTGGGGCGATGGAAAAGTAAGGGTGTTGTTCGAGAAGCCTACGCTCAAGGACTTGCAGCAGTTGATTGGGGGATAGTGTGCGTTGATCTTAACAGAGCGAAAACTTAATTTTACATAAAACCTCGTTTAGGGCTTGAATTGTAAACGGAAAATAGAATAGATTAATAGATAGAGGTATGTTTTTACATAAAAGGGAAGATGGTGCGTGAAATTGAAGCGTATTATAGTCATGCTGATTTCCTTTGTTCTGGCGTTTTCCTTGGCTGGTAACGTCTCGGCAGCAAGCAAGCCGCTTACGATTACAGTCGCATTAAACGGTAAAGCAGTCGATTTCGGCACTAATCTTGTTATCGTTAAAGGCAAAGCTTTTGTAGAGTACGGCGCGCTGTTGAAACAATTTGGCTACGAGACGGAATTCGAGAAAGCGACCCAAACGATTCATGCGAAAGCCGAAGGGATTCAAATTGACATGTCCGTCGGCAGCGACCAGGGATCAATCAATGGTCAGACGGTGGCAATCCCGGGCGAAGTCATTTCGCTTAACGGTCAAACGTTGGTCGGGCTCCGTTTTATCGGAACCGTATCGAGCTACAAGGTCGAGTGGAGCGGCAAAACGCAAACGATTTCCTTAACGTTCCAAGGTCCGACGGACGAGCAGAAAGCAGCCGTATACGATGTTTTCAACAAACTGCTTCTTGTCGAAGCTGCCGGAGATGCTACGGGACTGGCTGCGTTAATGTCCGACGATACTTTGATGGATATCAAAGGCGTTGAAGAACGATGGAAAAGCACGAAAACGAAGACGGTCATCGAAAATAAACGTATCGAATCGTACACGGATAAAGTCGCCGTCGCGGTTCTAACCGAGAACTCGACCAAGGTCAGCGGCGCGTTTTTCCCGGATAACAAATCGCAAGCCCGCTATACGCTCCATAAGGGCGCCGATGGAAATTGGAAAATCTATAATGTAGAGATTCTGGCGGTCGAATATACGAACATACCGGGGTTATTCGATCAAGCCGCGACGGTTCCGGACGCGGACAAAGCGGCGATCGGCAAAGTGTTCGAAGACCAAATAAAAGCCGCAAATGAAAAGAACGTGGAAGCCTATCTTGCGACCTTGTTGGATTTTCCGAACAAAGAGGCATTAAAGCAGACGCTAGGCGATTTATTTAAGAACGCTACATTAGCCGTAACGGTAGATAAATGGACTGTCGTAGAATATAACGGCACGGACAAAGCGACGTTACTAGTTTCCTTAACCACCGAGGTGGACGTAAACGGAACGAAGTCGAAAGCCCGAGGCGTCATCCTGAACGAAGCCGGGAAAGTCGGCGACAAATGGCTGCTCAACGTTCAAGCTTCCAGCCTGTCGAATGAACAATTGTAAGCTGCGAGATAATATAAAGAGACGTGTCGCAAGCGTAGGTTGGCTTGCGGCACGTCTTTTTTTGGCTTTACGGGTGTTATCCGCGCGTGTAAGATGATATTTGAAAGAGACCGCTAACAAGAAAGGAATGCGTAGAATGACAAGGCATGCGTATAGGATGAGGGTTAAAGAAGGGTTCGAACAAGAATATATCCGTTATCATGAGGAGGTTCTTCCAGGTTTATTGCAGGTGTTGATGGAATCGGGAATTCGCAATTATTCGATATTCATGGACGGCACGGATTTGTTCGCCTACATGGAATGCGACGATATCGACAAAGCATGGGCAGCCGTTAGGAGCCATCCTGCCAATGACGAGTGGTCATCATTGCTTACGCCGATTATGGACTTTGTGGATGCGAAGGATTCGGAGCCGCGCATGAAGCCGATGCGGGAAGTGTTTCGGCTGGATGAAATAAATTCATATTGACAGCGCTTTATTTTTCCGGTAAGTTTTATTTGAGAAAATGAATCGATTTCCTAGCAAGTGAGGGCGTACAATGAAAACGTTAAAGGATGTCGCGCAAAGAGCGGGAGTATCGACAGGCTCCGTATCCAAAGTACTGAACGGGCATCCGAGCGTGTCCGAGGTGTTAAAGAGCAAAGTAGACAAGGCGATCGCGGAGTTGAACTACCGCCCGAACATGGTTGCCAGAAGCTTGCGAACGAAGACGACGAATACGGTGGCGGTCATGGTTCCGACTTCCAACGATCCTTACTTCGTCGAATTTTTCCGGGGCGTATCTCTTGCCCTGCGGGATATTCAGTGCGTTCCGATGCTCTATTCGATGGAATTCAACACGGATATTCCGGTTAACGTCATTCATGAGGTGCTAATGAGAGGCGTTGATGGCCTAATCGTGTCCACTTATGGCTGGGAACAAGATATCATCGACGAGCTTTTTCGGATTTCCGAAAGATTGCCGGTCGTGTCGTTCAAACGGAGCTTTCCGGGGACATCTGTCCATTCCGTCAATATCGACGATCAAGCCGGAATGAACAAGGCGGTTCAGCATCTCATAAAGAACGGGCACAGAAGAATCGGATTTCTGGCGGCGGGATTGGATTTGAAGACAGGTCAGGATCGGTTGAATGGTTATCGTACGGCGCTAGAAGCCTCGGGAATCGAATTCGATGACAACCTTGTCGTAGATTGTGAATCGTTTCAGATTGAAGCGGGCTATAACAAAGTACAGCAATTGCTGAAGAGGTATCCAAGGCCGACGGCCATCGTCGGAGCGAACGACGCTCTTGCAATCGGCGCTATGAAGTACTTGGAGAGCCGTAACCTGAGAATACCCGAAGAAATCGCCGTCATGGGTTACGATGACGAGCCCTTGTCAACGTTGGTAACGCCAAAGCTGTCATCGGTAGCCGTGCCGGTTTATGAAATGACCCGAAGAGCGGTGCAAATGATCGATAAAGCACTTAAAGGCGAGCTGCATCAAGCGGTGAACGAGATGTTTCCGACGGAAGTCATCGTAAGAGATTCAACGGATTTCAGCGCCCATGCGGAATTCGAGTTCGGCAGATTTTCAAGGTAAATTATTTTTTCTTTAAAAATGAATCGATTCATTTTGACTGGAGGTGATTAGGGTCTTTGAAGTCCCTGATTCGGACGCGATCGGAAACAGTAAATGGAACCAGCGTTAGGGATAGGCATTGGCATTTCGTTTCATCATTACAACTAAAAGGGTGGCTACAACAAATGGCAAAATGGAAATGGGCAACGCTGGCTTTGGCCGTCATGATTTTATTGGCGGGATGTTCGTCCAATAACTCGAATTCGGAATCTTCCGCTCCTTCCGGCGAAGCTCCAACCGCCTCCGCGTCCGCTTCCCCGGCGGCTTCTCCTTCGGAGGAAGCCAAACCTGTGACGATTGTGTACGAGGCTTGGACTCCTTATAAAGAAGATATGGATAAGATCGTGGCCGAGTACAAGAAAATTCATCCCGAAATTACGGTGGAAGTGAGATTGCACGCGAACTATTCCGAATATTTGACGGCTATCAAGACATCGTTCGCTTCCGGAGACGCGCCAGACTTGTTCGCTTTTGATTCGCCGACGTCCCTAGCCAACCTTAAGGATCAAATCGAGCCGATCGACGAGTGGGCAAGCAAAGCTTGGGGAGACGCATGGAAAGATAAATTTATCGCTTCAACGCTTACCGACGTATCGCTCGATGGCAAGACGATGGGCATACCGATGCATATCTCTCCGGGCGGTTTGATCTGGTACAACAAGACCGCGCTCGATAAGTATGGAATCGGCGAGCCAAAAACCTACGAGGAGTTGAAGAAGGCGTCTGATACGCTTCGCAAGAATGGCATGCAGCCTCTGTTGCTCGGCGCCAAAGATTCATGGATCGTGATCGATACGTTCCAGACGATCCTTAACGACGTCGCTCCCGGCAAGCAGTATGACGCGTATGCGAAGAAAATTCCGTTTACAGACCCGGATATCGTGAAAGCGTTCGACTTGTGGAAGAAGATGTTCGACGATAAGATTTTCCAAGACGATGCCTTTAGCATGACGGAATATATGGACGTGTACAATGCGTTCATCGACAAGCAATCCGGCGCATTCGAGAGCAACGGGGCTTGGAACCTGGATATCTACGCGAACGCGGATTTGAAAGCGAAAGTAGAAGCGGTAGAGTGGGGAGTCATGCCTTTCCCGGATTTGAACGGCGATGGCAAAGTGCCCCCAACGCTCAGCACTGTAGGCGGATATGCGCTAGGCAAAGACAGCGAGAACAAGGAAGCTGCGTTCGATTTCCTGAAATTCATGACCACGGAGAAGGGTTTGCAGATCATGATGGATCATTTCCTCGCAACGCCGCCGACCAAAGAAGGCGTGGAACTGACGGTTACGCTGTCGCCTAACGCGAAGCAAAACCGTGATACGATCGGCCAGATTGTCGCGCAAACGGAGCCGGTTCATCGCGGTATCGATAACGCCAAAGTCGCGGACAAAATGTACGAGGTTCTGACGAAGGTTGCTTATGGTCAATTATCCGGAGCCGATGCGGCCGCCGCAGTGCAGAAGGTCATCGATTCGGAAGGTTAAACTGCAGTAGATCGTACCGAACGGCAAGGGAAGCAGCCCGCTTTCCTTGTCGCTAAGGTCGGAAGGAGTCGGACAACTTGCGAAACAGACAATACTCCGCGTATTTGTACATTGCGCCCATCATGGCGTTCTTCATCGTATTTCTTCTGTATCCGTTGTTGTATACGTTACGTATAAGCCTGTTCGACTGGAACGGGATCGACAAAACCATGAAGTATATCGGGCTGGACAACTACAATGAAATGTTCAAGGATCCCGTCTTCTGGCAGTCGATGCGCAATTTCGCAATCTTCGCGATATTGGTAGTAGGAATCCAAATGGTGCTTGGGTTTTTACTTGCTTACGTGATGCGCCGTCCGAACAGGCTGTTCACGGCATACAAAACGATGATTTTTATCCCCGTTATTCTTACGCCGGTCGTCGTTTCCTATGTGTTCACCAACCTGCTGGCGTATAACGACGGGTTGATCAACGAATCTCTCCGTTCAATCGGTCTAGGATCTCTGGCTTTTAGCTGGATGGGCAACCCGCACATCGCCCTCTATACGATCGTCGGGGTAACCGTCTGGATGGGAACGGGATTCAGCATGTCCGTCTACGTATCCTCTCTTACGTCGCTATCTAACGAAGTCATCGAAGCATCCCGGATTGACGGAGCGACCAAGTGGCAGACGATGACAAGAGTGGTATGGCCGATGTTGCGCGATGCTCACTATTCGTTGACGATCATAGGAGCAATCAGCGCTCTGAAAATATTCGACATTATTTATTTATTGACCCGCGGAGGTCCCGTCCATTCCACGGAGATGCCTTCTACTTATATGTTCAACAAAGCATTCGGCACCTATGAGCAAGGCTTTGCTTCTGCCACGGCAACCGTCATTATCGTGTTCGCCATGGCCATTACGATCATACAGTTGCGAGTTTCGCGCAACTCTTCAAGCTAGGGGGCGATGGAATGCGTATTCGCAGCGTTGAGTGGTTCCGTCACCTAATATTGTTCGCTATTGTTGGCCTCTTCTGCATTCCGATTATCGAATTGATTCGGACATCTTTCGCGCGCGGAGGATTGCAGAATTACGTAGACGCTTTGACTAAGATCGATTTGCTGAGGAACCTGTTGAATAGCACCATCGTAACCGGATGCACGGTATTGCTCGTGCTTCTGATTACGTTGCCGGCCGCTTTCGCTTTCTCTAAAATGCGGTTCCCGCTTAAGAACGTCTTGTTCTTGCTCATTTTGTTGGCGCTGATGATTCCCGGCATTGCCATCGCGGTGCCCGTCGTGCAAATCATTCGATTGTTCGATTGGTTCAATCGGTATGGGGCGCTTATTTTTCCGTATACCGCGCTTCTCGCCCCGTTCGGACTTGTACTTGCCAAAGGCTTCATGGATCAATTGCCCAAGGAAATGCAGGAAGCGAGCTTAGTCGATGGCTGTTCGGTTTTCCAGTCTTTCGTACGTATCTATCTTCCGCTGACTAAACCGATCGCCATGATCGTTACGGTGTTTACCTTCCTGGGCAGTTGGAACGAGTTCCTGTTCGCCATGCTGTTCATGCGCAAGGCAACGATGCAGATGGTGACGACGATTCCGATCAAATTCCAAGTCGACTTCGTGACCAATCTGCCGGGTTTGTTCGCGGCGCTTGTCATTATCCAGCTTCCGATATTGATCCTGTATATCCTGTTCCAGAAATATTTCAAAGAAGGTTTGACCGCGGGCGCCGTGAAATCTTAAGCCCGTTACAGAGAAAAGACACCTAAGGAGAGAAACCGATGGAGCATAACCCTAATTTTGATGTAGCCGCTATTTATTTTCCAAGTTGGCATGTCGATCCGATCAACGAGAAGTTCCACGGAACAGGATGGACGGAGTGGGAACTGGTTAAGGCGGCGAAGCCGTTATATCCCGGACATCACCAACCTCGCGTGCCGACATGGGGCCATTTCGACGAGACCGATCCCGAATATGCGGCGAGGCAGATCGACTTGGCTGCCGACCACGGAGTAACCGTATTCCATATGGATTGGTATTGGTACAATAATGCCCCTTACTTGAATCGGGCACTGAAGGCGCTGTTGGATGCGCCGAACAGTCATCGGATCAAGTTCGGGATCATGTGGGCGAACCACGACTGGGCGAATATTTTCCCGATGAAGAGAACGCGCGAGAAGCCGCTCATGATGGCCAGTGAATACAATCAAGCGGCTATGGACGATATGATCCAATATCTTATCGAGCACTTCTTCACGCATCCTAGCGTCTGGAAGCTTGACGGCAAACCGGTATTCACAGTGTATAACCTGAACCACATGGCGGCGTCTATCGGCGTGGAAGGTGCCAAAAGGCTGTTTGCTTCCTTCCGTGAGCAATTGCTTCGCGCAGGACTGCCCGATCTTCACTTAAACGCCATGGGAGACTATTTCGACGTGGAAGACCATCTAGTAGAGATGGGTATCGCGAGCGCGACGAATTATCAGACGATCTGGGATTTCACGTACGGTAAAAATATAAGCGATCCGCAAAGCGTGTTCGATGCCCGTTCGCCTAAACGGCAAAATTACGTGAAGAGCTTGGATCTCGCCCAAGCGCACTGGGAGACGATGCGTGCCAAGCTGAATATTCCCTATTATCCGGTGCTCACGCACGGATGGGATTCTTCTCCGCGGGCAGAGCAGTTCGAGGGCGCGAGCCAGATGGATGGATACCCATGGTATCCGGTCGTCGAGAACAATACGCCGGCCAATTTCGAGATCGCCGCCGCGAAGGCGCGCGACTTCATTCTGAAGCAACCGACCGAGCACAAGATCGTCTATGTCAACGCTTGGAACGAGTGGACGGAGGGCAGCTATTTGCTCCCGGACGAACGTTACGGCAACGGCTATCTGGAAGCGTTAAAGCGGGTATTTGTTAAGGATAAAATCGAGGTTTGATCCGCTTAGCTGAATGGAATGCGTCCTTGATTGATACAAGTCAAGCAAGGGCGCATATTAATCTTTCATACCGAAAGTAAAGGAGCCGAGAGCGATGAGAAAATGGATGGCAAGATGGATGTTAATCGTGATGGCGGTAGCTCTATTCCCCTTATATGGTCAAGAGGGACAGGCTGCTGCCGCTGCGACGATCTCACATGATACCGTCAATAAAAGGGTAACCATGGAGGGGAGCCGGTATAGTATGGTTTTTGAGTACAACGGTCAAGCGAGAATTTCCTCCCTTATCGTCGACGGCCAGCAAACGCTCGATACGACAGCGAATTCGGGTATTTATTCGGGTTTGTACAATGGCGCATGGGTAACAACGCAGGCAGGAATAAGCACGCCCACCGTAACGGTGAATATGACGGCTAAAGTTGTAACCGCTATCATTTCCACTTCGGCGGTAAACGAGATCTGGACTTTTACGGTAACGGACGACGACGTGTCTTGGAAGCTGGATCGGACATTCAAGGCTAACATGACATTGAGCGAGCAAGGGTTGCCGATAATCAATTTAGCGGAAAATGCTTTCGAGCATATGCGTTGGCCGGAGGATGGAGGGAACTTTCCGGTTGGCGGAACTTTGGTCAACAAGCAACGCAAGTGGTTGGGTACCGGTACGGGCTATGATAGCAACGTACGAGTAGCTAAGGAGCAAATCTCGTACACGCTGCTTAATCCGAGCACGAATTTGGCTCTTTCGATTACAGGCACGAGCAACAGAAGCGGGCTTGACCGGGGCGTCGCAACTGAAGTCCGGCGGGTCACTACGCAGACGAGCCCGACGGTCGTGCATCCTTTGCGGCTATTCTTGGTGGCGTCTGCTAGCGATCTTCAATACGCGACCGGGACTTCCCTCGGATACAGCACCTCGGAATGCACCGGTCATATGCGATGCGACGGAGCATCGGTTTATTCGCCGGTCGCGGCAACGAGCGGACAGACCGACAGCGTCACCTTAAAGTTCGCTCCGGATAGCGTAGACGCTTATTACGATCTGGGAACGTTGTACGGCGTGGACGAGCAGGCATTATCTTATGCCATTAACCAATACGGAAGATGGATGATGCAGGACAAGAAACGCGGTGCGTCAGCGGAGGCTTCGATCATGAAGAGCGAGGTGCCGCCTCTTGAGATGCAATGGATCGGCCAGATGATCGAGATTTTCGGCTCGCCGGAAGCTGTCACCGCTTATAAATACGGTTTGGAGAATATCAGGGATTGGCTGGTCGAGAGCGGAACAGGCCAAATCGTGTGCTGCCGTCCCGGGTCCTCCGCTTCGATCAATTGGGGGACGGGCTATCGAGACCAGGCTTCCGGATATGCCCTTGGGGTTGCCAAAGCCTATGCGTTGGACGGACAATCCTCCTGGCTGCAAAGCATGAAAGCTTCGGTAGAAGCGGGGCTGGACTTTACGATCAATAACCAGATGAATGCAAAGACCCGACTGATCACGAACATGCAGAACACGAGTGATTCGATCTACAGCAACGATTACTGGGAAAGCTCGACCGGTACCTATAACGGTTACGCTTCCGCTTTGTTCTACGACGCGCTTACACAGTGGGCCAAGCTGGAAAGATACGTTCTCGGAAACACGGCTAAGGCAACGACTTATGAAGGCATCGCCGCTACCTTGAAGACAAACTTCAACAAGGATATAGCCGCCGGAGGACTCTGGTCGCCTGCGACGCAGTCCTTCTTGTACGGGTCGTCCAATCAGGATGTCCGGCATTTGCCGACGCAAGCCGCGGTTCTGAAGAGCGACTTGGCAACCCCTGCGAGGAAACAACAGATGGTTGCGGGCGTCGAATCGGAAGTTTATGCGAATAAATCGAATCACCATTTCATGAATTACAGGGATTTGTATATTTCGGGAGCGGCTGCGCCAAGCTGCGGCAAGGGCGCAGAGAACGGAGGCTGGTACGGTACGCCGGAGGGCGACTTCTTCGCAGGGTATCCGGCGCTCAACGATCGCACCAAAATTCCCGTATACGAAGGGAATTTCCTGAATCGCTATTACGGTGACGGATTTTACGACAGCTCCGCCTGGCATAGAAGCAACCCTTATCAAGGCTGCGGCTTCGAATATTGGTTCCCTACCCACGTCATGCCCGCTTGGGGATTATATGCCTATGGCTACGGTTTTCAACCGCAATATAACGAGCTTGTCGTTGCGCCATTCATCAGCGCAGATATGACAGGCTCCATTGTGAAATACAGGTGGAGAGGACAGCCGCTAACCGTGACATACAACGGCCAAACTTCTTTCACCGTCAATGCTGCATCGCTGCCTACGAACATTAGGCTGAGATGGTTAAATCAGACGCCGGGATCGACTCATACAGTGACGATGGACGGAACGCCGAACACGATGATCGCGGATGCCGGGGGGAATGTCGAAGCCGTCATGAGCAGCACGGGAACACATTCGTATATTTGTGTTACCTGTACGGTCGCAAACCCATCGACGGCCGGCACCTCGTTCATAACGGCCGTTCAGTCCAACGGTGCAACTCTGCGCACGGACGTGACGGAACAGGTCGGGCTTAAATTCACGGTCGGAGCCAATCCGATTACCGTTACTCAGCTTGGGCGTTACTATCATGCGGGTAACAATAAAGTCCATACTTTAAAGCTGGTGGACGCGACCGGGACAATCATCGCAACCGCAAGCGTCGACATGAATCAAGGTTCCCCGGACAGTATGGGCTTCCAGTACGGAGGGATATCGCCGGTGACGCTCAGTGCAAACGCGAGTTATTATTTATATAGCATGGAAATTCAGTATGGAGACAATTGGTACAATAATACCGCAACGTTGACGACGACGGCAGCTGCTGTGGTAGACCAAGCCTCGTACGGCGATAGAATCGTAAACGGGTCTTCGGGCAATACGTATGGACCGGTGAACTTCAAATACCAGTAGATTTTTGTTAAACGCCATTATTCCATTCCTCGATAAGAGCAGGGACGACTTCGAATAGATCCCCGACGATCCCGTAATCAGCTACGCTGAAGATGGGGGAGTCGGGGTCTTTGTTGATGGCGACGATGACTCGGGAGCGGCTCATGCCCGCGAGGTGCTGGACGGCGCCGCTGATGCCGCAGGCAATGTAGAGGTCTGGGGTGACGGTTTTTCCGGTTTGCCCGATCTGGAGGGCATAGTCGCAATAACCGGCATCGCAGGCTCCGCGCGACGCGCCAACGGCGCCGCCGAGCAGCGCTGCGAGCTGCGCGAGCGGGGCGAAGCCGGCGGCGCTCTTCACGCCGCGGCCTCCGGCGACGATAATCCGCGCCTCCGCGAGGTCGACCGCGCCGGAAGCCCGCCGCACGACATCGCGCACGATGATGCGCGATGGAGGAGGGTTGAACGGCAAGCTGCAGATAGGCGCGGCTGGTCCGGCGACGATGGCGGCGGGCGCGAAGTTGTTCGGGCGCACGGTGACGACCGTCGGGGCGCCCGGCACGAAAGCGCGCCGCTCGAGCGCTTTGCCCGCGTGCAGCGCACGCGTGAAAACGATGCGTCCGTCCGCGCCCCGGGCGGCGGCGAGCGCATCGGAAACCTGGCCTGCCCCGAGGCGTGCCGCGAGCCGCGGGGCAAGATCGCGCCCGATCGCGGTGTGGCCGAGCCACCACCACCGCGCCTCGGGCGCCAGTGCTTTCGCCGCCGCGAGCAGGGCGGCGAGGTGCACTTCCGGCGCATAGCGGCCGAGGATGGGGTGATCGATGACGATCACCTCATCCGGACCGCGCTGCGCCAGCAGCCCCGCGGCGGCGGAGACGGAGGCCGTGGCCTCGCCGTCGCCGCCGCCAAGCAGCAGGACGGCGAGGCTGTCGCCGTCCTGCATGCAGCCCTTTGCTGCGGCAATCGCCTCCAGCGATACTCGCCGCAGCTGGCCGTCGCGGCATTCCGCGACAACGATATGCGTTGCCATAGCCCCCTCACCCCCATGAGCACTTGTGCCTCGTTCCATCGTCACCGCACCTCCTTGAGCAAGTTTGCTTCGGAACGAAGCAAACTTAGCAGTTCCACCGCCTGCTCGCGCGGCGATCCCTCGAGCCTGCGGCCAGCCGCGCGAGCAGGCGGTGCGTCGCAATCCAGCCGCACGGTCCGAGGCGCAGCCTCAGCACTCGCGAGCTCCACTCCCAGATCTGCCGGCGTCAACTCCGTCAACGGCTTCCTCTTCGCCTTCATGATGCCGGCCAAAGCCGGGTAACGCGGCTCGTTAAGCCCTTGCTGCGCGGTCAACAAAGCGGGCAGCGGAAGCTCCAAGCTCTCGCTGTCTCCCTCGGCATCCTTAGTGACATGCAGCCATATGCCACTTCCCCTGTTTGCCCAGTCCTCGCTATCCCCCTCCGCGTCCCTTTCAACTAGCAGTATTTTTTCTTTTTCGCCCTTTTTGCCATACTCGCCCTTTTCACCGTTTAAGCCCTTTTCACCGTTTAAGCCCTTCTCACCCTTAGCCAAGCGAAAAGCGGTAACCGCCCCCGCATGCGGCCAACCGAGCAGCTCCGCTACGCGAATCGCAACCTGTCCCGCCCCATTGTCGACCGACAAATGCCCAGCCCAAACCAGGTCGTATGCTTTTAACTTCAACGCGCTGGCAAGCAATAAAGAGCAAGTATGTTCATCCGCCTCCCCATCCCGCAAATGAATCCATACCGCCTCATCGGCACCCATGGCTAGGGCAGTGCGCAGCGCTTCGACGCACTTCTCAGTACCCGCACTAATAACCGTAACCGTTCCGCCTACGTCTTCTTTTATCCGCAAAGCCTCCTCAAGCCCGTACTCGTCGTAAGGGTTGATGACTTTTTTCGCCCCGCTGTCCTCGATAATGCCGCCTCGCACGATGATCGGTTCGTCCGTCGCGATAACGGATTTGATCAGTACCGCGATATTCATGGTTTCCTCCTTGTAAACGTATTCGCAACCAAGCCGGCTGCCCGTGAGACGTGTCCTTTTTTGCCGATATGAGCATATGAAGGATGGGCTGAGGAATAAATTTACAAGTAACAAGCCGGTAAAAGGGTCTCACTTTCATCGTATGTCCCTAATGGATGGTTCAGAAGATCGCGGTTGGTTCCGGTCATTCCGAAGGGTGCAAGCTGGCGAGGGGGGAGCGAGGTGGGCGGTTCGATCAATGTTTGGGCAGCTGCGGCCGTAACCTTATGCGGTTTAGGTACCTTCGCTTGGATCGTTGCGGGGAAGGTCAGGCTTATTCTGGAGGGCGCGTCGAGCGGGGAGATGAGGCTGGAATGGCGGCGGGCCGTGAACGCGGCGGCACAGATTTTTGGACATCGCCGGTTGTTTCAGGATCGTCGCAGCGGATGGATGCATCTGGTCATTTTCTATGGGTTCATCATGCTGCAGCTAGGCGCTCTAGAAATATTGTGGAAAGGACTGCGGGGCACCTCGATGCCGCTTGCGGACAACGCCGTCTTTACGATGCTTCAGGAAACGACGGTTGCTTTAGTGTTGCTGGCGGTCGTTTACGCGGCTTTCCGAAGATACGGGGAAAAGCTGCCGAGGCTGCCCAAGGGGTGGAAGCCGCTTCTCGTACTCATCTGGATCGGGGCTTTAATGCTGTCGGTCATATTCACGCTTGCATTCGATAAGTTGCGCGAAGGGGCTTCGGAATCTGGTGCGACATCCCTCCAATACACTCCGATCTCTTCCGTTGCGGCAGAAGGGATTGAAAAATTAGCGGGAGCGCCCTCTGTAGTCAACGCCATTAGTGCCGTCAACGCCAAATTCATCGGCCCGCCGCCTCCGCCACTCCTTGCGGTAAAAGGCTGGGTACAAACCGGGTATGAAATTTCATGGTGGCTACATTTGCTCCTCTTGCTCGGATTTCTCGTGTACGTACCGCTTTCGAAACATTTTCATATTTTCACCGCGCCCGTGAATTGGTTGCTGCGTCCGACAGGTCCCCCTAAGCTCGCTAAAATAAATCTGGAAAACGAGGAAGCCGAGAAGTTCGGAATGAACGCGATTGAAGATTTGACGCGCAAGCAGAGACTCGATCTGTTCGCGTGCGTGGAGTGTGGCCGATGTACGGACGTATGTCCGGCGGCCGGTACGGACAAAGGGCTTTCTCCCATGCACCTGATGATCAAACTGCGGGATACGCTTCAGCGCAAAGGGATGGAATTCAAACCGGCGGATACGGTGGCAGGGGAGGTGTCTTCTTATGACGTCTTACGTTCTCACGCCCCGACCGCCGTCTCACCCAACGCAACGAGCATAAGCTCTACGATGGATTGGCAAACGAAGGGCTGGATGAAGCGTGACGCTCGAACATTGGAATTTCCGGGGGAAGTTCCACCCCATACGCCCGCGCTGATCGGTGAAGTCATCACCGAAAAAGAGCTCTGGGCCTGCACGACCTGCCGTCACTGCGAAGAACGTTGTCCGGTCGGCAACTTGCAGCTTGCGCCTTTGATGGAGATGCGGCGTTACTTGGTGCTTACGGAAGGCAAGATGCCGTCGGAAGCGAGGCGGACGCTGCAGAACATCGACCGTCAAAGCAATCCCTGGGGTTTTCCCCGCCAAGACCGTACGGCTTGGATGGAGGAATTCACAGTCGTGGAAGGCTGGAATGTTCCGACGCTTCGCGACAATCCGAATCCTGACTGGCTGTGGTGGGTGGGCAGCATGGGCGCTTACGATTCACGCGCACGCCGCGTTACTTTTGCTTTTGCGATGCTGCTCCGGCAAGCGGGCGTCTCTTTCGCCGTTCTTGGCGCCGAGGAACGCAATTCCGGCGACACCCCTAGGCGGCTCGGAGACGAGTTTCTGTTTCAGGAGCTTTGCAGGACGAACATTGCCACCTTTCAGAACTACGGCATTAAGAAGATCGTTACGACGTGTCCGCATACTTATCACCTTTTTCGCAACGAGTATACGGATTTCGGCTTTGAGGCCGAGGTTAGGCATCATACGGAGTTGCTGGCGGATTTGCTGGAGCGCAAGCGCCTCACTCCCCGGCATCCCGTCTCCCGGACGCTGACGCTCCACGATTCTTGTTATCTTGCTCGTTATAACGGCGTGACGGAGGCGCCCCGGGCGATTTTGTCGGCGATACCGGAGCTTGAGACGAGGGAAATGGAACGATCCGGCAAACAAGGGCTATGTTGCGGGGCCGGCGGCGGGCGGATGTGGATGGAGGAGCCTGGGCGCAGGGTGAACGAAGTTCGGACCGCGCAAGCGCTCGCAACCGGCGCGCAAATGATCGGATCGGCTTGCCCGTATTGCCTAACGATGATGGAGGAGGGCTTGCGCAAGCTTGGGGCGGAGGAGCGGACCGGCGCGCTGGATGTAGCGGAAGTATTGGCCTTGTCCGTTTTCGGCGCTGCGGGCGGGGCAGTCTCATGATAACGAAACATTACCGGGGGACAAAAAAACCTCTCGAGAGGAGTGAGGCTGCTTGTGGAACGTGCGGAAAGCGGCGGTGATCGGAGCGGGGGTAATGGGTTCGGCCATTGCGGCCCATTTGGCGAATGCCGGGATTCCGTGCCTGCTGTTGGATCTGGAAGGGCTGGCCGTCAAGGGGATCGCAAAGCTGAAGGAAACGAAGCCGTCACCCCTGTACGATCCGTCCTTCCTAACCCGAATACGGGCGGGCGACTTGGAACGGGACATCGCGCAGTTATCGGATTGCGACTGGATTATCGAAGCGGTTTCGGAAAAGCTCGAGATCAAGCATAACGTATGGGCTCGCATAGATTCCGCGTGGAGGCCTGGGATTATCGTCAGCAGCAACACCTCGGGCTTGTCGATCAATGATGTGACTTCGGTGTGCAGCAAGGCTTGCCGCGAGCAGGCGATGGTCACGCATTTTTTCAATCCGCCGCGTTATATGAAGCTTGTGGAAGTCGTTCCCTGCAAAGATACGGATCCGCGGGCGCTTGCGAAGGTGGCGCGGTTTTGCGAGGACCGGCTGGGCAAAGGGGTCGTTATCGCTAAGGATACGCCCAATTTTATCGCTAACCGGATCGGGACTTTCGCGATGCTTGCAACGCTTAAAGCTATGGAGAAACATGGCCTGACGGTGGATGAGGTGGATGCAGTAACCGGGCCTATCCTTGGCCGGCCCAAAAGCGCCACTTTCCGCACGTTGGACCTCATCGGACTAGACACTTTCCTGAACGTGTGCCGCAACGTTGGGGAGATGATCGAGGACCCCGTTGAGGCTGCCGCTTTTTCGGCTCCCGCGATGATCGAGGAGATGGTAGCGCAAGGGCGGCTCGGGGAAAAAAGCGGGGGCGGCTTCTATCGCAAAAATAACGCGGAGAAAGGCAAAGACCGCATTCAAGCGCTCGATCCGCAGACGATGACCTATGGCCCGCGCAAGAAAATCTCCTCTCCCGCGCTGGAAGCGGCGAAGCTAGCGAAAGGGAATGCCGGCAGACTGCAAGCGCTGCTTGATGCGGCGGATTCCGATCGGTTGGCTGCGTTTGCCCGCGATGTGCTGGAAGCTGCGCTTTGTTATTCGGCGGAGAAGCTTGGCGAAATCGCCGACACCTCCGACGAGATCGACCGGGCGATGAGATGGGGGTTTAACTGGGAGGAGGGACCTTTCGAAACTTGGGACTCTCTCGGGGTAGCGGAAACCGCGGCGAGATTGGAGGCGCGCGGAAAGATTGTGCCGGCGCCGGTTGCTTCGATGCTGGATAAGGGCGCGGCCTCTTTTTATTCCAAGAAGGAAGGTTCACTGTTCTATTATTCGCAAGGGAAATACAAGGCGGTAGAGGAACGGCCGGAGGAATTGTCTCTTGGCTTGTTGAAGGAACGCGGCAGGACGGTATTCGCTGCGGATGGGGCGAGCTTAATCGATTTAGGCGATGAGGTGGCTTGCTTGGAGTTTCATTCTCCGCACAATGCCATCGGTCCGGGTGTACTGTCCGCGATTCGCCAGGCGTCCGAGGAGGTGGACAGTAACTGGCGGGGGCTGGTCATTGCCAACGAAGGGCGCAATTTCTGCGTAGGTGCCAATCTGCTGCTGCTGCTGATGGAAGCGGAAAACGGGGAATGGGAGGAAATCGACCTCATTATCCGCCAGTTTCAGCAAAGCATGAGGTCGCTTCGGCTGATGCCCCGCCCAGTCGTAGCGACTCCTCATCGGATGACTTTGGGCGGCGGCGTGGAGGCATGTTTGCCTGCGGACCGGATTTTGTTCGCCGCGGAAACCTACTTCGGGCTTGTGGAAACAGGTGTCGGATTAATCCCCGCGGGAGGAGGCTGTTTAGCTGCGGCAGTTTTGGCGGCGGAGCGAGCGGAAGCGGCTAATCTGACGGATGTCACGCAGCCGATATCTCTTCTGTTTGAGTCGATCGCCATGGCCAAAGTGTCGGAAAGCGCCTATCAGGTGAAGCAGTTGGGTTACTGGCGGCCTGGGGACGCGGTCGTCATTCGGGAAGAGACGCGAATCGCCGCCGCGAAAAGAGCGGTATTAGAGCTGGACCGCCTAGGATATGCCGTTCCCGAGGCGGATCGGCGGGTTTCCGTCGGCGGCCGCGAGGCCGCAACCGTGCTGAAGCTCGCAGTTTCATCGATGCGCCGCGGCGGCTACATCTCCGAGCACGATGCCCGCATCGCCGGGAAGCTGGCGGAAGTTTTGAGCGGCGGCGACGTTCCCGCCGGAACAGCCGTCAGCGAGCAGCATCTGCTCGATCTGGAGCGGGAAGCGTTCCTAAGCCTCTGCGGCGAACCGCTCACCCAAGCCCGCATGCGCCAAATGCTAGCCACGGGCAAGCCTCTTCGGAATTGAAGAGCCCGCCGTCGTCGGAATAAGCGACTATGGCGGGGCCAAAACCAACCAATCCCCTCCCAAGGTCGGAAAAAGCGACTATGGTGGGGCCAAAACTAACGAATCCCCTCCCAAGGTCGGAAAAAGTGACTATAGCGGGCACCCAACACACCACTGTCCTCTCAAGGTCGGGAAAAGCGACTATAGCAGGCACTCAACACACTACCGTCCTCTCATGGTCGGAAAAAGCGACTATGGAGCAGCGATAAATGTTGCTCAAGTACCCGATAGGCCTGCAATAGTGGTTACTTTTGCGGGTTATAGGTACTCCGAAGCTAAATGGTTTTCTGTACAGGTACTTTTTGCGATAAATGTTACTTGGGTACTTCTAGCGACTGACTCAATCTAAGTCAAGGAGGGGAGAGCCATGTCAGCCAGAGAGGCGGTCATAGTCTCGGCGGTACGCACGGCGGTGGGGCGGGGCAAGAAGGGCAGCTTCGCGCAAACCCGCCCGGAGGACCTTGGCGCCACGGCAATTAGGGAAGCCGTGCAGCGGGTGCCGGGACTAAGCCCGGCAGACATCGACGACGTCATCATCGGCTGCGCGATGCCGGAAGGGGAGCAAGGGCTGAACGTTGCCCGGCTGATCACGCTTCACGCCGGGTTCCCCGTTCACGTGCCGGCCGTCACCGTGAATCGGTTTTGCGCATCCGGCCTGCAGGCGATCGCCCAAGCGGCTGCTGCCATCCAGAGCGGCGTCGCCGATGCGATCGTCGCCGGCGGCGTAGAAAGCATGAGCCGGATACCGATGACCGGCTTTAAGCTGTCCCCGCATCCCGGGCTCTGGGATGCGATGCCTGCCGCCTACATGGGCATGGGCCATACGGCGGAGCTCGTTGCTAAGCGATGCGGCGTAACGCGGGAAATGCAAGACCGGTTCGCGGCGGACAGTCATCGCAAAGCTGCCGCCGCGATTGCTTCGCAAAGGTTCCAAGAGGAGATCATCCCGATCCTTACAACGACCACAACGATAGATCCGGTTACGGGACAAATTCAAACTCAGCAGCAGGCCATAAGCCAGGATGAATGCGTCCGTCCCGACACCGCAACGGAGAAGCTGGCCCTGCTCAAGCCATCCTTCGCCGTGAACGGTACGGTAACAGCAGGCAATTCCTCGCCTTTCAGCGATGGGGCTGCGGCGGTTGTCGTCATGAGCCGCGAGAAGGCAGACAGTCTCGGCATTCAGCCCATGGCTGTCTTTCGCGCTTATGCCGTCGCGGGAGTTCATCCGGAAATTATGGGTCTAGGCCCCGTCGAAGCCGTTCCTAAAGTACTCCGGCAAGCTAATCTTACGACCGAACAAGTATCGCTGTGGGAAATTAACGAAGCTTTCGCCGCGCAGTGCATTCCCGTGATCGACCGTTTGGAGATCGATCCCGATCTGGTCAACGTAAACGGTGGAGCTATCGCCCTTGGCCATCCTCTCGGCTGCACGGGAGCTAAGCTTACGGTCACTTTGCTGCACGAGTTGCTTCGACTTGGCGGCGGGTATGGCATAGTGACCATGTGCGTCGGCGGCGGCATGGGAGCGGCAGGGGTTTTCGAAGTTTTGTAGTTATGGTGTTATTGCGTGGAATGCCACGATGGAAAGTTACTCGAAAAAACCGACTAACTCACTCGCGGCAAGGCTCAACCGGGAAAGTTACTCGAAAAACCGACTAATTTATTCGCAGCAGGGTGCAACCGGGAAAGTTACTCGAAAAAACCGACTAACTCACTCGCGGCAAGGCTCAACCGGGAAAGTTACTCGAAAAAACCGGCTAATTTACTCACACCAGGTTCGGCAGAATCCAGAAAGGAGGTGGCGCACGATGTCAAACCCCGTTTGGGGCGGCGGAAGATTCATAGTCGATGATGCCGAACCGGAGCAAATCGTGACGCCCGAGGATTTCACGGAGGAACAGAAAATGCTGGCCGAGACGGTTCGCGCCTTCGTCGAACGGGACGTTAAACCCCGCGACGCCGATATCGAGAAGCTGGATTACGAATTAACGGTCCGATTAATGCGCAAAGCAGGAGAAATCGGCTTGCTCGGTGCGGACGTGCCGGAAGCCTACGGAGGCTTGGGGCTCGACAAAACAAGTACGACGCTGCTCTCGGAGACGTTGTCCCCGGCTTCCTCCTTCGCGCTTTCCGTCGGCGCGCACACGGGAATAGGGACGTTGCCCATCGTGTTCTTCGGCACACAAGAGCATAAGAGCCGCTGGCTTCCGCAACTGGCAAGCGGCGAACTCATAGCCGCCTATTGCCTGACGGAGCCCGGCTCCGGTTCCGACGCGCTGGGGGCGCGAACGAACGCCGTCCTCTCCGATGACGGCCAGCATTACATTCTCAACGGCTCTAAGCTTTATATCACGAATGCCGGTTTTGCCGATTTGTTCATCGTCTACGCGAAAGTGGATGGCGTTCATTTCAGCGCTTTTATCGTCGAACGGGGCACCTCCGGTTTCACGATCGGACCTGAAGAGCACAAGATGGGCATCAAAGGCTCGTCCACCCGGCCTCTCTTTTTCGAGGATGCCCGCATCCCCGTCGATCATCTGCTTGGCGAAGCGGGCAAAGGCCACTTGATCGCTTTCAATATTTTGAACATCGGCCGTTTTAAGCTAGCCGCAGGCTGTCTTGGCGGGATGAAGGAAGCGATTCAGCTATCATCCGCCTATGCCAATCAACGCAAGCAATTCGGCAAGCCGATCTCTTCCTTCCCTCTTGTTGCGGCAAAGCTGGCGGACATGAATACTCTCGCTTACGTGACGGAGAGCATGGTGTACCGAACTGCCGGACTCATCGACCAATCGCTTAGCCAAGCCGATCTTGACGGAGCGGACGGTGGGCTGCAAGCGGCCAAAGCCATTGCCGAGTATGTATTGGAATGCTCGATTAACAAGGTTTTCGCTTCCGAGGCGATGGATGCCGTCGTCGATGAAGGCGTTCAAATCCACGGAGGCTGCGGCTACATCCAGGAATACAAAATCGAAAGGCTGTACCGGGATTCCCGCATCAACCGGATTTTCGAAGGTACGAACGAAATCAACCGTCTGCTTATTCCCGCCACCCTGCTGAAACGTGCATTGAAAGGCGAACTTCCCCTAGTCGAGAGAGCGCAAGCACTGCAAAGGGAACTGCTGAATCCATCCCCGCTCTCCGCATCTACCGCAGCCCAAAGCCCTTTATCCAAACCAATAGCGATCGTAGCGGCGCTCAAAAAAGTATTCCTGATGGTCGGCGGACTCGCGGTGCAGAAGCACGGACTCAGGCTGGAGCGCGAGCAGGAAATCGTAGCATCGCTTGCGGACTTCATGATCGATCTATACGCGTTGGAGAGTGCGCTGCTAAGAGCCCGCAAAATAACTTTAAACGACGTGGACCCGCAAGCTTTGCAGCTGCCGATCGATATGACCGCTTTATTCGCGGAGGAAGCGGCGGAGAGAGCTGGGCAACGCGCCCGAGTTATTTTGGCAGCCTTGGAGAAAGGAGAAAGCCTGCGGCTGCAGCTGTCCGTGCTCAAAAGGCTGCTAAGGTTCGAACCGGCGGATCTTTCCGCCTTGCGCAAGCGCATATCCGCCCGTGTAATTTCTGCAGAGAGCTACGCCCTACTCTGAGGAGGAGAGCAGCGTGAGAGAGCATTCCGATCGACAGGAGAACGAGCGTCCTTGGTTACGTCATTATCCGTATCAAGTTTCCGCGTCTTATGAATATCCCAAACGCAATATCGCCACTATTTTAATCGATTCCGCACACGATTTTCCGAACAATGAAGCCCTTGATTTCTTGGGCAGGAGCTACACGTATAAGGAGCTGCAAAGGCAATGCCGCAAGTTCGCGAATGCCTTGAAAACCCTGCCCGTATCCAAAGGCGACCGCGTAGCCATCATGCTTCCCAATTGCCCTCAGGCCGTCATCGCCTATTACGGGGGATTGCTCGCCGGCGCGATCATCGTCCAGACGAATCCGATATATACCGAACGGGAACTGCATAATCAGCTTGTCGATTCAGGTGCGACAGTGCTGGTCACGCTCGATTTGCTCATGCCGAGAGTCAGCAAGGCCATAGAGGAAACGGCTATTCGGCATATTATTGTAACCTCGTTGTCCGATGGGCTTCCTTTTCCGAAAAACGTGCTGTACCCCGTCAAACGCCGCAAAGAATATCCTCACCTCAAAGTGAATTACAAAATCAAGGAAGTGATCCGATGGTCCTCCTTCATGCGTCGAGGCACTGAAACGGCAATTTGCGAGGAGGTGGACGCCGACAAGGACTTAGCCATGATCCAGTATACGGGAGGGACGACAGGGCAGCCCAAAGGGGTCATGCTGACGCATGGGAATCTCGTTGCCAACACTTTGCAGGTGGCCGTTTGGTGTTACCGAATGGAGCAGGGCAAGGAAAGGTACTTGGCGGCGCTGCCTTTGTTTCACGTGTTCGGGCTGACGGTACTGCTTAATCAAGCAATTTATAAGGCCGGTTCCTTGCTGCTCGTACCTCGATTCGATCCGAAAATGGTGCTGGAGACGATTCGCCGTCGGAAACCGACTATTTTTCCGGGGGCGCCGACAATGTACATTGCACTGCTTAACCATCCGCTTGCGCTGGAAGGCGATTTGGGTTCAATACGGGTATGCGTGAGCGGAGCGGCGCCTCTTCCCCGTGATGTACAGGATAAGTTCGAGCTGTTATCGGGCGGAAAGTTGATTGAAGGTTATGGATTAACCGAAACATCGCCTGTCTCGCATTGCAATCCCATATGGGGTTTCAGAAAGTCGGGCACGATCGGAGTGCCGCTCCCGGATACGGACGTGCGCATCGTTGGAGAAGACAGCCTGGAGCCGTTGCCCCTGGGAGAGATCGGAGAGCTGGCTGTCCGGGGTCCTCAGGTGATGGCGGGTTATTGGAACCGTCCGAAGGAGACGGACGCGGTGCTTCAAGACGGTTGGCTGCGGACGGGGGATCTGGGGACGATGGACGAGGATGGGTTCTTCACGATCATGGATCGGAAAAAAGATATGATTCTGGCAGGCGGATTTAACGTGTACCCGCGAGAGGTGGAGGAAGTTCTTTTCGAGCATCCGGCCGTTAAAGAAGCGTCCGTGCTTGGGGTGCCGGACGAGTATCGTGGGGAGACGGTTAAAGCTTATATTGTGCTGAAGGACGGCTGGCAAGTGTCGGAGATGCAGCTCGACCGATGGTGCCGGGATCGGCTTGCGGCATTTAAGGTTCCTAAGCAATATGAGTTTAGGGAAAACCTCCCGCTGTCGATAATTGGGAAGGTTTTACGCCGTAAATTGAAGGAGGAGCTTGAATAGAAAGAGGAAGAAAACCTTAATTTAACCTAAAAAATGGTTGGATTGAATTGAAGGGCAGCTTCTTTTTCGCTATAATGGTTCATGTGCGGAAAAACAACCTTTCTTTTCTGAACAATAAGGAAAGCGTTTACAATACGTGGGTTGCGTGCGGATGATACGGGGGTGAGGTTTTGACGAAGTTGGCGCGAGTTAAAAAAGGAAGGAGGGATCGCTTCAAGTGTATAGGGGGGATTGTCCCCCGATCGGTTAAGAAGATTATAGGCTCGGTCGCGGTTCTGTATGGAGCCGGAGTATCGGTAATGCCTCTGCATACTTTCGCTGCGGGATCTTTGGAAACATCAGCTTCCCAGGTGAAGGTCGGAACGCTGCCGCTGCTCGCTGCTCTCGGAGTCGGTATTGCGGTAGCTGTCGGAGCGGTCATTGCTTTCCTGCAGATGACGGCCAAAGGCAAAGAACTAAATGAACATTCTGCCGCGGCCGCCGAAGATAACGAACCTTATGAAGATATGCTAAATGAGGAATGGCACGATGAAGATACGAAGCCTAATTCAGAGTATGAAGATAATCCATTGACGGATTACACGATTCCCGTGACCAGGCTGCTAACGCATCCCGACCGCGCGGAAGCCGCCGTCGAAGGTGAGCCTAGATTATGCGGCGTTGAGGGAGAGCATGCGGGATCTTGTTATCGCATATTGAATCGACGGCTGTCCTTCGGCCGCGATCCCGTCCAATGCGCCATTCTGTTTCCCCATGAAGCGGGGGAAATCAGCCGCATGCATTGCACGTTAAGATTTATTGAGGATAAACGGTTGTTTATCCTTGAGGACCACGGCTCGTCGAACGGAACTTTTCTTGCGACGGGAGAGCGCCTGCAGCCAGGCATACATTATGAACTTCGTGCCGGGGAGCAGTTCTCTCTGTCTGGCAATAAGCACTTATTTGAGGTTCGGGACGAGGATTTGTTAACGTAAGGTTAACTTCCATGGTCACAGAAGCCTATTGTTTTTACTTTATCCCCCAGCCGAAAAATGGTATAATGAGAAAATGCAGGGACGTTTTCTTATATGGCAATAAAGCGGTGGAACGACTGAAGCTTGAAGGCAGAACCCTAATTCGGTTCTCCGGGTGGCGAAATACCGCCTCCGCTCCGGGATTTGCGCCGGGTCGGAATCCATTCCACTGGGAGGGAATTGCATGGCCAAACGCAGCCACAATGAAGTTCAAGAAAGTTTGCGAGAACTGACTAGAATTTTCCGCCCCAAGGATCCGCGCAAGTTTGTTAAAGATTACATCCGCAAATACCGGATTACCGGTGGATATGAAGATGAGTTGACCGTACTCGTAGAACGCGAGCTTACTAAATTAAATTCTCCCGCATCTTAAAGTTGCGGAGATGAACCGACTGGGTGAACGGCCTTTGGCCGCATTTCGGTCGGTTTTTTTATTACCTGTAGTCGCATCTCCCTCCAACGGAATAAATATAGAAGAAACAGGGAGGTGGGGAGATGGTCGCAGGAAGCAGCAGCGGGAACTCGGCAGCGCGTGGCGCAATTCCGATTCGCAATCGGGAAGAGCTCGCCGAGATGGCCAAGGCCGGGAGAGTGGCAGCACAGCTTAGACGAGAGCTAGGAAAACGGGTGGTACCCGGCGTATCGACAATGGAACTGAACCTTTTCGCTGAGCAATACATGCACGACCGGGGTGCAAGTCCTGCTCAGAAAGGCTATCACGGATATCCTTACGCGATTTGCGCGGCGGTCAACGAATGCGTGTGCCACGGAATGCCGGGCGGGCGACTACTGCGGGATGGGGATATTGTGACTTTGGATTTCGTTGTGGAGTTAAATGGGTGGATGGCGGATACTGCTTGGACATATGCCGTAGGCAATATAACGCCGGAAGCCAAACGGTTGAGAAAAGCGGCTTTTCAGGCAATGATGAGCGGAATCGAGCAAGTTAGGCCAGGACGAACGATCGGCGATATTGCCGCAGCGGTCGGACGCGTTGCCAATGACTCGGGGTCCTATGGCATTGTGAGCCAATTCGGCGGGCACGGGATCGGCAGGGCGATGCACGAGCCGCCGGAGGTGTCTTATGTAGGCAGAGCGAGAACAGGGCGAAAGCTCAAAGAGGGCATGGTCATTACGATAGAGCCGATGCTTACGATCGGCTCTCCGGAAGTTTACATTGCAGAAGATGGTTGGACGGTCATAACCGAAGATGGCGGATTGGCGGCCCAGTTCGAGCATACGGTTGCGGTAACCACGGAAGGTCCGGTTATCCTTACGCATTAATGAAAGCTCGGTCAATGGGGCTGTTTCAAGATGCTTAACGATCTGAGGGTAATTTCATCGCTTTGAGTACACTCGCTAAACTACTACCAAGGCTAAAAAAGTGCCTTCATCGTCTTCATCACACTCGCTAAACCACTACCAAGGCCAAAAAAATGCCTTCATCGTCTGCAGTACACTCGCTAAACCACTGCCAAGGCCAAAAAAGTACCTTCATCGTCTTCATCACACTCGCTCAACCCTTGCCAAGGCCAAAAAAGTGCCTTCATCGTCGTCAGCACATTCAAGCCCAGTCGCAACCCATGCGGGTTATCGGCTTGGGCTTGGTTGTTTTTTATCCGAAATCGGCAGCGGAACGGCATTCCCTCGACCGAATGTATATTGAACTAAAGCATTGAAGTCCTTGGTTAGCGGTGTCAGCGATTTTTTCAGCCAAGCGGCTTTGGCGAATTCCAGCGATTGATTGACGAACTCCCGATTAGCGGAAATGTGAACCTCTTGTGCTCGGGGGAACGAGTTTCTTACCGTATCGCCGATGACTTGCCGCAGCTCCGTGGATAGGTCGAAATAATCTTTATGAGTGAAGTAGGAGTTATAAGGAGTAGCTACCTGTCGATTGTCCCATTGCGGGCTGCCGTTGCTTACGTTATAGACGCCTTCGGTCGTACCCGTATTGTCTTGCTCGCGCGTCTTGGCGCCCCCTCTTGCTTTGGTGCCCGTTGCGGTCCAATCCGTAAGAATACCTACATAAGCGTTTTTATCGGTTAAAAAAACGAGCGCGGTGTTAATACCAGGTAAGGCGGCAACTTTGTTCGAAAGGGTGGCACTATATTCGAAATAACGGTTCTCGTGCTGCTTGGGATCCGCGGTTAAAGAGCCGTAGGAACGTACGCGCATCATTTTCGGATCGTTGGCTGCCCGGCTCGCATAGTCATTAGTGCTCTTCTGGTAGTGGGATTTGTAATTGCAGGCGGTTAGAAGTCCAAGCATTAAGGCAACTCCGATTATAGCGCACCAGCGTCGAGCCGACATGGGACAACCCCTCCTAGAAATTCAACGTGAATATAGGGTTTACCGCCGTTCGGAAAGTATGCAAGCAAGTGCGCACATAAAACTCGGACATATTGGCAAAAAGAAGGGGAGGAGTAAAAAGGCGAAAGCTGTCGACCTTATTTCTTTGAATCCGTCCCAGATACGGCACAAGAGGGGGACAAAGTTATGCCTAAATTCATGAAATCCCTAGAACGGCGGCGTATTTGACAGTTTTGAGAACAATTTGTGAACTGTTCTGTGAACATTGACAACAAGGCAGATCAATCTTTATATTTATTAGAGTGCTTGAAGAGCGTTTGTTGTATCGCTAGCAACATCCGTGCATATGTAGGAAAGCGTTTGCCACGCAGGGCAAAGGTTTTTTCTATGAAAACGTCAAATTGGGGTTGATATGATGAATCGGTGGCACGTAATGAAGCGGCTGCTTCCGCTGCTAACAGGTTTGGTGCTGCTATTGTCAGCATGTGGAAGAGAAGACCTCTCAACGCTGAATCCGCAAGGACCGGTAGCTGAGAAACAATTGGATTTGATGAAACTATCCATCGGCATCATGGCTTTGGTAGTTGTCGTTGTGTTCGCCATCTGTATTTATGTGCTGATTCGCTTTCGCCGCCGCTCTGGCGACAAGAGTATTCCGAAGCAAGTGGAAGGCAATCACACGCTTGAAATCATTTGGACGGTTATCCCGCTTGTCCTGCTCTTAATTCTCGGTGTGCCTACGATCAAAGATGTATTTGGTCTGGCCAAGGATTACAGTAAAGACAAAAACGCCGTGCAAGTAAGAGTTACGGCGCATCAATATTGGTGGGAATTCGAATACACGGGTTATGGAATTAAAACGGCTCAGGAATTAGTCGTTCCAACGGACAAAACCATTTCATTCGAGCTCGTCGGCGCGGATGTAAAGCACTCTTTCTGGATTCCTGCCATCGGCGGTAAAATGGATACGAACCCCGGAGTTACCAATCGGATGTATCTGGAGTTTCCTAAAGAAGGCGTGTTCCGGGGCAAATGCGCGGAATTGTGCGGACCTTCACATGCTTTAATGGATTTCAAAGCCAAGGCGGTTAGTCCTGCATCATTCGATCGCTGGGTTGCGGCGATGAAAGCTCCGGCTGTTATGCCTGCGGATGCGGAAATCGCGGAGAAGTTCACTTCCCAATGCTTGACTTGCCATGCGGTAGGCGAGAACGGCGGAAACAGCGCGCCTAACTTGACGGGCGTCGGCAGCAGGCAAACGATCGGCGGTATTCTGTATAACGATACGACCTCAGTAGAGAAGAATATTCACGACTGGGTGACGGATCCTCAGAAATATAAGTCCGGAGCAATGATGCCTAAAGCGGTAGAAAACGATTTGACGCAGGAGCAAGTGAGCGCCATTGCCAAGTACTTGGCTGAATATAAGCTCGATTATTAATTAACCGGGAACTGAAGGGGGTACGTAGCCTTGGCAGCACATGGACACACGGTCAAGCGATATACCGGCTTGATGGATTGGCTAACGACCGTCGATCATAAGAAGATCGGGATTCTGTATATGATTGCAGGTCTGTTCTTCTTCCTGATCGGCGGGCTGGAAGCGGTCGTGATTCGGGTTCAGCTTATGAAACCGATGAATGACGTCGTTTCCAGTGATACATTTAATGAATTGATTACGATGCACGGAACGACTATGATTTTCTTGGCGGCGATGCCGCTATTGTTCGCGCTTATGAATGCGGTTATACCGCTTCAAATCGGTGCTCGCGACGTAGCGTTCCCATTCTTGAACTCGCTCGGATTCTGGACCTTCTTCTTCGGAGGGGTGCTGCTTAACCTTAGCTGGTTTGCAGGTACGGTGCCGGATGCGGGTTGGACTTCATATGTGCCCCTAGCGGGGCCGACATATAACTCCGGGCATGGGGTAGACTATTACGTCATTGGTCTGCAGATTGCCGGGATAGGAACACTGCTCGGCGGTATTAACTTCATGGCCACAATCATTAATATGCGGGCGCCTGGGCTGTCTTTTATGAGACTTCCTATGTTCACATGGACCATCTTTATTACGTCAGCTCTAATCGTGTTTGCGTTCCCTGCACTGACGGTTGGTCTGGTTGCGCTCATGTTCGATAGGCTTTTCCACGCTAACTTCTTTGAAGTTGCTAACGGAGGAAATGAAGTGCTATGGGAGCATATTTTCTGGGTGTTCGGTCACCCCGAGGTATATATCCTGATTGTGCCGGCTTTTGGAGTAATCTCAGAAGTTGTCAGCACGTTCTCGCGTAAGCGTCTTTTCGGTTACAGCTCCATGGTATTCGCAACCGTGCTGATTGCCTTCCTCGGATTTATGGTATGGGCTCATCACATGTTTACGACAGGTCTTGGACCGGTTGCCAATGGATTGTTCTCGATCGCGACGATGTTGATCGCGGTGCCGACCGGCGTGAAAATCTTTAACTGGTTGTTTACGTTGTGGGGCGGATCGATTCGGTTCACGACGGCGAGCTTATTCGCAATCGGATTTATTCCAACCTTCGTTATGGGCGGAGTCACCGGCGTTATGCTAGCGTCTGCGCCTGCGGATTACCAATATCATGATACCTACTTTGTCGTTGCTCACTTTCACTACGTTATCGTGGGCGGCTTGATCTTCGGTATTTTCTCAGGTCTGCATTATTGGTGGCCGAAAATGTTCGGACGCATGCTCAATGAAACGCTTGGGAAAATTACGTTCTGGACATTCTTTATCGGTTTCCATTTGACGTTCTTCATCCAGCATTTCCTTGGATTGCTTGGTATGCCGCGCAGGGTCTATACTTACTTAGACGGTCAAGGCTTCAATAACATGAACTTTATAAGTACCATCGGCGCATTCTTGATGGGTATCGGTACGATTGCGTTCCTGCTCAACATCTTCATTACTTGGTCGAAGCCTCGTAACGCCGCGGCTGATGCTTGGGAAGATGGCCGCTCGCTGGAGTGGTCGATTCCTTCTCCGCCGCCGGAGTACAATTTCAAGCAAACTCCGCTCGTTCGCGGTTACGATGCATGGTGGAAGGAAAAAATGGAAGGAAAGACGGCGATGACGCCAGCCGAACCGGTTGGATCGATTCATATGCCTTCGCCATCGATTCTGCCATTAATCATGAGTTTAGGATTGTTCATCGCAGGTTTCGGATTTATGTATGATCGTCTTATCGTAGGCGGTCTTGGTTTATTGATTACGTTCGCCTGCATGATCCTCCGTTCTTTGTATGACGATCACGGTTTCCATATCGAGCCGGAAGATCAGGATGAGGGGGTGCACGCATGAGCGCACACGATCACTTAGACGGACAGTTGCCGCACGAACCGGAAAAAGCGACATTGGAAGCCCGCAATAAAATATTGGGATTCTGGATATTCCTTGGCGCGGAAACCGTATTGTTCGGAACGTTGTTCTCCGCATTCTTGGCCTTGCGTCATAATATCGGAGATGGCCCAACCGCTAACGAGCTGTTCCAACTGCCGATGGTATTCGCGGCAACAATGCTCCTGTTGACTTCAAGCTTAACGAGCGTATTCGCGGTTCAGTCCTTGCATCACCATAAGAAGAACGCCATGGTCGGTTGGCTGGTCGTTACAATCGTGCTTGGGCTTTGCTTCCTTGGGCTTGAGATTTACGAGTTCTGGCACTATGTGCATGAGGGTCATGGTTTTACGACAAGCGCGTTCAGCTCCTCGTTCTATACGCTAGTCGGCTTCCACGGAGCTCACGTTGCATTTGGGGTACTATGGATCAGCCTCATCATCGGTCAAATTTTCAAAAAAGGCTTGACCGTAGTGACGGCACCGAAAGTATATATTTCAGCCATTTACTGGCATTTCATCGACGTTGTCTGGGTTTTCATCTTCACCGTTGTTTATTTGATGGGAAAGGTGGGCGGTTAATCTCATGTCGAGCAACCATAACCATTCGGCTTCCGGAGAAGAGACTAAACGCCATAAGGTGGAAGGTCCGCAGAAACATATCGTCGGCTTCGTAATGTCGCTTGCGCTTACGATTATCGCTTTTGCGGCAGTATCCGCGGGCGAGATCAATCCGACGTTTACGTACATTATTTTGGTGGCGATGGCTGTCGTTCAGGTATTCATTCAGATGGCATTCTGGATGCATATGAAGGATCGCGGACATACGTTTCCGATTATAGCGATTTTTGCCGGCGTATTCGTCGTATTCACCATGGTGATCATGGCCCTGTATTGGGTTTGGTGGTAAGGAATCAATGGGTTTAATTGCAGAGAGGCGGGCCACAATCCGACCTCTCTTTTTATGTAAAGAGGAGGTTGACGGCTTATGTGGGGGTTGGAGTACTTTTCGTTTAGCGACTTGTGGAGTCCGATGTTCATGCTCTTCATGATGGCTGTCGTTGTTGTGTACACGTTCGTCGTCGGTCCTTGGAGACATCGGTTCGCAGGAAGTCAATCGGTATCCGTCCTACGTCAACTGTCTTTTATTATATCGATCGTGTTGTTGTATTTGACGCAAGGCGGCCCGTTAAGCTTGCTCGGGCATCTGATGTTCACGTTTCATATGACAAACATGGCCATAGCGTATATTCTTGTTCCCCCGATGCTGATTTACGGAATTCCGGATTGGTTATGGCGCTGGATGTTCCAGGCCGGATTCTGGAGGTTACCTGTTTTCCGGTTTATCATGAATCCGATCATCAGCTTGGCTTCGTTTACGCTTTTGTTTTCCATCTACCACGTGCCGGATAATCACGATTGGATCATGACTCATTTTACGGTGCATCGAATTTATTACATCGTTCTATTTATTTCTGCAATGATGATGTGGTGGCATGTGTACTGCCCGATTCGGGAATGGAAAAGGATGTCCAATCTGCTTACGCTTGGTTATATCTTTATGAGCGGGCTGCTTCTGACTCCTGCTTGCGTGATGATTATATTCGCCAGCGGACCGTTGTTCGCCGTCTATAACGATCCGCAGGTATGGGTTAAAGCGATGGGGTATTGCGTCTCGGGCAACCCCGCCGATCTGCTGAGCAAGTTCGAAGGACCCTCATTCTTCAATTTGATGAGCCCGAGGGACGATCAACAGCTGGGCGGCATCGTGATGAAATTAGTCCAGGAGTTCGTCAACGCGGCTGCGTTGTATGCGGTGTTCATGCAATGGTATCGCCGGGAGCGGGCGCGAGAAGACGACGACGCTCTGGATCCCGTGGCGACTAGCCGGTTGAGCGCTACGGAGAGATAGGCTCGGCGGATGAGAGATTTATTAACAATGTGTGACGGTGTGCCGAAACGTTTGAACAAACCGATTGGGACAGGTACAATAAGATAAAAGCAAGCTAGCAGTTATGATGATAGAGCGGGTGAATGTTACATGTCATGGTATGACATCTTTCCACTAGTAAGTACAAGCTTCATTCTATTAAGTGGAATACTCGTTGCCATCGGATGGCGGTTGATTATCAAGAAGAAACGGGAAGCGCACGAGAAGGTAATGGTTTCCGCCGCTATAGCGGCGAGTTGCTTCTTCATCATCTATGTGTCGCGGACCATCTTCATCGGCAATACGATGTTTAACGGACCGGAAAGCTTGAAGACGGTGTACCTGATTTTCTTGTTGTTCCATATTGTATTGGCTACGGTAGCGGCAGTATTCGGAATTACAACGCTGACGCTGGCCTATCGCAAGAAGTTCGCCAAGCACCGCAAGTGGGGTAAAGTAACGTCGCTTATCTGGTTTGCTACCGTGATAACGGGAGTTACGGTATATGTTCTGCTCTATCTCTGTTATCCGGGCGGACATACAAAACCGGTTATCGATGCGATATTCGGATAAAAAGTCAAAAAAGAACCCTTGGACATGAGCGATCCTCGGGTTCTTTTTTAGTTCAGTAGGCGTAGGTCTAAAGTAATATTTTGTCGGAAGCTGATTAGATAGCAGGGAATAACGCTTTAATTGTCGAATTGTGCATAGGACAATAAGAGTAATAAAATTGTTTTCGATCACAGCCAAGTAATAGAACAAAGGCAAATCCGTCCGAAAGGCGGAGACGCAAAGCCACGGGTCTAAGCCGTTCCCTGAAGGGACGGGATGACAGCCGGGTTGCTCGGAGAGCTTGGTTTTTTGCTGTTCAAAATAGCACTAATCTGAATTAAACACTAGGGGGGGCAGTAGGTGGGTAAATTAAAATTAACGAACGGGAAAATGTATATCGTTACTTTGCAGAACGGGAACACGATGGAAGGCGAACTGCATGATCTTAAATGCGTCGGAAATGAATTGTATTCGCTATGGATAGATATGGGGAGTCAGCTTGTGTATGTGCCGTTCAGCGATACCAAAGACATAAAGCTAAAGTAATAGGACGTCCAATGGAAAAGACAGCATGCTTCCGAAAAGATTTCGGGAACATGCTGTCTTTTTTTGGTGCGGCAAGTGGACAAACCCAGTCATGATATCGGCTTCCGCTTAATATAGATAAGAGTGATCGGTTGAGCCGGATTTCTGGAAAGGGTGAGACGTATGCTGCATATCGTTGCTTGCATTAAGCAGGTACCGGATACGAAGATCATCAAGATGAACCCGAAGACGAATACGATGGATCGCTCTAGCGCTCCTGCCATTCTGAATCCTTACGATTCGCATGCGGTGGAAGAAGCGGTTCGGCTCCGAGCCCGTTATGGCGGTGTCGTTTCGGTGCTTACGATGGGTCCGCCGCCGGCCGTTAAGGCCATCCGCAAATGCATCGAGATCGGCGCAGACGAAGGTTATATGATTACGGATCGAGCTTTCGCGGGAGCGGATACGCTTGCTACGAGCTACGCGCTGACGAAAGCGCTGGAGAAGATCGGGCAGATCCTCCCGATCGACCTCATCATCTGCGGCAAAATGACGATCGACGGAGATACGGGGCAGGTCGGTCCGGGAATAGCGCGAAGGTTGGATATGCCGCCGCTAACCTCAGTCAACAAAGTTGTCGAGATTAATCAAGAGGAAGGTTATGCGATCGTGCATCGGAAGCTGGAGGATGGCTACGAGGTAATCCGATCGACGCTGCCTTGCCTCTTCTCGGTAGAGAAGGATATTAACGAAGTACCATACTCCACGATGCCGAATATGCTGAGGGCCGCGCGTTATCAGCCGCATATTTGGTCGGTGAGCGATCTATCCGACATCGACAAGGCACAGCTAGGCTTGAAAGGTTCGCCTACGATTGTCAGCTCGGTATGGGCGCCGCAGAAACCTCAAGGCGGCACGCTGCTGGAGGGCGACCCGGTGGAACAGATTCGCCAGCTTCTCGATATCGTGTTGCAGCGCAAAGAATTGTTCGAAGCTGCCTTAGGGGGTGGAACCCATTGAATTTCGATGATTATCGCGGAGTATGGGTGTTTATTGAGGAGAAAGACGGAGCCGTCGCCCCAGTATCTCTCGAGCTTCTGGGAGCAGGTCGGCTTCTCGCGGATAAAAGAAAGGCGGTGCTCGCAGGTGTGCTTATCGGCAGCAACGTAAAGGCGCTTGCGCGGACAGCGTTCGAGTATGGGGCCGACAAGGTGTATGTGTATGACGATCCGATCTACCGATTCTATCGGACGGAAACGTATATGCGGGCGATGCTCGCTTGCGTGGAGAAGCATAAGCCGGAAATTCTGTTATACGGCGCCACTTCCACGGGTAAAGATTTAGCAAGCGCTGTGGCAACCGATCTTCCGACGGGTCTTACGGCAGATACGACGCAGTTGGATGTAGAGGAGGACACAGGGCTGCTGCTCGCAAGTCGCCCTGCATTCGGAGGTAACATCATGGCGACGATCCTGTGCAAGAAATATCGTCCGCAGATGGCGACCGTCCGGCCTAAAGTGATGAAAGCGTTGCCCCGCAAAGCGAAAGCAGCCGGCGAGCTCATCGAGGAGAGCATTCCGATCACGGAAGACGACATTCGCACGAAAGTATTGGAAATCGTCAGAACGACGACGCAACGGGTTCGGATTGACGAAGCCGATATTATCGTAGCCGGAGGCAAAGGACTTGGCGGGCCAGCGGGGTTCCAGGTGGTGCATCAATTGGCGGAGACGCTTGGCGCGGCGGTGGGGGCAAGCCGGGACGTAGTCGAAGCGGGCTGGATCGAGCATCACCATCAGGTCGGGCAAACTGGGGTGACCGTGACGCCGAAGATTTATTTTGCCATCGGAATATCGGGTGCTATTCAGCACTTGGTCGGGATGCAGAACTCGAGCCTCATTATCGCCATTAACAAAGACCCCGCGGCTCCGATTTTTCAGTCCTCCCATTATGGAATCGTGGGCGATGCGCTGACGATCGTGCCGATGCTCACCGAAGCTTTCAAAACCGCGTTAGGAAGAAAGGAAGAGGTCGATGCCGGAAAAGTTTGATGCGATCGTCGTTGGAGCGGGGCCCGCGGGAATTGCCTGCGCTTACGAATTAGCCAAAGCGGGCGTTAACGTGCTGCTTATCGAGCGGGGGGAGTACCCGGGGTCCAAGAACGTTATGGGCGGCGTGCTCTATCGCAAAATGATGGAGGAAATCATCCCCGATTTCCACAAGGAAGCACCGCTAGAGCGCCCGATCGTGGAACAGAGGTTCATGATGATGGATAAGGCATCGGCGGTTACTTTTTCTTACAAGGGAATGGAATGGGCGGAGGAGCCGTTCAACAATTTCACCGTGCTTCGGGCCAAGTTCGATCAATGGTTCGCGGCGAAAGCCGTCGAGAAGGGCGCTTTGCTCGTTAATGAAACGGTCGTGCTGGAATGCATCGTGGAGAACGGTAAAGTCGTGGGCGTGAGAACGGATCGACCGGACGGCGAGCTAAGGGCGGACGTGGTCGTGCTCGCGGATGGAGTGAATTCATTGCTTGCCAAGTCGCTCGGGTTCCATAAAGAGTTCAGGCCCGACGAAGTGGCGCTGGCAACGATGGAAATTCTGAAGCTCGACAAGAAAATCATCGAGGATCGTTTTAGCCTTGAGGAAGGTCAAGGCTGTACGATCGAGCTGTTCGGAGACGCGACCAAGGGCATCCTCGGTACCGGATTTCTGTACACGAACAAAGATACGCTCAGCATCGGCGTAGGAACGTTACTTTCCGGGCTCATCAAGCATAAGATAAAACCATACGAGCTGATGGAATACGTGAAAACCCATCCGATGATCCGCCCGTACATTCAAGGAGCGGAGCCGCAGGAGTATCTCGCGCACCTCATTCCCGAAGGCGGGTACAATTCGATACCGAAGGTTGTCGCTGCAGGTGTGCTCGTCGTTGGGGACGCGGCGCAGCTCGTGAATGCCATTCACCGCGAAGGCTCCAATATGGCAATGACTTCAGGCAGGCTGGCCGCGGAGACGATCGTGGCGGCGAGGGAACGCGAGGATTTCTCCGAAGCTTCGCTGGATGAATACCGCAAGAAGCTCATGGGAAGCTTTGTCGGTCAGGATATGAAGAAATATAAGGATTCCACCCATCACTTCGACAAATTCCCGCAATACTTCGAGCAATATATTCCGATGATGAACAAGGCGGCAAGCCAGATGCTTACGGTAGACGGCTCATCCAAGTGGGAGAAGCAGAAGAAGATTTGGCAAGACATCGGGCCGGCCAAGCAGAAGTTCAAGATCGCCCGCGATCTGTTCCGGGCATGGAAGGTGATGAAGTAAATGAGTGAACCGCAATCGCAACCGCAAGCCGCCGCCGCCGCGAAAGCGGCCAACATTGAGGAGAAGCAATATTTGCTCCGGTTCAACGCGGATACGCAATCTCACCTGCATGTTATGGACACGGAAGTATGCATGACGAGCTGTCCGGACAAGATTTGCACGATTTTCTGTCCGGCCGAAGTGTACAAATGGGAGGATATACGCATGCACGTCGGCTACGAGGGCTGTCATGAGTGCGGAAGCTGCAGGATTGGCTGCCCGCATCAGAACATCAAGTGGGTATATCCAAAGGGCGGGCACGGTATCGTCTTTCGACTCGGGTGAGGGGTGGGACGTGGAATGAAAATTGGCGATCACGTTATTTTTGTGCAAGACGGCACGAAGGGAATCATTATGGAAATTCATGAAAACCTTTACCACATCGTGTGGGAGGATCACTTCAGCAGCTGGGAATACGGCGAGACGTTAAGGAAACAAGAAGCTTACCCGTGAACGTTGCCGGGTAAGCTTCTTTTAATGGAATTAATTATTGGGGGGCTGCATGGATTCGACGGATACCATCGTGCGGTCCAGGTCTTCCTCGATTAGCTTCATATGGCGATCGATCTTCTTAAGTTGCATGTTCGTTTCGGAGCGGAAGGTGTGAAGCGTTTCCCGAACTTCATTAATTTCTTCTTTTAATTCGGTTTTCATGCTCTTCATTTCCTCAGTCAGTTCTTCAATCTTGGCATTGCTTGCGCCTTGCATCTTGATGAGGGTTACTACCATATCTTCTATTCTATTTAATTGGTCGGACAATGTATCTTCCCCCTCGCGGAATTCATATGGATAGTATATCAAAAATCCAAGCTCATGAAATGAATATTTTGACGGACCAAGCCGCCCCTTGTGATCCCTTTATCCATATGCGATGATCTTGGGTAAAGGGGGCTGATTATGATGAAAAGATTGGTGATGGCTATAACGGGAGTGCTGTTGATGTTTAGCCTAGCCGCATGTTGGGGAGGCGGCTCGAAGGAACCGGAATCGACGGACGTCTCGGAGGAAACGAGCGGCCCCTCTCTTAGCTCTATTTTCGGAACGCGGACATTCGATAAACCGGTAGGCTTGGAGCAACGAGCCGGATCCGAGGATATTCTATATATCATTGAGCAGCCGGGAAGAATCGTTAGCATGAACCTTAAGCATCCTTCGGACAAGCCGGTGAACGTGCTCGACATTACGGAGCGAGTCAACGACGACGGCAACGAGCAAGGGCTGCTGGGCCTCGCCTTTCATCCGAAGCATCCTAACCAAGCCTATGTCAATTACACGACTCAGACCCATACGGTAATCGCGCGCTATGATGCCGATCCGAATCAGCCTGAACGTCTTGATCCCTCCAGCGAGCAAATTCTGTTAACTTTCGAACAACCTTATGCCAACCACAATGGCGGTCAACTGGCATTCGGTCCGGATGGCTATCTGTATATCGCAACAGGAGACGGCGGGAGCGGGGGAGACCCGCACAATAACGGTCAGAATCTGAACAGCCTGCTTGGCAAAATATTGCGAATAGACGTGGATCGCAGCGCGAATGGGCAAGCATACGCGATTCCCGCGGATAATCCGTTCATCGGCAAGGGCAAGGAGGAAATCTATGCGTACGGGCTGCGTAATCCTTGGCGGTTCAGCTTCGACGAGGCGACCGGTAAGCTATGGGCCGCAGATGTAGGACAAGACCGTTTCGAGGAAATCAACGTCGTTGAGAAAGGCAAAAACTACGGCTGGCATATTCAAGAGGGAACGGAGTGTTTCAAACCTAAGGAGGGCTGCAACAAATCGGGGCTAGAGCAACCACTGTTCACCTATGGCCGCGATCAAGGTGTATCGATTACGGGTGGTTATGTGTATCGGGGCGAACAGTTGACGGAATTCGTCGGGTGGTACGTTTATGCCGATTATGGGATGGGCACTCTGTGGGCGCTCCGCCAACGCGGGGACGGAACGGTAGAAAACAAGACGCTGCTGCAGTCGGACGCGAACATTACATCGTTCGGCAGGGATTCTGAAGGAGAGTTGTATATATGCACGCAGGATGGGGAAATTTTAAGATTATTTTAGGTGATTAAGGATAGACGTATGAGTTCGTTTCCTACTATAATACGTATGATTAATAGGGAATTATTACTAGATTATAGCAATTATGTGGAGGATGAAAAGCGCGTGCAATGTACCCAATGCGGTCATATCAATCAAGCGGCTAGATTTTGCGTAAAGTGCGGTGCCCATCTAGAAATAGCAGCAACATCGGAGGTGACGAACAGCGACTATCAACCGCCTATTCAGCAGCATGCGCACACCGCTGCACCCTCATATACGGGGGCACCCGCGCAGCCTAATGAGCAGATTCAACAGGTGAAAAAAATAAGCAAACAATACCTCTCTTATTTCCTGGAAGCGCTGAAAAGCCCGGTTAAAACGGGTCAAAGCTCGAATGATGGTCATATGGTCAACGGATTGATCACGTTTATCCTATTCGCGCTGACGCTACCGCTAATCATGTATTTTCAGCTTCGCGCTTCTGTTCGCAATATAGGTTTCTTCGGTTTGGAATCTCATATTTCGTTCGGCAACGTCGTGATTAAGCCGTTCTTTTTTATGTTGATCGTTGTGATGCTAGTGAACTCCGTTATTTTCCTTGTGCTTAAGCTGGGGAATGCAGGGGTTAATTACCGGGAAGTGACGGCTAGGTTCGGTACTTTCATGATTCCATCGGTTGCTTCTTTCCTGATCGCTCTCTTGTTTTCTTTATTGATTAGCGGTTCAACGGTTATGGGGTTGTTAATCGGTATTGGGCTTTTCTCGTGGTTAGTAGCCGTCTGTTTCGTCATCTATAGCTTTAAGAAGGATCATGCGGGCGGACTGGATGCATTTTATGGCGTTATTATTACCTATGTTGCTTCTGCTATTTTACTAGGGTTATTCGGCAATGATATTCTACATACTTTATTCGGAGGCTTCGGAGGTTCATTCCTTTTTAGAAGTTAAGACAACTTAGAGATGAGGTGATCATCATCGCTATAACCCATTACTGCAAGGAATGCGGAACGAAAATGGAAAGCGATTATGCTTTTTGCCCGGAATGCGGCGCTTCGGCAGCCCAAGATGCGGAGCCACAGTCTCAAATAGAGGCAGCGATTCCGCAATCTATACCGCAGTCCCGCAAACCAATGATTGTATTGTCGAAAAAAGCTAAGATTCTAATAGGCAGCGCGTTGCTAATCGTGGTGTTAGCGGTTGGAGCCTATTTAACGGGCAAGTATTTGACGGATGAAAACCGACTCATCGATCGTTTCGAGAAAGCGGTAGAAGACGGCAATGGGGATAAGCTCTATGACTTATTATCCGCATCGAACAAAGAGAACCGCTTCGATCAGAAGGCGGCTGACGGTATCGCACATTATCTAAAGTCGAATCCGGATGCCCTGATCCAAGTAACCGACCAATTGAAGCGCCAAGCTAAGTTGCTGCAAAGCGGCGATGTGGAAGCGCTCGGGAATGCGGATGACGTTACATTCGTTTATTTGCATAAGAAGGACAAGCGGCGTTGGCTTTTCTATAAGGATTACGAGTTGATAGTCAAACGGTACATGGTTCCCGTGCAAACGAATTACGAAGGTGCCAAAATCTTGGTGGATGGCAAAGAGGTGGGCGCGGCTACCGGGGAGGAATCCGTGATCGAGGTCGGTCCCCTTCTTCCGGGTGAGTACGATATGAAAGCCGTCTATGAAGGGGAGTATACAACCTTAGAGAATAAGCAGAAGGTGTTGCTTTTTCCAATGGAAAGCACCCCAAAGACCGTTAGGCTTGAGCTCGAAGGACATTACGTCAACGTCTATTCCAATAACAATAAAGCCCGGATATTCATTAACGGCAAGGATATCGGGCTCGTCGTCGCGGATGGACAGCAAATCGGACCGATCGTGGTGGACGGTTCCAACAAGATGTATTTGGAAGCGGAATATCCATGGGGCAAAATGAAAAGCGCTGAGCATCCGATCGATTCCGACCAGATGGAAGTTAACATGGGGGGGTTGAACGAATCGGCGAAAGAGGACATTATGGCCTCAGCCCATGATTTTGTAACGAGTTGGACCCAGTCGCTTCAAGAAATGGATGCCAGCAAGCTAAAAAATGCGAGCGCGGAGTGGACAGCCAACATATCGGATTATATCGGAGTCATGAAGGCGAACGCTCAGAAGTATAAAGGCTCGATAAACCGGATGACTTTCGACTTGGACAGCTTTGTTCTGATACCGCTCGAGGACGGAGGATATTCGGCGCAGGTGAACGTGCAGGTCGATTATAGCGAAATTACTTATTACATGGAGGATAAGGCTCCAGCGCCTATAGACGGAACCATCTATACGAGCTACGAATTGGTTTATGACGGCGGACGGTGGCTAGTATCGAGTTGGTCTTCGGTCAATGGAATAGGTACGGAACATACGAAGGTTTATAAATAACGGGTGCCGGGTCATAGGGAACGATTCATAGGGAACTGTCCCAAGAAGTCTGAAGAAGACTTTAAGGGACGGTTCTTTTTGTTAGGTGTGCCAAGAGATGTGGACCTAAAGTCCGATCAATATACAAAAAGTTACAAAATATCTTAAAAAACGATTCTCAAGACGCAGTTTTTTGCTATAATAAGGATTGCATTATCCAAATTTTTCTTTAATATCAAAAAATTAAAACCGATAAAGGCAAACCCATCGCGAGGTGGGGGCGCAAAGTCATGGGTCCCACGTTGGATCGCCAGACCGCCGAAGTTGTTGAGCCTCGCATCTTTTTGCGTTGCCGCACGCTTAGGCGTTGCGGCTTTTTGCTTTATATCGGGAATATGGGGTGCGCGATGAGAGGCAAAGGTTGGGTTCGTAGTTTGTCTGTAACACTATTAATTTCTTTCATGCTAGGGTTAGCTCCTGCAGCGGTTTGGGCAGAAGCGGCAGACCGGTTAGGAGACGCGTTAGCTGCGGGCGGAGACGCAGTACAGGAACAAGTATCATCATTGTTGGAGAGTCTGAGCGAAGAGCATCAGGAACCTTGGTCGGACGGCCCGGATCAGACGGAAACGCCGCAATATTATTCTTTTACCGGTGATCAAGTTCTGGTAAAACGTCCCAGTATGGTAGAGGAACGCGGCGGTGCGGGCGGCGCTTATTTGGAAATGAACGATACCGCCGCTATTTTCTCCATAAGCAATGGCCGCATTACATTCACTTGGAATGATAATTTACAAGACTGGATCGACGCGCAGGAAGGGCAAGCTGTTAGCCCGCCGGCGGGCTACTCCGTAACGGTAGAAGTGAAAGAACTGAAGAGCGGCACCATACAAACGCTTGTCGACGACAGAACGGATACTTCAGGCGCAAATACCTATCCATGGAACGGTAAAGACGCCAAGAATAATCCGTCCCCGGACGGCTTCTATCATTGGCGATTAAAGGCGACGCCGCCTACGGTCACCTTCGAGCTCCCTCCGCTGAAAGCGGGCGGTCAACCTCGTCTGGTTGAGAAAACCGCTCCCGCCTATTCCATGGAATATCAGCTTTTTGTCCTAGACCGTACAGCACCCGAAGTTATAGGCATACTTCCGCTCGGAGACAATCAGCTTGCGGTGGAAACGCGCGATATGGTAGGCGGATTAAAGAAAGTAACGGTAAATGGTTCAACGACGAGCACGAATAGCTGGACAACCTCTCCGCTTCGTACCGCCGTATCCGTTCAACCGGGAAATTCGGAACGGCTGAAGATAACGGTAGAGGACATTGCCGGCAACAAGACGGAAGAGACACTGCCTGTGTATCCTTTTATTACGGGGACGGGTTCTGAAGAATACGTGCCGAACGCGCAAGCCGTCGTAGCTGGGCAAAATACGCGCATCAACTTGGCAACCGGCAACGGGACGCAGACGTTCCAAGGCTTTACGCAGCAGGGGCCTGGGGTCGATTTGGATATCTTTTTTACATACAATCATCAGAACCGGGTTAAAGGCCCGTTCGGTTACGGATGGAATTTTAACCTGGATTCCCGCTTGAATAAGTGGGAGGGCGGGAACATCACCTGGCAAGGCTTTGACGGAACGGTGTATTGGTTCAAGCCGGAAGGGACCGGGTATGTCACCTATGCGAACGGACAGCGGCAGAATTACCCGAATTTAACGCTGGACCCTAGCAATCCGAAGGACCCCAACGCGTTCGTCATGGAATGGCCTGACCAGCTTCGCTATCGCTTCAAGAACGATGGACGTTTCTGGATGATTCAGGACCGTTACTTGAATGAAATCTATTTTGAATGGACCGGCGCGAACGACTATCATCAACAGGACTTGCGGATCGAAAGCGTCAAAGATACGAGTGGGCATTTGGTGCAATTTACTTACGAGCCAAATACCGGAGATATGAAGTCTACCATTATCACGGATTTGGACGGCATCGGCAGTCAGCCGGGGAGCGCTAAGCGGAAGTTTTTCTTCATGTATAACGAGCAAGGCGATTTTGTCGGATACCGGGATCCGTCCCAGAAGATCACCCGTTTTGTTTACGATGATTTGCATCGGATTTCCAAAGTCATCGATAACGGCAATAATGTGCGGAAAGAGGAAGGAGCAACGCCGGAGTCGGTTACGACGGCTTGGACATACGATGAAAGTAACCGCGTGACTCGTATGGGCATGACGCGCAAGCAGGATAACGCGGAGGAATTCCTCGGGGTACAATACGGAACCCGTGAGGCGACCGTACAGCAGCCCCTCGGTGATTATAAGCTTCGTTGGAACAGTGCGAATCTGCCGACGGAGGGCGTGGAAAATGTGGAGACGGCGACCGGGACGGAAGAAGCGAAGACGTCCTATGTGTACAACGCGAATAATCTGATCAGCGAGACGGATCCGCTAGGACGCCAGGCTCGTTATCGCTATGATGAACAGGATCATGTCATCGCGCAGCAAAGTCCATCCGGCCGAATCGTTCGTTACGCGTATGACGCCCAGCATGATTTATTAAGCGAGACCGGGCCGCTAGGTTATAACGTTTTGTATACGTACCAGAAGGACGGACGTAAAATCCTTTCCCGAACGACAGCGCGGCTAGCCGTTGATCCGGCAGACGTTAACGAGAATCAGACCATCACGACGAAAGATCAATATAACGGCAAAGGTCTGTTGGTGAAACGGACCGATGGCAGCGGAAATATTTTCGATTATACGTATGACGAAAATGGATTTTTGGCCACCGACGGATCACGTTTATCCTACGAGAACGATCTGCACGGCAATATTTTGCGGCAGACGTCCGACAAGGGAACACCTGATGAAGCGGTAACCGTATCGACCTTCAATGAGGTTAGTTGGCTTACGCATCGCGAAGGTCCGACCGGCTTGATCGAAGACTTCGAGTATGACGCTTGGGGCCGCGCGACGAAGGTCATTCAGAAGGACAAGAGCGACCAAACACATACCGTCACTCATGCCTATCGATATGACGATAGCGGGAACTTGATTGAAAAAACGGATGGTTTGACGAAAACGACCTATAAAGTAGACGGCGTGGGGAATGTTTTGTCGCAGGTGACGCTTCCTCTCGAAGAAGGCACGGAAGGAAGGCGGGAAGAAACGAATGTTTACGACAGCCGCGGGCTTGTCGTGAAGCGTACCGATTCGCAGGGCGAGACGACCGAGACGAAGTATGACAAGGCTGGGCAACCGGTCAAAACCATAGTATCGCCTGACAACTTGACGACAACGATCGAATACGACGCGGCTGGCCGCCAGAAAGCAGCCGTGGCAGCCGACGGCGGACGTACCGAATATGCGTATGACGCGTGGGATCGGGTTATTGAACAGAAGCAGTTCATTAAGCCTGTTTTCCCAAGCAATATTGCGGCAGGCTCCAGTTCTTTGAACGAGCAAATTGCGGTTACTAAGAACCGCTATGACAGCGCTGGACGGTTAATCGAGGAAAAACGCCCGAACGATTCGTGGATGAGATATGTCTATGACGGCAATGGGCAAGTTCTTGAAGCTTCGGTTGGAGGCCCGATCCCTCAATGGAACGGCTCACCGCTAGCTTCAGGTACAGCCGATAGTCTCTATGAAGGGCATGAAACGCTGCAGCGTCAGCAATATACGTTCGACAAACTGGGACGCATGCTCAGCTTTACCGATGGTAATGGGCATAAGACCGAGTACCGCTATACGGGCCGTACTGTCGAAACGTTGACTCCTGCTCTGGATGAGAGCGGAAGAGCGGTGGTTTTGGCACGGAAGGAATCGTTCGACCCGTTGGGGCAGCTCGTTCGCACTGTGTCTGAATCCGGGGACGTGTCGTCGGCTGCGTATAATGCATTCGGCAACGAGGTGCAGTCGGTTAACGAAGAAGGGCAAACGATTCTCACGAAGACCGATTCGTACGGCCGCGTGATCGAAAGGACCGAAGCCATAGATAGTTCCGGTGCCACGCAGAAATTCATGTACAAGACGGACGCATGGGGCAACGTGCTGGAAGAGAAGCGTCAGCTTAACGGCAGTCAGTGGGCGACAACGGGCTATCGCTATTCTCCGGAAGGAGATTTGGCGCAACAGACTTCTTCTTCAGGTCTAGTTACAGGATATACGTACGACTCTCATGGCCTTCTGAAGCAAGTGGTGGAACAAAATGCGGTTGGTAACGGATCGATGCAGGAGCGGGTTACCGCCTATACCTATGATTCTATGGGTCGCCAAATCAAGATGGTAGAGCCGGACGGCAGCATGAAACAATCCGTGTACAATACGTCCGGTAACGAAGTGTTGTCATTCGACGGCTTGAACAACATTACCGAGTCCCGTTACGATCTCGCGGGCTTAATGACCGATGCTATCACGTATAAAGAAGGAACCGTAGACTTAAGCGCGGCGAATATCAGTGCCTTGACGCATTATGTGTATGACGGGGCCGGTAACGCTGCGCTTACGAAAGATCCGAACGGGAATGTCGTTCGTTCACTTTTCGATCCCGGCAACAACCTGATTCAAGAAATCCATTATGCGCAACCTTCCATGTCTGGCGAGCAAATCTTAAACGAATACAGGTACGATCCGCGGGGGCTTATGGTGGCTTCCATCGACGGGAACGGTCACGCGACGACGTATGCCTACGATGCCGAAGGCCAGCAGACGATGGAGACCGATCCGGTCGGACATTATGTGAAGTTTGAGTATAGCGCGGCAGGTCATGTACTGGCAGAGCGCCGTCCGCTTGGCCGCGATACGGAATGGGTATACGACTACCGCGGCAATAAGCTGGAAGAGAAGGATGCGCTCGGCAAGATTCAACGGTTCAGCCTTGATTTAGACGGTCGGACGAAGACGGAATTCAACCGGCTTGGTGAAGCGACGCAATACGGTTACGATTCTGCGGGACGTTTGACATCTAAGCAAACGCCGAACGAGGGTGTTTTTTCCTACCGGTATGACTCTATCGGCAATAAGAGAGAAGAAGTGCGTCCGGTGTACGGCCCTGTCCGTTATGACTACGATAATCGTGACAGCCTGACTTCGATTGTCGAACCGCAGGCATCTGCCGGCGAATTGAAGACGGATTATTCGTATGACGCCGAATTGAACCGGACGAGCCAGAAGGACGGAAACGCCCAACTCACCGCATACGATTACGATGAGTTGGGGCGCCGTCTGCAAAAGGTTGTCGTTCGAGCCGAAGCCGGACAAGATATTTTTGAATACCAGTATGATCCTAACGGCAATGTTGTGCTTGAGAAGAAACCGGGTGGTCTGACGACGCAGTATCAGTACGACTTCATGAACCGAAAAACCCGGGAAGCCTATAACGACGGCACTTGGATTGCCTACACGTATGATCATGCAGGCAACGTGCTAACGCGCACCAATGCCGAAGGTACGCTAACGTACACCTATTATGACAACAACCAACTCCAACAGGTAACGTATCCGAACGGCGATACCGTTCTGTATGAGTATAACGAGAATGGCGAGTTATCCGCCGAAGTCGTGAACGGCAAACGTACCGAAGTGAGCAACGATGCCAATGGACGCCCGCTCAACTACACGGATGCCAACGGGCATAAGTACACGTATGAATACGACGCAGACGGTTATGTGACAGCGGTGAAGTATCCGAACGGTACGGTGACGTCTATTGCCTACAAGCCGGGTCATCTTATCGGTACGCAAAAGACGGAAATGTCGGGCACTGAGTTGCATTCCAGCAGCTACGATTACAATGCGCGGGATTTTATCACCGGCGTGAAAGATCATCAAGATCGTTCCGGGTATGCTTACAACGACCGCGAGCAGTTGATTCGGATCGAGACGCCAGAGGGCGACGTCATGCAATACGAGTATGATGGAGCAGGCAACCGAACTGTTCGTAAAATGGTCATTCAGGGCACGAAGGAAGATAAGCAGAAGGTCATTACATCTGACGAGCTTGTCGAAATGGTGCTGGCATCTTTCGGTATGAAGCCTCCTAAGCCAACCGATCCAAAAGATCCAACTGATCCAACCGACCCAACGGACCCGGGGGATGGTCCATCATGCGGACCGAATGGGAATGCCAATGGCAAGGATAAAGACAAGGGCAACAACGGAAATGCCAATGGGCATGACAAGGATAATGGTAATGGGAACGGCAATGGAAATGGCAATGGCAATGGCAATGGGAATAAAAAAGACGCATCTACGAATTCCAATTATATTGCATCCACCAACATGGATTTCATTGCCAAGAACGATAACGGAAACGGCAATGGTGGTGGCAATGGTAACAGCGGTGGTAATGGCAATGGCAACGGTAGCGACAATGCTGGCGGAAATAGCAGCAACAACGGAAATGGCAACGGCAACAGCGGGGACAACGGCAACAACGGAAATGGTAATGGAAATGGAAATGGAAATGGAAATGCCAATGGGCACGACAAAGACAAGGACAATAATGGAAATGGTAATGGTAAAGACAAAGATAAGGACAATAATGGCAATGGCAAAGACAAAGATAAGGATAAAGACTCAAGTGGCTCAGGGGATTGTAGCAATGGCAACGGCAATGGCGGTAAAGGCAACGGCCAAGGCTGGCAGAAAGCATTGGAGAATGGCAATGGCAAGAAGCTAGGACTGTACAAGAAGCTCAAGAAGAAGTTTGGCACCGATGGAGAAACCAGCGGAGGAACGGGCGAGAGCTCGAGCATCGAAATCGATACGATTTTTGAAACCGGCAAAATCGAGCATCTTCTCGCTGCCATCGATAACATCGTCAATGGCGAAGTGAACCTGCCTCCAGGCGAGAAAACGAAGCTTTTTGAACGGATTCGCGAAGTTGGTAAAGGATATACGGTTATCGGGACGAAGTATACGTATAACTCCCGTAATCAACTCGTTCACCGCGAGAATCTCATTCGTTACGAGGAATACGACTACAAGTATAAGGCTGACGGAAGCCTCCTTACCGATGGGCGCAGCAAGTACGAGTGGAACGCTCGCGGACAATTGACGAAAGTAACGTTCCCGGATGGCTTCGGCGAGAAGTACACCTACGACATGCTCGGCCGCCGTATCACAAAGACGCAGTTTAATCACCGCGGAAGCGAGCAGCAAACGACGACGTATCACTACAAAGGCGATACGTGGGTACTCACGGAAGAAATCGTAAGCGGAGACGAAGACGATGGTGACGATGGCGAGACCACCAAAGTGTACACCTACGACGCCAACGACCGTCCGTTATCGATTACCTTCAAAGGCCAGACGTTCTGGTACGTCTACAACGGCCACGGCGATGTCATGGCGCTCACCGACAAGGACGGTAAAGTGGCCGCCCGTTACGAATACGACGCCTGGGGTCTCGTCACCCGCATGTACAACCGCTACGGCGAACGCGTCCGCGAAGGCATCGGCTGGATCGGCGACCTAGGTACGGGCAACGGTAGTCCGGGTTCCGTGCAAGGACCGGAAGATGGCAGCGGCAATACAGTTCCGGACTACCATCCAGGCAATGGGAACCAGATCCAAGCTGAAGCAGCAACTCCAAGCTTGTCTTCTGAGACGGGGACAGTGGTTGAAGAAACTCAAACATCAACCGATGGAATCACCTTGGACAGTGTCTTAGCAGAAGAAGCAGACGAGACGACCGAGGACATCACGACCGATCTGGTTAAGGAAAACCCAATCCGCTATGCAGGATATTATTGGGATCGGAAGACGCAATACTACTATCTTCAAGCCCGTTACTACGATCCTCGTCCAGCTCGGTTTATTAGTGAGGATACGTATGAGGGTGAGATTGAGAATCCTCTGACGTTGAATTTATACACGTATGCTGGGAATAATCCTTTGATTTATTTTGATCCATCGGGTCATTCCTACGGTTCGTTTGATCCTCTAGATTATATGAAAAGCGTATTTTCTGGAGCTGCTAAAGGTGTTGTAAAAGAAGCCAAGGCTGCACCCAAACAAGTTTACGATAAGACGATAGGTGAATTTTGCCCTTGGTTTGGGTGTCAAGAATTTTATGATGGATTAGATGGTACTCCGCTTAGGTATGAAAAGGCTGCGATTACAGGAATAAAACAGGTTCCTAAGATTGCTAAAAAAATTCCAGGATTATTGAATAAAACAAAGAGAGCAGCAAAAAGTGTCTGGGGTCAAGCGAAAGGGTTATTTAAGGGTAAGAAAGAAATTAAAATTCCGGGCCGTGTTCAATCCAGAATCAATATTACAAATGAAGGATGGAAGCATGTGGTGAATAGGCATTTCTCTACTAAAAATGCATCACAATTTACAATATCTCAGAATGAACTTAGAAATTTACTCAAGAGTAATAAGGTTATAAATACTCCTATTACAAGAACCTTACAAAGTATGGAAAAAGGAACTCTGTACGTTCGAGAAGTGAAAAATAAAAATCCTATCGGACTTGATAAATTTAATAAGTTTAAGCCTACAAAAATAATGTCTGTATTAACTGATAAGTACGGTAATTTAGATACCGTATCACCAGGAATAATCAAATAGTTGATCTGAATAAGGGGTGAAACAAGTGAGACTTATTGGTAGTAAAACTGAACTAGATATTAGAGAGGAATTGCTCAAAACCAAGAGAGCTATCTATGAAGACATTAGATTACTTCAATTATTGGAAGGCAGATTTCCAGAAATGGAAACGGCTTATATACTTCATTGGTTACTGGAACAAGGGGAGGAATTCTATAAAATACTTGTTAATGATGATGTGATTGTAATTATCGAATTAGATCGACATGATATAAACATTGATCCACTAATTGAGGCCAAACCAGTTTCACAATACAAAAAAGGCTTAAGTAAGATAAGACAAATAAAATTAGCAGTAGCAATTGATTTAGCTAAAGCTGATCTGGAAAATAATGTTTAAAGTGTAGAATCTCTTGTTAATTACCACATGCGAGTGTATCAACACTCCTTGTGGTTTTTTTTTAATTCCAGTTTCAGTTAACAATGAATAATTAATTTCAATCAATTTTAATCTTGGTGGGACCCCCATGATATACTCTCCTACATCGGTGCTTAAAAGTGCGGATGGATTAATAAGATACATGGTGCCGGTTAGTAAATAAAAAGAGGTGTTTAGATGAGCGGTAGTAGACTGGACTCCTTTGGAAAATTATTAATGCAACTAGTAAGAGATGAAGCGATTGAACAATGGGAGGACATATTTACAGGCTCAAAATAGTAGAGGTAATAGAAGATGGGCTAACTCCAAGAGGAAATCAAAAATTCTCTTTTATTCTTAATGCAGGAGAGAAAGTAGGAACAAAGGGTGAAACATTAATAAAGATAGTTCTTTCAAATGATGGCGGTATGTTAAGTGCATATCCAACAAAATAAGGAGGTATTATGTTGATTAACGTAATTGAAAAATTCTTAGATAATGAAATTTCTTCACAAGAATTATATGAATCCATTTATGAATTTATAACTTCATTTCATATTAGAAATGGTGAGTTTGAAGCAAACTACTTTATAATTAAAAAAATGGATGTAAATAATTTCATAATCTTCCCAGAGGATATATATCCTGATAATAGTAGAGGAATTTCATATTGTATTTCAATTTACAAAGAAGATTTAATTTCAAAAATTAATGAACGTGCAAAAAAACAAGGGTTTAATGTGAGAAGTTGATATGAATCAATGAAAAATGGCAACATTTAAAACACTTGAGCTCTTTAACTAAAGTGCACCACTTAGAATAGACATTGAAAAAACTCTAGGGTAAATCCAATGTAATTCTAAGGGGTGTATTTTTATGTAAGTAAAGAAAGGTTAAAAGCTTAAGCATTATCCTGAGCCTTTCACCGACAAAGACGGCAAAGTCGCCGCCCGTTACGAATACGACGCCTGGGGTCTCGTCACCCGCATGTACAACCGCTACGGCGAACGCGTCCGCGAAGGCATCGGCTGGATCGGTGACCTCGGCAGCGGCAACGGTAGTCCGGGTTCCGTGCAAGGACCGGAAGATGGCAGCGGCAATACAGTTCCGGACTACCATCCAGGCAATGGAAATCAGATCCAAGCTGAAGCAGCAACCCCAAGCTTGTCTTCTGAGACGGGGACAGTGGTTGAAGCAACTCAGACAACAACCGACGGAATCACCCTGGGCGGTGTCTTAGCCGAAGAATCAGACGAGACGACCGAAGATATCACGACAGATCTGGTTAAGGAAAACCCAATCCGATATGCCGGATACTATTGGGATCGGAAGACGCAATATTATTACCTGCAAACCCGTTACTACGATCCTCGTCCAGCTCGGTTTATTAGTGAGGATACGTATGAAGGTGAAATTTTAAGGCCGCAAAGCTTAAATATGTACGTTTACGTAAAGAATAATTCATTAAATTTTACAGATCCAACAGGGCATTATTGTGTGTCGAAACCACCAGGAATTACCATAAAAAGAAAGTTGGAAACTTACTTGGAAGAACTTAATTTGTATATTGTGTAGAGTAGGAAACTAAATTTCATTGGAGGGCCAAGGGCCTCTTTTTACATTCCAGTTCCCCTTATCAAACCGCACGTAAGGTCTTCCCTCATCCGTCTTTCCTTTGCTCATCTTCTTTCAGCGTTACGATTAACAAGAATCAAAACTAACTCGTCCCTTTAATTAAGTACTTCCAATCTGTTTATAAGTAACCTCCATTCGCATTGGGAAGCTTTTTGTATTCATCATGAGATTCAATAATCCCTTGAATTAAGGTCGTCAACTTTTTAAAATTTTCATCTTTTTGTTCATCCTTAAAACCACCCTTCCATATAACTTTTATCCCTTCTTCCTTTAGTTGTATCTCCAAACTATATCCTGATTCAGGTTCAAATTCTAAGCCATGATTTATTCCTTGATAATCTTTAATACGTATTTCTGTCATACAATTGAAAATTTTCTCTTTTTCTTCTTTCGTCAAAGTCAGCTTTGTTGTTACTGTACCATCATTCACTAAGTCTTTAGTATATTTATTTGTAAAAGTATTTAACTCATTTTTATTATAGACTCCATAACTGAAAATAAAATTAAATTCATCTTTGTTTTTTGAACACGCGCTTAATAGTAGTAGACTACATAAGATCGATGTTACTACAATAAAAACAACTTTTGTTCGCTTCATTTATTTCCCTCCCCAGTACAATCAATTAATGAAAGTTCTAAAATCCCACTGAGAAACTCAGCTTATTGAGGCAACTTCATATCTTTTCCATTATAAAAGAAGAAGGGCGACACGGAGTAGACTTCCGATTCGCCACTTCTTCTTATTTATATACTCTCATGCATCAATGTATAACATATTTGCACTTCATTTTTTATCTAAAAAGTTAGCTAATTTATCTTCAGTAGTTGCATTTTTAGCAAAAGAAGAAACATCTGATTCGAGTTTAGTAATTTCATCTTTTATTGTAGAGTCATGACTAACTAATTTTCCATTGTCAACCAAAATGTCTCCCTGATGCCCACCTTTAATAAAGTAAGAATTCTCCTTAGCCCCGCCTTGTTTGCCTAAGTATAAATAATAGTTCTTACCTACCTCTAAAGCATCCGATGCAAATTGATGAATTATTACCGTTTGATGAGTTACTTCTCCTTTCCATTGCTTTATTACTTCTACATTAGAAAGTACCACCATATCATTGGGATGTTCTTGACTAAGTACTGTTCCATAAACGATCGTATCCGAATTCTCTTGCATCTCCTGTAATGATCTAGAAATGTCACCATAAATTCCATCAACAGCCATTACTCCCTGAAGAGGGACAACCTTATTATCGGTATGAACGATCATCGATCCAGAATCATTATTAGATTGACTAGTGGAGTAAAACCCATATGCAATAACTAAGCCTAGCAATAAAATAACGGAAAAGTTAATCATTACTTTTTTTGATGTCATTATTATTCACCCTCTCTGGTATATTAGTAAACAATATTCATATGTCCTTGATCATAGGTGGTTGGTCCAATTGTTCCCCAATCCGTGTAGGATAGAGTAGATTCCCACATCAAGTCTTTTGTAGAATTTGCACTGTGCCCACTATACCCTAATCCATGCCCATGCTCATGAGCAAAAACGTTCTTCCATGCGTTTGCTGTGAGGTTACTCGTTTGACCCACACCAGAAGTATCCCAGATCATATGAGCAAAGGATCTGCTAATTGAATAAACATTAAAGCTTACAGTTCCTGAGTATGCTGTTCCATAGCCATACTGAGTAGAACTTGTCCAAGCCGTTGCGCCTAAAGCATTGCTTGGATAACCGAGTGAATCAGCATCACTTCTTCCAATTCCGCCAAAACCCATTACATAATTTGAGGATGTTCCAGTGGAAGATGTTTTGTTCGTAACGGATGACCATGTAGAAAGGGCATGAGTTACGTAAGTAGAAAAATCTGCATCGGACATAGCCCAATTGCTATTTTTCGTAAGGTAAAGCTTGATATCCGACGGTCCAAAAAAGCCAATTTTATCTACTCCTGTTTGAGCCATCCATCCAGAAACAGAACCATAATTCACCAATGCGCTTGCTGATGAGACGTAAGCCATAAATAACCCAAGCGTAAGAAGTAGGCTCATGCTTAATTTTTTATACATACTATATCCCTCCATTTTTTTTATATAAAAAAGCTGGCCAGCTTTTTTTCCATTTTCGAAAAAACGATAATCATACATCATTTTTCTTGGAGTTTCAGAACAATTCAAAACTTTTAATTCTTCTTGACAAACAAAAAAATAACATTTTTTCCTTCAAATGTAAATTACTGATTTATTAAAATATGGAATTGTTAGTATAAATATGTTAAATTAGGTCTAACGACATGTTCAAAAAGTTCAAATATCGACTACTTTCGACACCATTAAGTGCAATAGAAGTCTTTTTTGTCTCTCATGAAATTCTATCCCAGCGAATCTATAAAAATCATATTACTCACGATCTTTCCCTAGTAAACTCCAAGCATTATAATCTACAACATCTTGACCAGAATTGTATATCGTATACTTAACACGATTTCTAAACACAAAAGTTCTCCTACTTCAAAACATTTTTTTATTCTTCGGAACAGCCAGGAAAAATAATAAATGGATGTCACTTTTTTAGAAGTGCCCATCTATCAGGTTGTCTGTAAAATCACAAGATACCGAATACAAAACAGTTTTTATCTTAAACAAAAAGAGCCTGCGAGATTTTTACTCACAGGCCTTGGACAAATTGATCATCAAATAACTAATGCGAACCTCTGACAAGGTCTATTTTTACAAATAATTCCATCTCTCACTAATGTTTTTGCACTGTTTAAGTAAGACATACTTGCCTTTACTTATTTTCTTACAAATCCTTTTATACCCTTCTAACATAAAATTAAATAGCAGAATTTTAGCGTCGCGAATCAACCTGTGCCGCCTCCTGCTACTGCATCCGAAAAGGATAAAAACAAGAAGAAACGAATAGTTTTGCATCACTATACCACTGCTAATGGATTACAAAGTATATTAAAGACGCAGAAGATACTTCCTTCACTTAGAGCAGCAAATCCAAATGACGCAAGGTACGGTGATGGACAGTATTTTACTGATATTATTCCAAATACAAAAACAGTCACAGAAATTTCCCATGCTTTAGTGGGTAACCCTTTTCAAGGCAATAAATTTACTCACTATATTTCACTTAACTTAACGGGATTACCAGTTGTTTTAGGAAGAAAGAATGTTTTTGTACTACTTAATACTGCACCTTTAAACATTAGTGGTCGAATACTGAATTATGGACAGGTCACCAAAACGAAGTAAGAAAGGAGCTATAGAATGAAGTATATTCTTGTGGAATGGATTCATAATAATATCGAAGAGCCTATAGTAATTTATTGTGAATTGGATGAACATGGATTTGAAATTAGGAAAGTTGAAGTTTATAAGAATGGTGAATACGGTGTAGCTTCCAATGAAATTGAATGGAACAATTCATTTCTCTCTTATGAACCATTACCTAGCATTGAAGAAATTGGTCGGGATTCTCAATTTAGACCAAAAATAATTAATGAAAAAGAATTTCAAACCGTATGGGAGGAGGCAGTAAAAAGTATAAAGTAGAAAAATTTAACCACATGCGAGTGTAACAACTCCATGTGGTTTCTTTTTATGTGTTTATATTTGTTCAACACCAGGAAGATCAAGCATCTTCCCGCTGCTATCGATAACATCGTCAATGGCGAAGTAAACCTGCCTCCAGGCGAGAAAACGAAGCTTTTTGAACGGATTCGCGAAGTCGGCAAAGGATATACGGTTATCGGGACGAAGTATACGTATAACTCCCGTAATCAACTCGTTCACCGCGAGAATCTCATTCGTTACGAGGAATACGACTACAAGTATAAGGCTGACGGCAGCCTGCTTACCGATGGGCGCAGCAAGTACGAGTGGAACGCTCGCGGACAATTGACGAAAGTAACGTTCCCGGATGGCTTCGGCGAGAAGTACACTTACGACATGCTCGGTCGCCGTATCACAAAGACGCAGTTTAATCACCGCGGAAGCGAGCAGCAAACGACTACATATCACTACAAAGGCGATACGTGGGTACTCACGGAAGAGATCTTAAGCGGAGACGAAGACGATAGCGACGATGGAGTGTCCACCAAAGTGTACACGTACGACGCCAACGAGCGCCCGCTGTCCATCACTACGACCCTCGCTCGGCTCGGTTTATTAGTGAGGATAGCTTCGAAGGGCAGATTGATAATCCTTTGACATTGAACCTCTATACGTATGTTCAGAATAACCCGGTATTCTGTTTTTTGCGAGGTGAATTAAAAAACATGGGAATCAGCAACAAATCGGCTTGAAAGGCCACCTTTGGAATTTCAACAAAGGTGGCTTTCATATTTTTACTGTTTGAAGAACACGCAAAAAAAATGAATCAAAACGAAATAAATTGTTGTACCGATTAGCATGTGGGGGATTAATAGCTAATGCAATTACTCCTATGACTAATCACTTATCCAATCAATCCTGAGAATTTTTCGAAAAATGCTAACAGTCTTTCAATAACGCTTTGTTTCTTCTCATCGCGGTTTTCTCCGCGAGAGAAACGAGAAACCGGTGGCAGTATTTTATCAATATCAGTACCCGTGGTCTTTAATGCGCCATTGTGGAAAGAATTTTCAATAAATCGTCGAGTTTCCTCAGGTTTAAGTTTTGTCTCTTCAATGAGTGCCGATAATTCGAATTCCTTTTGAGTGAGGATAAAAGTTTCCCAATCCTTCTCTACATTACTATCAGTGTTGACTCGAGCAATAAAGCCCTCGATGAGTTCCTTTTTGCTCCGAAGTTCAATGCTGGAATCAACTGCTTTTTGAATATTTACAAGAATGTTCTTGTCAGTGCAATTAGAATCGTGATACTTGGCCACGAGCATAAGAATATAGTCGATATTAACTTCAATCTGCTTTATAAGTTCAATTTCAAACACAATGTCGTCATTAATGTTCTCTTTTTCAGCATCTGCCTTCTTGCGGAATGTCTGATAGAAATCAATGTACATACTCTGGTAATCCTGGAAATCACGCTCGGAGAGGATTTCGTTTCCAGAAAAGTCATCAAAAGCGGTGAGTATGTTTTTGAGTCGCAAAATTGCACCAAAAAGACGGATGAAATCCTTCAGCGCACCTTCGCCAATGATGGCGGTACCCAATGGGAAGGAAGATGTCAGCAGTTGCATGAGTTCTACATATCCTAGTTGGCGGTTTCCATTTTCCTCGTAGCCGTTGTAGTAATCGGCGTAGGTTTTCAGTAGAACAATGCCCCCAGCCTCTTTATCTCCGAAAAGAGCAATTGCATCATCTGTGGCCTGCTTCAAATCACGGAAGCAGACAATATTTCCGAAGGTCTTCACACTATTCAAAATACGGTTGGTGCGACTAAACGCCTGAATCAATCCGTGCTGACGCAGATTCTTGTCTACCCATAAGGTGTTTAAGGTAGTTGCATCGAAACCTGTAAGGAACATATTGACTACAATGAGCAAATCAACCTCACGATTTTTCACCCGTAAGGAAAGGTCTTTATAATAATTCTGGAATTTGTCTGCTGATGTGTCATAATTAACGTTAAAAGCAACATTATAATCAGCGATTGTTGACTCAAGAAAATCACGGCTGGTTTTATCCAGTCTGTCATTATCGAAGTCCTCATCGGGATCATCTTCGTTAGGCGTGTAGCTAAAAATAGTGGCAATGATCAGTCGTTTCCCTGTTTTCTCCATTTGCTTTTTAAATTCATTATAGTACTTCATGGCCATCGGGATTGATGCAACAGCAAAGATAGAATTGAACCCATTTACCTGTGTGCTAATTTTCTTTTCTTGCACGGTGTTGTTTTTGGACGCCGCCATTTCCTCGACGTTATTAATAACTCGATATTCGAAGAAAGAACGGTGTTCATTACGCTTTGTCTTCTGATTGAAGTGTTCAAGGATGTATTTTACAATCTCGCTTACACGCTCAGGGGCAGATAATGCCCTCTCGGCATCAATAGCACGAACCTGTGTATCTTTTACATCGGGAGCCATTTTTACAGTATTTGTATAATCTATGCGGAACGGCAAAACGTTGCCATCGTTAATCGCATCAACAATTGTGTATGTATGGAGTTTAGTACCAAAAATCTGTGGCGTTGTTTTAAGTAAGGGATCGCCACCAGAACTTGCATTAACCGAAAAAATAGGTGTCCCTGTAAATCCAAACAAATGATAGTTTCGGAACGCTTTCGTAATGCGACGATGCATATCCCCAAATTGTGAACGATGACATTCGTCAAAGATAATCACAATGTGCTTCTTGTAAATGTTGTGTTTACTGTTATTTCCAATAAATTTATCAATTTTTTGAATGGTTGTTATGATAATTTTCACTGTTTCGCTTTCCAACTGCTTTTGTAATACTTTTGTTGAAGTATTGCTGTTTGCCGCGCCTTTTTCAAAGCGATCGTACTCTTTCATGGTTTGATAGTCGAGGTCTTTGCGGTCAACTACGAACAAGACCTTATCAATGTAGGGCAGACTGCTTGCAAGCTGTGCCGTTTTGAAACTGGTCAATGTCTTGCCACTTCCGGTGGTGTGCCAGATATAACCACCGCCATCTATCGTGCCGTATTGTTTATAGTTTGTCGCAATTTCAATGCGCGATAGAATTCGCTCGGTTGCCGCAATTTGGTATGGTCGCATGACAAGCAGAAGTTCTTCCGAAGTGAACACGCAATAGCGGGTAAGGATGTTCAATACGGTATGCTTAGTGAAAAAAGTTTGGGTAAAGTCTGCAAGATCGCCTATTACCTTATTCGTTGCATCTGCCCAATAACTTGTAAACTCAAAGCTATTGCTGGTTTTTTTAAGATTTTCCCGCCCATTCCTATCTGCATCCTTGATATGCTGGCTGCGGGTAGTGTTGCTATAGTACTTGGTATGTGTTCCATTGGAAATAATGAAAATTTGAATGTACTCATACAAGCCAGACGCTGCCCAAAAGCTGTCTCGCTGATAACGCTTGATTTGATTGAACGCCTCTCGAATGGCAACGCCTCTCCGCTTCAATTCGATGTGTACCAGCGGCAAGCCGTTGACCAATATAGTCACATCATAGCGGGTTTCACGCAATCCGCCCGGTTCTTCATATTGGTTTAGCACTTGCAGACGGTTGTTGTGGATGTTCTTCTTGTCCACCAAATAGATATTTTTAGTACTGCCGTCGTCACGTTTTAGAATTTGGACATGATCGTCCTGAATTCGACGTGTTTTCTCTACAATACCGTCATTCGCCGCAGCGATGCACTTGCGGAAGAACCACTCCCATTCTGTATCTGTGAATGAATAGTCATTCAACACCTCCAAATGACGACGAAGGTTGGTAATCAATTCTGTGTCATTGGCGACATTGATGTACTCGTAACCTTGTTCTTGCAGTCGCTTGATAAACTCCTGTTCCAACTGGGCTTCGGACTGGTATTCCTTAGTTACTCGGTATTCGGAAGAGTATTCTGCAACAACGGTGGATTTGTTATCTGCGGCTATGATGTTGTATTCACTCATGCACCCACCTCCTTGAATGTAAGCAACTTGTCACGGTAGTATTCGTATTGTTTGCGCCGCGCCTCAATTTCGGCAGGCAGACCGCTTGAAATGTCGGTGGTCAACGTGTCGAATTTGTCGAGGATTGCAACAATGCGGGCTTGTTCTTCAAGCGGGGGAAGGGGAACCTTTATCTCCATTATCTCATTCCCGCGAACATGCGGTACTCCTCCGCCACGTTTCATCTCATGCAGAGAGCCTTGCATATTTTTGAGGTAGTAATAGAGATACCTTATTAATAATCTGTCTTTTGTTTCGAGAATGAAACCATCAGTCACAAAAATTGGTTGATTCCAAAATGAAACAAAACCTGCATAAGCACCACTTCTTGAAATAACGATTGCTTCACCGTCATGATTTGATGTATCACAATAATATGCTGGCTCCTGCCCTCCAAGAATAACAGGAATATTTCCCGGCACAGTGTTCTCTTTTGTAATATAAGTTCCTCGCTTCATAATACCTACTTCGTTTAATTTCGACCATTCTATATCGTAGCCGAAGGTCAGCAGTTGGTTGCGATAGTATTCATATTGTTTTTTTCTCGCTGTAAGCTCCGCTGTAAGCTCTGCTGTAAGCAACGTAAAATTGTCAAGTATCTTGACAATTTTACGTTGTAAGGGGAGCGGCGGAAGGGGAAAGAAAAATTGCATTATAGCATCTTTGTTACCGCGAGGCATTTTCGCGCCTCTGCTGTTTTGAATGTTGTATACAAAGAACTGTTCAGAGGACAACACATAATAAAGGTATTCCGAGGATACAGAATTCAGGTTCTCCTCGTTTATCCTAATCACTAAAACGTCACCGTTCGTGCCGCCTTCACAGTCTGCTCGCCAAATTTTTCTCAGATAGGGGCGGATATTTCCGATTAGAACATCACCAATAGCGAATTGAGTAAGCCGACCTTCTTCCGGAACATAACTTGAAAGCGTTTTGCCGCGCTTGTCGGGCAAAAGATTATCTACACCGACATAGGATGTCTCATCTACCGCATCGGCATCAATACGGCTTTTTGAATAATGGCACACTTCTCCTAACGCCTTGTATTCCACCCCATCCGGGCAAAGCTCTGTTATTAAGTAATTAAGTTTACTCATCGCCATACCCCCCTTCATTCCAACCTAATGAACCGATCGCAGCCATTAGCTCATTATTATTTTTCACGTTGTCAAGAATTCCGATAATAAGCCTATGTAATGATTCATATTTTAATAAAGCTAATTCCTCGTTATACTCACCATGCACTATGTTGCTAAGTTCACGGAATAATCTATATCCATTTGCAGAAAACTCTCGGGGAATGATCGAACATCTTTCATCTACTTTTTTTAATAGATCAGAGAAATTCTTCGGGTTCCCACCTTCATATTTGACATAAACTATTCCGGTAGCATCTGCTGTTTGCACAGTGATCTTCTCGAATACTTTCCGTAAATACACAATAGCGCCAGCGCCAAGTCGTTCACGATGGGCGCACTGTGCTTTCTCTAGAAGCTCAGAAACATCGCCGTATCGTTCATTATCTGACAAAACATCTGATGACAGCTTTTCACTGCGCCTTAATATGCGGATTTTTGGAGCGCGCTCACATATATCACTTTCACAGTCTACCAAAAACCACACTTGTACCGATGTGCCACAATGGCAATTAAGTACACAATCTATACTGATAAGATGCTTGTTAACTCCTATACAATAAATTTCTTCGCTTGAGCAAAATGTACGAACATCCGTACAGTGCTTGCAAAAATAGTTGAGCGCAATTTTTCCTTCTTGCACTTTTCGCTGTTTACCCGCCGCAAGAACTTTTCCACCAAGGAATCCCTCAACCTGATCAAATTTAAGTGTAGGCGGTTTAGATAACACATCAGACAAACGCACCGTTATGCCCCCTCGATTTCTGCAATAATTGCATCAATCTCCCGGCGTAGCACATCTTCCCGCGCTACAATGCGTTTGATTTCGGCATTGAGTTCAACAATGTTGACGATTTCCCGTTTATCCTCCTGTTCCACGTATGTAGATACGGAAAGGTTGTAGTCTTTCTCTGCAATCATGGCATTAGGCACAAGCTTGCTAAAGTATTGAACCGTGTCATGGACGGTATAGATATCAACAATCTTTTGAATGTTGCTTGGCGTTAATTTGTTATTATTTGTTATTTTGGTATACTCTTTCGAGGCATCGATAAAAAGTGTCGAGTTCTCGGATTTAGACTTCTTCAACACCATAATACAAGTGGCAATACTTGTACCGAAGAATAAATTGTCCGGCAGTTGAATAATACAATCGATAAAGTTGTTTTCAATTAAATACTGTCGTATCTTTTTCTCCGCTCCGCCACGATAAAGCATTCCGGGGAAGCAAACAATAGCCGCTGTGCCATTTGCAGCAAGCCAAGAAAGACAATGCATAATAAATGCAAGGTCAGCCTTAGATTTTGGCGCAAGCACTCCCGCAGGTGCGAAGCGCGGATCATTGATGAGTAAAGGATTATCATCTCCTGCCCATTTGATTGAATATGGCGGATTAGATACGATTACTTCAAACGGTTCATCATCAAAGTGAGGCTGGTGTGGATCAATCAAGGTATCGCCGTGTCCGATATGAAATTTATCATAATCTATGTCGTGCAAAAACATATTGATTCGGCATAGATTATAAGTTGTGATATTAATTTCTTGCCCAAAAAAACCTTGGGTAACTCCTGTATTGCCAAGAATTTGGGTAGCTTTGAGCAGAAGAGAGCCAGATCCGCAAGCAGGGTCATACACCTTGTTTACGGACGTCTTACCCCCTAGGGCTAAGAGTGTCAGTAGCTCCGAAACTTCTTGTGGCGTGAAATACTCTCCTCCGCTTTTTCCTGCATTGGAAGCATACATACCCATTAAAAACTCATAGGCCTCACCAAAGGCGTCTATGGTGTTTCCTTGATAATTATTTCCAAGTTTCATGTCGGTAATGCCGTTCATTAATTTAACAAGTCTATCATTGCGCCCGGCAACTGTCCCCCCCAATCTGTTGCTGTTTACATCAATATCATCGAACAAGCCTTTAAAGTTCTTCTCACTGGCTGTACCTTGCGCAGTAGCTTCTATATTTTTGAAAACACCTTCCAATGTTTCGTTAAGGTTTTCGTCCTTAGCCGCACGTTTACGGACATTCTCGAAAAGCTCGTTGGGCAGAATAAAGAAGCCCTTGGTTTTTATCATATCCTCCCGGGCTTGCTCAGCTTCTTCATCAGAGAGCCGTGCATAATCAAATTCAGTGTTTCCGGCTTCAAACTCGCCTTGATTGATGTAATTTGTTAAATTCTCTGATATGTAGCGATAAAATAGAATACCCAAAACATACTGTTTAAAATCCCATCCATCAACACTTCCACGCAGGTCGTTTGCGATATTCCATATGGTTCGATGTAATTCAGCTCTCTCTTGTTCTTTTCTATTGTCAGACATGCTTCAAGACCTCCAAGTTATTGATTTCCATTTCGGCACTGTCACACTTGTACCCTCAGGTCAATTCATCTTAAACAGATGATTCCGGCAGGCCGTTTCAGATGCAATTCGCTTTTGAAGTTCGATCAGATTCATCGATTCTTACTTTTCCGTCTCAGACCACAATTCGAACATCCGTTCCATTTAAGTGTATCGAACATATGTTCGTTTAGCAAGGTTTTTCTGAGTAAAAGGAACGATCAAATAACCAAGTTTATATTCGACACGAGAGGCCAATTTCCTGCTTCGGGGGGAATAGAAAAGTTCCAAAAGTCGTTCAGCGTACGTGATAGTGTCGGTAAATGAGCCTTCAAACACCATCCTTAACCAACAACACAGGACACTCCACGTGTTTCGTCATAGAAGTAGAAATTCGGATCTTAGTGGCAACGCCCCTAACAAGCGAATATGGCTATCCATATTCAGTTCTTGCTACAACACGAGACATTAGTCTCGTGAAAAATACCTAACCTGCCGAGAAAAATTACCGTTGGGTACTGGATAATCAGATTGACTTTTTGTGTGAACAATAATATATTGTTGTTGGGACAAAAAGTGGGGTGAAGCGATGTCCTCCAAAAAGATGGGGCGTCCTCCATCTGACAATCCTAAAAGTGAAACGATCAAGATACGTATCGATCAGGAAATTATGAACAAGCTCGATGCTTCCGTAGAGAAGCTTAACACGACACGTTCGGACATCGTTCGCAAAGGGATAGAGAAGGTGTATGACGATCTCCAAAAATAAAGAAGGAAGTAGCGTGCGTCCCGAGAAGAACACCGCCACTTCCTAATCCGCAATCGCTACGTGAGCAGACTGCATAAATATCCTACCATGTGCAGGAATCTCATTCAAGCGATGCGATGACATTTATGGGAGGATGAATATGGAATCGATTCTGGAAGCCCTGTACCGTGGGCAGCTTCATCCCGATGAGACAATTGTGCCGTCTCATCCTGAATATCGACGGTTAGGCCGACAAATCGGCGCTATGACGGAAAAATGGAGAAAAGAACTGAGCGACGAGATGTTTCGTGAGCTTGAGGAGTATTCTGATCTTTGTGTGAGCTTGAATAGCTTACATGTCGAAGCCGCCTTTATTCATGGGTTTAGGCTCGGCGCCAACATGATCATTGAGGTTATGAGCAAACGCGAGGAGTTGATTCCGAATGCAGCTTCGGGCGTGTCATAATAATGAAGGTAGCGACGTCATGACGGTTGTATTTGCGGATGGGGCAACATGCCGCCTTAATTGCTCCGAGATCGAAGCAACTCTGGATACACATGCAGCGGCGCGTTCCCGTCTGATCTGGCTAAAGGAAAAAGAGCCGTTTGCCTATGCTGAATTTGTTCTCAACAACGATTTGAAGCGATATGCCGAGGAATACAGCCGAGAATACTTTCAGATGGTTACTATTTAATTCTTAAAGAATAAACTGTAATCACCCATGTGGGTATCAATTCTCACTTGGGTGATTTTCGGCTTTTTGACAAGTTAAAGCTACTAAAAGGAGAAACCACAGATGAATGAGACGCAAGTTAATAACTCCAAACCGAAATGGCCCGTTTCTTTTATGATTATATCCGTTATCGTCTTTCTCTTTTTCCCCATTAACATTCTCGGCTACTATAAACGGCAGGTCCTGACTTTTTTTACTGGCGGCAATTTCTCGATGATGTTCGATGTGTCGATACCTTGGGCTATCCTGGTACTCCTCGACGCGATTATTATGCCAGTGTTAATGATCGTTTCCGTGTTGTGCATCGTTTTACTTTTTATGAAGCATAAGTGGTTCCCGGTCGTCGTTAAAGGCATGTTCATCGTATACCTAAGCTTGCTGGTGCTGGATTTGTTAGCGAATAATTTCTTGTCCAGCTACGCAATAGAGGAGTATAAGAACGCAATAAATAGTGATATTTATCGAAATATTTTTAGAACGATTCTCTATTGTGCGATTACTCTACCGTTCTTTTATTATTCCACAAATATCATGAAGACTTATGCAAGGGTTAGCTAGTATAGACGGATTGATAGTATTCCATCATTTTCGAAGTTACCTGCAGCATTCGCTGCTGTAAAGCAACAGGCTCCGATACCCGAATGGACGTGCCGTAGCCAAGAAGGATATAAGGCGTATAGTGCAACAGATAATGCTCCTCCGCCATAAAATGAATTTCGGTATCCGAGCGGTCCACGATGAGGTGGCCGAACAGCCAATGGTCGGATAAGTCCCGAATAGCTCCCTCTTTACCTTGTATCCGAACGGATATGAGGTTTTTTGTATCGTTGGCGTCTGGCAGCAGCGTATCTAGGAAATATTGGCGGGCGGAAAAGGCCGCTGGCCGTTCGAATCGGTCCTCCGTAGCGGATATGTCTTGAATTCGATCCACGCGGAAGCTGCGAATATCTTGGCGGAGATGGCAGAACGCGACGATATACCATTTGCTTTTCCAGAATACGAGTCCATAAGGATCGATTTGGCGTTGCGTTGATGGAGTCGTATTTCCTTTAAAATAGGCGATGGACACGGTGCTGCTGCTCGCGACGGATTGCTCTAGTTGCTGAAGGCTGGCTTCAAGCGAGCCATCTGAAGGAGGGTGAATGACGTCGAAGCCGATTTCGTGGCGATTGATTTCATCAAGCTGTTCGGGATTCGTGTATCGTTTCAATTTGTTGATCGCCCGATTTAGGTGCTCGCCGTAGGGATAACCGGCTTCCAGCGCGAAGATCGAGGCATGCACAAGCGCCTTCTGCTCGTCGTTGTCGAAGAACAACGGGGCTTCGGTGAAGGTACGCAGCAAGCTATAACCGCCGTTATGCCCGGAATCGGCGATGATCGGTACGCCGCTTGCGCATAACGAATCGATATGCCGATAAACGGTGCGTATATTAATTTCTAAGGCTTCCGCTATTTTCTTGGCGGTCATTCGTTTGCCTGTTTTAAGCAGCCACAAGATCGAGAGCATGTTATCCGCTTTAGACATGATAGAAACTCCTTATTCATGCGATATTATTTTCGGAAACCTTCTCATTCGACGATACAATCTTTATACAGAATTGGCAAACTTGTTTGCTAAATAGGACATATGTCCTTTTAGAGTGGGAATAATGCCTTTACAATGAGAGCAGACGGAACGTCAGCACCGATTTTTTCCATACGGAGTGGTTAATGTGAGGAAAATCCATGATCCGAAAGCTTTGCGGAGCTTGATGGATGAGCACCAGCTAAGCGGTATATTCGATGAGAAAACGGAAGCGGCGATGGAGCTGTTTGCTTTCGATAAAGGGGAAATGGTTTGTTCGGTCGGCGATCGGTTGGAGCATCTATTCATGCTCGTTAAGGGGAAAATCAAGATATATAAGGTGCTGCCTAACGGCAAAGCGATTCTGATCCGATTCTACAATCCGTTAAGTACGATCGGGGATTTGGAGATGCTCGGCGAATTAACGGTCAAAAGCTCGGTGGAGTCGGTGAACGACACTTTATTTATCGGCATTAAGCAGCAAGCGCTTGTCGATACGGCTTATAACGATCCGGCTTTTCTCCGTTTTATTATCAAGCATCTCGCGCACAAGCTCCATACGTTTTCCAATGCTTCAAGTTTGAATTTGCTTTATCCGGTCGAGACGCGGTTCGCCAGTTATTTGGTTTCCATTACGATGGATGAGAATGATCAAACGCAGATCGAGGAGATCAAGACAGCCAAGTTGACCGAAATCGCGGAAATGCTGGGGACAAGCTATCGGCACTTGAATCGGGTGATCTCGCAGTTCGCCGCGGCAGGTTTGGTGGAAAGATCAAGAGGGTCGTTGTTCGTTAAGGATATTAACCAATTGAAGAAGCTGGCAAACGGAAATTTGTACAGCTAGAAAATGGGGCTAGTTCATATGGCGGGTGCATTATACGCGATAGTGGCGGGTTTATTCATAAGCATTCAGAGTATATTTAACGTGCGCTTGAGCGAAAAAGCCGGTTTCTGGTTGACGAATTCGCTCGTTCACGGGTCGGGATTCATCGTATCGTTGATCATCTTCTGGATGGTTAAAGACGGTAACCTGCATAAGCTGCAATCGGTGAACAAGTTATATTTGCTCGGTGGATGCATGGGCGTCGTTATTGTATTTACGGCAATGAAATCCGTGACCGCGCTTAATCCGGCATACGCCATTGCCATTATGCTGATCGTGCAGCTCCTTGGGGCGCTGGCTTTGGAAAGCTTCGGCTGGTTTGGGGTAGACAAGGTTGCCCTATCCGCGAATCGGCTGATCGGGATTGGAGTCATGATCGCGGGGGTTGTTATTTTTAAGTTTAAGTAAAAGGCGGCAAAGCCGCCCCGTCCCTTGTCCTACTTAGGTTCTTCCTTGAACTGGCTGAGGAACTGCTTGGGAATGTCCGTCTCGAACCGCATCAGTTTGCCGGTTGTGGGATGCTCGAAAGCGAGAACGCGGGCATGAAGGCCAAGACGCGCGAACGGTTTGGTTTTGGATCCGTATTTTTTGTCGCTTGCAACGGGATGACCGATGTCCTGCATGTGGACGCGGATTTGGTTTTTGCGGCCGGTTTCGAGCTGTACCTCCAGCAGGGAGTAGTTCCGGTTTGCCCGCAATACTTTATAGTGAGTGATCGCTTGCTGGCCGTCTCCCGGGGTGAAGCTGGAGTACATCTTCAGAGTCGAAGTTTCTTTGAGCCACGAAGTGATCGTACCCTGGGTTTTTTTGACTAGGCCTTCGACAAGAGCAACATAAGTGCGTTCCTCCACGATATCTTTCCAACTGTCCTGCATCTTCTGCTGGACTTTTTCGCTTTTGGCGAACATCATGACGCCGGATGTTTCCCGGTCCAAGCGATGCAGGACGAAGATCCGGTTCTGGGGATTATCTAGCCGCACATGTGCAGTAAGCTGTCGGTAAGCGGTCAACTCGGTTTCCTTTTCCGTCGCGATGGATAGCAGACCGGCATCCTTGTTAACGACGATAAGGTCATCGTCTTCATACAGGATCTTAAGTCCAACCAACACCGGGGCAACGGTCGTTCGGTCTTTGCGCACCGTAACGACTTGTTCGGGCCGCAACGGATGATTATAAAGCTTCTCGACGCGATCGTCGACTGAAACTTGCCCGTGGGCAAGCATTGATTTCACGGAGTTCCGGCCTTGAGGCGAGAGCTTATCCAACAGAAATAGCAGCAGCTCGCCCTGTTCCGTTACCTTGAATTGCTTCGGCGGCGTTTGATTCCGGTTTAAGGCCCCGCCATGGCGACGGGGCGGCTTATTTCCTTGTTTCATGTAGAAGTATCGTTCCTCTCGATTACGTGCTGTAGTTCAATTCGGTTAAATTTTTGATAAATTGCACGGCTTCCGCGCGGGATAGACCCGCGGCTCCTTCGTATCCCACCACCGTTGCGGAGGTTTTCCCTTTAGAGTAGCCGTTGTCCAGCAAGTATTGGATGGCAGAATCGCCGGAATTGGGAAGACCGGCTGCCGATGTGATGATCTCCGCAACGGATAATCGGCTGATAGGCTTCGTTCTGGCACTGGAGTCTTGGCTTCCTTGTAAATTATAGCCGTTTTCGCTCGCATAGTCATAATATCTGACCGACCAGTTTTCCCCCGTCTTGGCTGGAGCAACCTCCCCGCCGAACGCGGAGATGAACATCTTCAAGAATTCGGCTTCAGTGACGCTGTTTGTCGGATTGAAGGGGCCATCGACGTCGCTAACGATTTGTTTACTGACTGCCCATTCTATCGAAGTTTTAGCCCACGATTTAGATATATCCGTAAAATGGGTCACGGTGTCCGAAGCTTGCTCGTTAGCAGACGGTGCATATTTCTCCGCACTCATGAAATCGACGGTATACGAGATGGTTTTATCCGTACCGCCCATCGATTTAAGCCCCGAGACCGTCACCTCAAACCGATCTCCCGCACGATACTCGTCAACGCCGTCCGGACGGAAAATAATAGCAGGCCCCGTACCGTAGTAGTTGTTATCTACGTTGAAGTAAGCCCCTTTTTCAGTAACCTGATTATTCTTGGAGGACAAATTCCAGGTTTTATTGTCGCGAATTCGCTTCACGGAAACATTCACTTGTTTAAGAGCAGGCTTGGCATATTTCTCGGGATTAATACTGACCGACCAAGCGTAACCGGACTTGAATACTTCGATCGGGAACGCTCCCTGGGCGGGGTAGGCAATATATTCATAGTCGATCTTCTCCGTCCGGCTTTTGTCGAACACTTGAAGGGCGGAATACTTCCAATCCTCTACGCCGACGGCAAGGCCGATCCCGACATTCTTTAACGGAGGGTTCAGAATCCAACGGCGATGACCGACTAAATCGAGGTTATCCGTATCGGAGTCTTCCATATAAGCGTCGATCGAACGGGCTGCGATGTGGTCATCAAATCCGTAAGATGAGTAAATGTTGGCTTGGGAAGTGGATTTATAACCTTTGTCGTAAAAATCCTTGGGCATATCCGCTGGTTGCGGAGATGGATGATGGCTAAGTCTGCCAAAAGAAGCCAGCAACACGGAGCCATATTGCGCTTGAAGGTTCAACGCAGCCGTAGAAGCAACATCATCCGGCAGTCCGCTCAGGAATCGGTAGAAATTAACGGCGTTTACTCCGTCTTGAATATAGTCCGCGCGCAAGGAGCCCGGGGTATACGGTTTAGATATAGCTGGCTCGGTAATAAAAGGGTGACTGTAATCCGCCGTAGTCTTCATCAGCTTCTTCCATTGGGCGGCAACTTCCTGTGCGGTACGAACGGGAAGTCCGCTATCCGTTCCGGACGAAGCGGCGGTTGCTTGCCAAGGATTAATCGTTAGGACAAAGGAAACTAGAAGTGCCGTAATGAACGATAACAATATCAGCTTACGTTTCATGCTGTCAGCTCGCTTTCATCGGGAATATAGAGAATCTTTCCTCCTGGTTGCTCCCTAACTAATTCGCTACAAAATATAAGATTCCTGTCATCTTGACGATAAGCCAATCACCCTGTATAGTGTGTATATGGATATACACACATGAACACTGAAACGGGAGGTAATCCCTATGACTCAGCGACAAGCCGTTCAATATATTTGCGTTTATTTGTGGAAACGGGAGCGGTTCGGAATTATTTTTACGTTACTTTTCGCGATTTATATGGGTTCGGTAATCAGCCTTAGCATTGATGGCAATCTGGAAAATAAAGAGGTTCCGGAAGTCTTAAACGGGATTATCGATTGGATTTACTTGACGATGTTTCCGGTTTTCGGCTTGGTAATGAATAAATCGGCCTTCGGGATGTGGCGCGATGATTATTACTCCAAACGTATGGCACATTGGCGCACGATGCCGATTCCCGTCGCTTCTATCGTACAGGCTCGGTTTCTGCAAACGATCGTTATTTTACCGGTTATAGGCATTTGCTTTCTATTCCTCCAATACATGATAGCGCCTAACCTTAGGGATGCGGTGTCGCCCGTCGAATGGCTGGAAAACGGCCTCATATGGATGTGCTATTCATTCATCATTAATGCCATGTACGTTCTATTGGAGTTAGGATACAGCGGTAAAAGGTATGTTCTGGGATACTCGGGGTATATGGGAGTTACAGCAATCGTGACAGCGATCTTAACTTGGCAAGGCATTCATTTGTTTGAAGAAGTGCTTAGGGCAACGGAAGAAGGACATGCATTCGTCTTTATAATCGGGTTAGGCATTCTGGCCGTCGTGGCATCTTGGTTAAGTTATAGAGCGACGATAAACCGTATAAGAACAAGATCGATAACTTTCTGATCATAACGCGTAGAAGTGAGGTGAGCTTGTGTGGCTGCCGATTCGCATTGACGAACAACGTCCGGAACCTCTCTACCATCAGATTGAAGTGCAGCTTCGCGGGCTCATTCTCAGCGGGCAGTTAAAGGAAAGTACGCTGCTTCCTTCGATTCGGGAGCTGGCGGTATCGCTGAAGTGCAGTGCGATAACGGTACGGAGAGTGTATCAGGATTTGGAAAATGAAGGGCTGATCCGAACCCGCCAAGGAACGGGTACCTTCGTCGCTGGAGTCGATACGATTGCGCGAGATGAACATCGGCTTGAGCGTGCAACGGAGGAACTCGAGCGAGCGGTGGCGGCGGGATTGCAGCTGCAATGCACGGTGGCGGAGCTTGAGGCCCTTTTTCAACAGATCATTCGGAGAAAAGCTGAAGAAGGAAAGGAGGGGTTAACATGACGGTTACTACGGATACGGAAGCGGCCGTTTCATTGCGCGGGGTTAAGCTGCAGCACGACAAATTCGTTCTAGGACCGCTTCAATGCGATATTCCCCGAGGGATGGTTACGGCCATCGTCGGACCGAATGGCTCGGGCAAGAGCACTTTGTTCCGATCGCTTCTCGGTCTGGAGCCGATACAAGCGGGTGAAGCCGAAGTGCTAGGATCGCGTTTGAATGGCGGTCAAGGCGATAGCTACAAAACCCGGATCGGTTTTCTTGCCGAGAATCCGCATTCTCATGAGAACAACCTGACCGCCGACGAGAAAGCGAAATTCTCATCCTATTGGTATCCGAACTGGGATTTTGAACGTTATTATAAGCTGTTGCGTCATTTTGACGTGGATGGCAGCGTAAAATTATCCAAGCTGTCCAAAGGGATGCGCCGCAAGGTGGAGCTTTCCATCACGTTAGCGCACGATCCCGAATTGTTATTGTTGGATGAACCCTCTTCCGGGCTTGACCCTTTTGCTTGGAAAACGATGCTGGAAGAGTTGCGACGCTACATGGAGCCGGGTGATCGAACGCTGATTCTCGCTACCCATATCATGGAGGAAATTCGGCGGTTGGCCGACTACATTTTGTTTATCTATCGGGGCCGGATCCTTGGCATGTACGAGAAAGATCGCCTGCTGGACGACTGGAGAACTTTAGTCGTGCAGCAGCAACCGGCTGTAGGGACGAGCATAGAGTTGCTGCAGCGAACGCCCGGCTTGCAAGGGTTAACGGAAGCCGGACCCGGCTTGTACCGTCTGGAAGTAGACGAGCCGGAGCAAGGGGAAACCTACTGTCGTTCTTGCGGGTTTCAGGTGCTGGCTGTTCAGCGCATGGAACTGGAAGATATATTAAGCTGTTTGATCCGAAAGGAGGAAGCTAGAAGATGAGTTCTCTTAAAGTAAACCGCATTATTAAAAACTATGGCGACAAAACGGCCGTGAACGGCCTCAGTTTCGAGGTGTCGGAGGGCGAGATTTACGGATTGTTGGGTGCCAACGGCGCCGGTAAAACAACGACGATGCGCATGGTATTGGGACTTATTTTGCCGGATGAGGGTGACATTCGTTACTTGGGCAAGCCGTACGGACAAGAGCAGTTGCGTATGCTGGGGTATTTGCCTGAAGAAAGAGGCATGTATCCGAAGATCAAAGTGAGCGATCAAATCATTTACTTGGCGCAGCTGCGCGGAATGTCCCGCAAGGATGCCGAACAGAACTTAAAGCGATGGCTGGAGAAGTTCCAGGTACCCGAATATTACAACAAGAAGGTCGAAGAGCTGTCCAAGGGTAATCAGCAGAAAATCCAATTTATCGCAGCAGTCATCCATAATCCGAAAATTCTAATTCTCGACGAAGCGTTTAGCGGGCTAGATCCCGTTAACGTAGAGCTTCTGAAAACGACCGTTAAAGAGCTTCGCGACGCGGGCACGAGCATCGTGTTTTCTACCCATCGGATGGAGCACGTGGAAGAATTATGCCGCAACATTACGATCATGCACAAGTCGAATCCGGTGCTGCAAGGATCGATTAAGGACATTAAGAAGAAATTCCCTCAGGAGCGGGTTGTCGTGGCGTCCGATGGAGACATTACGGGATTGGAATCCGTAGCCGGGGTTAATGGAGTTTTCCGTCACGAGCATGGCGGTTATGAGCTGAAAGTAAGCGCGCCGGAAGCGGGACAGCGAATATTGCAGCATGCATTGTCGCAAGGGCCGATCACTCGCTTCGAGATCATGGAACCGACATTAAATGAAATCTTCATTAAGACGGTAGGTGAGAATCATGAATAGCAGCCTATGGACCGTAATGGCGTTTACGATTCGCAACAAAATACGGAGTAAAGCTTTTATCATTATGACCATCATCTTGGCGGTATTGCTCGTGGTTGCGGGAAATCTGCCTTACCTGATCGACAAGCTTGGCGGCGGGGATAAGGCAACGAAAGTCGGTTACGCTGAAGGGCAGCAGCCGCAGATCGTTCAGGGTCTGAAGGATTACTACGGCCAACTTCCGAAGCCGGATGTTAAGCTTGTATCCATCGCAGGCTCGGAGGAGCAACTGAAGGGTGCTTTGGAAAAGGGAGACATTGGAGGTTACCTGACGTTCGCTGAAGATAAGGAAACCGGATTCCCTAAAGCGACCTATAACGCGAAGAGCGCGTTCTCGGGCGGAACTTCATCGTCCCTAACGGCAGCGCTTCAGAAGATTAAGACCGATAGGATCATCAAGGACGCGGGCATGACCGAGGAACAGAAGAAGCAGCTATCTACTCCGGTGTCTCTGGATACACAGAAGGTAAGCTTCTCGAACGAGAAGGGGAAATCCGAGGAAGAGCAAGGCATGGCCATCGGCCTGACTTACGCAATGATTATCCTTCTGTTCATGGGTGTCATGATCAGCGGTCAATTGATCGCTACCGAGATTACGGCCGAGAAGAACTCCCGCGTCATGGAAATTCTCGTGACGAGCGTATCTCCGCTGAAGCAGATGTGGGGCAAAATTCTTGGAACGTTCATCGTTGCGATGCTTCAGATCGTCATACTAATCGGAGCTTTGGTTATCAACCTGATGATGCCGCAGAACGCAGACTCGCTTGCTAAGTTTGGCATTGATCTGAGCACGATCGACGCGACGCTAGTCGTTTATGCAATCTTCTTCTACCTGGCGGGCTTCTTCCTGTACGCGACGCTGTTCGCTGCCGTCGGCTCCATCGTCAGCCGGACAGAAGACCTCGGCCAAGCGGTGCTGCCAATTACGATGCTTACGCTTGTCGGCTTCTACATCGCGATGTTCGGGTTGACTCATCCCGACCACATCCTGATCCAGGTATGCCAGTACATCCCGTTCTTCTCGCCATTCCTCATGTTCCTAAGGATTGGCTTATCCGAACCGGCCTGGTGGGAAATCGCATTATCGCTGGTCATCCTGCTTGCTTCGATTCTCGGCATCGGTTGGCTGTCGGCCAAGATCTACCGCGTGGGCGTGCTGATGTATGGCAAGCGGCCTTCGATGAAGGAGATCGTTAAGGCTATGAAGGCTTATAAGGTTTAGGGGAGCTTGGCGTTTTGTGGGTAATACCTACTGTTGTTGCACGTTGGAATAACGGTTATCACAAGAAATAAGTTGAAATGCCATACAGAAAACCCCGCAATCATATAAAAGCCTATGAGTAGGAATTGAACGAGGGGAAAAAATATATCTTTTGATACCATTGGAAAGATTAAGGATAGATACTGGACAATAAATTTGGAAACTGCATGATTTTCTTATAGGGCAACCCTCACTGGGTTGCCCTATTTTCTTAAGGTGTGTGATGAAAAGTTGTCAGAAACATTAGTTGGCCAACGGCGATGTACTTCTGTCCAGCCGTTCGGTCATTTGGCAAACTTCGAAGTCGTTTGCGTGTTGCTGTTGCCGGTTGCATATGTTTCGCTCCTCTCACTCGGAGATTACTCAAGGGGATATTGATGGCAACTGGGGGTTGCGGGACTCTGCAACTACAGCGGTCTTTACTTTTGGCATGGGGTCAGCAAATAATGACGTATATATTCCTGAAAGGTTGCTGCTTAAATATGATTTTTGGAGAAAAGTTAAAGACGGAAAGAAAAAGGATGGGATGGTCTCAAGAGGAATTAGCGGCGAAGCTTTTTGTTCGCATTGGTTGCTGGAGCTTTACTTACGTATGCATGGGGAGGCTTTGCCATGACAATATTGTTATGGCCGGATGACTCTCTAGCTTGGATAGGCAATGTGCTCTTTTCGTTGATCGCCATTGTGTTGCTGATTGTAATCTCAAAGCGTATACCCTAGACCCCCCCGTTGACAGTTTAAAAAAACTACGACTGACCAATTAACTTACAGACCTTGTTTTCAATATCTTTAAGGTAGTTTTCTGGACTTCTTCGAAACCGTCGTCGCTTCGTTCCTTCTTGAAGACGATCGTTCCAACGGCATCTCTCTTGAGTAAACGAACTGTAGCTAACTTGCCGCAGGCGCTCTAGTAAGTTGGGATGACGGAGAGCATCGTCTACAAAAACAACAAACTCACCGCTGCGAAGGATGTAATCATTCCAACTGCGGCGGCCTGTCATTCGACAATGTCTCGTCTTCGTTTGACGGAAAAATCGCTCATGATCGTTGTTCGTTCGAGGCACGTGGGGCACATCGTAACAAGTGAAAAGCCCTTTCCAGAAACCTTTCGTGAGCTGGCGGTTAGGTCGCAAACACGGTACGGCTTTGGTTAACTAACGCGCGAAGATCTACATGGAGACGACAGAACTCATCGCGGGAATGAGGGAGTTGACCCTATTCGGGCGGACCGGTGATCAGTTAAGTAAAATAGAGCAAATTCAGTCTACGTTAAATAAAGTACACAAGGCGCACAATCGGATTAGTTCTTTGTCGAGCGGTGGAATGCTGGCTGCCACCCATCTAAGCATGTGGCTTGTTCTAGTGGCTTCCGTGTATCTAGCGGGGACGGAGCAGTTCAATGCCATCGTCATACCTGCGCTTGTGATGATTACCATAGCTTGTTTTGAAGCGGTTGCCCCGCTACCCGCAGCTTTTCAGCAATGGAGCCAGACGTTGGCTTCCGCCGATCGACTCTTTCAATTATCGGAAAATACGGAAGCGGAACAGCACGGAAAGCCGGAGATTTCGGGCAAAGCTATAGAGGGTTCAAAAAAAGCGGAGAACTTCCCGTGTGGGACTCAGTATGGGAATTGCAGGTCATGGACCTCTCGTTCCGTTATGGAGAGGATGAGCCGGATGCGATGGAGCTCAGCGAGCTTCCCGACGAGCAAGTGCGTTCATTATTCGCCGTCGTATCCCAGCATATCCAACTGTTCGACGCTTCGGTGGAGGCGAACTTGAAGCTGGGGTGTCCGAATGCGGCAGAGAAGCAATTGCGTGCTGCGGCCGAAGCCGCATTAATAGACGACACGATAAACGCTCTTCCGGAAGGGTACGATACCTTGATCGGGGAATGGGGTGCACGATTGTCAGGTGGAGAGAAGCAGCGGCTTGCGTTGGCAAGGGCACTGCTGTGCCAATCTCCAGCCATTCTGTTCGATGAGCCGGCGACTGGCCTGGATCCTCTGACGGAACGGGCCTTCATCAACAAGCTGGATGAACTGACGAAAGACAACGCGGTGCTGTGGATCACGCATAGCCTGGCGGGCTTGGATGGTATGGATGGAACTATCGTCCTGCAGAATGGGTCCGTCAGTGAACGCGGAAAGCATAGCGAGCTGCTGCGTAACAAAGGGTATTACTACTGGCGCTTATGGCAGCTTGAGAGAGAGAAGGATTGGCTGTCCGTATGAACTTAGCATCAAGTTAACCCCTCTAAGCACATAACGATATGTGCTTAGAGGGGTTCTTGGTAGTTGATGAAGTTTCATGAATTTTCTAACTTCTTAACCCACCGCCTCCCGTTTCCGAAAGAAAGTCTTCAAAGCCTGATAAATCTCGCCTCGCCACGGGTCAAAAACTCTTCCTCCGTGACTTCCTTCGCCTCTGTATGGTGCGCGATAAAGACGATATCCACTTTCTCATATTGCCGCCGGAGAAACCTACTCATCCAGTAGAAAAACGAGTGAGCGCAGTATTTTTCAAAGCTTCCCATCGATGTAGATGTGCCAGAATTAACTTCCAATAATGGTCAAGTTACAAAAAGCATAACAGTAACACTACTTAAAACTTATTGACATATTTGAGTCATTTAAATTAATGTATATATAAACATATAGTATATATTTATACAGTTTAAGATGTCTTTAAATATCATTTGTTTATGCCTAGAGATTCGACCGATGAAGTAGACGAAGAAGACGCTTATCCAGCCAAGTACCATCAAATTATTTCTAAGGTAAGCGGGTGAATGGTAATCATGGAACAGCAAACAATCATTAAAGTACAAAACTTACATAAACAGTATAAGCAAATGATACGGCATGAGGGTAAGTGGGGGGGCTTGCAAGACCTTGTCAATAGAAAACATAAATTAATGACAGCAGTGGACAATGTATCTTTCGAAGTGGAATCAGGTGAGGCAGTCGCATTCATTGGACCTAACGGTGCGGGGAAGTCGACCGTGATTAAAATGTTGGTTGGCGTATTAGCCCCGACATCCGGGCTGGTAGAAGTGGAAGGAAGGATCCCTCACGGGAATAGGCTGGAGAATGCGAAACGGATCGGTGTTGTTTTTGGACAGCGGACGCAGCTTTTCTGGGACATTCCTTTATCGGAATCACTCCACTTGGCCCGGCATATGTATAAGATTCCACAACAGCAATTTAAGGAGAATATGCTCAAATACTCTGAAGTCCTCGGTCTGCATGAATACATGAACGTTGCCGTCCGTCAATTAAGTCTCGGCCAGCGAATGAGGGCAGAGCTGTGCGCGGCGTTGCTGCATAATCCACGAATTGTGTTTCTTGACGAACCTACTATCGGTCTTGATGTGGTGGTCAAGGAAAAGTTCCGAAGTTTGATTCGGGATATCAATGAGAAATACCATACGACCATCCTTCTTACTACCCACGACATGGTGGATATTGAACAATTATGTTCTCGTGTAATCGTGATCGATCATGGGAATATCCTATTTGACGGCAAGCTTGATCAGCTTAAACGGGACTTCGGAAGCGAAGAGAAGATGACGCTGGAAATGGACAGTAAGCTAGACGATTTTCGTGAAATATATGAACTCGGCGTCAAGTCTGTCGAACAGGAAGATCGAACGCTTCAAATCGTCTACGATAATCGGAGGGTTTCATCCAGCGCTATTATTTCTAATATTCTTTCTTCTTATACGGTAAAGGATTTGATTGTGCAACAGATTGAAATCGAGGAGATTATCAAAAATTTGTACAAAAACCGTCTAACTTAATTGGAGGTTCCGTGGTGGGGATACAAGTGGAGAATTTGGTGAAAACATTTCGCCGTCCTAGACATAGAGAAGGGATATTGGGAGCTTTAAGTGATTTAGTTTACCGGGAATACGATGAGAAAAAAGCGGTAGACAATATTTCTTTTAAGATCGAGCCGGGCGAAGTTGTCGGCTATCTGGGGCCTAACGGCGCAGGCAAATCAACCACAATCAAGATGCTGGCTGGTATTCTGACACCCACTTCAGGCTCCATACGAGTTGGCGGTTTGATCCCTCATACGCAGCGTATAGAAAATACAAAGCGGATTGGGGTTCTGTTTGGACAACGATCGCAGCTATGGTGGGAGATTCCGGTATCGGAGTCTTTTCAACTTCTTAAATATATGTACAAAATCTCGGAGGCGGACTTTCGCAAAAGATTGGGCGTATTCGAAGAGTTAATATCCTTGTCTGATATTTATCACTTGCCAGTACGGATACTGAGTTTGGGTCAAAGGATGCGTGCAGAGATGTGCGCCGCCTTGCTTCATCAGCCTGATGTTCTATATTTGGATGAACCGACCATCGGCCTGGATGCAGTGGTAAAAGAAAACATTCGCAATTTTATTAAACAAACCAACCAAGAGACGGGCACTACGGTGGTTCTCACCACGCATGACATGCCGGATATTGAGAAATTGTGCTCGAGAGTGATTGTGATTGATCGGGGACGAGTCATGTTTGATGGAAATTTGGAGATGTTGAAGCATCGTTTCGGTTCACAAAACAAGTTAATAGTAGAAGTGGAAGATGGCTTGCCGGACCCGCAACGTTTGTTGCTCAACGGTGCTGATGAGGTCATACAGGAGGGCAGAAGTTCCATTATAACTTATGACAGAAATCGAAGAAATTCCGCCGGTTTTCTGTCTGATTTAGCACAATTACATAAAATAATAGATTTTTCGGTAAATGAACCCGATATTGAGGAAATTATAAGAAGAATGTACAAAAGCTTGAACCAAAGTGATGTAGAGAGTAGGAATTAACCGTTGAGAATATATGCAGAATTGGCGAAAACGGCTTTTCAATCGCATATTACCTTCCGGGTCAATACCTTGATTCAACTCTTCGGACGGCTCATAGCCGTATTGATCCAAGTATCGATCTGGAGTGCCCTTATTTCAGCAGATAGAGGAATGACAACCTTAGAGGGTGTAGTCACCTTGCAAGAAATGATTACTTATACGCTGCTTAGTACAGCCATCACTTTGATCGTAACCAATAATATGATTGGACAAGTGGAACAGAAGATTCACAAAGGTGAAATTGCCACCGATCTCATTAAACCTATTTCTTTTTCAGGATTGCTAATCTCGGAATCTGTCGGCATTTCCTTCCAGAGAATCATATTCGAGTTAGTTCCAGTTGTCCTCATTTCCTCATTGCTCTTCGGTATCCAATCGGCCTCCGTCGTTCATTTATTGCTATTTTTAGTTATGGTCATCAACGGAACCGCTATTTACTTTTTAATCTCCTATCTTTTCGCATTGACGGCTTTTTGGTACATCGTATCCTGGCATTTTGGAGCTCTGTTTTACATGATTATGATGGTATTCTCAGGCAGTTTGGTTCCAGTCTGGTTTTTTCCCAATGCGTTGTCGACGGTTGCTGAATGGCTGCCTTTTCGTTTAATCTTTTACTCTCCGATTTCTGTTTATCTAGGGAAAGTAAACGGAATGGAAATCATTTGGATGATCGTGCAGCAGTTGATTTGGATTGCAATTCTTTTACTCGTGCAAAAATGGATCTGGTCCCGGGCGACTACCAAGCTAGTGGTTCAGGGGGGCTGAGGGTATGGCATGGCATTTGGTCAAATTGTATAGCCGGTTTATCATTGCTTATATTAAAACCATTACCGCGTATAAACCGTTATTTGTGATTATGGATGTTGTGATCAATGTTGCTTTCACTTTAATTCAACTGACAGTGGTTTGGCTGCTTCTTTATCGATTTGAAGGAATTTCCTCCTGGAGTTTTTATGAGATCGTATTATTGTACAACCTTAACATCTTTTCCTATTCTCTAAGCGCCATGTTTATTTGGAACCCGATGAAGGATTTGCAAATGATGGTTCGCGACGGATCATTTGACTCGATGTTAATAAAGCCGATCAATCCGCTGCTTCATATGATTTTCAAACAATTTTCGCATGGTCATTTGATAACCGTGATTTTTGGTGTTGTTATTTTCTTCAAATGTTTTAACGCTCTTCACATCGAGATGACATGGGAATGGAGTATTTGGTTGGCTGTTAATATCCTAGGGGCGGTATTGATTCATAGTGCCATTATGATCTTAGCTGGATCGATCAGTTTTTGGGCTGTGAAGTCCGATTCTCTTTTCCAGATGGTCATCTATGACTTTCGCACATTGACCAATTACCCCATTCAAATTTACGGTCGTGGCGTCCAACTGCTGCTTGCATTCGTTATTCCTTATGCCTTTGTTAATTACTTCCCTGCCCGTCTTCTTCTCGATAAAGAAGACAGCAGTATTTTCCCGAATTTATTCATTTACGGTACTCCTCTAGTCGGGATGATCTCTATGGGTTTGGCTTATGCCGTGTGGAGACGCGGGATTCGAAGATATGAAAGCAGTGGAAGTTAGTTTATACGGTATCATTCTCCATTTAAATGCCGGAAGAGCAATTATGAATCAACCGCTCCTCATTAATAAAGATATTACTCCTAATGAATCTCTCTCCTCTATCATTGAACGTATGCAATCAAGAGTAGAGCCTTTTGATTTACATATGGAACTGAAGCCTATTTTTGATCGATTGATCCTATCAAATGCCAAGGAGAACATGTCTGAAGTCGGTGTGTTAAGTGGGCCAATTGATACAAGACTGATTCGTGTGAATCGCTACATTAGTGAGAATTATGATAAGCCGATAACTTTACGATTGCTGGCAGATCTCATACACTGCAATCCGGTTTATTTATCTAATACTTACGCAAAAGTATTTAAAATATCTCCAATAAAATATGCGCAGCAAGTAAAGATGTTCAAAGCGAAAGAAATTCTGCAACATACTTCCCAATCAATATGTGACATTGTAAATCAACTGGGGTATATTTCAAGTTCTCAGTTTACGGATTTATTCAAAAGGTACCATGGGGTGACACCTTCCAAATTCAGAATTATGCATCTCAACAAGAGTAATAGATAAGAGTCTGCGAAAGTCCAAGGCATGAATTGATTCAATTACGAACAAAAAAACGAATAGCTTATAGAGTTCAGGAAATATTTCATCGAATTATACGCTAAAATACTTCTGCCATTTGAGTAGACACAACTTTAAGAAGCTTGGAGTTGCTTATTATACTTTTTTTTCAGAAAGCTGCAAAAGAATTCTATACAAACATTGTCGTAACAATTGCCTTTACGGCTCATGCTTCCTACCAATTTTGTTTTGTCGATCCGCCCTCGGTAATCGTTTGATTCATATAGAGAAAACCGGAGGCCTCCCATGCAAGAACACGAATTCCCCCGAAACATCTGTGGTCGGTCTGTAACCTAGGACGATGTACAGATGATTCGCTCTCTTATTCAGGACAACCCTGCCGCCTTGCGTACTGAACTTTCGCGTAAGGTCTGTTTGGCATGGAACTGGATTAACCAAGGCGGTCCACGAGGACAAGCTGTCACCGAATGAGTTCATTAGTTATCGGGGACCGTGCTGCATTTATCTCATACATGATTTCGAATGCCCGAAGAAGCGCGAGGGCGTGCATCTTCTCCTTGGTAACGAGACCCCGTTCAAGATTTGGCTCAACGGAGAGTTGGTCGCCACGGTCAAAGAGCCGGCCATGTGGATGCCATATAACCATGTTGTTTTGACAGAGCTCAAGTCGGGCAAGAATCGGTTGGTCATGAAGCTGCTCGGTTTCGGCAAATCGATGGATTTCAGCTATCAAATGAGAAATGAAGCATCCAAGATGCATCTTTTTACGGATTTAGCCACGATAATCGAATAAATGCACGAATCCGGTTTGCCCGGCGAACATTTGGTTTGGTTCTATGGAATTTAGAAGCCTAATCCAACAGTGAAATCGTAGCGACGTGCGCATGAGCGAACCCAAACGGCCCAAAAGAACGCCTGTTTCGGCGATATTTTTGTTTCAGTTATAACCATTATGCACACACACGAATACGTCCATGGTCTGGATGAGCCTGAAGCAAGGAAATCCATGATTGCTGTTTTTAGAAGTACAGGTGCCCTTCCGTTATACTTGGTACTCCGGCGCCTGCCGTTCGACCTTTATTTGACATTTCTCTGCCAAATGTTTATACTTTGTATAAACGAATTGGGAGGCGGTATCATGATGCAGGTTCAAAAATGGGGTAACAGCTTGGGTATTCGCATCCCAAAGGCATTGGCCTTGAAAGTAGGTCTGAAGGAAGGTTCCGAAGTTGATCTTGATATTGAAGATGGTCACCTTATTATTAAACTCAAATCGTTAGATGAGCTCTTGGCACAGATCACGCCTTACAATCTCCACGCTGAGGTTCCTACAGGTGAGCCGCAAGGACGGGAATCGTGGTAGAACGATACGTTCCAGGTCGCGGCGACTTGGTATGGTTGCAGTTCAATCCACAATCGGGGTATGAGCAAGCTAGCAAGAGACCCGCCTTAGTCGTATCATCAGCGGCATACAATGGGAAGGTAGGCTTAACCTTGTTCTGTCCGGTAACCTCGAAGATCAAGGGCTACCCGTTCGAAGTCATCATTCCGCAGGATTTGCCCATAGAAGGGGTTATTCTGTCTGATCAGGTCAAGAGTCTCGACTGGTTATCCCGCCAAGCAGCGTTCATATGCAAAGTGCCCGAGAAGACACTTGCCGAAGTCATCTCTAAAATTGACTTGCTGATTCATTAACAGGTTGCTTGCCTTCCGAGGGGTTCCTTGTCCCCCCCGCTCCAGCATTTTTGTATTTGCTTGGCAATGCTGAGAAGGAAGGTTATACGGCTAAGATGTAGGATAAAACCCCGACGAGGAATAGTCTCGTCGGGGTTTTCATCCACTCGAACTCCCTATTTAATACCCTTCCGGCTGCTTGCCGTCGTTGATCAGCTTGATCATGTCGAGCGGCACTTTCGGTTTGCGGTCGTACGTCAGCAAGCCGTTGATTTCCTGTTCCACGTCCGTCAATTGGGTATAACAGAAGCCCTGCACGATTGGAGAGCGAAGCAGAGGTTGGGTGACGTCCATGTAGCGTTCGATAAAGTCGCGTTCGTTCGTCGCGGAGGAATATCCCCAGCCTGCTTCGCCACCCTGTTGGAATGCTATGCCGCCATATTCCGATACGATGATCGGTGCGCCGTCATACGTAAAGCCCGGTACGTAAATCCAATTGTTCGACGGCTTGGAATTTACGGCATTTCCTACCGTGCTGTAACGCTGTTCCAATACATCGCGCTTGCTTTCGTAATCGTGTATCGTGCAAATGTCGGATTGGACATGCTCCCAACCATCGTTAGAGATGACGGGGCGAGTGCGGTCAAGCGATTTCGTGATGTGATACATGGCTAGCGCATGCTGTTGCTGGAGCGAATCGACAAGGATTTGATTCACTCCCCAGCTTTCATTGAGAGGTACCCATGCGACGAGGCATGGATGGTTGTAATCTCGTTCGATCGCTTCCTGCCATTCCTGCATGAAACGATGCGCATACTCCTCCGAGTAAGCTTGGGAATTGGCCATTTCTCCCCAAACCAACAGTCCCATTCGGTCGCACCAGTACAGGTAGCGCGGATCTTCGACCTTTTGATGCTTGCGAGCCCCGTTAAAACCCATTTTTTTCGTCAGTTCGACGTCTTGAATGATCGCTTCATCGGACGGCGGAGTTAACAGCCCGCCTGGAAAATACCCCTGATCCAGTACCAGCTTCATGTAATAGGGCTTGTTATTTAAACATATTTGTCCATCAACGATGGATATTTTGCGCATACCGAAGTAGCTCGTCACTTCATCCGTCTGACGACCGTCCACGAATAAAGTAAATCGAACATCGTACAAGTGCGGTTTTTCGGGCGTCCACAAGCGTCCTAAGCTATGGTCGACAAAATCATGAAGACAGAAGCGGTACTTCGTTTCGGGATGGCGGATTTGACGGGTTTCTTCAGCAACAGGCTCTCCTCCGAACGTCACCGTCGTCTGCAGTCGGATATCCCGGTCGGTGACGTCGCCTTGGACAAAAGCGCGAATTTCAATGCTGTTCGAATCGATATCCGGAGTCAATTTAACCTTACGGAGATAGGTATCCTCTACGGCTTCCATCCACACTGTTTGCCAAATTCCCGTCGTCCGCGTATACCAAATCCCTTCGGACTTTTCGTTCCAATATTGTTTGCCTCTCGGCAAAGCAAGATCATGGCTAAAGTCGCGGACTTTCACCACGATCGAATGGATACCGTCGTGAAGCAAATCCGTGATTTCAGCCGAGAAAGGCGTATGGCCTCCTTCATGGAAAACAGCCAGCCGTCCGTTCACCCAGACCCAAGCCTGATAATCGACGGCGCCAAAATGAAGGATAACCCGTTTTCCGGCAAATTCGGTCGGCAGCGTCACTTTCTTGCGGTACCAGACCTGATCGTGAAAATCGGTATCGCCGATGCCGCTGAACTCGCTTTGGAAGCAAAAGGGGACAATGATGTTGCCGCTGAATTCGTGCCCCTCGTACCACTTTTCGCGGTCTCCTTGCCGTTGATCGTCGAATTCGAATTCCCATTCGCCGTTCAGGTTGATCCAGTCGTTGCGTACGAATTGCGGACGTGGATAATCCGGACGCGGTATGGAAGTATTGTTCATTGATTCCGTTCACTCCTCGTACATTATGTAATTGCAAAGTATATATGAAATATACAATGTTATAAAAGTGTTGTAAACTAGCAATTTAGTCATTACGATATGTTCAAAGAATCCGAATCGGGGGATCGCAATGCAGATAAACCAAGACATCGGGGATGGTATTGGGATAGCTCCAGATGCACCGATCGAGAGGTTTGGGTTTTCTTGGAAAAATACTTCAACGATCAAAGATCAGGTTTCTTCAAACAAGTAAAGATAGATCATGGAAGTAAAGCAATGAACATTACGATTCATTTGCACCGGACGTATAATAATTACATAAGGGGCCTCTTGAATTAAACGAATATGAAGCAAAGAATTGTTTTGTAAGCGCTTTTATCAATGAAGGCAGTTCAATTTTAATTAGAAAAGGAGACCCTGTGATGTTGAAAAAATATGTGAATATCGGGCTTATTGTCTCTCTTTTGCTTGGTCTTTTTCTCACCTCTTACGTGTGGTTCGTTCCGCAGGCTAAAGCGGAGCCGGCTTTCAAAGTTCTCGTATTCAGCAAAACGGCAGGCTTTCGCCACGACTCCATCACGGCCGGCATTGCCGCTATTCAATCGATGGGCGCGGCCAGCAACTTCCAGGTAACCGTCGCGGAGGATGCCAGTCTGTTTACGACCGTCAATCTGGCTCAGTATTCTTCCGTCATCTTTCTCATGACTACAGGCGATGTACTGAATGCGGCACAGCAAACCGCCTTTGAGGGATATATACGATCGGGCAAAGGATTTGTCGGCATTCATTCCGCATCCGATACGGAGTACACCTGGCCATGGTACGGCTCGTTGGTCGGTTCTTACTTTGATAGTCATCCCGCCGTCATGCAGGCGAATATCAAGGTTGCGGATCAGGCGCATCCCTCAACCTCCACGCTGCCGAAAAACTGGACACGAACGGACGAATGGTACAATTTCAAGTCGAATCCAAGGGGGGCGGTTCATGTTCTGGCCACTTTGGATGAAACCACATATACGGGCGGAAATATGGGGTATGATCACCCGATTGCCTGGTGTCAGCGATATGAGGGAGGAAGATCATGGTATACCGGAGGCGGACATGAAGCTTCCAGCTTCAGTGAGACAGCGTTTAAGCAGCATATTCTCGGCGGCATTCTCTGGGCATCCGGCCAGTCGGCCGGTGATTGCTCGGCCACCGTCTTTAACAGCAGCAACTATGCCAAGCAGGAGATCATCACGGGAGCCAATGCTCCGGTTGCTTTCGATATTACGGACGATGGACGGGTCTACTATATCGAAAGAACGACCGGGAAGGTTCAAGTGTATAAGCCAGCGACAAGCGCTGTAACTACGGCGGCGACGCTGCCGGTATTCAGCGGCAACGAAGACGGCCTGATGGGGATTGCGCTTGATCCGAATTTCATTACGAATGGCTTCCTTTATCTCTATTATTCGCCGGCGGGTTCTACGGCGGTAAACAGACTGTCAAGGTTTACCGCAGCGAACGATGTCATCGATCTGTCATCGGAAATCGTGATGTTGAACATTCCGGTGCAGAGAACGGAATGCTGCCATTCCGCCGGCGACTTGAGATTTTCCTCCGACGGCAATTTGTATTTATCCACTGGCGACAATGTCAATCCATTCGATTCCAACGGATATACTCCCATCGATGAGAGAGCGGGGCGCTCGGCTTGGGACGCACAGGGCACGTCTGCCAACACGAACGATCTGCGCGGCAAAATTCTTCGCGTCAAACCGCAGGCCAACGGCACCTATACGATCCCGGCAGGCAATTTGTTCCCGTCCGGAGGAGGAAAGCCTGAAATTTACGTGATGGGCAACCGCAATCCGTACCGGATCTCACTGAATCCTTACAATAATACATTGTATTGGGGAGAAGTGGGGCCTGACGCATTGGTTGACAGCGATTCAAGGGGGCCGATGGGTTACGATGAATTCAATATGGCCGCCACTGCCGGAAATTACGGCTGGCCGTACTGTATCGGCTGGAACTGGTCTTACAGGGATTACAATTTCGCGTCCGGAGCGTCCGGAGCGTATTTCAATTGCAACGCTCCAGTCAATCAATCGCCGAACAATACGGGGGCGCTGAACCTGCCCGCAGCGCGAGCCGGGATGATCTTCTATCCGTATGGCCAGGCGCTTAGCTTTCCGGAAATATCAGATCAAGGAGGAAGAACGGCGCTGGCCGGTCCGATGTACAAATATGATTCGGTCAATCCATCCGTGTATAAATTTCCAGCCTATTTCGATAAATCATTGTTTGTATTCGATTTCTCGCGCAACTGGTTTAAAGAGCTTAAATTCGATGACAGCGGAAATCTGCACAAAATCAATCCGTTTTTAATGAATATCTCTTTTGACCACCCCATCTACGCCAGAATGGGCAAGGACGGGCAGCTCTACGTTTCGGAATATGCCACCGGGGGCAGCGACGGCAAAATCTCGCGGATTCTTTACACCGGAGGCGTGAACGCGCCTCCAACCTTGAAAGCGGAAGCAAGCGTGACCAGCGGCCTATCTCCTTTGAGCGTTAATTTCGACACCGCCGGCACAATGGACATTAATGGAGATAGCTACACATTCGCCTGGGATCTGGACGGAAATGGCACAGTGGACTCCGCTTCTCCCAATCCGCAAAAAACGTATACCGCAAACGGCATTTATAACGCCCAAGTGACCGTTACCGACAGTAACGGCGCTTCCGCAACGAAGACGATTCCCATTACAGTCGGGAACAACGCCCCCGTAGTGAAAATCACGGCTCCCACTGTCGGTGGATTTTACAAGTGGGGGGATGTCATTCCTTTTCGCGTCACCGTCACGGACGCCCAGGATACTGTCATTGACTGCGCAACGAGAGTTTCCATTGTCCCAGCTTTGGGACATGACACGCACTCACATCCCGGACTAACGCAGTATGGGTGCTCAGGCACGATTACAACGGTTATGAATGATACGAATCTTGAAAATTCCTATTATCTGATTACGGCAAGCTATACGGACAACGGCGGAGTGGGCGGCATTTATCCATTGACCTCTTCAGCCACCATCCGGGTGAATTCAACTGACCGGCAGTCCGAGTACTATGATATGAAGAGTCCGGCAATCAAGATGGAGCCGACTGCGGATATCGGCGGCGGGAAAAATATCGGGAGCATTTCGAACAACGATTGGATAGGCTTCAAGTCATGGAATTTGGCAAACCTGGTCGGCGTTTCTGCGAGGGTTGCATCGCCACTTGCTGGCGGCTCGATTGAAATGCGCGCGGATTCGACGACAGGCACGCTGCTCGCCACTCTGGCTGTCCCCAATACGGGAGGCTGGCAGACTTGGACGACAGTAAGCGCACAGCTTGCCAATGCGCCTGTCGGCGTGCATGATATTTACTTTGTATTTAAGAGCGCCTTAAGCGATAACTTAATGAACGTCAACAAATTCGATTTGCTTGGCAACGGCATTTCCTTGCAATCCAATACAGTGGCCATCAAAGCCGGAATTAACGGTAAGTTCGTTTCCGCTCCGAACGGAGGCGCCAATTCGCTGATTGCCGACCATGCAGCAATCACTTTATCGGAGCAATACGATATGATCAGTCTGGCTAACGGCAATGTGGTCTTCAAGTCCAAAGCGAACAACAAATACGTGGTGGCCGCAGCCGCGGGCGCGAGTCCTCTCACCGCAAGCAGCACGTCCGAGGTCGATCCCTGGTCCGAATTTTTATTGATTGATGCGCTTGACGGCAAGGTTGCGCTTCGGTCAGCGGCGAATAACAAGTATGTCACTGCGTCAGGCTCGGGCTCCGGAGCACTGATTGCAAGCAGCACCAGTTTTGGAGCTGCGGAGAAATTCACGATTCTCGGGCAGGATACGGCAACCGTTTCCCTGTATACGAATGCGAACGGCAAATATGTAACCGCGGAGGATGCCGGCAACAGTCCGCTCATCGCAAGCAGAGCGGCGGTAAGCACTTGGGAATTGTTTAGCCAGACAGCCCTTGCCAATGGTACAATTACTCTAAAATCCAACGCCAATGGCAAATTCGTGGCTGCGGATTACAGCGGTAGCATTCCGTTGATCGCCAACCGGGCGGTTGCCGACACATGGGAGCAGTATCAGCAGATTTTCCTGGCCAATGGCTATATCGCGCTGCAGGCGATATCCAATGGCAAATACGTCACCGCCGAGGATGCCGGCAATAGCGCACTGATCAATAGCCGCACCGGAATACTGGGCTGGGAGTTATTCAAGCTGTTCAAGTAGGCGAATCGAGGAGAGCGTCATGGAAAGAGAACCGGATAACGAGGACCTGAAACAATCCGGAGCAATACCTGATGCACCGATAGGTAAATTTGGATTCTCATGGAAAAATACGGTTTATTTCCGGCTGCTGGCCACCTTGATCATCGTGATTCTTCCTCTCTATGTGATTGGAACCAACCTGTATCAATGGGGGGCATCAACGATTAAAGATCAGGTTACGGCGGCGAACAGCTCGCAGGCCAGATTTTACCTGGACAGCCTGGAGACGGACATTAGACGTATCCAGGCTTTGCAATACGATACGCTGAACGATGAGGATTTAAATGAGCTCGCCAATCTGGCGGGAATTATGACGGATTATGAATACAGCAGGGCCGTAGACAGGCTGAAGCAGCGATTAAAGGCCATCAAAAGCAGCAGCAGGTACATTGAAGATGTTACGGCATACATCCATCCGATCGAAAGGTCTGTGTCTGCGGTCGGCGGGTATCGGGAATTCGACGCGAATCGATTCGAAGGGGGCGGCGGGCCGGGCACGGCCCGGATGACCGAACCATCGGGCATCATGTACCAGAGCGAGGCCCGCGTCATTCTACTAAATGCCGGGTCCTCGATGTCCAAACAAAACGGAGGCCATTTCCCCCAGTATTCAATTGAAGTCAAATTGGCCGTTCGGAATATGCAGGAAGCGATGGGCGATCCTGAGTACTCCGATGGAGGGTTCATGCTGGTAGACAGAAACGGTCAAATCATATTTAACAGCTCCGGAACCTCAGCGTTCGCGAAAGCGCTTAATACGGGCATTCGCGGCCAATTGGGCAATGGCAACAAGGGTACCGCTTCCTTAAGAGTGGATGGCAAGCTACTGCTTGCAGCCTCCGAGAATTCGGCTTATTTGGGCATGGACATGGTGCGGTATATTCCTGCCGATGCCGTGTTCAAGCCCATTGACAATTACCGGGTATGGTTCTGGATTTTTTCCTTCTCTGCCCTGCTGATCGTTCTCCTGTTTTCCTATTCGCTCTATAGTATAATGCACAGGCCGCTTCTGAAGCTGCTTCGAGCCTTTAGGAGGTTGCGCAGCGGGGACATGCAAATCCGCATTCGGCATAATCATAATGATGATTTCAACTATCTGTATATGTATTTTAATCAAACCGTGGAAAATCTGGACGTGCTGATCGAGCAAGTGTACAGGCAGAAAATACTGGTTCAGAAAGCCGAGCTTAAGCATTTGCAGGCGCAGATCAATCCGCATTTTTTATACAACAGCTTCTTTATTTTGCATCGAATGATCAAGGGCAGAGATATGGCCAATTCTCTCGTATTTTCCAGGGAGCTCGGCAACTACATGAAATACATTACGAGAAGCGCGGCGGAAACGACCGAATTGGCGAACGAGGTTGCCCATGCCCGGTCCTACGCCGAAATTCAGGCGATGAGGTTCTCGAATCGGCTGAGGGTTGAATTTGCCCAACTGCCCGATACGATCGCGAACAAACAAATCCCTCGCCTGATTCTCCAGCCGATTATTGAAAATGCGGTTGTGCATGGTCTGCCTAACAAAGTAACGGATGCGTACATTCGGGTTAGCTTTCCTTCGATGGAGGGGGCTGTAGCGATCGTAGTGGAAGATAACGGAGAAGAATTAACGGATTTGAAAATGTCTTCTTTAAGGAAGCAATTGGAATTTCACGATGACAATCAAGAGACGACAGGGCTGCTCAACATTCATCGGAGGATCCAGTTGAAGTATGGCATGGAAAGCGGATTAACGGTCAGCAGAAGCGAATGGGGCGGACTGAAAGTAACGCAGCTTCTCTATGTGGGAGATGAGTGAATGTACCGATTATTGATTGTGGACGATGAGCCGCAGATCGTGGATTGGCTATACGAGCTTATGTCCGACTATACCGGACTCGATTTGGAGCTGTACAAAGCCTACACGGCGCTTGAAGCTGTCGAAATCGTCGATCGGATGAAGCCGGACATTGTGCTGACGGACATCCGAATGCCCGGGATGACGGGTATTCAGTTGCAGGAGTATGTTTTGCAGCGGTGGCCGGACTGCAAAATTATTTTTCTGACCGGATTTAACGAATTCGACTATATTTATAGCGCCATGAAAAGGAATGCCGTCGGCTACGTCCTGAAAACCGAGGATGACGATGAAATTATCCGAACGATCGAGAAGGCGGCTTTGCAAATCAGCGAAAGCTATAGAATTGACGAGCTTATGGAAAAGGTGCGGGATAAAATGCAAGCCACGCTGCCGCTGATGCAAAAAGAGTATGTATGGAGTCTGCTGCAGGAGGAGCAGAACGATCCGGCAAGGATCGGGAAGCAGCTGCAGGAGCTGGATATTCCGCTGGATGCGGCTCAGCCCGTGCTTCTGCTCATTGCCCGAACGGATGGGAAGGACAAGGCTTCCGGACTTTCGGAACGCTCTCGTACCCTGTGCTCCATCGGACTGATCTTGGAGAAGTACCTGCAGGGCTCGGTGAGGTTCTATTATCTCGTGCAGGACCATCATACGATCATCGGGTTCATCCAGCCTGGGGATATGGGCGGCTCCGACAAAGCCGGGGATGAGCTATACCTATGGTCGAGAACGTTCCAGTTCGTCAAAAGCACACTTGAAAGCGTTCAGATGGCTTGCAAAGAAAATCTGGGTGCCGCCCCTTCGTTTCTGCTTGCTTCCAGGCCTGTTGCCCTGGAACGACTCGCCGGGAAGTACGGCGAATGGTCCAAGTGGCTTGGCTATCAGATGATGATGGGTACCGAAATTCTGATGACAGATCGTGATCTCTATCCGGATGAGTCGCAAAGCCATGGCTTCGCGCCGCATCCTCTGGCGGTGGAAATGGAAATGGCTCAGCATCAGATCAAAGTGCTGTCCGAATGGCTGGAGAAGGGGCAGGGGGAGCTGTTCTTTGAAGCTTATGACCAGTTTCAGTCCCGGTTTCGGCGAATCGCGGACATGAACGATGAAACGGGCGTCGAGCTGTATTACAAGACGGCTGTCCTATTTCTTGCTTATCTCAATCGTCGGCATCTGGCAGAACGGGTAGCCCCGCTGATCGACCTGCAGAACTTGACCCGGATGGATCGGCACCCGGGCTGGCAGGAAGCCGCAGCTTATTTAAGACGGCTGGCTGAAATCATCTTCGAGCTGCAAAAGGGGGAAACCGAGCAGAGAGTCGCGGAGGCCGTACTTTACGTGAAAAAATATTTGCTTCAGCATCTGCATGAGGATTTGTCGTTGACGCGTCTGGCCGAGCTGGTGCACTTTAACCCGTCCTATTTTTCGCGGATGTTCAAGCAGGTGACCGGGCTCAATCTGTCGGAGTACTTATCCGGCGTGCGGCTTGAGAAGGCGAAGGCACTGCTGGAGTGCAACAAAAAGGTGAATGAAGTGGCCGCGATTGTAGGCTTTGAGTCGGCGGCATCCTTTTCGCGGTTTTTCAAAAAGATGGTGGATATTTCTCCCCAGGATTATCGTGAGAGTTGCTTGAAGAGGTAAAAATTGGGATGGGATGTGAAGCCGATGACGAGCAAAAAAGCAAACGCGCTCATCCTGATGATCTGTGCAGCTATGGTTGTGCTACTAATCTGGATCGGAGGCAGGGACAACAAGACGGATGCAACGCATGCTGAGGGTATTTCAACTGGTGCTCCAAAGGGAGAAATGCCGGGAAAATACGATCCGCCAATCACAGCTTCATTCGTACGCTATATTCCGGCGGCGGTAGCGGCAGACAACAATACGCTTATCCATCTGCCGGGCGAAACATTGGATGATAACCGATGGACAAGACTCTATGAGCAGAAGCTGGGAATCCGCTTAAAGTACGATTGGACAGCGAAGGATCAGGAAGCTTACCAGCAGCAGATGAACATTTTCCTGGCTTCAAATAACATCCCTGATTTCATCAAGGTCGATGCCCTCCAGTTAAAGCGGCTTGCCGAAGCGGATATGATCACGGATCTGACGGAAATGTTCGAGCGGGAGGCTTCGGAGCTGACCAAGAAGACGCTGCGGGAGGAAGGTTCGGCGCCTTTCGAGGCGGCAATGATCGACGGAAGACTGATGGGGCTGCCCAATATCGATTCATCCATCGATGTGGCCCAATTCGTATGGATACGGACGGACTGGCTGGATAATCTGGGATTGCAGCCCCCCAAGACGATGGATGAACTGGTTGCCATAGCAAAAGCGTTTACGAATCAGGATCCCGATCGCAACGGTCGCGACGATACTGTGGGGCTTCTTCTGCAGAAGAGCTTGTGGGGAGGTTTTGCAGGCACGTTGGAAGGTTTTTTTAACGGCTTCCATGCCTATCCGAATATTTGGATCAAGGACTCCTCGGGAAAGCTTGCATACGGCAGCATTCAACCCGAGATGAAGCAGGCGTTGGCTCTGCTGCAGCAAATGTATCAGGCAGGGTACATCGATAAGGAATTCGCTGTGCTGGATGAGGGCGGATCAGCGGACAGAATCATTAATGGCAAAAGCGGAATGGCCTTTGGACAGCAGTGGCTGAATGCGTGGCCGATACAGATTGGCTACAACAAAGATCCGCGAATGGAGTGGAAAGCGTTCCCCCTTGTGTCGGTTGACGATGATCCTGTAAAGCCTTCCATTCAATTGGGTACGAACGGGTGGTGGGTCGTCAAAAAAGGCATTGCCTATCCAGAAGCGATCGTGCGGATGTTCAATTTGTTTCTGGAGACCAATTGGGGAGCTACGGCAGACTTTGGAACCTACTACATGCCGGATAATACGGAGAGCATATGGAAATTGTCTCCCGTTACGCCGACGCCCCCCTACAAAAATTTGAACGCTCATCTTGCGATCGCCAACGCGCTTAAGCGGGGAGCCGAGTCAGAACTAACGGGCGAGGCGAAAGTGATTTACGAGAAGATCAAAAAATACGAGAACGGAGACCGTGAATCCTGGGCCTGGTATGCAGGCTATGCTCAGGACGGCGTATTCAGCATCATGAATGATTATAAAGAGCAGAACAGGTTTGTGATGGATCAATTTACAGGCGTTCCGACTCCGAGGATGGTGGAAAGGCTGCAATCGCTGCAAAAGCTGCAGAACATGACGTTTACAAAAATCATTTTTGACAACGCTTCTATAGACGAATTCGACAGGTTCGTAGAAAACTGGAACATGCTTGGAGGCGAAGATATGACACGGGAGGTAAATGAGCGGCAGGCTTCCCGACCTCAATAACATTCAAAGTAAAAGGAGGTCGGCTTCTCCAAGTTTTACGCAAAAGGACAGGGGCTCCCCCTGTTCTTTTGTGCGTTTGAGGAGCCCAGCTGCCGTCAGGAATACCTATGCGAGTGCCGTTCGAATTGGTAAACAGAGATCATGGAAGTAAAAAGAAGAAGGATATTCGTACAGGGAGTTAGGGGATATGCTTGAAGCAGGGAATCCGAAAAGCCTGATGCCCTGAAACTAAACATTCAAAGGAGAGGTCAAGAAGCATGAAATGGAAAACATTGTTGCTGTTTTGCGCCGTGCTGATGCTTGCAGCATCTGTAAGCGCTTGCGGCTCGAACAAGAACGAAAATTCGACGCCGAGCAGCCCCGCTGCAGAAACAAAAAGCACGGAAAGCGCATCGACGGAGCCTTCCAACAGCGGTGAGGCTCCCGTTGCGGAGCTGGAGGGAGATTTTGAAATTCAATATTTTGTCGGAGGATATGGCGATGCCTGGTGGAAATCGGTGATCGCACAGTTCAAGGAGAAATATCCGAAGCTGAACATTAAAGAATCCGCAGGTCCCAAAATCAACGATCAAATGAAGCCGCGTTGGATTCAGGGAGATCCGCCGGATGTGATCTACCTCGACGGTGCGGGCTCGAACGCACGGCAGCAGATTGAAGACGGCCAGCTGTTGGATCTGACCGATTGGATTAAAGAGGCTGCGAATATAGACGGAGAGAAAATTACCGACAAATTGATCGGGCAGCCGGATCTGTTCGACGGTAAAGTCTATACGCTTCCGCTCGTCTTCGGCTCTTGGGGAGTTTTTTATGACAAAGCTCTGTTCACTCAGAACAACTGGGAAGTTCCGACTGATTTCGAAAGCTTCCTGACCGTATCCGAAAAAATCAAGGCTGCCGGCATCTCCCCGCTCGTACATGCCGGCGTTTACCCTGGCTACCTGGTTGGCGGAGTTCTGAATCCGGCTATCGTATCGGCTAATGGAGACGATGCGTCCATCCTGGTAGATATTGCCAATGCCAAGGAAGGCGTATACAAGAGCGAAGCGGTTCTGAAAGCGTTAGGACAGCTGGTAACCTTGCGCGACAAGGGATATCTCGACAAGTCCGCTATCGCGCTTAACCATACGGATTCGCAAATTCAGTTTTTGCAGCACAAGGACGCTTTTATCCCGAACGGATTATGGCTGGAAAATGAAATGAAAAAAGATACTCCTGCAGGCTTTAGCTTTGGCTGGCTTCCATCGATCACCCAAGCGCCCGGCGGCAAATATGTTGCCGTTCCTTATACGAACGCAATCGCAATCGCCAAGAAGGCGAAAAATCCAGAAGCGGCCAAGGCATTCCTCCAATTTATTTATACGTCGAAGGCGGCCGTGGAATGGGCTGAAAAAACCGGCGCTCTGATGAATCTGAAAATTGATCTTGAAAGCGCCAATGCAAGCGAAGTTTCCAAGGCGGCGGCCAAGTTCTACAGCAGCGATAACATTGTTGTTGCGCCTACATTCGCATACGCAGGCGAAATGGGAAAAACTATCGAGGATGCCACAATTGCCCTGATCGACGGCAAGATTACTCCGGAGCAATGGGCGGAGCGCGCCGAGAAGCAAGCGGCGACAGAACGCTCCAAGGCCAAGTAGCGTTTGCTTCCATAACATGGGGACAAGGGGAAGTCCCTTATCCCCATGTTAAATTGACATCCTGCCGAAGGGGGAGCTGAAGGACAATGAGTGCCAACCTGAAACGGAGCCTGTTTATCGCTTCGTTCATATTGCCGACCTTTATCGTTTATTGCATTTTCACGGTGTATCCCATCCTGAGAGGAATATACATTAGCTTTACCGATTGGTCCGGCGGCTCCGAGACGATGAATTTTATCGGACTGGATAATTACCGCGAGCTTATTCATGATCCGATCATATATAAAGCGGCATACAATGATTATTTTATCGTGTTTTGGAAAGTGATCGGGATTATGCTCATTGCGACTTATTTTGCCGTTGCGCTTACTCGGTTAAAAATTAAAGGCTCGGCATTCTACAGAATTGTATTCTTCTTCCCTAACGTGATTTCCGTCGTTGTCATCGGAGTCATCTGGAGGTTCGTTTACAATCCGAAGCTCGGGATTCTGAACTCTCTCCTTTCGTTTATCACAGGGAAGCCAGTAGAAACGCCATGGCTCGGAGACAGCGATTACGCTTTGTGGGCGCTGCTTCCTCCCGCGATCTGGGCGGGTATTGGCTTTTTCATGATTTTGCTGATTGCCGGTATTATGAGCATTCCGGCGCCTCTGTACGAATCGGCGGAAATAGACGGAGCCTCGCAGTGGAAGCAATTTTTTCATGTCACGCTTCCTTTGCTTTGGGAGCAGCTCAAAGTATCCGTCGTGCTCATTGTCCTGACCTCATTAAACGGTTCCTTTATCATCGTATCGATCATGACCTACGGAGGCCCGGACAATGCAACGCAAGTATTGGGCTACCGATTGTTCGAGAAGGCATTCGGCACTTATCAGATGGGCTACGCCTCGGCTGTCGGCGTATTGATTCTCGTGCTTTCTCTTTTGACTACAGTGGTAATGAGATGGCTCATGAGAAGAGAGTCGGTAGAAGTCTCTTAATATAAGGGGAGATACAATTGAAACGCAATGGGGGACACCCGCTGGCAAGAGCGCTTTCCGTCACTTTTCTCGTTTTCTGGGCTTTTATGGTTGTGTACCCTATGGTATGGACGCTATTCGGGTCTTTAAAGGACAATCAGCAATTTTTCATGGGCAAACCGTGGAACCTTCCTAAGCTGCCGCTGCTATGGTCCAACTTTTCTTACACCTGGGATAAATATCACTTCGGCGCCTATTTTCTGAATTCTGTTATCGTCACCCTGGGAAGCATGGCGCTTGCGCTAATATTGGCCGCCTCGTCAGCCTACGTACTAGCCAGATATTCCTTCAAGGGGAGCGGAGTCGTTTATTACTTTTACATCGCGTCTTTGATGATTCCCGGCATTCTTGCCCTGATTCCCACGTTTTTCCTGTTATTCAAGCTTCATTTGAACAATACGTTCATCGGACTCATTACTGTTTATGCCATTGGAGCGGTTCCCTTCGGAATCTTCATGCTCATCGGTTTTTTCAAGGCGCTGCCGCGCGAACTGGAGGAAGCAGCAGTCATCGACGGCGCTTCTCACTTCGGTACATTTTTCAAAATCATGCTGCCTCTTGCCAAGCCGGGCTTGCTGACCTTCAGCATTATTAATCTGCTTGGCATGTGGAATGAGTATGCGTTCGCGCTTGTGCTGGTGAATGATCCCGCCAAGTACACTCTTCCGGTGGGCATCGCCGTTATGCAGGCCGAGATGCAGTACCGAACCGAATGGGGAGCATTGTTCGCAGGGCTATTGATGTCCATCGTTCCGGTACTGATCCTGTACATTCTGTTTCAGAATCGAATAACAGAAGGAGTTACAGCAGGTGCGGTGAAAGCTTAAAACCGCTTCGCTTGAGGAGTTCATAATGGTTTGATATATCTCAATTAATAATCAAAGTTGTCTCATTTATACTTGATAATTGGCTACTGATTTCGGCTTTGTAGTCTCAACTATAACCGTTACCCACAACGGATCCGGTATCGGCAGGTCGGCAGGGTGACGGAGAAAAGAGCGTGTGATGCGAAGATAAGTCCATGAGATTTCATATAAGGGGGGGGGGATCCAATTGATGCAGGGCCGTGCCATTTGGGATGGTTATCTTAATGAGTTTCTTCAAATCGCTGCCGAAAAAAATGGAAGAATCCGCCGTGATTGATGGTGCTTCCTTATATGGCGTGTTTTCAAAATCATGCTTTCTCTGTCCGTATCGGGACTGATCACGATTAGCATCGTGACTTAGCTTTATGCAAGCAACGATGCAATACCGAATCGAGTTTGGTCCCTTGTTTGCCGGGGTAACCATAGCGACAATACCCGTGATGATTATGTACATGCTTTTCCAAAAAAGCATTATCAGAGGCATAACTGCGGGAGCAGTTAAATAATAGCCACCCGTTTTACCAGAAAATTCTCATGAAGGAGAGATGTTAATGTTAAAAAAATGGACTTCGTTGTGTTTAATCGTCAGTATGTTTATGCTAATGCTTCCCAGTTTGAGCGGTACAGCCTATGCGGCGGCGATGGATGTTTGGACCGCCAGTTCCTATGATAATGTTTTTCAAGACAATGTTAAACCCAATGATGCAAGCGCTTCCATAAATTGGGTGATGGTCCGAAATGAGTTTGAATCGAACCAGATCCTTATGCGTAGCACAGCTGCAGGCTTTACGATCAATGGTGTGACGTTCAGTAATCTTGTTTCGGGCGGTAATACAATTGCCAGCAGCAATCTTAAATACAATTTTGTAGAATACTCGACATTGCGCGATAATACGTTTGGTCAAGATGCCATGAGCATGGTACGTGTTGTCGTAAACCCCTATCCGGGGGGAGCAGGGACTCTTAATTATCCGGATGCCCTGTCTAACAATTCGTCTATTGCCGTTGAGATCAACAAAACGCAGCCGATTTGGGTGACGCTTTATGGACCGAAAACGGCTGTGCCTGGCGTGTATACTGGAACGGCGACTGTGAATACTTCGGTTGGGGACTTTGTTGTGAACCTGTCCGCTGAAATTGTGAATGCGACGATTCCAGATTCCAAAGACTCCAACTTCACTTATATTCATTGGCAGCAGATAAGCGGCACCTGGCACTACGATGCTTGGGCTGACAACCATCCAGGGAACGCCATTAACTACATGTTCGGATACGAAAAATATACAACGCAGTGGTGGGCTCTGATGGCTGACATCAGGCAGCAGATGAAGGATCATCGGCACAACGACATGTATATCAATTTTACGGAGCTTCTATTAGATGGGGGCACAACCGTGGATGCTAGCGGCAATTATACTTTCAATTGGAGCAAGTTTGACCAATTTATTGAATTTTTTATGGATCCGGCATCCCCGACGGGCAACATCATCAAAAGCTTATCAGGCGGTCCGCTCACAGGCCCTTTGATTGTGAAAGAACCTGGAACCGGTCTAATGATGTCGAGGCAAATTATCTACAATGATGATATTGGAACTGCCGAAGCTCAATCCATTAAATGGCACGATCAGCTTATTCCTGCGTTGTATAACCATTTGAATAGCAAGGGCTGGCTGGGGATTTGGAAGCAAGGGATTGCGGATGAAGTCGATACGGTGAGTACGGTTGTAACTCCGGCTGGAAGCGGAAATCCAACGCACGGAACAATCAATAAGAATCGATACCTTGCGTTGTTGGACAAGATAGACAATTTGAAACCAGCCGGTTTGCCTCGAATGAAAGTGATCGATGCGATTAACGGGAACGGTGTGGATTTCGTAAATCAGGATATTAATAGCCGTCTGGATTATGCTGTGCCCGTTACAAACATTTATCAAACGACTAAGACGATCTGGGACAATCAAAAAATAAAATACGGAAATGAAGTATTCATATACAACTGCAATTGGCCGCAATTGCCTTGGTTGAACCGCTTTATCGACACGCCGGTTTGGGGTCAGAGGTTAGTCGGATGGTCAGCATATAACAATGGTATTAACGGCTATCTCCACTGGGGCTGGAACTCCTGGGTCCAAAGTGTTGGCGGGCATGCGCCATTTACACCGATAACCGTGAACTCTGACCCTTGGAAAGGCGACTCCTTCACCGTTTATCCGGATACAGCCAACAACAGAATTAAGGGCTCTATTCGATATGAAGCGAACCGCGATGCTGCAGAGGATTTCGATATTTTCAAGATTCTCGAGGCCTCACAGCCTGTGTTGGCTAAGAATATCGCCAGCAGTATCGCGCCTAGCTTAAGACGCGACTATACCGAAGATATTAAGGAAATGATCATCAAACGGAATGAACTGGTTCGTGCAGCGGGCGGAGGAAACGGCCAGGCCTCCTACTATAAATTAGACGAAGGAACGGGTACTGCCACTACCGATACTTGGGGCGGGGGCAACGGCACGCTACTCGGAGGAGCGGCCTGGATCAACGGTCATGATGGCAAAGGGCTTGTTTTGGATGGTTTGGACGATGGCGTATTTACGGGCAAAACCAACATTCCTCCACCATGGACGGCGTCCATGTGGGTCAAACGTACGGATTCGTCGAATGCAAGCGCCGCCTTGCTCGGTTCGAAAACGACTGCTTTGAAGCTCGAGCAATGGAATGGCACCAACAAAGTAGGTTTTACCAAGCTGGGCATGGGCGATTATGCATTTAATTACAGCGCCACAATTGGAAAATGGGAAAAACTCACTTTTGTAGGCACAGCCAAGGGCACATCGCTTTATGTAGACGGAAACTTTAAGGAAACCATCAATGCGGTGATCGATCTTCCGCTCGAAACGATCGGTTATACATTCACCTCCGCTGGAGTCGGGGTCGATTACATGAAGGGGACGATCGACGATGTAAAGGTGTATCGCAGAGCGTTAACCCCGGCGGAAATTGCCGGAACCCCGCTTGCGAGCGCAGGTGTGGCCAACTGGACATTTACCGAAACGGGCGCCAATGCAGTGGATTATTGGGGCGGCAATACAGGTAAATTAATAGGCGGGGCCTCTAAGACTGCCGGCAATCTTTTACTTAACGGAACAAGTGCAGGAATGGACTTGAATATGTCGGATATCCCGGTTCCATGGACGGCTTCATTATGGGTGAGAAAGGACGCTAATAAAGGGAATTCTGAATTATTCAGTTCCTTTAACGGGGCGATTAAGCTCGATCAGTACGGTGCAGGAGGTCCAACATATCAGGTTGGCTTCTCCGATTGGTGGGAATACGATCAGAAGTTTACGTATTCCGCACCGCTTGGGTGGACGCATCTAACATTTGTTGGTACGAGCACAGGCATCTCACTTTACGTCAATAAAGTTCTTAATCAGACGATAGCTTGGCCAACGGTAGGCGGACGGCAAATGCCTCCATTGAAGCTGCCGCTGAATACGGTTGGTTACCGGAAGTATCCCGACGGTCCTACTTCTACCACCAGCACTACGGGTGACTATGTGCAAGGAGCTATGGCCGATGTGAAAGTATTCAGTCGGGCACTTCCGCAAGCGGAAATCAACCAGTTGTATGACGGGAACGTTGGCTACTGGACTATGGACGAAGCCAGTGGAACAACTACGATTACCGATGCATGGAAAGGCAGTGTGGGCACCCTGAACGCAAGTCCGCAAGAACCGACAAGAGTGGCTCATTCGGGATTAGGCAACGCACTTACTTTTGACGGTGTTGATGACGGAGTTCAATTGGGCAGAGCAGACATCAAGGGACCGTGGACCGCTTCGATGTGGGTGAATCGCTCCGACTCTCCTCTTCCTGCGGCGACTCTGTTGGGTTCAGCACGTAATCACATAAAGCTGGAGCAATATAACAACACGAATAAGGTCGGAATATCATCGTTCGGTATTGGCGATTATTATTTCAATTACACGGCACCGGTGGGTACATGGACTAAGCTGACATTTGTCAACAACGGAACTTCAACCACGCTATATGTTAACGGTGTTTTCCAGGAAACGCTTAACTTTGCATTTGATCTCCCGATGGAAACCATCGGTTACTCGAAAGCGGACCCGTGGTCTGCGACGAATGCGGACAGTTATTTCCTAAAGGGCTCGCTGGATGATCTGAAAATATTCTTAATAGCTCTAACACCGGCTCAAGTGGCTGGGTTGTAATTACTATTCTACACTTTGGGAGGATAGAAAAAATGAACATTTCTCGTAAAATTAAGCGAGTTTTGAAGTTTGGAACGATGATGATATTGGCATTCTTGATGTTATTTGCAACACAGATTTTTACGCCTTTAGGCAGCAAAGAAGCAAGCGCTTTAAGTAACGGTTTAGCACTGACACCGCCAATGGGTTGGAATAGCTGGAATAAGTATGGATGCAATGTCAGTGAAAGTTTGATTCGATCGATGGCTGACGCTATGGTGAGCAGTGGAATGCAGGCGGCGGGTTATCAGTATGTGAATGTGGACGATTGCTGGCAAACGGGTCGGGATGGCGCGGGTAATATTATTGCAGACCCTGTTAAATTTCCAAACGGAATGAAAGCACTCGCGGATTATGTTCATAGTAAAGGCTTGAAATTTGGTCTTTATACGGATGTTGGCCCAATGACCTGCGCCGGAAGGCCTGGCAGCCTTAATCATGAAGTACAAGATGCCAATACGTATGCTTCATGGGGAGTCGATTTTGTAAAAGTAGATTGGTGCTATAATAACGGGTTGGATGCTCAAACTCAATACACGATTTATCGCGATGCGCTGAGTAACTCCGGACGGGCTATTCTATTCAGTATTTGCAATTGGGGTCTTTACAATCCTTGGATTTGGGGACCTGCAACGGGGAACATGTGGAGAACAACAGGAGATATACAAGACAGCTGGAGTTCGATAACCAGTATTATCGACGAGAATGGACCACGTGCCGTTGGGGCGGGTCCAGGCGCATGGAATGACCCGGATATGCTGATGGTAGGAAACTATGGGACCGGCGCAATTGGCGGAGGAGGAATGACCGACACGGAATATCGTTCACATTTTGCGATGTGGTCGATTATGGCAGCTCCTCTCATTGCAGGAAATGACATAAGCAACTTGAACCAGGCTACGAAAGATATTCTCATGAATTCAGAAGTCATTGCAGTAAATCAAGACCCGTTGGGCAAACAAGGCTTACTAAAAAGTGATATTAATGGACTGCAGGTATGGTCTAAAGAATTATCTACTCTAGGAACACGTGCGGTTGTATTATTTAATCGAAGTGCTTCTGCTGCCAATATCACCGTGAATTTCGATAATGTGGGTCTGAACGCAACGGCTTCAGTCAGAGATCTATGGACTAAAACGGATATAGGATCCTTCACTACCAGTTATACGGCAAATGTTCCCGCGCATGGTGTGGTTATGGTGAAATTGACGGGTACAGAGAGCAACAGCAGCGGCCCGATTATTTCAGGTAAAACCTACAGGATTATGGCTAAAAGCAGCGGGCTGTCCCTTGCAGTTTATTGGGCTTCGACGGCGCTCAACACCAACATAATTCAATACGGTTATAGAGCAACGCGCAATGATCAATGGGTGGTTACAAGTGTTGGCGGAGGGTACTACAAAATAGAAGCTGTTCATAGCGGGATGGCAATGGCCGTACTCAATGCATCATTGGTAGACTCAGCGAATGTGGTTCAATATACGTATGGATTAGCGGGCAATGACCAGTGGCAGATCATTTCAATCGGCGGCGGTTATTATAAAATCATAAACAAATTAAGTGGTAAGGCGCTTAATGTTGCTTGGAACTCGCCAGAATATAATGCTCAAATGATTCAATATCCGTATTCATCTAATAATAATATGAGCTTCCAATTTGTCGCTTTGAATTAATTGACTTAGCAAAAAGGACAGGGATCCCCTGTCCTTTTTGCTTGCGCCGTAAGAGGGCTGCCGCTTATCCTGTCTTCGCGAAACTTGGCAGAAGAGGTAAACAAAAGTCATGGAAGTAAAAAGATGAAGGATATTCGGCTATCGGGTGAATGGATATGCTTGAAGCAAGGAATAGGGAAAAGCCTGATGTCCTGAAATAGAACAGTCGAGGGAGAGGTCAATGAGTATGAAATGGAAACAATTGTTGCTGATCTGCACCGTGTTAATGTTGGTAGCGGCGGTGACCGCCTGCGGATCGAATAACAACGGCAATTCGGAACAAAGCAGCCCCGCCGCAGAAACGAAAAGCGTTGAAAGCGCATCACCGAGCTCCGGCAATAGCGAAGAGGCTTACCCCTGCGGGGCTTAAAGGCGACTTTGAAATCCAATACTTCGTCGGCGGGTACGGCGACGCTTGGTGGAAATCGGTTATCGCGCAATTTAAGGAAAAAAATCCCGACCTGAACATAAAAGAATCCGCAGGTCCTAAAATCAACGTTCAAATGAAGCCTCGCTGGCTTCAAGGCGATCCGCCGGATGTCATTTATATCGACGGTGCAGGTTCGAATGCAAGACAGCAGATTGTAGACGATCAGCTGTTGGACCTCACAGATTGGATTAAAGAGGCCGCTAACGTAGATGGAGAGAAAATCGTCGATCAAATGATCGGACAGCCGGATATGTTCGATGGTAAAGTCTATACGCTTCCTCTGTGCAGCAATAGCGGCTCCGATAACGGAGGACCGTGGATCGGCAACTATCGGTTTCCCGACATGCATAAACTTGCTGGGGAAATGGAGCAGATTGGAGTCCGGCCTGGCATTTGGTTCCGGCCTCTGTTAGCCCACTATAATATACCGGACAGCTGGAAACGATACACGCAGAATGGGCATTTTCTGGACCCGAGCGTATCGGATGTGTTGGCGTATATTTCCGAAACGATAAAGCAAATGACGGCCTGGGGTTATCAGTTGATTAAACACGATTTCTCTACCTTTGATCTGCTGGGCCAGTGGGGATTTCAAATGGGCAGCAATGTAACCACGCTTCCTTATACATTTGCAGACCGCTCCAGAACAACGGCTGAAATCATCGGACAATTTTATCAGACGATTGCCGATGCATCGGGGGACAGCCTCATTATCGGCTGTAATACGATCGGTCATCTTGCCGCAGGCAGGTTTGAAATTCAACGTACCGGAGATGATACCAGCGGAAGAGATTGGGAGCGCACGAGAAGAATGGGGATCAATACGCTCGCTTTTCGCATGCCGCAGCACGGTACATTTTTTAGCCATGACGCAGATTGCGTGGGATTGACTAACGATGTGCCATGGGAACTGAACCGTCAATGGATGGACTTATTGTCCGCCAGCGGAACGCCGCTGTTTGTTTCGGCGAGTCCTACTGATACGTCCAAGGAGCAGCAGAAGCACATCAGGCTTGCTTTTGAACGCGCCTCTAAATCTAGTCCGGTGGCAGAACCTCTAGATTGGTTGGACACAACAAGTCCGAGCCGCTGGAGAATTAGAGATCAGGAAGTTGAATATGATTGGACGGATTATTCGCTAACAGCACATTCGCCCTCCGAGAAATTTTGGTGGAAATAAGCTGTCGAAAGGCGGAGACGCAAAGCCAAGGCTCATCGGTCCCTTTTGGGACCATAACCGGCTGTGCGGCCTGAACGCTAGAACAGTCACTGGCTTTTCGAAGGCGGTGGTTCAGCCTGTTGAGAAACTCTCAACAGGCTATTATTATTGGTGTACGAATGGGAGAGTAGATTGACCTTCCACTAAGCTGATCGGAATTTTTATATGTTCTGTGATGCTCGGATCGGAAATAGCTTTTTTTAATAGTTCTACAGATTCCCTCCCAATCAACTCTAGATTTTGTTCAATATACGTATATGAGTTTTGCTGAATTTGGTTATTTACAGTGTTGTCAAATGATACGATCGAAATGTCCTCCGGAATGCGTAGTCCGAGCTTGTGAGCGGCTTCGGTCACGGCGATCGCAACATAGGGCTGCAATGCGAAAATTGCGGTAATGTCACGATGGATGGCAAACCATTCTTCTACAATCCTTACAGTTCGGATCGGATCATTCACCATTTCGTCGTCTTGAATGTGGGTTAACCAATGATGGGGCTGGACTGGCAATTTCTTGCGTTTGACAACCTCCAGATAACCTTGAAACCGATCCTCCAAGCTGGTCGCTATGGATTTTTGATATGAGATAAGGCCGATCGTTCGATGGCCGATATCCGCGAGGTATTCAGTAGCTTTAACTCCGCCTGAATAATTGTCGGAAATTACAGCATTCGTATTTATGCCCGGAAGATAGCGGTCAACGAGCACGAACGGGAATTTATTCAATTTAAGCTTCAGGATAGCGCTGTTGTAAGTTTCACCGTCCAATGGTTGGATAATTAACCCCTTCACCCCGAATTCAAACATATCCTCAATGGCTTTTACCTCATCATCCTGATTTAGAGAAGATCTCACTAGAAGGCGAAATCCATCCCTACGGCAAGCTTCTTCGATTCCTACGAGCAATCGGTAAGTAAATAAATTACTTGCAGGCCGCATGATAAAACCAATCGTGCTTTTTGGCTTAAGAATCGTGGATGGCTTGTCTGGCTGAGGCAAGAGGTGATCTTCGGCTTTCACATAGGTTCCTTTTCCTGCCAGTCTATACACTAGACCCTCTTCGACTAATTGTTTAATTGCCGCAGTTACAGTCACGCGGCTAACCTGAAAATGATTCATCAGTTCCATTTCGGTAGGAATCTGATCCTTAGGTTTTAATTTGCCGGATTCGATCTGATCCTTGATATAATCGCGAACCATGATATATAGAGGATTTTTTTTGCTTTTCACGGCGTGCCCTTCCTTCATTAACAGGAAAATAAACAAACATAATTCAAAGTAGACATAATATAAGTCATTATATCATATAGGGATTGTAACATTCGCCGATAAGTCTTGTACATCTTTATTGAAAGGAGAACACGTAGATTTGCCTTCCACTAAGCTTATTGCGATCTTTATTTGTTCATTGATTTGAGGATTATGAAAGGATCTTATTAATAATTCCACTGCTTTATTGCCCATCAGCTCCAAGTTTTGTTTAATATGCGTGTAATAAACATTTCTCAAGTCGCTAATCCCCGGATTATCAAAGGTACATATGGATAACTCCTCTGGAACCCGAATATTTAGTTTTTCCGCTACCTCGGAAACGTAAATGGCATCCAAAGAGTGCACCGCGAATATGGCAGTGATATCTCGATGCTCGGTCAGCCATTCCTCAATAAACTCCATCGCCATGATTTCATCGTGAAACGGAGCGTTATCATCGATATAAGTTAACCAGTGGTAGGGATAAGTTGGCAATGAGGTGTTCCTGACCGTTTCCAAATAACCTTGAAAACGTTCCTCCGCGCTGGAAGTTTTGGACTTTGAAGAGGAAACGACACCGATGTTGCGGTGACCGAGCCCGATCAAGTATTCCGTAGCCAAAACCCCTCCATCATAGTTGTCCGAGAACACTGCATTCGTCATGATTCCCGGTAAATAACGGTCTACCAATACAAAAGGGAATTGATTTGCTTTGAGCTCCAAGATAGCCTCATTATAAGTCTCTCCATCCTGCGGGTAGATGATTAAGCCTTTTACGCCTGCGAATACCAATTCTTTGATGGCTTCGATTTCGTCTTTCTGCGAAAGCGATGAACGGAATAATAAAGAATAGCCTTCGTCTCTGCACGCCTCCTCGATACCGAGAAGTAACCGGGTCATATACATATCGCGTCCTGGATGCATGATAAAACCAATGATGTTTTTTTGAAAGGAATGAGCTACGGAGATCTTCGATGGGAGTATGGTTTCGCCGCCTGAATTCACGAATGTTCCTTTGCCGGCAATCCGGTAAACGAGCCCTTCCTCCACCAGATGCTTAATAGCCGTTGTGATTGTTACTCGGCTGACTTGAAATTTAGTCATTAATTCGGCTTCTGTTGGCACCTGATCTCCTGCTTTGAGTTCTCCGCAGTCAATTTGATCTTTTAGATATTGCCTTATTTTAATATATAAAGGAATTGCATCGTGCTTCAATGCTAATCAACTCCAGTCTAGACTACTATTTTGAAAATAATTCAGAAGCTTCGTCATATTTCGATTAACTAATACAATATGATAAATACGTATTAATTGAATTATACTTTGGTTTTCATACGTTGTATATATGCGTCAATAAGCCGGTACAGTAAAGAGTTTTGAGGAGTTCGAATAATTCTATAATGGATGATATAAGACATTTTTTTTGCCCTAAAACCAAATGACCTATTAATTTGTATTGACGTATTTAATGACTTGATTTATGATCAGGTTAATGAAAGGGGTAGCCATGGATTGCAGCATTTGTATTAAATCATAGACGATTATAGCCGGGGGATTATGGAGATGAAAACGAAATTGAGCAGAATTCATGTCGTATCTCATACGCATTGGGACAGGGAATGGTACCAGGATTTTCAAAGCTTTAGAGTTAGGTTGACTTATATGATGGATGAACTGATAGGGAATATGGAGAGCGACCCAAAGTACTTATTTTTTATGCTGGACGGACAGACGATCCTCTTGGACGATTATCTGGAAATACGTCCGGAGAATCGAAATCGGTTGGAGACATTGATTAAGAACGGTCGAATATCCATCGGTCCATGGTATGTAATGCCGGATGAATTTCTTGTAAGCGGGGAGGCGCTTATACGCAATCTCCAGAAGGGAATGCGGCAGTCCCGATCATGGGGAATGGAACCTATGAAATCAGGCTATATCGTTGATATGTTTGGCCATAATAGCCAAATGCCGCAAATTTTCCGGGGATTCGGCATCGACAATGCGGTGCTGTTCCGCGGCTTCCATGGAGACGGCGACCCGGCGGAAATTTGGTGGGAGGGCGCGGACGGCAGTCGCGTGCTTGGCTTGAAGTTGGATGAGGACCGTTGTTACAGCGATTTTTATTTTGCATTGCGTTGGCCTTTCTTCGACAGGGACAGAGCCTACGAAGAGCACCGGGAGGAGCTGGTTGAACGCGCCGTTAAGCTAATGGCGTACAAATGCGCACGTTCGACGGCATCGGTTGGACTATCGCTTGACGGTGTAGATCATATCGAGATGGAACCGCACGTGCCGTTAATCCTTAATATTCTTAATAAATCCGACAAGTTGGATACCGAGTTTATTCATTCCACGATAGAAGCTTATTTGGAAGAGCTTCGCAAAGAACCTCTGGAACTGAAAGTATATAAGGGAGAGCAATCAACGCAAGGCTACAATGGCTTGAACAATTGGATGCCGGAGAATACGCTCTCATCGCGTATCCATCTAAAGCAAATGAACCATGAATGCGAAACGCTGCTTGAAAAGTGGGCGGAACCTCTTGCCGTAATGGCCGGTCTGGAAGGAAGGCTGTATCCCAAGGCGTTCCTGAACAAAGCATGGGAATACTTGCTTCAGAATCATCCTCATGATTCGATATGCGGTTGTTCCATCGATCAAGTTCATCGGGATATGCTGTACCGTTTCGATCAATCCCGCTTAATTGCCGGGCAGATGATCAAAGAGCAAGCAAGTTACATTGTCAATCATTTGAGCGAAGAAGCCTTGAAGGGCGCGCAAGCCCTAGTTGTATTCAATCCTGCTCCTTATGAATTGGATCAGATCATTGAAGCGGAACTTGATCTTCCCATCCATACGGATGTCGCCGTTTCTTGGAAAGGATTGAATCTTCAAGGCACGTCTTTTCGGCTATTCGATAAGGACGACAAGGAAATCCCCTATCAGGTATTGGGAATTGAGCAGAATCGCGCAAGCATGCATAGGCCATATGGTGAACTGCCCCGGTATGAACCGGTTGACCGATTCCGGATTGCTTTCTCTGCCCAGGTACCGGCACTAGGCTATACGGCCTACAGGCTGGATCCTTATACGATTAGTCCAGAAGCTCCGCTTGAATATAACGCCAAAAAACTGGTAGCGCCGATTAGGCACCTCGGATCGATGCAGGTCGCAGAGCATACATGGAATAATGGACGAATTGTGCTTTATGTTCATCGGAATGGAACAATTGATCTGACGGATCTGGAAACGGGATCTAAGTATGAAGGGTTGCTGCTCTTCGAGGACGAAGCGGATGCCGGTGACGGCTGGAGTCATGTGCCGCCTGCCACCAATGAGAAAGTGACTTCGCACGGCGCGGAAGCCATTATTTCGATGGTATTCGACGGTCCCTTTCAAACGCGAATCCGCATCCAGAGCAAATTAGTTCTTCCACGATCGCTATCTCCGGATGAAAATAGCCGCAGCAGCGAATATACAGAAGTACAAGTCACGACTCTAATAGATTTAAAGAAGGACGATCCGATTGTGTATTGCCGCACGATGATCAAGAACACGGCAAGGGATCACAGGCTGCTGTTATTATTTCCGGCCGTACCGGACGCAGAGCATTATTATACCAGTACGCCGTTCGATCTTGTGAAGCGAAATGTGCGCAAGCATGATTATTCTGCGTATGTGCGTAAACCCTTGGAAGTCGTGCCGCATAATGGACTGATAGCGGTTGAAGAAGGCGGAAACGGGCTGGCGGTCATGAGCCGCGGGTTATACGAAGCGAGCGTGCGGGATAAAGAGAAGCGCACGATTGCCCTGACGCTGTTTCGCAGCACAAGCAAGGAAGTGATGGAGGACGGCGGGAACGGCGGTCAACTTTTGCGAGAGTTGGATTTTCGATATGCGATACGACCGTTCGATCCAAGGGTTTGCGATAAGGCCCGATTGTGGAGGGAGCAACAGCAATTCGTGAGCGGAGTTAGGACGATGGGCCGTAAAGCCGGCAAGCGCTTTTCCGAGACGCCTCATAAGAGAGAAGCCAACTTGCCTGCGGCAAAGTCCTATCTCGAGCTCTCGTCGCAGGAATTTGTTCTAAGCGCTTTCAAGGAAGCGGAAGATGAAGCGGGCTGTTGGATCATCAGGCTTGTTAACGTGACGGAGCGGGAAGGGCAAGGACGGCTGACGTTCGGACGCGACATCTCGAAAGTTGAATGGGTTGAATTGGATGAGACTGTAATATCCGTTCTGCATGCTGACAAGCAAGCCGTGCAAATATCGGGAGCAGCCAAGAAAATAGTAACGGTTAAAATACGATTCGCATAATAAACATTCTTCTGGAGGAGTGAGTGAATGCGCCGGGATGTATGGAATAACCGCTATTTATATTTATTTATACTTCCTGGAGTTATCTGGTTCCTCGTGTTCTGCTACCAGCCGATGTACGGGTTGCTGATTGCATTTAAGGACTACGATATCGTCGCAGGGGTACTTGATAGCCCATGGGTGGGATTGAAGTATTTCGAGAATTTTTTCCGGGATTATCACTTTAAAAATATTATGGTTAACACCGTCGCCATTAGTCTGCTTAAGCTGATTATCGGCTTTCCCGCACCGATTCTATTGGCGTTGTTGCTCAACGAGATTAGAGCCAGAACTTTCAAACGCATTGTGCAAACGGTTTCATACCTGCCTTTCTTCGTCTCCTGGGTAGTCGTAGCCGGAATTTGGTACGAGCTGTTGACCTTCGACCAAGGCGGGATAGTGAATACGTTTCTTATGAGTGTCGGTCTTATTAAAGAACCCGTCTTCTGGTTCGGCAACGAAAATTATTTCTGGTGGATTGTAGTCGTCTCCGATATTTGGAAGGGAATCGGTTGGGGAGCCATTATTTACTTGGCCGCCTTATCCGGTATTGACGAAGAGCTTTACGAGGCATCCGTAATGGATGGCGCTAATCGTTGGAAACAGACATGGCACATTACGCTTCCGGGTATTCGCAGCACAATTATTATTTTGTTTATTTTTTCCGCGGGAAATATTATGAACGCCGGATTCGATCAAATTTATGTCATGCAGAATCCTACAGTGATGGGGCGGGCTGAAATTATCGATACCTATGTGATGACAACGGGGATTTTTCAAGCGAATTATTCCATTGCTACTGCAGTCGGATTGTTTAAATCGATTATCGGTTTGGGACTGCTATTGATGACGAACGCGTTGGTTAAGCTGTTCGGCGAGGACGGGATACTATGAGAATCAGCCGTGGACAAAAGCTATTTGCCCTTATCAACTATGGACTCTTAATCGCGCTGTCGATCTCCATCCTGTTTCCTTTCTGGAGAATCGCTGTCCTTTCATTGAACGATGGGCTTGATGCGTTAAGGGGAGGCATTTATTGGTGGCCGCGTAAGTTTACTTTGAGCAACTATTCCGTTATTTTTGCCCAATCTCAGATTACGGAAGCGTATAAGGTAACGATTATCCGAACCGTGATCGGCACTTTCCTATCCGTGTTCTTCATGTCGTTAATGGCTTATGGCTTATCCAAAAAACACTTGCGGGGAAGACAAGTGGTTAATGTCATGATCCTGATCACGATGTTCTTCGGAGGCGGATTAATTCCTCTCTATCTTTTATTGAAAGATTTGCATCTGCTGAATTCGATTTGGGTTTATATTGTTCCGTCGATTTACTCCGTATGGAATATCATCTTATTCCGAACCTTCTTTCAGATGCTCCCCGCAGCTCTGGAGGAATCCGCCAAGATAGATGGCGCAAACGATCTGACCGTCTATTTCAGAATAGTTGCCCCATTGTCATTGCCGATCTTCGCGACGATCTCGCTGTTCGTGGCAGTCGGTCATTGGAACGACTGGTTTTCCGGAACGGTGTTCGTTCAGAGCAAGGATTTGATTCCTTTGCAAACGCTTCTGATGAACGTCATTCGGGAAAATGACAGCGCGTCGATGATCGCGGGAGGGGCGGCGAATTTAACAAGCGAAAGAGTGAGAAACGTCACGAGCAGTTCGGTAAAAATGGCTACGTTGGTGGCGACTATTCTTCCTGTCGTATGCTTGTATCCGTTCCTGCAAAAGTATTTCGTCAAGGGGGTGATGGTAGGTTCGATCAAGGGTTAGTTCAAGGCTTAAATGCGGTTTATAAGAAGGGGCAAGTGCAAGCTGGTCTGTCTACCATGGAAGGGGAAGGTAAAGTGGATAAAAAGAAAGGGTACGTTTCAATTGCAATACTGCTTGTCGTTATCCTGCTTGTATCGCTTGTGGGATGCACCAACTCGAAAAACGCAAACGACAATGCACAGACGCCAGCTTCGGCGAGCGGAACGAGCACGGAATCGGCAGCGCCGAATCCGGAGCCGTTAAAATTCACCTTTCATACCTTCATTGGCGCTCCGCTTCAGGAGAACAACGAGATGGCGCAATGGCTGAAAGAAAATAAAAACATTGAGTTCGATTATGAGTTTGAAAAAGTAGGCGACAAAATTACCGAGAAGCTGAATCTGATGCTAGCCAGCGGAGAAGTGCCCGACGTGATGGAAGTCGATAATTATGCTTCGGCCATTGACGTTGTTAACAAGATGGGAGAAGCCGGCCTTGTTATTTCGGTCGACGAATGGCTGAAGAAATATCCGGATCTTATTAAATACAGTGATCCGAAGTATAACGATGCGGTATTCCGCAGCAAGAAAGACGGGAAATTCTATATGATCCCGACGAACTATGCGGGACACGAAGCCGTCAAGAAGTCCGACGTTGGACCGATCATTCGGGAGGACTGGCTGAAGCAGGTGGGAATGGAGGCGCCGAAAACGCCCGATGAATTAATCGAAGTGTTGAGGGCGTTCAAGGAGAAAATTCCCGACTTGAACGGTAAGAAAATCATTCCGGCGAGCTTCGACGGCTTCAAGCAATTTATCGCCGATGCTTGGACGAAAAGTTATTATGATCTATCCGAGGATAACAAGTCGCTTGTATTCCAGTTTAATGACCCCAGAATCGAAGAATATATGGTGTTCATGAACAAGCTTTACCGCGAAGGCTTGCTCGATCCCGAAATGTTCGCGCAACAGCCCGAACAGTACATGGAGAAGCTGGCTTCCGGCCGTGTAGGCTATACGGTAAGAATTTATTGGGATATGGACCAGGTGAACGCTTCGCTGAAAGCGGCCAACCCGGAAACCCGATTCGTTCCGAGCCCTGTAATAAGGGTGCCGGGTAACCCGATGCCGATCTATACAAGCGGGACTCCACGGGCATTCACGGGACTAGTAATCTCTAAGAAGTTTGCCGAGAACGGCGACAATCTGGCGCGTTTGATGGAGTATTTGAACTGGTGTGCGACCGACGATGCGATCCGGATGCTGAAGTATGGTCCGGAAGGCAAGTACTATGAGAAGAACAGCGAAGGGCTCTATGCCTTGAAAGAGGAATTCGTTGCCGAGCGGGACAAGGAAAACAGCGATTTCATCCCGAAAACGGGCTTAAACCAATACAATTTATTAAGATCGTTTACTATTCCGACAGATGAAGTGAATCCCAGAACGGAGGAAGCGCAGTTGGGCACGATTTGGGATGAAGCGAAGATCGAATCGGATCCGCTCGCCTTTCAGTTAACGTCGCCAGGGCCGATCGAAACGGAGAAGTGGGGACAGATGTGGGCTGAGTTCGACATGTGGCAGTCGAAGGCGATCACGGCCAAATCCGAAGATGAGGTCCGCAAAAAAACGCAGGAAATGCTTAAGGCATTTGAATCGAGCGGGGCGCGGGATATCGTGAATGAAAGATTGAAGTCGATCGAGACGTTCTTGGCCGATAACCAATAGCAACAATGGCGAGAAGGCGGGCGCCAATAGTTATCCGTTCTTCGGGATCGGGCGTCCGCTGTAATCATCACTATTATATGGAGGGGTATTGATGAGTAACCTATCCGAAAACGGGCTTGAGTCAATCCAGCTCCGGGATCGATAATGTTCCGTCCCAAGATCCGCATTTTCTCGAATTGCTTAAAGAAACGGCAATCCATGCGCTTAAGGCCAAGCGTAATCATGTTTCCTTAGCGTGTTGGAGCGGAGGGAACGAGCTTACGGACAGGGATGGGCGTCCAGCAACTTATGAAGACGAAAATATCAGTTTGCTGAAATCGCTTGTTGAACAATACGATCCAATGCGCTATTTTCTGCCAACATCGGCATCCGGTCCGTCCGAATTTCTGCTGGCTGATCGACCGGGTATGAATGAGGATGTTCATGGCCCATGGAAATACGCGGGACCTGAGGAGCATTACCGGTTGTTCAACGAATCGGACAGTCTGCTGCACAGTGAATTTGGGGTCGACGGTTGCTGCTCCGTGCAGTCGATGAAACGTTTTTTGCCGGAGAAAGATCTTGCGGTAACCTCGGTGCTCGATAATCTGGTATGGCGTCATCAGGGGGAATGGTGGGATACATTGGAACGCAGCAAGCTAATGTTCGGGGAGATGGCTGATCTTGAACAATTGGCGGCCGCGAGTCAGTGGGTTCAGGCGGAAGGGCTTAGGTATGCGCTCGAAGCGAACCGCAGGCGCAAGTACCGCAACAGCGGAAGCATCGTGTGGCAATTTAACGAGCCATGGCCGAATGTTTCGTGCACCAGTCTCGTTGATTATTACGGCATTCCCAAGTTGGCGTATTACGGGGTTCGCAATGCGTACCGGAATACCCTTTTGTCATTGAAATACGAGAAGCTGATATTCCGTCGCGGCGAGACGTTCACGGCTTCTTGTTATGCTCATAATAGCGGCAAAGAACGCAGCATCGAATGGGAAGCGGAATGCTTTGATCTTAATGGCCGCTTTCTGTGGAACAAGCGGGGATCCGCCAAGATGGAGGCGCAATCCGCCATTAAGGTGGCTGATTTTACGATGCGAATCGAGGAAGCGATCCCGGAAATATTCGCGGTCCGATTAAAGTGGGATGAAGCGGAGAGCAACATCTATTTATTCTCGACGCGGGAGGAAAGTTACTTCCAGCCCCTGCTAGAGGTTGAAAAGCCGGATTTGGATTGGTCGTTGGCGGATCAAACCCTGCTTATGGAGACGAATACGCTAATCAACCGTTATGTCGTCCGTAACATAGGATCTGTGGTTGCTCTCTATGTCAGACCCGGATGGACAGAAGAGTCTTCTTCGGTGCCGGGTTGTGCACACTATACGGTATTGCTGCCTGGGGAAAGTCGAGTTTTTGAAGTGCCGGAGAGGTTGGACAAGAGTGATCCCTCGTCTGCGGCAGCTCAAATAAAGTTCATGGCTTGGAATGATTCATTCACAACCAAGCCCAAATCGGGAGGCTTAAAATGATAGAGAAGATAGAACGTTCGCAAATCCATGTTGAATTCGATGTACGCGGGAAAGAAGTGCGCGTTCGTAAAGGCTCCAGCATGATGACCGTTTCCTTGGATTGTCCGCAATTGGTAATCAAGGGAGCGGAGACCGGAGAATGGCTTATTTCCTCTCAAACGGATGCGGTGTACGAAGAAGGGGAGTCGTATTCGACGACATTCCGTCTGGGGTCTTCGAAGTCCGGCGCCGTGTTGAATGTGGATTTGCATGTACAATGGGATAACACGGAAGAAGTCATACGGAAATGGGCAGTCGTAAGAGCGGATCTGTTTACGGAAGAGTGCGTGCTGCAAGAAGTCATTCTGGAAAGCAGTGACGTCGAGAGTAATCGCCTGATGCAGTTCAATCCGCATTATTCGGAAAATCATATGCAGAGCCGGATGCAGAGTCAACCGGTATTTTTCGCCGGTTATTTTGCAGGAGTCGAATTTCCAGTCTCGAGCACGAGAATGGAAGCCGGTACGTTGTACATTGCCCATCGTCCGGGGGCAAAGCTGGTTCCGGGCTCCGCTTACGAATCCAGAAAGGCCGTGTTCGGAATAGCTGAGCAAGGAGAGGAAAAAGCAGCGTTTCAAGTCTATCTGCGAAGGCATTGTCAGATTTCAGGAGACCTTCATGTCAACTATAACAGCTGGTATACTTCCCCTGTTCCTTATACGAGAGAAGAAATTGTGGGCATCATGAAGGAGTTTGAGGAAAGCCTTTATGACAAGCACGGCGTATCGCTCGATACATTCTGCATTGATTTGGGCTGGTCGGATAAGCAAAGCATCTGGGAAATCAACAAGACCCGATTCCCGGAAGGGTTTAAAGAGCTTGAACGGCAAGCGGGCGAAATGGACAGCGAGCTTGGATTATGGATTTCTCCGACAGCCTGTTATTCGGAAGCACTTGATAATGATTGGGCCAAAGAGCAGGGATACGGTACTTCCACGACTCCATGGACGGGCGATCACAATATAAGATTCGTATGCTTGGGAGACGACAAGTATCAAAGCGTATTTAAAAACCGAATAGTAAAGCTCGTTCAGGATTACCCGATCCGGCAGATCAAGTTTGATGGATGTATGCTGGAATGCAGCGAGCAAGACCATGATCATGAGGTCGATACCTACTCTACGGAGAAAATCGCCCTTGGAATCATCGATATTTTCCAAAGTATTCGTCAGACTGTTCCGGGAGTATGGATGGAAACGACGTGTTTTGGTTGGAATCCGAGTCCGTGGTGGCTCTGGTACGTGAACTCGGTCCTTGGAAACCATGGGGACGATGTTCCGTTCGGCCGTGTACCTGCCCCCGTCTATCGGGAGAGCTATACATCCGCGCGCGACTTTTTTAATCTTCAAGGTACCGCAGGGTCTCTCATTCCTCCCGCATGTCAGGAGGTGCTTGGTATTGTCCATCAGACCCCGGACTGCTTCATGAACGATGCGGTTATGACCGTTATGAGGGGACATCTATTCCTGCCGCTGTATTTGAATCCGAAGTTCATGTCGGATACAAGGTGGGAGAAATTCGCCGGGTTTCTGAAGTGGGCAAGAGCCAAGGCCGACCTCCTTAAGCACACTATGCTTTTGTTGCCTGCGTCATGGTCCGAAGGAGCCGTACCCGACTTCACCAACGAGGCCGTGATGCCGCGAGAGCCGTATGGTTACGCGCATTGGGGAGAGGGAGAAGGTCTGGCAGCCTTGCGCAATCCGTGGATCGAGCCTGCTGTATATCGCATGCGTATACCTGAAGACGCGCAGAAGAGAGGGAAGCTTCGTGTTATTAGCGTATATCCCGAAGAACGGCTATACGGCAAGGATGTGCAGGCTGGAGAACAATTGGACATCCCGCTTGCCCCTTATGAAACAATCGTATTGTCCATTGTTCCGGAGGAAAGCCAGTCTTCCATTGCTGCTGCCATCCATGAGAAGGGGGCTTATATTCAGTCTCGAGTGTTAAGCGAGCAACAAACGGCAGATTCGCTAGGCCTCGAAGCAGTCATTACGAATAGCGCTCCTCGAGCGGAATTGCTTGTGCTGGCGGAGGGGAAGGCAGGACTATCGTTCAAGGACTATCGTTTTCACGTTAACGGCCGTGAAGTAACTGCGACGGTGGATTCCTCCGCCGACGGCTTTGATCATTCCTGGCTGCCGAAGGTAGAGCAGGACTGGGTGTTCTTGAGAATCCCTTTGGAGCAAGGAGAGAATCATTTGCAAGCGGATCTGTCAATGGATTCGAACGCCGTTTCTTCATGCTCTGCCTGGGTTTGGGCAACGAAGAGAAGCGAAGGGGGCGCTCCGTTGCATGTAAACGGACTCCCTCAGCCAGATCTTATATCCTTGGATGCTGTCCGTTTATCTAAGCAAGCAAGATAATACTTAGGAGAGGAATGAGAATATGGCTGGCATCGGCCCTATGGGTATTCTATTAATCGTACTGGTCGCGCTTATCTTGTTCGGTCCAAGCAAACTGCCGGAATTGGGAAGGGCATTCGGCCGGACGCTTAAAGAATTTAAAAAAGGAACCAAAGAATTCATGGAGGACGGGAAAGAGCTTGAGGACGGCAGGGTTGTCGAGTCGAGGCAGGCGGACAAATAAGGATAAGCATGAAAGAATTGAAAAAACCTCTAGAACCATAGTAGATGTGTGTCCGGAAGTTTGATTCCGCAATGCCTGTTCGGTTGGGAGGGGGGATCTGATGAAGGAAATCAAGGAAGCAACGCTTTTAAACCATATGCGGGAGCTGCGCAGACGCTTATTATGGATCGTGATTGCTCTGTTTGTCTCTGTGGTCGGTGGGATGTTTGTAACGAAACCCGTCATTCTTTTTATTAAAAGCGAGCCTCTAATTCATGATCTGGCTCTGAACGTATTTTCACCTTCCGATGCAATCGGAATCTGGTTAAAGATAGGGTTCATCATCGGGTTTACGGCGGCTCTCCCTTTTACGATGTATCAACTTTGGTTGTTTGTCCGTCCGGGTCTTCATCCCAATGAGCGAAGAGCGGCGATACGATATATCCCTTATGCAACTCTTATGTTTGCGACCGGACTTGTTTTTGCATATTATATCGTGTTTCCGATGGCTTTTACTTTTACATCGGGTATAACAAAAGAATTGGGATTCCAGGAAACCTATGGAATATCGCAATATTTCTCCTTTCTAATCAATATCGTGTTTCCGGTTTCGTTGTTGTTCGAGCTTCCTATTTTGATTATGTTCTTGACAAGGCTCAAACTGATCTCCCCTAAGCTTCTCGGAAAGTTTAGAAAGTTCGCCTATTTGCTTCTGATCATAGTGGCGACAGTGATTACCCCTCCGGATCTAATTTCCGATATACTGGTGGCGATTCCGCTCCTTCTACTGTTTGAACTAAGCGTTCTTTTATCCAAGATCGTTTATCGCAAGTCTGCACGAAGTGAACAGAAAGATGAAGTTCCAATCGTTAGTTATTAATGTCATCGATATGATTAATCTCGAAAGATTCAGGTTGCGATGAAAGAGACACTGCCTTTTCGAGGGCGTTGTCTCTTTTCTTTTGGCTGCGTTTGGATGCGTGTCAATGCTTATCCAGAAATGTGAACAGAGTGACGGCGGGAATTGCGAAAGCGCTTGAAACTTTGACCGACATGGAAAAAGCGGAATTGAGGCGGAAGTCCTAGTTCTCGCTGTTCAGCGTTTGTTAAGAGGTTTTTTTTATACTTGGTGAGGATTACCAGCTATTAGCATCCAAGCAATCAAGATAGAATCTTTTTGGATTTGAAAAGAGAAATGTTTGGGCAGTCGGATTCTAATGCGTTAGCCCTGCTTATAAGGTGTAGGGGAATTGACAGGATGTCCTTGATGGGCAATAATAAGGAAAATGCTCGGGGAAGCACCCCGTAAAGCGGGACACGATTCGTGTTGCTTTGCGGGGTGCTTGTTTTCGATAAGGGAGGCATGAAGGATGAGCGGCAATAAAGACGGGAAGGCGACTAAAATCAAGGAGACGCACGGCACCTATTTCATTGAAGAAAGATATGAAATCATCGGAGGCGTGCGATACGATTTTCTCTTCTCTCCGAAATACGTTCACCAGAACGTGCTTGGGAGGCTTCATTTGGCGTTTCATTCTTCTTGCGCGCAGGACGGGGTGATCCTGCTAGCTCCGATGGATGTCCATTTCGACGAAGAAAATATTTTACAGCCGGACATTCTTTACATCCGCAAGGGAAACAAGGAAATCATCAGAGATGGTTACGTGTTCGGAGTTCCCGACCTGGTCGTGGAAATTCTGTCGGACAGCACGGCGCGCAATGACAAAACGATCAAGAAAGCGACATACGAGAGATTCGGGGTTCGGGAATATTGGCTGGCCGATCCCGTCTACCGGCTCGTGGATCAATTCGCGCTCATCGAAGGCGAATACCGGCTCCTCGCGACCTGGACGGAGGAAGACAGGCTCGTTTCCTCCGCAGTGCCTTGCCTGGCTATCGAGCTTTCGGCCGTTTTCGAGAAAGAGGTTTAGGCGCGAGACGCCGTTAGCGTATATTTGTTGCACGGGCAACACGGAAAAAGGAAGAAGCGGGTGCCCCCCGCTCCTTCCTTTTTCGCGTCTAGCACCCCGAATTCCGCGCGGAAGATGGACGATCTTATGATCGCCGAATCATTAACAACGTTACGATCTCGTGAAATCGAATAACCGAAGGAGTCACAGCGGGGGCGGTCAAAGCTTAATACCGCTTAAATTTTCCTTGCCGGCATCATGAGCTACGAGTCGTCCCTTGCCAGCATCCCACCTGCATAAATCCGTTCGCGGTATTGGACGGGAGAGACGTTCTGATCGTTCTTGAATGCTCGGCTAAAGACACTCAGTTCCTCATAGCCTACCTCCACTGCGATTCTTCGTACGGAATAACCGCTCGTAGCGAGCAGAAGCTTGGCTTCTTCCATCCTGAGCCTGTGAAGGAATGCCGAGGGCGTCGTCTGATAGTGGAGTCGGAAACAGCGGGAAAGGTAATCCACGGAATAGTGGAGGTTTTGAGCCAACTGCTTCAGACGGATAGGTTTCCTGAAATTCTCCAGTAAAAATCGGTAAACCTGAAGCGCAACCGTATTGGACGGTATAAGATGCCGGTCGGGATCAAATTCCATCATCCGTTCCAGCAGTTGCATGAATCGGGATTGCTGCAAGGTCCAATTTCCGACAAGGACCGCTTCTACGATAGATTCTAACGGGCCATCCCATTCCTCGCATGGGAACGGCCCGTAATTCATGTTTAAAGAATAACGGGTATCCGGTACCCGCAGGCCATCCCCCATATCGATCTTGACGATTCGGCCCGGTGCGCTCAAGTCTGAAGCCGATATTTCCCAGTCCCCCGGAAGAAAGTGAATCCAGTAATACACGGTTTCCTGGTCCGATTCCTTGTAACCAAAGTGCCGCAAGCCGGGCGTTTGGATAAACCACTCTCCATCCTTGATTTCATAGGGAACGCCGTCTTCCATCAGGTGAACGATGCCTTTTATGACGAACATGGCAACAAATGCGGGGAAAATCCGTTCATCATGCCGCTCTCCCGGTTGGAAAATTCTTTTACCGGCGCTGATGAAGCTGGGAAATGACCGACTGCTGAAGTTGAGCCAGCGATGCATAGTCATGCGGAAACCTCCTTCGAATATCGGATAATGCCAAGTGTTAGTCGGTTCCTGTTATTCTCTATCTCATTATAATAAGTAAAATAAGAAGTATAAAGACATTCTGACAACGGATGATGCAAAGGAGAGAACATGGCTAATATTCGTGACGTTGCCAAGAGAGCCGGAGTGTCTGTAACGGCCGTCTCATTCGCCATGAATGGGACGGGTACGTTGTCTGATGAAAACAGGCTTCGTATTGTTAATATCGCCAATGAAATGAACTATACGCCCAACAGGGCTGCGCAAGGGCTGATATCCGGGAGCTTGAACACGATCGGTCTCGTCATGCCGAAACCGGGAACGGACTTTTCTTTGGACTTGGAACTTATCGGCGAAGTCGGCGCAGCCATATCCGAAATGGGGTACCACATTCTGCTGTCTTGGGAAGATACTTTCGGAGGAAAAAAAGTATTGAATATGGTCAGAAGCGGCCAAGTCGATGCGCTTTGTTTTGTTCTTCCGATGGATGAAGGGGAAACTTTCAAGGTACTGAACGATATGAATTTTCCGTACGTGTTAACGACTCGTCCTAAGGAGGGAGTCCCGGCTGACTGGGTGGATGTCGACAATATCGACCTCGGTTTTAAAGCGGCCGTCATGCTGATCAAATCCGGGCATAAGGGAATTGGCTTCGTTTCGCCGGGACCTATGGACTACCTGGTCAGCTGCGACCGTTTTACAGGTTATCAGATGGCTTTGAAACACTTTGATATTCCGATACATGCCGATTATTTCATTACAGGTTCGCACAAGCTCGAAGCAGGGAAGAGGGCGTTGGATCATTTTCTGTCGCTTCCGGAAAAGCCGACTGCTATCATTGCGGGGACTGCGATCATCGCGATTGGAATGATCAACAGAATGCGGGAACTCGGCCTTGAATACCCTCAAGATATTAGCATCATCGCCTTTGATGAATTTGCCTTGTCTAAGGAATACGAGATTACGACGATCCATATCCCAACCCAACGGATCATTCATGAAGCCTTCCGCTTCCTTATCAAAAAAATGAACGCCGAGCGTATATTGAAACAAACCCAAATCGCGCTGCAATCCGAACTGTATATTCGTAAGACGTTCGTACCGGACATCCGGATATTGGATGATTGGGATTATAAACAATAGCAATTGATATCGGATAATGCCAAGCGTTGGTCGGCTCCTGTCATTCTCTATCGTATTATAACAAGTATAATAATAAGCATAAAGACATTCGGACAACGGATGATGCAAAGGAGAGAAATGCGCGTGACGTAGTGCGATAAGAAGATGTATACGAGCGAAAGCATCCGTTTTTCGAAATGTTCAGCTCGTTCTTTTTGGAAGCGTTTACATAAACGATATGAGGTGCAGCATGGACATAACGAGAAAGAAAAAAGGTTTCCTGTACGAGATAACCAAAAATAAGATTCTTTACTTGATGTTTCTGCCAGTCGGCTTTTACTTCCTGGTGCTGGCTTATCTCCCCATGCCGGGTATAGTCATAGCGTTCAAGGAGTATACCTACAGCGGCGGGGTATTCGGCAGCGATTGGAACGGCATGGAGAACTTCCGGTATTTCTTCGAGTCCGGCAAGCTCTGGCTGGTGACGAGCAACACGATCATTTATAATCTGGTATTCCTCACAGCAAGTACGGTCATCTCCGTGCTCGTCGCCGTGATGATTGCAGAGATGGCAGGCAAGTATTTCAAGAAAACGGCGCAAACGTTCATGTTTCTTCCGTATTTTATATCCTGGGTCACGGTATCGGCTTTCTTCTACAATATTTTCAACTTTGACTACGGAACCTTGAACACCCTGTTAAGATCGCTCGGAGCAGAACCCGTCGACATCTACTCGAACCCAACGGCATGGATGCTCCTTCTTCCTATCTTCTATGTCTGGAAGGGGATCGGATTTTCCAGCGTGCTGTATCTCTCCGCAATTATGGGAGCCGATCAGGAAAGCTACGAATCGGCGAAGATTGACGGCGCCAACATTTTCCAAAGAATCTGGTATATTACGCTGCCGATGCTGAAGCCGACTGTCGTCATTCTTGTTCTCCTCGGTCTTTCCAGAATTATGCGCGGGGAGTTCGAAATGTTTTACCAATTGATTGGCGACAACGGATTGTTGGCCGACAAAACGGACATTATCGACACGCTTGTATTCAGATCCATGGTTTTCTCGAACGACTTTGGAATGGCTTCCGCTGCGGGCCTCTATCAATCCGTACTCTGCTTTATCCTCATCTATGGGGTGAATTGGGCGGTTAAGAAATGGAATAGCGATTACGCGTTATATTAGACACTCGCTGTAAGCAAGGGAAGGTGGTTTCGAATCGTGAATAGGGGAAAAGACATTTTTATTTTCAATATTATCGCATTTATTATTGTTGGCATCGTTGGAGGAGCGGCGATAATACCATTTGTCATGCTTCTGGTGGGCTCCTTTCAATCCGAGGACTCCATCTTGCAACACGGATATTCCCTCATTCCCAGAACCTTCGATCTTGGCGCGTACAAGTTTATTTTCGATCAACCGGCCAAAATCATTCAAAGTTACGGGGTGACCCTATTCATTACAGTAGCGGGAACGGGCTTGTCGCTCTTCTTCTCTTCCATGGCGGCGTACGTACTTGCAAGGAAAGATGTCAAGTATCGCAATCCGATGGCGTTCTACTTGTTCTTTACGACTCTCTTCAGCGCCGGACTCGTCCCCTATTATATGCTGATCACTAATTATCTGTTTCTTAGAAATACGATATCGATTCTGCTCTTGTCCGGGATGTTCAACGTCCTTTATATCTTGATTCTGAGAACCTATATCGCGAACAGCATTCCCGATTCCATATCGGAATCCGCGAAGATCGACGGAGCGAATGACTTCTCCATTTTCATGAAGGTTATCCTGCCGTTGCTCAAGCCTGCTCTTGCCTCTATCGGTTTGTTCGTGGCGCTTGGATACTGGAACGATTGGTATACCGCAACCTTATTCATCACGGAAGAGAAGCTGTTTCCGCTTCAATACACGCTCTACAAGCTTCTAAGCTCTACAACGTTCGCCAAGCAGCTTCTGGAAGGCAACGGCGCGGTCTCCGCGATCGAACTGCCTCAGCAGACGGTCAAGCTGGCCTTAACCGTTGTTGCAACGGGACCGATCGTACTGGCATACCCTTTCGTTCAGAAATATTTCGTTTCCGGTCTCACGATCGGTTCCGTCAAAGGCTAAGGTTAATCCCGCTAACCGGCGGTTTAACATACAAAAATCAGGGAGGTTACAAAAGATGAGTAAGAAAAACAAAGTACTAAGCGTCACAGTTGCACTCTTGCTTAGCGTAATGATGGTCTTATCCGCATGTACGAAAAAAGAAAACTCCAATTCCGGCAGTTCGCCGGCGGCCGAGTCCAGTTCCTCCGAATCGTCCAACTCGTCACCGTCAGAGACTCAGAAGCCCCAGCTCGACAAAGTTACGCTTAAATTCGTTCTCCTCGGAGAAGCGCCCAAGGACAATGATGCGGTCATGGCCGAAGTGAACAAAAAGCTCGAAGCGGACATCAACGCGACGATCGAGCTGACGTATATTCCTTTTGCCGACATCGGCACGAAATATCCGTTGATTCTTGCTTCCCCGCAGGACTGGGATGTTATTTTCGGAAACGTAAGCTACGTCTCCAACGCTGCCAAAGGCGGTTATCATGAGATTACAATGGCAGATGTGGAGAAAAATATGCCTTTAACTCACAAGGCAACGTCCGAAGCCATGTGGACCGATGCTGTTGTGAATGGAAAAATCTACATGATCCCTCAAACGTTCAAGGAGTTGGATGTAGGAACGGGCTTTTTCCGGGAAGATATCAGAAAAAAATATAACGTTCCTGAAATCAAAACGTTCAAAGACCTAGGACCTTACTTTCAAGCCATTAAAGACAACGAACCGGGCATGATGCCGGTAGATGGCACGTCTGACGACATTAAAAACCTCTTTGGCGGAATGCTGCAAGGCTGGAGCGCCTTCAAAGTCCAAAATTTGGTTAACTTCAATCCGGAGAACAAAGATTACAAGTTAACGGGTCTTCTCGATCCGGAATTCGCTGCAATCTATACCGATGCTGCCAAAACGATGAAGGATTGGGCGGATAAAGGTTTGCTTCCGAAAAACGCCTTTGCCCAGAAAACGTCCGGATTAGACTTGTTGAAAGCAGGGAAATCCGGGTACTATATGACCGCGTTCGAGAACTACGCCCAGTTAAGCTCCGATATGACCGCTAAGGGCTGGGAACTTGGCGGTATAAACAACGTGACTCCGAACGGAACGGCCATGATTAGAACGGCAACGGGCAATGGCTTCTCCTTCTCTCCAATATCCAAAAATTATGAAAGAGCTTTGATGGCCATCGATCTGCTTCATCAAGAACCGTCCTATAATATGTTGCTTGCCTTCGGGATCGAAGGGAAAAACTACAACATGGTGGATGGCAAGCTGGCCATCATTAATGCCGATCCGAATCCTTATCCGATGTATGGAGCCGGTTGGTGGTCCAACAACCGCGACCAATGGCCGCCGCTCGAAAGCTATACGCAGCAATATATCGACACGAAAAAAGCACTGCTTGAGAAAGCTTCCCCTTATTTGCTGAACGGCTTTAACGTAGATGAAACCAATATCAAAACAGAAGTAGCCAATATTAACAACGTGTATAAGCAGTACGCGATTCCGATTGAGCTTGGAATCGTGAAAGACGTGGATGCGGCAGTCGCCCAACTGGTCGAGAAATACAAAAAAGCCGGCGCGCAAAAAGTGGTGGACGAAGTCAAACGGCAAGCAGCTGATTTCATTAAATCGAAACAAGTCAAATGAAAGAAAGCTTGATCAGGGCTGAATATCCAAGGCCGCAGTTCGTTCGGAACGACTGGCTGAATTTGAACGGAACATGGCAATTCGCGTTTGACGATGAACGAGTTGGTGAGCGGGACTTGTGGCATATGTCCGAAGAGCCGTTCGATCGGCAAATCCTGGTGCCCTTCTGTCGGTATGGGTTAACGGATCATCGAGCAGGAAATCAACGGTTTGCTCACTTATGACAGGAAACCCAAACTGCCGTTCGAGAAGATTAGGGCGGTCATGGAAGGCAAGCCGGTATAACGCCAAATCCCGAAACGATTAACGATTAAGGCAGCTCTTTCCGAGCTGCCCCTCATACGCCGTTAATTGATAACGCTTACAATATTTTGAAAGGGGGGATTCAATAACATTTGAAGTTATGAAGTTAAAGAGGTGTTGATAGCAGCTACAGTGCACTCCCTTACCTAAATTAGAGAGGTGGATTCGTATGCAGAAACATTCAGGATTACAAATTCGATTGCAAATGATTCTGATTTTGATTTGCTTGTGTTGCGCGATTGTTGCATTTCCGATTTCTACATCCGCCGTTGCCACTGGCAGTACTTCAGCAGGATGGAATATATTCGATCCGTCGGGAGGTGGGAAATACCGATATGGTCCATCCATGATATTGAATGCGGACAATAGCATCGATATGTGGACATGCTCCTATGGAACCGTGGAAGAGTGGGACTATATCCGATACAAGCGTTCTACGGACGGCGGCGTTACCTGGGGGACGGAATCGATCGCTCTTAAGCCAACTCCCGGTTCGGTGGACGCGAATTCCGTTTGCGACCCGGGCGTTGTAAAGTTCGGCGGCTATTACTATATGGGCTATACATCCACTCAAAATTCCTTAGGAACGGATAATGACGTATTTGTCGCGCGCTCGAGCAGCGTAACCGGTCCATGGGAAAAGTGGAACGGCAGCGGGTGGGGAGGAAATCCACAGCCTTTCATTGTCTTTAATGATCCTCTCATCGACAAGTATGGGGCAGGGGAACCGAGTTTTGTAGTCAAAGATTCAACTCTCTATATTTACTACACATGGAGCAGCCGGGACCCGGTGACAGGAAGAGAAATCGAACAAATGAGGGTTCGTACGGCGTCCATCTCGAATGCCAATTGGCCGGGGGCAACCGTATATCAAGGAGTTGCGATCAATAAGGAGCTGGAAGAGGATTCAGCCGATTTTAAATATGTGCCTTCCATAAACAAGTTTATTGCCGTTAGCACCGCCATGCGTATGGGACCGTTTGCATATATCAAGTTATACGAGTCAACGGACGGGATCACATATAAGCCAGGCACCTTGCCTAAAAATTATATCAACATCGCCGCGCACAATGCCGGTATTACAGGTGATGAGCTTGGCCATTTCGATACAGCCAAGAACAACCGGATTGCTTATGCTTACGGGACCAAATGGGCTTACTGGTACACGGCAATGAACCCATTCACGCTGACTGATGACAATCTTCCTGCGGTCCCCAGAATCAAAGCCGTTATTCCCCAAAATGGGCAGGTTGAGCTCCACTTTCGGACGACGGGCATTTCGGGTGAAACCTACAAGATCAAATATGGTACCGTTAGCGGTTCTTATCCGAACACGATTACAGGGGTGACAAGCAGTCCCTATACCGTAACCGGACTGACGAACGGGACACCGTATTATTTCACTGTCACGGCGTCGAATGCCAGCGGCGACAGCGGCAGTTCTGCACAGGCTGCTGCCGTTCCTCTCGCTTACAGTGCCTCTCCGCGAGTCGGCGTAACTGCCTCGTCCCAGTTAAGCGGCTGGGAAGCATCGAAGGCAATCGACGGGTTTGTTTCGACGGTCTGGTCATCGGTTGATCATAATACTTCGTTGGCACAGGAGTGGATCACGGTGGATACCGGCGCCAATCGGATGATCAAGCGAACCACGTTGACGCCGCGGCTTCCCGAAGAATTCGGATACCCCGGCCCGTTCGCCATTCAAGTGAGCACGGACAATTCCAACTGGGTAACCGCTGATATTGATGTCGGCCACTACAAGGTTGAGCCGAATGCCCGGCATGTCTATGAATTCAATGAGCCGTTGTATGGCCGGTATGTCCGATTTTTTACCGGTAATTTAGGATTCGACCAATATCAGCCGAGGATTCATTACTTTCAACTTTCCGATATTTCCATTGAAGATATCCCGTACGGCATCACTGCCTCTTCATCTCTTTCAGGCTGGGGATCGGAAAGGGCTTTGGACGGATTGAGTACGACGGATTATTCCAGCGTTAGTTCGTCTTCTGCCGCCACCGTTCAATGGTTGTCGGAGGATTTAGGCGCAGTACAGCCTGTTCAAGGAGTACTGCTTACTCCCCGTGCATCCGGTTTAGGCTTCCCTGTCGATTTCAAATTCCAGTCCAGCAACGACGGGGTCGCCTGGAGCGATATAAGCGGTGCATCGTATGTTTCTTATCCGAATCCAGGTTCCGCTGCGCAGACCTTTAAGTTCACATCCCCGGTATCTACCCGCTTTTTGCGATTGTATGCGACAAAACTCGGGAGCGATAACTATTCGAATTACTATTTGCAAATGTCAGAAATGAAGGTGGATCTTCTCCCGAAACGTACGGCCTCAAGCTCTTCATCGCTTTCCGGTTGGGGGGCAGCCAACGCGGTCGATAATCAAATAGGGACGATTTACTCTAGCATCGGACATGCCTCGAGTAATTCAACAGAGTGGATTTCAATCGATACGGGATCCGTTCAAGCTTGGAGTCAATTGCGCATCCGTCCGCGAGACACATATGGATTCCCTGAGGACTTTAAGATTCAGTCCAGCAATGACGGCAGCACTTGGTCAGATATTATTGGGCAAAGCTATACCGATTACTATAATCCGGAAGCGACAACGCAAGTATTTCCATTCAGTACGCTCGTGAATGCAAGATACTTCAGGATCTACGCCACCAAACTGAGAGCAGACAATTATGGTATCTATTATTTGCAAATGGATGAGATCATAGCTGATCGTTGATTCCGGTTCCGACGTCCGGAAACATCACTATTCGAGGAGGGGTTGAGGATGAGAGCTTATTTTACCGGATTGTTGTCATCCAAGTATCAGATTGCTTTCGTCATTATTTTTATGGGTTGCTTGTTCCTTCTGCCAAAAACCGGATATGCTGTGGGTGGCGGCGGCTGGACGAAACTTTATTCGATTGACGGCACATCCACGGATTCCATGATTTCCGCAGGCCAAACAAGGGGAGAGCAATTTTATTCCGCCGATTCCTTTAATTCGCTTAGAGTCTTGTGCCCCAGTTATTCGAATAATATTGGCAGTCTCACGCTAAAGTTGTATCGGTGGAATGCAGATTACGCAACGACGGTTGCGGGAACGTCCATTGCCTCTCAAACCTACACGAATTTCGCGGACAATGCCTGGCTGCAGTTGAATTTTGCAACTCAAGCCTCCGGCAATTATTTGTGGGTGCTCAGTAATCCGGTCGAAACCGTGGGCGTATGGACGTATACGGCCAGCACGCATCCATCGACCGCGTACTTGAATGGAAGCTCCTCGGGACTAGCTGGATATGATTATGTATCTGAAGTATACGATCTTGGAACGGCTCCGAATGTCGTTCCCAGCTTGCGGGAATGGACTAGCGACGCGGGAGATTTCAGTCTTGCAGTCGGTTCCCGGATCGCAGTCGATAGTGCATATAACACGGCTCTTGCCGATACGGCCAATACGTTCCGGGAAGACATGCTGGCGCTTACCGGCCTCACGCTCAATGTCGTGACGACAACCAGTCCGGCGGCGGGAGATTTCTATCTTACGCTGAACAACACGGATTCGGGTATCGGCAGCGAAGGTTACATCATGCAAGCCGCCAACTACGTCACGATAAAAGCCAACAGTGCCAAAGGAGTATTTTACGGTACGCGTACGGCGCTTCAAATACTGAATCAAAGTCCGGACAAGACCAGCATCCCTAAAGGCACGGCAAGAGATTATCCGGCCTATAAAGAACGCGGATTCATGCTTGACGTGGCGCGCAAATATTTTACGGTTGACAGCATTAAAGACACCATCAAATTTCTGTCATGGCACAAAATGAATGACTTGCACATTCATTTTTCGGATAACGATGCTTTTCGACTAGTCAGTACGACATACCCGGGACTCGCTGCCACCCAAAGTTATTCCCATGCGGATTTGCAGGATATTCAAGATTTCGCCCGAAAATATCAGGTCACGATCACGCCCGAAATTGATCTGCCCGGGCACGCATTTGCCATCACGTCTTATTTGCCCTCTATTAAGAATCAGACTTGGAGCGACGTGATAGACCTCTCGCTTCCGGATACGTTCACTTTCGTGAACAACCTTCTCGATGAATTCGTCCCCTTGTTCGAGGCTCCCGATTTCCATCTGGGGGCGGACGAAACGCCGAATGATGCCCGAGGCTTCCCTTATTTTGACCGTCACGTAGATGCGGATACCCGCACGCATAACTATGCGCTTGCCCAAGGGTACTCGACGGCAGGTGAGCTGTACCGCAAGTTTATCAATGATTACAACACCGTTCTGAAGAACAAAGGAAAGAAGACGAGAGTATGGGCATGGTTCGACACCCTTCCGGGCAATATTCCGATCAGTAACGACATCGTATATGACGCTTGGTTGGCAGACGGGATCCAATCCATATCGCAGAGAGGGTTCCAAATCATCAACTCGTCTGCCAGGTATCTGTACAGCGTTCCGGGCACAGACTGGCAAAGCGATAATGTTTATTTGTATCAAACATGGAAACCGAATATGTTCGACTCTTTCAACACTTCCAATCAGTTGTCAGGGGCAGACCCGAACATACTCGGAGTTAAATTCAACAACTGGAATGACATCTCGGTGGCCAAAGGCTTCACGGAAAAAGAAATTGCCAAAATCGTAGCTTCCCCCTTGAGAATTGTTTCCGAAAAGACTTGGGGAGGTCCCCAATCCGTCGAAGGTTATGCGGCATTCCTGAACCGTTCGGCGCTGGCGGGAGAACCTCCGGGGCTCATTACACTGGGAGGAAATGCGCCGATCAATCTGGCTTTGACAAGACCCGTAACGACTTCCTCCAATGTGAACGGCAATCTTGCAGGCATGAATGCCGTTGACGGAGCGGCGACGACAAGGTGGGCCAGCGCCGAAGGCATTGATCCGCAATGGATTTACGTGGATTTGGGCACTCCTTCGAATTTCAATCGAATAAAGCTGAATTGGGAGACGGCATACGCGGTATCGTACACGGTTTCCGTCTCCAACGATGCCGCGAACTGGACAACCGTTTACTCGACGACATCCGGCGACGGCGGGATTGACGATGTCAGCCTCCCCACCGTTTCCGCGAGATACGTGAGAGTGCACGGCACGCAGAGAGCGACGGCATGGGGCTATTCGTTATGGGATTTAGGCGTCTATTACGATCTGCCGGCCGGCAATAATTATGCATTGAACAAGACGGCAACGGCATCCTCCGTATACCCGTCATCGACGAATGCCTCCAACGTACTCGACGGCAACGAGGCGACCAGATGGTCCAGCAATGAAGGCGTCGATCCGCAATGGATCAACATCGATCTCGGTCAGAACAGAACGATCAACAGAGTAAGGTTGAATTGGCAGGCAGCTTATGCTAAATCCTATAAAATTCAATTATCTACGGACTCCGTGAACTGGACGGACGTATATTCCACGACGACCGGTAATGGCGGCATCGACGATATCGAGTTTACGGCTGCAAGCGCGAGATATGTAAGGATGTATGGAACGGAGAGAGGTACGGGCTGGGGTTACTCGCTGTTCGAATTCGGTGTTTATTACGACAATCCTGCGCAGACGAATTTGGCGCTTTCCAAGGCGGCAACCGCATCCGGAACTTATCCGGCAGGGAACGCAGCCGGCAATGCAACCGATAGCAGCATGGCGACAAGGTGGTCGAGTCCGGAAGGTATCGATCCGCAATGGATCTACGTTGACCTTGGCTCGGTGCAGAGCTTTAATGGCGTTAAGCTTTATTGGGAGTCCGCATATGGCAAAACCTATAAAATTCAGGTGTCCTATAATGCGTTAAGCTGGACCGATGTTTACCAGACTGTATCGGGGGACGGAGGCCTTGATTACATTCGCTTCCCGAGCGTTAACGCGAGGTATGTACGAATGTACGGATCGGAAAGAGGCACGGGCTGGGGATATTCCTTGTATAGCTTTAACGTGTATTCGAACTGACGGCATATTTTCAAAGGTACAAAATGCATCAATCGTCCGTTCGGAAAGGAGGTGAAACGGCTTCACTATCATCAGGTAAATAGGCAACCAGATAAGCAGGGAGGCATTAGTCATTATCTATAAAGGGAGGAAACGTAAATGAATCGGGCTACAATTCGCAATACACTGTTGCTTTTTGCCGTCTTCTTATTGGTAACGTTATGGATGGTTGTTCAAAGTGTTTTTGCAAGCGGTTCCTTAAGTTATGATTGGCGTACAAACAACAATTTGGATGGGTGGACGCCAAATGCCGGAATCGATGCTCATCTCGTGATTGACGGAAAAATCGTTATGCACGTTCCGAGCGGCAGCAATGATCCTACCCTGACAGGCCCGCCGGTTTCTATACAGGCCTCAACATTCAAAATAGTAGAGATCACCTATTACAACAATACGGGTAACACGAATGCGCAATTGTTTTGGACGACGAGCACGGGCGGATGGGCGGCAGCGCGCAGCCAATCGTTTTCGACGATTTCCGATAGCAAGTGGCATACGCTTCAAATCGATTTGAGCGGCAACGCAAATTGGACAGGCACAATAACGCAGTTGCGTTTCGATCCGACAACCAACGGGGGCAACGGCAACTTTGAGCTTGATTCGTTGCGCGTGCTTGACAAGGCGAATCGTTATTCGATTAGCAACGGCTACTACAGCTTGTCCGGTGTGGATGGATTAATCGATACGCTGCGTTTCGACCCGACGGGCGCGGGTAATTACAGCGATGACCTGATCGCGAACAACATGTATTTTAACTTCCAATTAGCCGGCGTTCCGTATGCAGGAAACAGTTCGGTGACGGCCTCGACCAGCGGAACAACACTTACGCTCAACGGCATTGGCTTCGGCGGATCCGGCATCAGTGGCAGTTGGACGATTGCGCTTGACGGCAAATGGATGAAAAACACCTATACAGTCACGTCGTCAGCTAACGGCAAAAAGCTGGAATCGTCCGGGTTCACGATCGAGTCGCTATGGGACAACCCGGGTTATCAAGTGAATTCACTGCGCAACCCATTCATTAGGATGGCCGATGTGAACGCACTTTACAAGGAAGTGCACGCTTTCAAGCGGACTAACAGGTCAGAGGCTCCCTTTAATCTGAGCGGGAACCGTATCGACTGGCAGGGGGCGAACGGTTTTGATTTCAATCTGCGGTTTTATCCGTCGACTAAGCGGCTGAATAACTTGGCCTCTTTGGATATGATGTATATGAATTTTCCCGCAATTCTTCCAACGGTATTGAATACCGGCAACACGCTTACTCACACGCTTGACATTGAACTGATGCCTTCCTCGGATATTACACCGGCTGTTCATGCGAGGTATGAGGGAGGTGATTCTACGGTGACGACCGGTGCGAACGCCATCTTCTCCGAGCGCAATTATGGCTGGGAGCCGGGAGAAGTCAATCCAGACTGGTACGAATGGCAGAGCTTACAACGAGTCTGGACCGACGATATCAACCGTGACACGATGGAGCATGACGCCTCCCAGGTCAAGCAGGACCCGAACGGTTATGTGTACACTTGGCAAGATTCACCGGGTTGGCCGTTTCCAGGTTTCATGGACAGCAATCATTATATTATGACTTCGGCCAACTTGATTAATGGCCTGTACAATCACATTATGAACGCGGGCGATTTGAATGCGTTGAAGTACAACATCGACCGAATGCGGAATGCAATGAACTACCTGCTGACGACGCAATACGACTCGACCGCAAAGTTGTTCATTATCACCAATTCTTATCACAACGGCACGATCGGATCGGTCGGCAGCAATTATTGGGACCTTTTACCATTCGGTCATAAAAGTGCTTATGACAATATCTACGGGTATTTAGCGCTGCGCAGAATGGCCGAGATAGAAAGTATGGTCGGCAACACAACTCGCGCCACTCAGTTGAATGGCTATGCCGACGATTTAAAAACGGCTTATAACTCGACCTTCTGGTCGACCAATCACTACGTAATGAATATCGACGTGAACGGGGTAACTCGCGATTACGGCGGAGTGTTCCTCAATCTCGAAGCGATTGCGTACGGTTTGGCCGATACGACAAAGGCGAATGCGATCATGTCGTACTTGTCGAATACGAACACTTCGGCCGGCACTAATGATGTGTTCAGCAAATTCGTCTTTGCACCGCGGGCGATTATGTTCAACATCCCGCCGAAAGCCTCTGGCGGCTGGTGGGTCAGCGACTATGACGGCAACGGTGTTTACAGCAGCAATCAGATTCAGAACGGCGGCGCTATTTTCTATACGGCCTACTATGAGTTGATGAGCAGGCTCCGTTCAACAGGAGCGAACGATGCGTATACCCGGCTGCAGGCGATAGTGAACCGCTTCAATCTGGAACACCTCTCTGGCGGAAACCCACTGTACTATGGTGAAGTTAACCAACATTACACTGAAGGTCTCGTCGGAACGTGGGGCGAATTCCCTGAAAGCGGTCTCGTACCTGTTGCGCTCAAGAACGGGTTTATGGGCATCTCGGCGGACAAAGACGGTCTGCACGTGAAGCCGAATTTCCCGACGAGCGGCATGACCTCGCTTACGTTGAACAGTATGTACTATTGGGACATGAAGTTGAAAATCACGGCTTCCAACACGTCAGTCCGCATCCAGGCGCTGGATAACAACAGTCCGTACACGGATTGGAAAATCAACGGCATAGCAGTAAGCGGCCTGTTTGATCAGACGGTACCGATTTCGGCCGGCGGCACAGTAACTCTGGAGCGGACGACAAAGACTTACGATCTGAATTCGATCGCTCTTAAGACAATCAGCGGCATAGTGACGGCTGACAACTTGTACAAAATTTATCTGAACGGTAAAAGGCTTAAGGGAACTTCCACGTTGTGGGAAACAGGGGATTCCCTACGCGGGTATTTGAAAAACGGCGTCAATACGATCGCTGTCGAGGTCACGAACCTCGCCGATTCACCCGGCGGCTTCATCGGTGATTTCACGCTGCCTGATGGAGCGAAGGTTGTGAGCAATACGAACTGGAAAGTAACGAGTACCGCGAAGGACGGCTGGGAGCAGCCCGGCTTCGATGAAACCGGTTGGGTTAACGCGACGGATTACGGCGCGTACGGAGCAAGCCCTTGGGGGACGAATGTAGTCGGGTTCCCGAGCACCAGCACAGCGCGATGGATTTTCTCGTCGAACTCGACCCAATCGCCAACTGTCTATTTGCGCTATCAGTTCAACTATGAACTGCCGACCGTAACCTCTTCGACAAGCATCGAAGATACGGATTTCGGCAAAGCGAAAGCGGTTGATGGCATCCGCGTGCCGCGCAGCGGCGCCAATGGCTTCAGCTCGTCGACCGCTTTCAGCGACGAGAATCATACCGAATGGCTAAAGCTGGATTTGACCAACTCCCAGCCGATCAATCAGCTGCTGCTTTATCCGGTCGTCAATTCGAATTATACCGCGGATGGTTTCCCGGTTGACTTCGCGATTGAGACCTCGACCGATAACGTCAATTGGACGATAGTGAAATCGTATACGGGTTATGTGCCTTTGAACCCGACCGAGCCGCAATCGTTGCCGTTCAAACAGACGAATGCCCGCTATGTTCGGATTACGGCAACGAAGCTGGGCATTCAGCAAGCAGGTGGTTACTTGTTCAAAATCGCCGAAGTGGAAGTTTATAATCGATAATCGGCAGGTAATCGGCTTGGATGCAACCGAATGAAGCGAGAAAATCCCCTCACCGAACCGGATGACCCGGAATCGATAAGGGGATTTTTTCGATATGTCGGCGGGATTGCTACGCCTTCTGGTAGTGCATCTCCTCCCTGTACTTGCTTGGCGAGCATTTAAACTTCTGGATATCGGATAATGCCAAGTGTTAGTCGGATCCTGTTATTCTCTATCTCATTATAATAAGTAAAATAAGAAGTATAAAGACATTCTGACAACGGATGATGCAAAGGAGAGAAATACGCGTGACGCAGGTTGACGTGAAGATGAGAGACAACTGGAGCACTCCGTACAAGCTAGGGAAGCCTCTATTGCAACCAAGTGGTATTCCGGGCGCTTTCGATAGCCATGGGGTCGATTGTCCGTTTGTTTTCTATCATCAAGGCAGGTTTATGATGATGTATGTCGGTTTTGACGGGATCGGCTATCAGACGGCGCTTGCGGAAAGCGACGATTTGATCGATTGGAGGCCCGTTGGTACGATCTTGAATCGAAAGACTGATGAAGGCTGGGATCGGGTGGGCGCAGCCGGAACGTGGTTGCTGAAGGAAACGAACGAACTTTCAGAGCTTCCGGTATTAAAAAAAGTGGGCGGGAAGTATTGGATGGTTTATCATGCTTACCCAGAAGAAGGATATGAGGCAGGACCGGCGGAAATGGGATTGGCTTGGAGTGAGGATGAAAATCTGATGAACTGGCACCGCCTGAAGAACCCCGTATTTTCCTGGAAGCAAGGAGAACCTTGGGAGCGGGGTGGGCTATACAAAGCGGCTTTGATCGCGCATGGGGGATTATATTACATGTTTTATAATGCCAAGGACCTCACGGAAGGCAAATGGTACGAGCAAACGGGTGTGGCGATGTCGAAGGACATGCTGCATTGGACCCGATACGAAGGAAATCCGGTCATTCGGAATCGTGCCGGCTGGCAGTCCCACTGTGTCGCTGATCCGTTCGTTGCCTTCGACCATGGGCAATGGGTCCTATTTTACTTCGGGTACGATGGTGTTAACGCGCAGGAAGGTTTGGCTGTATCTGACGATCTCTTGGAATGGTACCCAATCGAGCGACCGATTCTGGAGCATGGTGAAAAGGGAGAACTGGACGAAATGCATGCCCACAAGCCATCCGTCGTTCGCCATAACGGCGTCCTCTATCATTTTTATTGCGCAGTTCGATCAAGCCGACCCGGGGACCCCGCATTCGGGCTCAGCCCGGAATTCCGAACGATTACGGCAGCCCTTTCACAACCGTACCGCAATTCGAGTGAACCAAAAAGTTTCGGGGAGTAGAGCTTGACCGCATGATTTTGACCTCAGGGGCTGTTCCAATAACCATGAAAATGGCTAAGGGAAAGTCCCTGTTTTTTGCTTATAATTGGAAAAAGATTTTTTAATGTGCATAAATCATTTATAAATGGATATTATAATATCAATAGTTATTGTCTTTACTTTGGTTATAATCTACAATTGTTTTGAGGTGGTGAATCGTCATGGCTATGTTTACGGATGAGAAGTTGCTGAATTTGCTATTACAATATAATCCCTGGTGGAGAGGGATACAGATGTCAGAAAAAAGTGCTCCTCCTCACCGGCGATTTGCGTTCTACGAGGCAAAGAAGCTGCTTGAGCATCCTGATCTTAGAAGGTTTGTTATTATCAGTGGCGCGAGACGTGTTGGTAAAACCACAATCATGTATCAGCTAATCAGCGAACTCTTGGCGAAGGGGGTCTCGGTACGTAATATTGTATATTTATCTTTTGACAATCCAATACTGAAGCTCGGTGGTTTTGAAGGTGTACTGAGGGCATATGAAAATGCGTATTCAACAGAAGGTGAAGTGTACTTCTTTTTTGATGAAGTGCAATACGCCGAGGATTGGGAGGTGTGGGTAAAAGTTCTGTTTGACTCGCGACCCCATCTTAAGTTGGTGGCTACAGGTTCCGCAAGCCCTACATTGGAAAAAGGTTCAACGGATAGCGGGGTCGGACGCTGGAGTGTTCTGAGGGTTCCGACGCTATCTTTTTATGAATACTGTGATCTATTAGAGATTTCTGCAAGACCACAACTCCCTAAAGGTATTCGTCCTACACAGCTATATAAGATGGACAAGGGAGATTTAACCGATTTAATGAATAAGCTTTCACCTCTTCAGCAGCATTTTAATCGTTATTTGACTGTAGGTGGCTTTCCGGAGCTTGCGCTATCACGCGACGACGCCTTAGCCCAAAGAATGCTGCGTGAGGACGTAGTAGACAAGGTGATTAAGCGGGATGTACTAACATTGTTTAATGTTAGAAATCCTTTGCAACTAGAAAAGGTATTTTTATATCTTTGCATGCATTCTTCAAGCATCATTAATGTGACCACGATGTGCAAGGAGCTTGACGAAATGAACAAGTCTACCTTGACGAGCTATATCCATTTCTTAAAGGAAGCTAATCTGATTTATATAAGTGATCCAATTGGTGTGGATGGAAAAGGGATTCTTAAAGGGCGCTCAAAAATTTATGTTGCCGATGCTGCAATACGTAATGCGGTACTCATGCTTGAGGATGTGATAACGATCCCGGAAGAAATGGGAATTATGGTGGAAACGGCAGTATACAAGCATGTTGCTGCTTTTTATTATACCTCGAACGCGCAAGTTGGTTATTACCGGAGGCTTAAAGAGAACGAAAAAGAAGTTGATGTCGTGGTTGAGCTTCCACTGGGAAGGCTTTTATGCGAGGTCAAATATCGTGAAAATACACATGTTAAGGAAACGGATGCAATCATTGAGTTGACGAATGACGAGAAAGCCAAAGTACAGGGTTCCTTGATTATCACAAAGAGGGCAGAAGATTATGGCGTGACGCAGCATCATTCACGAATTCCAGTAGTTCGCATACCCGCTCCAGCATTTTTGTATTTGCTTGGCAATGCTGAGAAGGAAGGTTATACGGCTAGGATGTAGGATGAAAACCCCGACGAGGAGTAGTCTCGTCGGGGTTTTTATCGAAGCCACTTAATCTTCTTACAGATTAGGCATAGAGTAGCAATTCGGTCAGATTTCGAAGCTCGTTCGCGGCAAGTAGGAGATTGCGGAAGAATTGCCTACCTTTAGCGCGATTTCGCTAATGGAGAGGTTCGATTGGACGGCGAGCTTTTTGGCTTTGCGATACGAATCCAAGTTAAGTACTGCATAGGGGACATGCCGACATGCTTGCGGAACAGGACCAGAATATAGTTATTGGTGAAGCCCGATACTTTCTCGAGCTCTCCTATGAGGATGTCCCGATCGTAATATTCGCCGAAGCCGAATTGCTGCTTATGACGCCGTGCATGATGACGAACCGGGATAACGATCGTGTGGTAGGGGTACTCCAAAAATAAATATTGCATTGTTGGAATTCTGTTATTATGTTGCTAAAGATATTCAATAACTTTAAGCAAATCTATCGGAAGCGAGTGATGATACCCGTGTATAAAGTGCTGATAGCAGAAGATGAAACACTGGCTCGAATGCTGCTTAAAAACTCGATTGAGTGGAATCGGTTCGATATGCAAGTCGTCGCCGACGTTCCGAATGGCAAGCTAGCATTAGAGGCCTATGAGAAGGCTGCTCCGGACATTGTTATTACCGATATCAAAATGCCGATCATGGACGGAATGTCGTTTATTGCTTCTATAAGGAAACGCGATACCCGCACCCGAATCGTCATTCTCACTTGCGTGGAAGAATTCGATTTGGCTCGTCAGGCGATGCAATATGGGGTGACCGACTATTTGCCGAAGCTAACGATGTCGCCGGTCGAACTCCAGAAGGTGCTAGGCAAGGTACGCATGGAGTTGGATGACATGAGGCATCCGTCAGGCGAAAAGCCGGCTTTGATCTGGGATAAAGAGGCGTTGAAAGAAAGCTTGCTTATGGATTTTATGTTTCGAGGCAAGTTTACGGAGGCAGAGTTCGGGCAAGGCTTGCGCGACTTGGGTCAAAGATTCGAACTCGGCCCGATGTACGTAATGGTCATGGAGATTGATCATTATAGACGCTTGAATGAGAAGTTCAAAGACGAGAAGGGGCAGCTTGTTCGAATGTCTCTACTCAATGTTCTGGACGAACTTTTGGGGGCCTTCGGCAAAGGAGAAGCTTACAGGGACGCGGACAATAGATATATTTTATTGCTCAACGTTACAGCAGGGGACGGGGCTCAGGATCCTACTGCTAAGCTAATGGAGGAAGTTCGCAAAACCTTTTTAACTTATTTTAAGGTTACTTTGACATTCGGAGTCAGCAGTCTCGGCCATAGTTTCGGCGAAATCCGGCTCATGTACGAGGAGGCTTGTCAATCGGCAGCCAACAAATTTACTGAGGGTTTGAATCGCAGCTTCCGGTTCGGGGCTCTGCCTGATAACGATAATATTAACCTTAACGAGTTTGCGGGAAAATGGGCATCATTAGGCAGTCAGGCAACTAAAACTTTCCTTCAACAGCTGTCTGTCCTTCTTGGTCATGACGGGAATCTCAGAGAGAGGGTCATCCATCTTTTTTTGGCTTGGCTGCACCGACCCGCTGCGCATCTCGGCTTGGTGGAAGTTACGTATGCTGAATTGACGGCCGAATACGGAGATCGAATCAGAGGATGCGAAACTTTGTTCGAGTTGGCGGAAGAATTCGGTAACTATTTGAATGCATTGGTGGAGTTGCGCCAATTAAACAGCTTCAGCAAAGAAATCGCGCAAGCGTTGGCTTTAATCGGATCGAAGTACAAAGATGAGCTTACTTTGCGGCAAATTGCCAAAACGATCGGGATCAGTCCCAATTATCTAAGCACTCTGTTTAAAAAAGAGGTGCGTCTCAATTTCATGGATTATTTGACCAACGTGAGGATTGAAGAGGCTAAGCGGCTGCTGCAGGATTCCAATAAAATGGTCTACGAGATTTCCGAGCAGGTAGGATTTTCGGATCAAAGCTATTTCACCCGTTCTTTCAAAAAAATCGTAGGTCTGGCTCCGAACGAATACCGCAAGCAGAGAAGCCCGGAGTCTTCGGAGGACAAGTATGATCGCTAGAATCAAGCGATTCAAGACAAGCATTATGCTTCAGCTGACGGTATCCTTCTTCGTCATCATATTGCTCATTTTGTCACTTGCGATGGGGCTCATCTACAATCGGGTACTGGATATCGTTAAGGTGAACATGGAGAAGTCCACCGTTCAAGCATTGAATCAAACGGAAGCGGGCATCATGCAATTTCGCGATGAGGTGGAGAAAGTATCGCGCGGCATCATCATTAATTCAGACCTGCAGCATCTGATGGAAAACTACGGCACGATGACCCAAGTGGAGCGGATAGAACATATTCGGCCGATCTTGGAACATTTGTCCCAGATTCTCGGGAATTACTCCTTTCTTCATTCCATCTATATTTTTATCGAGGATGGGCAAATCATTGAGGTTACGAACGGCAAGGCGACGATAAGCGATAATATTTTATTTCAGGAGAACCCTGTTTATCAGAAAACAAAGCTTGCTTTTCCCAAGCTGGTTTGGTTCGGGGGGCAAAGCAAAGACGAATACGCGGTGCAGCGGTCCGGGGAAGATAAGGACCAAATTCCGAATCTCGTAACCGCGGCAAGAGGAATCAAATCTTTGAACGTAAAACCTCAGGCAGGAACCCTGCTATTGAACATACGCCAAGAGTCGATTGCGACCATTTTCAATCAATTGGTTGATTCGGAAAAATCCCGCATCTACATGGAAGAAGTCGGGGGAGCGATCATTGCCGGCGATCAGACAGAGATGCTGGGCAGGAAAACCGATTATTTCAGCAATATTCCGGAAGACAAGTCCTACGGAAGCTTTACGGTCAAGGAGAAAGACGGTCCGGTACAGGTTATTTACAAGAAGATCGGTCAAACAGGCTGGACAATGGTCAAGGAAATACCATTCGAAGAATTTGTAAGCGTTACCCGTTCGATTCGATTCATTATCGCGATTATTTTTGGAGTTAGCCTGATCCTCTCCTTGCTGCTATTCGTTTACTGGGTTAGAAGGCTGACTTCTCCGGTGCAGGAGCTCGCCGCCGTGATGAGAGGTGTGGAAAGAGGTTGTTTTGACGTACGTATCCAAAGTCCGGCGAATAATGAATTCGGTTTGCTTGGCCGCCAGTTTAATCGTATGTCCCAAAGCATTGAGGATTTGCTTCAGCAAAACCAGGAAATCGCGCAACAGAAAATGAAGCAAGAAATGATTGCCCTTCAAGCTCATATTAATCCTCACTTCTTGTACAATACGCTTAATACAATCAAATCGATGTCGATTATGGCCCAAAACCATTCGATTACGGAAACCGTAACGGCTCTGGGGCTGCTGTTGCAAGGGATTTTCCGCAATTCGTCGGCTTTTTGCTCCCTAAGGGAGGAGATGGACTTTGTTCAAACCTATGTTAAGATCATGAACATCCGATATGGAGAGCAACTCAAGCTGCAATTGACGATTCCGGATGAAATGCTGAATGCGCCCATTTTGCGGTTTCTTTTTCAGCCGCTGATCGAGAATGCGGTTATGCACGGTTTCGATGGACAAAATGATATGCAGATCATGATCGGCGGTCGGTTTGTCGACGTTGGAATGGAGTTATGGGTTAGAAACAATGGGATTCCATTGAATAGGGAAGTTATGGAATGGATTAATAACACGCTCAGGAACGAAATGTTCGATCAAGAGCGCGGTGCTTATGCAGACAATTACCGAATCGGCGTAGGGCTTCGCAACGTCAATCAAAGGATCCGATTAAACTACGGCGCGGATTATGGCTTATGGCTGGAAAGCGGGGAAGACGGGGAGACAACGGCTATCATTCGAGTCGGTTCTGTCCAAAATTCGTAGAATAATGCTAACGTAAGAAATAGACCGGCATGGTGCAAGTGGGAATGGTGCGAAAAGTCGTAGAAAACCCACTTATGCCTTACGGTCTATTTTTTTATACTTAAATCACATAAGAGAAGGAATTAGGGAGTGGAATGAATGAAGGCCGGAATATCCCGCAAGATGGAATGGTCACTGTTGTTAATGGCTGCACCATTTATTTTGCTCGTTATCGCATTTAACTACGTTCCCTTGTTCGGGTGGGTTTACGCTTTCTACGATTATAAACCCGGAATTCCGTTAGCCGATACTCCGTTCGTAGGACTGAAGTTTTTTAAATTGGCGTTGGAGGATGGGAGCGAGCTCGGGAACATTATCCGCAATACTCTCGGCATAAGCGCATTATCGTTGCTGATCTCCCCGCTGCCGCTTATTCTGGCAATTCTGCTGTCCGAAGTTAGAAGCAAATTGTTTAAGAATATCGTTCAAACGATTACGACGCTGCCGCATTTCATCAGTTGGGTTATCGTGTTTTCGATCATGTTTTCGCTTTTTTCCAACGACGGGCTAGTGAACCAGCAGTTGTTGAATTGGGGGTGGATCGACCAACCCTCGAATCCGCTGTCCGACAGCAGCATCGCCTGGTATGTACAGACGGCCATATCCGCCTGGAAAACGGTTGGTTTCAGCGCCATTATTTATTTGGCGGCGATTGCCGGAATCGATCAGGAGCAGTACGAAGCAGCGAAGGTGGATGGAGCGGGACGATTCAGGCAAATCTTGCATATTACGATTCCCGGGTCTGTGCAAACCTATCTGGTGCTTCTATTGTTGAGCGTCAGCAATATGCTGTCGAACGGGTTTGAGCAATTTTTCGTTTTTTTCAACCCCATGGTATCCGAGAAGCTCGAAGTACTTGATTACTACGTCTACCGTGTAGGGATACAATCGGCAGATTACGCTTACTCGACAGCGCTAGGTATATTCAAGACGATAATCAGCATCGCTTTACTGTTTACCGTTAATTTCATTTCTAAGCGCACTCGCGGCAATTCCATATTTTAATGAAGGAGCTAATGAAATGAAGCACTCCAAAACGGATATTTTATTTCAAATAGTCAACTATGCGCTCCTCGTCACATTCACCTTTTGCTGTTTCTATCCTTTTTATTATATTTTCATATATTCGCTAAGCGATGCTTCGGAAATTGCCGGAAACGTATCGTTTGCTCCGGTGGGTTTGACGTTGCATAATTACACGAAAATATTCGAACTGAACGATATAGGGCAAGCTTTTCTTATTTCATTGCTTCGTACGATCACGGGAACCGCGATCACTGTCTTCAGTTGCATGTTATTTTCCTACTTACTCACCCGCAAGGAACTTGTTGCCCGCAAATTGATGTACAGGTCCGTCATCATTACCCTCTATTTCAACGCCGGACTGATTCCCTGGTATTTGACAATGAGGATGTATGGATTGAAGGATAATTTTCTTCTGTATATCCTGCCTTCGGCAATCGTCGGATTTTTCGTGATCCTGATTAAAACCTTTATCGAAGAAATGCCCATTGTTTTGCAGGAATCGGCTATGATCGACGGGGCCGGTTACTTTCGGATATTCCGATCCGTTATCTTTCCTTTGGCGCTGCCGATTGCGGCTACGATAGCCGTATTCCAGTCCGTTGGGCATTGGAATGCATGGACGGACAACTTTTTTCTCGTCCGGGATCCTCATTTGCAGACTCTGCAGATGATTCTATGGGACTATCTGAACGAAGCGGAGTTTCTGGCGGAACGGATGCGGGATATGACGTCCATGGGCAATGTTTCCCGGGTGGAGATGAGCCCCGAGACGATAAAAATGACCATTACGATGATTGCGACCTTGCCGATCTTAGTCGTCTATCCGATGCTGCAAAGATATTTCGTCAAGGGAATTATGTTAGGTGCGGTTAAAGGGTGATACCGGTCTTGTTCCGCGGACAAGCCGGATACCATATAAGATAGCCAATCTAGACAAAGGGGCACAACACATGAATTCGAAGCTCAAGTTCCAAAGATTGACGGTCATCTTTCTTAGTTTGATTCTGATCAGCGTTACGATATCGGCTTGCTCCGGCAATAAGAACACCGGCAAGCAATCAGCAAGTCCTTCCGACTCGCAGGCTTCCAGTGCGAGTGCAAGCGGGGAGTCCAGCCAACCAGCTGAACCTCCGGTCAAGATGTCGATTTTTATGATGGAACCGTTTGAAGGAGTTGCGACTGACCCCGTTGCGCAGGAAATCGAGAAACGGACCGGCGTTCAGCTCGAGTTCATGAAGCTGAGCGACGATCAGTTCAAGGTTCTGATGGCGAGCGGCGATTTGCCCGAGCTCGTCCTGGTGAAGCGCGACCAACTTAAGTCGCTCATTCAAGGGAATAGTCTGATGGAGCTTGATCCGCTGCTGGAAAGCAATGCTCCCGGAATCGCAGGAATGAAGGAAAGGGTTAACTTCTCCAAAAAATTTCTAAGCGACGGCACGGGGAAGCTGTTCGTTCTACCGACGATGGCCGGCCCGACGCCTCGAAACTACACCTATGACATCGGTCCGGAGTTAAGGTGGGAATATTACAAGGAGCTTGGTTACCCTGCCATTTCCAGCTCAGACGATCTGCTAAACGTTGTAAGCGAAATGCTGAAAAAACATCCTAAAACGGATGACGGGAAAAAAATGTACGGATTTTCCCTCTGGTACGATTGGGGCATGACATGGCCGATTAAAGTTCTCCATTCGTACGGGTTGGGGTATGAGCAGCTAGGTACGAAGGAATACGACATGGACCACAACTTCCGTGACTTCATACTGGATGAGAACAGTTCATGGTGGCAGGCAGTCGCTTTCTACAACAAGGCGCAGCGTAAGGGATTGTTAGATCCCGAATCGTTCACCCAGAAGTACGACAATATGTTGGCCAAAGGCAATAATGGTCAAGTGCTGGCAACGTATGCTCAGTGGACGACGCAATTCAACGACAAAATGAGGGAGAAAGGCAAGACGACTAGCGGGTTTATGCCGATACCAGGCGCTTTCCCTTATATCTATCTCGGCGGATCGTCAAACAACGGTATGCCGGATCGTCTGCTTGGGATTACCCAAAACAATAAGCATCCCGATAAAGCCATGAAATTGATAGATTTCCTGTTCAGTCCTGAAGGCAGCCGTTTGATTTGGAGCGGAGTCGAAGGAAAGGATTGGGTTGCGGAAGGCGGCAATCCTCACCTTTCGGATTCGGTGATCGAATCCTACGGCACCACCGATATGAAGGATAAAGCGGGAATTACCCGGTATAACAAGCTTGCCGGTTACGCGCAAATGGCCATTCACCCAGGAGATAACGCTCCGATGGATTTGTCGCTCGTGCCGGCGGTATTTCAGAAACGATTAAACGACATCGACAAGGAATACATTGCTCATTACGGTGTGGAGTATCCGGGTCAAGTATTCGAGAAATTGAGGGAATCCGGCAATCTGAAGTTCCTTGATATCAATACCGATCTTCAGATTGCGACCGCTACGGAACCGGACGATATGAAGCGCGTGGATGAAAAAGTCATGGATTACCTGAACAAAAATATATTCAAAGTCATTCTGGCTAAAAATGATGATGAGTACGCAACGCTTAGAAATCAATTGGTCGAAGATTTGAAGAAGCTCGGATTGGACAAGTTGAGTGATTATTGGACAAATGCTATTAATCAGGCCAAATCCGACCTGCAGTCGGTAAAGTAACTAGTCTTTTAGTGATGGATCGGAAGGAATGAGGGAGAGCATAGTGTACGGTCATGCTATTTTCTCCTTTATTCCTTACCTTTAATCCATATTGAAAGCGCTTAAAAAATACGAAAGTAAAGGAGAAAAAAAATGAACAAAGCAGCTTTTGAGCCGTTAGGGGATTCGAAAGGAAGAGTTTGGACGGTTGATCAAAATGGTCGGCATCGGCGATTGAGCGCACCGTTACTGGCTATGATGCTTGTATTTGCCCTTATGCTGACTATGATGCCGATGACTAGCGTAAACGCGAATACCAACGGTAACGTGCTTTACCAGTCGGCTAACCAAACGACTGAATTTCTTGCCTACAACCGGGTCATTCGGCTTCAAAACTCGGGGTCGGCGAACGGAACTTTGCTTGCTACTTTTGAACGAAGCTTCAGCGATGGGTCGCCATCGGCGCTTCTGATCAGGAAGAGCACCGACGATGGCGCCACCTGGACAACTGCAGCAACCGTGGGCGACGGCCAGACCGGTGCGGGACATCCTGCGAGCTATATGTTCCAGCCCATGCTTTATGAGTTTCCGAAGACAATCGCGGGCTATGCTGCAGGGACGCTGTTACTTACCGTTAACGTCCGCGGAGGCGTTCCCTTTCAGTCGAACTTTCAGATGTGGCGCAGCACGGATCACGGAGCGACATGGAGCTTTATCAGCACGTACCAGACAGGGGTAATCTGGGAGCCGTTTATCTTTCTGGATGATTCGGACAGGTTGGCCGTCTATTTCGCGGATGAGCGGCAAGCGCCAACCTACAGTCAGTTTGTGGCTAGAATCACTTCAACTGATGGCGGGAATACGTGGAGTGCGAATCCGAACGGATCTACTTCGTTTGGAGCGGGACTTGAACGCGTTGTAGGTATGCCGGATCAGACGCAGCGACCCGGTATGCCGACTTTGGTTCGCGGGTACGGGAATCTGACCTACCTGGCATATGAAGTTTGCTTTACACCACGAAGTGCTTGCGAAGCCTATATTAAAAAGTCCACGGATGGCGGACAGACATGGGACAGTCCAGTTTCAAATGTCGGAACGTTCGTCACGACCAGCGATGGCCGTTATCTCGGATCTAGTCCTTACATTACATGGAGCCCCGAGGGTGGACCGTATGGACAACTTATGATGGCGGGCATGCGCACGAGGTTAGTTAGCAATAATCAGTTTACGACAGAGGATTATCAATCGGTCTTTATTAATACGAACCAGGGTGTCGGTAACTGGTCGTGGATGCCCGCGCCTTTCATGATACAGAATCCAGGAAATCAATGTTTTACGAACTACAGTCCGAGCTTGCTCCCATCGGCAGACGGTCTATCTTTACGATATACGGCGCCATCACAAGGTTCACTGCCGTGTTCGGAACGGACGAACAGCACATCTGCAGGCGTGCTTCCGTACACAGCTGATTTTTCCAACGGTAATCCGGGGTGGGTGAACTACGGGGGGACATGGAGCGCTTCCGGTGGCGTCCTTACCAACTCTTCCAACAACTGGAATGGCGAAAAAACAGTAGCGGGATCTACGGGTTGGAGCGATTATACGGTGAAAGGTGAGATGAATTTCTCCGATCCAGCCGGCCACACCGGCTTCCTGGTCAGGGCTTCGAATCCCGCGGTTGGCGTCGATTCGCTCAACGGGTATTTCGTTGCAATCAAGGTTGGCGGTGTAATGGTGGGCAGGCAGGCGAATAACTGGACGAATTTGCAATCGAGCGCTGCGTCAATCACTACGGGTCAATGGTATACGGTTACGGTCAAGGTAAGCGGTCATTTATTACGGATCATCGTGCAGCGCTCGTCTGATTTGGTCACGCTGACGGATTTCACTGTCAGTGATCCGACAGGTCCTTTGAATGGAGCGATCGGCTTGCGACAAAACGGTACTCCCTCGCAGTACCGCAATATTTCGGTTACGGCGCCAAGTTTGCCCTATACGGCAAGCTTTACCGCAAGCGATCCCGGTTGGGCGTCTTACGGTGGAACTTGGACTTCGTCAGGCGGAATATATTCGAATGCTTCTAGTAACTGGAACGGTGAGAAGTCGGTTACGGGCTCGACGACTTGGGGCGATTATACGCTGAAGGGCGAGGTGAATTTCGCCAATGCGTCCGGTCATTCGGGCTTCCTGGTCAGAGTTTCAAATCCCGCGGTTGGGGTCGATTCGCTCAACGGGTATTTCGTTGCGATGTACGTCGGTGGTGTAATGGTGGGCAGAGAGGAGAATAACTGGACACTATTGCAAAATAACGCCGCCTCGATTGTAGCTGGTCAGTGGTACACAGTGACGATCAAGGTCAGCGGCCATACTATACGTTCGATCGTACAACGCTCGTCCGATCTGGTCACGCTGACGGATTTTACGGTCACTGACCCCGCAGGGCCATTGAAGGGTGAAATCGGTGTGCGGCAAATGGGGACTTCCACGCAGTGGCGCAACATTACGGTCGTAACACCCTAGCACGAAACGCACGAATAGGGCGGAGGTTCATCTGAACTTCCGCCCGTTTTTTATACATTCAGAAAGCAAACTCCGAGTTTCAAGGGTGTCATCGCCCGGTGGGCAGTTTTTTGGCCTTGGTGAAGTCGCAACGCTGTGATTCAAAGTGGTGAAGGCAGTTTTTTGGCCTTGGCGAAGGAAGCCCGGATTTTAACGCTCATACCAATCACATCCGCCACGAACTAGAGGATACCAAACCACCCAAACCACCCAAACCACCCAAACCACCCAAACCACCCAAACCACCCAAACCACCCAAACCACCCAAACCACCCAAACCACCCAAACCACCCAAACCACCCAAACCACCCAAACCACCCAAGCACCTCTCGTCCCCGCTAAAGTCGGATTTACCGACTATGGGAGCATAAAACCAAACACTCCACGCTTATAGTCGGATTTACCGACTATGGGGAGCATAAAACCAAACACTCCCCACTTATAGTCGGATTTACCGACTATGGCGAGCACATCCACCAACCCTTTCGTTTGGGGTTAAGATTTGTTCTACTAATGTTCCGCTAGTCTACTCGAGACAAGTAGGAGATCTGAAAACGCGAGTGCTTTTGGCAACCATAATGGCTGTTTCGGCTAAAGCTTTTTCCCTCCCCTTCCGGTAATCTAGGGTTGTAATCGACTCTAGGAGGAGGTTGGCTGAATTGGGAATTGCGAATAAAGGGTTGCCGGAAGCGAACGCGGCTGTGCAGGAAGTCATCACGGAGGAGCAGATGAGGTTTTTTTTGGACAACGGTTTTTTGGTCATCCGCAACGTACTGTCCGGCGAAGAATTACGGCTGCTGAGGGAACAAACAAAAGGAATAGTCGATAAAGGAATCACGGGCGAGGGAGTGGACGAGGATTTTCTATACCGAGTACGCAGCGGTGGCGAGCGCGTTTATTGGCGGACGGAATACGTCATCGACAAACTGGACGCGACGAAGGCGTTGCTGGGACATCCGTTTATTCTGAGGTCTGTGGAGAAACTTCAAGGACGCAATCTGATCCCGACGTGGGATTCCCTTGTCGTCAAGATTCCAAGCCAGGCGGCAAGCGTGCCTTGGCATCGGGATGCCGCCGTACCGGAGGGCTGCGACGATCCCCGGCCGATCTTCAACGTTGATTTTTATTTGGACGATGCGGACGAGAAGTCATGCTTGTGGGTCATTCCGGGCAGCAACCGATGGGATGCGAAGACGTCCCAAGAACGTTGCTCGCGGCCGGGTTTCGATTTCGAGGGCGCGATTCCGGTCCCGCTTAGAGCCGGAGACGTGATTTTCCACGACATTCAATTGCTGCACGGGTCACCTGAAGGAGAGGGCAATGCCCTGCGACGCACCATTTACTATGAATTCCGTCCGGGAGAAATCGAAGTCGAATTCGGACCGCATACGCTCGAGTATTTGACGATCAAACAACGCTTGCTGAACGACTGCATCGACAGACGCAAACAAACCTCATACGGGGCGTCGGAGAAGCCATTCGATTATCGTCCCTCGGGACCGTTGGCTTTGGCTGCGGGCGCGTCCCCATCGCAGACCGGATATCGATTTCAGCACGATAAGTACTGGAGAACGTAGGACTCAGAACTCAGTAATAAATCAAATTCGAACAAAACTGGGTTAAACTCTGCCCGGTTTTTTTCTTGTACATCCGCCCGAACGTGTGCACGTCCGAATACCCTACCTTTAGCGCGATTTCGCCAATGGATAGGTTTGATTGGATGGCGAGCTCTTTGGCTTTGCCGATTCGGATCCAAGTCAGGTACTGCATGGGGGACATGCCGACGTGTTTGCGGAACAGGGCCAGAATGTAGTTTTTGGTGAGGCCCGATACTTTCTCGAGCTCTCCTATGAGGATTTCCCGATCGTAATGCTCGCTTAGATAGTTTTTGATCAACACCAGCTTGGGCATATTGTGCGCGTCGGTTTTCGTTCGTTCGCTATGAGCGCTGCCCCATTGGGCCGCTTCCGCTAATATTCGCATGAGAAGGCTCTGGCAATGAACTTGGTGAACGAGCCCGGGCTGGCGATAGTGGAACACGAGTTGGGAGAGAAGGGATTCCACCGGATGCCCCGCGAAATTTCCGAGAAGATGGTTGTTCTGGAACAAGTCATCGTAGGGAAAAGCGGAAGAACCGAAATGAAACACGATGGAGATACAGGTATAAGGCTGGTCTTTGACCGTAAGGATGGAATGGCGCTCGTGCGGACGATGGAACAACAAGTCCCCTTTGCGTGTCTCGTACGGGATATCGCCTACCGGGTAACGGCAGAAACCGTCGACAACGTACTGAAGGACGAACTGAGTCATTTCGCGGTCACGGATTTCCCAACCCTTAGGGGCATTGAACATATGCGCTAACGTAATATACGGAGGAAAATGGTAGTCAAGAAGTTTCCCGATCGTATCCGCCGGGTGCATTTCCGCCGGGTGCTTGCCGGACCAGTCGTTGAGTTCCATGGCGTAGTGTCTCCCTTCGTTTTAATAATTCGGTTAGACTGGATGTTGTTTCTTGTCTCAACTAAAACTATTACCCACAATCATTGTACATGTTTGAGAATAATTTATCTGCCTTGTTGGACCCAATCATTGGTCTATCAAGGTTTTTTGCGTTGTTCATATTTTCGGACAAAACCCAACAATCCGGCGCCCCGCAATTTAAACCCGACTTGTACGGCAAAACAAATAACGATCGTGGATTTAAACTTTCATTCATAGGGATAGTTGCTAATATGGAGTTGTCGTTAAGAGAAAGGAGTACAAGGAAAATGGCAACATCAGAATTCAGACATTATTCTCACCGCAAATCCGGTTTTATCAGTACTCTAAATCATAACAAATGGCTCCTATTTATGTCCGCTCCCGCTATGTTAGCTGTTATCTTGTTCTCGTATGTACCCATTTTCGGCGTCGTTCTTGCTTTCAAGAAATACAACTTTACGGACGGCATATTCGGAAGCCCGTGGGCAGGCTTTGACAACTTTAAGTACTTATTCGCTACGCGGGATGCCTTCAACAGCACGATCAACACGATCTATCTGAATGCCGTGTTCATCATCTTTTCTTTGGCGGGATCGGTATTAGTCGCTCTGCTCATGATGGAGGTGCGCAGCCGGCGGTTGACAAAGGCGTATCAAACGGCATTATTTTTCCCCTATTTTATTTCTTGGGTGATCGTCGGTTATTTCGTTTACGCTCTTCTAAACTATGACAGCGGCACGATCAACCGGCTGCTCGGATCCGTAGGGCAGGAGGCCGTGCAGTGGTATACGAAGCCTCAATACTGGCCCGTTATTTTGGTCCTCGTCTACATGTGGAAGTATGTCGGTTATTACAGTCTGATCTACATGGCCGGGATGCTGGGCATCGATAAAGAATACTATGAAGCCGCCATGATAGACGGGGCTACGAAATTTCAGCAAATTCGCAAAATAACGCTGCCGCTGCTCATGCCGTTAATGACGATCATGGTGCTAATGCAGGTAGGCAGAATATTTTTCGCAGACTTTGGCTTGTTTTATAACGTTACGCAGAACAGCGGAGCGTTATACAGCACAACGGATGTCATCGATACGTATGTTTTCCGAACGTTTCGAGTGCTGGGCGATGCGGGAATGGCCACCGCGGCCGGATTTTATCAGGCGATCTGCGGACTTGTTCTCGTCTATATTTCCAACTGGTGCGTCAGAAAAGTAAGCCCGGACGACGCCTTGTTCTAATGAAAGGGTGCACAGATCAACTACCCCCGCTTAACGTTGCACGTTTGAAGCGGGAGCTTGTACCTAACCGGCAGTATGGGCGGTTCGTCGGAACCTCCTGCCTTTATTCGCTCGTTTATTAGCGTGTTGGTACATCAGGGCGGGCTGACATCCACCCGTACCGCAAGTGCTTGCACCTACGGTCACTTCGACAGGTACTCGGTTCCCTTGTATCGAAGATTCATGGCTCCGACGCGATCGTCGTTCGTCGTATAACCGCACTTTTTGCATCTGAACGTGTGGATCTTTTTGATTCGATTCGCTTTGTCAGGCTTCAGACATTTCGGACACGTTTGAGAAGTATAGGCCGGATCGACGGCGATTACCTTGCATTGGTGCAAAGCGGCCTTGTATTCGATCATCTGCCTCAGTTGCCGGAACGCCCACGATACTGACACATACCGGTCCTGCAGCCTGACTTTTTCGGTCTTGCCGCGTACACCGGATAAGTCCTCCAGTACGAGCAAACTGTCCTTTCCCGCCCGGGTCACGAGTGCCTTCGAGAGCTGATGGTTCACATCGCTCATCCAACGGTTTTCTCGGTTCCCGGTGGCCTTGAGCCGCCGGCGGGCGGAAGGGGTTTGCCTTTGCTGCAGGGACTTGCGTGCTTGGGCATACCGGGCTCGTCTGGTCTTCACTTGCCTGCCGTTGTAAAATGCCGTTTTCCTATCCGAGTCGTAGGTGGTGGCCAAAAAGTTGATGCCCAAGTCGATTCCGACGATGTTTCGGATTCGGCGGTCATCGGTTGGTTCTTCCATCTCTTTGGTCATCGGGATGTGCAGAAAGAACTTTCCCTTCTTCACAACTAACTTTGCTGTACCGAAGTCCCAAGTGCCATCAAAGAAGCGCTCCATTCCGTTCGGGTTAAAAGGAACCTTGACTCGTCCTTCGAGAGTGTTGAGGGAAAATTGATCTTTCTTTATCGAGTAGTCCCGGTTGTAGACCAGATCGTATTCCGGTTTTCTAAACACAGCCAGTGTTCCGGTAACACCATTTGACTTCATCGACCGATACTTGGCTGCCACTGTCTTGATGACACTTTGGGCCATTTGCGAACGCAGTCCGAATGTGGTACGAAGTGGCCTATATAGTTGCTTATGTAGTGCAAAAGGGGTAGCAACTTGATGTTCAAACGAGAACCGGGAGGTGTGATTCAATGCCTGTTTGATCGAACGAATGGTCGTGAGCAGCAGAGAAGCCTGCTCAGGTGTTGGAGTCAGCTTGACTTTGGCAGTCAGCGTAACTTGCAAGATTTCACCTCCCATATAGAAATGCGAATATATGTTCTATTTTATAACAAAGAGAGCAACTTTTCAAGCAAAAGTAAGGAGGGAAGGCGCATTCCTCTCCGTCTGTAGAGATCGGAGTCTCCTGCGCCAACTATGATGAAAACATATAGCATATGGCAACGCGCTGTCCTCCACTTGATGCTGCTGATCTTGGCGGTCATGTGCATCGTTCCGCTAATCTTGGTCGTGTCGGCTTCTTTCTCGGATGAAACGGCAATCGTGAAATACGGTTACACCTTGTTGCCCAAGGTCATTAGTACCTACGCATACAAGTACATTTTGTCGAACCCTTCGCAAATATTCCAAGCCTACGGCGTCACGATTTTTGTTACCGCGATAGGCACCGTATTCAGTTTAGCGATTTCGTCCTGCCTCGCTTATGTGTTGTCAAGGAAGGACTTCGCTTATGGCCGCAAGTTTTCGTTCGTCATTTACTTCACGATGCTCTTTAATGGAGGGCTTGTGCCGAATTATATGCTGGTTACGCAGGCGCTTCATATGAAAAATAGCGTGTGGGCGCTTATTCTGCCTTATCTGGTCATTCCGTGGTTTGTGCTCTTATTGCGAACCTATTTCGCGGATATTCCGGAGTCGTTGATTGAAAGCGCTAAGATCGAAAGCGCGGGTGAATTCAGAATTTTATTTTCCATCGTTCTTCCTCTCTCGCTCCCGGCCATGGCCACCGTGGGACTGTTCATTATTCTGATGTACTGGAATGACTGGTATTTGGCGCTGCTGTATCTGGATGACAGTAAGAAATACCCTTTACAATATTTGCTCTATAACATTATGCAAAATCTTTCGGCGATTCAAGCGAATCCGATGCCTGGGTTGAAGATCAAACTGCCCGGAGAAAACACGCGAATGGCTATTGCCGTGTTGGCCACGGGACCGATCCTGTTCGCGTTCCTGTTCGTCCAACGGTTCTTCATAGCAGGCTTGAAAGTCGGTGCAGTCAAAGGGTAGAGAGAACAACGGCTTACACCGGATAACGGTTAAGTATACAATTAAACATCATAAAGGGAGGAAACGAACAACATGAACAAAACTGCAAAAGTATGGGGTCTCGTCTTAACCGTCTGCTTGACGCTGGCGCTCGTGCTGGCCGGATGCGGTACATCCAACAAAGAGAAAGGTGCCGTCACACCAAACGCCTCAGCAACTGCATCATCCTCGCCGTCGGGAACGGCAGCCGCTTCGGAAAAGCCGAAGCTGGATCCAGTGGAGCTGTCTTGGTACGTTCCCGGAACGCCGCAGAAGGATACCGAATCGGTAGAGGCGGAAATCAACAAATATTTGCAGGACAAAATCAATGCCACGATCAAAATCAAATACATCGACTGGAGCTCGTTCGAGCAGAAGCTCAACGCGATGACGGCGACAGGCGAAAACTTCGACCTCGTGTTTACCGCTGCCTGGTTCAACAACTACGTGACGAACGCGGGCAAAGGCGCCTTCTTGCCAATGGATGAACTGATCGATCAATACGGCCCTCATTTGAAGGAGAAGTTCGGCAAATACTTGCCGGCGGCCGCGATCAATGGAAAGCTGTATGCGCTGCCTTACAATATCGGCGCGATGGCGCTGCAAAGAGGCATTAATGTCAATAAACAATTGGCGGACAAGTACGGCTTCGATCCGAAAGGCATTAAGAAACTGTCCGATTTCGACCCGCTCTACTCCCAGATCGTGAAGAACGAGAAGGGCATTACTCCGATCGGCATGGATAATAACCAAAGGTCTTTTATAGCGATGTATACGATGCCCTTCATGTTTATCGACAATAAGCTTCCCGGAGTCGTGAAAGCCGACGACGATTCTCTCACGATCATGAACCAGTACACGTCTACGGAATTCAAGAGTTATGTCGAGCTTATGCGAAGCTGGAACCAACAAGGATTCATCAACAAAGATTCGGTGTCCTTGAAGGATTCCAACACGCCGCTGAAAGCCGGGAAGTTTGCCGGAATTGTGGATAACGTTGCGCCGGGCTGGGATGTCTCGTTCAAGAACAATTACGGCTTCGATATTTATCAAGTGGCGACGACGGAGCCGGAATTGTCCACCGCAGGGGTTTTCGCCAGCATGACGGCGATCAGCAAAACGAGCAAAAATCCGGAGCGGGCGATGATGCTGCTCGACCTGGTGAACTCCGATTATCATTTGCTGAACCTCTTCGCTTTCGGAATCGAAGGCAAGCATTACATGGTGACGGACGGTTCGTCTGATATTAAGATCATTAAACGTCCGGACGGCGTAACGGCGGAGACAAACGGTTACGATCTGAACGGTTCGGGCTGGTTGTTCGCGGATCCGTGGATGCTTTACGATTACAGCCCGGACAGAGTCGCCCAAGTCGAAGCGCAGAAGAAATTCGTCGATTCCGCGAAGCTGTCACCGATTCTCGGGTTCGTATTCAATCCGGAGCCTGTGAAGACGCAGGTGGCCAGCGTCACCGCCGTTTTCGACCAATTTATGCCCTCTTTGGGCTCGGGATCGCTTGATGTGAACAAGGCGCTTGGAGAATTCATCGACAAAATGAACAAAGCGGGCGCCGAAGATATTATTAAAGAAATGCAGAAGCAAATCGACGCATGGAAAGCGGCGAAAAAATAAGCTTTCCTGATCAGGCGGGATGGTCGGGGTTAGAGAGGTGTTGAGCTTGATCGACACTTCCTCTGACTCCGATTTTGTACTATCATGGAGTCACCTATCCAAGGGAGTCATCCACATGAAATTTCTGAACCGGTCCTTCAGCCTATATAAAAAAATGATTCTATACACTTCCATTCTCATTGCCGCGATTCTGTTGCTGCAATCGTTTATTTTAAACCGGTATTTTGAACGCATCGGCTCGCAGATCACGTTTAATTCCAATCTGAATATTTTATCCCAGATTAGCTATAGCTCCAACTACATGAACGATTCGGTTAGAAGCTTCGCGGCGACCATCTATTCCGATTCGAAAAATCTTCCGCTGATGTACTCGCAAACGACAAACCCGGACGAGATTTACGAGCAAATGAAAAGCATCGATACGATGGTCAATCAATCTCCCTTTATTTATTCAGTCTATATCTACAACGGCAATAGAAACGAATTCTATTCGACGACGTGGGAGACAATCGTCAGCTCCAGGGATTTTCTGGACAAGGACATGGTGCATAAACTTGAAAACGGAGGACTGCCGGCCAATTATCAGTTCTCGCCCATCCCGCGGAAAATTCCGCTCAACAGCTACAGCGGCTCAGACCAGCTGTTCACCGACGTATTGACTTATATCATCTTCGATCAGTTCTACAACAGCGACAAAATCCAAAGCGCGATCGTCATCAACGTGAAGGTCGATTATCTCACTGGCGTCATCAACGCGTTGAAAACGAAGGGCTCCTCCATATCCAACAAAATTTTAATTGCGGCCGGCAACCGGTTCATTACGGGCAACCAGCAAACGAACGAAGCCAATAGTAATGCCATGGGCGATGCCTATTTTCAGCAAATTCTCCATAGTCCGGACAAATCCGGCTACTTCAAGGATACGACCGGGAAGCAAAGCAACTTGGTCACCTTTGTGTCTTCGGACATTCCGGATTGGAAATTCGTCAGCATTACTCCCTATAAAGAAATCGTCAAGGATATCGATAGAATCAGGGTCGCGACGTATATCGCCTGCGTCGTCATTGTTGTGATCGGGTTTTTGCTCGCTTATTTTCTGGCGAAGCATTTGTATTCGCCGATCCGGTTTATTATCGGGAAAGTGGTCAAAGCGACCGACGCTGCCGAAGTTGGCAAGGACGTCAACGATATCGACTTTTTGTCCAAAGCTTTCATGGACAGCATCGAGGCCAAAAAAACGCTGCAAATCGCCAAGAACGAGAACGATATTCACCAGAAGCAGCAGGCGCTTCACCAAATGCTGACGGATGTAAACTTGGATATGGATTATGTTGAAAGGGTTTTCAATAAATATAAAATAACGTGGAATGCCGGCAAGCCGTTCTTCGTGTGCAACTATGCGATCGATCACGCGGAGGCGTTTAACCGGAAATTCGGCATCGAAGATCAGAAGCTGTTCCGATTCATGGTCGGGAACGTGGCTTGCGAGATTATGGGGGAGCATTTCCGGACGGAATGCGTGATTGTGGATAACCAACGGATGATCGTCATTTTGCAAAATAAATCGGGGGATGCCGAGGAAGTATACGGAATTGCGCCTGATCTGGCGAAGAGGGTGCAGAACTGGTTCGATGAGAAGCTTGGCTTATCTTTAACGGCTGCGATCAGTTATTTGGCGCCCACGTTTGCGGAAATCGGATCATCCTATAAGAACGCGGTCGAATTATCCAAGTATCGCTTCCTATACGGACATCGATCGCTCTTGAAAGCGGAAATTCTGGACCGTGTCGAGGTGACGGGCTTTGAACATCCGAAGGATCTGGAGCGCGATTTGATGGAGAGCTTGACTTCAGGCAAGCTGGAGGACTGCATCCGGCATTATTACGAGATTATGAAACACGCTGCCCGATACTCCTTCGACAACGTTGCATCCTACCTTCTCTATTTCTCCTATCTCATTTATATGAAGATCAATGATATGGAGGCGAAGGGCTATGACAAGCTGTCGCTGGACAGCCATCAATTCACGCATGATATTATTTCCTGTGAAACGCTTGAGCAGGTCGATGCCAAATTCGTCGAGATGTTCACCACGATGACCGAAATCGTTAACCAGAAAAAGTTCAAACGGAAGAACGCGACAGCGGAAAAAATTATTCGCATCCTAGAAACGGACTATCCGAACAAAGCGCTTTGCCAGGAAGGAGTAGCCGGCGATTTGAACGTATCCAAGGATTACATCGGAAGAATATTCAAAGAAACGTATGCGAAGTCTTTCGGCGAATATTTGAACGAGATCAGACTGAACAAAGCGGCTCAGTTGCTGAGTACGACGAAGAAAAGCATCCCGGAAATCGTGGACGAAATCGGCTGGGAAAATAAAAATTACTTTTACACGATGTTTAAAGCGAAATTCGGCATGACGACAAGCGAATACAGAATCAAATTCGGCCTGTGATCGCACAGGCTTTTTTTGTCCGCTAATTTAAACAACGGAAGTGCGATTTAACAAACAAAAGTCGTAAACTTAAACTTCAAATCGGCATGCCGAACCCTTAATAATAAAGGAAAAACCGACAACGGAGGCTTCCGATGGAACGTTTGAACAACACCGACAAATTGTTTTTTACGGCTGATTTATTATGCGAGTATGCTTCTAACCCTTTGGGCATTGACACGAAAACGCCGCTGCTATCCTGGGCTCTGCGGCATAAAGAGCGCGGACAGACGCAAACGGCGTACCGTATCGTCGTATCGAGCAGCCAGACATTGCTGGAGGAAAATAACGGGGATTTGTGGGACAGCGGCAAGGTCATTTCGGACCAATCAAGCGGCATCACGTACGGCGGCGCCGATCTGAGCAGCGGCCAAACTTGCTGGTGGAAGGTGAAAGCGTGGGATGGAAACGGACGGGAAGGCGATTACAGCAAGGCAGCCACGTTCGAAACGGGCTTGTTCTATCCCGAGGATTGGCACGGCACATGGTACGGCCACGCCGGCGGATTTAACGGCTCGTCGGTGCTCATGCGCAAGGAGTTCGAACTGCAAGAGGGCAAGCGAGTCGCCAAGGCCAGAGCCTACATTTCGGGGCTCGGGTACTATGAACTCCGGCTGAACGGCCGGAAGGTCGGGGATCATGTGCTGGATCCCGGTGCTACCGATTATAGTCGAAGAATATTGTATAGCACTTATGACGTCGCTGATAGATTGAAGCCCGGACGCAACGTCATCGGCATTATGTTGGGCAACGGTTGGTATGGCGCCCCGAAGGCGCTGCTCCAGATGAATATCGATTTCGAAGACGGCTCCCGAGAAGTAGTATGCACCGCGTGGGATTGGGGAGCAGGGTGGCACGTATCGCGCGGTCCGATCGTCAGGAACAGCATTTTCGAAGGGGAAGTGTATGACGCCCGGCTGGAAAAGGAGGGCTGGGACACTGAAGCTTATGATATGGCGAAATATAACCATCGGGCAAGCGGCTGGATTACGGCTTCGTCGATGGAAAGCCCTGGAGGGAAACTCGTATCGCAGGTGATGGAGCCGATCAAGGTGATGGGAGAAATAAATCCGGTAAAAGTAACCCGAATAAGCGATAAAGTTCAGGTTTACGACATCGGTCAGAATATGGCGGGTTGGGCGAAGATTGTGGTGAGCGGGTCCAGCGGCTCTATCGTCTCTATGAAATATGCGGAGAGCCTCTACGAGGATGGGACCGTCAACCAGGAAAATCTCAGGCTGGCCGACGCCAAGGACACTTATATTTTGCGAGGCGGCGAGCGGGAAATCTATGCGCCAAGGTTCACCTACCATGGCTTCCGGTATGTGCAAGTGGAAATAGAAGCGGGGGATGCGCGGGTTTCGCAGCTGACAGCGCAGATCGTGCGTTCGTCCGTTGAAGCTATCGGCTCTTTCGCATGCAGCGATGAACTGGTCAACCGGATTCACCGAAATGTGTGGTGGACGGAAGCCAGCAATCTTCATAGCATTCCAACGGACTGCCCGCAGCGGGACGAGCGCATGGCATGGTTGAACGATGCAACCGCGAGGGCGGAAGAAGCGCTGTACAATTTCGACATGTCGCGGTTTTACCAGAAGTGGCTGGACGACATCGAGGATACCCGGGATGAAACGACGGGGGCGATCGCCGACACGGCACCTTACCGGTGGGGATTCCGGCCCGCCGATCCGGTCGCCAGCTGCTACTTGACGATTCCTCTTCTGCTGTATCGGCACTATGGGAACAAGAGAGTGCTGCAGCGGCATTATGAGGGATTGAAGGGCTGGACAGAATATCTGGCCAACGAGGCGGAGCAATTTATCGTGAAGCGAAGCTATTACGGGGATTGGGCGTCGCCGATCATCGATTGCGAAATTCAGAGCGACGGGGAGGGAGCGATCTCGAAAGGTACGCCCGGGGAATTGGTATCGACGGCGCACTTTTATTGGAATGCCGCGCTGCTGGTCCAGATCGCGGCGATATTGGACAAGCCCGAAGACGAGAGAGTATACGCCGGACTTGCGGCAAACATCAAAGAGGCGTTTAACCGAAGCTTTTTCGATGGCAACACGAACAATTATGCGAAAGGCAGTCAGGGGTCGAATGCCATCGCGCTCAAATTCGGCTTAGTTCCGGAAGAGCGGATCAAGGATGTCGTTCGCAATCTCGTCGAAGATATCGAGCAAGCGCATGATTTTCATCTAAGCACCGGCAACCAATGCACTAAGCATATGCTCGAAGCGCTGGCGGAGCAGGGTCAAATCGAAACGGCCTATCGGATCGTCACGCAGACGACTTATCCCAGCTGGGGATTCATGATCGCGAACGGAGCGACTACGATATGGGAGAGATGGGAGTACGACATCGGCAATGCGATGAACTCCAGAAATCATCCGATGCATGCCAATGTGGGATCGTGGTTTTACAAAATCGTTGCCGGTATCCTCCCGGCCGAGTCCGCGCGGGGATTCGACAGGATGATCATCAAACCTTACCCGGCGGGCGATCTGAGCTTCGTGAATGCCTCCTTGAAGACGATCAAAGGCTTGGTGGAGGTTCGATGGGTACGGGGAAACGACGAATTTTCGCTGGAAGTGAATATTCCGGCCAACAGCCGCGCCAAGGTATGCTTACCCGTTCCTGCTCAGCAAGCGAGGGCGTTCATCATAAAGGAAGGAAGCAACATCATCTGGACCGGGGGGGGATTCATGCAGGGAATGGATGGTATATATGGCGGCATAGGCAGTGAGGGTTATGCCGAATTGGAAGTCGGATCGGGTGTCTATTCATTTACGGTGGAACATATTTAACCAAGGCTGGTATTATTGCTTTCGGCATGAACGATGGAACATTCGGCGTAACATCAGGCACGTTTAAACCAATATTCAATCGATCATAAATGCCGTGAAAGCCCAGAACTCCGAACGACTATTTGATCAGTTGGTATGCGCAGTATGCTTCCTCGCTGCTCATACCCTAAAGTTGGAAGTATTGATACCTTCGGAACTTCATCAAGAGTGCATCAGGTTTAACAAAAATGAGCACCGGACAGTTTCTCGTCCGGTGCTCATTTTCTCTATTCAGTGAGAAGTTTCACTAGCTACGAGCATTCAGGATCAAACATCCTCGTGTACTAATCGGTTCGTCAATTCCCCTAATTTCTCAATAGCAATCGTCACAACGTCGCCGTCTTTCACTGGCGACCTGAGTACACGGCGTGTAACTAGTCCAGAGTGCTAGCGCATTTTACTTTCACTGCATACGCCGCCTAGCCTCGCGATTCATGCCGGTTGATTTTAGCGCGCGAGGATGGTCAGGCGAAAATCATTGTTCGTATGGAGAACGAGACGGTGTGGCTCTCATTAAGTCAACTTGTTGAACTGTTTCAACGGGATAAATCGGTTATATCACGTCACATTAAGAATGTGTTTCAAGAGGGCGAGCTTGACCCTGGTTCAGTTGTTGCAAAATATGCAACAACTGCGACGGATGGAAAGACGTACCTAGTGGACTAATACAACCTCGACGTTATTATATCCGTAGGCTACCGTGTAAAGTCTCATAGAGGGACGCAATTTAGAATATGGTCGACCCAAAGATTGAGGGAATACTTAATCAAGGGTTTTACTATGAATGATGTTTTACTGAAGCAAGCGGGCGGGGGCAACTATTTCAATGAATTGCTTGCTAGAATTCGCGATATTCGTTCATCGGAAAATTGGATTGAACGATTGGATGCATTTCTCAAACTTAATGAATATGAAATTCTGACTCATCCAGGTATGATTAGTCACGAGGCTGGCTTAAAGAAGGCACATGCTGAATATGACAAGTATAGAGAGAAATCGAATAATGAACTATCATTAGTGGAGAAGCATTTTCTGAATTCACTAGATCATACAATGGACAAGTTAATTGGAGAGAGCTAGCCCAGATGAACGATTTCATGCTCATCAGGGCTAGCTCTTTATTTACATATCAGAAGTATTAAATTCGAGGGTGGCTTCGCTACCTGGGCAGTTTTTTGGCCTTGGCGAAGTCTCGACGCTGCAGATCAAGGTGGTGAGGGCAGTTTTTTGGCCTTGGCGAAGTCTCGACGTTGCAGATCAAGGTGATGAGGGCAGTTTTTTGGCCTTGGCGAAGTCTCGACGCTGCGGTTCAAGGTGGTGAGGGCAGTTTTTTGGCCTTCGCACCCTATTACAATGGCGGAAGGGTCGATGACGGCGTATAAGGATGGCACATTCTTTCCCGAAAAAGGCAAAGCAGGTTTTCTTGTCATATAAGTAAGCTTCTCAAGCTACGAATCTGCAAACTCAAACTTCCTCGCGCACTAATCGGTTCGTCAATTCCCCTAATTTCTCGATGGCAATCGTTACAACGTCGCCGTCTTTCAAGTACACGCGCTGATCGACCGGGGCTCCGAACGCCACGCCTTCAGGCGTACCCGTCAAAATAATATCGCCCGGATACAAAGTCATATGCTGGGAGACGTAGCTGACAATCTCGTCACAATGGAAAATCATATCGGCAGTGTTCGAGTTTTGGCGTACTTGGCCGTTGACGGTGCAGCTGATATGCAGCGCATTCGGATTGCCGACTTCATCGGCGGTTACAAGATAGGGCCCGAGCGGGCTGAAGCCATCGCATGATTTGCCAAGCAGCCATTGTTGGGTACGCATTTGCAGGTCGCGCGCCGACAAGTCATTCACGCAGCAGTAACCGTACACGTGATCCAGCGCTTGTTCTTTGTTCACGTATTTCGTCTGCTTGCCGATCACTATGACCAACTCTGCTTCGTAATCGACTTCCTTCGAGACGCGTGGCAGGGCAACATCGTGATTATGTCCGGTTAGCGTATTGCTGAATTTGTTGAAAAGAATTGGGTATTCCGGAATCGGCATTTTCGATTCTTCGGCATGCTTGCGATAGTTGAGGCCTATGCATATGATTTTGCTCGGATGGGTGACACATGGACCGAAGGTCAACTCTGCTTCATTAAGCAGCAAAGAATCTCTCTTTGTGCTCTCCAGAGTATGGCTTACTAGTTGCTGCAACGCGGCATTCGCGGTTTCTCCACCTTCGATCGCTGCATGAACGGTAAGGGGAACGGTAAATGTCGGAGATAATTGCTTGGCGGCTGCCGCAACATCCAGCACGCCGAATTCCGTTTTCACGCCAAGATACTGCTCTTTATTTCTCACGAAAGTTAGTAGTTTCACAAGAACATCCTCCTGAATGTATGATTACATAGCTCACAGACCGATTAGGCATTCTTGCCGAAGGTTGCGCCGCCGTCAATATAGAATGGAGAGCCCATCATGAATTTCGATTCGTCGGAAGCGAGGAACAGCGCCGCGTAAGCAACATCCTCAGGGCGTCCCAATTCATTGCTCAGTTGTCTCGTTTTCAAGGATGCGATCGCCGCTTCAGGGTCATCGTAAGAGGTGCGAAGGTAGTTTTCGACAAATGGCGTCATGATCGTTCCAGGTACCAATGCATTCACCCGAATGCCGTAAGAGGCATAATCCACTTGCATAGCTTTCGTCAGGGCGAGAACTGCGCCTTTCGTTGCCGCATACGAGGCTCTGCGAGCAAGGCCGATCTCCGCAACGCAGGAGGACATGTTGATGATGCTGCCTGATTTGCGGTCCATCATATGATGGACAACATACTTGGAAGGCAAGTATACGCCTTTGATATTGATGCTCATAATGCGGTCCCAGACATCCGGCTCGACTTCATGCAGTGCGCCTACGCCGCTTATTCCAGCGTTATTGAAAAGAACGTCGATGCGGCCGTGCAATTGTATGATTTCGTCTACCATTTGTTTGACGGATTCCGGCTGCGTGACATCCGCTTGAATGAAATGGGCGGATCCACCGGCGGCAGTAATTTCGCTAACCGTTTCGTTCCCTTTGGCTGCATCGAGATCATTGACGATCACCTGAGCGCCTTCCCGCGCAAACAACTGGGCTGTGCTTTTACCGATACCCGAACCCGAACCCGTGATCAAAATAACTTTGTCCTGAAGTCTCATGAGAGCTCCTCCTATTTACTCGGAAAGTTTTTGTGCCAGATTACAAACTTCTTCCATACACTGCTGCTGTTTCTTCTCCCATTGGGACACCGTCATCGAGCAGCTAACTGCGGCGATTGCCTTGCCTTGTGCGTTGCGGATCGGAGCGGCTGCACAGCAAAATCCGACAACGGCTTCCTCGATGTCGAGGGCGCAGCCTTGAGATCGGATTTGCTTCAAATCTTTTTTAAGAGCCTGTAAAGTGGTTGATGTATTTATGGTTAAACTGCGATACGGCTCTTGCTCCGAGCCATATAACAGGTCGATCTCATCATCGCTTAAATCGGCGAGCATCGCTTTCCCGAGCGCCGTCGCATGCGCAGGCAGGCGCATTCCCGGTTCGGAGGCGAGTCGGACTGGCGTAGGCGCTTCTTCTTTGGCGATGTAAAGGACCTCTCTGCCTTCTAGTCTGGCGAGTTGAAGCGATTCGCCAAGCTTCAGTTTAGTAAGAGAAGCCTCCTTGTGAAAAGAACCCGTCAAGTCAAATTGCTGATTTGCCGCATGACCGAAACGCGACAGCTCCCGTCCTAATCGGTAGGTGTCTCCGGTCTCTTTTTCTATCCAGCCTAGGCTCTCCATCGTCAGCAACAAAGAGTACATCGAGCTTTTGTTGATCGTTAGCGCTTTGGACAGATCAATAAGCTTCAATTTGCCGGGAGATTGCGAGATTTCTTTAATAATGAGATGTGCGCGTTCGATGGCCGGAACTCGGTATTTAGCATCCATGAAGGAATTCTCCTTACAGGTATTTCGGATTTTAGTTGTTTAGGTTTATTATAGTAAACCAAGTTCATTAGATAGAACTATTTTAGCATATTCCATTTACGATTCTCAACCCCGACAGCTCACAGATCCGTACATGCCCAAATAAATGAATGGGCTTATTCGCGTTTAATCGAATGGAACCTGCAAGAAAGTATCGGGAAGACAAGAAAAGTAATCATAATGCAACCGGATACGGCTGCAGTCGGACAGGAATAGGAAATCCGTCGGCGAAGAATAAGAAAGATGTCGTTTTCACTCGGATTAAAGGACGTGTTCATCATACAAATCCATTCGGCGATGCGCAGAATGACCATTTTTCCCAAGCTGGTTTTAACGTTCCTCGTGGCTATCGTGCCGTTGTTTGTCGTCAGTCTGCAGCTCAACCGCATGGGAGCGGAAAGCGTAAGGAAAGAAATATGGGGCTCCATGGAGACGCGTATCCGGTTTAACATGGGCTCTCTCGAGTCCGAGATGGATCGGCTGTTACGGCTCCACAAGCAATATGCGCTTGATGAGGATGTAACGAAGCTGAGCATGATGTCATCCATCCTGCCCTATTACGAGGTGATGCTTCTGCATAAGCGGGTGCAGAACAAGCTGTGGATTATGGAGAACGCCAGCCTGTATATCTCGGAAGCCCGAGCGTACATTCCGCTGATCGGCAAGACGCTGCTATCGTTGTCTACCGAAGAGGGAATGACGGAGGAAGAGGAGAGAGAGCTGCAGAACCTGAACAGAAGCCAAGCATCACCGGTCGTCTATTGGCAAGGAAAGCTGCTGCTGAACACCATTTACCCAGATCCGTCTACTTCTGCCAAGCCGCCGATCTACATTCTTCAGTCCGAGATGGATCAGCGGGGGCTTCAGTCCTTTCTGCGCAATATGACGGGGGTCGGCGGGGGAGGCTCGCTGCTGTTCAACGATAATCAGAAATGGATGCTGGAGAGCGGGCCCGGCAGCACGACGATTAATGATCAAGTCAGAGCTTTCGTGAAAAGACAGCCGGTGGACCAGCACTTCGGCCAGGGTAAGATTACGGTGGACAGTCGGTCTTACTACGTAACCTTCGAGAGGTCCGGACTGCTTAATATGTATCTGGCTCTTTATATGCCGGAGGAGCAGGTTCTTGGACCGCTGGACAAATACCAAACCTGGTTCTGGATATTGTCCGCGCTGTCCCTGGCGGTCGTCATCGGGTTCTCCTACTGGATATTCCGCCTTATTCACTCTCCGCTGCGCAGTATGGTGAGGGCCTTCCGTAAGGTAGAGAAAGGCGATCTGACCGTGGCTATCGCCCATCGGAACTACGATGAATTCCAGTATTTATACCGCCAATTCAATATCATGGTCAGCCGCCTTCAGCAATCGGTGCAGGATGTGTACGAATCGAAGATCATGGCCCAGCAGTCCGAATTGAAGCAACTCCAGTCGCAAATCAATCCGCATTTTCTATACAACACGTATTATATGGTTCATCGCATGGCGGGCGCTCATGATGTTGATAATGTTGCAAAGGCGACGAAGTATTTGGGAGATTATTTTATATATATTACACGAAATTCTTCAGACGCCGCTTTGCTGGAGGAGGAGTGGAACCATACGATCGCTTATTTGGAAATTCAGCAGATGCGATTCCAAAATCGGATCGAGGCGAGTATCTCCTGTCAGTCCACCCGGCTTAGATCTGTACGCATTCCCCGGCTCATTCTCCAGCCTATCGTGGAAAACGCCTATCAGCACGGGCTTCAGTCCAAGAAGTCGGGCGGCATGATCGCCTTGTCCATCCAAGATTCGGAGGAAGAAGAGGCTATCGTCATTTCCGTTGAAGAGAACGGGGAAGGCTTGTCCGACGAAGAATTGCACCGTCTGCAGCAGAAGCTGGAGAGCGTCATGGAAGGCTCGTTCGAGAAGACGGGAATGATGAACGTGCATCAGCGTCTCCGTCTTAAATTCGGAGAGCCTTGGGGCATGAGGGTATCCAAAAGCGCTTTGGGCGGTCTGAAGATCGCCTTGTATATTCCTTTAGGAAAATCAACGAACGCGGAGGAATGAGGCTATGCGCCGAATTTTAATCGTAGATGACGAGTTGTTTATTTTAAACGGCCTGAGCGGAATCATTAAGGAAGCCGATTACGCCGATCTGGAAGTGTGCAAGGCTTCCTCGGCCGACGAGGCGATCGAATGGCTGCATAGAGCTACGATTGATATCGTGCTGACGGATATATGCATGCCGGGGATGGACGGGATTGAGCTGCAGCGGCATATTATCAGGCAATGGCCGAGATGCAAAGTGATCTTTCTGACGGGACATGACGAGTTCACTTATATCAAGGAAGCGATTCATCATCGGGCCGTAGATTATATTCTGAAGACGGAGGGCGACGAAGCGGTGCTGGGCGCTATTCGCAGGGCGTTAAGCGAGCTCGACAGCGAGATGGAGAGAGAAGCTCAGGTCGAGCAGGCGCAGAGCAGGCTGCAAATCGCGCTGCCATCGCTGCAGAACGAATTTCTGACCGAATTGCTGCAGGGCGAACTTCCGAAGGGAAGACCGATGCAGGAGCAATTCGACGCTTTGAATTTGCAACTCACGGACAGCCGCCCGGTTCTGCTGCTGCTTGCCCGTGTCGATGAATGGCTCGCTTACGGCACGGCGGACAAGGCGTTGCTGCTTTTCGCTGTGCAGAATATCGCGGATGAATACTTAAACGACGCCGTGGCGACCCAATCATTCGTCTATGAGAAGACACGGATTGCCTGCCTGATCCAGCCGATGGGCGAATTGCAAGGAGAAGAGGAGTTTCCCCGGCTGATTCGATTCGTACACGGCACGGCGGAAAGAATCCAACAGACATGCAATGAACTGCTGAAGCTGAAAGTATCCTTCGCCGCATCGAGCGCATTCTGCACTTGGTCGCTTGTTTCCGGCCAGCATGATGCGCTGAGACGGGCAATGCGCAGAAGCTTCGGAGCGGGCTATGAGCTGTTGCTAACCGAACAATCGGCTGAGGAACTTATTGATAACGCCCCTGTAGAATGGCAAATGAAGCGGGTATGCAAGCTGACCGATGAATTGGGACTGCTGCTGGAGAGCGGACAAAGGGAAGTGTTTAGGCACAAGCTAGCTGAGCTGATGAACGTCGAGTTGCTTATCGGAGATGCCGATCTTCGTCTTGCGGCGGCATGCCGACTGCTATCCATGTTCATGACTTTTCTTGCCAATGAAGGCTTGCTTAAGCCGCTGCTCGGCAGCGCAAACATGGATAGTCTGCTAAAGCTGGAGACGCATATTAGCTGGGAGCAGACGATGCTGCTGTTTGCCGAGCTGGGCGAGACCGTATTTATGAGAAAAGAAAGCATATCGAAGCAGTACGGCAAAAGTCTCGTTCATCGGCTCAGGCAATATATCGACGCAAATTTGTCCGGTGATCTGTCGGTTATACGGCTGGGCGAGGTCGTTTCTCTTAACGCTTCTTACTTGTCCCGATTGTACAAGCAGCTTACCGGCGAGAGCCTGTCGGACACCATTATGTCGACCCGGTTATCCGCCGCGAACAGAAAGCTCCGGGAGACGGACGACAAAGTGCAGGACATCGCAGCGCAAGTCGGCTTCGAATCGGCAGCCTATTTTAACCGTTTTTTTAAGAAAGCAAGCGGACTTACTCCGCAGGAATACCGCGAGCAAGCCCGCATATAACTTCTTGCACAGTGACCGTTCCTGTTATCCGCAAGTTGTAACGAGAAGTCAATAATAGTCGAAATCGTCTAATAGTGCCTCCTTAGATTCGAATCTATACTCATAACAAGAAGAGATATCTTCTGAAAATTTCACTAGGGGGAACCATCGCATGAAGAATTTAAGAGCGGTTGCAGCAAGCATTGCGGTTATAGTGCTGCTTGCCGCCGTACTGGCGGCATGCAATTCGAACAAGGGGAACAGTGAGTCAAGTCCAAGCGCCAGTTCGGCGCCGTCGGCATCGACCGAGTCAAGCCCGTCGGCCAGCGCACCGGCTGAAGCGATCGATCCGCTCGGCAAGTACGATCCGCCGATTGAAGTAACGGTTATTCGTCCTTATGACGAGAACGTCAAATTCGCCGAAGGCGAATCAGCCAATGATAATTTATGGACTCGACGATATGAAGAGAAGCTCGGCATCAAGATTAAATATAACTGGACGCTGCAAGGCCCGATCGACCAATACTATCAGAAGCTGAATGTTGCGATTGCGAGCAACGACTTGGCTGATATCATGACTGTAAACAGCAGCCAGTTGAAGCAGCTTGTGGAAGCGGGACAACTGGCGGATCTGACCGAAACTTACGACAAATATGCTTCGGATTTCATGAAGAAAGTGTTTGCGGACGACGGAGGCACTGCGATTAGCTCCGCGACTTTCGGCGACAAATTGCTTGCCCTTCCGCGTATTGGCTCCGACATCGACGAGGTTCCTCTCTTGTGGGTACGTACCGATTGGCTGAAAAAGCTGAACTTGCCTGAGCCTAAGACGATGGCAGATGTGCTGGCCATTTCCGAAGCGTTTACGACTAAGGACCCTGACGGCAACAACAAAGCCGATACGTTCGGTCTCGGCCTCACCAAAGATTTGAACGGCGGATTCGCAGGCTTCGAAGGCTTCCTGAACGGCTATCATGCGTATTACAACACATGGTTGAAGGATGCATCCGGTCAACTGGTCAACAGCAATATTCAACCGGAGATGAAAGCGGCTCTGGCCGACCTGCAGAAAATATATAGCGGGAAACAAATCGACAAGGAATTCGGCACCAAGGATGGCGGTAAAGTCGCAGAGGCCGTCACAAGCGGCAAGCTGGGTATGTACTACGGTGCGATGTGGACACCGGTCTGGCCGATTCAGGACGGCAGAAATCTCGATCCGAATATGGAATGGAAGCCGTTCGCACTTCCTTCCATAGACGGTCAACCGGCTAAAGGACAAGTTCCTTTTACCGTTTCGCAGTATTATGTCGTGAAGAAGGATGCCAAAAATCCGGAAGCGGCAATCAAGCTGCTGAATTACTGGTTCGACCACAACTACGTGCAGCCTTATCAAACGCCGGAAAGCAAATATGATGGCATTGAGACTTTCAAATATCTGATTCTGTCCGGCTCGCCGATCACGGAGAACCTGGATGTATACCGGAAGGCGAAGCCGCTGATTGAGGCCAACGATATCGAAGGCATGAAGACAGCAAGGGAAGGCCAGATCAAAGAAATTGCAAAATATTTGGAAGGCGATCAGAAGAGTTGGGGCTACTACAAAATATTAGGCCCAGATGGCAGCTACACGGTAATTGAGCAGTTGATGCAAGAAAATCGTATCCAGCGAAGCGAATTTTTCGGGGCTCCTACGCCAACGATGGGGGAAAAAGGAAGCACACTCGATACGCTGCTAAAAGAAACGTTCACGAAAATCATTATGGGCGCAGCACCGATCGATGAGTTCGACAAATTCGTGGAAAATTGGAAGAAGCTTGGCGGAGATCAAATTACCAAGGAAGTAAACGATTGGGCCGCTTCAAGGAAATAAAAGACTATGAACAAGAAGTAAGGAGAAGTGACCTTCATTGCTTCTCCTTCTTCTTTTCTCAAGGATGTGGAAAGAAATGCTGTCTAAAAAGTCAATCCGGGAAATTCCGCTTCATGTGATGCTGTTGCCGGGACTTCTTCTTGTTCTCGTATACAGCTACGTGCCCTTGTTCGGTTTATCGATGGCGTTTATTAAATTTTTGCCTGCGCGCCCCTATTTCGATAATCCTTGGGTTGGGCTCGACCATTTCAAGTACGTGTGGGAAATGCCGAATTCGTTGCGCGTGTTAGGAAATACGTTCTATATTGCGGCACTCAAAATAGTGATGGGGCAAATCGTGCCGATCGTTGTCGCGCTGCTGCTGAACGAGCTTCGCAAAGATTGGCTGAAGCGAGGCGTACAGACGCTGATCTATTTGCCGCATTTTCTATCGTGGATTATTCTAGGCGGCATTCTGATTGATATCTTGTCTCCTTCTCAAGGCATTGTCAACCAGATTCTTAAATCCTTTGGGATAGAGCCGATCTATTTCCTGGGCGAAAACCGCTGGTTCCCGTTCACGATCGTCATAACGGATGTGTGGAAGGAATTCGGATTTAATACGATTGTGTATTTGGCTGCTTTGACCGCGATCAATCCTTCTCTCTATGAAGCGGCTCTTATCGACGGAGCAAGTCGCTGGAAGCAGACGGTGCACGTTACCTTGCCGGGAATACTGCCGATTATTGTTTTACTTGCAACGCTCAGTTTAGGAAACGTTCTGAATGCCGGGTTCGACCAAGTGTTCAATTTATATAGTCCTTCGGTTTACGAAAGCGGCGATATTATCGATACGCTTGTGTATCGAACAGGTTTGGAGCAGGCCCAATACAGCGTAGCAACGGCTATCGGACTGTTCAAATCCGTCGTGTCGTTCGTTATGATTTCATTATCGTACTTACTGGCTTACCGCCTCGCAAATTATAGAATTTTCTAGATTGGAGGTTTCGGCATGATTCAAACGAGCGGAACCTATCGGATTTTTAATGTGCTGAACATCATTTTCTTGTCAGCTTTGGGATTAGTATGCATTTTCCCGCTGGTACACGTGCTTGCCCTGTCCTTCAGCAATAATAGCGCCGCTGCGGCAGGGCTGGTCAAGCTGTGGCCGGTCGGATTCACGACAAGCTCATATGAATTTATTTTGAGGAAACCGGCATTTCTGCAATCGATCATTGTGACCGTAGAACGGGTAGTTCTCGGTTCCTTCGTAAACCTGCTGCTGACGATGCTTATCGCGTATCCGTTGTCCAAGGAGGTTACCGCCTTCCGGTTCAGAACGGTATACGCCTGGATATTCGTCTTTACGATTTTGTTCAACGGCGGGCTCATTCCCTGGTACATGACAATCAAGTGGACGGGCATCATGGATACGCTGTGGGCTTTGGTGCTGCCAGGCGCCGTTCCGGTGTTCAACATCATTTTGTTGCTTAACTTTTTCCGCGGGCTTCCGAAGGAATTGGATGAATCCGCTGCAATCGACGGTGCCAGCCATTGGATCATCTTGTGGCGCATATATGTCCCCTTATCGCTTCCGGCAATCGCTACAATTTCGCTTTTTACCATTGTCGGTCATTGGAATTCTTGGTTTGACGGCTTGATTCTGATGAAATTACCGGAACATTTCCCTCTGTCCACGTATTTACAGACGATTCTCGTGAACATGGATATCACTTCAATGTCGGGCAAGGATTATGAAATATTGCGCGATGTTTCCGATCGGACAGCCAAAGCGGCTCAGATTTTCCTCGGGGCGCTGCCGATCATTGTCGTTTATCCGTTCTTGCAGCGGTTTTTCGTTAAAGGAATCGTTCTGGGCAGCGTTAAGGGCTAAGAAGATTGGAGCCGAGAACAAGCAAAGAGAGGGGGGATGACCGGCCATTTACTGGCTGGACTTTGCATTCGAGAGTTGAGCGCTTGAGAATGAAGCAAGTACATGAAGCAGAGGAGATGACATTCATGAAAGGGTATACCAAGCAATTGATCTGCGGGAAAAAAAGCGTGTTTACAGGGGCAATCGCTTTAACGTTATTCATTGCGGCGTTTTTGGTGGCTATTGTTTCTCTGGATTCTGGCAAGTCATATGCCGCTCCTACGGTTTATTATGCTTCTCCGACCGGCAGCGGCTCGACCTGCTCGCTGGCTTCTCCTTGCTCCCTAACCGGAGTTCAAGCCAAAGTCAGATCTGTAAGCGCTTCAATGACTGATGATATCATTGTTAATTTGCTTGGAGGCACGTACGATCTGTCGCAAACGCTCGTCTTCTCGCCGTCTCTGGGTGACTCGGGCACGAATGGGCATGACATTATTTATCAGGCTGACGGGTATGGAACATCTACACCGGCTGTTCCCATTCTGAGCGGAGGACAGACCGTTACGGGCTGGACCTTGCACGACAGTGTCAAGAATATATGGAAGGCGAACGTCGGAAGCTTGCAAACCAGACAGCTGTTCGTGGACGGAGTCAGGGCTTTCCGCGCTCGCACGACGGGCGGGATTCCCGGAACGGTAACGAAAACCGCAACAGGCTACACGACGAACGACACTTCGCTGCAGTCCTGGGCACAGCCGGGTGACATCGAAATGGTCTATCACGATGGGGATGGTCTCGGCAACTGGCTGTGGGCGGAGCCGCGCTGTCCGGTTGCTTCGATTACCGGCAATGCGAGCACGACGACCATTACGATGGCACAGCCCTGCTTTGATTTGGCCAAGTCGGCCAGAGGCGGGAACCTGAGTCTGCCGACCTGGATTGAGAACAATTACAAGGCGATCGCGCAAGAAGGGCAGTTCTACCTAGATCGCACGACCGCGGGCGCGCACGTGCTGTACTACAAGCCGAGAAGCGGCCAGAATCTTGCAACCGCTTCGGTTGTGGCGCCGAAGCTGGAGCAACTGGTTCGGGGAGACGGAACGCTTACGAATCCGATTCAACATGTGCAGCTCAAGGGATTGACCTTCGCTTACGCGACTTGGCTTGCTCCGAATGCTTCACAAGGGTTTCCGGAAACGAGCTATAACAAGTACAACAACACGACCGGACCGGAATCCCAGCAGGGAGCAGCCGTTTCCTTCTACGCCGGGCAGCATTTACTGATCGAAGGCAGCACTTTCCGGGCGTTGGGCGGAGCGGGCTTGAACCTGGATGAGGGAAGCCGCAACAACGCGGTTATCGGCAGCCAGTTCTACGATATATCGGGCAACGGCATCCAGATCGGCAATGTCGATACGACGCAGCCGTCCGTGCAGGAACTCGTCACGGACAATCTGATCAAAAACAACTATATTCATGATGTCGGACGCGAATATCCGGGCGCTTACGGGATTTGGAATGCGATTACGCAGAATACGACGGTGGAGCATAATACAATTGCCCATCTGCCTCGCGGCGGCATCGCAACCAATTACCAATATTCCACTCAGCCGCCATCCGCAACCTCAGGAAACAAATTCAACTACAATAAGATTTACGACTACATGAACAATATTCGCGACGGCGGAGGCTTCGATACGAACGGCACGCACAACGGCGTCAGCGGTATCGAGCCGAACTCCACCTTGATCGGGAATGTATTCTATGATAACCATAACAACTACGGCCAAATCTACTTCGACATTTGGGCAAGCGGATATGTCGTCAAGAATAACGTTGCCTATTCTTCCGCAAGCCTGGATTACAACACCATCGATTTCATCCTGCAGCCATGCTGCAACACGATCCGCTATAATTTCTTCGATCAAGACAATTCCTACAAGTTTCAGCTTGCGACGGATATGGCGCTTGGCAACTATATGTTGCTGCCTATCAGCGCCATGCCGGCCTCCATTCTACAGAACGCGGGGCTGGAACCGGCGTACCGCTACATGCTTCCCGCCCCGGTTCCGCCTTCCGATACGCAAGCGCCAAGCGCGCCAGGCGGTGCCAGCGCAAGCGCGGTCGGCTCCGGGCCGAGCGTCACGATTTCTTGGGGCGCGGCGGCCGACAATGTAGGGGTTACCGGCTATGAGGTCAATAACGGGAAAACCGTTATGGCGTCTACGACGGGCACGGGTCGAAGCGCCCTCATCGATGGGCTGTCTCCCGGGGGAGTATACCATTTCACGGTTCGGGCACGCGACGCCGCGGGGAACTTGTCCGCGCCGAGCAACAGCGTTCTCGTCACGGTTCAGGGCAGCCCGGATCTCGTCGGTCATTGGACGATGGACGACTCCTCCGGAACGATCGCATCGGATACGTCCGGAAGCGCCAACAACGGGACAATTGCCGGTACCGCTTCATGGATAGGGGCGAAGCTGGGCTGGGGTCTCAGCTTCAACGGGACGAACAATTCCGTGAACGTGGGGAATGCGCAGATTTTGAGTCAGGATCGGCATAGCTTCACCGTGGCGACCTGGTTCAAGAGTACGTCCGGCGAGGTGCACCAACGGATGGTTAGCAAGGGCAACTGGGGCAATACGGCCGGCTATTTCTTATGGTACGAAGCCGGGGCTTTGGCCTTCGGGGTGGGAGGCAACGCCCAACAGTCGAACGCGACACTGGCGACGAGTTCCGGCGGCTTTAACGACGGCAACTGGCACCATGTAGCCGCTGTTGTCGACCGTTCCGCGCAAACCATTCAAATCTTCGTCGACGGGGTTGCCCGTTCGCTTACCAAGGGGAGCGGCTATTGCGGCACTGTTGTTGGGGGCACGACGCTTTCGATTGACGGCTGTTCTTTTTTGGCTGCCTCGAGCAATGATCCGTTCACAATCGGAAGCTATAATGGAAGCTATGAGTTCTTCTCGGGGTCATTGGATGAAGTTCGCGTGCACAGCCGGGCGTTAAGCGCCTCCGATATCCGCGACTTGATGACCTATGTGGGTCATTGGAGGTTGGATGGGGGTGCGGAAGATGATACGAATACCCGAACTTTCGCACCGCAGCTTTATAATACGAGCTGGTAATCAGGGTCTGGACAGGAGCGAATTTTCAATAGGAGGAATAAAAGATGATTAGAACAGGATTTCATTGGGTCGTAGCACTGGTTGTGGCCTTAAGCTTCTTAAGTATTTTCCCCGCAGCGCCAACGAGCGCGGCGACGGGAGACGGCCAACCGGGTGATGCCAATATTCAATATTTCGGGCGCTGGGATAAAAGCGATCTCACGAACGCGAAAAGCTATTGGGCAGGGGCTTATTTTCGGGTGAACTTTACAGGTACGACATTAAGTATCAAACTCGCTGCTACAACAGGCATGTATGTAACGATAGATAACGGGGCAGTTGTTCAGTACGACAATGTTAGCGGAACCGTGAATCTTACACCAACTCCTCTATCATCAGGTACTCATACTTTACTGGTTTCGGCCCGGGCCGAAGTTGATAATATCCAGTTTCAAGGTTTAGTTCTGGGCAGCGGCGCGACGACTCAAGCCCCTACCGTAAGAAACAGATTAATTGAGTTTGTTGGAGATTCGATTACCGCCGGGTGTTGCGCATTGCCACATTACGTTCAGGATAACTACGCATGGTTAACAGGAGAAAGCTTGAACGCGGATCATACGCAAATCGCCTATTCCGGCGTTTGTTTGCAGGATCCCTCATGCGGGAGCGGCGTCGGGATGAGCGTTCAATATTTCAAATTGCAATCCCCTAATTTTCCAAGCTCTCCAATGTGGGATTTCAATCGCTATCAGGCGGACCAGGTCGTTATTAATCTGGGAACGAACGATAATACCGCAGGGATATCGGACGCCACCTTTCAGAGCACGTACACGACCTTTTTGCAAAATATTCGAACGAAATATCCGAAAGCGGAAATATTCGTCTTGCGGACGTTCGGCGGATATAAAGTGGCACCAACGATCGCAGCTGTAGCTGCGAGGAGAAATGCTGGGGATGCCAAAGTTTTCTATGTGGATACGAACGGCTGGGTAACGACAGGAACATCCGACTATAGCGACGCTTTACATCCATCCGCAAGCGGGCATATCAAAATCGCCAACAGACTGACCAAAGTTCTTACCTCCGATCATTATGGAAAAATCGGCGGCAAGCTGGATTTTAACGGTACAAACAGCTATGCAACATTGGGTTTTGGCGGGAATGCGAATGCGACAAACATGGGGACGGACAGCTTCAGTGTTGGTCTATGGTTCAAAAGCGTCTCTCCTGTCGGGCACCTGCGGATGATCACCAAGGGAAACTGGGGCAACTCGTCGGGCTACTTCATGTGGTATGATGGCGGCGCGATTACGTTCAGTATCGGCTCAAACGGTGTGCAGGCGAATACCGTTCTGGTCTCCACTCCAGGTGGCTTAGACGATGGCAACTGGCATCAGGCCACTGCCGTAGTGGATCGAACGGCTCAGACTGTCAAGATTTACATCGATGGAGTTGCAAAGACGCTTACGAAGGGCGGAGGCTATTGCGGAACGGCGAGCGGAGCTTCGCTGGATATTTCCGGCTGTACCTCGCTGAACGCTTCGAGCTCGGACGCGCTTACGTTCGGCAGCTACAATGGGTTTGCCGAATTCTACTCCGGCTCGCTTGACGACGTGCGCTTGTACAAACGAGCTTTAAGCGCAGCGGAAATTACGGAGATTTACTCCTTCAATGGGCTTGTGGGACAGTGGAAGTTCGATGAAGGCAACGGTACGGTGTTCGCCGATTCCAGCGGTCACACCTCTGCGGGAACTTCGACCGATGCGGATTGGGTGGCCGGCAAGTTCGGCAAAGCGCTTAGCTTTAATGGACAAAGCAGCTATGACGTAATGAGCAGGTCGGGCGGGCTGAATATGGGAGAGCATAGCTTCAGCGTAGCGGCGTGGTTCAAAAGCGATTCGACCGGTACTCATCAACGCATACTGTCCAAGGGGGATTGGGGCAGCGCCTCCGGTTATTTCCTCTGGTATGAGGGCGGGGCGCTGACATTCAGTCTCGGCGGAGAAGGGACGAACGCGAGCACGGCTTTGGTCGGAACGCCCGGAGGCTTCGGGGACGGCAACTGGCATCATGTCGCGGCAGTCGTCGACCGTTCTGCTCGAACGATTCAGATTTATGTGGACGGCACAGCGAAGACGTTGACATCGGCCACCGGTTATTGCGGCGCGGCAAGCGGCAATACGCTGAACATTGCAGGGTGCACCAGTCTTAACGGTTCCAGCACCGATCCGTTTACGCTCAGCGGGCATTTGGGAACCTACGAGTTATTTAATGGAGCGCTTGATGATGTGAGGGTATACAACAGAGCGCTGAGTCAGACGGATATTAATCAAATTTTATTAGGGAACTAATGAATACTCCCCCACTTACAGCTAAAGCTGTTGAAGTCGGAGTTTCTAACGTATCGTCGAGTACGGACGCTTAACGCTAGTGGAGTTGACACGGTGGTGTGTTTATGACACCCAACCCCTCTATCCCATTGGTCATGCCTTTGGGACTACTTTTGAGCCAACTGCAGGATTCCTAAGAATCATGAGCGCTTATACGGCTCTATTGGTGGCTTGAACATTTTACGTAGCAGAGCCAGGGTGTACCTGCTACAACCTCAGATGTTCAATTGTCAAGGAACGTATGTTCCTATCAATTATATACCTTATTTGCCCACAACATCAACACCTGATTTTCGGGCAGATTCAAGAAGAGCCGATTCACCTCACCACTTATGGGAGTGGGAGTCCTCTCGGCTGACAATGATAGATATTCGTTCAACCTATATTCGAGTTTTATGAGTCGGGAGTGGTCAGGGTTAACGTTGCCTTGAGCGGAAGTTAGCCCTCACCAAACCTGTCCCACACTTGAAAAAATTTGCCGAGTTGCATGCCCATGCTAAATGCTCAGAACGAGTCCACAAGGGAAGTCGGGACGTTGTTCATGAAGGTTCAACAACAAATGGAGTTTCTCGTAACTAACACTGAAACGGTCTCGCAATCCATTAGAATGTTGGATGATAGCCGACAATTCGTATTTCAGGCGATGGTTCAGAGCGGAGCGGTCGCAGAGCAAACTGCTGCTTCATCTGATGAGATAGCCTCTCAAAACAAGGAGCAATATTTAATTCATAAACAGTTGATTCACTTATCGGAAAACTTGGAACGATTCGTTTCGTCTCTGGTTGCTTTGCTTTTCGTAGATTGCGAGTGATGTTGTTCATTCTTCAGAATATCTTCATGTTTATCACGACCTGAATTTTAGATATCTTCTATATTCTAATTGAACAGCTTATTAACAGAGTTAAACACCTGACGGTAATCTACTGTCAGGTTTTTTAATTTCGAGAAAAGTCAGAGCTTTGAAATTATTTTTAATGATTTTGAGGGTAGCCGCGTCAATTGTGAACCGGCATAAAAATTACATTTTCACCTTGATATACCGGATGCTTAATCATCGCGAAACCGCCGAAGATAGCCCGTAGACCAGGCTATTGCAATAAGTCGCGCATGGAATAAGCCTTATGGCGAAACCGCCGTACCCGTACAGGCAATAATCCTTGCCGAATCCGAATCATACCCAATCCGACGGCATTGAACTATAATGGAGGTATCGTGAAGGGGGAGGACGGACTATGAGCGAAGAAGAAAAGGACAAGCGGAAAGAAGCCATGAAGGAGCAGCAGGCCAACTATTGGATCGAGGAGAGATATGAGATTATTGAGGGAGTTCGCTACGACTTCCTCTCATCGCCGAGAGTTTCGCATCAAATACTGGTCACCGAACTTTACGCATCCATCCGTTCGACATGCCATGCGGGCGGTATCGTGCTGGTGGCGCCGATGGACGTCCATTTTGACGAGAACAACATCGTGCAGCCGGATCTCATCTTTATCGCTAACGATAATTTGCATATTATCAAAGACGGATGGGTTAAGGGTGTTCCGGATTTGCTTGTGGAAATACTGTCCCCGAGCACCGGCTCCAAGGATAAGGTGCAAAAGAAAATCATTTATGAGCGGTTCGGAGTAAAAGAATACTGGATTGTCGATCCGGTATACTCCACTATCGATCAGTTGGTGTTCGTTGACGGCAAATATCGGCTGGAAGCCACCTACGGAGAAGAAGACACGCTTAAGTCCCCGAATCTGACCTGTATTTCGATTGATTTGCATCTGCTGTTTCAAGAGGCTATGCGCTTCAATGTGCAGCCGACCGAATGAAGGCGTCCGGTTGCAGCTTGACCGAAATCGAAAAGTGATGGTGCAGGAATAACCCCTGTTCCATCACTTTTTTCGTCATTCACATGATCTTTGACAACCTATTTTTTCACTCAATCTGTTACAATGTTGACACTATAATTAAAGAATAGAGAGGATCACTTATGTGGAAATGGATTCGTTCCAAGATAAGTCGGCAATTGCTGGCCATCTTTCTATTTGCGGTTATGGTCCCCTTTCTATTTTTCTATCGCTATTGGGACTATTCCTATAATCGGACTTTAGAAGATAGCTTTGCTGCCAATACGGAGCTTGGATTAAACCAGTTGGTTATGCATGTGAATTCCTATTTTGGAGGCATGGGACAGAATCTGGAGTATCTGACCGGCAACCCGACTTTGCAAGGCCATATGAAAGCGCTGAACGAGGGAACAAATCCAGTTTCGAACTCGGAAGAGTTTCTTCATTTTCGGAATATTTACGATACATTTTCTTCTATATCTTTGCTGAATTCCATTGCCTATCTTCAAACTTCCGTTTATCTTAGCAACGGAATCAATGTGCGTTTTACTTCGCGGTACCAACCGCGGCCCGACGATCCTAAACCGGAAGCAATAGAACAGTGGCTCCACCCGATAGACGTCGGGCCCGTCTCCGAACCTCGGGTGTTTTTCCCTCCTGACCATTCCGAATGGTTTGCTATGACCCGGCCTATCGTGGATTACAGCGACAGGCGCATTCTGGGCATAGCGCGAATCGCAGACAGCACGGAACAACTGAGCAGCATGTTCGCCAACTGGGAGGATAGTCAAACGGGATTGTATCTGCTGGATAATCATAACCGCATACTGTTTCGCGGTAAGGAAAGAACTCCAATGAATGCTTCACCTGAGGTGTGGAGCAGGACGGTGTCGGAAGGGCGCTCCCGTCTTCAGGAAATCGAAGGCAAAGATTATCTGGTCGTTTCACAGCCTCTCGGTTATTACGGGATGTCCGTTGGCGCATTAATCCCTTACGATGAGTGGACAAGCCGTATATCCACGTTGAGAAGGGTGACATTGCTCATGGTGGGTCTCTTTATCCTGTTATCGGGGAGTATTTACTTCTTATTTTCTCATCGGCTGACGAGTTCGATCGCCCACTTGGCGCTTCTTCAAAAGCGTCTTCGGCAAGGTAACCTTGAGGTCCGCCATTCTACGAAACGAAAGGATGAGATTGAACAGCTCGGCCAATCGTTTAACGCCATGGCGGAAGAAATCCAGACACTTCTTAATCAGGTGCTTCGTTCAAGGCTTCTCTTGAAAGAAGCGGAGGTCCGGATGCTGCAAAGCCAAATGGATCCCCACTTTCTGTACAACACATTGGAAACGATTAATATGATGGCTATCGTTCGTAAAGCGCCTGAGATCTCCAGTATGGTAAGCTTAATGGCGAAATTTTACAGGTTGATGGTTAAAGTACAACAAAGAGATTTGTTTATCCCATTGAGTATGGAATTCGATATGACTCAACTTTATCTGGAAATCCAGAAGATACGAATGGGTGACCGCCTGCAAGTTGAGGCAAGCATGGATGAGGGTCTGGCGAACATTCCAATGATTAAGCTTATCCTCCAACCGCTCATCGAAAATGCGGTCATTCACGGGCTCTCTTCCAAACCCGCAGGAGGAAAAATCTCGGTTTCGGCATCTATACGTCTAATTGAGGACGGGTATGGCGAGGTCAATATAGCCGTTTCAGACAATGGCATCGGCATGATGCCGGATGTCCGTGACAAGATGCGGCAGAGTTTGAACGATCCTTCCGGGCGCAATCAATCTATCGGAATTGTTAACGCACATCGAAGAATTCGCTTGCATTACGGCGAGCCTTACGGACTGGATATTCACAGTGAATCGGGAAAGGGAACGACTGTAACGATAAGGTTTCCGTTCCGCAAAGGAGGAGATGGACCTGAAAGTACTGCTGGTTGAGGACGAACGGTTTATTTTGGAAGGATTAGCGGCTATCGTGGAATCGATGGGACCTCCATTTTCGCTCGCCGGTTATGCGGCCAACGGGCTTGAAGCCATAAAATTGCTGAAGGATCTCGAACCCGATATCGTTGTGACGGACGTGCAAATGCCCGGCATGGACGGATTGGAGCTGCTTCATCACCTTCGTACGTTTCATTCGGAGATCGTATCCATCGTAGTAAGCGGGTATGATGACTATCATTACATGCGCAAAGCCATACAAAGCGAGACAGTCGATTATCTATTGAAGCCTCTTCAACCCGAAGAGCTCCAAACGGCTTTACGTCTTGCTGCGGAGAGGCGCCAAGCTTTATCCTTGCTTCGCGGCGGGGGCGACGATATCTATTACCAGTTCAATCGACTTCTACCCTACATTCACGAGAAATGGTTCGACCAATGGATTCATGGAGAACAACCGCTATTGGATGAACGTTTCTACGGCGATCTTCGTCTGTTCGAAATGAAAAATTTGCGGCTGGGCATCGTTCATATCGATTATTCCGCCAGAACGGATTGGCAGGGCGACTATCGACTAGCGCATCTTGCGGCATTTCAAGTGATGAAGGAATCCGTGCAGGGGGAACAAGGCGTAAAATGCTTTCTAAGCCGTCATAACGAAATGATGTTCGTCGGGATTCATTCGGAAATCAAAGGTTCAGCGCTAGAAATCGCCGTCGACCGCATGAAGCGGAATATCGAGGACCATTTGCGCGTTCCCGTTTTTATTGGAATCAGCTCAGACTGCCCCGACATCTTTCACATGAGTGAAGCTTATCCTGAAGTGAGGCGTCTAAGCTTTTCTAGAATGATAACCCCTGCACAAGTGACATACGCCGATCACATTTGCCTATACGAAAAGGAATTGGGCTTCCAAGAAGCAGCTAATGGTTTTCTTCTAGGTCGGGATCGGGAAGCGATATCCCATGTTATCGGAATAACGGAGCGATTTAGGAGAAATAGCGAAAGTTCCGAGGAGAGATCGCAGTTTCTATACCGATTAAGCCTATGCGTTTGGAAAGCCGTATCCCATAATCTGCTGTCAACGGAGGCGGAGGAGGCCTTGTTCCGCATTTTTAAGACGGCGGCTATATCCGAAGAGTGGGAAAGATTCTCGAATGAGCTTCGAGTATGGACAGAGGAAGCGAGCGCGGCGAGTTCGTTTTCCGGCAAACAGTACCATGTATTGGTACAGAAGGCGATCCGATATATCGAAGAGCATTACGCCGATACGATTACTTTAACGTTTATGGCTGGATATGTTCATCTAAACCCCGCCTATTTCTCTGCGTTGTTTAAGCAAGAGATGGAGGTCAACTTCGTGGATTATTTGAATCAAGTGCGAATTCGGTCAGCCCAAGCGTTGCTCAAAGATTATTCCATGAAAATTTATGAGGTCGCGGGGAAAGTAGGCTACGGCTCTACTCAGCACTTTATGAAAACGTTCCGAACTATAGTCGGCATCACCCCGTCCGAATATAGGCAAACTCTTAGTCAGAACGTAAAATAAGCTATTTTTGGTTTATATGAATCATTTTTTGGATACGGGAAGACTTCTGAAAATCGATTCATCAAACCCAAAAACCGTTGATTGTTTAATGGTTTCCAGCAGAATAAAATGATTTCGAGGGCGATTCCTTTTCTAGAGACGAATAACCCCGCTAACCGGCAACAACAACTAACTCCGAGGGGGACAACATTGAGATGAAACAGAAGAAATTATACAGTACGTTAACCTTAAGCCTCCTTATCCTTTGCTTGCTTGCAGCTGTTGCAGGCTGCGGAACATCCAAGAACAACAACTCCAGTTCGCAACCCGGAACCGATGCCCAAACGAATTCGCCTGCGGCATCCAGTTCCAATGAGAAGGATACGGCCGACAAACCCAAAGTGAAGCTGAAATTCATGCATTGGTGGGCTTATGTGGACGACAAAATCATAGCGGAGTTCGAGAAGCAGAACCCGGACATCGAAGTTGAAAATATGTATATCGCTCCAGGCGACACTTATGCCAATAAGCTGCAAGCGCTGGCTGCAACGAATGATCTGCCGGATGTATTCGCTCCGTCGGACAAAGTTCCTTTTCTGGTCAAACAAGGACAACTGCTCGATCTGAACGAATACCTGAAAACGCCAGCTTACGATACGGATAAGAGCTGGGGAGATACTCAGTCCAAGACGCTGATGCAGCAAATCACCGATAGCTTGAATAACGACATGGTTAATATGCCAGAGGACATGAAGCCGAAGAACAACCACTTCTGGTCGCTGCCCTTCGGAGCCATTTCCATCGCTATGGTCTACAATAAGAACATTTATGAGAAAGTGGGCATTCAAGAGCCGAAAGATTTTCAGGAGTTTCTTAGCAATAACGACAAGCTTCGGACCGCGGGTTATATTCCGATCTCGGTCGCGGGCAAAATTTGGGGCGATTGGTTCTTCAGTTCGTTCTTAGATCAAACCGGACGAGATTATTCTTCCACCGACAATCCGTTCCTGAACGGCACGTTTAAGAACGCGGATGCTCCATATGTAAAGGAAGCGGTAAGTGCTTATAGCGATATGATTTCAAGAAAACATTTCGACGAGGGCATGGCTTCCGCAACCATCGAAGATTCGCAGCAACTGTTCGTTCAACAGAAGGCCGCCCAAATCTATATCGTGCCTGAGAATTTCGTGACTTATCTGGTAGAGAACAAGCCGAAAGACGTTACTCTTGGCGCCTTCCCGCTGCCAGGTTTGAAAGGCCTCCCTGCCCGTTCGCTTGGGGGAGCTCCGAACAACCTGTCCATTAGCGCCAAGACGGCCAATCAAGAAGCTGCCGTCAAGTTCGCGAAATTTATGACCTCGACCACGGTATTTCAATTACTGGCAAGTCAGAAGGTTGTTCCTTCCGTTGAGGGATATGTACCTCCAGCGGACGACACGATCATGAGTGCCTATGCCAAAGCCTATGAAAATGGATTTGCAAGTCCGGTAACCGTCCCATTCAGCGCGGATGCTACAGCCAAAATCAATAACGAGCTGTTGCCGACATTGGTTTTCGAACATAATGTCGATGACTTCATGACCAAATACGCGAAGCTATGGGATGTGGACGCTAACAATCCTAAGAACAAGAAATAATCTGATATCACAACTGGTTACACAAGGGACGGTCTAACCGTCCCTTGCCTTAGCATACAAGGAGTGAAAAGTTATGAAGGCAATAAATTGGAAGCGGCAGTTGATAGCTTACAGCATGGCTGGCCCCATGCTCATCGTCTTCTATTTGTTTGTAGTCTATCCGCTGTTGCAAACGTTTGCCTATAGTTTATATGATTATAGCGGTTTCGGAAGCTTATTTTCTTCCCCTTTCGTCGGACTGGGCAATTTCTCGAAGGCACTTCTATCGGAGGATTTTCATTCGGCACTATGGAAAACGGTTTACTTGGCAGCAACGGTGACCATTTTCAAAATCGGAATCGGCTTTGTATTTGCTGTTTTTCTATATAGGAAGACTATGGGATGGAAGTTTTTTCAGATTTTACTTTACTTACCCGCGATCGTTCCTGTCGTTGTATCCGCAGCGCTGTGGAAGCTGATTTACGAGGGGAACTTTGGACTGTTAAACAATCTGCTCAAATCGATTGGCCTGAATGGGTTAACGCATTACTGGCTGAATGAGCCTGCAACCGCCATGAATGCCATGATCGTTGTCTTAATCTGGGTATCTATGCCTCTCACCATGCTGATCCTATTTTCTTATATGCTTCGAATCCCTAAGGATCTTCTGGAATGCGCAAGAATCGATGGGGCGTCATCGTTCAGAATAATAAGGACGATTATTTTTCCTTTAGTATTACCGGCCGTGCTTCTGTTGACGGTATTATCGATCGCGGAAAGCTTCAAAATTTACGATTTCGTGCTTCTTTTCACCAATGGAGGACCCGCGGGGAAAACGATGGTCCTTGGTCTTTACGCTTATCAACAGGCTTTTAATCTAAACCATTACGGATATTCCAGCGCGGTATCGCTTCTTGTGCTTTTGCTATTAGCATTGATAAGCATTGGAGTCTTATCTAGAGTCACCCGCCACGTCCATGAATTATAGGAGGTACGGTTATATGAAGCTGCTCTCGCGACCTCTTATGTTCGCAGTGCTCATTATTTATTCCGGCATATCGCTGTTTCCGCTCATCAATCTGCTCTTCCAATCCTTCAAGCCGGAAAATGAAATTTTGGCCCACCCCTTTACCCCCCCTTCCGGTTGGACGGGAGAACATTTCATTAAGCTTTGGACCACTTACGAGTTCAATCAATACACATTAAACAGCATTCTGATTACTATAGTTTCCCTAGCGGCTGTTATAGGTTTCGCCTTGATGGGTGCTTATGCATTAGCGCGAATCCCTTTTTTCGGCAATAGGATTCATTACGCGATACTGCTTGGCACGATGTTAGTTCCGGGCTCGTTGCTCATCGTTCCCGTATACGTTCTCAGCAGCAAGCTTCATTTGCTTGATTCTTACGCTGGACTCCTTCTCCCTTATATAAGCGGAGGAATTATTTTACCGGTCATTCTTCTTAAGAATGTGTTCGAATCGGTTCCGAAAGATATGATGGATGCCGCCTCGATAGACGGATGCGGTGAATACCGAATGCTATTCACAGTTATGATGCCCTTAGCGCTTCCCATGATTGGAACCATCTGCATTCTCTCTTATCCTGGGATATGGAATGAATTCGTTTGGGCGCAAGTAGCCCTGAACAGCAACAAGCTATTCACGCTTCCGGTGGCCATGGCAAGGCTTGCCTCGAATGCCTACAGCGTGGGGTTCGGCACTGTATATGCGGGCATGTTCTTCCTGACGATGCCGCTTATTCTCATTTTTCTTATCGCACAACGTTCGTTTATTAGCGCAGTAACAGAGGGGGCTGTCAAAGGATGATGAAAAAAATATTAAGCTCTGTATTAGCATTAGCCATGATGTTTAGCTTTGTGCTGAGTTTAACCGCGGTTTTAAGTGTTTCAACTTTATTTAGTGCAAGTACGGCGTATGCAAGCGGAACGGTCTACTATGTGAGTTCTTCAAGCGGCAGTGACAGCAATAACGGAACAAGCCCCAGTACACCTTGGAAGACTCTAGCTAATGTAGGCTCAAAATCCTATATGCCTGGAGATCAGATCCTGCTGAAATCCGGGGATTCGTGGAATGAACAGCTTAGTATAAGCAACAGCTCCGGTACAGCTGCCAACCCTATTCTTCTTTCTTCTTACGGGAGCGGCAACAAACCGAAAATTAATCGTAACATGCAACCGCTAGACAAATGCATCGTGTTTACGAATGTGGGCGGTTGGAAAGTAACCAATTTAGATATCGGTAATGCAGGCGTGGGGATAACCTTTTTCTATGATGATTCCTATGGACATGATTATATCTGGGTAGAGAATGTCTATTTTCATGACATCTATGGAATCGATCAGCTTCATCCACCTGCATCAGGCATCTTCTATCAGTATTCCTCCGCTATAGCGATTGGCGGCGATGTAAAAACGGCAGGAAGAGCAGATTACACGATGATCCAGAATATTACGATCACAAACTGTATTTCTAACGGTGGTGGAGCGCTGCTGGGTAGTGTTGGACAGGTTTTGGTTAGCCCTGAGCCTGCCAATGTTTACTGGATGAAAAAAAATGTGGTGATAACCAATAGTGTAAGTAACAACAATGCAATATACGGTATTGTTATCGCGGAAGTAGATGGCGGGTACATGGATAATTGTACGTTCTTGTTTAATGGTCAACAACAAATTACGGTTGGATCGGCAGCGATCATGATTGGAAACATAAAGAACTATACAGTTAAAAATAGTGAGTTTGCCTATCAGCAACGACAAGGCACCGATCCTGATGGAGATGGTATTGATTTTGAATTGAGATGTTATGATGTTACTTTCCTAAATAACTATATCCACCACAATGCAGCGGTTGGCGCTTTGTTCTATGGGAATTCAGGATTTGTCAGCAACCGCGTTGTGTTAGATGGCAATAGATTTCAATACAATAATCAGAATGGCGGTAATCCATCAGGCTATGAAATCTACTTCTATACTCCAAACGGGAATGACAATGGCAGTATAATCAATAATGAATACTATGCCATGGCTGGAATCGGGTTTGTAAATGCGCATTCCAGCACTGTCAGCATGTCTAATAATAAAAACTATTATTCGGCATGGGAATTCAATGCTCCTGGCAACCTTGAAGGATGGACAGCTCAAAACAATATTTCCGGTTTTGCGCAAAGCGGAACTGCTGTTAATGGAACGATCACAGGACCAGATCCCTATATCGTTTCTTCAATTGGAGTGAACACTCCTATTAGCAGCAATAAAACGATAACCATCCGCATGAAAAATACTTCAAGCAGTAATGTGGGACAGATTTACTTTACTACAACTACAGATGGCGTTTGGAACGATGCAAAAAGCATTAGCTTTGGACTTACTGTAAATGATCCAAATTACACGGTATATACCATTGATATGTCGTCCGTACCGGGTTGGACGGGAACCCTATCGCAGCTGCGTATTGATCCGGAGCAGGGAGCATCAAGCGGAAGCTTTAGTATCGATTATATTAGAATAGGTAGTTACTATGCATGATAAACATATAAGCTCCATAACCATCTGCAAAACAGAGGGGAATATTACGATTGATTTTGCCGCAGAGGAATTGGCAAAGTATTTACGGCTTATCGTAGAGAGAGAAAATGTTGTAGATGTAAAACAGAAAGCAAAGTATGATTCGTCGCTTCTCGGATGTTTATGGGTTGGGTTATATGAAGAGATGGGGTTAACCTGCGCGTTCCCTTTAGATAATCCTCAATATGATGATGCCTATTCTATTCATGTAGAAAAAGGACTGGGCATTATAGCCGGTGTAAATCATAGAAGCGTCTTGCTTGGGGTTTATCGATTTCTAACCGAGCTAGGCTGTAGATGGATAAGGCCCGATATGAGCGGTGAATATATACCTAAAAACAATCTAGCGGATATGCAGGTTAATGTAGACGAAAAGGCTTCATACAGGCATCGCGGGTTATGTATTGAGGGTGCCGTGAGCTACGAAAATGTCTCGGATATTATCGCATGGTCGCCAAAGGTAGGATTTAACAGTTATTTCATCCAGTTCAGAGAAGCGCATACTTTCTTTGAGCGTTGGTATTCTCATGAGAACAATCCCCATAAAGAACCTGAAGCTTTCACCATAGAGCAAGCAAGAGCATATACGCGCCAGTTGGAACAAGAAATCAACAAAAGAGGTTTAATCTATCATGCCGTCGGTCATGGATGGACATGTGAACCGTTGGGCATCCCTGGGTTAGGTTGGGGCAAAGAGGAATACAATCTATCGGACGAGTATAAATCCTACATTGCAGAAATAAAGGGAAAACGAGAATTTTGGAATGGCGTGCCCATCAATACGAACTTGTGTTATTCAAATCAGCGAGTAAGGCGATTAATGGTAGATAATATCGTACAATATCTTCAGGAAAATAAGGGTATTGATCTGTTGCATGTATGGCTTGGCGATGACGGCAATAATCATTGTGAATGTGAGCCGTGCAGAACAGCCAATCCTGCCGATTTTTATGTGAAAATGCTTAACGAGTTAGATGAGCAGCTTAATTTAAAGAATCTAAAGACGAGGATTGTTTTCTTGATCTATATAGATTTACTATGGCCTCCACAAGTGGAGAGGTTTTTTAATCCAGAGCGTTTTATTATGATGTTTGCACCGAGCTCAAGGACATATAGCAAAGAATTTTTTAGTGAAGCTGCTCAGCTAGAACTGCCAGAGTTTAAGCGGAATGAATTGATATTTCCGACTGGCATAGAAGAAAATTTGTCATTCCTAAAAGCGTGGCAACAGAAGTTTAAGGGAGATAGCTTCGATTTTGATTATCATTTTATGCTGGACCATTATAACGATCCGGGGTATTACAAGATTGCCGAATTGCTAAGCCGCGATATCAAGAATTTGAAAACGATAGGGCTTAATGGGTTCATCAGTTGTCAGACGCAGAGGTCCTTTTTTCCAACCGGCTTAGGCATATATGTGTTGGGACAGACTTTATGGAATGATCAGCTTTGTTTCGAAAGCATTGCTAAGGACTATTTTAGCAGTGCATTCGGTCAAGATGGCGAGAAATGCCGAGTCTATCTGGCTAAGCTTTCCGAGCTGTTTGATCCTGTATATTTAAGGGGAGAGAAACCGCAAGTCAATATTGATAGCGCAATGCAGTTTGGAAAAATATACAAAGTAATCGAAGAATTCAGGTCCACTATTGAAAAAAATCTAAGAATTGAAAATGAATACAGAACACAATCGTGGCAGTATTTATGGTTTCATGCGGAAATTTGTGTTCATCTTGCGGCTATATTTGAAGCAAGAGCTCTTGGCGATAATGAGAAGTCTTTGGAATTATGGGGGAATTTAAAAAGGCTAGTCGGCGAACATGAAGATGCTGTACAACCTGTATTCGATGTATTCTTGTTTATTAATGCGATTGATCGGAAATTCGTAATCTAACATTCGGACGATTTTTATCAAACAAAAAGACACCCGTTGCAGGAACAGATGCATATGCAGGACAGAAACGCGAACCGGCGAGAACAACCGTCGGTTTTTTCGTTTGGCTCCTTTCGGTACAATGAAAGCGCATCCCGTATCGCAAAGGAGCATACTTATGAACTTTGACCTGAACATTGTGCCGTTTAGCAGAAGAGAATCGTTTCTGGCGATTTCTCTGCTAACAGCTGCGGTGCTCGTTGTCGGTTTTCTATTTTACTTCCGTTGGATCCGTCCGATCCTAAGCAATGGCTTGCGCAGCCGATAGAAAGTAATGAGGCTTGAATCGTTAAACCTTGGCAGACCCCATTCCGGGTGTTCCGAGGTTTTTTGTTGTAGAAAAACGCAATTAAATAGTACGAATAGGAACCTTTCCGTGAGCCTGCAATTGACAAATTTCGGCCCATCTGTAGATTCTCCATTGTGGAAAATTTTACCTCATTATAGTAAAATGGGTCAGTATGACACAAATCTATTACATACCGACGTATGAAGAGGGGATTTTAGATGCAACGGAAATTGATCTGCTTAATTGCGGGACTCATCTTTCTTTTTAGTAGTACCGGAGTGCAAGCAATGGCTGCCGCAACGGCGAAGGTAAAGCTGCTTCCTGCAAACGACTACCTGCAGTTGCCCTACGTAAACGACAGCGGACAGAAAATACAGCTTCGAGGCCACAAAAATTTTGAAGTCGATTGGAGTGCAGCAATTACCGATTCTTGGCAGTTTAAACTGGATGGGGATCGTTTGCTGCTTCTGGACAGCAATTTTACAAAAGCTGTGTCCAAATCGGATGGCAGTGAACTATGGGAGCATTACTATAATGATTCCGACTTGATCTTTCTGAATAGGTGGGGACAGTCAGCAAACGGTACCATCTACACGATTCGCAAGGATATTACAGATGACACGCTCGATGCCAGGGTGGATCTGATTGACCGCCGCGGCAATGTCAAATCCTATTATTTCCTTCCGCATGATCGGTATATATTTCCGGATTTTATCTCTGCGGCTGCCATGGATTCGAATGACAACCTGATTACGATTGCAAGCGGGAGCATCGTTTCTCTGTCTCCAAACGGTTCGTTGAACTGGATCAATTCAGACGTGGTGGATTGGAAAGTCGTTACTTCATTGGTCGGAGATTATACATTTACAAGACATGAAACCAATATCGCGGAATTGATCGTCGATTCTCAGAACAATGTACTCGTGCTAACCGATTTGAATTACGCTTACTACTTGAGCAATACGGGTGAAATATTGTGGCAAAAGGCGCTTGACGGAACGCCGAAGGATTGGAGCGCTTCCGGTTATATTCAGAAAACAGGCCAGTGGGTCCGTGCATTCGGCAATCCGACTGCACGTGTCGAAATTCTGGACTTGAAGAGCGGGAATCTGACCAAAGTAAACAAGCCGACTGCAGCTCAACTCGATCTTGTGATGACCAAAGCGGGCAAAGGACGATATTATGTGGAATCCAAACGTGGAATTACCCAGATCGATAGTGCAGGCAAAGCGATATGGGAATATCCGCTGCGCCTGAACGGTTATTATACGGTAAACTCCTTACTAAGCGATCCCAAAGGCAATGTATATATTTCGGATAACGGGGGCAGCGTATTCTCTCTTGACCCTGCGGGCAATGAGCGATTCGTTTTGATTGTCAAAAACAAGAGTTCAATACATAACATCGCAGTTGATGAGAGAGGGACTCTTTATTTAGTGGATACGAAAATGGGAGTGCTGACAATCAAACCGACGAAAAGCTAAAACGGGTCTTCATTGTGTTGAGCCATAGGGGATATGCATTCATTAACCGCCTGCTTCTTTGGCGGTTTTTTCCTTTATTACTCGACTCAATATTATGTATCCCGGTTTTTGAATCTGTTTAGAACCAGGCAAATGGCTACGCTCTTCAAATTTCCAAGCTCGCTCGAATGGAGGTGGTTTTTCCTTCATGAAGAGATACGGGAATCACGATTTGTTCTAATGTGGAAGGATTGCGGATGGTATTCAATAAAAGTTGAGCAGCCTCAGTCCCCATACGTTCAAAGTTTTGTTCGATCCAAGTGAAGTAATCGTTCTCCACATCTCTAATTTGCGGATTATCAAAGCAGATAATCGCAAGATCTTCGGGAATCCTCTTCCCAAGTCTGTTTGCCGCCTTATCGATGCAAAGAGCGATTTGCGGTGAAAATGCGAACGCAGCGGTAACTTCTTGTTCTTGCTGCAGCCAATTCAAATTAGCGGCAACTCTGTTGCATTCGAAGTAGCTGCTTATTCTGTTGTTGCCATTTGTTTGGAATTCGAATGATTCGAAGCTTACCCACATCCGCGATTTCTAGACCCCGCAGTTGCTAAGCTGCGGGGTTAATTGCGTAGGGAGCTGCCCATCAAATCCGGCATACTTCCTTCGGACAACTCGGGCAAACGGGACAATGGCATATTTGCCTTAGCGCTTCCAAGCTCAAGATGATAATTCGGCCTTTGCGCACATCAATCGTACCTTCGTCTTTGAGGCCGTTCAGCATCCGGTTGACGCTTTCCCGGGATGTTCCGATAATATCGGCTAATTCTGAATGAGTAAGCTTGAGGCCGATCCGTATGCCGTCCGTGCATGCGACGCCGTACGAATTTGCTAGTCGGATAAGCGTAGAAGCAAGGGCCCCCGGTTTGCCGAAAAGCAATAGGTCGCGGAATTTCGAATCGGTTACCCGATGCATAAGCGCCATCCAGTTCATGAAACGAACCGCGAAGTCCCCGTGACGGTAAAGCAATATTTCAAGGTCTTTCCATTGAATAACGCCTAGCTCCGCATCCTCCATCACCTCGGCGCTGAAGCTATGAACCGCCCGCATGCCGTCCTCCGGCTCGCAAAGCATATCGCCCGCCTGCAAAATCGACAAAATAAAATCTTTGCCCTCCGCTGTAGATTTCCTCAGCTTCACCTTGCCGGATCGGATATAGTACAGCTTGCCCGTAGGCTCACCTTCCCAGAACAAGTAGCTGCCCGCTTCTCCGCGCTTCGGATACATCAGTTCCTCAAGCCGTGCAAACTGCTCCTCCGAGAAAAAATTATTGATTCCAAGAGGATTGTTTCTTTTTTCTGTATCTGAACCGTGCCGTTGCTTCAATGCCGCTTCGCTTATCGCCATGTCCGTCAACCCCTTTTCCGCTGTTGAGTCCATCATAACCCCTGCGCGAAGAGAAGGTTATCGGGGAATTTCCTGAATTTCGCAGGGGGAATTCCCTTAATTTAATAGGAGAAATATCACAGCGGAGTGTGAAATCAGGATTTTCCCTAACTGTTTTTTCAGGGAGTTCCCCGAATTACTTTTGGAAGGGGTTCCGTTACACTGAAAGAACAACCTTTGCGCGAGTGGAAGGAGGGATCCCTATGAACGGGCGGGAATCAGATTTGTTGTTGGAGCAATTGAATGGGTTGCGGGCCGAGATCGGCAGCGATTTCTGCTCGTTGGGGCTATTGGAAGGTGCTGAACGTACGCTTAAGTGGAAGCTTGCATCGGGAAACGAGAATGAACGGTTTCTGAAAATGACGGACCGGGCCGGCAGAGGACTGACCGGATCGGTCGTGAAGGTCGGGCGAGCCATGTCGCTGAACGTTGCAGAACTCATCATGTCCCGTCAGCTCTATGAGTACCCGATTCTGCTCGCCGAAAATTTGCGATCCGCATATGCAGTTCCCGTATTTGACGGCCATTTAGTGATTGGCGTGCTGCTGGCGGGTGACCGCAGGAAACGCATCTATCGCCCCGAAGAGCGGAAGTGCGTGTCGCTTGCGGGCGAGCGGATATCACGGCTTCTTATCGCAAACTCGGCCGAATCGCCGTCTTCCTAGTTTAGTATGTTAAAATAAGAGTGTAAAAACGGGCTGACGGCGAGAGGAGCGAATAGATGGTTCGAATATTGGTAGTTGACGATCATGCCATCGTGCGGTCGGGGCTAATCATGTTGCTGCACGGCAAACACGGTATGGACGTCGTTGGAGAAGCGGCTGACGGGGATGAAGCGTTGTCCAAAGCCGACGAGCTGCGTCCGAACGTCATCCTTATGGACCTCAGCATGCCTCACGGCAAGGATGGATTGACGGCGACGGCCGAGCTCAAGAAGCTGCTGCCCGACACGGCGATACTCATTCTTACGATGCACGATGACGAAGAATATTTGTTCCGGGCTATACACGCCGGAGCATCCGGATATATTTTGAAGAGCGCTCCGCATGAGGAACTGTTGACGGCCATTCGCCACATCGCGGCGGGAAATGCCTACTTGCACCCGTCGGCGACCAAACGGCTGATGAGCGATTACATGGATAAGATGAAGAACGGCGAGCATGCCGGGACGTATGAGTCATTGTCCGATCGGGAGAAGGAAATTTTGGCCAAAGTGGCTCAAGGATATTCCAACAAGGAAATCGCCGAGATGCTCGTCATCAGCGTGAAGACGGTAGAATCCCACAAGAGCAACCTGATGGATAAGCTGGAATTGAGAACGAGGCCTGATCTTGTCAAATTCGCCATGAAGAAAGGATTGCTGAGCTTTGAGTGAGCGGAATAACCGGGAACGCTATCCGTCCGAGAATATCGCCGCAAACGTACAGCCTTTACTGGAACAACTGAACGGGCACATCGCCGATCCAGCGTTTCGCGCGCTTCTTAATCGTTCCCTCAAGCAACTGGCCGACGTTAAATTCGCGCTGGACGAAGCTTCAATCGTCGCCGTAACGGATCATAAAGGCATTATCCAATATGTTAACGACAAGTTTTGCGAGATATCCGAGTTTTCGCGCAACGAGCTCCTCGGGCAGGATCATCGTATCGTTAATTCCGGTTATCACGGTAAAACGTTTATGCGAGACCTGTGGGGGACGATTTCTTCGGGCCGGGTATGGCGGGGAGAAATCAAAAACCGCACCAAACACGGCGGGGAGTATTGGGTGGATACGACAATCGTTCCTTTCGTAGATGGCGAAGGGTTGCCGTATCAATATTTGGCGATCCGACATGAAGTGACCCAATTGAAGAACACGGAAGCGCAGCTTCAGTCGATGATGGCCCAGATGATGCAGATTCAGGAGGAGGAGCGCCGGCGTTTCTCGCGAGATCTTCACGACGGGATCGGACAAAGCCTATTTTCTTTGAAAATAACGCTGGACCGTATGATCTCCGAAGGCGGCGACAAAGGACTGGAAATGCTCGGACGGGAAGTGTCGCAGCTAATGGCGGAAGTTCGCGGGCTCGCCTGGGAGCTTCGTCCCTCCGTTCTTGACGACTTGGGCGTCGTGCCGGCGCTGCGAACCTATATCGACAATTACGAGCGCCATTACGGCATCCGGATTCGTTTCGACTGCGACCTCCGTACGCGGCCGAACCTATTGGTAGAAACTACGATTTACCGCGTCGTTCAAGAAGCGCTCACGAACGTCGGCAAATACGCAGGCGTGTCCGAAGCCGTAGTGACGCTACGAGATCTAGGCGCTCATTTGGAAGCGGTAGTAGAAGACCGGGGGATCGGCTTTAGCCGGGGCGAGTCGGGCCGGGGCGTCGGTTTATTCAGCATGGAGGAACGGGCGAGGGCCGTTTCCGGAGAACTGCGCGTTCAAACGGAGCCCGGAAAGGGCACCGTTATTAGTCTGAAGGTGCCGGTTACGGCAAAGTAGTCGGCTAAGAAAGTTAAGTAAAAGAAAGCTATTTTGCAGCCGTTTGGGATTAAAACCTGAGCGGCTTTTTTTGACGTATCAGCAGCATCGCCACCTGGGCAGTTTTATGGCCTTGGCGAAGTCTCGACGCTGCAGATCAAGGTGATGAGGGCAGTTTTTTGGCCTTGGCGAAGTCTCGACGCTGCAGATCAAGGTGATGAGGGCAGTTTTTTGGCCTTGGCGAAGTCTCGACGCTGCAGATTAAGGTGATGAGGGCAGTTTTTTGGCCTTCGCACCCTATTACAGTGGCGGAAGGGTCGATGACGGCGTATAAGGATGGCACATTCCTTCCCGAAGATGGCAAAGCCGGTTTTTTGTGTCCGTTTTGTGGAATCGCAGGCAATGTGATGGATGTCACAGTTTGGATAAGCGGCAATGCTTATGATAAACCCGTAACCGAATTTAAGGAGGATGACAACATGAACAAATGGATCTATACGTTCGGCGTGGTGCTTGCGGCTGTGCTTATCGCAACCGGCTGCGGAGGCGGCAACAGTAAAGAGGAAAAATCAGCGGCTTCGCCGGTGGAGAGCCAAGCGGCGGGCGCTGCCAAAGCGATCACGATCGAGGCAAAAAACTTCGAGTTTGACCAGAAGGAAATCAAGGTGAAGAAAGGCGAAACGGTCAGCATCACATTGAAAAACAGCCAAGGCAATCATGGGATCAAAATCGAAGGCTACGATAAAGAAATTAAAAAGGATCAAACGGTTACGTTCACTGCGGATCAAACCGGCGAGTTCAAATTTGCCTGCTCGATTATTTGCGGCAAAGGTCACGCTGAAATGACCGGCAAACTGATCGTCGAATAACGGATGCGATACCGAATTCAACCGTCCGTCACCGGATTGGAAATTCCCGTGTGCGGACGTTTTTTTCACCACACTTTGTGATTAAATTCACATAAAATCAATAAAAGGAGAGCTGTCAATGAAAACGCATGCCCCGACTCCCGGTGCGTATCACGCTGCCGATGCGCGTCATTTTTTACTGGAAAATGCCGTTGTCCGCGCCAAGCAAGAGCACGATCTGCTTAAAGAAGAGCTTCAGGATCTATACGCTCAAGTGTGTACGGTCCGAAGCGACGAGGATGAAATTCGCTTGAACCGGGAAATCCGTCAACTGAACGATAGCGTCAAACATTTCATGAAGGAGTGGAGCGACCATACCAAATGGGAGGAATCCGAGCTATTCCCTTATGCCGCTTGGTACTTGGGAGCGGAGCCGGATATGTTCGCGTTGATGGAGCAGGAATATGAGCTTGCGGAGCAGTATATCCAAGCCTTCTTGCATACTTTGGACCGGGCGGTCATTCCCGTCTCGCATGAGGAAGCTCGTAAAATGGCGTCGTATTTGCTTCAGGCCTATGCTTTCCTGAAAAATCGATTCCAAGAGGAAGAGGAAATCATGCAGTCGCTGACCGACCGCTCCAACGGTTACGGCTTCTGAAAGAGGTGAGAACCGAGGATGTATAGAGATACGCTGGAAAAGTTCACCGAAAGCGCAGCGGATAAAAAAAGCAGGCTGGACGCAAGCCTGTCCCGATATTTGTTGTCCTCGGGTCTTGCCGGGGCTTATGTCGGGATGGCGGTTGTGCTCATGTTTTCGGTTTCCGCACCCTTATATTCGGTGCATTCTCCATGGACGTCATGGAGCATGGGCGCTTCTTTCGGCATCGCCCTCTTATTGGTTGTCTTCGGGGGAGCCGATCTGTTCACAGGCAACCATATGACGTATACGATAGGCACGTTCGCAGGAACGACCTCGTGGAAAGACGCAATCAAAAACTGGTTTTGGTGTTGGATCGGCAATTTCCTCGGTGCGGCGATCTTCGCCTGGATCGTGAGCCGGACGGGGTTATTTTCCGCAATCCCGCCTGAACATCAACTCATGGCCGTCGCCGCGAAAAAAATGCACCTTCCGTTCGAACAGCTGTTTTACCGAGGGGTACTGTGCAATTGGCTCGTATGCTTGGCGCTATGGTGTTCAGCTAGAGTCCGCAACGAAGCGGCTAAAATCCTGCTCATCGGTTGGTGCCTGCTCGCTTTCGTCGCTTCGGGTTTCGAGCATAGCGTGGCCAATATGACTACCCTTACGCTGGCGTTGCTTGAACCCCATCCGGATATCGTAACCTTGCAAGGACTCGTTAACAATCTGATCCCGGTCTCTCTGGGCAATATCGTCGGCGGGGCAGCTTTCGTTGGGATGGCGTATTGGTTTCTTGCGGCGGAGAAGATTAGGGTTCCTAGATAATATGTTCCTATTTTCACAAGTTATTTATTCTCATTGTGACAAACCTCACATTTTTGAATTTCATCCTCCTCCATACTGAAGGTGCAAGGAAAACAAAAACAAATTCCCAAATGGAGATGATCGTAATGATTATGAGATGGTTCAAAGAAAATGTATGGGCGGCAGTCGCGATAACTTTGATAAGAATTTACGTAGGTTGGAAATGGGTGGATGCAGGTTGGCACAAACTGACGGGCGGATTCGATGCAGGGGGCTTCTTGAAAGGGGCGGTCGGAAAACCGGTGGCGGACCATGCGACTCAGGAAGTGCTGTTCCCGAACTACACGTACTTCCTTAACCACTTCGCTCTTCCGAATGTTAAGCTGATTAACTTCCTCATTCCGGTCGGCGAATTCCTGATCGGCGTCGGGCTCATCGTCGGCGGACTGACGCTGACGGCCGCATTTTTCGGAATGATGCTGAACTTCCTGTTCCTCTTTGCCGGAACCGTAAGCACGAATCCTTGGCTGCTGCTGCTCGGCGTAATCATCTTCACGGCTGGCACCAATGCCGGACGTTTCGGGCTTGACGTTTACCTGCTCCCGATTCTCCGCAAAGCTTGGACGAAGCTGACCCAAAGAAACGGCAAAACCATAACCGGCTAAGCGGGAAACAAGATTTTGCCCCGCCGACCGGAACGAAAGGGAGGGCGAGACCCCGATGACGCAACAGAATTCTCCGCTTCTCGAATTGTATCTCACCTACGACCAATGGAAAGAGGAGCACGATACGCTGCATGGCAGGCTGCTTGAATTGTGCCGCTTAATGAAATGGAATCCGGGCAATTACGTTTACCCCGACTGGAGCACCCATCACCGCAAAGTACGGGAGTCTTTCCTCCCTTTCATGCGGGATTGGCAGCAGCATTTGGCGAAGGAGCGTAAGATGATCTATCCGATCGCCAAATCCGCCATTTGCGGGGGGCCGATGGGTCCAGTCGCCGTCCTCGAGCAGGACGGTCGGATCGTTGATCAGTTTTACGAGGCTTATTTGCAGGCGACTGAGGAAGGCGCGTCTCCCGAAGACGCGCTATGCCGCCTGCTTCAGGTGCTGATGATCATCGCCGAGCATTTTCGCGTCGAGGACGAGATCGTAGTCCCCGCGACGGAGCGGCTGATGGATGAAATCGAATATAGCGGTTCTTGAAAATAGAACGGAGGCTAACCTATGGCAACGAAGGAAAAAACGCAAGGAGCGCTCATTTCCGCCCAGGATGAAGTGAATTTGCTCGCGGAGCGGGCGAAACAGGCGTATGACGCTTATATGCGGCTAGACCAGGAGCAGGTCGACCGGATCGTTCAGCAGATGGCGCTGGCGGGGCTCGATAAGCATATGGCACTTGCCAAAATGGCGGTGGAAGAGACGGGACGAGGCGTGTACGAAGACAAAATCACGAAAAACCTGTTCGCCACCGAGTACATTTATCACAGCATCAAGAATGAGAAAACCGTCGGCGTCATCGAAGACAATCCGTACGAAAGCTACCGCAAAGTAGCGGAGCCTATCGGCGTCATCGCCGGGATCACGCCGGTGACCAACCCGACATCCACTACGATGTTCAAATCCCTAATCGCAGCCAAAACTCGCAACCCGATCATATTCGCTTTCCATCCATCCGCTCAACGCTCCAGTTCGGAATCGGCGAAGACGCTGCTTGAAGCCGCGGTCGCCGCAGGCGCCCCGGAACACTGCATCCAGTGGATCGAGCACCCTTCCGTAGAGGCGACGCAGCTGCTTATGAATCACAAAGACGTGGCGCTTGTTCTCGCAACCGGCGGGTCCGCCATGGTGAAGGCCGCTTACAGCACCGGCAAGCCGGCGCTTGGCGTTGGCCCCGGCAACGTTCCTTGCTTCATCGAACGGACTGCCGATCTCGACCAAGCGGTGACCGACCTTATCCTGTCCAAGACATTCGACAATGGCATGATCTGCGCATCCGAGCAAGCTGTCATCCTCGAGGAACCGATTTACGACGAAGCGAAAAGACGCATGATCCATCACGGCTGCTATTTTCTCAACAAAGAAGAGATAGAAGCCGTATCACGGCTTGTTATAAACCCAGAGAAATGCGCGGTCAACGCGGTTATCGTCGGCCAGCCTGCGGTCAAGATCGCCGAAATGGCGGGCATTTCCGTCCCTGTCGGCACGAAGGTGCTGGTAGCGGAGCTTGCGGGAGTAGGCGAGAAGTACCCGCTGTCCGCGGAGAAACTGAGCCCGGTACTTGCCTGCTACAAGGTAAAAACCGCTGAGCAAGGCATCGAGCGCGCGGCACAGATCGTCGCTTATGGCGGCATGGGCCACTCGTCGGTCATCCACTCGAACGACCAAGCGGTCATCGCCGCTTTCTCTGCCCGGTTGCAGACCGGACGCATCATCGTCAATTCCCCGTCGACGCACGGCGCGATCGGCGACATTTACAATACGAACCTGCCGTCGCTTACGCTCGGCTGCGGCTCGTACGGCAGCAACTCCACGACCTCTAACGTCACAGCGGTTAATCTGGTCAATGTGAAGCGGGTAGCTTACCGAACGCTGAACATGCAATGGTTCAAAGTGCCTCCGAAAATTTACTTCGAACGTGGATCGACGCAATATTTGGAGAAAATGCCGGACATCAGCCGGGTCATGATCGTTACGGATGCCGCCATGGTGAAGCTCGGCTATGCGGAGAAAGTAGAGTATTACTTGCGGAAACGGAAAACGCCGGTAGCCGTCGAAATCTTCTCCGACGTCGAGCCCGATCCTTCGGTCGACACCGTGGAACGCGGCACCCGAATGATGGCCCAGTTTAAGCCGGACTGCATAATCGCTCTCGGAGGCGGCTCTCCGATGGACGCGGCTAAAGCGATGTGGCTGTTCTACGAATATCCGGATACGAGCTTCGATGCGTTGAAACAAAAATTTCTGGACATCCGCAAACGGATTTACAAGTACCCGCGGCTCGGCCGGAAGGCGAAATTCGTCGCGATTCCCACGACTTCGGGAACCGGCTCTGAAGTGACGTCGTTCGCGGTCATCACCGATAAGAGCAAAGGCAACACGAAATATCCGCTTGCCGATTACGAGTTGACGCCAGATGTGGCAATCATCGATCCGGATTACGTCTACAGCCTGCCGAAAACAGCGGTCGCCGACACCGGCATGGACGTTCTGACGCATGCCATCGAAGCGTATGTATCCGTCATGGCCAACGACTATACGGATGGTCTCGCGCTGAAAGCGGTCCAACTCGTCTTCGAGAACCTGGAAGCTTCGTACCATAAAGCAGACCCGAAAGCGCGCGAGAAAATGCACAACGCCTCAACGATTGCCGGAATGGCTTTCGCCAACGCGTTTCTTGGCATCAACCATAGCTTGGCACACAAATGGGGCGGACAATATCACACGGCGCATGGACGCACTAATGCGATACTGATGCCCCACGTCATTCGCTACAACGGGCAAAAGCCGACGAAATTCGCATCGTTCCCGAAATACGATCACTTCGTAGCCGATAAGAGGTACGCCGACATCGCCCGTCTGCTTGGACTGCCTGCCCGTACAACGGAAGAGGGCGTTAACAGCCTGATCGAAGCGATCCGCAAGCTCAACCGTTCGCTCGAAATCCCCGAATCGTTCCAAGCGCTCGGTTTTGACGCGAACGATTTCGAATCGAAGGTCGATTACTTGGCCGATCGGGCGTTCGAGGATCAGTGCACGACCGCCAACCCGCGAATGCCGCTGGTGACGGAGCTTGCCGACGTTTACCGTCATGCCTTTTACGGAAAATTCGAATAAACGATCGATCATGAAGGAGTGAAAAAAGCATATGGGGACAACGGAAAATAATTTGCGTCTAATACACGGATCCGGCCATCTCGACGGCTGGAGAGGGTTCCGGGCGGGACGCTGGCAGAAGCATATCGACGTTAACGATTTTCTAGGCCTCAACATAACGTCTTACGAGGGGGACGAATCTTTCCTCGCCCAACCGACAATTGCGACGACGCGGCTGTGGGAATCCGTACTGGAACTAATGAAGCGCGAGCGGGAAAACGGCGGCGTGCTCGATATCGATACGCAGACGATATCCACGATCACGTCCCATAAGCCGGGGTACATCGACCGGGAGCTGGAGCGTGTGGTCGGTTTGCAGACGGATGCGCCGCTGAAGCGTTCCGTACAGCCGTTCGGCGGCATCCGCATGGTCGAAGACGCCTGCGAGGCTTACGGCTACAAGCTTCTGGAAGAGATTTCGCGGTTGTTTACCGACATTCGCAAAACGCACAATCAGGGCGTGTTCGACGCTTATACGATGGAGATGAAGCTGGCCCGCAAAGCCGGCATTATTACCGGGCTGCCGGATGCTTACGGTCGAGGACGGATCATCGGCGACTACCGGAGGGTGGCGCTGTATGGCGTAGACCGCTTAATAGAAGCGAAAAAAACTGATCTTCAGCAACTGGAAACGGACGTTATGTCCGAAAGCGTCATCCGGGCGCGGGAAGAATTGTCGGAGCAAATCCGCAGCTTAAGCGAGCTGAAAGAAATGGCTGCTTCTTACGGGTATGATATCTCCGGTCCTGCGAAAACTGCAAAGGAAGCGGTGCAATGGTTGTACTTCGCTTACTTGGCGGCGATCAAGGAGCAGAACGGAGCGGCGATGAGCCTCGGCAGAGTGTCCAGCTTTCTCGATATCTACATCGAGCGCGACATTCAGGAGGCCAGACTGACCGAGAAGCAGGCACAGGAGTTAATAGACCATCTTGTCATGAAGCTGCGCCTCGTCAAGTTTCTCCGCACGCCCGACTATAACGAGCTATTCAGCGGCGATCCGACATGGGTGACCGAATCGATCGGCGGGATGGGGAGCGACGGCACGACGAGGGTAACGCGGAACTCGTTCCGTTTTCTCCATACGCTCTATAATCTTGGTCCTGCTCCGGAACCGAACCTGACGGTGCTGTGGTCGACACGCTTACCGCAGGGATTCAAAAATTATTGCGCCAAAGTGTCCGTCGATACGAGCTCTATCCAATACGAGAATGACGACCTTATGCGTCCAATCTACGGGGACGATTACGGAATCGCCTGCTGCGTATCGGCAATGCGCATCGGCAAGCAGATGCAATTTTTCGGCGCCCGCGCCAATATGGCGAAAGCTCTTCTATATGCAATAAACGGCGGCATGGACGAAAAGCTTGGCATCCAGGTTGGACCTGCTCTCTCGCCCCTCGCCAGCGAAACCTTGGATTACGGCGAAGTCATGAAACGTTACGACGACATGCTGGAATGGTTGGCAAAGCTGTATATGAATACGCTGAACGTCATCCATTACATGCACGACAAATACAGCTACGAACGGATCGAGATGGCGCTGCACGATACGGAGATTTTGCGCACGATGGCATGCGGCATCGCGGGCCTGTCGGTCGTGGCCGATTCTCTTAGCGCGATCAAGCACGCCAAAGTACGGCCGATTCGCAACGAGAAGGGGCTGGCCGTCGACTTCGTTATCGAAGGCGAGTATCCGCAGTACGGGAACAACGACGCCCGGGTGGACGACATCGCCGTTCAACTGACGGAAACGTTCATGAACAAGCTTCGCAAGCACCAGACGTACCGTGGCTCCATGCCGACGATGTCGGTTCTGACGATAACATCCAATGTCGTTTACGGCAAGAAGACCGGAAGTACGCCGGACGGACGCAAAGCCGGGGAGCCGTTCGCCCCGGGGGCGAACCCGATGCACGGCAGAGACCGCAAAGGGGCCCTCGCCTCGCTGAACTCCGTAGCCAAACTTCCTTATGAAAGCTGTCTGGACGGGATATCGAATACGTTCTCCATCATTCCGAAGGCGCTTGGACGGGAGGCGGATACCCGGGTTCTCAACCTTGTATCGCTGCTCGACGGCTACGCGGCCAAAGGCGGGCATCACCTCAACATCAACGTCTTCAACCGAGAGCAGCTCGTAGACGCGATGGAGCATCCGGAGCTGTATCCTCAACTGACGATCCGCGTTTCGGGTTACGCGGTCAACTTCATTAAGCTGACCCGCGAGCAGCAGCTCGACGTCATCAACCGGACGTTCCACGGATCGGTGTAAGCTGCGATTTTCGCCAACCTTTAGACCGCCCTCCCGGCATCCGTACCCTGCTGCGTGTCCCGGGAGGTTTTTTTCTGCAACGGGACGATCAAGGAAGGCGGTTTAACGAACAGAACCGGACATGGAGGTATTTCCATGAAAACGTTGATTGTGTTTTGCTCCACCCATGGAGCTTGCGAAAAAGCCGCCCGCATGGTTGGCGATTTAATGACGGGAAAAGTCGATTTTGCCGATCTTGATCAAGTGGGAAACCCTGATCCCGGGCCGTATGACGCGGTGATCATCGGCGGCTCGATTCATGCCGGTTCCATCCAAAGAAAAGTGATGAAGTTCATTCAAAGCCGCGGGGACGTTCTATCGAAGAAGAAGCTTGGACTTTTTCTTTGCTGCATGTATCAGGGCGACAAAGCGATTGAACAATTCGAAAAGGCCTTTCCGCTCTCCCTGAGGGAGATATCCGCGTCGTGCGGTCTATTCGGTTGGGAGTTTTATTTTTCGAAGATGAATTTCCTGGAACGGTCAATGGTGAAAATGGTGAGCGGTACGACGCAAGATGTTTCCAATCTTGATCTCGAGGCCATCCGAAATTTTGCCGCCGGTTTTACTTCGGCGCAAGGGAGAGAATAAGCCCGTGAATCATCAAAATGCAATCAGCAATATCGTGAAATAGCCATGAGGGAAACCTTACAGCGAGCCGTTGCATGGGAACTTGTGGAAATTCGGATGCTCAACCTGCGATTCGCCTTGATTCTTCTCGTGTTCCTTGCCACCGGAATCGAGCCGATCATCGGGCGTTTCTCCGGTCTGCAAGCTTTCTACAATTGGATATATCTATTTCATATTCCGCTGTTCGCCTTCGTAACGGGTTATTTTGCCCGATTGCGCTGCTGATTTTCTCGATCGCAGCCTTCGCCGTTATGCTTGCCCAACCGCAAGTCCGTTTCCGGCTGCGGTGGTTGATTGAGCCCGATCTCGAAAAACTCGCGAAGATTTCCTCCTATGTGACGAATCTCACATTCAAAACTTTCAAGTACGATCATACTGATGATGGAAAGAGAGAAAACGAAAGGTCCGAAGGGAGATGACCGTCATGCATACGGGGAGAATCCACTCTCTCGAAACTTTCGGTACCGTCGACGGTCCGGGTATCCGCTTCGTATTGTTCATGCAGGGCTGTGCCTTGCAGTGTTTGTACTGCCACAATCCGGATTCTTGGGACACGAGTGTGGGAACGGTGAAGAGCGTCGAGGATATTTTGGACGAAATGGAACCCTACATCGAGTATTACAAAAATTCGGGAGGCGGCATTACGGTCACGGGAGGAGAGCCTACGTTGCAGGCGCCTTTTGTCGCCGAGCTCTTCCGCGGCTGCAAGGAACGATGGGGGCTTCATACCGCGCTCGATTCGTCCGGTTTTTGCGATGTCGCCCATGCCGGAGCGCTTCTGGATGTCACCGATCTGGTCCTCTTGGATCTCAAATACATGAACCGGGAGGGGCATCGGAAGCTGACGAGCCAACCGAACGACCGAATTCTTCAATTCGCCAGACACCTTTCGGACCGGGGGACGCGGATGTGGATCAGGCGAGTGCTCGTACCGGGATGGACTGACGGGGAAGACGACTTGCTCGCATTGGGACGTTTCATCGGCGAATTGGGTGGCATCGATAAAATCGAGGTGCTTCCCTATCACCGGATGGGCGTATACAAGTGGGAGCAAATAGGGAAGCGTTACGAACTGGAAAATGTGGCGGAGCCTGGTTCCAAAGAAGTCGATCGGGCCTGCAGGCTGATTCGAGAGGGCCGATTGCAAAGCACCATGTCACTTTAGGGGAACAATGAGAGGGGGGAGGACCATGGAATCCTCTTCGATAACCGGCGCCATTCTGGTCGGCGGTTCGAACGCCGGCATGGCCGGCACGCTGAAAGCGCTGCTTCCATTAGGCGGTGAGACCTTGATCGAACGGCAAATCAAGACGATGCGGGAAATTTGCAAGGAAATCATCGTAGTGACGAACACGCCGAAACCGTTTTTTGAAGTTCTCGACCCATCCGTACGGATCATCACCGATTATTTCCCTGGTTGCGGTCCGCTTGGGGGAATGCACGCCGCGTTGTATTTGGCCCGTAATCCTTCTGTATGGATAACGGCCTGCGATATGCCGTTCGTGTCGGCGGAAGCGGCAAGACGTTTGTCGGACAGCCGCACGGAGTTCTGCCACGCCGTCATTCCGCTTGTCCATAACCGGCCGTTGCCCTTGCACGGGATTTACGACAAGCGGTGTGCGGAAGCCGCGGCCGAACTGCTCTCGGCAGGAAAGAAAGAACTGGAAGCATTCCTCGGTCATATCCGGTGGTTAGGCATACCGGCGGATTCTTGGGCGGAGGAAGAGGCAGTCGGCGATTTCGCCTTTACGATCCACGGGCAAGAGGATTACGAGAGAGCCAAGAAGTTGCTTGAAAATAGAATGTCCACAGGAGGCGGTTTAAGATGATCTACCATCATATACTGGCCGCATACGACGGATCGAAACCGTCCGATAAAGCTTTGCAACAGGCGGTTATGATCGCGGGGAGCAAGCCGGGTACTCGGCTGACGGTTGCATACGTGCAATATCAGCCGGCGTTCGCGGTCGCAGGGTACGGGTTCGTCCCGCCGGAAGGCTATCAAGAGAAAATACAGGAATATGAAACCGTTATGCTGGATCAAGCCCGAAACAGGATCGCGTCGTTAGCCTATGCGAGCGTTGCGGTGTTGAGAGGCAATCCGGCGGCCGCCATTTTAGAGTATGCCCAAGGGAATAACTGCGATCTCATCGTCATGGGCAGCAGGGGACTGGGTGCCATTAAGGAATGGATGCTCGGGAGCGTCAGCCATCATGTCGTACAACAGGCGCGAGTTCCCGTTCTAATCGTGAAATGACAGGAGGTAATCATATGCCGGAATTACGTCCTCAAATCGGACAAAATACGCAAACTTCAAACGAAGCGGCGAAGGAAACGAAAGAGGAGCCAGCTCTGAAAGGCACATTCGTTTCCGTTATGCTGCTGGGCGCGTTCATAGCCGTCAGTTGGTTCGGTGTGTTCGCCCTGTTCGTCGCTCGAAACTAAAGGGGAGTGGTCTTGATGCATCTTCATCGTTTGGAAAAAATATGGCTCAGCATCGGCGTTTCTATGCTTGTGATTTTTCTGATCGTAATCGGCACGATGGCGTTCAGCATGGGAATGACGCCTCCTAGCGAGCACCATCATACGATTGACCCGACTAAGGTTACGGAAACGGCTCCATTCGACAAACCGGCCATGACGCAGATCGAAGACATGCATTACGAAGCCGTATTGGTTGCCTACGCGTTTGGGTATGATCCTCAGACACTTGAGGTTCCAGTCGGTTCAACGGTCGATTTCAAGGTAACGAGCTCCGACGTCGTGCACGGCTTCGAGATTGTGGGCACGAACGTGAACATGATGATCGAGCCTGGCGAAGTGAGCCACGTGAGCCACACGTTCGACAAGCCGGGAGAGTATTTGATTCTGTGCAACGAATATTGCGGCACAGGCCATGAATTTATGAAAACTACCATTGTCGTCAAGTAGGGGGAAATCCGGATGAAACAATCTTTTGACAGAGGCGACGGCAAATTAGTGCTGGCCCACATATTGTTCGCGTTCGGGGCGCTGCTCATCGGCGGAATCGCCGGGATGCTGCAAGGGATGGTGCGCGGCGGCATGATGACGCTGCCTGGGAACATCGGTTATTATGAACTGCTAACAGCGCATGGCGTACTGATGGCCCTCATTTTTACGACGTATTTCATTATAGGTTTCTTGTATTCGGGCGTTTCCCAGACGCTGGGCGGTAGCCTGCTCCCTGTCGCGCGCAAGTTAGGGTGGGCCGGTTATTATGTCATGTCGATCGGAACCGTCATCGGCGTCGTTGTTATTCTGCTTGGCAAGGCGAGCGTGTTGTATACGTTCTATGCGCCGATGAAGGCGTCGCCCTGGTTTTATATTGCCCTGGCGCTCGTTGTCATAGGCAGTTGGCTTAGCGGATTCGGAGTTTTCTACCAATACCGCAAATGGAGAAAGTCGAACAATGGTAAAATCTCGCCGCTATTCGCATACATGTCCGTCGTTACGATGCTGATGTGGCAAATTGCGACCATTGGCGTGGCGATTGAAGTGGTCGTTCAGCTCATTCCATGGTCCTTTGGATGGGTCGAAACGGTCAACGTCGTGTTGAGCCGCACGTTATTCTGGTATTTTGGCCATCCTCTTGTCTACTTCTGGCTGCTGCCGGCGTACATCTGCTGGTATGTCGTCATTCCGAAAATCATTGGGGGACGGATTTTCAGCGATTCGCTGGCTCGGCTTTCGTTCATCCTGTTCCTATTGTTTTCGATTCCCGTTGGGTTCCACCACCAATTGATGGAACCGGGCATTAGCGGCTTCTGGAAATTCCTCCAGGTTGTGCTGACGTTTATGGTTATTATTCCATCTCTTATGACGGCATTCTCGATGTTCGCCACGTTCGAAATGAACGGACGGGCCAAAGGAGCGACCGGACTGTTCGGCTGGGTGAAGGTGCTGCCTTGGAAAGACGTTCGGTTTTTCGCTCCTTTCATGGGCATGCTCGTATTCATTCCAGCCGGCGCAGGCGGTATCATCAATGCCAGCAACCAGATGAATGCGGTCGTCCACAACACGCTTTGGGTGACCGGCCACTTCCATCTGACAGTGGCGACCAGCGTAGCACTGACGTTTTTCGGCATCATTTATTGGCTTATTCCGGTTGTTACGGGACGGGTACTTACCCCCAAGATGAATCGGTTGGGTATCATCCAGACGCTGATCTGGTGCGTGGGTATGCTGTTCATGTCGGGATCCATGCACACGGTCGGGTTAATGGGCGATCCGCGGCGTACCGCATACACGACTTATGACGATCATCCGGATGCCGTACTGTGGATGCCGTATCATGTGGCGATGGCGATCGGCGGTATGATCTTATTCGTCGGCGTCATTCTGATCGTCTACAATGTCGTTGCTCTGATGCGCGCTCCTAAAGGGGAAACCGAGTATCCGATCGGCGAAGTATCGGAAGCGGCGGAGCAGACTCCGCGTTTTCTGGAACGCTGGAGCGTATGGATCGGCATTGCCGTCGTCCTTATCCTTTTCGCCTACACGATCCCGTTAATCGACATGCTCCGCAATACGGTTACCTCTCCGGGTTACGTAACCTGGTAACGTGGCGTTCTCGTTGTACTTATAGGAAATGAAGGTGATATCGTGAAGTTAAGCATAGTTAAGAAGACAGTAGCCGGTATCACCTGCGTATCCATCGTGACTTACGGGTGCAGTGCATTTTTTATTTTCTACTTAAAAGAAATCATTGCGCCGGGGATGTCCGATTGGTTATATGTCTCCATTGTGCTATTGCTCGGCGTTTTTTGGACAGGCTTGCTGGGATGGATAGGCGCCTCTTGGTTGATCAAGCCGCTTCTGCGGTTGACAACCGTGGCGAACGAAGCGGCGACAGGCAACTTGCAGGTGGAAATTCCGATTCATCCATCCGATGATGAGATTCGGCTGCTGAGCGTATCTTTTCAGAAAATGATCGCCAATCTGCAGCAAATGATTACAGGCATATCAGGTAATGTTTCTTTTACTTATAATCAAGCAGGCGCGTTGAGCGGAGGTATGGAACAGGCGGCCAAACAAATCGAACTCATTGCCAGCGTCACGGAAACGATCTCGAAAGGCGCTGCGGAGCAAGCCGAGTCCGCCCTCGGAACATTAACGGCCGTATCGCAAATTCAGATAGCTGCGGGTGAAATCGGAGAGAAGGCGGGCGAGTCGCTGGCTATTACTAAAGACATGCTGGCGACGATCAAGGAAAGCGAGAACATTGTCCTTTCTCTTGTGGATGGCATGATGAACCTTGCGCAATCAAACCGGGAGTCTATCGGTTTTGTCGGGGAATTAGACGAAAATGCCAAGGAAATTAGAACAATATCGCGGGTTGTAGGGGGAATCGCCGATCAAACGCATCTTCTAGCCTTGAATGCATCCATTGAGGCGGCTAGAGCCGGAGAATACGGCCAAGGATTTGCTGTCGTAGCGGGGGAGATTCGTAAGCTGGCGGAAGAAAGCTCAAGCGCCGTGAAGGTTATCGATCAGCTAATTACCCTGATGGAATCGGGCGTAGCGGGTGTCGTAAATAAAACAAACGCGCAGGAACAGCTTGCAAGCCGTGAATCCCGCAAAGGCGAAGCCGCTAAAGCGGCGTTGGATCGAATCAATCTCGCCGTACAGGAAACTGCGCAAGCGGTTGAAAATATTTCTACGAGCATTACGGGTCAGATGCAGCAAGTGGAGAGCGCTTTGGTTAAGACGCATGAAGTTGGGGGTATTGCCAATCAGATTGCGAATGACATCAAGCAGGCTTCTTCTTCCGTTCAAGAACAGATGGCCGTCATGGAGGAGCTTTCATCATCTTCGGAAATGCTGAAAAGCCAAGCGGATGTTCTGAAATCCAAAATAAACGTTTTCCGATTTTAAGCCGCTGTTCATTCTTTACCTCGTGAAACCCTTCTGGGTTTAGCGAGGTTTTTTATTGCGTTTCCGCTTTACCGGCTCTCCATATATGATTAAGCTTTTTTATTGTGAATGGAGAAAAGAAAGTTATAATTTTGATATAACGTGGTAATTTGAAATACGTAGATGGGATGAATTACTAATATAGGAACTCATGGGAGTGAAACCAAATGAAAAATAAGTCTCACACAATAGATAGTCCATTATTTGCAGACCGGCTAGCTATCCTCAGAGCAGCAGACGATCTTATTGGACAGGGCGGAAGGAACCTTTTGGCGAAAATACTGAAGGGATCCAAAGACAAGAAGCTATTGTCTCATGGGCTTGAGACGAATCCCTCCTATGGCTATTTTCGTGAGCTTACTCTAGAAGAAATCACACGAAAGATCGATTGGATGATTGAGCATGACTTTCTGGAAATAGAGATGAGCGGTAAACTGCCTATGCTTATTTTCACGGAACGAGGCTGGACGATCGAACGTGCTCAAAGAGCGGAAGAGTTCATGCGGGAATGGGATCTGTGGATCAGCCAGAAGAAGACCGATCTCGACCTCGATATGAGCTATCTTAAAGATCGGAACCGAGGCTTGATTCTGCTCTTTCTGGATCGAGTGAAACACTCGGCCAACCCCAAGTACATTCCCTTTCTCCGGCAATGGCATAAGATCGATTACAAAAAGGTGCAGGCGGCCATTTTGGAAACTATCCAGCATATCGAACGGGGTGAGTCCGCCGGAGCAATCGAGAATCAGAGTCATGAAGAGGAAATTCTGAGATTGCTGGAGGGTCCGTCCCTTGAAGCGGAACGCCTGAAATGCTGGGAGTGCGGAGAACGGTTTATATTCGAGGTGGACGAGCAGAAGTTTTTTAAAATGAAGGGCTTTCAGCCTCCTAAAAGATGTCCTGCCTGCCGGGAACGCAATGCGCTCAGAAGAATGGGAATTGATATGGATCTGTAAATGATATAATAGCGAAAAAAGGATATGCGGAGGTGATCATGCTCATGAGCGAATCCAAAAAATCGAAGTCTGATCAGGTTATTAAAGAATCACAAGGAGTATACGACCGGCCCGAGAGGTTCGAGATAATTGGCGGAATTCGTTATGATTTCTTGACTTCTCCGACAGTCACACATCAGGAAATCTTGGGCAATTTTCATATAGCTTTTCGAAGCGCCTGCAGTCAGGAGGGCAAGTCGTATCTGGCTCCGCTGGACGTCCATTTCGACGAAGAAAACATCGTGCAGCCTGATGTTATCTACATTAATCGTGATAATTTGGGGATCATCCGCGATGGTTTTGTGTTCGGCGTACCGGATCTTGTTGTCGAGATTTTATCCAAAAGCACGGGGCGCCGCGACAAAACGATCAAGAAGGCGTTGTACGAGAGATTTGGCGTGAAGGAATACTGGCTGACCGACCCTGTTTATCGCATCGTCGAGCAATTTGTACTGACGGACGGTGCATACATTCTGGCGGCAACACTGACCGAGCAGGATCAGCTTGCCTCTCTGACCGTACCTTGTCTGAAGATTGATTTGGGCAATATTTTTCCGGAGACGGACGAAGACGAAGACTAACAATAAGAATACTGCAATAGTCCAGCCGTTCACCGGAAACGGCTTCTTTGCATTTGACTCGGTGTCCCAAAGCAGACTGAATTAGTAAGGCTGAATTATGTTACGATATGAAATAGAAGTTAGGATGTTAGGACATTAGGTACGAAAGCGGGGAGTCATGTGTACCGAACAATCGCGGCACTGTTTATGATCGTTCTGCTGGCCACCTCATGCCAAGCCAGCTCGGCTATGAAATATGAATTGATCTACTCCATGGATAAGGCTGGACCTACGGGGCAACAACCGGCCAAGTCAAGCAGGCCCGAGAAGAAAATCAAGATCGGACTCGTTCCGAAAGGCATTGGGATCGACTATTTCAATTATGCTGCGCAAGGGGCAATGGAGGCGGGCAAGAGCCTCGGAATCGATATTATCTTTAGCGGTCCGCCTACTGCCGATGCCGATCTGCAGATCGAAACCGTGGAAGGGCTAATCGAACAGAAGGTCGATCTTATTGCCATATCCGCCAACGATCCCGTCAAGCTGGTACCCGTGCTGCAGAAGGCTAGGGAGCGGGGGATCAAGGTCATCACTTGGGATGCGGACACGGAGCCTCAGGGCAGGCAGTTTTTCGTGAACATGGTCGAACCGGAGGTGCTTGGCAGGCACCTGCTCGACACCTTGGCGCTATCGATGGGAGAGAAGGGCAACTATGCGATCATGACCGGTTCGTTCGCCGCGGCGAACCTGAACGAATGGCTGAAATGGATCCGCATTCAGCAGAAGGAATATTATCCGGACTTGAAACTCGTAGCCACGGTGGCTACGGACGATGATCATGGCAAGGCATACGACGTTGCCAAGAAGTTACTGGCCGATTATCCGAACCTGAACGGCATTCTCGGCAATTCCTCCGTAGGACCTCCAGGTGCGGCCAAAGCGGTGAAAGAAGCGGGCAAATCGGGAAAGGTGAAGGTCGTTGGGCTGTCGAACCCGAACCTGATGCGGTCCTATTTGCATGAAGGCTCCGCACAGGTCGCTACGCTATGGAGTCCCAAGAAGCTCGGTTTCTTAACGATTATGCTCGCTTATCATTATTTGAACGGGGAAATGCCGGTCGACGGTCAAGAGATCGACGGCGTCGGAAACATTCGGGTGAATGGGGATATGGTCATTATGGGAGAACCGCTCGATTTCACGACTGATAACGTGGATCAATATGATTTTTAGAAGATGGCGAGGCCTGAAATTCAGGAACTATCCCCTTGTGTACAAACTTATCGTCACCTATATTCTGTTGACGGTGCTCCCGATGCTATTGCTTGTTTATATCTCCTATACCCAGTATGCGCGATCGGTTGAACAACAAATCGGCGAATACATGCCTAAGTTTCTGTACCAAGCGAACGCGGATATCGAGAAGCGAATTCAGGAGCTAACTACGCTTCCGGAAATATTGTTCAACTCGGAAAATATTCTGGGCATCCTTAGACGGACGTCTTACGCAAAGCGATCCGATCTCAACAAGGACCAATACACTCTGAACAGCTATCTGGCCCGCACCTACATTAACGGGAGAAACGACGACGTGCTCGGGGTGTTTGTCGTCTCGGGCAATAGGGTATTTTACAACTCCAAGGCGGGTTTTAAAGAGTCGAACTGGACGAAAACGATTGGTAGCTATGCCACTCTTGACCCTCAGCCGAGCGGCAAGGCAACAATACTTCTTCCAGAGGAAATGAGCCTTCATTTCGAAAGCGACATTCCTTACGTGTTCATTCAGAAGCCTATTAATGACGACGATAACCGCAAAAATCTGGGAACGATGCTAATCGCGGTCGACCTGTCGTTCATCGACAATATCGTGCGCAATTTCGAAACGAACAAGAGAGCCGATTTATGGGTGATGAATCCGTCCGGTAAAATCATTTACCATACGAACCACGAGCTCATCGGTACGGTAGACGAAGAGAAAACTCGTTATCCGGTTCTTAACGGCAGCTTCCGCACGAGCGTCTCGGGAGAGGAGGCTAAGCTCGTCAGCGTTAACCAAACCTCTAAGTTGGGATGGGTGCTTGTTCACAGCATTCCCCTGCACGACCTGACGCAGAGAACCGATCTGATTCGGAATGTGACGGTTTTCGTGTTCATCGCGATTGTTATAGCGGCTTCCATGATCGCGGTACTGATCTCCTATAATATGACCCGCCCGTTGAAGAAACTAAGCGGATTGATGAAGACGGTCGAGAGGGGGGATTTACAGGTCGACCTTAAAGTCCAAAGCGGGGATGAAGTAGGCACCTTGGCGCGCAGCTTCAATTCGATGATCGCCACGATCCGTGAATTGATTAACAAAAATTACCAAATTGAAATTCGGCAGAAGGAAGCGGAACTTTACGCATTGCAGTCGCAGATCAATCCGCATTTTATGTACAATACGCTTGAGACGATCGGAATGGCCGTGGAGGAGGGGGAAACCGAGCAAGCCGTCGATATGGTAACGCTGCTTGGCCGTATGCTCCGGTTTTCCGTTTCCAATCAGTCCAAGTCCGTGACGATCGCGGAAGAAGTACAACACGTGAAAGATTATTTGACGATTCAGAAGTTCCGGTTCGAGGAGCGGGTCCATTTCGAGATAGTGCAGGTGATAGGGGACTATGATCTTCATGCCTTCTTTACGCCTAAATTTATTCTTCAGCCGATCGTCGAGAATGCGATTAAATACGGCTTAGAAAGCCGCAAGGCCCTTGAGATCCATATTGCGGTCAGCGAAGAGTTCGGCGCGAAGTCCGGCAAGCGCGATATTGTCATCCGAATACGCGACAACGGCCCGGGCATACCCGGCGACCGCTTGAACGATTTGGAGCAATCGTTGAAGAAAATCAGCTTCGAAGGTCGAAGCTCGCACTTCGGTTTGATTAACGTGAATGCCCGCATCGTCATGATGCATGGAACGGATTACGGCCTGCAGTTGCATAGCATAGTCGGCAAGGGCACCGAGGTTATTATCCGGATACCGAAAATACGTGGGGAGGAGGTCTCGCATGCAGACGATAAAGACGCTGATCGTGGATGACGAAGCCCGAATCCGCCGCGGCATCGAACGGTTGGTCAACTCCTGCGGGGAGGAATGGGAAGTCGTCGCGACGGCAAGCGACGGCAAGGAGGCGCTCGATTGTTTTCACGCCGCGCAAGGGAATATCGACCTTCTGATCACGGATGTGAAGATGCCCGAAATGGACGGCCTTACGTTGATCAAGGAAGCGAAGAAGCGTTATTCGTTCTATCCCCTGCTCATTAGCGGATACGATGATTTCGCCTATTTGCAGACGGCGTTGCGTGAAGGGGCAGTAGACTATCTCCTGAAGCCGGTAGATCGCGAGCAATTTCGAACGAGGATGTCGGAGATAAGGACGATCATCTCTAACGGCCGCTATCAGAACCATAAGCGCGGGGAGATGGAACGGGAAGCGGAGAAGTTGGTTCGAACCCGGGAAGTCCAAACGCTAAGCTATATTACTTCGATGGACATCGATATGACCGCCTTAGGATACTGGGTGGACGAATTTCCGAAAGGAACGTATTCACTCTTCTATATTCGTATGGATACGCTTCCAGTGAAGACCCGAAGCTTCAAGTCGAATGACTGGAAAGCTTACTTCTATGCGCTTGAGAACATCATGGCCGAGCTGTTGGACAACCATTTCGCCCGATCGGATCGGCGGGGGTGGAACTGGAGAGGAGGGGATTCGGATTTCTGGATGCTGTTGTTCAGTCCGGAAACCGAGTTTGAGTGGGAGACTGCCGCTTACGACTTATCAGTTCAAATCCGTTCCGCCATTCAGAAGTATACGCCGTTCACGGTGTCCGTCGCTTATGGGGACATTATCGAGGATTTGTACCTGTTGCCGGATGCGAAGCGCCAAGCGGTCGCTCTCATGAATTACCGGTTCCTCTACGGCGGCAATCAGGTGTTTCGGCCTTCGCAAGAGAAGGGAAGCCTTCCGAGCCCAAGCGACAAGGATTTATCGGTGGTCGTCCAGAAGCTGAAGCGGAGCGTAGAGCAGGGAAATCCGGAAGAAGCCGCGGAGTGCTCCAAGCAGTTCTTCGACCTGTTGGACCGGTTGGATTCACCATCGACCTTGCAAACGGCGGTACAGAATGCGATGATCCTGATTCATTCGGCAGGATTGGAGAACCGTCGCGGCATCGCGAACCCAGTGTCGATCGAAGACGAGCTCCATCAGGCAGGTAGGGCGACCAATCTGCACGAGTTAAAGCAATGCGTGAAGATGATGGTGGACCGCGTAATCGGAGATATCCGCCAATCGCGCGAGAGCGCTAATATGAAGCCGGTTGAACAAGCGAAGCTGTGGATCAAAGACAATTTTGATCAGGACATCACTATCAAGAAAATCGCCGATCAGGTGTTTATGAACCCGACTTACTTCAGTGAAGTATTTAAAATACAAACAGGGGAGACGGTTCTCGATTATTTGACGCGGCAAAGGATGGAGCGGGCGAAGGAACTGCTCGGCGACCAACGCCTTAAGCTGCAGGACGTCTGCGGGCGGATCGGGTATCAGGACGTCAAGTATTTCAGCCGTTTGTTTAAGCAATGGACGGGGCAGACCCCTTCGAAATACCGGGAGCTGACGATCGCTTATGAAGGAAACGAAACGCATGGAGACGAACAATGAATTCGCTTGGACATTTTCCTTTGCAGTTCGGCGATGGACATAAAAAAGAGCCTCCGTTGTTAGGCTAAAATTGGCATAATATAGTTAACAGCATAAGGCTTGCAAGGGCGGTCGGCTAATCTCCCGGAAGGGAGGTGATGCCATGGAAGTTAAGGATGCTTTGGCGCTAATCATTTCATTTGCGACATTAATCGTACTTATTCTTTCATTCCATAAAAGGAAATAGACCGCCCCTCGCGAAGGAATCGGTCTATTTCTGATCGTTATTCCGAAAGCCGACCGCCTTTGAAGCGGATGTTGTTCGGGGAGTCGTGTTGTAGCACGGCTCCTTTGTTATCTTAATCATAAATCAGTCGCTTTAGACTGTCAATTAATGTTCGGTATACTTAGAGGGCAATCGCATTAGAATACATGTCCTAGGACGGGATATATAGATATTGAATGCATGAAGCCGAAACGGTCAAAAAGGCCGTTACGGCAGAAAATATTCACTGAATGGCTTCTGTAACGGTCCTTTTGACCGTTACGTGCAACTGAATAATGCCAGAATTTAATCAGGTGCGGAGCAAGTCTAATGCGTTTGCCCTGAGTATACTTAGCCTTCATCTTAGCGATGAAGGCTTTTTGCCGATGATCCGAGCTTTATCCCCCTTACCCGAATAATGTCACCTACTTGCGCGAGGCGTTTGCCTGTATCTTTAGGTCAAGAGAGGCAGACACCTAGAGACAAGGAGGGGATCGGTCATGGCGGAGTCGGAATACGTGTTGGAGCTTAAAGGGATAACGAAAATATTTCCGGGTGTTAAAGCGTTGGACGACGTCTATTTCAAGCTGAAACGCGGGGAGATCCATGCCTTGATGGGCGAAAACGGGGCGGGAAAATCGACCTTCATCAAGGTGATTACCGGCGTCCATTCGCCCGAGGAAGGCGAGATGTTCCTGAACGGCCGGAAGGTGAGCTTTAACCACCCGACGGATGCGCAGAAAGCGGGAATCGCAGCGATCTATCAGCATGTTACTTGTTATCCGGACTTAAGCGTAACGGAAAATATATTTATGGGACACGAGAAAATCAAGCGCGGCAGTAACAGGATCCTGTGGAACGAGATGCACGAGGAAGCGGGACGTCTTCTACGCGAGCTTGGCGCGGGATTTAGTCCAAAAACGCTGATGGGTGCACTGAGCATAGCCGAGCAGCAGATCGTGGAAATCGCCAAGGCGCTGTCCGTGGACGCCAAAATCATCATCATGGACGAACCTACGGCGGCGCTGACGAAAAACGAAAGCGAGGATTTGTACCGGATCGCGGAGCGGCTGCGGGATAACGGAACCTCGATTATTTTCATCTCGCACCGATTCGAGGATATGTACCGGTTGGCCAGCATGGTTACCGTTTTCCGGGATGCCAAATATATCGGGACCTGGAACGTGAACGAAATCTCAAATTCCGATCTAATCATAGCGATGGTCGGCAGGGAAATCTCACAGCTGTTCCCCAAGAAGGAAGCGGAAATCGGCGAAGAGTTGCTGCGCGTGGAAGGGCTAGGGAAAACCGGCTATTTCGCGGACGTCAGCTTCACGCTTCGCAGAGGCGAGATTTTTGGGCTGACCGGGCTTGTCGGCGCGGGCAGGACGGAAGTATGCCAAACCTTGTTCGGAGTCGAGAAGTTTGACAAAGGCAAAGTGTTCTTCAAGGGGAAGGAGCTTAAAGTTCGAAGCCCCCGCGAAGCAATGCGGCTAGGCATCGGCTACCTTCCGGAGGATCGCCAGAAGCAGGGTTTGGTGCTCCAATGGGGCATTGGCCGAAACATTACTTTGCCGACGTTGGAAAAATTCTCGAGCAAGGGTGCGTTAAACAGTCGCAAGGAGCTCGACATCGCCAAACGGCTGGCGGAGAAGGTCAGCGTCAAAGCGAAAAGCGTGTTCGACTTGGTTAGTTCCTTATCGGGGGGCAACCAGCAGAAGGTCGTGTTCGCCAAGCTGCTGACCGCGGAACTGGACGTGCTCATTCTCGATGAGCCGACCAAGGGCGTAGACGTCGGCGCAAAATCGGCGATCTACGAGATGATCAGCGATCTGGCCTGTGCGGGGTACGGAATCATCCTCGTCTCCTCCGAAATGCCGGAAATCATCGGGATGTGCGACCGTGTGGCAGTCATGCGGGAAGGCCGGATAACGGCGGTGTTGAGTCAAAAAGGACTTTCGCAGGAGGCGATCCTCAAGGCATCGATGGATAACGGGGCGCCGAATACAGATGGGAAAAGGTGGGTTGAAGCATGAAACAGACAGCAACGGAGCCCACGGGTTTGCAATCGGTTATGCAGGCTGGCAGCGAGAGCAAGAAACTCTCGATGAGCGCCTTTATAGCTAAATTCAGGGAATTGGGCCTGCTAGCCTTTATTCTCTTGCTGGCGGTTGGCGTTCAGCTTCGCAACCCAAGCTTCCTAACATGGGAGAATGTCAGCGATATCGCAACAAATACCGCGATCTTGAGCATATTGGCGGTCGGCATGATGCTAGTTATCATCACGAGAGGCATCGACCTATCGATCGGTGCCACCTTGGCCCTATCGGGCATGATCGCGGCGTTGACGGTAAGCCATTACCCGGATCTTCATCCGCTTCTGGCAATCGCTGCGGGCGTTGGCATCGGACTGCTGTGCGGAATGGTGCTCGGCTTTCTCGTGGCCTGGATCAATATCCTGCCGATCATTGCCACGCTAGGAATGATGAACGTCTTCCGCGGGCTGACCTTCGAGGCCAGCGGCGGGAAATGGGTCAGCGCGCATCAGATGCCGGCGAGTTTCAAAGCGATTGCGACGGGTTCTCTATTCGGAATCAACAATCTGATCTTGATCGCTATCGTTATTTATTTGATCGCTTATTACTTCGTTAGCCATACCCGTACTGGAAGACGAATCTACGCGGTCGGAAGCAACCCGGATTCGGCGGCGATCAGCGGAATCCGCACCGGCAGAGTGCTATGGCTCGTGTACACAATCATGGGCGGGCTGTCCGGACTCGCAGGCGTGCTGTGGGTGTCCAAGTTCGCATCGGCCCAAGGCGACACGGCTTCCGGCTACGAGCTTAGCGTCATCGCGGCCTGCGTGCTCGGCGGCGTCAGCATCGCGGGCGGCGTCGGAAAAATCTCCGGCATCGTGCTCGGTTCGATTTTGCTAGGCATCCTGAACAACGCGCTCCCGATGATCGACGTGTCGCCTTTCTGGCAAATGTTCATTCAGGGAACGATCATCCTCATCGCTGTTCTGGTCAATGCTCTTGTTAAGCGGGGAATCGACCGCAATCATCTTATGAGGAGGAAAATATAAGCCATGGAACAGAGGTTGCTTGCGAACAAGAAGGAGTTTACGTCCAAGGGCTTTTTCCTCCAATGGGAATGGCTGCTGGTCGTACTGATTATGGCCGTGTTCGTGATGAATGCCAATTTGTCCGATTTTTTCATGGACTACGGTAATCTCAGGGATGCGACGATGGGTTTTCTCGACAAGGCGTTCATCGTCCTTCCGATGGTGTTTATCATTCTCATGGGAGATATCGATATTTCCGTTGGCTCCATCGTCGCGTTGTCCTCCGTTATCATGGCGGATTTGTACAACCACGGCATGCCGATGGCCTGGGCAATGGTTGTCTGTTTGGCGGTAGGGGCGCTGTGCGGTTGGATTAACGGGATGCTGATCGTTAAGTTCAAGGAACTGTCGGCGGTTATCGTGACGCTTGCGACGATGATCATCTACCGGGGAATCGCTTATATATTGCTTGAGGATCAGGCTTCGGGCAAGTTTCCGAAATGGTTCAAGTTTCTAGGCTGGGATTATGTCGGCACCCTTCCGTTCATTCTCATCGCCTTTGCCGTATTCGCGATCGCGTTCGGACTGCTTCTGCACAAGACGACGTTCGGAAGAAGGGTGTACGCAATCGGCAACAACGCCACCGCTAGCCGATACTCCGGCGTGCAGGTCGATAAGATCAAGATTATCGTCTTCACGCTTGCAGGTTTGATGTCCGCGGTCACTGCGTTGTTCCTGACTTCGAGAATGGGGAGCACGCGCCCAAACATCGCGACCGGTTACGAACTGGAGGTCATCGCGATGGTCGTGCTTGGCGGGATCAGCACCGCGGGCGGGAAGGGCAGGATGATCGGCGCGATTCTCGCGGTATTCCTGATCGGCTTCCTGCGCTACGGGCTCGGGCTAGTGAACGTGTCCGCGCAAATGCTGCTCATCATCCTCGGCTTGCTGCTTATTTTCTCCGTGGCGATTCCGCAACTGAAGCAACGCTTCGCTTCGGGACGAAAGGGATAATCCGCGTTACAAGACGGTTTCCGAACCGTTCTGTATAGATCACAAAGAAAAAAACAGATTAAAGGGAGGAAATGAAAGTGAAAAAGATTCTCGTAACGTGTTTGACCGCCATAATGCTGATGACGCTGGTCGCGGCATGCGGCAGCAAAAACTCGGATAACGGCGGCAGCCAAGCTGCATCCGAAAGCCCGAAAGCAAGCACCGTGGATAACGGCGCGGGCGGCAAGAAGAAATTCGCCATTATTTTTAAGAATACCGGTAACCCTTACGGCGAGAAAGAAATGGAAGGCTACAAAAAGGCGGTTGAAGAACTTGGCTACGAAGCGATTCTGAAAGCGCCGGACCAGCCGACTGCGGAAGCCCAGATCACGATGATCGACGAGCTCATCTCGCAGAAGGTCGATGCGCTCGCCATGGTCGCCAATGACCCGGATGCCCTTCAGCCAGCTCTGGAGAAAGCAATGAAAGCAGGCATCAAAGTGTTGTCCCTCGACTCCGCGGTAAACGCGCAAAGCCGCATGGTGCACGTGAACCAAGCGGACCCTGAGCGCATCGGACGTACGCTGATCCAAGGCGTCGTGGAAATGATCGGCGGCTCCGGGGAGATCGCGATCCTGAGCGCGACGTCCCAAGCGACGAACCAGAACCTTTGGATCGAGTGGATGAAAAAAGAATTGGAAGATGCGAAATACAAAGACGTTAAATTGGTCAAAGTTGCATACGGCGACGATCTGCGCGACAAGAGCGTATCCGAAACGGAAGCGTTGCTGAAATCGTATCCGAACCTGAAAGGCATCATTGCTCCGACGACAGTAGGTATCGCGGCAGCCGGTAAAGTGCTGACGGACAAAGGCCTGAAAGGCAAAGTGCAGCTGACCGGCCTTGGATTGCCAAGCGAGATGGCGGAATATATCGAGAGCGGCGTATGTCCTTGGATGTACCTGTGGAACCCGCTGGACGTCGGTTATCTGTCGGGGTACGTTGCCGACGCGCTAGTCAAAGGAACGATCACCGGCAAAGTAGGAGACAAAGTAACGGCCGGCAAGCTTGGCGAGAAGGAAGTTATCCAAGACGGTGACGGCACGCAAATCATGCTCGGAGACCCGTTCAAATTCGACGCCTCCAACATCGCGGATTGGAAAGCGGTTTATTAAATGTTTGATAACGTGGGAGAGAGACCGGTCTTTGGCTGGTCTCTCTTTTCCATAGCATATGGTGTTGTAACGGTCATTAGGGCCGTATCGTCATCTAAACAATTTAAGGTCCTAGGCCAGCCAACCAGCAATTCACTCGGTACAAACTGGCCGCAAACCCAAAGAAATTACATCTCATTATCCAAATAGAATGAATTTCTAATCGCCCTTCGATTTGATACGATATTTTATAGTAGCCCAGCCGTTCCATTCGGGACGGCTTTTTCGCATTTGACTCGGTGCAACGGAGTGCATATGCTTTGGAGAACTAGGACAAAGGCGGGGAGCCCATGTTTTACTCCATTCGAACCCAACTGATTGCGATTATCGTTATGCTTATCGTTCCTTTCGTGCTGATGGGTTATTTGTTCTGGAATCAGGCGGCCACCGCTTTGCGCGACTCCATTGAAACTTCGACGGTTCAAACCTTGAATCAATATGCCGATTTCGTGGAGAGCACCACCTCGCAAATCATGAATACGGCAAATCAAATCATAAGAAGCGACACGACGCAGGATTGGATTCGATCAAGAAAAGAGAATAATGAGGCTAGCAGCGTTCAGCAGAACTATCGGATGAGAAAATATTTCGACTCCATCATTAGCAACAGCACCCTTATTTTCTCGGTCAATATTTTTTATGATCGTTGGGACATGTGGAATCTCGAAGGAGACTCTTACCTTCAGAGCGATTGGTACAGAAACTATCGGGAAGCCGGTGTAAGGTGGGCAAGAGCTCATTATGATTCGAGGCAGAACGGAATTTATATGAACAGCACGAGAGTCAACGGCTTGGTCTATCCGTTGTCGGATCTGCTGAATTTGCGAGAAGAAGGGGTTCTGAAGATCAACTTGAAAACGTCCTCTTTGCAAGACCCGCTCGACAAGCTGTCGCTTGGCAAAACCGGCAAAGTATTTCTGATTACCCCGGACGGCTCCCCCGTTCTGAATCAGAAGGTGGACCTATTGCCGCATGCTCTTCTCGAACGGGTTCAGTCCCTGAATGGCGATAGAAATACGGGGACGCAGATCTTTAGGGACAAGGAGCACAGGTACATCTATTTTTATCAAACGATGGAGACGACCGGCTGGGTTGCGGTGGGGAGCGTATCGGAAAAGGAACTATTCCGGAAGATAACGGTAGCTCGGCAAAACGTATTGATCGTTGCTTGCATCCTCTTCGTAATAACCGTTTCTCTGACGTTCTGGTTTTCGTCAAGCATCGCCACTCCTATCTCCAAGATCGTGCGATCCATGAGGTTTGTCGAAGCGGGCGATTTTCTCAAGGGAAATGCCGTCATGCTGAATAAGAAGGTCAAGCAAAACGAGATCGGGTTTCTGACATCCAATTACCTAAACATGGTCAAGCGGCTCAAATCCTACATCGAAACCGAATTCGCGCAAAACCTTAGAAGACGCAATGCGGAATACAAAGCCTTGCTGCTGCAAATCAATCCCATTTCCTTAATAACACGCTGGAAGTCATTACGTCATTGGCGGCGCAAGGCCGGAATGAAGATATCGAACAAGTCGTAAACGACTTAAGCCGCATGTTAAGATCTTCGCTCAGGGTGGACACCGAGCTCATCTCGATTCATGAAGAAATCAGAACGATTCGCGCGTTTATTTCTATTCTCACGATCTGTTATGGGAGTCGCGTTAAGTTCGATATTATTGACGACCACATCAGCGATAATATTCAAATTCCTAAGCTTCTGATTCAACCGTTAATTGAGAATGCCGTCAAATACAGCCTCGGAATCGTTGAGGTTGCGGTCGTATCCATTTCGCTGCATGAGACGGCCGATGAACTGACAATCGTCATTAAGGATAACGGCGTCGGAATACCGGATGAAGTGCTGAAGGATTTATCGCCGGGAACCGAAATGAATTTCCTGCAAGACGTGCTGGACATAGGAGAGAAGGGAATTGGCCTTAAGAACGTAATCGCAAGAGGGCGAATTTATTACGGGTCTCGGTTTGCTTTCGATATTCATACAGCCATGAACCAGGGCACGGAGATAACGATGATTCTGCCTATCAAGAGGTGATGAGAACGTGTATGACATTATTATCGTTGACGATTCGGCGGAAATTAGAAAAGGTTTAATGCTCAAGCTGAACTGGCAGGAATATGGCTTTAATGTTTTAACGGAAGCATCTAATGGAGAAAAAGCATTAGCGTTGCTCAAAGCCCGGAGAGTACCCGTACTCATTACGGATATTAGAATGCCTGTTATGGACGGGCTGGAGCTGCTTCAGGAATGCGCAATCCGGTATCCGGAGATGAAGACAGTCGTCTTATCGGGGTACAATGATTTTCCGCTCGTTCAAACCGCGATACGCAAGGGCGCCAAAGATTATCTTCTGAAGCCCGTCATGAAGACGGAGCTCATTGCCGTGCTGCTTAAAATAAAGAAAGAACTCGATGACGAGAGGGAGCGGGCACTTGTAAAAATTGTCCATGAGGATGTCTTATTTCCTGAAGTCTCGGCACTTGTTACGATGTATGGCATGGCGGAATGGGCGAATCATGCTGCTCCCGTTCGTTTTGTCACTTCGGAGATGCGCATACCCCAATCGCGGCTTGCGGGAGGCCAAGTAAGCGGGGTTTCTTTCAAAGAAGCTTATCAACTGTTAGTTATGGAAGTCGTCTCGCAGTGGGACAAGAACGTTGTCGTTTTCCGCGATCCCAATCAGCCTTACCGGATGCATTTCATTGTTCATCAAGACTCTGGCTCCATGAATGAGGATAGCGATGAACTTCTGAATAGATTTATTGCCGATGTGAAGGAAAAAGTAATCCGCTTCTTGCAAATCGAGCTAGTAATCGGTGTCAGTCACCCGGTATGCGGCGTTCAGCATTGGAAAACGGGTTTAGAGTCGAGCCTATTATCCTTGAGCAGAAGCAAGCCGGATATGGTGTCGCAAACGATTTTCAACGATTACCACGAGCATGAGGAAGGGCTCTCGAACGCGATTCTCAAGAGATTCGCCTTGTCTATCGAGAATGCAAATGAAGGTCAGATGCTGCAGACGCTGGATGAAATCTCTCAAGCCGGCAAACAGGCATCCGTTCAGTCCTTTTCTTTTTTCCTAGTACAGCTTTGTTTGATGATGGATGAGTTGATACGCAAGTACGACCTTAGAGATATTGACCTGCACCTCATGTTATGGCATTACATTAATTCCGTATGGGGTTACGAATCGTTCGATAAAATCATCGGCAACATACGGGATATTTCCTTGCGGGCGGTCGCGTCTCTTCAACGTTTTAAGAACAAGGGGAGAGAGGACACGATCACCGTTATTCAGAAGCATATGCTCAATCATTATGGAGAAGAGCTGACGTTATCCGCGATTGCGGAGCAATTTCATTACAATGTGGCGTATTTGTCCGATCTGTTCAGGAAGCAAACCGGCAGCACGTTCAGCGATTATTTGCTCAAGATTAGAATGGACAATGCGTGCAAGTTACTTCAAGACAATAGCTTAAAGATCGCCGACATCGCCGAGCTGACGGGCTTTTCAAGCTCGGCCTATTTCAGCAACGTATTCAAAGGCTGCTTCGGAGTAGGACCGAACGAGTATCGCAAGAAGATGTCTACCCTTGAATCGTAGTCCAAAAATATTACATCTCATCACCCAAAACGGCTGCATTTAGACCCGGCCTTTGGCGTGCTATCCTAAACTCATATTCATCATTCTTTACAAAAGGCGGGATACAATGCTCAGGTTGCGCAGGTCGATGGTCGTGCTACTTATTATTTGTTTAGGAATTATGGTGTTGTCGGCTTGCTCTTCCAAGAAGTCGAATGAACCAGGTTCAAGCGAAGGCGCGGCGAGCGAAAGCAGTGCAAGCGCCAGTCAGGAAGAGAACAAAGGGGACGGCAAAAAGATAGAAATCAAATACTGGAGACATGATTTCGCTCCCGAAGTCGATGCGATCAAGAAGCTGATCAAAACATTCGAGGAGAAAAATCCTAACGTCACCGTGAAGATGGAAGTCATTCCATACGGAGACTACGAAACGAAGATTCGTACGGCGCTTGCTGCAGGCAGCCCACCGGATATTATTGGATTGGACGGTCCAACGCTTGCGGCTTACGCGCATCAGGATGCCGTTATTCCGTTAGATAAGTACATGGATATGGACGGGAACAAGGAGGACATCGCCGCCCCGGTATTGGAGAGCTTGACCTATAAGGGGAAAATCTATGCGGCGCCGCTTAACGATGCGAGTATAGGGATGTTCTATAACAAAAAGCTGTTCGAGAAAAACGGAATCGAGCTGCCTTCTAAAGATCCTCAGCAGGCATGGACGTGGGATCAAGTGCTTAAAGCCGCTCAGAAAATCAACGACCCCGCCAATAAAATATACGGAATCGATCCGGGCTGGGGATTGGGAGAAGGAGAAGGCTCTACTTTCGTCAAACTTCCGTTCATCTGGCAAGCGGGAGGCGAGATTCTAAGCCCCGACGGAACCCAAGTCAAAGGTTTTCTGGATTCGCCGGAATCCAAGAAAGGGTTAGCGTTCTTCTCTTCTCTGTACAATGAGTATAAAGTAGCGGCTAAAGAGCTTCCTCCTGAAGCGTTCGAGACGGGGAAACTCGGAATCATCGTCAACGGACCTTGGGCGATATCGGGATTCGCGACCTCCCATCCGGAATTCAAATTAGGCGAGGATTGGGATATCGCGCCATTATGGAAAGATGCCAAACAAGTTACGCCTAACGGCAGCTGGAATATGGCGATTACGAAAGGCTCCAAACATCCCGACGAGGCGTGGATGTTCGTCAATTGGGTAACGGGAGTCGAAGGGGCGAAAGTCTGGTACCAAGAAACCAAAAACTTGCCTGCCCGTCTTTCCACCGCAAGCGCATTCCCTGAATTATCCGAGTATCCGATGAACATTTTCGTGGAGCAATCCAGCAAATTCGCACATCCGCGGCCTGTAACGCCGGCTTATCCGGTCGTTACGTCCTCCATCTCAAAATTGTTCGCCGATATAGGAGTGGCTAATCGGGATATAGACGAAGCCGTCGATGAGGCGGTAAACACGATAGATCGGGCTCTTCAGAAAATTAAATAACAGACGTCTACGATCGGGAGAGCCTAAGCTGCTCTCCCCTTTTTAGAAAAGAGGTGGAATTTTGAAATTTCCCGTATCCTTCAGCAGGCAAGAAGAGAGGGCGGCCTATCTATTTATACTGCCGGCCGTCATAAGTTTGGCGCTGTTTACTTTTTACCCGATGATCAACGCATTTATAATCAGCTTTAAGGAATATAGCCTGATCAACCCCGATTCTACTTTCATCGGGTTGACCAACTACAAGGATTTGCTGGCTGATCCTAAATTCATTAGCAGCCTCGTCCATTCTTTTCATTTTGCGCTTGTCGTCATTCCCGTTCAGACGATTATTGCCCTTGTAATGGCATTGCTAGTCTACAAAAGCTCCTTGGTTTCAGGGTTATTTAGAACGGCATACTTTATGCCCGTAGTTATCGCCATGGGCGTAGCTTCGACCTTATTTAAGCTCATTTACAACAAAGATTTCGGTCTGCTCAACAGCCTTCTCCATAGTGTCGGTTTGCCGCAAGTAGCGTTCTTGTCGGACACTAAATTGGCTATGTACGGAATTATGCTGCTGGCCATGTGGAAATCCGCCGGTTTTTTCATGATCGTATTCGTTGCCGGATTAAACAGCATTCCCAGCGACTTATATGAAGCAGCGGAAGTGGACGGCGCGACTCGGCTGCAGAAATTTTTCAAGATTACGCTGCCGCTATTAAAAAGAACAATGACGTTCATCATCATCATTACGACGATGGATGCGATTAAAATATCCGGTCCCGTCTTCATATTAACGGCCGGCGGTCCGGCGGATTCAACGACGACATCGGTCTACTTTATTTACAAAATGGCTTTCCAGCAAATGGAGATGGGTTATGGCTCCGCGGCTGCCTTTATTTTGTTCGTCATCGTTATGTTCATATCTATTATTCAATTGCGATTATTAAAATCGGATGTGGAATATTGAGGAGTTGATCGACTTTGGAACGCGCAGGACATCTCCTGAAATGGATGCTTATGATTGTTATTGCGCTTATTTCGCTGATTCCCATCCTATGGATGATCTTGGGATCGTTCAGACCCCGCCAAGAGCTCTTTCAGTACGTATCCTTGGAGTGGCACCTGCTCTTTCCCGTTAAATGGACTTTGCAAAATTATATCGCCATTTTCAGCGATTCAAGCAAGCCGCTCGGAGTGTTCATTAAGAACACGGTGTTCGTCGCGGGTTTGGTCACGTTATTATCGCTGTTGTTTAATTCGATGGCCGCGTTCGCGTTTTCCAAGCTCAAGTTTCGCGGCCGGAACCTGTTATTCGCGGTGTTCCTCTCCGCGCTCGTCATACCCGGAGAAGTTACGATGGTCCCGACGTATTTGCTGATTCATGCCTTCCATTGGACGGACAGTTACAACGCGTTGATTATTCCTGCAGCCGTTTCCGTTTTCAGCATTTTCCTGCTCGTGCAATTTTTCGCGGATGTCCCGAGAGAGCTTCTGGAGGCGGGGAAAATCGACGGGGCTTCATGGTTCGGCATTTACGCCAAAATTCTGATTCCCTCCGCGGTCCCCGCTTTGATCACGATGGGTCTGATTACATTCCTGGGACAGTGGGATTCCTACTTATGGCCGCTTATCGTCATTAACGACGAGAGCAAACAAATGCTGCAAGTGGCCATCGCAACCTTCACGAATCTTCAGTCGACGGAGTGGGGGAAAATTCTCGCCGCGGACACGGCCGCATCCGTACCCATACTGATCTTGTTTTTGTTTTTGCAAAAATACTACGTTCAGTCCATTGTGAGCTCGGGAATTAAAGGCTAACCGCACAGGACAGAAGGAGCTTCATATGTGCCATATTTTCGAATTGGTCGCTTTAGACAAGGATTTCAAACCATTCATAGGAACGCTTACCTGCGATTGGTTAGGTAACGCAAGACCGGATATTCAAGTATCTTACCCTTCGGCAGGGATGGCCAAAGTTCGTATACGCTTTACGCTGGACGAAGAAGTCCAACAGGACGATTGGCGCGTGGAAATTCGTCCGGTTATATTGCCGACGTTCCACTGGTCCCCGCACCTTACTCCAACATCCGAACACGTGATCGACCAGCATTCTTTCCGCAGTCCTGCGCTTATCGTACATGACGGTGCCAAACTGCTCTCGATAGTTCCCGATCTGGATGTGTTGGCTGATAACAAAGGGGAGGTTATGAGCGGTCGTTCTTCCGATCCCCGCTGGTACATGGACATGGATGCGCCCAATAATCGGCTTGCATTGGGGATGTGCGGCACTTCGGTTAAAGAGCATGTTCTGTACTTTCGGGAACCGGGAGCGCGATTTCCTCGGGGGCAGGTAGAGTTCGGCTTTTATCTCTTCGTGTCCGAAGACCCGGCGAGCATTGCCAATCCGTGGCGCGATTTGCTCCGCCTTATGTGGAAGGGATGGGGAAGTCCGCTTCTCGCTCAAGGGCAGCCGATTAGCGGCGAACTCGATTCGTATGTAGATCGGGCTTATCATTGGGCGTTTCAGGATTGGCGGGATGTGGTATGGCAGGAATTCGAGCTTGATGGTAAAAGGGTTGGCGCCCCGGTGTTCATCGTGAACGTGACCCAAAGTCCGAATTATCCGGGAGTACCTAGCGAAAGGGAGGTTCGATCGATCTGGAATCAAGCGTGGTTCAGCTCGCTGCGTTCCGCGCATGGACTGTTCCGTTACGGACGGCTGATTAAAAATGAAGATTACGTGGAGAAAGCTCATTTGATGAAGGAGCTTGCTTTATCGGCACCGCAAACGAACGGCTTCTTTCCGTCGGTTATCGCAACGGAGATGGAACAGGTTGAGCTGGATGGCAAAGTTTACAATCGGTCCAAAGGCTGGTCGACCCTCTACTGGGGCAATTCCGACCGCAATCCGTTTCACCTTAACATTCGCGAGGCTCCGCTTCATGTTTTGGATATGAGTTGGACGGCTTTACTGATGTTGCGCTGGCATGACGAATTGGAACGGGATGAGCGATTGCTGGATTATGCCCGTAGATATGCGGATTCTCTACTGGCTTTGCAGGATGAGCGCGGATTTTTCCCGGGATGGATCGACGAGAAGAGCTTCAAGCCCTGCGGAGTATTGGATGATTCCCCGGAAACTTCGCTTTCGGTTACTTTTTTGCTGAAGCTGTACGAATTAACCGCCGACCCGTTATATGCGGATGCCGCTTATAAGGCAATGGATGCAGTGTGCACGGAAATCGTACCGGAAGGACGCTGGGAAGACTTCGAAACCTACTGGTCGTGCAGCCGCTGGATGCAAGTCGAGTCGTTGGGAAATAAGATTGTTCGGAATAACATGCACAAGCAGTGCAATTTTTCGATGTTCTGGACGGCTGAAGCGCTGCTCGCTTGTTATCGGTTGACGGGGCGGGAGGACTACTTGAATATCGGTCGGCGTTGCTTGGATGAACTGCTGATGACCCAAGCGACATGGCAGCCGCCTTATATTTATGTGCCGGCTTTAGGCGGTTTCGGAGTAATGAACGCGGACGGGGAATGGAACGATGCGCGGCAGAGCCTTTTCGCCGAACTCATTGTTGCCTATGGATTCGAGCTGAATGAGGACGAATACAAGGAGCGGGGACTGGCGGCTATGCGCGCATCGTTCACGATGATGTACTGCCCCGAGAATGAGTCGGTCAAAGAGCGATGGGAGAAGGCGTGGCCGTTCCTGAACGAAAAGGATTATGGATTTATGATGGAAAACTACGGTCATGGGGGAAGAACGCACCCGGTAGAAGATCCGATGGGCGAATTCACGATATTCGATTGGGGTAATGGGGCCGCGGCCGAAGGGTATTTGCGTTTGCTCGACCGCTTCGGGAAAGAGTTTGTTGCTGGACAATATCCTAAGTGAGGATGATGGAGGCACGGTTAAGAAAAGGTGGAAATGGCTTCTGATAGCTGTACTGTTGGCGGTGTCAACGGCGTATGCCGGGGCGGCCGGGGCAGTGACTCCCACGAATGTAACCAAGATTTCACGCGTTACCGGTGCAACTCCAAGCGGGGAGACGATCCCCAATCCGAATCAGACACACTCCAATTATCAGGTGGAAGGAACGGATCTCGGCATCATGTGGGACAAAGGAGGAGGCGAAATATTCGTCCTCTTCGGCGACACCTTCGGTCCAGGATGGTGCGGCAACGGGGGCTGCGGCAGCGGATGGCGCAGCAACGTACTCGCCAAATCCTCGGATACGAATCTCGTGGATGGGATGACTTTTTCCACGATGATTCAGGATACGCCGGGCCATGCCAAAGAAATCCTCAATTCCAAAAAAATCAATAACGATGAAATGACGGTCATTCCGACGGCTGGGGTTACGGTCGGCAGCAGGCATTATATTCATTACATGTCCGTTAATCATTGGGGCAATCCGGGAGAATGGTTTACCAATTATTCAGGCATCGCCTATTCCGACGATAACGGGCAAACTTGGACGAAACACGCCACGGCAAAATGGCAAAACAACGCGAGTTGGAGCAGTAAATTTCAAATGGCCGCATTCGTGAAGGACGGCGGGTTCGTGTATATGTACGCAACGCCGAACGGGAGATATGGCAGCGTGTATTTGGCGAGAGTGCCGGAGGCGGGCATGCTCAATATCGGGGATTACCGTTATTGGGACGGCAACGGCTGGAATACGTCGGAAGCGACGGCCGCGCCCGTCACGATCGGTATTGCCGGAGAAATGTCGGTCATCTATAACACGTATTACAACAGATTTATAATGACTTACTTGAATCCGTATACCGAAGCGCTTGTCATGAGGGATGCGGGAAGTCCGACGGGACCGTGGAGCGGCGAGAAAATACTCGTGAGAGGCAGCGATTACCCGGGGATGTACGGATCTTTCATGCATCCTTGGTCGAACGGCGGATCGGATTTGTATTTTGTCATGTCCGAGTGGGGGCCGTACAATACGTTTTTGATGAAAGCGACTTTAACCGCCGACTCCTTCGGCAATAACTTGATATCCGAGCCGGGGTTCGAGACGCAGGCTGCAACCACGTACATGGCTCCATGGTACTTGCAGGGGAATGGCGGCGTCGACCGCAACCTCGGAAGTGCGAGAACCGGTCAAGATAACGGGTTTGTTCGGTATAATAGCGGTTGGAATGCATTAAAACAAAGCGTAGCCGTTCAGCCTTACACGGATTATACATTGAAGGGCTGGGTACGAACGTCAGGCAATAATAACGAAGGTTACTTCGGGGCGCGAGGGCCGAATAACGGTCCCGTTCTGAATGAAACCCGGTTTTACTCCTTGGCGAATTATACCGAGCTTACCGTAAACTTTAATTCAGGCGCGAATTCAGTCGTGGAAGTTTACGGCGGGATGTGGGCGAACAACGGCGATACGTGGATTCAACTGGACGACGTCAGCCTTGTCCGGGGGCCTAATCTTGTTGGGCAGTCTGGATTCGAGCAGCAGCCTTCATCTACACCGACTTCACCCTGGTACAAAATGGGAAATGCTGGAATTGATCGCAATCTTGGATTTTCCCGCACGGGAGTTAACAATGCTTGGGCACGCAATACAACTGGCTGGAACGCGATGAAGCAGGAAATCGCCGTGGAGCCGAATACCAGCTATACGATGACCGGCTGGGTTCGCACCTCCGCCAATCATAATAACGGTTATTTCGGCGCGCAAACGCTGGGAGGCGGTCCGATTCTAAACGAGCTTCATATGACCCAAGCATTCGGCTATTACACGCAGCAGACGGTCGTCTTTAACTCCGGCAACAATCACAGCGTCGAGTTGTTTGTCGGTACTTGGGCGAATAATGCGGACACATGGATTCAAATCGACGATTTGAGTGTCGTGAAGAATTAAGCGAGCAGGTAGCAGTAACCTCCCTGCCTCCGTGCGACTCAGTAGGTCCAGATTCTGAACCTATTAGTGTTTCTGAAGCTCCGCGCGACGCAGTAAGTCCAGATTCTGAACCTATTGGTGTTTCTGATGCTCTGTGGCGGGGAGTTGTGCTAAATATTCGAGTAATTCGTGCGTGGCGGGGTTTATGGCGGGGAGTTGTTCTAAATATTCGAGTAATTCCTGCGTGGCAGGGGCTGGTGACGGGGAGTTGTGCTAAATATTCGAGTAATTCGTGCGTGGCGGGGCTTGTGGCGGGGAATTGTTCTAAATATTCGAGTAATTCGTGCGTGGCAGGGGCTAGTGCGGGGAATTGTTCTAAATATTCGAGTAATTCGTACGTGTCGGGGCTTGTGGCGGGGAGTTGTTCTTAATATTCGAGTAATTCGTGCGTGGCAGGGGCTTGTGGCGGGGAGTTGCTCTAAATATTCGAGTAATTCGTGCGTGGCGGGGCTTATGGCGGGGAGTTGTGCTAAATATTCGAGTAATTCGTGCGTGCCGGGCTGGTGGCGGGGAGTTGTTCTAAGTATTCGAGTAATTCGTGCGTGCAAGAGTCTGAGATGCTGTAAGTCCAATTCTGAACCTATTGGCAGTTTTGGTGCTCCGTGCGCCTCAGTAAGTCCAGATTCTGTAAACTCGCACTAAACAAAGCACTCCCGCGGGCTTAAGCCAACGGGAGTGCTTTATTATTTACAATAAATTAAGCATTCTCCCACTGATTGCGTCCATCCACATCGATGCCGCGAGCGAGCCATATTTTATGGCCTTCATTGACTTCCGGAATGACCCTGGCATCTGTAGCGAAATAGCGCATCGTGTATCCGCAACGGCGGAATTCGCTCTTGTTCGGCGGCGCGCCGTGAATGATTCTGGAATCGTGCAAGGAGCATTCGCCGGGCTCGAGCTCAAAGTACACCGCCTTGGATTCGTCGATATTTTTAATCTGCGTGTTGAAAATATTTTCCCCCATGCTCACGTCTTCATACTCCGAGAACCCGTTCATATGCGTCCCCGGGATGACGCGCATGCAGCCGTTTTCCTTCCAGCTGCGGTCGATCGCGAGCCACACGGTTATGATTTTGTCGAAGCGGGTTAAACGTCCGTTCCAGTAAGAAGAATCTTCATGCCACGGAGTTTGTCGCCCGATAAGGGGTTCCTTGCATATGAAATGGCTGGACCACAAGCCAATGTTCGGTCCGATGATGGACTGGACCAAGTCCAGCACATTGTCATCCAATAAGAACGGAAGCAGCCGCTCATCGCGAAAATGAGGGGTGTCTTGCTCACTGTTCATTCTTCTGCCGTGGCTGGCCCATTGCTCTTCGAAAATCTCCGTGAGCTTCGATAACTTCTCCGGGCTGAAGAGCTGCTTCTTGTGCAGGATATAACCGTTCTGCTCATAAAATTTAGTTTCTTCCAAGGTAAGCGCATCTGTCATTGAAGGAACCTCCCTTAAGTGGTAGAGCTATCTTCTTCCTCTTAAGAATATTGCATTAGGCGATGAACATCTTGTCGCAGCCCGAAGCTCCTAACATCATTTTTTGTGCTATATTGATATTAAGATGTTCTGAAGGAGGGGGGATAACATGTTGAAGCTATTGGCCGAATCCACCATCGATCCGGAATTATCCTTTCACTATGCCTATCGTCAGACGATGCACGTAACCTCCGATCCGCATGATCACGACTTCTTTGAAATATTCGTAACTTTTGATCCGGTGAATCACTATGTGAATGGAGTTAAGCAAGAGTTAGCTTCCGGGATTCTTGTGTTCATTAGGCCGGAGGATCAGCATTATTACGAAACGATCGGCACAGCGCCTTTTCACATCGTTAACATCGCGTTTCCGCAAGAGGTTTTCGATTCATTCAATAACTATTTAGAGGAACCTGCATTTGTGAAGGGGATGTTGGAGTGCGAGCTGCCACCAGTCTTAAAATTGCAGCCCTTCGAGCCGTTTGCGATCAAAAGCAGTTTTCAAGAGCTCGCCTTCTCGTCCAATCCAGATAAGACGATTCTCCGGCATCAATTCAAGATGTTGTTGCTTCATGTGTTCGTCCAATATTTTCAAAGGTTACGGAATGACGCCAAGTCCTCCATTCCGCAATGGCTGCAAGAGCTCAAAGTGATTATGCAGCAGAAAGAGCATTTCGTTGCGGGATTGCCGAAGTTGATCGAGCTAAGCGGCAAGAGCCAGGAGCATTTAGGCCGCAGCATTAAGAAACATTACGGAATGACGCCGACCGAGTGGCTGAACGGGTTTAAGCTGCAATATGCGGCGAGTCTTCTTCTCCATACGGAAGAGAGCATTATCGATATCTCCATAGAAGCGGGCTTTGATAACCTGAGCCATTTTTATCACGTGTTCAAGCGATATTATAAGCTGTCTCCGGCCAGATACCGCAAAGTGAACAAGAAGGTGATTGTTCCGCAATAGTTCTTATTAAGGTTACAACTTAGGTCCTCCTATATTTACTGTTTTTCAATAAGTACTCAAGGCGAAAAGTACCTTCATCGGGCTAGAACGCTGCGCTTCGTTGTGGTGAAGGCAGTTTTTTGGCCTTGGTGAAGTCGCAACGCTGCGCTTCGTGATGGCGAGGGCAGTTTTTTGGCCTTGGCGAAGGATGGCACATGCCCATCCCGAGGATGGCTAAGCCGGTTAATAAGAATTGAAAGAAAGCGAAAAATACTCTTGCGGAATTAGCGAACTGGGAGTATAACTTAAGAGATTTCACAATGTTTGAGACCATGAATAGAGCAGAGCAGGTGGCACAAGTTGGATGTGAAATTTTGTTCGTCGTGCGGTCAGGAAATGGAGACCCGCGACGTTGACGGTACGTTAAGAAGAGCTTGCACCCAGTGCAGCTTCGTTCATTGGGGAAATTATAGCATCGGCGTTGGCGCGCTAGTCGTTAAGGACGATAAAATGCTGCTCGTTCGCAGAGCGCAGGAGCCAGGCAAAGGCTATTGGACGAACCCAGGCGGATATATCGAGCAGTTGGAGCCGATCGAAGAGACGATAAGAAGAGAAGTTGCGGAGGAATGCGGCGTGGAAGCCGTTGTTCGTGGAGTCGTAGCCTTGCGAGACCAGCCGAGAAGCATCCATAACCTGTATGTCGCTTTCTCGATGGACTATGTGAGCGGGGATCCGACTCCGGATGGCGTCGAGGTTGATGCTGCAGGATTTTACAGTTTGCAGGAGATGGAGACAATGAACGTCGCTCCTTTCACCCAATGGCTGGTAGACGTTGCTCTTCGCGGTCAATCGGAGGGACTATTGTTAGACGATAAGCCTATTATTCCGCTTAACGGGTATGGACTATTTAGAGTATAACGGAAGGCTGGTGTCCTAATGCCAACTCATATGCCGCATGGATCTAAAGAGATATCGTCTCCCCAGACGAGATCTTCTCCATCAAACGCGTCTTCCCCGTCACTGTCCCATTCGCATGGGATGACCCCTGATCAAATGCTTGAGCTGCAATCGCAAGCGGGCAATCAGGAGGTTATGGCAATGACTCAACCGCAAAAAAACAACACTGGTTTACCCGCTAGGTTACCCAATCATGCTAAAATACAGTCTATGTTTGACTCGGAGGATGGCGCGAAAGTACATTATAACTCCGACAAACCTGCTCAATTGCAAGCTCATGCCTATGCTCAAGGCTCCGATATTCACGTTGGAGCAGGCCAAGAGCAGCATCTCCCCCACGAAGCATGGCATGCCGTGCAGCAGAAGCAAGGAAGAGTCCAGCCGACAACACCTCAAGCTTGAGGCAAGCGCATGAAGTAATGAGAAGATCGGATGCCATGCGAATGGGTCCGGTCTTCTTTTTGCTGCGCAAGTTCCTGAAATAAGACTCCAGTTCCATTTATAGAACTTGTAACTTAGGAGGCTTCACTTTATACTTTCCGGTGAGAGAGACCAAAGAGGGTTCAAGGGGGAATACGGATGAAGCGTTTCATTCCAAAACATAAATACATTCGTATTTTTTTGGCGTTGTGCATTTTATTTTCACTGGTGTCCATCCCCTTCGTGTATATCATATCCCGTCAATTTTCTACCTATGCCATGAAACAAATCGACAAAGCGAATCAGATCGAGGTCGTTCACGCGCAGGAAAATTCGCGGTTTCTATTCAAGAAGATGATCGGATACGGTTTGAACATGTATCAAGACAAGAGCATCCAACTCTGGCTAACCGATAAACAAGAGAAGCCGGACCATCAGACGGACGCGATGAAAGCGGCCGCCAACTATACGACGACGGAACCCTTCATAGAGAATATCTATTTATTCAATATGCGGTCGGAGCATGCGATTAACTTGAAGTATGGAGTCTCATCGTTTGCCCGATTCTCGGATCAGGCTATGCTGGATATCGTCAGACAATCCAGAAAATCATACCTGAATTTTTTCCTGTACCCATCGAACGGGCAGAAGAAAATGGCGTTGATTATACCGACCGTACCGTCCGGCCAACAATCGTTCGGTTATTTGGTCATGCTCATGGACATTAATCTGCTTCAACAATATTTGCTTAAAGACAACCGCTCATCGGGCACGCGATCCTTCATCCTTGATCGTAAAGGGCAGGTTATGTTGGGTTCCAGCGACACGGTTGATTTGTACGCCGAGTTGGCCAAGAAATCCACGGAAGAGACGGGGAGCTACGCCCATAAATACAAGGGCGAGTTATGGTCGATTCAATACGCGCAAATCGAACCTCAGGGCTGGACCTTATATCAGACAGCCAAATACGATCAAATCCTTGCCGATTTTAATTCATTCCGAAACAAGATGCTGCTGTTCGCCGCTTCCTTCGTCGTAGTCATGCTGGGCATTCTGTTCTGGAATTCCCGGCGCACGTATAAGCCGTTTTCCCAACTTGCGGATCAATTGGAAATGAAATTCGGCTTGCAGCTGAGGAGCGAGAACAACGAAGGGCCGCGGGAAGAGTATAAGGTTATCCGTTACGGGATCGAGATGCTGGCGAATCAGGTAGATAAGATGGATACCTCCATCCGGGAGCACAAGAGCGTAATCAAGCTGGAATATTTAAGGCAATGGATCGTTCAAGGCAAGCTTATCGTCCCCGTCGAACACTATCTCCGCGAGCAGACGGAATTATTCGAAGGCGACGGCCTTTATCTTAGCGTGATTAGAATCAACGGATACAGCCTGTTCGAGGATCAATACAACTTTGCTTCCAGAAAACTCATGAAATACGCGATCGGCAACATTGCGGAAGAGATCATTAATCGTTACTGGCACTCGGTATCCGTTGATCTGGGCGGAGATCACATTGCTTTGCTCCTATCGGGCTCTGACATTCCGATGAACAAGCTGGTGGAAACCTTGGAGGAAGTGGGCAAACAAATCAACAAATGGACGCAGATTCAAGTGACGATCGCCGTAAGCGGACAAAATAATTTCGGCGACGATCTGCGCAGCATTTACAATCACATTCATGAGCTAACGATGCTTAAATTTATATCCGGGGAAGACAAGATCTATTTGGAACAAGATTTCGAAGCTTATATGGAACGGGTTCAGCCCTTACCTGACGACAACCTGCTGGACGAGCTGATCAAGAGAGTCAGACTGGGGAAGACGGAAGAAGTCAAAACAAGCTTAGATCAAATATTCGGACATATGCAGACGATGCATTATGCGGACAGCAAGTTCCAACTGTCTTTGATCCTGTACACTTTGTTCAAAACCTTCAATAAACTGCCGTCCGTCGAATCGGTCGAAGGAATCGAGAGTATTTTGGAAAAGTTTGATACCTTAGGCGGGATCAAAGGCTGGCTGGAGCAGGAACTTCTCGAGATTATGGATGATTTAAGCAACAAAAAAGGGTCAAGCCGGCGCGACGAAATCGTAACGGAGATCGTGGAATACGTGAAAACCCATCTGCATGATCCATTGTTGACTATAGAAGAGATATCGGAGCACGTTTCATTGTCCACCCGCTATATCCGGCAGCTGTTCAAGGAAGTGTTCGAGACAACGCTCTCCGATTATATTATGGAAGAACGGATTAACAGGGTGAAGGGACTTCTGGAAACGACCGATTGGACGGTAACGGATATCGGCGAACGATCTGGATTTCAGACCAAGAGCCATTTTTTTACGACGTTCAAGAAAGCGACGGGCATGACGCCGAGCCAATATCGGGATAAGTGATAGCGATGAAAACCTATTAAGCGTTTCCGGCGCCCTTGCCGGAGCGCTTTTTCTTTGGCCGGATGAGGCGATTTCCGGAATGGGAACCTCACAACCGCAATAAGAACCCGATATTCCGCCGTTATCAGCACCGGTTTTCCTAGATCAGAACTATACGGCGATAAGCGCATCGGCCTATGATTATGGCACGAGAGGAACATACTAACATACAGAAGCGGGTGGAACGGTTGAGTTTTCTCAGAGAGATAACGAAAAATAAGTACTTGTATCTATTGGCGCTTCCGGGCCTGATATTTTTGATCGTATTCGCTTACGTTCCTTTGACCGGACATTTAATCGCCTTCAAGAAGTATAGGTTGGCGGATGGCCTGTGGGGAAGCAAGTTCGTCGGATTCGATAACTTCAAGTTTTTCTTTATGAGCGACGACTGGTACAAGGTGACGTTTAATACGGCTTTTCTTAATGGATTGTTTCTTATTTTCGGATTGGGAATCGCTCTGCTGTTGGCCCTGTTCCTGAACGAAATTCGCCATGCTCTCTTCAAGAGATTGGCTCAGTCGTTTATCTTTATGCCCTATTTCATATCCTGGCTGGTCGTCAGCATGATGGCATTCGCTTTCCTGAATACGACCGATGGAATGGTCAACAGGACTCTTGAAGCTTATGGAGCGGAAAAAATCAATTGGTACCTCAAATCGGAAGTATGGCCGGCCATTTTAACGCTTATCTACGTATGGAAGTTCGCGGGCTACTATTCGATTATCTTTCTCGCGGCAATAACGGGCATCTCGGGCGAATATTACGAGAGCGCGCGGATTGACGGAGCGACTCGCTTTCAACAAATCATTCATATTACGATTCCGCTAATCAGGAGCGTCGTCATCGTTCTCGGATTGCTAGGCGTCGGTCGAATTTTCTACGGAGATTTCGGAATGATCTATGGAATTGTCGGCGATAATAGCGCCTTGTATTCGACTACGGACGTCATTGACACTTACACGTATAGAGCGCTTCGGGTATTAAGCGATTTCAGCAAATCCTCCGCGGTCGTACTCTATCAGTCGGTTATGGGATTAATCACGATTGTGATATTCAATCAAATCGCCAAAAAAATCGACAAAGATTCCAGCTTATTCTAAGGAGGGATAATAACCGATGTCAACCCGCGTGAAACAAGATAAATCCATGCTGGAAAAAGGTTTTGTGATCGGCATTTATTTGTTCGTCATCCTATTCGCCATCCTTAGCGTCATTCCGTTCTGGTTAGTCGTCATCAATTCGTTTGCCTCGGAAAGCACCATCAAATTACACGGCATGCAGCTATTCCCGAAGGAGTTCTCTCTATTTTCTTACCAATACACGATGGCGGGCAAGCAAATCATGAGCAGCTATCTGGTCACTATCATCGTAACGGTTGCCGGAACGTGTCTAGCCGTGCTGATTACGTCGATGTATGCGTACGTGCTGGCTCACCCGAAAGTGAAGTATCGCAAAATTTTATCGTTCATGACGTATTTCACAATGGTTTTCGGCGCGGGGTTAGTCGGCTTCTATATTCTAATCGCGAGTACGCTAGGGTTGAAGGATACGCTTTGGGCTTTAATCCTCCCCTATATGTTAAATCCTTTCTTCGCGTTTATTATGGTCTCGTTCTTCAGAACGCTGCCTTATGAGATTAACGAAGCCGCGACGATCGACGGCGCCAATGACTTGTCCATTTTCTTCCGCATAATCATACCGATTTCAAAGCCGGTCATCGCAACGGTAAGTTTATTCTACGCGCTCCAGTATTGGAACGACTTCTATCTGGCTTTATTGTTCATCGATGATCATAATCTTCATCCGCTGCAAATCATGATTCGGCAGATTATATCGAACGTCAATATTAGTTCGTACGTCGGGGGGAGCCAGACGAATTACTCCCAAGCGGTGCCGACCTATGGGGTACAGCTAGCGACCGTCTGCTTAACGATCGGTCCGATCATCTTCCTGTATCCTTTTGTTCAAAGATTTTTCGTCAAGGGGATTACGATCGGCGCACTTAAAGGTTAGGCTTGTCCCGGAGCGATCCGGTTAAGCATAGATAGATCAAATTCATCGGGAGGTTGAAGCAGCATTATGAAAAAGACGCTCGTGGTAGGGTTATCGGTATTATTGATCATGCTTGCATTAATCGGTTGCAGCTCCAAATCGAACAGCCCGGAAAGTTCCGGTACGAACCCGCAAAAGGGAACTCCGGCTCCGGCGGCAGGAGAGAAGCTTGACCCTGTCACATTAAAGATCATCCTTCCGGGCGACCGTCCCGCGAACATGGATCTGATCATAGCGGAAGCCGAGAAAAGAATGGCGGACACGATTAACGTTAAGCTTGATCTCGTATTCGTGCCTTGGTCCGATCTCGCCTCGAAAACGCAAGTCATGCTCGCATCGGGCGAAGACGTCGATCTGATTTTCGATGCGCCTTGGCTGCACATGGAACAAATGATTGCCGCCGGGTACTACGAGCCGCTTGAGGATCTGCTGGCCAAATACGGCCAAGACGCCGTCGCGGTACGTTCCCAGCAAATGTTCGACGCCAACAAGTTCCAAGACAAGATCTATGCGCTACCGCTCGGCAATTCTCATCTTGACGGAAGAACGTATTTGGTTCGTAAAGACCTCAGGGAGAAATATGGCATACCTCCGATCAAAACTTACGACGAACTAATCGCTTTCGCTTACAAAGTCAAAGAGAACGAAAAGAAAATCATTCCGATCTTAACCAGCGGCCAACCTGGACAGAAAGATCAGTCGTGGGGAGCGTTCCGGTCTTTCATGACTTTCAATCCGGAGATTCTGAGATCCGACGCGATCGGCCAAAGCCTTATCCTGCACTATAAAAACAATGACGGCAAAGTGTATAACCTGTTCGACGAAATGGATCCGCCGGTTTGGTCTTGGATCGAAGAAGCGCGCAAGCTGTATAAGGAAGGGTTAATCCATCCCGACATTCTGGCCATCAAAGACGTGATTACCGTATTCGAGTCGGGCGACGTGGCCATTCTCGCGACGAACAGTTTCGGCGTGCCGCAGCAGGTTATGACTTCCATTCCGAAGAACGTGCCGGGCGCCGAAGTAGAAGCCGTAACCTTCATCCCGCTGGAAAAAGGCAAAGTCACGACGAACTTCAAGCAAGCGAATTTCCAGGCCATACCTAAAGTAAGCAAAAACAAAGAGCGTGCCATGATGTTCCTGAACTGGACCGCGAAGAAAGAAAACTACGACTTGCTCGCCTACGGGATCGAGGGCAAAGATTACGAAGCGATCGGCGACGATCAATACAAGACGCTGCCGGATAGCAAATACGGGTACTTCCCTTATGCTTGGATTTGGAACCCGACGCAGGACCGCTTGAACGCCGGTTACGATCCCGTATCGATCGAGCATTACAAATTCAACGCCAATGCCGATAATTTAATCGCTAGCGCGCTGACGGGCTTCTCGTTCAACCCGGAGCCGGTTGCGAACGAAGTTTCCTTGTACAGCGCGATCGAGGATAAATATTATTCTTCGTTATTCAACGGCGTAACGGATCCGACGGAAACCTGGAACGCGCTGAAGGCCGAAGGCGAAGGGTATTTGAAGAAAATTCAAATCGAGCTGCAAAAGCAAATCGACGAGTTCCTGAAGAAGTAAGACTGCCTGAATGAAGGGGGATTCAAGGCGTTCGGCGCAATTTGCCGAATGCCTGCCCTCAGTTCAAGAGAGGTGATTGCCTGTATGGAAAACAAGAAGCTTCGCACGCACATCATGTACGGGGCCGATTATAATCCCGAGCAATGGCCGACGGAGATCATCGAACGGGATATGGCTCTAATGAAAGAGATTGGCATCAACGCCATTACGCTAAACGTGTTCGGCTGGGGGATGATCCAGCCCTCGGAGGATCGTTTCGATTTCAGTAAGCTGGATCAGGTGTTCGATTTGTTGGAACGAAGCTCAATCGGAGTCGTGCTCGCTACGCCGACCGCGGCGCCTCCTTCATGGATGTTTCAGAAGGAACCAGACATGCTGAAAGTGAACGAGAACGGTCAAAGGGTCGCGCATTGGAGCCGGCAGGCTTATTGTCCTAATCATCCATTGTATAGGAAGCACATACGCAATATTGCCAGGTTGTTGGCGGAACGTTACGGAAAACGATCCAACCTGATGATGTGGCACATTAACAACGAATGCATCTTGCATTGCTATTGCGATTACTGCGCTGCGGAATTTCGGGCGTGGCTGCAAAATAAATACGAGACGCTTGATCATTTGAACGAATGCTGGCAGCTCAGGCAGTGGAGTCTTACGAAAACCGATTGGCAGCAGATCATGCCCCCGGTCGGAGGGATGACCCACACGAGCGCAAGTCTGGATTATCAACGATTCATGTCGGACAGCAATATGCAAGGCTTCTTGGCGGAAAAGGAAGAGATCGTTCGGGTTACGCCGGACATCCCGATCACTACCAATTTCTATTCGATCGACTTTTTGGGCCAGATTCATCCTAAGTGGGCTCCCCACTTGGACGTTATTTCTTGGGATTCGTACCCGCCGCATAAGGATTACGCCGTATGGGCCGCATTTCAGCACGATTATTTCCGCAGCTTGAAGCATGCCCCGTTTCTTCTCATGGAGCAAGCTTCCAGCAACGTGAATTGGAAACCTTACAACCCGGCCAAACGACCGGGAATGATGAGCTTGCAAAGCTATCAGGCCATAGCCAGGGGCGCCGAAGCGATCATGTATTTCCAATTCCGGCAAAGCCGCGGAGGCGTAGAGAAATACCACAGTTCGCTCGTCAGTCACGGCACGGAATCCGATAATCGGATTTTTCGGGAAATCGGGCAGCTTGGCCATGAGCTGGAAAAGATGGACAACGTGCTGCGATCTCATATTCATGCTAGAGTGGCCATCCTATTCGATATTACCCTCATGTGGCTTGTGGAATGGAACAAAACGAGTCGGGATATCGATTACCGCAGCGTCGTCACCGCATTCTACCGGCCGCTGTACGAAGCCAATATTCCAGTGGATGTCATTCATCCGCTTGCCGATCTATCCGGTTATGACGTCGTCATCGCGCCGATGTTGTACATGTTCGAGGAGGGCGTTCCGGATAATTTGCGTTCTTTCACGGAGCGAGGCGGCAAGTTGGTTACGAGCTATAACAGCGGGATGGTGAACGGTTGCGACGTCGTGGAGTACGGCGGCTTTCTTCGCCCGATCGATGACGTATTCGGCATTATCGTTGAAGAGACCGATGTGTTGGAGCCTGATATGTCCAATCGGATCGAGTGGAAGGGCGGGAGTCATTACCGAACCGATAAATGGGGCGAGGTCGTTCGCTTGAACGGAGCGGAGGCGATCGCGGTCTATTTGGAGGATTACTACGCCGGACAACCGGCCGTGACGCGGAATCGCTATGGTCTAGGCGAGGCCTATTATGTGTCCGCGCATCCGGAGGATCGATTCATTCGCGAGCTGCTGCTGGAAATTTGTTTAAAGGCGGGAGTGGCGCCTCTATGTCCGAATGCTCCGAAAGGCGTGGAAATTACCCTTCGCGAGGATGAAGGCAAACAATTCCTATTTATTCTGAATCATAATCCGGTTCCGCTTGAGATGGATATGGATTGGGTTTGGGAGATGGGTATCGATTGGAAAGACTTGATTCGTCAGGAACCCGTTGGCGGACGGGTCGCTCTGGAAGCTTACGGCACGCTCATTCTGGAGCAAGAGATACAGAGGTGAGAAAGGAGAAACGGCATGGACGGTCCCTGTACGGCTGCGGAAATGCTTGTCGACGGAATACAAGCCGTACGGCTGGAAAACGAATGGTTGAGAACCGTTATTCTGGTCGGCAAAGGCACCGACATCTGGGAGCTCGCGTTTAAACCTTTGAATCTCGAACTATTGATGAAAACGCGGGCAGGATTGACCTACTATGAAGGAAGGGATTTTAGGGAGAACAGGCTCGTTCACTATGCGGAAGGATATCCGGGCGGATGGCAGGAGATTATTCCGAACAGGGCTTCATATGGCAGCGGAGAAGCGGGGCGGCGCGAGGAAGGGGAATCTGCGGGAGTCCCCTGGGAGTATCGCATTGACAGGGCGGATGGGCAGAGCGTATCTCTGCGTTGTTGGCTTGCTCTTCCCTGCACTCCTCTTTCGATAGAGAAGACGTAAACGATATCGGCCGGGGAGAGCGAGATTCGCATTGTCGAGCGGATCGTGAATACGGACGGCGACGCCGTGCATTTTATTTGGACGCATCATCCGGCGTTCGGCAGCCCGTTGATCGACGAGCAGGCTCAAGTCATACTTCCGAGGGACGCCGTCGCGTTTAACGTTCTTCGCTATGAGCAAAACCGGGATGAGCCTTTGGAGAGTTTCGAAGAGGAGGTTACTTCCGTCAGGCTGCCTAGCGGCAACAGGAAAAATCTGCTTAAGATCGACCCGCGCATGCCGGACGGAGAAGCGTGCTATATTCCTTTGATGAGCGCCCATGAAGGCGCGGCCGGAATTTTCAATCCGAATTTGAATTTGAAGCTGCTGCTAGAATGGGATCACCGCACATTTCTCTGTTTGCGCTATTGGTCCAATAACGACGGCGAGATGTATACGGTGGCTTTGGAGCCCTCCACCTCCTGGTTCTCGGATATCCAGGACTGCATAAGACACGGCAATTGCATTTCTCTCCAGCCAACGGAAGAACGACGGTTTTGGATGAAGATTCGCGTTGAGCAGCCGTAGAAGTTCATTCCGCGGAGGAGTTACACGGAAAAACATCCATGACGATGTTCCAATCGAGTAACTCGCGCCAGAGAGGGACCGTGAGCAGGGAGTTACACGGAAAAATCGAGTAATTCGCGCCAGAGTGGACTGCGAGCAGGGAGTTACACTGAAAATTCGAGTAACTCGTGCAAGAATGGGACTGCGAGCAGGGAGTTACACGGAAAAATCGAGTAACTCGCACCAGAGTGGACTGCGAGCAGGGAGTTACACGGAAAAATCGAGTAACTCGCGCCAGAGAGGACCGTGAGCAGGGAGTTACACGGAAAAATCGAGTAACTCGTGCCAGAGTGGACTGCGAGCAGGGAGTTACACGGAAAAATCGAGTAACTCGCAACAGAGTGGGACTGCGAGCAGGGAGTTACACAGAAAAATCGAGTAACTCGTGCCAGAGTGGGACTGCGAGCAGGGAGTTACACGGAAAAATCGAGTAACTCGCACCAGAGTGGACAGCGAGCAGGGAGTTACACTGAAAATTCGAGTAACTCGCGCCAGAGTGGGACTGCGAGCAGGGAGTTACACGGAAAAATCGAGTAACTCGCGCCAGAGTGGACTGCGAGCAGGGAGTTACACGGAAAAATCGAGTAACTCGCGCCAGAGTGGGATGCGAGCAGGGAGTTACACGGAAAAATCGAGTAACTCGCGCCAGAGTGGGACTGCGAGCAGGGAGTTACACGGAAAAATCGAGTAACTCGCACCAGAGTGGGACTGCGAGCAGGGAGTTACACGGAAAAATCGAGTAACTCGCGCCAGAGTGGACTGCGAGCAGGGAGTTACACGGAAAAATCGAGTAACTCGCGCCAGAGTGGACTGCGAGCAGGGAGTTACACGGAAAAATCGAGTAACTCGCACCAGAGTGGACTGCGAGCAGGGAGTTACACGGAAAAATCGAGTAACTCGCACCAGAGTGGACTGCGAGCAGGGAGTTACACGGAAAAGTCGAGTAACTCGCGCCAGAGACTGCGAGCAGCAAGCTGCACAAACTAAATTTAATAGGAATATCGGATGCCCTCCTACCGGAAGGCATCCGATATTCATTCAAAACAAAGCCGATCTTCCGCAGTAATGCGGGTAACCGTGCTCTGTTTCTTGTTGCCTAAATTCATGCTGGAGGTACCGTAACATGCCAAACATACAGAAAGATAGACACCATCACTATCAATTAACTGGCGCGGACGACAGGTTTCAAGGAGTCGTTTCCATAGAAACTCCCGAAGAAGGCATCGAGCTTATCCATATCCGGATTACGGCGGACAAACCGGAGACGCCGCCGGTATTTCGGCTGTCTTGGAAACATCCGATCGTCGATATCCAAGGCGTCTGGCACCCGAACGGATATCGCAACCGCGGGCTGGCGCCGGATTGGACGAAAGGCTATTCCAGCAAATCGACGAGTTCGGCACCCGTCGTCTGCTTGTTTAGCGGATCCGGCCGCAGCCGGATGACCTTCGCGTTCTCGGATACGCTTAATCCGGTCGTCTGCAAAGCGGGAGTTAACGAAGAAGCGGCCGAATTTCATTGCTCGATCGCATTATTCGAAGAGCCGACTGCCCCGCTCGATACGTATGAGGCGACGCTTAGGGTGGATTTTCGCGACAAGGCTTATTACGACTGTTTGAACGAGGTGCAGAAGTGGTGGAGGGGTCTTCCGGGTTTGACGCCGTCGCCGGTTCCCGCCGCCGCGCGCGAGCCGATGTATTCGACTTGGTATAGCTTGCATCAAGACTTGGAGCCGGAAGCGATAGAGGAGCAGTGCCGTTTGGCGAAAGCGTTAGGCTGCGAAACCGTCATCGTGGATGACGGCTGGCAAACGAACAACAGCGAGCGCGGTTATGCCTATTGCGGCGACTGGGAAGTATGCGCGGACAAAATACCGGATATGAGAGCCCATGTCGATCGCGTTCACAACCTCGGGATGAAATACGTGCTGTGGTATTCCGTCCCTTTCGTCGGCGTGCATAGCAAAGCTTGGGATCGTTTCCGCGACAAGATGCTGTATACGATCGAAGCGCGCGGTTGGGGGATCGTCGATCCGCGTTATCCCGAGGTTAGGGAATATTTGATCGGAATTTACGAACAAGCGATGATCGAATGGAAATTGGACGGCTTTAAGCTGGACTTTATCGACAGCTTTAACCTGCCCGAGGACAAAAAGCATGAGTTCGGCGGAGGGCGGGATTACGTCTCGGTGCCGGAAGCGGTTGACCGGCTCATGTCCGACATCATGGATCGGCTTAGCGCCATTAACCCGGACGTGATGATCGAATTCCGCCAAGCCTATGTTGGGCCTTACATGCGCAAATACGGAAATATGTTCAGGGCTGCGGATTGCCCGAACGATTCCGTCGAGAACCGGGTACGAACCCTGGATATCCGGCTGCTGTGCGGCGATACGGCGGCCCATGCCGACATGCTGATGTGGCACCCGGACGAACCTGCGGAAAGCGCAGCGCTTCAACTCATCAACGTGCTGTTCGCGGTGCCGCAAATATCCGTTCGGCTTGATCGGCTTCCGGCAGAGCATGCCGAGATGATCGCTTATTGGCTCGGATTCTGGACCGACAACCGAAACGTTCTGCTGGACGGCCGCTTGGAGCCCCATCATCCCGAACTCTTGTATCCGCTCGTCCTTGCGAGCAACGCCGTCAAGCTGATAGCGGTTGCCTATCATCGAACGGTCATCACGCTAAGCAGCGAGCTGCCGGAAACGGCCGTTTTCGTTAACGGAACACGAAGCAACGGATTATATATCGAGCTGGACAAGGACGCCGGAAGCAGAAAAATGGAGATTAAAGACTGCAAGGGGAGCCTTGTTCGGCGTTCAATGATTCAACTGACGGCAGGCGTTCATTTTCTCGAGGTACCTCCGTCGGGTGTCATAACCCTTTTCGCTTAATGCGACTTTTCACGGGTGTTATCGTCCTTCCCTCCGGTTTTCCGACCCTGCCATTTCAGATAAGCTAGCTATTGTAAGCACTTTCATCTTAGAAATGCGCTAGAGAGAAGATAGGAGGAGCACAGGATGGAACTGGCAACCAAGAGCACGACCGAGAGAAGCGTACCGCTGTTCAGATGGAAGCTAAGGCGGATTTGGAAATTCAAATTGTTGTATATTTTGCTGTTGCCCGCATTAATATGGGTTTTCATTTTCGATTATCTCCCGCTCTACGGGGTCAGCATCGCATTCATGGATTACAACGTCATTCAAGGCTTTCCCGGAAGCAAATGGGCGGGGCTGAAACATTTCAACATGCTGTTCAAGTCCGAGATGTTTCGCAACGCCTTCAAGAACACGCTGATCATAAGCCTGTACAAAATGATTAGCGGATTCCTTTGCCCGATCCTCCTGGCGCTCGCGCTTAACGAAATCCGGACGGCCTGGTTCAAGAAGACGCTTCAAACCGCGGTCTACTTGCCGAGATTCGTGTCATGGGTCGTGTACGGAGGAATCATTACGCTGCTGTTGTCTCCGGAAACCGGGGTTATCAACAAATTCATCGAGTTTTTCGGCGGAACGCCGGCTTATCTGCTCGTCGAACCCGCGTACTTTCGAACGATCCTTGTCGTCACCGACGCGATGAAGGAAATGGGCTGGGCCGCGATCATCTATATTGCCGCCATTGCGGGTCTTAATCCGGAGGTTTACGAAGCGGCTATCGTCGATGGAGCAACCCGATTTAAGCGCATCATTCACGTAACATTGCCGGGAATCACGGGGACGATCATCGTCATCTTCATCCTGAGGGTCGGATATATCATGAGCGCCGGACTGGATCAGGTCATTAACCTTTACAATCCGATGGTGTTCGAGATGGGAGACATTCTTGACACTTACATTTACCGGATCGGGATCGAGCAGTTCAATCTTAGCCTTGCCGCTGCCGCCGACGTCATCAAAGGCGCCATCGGACTCTTGTTGGTGTTGACCGCCAACCACATCGCCAAGCGAATCAATAACGATTCCGGTATTTTCTGAGAAGGGGAATCGAAACTATGAAGCTTACGAGAGGCGAGACAGCCTTTGTAACGACCAACTATATCGTGCTCACGCTATTAACTCTAGTCATCGTCCTGCCATTCTGGTACGTCATTTCCGTATCGGTTACTCCCTATCACATTTTCAGCGAGAAGAACGGGATGATCCTGTTCCCGACCTCCTTCAGCTTCGAATACTACGAATACCTGTTGCAGAAAGGCTCGCTGATCTATACCTCTTACGGGAACACGATTCGCAATACGGTCGGGGGGGTGCTTCTTGCGCTGTTCCTCACTACAACCGTGGCCTACGCGCTGGCGGAAAAGAAATTGCCCGGCAGGCGGATCATTATTCTGTACTTTGTGTTCACGATGCTGTTCAAGGGGGGATTGATTCCAACCTATATTACCGTTCAGCAGCTAGGACTATTGAATACGAATTATGTTCTTATATTGGTTATGGCATTCAGCGCTTTCAACATGATCATCATGAAATCGTTCTTCGAAGGCATTCCCGAGAGCTTAAGGGAATCCGCCTCCATCGACGGGGCTTCGGAATTCAGGATCCTATGGAAAATCATCCTGCCCCTGTCCATGCCCGTTATCGCGTCGGTCGGCTTGCTCTATATGGTCGTTTACTGGAACGATTTCTTCAATGCCCTGCTCTATGTGACCGATTGGAACAAGGCGCCGGTGCAACTCGTGCTTCGATCGATTATCGCGAGCTCCAGCCTTCCGCCCGAGCTGCTCGAAGCCGCGGGAACGACGCCGCCGCCGACGATAGGCATTCAGATGGCCGCCATCGTTATCGTAGCGTTGCCCATGCTGATCATTTATCCGCTTATCCAGAAATACTTCGATCAAGGGATGATGGTCGGCTCGGTGAAAGGGTAGATGATTCGGACTTTACCATTGGTTTATCCCCTAAGGGTAAATATAAAGCTAAATTTAGGAGGTCATTCGTTCATGTCCAGTCAAAGAAAAAAATGGTCGATCGGTTTGCTTACGGCCGTATTGATCGGCTCAATCACCCTCGCGGGGTGCAGTAAGGGAAATAACGCAGAAAACGCGTCGGAGAGCGCATCTCCGGCAACCGAGACAACGTCGGCAAGCGCATCGGCTTCACCTTCGGAGGCTTCTCCATCGGCGTCCGAGCCTTATGAGCTCAAATGGTTAAAGGCGCAAGACATTTCCGTCCCTTACGACCCAGCGAAAGACGTCGTTAAGCAAGCGATCGAGCAAAAGCTCAATATCAAAATTAATCCCGAAATGGTAGACGTCCAGCAATATAAGACGAAGTTGAATTTGAAAATGTCCAGCGGCGACATTCCCGACGTGGTCAGAATCGACTTCGCGGACGACTTCCAGAAATACGCGCCGTTAGGGGCGTTCGTGGATCTTACCGATCTGATTAACGAACAGGATACGCCTAATATTTTGCGCGAGGTGCCTAAGGAAATTTTCGAGCAAGCGAAAGTAAACGGCAAAATTTACGGAATTCCTTATCAAGGAGGACCGGGTGCCGGGTATCGTTGGAATCTGGTTCTGCGGAAAGATTATCTTGAAGCCATGGGCGCAAGCGTACCGCAAACGCTCGACGAATATTACAACCTTCTGAAGAAGGTCAAGGCGGAGAAACCTGACGTCATCCCGCTCGGAGGCTACACGGCCCAGATCGGCCAAACGAAATTCGCGAACAATTCCTTTGACAACGTTTTCGGCGCATTTGGCGTAACTCCGGGCTTTTTCACCGAAACGGACGGCAAGTTCGGCAACTACGATATCGATCCTAGAATGAAGGAAGCTCTGTTGTTCTTGCAAAAAATGTACGCGGAAGGCTTGATCGACAAGGAATTCGCGACCATTAAAGAAGAGCAGCTGCGCGCGAAGCTTTACAGCGGTAAACTGTTCTCCTGGATGGGCTGGTGGTCCACTCCGAACGATTACGATACGCAAGTGGAGACGAACGAGCTGATCAAGAGCAAAAAGCTGAAAGCGGACGAGAAGCTGCCCGACCAATCCGAACAGCCTTTCAAATATTTATCCTTGACCGGTTCCCTAGTAGGTTCGGACGGCAAGGCCGTCGCTCCGATGGGTGCTCCATTTTCCCAGATGACCGCTATCAGCGCTAAGACCAAGGATCCGAAGAAAGTTCTGGCCATTATCGAACAATCTTTATCTCCCGAAAATCAGATGCTGACCGTATGGGGTATCGAAGGCGAAGATTACAAACTAGACAACGGCAAGTTGAAAACGGTTACCGATCTGCTCGATCCGAAGACCAAGCAGGACAAGAACGGCAATTTCCGCGGAACTCAGAGCTACCTGTTCGCGCCTGGATTGAATGGCTGGCCGCGGTATCTGGAGTCTCTGCCGCTCCGGTATTCCCAATCGCTTGACGTAGCGATCAATAACAAGTTCCAGATCACGGACGCGTCCAACTATTTGGATTCTCCGACGAAAATCGCTAAGCTGGTAGAACTGAACACGATGCGCGACTCCGTATTCACTCAGATCATCATGGGCGGCGATATTAAGAAATTCGACGACTTCGTCGAAAAATGGAAGTCTCAGGGCGGCACGCAAATTCTGAGCGAGTTGGAAGAGTCCTTCAAGAAGAAATCCGGCAACTAATATCCGTTATCCGTTTGAACCAAAGCTCCCTGCCATCGCTTTCCTGGATTGGCGGGGAGCTTTAGACCCTTGAATAACCCGTTTATCCCTCCGGTAAATTACTGAGGAGATAACGGCGGGGAGAGGATGACCATGCGTAAACGAACGAGGAACGGGAACTCCGGATTGCTGTCGAGACTCAGTTTTCCTATTTTCGCGCTAATCGTCGCCATCATCGCTTTTTTCGCCACGGCGGCCAGTTACATCCTTATTCGGGTGCAGAATGACCATACCCACAACATGGCGGATCAGTCGATGAAATTCGTCTACAGGAACATATGGTATCAATTCGATACGATGAATAACATGGCGGCTTTCATTTTATCCAATCCGTCCATAGAAAACCTTCTGGAAAGCGGTCACAAGGAAACCTATGAGGCGGTCGACGACTATTTCGCCTTGCAGACGAATTTGGAGAATTTGTCCTTGTTGTCCTTGCTCAACGATTTCGGTTCCCGCAGCATAGCCAAAAAGTCTTACGTCGTGTCCATCGCGCTGGAGCCGGAAAGCGGATTATACGCGATGGCTACGGATCGCTTCGACCCGACGACGGGCATCTATAAATACGAAGACCTGCAAGATCAGGAGTGGTATCGCAGCCTAAACCGCGGGGTGCGGCAGACCGAGTGGTGGGGGCAAAGAACGGGACAATCCAATGACTCTATGATCTATTCGGCCAGAACGAAGACGAGCATCAAAGATGGCCGGAGCATCGGCACCGTAATCGTGGGCGCAGATACCGGAAGCATACGAAGCGTGTTCGAGAATGCGCAACTGGAGAAGGGTTACCATCTCTTGCTGGACGAAAGCGATCGGGTCATCTTCAGCGAGCGTTACAACTTCCTCGAATCTGTGGTGAATGTTCCGTATGTGCGCGCGCTGGAAGGCGCATCGGGGTCATTGGTTACGAGAATCGACGGCGAACAGCATCGGGTCATGTTCGAGACGTTCGTGAATGGATGGAAGCTGTTGACGGTCGTTCCGGAAAGCCATTTCAACCAATATACGTTCGCCATATCGGCAATTGGCGCCGCAACGGCCATCGCGGCGTTGCTTATCGCGGGTTTCATTCTGCGGAGGATCGTCGTGCGGGTCACCGTTCCGATCACGCGGTTAGTTTCCGCCATGCAGCGACCGGAGGTTTTGGAATTCAAGGAGTCGCTTCCGGAGCAAAATTCGGGCATTTACGAAGTGGATGAGTTGGGCCAGAAATTCGCGGCGATGCTTGTCACCCTGCACGGGCTGATCGAGAAGTCCTTCGCCGAAGAGATGGAACGCCGCCAACTGCAGTTGGAACTGCTGCATGCCCAGATTAACCCGCATTTTCTATACAACACCTTGGATTTGATCAATTGCCGCGCCATTATGGCGGGTGATCGGGAAGCGAGCGAGATTGTCCGCGCCTTAGCCAACGTCTTTCGCCATAGCTTGAATCGGGGAGAAGCTTGGATTTCCTTGGAGGATGAGTTTAAGCAGGTCGATGCCTATCTCCGGATTCAACAGATGATGATGGACAATTTGCACGTGGATTTACGCGTTCCGGATGATCTCTTATCCGCCAGTATCGTACACCTTACGCTGCAGCCGCTCGTGGAAAACGCGATTATACACGGTTTTGCGGACCGTACGTCCGATTGTTGGATAACCATTTCCGCCCGGCTTAAAGGTAGAGTACTTGTATTGAGCGTCGAAGACAACGGACGAGGATGCGATCCGGTCCGGATGAACCGCATGCTCCGGGAGCATCCGGGAAGCGAGCTTGATGGCAAAGCCGGCGGGGTGAGATCCGGCTACGGAACGTTAAACGTTCATCGAAGAATTCAACTGCATTGCGGAGAAGCATTCGGCTTGAAATATGTGGATACCGACGAGGGTACCCGAGTCGAAGTCGTGTTGCCCTATCGACAACAGGTTGGGTTGCGAAACGCGGAGGTGTTAGCGAATGTATAAGTTGCTTATAGCCGAGGACGTGAAAACCGTTCGCGAAACGTTGGTGCGATCCATTCCTTGGCAGTCGTTAGGCATTACGTTGCTCGGCGCCGTCCATAACGGCGAAGAAGCGTTGGCCTGGCTTGATGAAGAGGAGCCGGACCTGCTATTGACCGACATCGGGATGCCCAAGATGAACGGTTTAGAGCTGATAGAGGCTGCTCAAGCCCGCAAGCCGGATATTCGCTGCATCATTTTATCCGGGTTGAACGAGTTTGAGTATGCGAGGCAAGCGATCAAGCTTCATGTGCTGGACTATGTCCTGAAGCCGATCGACCCGGGTGAGATCGAGAAGGTGTTAGCGCGCGCGGTGGAGTCGTTGCGCAAAGAACGGGAGGAACTCAAGGAGCTGGCTTTTGCGGGGCAGGTGTCCAAGGATAAGCTTCCGCATTTATCGGAGCTGCTGCTTCCCGGGGATTTGTCCGGAAACTTAAAGAAGAAGAAGCTGGTCGAACAAGCCGTCCGCTATGTGAAGGAACAATATATGCGCAGGGAATTGGCACTTTCGGACGTGGCAGCCGCGGTCGGTTTAAGCGATAAGTATATGAATCTGCTGGTTAAAGAAGTGACCGGCATGACGATCAACCATTTGATTATTGGACTCCGCATGGAGGAAGCGGCCCGGCTGCTGAAAGATCCGGTGAATCGAATTTATGAGATTTGCGAGCGTATCGGGTATACGGATCAGGACCATTTCCGGGAAAGCTTCAAGAAACAGTTCGGCTTGACGCCAACCGAGTATCGCAACCAGCTATTGTAGCTGGGTGAGTGGCATTTTTTCATATTAGAAAGGGGCAGTTTGATTGAGAAGGAGCGATTTGGAGGGAGCGGCGCGCCGAGTTTATCGATTTATGATGCACGGCGAGCAGGCTCAGTGGGGAAACCATGAATGGACCGATTGGGCCATGAACATCGACCGGTGGGATTGGAATTCGGGAGTGGGCATCATTGCCGTGGCGGAGTATGGGAGAGTGACCGGAGAGGAGCGGGCGATCCAAGAAGTAGCAGATTGGGTGGACAGAAATAAATGGCAATCCGATTCCGTCAAGGTCATCAATTCGATGGCGCCTTATGCGGTCTTTCCTCTGTTGTTCGATAAGAGGGGAACTCGATATTATGCGGAAAAGGCTGAGGAAATCGCCCTTTGGATGATGGAGAAGTCTCCCCGAACGAGGAATGGCGCTTTCGAGCACACCGTAACCGAGAAAGCCTCATTCCGCGAACAGATTTGGGCGGATACCGTCTTTATGGCCGTTCTATTCTTAGCCCGGGCCGCGCGGATGCTGTCGGACCGCCGAATGGCGGACGAGGCTTTGCGGCAAGTACTTCTGCACCTTCGCGCCTTGCAGGATGAAGAAACCGGATTGCTCTATCACGGTTGGAACTGCGAAGCGGGTGATTGGATGTCCGCGGCGCAATGGAACCGGGCAAACGCCTGGAATGCGTGCGGGGTTCCGATGATTCTGGAAGAATTGGCAGGCGATTTGGACGATTCCGGAATGTTGAGCGAGATTAAGGAGAGGTATCTGAAACTCGCCGTGGCACTCGCGAAACGGCAAAACGCGAGCGGGCTGTGGCCTACCGTAGTGGATCAACCCGACTATTACGAGGAAACGTCGGGGTCAGCCGGTATTGCTTATGGGCTATATAAAGCTGCCCGCATGGGGCTTGTTCCTGACTCGATGAAGGATTGCTCCGACCGGACGGTAGCGGCCGTTTTGTCGCGGATTGGCGACAACGGCGCGGTCAGCGGCGTTTCCGGGGGCACGCCGGTGCTCGAAAGCGTTGAGGCTTACAATAAGGTTCCGATCTTCCCAACCCTGTACGGGCAAGGGTTGACCTTGCTGCTGCTTACGGAAGCAATAGACTTGAGTCAGGAGCGCTGAAAGGGGGTGTTGTGTCGGAGTTTTCTAGTATGAAGCGAGATCGATCGCAGCTACAGGCTGCGGTCTTTTTTTCATAATATTCGGATTCAGAGGTGCCATCGCCGTCAGGGCAGTTTTTTGGCCTTGACGAAGCTGCAACGCTGCGCTTCCGGGCGGTGAGGGCAGTTTTTTGGCCTTGGCGAAGTCACAACGCCGCACTCAAGGTGGTGAGGGCAGTTTCTTGGCCTTGGCGAAGTTACAACGCTGCACTTCCGGAAGATGTAGGCAGTTTTATGGCCTTCGCATCATTTCGAAGTGATGGGAGGATTAATGACGGGGTATAAGCATGGTCATTCCGTCCCTGGAACGCGAATGAGTGGCCCTTTAAAACTTAGAAGATGGCCGAAGCACCTCCCAATAGTCGGAAAAAGCGACTTTGAGCAGGGAAGATGGCCGAAAAACCTCCCAATAGTCGGAATAAGCGACTTTGAGCAGAGAAGATGGTCGAAGCACCTCCCAATAGTCGGAAAAAGCGACTTTGAGCAGGGAAGATAGCCGAAAAACCTCCCAATAGTCGGAATAACCGACTTTGAGTAGAGAAGTTTCCACCTTAATGCAAAATCTCGCAATGCTCTTCTACTTTGTTTCTCCCAGATAACTCTTTGCGCGAGCTACCCCTGGCCTTATTTTCACAATATGAATCAAGTGTCCATAACCGAATTCAAAAAACGCATCCGTAACGAATGCGTTTCGATTAATGCGCTGATGGAGGACATGCGGGCACTGGCTGCTGATCAAAATTTCGTATTACTGCTTTTTGAGCGAAAAAACTGTCGGATGAAGCCCTTTTAAGCTGAGAGTCGTCTCCTTCGAGCAACTGAATTGGACCCGCTCTGCAGCGATTTGCAAAGCAGCATCCGCATCCGTTAAGCAAAGTACGCTTCCGTTCCTTTTCAACACCCGTTTCATTTCCTTGAGAACATCGCAATACAGTCCGGAAATATTTTCGTCTGCTGCGATTTGCCGGCCAAAGGGCAAGTTCGTAACTATTTTATCTATATAATCGGAATCAAGTGGCAGCTGCCGGGCATCCCAATGATGAATTCTAGCATGATTATGAGAGCCGGTATTTTCCTTAGAGACTTCCACGGCATCCTTGGACAGATCCCCGCCATCTATTTGAAAGTAAGGATAAACGAGACGTTCGGCAAGTATCGTACCTGAACCGCAGCACGGGTCAACAAAAACATCCGTCTCTTCAGGGTTCGATAACCAGACAAGAGCATGAGCGACGGTAGGACGCAAAGCGGCTTGAGAGAACTTTCTCTCCGCATTCCGATAACGAAACGAGGCATCTGTTAGCCTCAAAGCGAAAACCGCTTCATCATGATTAATATCAAGCCGAAACTCCATTTCATGTTTTCCAACAATATCGTGCCAACAACGAGAATCGCGCCGCGCAATCCCCCGAGCGGCCGCTTCAGCCGCATCAAAACGAGAGTAAGTGTGTTTCCCCATTCGACTGGCATTGACCTTATAGCTGATCATCCCGGATCGGTTCGAATATGCCCAAGACAGGTCGCACGTGTAAATTTCTTGTTCAATATTAGCTAAATGGATCTTATGGGGTCCAACCTGAAACCTATGAATCAGTCTGTAAAGGTTGTCGGCAGTCCGTAGAGCCATTAAAGCCTCTATAGGCAACTTGGATGTAAAATAAACTTTGCCTCGCTCTAAGCTTTGAAACTTTGCGTCAGCAATTTTAACTCGAATCTCATTCCTCAGAACGTATTCCAGCCCCGGTAATACTGTTGCAAAATAATGCGCCATTTCTTTATTGCTCCTTCGTATTTTGATATTTGGGCATAAAAAAACACGAATGAACAAAAGTCCATTCGCGTCTCTTATGCGCACAAACAAGGCACCCTTTTTTGAAAGGTACGCCTCAGAAAAGAGAGTGATTGAATATTCCGTTCTTTGACAGTCGAAGGCATGCAGAAATCAGAGGAAACAGAACCCTGAACGATAGGTCTCGGGTTTCTCTCATGCCTTTCGCGTTATTCAGTTGGTTGTTAACTGATAACGACTGTCAAAAATACGGCCATAATCAAAGCACTAATCCCTCCATCAATACGAATGCTCACATTGTATACCACTATAAGAGTATTCTCAACCTTTTACTTGCTGATAGTGGAGAGCAATAAGACCTGAACGAAGCGTTCTGGAATCTAAAAGCTTAAGATTAATCTTATCCTTGAGGTCATTAAACACGGTTATTCCGCTGCCTAAAATAACAGGACTAATCGTAAGCCGATATTCATCGATTAAACCCAACTCAATAAAAGTTCGCGCAATGCTTGGACTGCCAAATATGACAAGGTCCTTCCCGGGTTGCTGTTTCAGTTTCGCGATTTCTTCTGCAATATTTGCTTTAATCAACGTTGTATGACTCGACTCAACTCTGTCCAAACTTCTGGAAATTACGATTTTTTCAATTTTCTCGTACCAATTAGCATGATCGATGTCGCGTTTACTGCTTGATGGATTGTTAGGCACAGTGGGCCAGTAACTTTCCATCAGTTCAAAAGTTACGCGTCCATATATGGGTGAACCTACCGTACTTACTACCTCGTCCGCATAATTCATCGATTCTTCATCGTATGGAATCCAATTCAATTCTCCTTTTGGTCCTGCTGCGTAACCATCAAGCGATAAGTGCATGAACAAAACTACTTTTCTCATTTTCATTCTCCTTTAGTTTGGATAGTTTCATTTCATGGTTCACTCTTATAGACACAGCAAAACGATAATTTCTATCACAAGGAAGAAATTAATTTTTCGACGGGTTAAAGTCCGACTCTTTCGATCGCTTCACGTATTCCCGCGGACTTAGACCGTAACTTTTGCGGAACAGAGCGGCGAAATGGTTATAGTTGTTGAAACCAACATCCAGTGAGGCATCGGTGGCAGTTCTGCCCATATGCTCCATCAGCAAGGCGGCTTGCCTGAGCCTCATCTGGTTAAGGTGCTCTACCACCGATTCGCCCATTTCTTGCTTGAACAGGTGGGATAGCCTGGATGAGGACAAACCTACGGCTTTGGCCAAATCGTCGATGCGGATTTCTTCTTTCATGGACCGGGTCAGCAGTTGGAGCGTGTGTTCGATTCTCGGATCGATTTTTTTGTCCAACCGCTGCGCGATCAGAAGCAGAATTTCCCGCAGCGAGTTCTCGCAGAGCGCGTTCCAGAAGCTGGATCGGTCCCAGGAGTCGTGGAGAAGGTTCTGAAACGTACGATACACCCTTTTCCGCAAATATCCGTCCGGAAGCGTATGGAGGAGCACTTCTTCGTTAGGCAAATAATCGATTTCCGATAGTTTCTGAAAATGTGCCCAGACGAAATTCCAGCGGTGTCCCGGCATCGTGCCGTACTCATGCGGAACTCCGGAACGAAGCAGTCCGATTTGCCCGGCGCCGCAGCGTCTCTCCCCCGTCGAAGTGCGGAAATAGCCTTCTCCGCTAAGCGTATATACGATGAGCCAGTCACTCATGCCTTTCGGTCTGCGGACGCGGTAAGCATCATTTTCGTCGAAGTGCCCTCCGAATACGGGGACGTTCGGAAATTCGGAATATTCTTCTGGACGGTTAAAAAAAGGCATGGAAAACCTCCGCTCATTGATGGCTTATAGCATAATCCCACTACTTTATAGCCATTATCTTACTTCATCTAACATACGGAATGTTTTATTCTGATGTCAAGGAATAAGAACTTTATTAGAGGAGCGTTCGCATATGAGCACACCGCTGAAGGCATTGACGAATGAGCAGCTAGCCCACTTTGAGAGAGAAGGGTACGTAATCGTAAAAGGTCTTTTCTCGCAAGAAGATTTGCAAACGATTGAAAATACATTCGAGGAAATAAGCCATATGAAGGTGCCGGGACATTTCGAGCCCGAACTGGGAGGGGAAACGGATGATCCGCTGAAGAGATATCCCCGCGTCATGCATCCGCATCGCTTCAACGAAACGGCAATGAAGTACATGCTTCACAAGCCGGTTCTAGAGGCACTGGCCGATCTGTACGGGGAAGAAGCGCTGGCTGCGCAAAGCATGTTTTACTATAAACCCCCGGGCTCGCGCGGTCAGGCGCTGCATCAAGACAACTTTTATTTGCAGGTGGAGCCGGGCAACTGTATCGCCGCATGGACGGCGGTCGACGCTGCAACCGAAGAGAACGGCGGTTTGCTGGTCGTTCCGAAGACGGGGGATTTTGCTCTCACTTGCCCGGACGTGGCGGATTCGAACGAATCGTTCACGACCCATTACGTTAAGCCGCCGAAAGATGAAAAAGCGATTCCGGCCATCATGGACAAAGGAGACGTGCTATTCTTCAACGGTAATCTGATCCATGGATCATATCGGAACAAGACGAAGGATCAATTCCGGCGCGCCTTCATTTGTCATTATGCTAATGCTTCCGCTACCCATATCAGCAATCACTATCGGCCATTGTTTCGGCAAGACGGTACAGCCGTCGATCTGGAGGTCAATCCCGATGGCGGTCCTTGCGGGGTAGAATTCGATATGGCTTATCCTCATTAAATGATCAAAATACATCATTTACCATCTGCGGAGGCATACTAGGGTCAGACTAGAGCTAAAGCAGGTGCGTATTCAATGGATTCCGTCGTATTGGCAAGGTCGCTGTTCGGTACCTCGATGGCTTTTCACATTATTTTCGCGACGCTTGGGGTCGGCGTTCCTTTTATGATCGTGTTCGCGGAGATTTGCGCAGGGGTGACGAAAAATCCGGACTATTCCGTCATGGCGAAGCGTTGGACAAAGGCGCAGGCTATCCTTCTCGGCGTAGCCATTCCGTCCGGAACGATCGTCGGAGTTATGCTGTCGTTGCTGTGGCCGGGTTTCATGCAGATCGTCGGCCAAGTCATCGCGGTTCCTTTTCAAATCGAGATCTGGGCCTTCTTCCTGGAAGCTTTGTTTATGTCCATCTACATCTACGCGGCAGATCGCTTATCCCGCAAGATGCGCGTATTAAGCGTGATCATGGTGTCGCTGGGCTCAGCCGCATCGGCGGTTCTGATTACTAACGTGCATGCCTGGATGAACACGCCGACTGGCTTTCGCCTTGCAGCGGATGGCCAAATAACGGATATCCACCCGCTGAAGGCCGTGTTTAACCCTAGCTTCGGCGTTACCGCCACCCATGTCGTAGCCTCCGCCTTTATGACGGGGGCTTTTTGCGTGGGGTCGATTGCTGCTTACAAGCTGCTGAAGAAAAATAAAACGGAGCGCGAGCGGGAATATCACCGGAAAAGTCTGCATTTAGCGTTGGTTGTAGGCTTGGTTTGCTCCTTGGCTACCGCCGTTAACGGACACTTCACCGCGCAGATGCTCCATCAATACTTGCCGCTTAAACTTGCCGCCGCGGAAGGCTTGTTCGATACGACCTCACACGCCCCGCTTGAGATTTTCGGTAGCACGAATGTAGAAAAGCAGACTGTCACCGGAGGCATCACGATTCCATGGGCGCTAAGCTTCCTCGCGACCGACCGCTTCGACGGCGTCGTTCGGGGACTTAACGATTTTCCCCGTGAACTTTGGCCGCCGCTGTTCATCCATACGCTGTTTAATCTCATGGTTATGATCGGCAGCTTCTTGATCGCTCTGTCCATGGGCGCGATGTTCATTAGGTTTGCGCTTAAACGGGCATATCCGAGATGGCTGCTGTGGATTGTCGTTGCCGGCGGGCCTTTGTCCGTTGTCGGTATCGAGACGGGGTGGATTTTCAGCTGCACGGGAAGGCAACCTTGGGTGATCAGCGGCGTGCAGAAAACGGCGGATGCGGCAACCCTATCGCAGGATATCGGGGTGCTGTTCGGTTTGTTCATCGGATTATATGTGCTGCTAATGTTCATTACCATTGGAGTAATGCGCTATTATTTCAAGCGTAAGCCAGTCGCTCGCGAGCTTGCCGCAACGGAAGGGAAGTAAGAGGAATGGATAATGCGACGTTGGCGATTTCGATTTTGTGGGCTTTCATATTTGCGTACGCTATACTCGGGTCCGTGGATTTCGGCGCGGGGTTCTGGGCGCTCATGTTCGACCGCAGATCGGGGACGAGGGCGGCGCAGATCGCGAATCGTTACCTGTCGCCGTCTTGGGAAGTAACCAATGTGTTTCTTGTGCTCATCGCCGTGGCGCTGGTCGGTTTTTTCCCGCGAGCGGCTTTCTGGTTCGGTTCATTGCTGCTATTGCCCGTCAGCCTGGTGTTGCTGCTTCTCGCGATTCGCAGCAGCTTCATGGTGTACAGCTATTCTACGAAACGCTTCAGCAGGCCGCTGCGCTGGGTTTCCGGGTTGACCGGCGTTCTTATTCCCGGCTTGCTGCTTAGCGTCTTGCCGATTTCCTTGGGCGGTTTCGTCGAAGTCTCGGAAAACGGACATCCTGCTTTACTGTTTGGCAAGCTGCTGACAAGCTCAACCGAATATGCTCATCTAGCCTTCGGAATTTCCTCTGAGCTGTTCCTGGCGGCGCTCTTCCTGTCTGATTACGCGCATGAAGCCGAGGAAACGTCGACATACCTCATTTATCGCAAAATAGCGATTCTAATAGGCCCGTTAACGTTGTTGACCGCCGTATTAGCCACCTACTCGATGGCACCCGAAGCTAGCTGGATCGTGGATCGCATCGGAGAGCAATGGCCATGGTTTCTCGCTTCGATCGTTTCCTTTGCCATCGGTTATGGAGCGCTCTGGATCAAGCGCAAGCAAGGCGCTCCCGGGCGCCCGCGGGTAGCCGTCACCTTCGTCATCGGACAATATTTTCTCGCTAGCGTCGGCTACGGCATGGCCCATCTTCCATATATCGTATATCCCGACTTAACTGTTGGGGACGCTATTACGAATGACGCCGCATTCCGCTCGCTGCTCGTCTCTTATGCGATCGGCGTTGCCGTCTTGGCTCCCGGCTTCTACCTTTTCTGGCGGTTGTTCCTTAAAGACAAGAGATATATATCCCACAGGGATCACTAATCCGGATATCGCCGTCTGCAGCATCGTTTCTTATGTAAATCGTAGAAATTTCATATGCGCGGCGAATGAAAATAAACATCGTACCGTCTCTCCGAACGCTGGAGGGTAGGTGCGGTGTTTTTTACAACATATCGAAGTTTTGTTCAATGAAATGAGGGGGAGGCTCCCGTACAATAAGTTTAGTAACCGCTTTCATTTCCCTTCCTACAGGAGGACAAAGATTTGAATACTAGAATACACACGGACTCTTTAGTCCGTTTCGAACCCGATTCTATGTCCGTTAACGGGCAAAGCGTTATTGTACTCTGTGCCTCATTGTTTTATTTCCGGATTCCAAGAGCCCTTTGGAGACACAGGATGGAGCAGCTCAAGGCAATTGGCTACAACGCCATCGACGTCTATTTTCCTTGGAATTATCACGAGCTTGCGGAAGGGGAATGGAGCTTCGAAGGGGAGCGGGACGCCGAGGCTTTCTTAAAGACTGCCAAGGAAGCCGGATTATGGGTGGTCGCCAGACCTGGTCCTTATATTTGCTCGGAGTGGGATGGAGGCGCTTTGCCCGCGTATCTTCTCGCCAAAGACAACATGAAGCTGCGTGACAACGACGCAGCGTTCCTGCAATATACGGCCAACTGGTTTGACCGGATCCTCCCGATTCTGAGAAGCTTTCAGATCGATAACGGCGGCACCGTAATTGCCGTGCAGCTAGAGAACGAGCTCGATTTCTACGATTGCTCCGATCCCCATGGATATATCTCGGCCCTGAGGGTTATGGCGAGAGGGCATGGCTTGACCGTTCCGCTCATTGCTTGCGCGGGGCAAGGAGGTTTGTTCGGCGCATCCGGTTACGCGGAAGGAGTCGTGCCGACCTGCAACTTCTATCCGGATGACCGCGATCCGGAATTCGAAGCGAAAGTATTAGCTTATAAAAATGAGTTGGGACAGAGAGGGTATCCTCTGCTCGTAACGGAAACGAACCGCAGCCACTTTCTTCTTCGGCGCCTGCTGTCTTGCGGAGTTAAGCTGCTCGGACCGTACCTCCAGGTGTCGGGAACGGATTTCGGATTTACGAACGCTACGAACAATTGGGGACAGCCGCTTGCTTTCATGACTTCCGATTATGACTTCGGCGGCATGATTTCGCCCGAAGGCCATATTCGGGAAGAAGCTTACGAGGGAAGGCTGCTTCGCCGAATATTGAATGTTTACGGCAGCGCGCTTGCCGAAGCGAAACCGGCGCCTGCAAACAACGGTCCATACCGGTTGGAACTAGTCGGTGGCGGCAATCTCGTCTTCCTCACTAACGTCGAGCAAGGCCGTTGCAGCATCTTGCCCGAGCGAGTACCGCTTCACGCATGGGGAATCGAGGGTACGATCGACTATTCGACCGGGGAATTGACGGATGCCTTTCAGGGATCAGATCGGACGATTCTCGTCCTTCATGCGGAGAATGAAGGGAAGATTGCCTTACGATTCGAATCCGGGGCAAGTTCGATTATGCCGGACGGAATGGCGGTAGAGGAAGAGGAAGATGGCAAGCTCGTTACTCTTACCTTTGACAGTAATGAGGAAAGCCGTTGCAGGATAGGTTTTCCGAATGATCGTTCTCTTGAGATCTTATTGATGAGCCGATCCAAGGCGCTTCTGATTGAATCGATAGAAGAGATAGATGGTGCTATCCGCTACGGAGCCCTTAAAAACTCCCCGGCGATGGATTCTAGTGACGTAGCGATTGAATGGTCCTCCGCTGCGCTGGAGCCAGAGGTTCCAATGACGGCCTGCAACAAAATCCCTCTAGCGCAGGCCGATTTCTTGGAGCTGCATGGCATTTACCGCGGATACGCTTGGTACGAAGTGAATACCGGCACAGCGGACCTTGCCGAAGCGGATGCAATGGGCATTCTGGTCCGACAAGGAAGCGATGTCGTCTCCGTTTACACCGACGGGGAATATGCGGGAACGATAACTCCCGGCGGGGCAAGTAGGTATATTCCATTTGCCAATACGAGGCACATAAGTCGTCTGTCGGCCCGCACGGAAATATGGGGCCACACCAATTTCGACGACGTCAGGCTGCCGGCGCTTCGATTAAGCGCGATGAAAGGAATCAAAGATCTCGTCACGGTACTGAACAGAAGGGATATTACCGGCAACTGGCGTTTCCATCGCGGTGCATCTCCTACCCCTGAACCCGGTTTGACGGATGTCGACCACCCGGATTACACGTGGCCGATCGTCGGCTTCGGAGGGTGGTTGTCGCCCAATATTCATGCTTACGAGTATTACCGGAAATCGTTCTCCACCCTTGCAACCGCAAATTCGTGGACGCTGCATTTCGACGGATTGCAGGCGCTTGTTCATGTATTTATCAATGGAAGCCAAGCTGCCCTTGTAAGTCCGATTGATCCATTTCTAGATATCACGCAATGGATAATCGCAGGAGAGCGGAAGCAACAGGTAACGTTGCTGCTTGAACGTCCGCTAGGCCTTCCAACCGGAAAAGTGATCCTCTTGGAAGGGCGCTCGGCAACCGATTGGCAATTGTCGTCGGCAGCAGAAGAAGCTTTGTTAGAGCATGCGGAGGCACAACGTCATATGAAATCTCCAACCCTGCTGCCTTATGAGTTGGAGTCCGGCGGAGTTGCCTGGTTATACGCGAGCTTGTTCGACTCGAACAACGGGCAGGGCTGGCGAATTACGGTCGACGGCGCGAACGTCAAACTATCCGTGTTCTTTAACGAACGGTTGATCGGTCGTTTGTGGCTTCCGGGAGGCGAAGCCCGTCCGGCGATGAGGGGCGGAAGCCCGGACTCGTTTTACTTGCCGGGACCTTGGTTTAAGCAAGAGGCGAACGAACTGAAGGTATTGCTCGAAGCGGTCGAATATGGGCAACCGGGGACGATACGGTCATTCCGTTTCCTTCCAGTATGACGCGATGCGATTACCTGAGACTATCCGAAAAAAGGAGGGCACCGAATGAGCACCACGATAGCGACGGAGAAAGCCGTATATACCGGATTGGCTAAACCGAGATCCCGACTCCGTACATTACGCTCCAACAAGACGCTGCTGTTCATGTGCATGCCTGCTATCCTGTTTTTTCTCATCTTCGCTTACTTGCCCATGCCGGGCCTCTATCTTGCGTTCATTAAATACAACTACACCGACGGCATTTTCAAGAGCACCTTTGTCCATTGGGACAACTTCCGCTTTCTCGTCATGACGGGAGACTTGTGGCGGCTCACTTACAATACGATCGCTTATAATCTCGGTTTTATCCTGATCGGCAACGCCTTGCAAATTCTCGTCGCCATTCTCCTGAACGAGCTGCGTCTGAAATGGTTCAAGAAGCTGACGCAGACGCTCATGTTTCTTCCTTACTTCATCTCGTTCGTCCTAATCGGACTAATCGCCTACAACATCCTAAGCTACGATTACGGCTTGCTGAACGGCATATTGAAATCGCTGGGGGCCGACCCGGTCAAAACCTATTCCAACCCGCACATCTGGCCTTTAATCATCATTATTACTTATTTATGGCAGTCTACGGGATATGGCTCGATCATTTATTTCGCGGCCATCATGGGACTCGATTCGGAGATCGTGGAGGCGGCCGAAATCGACGGGGCCAACGCGCTGCAGCGTATTCGCTACATCGTATTGCCTTGGCTTAAACCGACCTTTATTATCCTGTTGCTGTTCTCGCTTGGCAGCGTACTTCGGGGCAACTTCGGCCTGTTCTATAACCTGGTCGGCGCGAACAACACGTCCCTCTATGCCACGACTGACATCATCGAGACTTACGTATTTCGATCGCTGCTGAACAATTTCAACTTCTCGATGGGGAGCGCGGTCAGTTTGTACCAGTCCGTATTCGGCTTCTTCGTTATTATTAGCGCGAACTGGCTGGTCAAGAAGCTGTCGCCGGACAACTCTTTGTTCTGATTCGACCCAATAATCACCTAAAGAAGGAGGGACGACAATTGTTAACTACGCGCAGGAAAATTCGCACCGACTTATCGTCCATGCTCGTGAGAACGGTCGGATATTCGTTTATCGGTTTGTTCTCACTCTGCTGCCTGTTGCCGTTTCTGCTCATCGTCGGTACTTCGCTCACTTCCGAGGGATCGATCGCGAGATCGGGCTTTAATTTCTGGCCGCGGGAATTCAGCAGCTTCGCCTATCGGATCGTTTTCGAGAATCCGGATCTCATCATTGGTTCCTACTGGGTTACGATCGGCATCACATTGGCGGGAACGGCAGCCGGATTGTTCCTTGTCGCGATGACGGGTTACGCCTTGCAACGCCCCGATTTTCAGTACCGGAACGGGATTTCCTTCCTCATCTACTTCACGACTCTGTTCTCGGGCGGACTCGTCCCATTTTACCTTCTTATAACTCAATACTTGAATTTGCGGGACAATTATCTCGCCGTGCTGCTTCCGGGGCTTATGACTCCGTTCCTGATCATTATGATGAAAAGCTTCGTTCGTTCCATTCCTCATGCCATCACCGAATCCGCCAAAATCGACGGTGCCGGCGACTTTACGATATTTATACGGCTCATTCTGCCAATGACGACGCCGGCCCTCGCCACGATCGGTTTGTTCATCGCGATCGGCTATTGGAACGAATGGTACCATTCCATGCTTTTCCTATCTCCGGATATGAAATATCGCCCGCTGCAATTGTTTCTCTATACGGTCATCACCAGCGCCGACTTCATCAAGAACTCCGCGGCTGCTTCCAATGTGGAGCTGAGAGATTTGCCGCTCGAATCGATGAAAATGGCCACCGCCGTAGTTGCGACAGGACCTGTCATTCTCTTCTATCCGTTCGTTCAGCGTTATTTTATCAAAGGAATTACGGTTGGGGCTGTTAAAGGTTAGTGCCTTAAATGGAAGTTGAAGCTGATGTGCCTAAGGTCGCGTTACCTTGCGATCTTCTCACATAGAGGACATTTATCGTCCATCCAATCGATACACTGGGGAGGCAATTAGGTATGTCGAAGGTCAAGAAGATTTCCACGCTGCTGCTCGCGATCATCCTGATCATTGCACTTGCGGCATGTTCCGGAAACAAGAACGCAGGCAACGCAGGCAACGCGGACGTTTCGGGCAGCAGCAAAGGGGACGACGGGACGAATCAATCGGCGGATGCCGGGGACATCGATACGTCCAAGTTCGTGAAAATCAGTTACGTCATCCTCGGCGATAAGCCGAAGAACGGGCAATTCGATGCCGCGCTTGCTGAAGTCAACAAAATCATGAAGGAAAAGATCAACGCCGAGCTAGAGTGGAAATGGGTGGAGTGGGCCGATTGGCAAACGAAGTATAATCTCCTCCTCGCATCCGGGGAAGCGGTAGACTTGATTACGATCGGAACCGACTGGCTGGATACGTGGGGCAATGCGCAGAGAGGCGCTTTCAAGAATCTGGACGACCTTCTGCCGAAATACGCGCCGCAAACATGGGAATCCATCCCTAAGGAAGATTGGGCGCAAAGCAAATATAACGGCAAAATTGTCCTCATTCCCGAGAACGACTATACCCAATGGGTAAATCACGGCTTCTACTATCGCGGCGATTGGGCGAAGGAAGCGGGCATTACCGAACCGATCAAGGATTGGGACGGGATGGAGAAGTACATGCAATTCATCAAGGACAACAAGAAAGGCGTCGTTCCTTGGGATACAACGGGCGGCACGAGCACCTTCGGCGGCTGGGTTCAGGCGAATACCCATAACCTGGAGCTTCCGATCTTCACCGGTTATCTGCCTGTATTCGCAACGAAAAGCTATGACGAGAAATATACGGTCGTAAGCCCCGTATTCGACGATACGATGGTCGCCTTCGCAACGAAAATGAAGAGTTGGGCGGATAAAGGGTTCTGGCGCGAAGACGTGCTCAACTACAAAGGCGATACACGAACATTGCTCAAAGGCGGGCTTACCGGCGTAGACCAGCATCACACTCAGACGTTCAGCGGCTTACGCGTGGATATGGATCGCGAGCAGCCGGGCTCCGAGCTTCAGATGTACCCGTTCTCGAGAACGAACAATAACCTGTTGGAATTATCCATTACCCACGGCGGCACGTCGCTCGGCGCGCATAGCAAAAATCCAGAACGCGCCTTGATGGCTTACGATATTATCCGTAACGACGAGAAGGTTTACCATTTGCTTAACTATGGTATCGAAGGCGTTCAATACGAGATCAAAGACGGCAAACGCGTTCGTCCGGCAAGCTACGATCCTAAGAAAAACGAGTTCTACTCGGACTTCTGGGGCGGTCGCGTCGACAAATTCGAAATCGTCAGCGACACGACTTGGGATCAGATCGAAGAAACGCTGTATGCCGAATATGACAGAATCAAGAAACCGTATCCGTATGGCCAGTTCGTCTTCGACAAAACGCCGATCGAAGCGGAAATCACCGCTATATCCCAGGTGACGGGAGAGATGGGTCCGGCGATCACGTACGGGAAAGCGGGCGATCCGGTTAAAGCGGTCGAAGAGTTCCGCAATAAGCTGAAGGCGGCGGGTTACGATAAGGTGCTTGCCGAGCTTCAGCGGCAGATGGATGCCTATAAGAAACAGATCGAAGGTTAATAGGATCAACGTCCTAGCGTCCCGCTGGCATAAAATGCTGCCTCATTTGAGGCGGCATTTTGCGCTAGGCAAGAGGGTTGAGGGCAGCGATGTGGTATATTTGTTGTAAGCGCTTCAATAAAATGATAGCAGTGGCGGTGACGGTATTGAAAAATCGTTTGCGGACGGCGGCAGCGGCTATATTCAAAGGAAGCGCGTGTTTGCTGATTATAGGTTTGACAGGCTGCGGTTGGATCGGCGACCAGTTCGGCGGACATGCGAAGCCCTCTGCCGATTCCTATAAGGAAGCGACCGTCAAATTGACCTGGTATCATCATTTCCGCGAAGAAGGCGCCCGCAAATGGCTGGAAATCGGGACGAGTCGGTATACCGAGAAACATCCGAACGTGACTTTCGAGATCATCGCGGCGGATGCGAACACCTATGCGAGCACGCTTCATAATTTGGCGGCCGTCGAGAAAATGCCGGATATCTATATGACGGACAGCATTCAAGCGGAGCAAGAATTCATCGATGCGGGTTATGCCGCGGAGTTAACCGGCAAATCGTTGCTCGCCGGAATGAAGGGCGACGCCTTGAAAGGCGTGCGAACGCCGGACGGCCGGGTGTGGGCGTTGCCGATCGACCGGAACGGGGTCGGCGTATTTTACAATAAAGCGGCTTTTGCCAAGGCCGGCGTTCGCGGAGTTCCCGAGACGTGGAGCGAGTTTCTCGCCGTATGCGAACGGCTGAAGCGAGCGGGCATCCAGCCGATAGCTGCAGGTTACAAAGACATATGGACGCTGAACGCGGATATTCAGCCGGACATATTAGCAAGCGGAATCGGCACGCCTGACTGGATTCGGAATATTGAAGCCGGAAAAGCGACTTTTGCCGAGGACAAGGGCGGTTTCAAGGGCGTTCTGAAACGTCTGGCCGAACGGTTCGCATACGTAGGCGACGATCCGTTCAGCACCGGATGGAGCGATGCGCTGCGTATGCTCGCCAGCGGCCAAGCGGCAATGATCTTAAACGGAACGTGGACGGTGGATGGAGTTCGATCCGAGAATCCGGATGCCAATATTGGAATGTTTGCCTTTCCTAGCTCCGACAATCCGGCAAATACGAAATTCGCCATGAAGACGACCGGCGGAATCGTCATTAATCCGAAATCGCGGCATCCAGACATCGCGATGGACGTCGTGAAGTTCTTTGCTACGCCAGAGATGGCCGTCGTATTCCAAGACAATAAGAAGGGCATCTCGATCGTTGCCGATGCCCCCATCGATTTCGATCCGGCCTATGTAGAGCTAGACCAGCTATACATAAAGCCGGGACGAACGTTCGATTACTCGATGTTTTATCCGGAAGTCGTCAATCAGGAGCTTCTCGCTGCCTACCAGAATGAGATTACGTTATTTCTCTATGATCCTAGGCACGACATAGAGAAATGCATTCGGGCGCTCGACGAGTCGTTTAATCGGATTCGCCCGATGGTCAAATGACATTTTGGATAAGGGGAATGGCCATGCGATTGCTGGAAAGTCTTAATCCGATGAAGCGAATGAGGAATTTCCGGATTCGCACGAAAATTTTGCTGTCCAACATTTTCATTATCTTGCTGCTTGCCCTTGCCATCGGAAGCGCGGCAACGCTTGCGTCCAGGCATTATATCGAAGCCAATACCCGCGAGCTCTCGCTTAACGTTATCGACCAATTTTCCAAAAACGTCGACAACAGGGTCGAAGAGTTCGTGAATGCCACCGTGTTCCTGCTGAATGATAAGCTTCTGACCCAAATCGTATCGGAACGAAACGGCCCCCTTACGGAGACGAGCTATCCTTCGGCTTACACGCGGGTATCCAACCTGCTTTTTCAATACGGGAACAACAACCCCTACATCAACGCGATCACGATCCGCAACGGCGCGGGACGATTATTCTGGTGGGAGCGTTCCTATTCCGCAGCCAGCGGACTTAATACGACTAAAGTTCAGCAAATTTCCGACTCGGCATTAGGAGAACTTCGCAGAGGCAACCAGGGCATCGTCTGGTCGGCATCGCTAAGAGGAACGGACGAAGTCGCGCTGACTCGTTATTACATCGATATTAACCATGTTAACAACAACTTCGGCATCATTGTTTTTCATATCGACCGGGATTATTTCAGAAGCCTGCTCTCGGACGGATCCATCATTCATACGGATAATCTGGTTATCCTGAACGGGCAAGGCAAACCTTTGATCGAAGGACGATTCGGACAGTCGTCTTCCACGATCGAGGAACTCGCGGCGGTAATCGGGGATGGGGCCGACTCCAGCGTCGGAAAAGTCATTCGGGTTAATGGGGAGAAGGCGCTTCTGACCCAATACCGGTCGGCGGATACGGGCTGGAATATCCTATGTTTCATTCCGATGAACCGGTTGTTAGCGGGAACCCGCATTCTTGAAACGCTCATTATCGGAGTATGCGTCCTCTTTATTTTCGTCGCGATTGTCGTCGCTTTCTGGTTTTCTATCGGCACTACCCGCGACATCAAGCTGCTCGAGAGGACGATGCGACGCGTAGAAGACGGGGATTTCAACGTGAAGGCGACGCCAGCCGGACGTGACGAAATAGGCATGCTGGCGGTCCGATTCAATATGATGGTGTCTCGGATCAATGAGCTGATTACGAGCGTATATGCCGAACGGCTGGCGAAGCAGAAGGCGGAATATTCCGTTCTCCTGGCGCAGATCAATCCGCATTTTCTCTATAACACGCTTGGCACGATCCGGTGGTTCTCGCGGAGCCGGGGACAGCCGGAAATCGAACGAATGGTCGGCGCGCTGACGGGGCTGCTGAAATCTTCGATTCGTAAAACGGGTGAGTTTCACCGGCTGTCGGAGGAAATGGAGGATGTTCGCAATTATATTTATATCCAGCAAATCGGTTACGGGGACGCATTCAAAGTGGAATATGGAGTCGATGAAACATTGACGGAAGGGTTAGTGCCGCGATTTATCGTGCAGCCGCTTGTAGAGAACGCGATCATGCACGGCTTGGAAATGTCCAAGGGCACCGGGCTCATTCGGATATCGGCTTCGGTCGTTAAGGGCGTTCTTCATGTGGCCGTGGAGGATAATGGAATCGGAATGGATCCAGCGAAAGCTTCCGTACTGCTGACCGAGGATAGGGAGAAGAGATATCCCGGCCTTAACAGCATAGGCGTTCGCAACGTGCATGAAAGGATTCGGTCCCATTACGGGGAAAAATACGGTTTAACTTTCGAAACGGCCGCGGGCGATGGGACAAAAGCGGTCATTCGGCTGCCTTACTATACGAGCTTGGAAGAGGTGGATCGGGATGTCGTATAAAGCGATGATCGTTGAGGATAATGCCATTTACCGCTACGCGATCAAGACGATAATCGATTGGTCGGCTTATGGATTCGACCTGGCCGCCGAAGCGATAAACGGCAAACAAGCGCTTCAGATTCTGGAGCACCAGCGTTTCGACCTCATTCTGACCGATGTCAGCATGCCCGAGATGAACGGCATCGATCTCATTCAGGCCATCAAGCGCCGAACGCCGGATACCGTCGTCGTCATGCTTAGCTCATACGATGATTTTCGCTTCGTTAAAGATTCTTTGAAACTCGGAGCCCGGGATTATTTACTAAAGCATGACTTAGAACCGGAATCGCTGCTTCAGATGCTCGGTCAAGTGAAGGAATGGCTGGAACAGCAAAGGAGCGAGTTGGAGCAGCAGACGGCGAGCCAACTGGAGGCCGAGTCGCAGTTCATGAAACGAATCATGCTCGGGGAGGGGGAATGGGAGGATAGCGATGGCATGCTCCGGCTGGCGGAAGAACGCAAATTCACCTTGTGCCAATCTCCTTATATGCTCTTGTCTGTACAGATTACGGAACCATCCTGTGCGGAAAAAGGCATAGTCGGCAGCTTAGCGGCAGTCGTGGAAAATGGGGTGAACGGAGTGGAAGGAACGGGAGAAAGGGTTGTTCCGATTTCCATCTCATCAAGTAAATTCGTTGTTGCGATCGGCTTCCATCGATGCAGGAGCGAGGCGGATATGCGGATTGCCGCCTATGATTTGGCCAGCCGGCTAATAACTGTCGCTAGATCGGCCAACCGGAACGCATCCGCTGGAATGAGCGGAATCGGCGCAGGTTTGTCCGAATTGAAGGGCAGCTTCGAGCAAGCGGAGGCTGCGTTGTTTCAGACCGCATACGAAAGGTGGAATCGGGTTTACGCGGCGGAAAGTTATTCAACGGACGTGAATAACCTCGACTCCGAATACGCGCATAGGTGGATGACGGCCCTTAAGCATGGGGATTCAACGAGCATGGAAGCCGCCTTGGAGGAGCTTTTCCTTCATGTTCGAAAGGTAAAGCCCGGCAAGCCCAAGCTTAGGAAGCTGCTGTTCGACGTATTCGCGGCGATCGGCGTTCAAGCCGGGGAACTGAGGCTCGGCGAGGCTATGACGAAGGATTGGGATGCGGCGGTGCAGGAAGCGCTGGAGAGGATGGATTCGCCGGAACTTCTCTTTGAATGGGTCATGTCGAGCTGCTCCAAGCTATTAGGGATGAAAAGCCCTAACCGGCTTTACCGCAAGGAAATCCAACTCGCGATCGACTATATCCACGCGCATTATATGGAACAATTAACGGTAGCCGCTTTATCGAAAGAACTGAATTTCAGCGCGAATTACTTGTCCAATCTGTTCCGTTCAGAGACGGGGATGCGCTTTATCGAATATGTGAACCGCGTCCGCATGGACACGGCCAAACGGCTGCTGCGCGATTCGCGGCTTAAAGTATACGAAGTCGCGGAAAAGGTCGGTTACCAGGACACTTCTTATTTCTGCAAAGTGTTCAAGGAGGTTACGGGGTTAACCGTGTCCATGTTTCGCGGTAGCGGGCAGGGGTCATACCGGTTGTAAGCTTAAATTGACGGTGGAACCGTTTCAGATCGTAAATCCCGACCCGGGAGGCAATGTCCGCCACGGTAAGGGAAGCGAGTGCGGGATCGGCCAGCAGCCGACAGCTGCGGTCGATCCTTTCCTTGTGCAATAAGGCGGTGAAGGACAGTCCGGTGCGTTCGCTTAAGTTGCGTTGAAGCTGTCGTTCTCCGATGCCGATTTGCTGGGCAATGGCGGATAAAGTCAGCTTATCATGCAGGTGCTCCCGTATATGCCGATAGACGATTTCCAATCTTTCGGCGACCGGGTCTCCCGTCTCGGCCTCTGGACTCATCGCTCGTTCCATCCCGATAAGAAGCTGAAGGAGCAAGCCGCACAGCATCGTTTCGTAGCCCGTTTTCTTATTCTCGAACTCCTTAAGCAAAGACTCGAACAAATGACCGAATTCGCCGGACCTCTCGCGCATTTGAATCCAGTTGCCCGTCTCGGCGCTGATCTGGCGGAACCGGTAAAGTCCGTACTCGACAGGCAACGTCGACGTCAGAAAACGAAATATCGTTTCGTCGAAAATGCAATTTCCGATAATGAGCGGCTCCTTAGGGTTGTGGGAGGATGGGCGAAAAATATGAGAAACGCCGACGGGGAGAAAAAACAAGTCTCCTTGAGTCACGCGAATCGTCCGGTCTTCGATGTAGTGAAAGCCGCTTCCCGCCCATACGTAACAGATTTCAATGAAATCATGCTCATGCTCCGGCAAGTCGAATCGCTCGCTGACCCGATTAACGTACAAGGACAATCCGTTCGAGAAAAACTGCTCTCCCTTTTCGATCATCGGATTTTGTTTGCGCATGTTTTCGTATCCTCTCTCGTGTTTCGTTGAAGTCATCATATACCTATACAAAGTCGCAATCAACCCATAATGTTTATGGTGTATTTTTTTACAATAGAGGAGACTACATTAAAATCCAAGGAAGTGTTGAATATGAAGTGGTTGGCTTCATGGATATGGGGAGACGGGGAAGCGAGCCCTCGCAATGAATGGAGATGTTTCCGCAAAACGTTCGACGTTCCATCGGCGGGCGCGGCGGAGTCCGCATCTCTGACAATTACGGCGGATTCGCGGTACGTGTTATACGTCAACGGTACGCAATTAGGTCGAGGACCGGTTCGTTCGTGGCCATTCGAGCAATCGTATGATACTTATGAAGTCGGACATTTGCTCAAGCCGGGCGAGAAAAATACGATAGCTGTGCTCGTGCTGCATTTCGGGGTATCGACATTCTATTATGTACGGGGTCGTGGAGGACTCCTTGCTCAGTTGGAGTACGAAGATGGAACCGTCGCCATAGCAACGGATGGGACTTGGGCGACTGCTAAACATCTGGGTCAGCACCCGAGATCGCCGCGTATGTCGTGCCAGCAAGGTTTTGCCGAATATGTGGATGCAACCGCTTGGGATAAAGACTGGATTACTACGGAGTATGCGGATACGGAATGGTCAAATGCCGTCGTGCTCGGCCCGGTAGGTATGGAGCCGTGGACGAAGTTGAAGCCTCGCGACATTCCGATGCTGACGGAAGAAACCGTTTATCCGGTGCGCGTAGAATCGCTCGCGAAAGTGAAGTCGTTCAAGCTTACTACGGTTATCGATGTTCGCGCCGCAATGATTCCGGGCAGCGAGGACCATGCCAACCCCCTACAGTTTACTGGATATGTGGCAACAACGATTCGGGCGAGCCATGCGGGCAGGGCTACGCTTGGGTTTCTAGCTTGGGGCGAATGTCTGCGGGCTTGCTCGCTGAACGGCGAGGTCGTCGAGATGAAACGGTTTTATGGCGTTACGCCGGAACGTTACGTAGACGTGGAGCTTTCCCAAGGGGACAATTTACTGCTCATCGACGTATCCGGCACGATGCACCACGGGAAGCTGCAAATCGGCGTTTACGCGGAAGATCCGGCACAGTTTGAGTTCGTCTCGCCGCTGCCTCGATTCGCGGAACAGTCAGCTTTCTGCTCGATTGGCCCTTTTGACTACCACGTCAATATAGATCATCAGTCTAACCGGGAGATTGACTGGGAAGACGAAGCTTACAAGGAAATACTCGGGGCGGTTAAACAAGCAGAGCATTTAGAGCGTTATGCAGAGCGGCTTCGCGCGATCGAGCTCAAATACATTTCGGAAGCCGACGTATTCAGCTTGTGCGTGTGGAAGAAGGATAACGTCAAGCTAGCCGTTCCTGCTCAGCTTCATAACGCAGTTATTCCGAATATCGAAGCTGGTGTCGTTCCAGTGTTTGACGGATATGATACGGAGATTTTACTGGACTTCGGCAAAGAGTATTCGGGGTATTTGTCTTTCGAGGTAGAAGCGGCCGAGGGGACGATTCTCGACTGGTATGGATTCGAGTACATGTCGGGCGAATACCGTCAGGAAACCTACGGACTCGATCATACGCTAAGATATGTCTGCCGGTCCGGCAGGCAATCGTACGTCACGCCGATTCGCAGAGGGTTCCGCTATTTAGCTTTGACGGTAAGGAATGCATCCGCGGTTCCCGTTAAGATCTATGGCGTATCGTTCTCCCAGAGTAATTATCCGGTTGCCGAGGTCGGCAGGTTCGAGTGCTCGGACCCGCTGCTTAACGATATTTGGGAAATCAGCCGCCATACGACGAAGCTGTGCATGGAAGATACGTTCGTCGATTGTCCCGCTTATGAGCAGACGTTCTGGGTCGGCGACAGCCGCAACGAAGCGCTTGTGAGCAACTATTTGTACGGCGTGCAGGATATTCTGAAGAGATGCTTGCGTCTCGTACCGGGTTCGAAACATCAGACGCCGCTGTATGCGGATCAAGTACCGAGCGGATGGAGCAGCGTTATTCCCAACTGGACTTTTTTCTGGGCAATCGCATGTTCCGAATATTACGAGCAGACGGCCGACAAGGCGTTCGCGACTGAAATGTACGATCACATTCGGTTCACGATGGACCATTATTTACAGAAAATCGATGATAGCGGGCTGTTTAACGTAAAAGGGTGGAACCTGCTCGATTGGTCGCCGATCGATCAGCCGAACGACGGCATCGTCACGCACCAGAACGTGTTCTTGGTTCAGACGCTCCGCGTCACCGCCGCGATGGGCAAGCTTGCCGGAGATGCGGAAGGAACGGCACGATTCGGGGAAGCTGCGGATCGGCTCTCCGCTGCAATTAACGAACAGCTATGGGATGAGGACAAGCAGGCGTACATCGATTGCATCCATGCGGATGGCCGTCGTTCCACTGTCCTTAGCATGCAAACTCAGGTAGTCGCATCGCTAACGGGCGTGGCTCAAGGCGCTCGCAAGCAGGTTATCGACGGTTATCTGTTTAATCCGCCGTCGGAATTCGTGCAAATCGGCAGCCCGTTCATGTCGTTCTTCTATTACGAAGCGCTGGCGAAAGTCGGCGGCGTAAGCTTGATCTTGGACGATATTCGCAAAAACTACGGCAACATGATCGATCATGGGGCGACGACGTGCTGGGAGCAATATCCGAATTTCCTTGAAAATCGCGCCAATGCCGATATGCTCACGCGCAGCCATTGCCATGCTTGGTCTTCGGCTCCGGCCTATTTCCTCGGTCGGGAAGCGCTCGGCGTGCGCAGCTTGGCGCCGGGCTGGAGCGTTGTCGAGATCGCGCCGCTTCCATGCGGACTCAAGTGGGCCCGCGGCAGCGTGCCGCATCCGTCCGGCGGGCGGATCGACGTGTCCTGGTCAGCGGACGAAAGCAGCAAGACGATGAAGCTCAGCGTGTCGTACCCTTCTGACGTGACGGTAAACATCAAGCTACCGGAAGGTTATGAGGGCGAGATCAAGGAAACGAAGCTGGGGAGATCGTTGTAAGTTTCACGTTCGTCTTGCTCGTACAAACCTGTCGCTTCTATTGGCAATAACGGGATTTATACAGTTAAAGTAATGGCTGAACATCCTCATTGGGAAAATAACAGCAATTGTACAGTTATTTTGAGCAGAATAAGGTGGAGGAAGAGGAATGGCAGGAAATAACTGGAGTTTTACAGTAAAATTCCATAAGCCTTCTTTGATTCAATTTAATTACGGGAGTTTTACAGTTATTTATTCTTTGTAATGTCTTATCGTGCAATCGGAATTTCAGAGAGCAGGGGCTGTTCCTCAAGGTCGATCATGACCTTATGGGACGGCCCCATTTTTGTTATGGAGGAGGGCTATTGACCGATCGTTGCCGTATTGTGCAGTTCCCGCCACTTAGTCGGACTGACGTCATATTTCTGTTTAAATAATCGGCTGAAGTAATGAATGCTCTGAAACCCAACGGCTTCGGCAATCTTGGATACGAGCATGGGAGTGGTGGATAAATAGGTTAGCGCCGCGTTCATTCTTAACTCGTTCAAGTATTGAAAGGGTGTCATGCCAGCGTGGAGATGAAATAAACGGATGATATAAGAGCCGTTCAGATGAATGGCAGCGGATATATTTTCAAGCGTGAGTTGCTCCTTGTAGTTTGCTTCCAGGTAATGTTTGACGGACTCCACGATTTCACTCGCTGCTCCGGCCTTGATGGCAAGCTCTTCATTTTCCGGCAATGCGTTGCCGGATAAAGCCGGGTTTTGTCCGATAAGGAGTAAGATCGTCTCGATTACGCGGACGGCGATTCCGGTAACGATTCTCTTATTTTCCACCCTATCAGACAATAGGAGGGATTGTAGATAGGATAAAGAGTCGAAAATGTATTTGGCCGGCTGCCGCCTTTGATCCAATAAGGACTGCAGAGCGTTCCAATGGCGTACGGTCGACAATGCCGGGAAACAATTCGGATTTGGAACTTCGAGCTCAACGAAAATAAAGCGGCATTGCCCGGATAGCTTTCTCAGCTCGTGGGGAGTGTTGGTCGGAAACAGGTACAGCGATGGTGCGGCAGCGTTATACACATGATCGACCCACTGTATTTGCGCGGATCCAGAGGTGATATAGAGCAATTCATAATAAGGATGAACGCCGCCGCCCGTGGACGATCCATCGGCAAGAATTCCATTTCCATAGCTGCGAATCAGCATGTGTACGACCCCCAGACCGACTAATGTCAATATCGTGCAAACGGCTAGATCAAGGCGTGAATATGACTGAGGAAATCATCCTGGAATTTCTCAAACTGAACGATTCGCTTCAAATACGATACTGCTTTTTCAATGTAGTATATCAGGTGTCGGATGTAAACAGGGAAGGGAGGGGTTGTGAATATTATGCGTACGGTTATGAAAACATTGCAAATAACGGGGCCGGGGCAGTACGACCTATTGGAGGTGCCAGTTCCGGAAGCGAAAGAAGACGAAGTGCTAGTGGAGGTTAAGCTAGTGTCGACATGTCCGAGATGGGATATCAACATGATGGCGGGCAAAGACATGTTCAATGCGACTTCATCGCCGGAATATCCGCTTCCCTTCGGGTTCCCGGGCCATGAGATGGTCGGTGTCGTTAAGGCTGCCGGGTCGTCCGTGCAGGGGCTGCAAGTTGGAGACAGGGTTGCCGCGTTAGAGGCTCCTTCCCTTGGCGATGGCACATACATCCAGATGCTGCGTTATCGCGAGAATGAACTAATCAAGCTGCCGGATAGCGTCTCGGACAAACAAGCCGTTTCATTCGAACTGCTGAAGTGTGTCCTTATCGGTCTGTTGCAGTTCGGGAATCTTGGTGGAAAGTCCGTACTGGTTTCCGGCCTTGGACCGGCCGGAATCTTTGCGATGCAGGCGGCTAAGCTGCTCGGTGCATCGCGGGTCGTGGGCATGGATCTCAGCGGTAAGAGAATCTCTTTCGTTAACGCGTTGAATATCGGAGAAGCCGTTCACGTCGACGAGCTCGGCGAGCGGCGGTTCGACCTCGGATACGATTGCGTCGGTTACGCGCCTTCCGTAGAGAATGTAATGAATTACGTCGAAGAGCATGTCGTTATTTTCGGCGTGCTGCGCGGGGAAGTCAAATATGGAGAACGGCTTTGGTTCAAGGGACTTAAGTTAGAGTCTTACAAATATAGGCCGTTCGGGGATAAGGATCGGGCTCTATTGTTGGAGTTGGTTGCCCGAGGACTGAATACGGAATGTATCCAGACTCATCGTCTTCCGTTCACCCGTTATCATGAAGCAGTCGAACTATTGAAAACACAGGAAGCGATCAAGGTATGTTTCTCTCCGGAAACGGGTTTCGACGAGGTGACGTCATGAAAGCCAAAGCGGTTGTTTTTACGGGAAAACGGGAAGTTGAGGTACGGGAGATAGACGTTCCCGAGCTGGCGGAAGATCAAGTGTTAATAGACGTAACGTATTCTTGGATCAGTATCGGAACCGAATCGTCGTTCTTGAAGCAAGAGCGAATAGCGGGAGACGCTGCTTACAAGCCGGGCGATCCTCCTCCTTTTCCGCAAGTTCCGGGTTATCAGAAGGTGGGAGTCGTCCGGGCGCTTGGATCGAACGTGAATGGTTTGGAAATCGGAGACAACGTGTTCGCGACGGTTAGCGAAGTGGAAGGAATGATGTTTCCTTACGGTGGACACGTGAGTCCTGCCGTTACGTATGTAAGCCAAGTGTGGAAGCTGCCTGAGGGAGCTTCTCCGATTGCTTACTCAGGAATGGTACTCGCGCAAGTCGGTTACAATTGCGGCATTAAACCTCCCGTTCAACCGGGAGACCTCGCTGTCGTCATTGGCGATGGATTGGTGGGGCACTGGGCTGCACAAACTTTGCTTCAGCGCGGGGCGAACGTTATCGTCCTGGGTCGGCACGACAAGCGGTTGTCCCTTCTTCCGGATGGGGTCCGTGGCATAAATACGCGACATATCGATATTAGCGACGGTTTGGGGAGTCAGGAGCATAATGTCCAGATCGTCGTGGATACCGTAGCGGCGATGGACACATTCGAGGCAATCCGGCCCTTAATGAAGCATGGCAGCCACCTCGTGTCCGCCGGATTCCACGGCGAGAACGGCTACATTCACATTCCAACGATTCGGGGGCAAGAGATCACGCTGCATTGTCCGTCCGGGTGGGAAAAGACTAGAATGGATGCTGCATTGAGAGGAATTCATGAAGGCTGGCTGCAGACGGAACCGTTGATCACGCACATTGTGGATGTCGCGCAAGCACGGGATGTATGGGACATGATCCTGAACAAACAGGAATTTTGCTTAGGCGTGGTACTAAAGTGGTGAGGTTGAGTTGCTATTGTTAAGCAAAAACCCATGATAGACCAGCTATCGGTCTATCATGGGTTTTATGAAACTATCATTGCATAAGCCGGGTTACTTCTCAACCGTCGCCAGAATCTCACTCTTAAACTGCTCGATAGCAGCATCCGTATCGATCGTATAACCGCATTCCAGACCGACGAAGCCGGAGAAGCCCGTGTCCTTGATCGCGCGGAGAATGTTGACGTAGTTTAATTCGCCCGTGCCCGGTTGCTTGCGTCCGGGGTTGTCCGCGATGTGATAGTGGTTGATCCGGTCGATGTAGCCGGTTGCGTTGCGGATGACGTTGCCCTCCGTAATCTGCTGATGGTAAACATCGAAAACGAGCTTAACGTTCGGGCTTCCGACTTGATCGATAACGTCGACCGATTCATTCGAGCGCTGCAAGAAATGCCCATGATGATCGACAAGTCCGTTCAAAGGCTCGACTTCGAGCACGATGCCTGCTTCCTCAAACAGCGGGGCGCAGCGCTTCAGCGTCTCGACCATAACTTGCCTTTGCGTATCGCGCGGGACGCCGTCCATAACGTTGCCCGTCTGCGAGATGACGGAGCGAACGTTCAAAATCTTGCAAGCCTCGATCGTCTGGCGAATGCCTTCCAAATAAGCGTCGCGCAGCGATTCGTCGACCAAGCTGATGAACTTGGTGCAAGTCGCGCTGATGCCGACGCCGATCCGCTCTTGCTCCCGCGCCGTTTTCTTCAAATCCTGCAAATCCCACCAAGCATAATACTCTAATCCGTGGAAGCCATGTTCTTTTATTTTCTCGAGATGATAGATTTCGTCTTTGCCGGAATAGGCCCCGATACATAGCGAATATTTCATAATAGCAGGTTCCCCTTTCGATAGTGTCAGTTTAACGATACGGGCTTGCCTGAAGCGGCCGATTCGTTGGCGGCGATGGTAACGTCGTGCGTCCGCAAGGAATCCTCGTAGTCGGATAAAATCCGCGACGTATCCCCAGTCCGCAAAGCATGAATGAACGCTTCGTCTTCGACAAAATAAGGGTTGGCGATATTTTCGTGCGTCTTCGACCCTTCTTCAGTAATTTCCCGCAAGCCTTCGCTGCGCAGCTCAAGTACCCCTTGGTTCGTATAGATGTCTAGTCCGACGTGATGGCCAACGGGCAGCAGGCATGTGTTGGAGATCGTAGCGACCATGCCGTTAGCCAGCTTAAGCGTTACCGAACCGACATCCGGGACGTCGGTACCTTCCACTTGCTCGCCCATCACTTGCAGAGCGTACGCGGCATACACTTCGCGAACCTCTCCGCATAAGTACCGAAGCAAATCGACGATATGCGTCGTCTGTTCGACGAATTGACCGCCCGAGCCGGCTTGCACCCTCCACCACGGAACCATTGGCATGCCGCCCATCCAGTACCCGAGCGCCATGCCCGCTTTGCTTTCCCCGAGCAATTTTTTAGCCAAGCTGGCAGATTCATTATACCTCCAATGATAACCGACGGAGGTGATCAGTTTTTTGGCTTTGACCTTCTCGCCAATGGCAAGCGGGAGTTCCCGGTTAATGCCGAGCGGCTTCTCGACCAAGAAAGGAATGCCTCGTTCGACCAATTTATTTTCCGCATCCCCGTGCGCCATTGGAGGGACGCATACATAGACGCCGTCAAGTCCGGAGCCGTCCAACATTTCGTCCAGGTTAGAGTACGCTTTTGCTCCGCTGTGCTCGGATGCGGCTTTCTGCGCACGCTGAACATCCACATCGTAAAATGCCGCCAAAGTAACGTCTTTCATTTGCACCAAGTTTTTCAGATGATGACTTGCAATTCCTCCAGAACCAATAATACCAAGTTTCACGGACATGTTATTCCCCACTCCCGATCAATAGGATATAATATAAATAAACTTCGCCTTCATTTTAGTTCAACGTATTGCTAAATAAAATATAATATACTTCATGTCCGGTATAAGAAAATGAAACTAGAGGTGAGCTATGAACGCCGCTTATAGCAGACATTTCGTAACAACGGAGTGGGATCAGCGATTGCCGCTGCATCTTACTAGCGTGGGCTATTCGGAGCATCAGGCTGCTATTAATAGAGAGGGCGGTTTTCGCGATTTCCATTGGCTGCATACGGTTGAGGGGTGCGGCGAGTTTACCGTAGACGGAAAAACCGTGAAATTGTATCCCAATCAAGGCATTCTACTTAAGCCGAATGTACCCCATAGCTATTATCCGGAAACCGCGAATTGGTCGACATGGTATTTGACCTACGATGGAGCGTTGGCGAACCCGATTACCGCGTCGCTCGATATCCAGCAGATGCTGCCGATAAGTTGGGATGCAAATTGCCCGCTCGCGAAAATACATGAGCAATACAGCGAAAAGTGCGGGTATAGTTTCGATTTCGCGGGCATTAACGGATCTCTCGAGGTGTATGCTTTTTTGTCGCTAATCAAGCAATTCGGGCAATCGAGCGGACAACCCTCCCTATCCAAAGGACATGAAAGGCTGACTCCCATCTACCTGCTTATCGAAGAGGCATTCGGAGATCCGAACCTCGGCCTTGGGCGAATGGCGGATACGCTTAAAGTCAGCTCGCAATATTTGAACACTCTGTTTCGCAAAAGTTGGGGGATAAGCCCGTATCAGTATTTAGTGCAGTTTCGCATCCAAAAGTCGAAAGAACTGCTGCTCGCAGACCGCAGCAGAACGGTCAGGGATATTGCGGCTGCCGTCGGCTTTCAGGACGATAGTCACTTCGTGCATACGTTTCACAAGCTGGCGGGAATGACTCCGATGCAGTTCCGCTTGCAGTATGGAGAGTAGATACATTTTGCTAGGGAAGTAGAGAGGGGATTATCCTATGTACACCTGTTGCGGAAAGTCGATGTTCGGGGACGACCAGATTGAGGAAGCGAACGCGATCGTTCGTTTGCCTAAAGACGCGATATTCGAGGTAAAAGAAACGATAGCTTTAATGAATTCAAGTATGGCACTCTCGAAATTTGCGGATGTAAGTCATGAGATGGTATTTCATTCGCCTTTACTGATTGGGGAAATCGCATCCTTCATCACAGAATGCGGCAAATCGCTAGGCCAACGATCAGGTCTGTTCGCGGTGGCCGTCTTGTTATCGGGGATGCCGCAAGTTCGCGAATATTATGCCGACCGGGGGATTTCCGATGAGATCCTGCTCGACACTTTTTCGGACCTTTCCCTCTGGATGAATGTCTACAAGGAAAAGCATGGCGTGTGGGGGCTTGGCGAAGTCGGGTGGCTAATGAATCATTTCCGGTGTTTGCTGTTCAAGATCGGCAGACTTCAATATGTTCAACGGAGCTGGGGACTGCAGGTTCATGTATTCCGGAATCGTCTGGATGGGCGGTTCGCTGTATTCCCGGAGGCTGGAATTTCGTTTCAACCGGATGGGGAGATGGAGGGATCGTACGGAAACTCTGACGCGGAAAATACATGGACATCCGGCTTTGAACGATCGGAGCAATGGATTAAGGGTCATTTAACGCGGGCTGACGGAACGGTGGAGCGGGAAGTAACCGAATGGCGTGCGGAAGAATGGGAAGAGGTGCTGAATCGGGAAAGTCCGGTGCTCGATATCCATATTCAGGAAGGCGGCAAGCTCTCTACGGAGTTATGGAGAGGGTCGATGGAAGCCGCCGACTTATTTTACGGCAAAACTTTCCCGGACAAGCCATTTCATGCCTTCGTCTGCTCATCATGGCTGCTTTGCCCTGCTTTTGGTGAAATTCTTCCGGCGGAATCGAATATCGCCAAGTTCGGCGGAGCATTCCGGTTGGTTCCGGCTTATACCGACGACAATCAAGCGTTCGAGCGCGTATTCGGCGGCAAGCCTGATCGTTTGCAGGATGCCCCAAGAGATACGCTAATTCGCCAAGCGATTTTGGATTATACGATCAACGGCGGCAGGGTCGGCAATGGGACAGGGTTTATATTGCCTTTTACCCGTTGAACGAACTGTTTAGGAGAAAGTCCCTTATGGGCGCGGAAATGGCGGATGAAATAGCTGGTGTGGGAAAAGCCGCATTCCATGGCGACGCGGGTGACGCTCCAAGAGGTCGTAAGCAATAGCTTCTCGGCTTCGGAAATGCGGCGGAAATGCAAATATTGGACAAAGCTGTGCCCCGTGATTTGTTTAAAGCATCTTGCAAAGTGGCTGTAGCTCATTCCGCATAATTCGGCAGCATCGGATGCGGTTAGATTTTCTTTGAAGCCATGTTCCAAGTGTTCTAAAATCGGTTTCACGTTGTCCAAGGAAGAAGCGCTGAACGAAGGGAAGCCTGCTTGCGACGGCTCTTGCCTGATCCAGTATCGCAGCATCCACAGAAACACGCTCGTGAACGCAGAACGAAGCGCCAACTCAAAGCCATATTGCTGCACGGAGTATTCGCGATGAATATCCATGAGTAGCGCGGGAACCGGAGTTTCTTCCAAATCGTCTGCCTTAAAATGCCGCTTATGCTGCCTATTGCCCAGCATGAACGGGAATATATATTTCGCTTCGAAGATGGTGCTGCCGGTATGGTATACGACTTCGGGAACGACGCTCAGGATTAAATACTCGGCGTCGTCTTCGGGCCGGATGTCGACGGCATGCACCTCGTTTGCGTTAATAAGCAGAAGATCGCCTTTACCTGCGGCATAAGTGCTGCCGCCGGCGTGGAATGTTCCACGGCCGCGGGTCATATAAAGCATCTCGAGATGAGTATGCCAGTGAGCAGGACAATGATATCCGCGTCCTTCGGTGTCGAATGACTTGCAGGCGAAAGGATGCTGCGATATTCCTCCAGTAAACCGTTTTTCTTCGATATTGGCATTCGTCACGGAGTTCGCCTTCCTTTTCCGCAAATGATAGAAACGTGCTATTTTTGCCCGGGAACATTGTATCATGGAATAGCCCTGCATAGTAAGATTTGTAAATAAGCAGATCTGAAGTGGGGGAGCGATTGGCATGCCGGAACGAGTAAGGATAGGGAGTCAGTTATTCATCAACAAAGACGACACTCCGGAGTATGTGAAACGAACGGTCGTAAAAATGAAAGAAAACGGACTGGAAATCATCCGTCTGTTCATGATATGGGAGCAGTTGGAGCCGGAAGACGGAGTATGGCGGTTTGACAACTACGATGCTTGCTTCGAGCAGGCGGCTGAGTCGGGGCTGACGATCGTGCCTACGCTCATGTCCGTCAGCCCGCCGGGATGGATGCGCCTGACCGAAGGGCCGCAATCATTAGCGGATTTGGATGATCCTGCCTACTTGGAGAGAACGAAAGAATATATTCGGCGCATAGCTGTGCGATACGGAAACCATGCGCAATTAGACTCTTGGATTTTATGGAATGAGCCAAGCCGGGCGATTTACAAAACTCCGTATGCGATTAAGGCATACTCCCGGTATTTGCAAAACGTTTATGGGACGATCGATGAGGTTAACAAAGGCTCTTATATCCAGTATTCCAGCTTCGAGGAATTGGAGGAGGGGATGGGACGCGAGATTCTTTCGTATGAGCAGCCGTTTGTGTCTTTTAATGAGCAAGTGGAGTGGACGAGGTTTACCGTGAGCAATATGAGAGAGCAGCTAACATTCATCCGAAACGAGATTCGCAAGTGGGATCCCGTGCATCCGGTGCACGTGAATCCCCATAATGTCCAATTGGATATGCAGGGTGTCGGCCAATCGATCTGGATGGAAGCGGACCTCGTCGATTTCATGGGCTGTTCCGCCCATCCGATGTGGCATTCGGTGCGTTACCCGCAGAAAAGATGGACGCAATCCGTCGGATATTTCGCCGATTTAATGAAGAGCGCGACGAGAGACCCGGAGCGCAAGTTCTGGGTGAGCGAGCTGCAAGGCGGGACGACGTTATATTCCTCTGTGAAGCCGTTCACGCCTTCCCGCCATACGATGAAACATTGGATTTGGGAAGGGATAGCCAGCGGGGCGAAAGCCGTCGTGTTCTGGTGCTTTAATTCGCGTAATGCCGGATACGAAGCAGGCGAGTGGGCGCTGCTGAATCAGCTGGAGAAGCCTTCTCCGCGACTGCTTGCCGCGAAAGAAGCCGCGGAGCTTATTGGCGCGCATGAGAAGCTGTTCGCGGAAGCGGTTCCTGAGAAAGGGAAGGTGCTGCTGCTGTACTCCGAGCGTTCGATGGCTCTCGGCCAAGTGGAAGGCGAAGGGAATTACCCGGCGAATCCGCGAAATCGCAACATGTATGCGGACGCCATCGCGGGTGCTCATTTGCTGCTGTCCGATCTTTCCGCGAGCGTTGAATTTATTTCCGAGGATAGGCTGGCGGGGGAAGGCATAGACAAGGATATCCGCGTGCTCATCCTCGCGAATACGATCGTTCTGGGCATTCGGGAAATCGAGGTCATCGATTCTTTCGTTCGCGGCGGAGGAATGCTGATCGCCGATGGGTTAGTCGGAATGAAGGACGAGAACGGCAAGCTCGATGCGGCAACGCTTCGCAAGGTCGCCGCGCTGTTCGGCGCGGCGGTTGAAGATATCGAGACGGACGACGAAGGTTTGGAGCTTTATGGTGAGAACGGCGATGTCGTGCTTCCGGGCTGGTTTTACCGATTGCCGTTGGAAGCGGGCGGGACTTCCCGGGTGACGGCTCGATTCTCGGACGGAAGGGCCGCGGCCACATGCCGATCATATGGCAAAGGCACGGCGGTTCGGCTTGGGACGAACGCGTTCCAGCGTTATTTCGCCAACCCTGACGCGATTACATTCCACTTCGTTCAAACTTTAGTCGGTGAGGCTATAAGTGGCGACATCCACCTTAACGAAGGGGATAATGGCCCTACAGCCGGATTACGATTAAAGACGCTGCACCACCCGGAAGGCAAGGTGCTCGTTGTTCTCAACGAGGGCCCGCGGCGGACGGCCAAGCTGCTGTTCAAGAAGGCTGGAACGTTGACGGATTTAAGTGCGCGGCAACCTGTTATGGAAGTATCGGCTGGAGCGGAAGTAGAGTGGGATATCGAGGAAAATGGGGTCGCTGTGTACGGGTTTAAGGAAACTCAATCGGCGAGCTTGTCCAGAATCTGAAACAGCCTCCCTAGTTGCACCGCAATGCAAGGCCTAGTTCGTCTGATTGCGATATTTGGAAGGCGGCATACGATAAAAACGCGTAAACGTCGCCGAAAAATGATTGATGTTGTTGAAACCCGTGGAATACGCGATATGTTCGACGGGTAGATCGCTTGCCTTGAGCAAAGACGCCGCTTTATGCATACGTACTTCAAGCAGGAAGACATGCGGGGGTTTCCCTGCGTGTTTTTTGAACATTTTCGTAAAATAGCTGCGTTCTAGGCCGACTTGGGCGGCAATCATGGGGACGGAAATTTTCTCGGCATAGTTCTGCGTTATGAATTGGATGGCTTTCTGGATGTAGCGGTTTTCCGTGCCGGAAGCGGGGGCAATAGAAGGGCTGGAGCGAGCGCGTTCGTTATACAGGACCGCCATCACCTGGAGTAGAATGCCGTTCGCGAACAGTTCCTTGTATTCTACGTCGCCTTCCAGATTAGACAGTTGGTCGAACAATCGAATGAGCGCATTTTTATCCGAATGAGTTTGAATAGGGGAGTCGGGAGAGAGGCCGATCCCCGATAGGAATCGTTCCGCGTGCGTGCCGTGAAATCCGACCCACCGGTACTCCCATGGATCTTTCGCGTCTGCTTCATAGAAGCCCAAATGACCGGGGAACATGAAGAAGCTGTCGCCGCCGGTTAATTCGTAAGTGACTCCGTTTCCTCTGAAAATTCCTTTCCCCCGATCGATATATACGAACAAATAATGATCCCGCACCGACGGACCTGCGGAGTGCAGCGGCGGGCATTTCTCGTGGCCATAGAAGTATAGCTGAAAGAGGGAACGATTAAGATTTACGAATATATCGGACATCGTTTCTGATTGCCTGCCTCTCTCTGTGCATTTCTTTCATAGTACCACACAAAAACGTAAATTTTGCACACACCGCTGCATGTTCGAACAAAGCCCCGATTCGTAGACTAGACTTACAATCATATACAAGGGGTGCTTGACGATGATGGTAAAGGTAGGCAGCAGGGAATTGGAATTAGGGGGTCCTCATTTAACTGAATTAAGAAGTTCGAACGATATCCTAAACGATGTTAATGCTTTGCGGAGCCGAATGGAGGAAGACGGGTATTTGCTCATTCGCCGGTTTCACAAGCGTGAGGAAGTGCTTAAGGCAAGAACGAGCATATTGGAGAAAATGGATCGGATGGGAAAGCTGTCACGGGATACGTTGCTAGAGGAAGGCGTGATGAGCGATGGCAGCAAGAGCATATTTATGGGCGGCACGAACGAGGATTTACCCGCCCTTCTGAACGTTCTCAACGGGGATCACATCATGAAGTTTTTCGACCAATTCCTTAACGCTCCATCCCTTACGTATCACTATAAGTGGCTCCGGGCCGTAGGTAAGGGTGATTTCACGGGCGCTCATTACGATATCGTCTATATGGGCAGAGGAACGCAGAACGTCTACACGGTATGGTCGCCGCTGGGGGATGTCTCTTATGAGATGGGAGGACTGGCGGTATGTTTAGGATCGCATCGGTTCGAGGAACTCAAGCAGTCTTACGGCCGAAAAGATTCCGATCGCGATAATATCGGCCATTATACGGATGACCTGCTTGTGATCACGGAGAAATTCGGCGGCAAGTGGGCGACTACGACGTTCGAGGCGGGTGATGTGCTTATTTTCGGAATGTATCTGCTTCATTGCTCCCTAGAGAATACGACCCCTCAATATCGCATCAGCGTAGATGCACGTTATCAATCGGCGGAAGAGAAAGTAGACGAGCGTTGGAGCGGCAAGAAACCTCGCGGGCACACGGTATGATAGGTTAATTTGTTATGCAAGGACACAAAACAAGAAGTATTACGGAATCAGGGTTGTTTGCCGTAATAGCAGAATAGAATGAGTTTCGCAGCACGATAATTACTGTTCCACCGGGGCGCAACCCTTTATAATGGTGGGGTCAATTGAATGCGCTTACGTATATTGATTCCACCCCAATAAAAGGAGTGAAGGCATGTCGAATAATCGTGCTGTCGTTTACGTCGAACCAGGCAAGGTGGAAGTTAGGGATACATCGTATCCGGATTTGGTGCTTCGAGACGGACCGGGTGTAAATCCGCTTAACGTAGGGCGGAAATGCGAGCACGGCGTTATTCTTAAAGTGGTGACGACGAATATTTGCGGCAGTGACCAGCATATGGTGAGGGGGCGCACGACGGCTCCGAGCGGTCTCGTGCTGGGACACGAAATTACCGGCGAGGTCATCGAGGTAGGCCGCGACGTGGAGTTCATCAAGAAGGGCGATCTGGTTTCGATTCCGTTTAACATTGCTTGCGGGCGATGCCGGAGCTGCAAGGAGCGGAATACGCACATCTGCGAGAACGTTAACCCCGACCGTCCGGGTTCGGCTTACGGTTATGTCGATATGGGAGGTTGGGTTGGCGGGCAATCGGAATACGTGATGGTGCCTTATGCGGACTTTCAACTGCTGAAGTTTCCCGATAAGGAGCAGGCCATGGAGAAAATATTGGACTTAACGATGCTGTCCGATATTTTCCCGACCGGTTATCATGGAGCCGTGAGCGCGGGAGTGAAGCCGGGTTCGACCGTGTACATAGCGGGGGCTGGACCGGTAGGCTTGGCGGCGGCTCATTCCGCCCAGCTTCTCGGCGCTGCGGTCGTCATCGTGGGAGATCTTAATGCGGAGCGTCTGGCACAAGCTCGCAGCTTCGGTTGCGAGACGGTCAATTTGCGGGAACATGCGGATCTGGGGGAACAGATCGATCAACTGCTAGGCGTGCCGGAAGTGGATTGCGCGGTCGACTGCGTCGGATTCGAAGCGCATGGACACGGGCATGCCCATGGCGAAGCGCCCGCCACGGTGCTAAATACGATTATGCAAGTGACGAGGGCAGGAGGACGCCTTGGAATTCCGGGTCTGTATGTTACCGGGGATCCGGGAGCCGTGGACGAGGACGCACGGATCGGAACGTTAAAGATCCGTTTCGGCTTAGGCTGGGCCAAGTCGCATACTTTCGTAACGGGTCAAACGCCCGTTATGCAATATAACCGAAGCCTCATGATGGCTATTCTGAGCGGGAGAGCGCAAATCGCCAAAGCGGTTAACGCCACGAAGATTTCGCTTGACCAAGCTCCATCCGCCTACTCCGAATTCGATAAAGGCGCTTCGAAGAAATTCGTCATCGATCCTCATGGGTTAGTGAAAGCCTAGAGAAATGCACAAGGCCGTCGGGTTCCCGGCGGTTTGTTCTTTTAAACCAGATTTTGTCAAGGCGAAGCAGCATCGCTGGATCTTTTGGAGGTGAGGGCAGTTTTTTAGCCTTGGCGAAGCTGCATTGCTGCATCTTCGGGTGGCGAGGGCAGTTTTTTGGCCTTGGTGAAGCAGAATCGCTGCATCTTCGGGTAGCGAGGGCAGTTTTTTGGCCTTGGTAAAGCGGCAACGCTGCATCTTCGGGTGACGAGGGCAGTTTTTTGGCCTTGGTGAAGCTGAATCGCTGGATCTTCGGGATCCGCGTAACCTAAGGAAGGCGCCCCTTGAATTCCCTGGGCGTGCAGTCGTTATAACGCCGGAACATATCGTAGAAGTGTCCCAAGTTGGTGAATCCGACCGATTCGGCCACTTCCGAGACGCTGATGTCCTGCGTCAGAAGCTTCTGCTCGGCCCGTTTGATGCGCTTATAGGTTACGAAGTCGGTGAACGGCATCCCGACGGCTTTTTTGAACATTTTGATAAAATAGGTGTAGCTCATATTCATCTTCTTGGACAACTCGTCCACGGACAGCTTCTCGTTCAGATGCTTATCCATGTAATCCAGCGCCGGTTGCATGCGGTCTAGCCAGTTGTTGTCGCTGTAATGCAATTTTCGCTCTGTGTCATGGCGGAGCAGCAGCAACAACATGTTCTTGATTCGGGACGAGACGGCAAGCTCGTAACCGATCTCTTGGTCGTTCATTTCTTGGTAGATTTCTCGAATGAGCCGCGAAGTCTGATCGCGAACGTCCGGATTGTCCCGGTAAATATAGTTCAAGGTGCTGAGCGGCCGGATAACCTCGGAAAAATGCTTCATGCTGTTCAATGTGCTCTGATCCCAATATTTGTGCAAATCGATTTGAAAAACGAAGTAGAGTAATTGCGAATCCGTCTGCAAGGAAATATGAGGCTCATTCGTTCCGAATAAAGCGATATCCCCTTCTCTTAAGACTACTTGCTCCTCCGAACTGAACACGGTCAGCTCGCCCCGAATAACGAGAAGAAATTCTACCTCTTTATGGTAGTGCCATTTTACGAACCGTTTATGCTTCCAATCGAGCTCAAGCTGTTGGCGTACCGCTTCAGAAGCCTGGCTTTTCGAGTCGATCTGCCATATTCGCATCGCTAGAAACGGATTCTGGTAAACGACTTGCTCGTTATACATTTCGGGATACATGGTCGGCCACCTGTTCTTAGGATATGGAGCATGATAGCGTATCATTAACTTGCCGTTGGTTCATAATCTTCTTCTGATTATAACAGAATAGAGTAAAAACGGGATAGAAGGAACCATTGCTCGCCAATCGGCCGTTGTCTACAATGAGTATAAAATTTCAAGCTTACAAAGGGGAGTATCATACGATGAGCAACAAACGCATTAAAGTTACGATTTGGAACGAATTCCGCCATGAGAAACATAACGACAGCGTTGCCGCCATATATCCGCAAGGCATGCATACGGCGATCGCCGAAGGACTTGGTTCCGATTGCGACATTACTTTTGCAACCTTGGATGATGCGGAACATGGACTTACGGAAGCCGTCTTAAGTGAGACCGACGTTCTCACATGGTGGGGACATGGGGCGCATGATGAAGTGAGCGACGAAATCGTTGAGTGCGTATATAACAGAGTGTTAAGAGGCATGGGGCTTATCGTGCTTCACTCCGGACATTTCTCGAAAATATTCAAGAAGCTGATGGGGACGTCCTGTGATCTAAAGTGGCGGGAAGCCGACGAGAAGGAGCGGATATGGGTCGTTAAGCCCGGCCATCCGATTGCGGAAGGCATTGGCGAATATATCGAGCTTCCGCAGGAAGAAATGTACGGCGAGCATTTCGACATACCGGAGCCGGACGAGTTGGTCATGGTCAGTTGGTTCGAAGGAGGAGAAGTGTTCCGCAGCGGCTGTTGTTATACGCGCGGCCTTGGGAAAATCTTCTACTTTAGGCCTGGGCACGAAACTTATCCGACTTACTATAACCCGCAAGTACGCAAAGTGATCTCGAACGCGGTAAATTGGGCAGCTCCAGTTAAAGCCGATTATCCTCGTTACGGTCATGCTGTCCCATCCTTGGAGCCGATAAAGGAGAAAAACTAATATGCTTAAAGTAGGTGTTATCGGCACGGGCGGCATATTTAAAGGGGCGCATCTTCCGGGATGGTTATCGCATAAGGAAGTAGAGGTCGTCGCTTTCTGCGATGCGTTCCGCGCGTCCGCGGAAGCGGCGGCGAAGGATTTCCCCGACGCGAAAGTATACGACGATTATCGGGAATTGATCGCCGATCCGTCAATCGATATCGTCGGCATCAGCACGCCGAACCTGTATCATTCGGAGATTGCCATCGCGGCCCTTCAGAGCGGCAAACACGTTTTCTGCGAGAAACCCGATGCGGTGAATCCGCAAGAAGCGCAGAAGATGGCGGACGTGGCCAAAGCGTCGGGCAAGCTGCTGATGACGATGCGCAACAACCGGTTCAGCGAGGAAGCGAAATTCGCCAAACGGGTTATCGGGCAAGGGCAGCTCGGCGACTTGTACATGGGAAGTTGCGGCTGGATCCGCCGCCGGGGCATTCCGGGACGCGGCGGATGGTTCACGACGAAGGAACTTTCCGGCGGGGGACCATTGATAGACCTTGGCGTGCATATGATCGACATGGCCATGTGGCTGAACGGCAATCCGAAGCCGGTTTCGGTGACGGGGACAACTTACCGTAAGTTCGCCGACCGCCCTGACGCGTCCGGCCGAATTCCTGAAGGCACGTTCGACGTGGAGGACTTGGCTGCCGGGTTTATCCGCTTCGATAACGGCGCTTCGCTGCAAATCGAGTTTAGTTGGGCGTCCAACGTCGCGGAAGAGCAGAAGTTCCTGGAGTGGAGAGGCACCGAGGGCGGCTTCAGCCTTATTAATGACAAGCTGCGTATTTTCACGGAATCGGAAGGTACGCTGATCGACCAGCAACCGCATTTCCCGGAAGCAGATATTCCTCAGCATACCGCGAATATTCGGCATTTCATCGAGTGCGTGCTTGGCCGCGAGACGCCAACCATTACGCCCGAGCATGGCGTCGACATGATCAAGATTTTGTCGGCCATCTACGAGTCTGCCGAGCTCGGTCGGGAAATCCGGTTGGATGGCAATTGATTGCCATTTGCGACGAATAATCTAAGAAAAACGCAAATGAATATTGGTTTCTCGGAAATACATCGGCTCTCCGAACGCTTATGATAAAGCTATCAACCCCCACTTAATCAGGGTCAAGGAGAGGTGCAACTCGATGTTGAACGAAAGCCAAGTAGCCGAATTCGAGAAAAACGGATTTCTGAAAGGCAGCGTCGTGCTTAGCGAGGAAGAAGTGGAACGGCTTAGGGATGAACTGGATGACGTGTTACAGGGGAAAACAGTGAAGAAACCGGTTCTCAATCATAATTTGCTCGGTGACGATGAAGACAAACCGGATAGCGGTTCCCTCTACGAAGGGATGAAAATGACCGCCAACGAGAAAGTCGTTCAAGTCGTCAATATTTGGATGGCCAGCGACGCATTTTTCCAGCATGCCGCGAACAAGACGATCTGCGAAGAGGTCGCGCAGCTGTGCAATTCGGACACGCTCAGAATCTGGCATGATCAAATCCAATACAAGCCGCCGATTACGGGTGGGCCAACCGCATGGCATCAGGATCATCCGCTTTGGCCGATCATTCAGCCGGCCGATCTCGTAAGCGCGTGGGTCGCGCTTGACGATGCCGTCATCGAGAATGGCTGCATGTGGATGGTGCCCGGCAGCCATAAGTGGGGCAATCATCAGAAACATCTGGCGAGCGACGATAATTTCATGCCTTACCATCGCCATCCGGAATTGCTGCCCGAAGGCGCCGATACTAAAGCCGTTCCTTTCGAGATCAAGAAAGGGCAGGTAGGTTACCATCACAGTCTCACTTGGCATGGAAGCCCGCATAACCGTTCGGAGATGAAGCGCCGGGCGATCGCCGTTCATTACATGCCTGGACATACGCGTCACGAGCCGACGAACAATCATGTCATGCTGTCCTATGTTACTGTGAACAAAGGCGATATTATGCAAGGCGAACATTTCCCGGTTGTGTACGCGCCGGCCGGAGTACGATAAGTTTACAAGGATGGAAGAGCGATGCGTCATCGTTCTTCCATTTTGTCTGTCTGCTTTTACATATTTGATTGCTCGCTGAAGACATATTCCGCCATCCTATAGGATAGGGTACAATGGGGTAGAATGTTTCCAAATTATTAGGCAAGACGAGAGGATGCGATAAGGTTGTCAAACCAAACGGAATGGCGAATGGGTAACAAAAGCAATGATTACGAGGTCGTGGTCGGTTGGGCGAAAATTCCTGAATCTTATAAGTTGGGTTACACGCATGGTATCGTTGTAGATGAGTTGGATCAAGTTTACGTGTTCCATACGGGTACGCCATCCATTTTCAAATTCGATAAAGAAGGAAACTTCATAAGCGCTTATGGGGACGAGTTCGGAGACGGGGCGCATGGATTTTATTTGCATAAAGAAGCTACGGGCGAATATTTGTACGTGACCGATATCAGTAGAGGACTCATGGTCAAGTTGACGCTTGAGGGGAGAGAAGTTTTATCGATCGGCGTGCCTGAACTCTCCGACGTGTATGATGCAGAGCGTAAATACATGCCTACCGACGTGGCTGTCGCGCCTAACGGGGATATCTATATTACCGATGGTTACGGGCAAAATTGGGTCCATGTGTATACCGCGGAAGGAAAGTACATCCGATCGTGGGGAGGCGCTGGCAAAGAGCGGGGACAGTTCAGTTGCCCGCATGGCATATCCGTGGACTTGCGGAGCGGAGAACCCGAATTCTATGTCGCGGACCGGGGCAATCACAGAATTCAAGTGTTTACGCCTGAAGGCGAGTTTAAGAGAATCATCGATAAGGATATGGACTTGCCTTGCAGCTTTTACTTTTTTGAAGGAAAAATGTACATCCCCGACTTGAACAGCCGGATCTCCATCTATGACCGGAACGATCGGCTTTGCGCCCATTTGGGCGAAGATCAACAAGCTTACAAGCAGGAAGGCTGGCCGAATCTGCCGAAATCGTATTACCGGACAGACAGATTTAGCTCTCCTCATGGCATCTGCGTAGACTCGAAAGGCAACGTCTACGTGGCGGAATGGATTTTCGATGGACGGTTGACCAAGCTTCGTCCGCTTTAAAAATAAGAACGGCATGGGGGCTGTCCCTAAAATGAATCAGGGATAACTTCATTCTAAATTGGAGTTTTTGCATAACAAAATGTAATTCGTGCAGGTTGTTTCGGCAATTACAGATTTTAGAACCGTTTAACTGCAAAAACTGCAGGTGTTTGGGGTTAGATTGAGTTTTTTAGCCGATATAGGCTAGAACACATGTACGAAATGCAGTTTGATTGGCGAAAATCTTGATTTCAACCAAAAATAAATGTAGTAAATGCATGTCAGATAACCCTGAAACCTTTGCTTCCAAACTAAATAGGGGCTGTCTCTCCGGTCGTTGATGAACTGTGACCTTATGAGACAGCCCCTTTGTTATGGAATGGAAGGGCGGATGGATTCGGCTCAAGAGGACGAATATATGCTGCAACCATAGATTCCCAAGCCGGTTAGGGTTGTGGAGGGTTCCTTACCGTTGCACGGGTGCCATAGGAACTTTACAATAGACAGCAACAGGAAAAGCGAAGGCGGTGGTGAAATGTCCGACAACGAGAAAGGTTGGCCGTTAGTCCATAGCGTTGGCGATGTATGGGCTCAAGCAGGTTCCGTTCTAGGCACGAGGACGATTCATGATTACGAGCTCGTCTATTTTCCGGAAGGAACGGCGACCCTGTATGAACTGGAAGGCGTACCTATCGAGTTGGACAAGCCTTGTTTCGTTTTTACCCGGCCGGATGAGGCTCACCGCTATTTGTTCGACCCCGCACGGAAAGTACGCCACCTGTTCATTCATTTCGATTACGATAACCTCCGTAATGCCGACATCCGATTTAACACCTTGCTTAAAGAATGCAATAAATTGCTAGTCAGCAATAATAGTCTGTTGCCGGGTCTGATTAAGCAAATGCTGCGAATAGCCAACTTTCAATTGCCGTATTGGAAAAGGCGATTATCGGTCTTAATGTCCGCGGCTTTGGAAGAATTGTGCGCATCGGCGGACAATGCTCTCGAGGAACTCGCGAATCCTCTGCCGATTCCGATCGCCCGTGCGATCGCCTATATGGAGGAGCATCTCGAAGAGCCGATATCGATTGATTCGATCGCGCAGCAATCGGGGTGGTCTCACGAGCATTTTACGCGCACGTTCGTGGCCTCCGTCGGAATGACGCCGAAACGCGCTTTGCTCGAACGCAGAATATTGCGTGCGGAGCAGCTCATGATGAGCGGGCAATGGACCGTCAAGCAAATCGCTTATCGGGTAGGCTTCGGGGACGAGCATCATTTTTCGAAAATGTACAAGCGCATCAGGGGAATAACGGCCACCGCCTATATTGAACGTTGCGAGAATTCCCTCTTTCGGCATACGACGGCGAAAATCGATCCGGAAGCGCCTTACCCCGTTAACCGCTACATTCTGGTGAATGAGTACATGGAATGAGTACATCAAATAAACACACCGTTTGCCGGGTTTAATCCATTGTGAACGCTCCCTTGTTATCGCACAATAAGAGTAAGACGATCAATGGAGGGGTTCCTATAATGGGAATAACGTATACACCGAAGTCACGGAAGCGGGATGACCGTTATTTGGTCAGCGTGAAGGAGTATACCCAGTATCATCGGGATGGCTACCTAATCGTGAGGGGTTTATTATCAAAAGAAGACATCGACAAGCTTTATGATTTGGCGGAAAGAACGAAGGCGGGCAGCATTAAGCCAGTGGAAACGAGTAAGATGGCGGATTCGGATAACTCGGATAACTCGGGCAGCGCGAACGAGGATCCTTTGAAGTCGGAGTTCGTGCAACAGACACGGGTGCATATGGTGTCCAGGCTCGATGCCGCAGCGGAATGGGGCATGCTTCATCCCCGCGTGCTCGATGTCACCGAGGCGTTAATCGGGCCGGACGTCTATGCTTTGCAGTCCATGATGTTCCTTAATCCTCCCGGTCGCGGCGGGCAAGGCTGGCATCAGGACTCATACTATATTAAGACGCATCCAGATACGATGGTCGGTGCGTGGATGGCGCTTGAGAAAGTGGATGAAGAGAATGGCTGCCTATGGGTCGTGCCGGGATCCAATCATGAGCCGATCTACCCGCCGGAAGGCAATAATGCCGGGAACGTACACGCCGTGGACGCATTTAAGGATCTAAATACGGTCGAGAACGTCAGCCATCTCGATGACGAGATGAACACGCTGTCCAAAGTGGTCGCCCATTATCCGCCGCCGATCCCGGTTCCGATGCAAGCGGGAGACGTTCTATTTTTCCATTCCCATCTGTTTCACCGCTCCTTCCCGAACCGGACGGAAGACCGTTACCGTCGTTCCTACGTCTGCCATTACTGCAACGCCCGCTCATGGATTCCGTGGGATCATGACGGGTACGAAGGCGAGACGGGCAATTACCGTCAAATACTCGCTCGCGGCCGGACTCACTTGGCTTACGCGGAGCCTGCATTCGGTACGGAAGTTTTCTTATCCGAAGCGGACGCCGAGTCGGACAGCGTGCGGATGATGGGGATGGACGACGGAATGATGATGCCGGTCGTTCAGAAGAAGGAAAGCTAACCTGGAAATCCCATAGTGTCAATTCCACCAACTTGACGATAGGCAGGTAGAGGGATACCATAAGGGTGGGACATATCATTTATCTGGAAATTGTGGCGTCGCAACCAACAATTTCTTCTTCAAGGGTAGATGTCCTTCTTCTATCCAGCCATTCAACGAAGGTTCTAAAATCTTGACCTCAACGGGGTTTGAATCGACAGCGATATTTTTGCAACACTCAAGTAAAGTAAATACAATAGTAGGCAAAAAGATAAAGATTATTGGAAATATGCGAGCAGAAGTTGTTAGCGGTTAAAATATTATTGTGCCACATGCGAGTGTAACAACTCCATGTGGTTTTCTTTCGCCTCGAGAATGAAAAAAATCACAATTTTGGTGATCTAGTTTCGTCGTCTACTGCTGCAATATAAATGCTCCGAAAATCCTTAGGAGTAACACCGACATATTTTTTGAAAACTTTACTAAAGTGGCTTTCATCATTAAAACTAAGCATCGAAACAATTTCTTGAACCTTCCTGTTTTCCAGTAAAAGGGCTTTCGATTTGTCTATTTTGAGAGTTGTCAAATATTCGAGAAAGTTCACTCCGAATTCTTCTTTAAATCTTTTGGATATGTACTCTCTGCTTAAAAAAAATTTACCGGAAATGTCATGCAAGGAGATTCTCAAATGATAATTTTGCTCAACGTAGGTTCGAATATCATAGAACGTCTGAGTTTCTTTCTTGCAACTTCGCATATAAACAGATATATCCGCCAAAAACTCGCTAACCGATTGATTGAGTCTGTCTAGACTCAACTCTTGTTCCATCCTATCTTTCAGTAAAACGAATCGGGAAATAAATTCATCTTTTGTTTCGACGAAATCTACCAAAGATTCCAGAATATGCAAAATATTCCGGCCCAAATTTTGAATTTTATGCAAACTCATGTGTTCCGTTCGTGCAAACTCCTCGTAGTAAGATTCCATCATCTGGCTGATCAGAGGCAGATTTCCGCTTTTAATTGCCGCAGCGAGCAACCGCTCAGTTTTCAGTTCTGTAGACTGATTATAAGTGAAATGGACGATATCCTCATAAAACGATATCCGGCTTTCTTCCGTAAGATCCATCTGCATGAGTACCGCTCTGGCCTCGCGCAAGGAGAGCTTGAGGTCGCGGTAATCCGGGTAGTTTCGTCCCACGCCTATCAAAGTCTTGATTTGCAGGTATTGTTGAAGCACGATGATTAATCGTTCCAACCTGCTGTACAACTGCAACCTGGTGGCGTCTGAATAGAAGAGCATCACGATTTCATTGGGATTCTTACGAATAGCTTTTCCTTGCCCGGCGATCACTTCATTAACGATATTGAGTACGGAAGAATAAAGCAAATCGCTTTGTCCATTATACTTCTCCTCGGCAATTTGTTTGGCGTTTTGCATTTTGATTACGGCAACCGTTGCCAATTCTAACTGATCGTTCTCGGCAACGCCAAGACTGCTTAATATTTCATGCTTTCCATACTGACCCTCCTCCAGAAGTTTATGCAACAGATTCTCGCTGAGCAACGGCAGCGTCTCGTTCAGCTTAATTTGCAAATCGGCTATTTCCAATTGCTTTAGCCTATGATTTTGAATTTCTATCACTGCATTTTTTAAAGCTTCATTCAGATTATCTTTGGAGACAGGCTTTAAAATATAATCGATCGCTCTTGCTGCAATCGCTTGTTTCGTGTACTCAAAATCTACATACCCGCTTACGATTATAAGTTTGGTGTCTTTGTGCCGATTGCTCAACGATCTGATGAGATCGGCGCCGCACAGACCGGGCATTCTCATATCCGTCACAATGATATCAGGTTCTTCGTCGTCGGCCAGTTCGCACAGTTGATCCCCATCCATGGCTTCGCTCACAATTTGAATGCCCATGCGTTCCCAATCACCCAATTTGACGATCGCTGTGCGCACTTTTCGTTCGTCATCTGCTATGATCGCTTTATACATGATCCCTCGACTCCTTCTTAATGTTGTCGTCAACGTGAATGAGCATTTCCACGGTCGTGCCCTTACCGCTTTCGCTCCGAATGTTCATTTCGAATTGATCTCCCATCAGCAGCCGAAGCCTTTGATAAACATTGGCGATGCCGATGCTGTCCCCTTCCGCAAATTCGTCATCGGTTCTGCTTAATGTCGTTCTGATTTGAGCAAGCTTATCCGAATCCATTCCAACCCCGTCGTCACCCACCGTAATCGAGAGGACTTCGCCTAATGCTTTACAGCGGATTTCAATCGTACTTGGTGTTTTTTTTCGTTCAATTCCGTGAATAACAGAGTTCTCCAATATCGGCTGTAAAATTAACTTGGGTATTTGGATGGACCTTAACTCATCCGCTATTTCAATACGGAATACCAATTTTTCCTCAAATCGAAATTTTTGGATGGATAAATAATCTTTTGAATTGTTGATCTCATCTTCAAGGGTAACCATCATGCCGGCCGATTTGATGCTGTAGCGCAGCATATTGGACAACGCGATGGTCATTTCCTCCAATTCCTTGATTCCTTCTTCCAAAGCTACACTGCCGATCGCCTGTAAAGTGTTATAGATAAAATGGGGATTTATCTGAGCCTGCAGCGCTTTCAATTCGGCGGATTTGTTTTTAAGCTTCAGCTTGTATTTTTCATTGATGAGTTGATCTAATTGACCAAGCATTCGATTATAAGAGACGGAAATTCGTCCGATCTCATCCCCGCTTGTAACTGCAATAGGGATGTTAAAAAAACCTTTGCCCGCCAAACCGATGTGTCTTTCCAGTTTTAATAAAGGGGCCGTAATTCTATAGGAGACCACTATAATGGCCCCGATTAATGAGCAGAGCAAAGCGGCTCCGATCATTAAGTTTAAGTTTTTGGATTTCGAAGCCTGCGCAAGCAGCACTTTCATCCGAATCGTCTTGAGCAGGATATTTCCGCTGCTGTCCGATTTGGAATAGACAACCAGAAGTTGATCTGAACTTGAAGATTGGGTAGGAAATGAACCTGTCAAAGCTTTTCCAGAAATAATTGAGTTTATAATGGCAGAATCGAGCCTGATAGATGGATCGGATTGATAGATGACGGAACCTGACTGATTCGTGAGTACTGCGAATTCGTCTGAATAATGCATAATATCTTTCGTTATTTTTTCAAGATAGGTTAATTCGTAGTTGATGGACAACAATCCGTAATCCTTGGAGTAAGTTTGAATGATCCGATTGATGGAAAATACGGGGGTACTGCTATTCAATTGGTATTCCGCATTGAAGTTCTTCAGTCTGTGCTGAGGTTCAAGGACGTACTTCCCTTTGGTTTGCATGGCTCTCGAATATCCACTCGTCGCTTCGATGTTAGGGGCATTGGAAAACGATGCGTTAATCGATTTGTTGATGATGTAGACTTCCGATGAGTATGGAATATAAAAGAGTACGGAATTCGTTTCACTTCGCTGAAGATAAATATTCATCAGTTTTTTTATTTTAAGGTTGTAAGCCCAATTCTCATTGTCCGTCGCTTGATATTCTTGGGTGAATAACAAATCCGAATACAAGGAAAGCGAAATTTGATCCAGTTGTTTGAGATAGTCATCGATCCGATTGTTCAGTAAGCTCAACAGCTGTACATTGTTCTCAACATAGGACTGCTGGATTTCGACAGAAATGCTCCGGTAAGAGTTATAAATTAAAATGGACAAGGGAATTACGACGATCGAAGTGAAAATGACGATAATTTGTTTGCGAAGGCTTATTTTCATAAAACCCAAAGTCGTTGCCTCCCCTTTAGCCGGTATTACTTGATGAATTGGAATTCATATTCATGATTGTAACAATTACGGGATCCCTATTGAAGCGAAATTTCAAAGTGTTCATTTATATACAAGTAGACTTTAAGATTATACATATGAAAGAAGCAGATGACAGAACTATAATTCAAATCAGGGCGCGCCACCAACTTGCAGAATAATTCAGGAGGTCAATCACAAACATGAAAAGAAGGACATCGGGTTTTATCATTCTTTTAGTATTGTTTATCATTGTAAGCGGTTGCGGAAAAGCTGACAAGAAAGCCGTCGAATCCAAGCAGACGGAGTCAGCAGCCCCATCTCAATCCGCTCAGTCTTCGGTTGATAACAAGAAGCAGGAACCAGTCAAACTTAAATTTTTGACGAATGTAATTGATTATCCCAAACACGAAAGTGAGATCAATGCTGCCTTGCATCAAGCTTACCCGCATATAACTGTTGAATTTGAACATGTTGCGGATAATTATGATGCGGTATTAAAGACGCGGCTGGCTTCGGGCGATGCTCCAGATCTCTTTAATTACCCTGGCTATTTGGCGATGAAGCCGCTCGTCGACGCCGGGCAAGTGTTGGACCTGTCAAATGATAATCCGGATGAATTGGTATATGAAAACTTCAGGAATGCGGGTAAGTATAACGGAAAAGTCTATGGCGTACCCACCCAAGTACTTGGATATGGCTTAATTTACAACAAGCAAGCTTTTCAAGAAGCAGGCATTGCCGCACCGCCGAATACTTTAACAGAACTAAAAGATGCTATAGCGAAATTGCAAAAGGCTGGCATTACACCGTTCGCTTCAGGATTTAAGGACGTATGGCTGTGCTACCAAATGTTCTGGGCTTTGCAGGGATCAACATTAGATGATTTCCAAAAATTTTATGATGACATGAACGGCGGTAATGCCTCTTTTAAAAACGAAAAGCTGGATGCTGCTTTTGAATTGCTTGATCTCTACGTTGCGAACTCTGGAGATAAACCATTGTCCAGCGATTTCGCCAATATGGCTCATCTTGTAGGCACCAAGAAAGCGGCTATGGCGATTCAAGGCGTTTGGGCTTACGGTGAAGCGATCAAACTGGACCCAGATGTACAATTGGGAATGGCCCCGATTCCGGTCTCCGAAGACGCGAAGGATGCGACTTTACTAACGGATGCGGAAGGCATAATGTATATTTCCAAAGATACTAAGCATGCGAATGAGGCGAAAGACTTCATCCGATGGATGTTGTCGAAGGAAGGAGCTAAAGCGACAGTCGGGGATATTTTGCAACAGCAATCCGCAGCCAGTTCGAATCCGGAGCTTAAGCTGAATTCACTCAGTTTGGATGCGGCTCAATATATTCAAGAGGGCAAGAAAACTCGAGGCTTTATGATCAATTATTGGCAGAGCGGCTTGGCAGATATTATTGGCAAAGACCTGCAAGATTATATTTCCAAGAACTTGACCAGAGATGACTTCTATAAACATATCGATGCCGGATGGAAAATATTTGCAGGGAAATAATCGTGAGAGGAATGCTGGGAATGATCGTCATCGGTCATCCCGGTTTTCCTGAAGAAATGAAGGAGAATACCGTTTGTGAACAAAGTAAGAAGAAACCGGATGTCTCTGTTATGGTTTATTATGCCTTTTACCTTGTTATATGTCGTGTTTTTTTTGTATCCGTTTACCAAAGGTCTCTTGCTGTCGTTTACTGATTGGAATGGCATCAGTAAAACGACGCAATATGTGGGTTTTCAGAATTATCTGGAACTATTCACGGAAGATAGCAGATTTCTTCACTCACTTTTCGTAACATTAATCTTTACCGTATTAAACGTTGCCATCTCAAATATCTGCGCTCTTGTTCTGGCCGTAGCGATTGAATGGGGAAGCCGGAGCTTTAGAAACTTGCTTCGGACCTTATTTTTTTTACCATATGTGTTTAGCCTCGTTGTGGTGGGCTTTGTTTGGAGATTGCTATATACGGAAGTGCTTCCTAAGCTGTCGGAACAAATTCATTGGCAATTTTTTAATTTGGATTATATTGGTGATCCGGCAATCGCACTGTATTCGACAATATTCATGAATATCTGGTATGGAATCGGTTATTTCTTAATTATTTATTTGGCTGGGCTACAAACGATCGATACGAGCGTGCTGGAGGCGTCTCAAATTGACGGCGCCACGGGCTGGGTGCAGTTTACTAAAATAATTATCCCCTTGTTAATGCCATCCATTACGATCTGTATTTTCACGAGTATCGCCGGATCATTGAAAATATTCGACGCGATATTTGTATTGACCGGAGGAGGTCCTGGTTACTCTACGGAATCGATTGCTCTGAATATTTATTACGAGGCGTACGGAGCAGCCAACCGATTCGGATACGGTATGGCAAAAGCGGTAGTTTTGGCTGGAGTCATTCTCTTCATTTCTTACTTCCAGTTAAAGTTCTTTAAGGCAAAGGAGGTGGAAGTGTGAGACGCTCTCGCGGAATTCAAATGACAGCGGGTACGTTGTTAATATTATTGGCGCTCGTTTACTTGTTTCCGATTTATTTGATCTTGATCAATTCATTTAAGTCGTTCAGAGATATTTTTGAATCGCCCCTCTCCTTTCCTGCAAGCTTTTATTTGGATAATTATACGAAGGCGTGGAAAGCTTCCGATTTCTTGCAGACGCTGCTGAACAATGTGACAGTTACCGCTTTAACAATCGCTGGCGTGGTGGTTTTCACCTCAATGGCAGGTTACAAGCTCTCCAGAGACAAAAGCAAGTTAAGCTGGTTTTTCTATATCCTGTTTACATTTCCGTTTCTAATTCCGTTGTATTCTTATATGATCCCACTCGTCCAACTGGTCAAACAATTTCATATCGAGAACAGCCCTGCGAGCCTTTCTCTCATATACGTCTCTACAAGCAGTTTTGCTTTGTTTATGTTTCATGGATTTGTCAAAAGCATACCGGTGGAATTGGATGAATCTGCCTACATGGACGGCTGTTCGCAAATCCGATTGTTTTTTTCGATTGTTTTTCCCCTTTTGAAACCGGCTATTAGCAGTGTTGCGATCTTATTTTCCTTATGGACATGGAATGATTTTTTACTGCCGTTTCTGATTCTGACGGATAAAGATGCGTTTACGATTACGATCAAAGTATTTCAAATGTTTGGCATGTACGGAAGTGAGTGGGACGTCATCACGGCTAGTCTGGTGCTGGCCAGCATGCCGATCGTCATTCTGTATGTGATTTTGCAGAAATATATTGTAAGCGGCATAGCTGCAGGAGCCATTAAAGGCTGAATTTGAGAAGACGACGGGAGGAGATGCAGCGGTGTTATTGAATCCGTTATCTTTTGTTGAGGAACAGGATGCAGCATGGTTTGCCGCAAATATTCCTTTTTTTGAATGTCCTGACGAGAGTTTGCAAAAAGTTTATTATTTTCGCTGGCAGGTATTCAAAAAACATATTCGAGAGACGCCGGATGGTTATGTTATTACGGAATTTCTACCGCCTGTACCCTGGGCAGGGAAATATAATACGATTAGTTGTGCGTCTGGCCACCATTTTTATGAGGGACGCTGGCTTCATAATCAGCAATACTTGGATGACTATGCGCTGTTCTGGTTTCGCAAGGGAGGCGAACCTCGCAAATACAGCTTCTGGGCGGCGGATTCATTGTACGCGCGGTACTTGGTAACGGGAGACTCCAGGCTTTTGCTCGAACTGCTGCCCGATTTAATAAGCAACTATGAGGCGTGGGAAGCGGAAAAGAAGGATGATAATGGATTATTTTGGCAATATGACGGTTATGACGGAATGGAATTCTCGATCGGTGGATCCGGATATCGGCCCACCATCAATAGTTACATGTATGGCGATGCTAGGGCAATCGCCAAAACTGCGGCTTTGGCGCGTTCCAACGATGTTGCTCACCGTTATCTGTTGAAGGCCCGGATTTTAAAAGAGCTAGTCCAACAATTGCTCTGGGATTCTGAGGCGCAGTTTTTTAAAGTTCGTTTGAATCGTCAAGGACTTGCTTACACCCATAACCTGCCCGAGTCTTGGGTGCGCCAAATGGAGGGTGATCAATTGGAGGAAGGCCAACTCGCGGACGTTTGCGAACTGATTGGCTATGTGCCATGGTATTTTCTGCTGCCCGATGAAGGTTATGAAGCAGCCTGGAAGTACATCAAAGAACCGCTTTATTTTGCCGCTCCCTTCGGTCCAGCCACTGCGGAACAGGGACATCGATTTTATGGGCTAAAGGATTCGCACGAATGTCTTTGGAACGGCCCCTCGTGGCCGTTTGCCACGTCGCAAACCTTAACCGCTATGGCGAATCTCATTCACAATTATGAGAAATCTGTTATTACGATCGAGGACTATTACAATTTGCTCCGAATGTATGCCAACTCTCATCAAATCCGTCTTGAAGACGGCAAGGCAGTGATGTGGATCGATGAAAATTTAGATCCTTGCACCGGGGAATGGATCGCAAGAAAGATTCTGCATAAACGAAACGATCCGAATAAAGACAGGGGTAGAGATTACAATCATTCTTCTTATTGCGATTTGATTATTTCCGGGTTAATCGGAATCAAACCGCGCAACGATCACTACTTGGACATTCGTCCTTTGATTCCCGCGTCTTTATGGGATTATTTCTGTCTGGAAAATGTCCCCTACCATAATCGCAAGATTACGATCTTGTACGATCGAACAGGAACACGCTATGGCCGAGGGACAGGGTTGCGGATCTATGTAAACGATATAGAAAAAGCATGCTTCCCGGATATACAAAAGGTGTTAATTCCTATTTGAGGAGAGAGAAAATGATGAAACAGACCAAGATGCAATGGTTCATGTGTGTTGCTGCGTTTTCTTTATTGGCCTTCTTCTCCCTATTGTTTGTTGAAAAAGCGGAGGCTGCGACACAAACGTTGTCCAATAATTTTTTGTCGGTTCAAGTGGATGATGCTTTCCCCCGTGTGATTCAATATACGGACTTGGCTACGAATGCTGTCATATATGGACAGGAGGACTCATTAAGCAAGATCAAAATAAACGGAACATTATATACTCCGAGTGTCACCAGTATCAAAAGTTCGGATACCATCACTTACAACATCGATATTTCCTCCATAAGCGTATCATTGATCGTGGAGTTTAAACTCGTTGACAATGTACTGGAAATGAATGTGACCCAAATCAATGACTCAGGCTCGACTAAAGTATACCGGCTGGAATTTCCCGATCAAAATCTGGTATCCGTGCGAAGCACGCAATCCGGTGCGGCTATGGCATATAATCAAAATTTTATCGATAATGATACCTTCAGTACGGTTTTGAATAAATCAATTGATGCAAGTCCGCAGCGCGTGGGACATTCGATTATTTACACGGATGCTTTAGCTGCTGCCATTGAAACGGGTATGACCACTCAAAGCAGCTACGTCCAGACTGTGGATAAAGGAGTATATAAGCGTACGGGTCTTTGGGCATACGAAAGTTTTTATCGGGGACCGGACGATAAAGTCACAGAACTTCCTTGGGTGAAAATTAAGATCGTTGCGGATGAAAATGGGGACGGTAGCGTAGATTGGCAAGATGGCGCGATTGCTTACCGAAGCATTATGGATCCTCTCCCCGGCCCTATAAATCTGGCTCAAAAAACGATATTCAGCAATTTGTTTACCGATTATTGGGGCAAATATCCGTGGACATGGGAATCCGCTTTGGATTATCTCAAAAGACAAGCCCTGGCAACTGATAAATTCCCACAAATTCTGTTGGCTAAAACATCGCATCAAGGGATAGACGGATGGCCTTCCTATGGGGAGGCAAGCGATGTCCTGGGCGGAAATAGCCAGTTCAACTGGTTGGTCGATGAAGCTGCGAATTGGAATATCTATGTCGGCACCCACACGAATTCACGGGAGGCTTATCCGGAAAGTTCTTTTTGGGCAGACACACCTCTATCAAGTACGGTGAAAGGCCAGCCCTGGGCAATGATAGATCGCGAGGCTCAACTGAACGATCAGGATCAGTATTGGGGCAGTGGACTTTTAGGGTTAAGATACGATGCCCACAAGGCCGCATTTCCAAATATGAAATTTCAATATTTGGATATAGAACTCGGAAACGGCCTGAACGCGAGATGGCAGGCCTATCAACAAATCAAAAAATTCAAGCAGAATGGGTGGCAACTGTTTACGGAGTATTCAATCGGGTATCCTCAAGTTTTTGATCCTTCGATCAGCTATCTCGGAACGAAGTATCTCTCGTGGGCTCATACCAGTTTAAACAGTGGGAGTTCCAATATACGCCGTTTCATCATGAACCATGTTACGATAGTCGGTGCGGGAAATACGACATACCAAAACGTGCTTGGCAAAGGTTACGCCGACACATACGGTTATTTAGGCTACGTCGGTCCGGTGCCGGGTACGATAAATTCGGCTGTCCAAGAGTTTTGGAAGCATACGTTAGCGGATACTTATTTGAAAAATTTTGAAATATTAAATATATATAACGATTCAAGCAATAATAATAATCTAACTGCTTTGTTTACAAAGGGGGTTAAATCCGTTTATGACGGAAATGTACGCAAAATTTATAAAAACAATATTTTACAGGCCGCTTTGAATAATACGTCACAAGACTTATTTCTCCCATGGGAAGTGGAAACGGAAGAAAAAATTTATACCTTCAGCAGCGGGGGAGGTATCAAAGAGTGGACATTGCCTTCGAGTTGGAGCGGACTGAAAACGTTGAAGCTATACAAATTAAATCAGACCACCGGACGGGAGTTTGCGGCGGACATTAGCGTAAGCAACGGTAAAGTATCGATCGCCTATGAAGCCGAACAAGGATATGTGCTTCTCAAAGAAGCTGCGCCGCAGACAAGCGTCATTTGGGGAGACGGCAGTAAGATCAAGGATTTTGAGTTTAACAGTACATCATTCGCCTACTGGAATCGTTCCGATGCGCAAGCCGTAACGATTGCGGCAGGTACTGAAGGTAACTACATGCTTCAAATTTCTGGAAGCGGCGATCATATGGCGAGTCAAACCATTTCGGGATTGCAACCGGGAAAAAGCTATGCGATCACGGCAGCTGTAAATATAATCGGCGATAAAACGGCGCTACTTGGCGTGAAGGAATACGGAAGACAGGAAGTTGTCGACTCCATCGACCATAATGTCACTTTTAACGCCGATCGATTGGATAGTTGGCCGAGACTCAAAGTATATTTTACAATGCCTCTGGGGCATACAAGCGCAACCGTTTATTTAAAAGGAACAGGGGCAGCAGGAAACGGCGATATCGTACAGTTTGACGATATCCGGCTGTTGGAAGAAAGCAATCCGATCGGAGGTAAGCATTCCTACTTCGAAGGATTTGAAGATACGCATTGGGCAGGACCTTTCGTTGCCCATCGTACGGATACGGTAGCTACGATATCTAAAGCAAATCCGCCCTATACGATAGATACGATAGCTGGCTCCGGCAATAAATCGTTTAAAATCATGCATTGGAACCATAATTACAATCCGATTTACGATACTATCGTCAAGACATTGCCCAATCAACTTAAGCTCAAACCGCATACGACATACCGTTTAAGCTTTAAATTTAAACCGATGTACGGCCCGGCTTCGGGTTGGCAATATCGGATACGCTCGAACAAAGGAAATGCGACGTTATTCAGTCAAAATTTATCCGGTTCGCAAGACCAAGTAACGTTGGAATCCAAGCGATTTACTACGAGCAGCTTCGATGATTATTCTTTGGAATTCGTGAACCAATCTTCCTCAAATGCGGATATTGTCATTGACGATTTAACGGTAGATACGATTGAGGACGATACGGACCCCGCCTGGGGTTATAGCAGCAAATGGATTGTCGTTTCTTCCCCAGATCGATTTAATAGCTCTGCTCACGCTGTCAATGATAATACAGGAGGTCAGACAGCAAAACTGACTTTCTGCGGTTCGAATATCAAACTCTATATGCGAAAATCTTACGATGCCCAGATCGTAAACATGCAGGTAGATAACGGAGCCGTTGAAGTCGTTGATCTCTATTCAAGCTCTCTGGACAATCAGGTGATGGTATGGCAAAAATCAGGACTTGCCGATACTCTTCATACCCTGACCATCACAACGACCGGAACAAAAAATGCAAGCTCCACAGGATATTGGGCTGAGTTGGATTTTGCTGAAGTACCAGAATCATCCGATCATTTGGTAGATGATAACGCCTCAGAGTGGACTTACGATAATATGTGGTCAAGCGGCACTGCCGCGGATCGCCATAATGGAAGTTATCATTATATAAATACGACGGTAATGCACACAGCTGTCTTCAATTTTACGGGTACTGGCGCAAAATTATTTACCCGGATTGGTCCTGACCAGCAGATCATTAAAGTACAAGTAGATAGTGAGCAAGCGGAAGCGATTGACTTGTATGACATATCGCATCGCAACAAAGTGTTAGTCTGGCAAAAAACAGGGCTGGCACCGGGAAATCACACGATTACCGTTATCACGACCGGAACGAAAAATACGAATTCCACTAATTATTGGGCTGAGGTCGATGCCGTGCAAATCTTGACAGACTACAAAATCAAATTGGATGACAGCTCAACGAATTGGACATTCACCAGCGGATGGTTAAGCGGGAGCGCTGGCAATCGCTATAACGGAACCTATCATTACGTGAATACCGGGGGTAAAACCGCAACCGTTCAATTTTCGGGAACAGATGTCCTTCTGGCTACGCGAATAGGGATTGACCAACAGATTATCAAAATACGTGTGGACAACCAAGCTGATGAAACCGTTGATTTATTTAGCCCCACATTCACCAATAAGGCTATTGTATGGCAGAAATCCGGCCTGGCGCCTGGGTCTCATACTTTGACCATCACCACAACAGGAACGAAAAATTCAAGTTCCACCGGTTATTGGGCGGAGATGGATTATATTGAAATTAGCAGTCCATAAACCGAAGAACTGACTACGTTGACGAGCAGATCGTTGAAGATTAGTTGGGATCCCTCTATTTGCGATCATTCGTATACAAAACCCAGACTGTAGCGGTCTGGGTTTTGTATTGTACGACACGTATTAGCGTCATCTCTTCGGTGACAGCCGGAGTAGGGGAACATCGATTTGAAAGGGTTATGGAGGTGCGAAAAAAAGCCCCAAATACAAAAAGCCTCCAAACCCACTATTGATAGGGTGTTGGAGGCTTTTTGTATTTTCTCGGCATGGATCACATATCCCTGTGATAAACAAGCGGATTAAGCGGGCTGGAGACGAGGTCCCCCGCCTTTAATCCGGGAAGCCAAGATTCCAAATCGCTTCTGCGAGCGTTGCTGTCCGGTTCGGCGATTCGCGTTCCGTCCGCGACGTAGATGATCGTCATGACTTTGCGCATCGCAGAGGTGGGATTGCCGGGTGCGCTATGCATCGTCCAGCCTGCGTGAAAAGTTGCATCCCCTGCTTCCATTGCTCCGTAGGTTACTTTTTCAAAACCTTTCCCGTCAATGAACTGTGCAAGCGTTTTGTGCGATTCATCGGAAATTTGCATTTTATTGATGTAACCCAGCTTATGGGAGCCCGATGCAAACGTCATTGAACCTATGTCTTCGGAGATCGGCACGAGAGGCATCCACATCGTAATCGTTTTGTCCGTATCGAGCGGCCAGTAAATTTGATCTTGATGCCAAGGAGTATGGCCGCCGCCTGGCTCTTTATAGAGGGCTTGATCGTGATAAATCCGCACACCGTCTACGCCCATCAAATCTGCAGCGACCTTGGCAAACCTCTTGGCAAGCGTGAATCTCGCCAGATCCTCTTGCTCTCTCCATAAGTTCCCGATTTGTATAAAAGCTTTGCCATACGTATCCCGTTCCTCAAGGGGCTTGTCTTGATTATTCAATTTCCGAACCCATTCGCTAAGGAGAGGCTCGTAAACGGCAATCTCCTCATCGCGCGCCAGATTACGAACGACGATATGCCCTTTCTCCTGGTATGAATCGCATTGCTCAACAGTAATCTCGTAATTTTCGTTCATAATGGGTAAAGAAGTCGGCTGATTAGGCATTGTTATTCCCCCAATTGATAGCGTTAATCTTATAACCATCATATAAAGCCGTGCAGGCAACGTCATTGTCATTCTCGCTCATTTTTTTGTTCAAAACAACTGGGATTCGGAGGATAAGCACGTGATATAATCTAACTACTACGCAAGTTGGGAGAGCATGCCATGTCATCGCTGATCGAACGAATGGATAGGCACCCGATCGTTCCTTATATAAGGTCAAGCGACTTCGCGGTTCGCAAACTGTGGCGTTATGCCGAACGCCGGTTGTTGGATTACCTCTTTATTTACGTTAAGGAAGGTATTCTTCAAGTTTGGGTCGACGGACGGGAATACCGGTTCGAGGCCGGCCAGTTTTGTCTCGTTCAGCCGGGAAGCATCGTCATACTGGAAGGCGCGACGGATACCATTACTCCTTTTGCCCATTTCGATATTTTCTATAATCCCGAGCGGGCGAACAGCTTCCCGACGAAAGCAGGGCAAATCGATTTGTCCGCTTACCAACACCTTATGCAGCCTAGATTAAACGATATTTACGGTTTGGAGATTCCCGTACGCATTGAGGTTCAACAACCTAAGAAGCTAATCGAAACGATCATTATCATGGTGGAGCTATGGAGACAGTACGATGCTTCGATGCAATTAAAAGCCCATCTATTGGCCTATGAGATCATCGTGACAATATTGGAAAGTTATATGAGGAATACGGGGGGCATGCGGGCGGAGGCAGATCCCTTGAAGTGGATCGTCGCTTATTTTTCGACTCATTTGAACGAGCCGCTTTCCGTCGAGAAGATGGCTAGCCGCGCAAACTTGTCCGAATCGCGGTTTAGCGCGTTATTCAAACGGAGATACGCGGTTTCTCCCCATCGGTATTTGCTCCATATGCGCGTCGATCATGCGAAAGAGCTGTTGGTAAGCTCGGACCTGTCGCAAGAAGAGATCGCCAATTATTGCGGATTTTCCGACGTACATCATTTTTCCAAAGCATTCCGAAGAATAAGCGGGCTAACGCCTGGGGAATGGAGAAGAAAATAATTCACACCTCTGGAGGGCGCCCGTGCATTCTGAATTCGGTTGGCGTCAATCCGGTTAGCCGTTTAAACTGATGGCTGAAGTAATGAATGCTCGTGAAACCGAGCCGCTCGGATATAACCTCGACTTTTTCCTCTTGCAATAGCGCGCGTTTGGCCCTCTTGATCCTCTCTCCTATGACGTAATTTTTAGGAAGCAAGCCGATTTCCTCTTTGAACAATTTAGCGAAATGGATCGGGTGATATCCGCACATGGCGGCAAGCTCCGAGACCGCCCAATTTTTACCCGGTTGTTCTTGCATCGCTTGAATGGCGGGTTCGATTCGGCCGTAAGACTTGGACGTCGATTCGTTGCTTACAAGCTGCCGGAACACAAGCGATAATATTTGCATCATTAGTGCTCGAAGTGTGAGCGCGTAGCCGGGCTGTTCAAGCTCGTATTCTTTCACCATTCTCGTCAGAATCGGCTCCAGTCCCGATATGGACAATTTAGTCGGAAGGGTGATTTCACCGTATGGAGGAAGGTCAAGCTTCGGGTTATAGGGTTCGATGCCGAGTGATTCCTTCCCGGGATATTGAATCCGGTTGCCCGGATGAATCGGAAAGGTTGAATGATGAAACCACTCAAAATGAACGCTGAAATAATCGGTCGCATCGACAGCGGACAGCCAATGGGCGCATTCCGGGCCATAGTAGACGCACTCTCCGGCGCGAATCGTATATTTGTGCTGTCCAATGACCAGTTCGGCGTGGCCGGATACGACAAAGAACAACTGGTTATCCGGAATGATGCGGACACCCCAGTTGGTTCCGGGCGGCGCCGTTGATCGGCTTGCGAAGTTTACCGTCGGCATAATGTCGTCCATTGTTCTGATGGCCATGTCGGGAACTCCTTTTTTCAATAAATGATGAGAAATGCACGATCCGTCATTCCCATCATAATGAGCGAGTAGACGAGGCGCAAGACAATTTACTGTTGAAATAGGGGATGTTGAGAGTTGTCGGGGGCTCTTCTGCACAACTTCGCGGACGCTCAATTCACCTTCTGCGTTTTCTAAAGACGGATGGGGATACCCCGTAAAAAGCCGTGAATTGTTTGGTGAAATGATGGATAGACGAGTATCCGAGATCGTCGGCGAGGTCGGTAACGGATCGGTTGCTTTCCCATAAGGCTGCGGCGGCTCGCTTCATAATTGCTTGGGTCCAATAGGCTTTCGGAGATAATCCGGAAGCCTGTTTGAACAGTTCGTGGAATTGGGTTTTCTTCATACCGCTGAGCGCAAGCCAGGTTTCGTACCGCCTGCCGGCGTTGGCTTCTTGGTCGATCATATCTATGATAGGTTTGATCCGATAATCCGTTAGCAGGGGAGCTTTGGAAAGTTGGATGAATTCAAGCAGGAAAGCCTTCAGCAAGCTGCTCGCGATTAGATTAGATGCTGGGTTGCTCTTCTGGTAGTGATTCACGATGTGGGCGAATAACGCTATCATCGTTCCATGATGCTGAAGCGGGAGGTGATAGGGCAACTCGTCTATTTCCGTATTGACCTTTATTTGCGTTAGATAAGAGCGATCGAAATCGGCAACGTTCCAGACGAGATGCTGGGTCGTGGCGAGCGGTTCGGAAGACCATATTTCGCAGTAAATATTGTATGTGGCGAGCGGCTGATCGGGATCGGAAATGAACGAATGCAGCAGCTTGGGAGGGAAGTAAATGAGGTCTCCTTTTTTGACGTTAAATAAGCCGTCCGGGACGGCGATCTTTCCTTTGCCTTCATCAATGAGATGGAATGCGTAACAGTAGCCGTATCTTGAAGATTCGCTTGCTTGGCTCCCCGGCGGGAATTCATAGTAATGGGCAACGCGAACGGAAGGCTGAAGCTCAAGTGTCGAAAACAATGCAGCACCGCCTATCGGGAAAAGTCTAAGTTAAAGATTATGATACCGTAGGAAACGCAAATAAAAAAGCCGGAAAAAATGATCAATTTCCGAACGGGTATCTAAATACGATGTTGAGCGACCATGCTAAATTATAAATATATTAAATTAATAATCGAGGAGTTGAACCCAATGATCGATAAAAAGATCCGCGGAAGTTTGACTAAAGAGCAAGTTGAATTCTACAACGAGGAAGGCTATATTGTATTGCCTAAACTATTGTCGGACGAAGAGCTGGTTCCGGCACGGGAAGCGATGAACGAGAAGGTTTCTTCCATAGCGGACGAGCTGCTGGCAGCGGGTTTGATTAGCGACAAGTTAGAAACTCGGCCGTTTAAATATCGTCTGGCGGAGCTTTTTAAGGATTTGACTGCCGATGACTTTCTGAAGTACGGCAGGAGCTGGCGGGATAGAATACCCGGTTATTTCCGCTTAATGAGCACTCCCAAAATTTTGGATGCCGTTGAATCGTTAATCGGGGGAGAATTATTTTCAAATCCCGTTTATAATGTACGGCCTAAGATACCCAAGGTCGCGGCAGGCGCCGTACCATGGCACCAAGACAAGTCGTATTGGCCTGACGCCAACTCCAATCCCGTTATTACGGTATGGATTCCTTTAGTGGACGCGAATGAAGTGAACGGCTGCCTGCATATTAAACCTAAGACCCACCGGACTCGGTTATTGGAGTGGCATCAGGAAGAAAAGACCGGAACGGGATACACCGCGCTCCGAGAGGATCAACTAGGCAAAACAGCAACCGTCGTATTGCCGGTTTCAGCAGGAAGCGCTATCCTCTTTAACGATCGCTGCCTGCATATGTCGACGCAGAACAATTCGGACGAGGTTCGTTGGAGCGTGGATTTGCGCTATCAGCCAACCGATCAGGACCCGATGCCGAGCCACGGAGCAGGTTTTCTTGCCCGAAGCTACAAGTTTCCGGAGAAAGTCGCGACGCTTGAAGATTGGCTTGCCGAGCGACCTGAGCACATTTTAGAATAAAGGAAAAACCTTCGGGGACGCACCTTGAAGGTTTTTCCTTTATGCCAATATCCCATTCGATCAGGAGCGGTTAAGCCGCCATTTGAATCTGAGAGCGCGGTGTTTGACTGCTATCGATACGCCTTGCGGAGCGTAAATTGTGCAACCGTCTATTGTGCAGGATACCAATTGCCATGGCAGGCTCCAATTCGTTTCTCTGCACAAGCTCCACTAATGTTGCCATATCCCCCATCTGGTACGCCTTCGCAAGAATCCTCAGGAAAGTCTTTAAACCCTCGTCTTCGGGTAATGGAAGGGTATCCTTTTCAAGATCCTCTTTGACTGCTTCAAGAGAGTGGCGAGCCCGGTGCAGAGCCGCTTTAACCGCGCCCTCCGTCGTCTTGAGCATTTCAGCGGCTTCGGAAATCGAATAATCGAATACATCGCGAAGCAAGAAAACGGCTCTCTGGAGGGGAGATAAGTGCTTCATTAAAGCCTGAAAGGCGAACTCGATCTCGAATGAACCGTTATTAGGCAAAGTCACCCTCGGTTGTTCCGACTTCAATAATCGGGTGAAAACCGATTTTCTGCGCGTTTGGTCGATCCACGTATTTTTGGCTATCCGAAGCAAATAAGCTTCAGGGTTGGCATGCCGGGCGATTTTTAACGTCGTTACCGCCTTCAGCCAAGCGTCCTGCGCCAATTCCTCGGCATCCCAACTGGATTCCGTCAAGCTTAGGCAATAGCGTTTAAGCGCGGTTTGCAACTGCTCCATGTGGTGGACATCGGCTTCGATCGCGGTATTATCCATTTTATCCGTTGAGATCATCGAGAACCCTCCTTTACCCGCTCTTATGCTTGCTAATGTAAACGAACGAAGCATGTAGAAAGATACGCAGTTTTTATCATTAGTTTACGATATTTTCGCTTAGTATGCTTCCGTATCTTTCGTTGGCCTCCATTCGTTTACAGGGGGAAAGCGACGATAAATAAGGGAAGCGGTGAATGAACAGATGAGTAATTATGTTCCTTACGTGGTAGAGCAGACGAATCGCGGCGAAAGATCCTACGACATTTATTCCCGATTGCTGAAGGACCGGATCGTGTTCTTGGGGACTGCGATCGATGATCAGTCGGCGAATAGCATTACCGCCCAATTGTTGTTCCTGGCTGCGGAAGATCCGGAGAAGGAAATCAGTCTTTACATTAATTCCCCGGGCGGCTCCACCTCGGCAGGGTTTGCTATTTACGATACGATGCAATTCATTAAACCTCAAGTTCATACGATCTGCATGGGAATGGCAGCATCTTTCGGAGCCATTTTATTATTAGCGGGCGCTAAAGGGAAACGCTTCGCGCTTCCGAATAGCGAGATCATGATCCACCAACCGCACGGAGGCGCGCAAGGGCAGGCCAGCGACATTGCTATTAGCGCCAAGCGAATATTGCAAATTCGGGAAAAGACGAACCAGATTACTTCCGAGCGAACCGGGCAACCGATCGAGAAAGTGGAAAAGGACATGGACAGGGATTATTTCATGTCCGCACAAGAGGCGCTCGAATACGGGATCATTGACCAAGTAATTACGTCAGTGAATTAGTTGACCGGTCATAAACAAGTGTGTTTTCCCGGATATTCGTCAATGGATGATTTCGCTAAAAATGGCACTGATGACAAAAGCAACGCAAGGCAGCTTGTTCGAAGTTACCCGGTCGTCACCTTCAAATAAATCGCAGAGTTCGTATCGTTCACGATCATTCTGCAGATATTGTTCCAGCATTCGCGTTTCTGAATCGATGATCCAATATTCCGGGACGCCATGTTTTTCGTATACCGTCATCTTTTTCACCTTATCCCGTTTACGAGAACCGGGAGAGATGATTTCTACTACGAGATCCGGCGGCCCTTCGATTCCCCGGGCTGTCACAATGTGTTGGCGGCTGCGGTGAATCATCAATATATCGGGCTGTACGACATTCGTCCCGTTCAAGATCACATCAAGAGGAGCGGAATAAATGATATAATCCGACTTACAGCTTTTATGGCCCAACGTAAATTGTCTGTCAAATTGATACTTCGTTGGATTAATGCGGTTAATCTTTAAGCAAAGATAAAGCTCGGTTATGAAGAGTGTCCCAAGAAAGCGCTCCGAGCACCACGTCCGAGATTATTCCTTGCCCGTCGATAAACATCGTGGACGGAATCGCACGTATCTTATAACGGGCGGCAATCCGGCCGTCTGTATCGAGCAGAACCGGAAACGTGAAGCCATAAGTCCGTGCAAACTGTTGCGCGGACTTTACGCTGTCCGCAGCTGTAAGGTTGATAGCTAATATTTGAATGCGATCACCAAATTGCTTGTTCAGTTTAACGAAGGTTGCAGCTTCATCTTGGCAAGGACCGCACCAAGAAGCCCAGAAATTAAGGATGACGGGTTTGGGGCGCATTTTTATCAGCTCATATGATTTTCCGTCGATACCCGTCAATGAAAATGGAGGTGCAGTGTGGCCGATTTTGGGTGATTCGGAGTTTTCCGTTCGCATAACCTTGGCCGTGACCGACGAATCCGACGGATGATTGCTCTTTCGGTCTATTTGCTGTGACAAGACCAATCCGGTAAGCAAGACAACCGTAGAGAAAATAATCCAATTACGCAAGTTGTTGTTCATTAATTTCCCTGCTTTCTTACGAACGGGTGATTCTTATTGTAGACAATATCCTCGGCATTCCATACATGGAGATAGAGTAGTTTATTGACCGATGAACCAAGCGATTTACCTTGACTCCTATGTTCGCGCATGCCATAATGTACACGCGTACATTAATAATAAACAGACAGGGTGCTTGTACCTTTGACGACTAACCGCAAAGAAGTAGCTAGGCTGGCCGGCGTATCCGAAGCAACCGTATCCAGGGTATTAAACGGGATCGGTCCGATGAAGGAATCGACGCGCGTGCGGGTAATAGAAGCGGCAAAACAGCTCAATTATGAGCTGAATGCCGTCGCATCGAGCTTTGCCAGAGGGAAGAGCGGCAACCTCGGGGTTGTGCTGCCCCATGTGCCGAAAGTGCATCTTTTCTCCACCTATTATTTCTCGGAAATATTAAGCGGGATCGGTGAAGCGGTTCGCTCCAAGGGCTATGGGCTGCTGCTGCTCTTTCGTGATCCAGCGACGGTATATGACTACGTGTCATTATTTCGCACTCAGCGGGTCGATGCTTGCATTATTCTTGGAGCAAGCGCCGTGGATACCGACATGGAAGGGGTTAACCGGCTTGCCGAGGAACGGCTGCCCTTCTGCGTCATGGATCAACGATTCGATAACCCTTCCGTTAGCGTCGTTGCGGCGGACCACGAGCAGGGCAGTTATGAAGCGGTCAAGCATTTGATAGACAAAGGTTATCGGAAGATCGGCTTTCTGAACGGTTCGCCGCAATACTCTAACAGTTGGGATCGGATGACCGGCTATCGTAAAGCATTAAATGATGCAGGAATTAAGCTGGATGAATCCATTATTTACGAAGGCAATTACAGCCGAACAAGCGGAAACCGAGCGGCGAATTTGGTCTATGCCGATTTGGAGAAGCTGGACGCCATCTTCGTGAGTAACGATCGCATGGCAATCGGACTGATGCAAGGCTTGCGAGAAAGAGGCTGCCAATTGCCCGAAGACTTGAAGGTCGTCGCTTACGATGATTCCGATGCTGCGAGCCTAACAGAGCCGCCTCTTACGACGGTTAAAGTTCCTTTTTATGAGATGGGACGATTGGCCGCGGAGAAATTGTTATCCCGGTTAACGGACAAGGACGAGACGGAGACGGTTATTAACGAGAAGCTGCAAACCGAGCTCAAGATTAGAAAATCAAGCGGCAACTAAACGGATTGGAGAAGGTTATTATGAGAAAAGCGTTGATCGTATGGGGAGGATGGGACGGCCATCAGCCTAAGGAGGTTGCGGAAATTTTCCGCGGCCAGCTCGAGCGGGAAGGCTTCAGCGTCGAGGTGTCGGATAAGCTTGATGCTTTCTCGGATGGAGAGAAGCTGAAGACGCTTGATTTGATTGTTCCGGTATGGACGATGGGTCGAATCGAGCAGGAATGGGTGAACAATGTATCCGCGGCCGTTCAGAGCGGCGTCGGATTGGCAGGCTGCCATGGGGGAATGTGCGACGCATTCCGCGAGAACACGGATTGGCAGTTCATGACCGGCGGCCAGTGGATCGCGCATCCAGGCAACGACGGTACGGAATACACGGTTAACATAAAGGCGGGTTCAAGCCCGCTCGTCGAAGGCATCGAAGACTTCACCGTGTCGACGGAGCAATATTATTTGCACGTTGATCCGGCGAACGAAGTGCTGGCAACGACCCGTTTTCCACTCGCACAAGGACCGCATTCACCTAACGGCGCAGTGGATATGCCTGTCGTATGGACGAAACGTTGGGGCAGCGGGCGAGTGTACTACAATTCGCTCGGCCACCAGGCGAACATCATGGAAATACCGATCGTGAAGGAATTGATGAGACGCGGATTCAATTGGTGCGCGGATGGCAAAGCTCTAGCTCCTAAAGGTGAAGTCCAAGGCGCATACACAGGCATGGCCGACAACCAACTCTAAAACTCTGGGGAAGAGGAACGTTCATGGAAAAAATCAAAGTCGGAATTATCGGTACGGGAAATATAAGCGGCATTTATTTTCAGAACGGTTCAAGATTCGATTCGATGGAAGTCGTAGCTTGCGCGGATTTAGACGTAGAGCGAGCTAAAGCCAAAGCGGCAGAACACGGCATTCGCGGCTGCTCGGTAGCGGAACTGCTCGCCGATCCGGAAATACGGATGATCATCAACCTGACGATTCCGCAGGCGCATGCATCGGTTATGTTGCAGGCTCTGGAAGCGGGCAAACACGTCTACGTAGAAAAGCCGTTCACGGTTACCCGCGAGGAAGGCTTGGAAGTGCTTGAACTGGCACGACGCAAAGGGCTGTTAGTTGGAAGCGCGCCGGATACGTTCCTTGGCGGCGGTATTCAGACATCGGTTAAACTTGTGGAGGACGGATGGATCGGTACGCCAATCGGAGCTACGGCCTTCATGGTGTGCGGGGGTCACGAGAGCTGGCATCCGGCTCCTGAGTTTTATTACCACAAGGGCGGCGGCCCGATGTTCGATATGGGTCCATACTATTTAACCGCTCTCGTTGCGATGCTCGGACCGATGACCCGGGTAACGGGCTCGACGCGCATTTCCTTCCTGGAACGGACGATTACGAGCCAGCCGAAATTCGGCCAGAAGGTTAAAGTGGAAACTCCGACGCATATTGCGGGCGTAATCGATTTTGCGTCCGGCCCGATCGGGACGATCTTGACCAGCTTCGATGTGAAAGGCAATTCGCTTTTGCCGCGCATCGAAGTGTACGGAAGCGAAGGCACGCTCATCGTGCCTGATCCGAACGGCTTTGGCGGCCCGGTCAGCATCTGGCGCGCAGGGGCCAAGGAATGGTCCGAAATCCCGCTCACGCACGGGAAAGCCGAGAACGCGCGCGGCGTAGGTGCGGCCGATATGGCTAAAGCGATTCAAACCGGCCGCAAGCACCGCGCGAATGGCGACATGGCCTATCATGTGCTGGAAGCGATGCATGGTTTCCATGATGCTTCCAACCAAGGCGCGCATTACTTGATGCAAAGCACCTGCGAGAAGCCGGCGCCGCTGCCGCTTGGTTTGGCGGACTTTAGCTTGGACTGATGTTGGTTAGTTGTGCCGATAGGTTTGTTGTAGAGCCTCCTTTGGTGGGGGTTCTTTGTTTTGTTGGACATGCATTTTTTCTGTTCTGACGGATAATAATGAGAGTAATATTTTTCATTTTGTTTTCACTTCACTTTATAAATTATTGTAATTCATATGATGATTATATAAAATGGAGGTGTGAGGTGATGATAATGCCGATGTCCACATTAGAAAAAGCGGCTTTTAACCAACAAGCACCAAGTCTTTTTAGGCAGATGATTGAGCTGGATTATGCGACAAGCGCTCTCTTGGTCAAAGCGCTTGCACACTCCGTAAAAAATGCGGATACCATCGTTCGAACGTGGGATGAAAATCTTTTTCAAGATAGACTAGTACTTATTGAATACTTCAATAAGTTGACAGAGCTTATCAGTGAAGAAGCATCTAAACAGAAATCCAATATCGTGTATTCAACAACAGATTTGTCCAGGTATACCGGAACTACGGTCCAAACGATCAATAATTGGGTTCGCGATGGCAGAATTGAAGGAGTAATAAGGCATGGAAGGGAACACCTTAGAATTCCTGAAGATGCCGTAGTGATGTTTCCGAACGGGAACCGGGTACCCGTATCGGTCTTGAAGCAAAATTGGGAGAATGAAAACGAGGAGCCGGTCGTTGACGAATTCACTTACTTGAAAAACTCTATTCAAGAACTGTCCGAGAAGTACGACGGGCGTTCTTTCGAGGAGGTATTCGGCAGTAAAACGATCTTAGAATTAACACCAGGCGAAGACACGGATGCATCGGTTTGGAAATCTTACCTGACTAAGCTCAAAAGTGTCACTGGGCATACCTAAAACGGCCTTTACCAACCTTAATCAAGATATTATACTCAATGAGATTGGAACTTACTTGTACTTAAAACAATACGATAGATAGTAGATTATCTCCTCAGATCGGAGCATAGACAACAAAGCATGGACAAAAAATGGATTTACTACGCAGGACTTACGCTTGTAGCGGCAATATGGGGGGCGAATTTCGGAGTATCTCGTTCCGCGATGGATACGTTCGACCCGATTCTGTTTTCCTTTCTTCGCTTCGGATTGGCAGTACCGTTCTTTTTCTTAATCTTGAAAATGAAAGAAGGCAGCATCGGCATTCCTTTGAAAGTCTTGTTGCAACTTGCTCTGATTGGACTCATTGGGGTGACAGGGCTAGAAATCGCCGTTATGTATTCGATCAAATATACGACGCTTGCCAATGCTTCACTGTTGAACGTTGCGCCTTGGCCGATTTTTTCAGCTCTATTTGCGCCATTGTTTGTCAAAGAGAAGTTTACTCGACGCCTCGGCGTTGGAGGAGCTGCGGCCGTTGTCGGAGTTACATTCATTATTCTAGGCGGCGGAGAAGGATTAAATCTATCATCCGATCATATGATCGGCAACCTGCTTGCTTTCGGCGTTAGCATTATCGGAGCGTTGTTTAACCTTGCTTGCATGCCGTTGATGAGGCAGTACTCTTCCCTTCGCGTCAGCACGTGGTTTATTTTCTTCGGCAGCTTGTTTATGGCTCCTTTAACATGGGGGAGTTGGAGTAAAGTTGATTGGAACGGGCTCGGAGCGGGGCACTATACGGCTATTATCTATAACGTTCTCATATGCACTGTATTCGCTTTTGTCGTGTGGAATGCAAGTATGTATAAGATCGGCGCGGCGCGCGCCAACTTCTTCCGTTACGTTGTGCCAGCTGCCGCGGTCATCGCGGGGCTTATCTTCTTCGACGAGGGCATAACGTCCTGGCAGATGGTTGGAGCTGTCTGTATGGCGGCAGGGTTAGTATGGATTAGTACGGAGAGAAAGCTGAGTCCTGCGTTAAGCATGTAATTAGCATTACACCAATAAAACGATCTTTATCGTAAAACCTAAGAACGCTGCGGAACATTCCGGAGCGTTTTTCTGTATTCGGAAGGGGATTGCCCCCGCCATTTGCGAAATTTTCTCGAAAAATACAGCGCATCGCCGAAGCCGACGGAGGAAGCGACCTGGTCAATCGTCATCGGGGTCGTGAGCAACTGCTCAGCCCGTTCCATGCGGATCTTAAGCAAATATTGCATAGGCGATAGTCCCGTGGTTTGTTTGAATAGTTTGCATAGATGAGTTCGGTGGTACCCCAGCACATTCGACATATGCTCGATAGAGATCGTCTGCGAAAACTGCAGCGTTAGAAACTGTATGGCTTGTTTCATCGTATGGTCGATTAAGCTTACTGCAGGCGGGTTAGCAGCTTCAAGCCGGCGTTTCGCAAGTCCGAGTTGCTGGAACAGAAGGCGAACCCATCCTCCCGATTCCAAGTTGGAGAGTTCGGGCAAGGAATCGGACTGGAAGCAGCTGTGCAGCCTGCTATAATATTCACGAATATTAGGATTAGGGCTCCCGGTAATGACCGGGTCATCGCGTGAAATTCCGATCGAGTCCATTAAAGCAGCTGCTCCATGTCCTACGAAAGCGATCCAAACATATTGCCATGGCTGGTGCTCGTCCGCTTGGTAGGAAAACAATTCCCCGGGAAAAATGATGAAGGTATCTCCCGCGTTGCAGCGGTAACGTTGGTCGCGGACGTTGAATTCGCCTTGTCCCGATAATACCGTATGAATAAGATAGTAATCGTGTATGGTTGGCCCCATCTTATGCAAGCTGCGCGGTTGGCCTTCTCCGCTGAACAGCACGGTAATTTCTCCTTCTATGGGGGAAGGATTGATGCTGTGGGAGTAATAATGGTGCCCTGGATTCATGGCCGCGTCTCCTTGCAAGTCTTTTCTATTACTTTAACAAATAAACTACAAATGTCCATATAGATGCGTAATCAATCCATACTCTTTTGATGGCGCTTGCATTACATTGAGGATAGCCATTCACTTTGTTATTCGGAGGTTTTCAAATTGTCTAAAATTACTTTTTTAGGTGCGGGAAGCACGGTATTCGCGAAAAACGTGTTAGGCGACGTCATGCTGACGCCGGCTCTTCAAGGCTTTGAAATTGCTCTGTTCGACATCGATCCGGTGCGTCTGCAAGATTCGGAGAATTTGCTGAATAACATCAAAAAGACATCCGGAAGCACGTGTGTTATTAAGTCGTTCACCAATCGCAAGGATGCGCTGCGCGGCGCTAAATATGTCGTTAACGCTATTCAAGTGGGCGGTTATGACCCATGTACGATTACGGATTTCGAAGTGCCCAAGAAATACGGCTTGAGACAGACGATCGCCGACACGGTCGGAATCGGAGGCATCTTCCGCAATCTGCGTACGATTCCGGTTATGCTCGATTTCGCAGCGGATATCCGCGAGGTTTGCCCGGATGCGTGGTTCCTTAACTACACGAACCCGATGGCTGTGCTGACGAACGTTATGAACACCTACGGCGGCGTGAAAACGGTTGGCTTGTGCCACAGCGTACAAGCATGCGTACCGGAATTGTTCAAGCATTTGGGCATGGATCAGACGGGCGTTAAAACAAAGATTGCCGGTATCAACCATATGGCTTGGCTGCTTGAAGCAACGAAAGACGGAGTCGACATCTATCCGGAAATCAAGAAACGCGCGGCCGCAAAGCAGAACGAGAAGCATTGGGATATGGTTCGCTTCGAGATGATGCTGAAATTCGGCTATTATATTACGGAATCTTCCGAGCATAATGCCGAGTACCATCCGTATTTCATCAAACGCAACTATCCGGAGCTCATCGAGCGCTTTAACATTCCGCTCGACGAATATCCGCGCCGCTGCATCGAACAAATCGCCAATTGGAAGAAGATGCGCGAAGAACTTATCAACGATTCGAATCTGGAGCACCATCGCTCCCACGAATATGCATCGTATATCTTCGAAGCCATGGAAACGGACGTACCGTTCAAGATCGGCGGCAACGTCATGAACACGGGCGGTTTGATCGCCAACCTGCCTCGCGAAGCTTGCGTTGAAGTTCCGTGTCTGGTCGACCGCTCGGGCGTTAATCCAACATACGTAGGCAACCTTCCGCCGCAGCTCGCCGCGCTTAACCGCACTAACATCAACACGCAATTGCTGACGATCGAAGCCGCGATTACAGGCAAGAGAGAGCATATCTATCATGCGGCGATGCTGGATCCGCATACCGCTGCCGAGCTATCGATGGATGACATCATCTCGATGTGCGACGATCTTATCGAAGCTCATGGGGATTGGCTGCCGAAGTACTCTGTGGTATAGTACGGATGTATAATTAAAGAAGAAGAGGTTCGCGAACTCCCTCTATAAAAAACTAAGAAAACGATCACTTGTCTTATCGACCCGGCTGCAGCCCTTCGCTGCAGCCTCGGTCTTTAGCGAGGTGCCGTTTTTTTCATTTTTTTAGTGGCATTGGAGCTGTTCCCGCTATTCTCTTTCTTCTCATCCAGGAAGGGGATTTTTTTCATGCGCACGAAAGAAGAAATGCAAGATATAACGTTGCTTGGCAATCAAGGAACGCGTTACGTATTCGAATACGATCCGCAAGTGCTCGAGGCATTCGACAATAAGCACCCGGCCAGAGACTACTTCGTCAAGTTCAATTGCCCGGAATTTACGAGCCTTTGCCCGATGACGGGTCAGCCGGATTTCGCCACCCTGTACATTTCGTACATCCCGGACTTGCGGATGGTGGAGAGCAAGTCGCTTAAGCTTTACCTGTTCAGTTTCAGGAACCACGGCGATTTTCACGAGGACTGCATGAACATCATCATGAACGATTTGATCGGTTTGATGGAACCACGTTATATCGAGGTTTGGGGAAAGTTCACCCCGCGCGGCGGCATTTCCATCGACCCTTATTGCAACTGGGGCAAGCCTGGTACCAAATACGAGCAAATGGCGGAGCACCGTCTGATGAATCATGATCTGTATCCGGAGAAAGTCGATAATCGTTAAGGGGCCGAAGGCAGCGACAGCTGCAGCGGCAACGTAATCGTCAGCTCGCAACCAACCGGGAACCCGCCATCCCCCTTGCCTGAGCCTACGCTAATCGTACCTCCCAACAGATGAACACGCTCCATCATGGTGGTCAGGCCAAACCCCGGCTTTGAATAGCCATAGGGCGCGCCGTCGTTCCACAGCTTGAATTCGAGATGATCCCCGTTCGGACGGAGCGTATATCGGAATAAACTGCATCTGGCATGGCGGATTCCGTTCGTTAATCCTTCTTGTAGGGCGTGATAGATGACTTGCTCGGTTAATCTTCCCAAGCCGGATGGAATCTCGATATTCGCTTCGATCGCGACTTCCATCGACTCAATCGTGTCCCGAATAAGCTCCTGTAACGCCGATTCAAGTTTAACGGGAGTGTTATCGGTTTTCAGCAAGCGCACGGTTTTGCGGATGTCATCCAGGCCCTTGCGAACGAGCGCGCTGACCGTTTCCAGCTTATCCATAGGGAGGTTGCCCTCCCTGGCCGCCAGCTTCTTGCCTGCTTCCAGTTGAACGATCGCGGCGGTAAGCGTATGGCCGACAACGTCATGCATTTCGTGCGCGATCCGATTTCTCTCCTCCAATACGGATACCTCGGCTAACGTCTCCGCTTTCTCGCGCAAAGTCACCGACAAGGAAAGGCTCGCCTCCTCCAGCTCTTTAGTCCGAATGTCCACCAACTGCTCCAGATTGCGATGAAACTGTTCCAGCTCGCTATTTTTCACCATAAGCTCATTGGCATTCCGTTCCGACTCTCGATACACGCGCCCTACCCTATTAATAAGAACCATGACCATGCAAAGCATGAATAAGAGAAGGCCGTTAGGAAGAACGTTAGCGATCAAGGCATTGATATAAGGCCATAATGAAAAGATTCGCAACAACGGGTTATAAAAATAGATAGAGATGATATGAACTAACCCGCAAACAACCAGTATCACGTAACCTCTCAGCAGCCACTTTCTCTCGTTCTGCCCCTGCGTGTCTTTCCGATAACGTACCAGAGCATAAGTAACGACTCCCATCGCGGCTATCGCAAGGAAAGGCAGTACGTCGGAAAACATTTTCCAATACCAGGTCGGGCTCCATATCCCCGCACACAAGGTAGCGATCGTGTAGAGGAACAAAGTGTTCTTTGTAATCTGAACGAGATGCCTTCTGGAGGCACCCAGAACTTCCCCATAGAGTCCGGTAAAAGCGTATACGCCGAACGGAAGCAATAAGTCCTTCCAGTAATACAAGGCTTCAACTTTCACGAACCATTGCAGCGAAATGCACTGCAGCAGAAGCCCAAGGCCAGCGGACAATGCCAACAGGGTGAACCATACATATAATCGTTCTTTTCGCCTGGCGAGGAGTGCGATTCCTACCAAACCGACGGTGAGATACAACACAGAATAAATATATCTGGGCAAATCGGACTGAAGCATAAGGTTCAACATTTGGTCAGGATCTCCTGCGAACACCCAGAAGCTGGCAGTAAACGGGAGGCGGTCCCATTTCATTCTTAAGGTCAGTTCCTTTCCATGGTCTTCCGGGTTTATTCGAATCGGATGAAGCTTCACGAGGAAATGGTTCCAGACAAGACCCGGCTCCATATGGAAGCGATAAACCGACTTTCCGTCCAAATACGCTTCGAACCGGTTCATTCCGCCAAGGTACAAATAAGGGTTTTCCCAGTGAAGCTCGGGCAGCGTGCGCCGAACCCATAGGGTACCTTCATAATGGCTCATCTTTTTCCATTCGGCTTCGCCAAAGGTTTTCCAGGTGTCGCCGGCGACAGGGTTCTGCCCGTAATACACTTCCCAATTCTTTAGTAGGGCAGCAAGCGGGGATCTTTGCCCTCCGAGGTAATCGTTCCGCTTTATGAAGAAGGAAGGCAAGAATAAGCCGAGGATAATTGCGCAAGCGAACAGCCATACAAGCAAGGAAGTCGTGCTGCGTTTCATGGGATTAAAAACTCCTTCAGGCGGATGATGGCAGCATTCCGGTCGTTCGTGCCGATCTTGCTGTAGATGACGCTAATATAATTGCGGATCGTTCCTTCACTCATATAGAGGGTGGAGGCGATTTGCTTGTTCGGTTTTTCCTGTACGAGCAGGAGAATGATTTCCCTCTCCTTCTCGTTGAAGTAAAGGCCATTCTGCTCCAGCGCATGCTCGTAGAAGGGCCCCGGCTCTGTCTGGCTCCAATAGGACAGCCGCGCGGTAAGCTTGGCGGCAATCGGGGCGGGAAGGATGAGATGGCCTTTCATCGCTTCGCGGATCGTCTGGACGATCTGCTCTCCCGCCATGTCCTTTAACAGAAAGCCGTCGGCCCCGTTGGCCATCGCATCGATAATCAAATTGTCTTCCAAAAATGTCGTCAGCATGAGAACGATCGTGTCGGGATAATCCTTTTTAATTCGTTTCATGCCGTCAATCCCGTTAAGGAGCGGCATCTTGATGTCCATTAGGACGAGGTCCGGACTGAAGCTTGCGGTCATCTCGATCGCTTCCAATCCGTTAGCGGCTAAGCCGACCGTCCGCATATCCTCTTCCAAATTAATAATCGTCTGCAGGCCTTCCCGCAGCAATGTTTGATCATCGACAACCAGCACTTGGATCATGGGCATCTTCTTTTCATTAAGATTAGGATGCTCTCAGATTAACACAGGCGAGTATAGAAAAGAGGGACCTTGGGCGATGTCATGACTAAAATGACAAAAAAGGTGACGCGTGTCACTATGCGGCAAGTGCCTCCGCCATTACCATCGAGAGGTACGATAAACCGATAGTGATTTTATTTGCAAGGGAGAGACGGAAGATGAGAAATGCAACAAACGGAATGAGTAGAAGAGTGGGGTTCGCAGTTATTATGGCTATTGTTCTACTGTGGAGCCAATGGATTATCCCTCCGCACGTAAAAGGGAAATCGGTGGACGACCTGACCGTATACGATGACGGCTTGTCCGGAGAGTTCATGGATTACGGCTGGGCGGATGTAGATTTGGGGTCGACCGATATCGTCAAGACAGGAAGCCATTCGATTCGGATGAAGCCCGATGGGGATAAAGCACTTTATTTCTACAAGGATCGGGTTATGTCTGCAGCCGATTACGGCACGCTGCGGTTCTGGATTCATGGCGGCGATAAAGGCGGTCAACAGGTTAAGCTGGTGCTTTCGCTTGGCGGACAACCTATCGTGGAGAAAAAGGTAGGGGACTTGATCGTCGGAGGCGGCGACGGCATTCCGGCAGGTAAGTGGAGCGAAGTACGCGTTCCGCTGGCTCAGCTTGGGGTGACAGGGCTGCTCGATGGCATCTGGCTGTGGGGAGAAGGAGAGCAAGATTCGGTTTATGTGGACGATATAACCTTTCTCCCGGATGGGGCAGGAGGTTCTACTTCCGAGGAAGAGCCGCATAATAGCGAAGTCGTCGGATTGCTTTTCGAGCAACCGCAGCTTATTGTACGCGAGGGTGGGCTTCTCAGCGCTCCGTTGATTGCTAAGCATGCAGACGGTACTCTGAATCGGGTGAACAGCGGAGTGACTTGGTTCTCCTCGGATACGAGTATTGCCGAGGTAGGCGAAGGTTTGATTAAAGGTCTGAAGCCGGGTCAAACGACGATTACCGCTCGGTATGAAGGCGCAGAGGCCACGGTTCCTTTGGAAGTGCTTGAGCGTGCAGAGACCGCACCGATCGAGCCGGTTGACGGAATTTATATGTACGACGATTCGTTAAACGCTCAAATTAAAGATTATGGTTGGGTAACGCACGAACTGGATAACCACGACGTCGTGCACACAGGGGAAAACTCCATTCGCATGTTGCCTAACGGAGATGATCCAATCTATTTGTACAGCGATCGCGGCCTGACGGAAAAAGATTACGAGAAGCTGCAAATTTGGGTTAACGGCGGCGAATCGGGAGGTCAGCAGCTGAAGTTAGTATTCATGTCCGGCGGACAAGCCGTAAAGGAGCTGTCCGGCAGCGAGCTGTTCGCGAGCGGAGTGCCGGGCGGACAATGGACGAAGCTGGAGCTCAAGCTGGCGGATCTTAAGCTGCCGGGCGGATTGTTCGATGGTTTGATCATCGCTGGAACAGACGGGGTTCAGGATGCCTTATTTTTAGACGATATCGCTCTAGTGCGCAAATACGTGGCTCCTCCTGCAATGGTCGAAGTACGGATGGACAAGCCTGAATTGATTATGCTCCCGGGGGAGATTAACCGCTTGGATGCAGAATCGCTCGTGGAAACGGGGGCGACCGAGGTTGTGTCCAGTAAAGCGAATTGGCAGTCCAGCAACCCTGGTATCGTAGCGGTTAACGGGGGTGAACTGACGGCTGTGTCGACGGGCATTTCCAAAATCACGGCTGCATACAAAGACTTTACGGCCGTTGCCTATGTGCAGGTCACTGAAACAGCTAGTGAGAACGTATATGACGATAAGCTTGTTGACGGATTCCGCAATCAAAGCTGGCATGACAAGGATTTAGACAATGCGGAGCAAGTCCACGATGGCACGCGCTCCATCAAATTCGAGCCGGATGGCTGGGATGGCGTGTGGCTAGTAAGCAATACCAAGAAAGAGATATCCGATTATTACGGCATCGATTTCTGGATTCACGGAGGCACGACGGGCGGGCAGAAGCTGCTCTTGCACGGTTACGACGGAACGATGGGCATTGGCTCGGTGGATATCGCGAAATATGCGGAGGGAGGAAGCTTGCCGGCGAACAAGTGGACTCACGTTACGGTCAATTTTGCCGATATGGGTTTAACGGACGGCCAGTTCGACGGATTTATTTTCCAAGCGGCGACCGAAAACAATCAAGCTGCCGTGTACATCGACGATGTTCGATTATTGAAGAACCTGCATGCGGGAGAGCTTCCGGAGCCGGAGCTGCCGACGGTCACCGTTACGGTTGATAAGAATTCGGATCGCAAGCCTATTAATCCGGAAATCTACGGCATTAATTACGATGATATGCATCCAACGGATTCCACGCTTACATTCCCGGTTCAACGTTGGGGCGGCAATAATACGACAAGGTATAACTGGCAGTTAGATACGGCCAATCGGTCGTCGGACTGGTACTTCATGAACTTTCCTTACGAGAATGACAACGCGGGCGACTTGCCGAACGGCTCAACGTCGGATCGGTTTATCGACGGCGTGCATGATAAGGGCGGTAAAGTTCTTCTGACCGTTCCGACCATCGGTTGGACTCCTAAATCTCGCGATTTGGCTTTCGGTTTCAGCCAACAGAAGTATGGTAAACAGCAAAGCTCCCCTCAGGAGCATCCAGATGCCGGTAACGGTGTACTCGTTAATGGCAAGGAAATTACAAATAACGATCCAACGGATACATCCAAACCGGTCGGACCGGAGTTCGTAACGGATTGGATGAAGCATATTGAGGATAGAACCGGCAACAAATTGCATTACTATGCGCTGGACAACGAACCGGAAATTTGGCACGTCACGCATCGTGACGTACATCCGGCAGCACCGACCTATGACGAAATCTGGGGTTTCACGGAACGGTACGGATCTGCGATTAAAGCCGAAGATCCGCAAGCGAAGGTGTTCGGTCCTACTTCGTGGGGATGGTGCGCATACTTCTACTCATCGGCGGACAATTGTGCGGACGGACCGGATCGCCAAGCCCATGAAGGAAAGCCGTTCCTGGAGTGGTATCTGGAGAAAGTTAAAGCCTACGAAGATGAGAATCATGTTCGTCTAGTAGATTATCTGGACATTCACTTCTACCCGCAAGAGAACGGAGTAGCTGCCGCTGAAGAAGGTCCGGCGGTCGCCAAGCGGAGATTCCAATCGCTCAAGTCGTTGTATGATCCTAACTTCATCGACCAATCTTGGATTCAGGAGCCGATCCGGCTTATTCCAAGGATGAAGGATATGATCAACAACATTTCGCCTGATACGAAACTGGCCATTTCCGAATACAACTTCGGCAATGGAGACGGTATTACCGCAGGTTTGGCGCAAGCCGAGGCGCTCGCCATCTTCGGCCGCGAAGGGGTTGACTTGGCGACGAGGTTCGGGACGCTTAAAGCAGGCACGCCGTTGGAAGACGCCTTCAAGATGTACTTGAATTACGATGGACAAGGCAGTCAAATCAAGGGGGACAGCGTCCGCACGAAGAGCTCGATTCCGGATGCGCTCGGCTCCTACACGATTGTCGCGCCCGACGGCAAAACATACGTGCTGCTGTTCAACAAAGACAGCGCCATTCGTTCGGTTAAAGTAAACGGTTCGTTCGGGGAGGGCGCGTTAGCTGATGTCTACCGATTCAACTCTTCGAAACGGTTGTCGGCAAGCGGCGGAGTAAACGTTGCGACGGATGGATTTACTTTGAAGCTGCCTGCCAAGTCGGCTGCGTTGGTGGTTATTCCGTAATGATAGTGTTAGTTCATAGGTTTTAAGCGTTGACGGTCAAGCAGGGTAAAACTTGCTTGGCCGTTTATTTTTTATAACTGTCAGAATGCGATGATTGGGGATCGAAGCTACAAGCCGCTCTTTGGGTACTAGGTGTCGATTCCGGAAATAGCGGCACGTAGGGTCGTTATTAGTCTGCTAACAAGTTTCAAGAAATGGCTTAACGGCACCGTCGCATGATCCGGTCGCAGGTTTCGGATACGAGCAATTAAGTTTGCTTAGGCTTATCGAAAGTATGCACCTTGTTCCAATGCTTGCCGCCATCGGAGGATGTGTACATGACGGAAGGCTCGGCGTTGTCGGTGTTAATCCACCAGATGTGGTTCGCGTCCGCGGCGGCGATTTGCTGTGGTCCGTAACCGGGAAACGCTCCCTTCAGGTTAATCCACGTTTTTCCGCCATCCGTTGTTTTACCCATTGTGTTTGTAAGATCGCAAGCCATGCACTGTCCTCCCATGAATGCGACTTGGGTATTCACGACATAGAGGGCGCCGGGACCTGAACCCATGTTAGCGGGAACTTTCGTTTCCTTTCCACTCTCATAGCCCGGAGCCGGACCGGACCCAGCGCCGGAGTGGGCCAATACGGGAATCCACGATTTCCCTCCATCTATAGTATGGAACAGGGAATAAGAAGTCTGGGTCATTCCGGAGTCGCCGATTAATTCAACCCATGCATTGTTTTTACCTGCTGATCGAATGACAGCCCCGGTAGCAGGTGCCACTGTCGTACGTGTCATCACCGAGCGCCAGGTTTTCCCGCCATCGGTGGTGCGAGTGAAGCTGAATTTGTCTTTTCCCTGAGTGACCGCCCAACCATTGCTGTGATCATGGAAATAGGCATCTCCAGCGAGAGCGGAGGGAACCGGGAGCTTTACCCAAGTTTTGCCGCCATCCGTCGTACGGGCGTTACCGCTGAAAGCCTCGTTGGAATTTACGAAATGGAGGAATGCACGGTTAGGCACGTTTCCTGCTTCCGTCCATTTCTTGCCTCCATTGGAGGTGTGAAGCAACCGCAAGCTTTTCGAATCCCCGATATCGAGCGTTGCCCATGCTTGTTGGTCGTTCAGAGCAAATAATTGATTAACGATATACTTATGCTGCAGCTGCGTCTTCCAGCTTTTGCCGCCGTCGTCGGTTCTGGCAATCCAGCCTTCTCCGCCTGCCCAACCCGATTTGAAATTGGCGAGCCTTAGGGCTGTTACCTTACCCATTGAAACGGGTTCAATCGACGAAATGGGAGAGGTGGAAGGCACGTTCCCTGGGCTTTCGTTGTTAGAGCTATTCGATGGAGGAGATTCGCTTGAAGAGGTTGAAGGAACATCGGTGGACACGGCAGGCGGGCTTTCCGATGATTGGACACCGGAAGTCGGAAGTGAAGTATTGTTGCCATTGGTGCACCCGGCAATAAGAAAAACGAGCAATGCTGCGATCAGGAACCGAGTGCTTTTTCTCATTGAAGTCATGTTAACCACACTCCTTTTCTTACCTTAATAACGATTTTCATGAATGCCAAGTTCAATTGCAGGCAATAAGATGCCCCATCTTTGAATTCCGTATCCGCCGTTAACCTAACAAAAAGCCCGCCACGGATATCGATCCGTTTACGGGCGTAATAACGTGGATAGCTTAATTAGGAGAGTAGTCGCTCACGAATATGTCCGGCGATGAGCTTCCCGTGATGGCGGCCGCTCTCAATGAAGATTTCGTTGGCTTCGCGTCCTGCCGCAATGACGCCTGCGATGTACAGTCCGGGAACGTTCGTTTCCATCGTCTCCGGATTAAAGGTCGGAATGGTTGAGGAAGCATCGACTTCAGCGCCGGTATCCGTAAGCAGTGTTCGTTCGGGGCGAAACCCCGTTAGTGCGAGTACGAAATCATTGTCGATAACGATAGGTTCAATCCCTTCGGCAATGGGCTGGACGGTAATCGTCCTCTCGCCGATGTGAACCGTGCGGCAGCCGAAGAGCATGGAAATGCGGCCTTTGTCGACCATGCTCTTGAAGAGCGGAAGTACCCAAGGCTTAATGCTGGACGAATAATCCTCGCCGCGATAAACGACGGTTAACTCCGCTCCAACGCGAAGAAGCTCCATCGCCGCATCGACGGCCGAATTGTTTCCGCCGATAATGGCGACTTTCATTCCGGTATAGGGGTGGGCTTCCGTAAAAAAGTGGCTCACCTTGGACATTTCCTCACCGGGAATGCCGAGGAGATTAGGATGATCGAAGTAACCGGTAGCGACAACGACAGAGTGTGCGGTATAAATTCGCGATGCCCCGAATTGATCATGGGTTTCAACTGCGAATAGTCCGTTCTCTCTTCGTAGGATTGAAACCGCGGTTTCATAGGCTTGAATACGCAGCTTGCGGCGCAGCGCCACATCGCGATAATACTGAAGGGCTTCACGCCGGGTAGGCTTATCCAGCGGCGTCGTGAACGGAATGCCGCCGATCTCGAGCAACTCGGAAGTGCTGAAAAACTGCATATACGTCGGGTATTGGTAAATGGAGTGGACGACCGTCCGTTTCTCGATAAGCAGCGGCTCGATCCCAATGGCCTGCAGTTCAAGCGCTGCGGCTAAACCGCAAGGGCCAGCTCCGATGATAATGACTTTCTCCGCCGTTTCACCCGTCTGTTGCTCACTCAACGGAATCCCTCTTTTCAGCCGCCGGTGACGCTATCTGCTCTAATGCCCATTCGCACCATTTAATATTCGCGTCATTGACGCTAATCGCTTTCTGGAGCAGAAGATAAGCTCCGAAGAATGGAGAGTCGAAAGAAGGGATTTCGTCCGGCGGCAATCCTGTCATGCATTGCAGTTGGGGTAATTTGTTGTCAAACTTGAGCTTCTTTTGCTGATAGTGCTGTAAACGGTTGATGAATAAATTACGGGCGGTATTCGAATCCACCAATGACATGCAAAACACTTTCAAATATAAATCGTCTCGCATGACGGGGTCGGAAGCCGGTTCGGATAACCATTCCCGCAGCGCCTCTATTCCCTTGTCGGTTAGGGAGTAGACTTTCTTATCCGGCTTGTCGCTCTGTGAAATATGCTCGTATTGAACATATTCATCCTTCTCCAATTGGGCAAGCAAAGGATAGATTTGGCTATGCTTGGCCGGCCAGAATGGCTGTATTTGGAGCATCAGATCATACCCGGAACAGGATGATCGTGATAGAAAGCTGAGCAAACCGTACGATAGCGTGTTCATTTTTATTTTTCTCCCGACTATAAGTAAACTTTGACATATGGGCCTAATCATAGTATGATGATGTTCGTTCTTTATTATATGTAAATAGAGACATATTATCAATTGAGGGTGTGGAGAGCCATTATGAGTAATACGAATAATCAACAAATCCGTTTCTGGCCGATTATGACTGCTATTTTTATCGGCTCTTTCCTTTGCGTGCTTGCTTCGGCTACGATTAATCTCGCGCTCGAAATTCTTAAGGACCATTTTCACACAACGCTTGGCTCAGTGCAATGGACATTAACCGGATTCATGCTGGCTATGGGCACGACGGCTCCGATAGCGGGTTATTTAGGCGAGAAATTCAGCTACAGACGGCTTTACCTCTTCTCGTTGATCGGATTTACCGCTACTTCCGCCTTGTGTGCCGCAGCTTGGAACGAACAAACTTTGATCGTGTTTCGGGTACTGCAAGGAGCATTCAGCGGTTTGATCATTCCGGCTACGATGTCGATTATTTATCAGGTCATACCGAGGGAGAAGCAAGCGATGGCCATCTCCTTGTGGGGATTGTCCGCCATGCTGGCTCCGGCTTTCGGACCGACGATCAGCGGCTGGCTGCTGCAAAACTTCGATTGGCAATGGCTGTTCCTAATGAATATTCCTATCGGACTGATCGCAATCGCATTTGTATATGCCTATATTCCTTATTATCGGCTGAACGTTCCCAAAAGCTTCGACGGACTTGGTTTCGTGACCGTTATCCTAAGCAGCTCTTCCTTATTGCTGGCTCTTGGCCAAGGTCATAAGTGGGGATGGGATTCGTGGAAAATAGCGCTTCTGCTCGCATTTGGAATTCTTAATCTAATCCTCTTCATCTGGCGTGAGCTCGTGGTCGAAACTCCGCTGCTTAACTTGCGGGTATTCAAGAACGGTCGGTTTACCTTAAATGCGATTATAGCCAATATTATAACGATTAGCTTATACTCAGGCACGCTGCTGACCCCGGTGTTCTTGCAACGAATTCAACATGTGTCCCCGATGGATACGGGATTAATTTTGTTGCCCGCATCTTTAGTCATGGCGCTCGCTATGCCTTTTGTCGGGAAGTTGTATGGCGTTATAGGGCCTCGTTGGTTGATGTCTATTGGGATCGTTTTGTTGACGGTCGGTACTCTGACGCTAAGCTGGTTAAGTGTCGATGTCCCTCACTCCTATATCGTATGGTGGATGATCGTGCGGAACTTAGGCATCGCATTCGTGGTCATGCCGTCAAGCAACGCGGCCATGGAGCAAATTCCTGCACAGCTATCGGGACACGCTTCGGCGATTACGAACTGGACGCGGAACGTATTCGGGTCGTTCGCGATTGCTATCTTCACGACGTTGCTTGCCTCGCGCTCCATTACTCATGCCGCCAATTTAGCGCAAGCAGGGGATACGGACAAAATCCATATCGGGATGATGTCCTTCACGATGAGCATCAACGACGTGTATGTCATCGCTACATTCATAGCGGTTGCGGCGTTGCCTCTGAGCTTGTTCGTTGGCAAAATAAAGCGGCAGGGAGTCGCGGCGGTTGAACGTAAATCTGCGTAAAAGAGTGATTTGATGAAGAGACGGGAGCCGGTGGACTGGGGGGGAATTCCTCTGGGTTGCCGGCTCTTGTTGTATGTTATAATGGTAGACGTTTGCTCCGCAAAGCGGAGCCGCGGTTCGCAAACTCCCGCGTCAACAAAACTAGGAGGATGGTTATGTTTAATTTCGGTTGGGGCGCGTTGTTCGTCCTAGTCAACTTTGCGCTATTCCTGATCTGCTACCGGATGTTCGGAAAGCAGGGGTTATATGCTTGGATTGCCGCGGCTGTAGTGCTCGCCAACATTCAAGTGGTTAAGACGATCGGAATGTTCGGCTTCGTCATGACGCTGGGCAACACGATGTACGGCACGATCTATCTGACGACGGACTTATTGAATGAGAAGTACGGAGAGAAGGAAGCGAAGAAGGCGGTGTGGTTCGGGTTCTTCTTCCTGCTGATGTCCACGGCTATTATGCAGATGGTGCTCGTATTCGAGCCTCAGGAGACGGATTTCGGTCAGCCTGCGCTTCAGACGATTTTCGGATTGGCGCCGCGTATCGCTTTGGGAAGCTTAACCGCGTATCTCGTCAGCCAATTCCTTGACGTTAAACTATTCAGCAAACTAAAGGTGAAGTACCCGACACGCAGCCAATTGTGGATACGCAACAACGGAAGCACGGGCGTCAGTCAATTGGTCGATACGCTCATCTTCTGTTCGATCGCATTCGCGGGACTGTATACTTGGGATGTGTGGTGGGAAATCGCCATCACGACTTATGTGATTAAGTTCGTAATATCGGTAGCGTCCACGCCGGTTATTTATTTGGCTAGAAATTTTAATTTCAAAAGCGAATAAGTTCGGTTTACTTGGGCAGGGCTCCCTTTTGCAACTCCATCCTCTTCACATCCACCGCCTGTTGCCCCTTAAGCTCCACTTCCGCAAGCGCAGCCTCAACAGTCTTGTCGCCTCGGATGACCTGATCGAGAATCGGTTGGGCAACGTCTTGGAGCGCAGTCACGATTTTAGGGTCAATGACAAGGTAAGGATTCGGATTATCCGGATTGGCTTGAAGCTTATATATAGGCGAGAGGTCATCCCAATTGCTGAGCGGCTGCATATATTCCGTAATAGAAGGAATCCCCTGGCTCCGATAGTTGGCCCTGTTACGGATATTCTCGGCATCGGACACGATGAACTCAAGGAGCTTCCAGGCTTCCTCTTGATGCATCGATGCGGTAGATATGCCGAATATCTCATCTACGGTATAGGAGCGGGAGCGGTCCGGCTGCCCGGGATCGACGGGAGGCGTGATGATTCCCCAGTTGATGCGTTTGACTTTGAACATTTCAGCATATTCCTCAAAGCTATACGCCGATGAGAAACCTCCGAGTGTCATGGCTACTTGTCCGGTCATGAACGAAGGATCGTTCCCGCCGAGCGATTCTTCTTCCCCTTTAATGGCGCCAGACCTGAACGCTTCAATCGCGTAATTCCATATCGTTCGCCATTTTTCCGTATTCATCGTGACTTTAAGCGTTTGAGGTTGGATATAAGACAGCCCTTCTGTTCGACCTGCTTCAAGAATGCAGTTAAGCGTAATGTTGCGATAATAATTCGTGCCTATACCGTAGAGGGGTTGTCCATCCGTCCCCTTATTCGGAAACCGCATAGCCAACGCGAAAATATCTTTCCAAGCAGCACCGTTAGCGGGAGGAGCAATTCCATATTGCTTAAACAGATCTTTGTTGTAAAACAGCGCGACTCCTTGAAAGGTTGGTGAAACTCCGTACATCTCGCCATTATCGGCAGCCGATTTGAGCAAAGTGGTGACGATAGGGGAAAGCTTGCCAAGCTCCGAATTTTCTTCTTTCTGGAAGCGCGATGATAAAGAAAGCAATTGGCCTTGCTCGATCTGTTGCCGAAGCAACGGCAAATTGTACATATACCTAATGTCCGCGTCCTGATAAGGATCCACCGACTTGGAATCATAGGGAACAACCTGAACTTGGATATGGGGGTATTTCTTCTCAAAGCCATAACCGTAATCTCTGTAAAATTGTTGGACGGAAGGAGCGCTGACCTTAAGAACGATAGGCTTCTCAGGCTTGGAGTTTAGGCAACCCGATAAGATAATCAGGGACGAGAAGAGTAGGATCAGTAGCCGGGATGATTTAAAGCGCATGATCACTTCTCCTTCCCGCTAGATTTATCTGATCGAAGCAGCGCTTCCGCCTTTTGCTGAAGATCGGTTAACGAAGATTCAGTTATCGGATCGGAGCCCGCCAACAACTGATCGAGCGTTTGAATGGCTAATCCCCGCAGAGAGTCTGGCAGAACATCATAATTCGGAAGAACCGGTCGCAGTCGATGGAATACGGCACGGTGCTTTTTCTCCTCCGCGTTAATTCCAAGCTGATCCGCTAGGGTCGTAAAGCCATACCAATCTCCATAAACCCACTTGGCTACTCGATCCGAAAGTAAAAACCGCATGACTTCCCAAGCATCATCGGGGTTGGAAGAAGTCTGAGTAACCGCGTAAAAGCCATCAGCAAATAGATTAGCGGTAACATCCGGCTGCGCTGGATTGACGGGCATCGTGACTAGATCCCATTTGAAACCCAGTTGTCCCTCTTCCAGCCGTCTCAATTGATCGCTGGAAATGATCGTCATTGCACGTTCGCCGGTGCGAAACGGATTTTTATTGATATCGTCAAACCATACTTTGTTGTTCCGCAAAGGTTCGATCGCCGACTCCCATACCTTCAGCCAAGAGGGGCTGTTAAAGGTTACTGTCCGGGAAGTTTTGTTGTAAAGCTGCAGATTCAGCGTCATTCCCATATCCTGCACCCAATCCCAAGGTGTCCTGTCCGTAATGGATAAGCCCTGAGGGAACCGCTGCGAAAGGGTGATCAACTCGTTCCAGCTCATGCCATCCTTCGGGTAGCTAACATTGTATTGATCGAAAAGGTCTTTGTTATAGGCAAGGGCTCGTCCGGTGAAAGTTGGCGGAAGCCCGTATATTTTTCCGGTACCGTAAAGCTTAGTCAGCTCAATCGCTTCGGGTACCCTGTCATCTAGCGAATAAGAGTCCCGATCGATATAAGCGTCCAATTGCCGTATCTGCCCTGAATCAATGAAGGATTCGAATAAATGGTCGGGTATGTACAGGAGATCGACAGAGTGGGATTTAACCCATTGTTGGACGGTTACTTCACCGCGTATTAATTCCTTCATAGGGATGATGTTGACTCTGAGCTTCGGATACTCGCGCTGCAATATATTCGCATACCTCTGCTCGAAAGCTTCTTCTGATAGGTAACCTATGTTAAGCGTGATATCGTCCTTGTCAATCAGAGGCACAGCCTTCGGACTGTTACAGCCGGTTACGAATGCCGAGAACAGAATAAGAGCGCACATAAACAATCTTAATTTCCTCAGACGACACACCTCTTCCAATTTCGCCCTTTTTTTCATACTATCAATAATCTAACAAATAGAGCAGTATAATTATAATTTTCTAATTGATTTTTTCCTGTAGACAACCGAACATGTGATCGCTTACAATGGTGACATTCTTAAAGTCCTTCCACTTTTAACCAATTGGTTCAAGGAGGTTTTTCGGTGTCATGATGGAGACGATCACGTTACATCAAGGAAGAACGGAAGCTAAACCGGAAGAAGTGGGTTTCAATCCGACCGCCCTGCAGCGATTAAATGACCACTATGCGTCGTTGATCGGTAAAAAGACGATTCAAGGCGCGTCGTTCGTACTGGCCCGCTATGGCAAAGTGTTCGCGCATACGTCGATGGGCAATCTCACGCACAAGGAAGATAGTTCAGATTTGCTGCCCGGCTCCATTCGCAAGACGTATTCCATTACCAAAATCGTTACGGCGGTAGCCATTATGCAACTGATCGAACGCGGATTGATTTATCTCCATCAACCCGTAAGCAGCGTGTTGAAGCAGTTCGATAATCCCATGCACCGCGAGATCACTATTTTTCATTTATTAACGCACACATCGGGATTGCGAGCGGATCCGGGGTCCTATTTAGAGCCGCATCATTTGCCATGGTTTGAATGGGCTTATCATGAGAGGAAGAAAATCGATCCTTCTACCGACTGGATACAGCTTATTTTAACAGGCCCCGTCATGGCTCCGCCTGGCAAGGAGTGGCACTACTCGACTGCGACCTATGCGATTCTCGGAGAAATCATCGCGCGTGTTTCCGGCAGTCCTTATCATCTATATATCGAGAAAGAAATCTTAGCGCCTTTGGACATGGAGCAATCATTTTTCCTCGTCCCCCCGGGATGGAGAGATGAGGTTTGCGTAACCGGTCCGTGGGAGGAAAAAGGAGTATCGGTTGCCGAGGTTGACCCCAATGAGCCGCCAAAAGGTGGAAACGGTCTGTATTCCACACTGGCGGATTTAATGCGGTTCGGTCAAATGCTGCTCAGCGGCGGTACGCTGGACGGGGTGACCGTTCTTTCCAAACGCGCGGTGGAAATGATGACCCAAAACCAATTGTCCGGGGTGCGCATGCAAGGGTGGGGAAGCGACGAGAAAGATTTTCGCCACGGGCTTGGTTTCGCGCTGGATGATTTCGATCTATGTTCGCCTGGGACATTTAACCATGAAGGTTTCGGCCACTGCGGGCTATATGTTGACCCGGCTGAACAGCTCGTTTTCGCGTTTTTAGTTCCGAGTACCCGCGGCTTCACAACGGAGTCCGTCGTCATTCCGAAAGCGATCGTTTGGTCAGGATTATTATAGGGGGGAATCCAAGATGGCTGTTACCGAAACGCTTCAAACCTCGACGCTTCAGGAAGCTTCTTACCGTCCGGAGGTACTTGCTAGACTGGAACAACATTTTCGGAACCTTGTTAACGATAATAAAGTGCAGAGCGCTTCCTATTTGCTGGCTAAAGACGGGAAAATATTCGCAAGCAACGCTTTTGGACTGCGTACATACAGGGATGAAGATGAATCCCCGATGCTTACGGACACCATTCGGAGAGTTGCATCCGTTACCAAGCTGTTCGGAGCAACGGCCATATTTCAACTTATCGAGCAAGGTAAACTGTTTTTGAGGCAGCCTGTAGCCGAATGGATCGAGGTGTTCAAGCATCCGATGTTCGAGAAAATCCAAATCTGGCATCTGCTGACGCATACGTCCGGATTGTGGCCAGACCCGGGTTATTATGCCGAGCCTAATCCATTTGGCCATTGGGATGTAAGATTCGCTTTCGATCCGGATACGGAAGGCCCTCACGCAATAACAGATGAAGACGAACGGTTGAAGCTTCAGAAGTCGGCATGGATCCGCGCTATCCTATCCATGAAGCCGGTGTGCAAACCGGGGGAAAACTGGAACTACTCATCTGCCGGATATGCCTTGGTCGGCGAAATCGTTACGCGCGCCAGCGGCCTTCATTTTGAGGAATACGTGATGAAGAACATCGCGGAACCGCTAGGAATGACCCGGACGTTCTTCGATGTACCGGAGGAGCTGCACGGGGAAGTGTGCGTGACGAACGATTGGGACGAATCGCGGTTGGTTAAGCGAGATAGAACTTATGAGCCGCCGCGAACGGGCGGGGGATTATACTCCACGCTCGGAGATCTGTTCCGGTTCGGTCAAATGCTGCTGAATAAGGGGACCTACGAGGGGCAGCGCATACTATCTCGCAAATCCGTGGAACGGATGACGCGCAACCATTTCGAAGGACGGGATTTGTTTGCATATTGCTGGGGCGGTAAAATCGCTTCGATGCCGTACGGGATGGGACCGGGGGTGACGGTAGAAAATGAGTGGGTATCGCCAGGTTCATTCGGTCACGAGGGGGCTGGCCGCTGCAAGCTCATTGTCGATCCGAAGCAGAATGCTGTCATCGTCTACATTGTACCGTCTAATTTGGATTGGGTGCCGGAATCGATCATTCATCCTCAACAGTTGATATGGTCTGGGTGGCAATGATCAGAGTAATCGGCTCCATTCAAGCGATCGGCTTTGCAACGTACAAGGAATGGGCCGCCTATCGCTCGCATATGGCGGTATCGCTTCTCGTCGGACCCGTCTATTTTCTGGTGCAATTTTTCATATGGCGCGCTGTTTTTGAAGGGACGGACACATTAAATGGCTTTACGCTGGAGCAAATGCTGTCCTATTTCGGTATTGCGGCGGTTATCAATTATCTGACATTCGATTTTGCCGACTGGAATTTGCAGATGCTCGTACGTACCGGGAAATTCATTACGTTCGCGCTGCGGCCCATGCCGCATTGGCTGTTCGCTTTGGCGCAGAAATTAGGTCATCGTTCGCTGGGATTCATGATTGAATTCGTGCCCATTTTCCTTATCTTTCTATTTGTATTTGGAGTTAAGCTCTGGCCTGCAGCGCCGATGTGGGCCGTAATATCCATTGCGCTCAGCTTTCTGATGAACTTCATGGTTAATTATTGCGTAGGGTTAACCGCCTTCTGGCTCGTTCGTGCCGAGGGTGTGCGAAGGGTATTCTTGCTGCTTAAAGATATTAGCGCAGGCCTGTTCGTGCCGCTCACCTTTTTTCCGGAATGGACACAGAAAGTGTTGTTTTTCCTGCCGTTTCAATTTATTACTTATGTTCCGACCCGGGTGTTCATCGGCGAATATGAATTAGCGGGTTATTCGATAGGCATCCCGGCTCTCGTTGCGCTTCAAGTCGGTGCAACGGCGCTTATGGCGGTCTTGATGCTGCTGCTCTATCATGCTGCGATGAGACGGTTCACGGGGGTGGGGGTATGAAGGGAGTATTCGCTTGTATTGCTTCCGTGTTGCGTACGAAAGTTGCGGAGCAGATGGCATACCGAAGTCACTTCTTCCTAAGCGTTATCCTTCTGGTCGCAGGCGATTTGCTTGTGCCGATGATTACGCTGCTCGTCTATCGATCGGGAGCTTCTTTTCCAGGCTGGTCACTGCATGAGGCACTTCTTATTCAAGGCGTATTCGGGCTCGCGAAAGGAATCGCTTTTCCTATTTTTTTCGGAATGGTAGGCAGCACGTTATCTTTGGTAAGGGAAGGGACATTCGATCTTTTGCTGCTTAAACCGCGGCCTGCCTTATTCATGACGATGCTAAACGGACTGGATCCGGAGGATTTCGGCAGGCTCCTTAGCGGAGGAGTGCTGTTCGGTTATGCTTTATCCGGCCTGCCGGCACCTAAGTTTAACGGTTGGATCCAGTTCGCGGGGTTGTTTCTGGCATCCTTGGCAGTATTGTGTGCATTCTCGCTTTTGTTGTCCGGGTTGTTGTTTCGTTGGGTAGGGAGCAGCCGGGTTTATGATATTTTCGATTCGGTTACGAGCTTCGGGATGTACCCGGGCACGATTTACGCTAAATCATTTCAGCAGCTGATGACCTACGTCATACCGGTAGGCATCATTGCTTTCGTACCGGCTTCCGCTCTGCTCGGACGTGCCGGATGGGAGACGGCGGGTGCGGGGGCAGCCGCGGCGCTGTTCTTGATTGCAGGTATCGTGTATTGGCATCGCATGTTGCGTGGATATACGAGCGCGGGCGGATGAAGGAGAGAAGATTATCCATGATCGAAGTCAGTCACTTAACCAAAACTTACATGACCCATGAACGTGGGCACACCCTGCGGGAAATTGCGGCTAACTTAATCCGCAGACCGATGAAAGAGGTTCAGGCGGTCAAGGATATCTCTTTTACGGTCGAACAAGGAGAGATGGTTGCTTTTCTTGGGCCTAATGGTGCTGGAAAGTCGACAACTCTTAAAATGCTTACCGGCGTGCTGCATCCGACATCGGGGGAAGTTAGAGCTTTGGGCCTGACTCCATGGAAGCAGAGGAGCGAATATGTTAGGCGCATCGGCGCGGTGTTCGGGCAGAAATCGCAGCTTCTCTGGGACATTCCCCCCGTCGATGCCTTCTATATGAACAAAGCGATATACGGCGTGCCGGAGCGGGAATACGCCCAGACGCTCGATCGTCTAACGACGTTATTGGACGTCGGCGATGTCATGCGCAAGCCAACCCGGCAGCTGTCGCTGGGCGAACGGATGAAGTGCGAATTTATTATGGCGATGCTTCATGGTCCGGAGCTTGTGTTCCTGGATGAGCCGACAATCGGACTCGATGTCATTGCCAAGGAAAATATCCGTGACTTCATCAAGGATATGAACCGCCAAGGGGTCACCTTTATTTTGACAACGCACGACTTGGATGATGTGGAATTACTTGCGGAACGAGTTATCGTTATTAATCACGGTGAGATCGTGTTTGATGACGGGTTGAATGTACTAAGAGGCAGGCTTGGTGAGAAAAAAGCGGTTCGGTTGACGACTGACCTACCGCTTCCCGATGAGTCTATGCCGGGAGTCACGTTGTTAAAGAGAATTCACGATTCAGAGGCGGAGCTTGAAATCGATACCGACATTTTGCCATTAAAGCATTTCATTCGGCAGTTTAATGAAACCTACGGCATCCGCGATATGTCCATAGAGCCGTTGCCGATTGAAGCGGTAATGAAAGAATTGTATATAGGTTCACCATTATCTTAGCAGCGGTGCGAAACAGTATTTGCCTTGACTTCGAGGCGTTCCCCTTCTAAACTTGGAGTTCATAGGCGTTATCGCATCGGAGGGACCCCTTTGGCTTCAATCGCAGGATCGCGAACGGCGGCATCGGATTCGACCAAAGCCGTATTACCCGTACTCTTCGCCATAAGTTTGGTGCATTTGTTGAACGATTCCATGCAGGCCGTCGTACCGGCTTTGTATCCGATTCTGGAAAAGTCGCTAAACCTGTCTTATGTGCAGGTAGGCTGGATCGGCTTCATGCTTAATATGACTTCTTCCGTTATGCAGCCCGTAGTCGGCGCGTACTCGGATCGTCGTACTTTGCCTAATATGCTGCCGATCGGAATGGGGCTTAGCCTGATCGGCATGGTGGGCATCGCTTTCGCTCCGCAATTCTGGTATTTGCTGCTTGCGGTCGTGTTCATCGGATTGGGGTCGGCAATCTTCCACCCTGAAGGCTCCAGGGTCGTCTATTTCGCAGCAGGCGGAAGACGCGGATTCGCCCAATCGGTTTACCAGGTTGGAGGCAATGCGGGCAGCTCGTTGGCACCGCTGATGACGATATTCATCTTCGTCCCTCTCGGCCAATTCGGGGCCATCTGGGGGACGTTGTTCGCTGGCTTCGCGATAGCGGTGCTGCTCGGGGTGCTTCCTTGGTATAAACGCAAGCTTACGGAATGGGAAACGGATCGAGCGAACAAGGCATCGGGAAAAGCAGGCTCGACGATTGTCGAGAAAATGAGTCATCCCCGGGTCAAATTCGCGATGGGAATGTTGGTGTTCCTCGTATTTGCCCGTTCTTGGTACCATGCGGGTATTAGCAGCTATTATCAGTTTTTCCTTAAGGAGCACTATGGCTTAACGATTCAACAAGCGCAAATTCCGGTGTTCCTGTTTCTTGCCGCGGGCGTGCTCGGAACTTATTTCGGGGGTGTGTTGGCGGACCGGTTCGGGTTAAAAAACATGATCGTCTTTTCCATAGCCGGAGCTTCGCCGATCGCTCTTATTCTGCCGCACCTCCCTTTATTTTTAGTGTATCCGGTCATTGCGTTACTAGGGTTCGTCGTGTTATCGGGATTCTCCGTGAGCGTCGTCTATGCGCAATTCCTCATGCCCGCCAATGTGGGAATGGCATCAGGATTGACGACCGGCTTGGCTTTCGGGATGGGAGCCATCGGTGCGGTAGCGCTTGGCAAAGCCGCGGATGTGTTCGGTTTATCGGACGTCATGCTATTTTGCAGCTTCCTTCCACTAGTCGGATTATGCGCAATAATGCTTCCTTCGGATCGTAAGAAATAAAAATCGCCAAGCAAGAGCCGGATCGGCAGCTTGCATGGCGATTTTTTCGTTATAAATCCCGTCTCAATGCACGAAGCACGTCGATGCGGGTTGCCCGTCTAGCCGGGCGGGAGCCTGACAGCAAAGCGACGCCCAGCGAGATGAGGCAGGACACGATAGCTAGAGAAGGCGGAATCATTGAGAAGCGGAAATCGTCGGGAATGTTCTCATTCATGAATCCTTTAATGACTATCGGCAGTCCGGCGTTCACGGCGAAAGAAATGAGGTAAGCGACAATCGTCCCCATAATAGCCCCGAGCAAGCCGATCATACTGCTTTCAAGCAGGAAAATTCGCTGGATCGCGGAAGGATGAGCGCCGATCGCCTTCATGATGCCGATATCCTGGGCGCGTTCGGTAACGGCCATCGTCATCGTATTGAAGATACCGATCGAAGCGATCAGCACGGCGATGGTGCCGACAAACCCCAGCCCTATTTTCATAATCAGGAATACCAGGTTAATCTGCTTAAGCTCGTCGGCAATGGAATGGCTATAATACCCTTTCAACCGGATTTCTTCGGCAATGGCTTTTACGTGATTAGCACCGTCGGCAATGACCTGCACGGAGTTGTATTGGCGGGGATCCTGCAGCCCGAGCGGCTGATTGCCCGGCGGCTGGTCGGAATTGTCTTTATCCGCCTTCGGAGGCCGAATTGCGCCCCATTGAGTTTGGGTGAAAGTCTCGATCTGGGTTAGAAGTCCGTTGCCGATGTACACCATCGTGTCCGTCTGCCATTCGCGCGACGGCTGTTTGCTGATTCCGACGATCGTTACCGGTATCGTTTGCTTCTGCTTCGTACCGTCTTCGGCAAGCTGTTGAACTTCAAGATTCATGACTTTACCTAGCCATTCCTTAGCGGGAGGTGTATTTTCTTTCGGTTGCTTCCCGTCTCGGGACTCTCGAATGTTGAAGCCAACGACGATCTCGTTAGGGTTCTGCGGGAGCCTGCCGGCGCTTAACCCGAAGCCCGCTTTGGTTTCCGCATCGAAGTCAACGTTAATGACTCCGTTGTTATTCGCCGCCACACCCTCAACGGTCGGGCTCAGCGATTGCTGAACATAGTTGCGGTAGGTGACCGCTTTGACATGATCGACCGAGCGTAGGTAGTCCAGGTTTTCCTTGCCGATTATCCGATTAATATCCTTAACGGATTCGATTCCGTATATATCTATCGCGGTTACGAGACGGTCCCCGACGACTTTGTCGACGATGCTTTTCTGCAGGCCGAACCCGACGGAAGCGAGCACGATGAGGAAGGAACAGCCCATGGCCGTCGCTAATACCGTCATGAACAGCCGGGTTTTGTTTTTCTTCATATTTTGCCGGACAAACCGGAATTGATCAGTGAGTTTCATAGACGAGAGTCCCTCCTGTCGCGTATGCATTCAGCAGGCGCCCGTCTTTCAAGGTTATCGTCCTGTGCGCGATGGAGGCGACCTGCTCGTCGTGGGTAATGAGGACGAACGTCGTGCCTCTATCCTGATTCAGATGTTGGATCATCGAGAGCAGTTGGCTTTCGTTGTCGCTATCCAAGCTTCCCGTTGGCTCGTCCGCAAGTACGATAGGCGGATTCAGAATTAAAGACCTCGCAACGGAAACCCGCTGCTGCTGGCCGCCCGACAATTCTCCCGGATAATGCCCGGCGTATTCGGCAACTCCAACCTGTTCTAGCATTTCCATGACCTTCTTCTTGCGCTGCGCCAACCCGATCCCTTTGAGCACTAGGGGAAGCTCGGCGTTCTCGAAGGCGGTCATGCTCGGAATAAGCTGAAAGCTTTGGAACATGAAACCGAGATGGGCAAGCCTGAAGTTAGCCCACTCCCCTTCGCTTAGGGAGGTTACCGCTTGACCGGCTACGCGGATTTCTCCGGAAGTAGGCCGGATATATCCGGACATCAGATTGAGCAACGTCGATTTGCCTGAGCCGCTCCGTCCGACGATCGCGACGATTTCTCCTTGCTTAACTTGCATGTCGATGTCGTGCAGCACGGGAATGACCCGTTCTTTGCCTTTTTTGCCGATGGCGAATTGATGGTTAATTCGATTCATTTCAATCACGGGCGATCCCTCCATTCAGATCTGATTATACCTCTCAATAGTTTAATAAAATGGAAATAACTTCTTAAGATTTTCTTAAGATTGCTAGCATATGGGCGAAAAAGGGTATGACCGCTGCGGTCGCTCAGTCAATGGTGCGGCGTTCAGTTTTCTTTCAGCTAATCCTTATGTTCCGTTAAGGCTGACTTCAGCCTAATTTCAGGAAAGATGAGAATAATGGGGGTTGTAAGGCTAATTAACGGAACAGGAGGAATGAAGATGAAGAACAAAGTAAGAACGTTAGGAATTACGGCTGCGATAGCCGTCATGATTCCGCTCACCGCCTATGCGGCAACGACATCGAGCGATTCTACTACGGGAAACAAGGCCGTGTCCGCAGTGTCAGTCAAGGGTGACGCATTGGATGATCGCGGAGGGTTCGGACGCCAAAAACAATTCGTGAGTCAAGAAGTACTCGATTTGCTGAAGCTCGATAAGGCCGCGTTTAACGAGAAAATCAAGGCAGGCATGACTTTAGCCAAGATTGCCGAGGGACAAGGAGTATCCCGCGATAGCTTGAAAAAAGCGATGACCGATTCGTTTAATAAGAAACTGGAAGAGCGGAAGAAGGATTTCGCGGATAATTTGGACAAGATGATCGACTCCGATCTGCAGGTGGATATACGGGGTGGCGGCTTCCGGGCTCCGCTGGATTTCTCTGCTGCCGCCAAAGTGCTCGGACTTAGCGCCGATCAAGTGAAGGAGCAGCTTAGCGCAGGCAAATCGTTAGCCGATCTTGCCACAGACAAGGGCGTGGACGTGCAGAAGCTGATCGATGCGGAGAAAACGGCTTTGACAAGCAGCATTAACCAAGCGGTTAAAGACGGCAAGCTGACGCAAACGGAAGCGGACAAGCAATTGAAGGACGTAGCCAATATCGCCGAGAAGATCGTCAATGGCAAAGGTTTCGGCGAAGGCCATCGTCACGGCGGCGGCCACGGCCGGGGATTCGGCGGCGAGAAGCCGTCTGACGCGGAAGCGGCTGAACCATCCGCTTCGTCTTAATAGGCAATAGGCAATGAAAAAGACTTGTTGGGCTGCTTCTCTCTTTATCGAGAAGCTCCGACAAGTCTTTTTTATAAGCTGTGTTCCAGAACGTTGTTGCTTAACAAAATCGATTAATCTGTAACGGCCATTTTGACCGTTTCAAGCGGATTTTCTAGCTGCCTATTGATCGTAACGGTCATTTTGACCGTTACGCGCCCAATTATTAGCGCAGAATGCCATTTCCTTGGTTCGTAGCGGTCATTTTGACCGTTACGAACTACTTTCACACGGAATGATGCCTGTAGCGGTCAATTTGACCGTTTCAGGTCTTTTCATGATCACTTTGTAACTTTCTATACACTTTGATTCACTGTTAAGCAACAACTGAGCAGAACTCAGCCTTTTTATATCATTGAGCCATTGAGAAATTCGGTAGCGGCACGCGGTGCCGTTATTCCTCATGATGGGCGGACCAAAATTCATGTTAACGGCACGCGCTGCCGTTATTGGATTCACCTTGCTACCTGAATATAGCATGAATTAACAAAATAGCGGCAAGCGTTGCCGTTACGGCTGTGTAAAGGAGGCGGTTTTGTCTCATTAGCGGCACTCGGTGCCGCTAATCCACTTTGCACCGGTAGCGTCCAGCCTCTGCCTTTACCCCTTAGCGCAGCCTCACCCTCTGCCCTTTTGACGCAAACCCAGCTCCGCTCCGCTACTTAACCATAAGCTTCTGAACAATCGTATCTACCTTCGCAATATGCTGCATGACTCTGTCGGCCGCTAATTTTTCGTCCATGGCCGCAATCGCCTCGTAAATCATCCGATGTTCCTCAAGAAGCCCTTCGGCCGAGGTGCGATCCGCGAAAAACCACAGGCGGCGAGATTCCTTCATGCTAACCTGCAACCGCTCCGTCAATGACTCCATCATGGCGATGAGCAATGAGTTATGCGAAGCTTTCGCGATGCACAGGTGAAAACGAATATCCGCAAGCTCATTCTCATCATCTTGATCCAACGTGTTTTCCATTTGAACCAAAATGTCGCTTAACTCTTTCATATCCTCATCGGTACGGCGCTGCGCGGCAAGCGAGGCACAGCCAACTTCGATAAATTTACGGACTTCAAGTACCTCTTGCAGCATTTGCGTTTGATAGAAGAAACCTCCGCCGGCTTCGGCATTGGATTCTCTCGGCAACTGACTGCTGACGAATGTACCGCCGCCATGACGAATGGTTACCCACCCCATGGCTTTGAGACCGCTAAGCGCTTCGCGGATAGTGGAGCGGCCTACGTTAAAGCTAGCAGCAAGATCAACAACGGTCGGAAGCTTCGAACTAGGAGCGAACTCGCCGGATTCAATCTGCTGTTTAATTTGCTGCATCACAATTTCCGAGCCCTTCTGGGGACTAATTTGCTGAAATACCATCGGGTACCTCCAAAAAAAATCGTATACAACAATTCAATCATAAGCTAAACTAAATGAAAAGTCATCAGATCACATGATCAAATTAAAAACAAATCTTTCTTATGGAGGGTCTTATGCGAGAAGAACCTTACAAACAAGAACTTCGCAGTATCGTAGGCGATGCATTTTTCAAAGATGATGCGGAAAGCCTGGTCACTCATTCTTACGATGGCACGCCTATGCTTCAGAAGCTGCCGGACGGAGTCATCTATCCGAAGAATACCGAGCAAGTATCGCAAATTATTAAAGTGTTGGGCAAATATGGAATTCCTTTAATTAGCCGGGGTTCAGGCACGAATCTGTGCGGAGGCACCGTTCCTGTGCAAGGCGGGATCGTTATGGTCATGCACAGGATGAATGCGATACTGGACGTGGATATGCAGAATTTAACGGCGACCGTTCAGCCGGGAATCATCACGAAGAAATTCATAGAGCATATTGAAAATTTAGGTTTGTTCTATCCTCCCGATCCGAGCAGTATGGCTATTTCGACGATCGGAGGAAATATTGCCGAGTGCTCCGGAGGTCTGCGCGGCTTGAAATACGGTACAACCAAAGACTACGTAATCGGTCTTGAATGCGTACTGGCGTCTGGCGAGGTGCTTCGGACGGGCGGGAAATTAACCAAGGACGTGGCTGGTTACGATTTGACGAAGCTTCTGATCGGATCGGAAGGCACGCTGGCTGTCATTACCGAAGCGACTCTTAAGCTCATTCCGCCGCCGAAATACAAGAAGACGATGCTGGCGATGTTCAAGGATATTTACGGCGCAGCCCGCACGGTATCCAAAATTATCGAAAATCAAATCATTCCCGCGACGCTCGAGTTTATGGACAATCCGACGATTCGCGTCGTAGAAGATTTCTCTAAGCTCGGACTTCCGCTTGATGTAGCCGCTATTCTTCTCATTGAGCAAGACGGGGAATTGGAAATGGTCGAACGGGATATTGCCAAGATGGCGGAAATCTGCAAAGAAGAATTGGCGGATAGAGTAAGTGTCGCCAGCTCCCAAGAGGAAGCCTTAAAGCTGTTGACCGCAAGGCGCAGCGCGTTTACGGCTTTGGCTCGGCTTCGTCCCACCACGATTTTAGAGGATGCGACCGTGCCTCGTTCCAGAATCGCCGATATGGTGCTGGAGATTAATCGCATCGCGCAAAAACACAATGTGCAAATATGTACGTTCGGCCATGCCGGAGACGGGAACCTTCATCCTACGGCGACGACCGATGCAAGAGACGAGGAAGAAATTCATCGCGTCGAGGCCGCTTTCGAGGAAATATTCGAAGCGGCGATTCGCCTCGGAGGAACAATAACCGGCGAGCACGGCGTAGGGATGGTTAAGGCACCGTTCTTAGAATGGAAAGTAGGCAGCGCGGGAATCGAAATTATGAAAAATATTAAGCATGCCTTTGATCCGCAAGGTCTATTGAATCCCGGCAAAATATTCGCGAAGGAAACGCGGCGCAGGGTGGTGATCGATCATGGCTAAAACAACGGGAGCCTCACTGAAGGAAACATTGTCGATCAAGCTGGATTACGATCAATTAACGAATTGCATGCGCTGCGGCTTCTGCTTGCCGGCATGTCCTACCTTTCAAGAAACCGGCGTCGAGGCCGAATCCCCGCGCGGGCGAATTTCTCTTATGAAAGCCGTTGTAGACGGCGTCATGGAACCGAATGCCCGTTTCGAGGATCAAATGAACCACTGCTTGGGCTGCAGAGCGTGCGAACCGGCATGCCCCGCGGACGTTAAGTATGGCCAATTAATCGAGCAGGCGAGAGATGCCATCGAGGATCATACGGATCAGCATCGTCTCTGGGTAAAAGCCGTACGTAAAGTGATGTTCAAGAAAGTGTTTCCGCATCAAAATAGAATGAAGCTGCTAGGCAAAGGGCTTCGGATGTATCAGAAGACCGGACTTCAAACGCTCGTTAGAAAAACAGGTATAGTCGGAGTGTTTTCTAAACAGATGTCGGCCATGGAACGGATTCTTCCCGATGCTTCCGGTAAAGGCGTTATTGAACAGATGGGCACCCGCATTCCGGCGAAAGGCGAGAAGATAGGCACCGTCGGCTTATTCCGAGGCTGTCTAATGGACGTGTTGTTTACGGAAACGAATAAGAATACGGTCAAGCTCCTCACGGAAGCCGGATTCGAAGTCGTCATTCCGGAGACGCAAAATTGCTGCGGCGCGCTGCATGCGCACAGCGGGGAAACCGCCCAGGCCCAGGCGCTGGCTAGGAACAACATTCATGCTTTCCAGCAAGCGAACGTGGACTATATCGTATCCAATGCCGGCGGCTGCGGCGCGATCTTGGTCGAATACGATCATCTGCTTCATGATGATCCGAAGCTGAGCGAGCAGGCCGAATGGTTTGCGAAACGGGTCTACGACGTCAGTACTCTGCTTATGGAAAAAGGGCGTCCGCTGCAATTTGCCAAGCAGAAGAATGAGGAGGATGGCGTCCGCGTTACGTATCAGGAATCTTGCCATCTTCGCAACGTAATGAAGGGCAGCGGCGCCCCGCGGCAATTATTGAAGCGGGTGTCCGATATCGAGTTCGTCGAAATGCGGGACGCCGGTTCCTGTTGCGGGTCGGCGGGCATTTATAACCTTACCCAGCCGGACATGGCGAATCAAATTCTCGATCGCAAAATGGAAAACGTCAAGACGACGAAAGCGCATTATGTGCTGACGAGCAATCCCGGTTGTTTGCTGCAAATGAAACTCGGGATCGACAAGCATGCTAAGAACGATGGCGTACAGTCGGTTCATATTGTGGATTTTTTACACGATCGTCTCGTAAAAAATTAGGGGGATTAAACGATGAAGCTGCTTACTTTTATTAAAAACGAATCATTCAATCTTGGCGTGAAAACAGACAGGGGAGTCTTGGATGTTAGCGCGGTCGTATCTGCTGTCCCTGCAGTTGCCGATGGCCTTAATGTGCCGAGCGGCGTGCACGAGGTTATCGAACGGGGAGCTTCGGCGATTAGCGCTTTGAAAGAATGTATTAGCCGTGTAGAAGCCGGTCAGGGATATGGGCAATACTGGCTTGATGAAGCAACTCTCAAGCTCGGACCATGCGTAACCCATCCGAATAAAATCATCTGCATCGGATTGAATTATCGCAAGCATGCCGAAGAAACGAATATGCCTATTCCGCAGTATCCGATTCTTTTCAATAAATTTAACAACACGCTAACGGGTGATGGCGATGATATTCCGTTGCCTAAAGTTTCGGAAAAGGTAGATTATGAAGCCGAGTTAGTTATCGTAATCGGTAAAAAAGCCAAGGAAGTCAGCAAAGAAGATGCGTTGGATTACGTGTTCGGCTATTGCAATGTCAATGATATTTCGGCGCGCGATCTGCAATTGCGAACGAATCAATGGCTGCTTGGCAAAACGTGCGACAAATTTTCCCCGCTCGGGCCTTATTTGGTTACGGCTGACGAAGTCGGCGATCCGAACAATCTGGACATTTCGTCCGTCGTTAATGGGGAAGTGCGTCAAAAATCCAATACATCCGATATGATCTTCCGCTGCGATGAAATCGTCAGCTACATTTCTCAGCACATGACATTGGTCCCGGGAGACATCATTTTGACGGGAACTCCGGAAGGCGTAGTCATGGGTTACCCACCCGAGAAACAAATTTATCTTCGCGATGGAGACGTTGTAACCATCGAGATCGAGAAGCTGGGTAAACTGACGAATCGTATGGTGGCGGAGTAGAAGACGGTTAGTGTTAGCACGGCAAAAGGAAGGACAGGTCAAAGTCGTAATGACTTTACCTGTCCTTTTTCACCGTCGAAGTGAAGTTAAGCCGCCGAGGCCATCAGTCTAATTTCAATGCCGGAAGGATCTTTCAACTCCCAATGATCGCCCTGTTCAGCGACAGGTATATCGGCATTCCTAAGCTTCTCCAACGTAACGTTTAACTCTACGGGTGAGGGGAGCACGATCGTATAATAAGCTAATCCCGTGCCGTTGGCCGGGGGTTGCGGCGCTCCGACCCCTGCCCATATGTTCATTCCGATATGGTGGTGATAACCTCCCGCGGAAATGAACAACGCACCCATCATTTTCGAGGCGTCCGCAACGAGATCGAATCCCAGAATATCGCAATAGAACGCCTTGGATTTGGAGAGCTCGCTGACATGCAAATGGATATGCCCCAAGATCGTTTCCGCCGCTAATCCCGACCAAGGTTTATCCCCCGCCAGCTTCAGCAAGCCCTCGATATCGACCGGATCCGAGCCCATAATATAGTTGCCTTCCGCATCTTTTTTCCACTCCGACCGAGGACGATCGCAATAAATTTCGATTCCATTGTTATCCGGGTCCGAAATATACAGAGCTTCGCTCACCATGTGATCGCCTTGTCCGATATGGATGCCGGATTTGATCAGCGTACGCAAGGACAAGCCTAGTTGCTCTCTTGTCGGTACAAGAATGGCGAAGTGATACAGCCCCGTCGCGGACCTTCTCGGAACGACGGCGGCATTCGGAACTTCTTCGAGGATAAGGTAGGTTTTATGCCCATCCACCGTTAATCGGGCAGTTGTGGCGTCTTGGCTAAGCACCTGAAAACCGACGACCTCGCGGTAAAATTGGATCGAACGCTCGAGATTGCTAATCTTCAGCTTGAGTACTCCGAGTACGGTATCTGCATGTATCGATCGAGACATAATCATTCCTCCAAGGAAATTATAATGGTTACTTTATGTAAGTAACTATAGCAAATAAATTGTGTTATGTAAATCGGTCGAGCTCCGTTTATTTTATCCGGAATGCCCAGAAAGTACGAAAAGTACAAAACAAAGTTTTGTTTCGCCATAGTTCTCCTAGCATAGCTCGCTTTATGATGTAAGCAATTCTTAAACAAAGGAGCTGCTGAATAACATGAATGCGGAACAGTTGCGCAAATTCGAAGAGGACGGTTATTTTATTCTGGAAAACTTGTTTACGGAAAAGGAAATGAACGAGCTTACCCGAGCAATCGACAATATCGTTAAAGAGGACGAGGAAGCACTGCTTGCCAAGGAAGTAACCGAAGGAATGAGCCGGGCGAAGGAAATTACGTTTACGACGAACCTGGTGAAAAAAGGCGAAGTATTCCAACGATTTTGCGGGGACGAACGGTTCGTGGACATATCGACGGCGATTCTCGGTCCGGACATCGCTTTGTATTGGGATCAAGCGGTATATAAACGGCCGGAGACGCTGAAGGATTTCCCTTGGCACCAGGATAACGGCTATGGCAACGTGCTGTCGGACGAATACGTAACTTGCTGGCTCGCCCTAGAGGACGCCACCGTCGAGAACGGCTGCATCTGGATCAAGGAGAAAACGCACAAGCAAGGTATCGTTGAGCATAAGAACACTCCGATCGGGTGGCAATGTTATTTCGGGGACGATCCGGGAACGCCGGTGGAGTTGAAGAAAGGCAGCATGGTCGTATTCTCATCCTTGCTCTTTCACCGCAGCGGACCTAACGTAAGCGACAACGTCCGTAAAGGGTATATTCTGCAATATTTTCCGACCCACACGACGAATTTGAAGAACGGTAAATCTTTCAAGAAGATGGTTATTGCCAAAGACGGCAAAGCGTTTCTGGATATTTCCAATATTAAAGCCCAGGATCATTTTGATGAAGCAGACGCAGTTTAGTTCATTTGGACGTTTTGAGAACGTACGAGTATCGAGGCTGGGCTTCGGAGCGATGGGTTTGGCGCAAGGGACGTTCGGCCGTTTCGAGGAGAAGGCTTTGGTCGAAGCCGTATTGCACAGCTTGGAGAGCGGAATCAATCTCGTGGATACGGCAAGATTATACGGGGATTCGGAAGCGCTTATCGGCAAAGCCCTAAGAGAGTGGAGGGGTGAACGGCCGTTCCTTGCAACCAAAGTTCAGCCTCACGCTAATGGGTGGGGAAGACCGGTGGAAGTAATGGAAGCTTACCCACCGGGATCGTTGTCAGAGAGCGTGGAAACATCGCTTGTCCAGCTTGGGGTGGAAGCCATAGACTTGGTACAGATGCATCAGTATTGGCCGCTATGGGATTACAGCGATTACTGGATGGATGAGCTGTTGCAGTTGAAGGAGCAGGGCAAAATCCGTTTTATCGGCATTTCGGTTCCGGATCACCGTCACGATATGGCGCTGCATCTTATTCAATCGGGCGCCATAGATTCGGTTCAATCGATCTTGAACGTGTTCGATCCGATTGCTCTGGATAATTTGGTTCCATTGTGCCGCAAGCTCGGCGTGGCGTTCATTGCCCGATGCGTCTTGGACGAAGGGGGATTAACCGGGTTCCTAACGCTTGAATCGGAATTTGCGGGAGACGATTTCAGGAACGGCTATTTCGATGCCGGCCCGCGGGAAGAGTATATTCGGAGAACGGAGAGATTGAAGAGCTTTGTTCCTCAACATGCGGGCAGTTTGGCTGAATTGGCGTTGCGGTTCGCGCTGCAGGATCCGGGCGTCACGACGGCTGTCGTGTCTATGCACGTGAAGCAGCATGCCGATTCGAACATGGCAGCCCTGAACGCGGGGCCGCTTCCAGCGGATGTGTTCGAAGAGCTGAGATATCATCATCGCTGGGTGAGGAATTTGTACGAGCATAAGTACTGGTAATCGCTAAGCTGATCATCCTATTTACCTGCTTTCCCACATAACATGGAAACGACGGGGAGTTGCGGGGGGAGGGTGCGAATGGCAATTAAACCATTGGCGTTGCAACAGGGTGATACGGTAGGCATCGTGACGTTAGGCAGTCCTTTGGATGCCGATGTCATCAACAGGCGAATCGCTTATTTGCAATCGATGGGGCTAAAGGTCATCGCAGGGAAGTATGTTTACGCGCAGAACGGATACTTGGCGGGAACCGATCAAGAACGTGCCGAGGATTTAATGAATATGTTCGCGGACGAACGGGTGAAAATGATTTTGCCTTCTCGCGGCGGCGTAGGCGTAGAAGGGATATTGCCATACCTGGATTACGATTATATTCGCGGCCATCCCAAGATCGTCAGCGGATATAGCGATATCACGGTATTGTTGAACGCGCTGACGCAGTTTTCCGGTATCGTTACTCTCCATAGCTTGCTTCTCATCGATTTTAGACCGGGGACTCCCCCCTACAACTTCGAGCAATTTTTCACGGCAACCTCATCCGTCGTCGTACCTCGTCCTCTTAACAATCCCCCCGAAAAACCGCTTTCGGGTAAAGTGCCTGGCAGTGCAAGCGGTCCGATCGTTGGGGGCAACCTGACTTCGTTGGTCGGTTCTCTGGGCACGCCTTTCGAAATCGATACGACGGGGAAAATTCTGTTGCTCGAAGAAACTCATGAACCCGTGAATACGGTATACCGCTATGTGGAACAACTTAAGCTTGCGGGTAAATTCAACGATTGCAGCGGTATTCTCTTGGGGGAGTGTACGAACTGTATGGATGCATACGGTCAAACCTATGAGGACTTGATAAACGATTTTATCGTACCGCTGGGCAAACCGTTGCTGACGAACCTTGCTTCAGGGCACGGCGTTTACAAAGCGGCTATTCCGATCGGAGCATTCGCGAACATGAACGCTTCCAACGGTTTAATCACCTTTTTGGAGCCGGCGGTACGGTATTAGCTTGAATACATAAACACCCGCAAAGTCATGAATGACCTTGCGGGTGTTTATGTATTTGTCTATTTAGCGCTTCGTGGCTTTGGCGAAGCGTTCCTGAATGATTGAGTTGCTTAGTTTCCAAGCGGATAAATCCTCTTTGACTAATTGCGCAGATGATTTCTTGGAAGGAGCGAACAAGAGCGCGTCCTTCGGTTGATCGCCGACCGCAAGGCTTACTTTGCCGTTCTTCGATACGTATACACTCATGGCTGCATGCCTCCTAAGATCATTTTGATAATCTCGACCAAGTAAGGATTTTTATTAATTATAGCATCATTCACGCTTTCTTGGTAGATCATGTACTTCCGGTTGTCCCAATCCGATTCCGAGGGAAAGTGCAGGGTTAGAACGTATTTACCCCGTTTGAAGCAGTAATAGAACATTTGTTTTGCTTGCGTATAATGAACGGTATCCTTATTCATATTATAGGTCAAGGCGACGTACGAGCTTTGATCGTCCAGCCTGAAGGAACGATTCCAGGCGACATCGGCGCATTTGGCGACATATTTCATCTTGTCGTTATCGTTTACATACAGCGTCGCTCCGATACAGGCTTTATAGGAACCTATAACCTCAGACATATACTGTCCATACTGCTGCTCGATAATTCCGCCTGACATTTTATTCATAATGGCTCTTAAAATTGACTCGTAATTAGGTTTCTCGGATGTTTGCATGAGCAAAGACAGTTCCGACAGCAATCGGAATGCATCTTCAGACTGCTCTAGCCTCCTGCCGTTCTCCACGATTGAATGCTGAAGAGGAAGCAGCATGGAACCTCTGCGAAGCAAATCGCTGAAATACTCTTTCCAATCGATTCTGACGCCGAGGGATAAGTCATCCAAGTAAACATTGCGGATAGTTAGGTCATGAAGCAGAAACCAGACATAAGCATCTATGTGGTTTGGAATGTCCGGATTTTGTTTAAGAGCGGATAGGATGACTTCAGGTGAGGGATGTTGATGGGATTCGCTTATGTATTGCTCGAGAAATTCATCCATCCATCTCTTGACGGTTTCGAAGAAAATGTTTTTAACCGTAGTATCGACGAAAATAAGAATCGTTTTACCTTTGTCGTAAGCTTTGATGAATTCCATGTGGGTGACGGTTCGCTGGGCGTCCTTGTAATAAGTGCCGCCGTTATTGCCAATAAACAGCAGGAAAATATCGGCCTCATCAACGGCCTCCAAGCATTTGACGACAGGATCTATATTTGCCGGCCAGGGGCCAAGATTTTGTTCCCACATCAGAGGTTCGTGTCCGAGATCCCTTAATTCCGTGAATGCCTCTTTACGCAGACGTTTAAGTCCATCCTCGTTGACTGAACTAATAAATATCTTTGTTTTGGCCAATCGTCAACACGCCCCCGTTCCGAGTAAGTTTCCTTCCATTATAGCCCAATAGGTGTTATCTGAACATCGTATCGAGCATACGCTAAATCATCTAGATGCTGGAAAAATGGAGTTGTGAGATACACGGGCGATGGACAAGCTGGTTAAAGACGGGAAAGTCCGCTAAGTTGAAGTCGGTAATTTACACATTGATGGAGGAGTTCAAATGAAACGTTCAACGATGACATGGCTAGTGGTTGGGGCAATCGTATTAATCGTGATTTTCTCGGCGGTAGGATCCTATAACAGGTTGGTTTCTTCGGAAACGACGGTGGACAATAAGGCGGCGCAAATCGATACGCAGCTTCAGCGCCGGGAGGACGTGATCCCGAACCTGGTGAGTACGGTCAAAGGGTATGCGGCACATGAGAAGGAAGTATTCAAAGCGATTGCCGATGCGAGAAGCAAGCTTGCCGGCGCGGGTACGACTGCAGAGAAGGCGGATGCGAACAACCAATTGGAAGGCGCCCTGTCGAGACTGCTCGTCGTCGTCGAGAATTATCCGAATCTTAAAGCAGATGCGCAGTTTACCCGTCTAATGGATGAATTATCGGGGACGGAAAACCGCATCGCGGTCGCGCGCCAAGACTATAATAATTCCGTAACCGCCTATAATACGAAAATCAAGAGGTTCCCGGCTGCGATCTATGCTTCTATGTTCGGTTTCGAGAAGAAGGAATTTTTCAAAGCGGCACCGGGTGCGGAAACCGTGCCTGAAGTCCAATTTTAACGATGGCTCGCCTAGGTTTGCATAATAAATTATATGCGGTATTCGGTTTACTTCTATTAGCCGCCATGTCCATGACAGCGGGCGGAGCATCGGCGAAAGGGGATTCCGTATATGGCGTATATGTACAAGACGAAGCGAATGTCATCTCTCAGCAAACGAAGAATGAACTCTATAACCGCGCCATCTGGCTTCATGAACAGACGGGAACGGCTCAAGTCGGGGTAGTGACGGTTAGCTCGCTTAACGGGCAGACGCTTGAAGATTTCGCGGTAACCCGATTCCGGGAGATGGGTCTGGGAGACAAGGAACGTAACGATGGCGTGCTCCTCCTCTATTCCACTTCTGACAAGCATGTGCGCATTGAAGTCGGCTACGGTCTGGAGGGGCGTATACCCGATGGTAAAGCCGGGGCGATACTCGACCAATATTTTGTCCCTAATCGCGATGCGGGCCATATCGATCTTGCTTTCTCCCAGACGCAAAGTGCTATCGTGAACGAGGTTGCGGCGGAATACGGATTGGATGCGTCCGGAGTGACCGATGATAACTTGCCCCCGCTTGGTACTCATGACGGCAACGGGTTTTTCGGAAGTATGCCTGGGTTCGTGAAAATATTGCTGGGGCTCGGCGTCGTTTTGCTCATTTTCCTGGACTTCAAGTTTACGGGCGGCGCGATTACGTTCACCATACTCAACTTGATCGGCCGCAGGGGCGGATCAGGAGGCGGGGGACGAGGCGGAGGCAGCGGAGGCGGAGGTTCTTCGGGCGGCGGCGGAGCCAGCAGATGACAGCAAGGCGGCGATTAGAGTCCGGACTTTAGGTTCCGGGCTCTTTCTTATTGGCAGGAACCTGCTATCTCTTTGTAGAAATTTATAGAAAAAGCACGAATGACGGATCGGGAATATAGGTGACAGGCGGAATGAAGGCGAAAATCGGGATAATCGTTATTATTTTTATTATTTTTTTCGGCATACGGTTTTATCGGGTTTACGAGGGAGATCGTAACGCACCGCAAGCGAAGGCGGGCATATTGGACTTGTCCAAGTGGGACGCTCGAGAGGGCGGAGTTATTCCATTGCAGGGACAATGGGCGTTCTATCCGGGAATGCTTCTTGAACCGAAGCCGGGGCAGCTTCTATCCAGCATAGAGAAAGCACAATTTTTGAAAGTGCCGGGCGCTTGGGATCGCGCGATCTCTCCCGATAAGCCGACTCCATTCGGTTATGGTACGTATAAGTTAGAAATCATTATGCCCCGTCAAAAGGATTTAGAATATGCCGTAAATGCGCAGATCATCAGAACCGCCCACCGAATGTATATCGACGGCAAACTCGTCGGACAAGAAGGGGAACCGGGAACGGACAGCGCCAGCACGAAACCTCGAGTTATGCCTTACACGGCAAAGTTCTCTGCGAACGGAGACAAAGTGGAGCTTGTTATTGCAACGGCTAACTTTGATTATGGGAGCTTCGGCGGTATTTTTCACAATATTCGATTCGGATCGTCGGAAGCGATAGATCGCAGCTACAAGCTCGGATTCATTGGGAACAATCTTTTAATGGGATTTTATATCATAAGCGGCGTCTATTTTTTGTTTCTCTTTTTCTTTCGCAGATCCAATAAAGAACTGCTGTATTTCAGTCTGTTTTTTTGGATGTCGTTACTCTTCTGGGCGACGCATGAGGATCGGCTTTTGTTCTGGCTGTTCCCGCAAATCGACTACGAATGGCAAACCAAATTGCAGATGCTGCCCTCTATCGGGGTGTACCTGTCTTTGTTTATGTTCGTCCTCTCGATGTTCCCGGGAATAGGCCGGCGGCGAACGGTTAAGTTCATAGGAATCTTAACCGCAGCTGACGTCTGTTTCGTTTTATTTACGAAGGTTTACGTGTTTTCCCAATTCGAATTGATCATGATGGGTGTTTATGGAGTTCTCTTTTCCTATTCCTTTTACATTCTGCTCATTAGCGGTCTAAAAAGAGAAGACGGGTCAACGTACTCCTTAATCGCGGCTATGTGCATTCTAATGGAGAGCTTAGACCAAGCCATTAATTATTTGGGATTAGCCCCGGAAACAGGGGTACTGCCGTATAAACGGATTTTGTTCGTATTAACGATGGCTATGTTCATAGCGAAGCGGTTTTTTAACAATATGGAGCAAGTGGAAATTATATCGAAACGTTTATTAGTCGCCGATAGGCTTAAAAACGACTTCCTGGCGAACACCTCCCAAGAAATCCGGTTACCCCTGCATGGCATTGTAAATCTAGCTCAGATTATGATCGACGAAGGCGGCCTAAAGGATGAGCGGCAGGAAGAACGCCTTGCCCTGATGGTTGCGACGGGGAGAAGACTAGCCCATTCGTTAAACGATATTATGGATTTGTCCAAGCTCAACGATGGCGGGTTCGAATTGCAGTTGAGGGCGGTTGATGTCCGCATGACGATTAACGGGGTTCTTGAAGTTATGCGTTATATGACGGGCAACGCCACGACCCGCTTTGAGAATCGCACGGAGTCCGGCCTTCCTTACGTTAAAGCCGACGAACAGCGTTTGATGCAAATTTTGTTTAACCTGCTTCATTACGCAGCCAAGTCTGGCGCCGAGGGTATCATTGCCGTGAAGGCGGAATGGGCCGAAGGACAAGATGAGGTTTCTGTGACGATAAGTGCTCCAGGCAGCGCAAACAAGCAAGGTGAGCAAATATCGGAATCCGGGTTAAATCTGGAGATCAGCCGCAAATTGATCGAGATGCATGGGGGCTTCTTGAATACGAATCCATCCTTTTCCCCCTCGTTAATAGAGCTTCGATTCTCGCTTCCCATATTTGAGGAACAGCTCAAATTGTCTGATTCGCTTGCATGGGGGACAGATGAATCGGATGAAGCACAATCCGAAGTTGCCGCTGCTGGTGCCCAATCTAGCTTGCCCGCTGATGCACCGAAGGTATTGATCGTAGACGATGATCCGACTACCCTTAAGATCATGGCGGATATTCTTGGGCAAGAGGGACTGCGCGTAACAGCCGTCTCGGATGGCTTGCAGGGCTTGAAAGCATGGGAGCGGGAATCGGACTGGGACTTGGTTGTACTCGATGTCATGCTTCCCCGTCTGTCCGGTTATGAACTGTGCCGCCATATTCGCGAAAGGAAATCCTTCTATGAATTGCCCGTACTTTTCCTAACGTCACGCAATCAGCCGGCAGACCTGCTAGTCGGCTTTAATGCCGGCGCGAACGATTATGTCACCCAGCCGATCGACGTTTCCGAATTTAGGGCGCGAACGCGAACTTTGCTTAGAATGAAACAGTCGATCCGCGATCAGCTTCATATGGAGATGGCGCTTATCCAAGCGCAAATTAAACCTCATTTTCTTTTCAACACCTTGAATACGATCGCCAGCTTAAGCGAGATCGACCCGGAAAGAACCCGGGTGCTATTGAACGATTTCGGCAGATACCTTAGAAGCAGCTTTGATATGAGAAACTTGGACAAGCGCGTTCCCTTTACCAAGGAGTGGATGCTTGTGCAATCCTATTTGCAGATTGAACAAGCCCGATTCGGGGATCGGATGCGGTTGTCCGTCTTGATACCCGAGCATATTTTGTTCCATCTTCCCCCGCTTTCGATTCAACCGATCGTAGAGAATGCCCTCCGCCATGGAATATTGCCCCGTTTTGAAGGGGGCCATCTTCACATCGAAGTGGCGGCGGAGCCGGACGGTTATTTAATTAAAGTACGCGACGACGGAGTCGGATTCGCGCCGGGCAGGCTGGAAGCCGTAATGTCGGGAGATTACCGTGCGGGAATCGGACTTATGAACGTGCATCGGCGTTTAATCAATGCGCATGGCTCGGGGCTGAAGATCGTAAGCGAAGCGGGTCTTGGCACTGAAGTGAGCTTCCGAATCCCAATCATGAAGGAGGAATCGGCATGAAGGTTATCGTGATCGATGACGAGAATTTAGCGCTCGAAAGCATGGTCCGCATGCTGCAGCGTTTTGACGTAGAAGTGGCGGGAACGTTTCAAGATCCGAGGGAAGCTCTAAAGCATCATGAAAGCCTTGGCGCGGAAGTTGCTTTCATGGATATCGAAATGCCCGAGATGAACGGCTTGGAGTTGGCTTCGCGCCTTCAGTCCGTTAATCCGGAGCTGCATATCGTGTTCGTGACCGCTTACGAGCAATACGCGATCGAGGCATTCGAAATGGCGGCCGTCGATTATTTGCTTAAGCCGATACAATTAAAAAGATTGGATATCACCTTGAAGCGGCTTCAGGCGATGCGCCCCGGTTCCGGACGCGAATCCCGAGAGCAGTCCGTAACTAAGCTTCGTTTGTTTCACCATATGAGCTTTCTGGATTCGCAGGGAGGTTCGCTTGAGATCCCGTGGAGAACGACGAAGGCTAAGGAACTGTTCGCCTATATGATTCATCTTGGGGATAGAACGCCGAATAAGGATGAGCTTCTTGATCGAATTTGGCCGGACGTGCATATAGAGAAAGCCGTCACGCTTCTTCATACGACGATCTATCAAATCCGTCAAACGCTGAAAAATGCCTGCATTCCCCTAAGGATCGAATACAAAGAGGGCCGGTATTGCCTTGACCTCGCGTCCGGCATGCAAGTGGACACGCGAATGTGGGAGATGGCTGTGCGGGAAGCGGCGAATGAAGGAAATCCCGAGAAAATGCATCATTTGCTGCTGACGGAGTATCGCGGGGATTACCTGGAGACGGAAGGATACCTGTGGGCGGAAAGCGAGAGAGAACGCTTAAGGGCGTTGTGGCTTGAGCATGCGCTTAAGAATGCATCGCAGATGGAAACATCGGCACTGTTCAGCAATGCCATCTCTTTGCATCAGCAAATTCAGGAGCGATTTCCCGAGATCGAGGAAAGCTATTTCGGGCTGATGAGGTTATTCGATAAGCTTGGAAATACTTCCGAGGTTCAGCATCAATATGCCAACCTTACGCGTATGCTTGCCGCGGATTTCGGGATGCATCCGGATGAAAGCATTACGAAATGGTTCGACGACTGGAACGATCGCAAGTCCTCTTAAGCGATTGTTCAGAATTTGTTAAGTTCTGTCGGTTATGATCGAAGAAAGGCAGAATGAACGCAACTGCCATACTAGGGCTTGTTCCCTGACCGGGAGGTCTTGCAGATGGCGAAAATAATGGTAGTCGACGATGCCGCGTTTTTGCGGGCTATGCTTAAAGATATATTGGTGAAGGCCGGACACGAGGTTATATTCGAAGCCGCGAATGGCCAAGAAGCGGTGGACAGGTATAAGGCAATGCGTCCTGATCTGGTGACAATGGATATTACGATGCCTGTCATGGAGGGCGTTGAAGCCGTGAAGGAAATCCGTAAGCTGGATCCGAAGGCTAATATCGTCATGTGCTCCGCTATGGGGCAAAGAAATTTGATTATCGAAGCGATCCAAAGCGGAGCCAAGGACTTTATCATTAAGCCGTTTCAGTCCAACCGCGTGCTGGAAGCCGTGGACAAGGCACTAGCTTAACGCGGACCGGATCATTATAGAAAATAACGTAACCGCTTTGCTCGCATAGGAGCAAAGCGGATTTTCGTATGCCACGGCGGCTGGTGAAGAACAATTAGCCGGAATCTATTGCATCGCCCCTATAATAAGTCCCGCTACGAGATAGGAAACCAAATGATATCCGATCGTGATGAGGTATAATCCTATTTTCTTGCCTTCGAATAAATAGTTCATTCCGATTTTAGCGGAGATGCTCAAACCGACCAACAAACCGACGGTTAGTCCGGAAGAGATCGTAGTCTTATCGGCCAACGTCAACAGCAGAGCTAACATCCATGCACCTACTAGTGCCGTAACAGCTGTGAGAATATATGTAAGCGGACCTCCCCCCGACATCTCCTCCTTCTTCTTGCCAATCTGCTTCATCCATGCGTTGCCGAACAAAACGGGCGAATACCATAGAAATCCGAGTATCATCGTTGAAACAGTCGCAGCAAGCACAGCCCAATAGTTAACCTCTGACCAATCAATCATTTTAAATCCTCCTCGTTTATATTTGTCTTCATTGTTACACATGTCCCATGGTTTTTCTACGGAAAGCGAGCGGGGCAATTCCCTCTTTATTGGAGGAAGCGCCACACTATGGTCGGATAAAGCGACTATGAGCAGGATAGTTGGCCGAAGCGCCGCACTATGGTCGGAAAAAGCGACTTTATGTTCAGGAAAGCTGGCTTGCCGCTTTCCGATAACCGCTGGGCGTATTGCCCACGTTGCGCTTAAATACGGCGATGAATGATGCGATATCTTTGTAACCCGCCATCTCGGCGACTGTACTGATTTTGTATGCTGTACTTCTTAAGAGCTCGCAGCTCTTCTGTATGCGCAGCGACTGGAGGTATCGGTTGAAGGACTGCGCGGTATGCTGCTTGAACAGGCGCTGGAGATGCCGCTCGCTCCATCGGCTAATCTCCGACAGATGGCTCAAAGTGAGCTCGCTGGACAAGTTCTGTTCCATATACGTTAACAGATGATCAAAGTGGGTGAGCTTGCGGGCAGGCGGGGATTGCGGGTCTTCCTTCATCCGATGAACGACGATTAGCAGCTGAAGAAGCAGCGTGTAGAGATAGTCGAAAGAGCCTTCTCTTGGCAAGGCATATTCGCGGTGAAGCAATAGAAACAGCTTCTCGATTGAATCGCTTGCATCAAGAAGATAGAAGTAAGATTCGGAACCATCAATTAATGATGCTATATATTCGCGAATGTTGCTATCGGAAGCGAATTCACCCAATTTGGTAAGAAGCCGCGGCGAGAACACGCAGTTGTACACGATGAGAGGATGCTTGGCCAAGTCTGTGGATACGGGACGGAACACGTGGGAAATCCCGATGGGGATGTAGAACAGTTGCCCTTTACGAACCTCATGTACCTCATCTCCGATATGGTGGAAGCCATTGCCTTCCGCGATAAAAGCAAATTCAATGAAATCATGATTATGCATCGGAGCTGTGAAGTCCTCAGTAGCTCGGTTAACATATAGAAGCAAGTCGTTAAGAAAATAAATTTCGCCTTTATACGTTTCAATAGGTCGATTCATTCGCAGAAGCATCCCTTTCCGAGAAATTTGAAATGGCTGTTTGCCCGCAATAAGATGTCCGTTTTACCGCAATACATCGCAACGGCTCCATTATATCATAGGTAACAAAAGGTTGTATTTTGAAGGGAGCTTATTCATCTATGTTGGAAGTCATTGAGCTGCGTTGCGAGTATAAGAATAATCCGGTAGGCATCGACGTAATAAACCCCCGCATTAGCTGGAAGCTTAAGTCGGATCAAAGATCTATCAAGCAATCGGTTTACGAGATTGAAGTGGCGGATGACCAATCCTTCGAGAACGGCGTGTGGAACTCGGGGAAGGTGATCTCGGATCAGTCCGTTCATGTGGAATTAGACGGGTTGAATGTCGTTTCTCGCAAGCGCTACCACTACCGCGTAAAAGGCTGGAACCAGAATGGTGACAGTTCCGGCTGGTCGGAACCAGCTTATTGGGAGACGGGAATTCTGGATAAGAAGGAATGGCAGGCGCAATGGATTGGCACGGCTCAAAACTCCGAATCCGAACAATGTCCATTGTTGCGTAAAGGGTTTGAAGTAACGGGTGGAATTAAACAAGCCCGCATATACGCATCCGCGCTAGGGCTCTATGAGCTGGAACTTAACGGTACCCGAGTAGGGGACAGCTATTTTACCCCGGGGTGGACCAGCTATAAGCATCGGCTTCAAGTGCAAACCTATGACGTTACAGAACAGCTTATCCGTGGAGAAAATGTCATTGGAGCGACACTCGGAAATGGATGGTACAAAGGGTATCTTACTTGGGGGGATAGGCGCAACCTTTACGGGGATCGTCAGGCGTTGTTCGCGCAACTGCATCTTATTTATGAAGATGGCAGAGAAGAAATAATCATAACGGATGGAAGTTGGAAAACGGCGGGAAGCCCTGTTCTCATGTCCGAAATTTATCATGGAGAAACGTATGACGCACGGTTGGAGTTGCCGGCCTGGAGTTGCGCCGGATTTGATGACAGCGGTTGGCAAGCCGTGGAGGCAGTATCACAATCGAACGACGTTCTGATCGCCCAAGAGAACGATCCGGTCAAGAAGATCGAAGAGATTAAACCAATCGAGCTCATAAAGACGCCTAAAGGTGAAACCGTCATCGATCTCGGTCAGAACATGGTGGGGTGGCTGCGTTTTACGGTACAGGGCGTGGCGGGCAGCGAGGTTGAAATTCACCATGCGGAAGTTCTCGACCAGGAAGGAAATTTCTATACCGATAACATACGTTCCGCGAAGCAGACGATCCGGTATATTCTGAAGGGCGGGGATAAAGAGACGTATGAGCCGCGCTTCACTTTCCAAGGATTCCGGTATGTTCGTTTAGTCGGGTTCGGCGAAGCGGTTCGGCTGGAAGATTTCACGGGCATCGTGCTGCATACCGATATGGCTTCAACAGGTGAATTTGAGTGTTCCGACCCGCTCGTCAATCAGCTTCAGCACAACATCGAATGGGGATTGAAAGGCAACTTCCTCGACGTGCCGACGGATTGCCCGCAACGGGACGAACGGCTCGGCTGGACGGGCGACGCCCAGATGTTCATCCGTACGGCTGCTTATTTGAAGAACATTGCTCCTTTCTTTACGAAATGGAGCAGGGACTTAGCGGCGGATCAAACGGAGAACGGCGGCGTTCCTTTCGTTATCCCGCAAGTGTTGTCCGATAAAGATCACTCCTCTGCGGCTTGGGGTGACGCAGCCGTTATCTGCCCTTGGACAATATACTTATGTTACGGGGATAAACGAATATTGGAAGAGCAGTATGACAGCATGCAAGCGTGGGTCGGTTATATTCGGAGCCAAGGGGATAACGAGTATTTGTGGAATACGGGTTTCCACTTCGGCGACTGGCTCGGTCTCGATTCCAAGCCTGACACCTATATCGGCGCAACGGACAGGGATTACATTGCCACCGCTTTCTATGCCTATTCGACATCGCTGCTTCAGAAGTCCGCTGCCGTTCTTGGTAAAACAGAGGATGCTTTGAATTATGGTGAGCTCTATGAACGAATCGTCGAAGCGTTCACGGAGGAATTCGTTACGCCTTCCGGCCGTTTGTCGGTGCCGACGCAAACTGCCCAAGTGCTGGGGCTCATGTTCGGCCTGCTCGAAGGAAAAGCCAAGAAACGGGCAAACGACAAACTAATGGAGCTATTGGAAGAGAGCAAGTTCCATTTGACGACCGGGTTTGTCGGTACCCCGTATTTGAATCATGTCCTAAGCGACAACGGCCATCTTGATGCGGCTTATAAGCTTCTTTTCCAACAGGATTACCCATCATGGCTGTACCAAGTAACCAAGGGCGCGACGACGATTTGGGAACATTGGGACGGGATCAAGGAAGACGGCAGCTTCTGGAGCAAAGACATGAACTCGTTTAACCATTACGCTTATGGAGCGATCGGCGATTGGCTTTACCGCTCTGTAGCCGGCATCGATACGGATGAACAAGCAGCGGGATATAAGCGCATATTCATCCGGCCTCAGCCTGGAGAAGGATTGACCTGGGCGGAGGGCCGATTGGATACGATGTACGGGAAGATTCGTTCTTCTTGGAAGAAAACGGAGCAAGGCGGAATGGAGCTTGAGGTTAGTATTCCTCCGAATACAACGGCGGAAATTCAACTTCCGGGAGCGGGATCGGATTCCGTAAAAGAGAGCGGGATTGCCTTGAATAAGGCAACAGGCGTGGATTCAACCGAGCAGACGGATAAAGGAGTCGTTCTCACGGTGGGCTCCGGGGATTACAAGTTTAGTTGGTAAGCTGAATGCTGATCACGATTCACATTATGAGGTCGCCGGATCATTCTGGTCGACCTCATTTTTGCATAAAAAAAATGTGGATTGACAAATGGAGGAAAGCGTTCTAGGATAAAGTTATTAAACCGGTTTAAAGAATCGGGACATCAGGAGCGCTAGACATGAAAGAAAACCGGAAAGTTACGATTCGGGACGTGGCGAAGCTGGCAGGCGTATCTCCCGCCACCGTATCGCTTGCGCTTGGCGGAGATGCGCGCGTCAATGAGAAAACTAGAATTCACGTGCTGGAGACGGTCGAGAAACTGCAATACACCCCGAACGAAATCGGACGCATCATGCGCTCGCAGAAAATCGGGGCGATCGCGTTCATTATTCCGAACACCTCGCAGCATGTGTTTTCTCATCCTTATTTTGCCCAGCTGCTTGAAGGAATGACCGAAGTATTAAACCGGTACAGCTATAACTTGCTTCTGTCGACAACGCCTTCTGAGGCGGAAGAAGCGGTTGCCTATGACAAAATCCTGCGGAACCGCAGAGCCGACGGGATTATCCTTTCCTCGGCGTCGATTAACGATCGCAATTTGCTTCGCGTAGTGGAGTCGGGTTTTCCCGTCGTATACTTAGGCAGGTGGCTTCATCCCGACGTATTAACCGTGGAAAGGGATGACTTTGGCGGCGCATACCAGGCGACAGAACATTTAATCCGGCTTGGACGGAAGCGAATCGTGCATATTTCCGGTCCCCTTGACCATCAGGAAGCGTTGGATCGCTTGGAAGGCTATAAGAAAGCTCTTAACGATAACGAGATTTTATTTAAATCAAATCTGGTTATAGAGAAAGATTTCTCCAGAGCCGCAGGCTACGAAGCCGGTTTACAATTGTTGCGGGAAAAAAGGGAATTCGATGCCGTATTCGCAGGAAACGATCTAATGGCCATTGGCGTCCTTAAAGTTTTCAAAGAGCAGGGAGTGAAAGTTCCGCAAGACGTTTCCATCGTTGGATTCGATGACATCGAGATGGCTTCCGTCGTTTCACCTATGCTGACAACCGTTCATCAGCCAATGAAGCAGATCGGCGTATTGGCCGCAGAGAAGCTCATGGCCGTATTGAACGGACAGGAAGTCGCGGAAGTTCAATCGAAAGTGACGACCGAACTTGTTATTAGAGAGTCGAGCGAAATAAATTAAAAAAATTTTCAGTAAAAATTAAACCGGTTTAAATGAATATTTAAGGAGGTGATGGCGCAGTCAACAGCCGGAAATAGCTGCATGTGGGGTCATCGTATTAACCTGACGTACCGTCTTCCAGCATTTATCCCAAGGAGGCAAGATCAATGATTCGAACGATGAGCAAAACCCGTAAACCATGGATTGCGGCACTCGCGCTGCTCCTGCTCGTAAGTACATTGCTAGCAGCTTGCAATAACAAAGGAAAATCGGACGAGGAAGTAACGCTAACGTTCTGGAACGGCTTCACGGGCCCGGATCGCCCAGCATACGAAGCTATGGTTAACGAGTTTATGAAAGCGCACCCAAAGATTAAGATCGAGATGGACATTCAGCCTTGGGATACGCTTCTCGCCAAGCTGCCAACTTCGCTTGTCAGTGGCAAGGGGCCGGATATCGCGGCATTTAACGCTTCGCTCATTCCGCAATATGCGAAGGCCGGCAATATTTTGCCGCTGGAAGACCTGTACTCTTCCAAAGACATCGATCAATCTGTGCTGCCGCCAAGTCTGGTCAAGCAGATGCAGTTCGACGGGAAATTCTTCGGGGCGCCAGCTAACTTCGCCACGCTGATGATGTATTACAACAAAGATCTATTTAAGGCTGCAGGTCTCGATCCCGAGAAACCGCCGGCTACGTGGGACGAATGGAAAGACGCTATCTTAAAGACGACCAAGTCGGAAGGAAGCGACAAGCAGTACGGTCTCGTTATCGGAGACCACGCTACGATACCGAACTGGCCGATTCTCATATGGGGCGGTGGCGGTGACATTACCTCCGCAGACGGTAAGTCTTCCCTATTGGCGGATAGCAAGACGATTGCTGCCGTTAAATTCTGGTCCGATCTTGTCATCAACGATGGAATTTCACCGGTAAACCTGACGGGCGCGGAAGCGGATAAGTTGTTCTTGTCCAGCAAAGCGGCAATGTCGGTTACGGGGCCTTGGATGACTCCTGGATTTACGGCGGCCGGGCTTAATTATGCGGTCGCTCCGATTCCGGTCGGACCCGGAGGACCGGTTACGCTCGCCGATTCCGTCGCGCTTGTTGGCGGGAAGAACACCAAGCATAAGGAAGCCGTATTCGAATTCATGAAGTTCTGGAACAGCAAGGAGCAACAAATCACTTTGTCCGTTCAAAGCGGATTCCCGCCCGCACGTACCGATCTTGCCAACGATCCGGGACTGAAGAAAAATGCGTTCGCTGCCCAATTCGCTACAGTTGCCAACGATGCGAGATTTTACTTGGGAGGTCAGGAGCAAGCGAGCAAGATCGATAACGATCTCTTTATTCCGGCCATCCAAACGATTACGAACAAGAAGGGCTCCGTAGAAGACGTCCTGAAAGATGCGGACAAGAAATTGAACGATTTGCTGCAAGGCAAATAAACAATGATCTATTCCATACTGCCAACCTAATCGGAAGGCCGGGTCTCCTCGCGACGATTCGGCCTGAAGGAGGCTTTACGACAAGATGATTTCCTTGAAACGACGTAAATTCACGCCTGACCGGCAAACCCGAGCGGCGATCTGGTTCCTTCTGCCTTCGATGGTAACGCTTTGTTTGTTCGTCTTCTGGCCAATCGTCGATTCCTTCTGGCTTAGCTTTCGGCATTGGAATCTGATGGAGGCCGGCCGTGAATTCATCGGCTTTAACAACTACCGGGTGCTGATGCAAGACGAGCGCTTCTGGAATTCCGTGTACAATACCGTCTATTACACTTTTGGAACCGTGCCGCTTTGCATTGTGGCTTCTCTTGGACTTGCTTTGTTATGCAATGCGGCGTTGAGGGGATTGTCGGTATTTAAGGCGATCTATTTCTTGCCCGTCATTACTTCATTCGCGGTCATATCTATCGTCTGGGGTTTCTTGATGGATCCCGATATTGGTCTATTAACCTACTATTTGAACAAAATAGGGCTGAATATGCCGGATATGCTGAGGAGTACGACTTGGGCCATGCCCGCGGTCATCCTCGTTGCGATTTGGAAAAACGTCGGGTTTAACCTCGTTATCCTGCTTGCGGGTCTCCAAGGAATACCCGTTAGCTTATACGAGGCGGCTAAACTGGATGGAGCTAACGCTTTCCAACGATTTTGGAGCGTGACATTGCCGTCTTTACGCCATACGCTGCTGTTCGTGGTCATCATATCGGTCATTTCGTCCTTTCAGGTATTCGACCAAGTGTATGTCATGACGCGCGGCGGCCCCCTTAATACGACCGAAACAATCGTGTATTACATCTATCATCAAGGCTTTGAATTGCTGGATATGGGATATGCATCATCGATGGCTTGGCTATTGTTCATGGTCGTATTCCTGATCACTATCGTTCAACTGCGGTTGTTCCGCTTTGACCAGACCGATTAAGAGGAGGAATGCCTGCATGGCTGTATTATTGCGACGCGGCGCTCCTTACCTCGTTCTGGTATTGGCCGCCGCCGCTATCTTGTTTCCTTTCCTATGGATGATTCTAACTTCGCTTAAGCCCGAGACGGAAATCGTCCGTTTTCCGCCCAAGCTGTTTCCGGATCATTTCACGCTTGAATCCTATAAGAACATATGGAACCGAATCCCGTTCCTTACTTTATTCAAGAATAGCGTTATTTTCTCGGTCGGCGTTACCGTCGTATCGCTCGTGTTCGACTCCATGGCCGCGTTTGCTTTCGCACGGCTTCGTTTCCCTGGAAAAGATAAAGCGTTCGTGCTAATCTTGGTCGCGCTCATGATTCCCGTTCAGGTGACGATGATTCCGCTATTCCTCATGCTGAACGATTGGGGATGGATCGATACGTTTCTCGGCTTGATGGTTCCGCGCGCCACGAACGCTTTCGGTATTTTCATGCTGCGGCAATTTTTCATCGGACTCCCGAAGGAACTGGACGAATCGGCCCGCATGGATGGATGTTCGGAGCTTCGTCTGTATGCGCGTATTATTATCCCGTTGGCTAAGCCTGCTATCGCGAGTCTAGCGATATTCCATTTAATGTACAACTGGAACGACTTGATGTGGCCGCTTATCATTACGACTTCCAAAGAGATGAGAACGATTCCGGCGGGCCTGGCTCTGTTCATGGGACAGCATGTCGTGGAATACGGGGTTCTAACGGCCGGGGTCACCATTTCGATTGCGCCGCTCGTCATCGCTTTCTTGTGCGCGCAAACTTATTTCGTGCAAGGAATCGCTTTTACCGGATTAAAGGAGTAGCGCAATTGAACGAGAGAGAAAAGGAGAGAAACGACCATGTCGGCATCAGCGCCTTGGATTTGGGCCGTTGGCTTCGAAAATACGTTTATCGCTCAGACCGCTCGGGGCGAAAGGGTTCTCGACGAGTATGAGATTACGCAGCATTATCGTTTCTGGAGAGAAGATTTGGAACGTGTTCGCCAGACTGGAGCGACCATGATCCGTTACGGAATTCCGTGGTATAAGGTTGAGCCGGAATCGGGCGTTTACGATTGGGAGTGGACGGATGAAGTAATGGCTTATTTCGCCGAACATCGTGATCTGAAGCCCATCATAGATTTAATGCATTACGGTACGCCGTTATGGATGGATCGCGAATTCATGAATGCCGCATACCCCGAATACGTTGCCCGGTATGCAACGGCTTTCGCTCAAAGATACTCTTCCATCGTCGCCTACTATACTCCGCTGAACGAACCCTTCATCAATTCGGAATGGTGCGGTTGGTCCGGGACATGGCCTCCCTACTTAAAAGGGCATGATGGGTTTGTATCCATCATGAATCAGTTGTGCAAAGGGATTATCCGGACGGTAACGGGCATACGGGAAATTCAACCTGATTCAACGATGATACATGTGGAAGCCGCAAAAAAGTTCGTGGCTGCGGACGAGAGCCTCATCGAAGAGACGAAGTTATGGAACGAAATCCGTTATGTCATGTGGGAGCTTGTCCAAGGCAATGTGGAGGGAGATCACCCGCTGAGGAATTGGTTGATTCGCAATGGCGTTTCGGAAGCGGATCTATCTTGGTACCTTGAACATGCAATCGAGTTGGATGTTGTCGGAATTAATTTTTACCCGCAATTTTCCGTTAACGCCATCGATAAGGAGGTGGTCCGGCAGCAGAAAATTCCTCAACCCGTGCACGGCGGCAAACAAGATTTGGTGGAAATCGTCCGAGACATTAACGGCAAGTACGGAAAACCGGTATTTATTACGGAAACAAGCTATTGGGGCTCTGAAGAAGAGCGGATCGCTTGGCTGGAAGACGTTATCGATGCCGGTCGTCAATTAACGAGTGAAGGCATAGAGCTGGCAGGTATAACTTGGTTCCCATTTCTGGATATGGTGGATTGGCCCTATCGGACGAATGGGCTCCCCTTCCGGGACAACGTGGCGACGTTCGGGTTGTATACGCTGGAAGAGCAGCCCGATGGCACATTAGCCCGCAGAAAAAACGCCGTGTGCGACAGATTCGAACAGGAAGTGCAAGGCCGCTCGAAGATATGAAAGGAAAGGGAGTGTAATCGGATGAGATTGGTCAACGTAAGAAGCGTTCTTGTTTCTGCATTGATCTTCGTTCTATTGCTTACGATGTTCCCTATTAGACCCGCGCAGGCCGCGGGTCCTTCCATCTCTGTCGACGCATCCAAAGTTCAAGGAATTATCGACCCCAAAGTGACAGGGGGGATGTTCGAATGGGCTAACAACGAAATGAACGGCGTCTGGGCGGAGAGAGTATTGAATCGTTCCTTCGAGAATGAATCCGTATATGCTCGGAGAAGCCCGCTTTACGATGATTTCGATTTGGCCACCGTCGATGCGAGCCGGTGGACACCGGTGCTATTGGCGGGAACGGGTTCAGGTACGGCTGCCGTCTCGAACAGCAAGCTAACCCTTTCGGGAGCGGGCGCGACGGCCAGATTCGGCATGTTAAGCAACGATATCCCGAACACGGCTAGGAAAAGCACGACCATCGAAACGAAAGTGACCGCGATATCAGGAACGAATGCGCTCTTGAGCATCTACGGGGGAACGGGAGCAGGTGATTTCTCGCATTTCGTCGAGTACGGCATTGAAGGAGGGGTACTTAAAGTATTTACTTCAAGCGGCGTAGGCAACTGGACCGGCGGTGCGGTGAGCGCGCCCGGGACGTTATCGGTGCAGGTAACGCCGTATTACACGGGCGGACGCAAATTCCGCTTTTACTGGAACGGAAATCTCGTCTACAGCTTGACCGACATCAAGGACGTGCATGCTCCGGATTTCCGGCTTTTCCTCTATGGTTACGGGTCTTCGGTCACGAAGTGGGATTACGTGCGTGCAGACCCAGCATTTCAACGAACAGTTCGCTCCGCATTTCGAAGGTTTGGCCGGCGAATGGCAGATGGAACTGCTCGAAGGCTCGTCTTGGGGATCGTTCAGTTCCAGCAACAGCAATCTGACGATCAACGGGGCGGCGGGAAGCCGTTACGGGGCGATGTATCCAACCCTTGAAGAATCTGACCTATACGGTTACACGGTATCCTCGCGCTTAGTGAGTTACAGCGGAACGAACGCTTTAATGAATTTGTACTCAGGCAGCGGCAGGGGAGACTTCAGCAACTTTGTCGAGTTTGGAATCGAAGGCGGCGTTCTCAAGGTGTACACTTCCGATGCGGTCGGCAACTGGTCGGGACCCGCGGCCAGCACCCCTGCGCTGCTGACGATTGAAGCAGGACCGTATGGGCCCAGCGGAAGGACGATTTATTTTTACTATAACAACTCATTGGTTTATTCACTGAAAAATGATACGCATTTGCCGAACAAAGACTATCAGGTATTTCTCTACGGCTATGGCGCGTCTACCACGACGTGGGATTTTATGTCGCCTGAGCGCTGGGGGGATTGGCAGGAGGACGGGTATGCAGACCGAGCGGCCTATAGCATCGACTCAGTTAATGCTTACAACGGTCGCTATTCCGCGCGAATCGATCTGACTCAGCATACGAACGGGCGTAAAGGAATCAGCATTCCGGACATTGAAGTAACGGCCGGTCACCCTTATACTTTCAGCATTTGGTTGCGGCAAAATGCGATGACGGGACCGGTTACCGTTACGCTTGGACCTTCTATGGGCGATTCAGCTTCCTACGTGCCATATGCGACGGGTTCGATAACGGGAGTCACAGGCAATTGGGCAAAGTACACGCTCACTTTGACGCCGAATACGTCTAACCAGCAGGCAAAGCTATTCATTGGGTTCGGTGCGACGGGCACGTTGTGGCTCGATATGCCGTCGCTCATGCCGACTCATGCGTCCGAGGTATCCGACGGAGGATTCCGGACAGATTGGGTGAACGCTTTGGTGGATGCGAAGCCGAATATGCTCCGCTGGCCGGGAGGTATTATCGCCGACTGGCAGCATTGGCAGGATGGAGTAGGCTCCCGGGATAGCAGGCCGCCTATCTATTACGGGCAGTGGGACTCCGTATGGATGTCCAACGACGTAGGAACGGACGAATTTCTCAAATTTACGGCGAATCACGGGATCACCCCGTTCCTGAATGTGAACTATGGGACGGGAACGCCTACCGAGGCAGCTAACTGGGTGCAATACGCGAATGGCGCGACTTCGACAGCGTATGGAGCGCAGCGCGCTGCAAACGGGCACGCCATTCCGTATGCAGTGAAGTTCTGGGGTATCGGCAACGAAACTTGGGGCGCATGGACGCCGGGTTGGACGAGTGACCCGAATGTGTTTTCCTCGGGGTATACCGCTATTCAGACGGCCATGGCCGCGCAGGATCCGACGCTTAATTTCACGGCCGAGGGCGGCGACGGCAATAACAACAGCAATACTTGGAATCAGGTATTATTGCAGAACAATGCTTCTCGGATGAACAATCTGGCGATCCATTATTATTCGCCGCAGGGCTTGCCTCAAGGTTATTCGAGTCTTGACGTGTATCGCGCGTCGGTCGGTGCGCCCGTCACTTATGCGAGCCGGATGCTGGCGACGCAGAACACGGTGCTTAATGCGACGGACCGCAACATTAAGTTAGCGATCGAGGAGTACAACGCGATGTATTTCCACGATGATCAACGTAGGACTCGCAGCACGGAGGCTGCTTTGCAGGTAGCCGGTTTCTTGAATTCGATGGTAAGAAATCCGCATTTCGCGGATTTTAATCACTATTCCGAAGTGGCCAATTTCTGGGATGGCGGATCGATTCGTACGAGCGTTCGCGGCATGCTGGTTACCCCGGCCTATCATGTGCTGAAGATGTTCGGCAACTACCGGGGGCCCATATCCGTACAGACGTCGGTCAGCGGTTCGCCGACCTACAACGCTCCGGCGATGGGCAATTTACCAGCCGTTTCGGGTATTCCTATGCTGGACGCCGCGGCTACTAAATCCGCGGATGGAACTGAATTGTACATCTCCGTCGTTAACCGCGACGAAACAAACGCACAAGCCACGACGCTCAATTTAAGCAATACCGGAACGATTGGCGCAACGGCGACCGTTTATTCCGTCGGCGGAGGGGCGGGGTATTTGACTAAAAATACTTGGCAAAATCCGAACGCCGTTCCGCTCGCCACAAACACGATCAGCGGTGTAGGGAGCAGCTTTACCTATACGTTCCCGGCCCATTCCTACACTGTAATCAAGATTACCGTATCGGCAAGCGCCACGACGGTACCGTCCATCGTAGGGAAAGTCGTGAACGCTTCGGGCACGGGGCTTGCCGGAGCGACCGTTCAGGTGATTGGCGGAGGAAGCGCAATTACGAACAGCAGCGGCTACTATCTCATCCCGGTATCCGGTGCGGGAACCTATGACCTCACCGCTACTTTGACCGGTTATACGACAGGGCATAAGTATGCTGTAATCTCGGATGCAGGAGGAACAACCGCTTTACCGATTGTAATGAAGCCGTAACTTGAACAATTGGGTTGTCCCAGAAGGTCTTTAATGACCTGAGTGATAGCCCTTGTTTTTTGGTGGAACCTGTATTTACTACAGTTAATATTGGCTAAAAATGAGATATTCGCCAATCAACCTGCATTTCATACAGGTGTTCAGCCCAAATCGGCAAGAATGACTCGAACTTGCCGCAAACACCTGCAGCTTTTACATCTCAACGGTTCTAAAAACAGTTTTTGACGAAACAACCTGCGCTTTTTACAGTTTGTCCAGCAAATAAAATAGAGAGCTAATTGGGATTTTGAATCAAAATAAAACTAGAAACAAGATAATTACTTGTGAGACAGCCCCATTTACGACTAAAAGTAAGAAAGAGAGAAGCGAATGAACGCTTGCTCTCTTTCTTTGTTTTAACAATAACGAACGAGCAGTTCGATCGGATAGCGACCGGCATTGCGACCGTATAAGGCGAGACCGCCGGCTAACGCCGGGATATCTCCATCGACTTTAAGCCTTAAGGTGAAGCCGCCTGCCCTGACGATCGGCTTGATCAATCGGCTAGGTACAGTTACTTTGTGCAAGTAACCGTAAGAACCCGCTTCCTCAAGCTTCGTATCTTTGGGTTGGTAATGCCAGGATAATACGCCGCGGCTGTCCGCAGGGTCATCGGGAAGATTCAAGCTCTCAACCAAGTGGCCGTCTATCGAAACTTTTACAAGCGAAGGATGTTTGGACTCATCGGTCATATAGTAGGTGCTCGGGTTCAAATCCGGATCCGGCGTAACGCCGCTCATGAAATCGAGGTCGATCGCTTTCGCTTCCGAATTTTCCTTGTCCTTGCGCAAAACAACCTTGGCCCCTGCCTCGAAGAAGATCTCCATGTTGCCAAGCGAACTGACGAGAGCATCCGCAGGCAGCTTAATTTCGAATTCCACGAAGCCCTGCAACCCCCCGTTTACCTTATGATTATTCAAGGCATGCCAAGCATATGGCCACTCTTGACGGGCATAGTGGTTGACCGGTACCGACAACCATTTGCCTTCCAGGTCATAGATGCCGTTAGAATCATCGCTGCGCACGTCGAAAGTAATGAAGTTTCGCGTTATCGCATCTCCTTGGTCATTGCGCAACGTAACCGCGAACACGGCTACGGAATCGGTTGCGGGCATGTTCACCGTCACGTTATTCAATGCGGCGACGCCGTAGCCGTTCCATTCGATGGCTTGCGATCCTTGGTCGGCAACGGCTTTGCTTCCGAATCGATCGTGCCATAGCTCCCACTCCAATCGCAAAGTCTGGCCATGATAACGATCGGAGTAGCTGGAACGAAGCAAGGCGATTTCCAGCCGCTGCCCGACCTTCACCGTCTCGCACGGGGGCGCATCGATGACGATGAAATCAGGAGAGTGCAGGTCGGCGATCGACATTCCCGGCACGAAGGCGTCATAACCGAAATCCTTATCCGATCCGTCGATGCGGTAATAACCGTTATATTCGTTCACGACATCATGGAATTCCGTGAAGACGAATCCGCACATTTTGTCATGGCGGCGAAGCTCATTAATCATGTACCGGTATTGCCAAGCAATGTCGCTATCCCCCGCGCTGCCTTCGATTCCCCACACTGCGCCGCATTCGCTGTTCATGAGCGGGGCGTCGGTTTGTAAGTTGCCGCCAATGTAGTTGAAATCGGATCCCGGGAACGTTTTGTCGACGACTTCTTGGACATGGTCGCGCAGGATTTTGTATCCATTTTTATAGAAATGCCAAGTATTGAGGTCCGTTTCCACGTGATCCCAGTTGCATGGGGAGTTGTCTTCGATTATCCGGGTCGGATCTTCGGACTTCGCCCATCGGAATGTGTTGCGAACCCACTCCTGCGTCTCGGGGCGGAAGCTTCTTACTCCATCGCGCGTGGTGAATAAACCCCAAGTCTCGTTAAAAATAACCCAAGAAACGATAGACGGATGGTTGTAATCACGATTCAGAATTTCCCTCGCTTCCGCTTCATAAGCGGTTCGAGCCGCTTCATCCGGTTCTCCCCAGAAACAAGGCATGTCTTCCATGACCATAATGCCTAGTTTGTCGGCCCAATATAGCTTTCTCGGCTCTTCCGGCTTAATGTGGATCCTGACCAAGTTAAGTCCTAGCCTTTTTAAACGCCAGATCTCATCCTGAAGTTCCTCGTCGGAAGGAGCGGTGAAATGACCGACCGGATAAAACGCCTGATCCAATGTTCCGTTTAAGTAAACAGGTTTGCGGTTAAGCGTAATCCAGCGATAGCTCCTGTCGTCGAACAAAGCGGACCCGATTTCGCGAATTCCGAAATAGGTAGCGATCGTATCCGAGGAGCCGTTCGTCTTCAATGTAATCGTTCCTTCGTACAAGTGAGGATCCTCAGGACTCCAAAGCCTCGGCTGGAGAACTTGGAAAGACGTACTGAACTTATTGTCCCCCGCGTTCAATCGAAGTGCCGCCTCGTGTCGAACGCTTCCCCCGTCGAATTCGAAGATCAGAGTCGATTCCTCAACACCGCCCGACTGAATCGAGCCGGTAATCGCGATCGTGCCGTCCAGTTTCGTAACGATTCGAACGGAATCCACATAGTTGCAGGGGCGAACTTCCAGCCATACCGTTTGCCATATGCCACGAATTTCTCCGTAGCCTTGTTTGCCTCGTGTCTGATGTTCGGCATCCTGATCTTCCGCGCGGACGACCAGATGGTTGTCTCCATCCGCCTGCCAAGCTTCCGTAACGTCGAACGCGAATGCGCCATATCCTCCGGTATGCGTACCAACCTGCTGCCCATTGACCCATGCGGTACAGCTGTAATCGACAGCGCCAAAGTGAAGGAATAGCCGTTCTCCCGTTTTTATGTCGGCATACCGAACGTTTCGGCTATACCAAGCAATGCCTTTGCGATTGTCGCCTATTCCGGACAGCGGGCTAACCCAAGAAAAAGGGACAACGATCGTTTCGTTAAACGTCGATTGCTGCCTACCCTGCCATTGTTCATTAAGACCGAGATTGTCGGCGTCAAACCGAAAGCCCCACTCGCCGTTCAGATTCAACCAACTTGAACGCTGCCAATCCGGACGGGGATGCTCGGGTTTGGGTATCGTGGTCGTAGGTATAACGCTGCTTTGTGCGGAAGTCATCTGTACACATCCTTTTTTAAGTATAGGGAATTAATGATGTTTATTATAGTAATAATATAATATGTATTATGAATATTCAATACTGTTTGTAAAATGACTATGGCTGTTATAATAGAGCGATATAGACTTAGTTAAGGGGGAGAGTTATGGTGAGCGGTCAACTAGATAATGTGAAGAAAATTTCGAAAATGAACGTACAAGAGGTAGCCAAAGCTTTAGCGGGTGATTTGCGATTAAGAATTATCGAGGCGTTGGGCGAGCGCGAGATGAGCATTTCCCAATTGGCCGAAACGCTTGGCGTGGCCCAGCCGACCGTTACTATTAATGTGCAGATGCTTGAATCAGCAGGTCTTGTTGAATCAAAGCAAGGCATTAACAGGGAAAAAATATGCTTCAGAACGTATGATACGATTATTTTCGATCTGCCGATGAGGCCGGGTGAAGGGCTGCACGGTGCCGAGGAAATCCATATGGGAATCGGGATGTATACGGGGTGCAAGGTGGAATCTCCATGCGGCATACTCGGACCGGAAGAGATGATCGGTTGTCCGGATGATCCTAGAGTATTCTATGATCCTCAGCGCTGGGGGGCGGAGCTTCTGTGGTTCGGTGGCTCGGGGTACGTGGAATACCATTTTCCCAATCCGGTTCCTCCGGGTGTCGAATTGAAACAATTGCGTTTAAGCGCCGAGTTATGCTCCGAGGCTCCGGGCTTCGATATGGAATGGCCTTCCGACATCGGCTTGTGGATTAACGGCAACTTCATCGGAGAATGGACGAGCCCCAGCGATTTCGGCGATCGTCAAGGCGAGTTAACCCCTAGCCGCTGGCTGGGAATGACCCAATACGGGAAGCTGACGGAGTGGGAGGTCGACACGGAGAAGAGCAGCGTCAACGGTGTCCAATCTTCATCTGTATGCGTTGGCGACTTAGATTTGCATTTCAGTCGCCCTGTCATCGTTCGAATCGGCGTCCGGGAGGATGCTGCCAATGTTAGAGGACTTAACTTATTCGGAGAGCATTTCGGAGATTATCCGCAAGGGTTAAAGCTGACGTTCGTTCATCAAACTTAAATGGGAGCCGGTTGGCTCTTTTTTTTATCTGGAGACAGATCCTCCGAAATATCAGAATTGACTGCTTACGAAATAAAATTGACCATCCTTTTTAGCAGATTTCAATAAAATGAAGTAGAAATAAGAGGAGGATGGTAGACATGAACATCGGTTTAGTTGGGTGCGGGGCAATGGGAAGAGTATACGTCGATCGTTTGATAAGGATGAATGGAGTTCGGGTAACCGCAGTCTGCCATCCCGAGCGGGCGAAAGCAGCCGTTTTAGCTGAATTGCTGCAGGCAAGTATCTATGAATCCTACAGCGAAATGATCGCACGTCCGGATATCGATATCATCTGCGTGACTTTGCCGACTTATTTGCATAAGGAATATGTGCTGCAAGCTCTGGAAGCTGGAAAACATGTTATCTGTGAGAAACCGCTTACATTGACCGAAGAGGATTGCTGGGAATTAATAGAGACAAGCCGAGCAAAAGGTGTTAGGTTGTGTGTCGCTCATGTGGTTAGATTTTTTCCGGAATATAGAGATGCCCGCATGCGGTTGCGCTCAGGTGAAGTTGGGGCGGTCAAGTCCATGCGTACAACAAGAGCTAGTCTAATGCCGGCGGAGAACAGCTGGTTTCTGGATAAGCGAAAAAGCGGCGGCGTTGTGTTTGATCTTATGATTCATGATATCGATTATGTGTTGTGGCTTCTTGGAGATCAAATCACGAACATAAGAGCGGAAATTATAGCTCGCGAGGGAGTGGAGCAAGCGTTGGCATGGCTCTATTACGCTGACGGAACTATAGTTAGTTTAGAGGCTGTTTGGGGCGCGTCCAACTTTCATGCCGGGTTTGATATTACGGGAGATCAGGGGGTTCTTAGTTTCGGCAGTATCAAAGAGGACATTGAGAGCGACAATAAGGCGGTTCATGAGAATTCATCGGATCGAGGTGTCATTATACCTGAAGCTTCAGAGCTTGAAGACCCCTATTATTGTCAGTTGTCGAGTTTTATCGAAGCAATCGAAACGAACGGTCCGCTCCCTATTACGGCGGAAGAAGCTTGTTCGGCCATCACAATAGCGAATCGGATTTTAGAGTGCATCAAAACTTAATCCTTTGAAGTATCGGACAGAGGGGGTAAGGTTGCCGACTCCCTCATGTACTTCAAACGGTATTCACGGGGCGATAGTCCTTCGATTTTCACGAATACCCGGGAAAAGGTGCGGAAGGATTGAAAGCCTGTTTCCAAGGCGACATCAAGAATAGACATGCTCGTGTTCAGAAGCAGACCGGTTGCTCTCCTGATCCGAAGGCTGTGCAAATAATGAAGGAAAGTCGTTCCCATTACTTCCTTGAACGAAAGACTAATGGCCGATACGCTGGCATCGAATTGGCTGGAGAGCATTTCAAGGGATAAGTCGTTGATATAGTGGGTGTTCACGTATTGAATGACATTCCATATCAGCTTTTTAGTACGATAATTGGAACTGGACGGAGTGAGATTATTGCTTCTCTGCTGAGCGCGGAAATAGATAATCAGAGCTTCAATTAGCTTGCTGCGAATATACGAATTTTTAGCCAGCTTGTCGTCTAGGTATTCTAACCGCATTTTTCCAAGGCAGTCTTTCATTTCGGCGTAAGGTTGAGGATCGAGATCTACATAGGATGTAGATCCGTCATTCGTGCCCAGAATGATCGTGCCGAAATCCGCCTCCATTGTTGATCCGAACAGCAGGCTTATATCGAACATGCAGCAGATCACTTCTACACCCGCATCATCGCAAAATATTTCGTGCATATCATGGGGGCGTAAAAAAGTGACTGTTCCCGGTTGAAGCTTATGCGGACTCCCATTAATGAATTCGGTCCCGGTTCCGCTAACGACGAGGGCAAGTTCGAGCACATCATGGTGGTGCAAAGCGTAATGCTTATGGAGCGTATGCGTTGTAACTACGCAGGAAAACTTGCGGCTCACGGCTCCAGATAAAGATAAAACATCTTCATATTCCGGAAACATAACCATGTTGATTTACCCCGCTTTCTTCTCTGTTTTCTTTCTATTGACCGGGTAAATAAAAAAAATGACCGAATTCTTAATGGAATGTATTATAACATAGAAATCGGAAGGTGTGATCCTGTGGAGCTTCAATTGAGTGTCGGTACAGCCAAAATCGACATCACCCCGCCATTCGCTTTACCGCTCGCGGGCTTTGCCAGCCGGGAAAATCGAAAGTTCGAGACCATCGATAGCCGCTTGTACGTACGAACGTTTTATTTTCAACAGCACACTGCGGATGGTTCGAAGCTACAGGCGCTGCTTGTGTCTGCCGATATTTTGTTCTGGTCGGAAGAGCTGACTGATCAGTTGCGCAGGCGCATTGAGCGACAGTGGGGAATCGCGGTAGACGCCATTATTCTACATGCTACTCATACGCACTCTGGTCCGTCCATTTCAATGCGAACAGTTGGACTAGGAGATCCTGATCTGGATTACCTTATTTTTTTGGAGCAGGCAGTAATCCAGAGTGTGGATCAGGCAGTAGCCGATGCCGAGCCTGTGAGCATACAGATGGGAAAAGGAGTATCCAGAATCAGCGTAAATCGCAGGAAATGGGTTGGGAACCAAATGATGTTGGCCCCAAACGCCGATGGACTGACCGATCCTGAACTAAGGGTATACGTCTTTACGACTTCCGCAGGGAAGAAGAAGGGCGTGCTTACCCATTACGCTTGCCATCCCACGCTATCGGATCGCAATTCGGTATCCTCTGAATTTTGCGGTTACGCGATGGAAAGGCTGGAGAGCCGTCACGACCCTTTGACGGTGTGCGCTTATATACAAGGATGCTGCGGCGATATTGATCCCGTTAGGCCGGAAGTTGTCGAAAGCAACCAGGATGTCATTTCCATCGTAGGACAAAGATTTGCCGACGATGTGGATGCGATCCTATCCGGAGAGCTTGAACGGCTGGAACCGACTATATTGGCTGGCAGGCGGTCGATTGCAGGACTTCCCTTTGCAGGAATACCTGCGCAAGCCCGATTTGAAATAACCAAGCTAACTATAGCCGACGGGTTAACATTTATAGCTATGAATGGCGAGATGGTCGTGGAATACGGCTTGTTCTTGAAAAGCCGCTCCCCTGGCTTGATCCCTCTGGCTTATAGCAATGGAATGATCGGGTATATTACAACCGCCATACAGCTGCAGGAAGGCGGATATGAACCGATCGAATCCGTCACTTATTTCGGCCTTCCTGGTCCCTTCGACCCTGCTGTTGAGGCGGAGGTGAAAAACCAACTTATGGCTATAATCGACGAACAAACCTAGGAGGAGTAATAGCATGCAGAAGTCAAGATTAGCGGTAGACGGTGGGAGTCCGATAAGAACGCACCCATTTCCCGAGTGGCCGATCTTCGGAGAATTAGAAGAGAAGCTTATGTTGGAGGCCGTCAGATCGGGGAACTGGGGAGGTGTGAATCCGGATAAAATCAAATCATTCGAGGAAAAGTTTGCTCGTCTGCATGATGCGAAATACGCTATAACAGTCAACAATGGCACAGTTGCCATAAGCATTGCCTTACTAGCTGCAGGCGTAGATGCTGGCGATGAGGTCATCATGCCCCCCTATACGTTCATTGCTACCGCTACAGCTGCATTATTGATCGGCGCAATTCCGGTTTTTGCGGATGTAGATGAGTCGATGCTGATCGATCCGGATAGGGTTGAAGCGGCGATCACTCCAGCTACGAAGGCGATTATCGCTGTTCATATTGCCGGCGCACCGGCCAACATGACCCGGTTACGACAAATTGCGAAGACATATAAACTAATTCTAATAGAAGATGCCGCACAGGCGGTAGCCGCCAAATGGGAAGACCAAGGGGTAGGAGCTCTAGGCGATCTGGGTACCTTCAGTCTCCAATCTAGTAAAAATCTCAATAGCGGTGAAGGCGGAGTCATTGTGAGCAACGATGAGGAATTGGCCGATCATGTCTGGTCGATTCATAACTGCGGTCGTGTTCGCAACGGAAAATGGTATCAGCACGAGCGTATTGGCTGGAACTTCAGGTTCAGTGAGGTACAGGCTGCACTAGCGCTTGCGCAGATGAGCCGACTAGAGGAACAGATGGAAATCCGCCAGCGCAGCGCAAATGATCTGAATGGGCTATTGCAAGGAATCGAAGGAATTCATCCCGTAAAGTATGATAGCAGAATTACGAAACATGCAAACCACCTTTATATGTTCAAGCTGGATAGAGACGTTACAGACAGCATTGTTAAAGAGGATTTTATCCGCAAGTTGAATGCGGAGGGGATACCGGTTACGGCAGGTTATGTCCCGCTGAACAAGAATACCGCCGTTATCGATCGAACTCGCAAGCTGATTGGAGAAGATAGGTTATACAGTTGTCCTGTGGCGGAAAGAGCTTCCGAGCATGAGTTGCTCTGGCTGCACCAGAACGTTCTTCTTGGATCTGAGAGAGACATGGAAGATATTGCAAACGGCATCAACAAAGTAATTCAATCCTATTTGTAGAATAGTAGATCTACAAATGAGTATGGCTATGCAGTATCCATTTCGGTTTCAGGGGATTGGCCAAATGCTTGCAGGATCGCGACCTCAGGCAGATGACCGCCTTGCAAACATATATCGTGAACAACACTAGACGAGAGGGGTATTACTAAATGAGGAGAATTTTGGTTATCTTCATCGCACTCGCACTTATTCTATCCGCGTGTTCTAGCAATGAGAATAAAGGTAAGGAGAGCAGTCCGAATAGTGAAGGAAACTCAAGCACTGAAAGCAATAATGTAAGCGGAACCAATAGCCCGGATTCGGGTAACAAATCCATTAAGGTACTGCTATCCCATGCAGAAGCGGAATATGCCAAAACTTTAAAAGCAGACGATCCTTATATCAAAGAGTTAAACAAGCTATCAGGTTATAATCTCAGTTTTGAATTTCTGGGACATTCCGACTACGATCAACAGCTCTCCCTGCGTTTTGTTTCCGGAGATTTGGCCGATTTGATCCGGACGCCAAGCATCGATTCCACGATTCACAAGGATGCGGTTGAACAGGGCATCTTCAGAGAATTAGGTCCCTTGATTGATCAGTACGGTCCAAACCTTAAAAAACGCATTCCCGAAACCGCATGGAACAGTCCACGAGTTCAGAAGGACGGGAAAATTTACGGTATTCCGGTTCTTGTCGGGACGGCAAACGACAGAATCGGTTTTATCCGCCAGGATTGGCTCGACAAGTTGGGCCTGAAGCAACCGGAAACGATTGATGATTGGCTTAACTATTTCGAGCAGGTTAAGGTTCAGGACGTGAACGGCAACGGTGATCCGAACGACGAATACGGCTATACGATGTTTGAAGGATTGGGTTGGAGCTCGATGTTCTTCGGATCGTTCGGCGTCGATCCCGGAACTTGGCACATGCAGGATGGCAAGCTGATTCCTGATATGATCAGCCCCAAGATGAAGGAAGCAATCGCATTTTATAAGATGCTATATGAGAAAGGTTATGTCAATCGTGATTTGTTCACGAAGAAGGAGGCAGACTTCCGCGCCGATATCTATAATGGCAAGTCGGGAAGCTTTGCTGCCGCCGTCTATCAATACACACCAGACTTCAGTGCAGCCAATGCGCCGAAGAAATTCGTCAACGAACCGGACAAGGTTAATATCTCGATGATTGCTCCACCGACGGGACCAAGGGGCGAAAGAGGTTTGGGACCCGTGTCCGACGGCATTTATTTCGTGTGGGTGATTCCAGAAACGGTTAAGAACCCCGAAGAAATCATCAAGTATCTCGATTGGGCATGGAGCTCCCCGGAAGCAGACAAGTTTTTCGCCTATGGAATTGAGGGCTCCAACTTTACCGATGTAGGCGGGGAAATCAAATATGATGTATCGGCTCCCGTTAACGCTGAGAAAAATGCGTTCCAAATGTTCCAACTGTCCATCAATCCCCGTGAAATCGGGTTTAACAACGATCTGGTATTAAAAACGTTGCCGGAATCGGAAAAGATTATTGCAGGCTATAAGCTCTCGGCGGATATTGCAATGCCGCATGATAGTCTGTATATGCCGCCGCTTGTCACCTTCCAGAACAACCCGGAAATATCTACATGGGGAACGATGTTCGTCGAGATGTTCTCCAAGATCATGACGGGAAATCAACCGATTGATGCCTTCGACAAATTTGTTGCGGACTGGAATAAACGCGGCGGAGATAAAGCAATTGATGAAGCAACGCAGTGGTATAATGCGTTCCATAAATAACGTTAATTGTGGATTGCGCTGCATGCAGAATGCATACAGCGCAATTCGCGAATGAGCAATAAAGCTGGTAAAGCTGGTAAACCTGGTTGGCCATCCACAAGAATCGGCAGGTGATGTTATGAATAGGCGATTGGTGTTACGCGACAAATGGGTCCTCCTCTTGTTTGCTTTGCCCGGATTGCTCTATTTTTTACTATTCAAATACGTTCCATTACTCGGCAATGTCATAGCCTTTCAGGACTATAACATCTTCAAAGGGATTTTACGCAGCCCGTGGGTGGGTTTCGCTCAATTCGAGCGGATGTTCGGGTTCGATGATTTTTATGAAGTGTTTCGCAATTCGGTGAAACTCGGCTTTTATTCGCTGTTGTTCGGCTTCCCTGCACCGATCATTTTGGCATTGCTGTTGAATGAGCTGAAATCGATGTGGTTCAAGAGAATCGTGCAAACCGTTGTCTACATGCCTCACTTCCTGTCGTGGGTTATCGTTGGCTCCATCTTCATCAATCTGCTCTCTTACGAAGGCATCGTTAATACGATAGCCAGTAAGATTGGTCTGGCGAAGGTTGACTATGTGACGCAAGGAAACACATTTATTGCCGTACTGATTTCTACGGGGATCTGGAAAGAAGTCGGATGGGGCACCATTCTCTATCTGGCGGCACTATCCGGAATTAATCCGAATCTCTACGAGGCTGCCATGGTAGACGGCGCCGGCAGATGGAGGCAAATGTGGAGCATTACGTTGCCCTATTTGATGCCGACTATGGTTGTCGTTCTGCTTCTCTCGATCGGGCATATTCTGGACGCGAATGTGGAGCAGGTGCTGATTTTCCTGAATCCGCTAGTTAGGGATGTGGGAGAGGTATTCGATACGTATGTCTATACTTTCGGTTTGGTAGGCGGACAGTACAGCTATACGACGGCAATTGCCCTGTTCAAAGCCGCGGTGGGCATCGTACTCGTATTCGGGCTGAATGCGATCAGTCGTAGAACAACCGGAGAGAGCCTTTACTAACATCGGAGGTGGAGACGTGCGTAAACCTATCGCTTTACAAGCCTTTTTGGCTACCATTTTGACGGCTCTAAGCCTGATCATGCTGGCTCCGTTAATTCACATCCTGTCGGTTTCCTTGAGTTCTCCGCTCTATGCGCAGGCCAAGCTAGTGTATTTCTGGCCGAAGGGACTGCAGTTTGCCGTCTACAAAAAAATAATATCGATGGATGAAATGTGGAGGGCGATGGGCGTCAGTGTCTACATTACCGTTATCGGTACGCTCATTACATTGGCGCTCACGTCCATGATGGCTTTCGCGCTCTCAAGAACGACCATGCCGGGACGAACGTGGATCATGCGGCTCATCGTGCTTACTTTTATTTTACCCGCACCGCTTATACCGGGATTTCTACTTGTCAAATCCCTTCACATGCTCGATACGCTCTGGTCATTGATGATACCCGGAGCAACAAGCGCGTTTTACGTGATCATTATGCGAACCTTTTTCCGGAATGTATCCGGAGAACTGTTCGATGCGGCGAAGATGGACGGCTGCAGCGAGGCGGGTATCTATTTCCGCATCGTGCTGCCTTTATCGACGGCCGTTATTGCTACCATCGGTCTATTTCATGCCGTTTATCAATGGAACACTTACTTTTCCGCACTCATTTTCATAAGGGACAAGACGCTCTATCCTTTGCAGGTGCTGTTGCAAAATCTGGTCGCCAAGAAGGGGCTGAACAACTTCATGGGGGAGGTGCAGTTCGAACTAAATATGCCTGTTACGCCGGAAATGATGAGCGCAGGCATTATTATCTTTGCCACGGTCCCGATTCTGATCGTCTACCCGTTCCTGCAAAGATATTTTGTCAAAGGCGCAATGCTAGGCTCACTTAAAGAATAATAAAAGGAGGCTTTTTAATGAAACGATATTTAATGCATTTGGCAAAAACGGTGATTGTTCTAGCTCTTGCGGCAACCGGATTTCTCATTGGCCCATCTGAACGCGCCAGTGCGATGATTGCAGATATCGACAAAATCGTTCCAACTCCGCAGCAGGTTAGCTATACGGACGAGTTTCTGACGCTGTATGACGGTACTTCCTATAAAGCGGCTATCGTAATCGGACGAGAAGCATCCCCGGCGGAGGAGGAAGGCGCGAATTTGCTGCAAAGAGTCATTGCCCGCAAGAACGGGCAGCAGATTCCGATACTCTACGATGATCAATCCAACTCGGCCTATTCGGTAGTAATCGCCATCGGAACGAAGAATACCAATACCGTTAACGGCAGCTACTCCATTGACGTTCCCGATCATAAGGAGGGTTATGCAATCGAACGGGAGCTTGTTAGCAATCGGCATATCGTTCTTGTAACCGGTTACGAAGCGATTGGAGCCTATTACGGTTCGACGAGCCTGGCGCAAATGGTAGACTCAAGCGGCGCCCTAACCCGGCTGCGGGTCATATCGGTCCGCGATTATCCGGATATGGATATGCGGATTATCAAGGACATTAATACAAAGTTTTACGTTAATAATGAAGGCGAATTTTCGTATTCCGACGCTAGTGACTGGATGCATATGCTTCCTTTGCTGAAGATCAACGTGTTCAGCTTATGTTACAGCCATTTGTTAGAGAATGGATGGAGAAATCCGACCGTAGATTACGTGAATGCGGTGAAGGAATTAAGCAACTATGAAAGGGATAAAGGCATCATCCAGTTTATGCAGGAGGTTAATCCCGGTTATTCGGGAGGGATGCCGACTGATGCAGAGTTTAGCAAGTTGCTTGATTTGTATAAATTATCATTGGACGAAGGCGCTTCTAAGATCATGTTGGCCTTTGACGATCAGGGCTATCCGGATCCGGCGAAACATCGGGATTTGGCCAATAAGATCCAAAAAAGTTTGTCAGGGTATGAAGGCTTCTACTTGTTGTCGACTCCGGAGAAGTATAATCTTACGGAGCCCGATATCGGCACTTATTTGAATACCTTTACGAACGGATTGCTCCCGGAGATCGGAGCGGCTTGGACAGGGTATAATGTCTTCTCGACGGAGTTAACGCCAGCCCACGTATCCACTTGGAGAAATTATACGAGCAACCCTTATAAAATGCCGTTCTATTGGCACAATGACTACGAACTGGCGGATACAAGATTGAATTTTTCCGATCCGATTGTACCGAAATGGCAGATTGACAATTATTACTTTACAGATTCAAGAGTTCCGTTTAAAACGAAAACTTTAGTTCCCTCGTATCAACCGTTGACATTGCCGGGCGGTTACGTATGGAACGATATGCCGCGGAATACATCCGAAGGCGTTATCGAAAATATTTTCCGGCCGACAACTCCGCACAAAATCTATGCGATATCGATGGCGAACTGGATGTGGAATCCCGATGCCTACATGAACGACGCGACAGAGTTTGCACGCGCTAAGAAATACTGGGACACTATCGTATCCAACCCGGGATTTAAGAAAACGGCTACTGCGTCATCTCAGTTTAGCGCTGCTTATGCACCCAATAAAGCTGTGGACGGTATTAACAGCAATGACTCTGTGGAGAATACTTGGGCTACCGCCAGCGGCGCAGCGCTTAATTCCTGGTTGAAGCTGGACTTGGGGAAAAAGCAGAAGATGGAAGGCGTGCGAGTCAAGTATCGTGAATTTGAAAAAAAAGCATACATGGTTCCGAGCTCGGTAACCGTGCAAATAAGCAACGATAACGTCAACTGGACAACGGTTGTGAATCAATCGACGAATGTTCCGCTGGAAAATTCAACGTATGCTTCCGAAGTGTACCTCTATCCTTTCCAAGGGGAGGCCAGATACGTGCAACTGAAGTTTCCGACGGGCGGGCAAAACTCGCTGATCGAGCTGTCGGAGGTTGAAATCGCTCAGGAAAAAGCGGTAGCGGCACCTGCCAATCTGGCGATCGGAAAGACGGCTTCCGCTTCCTCGGCGTTTGACGGAACCTACGCTGCAAGCAAGGCGAACGACGGGTTGAATAGTCATGGAACCGCCAATCCGAACAATGCGTGGTCCAGCACCTCGGGTGCGAACCTAAACAGTTGGTGGAAGGTCGATCTGGGGCAGCAGGAAAAGTTCAAGACCATCGAAGTGAAATTCAGGGAATTTACCGCAAATGCGGCCTATATGGTACCTAAGACGATTACCATTCAGACAAGCAACGATAATACGAATTGGACGACACTGATCGCGCGATCGGCTAACGTTCCTGCGAATGGTCAACTCTATGGGTCCTCTGCGTACTCCTATTCCGTAAACGGGCAAGGAAGATATGTCCGCTTGCTGTTTGAGGACGGCGGCCAGGATACGCTAGTGCAATTGTCGGAGGTCGGCATCTACAACCGCAGGCTTCCTCAGCATCAGCGGCAGACGCTGAATGCCGCCTTCAAGAGAAAAGCGACGGCTTCATCGGAGTATTCGACGATGTATCCGGCCTCTAAGGCAAACGACGGTACGCACTCCCGCAGAACGGCGGAGAACGCATGGGCTTCAACCGCCGCAGGAGCGGTAAACTCATGGTGGGAGGTAGATTTGGGAACGCAGACGTCCATACAGGATGTGGCCTTATACTTCCGGGAATATCCTTTCGGCATCGCATATACCGTGCCGACCAACATCACCTTTGAGGTTAGCAACGATAAGGTTACCTGGACTAACGTTCAGAGCGCGACTAATGTACCTGTCGAAGGTTTGAGCTACGATTCATCGAAGTACACGTACACCTTGAACGCTTCGGGAAGGTATTTGCGGTTGAAATTTCCCGGAGGCGGCCAGAGCAGTCTAGTGGAGCTATCCGAAGTAGAGGTGCGTTCGCCGTTGCTTGCCCGATCCGATTTCCATAACGTCATCTCTCAGGATGGCGCCGATGCGTGGATGTACAAGCATACAGACGGTTACTATTATTACACCCGTACGACGGGAAACAATGTGACGATCTGGAGGTCCAAGACGCTATCCGGCATTGAATCCGGCGAGAAGAAGGTCATCTGGGCCCCGCCGACCAATAACCCCAATGCGGCTAACTGTCAGGATATCTGGGCGCCGGAAATTCATTTTCTGAACAATGCCTGGTATGCCTATTATTCGGCCACGACCTGCGGTGATAATGGTTTTAACCATCGCATGTTCGTACTGGAAAATACGAACGCCGATCCGTTCCAAGGAACGTTCACCGACAAAGGAAAAATAACCGACTCGACGGATTTGTGGGCAATCGACGGCACCGTGTTGAATCTTGCGGGGCAGTTGTATTGGTTCTGGTCCGGATGGGATTCTCCGTATCAGAATCGCCAGAATATCTATGTGGCATCGATGAGCAATCCGTATACGCTGTCCAGCGCCAGAACGTTAATCTCATCGCCGACTTACAGTTGGGAGACGAGTCAGTCTCCTCATGTAAACGAAGCGCCGCAGCCTATCGTCAAAGGCAATAAAGTTAATCTTGTATACTCGGCGGATGGCAGCTGGAGCAATCAATACAACTTGGGACTGCTGACGGCAAGCACCACTTCCAACTTATTGTCCGCCGCATCATGGACGAAGAGCAGCGCGTCGATTTTCAGCAGCGGAAGCGGCATCTTCGGACCGGGGCACAATAGCTTCACGAAATCGCCTGACGGCACGGAGGATTGGTTGATCTATCATGCCGCTCGATGGTCAGGCGGAGGTTGGACGAGGAATGTAAGGGCGCAGCCTTTTACTTGGAATGCCGACAACACGCCTAACCTCAACGTTCCGGTCTCGCCGAACTTTCCGATCCGGGCGCCGTCCGGAGAACCCGAAAGAAAGAGATATGAAGCCGAGGAGGCGACGCTTGCGAACGGGGCAAAGAGAGTTCAGGACGAGACGGCCTCAGGCCGCAAAAAGGTTGGATACATTGACAATACGAATAGCTACGTAGAATTCGACGTAACCGTCGCTTCGGCCGGTACTTATATCCTATTGGCAAGAACGGCTAACGGAACGAACGGCAACCCGATCGCAACCTACAACATGACCGTTAATGGGGGAACGAGTCAAGCGGTCAACATTGTATATTCCGGATGGGGAAATTGGGGAACGACCGCAATCGAGAAAACCTTAACGGCCGGACATAATAAAATCCGGTTTACCAAAGGCGCTAATTACGCAGAGATTGACTTTTTGGACGTTATGCTTAAACCCTGAAAAAGCTTATTAAAGAGGGCCAATTGTCCGACGGGTTGATCGCCGGCCAATTGGCCTTCTCTCACAAAAGCTATGCAGAAAACTTGTTCATTTTAACATCCTTTTAATGAGCCCCGTTCGAAGGCGGCAAGCAGCAACAATCATTGCTTTTTCGGTAACGCGCTACTACAATAAAGTCACCAAATATTCGCATGATACTAGAAACCGTGAGGATGTGGTGCAATATTAACGGGATTAACGGTATTATTGAAAGTATCGAGTATTTTCGGCCCCATACATTTCAAGCAGGACAAGGGGAAGGTCTGTTCCAATCGCATTCCCATCCTTGCGACGAGCTTACGTTGATCTTGGACGGCGAAGGGTATTATAGCTCCAAGGAGCAGAACATTAAAGTCGCCAAAGGAGATCTTATCTTGATTCCCTCCGGGCTTCATCACGGATTCGTCTGCATCAAGCCGTGGAAAGGAATCTCCTTGCATATCCACTCCGACAGAGCTCCCTCTTATTGCCACTTTCTGCTTCAGAACGCTTACCAGAACCCTCAGCAGCATATCGTGATTGCCCATCTGAGCGATGATCAGCTGGAGTGGGCGAACATCAGCCTTCATCAATTGGAAGTGATATGGAAACGGGAAGGGCATGGCGAATATTCCTATGATCTCATGAGGGTGAACCTGGAGACTCTACTACTCCTTTATCACGACAACAAGATAACCTCGCAGCCGCTGACGGATAAAACGGACGACGGTCCTCTCATCCAGAAAGTACTCAAGGAAATCCACCAGGTCTACAATACTTCCATCACCGTTAATGAGATCGCCGCAAGACACTTCATTTCGGAAAGTATTCTGCGGAGGAAATTCTCGTATGCGCTGGGGATATCCCCGAAGCAATATATCATTAATCTGCGTCTGGAAGAAGCCAAGAGGCTGCTCGAACAGACGAACAAAGCGATCGAATTTATTTCCTCCGAGGTCGGTTTTACTTCCTCCAGCAGGTTCTATGATCTATTCGTCAAGTCTGTAGGCGCGACCCCCTCGGAATGGCGGAGCCGTAATTCGTCCTAGACAGCAGGTGAATCTGTAAATGTTCGTTTCCGACCGTCGAAAACGAACATTTACAGATTCTTTTTGTATCAATATTAAAGCGTTTTCATGAACGGCGCGGCGAATTTGTTTTTTATAATGAAGGAGAAACAAGAAGTCAAATAGGGGGAATGGATGAAATGGTCAAAAGGAAAGGAAGACCCGTAAAAGGATTACTGGTCGTCGCTTTAACAATTGCGCTGCTAGGCGGTGTAATCGGTTGCGGCCGAGGAAACGACGGTGCGGCGAACGAATCAAGCTCCTCTCCTCCCGGCAAAGCCGCGAACGGCCAGCAGGTAAAAATCAAGTTCGCCGGTTGGGGAGATCCTTCGGAGAAGGAAGTGTTCACGAAGCTGATTAAAAGCTTCGAAGAGAAAAACCCGAACATCAAAGTCGAATATCTGCACATTCCGGTCGACTACGTCGGCAAGATGAACACCATTCTGGCTGGCGGAGACGCTCCCGACGTCTTCTACGTGCCGGACGGCGACTTCGGCCGCTGGGTCAGCCAAGACTTGCTGCTTCCGATCGACGATTATGTCGATACGAGCGGGATCGATATCGGCGATATGTGGGAGTCCTCTCTCATCCGTTATCGCAATGACGGCGCAATGAATGGGAAAGGCAAGCTATACGCTTTACCGAAGGATATCGGACCGACGGTGCTCTACTACAATAAAGATATTTTTACTAAAATGAACGTGCCCTTCCCAAGCGCCGATGTGCCGATGACGTTCGATGAATTGCTTGCTACCGCACGGAAATTAACGATTAATAATGATGGCAAAATCGAGCAATATGGCATGGGACCGATTTGGTGGGAAGGCTTTGTATTCGGCAATGGCGGCAAAGTGTTGAGCGACGATAGAAAAGAGTTTCTGGCCAACAGCAAAGAAGCGACGGATGCTCTGCAATTCGCGGCGGATCTGTCTAACAAGCACAAGGTGGTCCCGAACGGGGCGGCACTGAAGGATATGAACGATGGTCAGATGTTCCAAACGGGTAAGCTCGCTATGATGATTCAGGGCCGATGGATGGTGCCGGAATACCGCAAGCTGAGCTTCGATTGGGATGTAGCCCCATTGCCTACGAATGGAAAATGGGCGGGATGGAGCGGATCCGTAGGACTCGGCATCTATAGCAAATCGAAGCACGCCGAAGCGGCTTTCGAGCTTGTGAAGTTTCTGGGAGGACCGGAAGGACAGAAGGAGCAATCCCTTATGGGCTTCGCCATTCCAAGCTTTAAATCGATGGCTAATACGGATGTGTTCCTGCAACCCGGACAGAAGCCGGAGCATGCGAGCGTGTTCATCAAAGCGGCGGAAAATGAAATTCCAGGGCCGTGGACCAATCTGCCGAATGCGAAATGGTGGGATATGCTCGGTCAGAACATCGGGCCATTGTGGGAAGGCAAAGTGACTGCCACAGATCTTATGAACGATCTGAAGCCGAAGATCGATGCGGCAATTAAAGAAGGTAATCCAGCTTTGTTCAAATAAACGACAGGGTAACCGGGAGAAGGGAAGGCTGGCAGGTCCGCCCCGTTCTATCCCTGTGCATCAGAAGGAGGAATAACATGAAACGCAAAGAATACCTGTGGGCCTATCTGTTCATCTCCGCTCCGATCCTGGGATTCATGCTGTTCGCGTTTATTCCGCTAAGCTATTCAGTATACGTGAGCTTCACGCAATACAGCGGCTACCATGCGCCCGTCTTCCAAGGTACGGACAACTATTCCAAGCTGCTTGCGGAAGATCCGCTGTTCTGGAAGACGATGTTCAACACCTTCTACTCGGCGCTGGGCATTCCGATCGGGATGGCGCTGGCCTTGGGGATCGCGACGGCTCTTAATCAGAAGATTCGCGGGATTTATTTTTTTCGGACGTTCTTCTTCCTGCCGACGATCAGCTCCGTTGTTGCGTTGACGCTGCTGTGGAAATGGATCTTCAACTCCAACTATGGATTGCTAAACTATCTGCTCGGCTTGGTTGGCATTCAGGGACCGGCATGGCTCAGCAGCGAGAGCTGGGCCATGCCGGCTATGATCATCCAGGGCGTCTGGGGAGGGCTCGGCATCAATATGGTGCTTTACTTGGCCGCGCTGCAAGGCGTACCTAAGAGTCTTTATGAAGCCGCGGAGATAGACGGGGCTAACGGTTGGCAGCGATTCGTCCGAATTACGATTCCATGCATCTCGCCGACGACTTTATTCATTCTCGTTACTTCCATTATAGCGGTTATGCAAGATTTCCCTCGGTTCCAGATTATGACTGAGGGAGGCCCCAACTACTCGACGACGACGATCGTGTACTACCTGTTCCAGAATGCCTTCCGCTATATGGACATGGGATATGCGTCGGCGATGGCCTGGGCGTTAGGCTTGCTGCTCCTGTTGGTCACGCTGCTGAACTTCTGGCTGTCCAAACGCTGGGTTCATTACGAATAGGAGGTTAGGCGCATATGTTGAATGCCGTAATGGGCGTCAGGCAACAGAAGAAGAGAACGCATGAGATCATACGCCAGACTATTGCCTACTTCTTCCTCGTGCTGGGCTCCCTTGTGATGGCCATTCCATTCCTCTGGATGCTGTCCACTTCGCTGAAGGAGCAAGGGGTCGTCTTCGAGATGCCTCCGAGGTGGATTCCCGAGCATTTCGCGTGGAGCAATTATTCGTTCGTACTCACCGAAGCGAACGTGCTGCATGGCTTCATGAACACAGTGCTCGTTATTGCCTTGCCGTGCGTAATCGGCTTGTTTACGAGCGCACTGGCTGCGTTCGCTTTCGCACGGATGAATTTTCCCGCGAAGAACGCCTTGTTCATGATGCTGCTGACTACGATGATGATCCCGGGCGTCGTTACGCTCATTCCAACCTTCATCGTGTTTAAGAGCATCGGCTGGGTCGACAGTTGGATGCCGCTTATCGTGCCGGGAATGTTCGGGGCGGCCGCGGCGGTATTTTTCCTTCGACAATTTTTCATGACGATTCCGTCGGAACTGGAAGAAGCGGCCAAGATCGACGGGCTTAATCCTTTCCATATTTTCGTCCGGATCATGCTGCCCTTATCTAAGCCGGCTCTGGTCACCCAAGGCCTATTCGGCTTCCTGGCGGGTTACAATGATTTCCTCGGCCCTCTAATCTATATAAATTCCACGGAGAAATATACTCTTCAGCTCGTGCTGGCTTCGTTCCAGGGCTTCTATAACGCGCAATGGACTTACATTATGGCGGGATCCGTACTGGCGCTGATTCCGACTGTGCTGTTGTTCTTTTTCGCGCAGAGATATTTCGTCGAGGGAATCACCATGACGGGGATGAAGGGATAGAGACAATAAGCAACGCTAAGACAGTTAAGCTAAGGAGAGAACATATATGGCCGCAACATTCCGGAATCCCGTATTGGAGAGAGCTGCAGACCCTTGGATGTACAAACATAACGATGGCTTCTACTACTTCATGTCAACCCAAGGCGATCGGTTGGAGCTTCGGAAATCCGCTTCTATGACCGGAGTCGCCTCGGGACAGAACAAGGTGGTGTGGACGCCGGAGGAAGGAGGTCCCTATAGCTATAATCTTTGGGCTCCGGAGATTCATCGGGTTAATGGGAAATGGTACATCTACTATACGGCAAACGAAGGTGGAGGGGATCAAACTCGAAGAATCTGCGTGCTGGAGAACGAAGAGGAAGATCCTTTGAACGGCGATTGGACATGGAGGGGGGTCATCAATACGGCTTACCCGGGCTTAGACGGCACGGTGATGTTGCACCGTGAACAATTGTACTTCCTGTATGCCGGTTACGGCAACTTCCCGGAATACGGCACCGCGATCTATATCGCACGCATGACCAGCCCTTGGGCGATTGAAGCGGACAACGTACTGCTTACAGCGCCGACCCTGGAATGGGAGAAGCAAGGAGGCATGGCGATCAATGAAGGACCTGTCATTCTGAATAAGAACGGCAGGCTGTTCCTCGTCTATTCGGCCAGTACGACCTGGTCCGAAGATTATGCCTTGGGATTGCTGATGATGGACGAAGGCGACGACCCTATGGAACCTTCCTCATGGGACAAATCGATGACTCCGGTATTCTGCAAATGCGAAGAACAAGGGGTTTACGCGACAGGCCACAATAGCTTGACCGTATCACCAGACGGGACGGAAGATTGGATTGTGTATCACGCCCTAGCGGCTCCGGGATTGGATACGAACCTTCGCAGCACCCGAATGCAGAAATTCGGCTGGCGGCCGGATGGTACGCCCGACTTCGGAAGACCGATCGGCAGCTCGCAGAATATCCCGGTTCCTTCGGGAGAATGAAGGGAGGTCAGAAATGAGGAGAAGGCAAGCTTGCTTGGCATCAAATCCATCTATATTGGAGGTTTCGAGATGTTAAGAAAATCAAGGTTAATGCTAATTATGACCTTATTGCTGGCCATGTTGACTCAATTAATCGCAATTCCGGCCGCTCAGGCGGCCACGACCGGATCGGTCGTCTACAGCAGCGCCACGGAGACCGAGCCCTATTATGCGAGAGCCGTTAAGCTGAGCGACGGGAGCGTGCTGGCGACGTTCACGAGGAAATTCCCCGTCAACACGGGGTGGACGGGAATGCAGCCGTTCAATTTCTACCGGAGCACCGATAACGGTCAGACGTGGTCTTACTACAGCCAAATCGATCCGAATAGCTTCGGTCTGGATCGAAATCAGCAAGCGATGACTACGCTGTACGTGTTGCCGCAGCAAGTCGGGGCTTACCCGGCCGGCACGCTGCTGTTCGCTTCGTCAGATTGGAGTGCGGGAACGTCGTACACCATCCATGTCTGGAGAAGCACCGATAATGGCGCAACGTGGCAGCTGCATAGCCATCTGGCTCCTCAGGGAGGAGCGGGCACGCACCATACGTGGGAGCCGGAATTTGCCGTTGCCAGCGACGGCAGGCTGATCTGCTACTATTCTGACGAGAGGCAGGCGGGCTACAACCAGACGATCTCTTTGGAAATCTCAAGCGACGGCGGTTTGACGTGGGGCAATTACAGCATCATCGTGGGCAGCACCTCCGATTGGAATTGGCGCCCCGGAATGCCAAGGGTTACCCGCGCGAAGAATGGCACTTATTTTATGTTCTATGAGCACTTGGGCGCAACTCCGAACTTTGCCGTTCGTTTCAAGACATCTGCGGACGGAATCAATTGGGGGAATCCGACAACGCTCGGATCCGTAGTCGGTACGAAATATTACCGGGCCTCCCAGGCTCCGGAGGTCGCATACGTCGACGACGGCAGCACATACGGCAGATTGTATGTGCGGGGCATGACGGACGTCGTCTCTTCTCATAATAAGATGTTCACGAGCAATGACAATGGCGCAACTTGGTCGGAGATCGACGCTCCGCTCACGGTGTCGGGCAGCAACCTGAACACGGTGCCGGGCTGGAGCGGGACGCTGCTGCCCCTTGGCGATTCTTTGCTGCTGGAAGTCAACACGGTCAAGGTCGGCAACCGTAACGAGATTAGAGCCAATGTGGGTCAGATTAACGGAGATTCCATTATCGTATCCGGAGCTAAGTATAAGCTCGTCAACAAGAACAATAACCTAGTACTGGACAATGCAGGCGGTGGATCGCCAGCTGGCACGAGAGCGATCCAATGGACGGATCTCGGGCTCGATACTCAGTGGTGGCAATTGACTTACCGAAGTAACGGCTATTTCCGGGTCATGAACGTGAACAACAACCTCGTGCTCGATGACCCCAACGGAGCGACGGCACCCGGAACCAAGGTGAACCAATGGACGGATAACTATTTGGATACGCAGAGGTGGAAATTCGATTACGTCGGAAATGGCTATTACACGAGCAAGAACGAGCATAGCGGCCTTTATCTGGATAATGCGGGAGCCGGCTCTCCGGCCGGAACTCAAGTCATCCTATGGACTGGGAACGGGCTCGATACCCAGCAGTGGAAGATGGTGCGCGTCGATATAGATATTCCGGAGAATCAGTTCGAGAGCCTGAACATTGCCAATACGGTCATTCGCCACCAGTCCGGCAGAGGCAAGATCAGCCCGAATCCGGCATCATACTTCGCGGATTCCGAGTGGAAGATCGTTCCTGGGTTGGCCAATCCGGCAGCGGTATCCTTAGAATCGGTTAACTTCCCCGGCCAATTCTTGCGACACCGAAACGGGGAAATCTGGATGGACGCCAATAACAACACGACCTTGTTCAAGAACGATGCGACCTGGTATATTCGGGCGGGATTGGCGAATTCCGCGGGGGTCTCATTCGAGACCTACGGCTTCCCGGGTCAATACATGAGGCACATGAACGGCCTGCTGTATATCACCTCGATTACGACGGCGCTAGACCAGCAGGACGCGACGTTCTTCGTGAAATAGGATTGGATGTTGGGATTCGGCGAACGATGCCGGATCCTATTTCTTTTAACCTATGGGACGATAAGATGGGATTCGACTTTCTAGGAGCCCAGTCAATTGATTTCTTCGAATGACAACAAAAAAGCTATCAAAAGACTATGAATAATGAATGTTTACAATAGATGAAAGGCATCGGGGATTTTATAATCATAACGATGGCCGTTAACGGATCAGGGTTTATCGTTAAACGGAATCAGATTCCCCCTGCGGAAGGATGTCTTTCTATGTTGCTTGAGAAGGTTGCTAAATTGGAGCTAACCGGTGTGTTTCTGAGCGCCGATCAATTGAAGCCTTTTCCGAATGCGGCGGACCGTGGAGCATGGAACGACGTTTCGTCCGAGGCGAAGGAACAGTGGGTATCCCTTGCGGAACAATATTTCGACTTTAATTGGCCGGCATTAAAAATGGAGCATTATATGGCGCTAAAGCGCAAAGGCGATATCCACGGCTATTTGAATCCTCATTGGGAGCGGCGCAGCGTTCTTGGTTTTTTGGCGATTGCGGAGTGCATCGAAGGAAAGGGGCGGTATCTGGACCAGATCATCAATGGGGTTTTCTGTATTTGCGAGGAAACGAGCTGGATGCAGCCGATGGCAAACACGTATTTGCAAAAGGTGAATCTGGGGGAACTTCTGCCGGATGAGGCGGATCATATTGTCGATCTTAGCAGCTCGGAAACGGCAGCCTTGCTCACATGGACGTATTATTTGCTCAAAGAGCAATTCGATTCAATCAGTCCAAGGATTGGTCAACGCATTGAACGGGAAGTGCGCAATCGCGTGCTGATGCCTTACTTGGAACATGACGATTACTGGTGGATGGGTTTTCTAGAAGGCGTGCGCGTGAATAACTGGAACCCTTGGTGCAATAGCAGCGTTCTAATGGGTTTCCTAGTATTGGAAAAGGATGCGTTTATTCGGGAGCGGGGCATCTTGAAAGTCATGCGCAGCCTGGACGTATTTATCGCAACCCATTCGCCGGACGGCTGCTGCGATGAAGGCCCGATGTATTGGAGCAGATCGGGCGGCTCCTTATATGATTGTTTAGAACTGTTGGACCTTGCTTCTTCGCATAAGGTGAATATATTTAATGAACCGATCGTGAAGGAGATCGGACGGTATTTGTACAAGGTGCACATCCATGGCGATTATTGCGTTGATTTCGCCGATGGGGATGCGAAAGCGGGTATGCAGGGCGATGTCGCGTTCGGTTACGGGAAGTGTATTAAGGACGATAATCTGATGCAGCTTGGAGCGAGCACCTCCCGGCGTAAAGTGGGCGCCATTGATTGGTTCCCCCTCTATAGATACATCCGGGATATTTTTCAGGAGAAGGAACGAAAGTCATATGGCGTTAAAGCCCCTTATGTCAGGGACTCTTGGATGGCGCATGCGCAGGTCATGACGGCAAGGGAGACGGAAGGCAGCGAGAAGGGGCTCTATTTGGCGGCCAAAGGGGGCCACAATCTGGAGTCCCATAATCACAACGACGTAGGCGGATTTATCGTGTATGCCGATGGACTGCCGGTATTGATTGATCTGGGCACAGAGGCATACACTTCGCAAACGTTCAGTCCCCAGCGGTTTGAGCTGTGGTATTTGCAATCCGCCTACCATAACTTGCCGACCGTACGGGGCGTGATGCAGCAGGACGGCGGACGATTCCGGGCGAAGCAGGCGAGCTATCGGCAATTCGGCAACGATTCGGAGATGCAGGTCGATATCTCCGAGGCTTACCCCCAGGAAGCGGGCATTATTTCCTGGAGCCGTTCTTTCCGCCTCGTTCGGGACAAGAAAGCGGCAGTTGAAATCACGGACCATTATTCGCTGAACGAACCGACAGACGAATTATATTTCAGCATTATGACTGTTTGCGAGCCGGTACAGGGGAAGAGTGGTTCTTTTATTTTGGAATATGATCCCGGCAAGCATGTCGTTGTCAGATATGATGCGGAAAGCTTTATTTGGAACTTCGAGAGGATCGAGCTTACCGACAAACGGCTGCAGTCTAATTGGGGCAACGCTGTATATCGAATCTTATTAAAAGCGAGAGAGCCAATGATTCATGGGACGGCTAAAATCAATTTAATGCGCATATGAGGGGGAGCAGGAATGAATAGAGATTACGTGTTATTGAGCCGGGCCGGTGTGATCACGGTCGGCGGTCCCGATAGTTGTTTCCCGGGGTTTACTTCGCTTGCCATCCAATCCGCGATCGATGAAGCATCCAAACAAGGCGGCGGCATTGTTAAGCTGGACAAGGGTACGTTCGAGATAACGGGACCGATTCGGCTGATTGATCGGTTGACGTTTACAGGAGCAGGGCCGGAAACGATATTGCGCAAATCGGACGGTGTTAGAAGCCGCTTTACGGTTGATGCCGACTATGGCGAACTCCGGGTAGAAGTGGCGGACGGCAGCGGTTTCCGTGTCGGTATGGGAATTCAAATTTACGACGAATCGCAACAGTGGGGCTGGGCGGAGAGCAAGGCGACCATTACTTCCATAGATCGCAACGTGCTGCACTTTGACCGCTATTTAGTGAGAGACTACAATTCGGATGACGGCGGAACGGTTACGAACGCTTGCTCCATTATCGAAGGAGTAGAGGTCGAGCACGTCAAAATCTGCAATTTGACCATTCAAGGAAATAAAGAAGCGAATTGGCCGACTGGCGGTTGCCGGGCAGGCGGGATTTATTTGCACAAGGTGAATAATTGTCTGATTGAGCACGTTACTGTGGAGGATTTTCATGGCGATGGCATCAGTTGGCAAATAACGGAGGATATTTCTCTCTATCGCTGCGTTGTCCGCGGTTGTACGGGATCGGGCTTACATCCAGGCTCGGGATCTCTCTATACCCGCGTGAACGAGTGCGACTGCAGCGACAACGGGAAGTCAGGGCTGTTTATTTGCTGGCGCGTGCAGCATGGGGAGTTCACGAGGAATACGTTCGCGCGCAATGGGGACAACGGGATCTCCATCGGGCATAAGGATTCCGATAATCGGTTCTCGCATAACGTGATCAGCGATAACGCCGTTAGCGGCATCTACTTCCGGCCTGAGAAAACAAGCAACGGGGCAAATCGAAATGTCTGGACGAATAATATCATCGAAAATAACGGAAACGAAGAGGTTGGCTACGGAATTTACGTTAACGGAGCGTCGGCGGACAATGAATTCAAACATAACGTTATCCGCGATACGGGCGTGCAGCGCCAGAAGACGGCCATTTGGCTGGCGGAAGACGTTGCCGGTTTCAACCTTGCAGAGGATATCGCGCAGAACGTTCGTGGGAAAGTCGAGGAAGCTTAATGAAGCTTTCGCTTTGCAGCATAGGCGACCGTGAGGCGGATATCGAGACAGGGTCTGACGTCATTTTCGAACAGACAGTCTCGCATTTCGGCAGATGATATGGATAACCGCTATCCTCGTTTAATTGACGGTAGCGGTTGTTTTTGTATTACTGGTCATGATGACGAAGCACGCCACCCAACTAAAAGTCGGAAAAACCGACTATAACGAGCGGAAACCAAGCACCACCCGGCTCAAAGTCGGAAAAACCGACTATAACGAGCGGAAACCAAGCACCACCCGGCTCAAAGTCGGAAAAACCGACTATAACGAGCGCAAACCGAGCACTACTCGGCTTAAAGTCGGAAAAACCGACTATAACGGTGGGCGGCCAATAATGTTTATCAAAAACCAATGGATCTTAAACGATTACAATAGGCCTCCATGTTTTTCGATCTTATACTTACCTTGTATTCATGAGGGAAAGGAAAGTTTAACTCGGAGAGTAGGGATTTCGCGTATGAAAACGAACAAGACGATTCAAATTGCGCTTGTCGGCTGCGGGGGGATGGCTGAGATCACGCGTATGGCCTATAGACAAATTCCTAACGCTAAGCTAAGCCTTCTCATCGATATTAACGAGGCAGTGTGCCGCCAAGCGGCGGAGGAAATGGGAGTAGAGCATTGGAGCACTAAGTTCGAGGATGCGCTGGCGCAGCATATCGATATCGTCGATATAAGCACGCCCAATCACTTCCACGCCTCGCAGGCTGTCTCCGCATTAAACGCCGGCAAGCATGTGCTGATTCAAAAACCGCTTGCGCCGACTGTCGAAGAGGCGGAGCTAATCGTTCAAGCGGCCAAGAAAAACGGACTGCAAGCAGGGATGTATATGAGTTTCTTCGATAACCCGCTGTTTTATGAGGCTAATGCCATCATAACACAAGGAAAACTAGGCGAAATTTCAAGCGTCCGCTGTCGGGCAGCAACCAATAACGAAACTTTCGTAAGACCGGGCAATTGGCGTAATTCAGCGGAAAAAACGGGCGGAGGCGCATTGATTCAATTGGCGCTCCATCCGCTCAATATGGTGCAATGGCTTGTGGACAGTCCGGTGGAGAGAGTTATGGCTTTCAGTCATAACCGCCATTCACCGTTGATTGGCGGAGACGACGTTACGGTGGCAACCTGTTATTATGCGAACGGAATATTGGGTTCCGTGGAAGCGTCCTATTGCAGCCATCATTTTACTCTGAGCATTTATGGCACGAAAGGATTCTTGACAATCACGGAAAACACCAGAGTGGAACTGATGCTGGGCGAGGCGCACGAAGGAGAGTACATTCGCTGCGAGAAGCCTGGACAAGTGATGAACCTGGAATTTCCTCAGCTGACGATGACTCATATACAAGTGGAGCCGAATCCCTACAATCAGCATGCCGCATTCGTGCGAGCGATCCAGAACGGCGAATCCGCACCGGTATCGGCGGAAACGGGACTTCGAGATTTGAAAATCGTGCAAGCTATCTATCGATCCGCACGAGAGCAAAGGATCGTCGACGTGAATGAACAATGAGAATGAACATCTTCTATTTCCGATAACAAAAACCAATGAAAGTTAAACGGTTACAATATACGGGTTCTTAATGGCTACCTATACTTATCTTGTAGCGCAATAATATCTTGTCCAAAGGGGTGTCGCGTGTGCATAAGAAATGGCGTAAATGGTCAAGTCTCGCTTTATCGGCCGTATTGGTCGCAGTAATGCTTGCTGGTTGTTCAGGTAATAAAAATGAAGGTTCATCTCCTGACGGAAGCGGCGGCAGTGAAACGGGCAGCAGCCAACCGGCAGATCAGGCGTTGCCGGAAGTAGACGGTAAATACTCTCCAGAAGTAACGATTACAAACGTTCGTACGCTAGGGGATGACGTCAAATTCAAAGACGGCGAGAAAATCGACGACAACGTATTCACCCGATGGGCGAAAGAACGTTTAGGAATCAACATTAAATATTTGTGGACGACGCCTGTGGCGAACGATGCTTTCAAAACGAAGCTGACGTTGTCCATGTCGGCTAACGAACCGTTACCGGACATTCTGGAAGTCAAGGGGACGGAAGCGCATGCGTTAATCGAATCGGGTAAATTTCAGGATGCCGGAGCGTTGTTCGACAAGTACGCCTCTGACGCCTATAAGAAGGCGATGGCTGAGGTTCCGGACGCGTGGCTGCCCTATATGCGTGACGGGAAGAGGATGGCCATTCCGGGCATCGACTATATTATGCAGCACGATGATTCCATGTTCATTCGCCAGGATTGGCTAGATAAGCTCCATCTCAAGGCGCCAACGACGATCGATGAGATGGAGAAGGTCATGGACGCTTTCGTTAATCAAGATCCCGACGGCAACAATAAAAAAGATACGTACGGCATGATTTCGACTTTGAAGGACAACTATAATGCATGGATCGGTACCGGCGAAATATTCGGCGCTTATGGCGCGGTTCCGCAAATATGGGAAAAAGACGACAAAGGCGACATCGTGTACGGCTCGGTTCGACCGGAAATCAAGCAAGCATTAGGTAAACTCAAAGAATGGATCGACAAAGGCTATCTGCACAAGGAAGTTGCGCTGCAGGATGAGATGAAAGCCGCGGAGCTGTTTATTTCCGGCAAAGCGGGCATCGCTTTCGGTCCGACCTGGTTATACAATTGGCCGCTGCAGGATGTCGTTAAGAATGTACCGGGAGCGATCGTGAAACCTTATCCGCTTCCAGCCGGTCCTGACGGTAAAATAGGCCAAGCGAGCGAAGGAACCCACAGCTTAGTAATGTTGATTAATAAAGAGATGAAGCATCCGGAAATATACTTCAAATATATCAATTATTTGTATGACCATTACAACGACCCGGAGGCTGGAGGGGAATTCGAATACGGATTTGCCAAAGGATATGACTATGACATCGTTGATGGCAAGCCTGTATTCGACCCGAACATTCCCGGAGGATATATAGACCCTGCCAAGTATTTCCTGGGCATTCCTCCCCGGACTCCGTCCCAATTCGTTAAGACTCTTGCGGAGCTTAACGGCGGCAAGGAGCCGGCGACCCCATACGAGAAAAAAATCGCAATGTCGTCGACGAAGCAGCAGATGGAAGCGGCGACCATCGTTGTCAGCCAGCATCAATATACGTTGGATGATTTATTTACCGGGGCGCCGACTCCAACCTATAAGGATAAGTGGCAAAATCTGAAGAAAATGGAGATCACGGCATTTACGAAAATCTTGTATGGGAATGCCAGCCTCGATTCTTTCGACGATTTCGTCAAAGATTGGAACGCGGCCGGAGGAGAACAGCTCACTCAAGAAATTCGCGAATGGTACAAGACGGTCAAAGGCGAGTAAAAGGCGAAGCCGGGCAGAACAATCCGTGGGTAAGCCCATGCCAGCTCATGGATTGTTCTGTCGTTTTTATTCGCACTCGACTCAGCGAGAGGAGGTACACGGATGAACAAAGCAGCTTATGAAACCAAAAGCGGATGGAACTGGAAGCGGAATTGGCAGCTTCATGCGATGATGGTTCCTGCCGTTGTCGCGATTCTCATCTTTGCTTATGTCCCGATGTTAGGGGTTATTATGGCGTTTCAGGACTTTAAGCCGTGGTTAGGCATAGGCGGTTCCAAGTGGGTGGGGTGGGATAATTTTCATAAGATTTTCGGACAAGAGGACAGTCTTCAAGTGGTCTGGAACACGGTTATTCTTTCGGCCTGGAAAATCGCGGCCGGACTCGTTGTGCCATTCGTCTTCGCGCTGTTATTAAACGAAGTTCGCAAATTGGCTTTCAAGAGAACCGTGCAGACGCTCGTCTATTTGCCTCATTTTTTATCATGGGTCATTCTCGGCGGAATTCTGATCGATATGCTTTCGGTTGACGGCGGCATGGTAAACCGCTTTTTGCACAACGTGTTCGGAATCGAACCGATCTTTTTTCTCGGCAACGGAGATTGGTTCCGTTTTACGGTCGTGGTCAGCCATGTCTGGAAGGAATTCGGCTTCGGCACCATTGTTTTCTTAGCAACGCTGGCAGGCATAAATCCTTCCTTGTATGAAGCGGCTGTCGTAGACGGGGCAAACCGTTGGAAGCAGACACTGCACATTACTATTCCTGCGATGATGCCCATTACGATCGTAATCGGGACGCTGGCATTAGGGGGCATATTGAATGCCGGATTCGATCAAATCTTTAATCTGTACAATTCGATGGTGTACGAGAAAGGAGACATTGTCGATACCTTTGTGTACAGGACCGCTATCGTGCAAGGGAATATGGGTTTCGGTACGGCAGTCGGCTTATTCAAATCGGTTATCGGCATGTTCCTGATCGTAATCTCCTATCGCATGGCATACGTATGGGCTAACTATCGCATTTTCTAGATATCTTCAAGGAGGTAGCTCGTATGGTTTATAAATCTCCAAGTCAACGCATTTTTTCCATTGTGAATGTTACCTTTCTATCGCTCTTGTCTATCGCTTGTATTCTGCCGATGGTTCATATTCTGGCCGTCGCGTTTAGCGGCAAAGCTGCGGCTAACGCCAACCTAGTTAATTTCTGGCCGATAGACTTCACTGTCGATGCCTTCCGGAAAACGTTCCAAAATCGTAATTTCGTCTCTTCAATGGGAATATCGGTATTCCGCACGCTGTTAGGCACTTTAATCTTTCTTGTGCTTTTGATGATTACGAGTTATCCCTTATCGAAAGAACAGCGCGTATTCAAAGGGCGCAGCTTATATATTTGGTATTTCGTCATTACGATGCTTTTTAGCGGAGGACTCATTCCGAGTTATATTCTCATTCTGAAGCTTGGACTTAACAACACGATTTGGGCATTGGTTCTCCCTGGCGCGGTGGATGTATTTTCCCTGATTCTAATGCTTAATTTCTTTCGCAATATTCCAAAAGAGTTGGAGGAAGCTTCGCATATCGATGGCGCAAGTCATTTTACCACGCTGTTTCGCGTATATTTGCCATTGTCATTGCCGGCCATCGCAACGCTGGCTCTGTTCACCATGGTCGGCCATTGGAACTCTTGGTTCGACGGGATGATTTATAACACGAAATCCGAAAACTATCCGCTCGCTACTCTGCTTCAAACGATCATCGTACAGCAAGATTTCAGCAAGATCACGATGGATCCGAAAGCTTTAGCCGACATTTCCAATCGTACGGTGAAGGCGGCACAAATCTTTATCGGAGCCTTACCCATTCTCTTGGTCTATCCCTTCTTGCAAAAATATTTTGTAAAAGGCGTCATCTTAGGAGCTGTCAAAGAATAGAGAGTGATGGCGGCAGGAGAATAATCCATTCATAATAGAGTGGAATACAGATTCCAACTTAGGGATGCGATGCTGCTATGAAGGAAACACGTTGGACGATCTTTCATAAAATCCTGCTGTTCATTGTGCTTTTGTTAATACCTATCGTACTTCTTTATTCATATTCCAATTTGGTGTCGGTGAAAGTCGTTCAGGACACCCTGCGCGAGTCGCTTGTGAGCCGATTGTCATTTTTGCAGAATCGCCTGAATACCCAAGTCAATCACATGTCAAGGAGCGGGTTTCTGCTTAGCGCGGATCCTTCTTTAAGTTCCGTCGATTCCTTGGACAGCTTCAAGGAATACTTTGACGTCATTCAATTCAAAAAACAGCTGGAAGCCCGCATTGCCGTTCAGAGCAATACGATGGAATGGCCGATGGCGATATCCGTATATTTCCCGCTGTCCGCGCAAGTGATATCGCCTGCCTCCGTTGTACCTTATGACAAGCAATACCTGGAATCGCGGGTAAACAGCCAATGGAAGGCATGGAAAGTTCCGGGTACGGATTCCGGAAGGTTCGATTTTTATTTCTACGCGTCAACTCCCTATTCCGCCTATTATAATCCGGCAAGCGCGGACAATATCGTTGAAATCCGCTTTTCCGACAGCAGCTTGATCAGCATGCTTGATGATTATAAGCAATCCGCGCAGGGTGACCCGTTTTTGTTTCTTCAAGGGACAGGCGTTATTGCCAACAGTTCTGCCGATCGGAGCGTAGTCGCGCAAGTTACTGAGGCTCTGAACAGCCGCCCGAAGCACGAGCAAGACTCGTTCAACCTTCAATTAAACGGGGAATCTTATTTGGTCAATAGTATTTTATCCCCGGCGCTCGGTTGGACGCTCGTTGACTTCGTGCCGATGCAGCATGTGCTGATGCCGATGAAGGAAAGCACCCGGCTCTTCTATGTTTCCATCGGAATGTTGTTGGTTGTGGGGATCATTACCGCGTTCTTGTTATACCGTCATGTACAGCTTCCGCTGCGGATTTTGGTGCGTAGTCTGAAAAGCGTCAAACGGGGCGACTTTTCCACGCGTATCTTAAATCGGTCGCATAATGAATTTCGGTTCGTATTTCAACAATTTAACGAAATGACCGGACAGATAGGCGAATTGGTTGACCATGTATATCGTCAGAAGCTGGCTACCCGCGATGCGCAATTGAAGCAGCTTCAGTCGCAGATCAATCCGCATTTTCTCTATAACTGCCTCTATTACATCGTCAATATGGTTCGCTTGGGCAAAGAGGATGCGGTCGAGAAGATGGCCATGAATTTAGGGGATTATTATAAATACACAACCCGCTCGGAGAAACAGGAAGCAGCTCTTGCGGAAGAAATACAGCTTGTCGTGAATTATTTGGAAATTCAAAATTTGCGAATGAAACGAATTCAATATTCCATCGATCTTCCCCAGGAAGTTCTTAGCTTGGAAGTACCGCGCCTCCTGTTGCAACCGGTCGTTGAGAATGCGGTTATTCACGGCATCGAACCTCAGATCGATGGGGGCCATATTCGTATATCCGGCAAACGGGAAGGGAACCGGGTAGAAATCGTAGTCGAAGATAACGGAATCGGCGTCTCCCCGGAGAAGCTCGATGAATTAACGCAACAGTTGAACATGCCCATGCGGCAAGATATGGGCTACGGGATTTGGAACGTAAACCAGAGGCTCATGCTTAGCTTCGGAGACAGATCGGGCGTTCGATATGAGCATTCGGCAGAGGGCGGGCTGACGGTAACCCTGATTTGGTACTTGTAACATCACGTAAAGCTTAGGGGGATCAGGATGTTTCAGCTGATGATTGTGGATGATGAGCCGTCGGTTCGCGAAGGCATTGCGCTTACCGTGCCATGGGGTCAATTGGATGTTGAGGTTGTCTATCAAGCTGCCTCGGGATATGAGGCGCTTGAATTGATGAAGCAGCACTCCATCGATATTGTCATCACCGACATACGGATGCCAGGCATGAGCGGGCTTGAGCTGATCCATGCGATCCTTAATACGTGGACGGGCACCAGGTGCATTATTTTATCGGGGCATGCCGAATTTCAATACGCGCAGGAAGCGATCCGTTCGCAAACGATGGATTACTTGGTGAAGCCGATTCGTACGGAAGAGCTCATCGAAACGGTGCGGGGCGTACAGCAGAAGCTGAGGCAGGAATGGGAGCAGGTGAGCTCCGTTCAGCAAACGATGTCGAAGCTGTATCAACATCGTCCTTTCATGCGCAGCAAATTATTAAGCGACATATTAAACGGCCATTATATTTCGCGCGCGTTTCTCGAGGAGCAGATGGCTTTTCTGGAAATCCCTTTTGCCGAAGGGGATGAAATTGCCATGATGATCATTCGGCTAGAGGAGGAATTCGTCAATTATGACGAGAATAGCCTGCATCTGTTGGAGTATGCCGTCTGTAACATTACGGAGGAAATATTCGGCAAACACTTTAAGCTCTGGTATTACAAAGACGCGCATGATTTTCTGGTGTTCTCCATTAAATTCGATGCCGCGGATAAGTCTGATCTCCTAATGGAAGACAGGCTCGCGGACAAAGGAAAGCAACAGTTAATCGAGCGGCTGGCGGCGCAGTTGCAGAAAAACGTCCAAACCTATTTAAGAGGACGCATTTCTTTGATGATCAGCCAGTGGGGATGTTTTCCCCGGGATGTCCGTGAGCTCTATGAGACATCAATATCCACAATGAGGACGCGTATCGGCAGCGATCAAGGCTACTTTTTCACGATGATGGATGAACCGAAGAAGCTCAAAGTTAATTCGCTTGATGAGCTCTATCGTACGCCGACGTTGCTGCATTTGCTGGAGGCGGGCAAGTGGATTGACGCGGAAAATAAGCTGCTGCGGATTTCGGGTGAAATCAATGAACGGTTTAGCGATTCGCGCGAGCATCTGATGGAAGCTTTCTATGTCATCTATGCTACCTTCTCCAACATGGCGCACCAGAATGGGCAGCAATTGGCTCAGTTAATCCCTAACGAATATCGAATGGTCGGCAAAGCGGAAGATTTACGCTCGGGCAATCAACTTACGCTTTGGTCCCTTCGCGTATTAAGCCGGTTGAAGGAAGATATGGCTATTCATACGAAGAGCGCTAGAACGACGATATTGGATCAGGTACGCGAATACGTGGAGCGCCATCTTGCGGAAGATGTCTCGCTTATAGCGATAGCGGATCATGTTCACCTGCATCCGGTCTATTTATCTAAAGTGTTCAAATCGGAGACGGGTGAAACGCTAACCGACTATTTGCACCAATTGAAGATGAGCAAAGCAGCTCATTTATTGAAGCAATCCGATTTGAAAATTTATGAAATCGCAGCGCAGGTCGGTTACGAAAGCACCTACTTCATGAAAGTGTTCAAGCGGCATTTCAGCGTTACCCCGCAGGAATACCGGGAGAGTTAACCATTAGAGGGAAATATGGAGGAGATAAAATATGAGTAAATATTATTCGCTTAAGCAAGTGAACGGACGCTGGACGTTCGAGGATGGAGCGGGAAAATCCTTCTACTCGTTGGGAGTCAATTGTTTTAATTACGGGCTAGGAATTCCGATGGAAGAAAAGCTGATCGGCAAATACGGGGGTCCGGGTTGGTATGAGCGTTGGGCTGCCGACAAGATTGACGAGGTGCGGGGGCTTGGTTTCAACACGCTGGCCGCTTGGCACGATAATTACTTCGCGAAGCTGGCAATCCCTAAGACGATTGAGATTCGCTGTTCCCGGAAATCGAAGATGGTTAACAACGGATGGGGCGGGTATGGATTCCCCGACGTGTTCGATCCGAGCTTCGCCGCTTCCGCGCATGACGCCATGGTCGAAACCTTTTACAATAAAGGCGTGGATCTTGCGGAAGACCCGTCGTTGATCGGATTATATACGGATAACGAGCTTCATTGGTGGGGGACTTCCGGACAATGGGGGATGGACGATCCGGGCAAAGGAAAGAACGATACGAATTTGGTAGAGGACTATATTAAACTTCCGGCGGATGCCAGCGGCAAAAAGGCGTGGGTGGCATTCCTGCAAGAGCGTTATCATACGATCGAGAGGCTGAACGAGTTGTGGGCCGCGGAATATGAAGCGTTCGAGGATTTGTTGTGGATTAAGGAATACAGAACGGTAGAGTCGGTTTATGAGCAGGATAAGCTTGAATTTCTGAAAATTATCGCCGAGAGTTATTTCCGTATAACGACCGAGATTTTGCGGATGTACGATAACAATCATTTGATCTTGGGCTGCCGATTAGTCGGCACGAGCACGCCCGATGTCGTGTTGGAAGTCATGGGTAGGTATGTCGATGTCATGTCGGTCAATTTCTACAGCTTTGACGTACCGAAAGATTACTTGGATCGGGCTTATGGAATTACCGGCAAACCGATGATGATTACGGAATTCAGCTTCGGCGCCGGCCGGAGCGCCGGATTCGACCTGATTACGAACGGTGCGCAGCTTACCCACGTGCGGGATCAGAAGCGCCGGGGCGAAAGCTACCGAAAGTTCGTAACCCAAGCGGCTCGTTTGCCGTATATGGTGGGGTCGCACTGGTTTGCTTTGTACGACTTCTGGGACCGAAACGGATTAATCGGCAACTACGGACTTTACGACAAGGAAGATCGACTATGGCCCGAGTTCGCGGAAGCGGTTAAGGCGACCCATAAGCAACTGTAGTGACTTTAGTAATTCCATCTTCATGAAATCTTCATTCAACATTCATCATACCTTCATGCAGTTTTTTAGCGTGAATGGTATGATTTTTTTATATCTATAAATAGATCAAGTTTAAATAAAGGATGTGGATGAAGATGCGCAAAACGATCATTATCGGAACTGGCCCTGCGGGGCTAACGGCAGCAATATACTTGGCGCGGGCCAACTTGAATCCTCTTGTAATCGAGGGACCCGAACCGGGCGGACAGCTGACGACAACGACCGAAGTGGAAAATTTCCCGGGGTTCCCGGACGGAATCATGGGGCCTGAGCTCATGGCGAACATGCGCAAGCAAGCGGAGCGATTCGGTGCGGAATTCCGTTCAGGCTGGGTTAATAAAGTGGACATGTCGAAGCGCCCGTTCACCTTATCCGTAGAAGGCATGGGTGAATTGACCGCGGAAACGCTCATTATCTCTACTGGCGCTTCGGCTAAATATTTAGGGATTACGGGCGAGCGGGACAACGTCGGACGAGGAGTAAGCACTTGCGCGACCTGTGACGGATTTTTCTTCCGCAACAAGAAGATCATCGTTGTTGGCGGCGGAGATTCCGCGATGGAAGAAGCCCACTTCCTCACTCGCTTCGCGTCAGAGGTCGTGCTCGTTAATCGCCGCAATGAGCTTCGCGCTTCGAAGATCATGCAGGATCGCGCGCGCAGCAACCCTAAGATCAGTTGGAGCCTGAACCGGACTCCGCTGGAAGTGTTGAGCGGCCCGCTCGGTGTTACTGGTTTGAGGGTTACGAATAACGAAACAGGACTCGAAGAAGTGATTGATACCGACGGCATATTCGTTGCAATCGGCCATACGCCGAATACCCGTTTCTTAGACGGGCAGCTGGATACCGATGAAACCGGATATTTGCTCGTCAATCCCGGCACGACCGAAACCAATATCCCCGGCGTATTCGCTTGCGGAGACGTGCAGGATCATAAATACCGCCAAGCCATCAGCGCTGCGGGAACAGGCTGCATGGCGGCGCTCGATTGCGAAAGATTTCTGGAGGATGCGGCTCATCATTCAGAGTCCGAAGAAAGCTCGGGGCAATCGGCTGTATTGATGTAATTTGGAGCGGAAAGTTGCCGCGCGACCATCATAAATAATTATGGCTATCAAGTTTACTCAGGGCGCTGCGAAGTCAGTTAGAGTAATCATGCAGTAAGAAATAATCGAAGTGGTTTGATATAGCGGCAAATCCTGCCGTTATATCACAGTTGCTACCCGTTCCCATACTCATAGTGGCAGTAATTGCCGTTATTCAAGGAATTCTTAATAATTTCGAGGCATAATTGGATCGATAGCGGCAATCGCTGCCGTTATCCCTGTGAAAAATGACATTTGTGATGAGATAGCGGCAAATCCTGCCGTTAAATCTAGTAAGCGGTCTCGAAGTCCTTGGGCGACTGTATACGTTTGTATCCTGATTATTCGATTCCCGTCCACCTGAGCTAACTTGATAGCCATATAAATAATTAAATTAAAGTGGCGGAGCAGGACATTCCTGCAACGCCACTTTTTCGATTTCAGTCGATTGTTACATCCCTGACTTATACTCATTCAAGAAAAACAATGCTTTGTTGAACTACGCTTGATGTATAATAAAGTATAATATTAGACAAATAAGATAAAGTGAACATAAATAATAAAGTGATTGATCATGATATTGAGGAGGGTTAATTTCATGAGAAAGTTGAAGGAACAACAAATTGAGTTGCTTAAATTAATAATTGATGATGGCGATACGACTTTCGAGATAGATGGGACGAAATATGAAATCTGCGTGATTGCGGAGAATGATATTTTTAGGACGTCAGTAGTTGAGGATATGGAGAGTAACAGTGAGCTAAAGGATGTTCTGATACAGGCTAAGAAGGATATCAAAGAAGGAAATTATTATTCCTCTGAGGAAATGAAAGATATGATCCGAAGAGGCGAGGCGTAGAATGAAATTTATTTGGCTAGGTACTACTCGCAAAGCATTTAATAATATCTGGAGCAGTCATTTTTCAGAAGGTGAAATTATCACTTATAAGTTGCAATTACTTGAACGAATTGAAAATAAAATTGTTTTGATGGGTAAGAGTATGCCTGTAAAGAAACCAGACTGGGAAAGCAGCTACAAGATCATTGTAGATAGATATATTGTCTACTACTCCTTCTCGAAAGATTGGGAAGTATGTTATATCGAGTATTTCATTCATACAAGCCAACAAAAATTTTAGTCTGTAAGGATTCCATTTGATTTGAAAATAACCCAAAGAGCAAAGGAAGTGTGAGGATAGCAAAAAGGCATTCATGCTAGCCGATAAATCAGAGGAGTTGATCGCTATGGATTCCACGATTAAGGCAGCCGAGGAACGATTGCAGCGGTTAAGCGGCGATGAGCAAACGCTCCAGCTTTATGAGGCACGTGAGGAAGCATTGATTGAATACACGAGCTCCATATCTGCCGCCAGAAGAGCCGGAATGAAAGAGGGAGTAGAAATCGGGGAGAAAAAGGGCGAGGAAAAAGGAGAGCGGAACGGAAGAATCAAAGCGAAACAAGAGATCGCAAAGAACATGTTATCCCTGGGACTAGACATAGAATCGATAGAGAAGTGTACCGGAATGTCGGTTGAAGAGATACAAAAACTAAATAAATAATGTTAGTCGAGAGGTGCAAAAAAGAGTTGTCATCCCGAGGTTGAAATCAACCTAAAGAATGACAGCTCTTTCCTCTTTTATCGACATTCCTGAAATCGACCTAGTGGTCCGGTTCCGCAGTTATCTCGCACGCTTGTTCAGCGGCAGATTGAAATTCTTCCTCGTTCTGGGAAGCGAGCTTGTCCCCGAATTGGTCGAGTTTGCTTGGATTGCTGGCAGGTCCGTCATTATCAGGCTTGCTGTTTCGCCCCGTCATCTTATCACCCCTTAGGGTTAGAATGACCTAAATGGATTTCCTCATTCATCAGATCGATATTCGATTGACATGAACCGCATAAAGATATTATCTTTAATATAAATAGATCATATCTTATTAATGTCCAAGAGAGGTCAACATGAAGAAGCTAGCGCACGAAGAAATTATCGAACAAATGAAAGCAAGAATCGTCTCTGGCGAGTGGAAACCCGGGGAGCGTCTGCCCACGATGCAGCAATTAGCGGAGGAATTCAAGCTAAGCAGGACGGCCGTTCGAGAAGCATTGCGCATATTGGAAAATCAGCGGATCGTAAGCATCGAGCATGGACGGGGAGTGTTCGTCAGCAACAATCCAGACCTACTGGAAGATCCGACCGGAAACATGCGTCTTCTAGAATTCGGTTCCCTGCTTCAACTGCTTGAAGCCCGTCTGGTCGTTGAGCCGGAGATGGCAGCTTTTTGCGCGCAAAGGGTATCGACTGCCCAAACGAAACGTATTCGGGAGTTGGCGGAACGGATGGAAGAGGAGATGAGACAAGGAAGCGACCATTTTACGACGGACGTTCAGTTTCATCAAGCTATCGCAGAGGGAGCAAACAACCCACTGCTCGCGGAGATGTTAACTGTCCTTGCGGATTTGTCGGCACGAGGACGGAGAGAGACGGATAAATTGCCGCATATGCAGACGAAAGCAGCCAGTTACCACCGCCTCATCGCAATCGCCATAGAGGAACGTCAAGCGGATCAAGCGCGTTCGCTTATGAGATCCCACATTCAAGACATGATAAATGCAGTTAATGGGAGAGGAGACTTACAATGAAAATCACGAAGATGGAAACGTTTATCGTACCCCCGCGTTGGTTGTTTCTTCGGATGGAGACGGATGAGGGCATCATCGGATGGGGGGAGCCGATCGTTGAAGGCAAAGCCCATACGGTTAAAGCCGCCGTGGAACAATTGAGCGGTTATCTAATCGGGAAAGATCCTCTCGACATAGAAGACCACTGGCAGGTGATGTACAGAGGCGGCTTCTACCGAGGAGGCGCGATTCTGATGAGCGCGATCGCCGGCATCGATCAGGCGCTTTGGGATATTAAGGGCAAATATCACAACGCGCCTATTTATCAGCTAATGGGGGGAGCTTGCCGTCAGAAAATGAAGGTATACTCTTGGATTGGCGGCGATCGCCCTTCCGACGTTGGGCAGTCCGCGTTGCGCGCGAAGGAGGCGGGATTTACCGCGATCAAAATGAACGGCACCGAGGAACTGCAGTACGTCGACTCCTATGAGAAAATAGATCAAGTGCTGGAGCGGGTTGCTGCGGTCAGGGATGCGGCAGGTCCGTATATGGGAATCGGCATCGATTTTCACGGGCGCGTGCATAAGCCGATGGCTAAAATTCTAGCCAAGGAATTAGAACCGTTCCGTCCGCTATTCATCGAAGAGCCGGTACTGCCGGAGAACAATGAGGCGCTGCGGGAAATCGCTAATGCTACGCATATCCCCATTGCTACAGGAGAGCGGATGTTCTCAAGGTGGGAGTTCAAGAAGCTGCTTGCCGACGGTTACGTCGACATCATTCAACCGGACGTGTCCCATGCCGGCGGCATTACGGAATGCAAGAAAATTGCGTCTATGGCGGAAGCCTATGACGTCGCTCTTGCACCCCATTGCCCGCTTGGGCCCATTGCCCTGGCAGCTTGCTTGCAGGTAGATGCGACGTGCCATAATGCGTTTATTCAGGAGCAAAGCTTGGGCATCCATTATAATCAAGGCAATGATCTATTGGACTATTTAACGGATAGCACGGTTTTCGCATATACGAATGGCTTTGTAGCGATTCCGCGCGGTCCGGGGCTTGGTATTCAAATCAACGAAGAGCATGTCCGCAAGATGGCGGAAATCGGGCACGATTGGAAAAGTCCCGTCTGGCGTCATCAAGACGGCAGCGTAGCGGAGTGGTGAACGGAATGAATCAGCTTCAAACAGCCAACGGCCTTGGATTGGTATCATAGGATACCTTTCCCGGGCTATTTTTTTCGCGATGGATGTCACAAAATTACCTCTTCGTTCGACTAATGTACAGAATACATTAACGGAGGGTGAGACACTATGAAAAAATACGACGTGGCGATCATTGGCGGAGGACTGGCAGGGTTGATAGCCGCTATTGAATTAGCGGAAGCGGGGAAATCGGTAGCTTTGCTGGAGAAGTCCAGCCGTGTGGGCGGACGGGCGATAACGGTAAACAAGAGCGGCGCCTTATTCAATCTTGGCGGACATGCGCTTTACTTAGGCGGGGAAGCCAACCGCGTTTTCCGCGAATACGGGTTGAAGCTTACGGGTAATAAACCTTCCACGAAAGGGCTTGCGATTTGGCGCAATGAATTGTTTCCGATGCCTGGAGATCCGATGGCGCTGTTGTCTTCGCGATTACTTGGCTGGTCCGGCAAAGCTAAGCTGTTATCGACGATCGTAAAAATAAACAAAACGAACGCGGATGAGATAGCGGCGATTTCATTACGAAGCTGGGCGGAATCCGCAATTAACGATCCAATGGTGCGCCATATATTCTACGCGCTGTGCAGGACAGCGACTTACACGCAGGATCCGGACTTCCAATTAGCTGGTCCGGTATTAAAACAAGTTAAGAGTTCGTTAAAAGAAGGGGTTATGTATTTGGACGGGGGCTGGCAGACGATCGTCGATCAACTTCGCGATAGAGCGATACAGAAGGGCGTTGACATCCTGATCAACAAATCGGCAGCCGAAATCCAGCATGAGAGACGGGCGGTCAGCGGTGTTCTCTGTACGGACGGAACTTTGCTCGAAGTCTCTTCTGTAATCAGCACAGCTTCTCCAGCGGTTACTTACCAGATAACCAAGGATGCAGAGAGCACCTCGCTGCGCAGATGGAAAGATGAGGTCAGACCGGCAGTAGCGGCGAGTTTAGACTTAGCCCTGAAGCGCCTGCCCGCAGCGGATCGTAATTTCGCCATCGGGCTGGATCAGCCGGTATTTTTCTCCAATCATTCAAGAGCGGCAAAGTTGAGCGATAATGGTACAATAGTGGTGCATTTAACCAAATATAACGGCCCCGGGCAGCATGATCCTAAGTCGGACGAAAAGCTGCTTGAACAAACGATGAGCCTGCTGCATCCGGACTGGGAACGTGAAGTTGTCGCTCGACAATATTTGCCGAACATAACCGTCGTGAACGATTATCCTCATCTCGGTCGAACCCAATCCGCGATAGGTCCAGCCGTTCCGGAAATAGAGGGGCTTTATGTCGCCGGGGACTGGGTAAGTCATGGAGAGTTGCTTGCGGATGCCTCGGCTGCAAGCGCCATAAGGGCGGCGTACCATATTGTGAAGGCAGCGAACGGGCGGGGAGTCAGGCTTTTACCGGCAACAGCTTCTGTACTTTAGTGCTTTTTTTCTCAGGGAGGTGTCCATATGAATGCTAAGCCATCTTCGGAATTTTTATATCAGGCGTACAAACCGCTCTTGTTTTCATTAGCTTACCGGATGCTCGGGAGTGTAATGGATGCGGAAGATATCGTCCAGGAAGCGTTTCTTTATTGGAGTGAAGTCGAACCGCAGCAGGTTGAAAATGAGAAAGCCTACTTGTGCAAAATAGTGACCAACCGCTGTGTCGATCGTCTTCGTTCAGCCAGCAAACAACGCGAGGTTTACGTCGGACCTTGGCTGCCCGAACCTCTTATGACCGATATTTTGGATCGTGGCAGTCCATCCTCTGTTTACTTGCACAAGGAATCTCTTTCCACCGCTTACTTGCTGTTGTTGCAGCAGTTGACTTGGGTGGAGCGGGCCGTGTTCGTCTTGCGCGAGGTATTGCAGTATGAATATGATGAAATTTCCGAGATCGTGGGAAAGAGCAGTACGAACTGCCGACAAATTTTCCATCGAGCCAAAAGAGCGGTCAGCGGTTTGTCCGATTCGGTAGAAGCGGAACGGCCCAAGTCGGAATCGCTTATGCTGCGGGTAGAACAATTCGTGCAGGCGCTCGCATCCGGCAACGCCGGACAGCTTGTGAGCCTATTAAAGGCCGATGCCACTCTTTATTCCGACGGCGGAGGGAAAGTTACGGCGGCAATTAGACCGATCTTGGGAGCGGAACGAATCTCCCTGTTTCTATTCGGCCTGATGAGCAAGATGCCGGAAGATTTCTCTTATCGCATCGTGTCCGTAAACGATCAACCGGCAATCGTCTCCTATTTTGGTACACAGCCGAACAATGTTATAACATTCCAAATCGAGGATGGTCTCATAACCGATATTTACATCGTCATCAACCCGGATAAGCTGCTTCATTTGCCACCGCTGTCATAAATAAAAAAACTAGAATCCTTAGTCATAATGACCCGGGCTTCTAGTTTTCTTCTGTTTCAAAGTCTGTCGTAACTTCGTCCAATTCCTCGTAAGGAACGCGATCTTCATCATAATACACGGTTATCTGCACCTCCTCTATCGACTATCATAAGTCATGTATATCAACTCACGATCAAGCCTGTGTAAGGCGGGAGTAAAAGCGGAAATCAGACTTGGAGCAGACAATGCCAGGCCAACCAGACGGATATCGAACGTAAGGAGGCCGCTTAGCGGCCTTGGCACTCCTGGAATTATAGATCAGCCAAGCGGTATCCCGTACCCCTAACGGTAGCGATATAACGCGGGTCCTTGGGATCGTCGTTAAGCTTATGTCTTAAGCTCTTAATATGCACATCGACTGCATTGCTTCCTCCAAAATATTGCTCGCCCCACACTCCGTTCATCAACTCTTGCCGAGTCATAACCTTTCCGTCTGCGGCAATTAACGTTCTCAGAAGATCATATTCCGTTTTTGTTAAATCGACCTTCGCTCCGCCTCTAGTCACGGTCATGCGACCGGGGTCGAGAACGATTTCTTTGAATACGTAGTTGCGCGTCTCTTCGATTGGAACAGTAGTTTTCAAGGATAGCTGATTGATTTTGCCGATGATTTCTTCGATCGGACATGGCCAATTGACCCATTCTTCGCCATGCGGAGCCGTCGCAGCTTCTTTATTCACTAGGGCCAAGACGGGGGACGTTCCATCGCCAGGCAATGCTGTTGCAGCACCGGCAGGCAGATCTGCCGTGCGATCGACGACAATTATGTTTCCTTGCACCATGCTGAGCAGCGGATCGTCGGCGTGATGCAGCAGAAGGACGTCATAACATCTCTCGGCAAGCTCCGCGACTAACGCACGCAGGGAGGCGGGACGGGGGCTGATGATCAGAATTCTGTTCGTAATTTCACAATATCCCAAATTGTTCGGGTTAAGCGACCCGGGCTCGGTTAATGAGCGGATTTCTTCGTGTTGTTGCATGCTGCGCACACTCCCTTGAACAAATACTGTTCCTCTTGAATGTCATAACCGGTCTGTCGCGCGATGGAATGAAGCCATTCGGAGGGTGTTTCTACGAATACTTCATCTACTTTGCCGCAGGAGGTGCAAACGATATGTTGGTGATCTTCCATGCGCGCATCGTACCGGCAAGCGTCGCCTTCGAGCTTAAGCTCGTGGATGAGGCCTTCCTCGGTTAAATATTTTAACGTATTATACACCGTCGCATAGGCGAAATGATGTCCGCTTGCCTTCAGCTTCTCGATAATATCGGCTGCCGTAGGGTGGTCTTGGGCGGCAGTCAGAATATCGTATATCGTTTTGCGCTGTACCGTCATAACGCCGGCTTTTCTCATCGCAATCATTCCTTTAATTTAGACTTAGTTTAAGTTTATCCAATAAAGCGGGGAGTGTCAATGGCACCAAAAGAGCATCAAACGTTTACACCTGCCATTAGTTGCTAACATCCGTCTCTTCAGAGCATAATGGACGAATAGGGGTGAGGCTTTTGCTTCGTATAATGGCAATGACGGAAAATCAGGAATTGTTGGAGGAAATTCCTCTTCATAACCTGATGGATAGCAATATCAAATGGTTCTGGGTGGATTTCGATTGTCCGACGGAAGCGGAGATTGAGCTTTTGGACAGCTATTTTCATTTTCACCCTTTAGCGATCGAAGATTGCATGCATTTTCTTCAAAGGCCGAAGGTCGACCACTACGAGGATACCCATTTTTTCGTCGTTCACGGTCTTCAACCAGAGACGCTGAAGGCGGAGGAAATCGACTTTTTCATTGGGCCAAGAGGCATCGTCACGTTCCATCTATCGCCATCGCCGGAAATCGAAGAGGCTTGGCGGCGGCTGCATGATCCTTTGATTCGCAAGGGGAAAGATCATAACTACATTGCTTATTTGATCATGGACAAGCTTGTCGATAATTACTTCCCCACCTTATACCTCATAGAGGATCAGCTTAACGAGCTGGAGGCTCAGGGGGAAAATAAAACGGATATCCAGAAGTTGACCGAGCAGGTGTATGATATTCGATCCGATCTGCTAAGGTTGCGACGCACTGTATTTCCTATGCGGGATTTATTATATCGGATTATCAATTCGGATAAGGTTCATGGCATTAATGAACAGAAAGCCTATTTCACCGATATTTACGACCATCTGCTGAAGCTGACCGAGATGATCGAGTCGAATCGCGAGATGACGGCGGATTTAAGGGATAGTTATGATTCCCTGCGCTCCAACAGAATGAGCTCTATCATGAAGACGCTAACGGTAATTACCACGATATTCATGCCGCTGACCTTCATAGCGGGCGTCTACGGAATGAATTTCGTCAACATGCCGGAGCTTCAGTGGCATTCGGGGTATTTCGTCGTCATTGGAGTGATGTCGGTGCTGGGCGTCGGTATGTACATATGGTTTAAACGTAAGGGATGGTTTGATTAATATCTACTATGGGATAAATAATGAGTTTACGTTATATTATGTTACGTAATAACAACATTTTATGTTGTTTTGAAATCAATAGCCGAGATTATGTTATATTATATAACATAATCTCGGCTATTGATTTTTTCATGGTGGGAGGAAATGAACATGCAGGAAGAGATAAAATTGGACTTATTGGTCAAGGGTGGGAGCGTCGTCCTTCCTGATCGCGTGACCATCGTTGATATCGGCATTCGAGGCGGCATTATCGTTGACATTTCCCCGGATATCCAGACCCCCTCGAAGCAAACGATAGATGCTCAGGGTCTCTATGTTATGGCGGGTGTCATTGACGCGCATGTTCACCTCAATGAACCGGGGTTAGGAGAATGGGAAGGCTTCGAAAGCGGATCGGCGGCGCTTGCTGCGGGGGGCTGCACGACTTTTATAGATATGCCTCTTAACGGAATACCTCCGACAGTAACTATAGATGCGCTGAACCAGAAGCTTGAAGCGGCTCGAAGTAAAGGATCGCACGTTGATTATGCCTTATGGGGAGGTCTCGTTCCCGACAATTTGGAGGATCTGGAGGCTTTGGCGGATGCTGGCGTAATCGGTTTTAAGGCTTTCATGTCATCTCCCGGGGAGAGGGGGGAAGGCTGTTTCAAGGAAGTGGACGACGTTGCTTTATTCGAAGGGATGAAGATCATCGCCGGTAAAAAGAAAGTTCTTGCCGTACACGCCGAAAGCGAGGAAATCATCATCGCTTTATCCGGGAAATTTAATGAACGCAAGAAGAGGACCGTTCGTCATTTTCTGGAATCCAGGCCGCTAGCCGCGGAATTGGATGCGGTGCGCCGGGTGCTATTATATGCGGAACGTACGGATTGTCCATTGCATCTGGTTCATATTAGCAGTCCGCAGGCCGTCGATATCATATGGGATGCGAAGCAGAACGGCGTTAACGTGACGGTTGAAACGTGCCCGCATTACCTGATGTTCACAGAAGACGATGTGGAGAAAATAGGTCCCCTCGCCAAATGCGCGCCTCCCATTCGCAGCGCCAGGGAAAAGGAGGGGCTCTGGGGACGGATAGCCGAAGGTAAAATCGATTGGATCGCATCGGATCATTCGCCTTGCCCTCCGTACATGAAGCTTGGTTCCGAAAAAGATTATTTTGCGGTATGGGGCGGCATATCGGGAGCCCAAAGCACGTTAGAGCTTATGTTCGACGAAGGGTATTTAACGCGCGGGCTTCCTTTGCCGTTGTTATCCCGCATGTTGTCCGAGGCTCCAGCCAGGCGATTAGGATTGCATCCCCGCAAAGGTAGGCTGGCGGTCGGTTACGATGCGGATATCGTGCTCATCAACCCTGATGCCCCTTATGTGCTTCAGCCGGAGCAGCTGCTCTATCGGCATAAGCAAAGCGTATACACAGGACGCAGTTTTCGCTGCAGAGTAACGCTGACCATGAATCGAGGGAGAGTGGTGTACGCCCTGGATCAAGGAGTAGGGGAATCCCTTGGAGGGGAATGGCTTCGTTCCATGCCGCCGGAAAGTACACGGAAAAGGTCGATTCTATGAATCGTTGTCGTATCGTATTCGCTGACGTTCGCTGTCAGGGAAGCCGGGATACTATGAGGATGAGGTTGAAAATATCAGACTCGGAACGGAGCGGCAATCATGGATAAAATCGACTACAAGAAAACGAACAAATCGTTATACTCGCCATCCTCATTATCGGTGAAGCGGATTGAAGTTCCGTCGATTAAAGTATTATCGGTGGAAGGAAGCGGCGATCCAAACACTTCCGAGGCTTTCCGGCAAGCGACGGAAGCATTATTCAGTTTGTCGTATGGCATCAAGTTTGCGATTAAACGAAGCGGCGGGCCGGATTACGTGGTGATGCCTTTGGAGGGGCTATATCCGCATGAGGTTGCGGGATTGAGTAAAGCGGACTGGCGATGGACGCTTATTATTCGCCAGCCGGACGAAGCGACGATCGAATTGGTTGAACGTGTACGAGAAGAAGTTGCTCGCAAAAAGAAGCTCCCGCTGCTGTCTGAAGTTAATTGGTGCACGATAGATGAGGGTCTCGCCGTTCAGATCATGCACATCGGCTCATACGATACCGAAGGGCCGACTATGGAGAAGATAACCGTCTATATGAACGAGCAAGGGTTTGCGGCCAACGGCTTGCACCACGAAATATACTTAAGCGATCCCCGTAAAGCGGACCCGGGGAAAATGAAAACGATTATTCGCCAGCCTGTTAAAACGCTTATGTAATTCTCAATTAATCGTTCAACCAAACCGTGCTGCGGTACATTTATAGTACGTTGCGCAATAAATATCCCCGTCCGATGGACGGGGTATTATTATGGAGATTAACGTTTAGTGGTTTGAATGAGGATTAATTGTAATATGTGTCCTCTTCGTTTTCCGCTTCGTTGTGTTCAATTTCGCTGTACTGGACTGCGTCTTCCTCGGAAGTCTCGCTATAAACGGGTTGTTCTTCTTCGTCTTCAATCTCTTCTAAGTCGTTATAGACGGGTTCTTCGTTGTCTTCCTCGTCCATGTAAAAGCCGGAAGCACCTTCATTCTCCTGCTCGACCGCCGCGCTCGGCGCGGCTCCCTCCGGCCTGCGGTTCAATTCCGATGGTTTTAAGTTCTGACCTTCGGGATTGTTCCTGGACTTGCTCAATAGCTCCCCGAGAACGGAGTTTTTCTGGCTATGCTTCTCGCGCATTTGGTCTTCGGCCGTTTCGGGGTTATGGTCGGCATAACCGAGGAGCTCCGTCGCGGACGCCTGCATGTTCTGGGTTCCATTCTTCCCGACGAATTCCACTCCAAGGCGTTCCGTCTGTACTTTGTTTTTCTCCAGTTGCTGAACCGTCTGCATCATCTGCTTGGATCCGGGGCGATAATGGCCGCTCGTGTCGGACACGAGTTCAACTTGTCCGTCCCGAACCTGCATCTCTCCGGCCCCGGCAACTTCTTCGCCGCCTAGGAAGCTGGAGTGGTGAAAACGTTCTTGCTGCAACGCTCCTCTGTCCGCCGCTTCCCGCCCTCTTGTCTTATTTTCTTGGATCGCGTCGCCGGTATAGAATTGCCCTGCCCCATCCATCGTGAAAATATGGCGATCCCCCTTGGCGCCGATCGCCGCTGGTCTTTCAGCTCCGATAGTATTGAGATTACTGCCGTCCGAAAGGCTGGACATCTCGCCTTTATCGTTGAAACCCCGCGCGTACTGGGCTCTTTTCTCGGCGGTGTCCGCATAGAATGTCGTTGATGGCAACTGGGTTTGCATATGAGGATTAGGCCGTTGAACGGAGGAATCAAAGCTCGTCATTCCCGCGAGCATAGGTTTCATCGCGAAATTCCCGTTGTCGGAAGGAGCGGGTGCGCTGCTTGCATTTGCTCCTGTCGGTACCGGAGTGCTGCTCGGTCCGGTTGCTTGGCTTGGGCCGCCGTTCGCAGGCGCTGCGAGCCTTGGGGGCGACGGAGCCAATGGAGCTACCGCCCTTTCGGGAGCGCTATAAGCATTGTAAATGCCGCTGTATGCTGTTGGTGCTGCAGAACTGCTGTCTTCGGGGGGCCTGTATGCACCGTAAACCCCGCCGGTAGCAGGTGCGGGATCTGCCGGCGTAGGCAATTCGGGTCCAGCGCTGGACCCTCCACCGTAAAGATAGGAGTGCGCATCTACCGAAGCGAGCCCTGCCGCAGGCGTCGGCGTTGGACCCGCCGATCCAAGGCTCGCAGCTTCGCTCCCTCCGCCGCCATATAGGTAAGCCTCTGGACTAAGTGGCGTCGCATCCATGGCCTGCTGGGTCGCTTGATTGCCGACGGCTTCCTGCATCTCAAGCGCGGGCTCCTGCTGTCTATGTGCACCCATCATGGGAGCTCGTGCTGGTCCTGCCGACCTCTGTGCGCCTACAAAAGGAGCGCTGCTGCTGGAAACCGCATTGCTTCGAGCCCTGCCTGACATGGGAATCGTCTCCAATTAGTCAAATTTACTTCCATCGTACGATTTTTCGACGCTTTTCGCAATGTAATTTAATGCCTGTGTAAGCCGGTTATTTATCATGTAGAATAGGGGGAGACATTAGAGACAATAGATAGAGAGTGATGGGAGAGATTAGAATGGCAATTAAAGCGGTTGTGTTCGACTTTGACGGAACATTGATGGATACGGAAACGTGCGCTTTCGATGCTTTTACCGGAATTTATGCGGAATATGGTCAGTCGCTGGCATTGGAAGCTTGGGCGGTTGGAATTGGAACGCGGGGCGGGTTTGACCCTTATGAGGAATTGGAACGGCTGACGGGAGGTCCGATGGATCGCGCAACGATAAAAGCGAGGTTTAACGAGGTGCATGAGGCGAACCTGGCCAAGACTGCGCTATTCCCAGGTGTCATCGACCGTTTGAAGGAAGCGCAGCGGCTGGGTTTGTTGATTGGCCTTGCCTCCAGTTCGGACAGAGCGTGGATTGAACGGCATTTGGAACAGCAGGGAATCAGGTCCTATTTTCAAGTTATCCGCTCGTCCGACGATGTAGAACAAGTGAAACCGGATCCTACTTTGTACAAACTGGCTGTAGAAGCGCTTGGCGTGAAAGCGAACGAAGCGATCGCCATCGAAGATTCCGTCAACGGATTGCGGGCGGCCAAGGCTGCCGGTCTCTTCGGAGTCGCCGTGCCGAACCAAGTGACAGCCAAAATGGATTTCCATGATGCTGATCTCATCCTCAATAGTCTGGAGCAACGATCCTTCGAGGACATCATTCGGCAGCTGGAGCAAAACACAAAATAGTCGAAAGCCATTACCATACAAAATACTGAAAACACAGCAACAGAACCAGAACACGGTAACTAGCACTCCAAGTCGCACGAAGCACCGCAAATAGGTTCAGATTCTGGACCTACAGAGCCGCCAAGAGCACCGAAGACGCAAATAGGTTCAGATTCTGGACCTACAGAGTCCCACGGAGCACTGAAAACACAAATAGGTTCAGATTCTGAACCTACCGAGTCGCAAGGAGTGCCGAAAACGCAAAAAGGTTCAGAATGTGGACTTACTGAGTCTCGCTTAGTAACAAAAATTTGTACGCTATGGTTAGTCTGGTGCCGAGAAAACGAGCAGTAGCGGTACTTTTTACAGCTGCGGTTGATTTTGTGCCGAGAAAATAAGCAGTAGCAGTACTTTTTACCGCTGCGGTTGATCTGGTGCCGAGAAAACAAGCATTAGCAGTACTTTTTACCGCTGCGATTGATCTGGTGCCGAGAAAACAAGCAGTAGCAGTACTTTTTACCGCTGCGGTTAATCTGCAATAAGTGCGGCTAGAGAACCTCTTATTTGATGAGTCCTGTTTGGATCTTTTGGTGTTTGCCCACGATTTGCCGGAATAAATCTTCCTGGCCTTTGTCGCTGAATTGGTCTCTCGGAACGATCCAGAATTGTCTTTTGTCCAGGAAAACGTAGAAAAACTTATCGGTTTCCCATACTTTGCGGATAAACTCCCATTTTGCTTGCGAGTTCGCGTCTTCGGAATTCAGGCTGACCTCTTCATCGCCGATGGAGAGGGTGAATAGCTTGCTGTATCTCTTGTCGCTGCTGAATCTCATTGGCCGAATATAGCAGGAGCCGACGTAGGAAAGGGCAAGCACGAAAAGCAGCAGCAATCCGATCCATAACAACGATGTTGTCCCGGTCATCCAATAAAAAATGATTTCAAACAGAAAAACGGCCAGCCCTATCCCGTTGGAAATCCAAAATCGAAGAGAATGATGATGGTAATCTCTAATCCCCTTGCTCATATAATCGCTTAATTTAAACGTAAGTTCGACCATCCCGTACGTACTTCCTTCCCCTAATTAAGATAATCCGTAACCGATCCATTCCGTTCCAATCCGTTCTACGCTAAATGAGCCTTCGCACTCTGCAAGGCATCGATGATTCGTTCCAATTCCGCGCGATTTTCGATAAAAAGCGAGACGTACTTCGGCCGATACCCGCTGCTCGAGAGCTCGATGTGAACATGCTTCTTTTCAGCATCAGCGCTAATATCAATGAACTCCGTCGAATAAATCATTTGACTAGCCACAAGAAACAACCTCCAAAAGATAAGATACAGAAACTATATCATATGTTGGAAATATTGGGCATCTCGGCGCGAATGGATTTACGTTTTAACACATAGAGGAGCGCAAGGGCGCATAAGCCATAGGCTGCGAGAATCGCACAATCTGTAAGCAACTCGCTTAGATTGCCAATGGAAATGACTTGTCGAAATCCATCTACCGCATAGGTCATCGGCAACAATGGGTGAAGGAACCGGAACAGCCCAGGTTCTAGTTCTACAGGATACGAGCCCGAGCTGGAGGTCAGTTGCAGCATCAGCACGACAACGGCGGCAAACCGCCCTTTGTCCTCGCCGAGGACGCCAATGAGCAGCATTAGAATAGCCGCGAAGGTCAGTCCGGTTATTGCCGCCAATCCATACAAATGGATGAATGGCATGACCGTATTCACTCCCAACGCCGCATGAAGCACGAATACCGATAGGATCGATTGCGAAAGGCTCACGGAGCCGAGGGCCAAATATTTGCTCCCGATGTAAGAGATCGGATGTCGTGGACGCGTGGTAACAGTGTGAATATCGATGACGAAGAAGAGCACCAGTGATCCGACCCATAGGGACAACGCGATAAAATAGGGAGCAAACCCCGTGCCGTTGTTCGGAACGGGGTGGGTATTGAGCTCTTCGACTTTGAGCGGGTCGGACATGACGGCTATCCGCTCATCGCTTTTGCCATCGCTGGAGGCGATCTTAGCCGCTTCGCTCAGCTTCCCGGCTAATTCTCTCTGACCATCGCGGATTTGGGCCAATCCTTGCGGCAAGCGCGATGCTCCATCGGCTAAGCGGTCGACACCGGTACGCGCTTCATTCAAGCCGGTGCCAAAGGTGCCCAGTCCGCCAGCCAATTGCGAGCTTCCTTGCGCAAGCCGGCTGACCCCGTTGATCATTTCCGTTATGCGCCCCAGCTTCTCTTTAATGGAGCCCGTTTCGTCTTCAACGCGTTTAAGCGCCGCTTGTCCGGCGGAAGCTACGTTGGCGGCCAAATCGGATAAATTCCGCACTGCCTGATCAAGCCGGGCTTGAGCATCGGCAAGGCGATCCGAAGCGGCTGGTCCGGCTTGCGATGACGATGCTCTATTCAGGCTATCCGCCAGCTTTCGCCCCGCGATCGTGCTCTGTGAAGCCGCTGCTTGCAACCGATCCGCAGCCCCCCTCAAATCGGATGTGTCCTCGTTTTTCAGCTCCGGATGACTGCTAATGATCTTATCTAATGAATCTCCGACCTCTTTGGTCCGAGCGTTTTGCGTCTCCAATGCCGATTGCAGATTTCCGGCAGCACCTTGAGCTTCCTCTAACAGCTTCCGATCTTTGACGAAAGCGTTCAGCGCCTCCGTTAGCGTAGAGTTCTCTCTGTGCAGCGATTCGATAGCTGCTGTTAGCATAGCTCTGGCGGAGGCCGCCTCATTGGCGGCTTGATGCAAGCCGGCAAGGGCGTGGTTCCAGCCGGCGATCAGTTTATCCGCTTCGCCGGTCACCCCTGCCAATGCGGAATCGAGCTTGGCGAGACCGCTCTCCAGATCATTTGCACCTTGCTGCAAAGCGGTTAAACCATTCGTCAGCTTACTCATTCCGACTTTAACCTGCTGCAGACCGTCCGACAGTGCCGTCGCTCCGCTGTATGCATCGTCCGTTCCATTGGCGAGTCGCGTCGCTCCGGCAGCGGCTTCGCTCAAGCCTTCCGCGCCGTTAAGGATTTGGTCGAATACGACCTCCAAATAGTTGGTCGTTAGTTTGACGTTAAGCTTCTTCTTGATCTCTTCCATGACCGAACGGACGATTTTGGCGCTTAACGGATTGTGGCCTTCATTGAGCTCAAGCGTAAGCAACGGATGTTCAGGCTTGTCCGTGCCCGCGCTTGAAGCGGCCGATGAAAAATGATTCGGAATGAGCAGGATTCCTGCAACTTCATTAGCGGATAGCTGTCGCTGCGCTTGATCGCGAGGCTGTTCTTTCCATGACAATTTCTTATCGGAGGTGAGTTCGTCGACTAGCTGTTGTCCTAATAATAAACGCCTGCCTTGAGCGTTAATCCCTGTATCTTCGTTGACGATCGCAAGCGGAAGATGATGCAATTTCCCGGTCGGGTCCCAGAACGCCCACAAATAGAGAAAGCTATATAACAAGGGCAATACCATCAAACCGAGAACGGATACCCGCAAAACTCGGGACGACCATAACGTTCTCATGTCTTCGTATGCAAGGCGCCAGCTGTTCATCAAACTTGAATCTCCTTAGGATGGAAAAGTTGCTCAGCAATGGCTTAGTATGACACCGTACAACCGAAAATATGATTCGCGGAAAAGGTACGTACAAGTTGATTTCTATGCTATAATGTCATTAACTATTTTCGAGCAATGCCATGTACAGTTTGAGTTGGAGGTGCCATCCATGAACGCCCAATCGCCGAAATACTTACAGCTAAAGGAAGAAATATTGTCATGGATTGCCGGCGGGCGTTATCGTCCGGGGGACAAGCTGCCGTCCGAGAACGAGCTCGCGGAGCAATTCTCGTTAAGCCGGCAGACGGTGCGCCAATCGATCGGGGAGCTCGTCCAAGAAGGCTGGCTCACCCGCGAGCAAGGCAAAGGGACATTCGTCAGCAGATTATCGGCAGACCGTCGAAGCTCCTCGGGAAACCGCACCGTAGGCATCATTACGACATCGATATCCGATTATATTTTTCCGTCCATTGTTAGGGGCGTTGAAGCGGCTTTGAAAAATAAAGGATACCGCCTGCTTCTATCGAGCACGGACCATCGCAAGGACCGGGAGCGGGAAAGCTTGGAAATGATGCTGAGCCATTCGGTTTGCGGGCTTATCGTAGAACCGACCAAGAGCGCCGAGGGCAATCCCAACTTCGATAATTATCTCGCCATTGAGGATCATGGCATTCCGATGCTGATGATTAACGAATCTTATCCGGATTTGGAATACCCGAGCGTAAGAGTGGATGACGATGCCGGCGGGCTTATGGCCGCGAATTACGTACTTGAGTTGGGGCACCGAAGGGTTGCGGGGTTTTTCAAGACGGACGACCTGCAAGGAGTACGGCGGATGAAAGGTTTCATTCGCGCCTGCCGGGAATATCATCTCCCGGCGGATGCCAGCACGATCATACGGTACTCCACCGAGGATAAAGGGGAGCGTCCGCAAAGCATGCTCCGAGAGCTGCTTACATCCGAGTCCCCTCCAACGGCGATCGTATGCTATAACGACCAATTGGCCGTATCTCTGTTAGATACGATTAGGGACTTGGGTTTACGCATACCGGAGGATCTCTCGATTATCGGGTATGACGATTCGTTCCTCGCGACGGCAACCGAGATCAAGCTGACGACGATTGAACATCCGAAGTCGGCGTTGGGCGAGAAAGCCGCGACTCTACTCATTGAGCAATTGGAGAAGGGGACGATTCCGCCGAACAAAGAGACGCTGTACCCGCCGAAACTAATCGTTCGCCAATCCACGATGGAGTATCGTTAAGCAAACTATCGACACACCTGTACGTACAAGTGTATAATAAGGGCTGTGTAAAGCGGTTTCCGTAACGTCGTCGGAGAGCGATCGATCTAGTGGAAGGACGTGTTTTGCTTGTTGGAACAACTTAAGGAAAACGTTTGTCGCGCCAATGCGGAGCTGCCCAAATACGGGCTAGTTACGTTCACTTGGGGCAACGTGAGCGGTTATGACCGACAGTCCGGCCTTATGGTCATTAAGCCAAGCGGCGTGCCTTACGAGGAATTAAAGCCGGAACAAATGGTCGTCGTAGATTTGGAAGGCAACGTCGTGGAAGGGACCATGCGTCCTTCATCCGATACGCCCACCCACCTCGTGCTCTATCGTTCTTTTCCGAATATCGGCGGCATCGTGCATACGCACTCGCAGTGGGCAACGATTTGGTCGCAAGCCGGTCAAGCAATTCCCGCCCTCGGTACGACGCAGGCCGATTATTTCTATGGAACGATTCCCTGTACACGGCCGATGACGGACGCGGAAATCAAAGGGGCCTACGAAGCGGAAACCGGGAATGTAATCGTCGAGACATTCCGCGGTATAAACCCGGATCGGGTGCCCGGCGTGCTTGTGAACAGCCATGCGCCGTTCGCTTGGGGCAAAGACGCGATGGATGCGCTGCACAACGCGGTCGTGCTTGAGGAAGTCGCGAAAATGGCTTACCACACCCGACAATTGAATGCCGGCATTCCTTCGATGAATCAAGCGCTTCTGGACAAACATTACTTACGCAAACATGGCGAGAATGCTTATTATGGTCAGCCTGGAGATACGGATACGAAGCATTAACGTTTAGGCATTATCCATCCATCCATCCATCCATCCATTCATTCATTAGGAGGTTTCCATTCATGAGTCACAAATACGCTATCGGCGTTGATTACGGTACTCAGTCCGGCCGGGCGGTTCTCGTCGATCTGTACAATGGGTTTGAGGTAGCCGATCACGTTACCCCTTATCCGCACGGCGTTATCGACGAGAAGCTTCCGACTTCCGGTCAGGCATTGGAGCATGATTGGGCTTTGCAGCATCCGGACGACTACCTGGAAGTATTGCGCCGTTCGGTGCCCGAAGTACTGAAGCAATCCGGTATTGACCCTTCCGATGTTATTGGATTGGGAATCGATTTTACGGCATGTACGATGCTGCCCGTAGACGAGAATGGCGTTCCTCTTTGCTTTAAGCCGGAGTGGGCCGATAACCCGCACGGATGGGTTAAGCTATGGAAGCATCATGCGGCTCAGGACGAAGCCGACCGTTTGAACGCGATCGCCGCGGAGCGTAGAGAGAAGTTTCTTCCCCGCTACGGCGGGAAAATTTCCTCCGAATGGATGATCGCGAAGGTGTGGCAGATTGCGAACGAAGCGCCGGACGTCTACGATGCAACCGACTTGTTTACGGAAGCGACCGATTGGGTTATCTCCCAACTGACGGGAAATTTCGTCCGCAATAGCTGTACCGCAGGATATAAGTCAATCTGGCATAAGCAAGACGGTTATCCAAGCAAACAATTCTTTAAAGCATTGGATCCGCGATTGGAAAATCTGACGGAGACGAAGCTGAGAGGAGACATCGTGGCGCTGGGCACGAAGGCGGGCGAATTGACCGAGGCGATGGCGAAGCTGACGGGGTTAAACGCGGGCATAGCTATTGCGGTCGGTAATGTGGATGCGCATGCCGCGGTTCCAGCCGTCGGAGTGGTCACGCCGGGCAAACTCGTCATGGCGATGGGGACCTCTATTTGCCATATGCTGCTCGGAACGGAAGAAGTGGAAGTCGAAGGCATGTGCGGAGTCGTCGAGGACGGGATTATCCCTGGATATCTCGGCTACGAAGCCGGACAGTCTGCCGTTGGCGACATCTTCGAATGGTTCGTGGAGGAAGCGGTGCCGGCTTACGTGAAGGAATCGGCGGAAAAGGCTGGCGTTGGCGTTCATCAATGGCTGACGGAACGCGCCGCGGCTTATAAGCCGGGAGAAACGGGCTTGCTTGCGCTTGATTGGTGGAACGGGAACCGCTCCGTTCTCGTGGATACGAATTTAACGGGCGTTATCGTAGGATATAGCTTGCTGACCAAACCGGAAGAAGTCTATCGTACTTTGCTGGAATCAACGGCATTCGGTACTCGCAAAATCATCGATGCCTTCCACAGCAACGGAGTACCGGTGGATGAAGTTTATGCTTGCGGAGGACTGCCGCAGCGCAATCATCTGCTTATGCAAATCTACGCGGACGTCACGAACCGTGAAATCAAAATCGCGGATTCCAAGCAGACGCCTGCCATCGGAGCCGCGATGTTCGGAGCCGTCGCGGCCGGAAGCGCCAAAGGCGGCTACGACAGCGTAGTGGACGCGGCCAAAGCGATGGCTCGCGTACGCGAGGATACGTTCAAGCCGATCCCGGAAAATGTAGCGATCTATGAGAGGTTGTACCGGGAGTACAGCGAACTGCACGACTACTTCGGCCGCGGCGCCAATGACGTGATGAAGCGACTGAAAGCGTTGAAGGACGAAGCATCGCATTAATGAATTGAATAGTAACCAAGGCTGTCCCGCGAGCGATTTATTTGAGGGGGCAGCCTTTTTGCGTGGAGAAAATCGGCTTTTGAACGTTATGAATTATCGGTTCTGCAAAAAAACAAAAAAAATAATAAATTTGTCGAAATTTGTTGCAACGTTTTTCGTTCTCGCGTGTGTATAGGGTGTACAACTACGATAAAAGGATGGTGGATCATTTATGAGCAAAAGTTTATTGGGGAAATGGGCATTAGGTTTAATCGCAGTTTTGTTCGCAATTGGCGGAGTGGGCGGATATTCGAATGGAGCAGCCAACGCTGCGGGGACTGCTTCCGAAACTGCTTCTGTTGCCCAGCCGATGGCACTTACTTCGGCGCCGCCAGCCGAATCGTTCAGCGTCTTTAACCCGAATCACCTGTATTTAGACTCGGGAACAAGTTCAATCTCTGCTTCGTCCGGGTCGGTCACTGTCTCTGGATCAACTACGGCAAATCAGGTCGTGGATTCGATCGGAGTCACCTTTTACGTGCAGAAGTGGAATGGCACCTCATGGGAGACGGTTGGATCCGGATCCACGGTCGGAGGCAATCAGCTTAGCGTTTATAGCAACTCATTCGGCAAATCCGTTACTGCGGGATACTATTATCGGGGTCGAACGATACACTGGGTTATCGAGAACGGTGTTTATGAGGAAGGCGAACGTTTTACCAATTCGGTGCTCGGAATATAATGGAGATCTTGCACGATTGGATTAAGGAGACACATCCCCAGCCGGAAGCTAGAGGGATCCCTGAAGACACGTTAATCTCCATCATCTTTAACCAAGATATTAATCGCAATACGTTAAACACTCGCAATATTTTGATCTTGGACGGCAATCGCGGAGGCCGATTAATTTCCAATCGCTTCTTGTACCGCTATGATGCCGATTTTAGGACGCTGACTATTTATTTGAAGGATGACGCTGAGCGACCTGGCTCCAACAATACGATCGAAATCATCCTTACGGGCAGAATTGCGAATTATCAGAACAACAGGATGGAAATTCCGTTTCACTTCCGGTTTGCGACTCGGTGAGAAATGGAAACCTGCGGCGCGCAGCGCGACTACAAGAAATAAAGGTTGGCCGGAATAGCCCGGACCAACCTTTATTTTGTTCATTATTCGTACATTTCCTCGTACATTCGGATCAACTCATCGCTAGGTACGATGCCGCTCATGTTAACATGGAGTCCGCCCGCTATGGTCTCTAGCGAGCTGCTGCCGTTAGTCGCGGTAGTTAAGACGGCGGGAGCGTTGCTTAGTTGTATTTTTTTGACGGTGACGCCTTCCTCGACCGTGTTCGTCCCTAGTCCCGAATTGGGCTTCATCTTTTGCAAGGACACGTTCATGATCTTTTGCTTATCGTTTAAGAATTGGTAAATAATATGATCGGATTTCTCTTTTCCGTTGTAAAAGTAGACTTGCGCTTGGTTGAAGGAATAACCCGTCGGAATGAAGCGGAATACAGGTACCCGGATGGATAACAGCTTGCTTGCTTGGATTTCCGTTACGATTGCCGTATAGGTAAAATCATTCACCTTTTCGATATTCAAGCCTTGGGCGAAATCCGGAGGCTGCTGCGTCTTCGCATTGGAAGTATCCGTATCCTTGGCTCTGCCGTAGAAGAAGCTCATGAATCCCGAAGGGTATTCTTTGAGCGTGGCATACAGAGGTTCAATGGCTCTCGCTGCCTGCGTATTGCCGAATATAACTGCGCCAATCAAGAGAGAGGCGGCCACGACCGCAAGCTTCGATAACTTGGAGCGAATTCCTTTTCTCGTGCGCTGCGAGTTTAACTTTTGCTGTACCCGCATCCAAGATGGGCGGTGGTCGACGAAATCCTCATCATGGATCTGCTTGGCCGATACTTCAAAAGCGGCATCGAACAACCGATTGAATTGCGCGTCATTCATTCCGATCCCCCCAATCCTTGAACAATTTTCTTTTTAGATATGTCCGTGCGCGGTGCAGCTTGTGCCGAACGGCATTTTCCGTATCTTGAGTTTCGACCGCGATTTCCTTGTAGGATAAGCCCTTTTTCCACTTCAGCTCGATGATGGCGCGTTGTTCGGGTTTCATTGCGAGCAAGTGTTGGGAAATTTGTTCTTCCAGAGATTTGGTTTCGACTTCCTGCTCGACCGACACGGCTGCGACTTGCGTAATCGAACCGATGTCCCACTTGGAGTCCAAGCTAATATCGTGACGTGTTTTTTGTCTTTTGCGGATATGGTTGATCGTGAAGTTTCTGGCGACGACCTTGATCCAGGCTTTCATATGCTCCTCATTCTCAACCTCCGGGCTTTTCTTTAGCGTGGTCAAGAAGGTCTCTTGAATGATATCTTCCGTAGTTGAATGATCGTTTATCATATATAGGATGGGTTTATAGAGAAAGTGGTAAAACTCGCGATAAATCTCTTCCTGCAGCGTTTGGTTTAACATATGGAAATTCGAATTAAGCAGAAGGAGCAAATTTTTTTGCATGTGCAGGACTCACCCTATTCTGACGGCAGGATTTCAAAGAAGTGTTATAAGAACCTTCTTCCAGTGTAGTCGAAATGATAAGGCTAGAGAAGTTACATTTTTAAAAATTTTTACTAGTTAAAACGACTTGGTGTTAATAGAAGTGGAAATTCTGTTAAAGATGGCGATAAATCAATAGTATAATGCTGAAGTATGTATGGGAATCGTGGAAGGGGTTTGTCTAATTGCGTCTTTCAGCACTTTGGAAAATAGCGGCTGCGGCAGTCGTCGTGGCCGTATTGCTATGGTTTGATTTCAAATATTTGAAAGTGAATCCGGAATCGATTCGTACTTCCGGCGTCTATTTTGTCGATGGCGGGAGGGCTGGCGTTCGGAACATGGATGGGGATGCTGTACACGGTTGTCGGCGCGGTTACGGGAGCGGTCTTGTCCTTCTTGGTGGCAAGGAGAATCGGAGGGGGATTTTTCCGGGGAAAAGAAGATCCAAGGTTAGCTAAAATAGAACGTGCGATGGAGAAGAGAGGGTTTATGATGGTGCTCCTGCTGCGAATCGCACCTTTCGTCCCCTTCGACTTGGTCAGTTATGCCGCCGGAGTCGCGCGTGTACCGTTGCGGGCGTTTCTGCCCGCAACGGTTATCGGAACGCTTCCGGGTACTTTTGCTTACAACTTTATAGGCGCAAGCTTAACCAAGGGCAGCTGGCGACAATTTCTGATCGCCGGATGCGTATTTGCCGTCGCGCTATCGGTTCCGTTCCTGCTCCGAAGCAAAGTGGAGCAGGAAGTGGAAGAGACGCGGACAGGTCAGAGAGGAATCGGCACGGATCCTGTAAATGAATAGAAGAGCTCTAGGCTGATAAAGCTTCCGGGTTCCGCGGGAAAATTAAGCAGCGTTTGCGGAATTACCCGTCCATTGTAACGAAGGTGAACCTCGATATTGCCTACAATAGAAATTCCGGCTACGTTACGGATAAATCCTGCCGGTCCGAAGCCGACAAGACCAGTCGGAAACGGCGGCGGGAATGGTCCAGGTCAGGGCATCATCCCTCTGGGTCCGCTCGTTCCGGGCATCATACCGCCGGGTCCGGGCATCATACCGCCGGGTCCGGGCATCATACCGCCGGGTCCGGGCATCATACCGCCGGGTCCAGGCATCATACCGCCGGGACTGGGCATCATACCGCCCGGTCCGGGCATCATACCGCCGGGTCCGGGCATCATACCGCCGGGTCCGGGCATCATACCACCGGGTCCGGGCATCATACCGCCGGGTCCGGGCATCATACCACCGGGTCCGGGCATCATGCCTCCGGGACCGGGCATCATACCACCCGGTCCGGGCATCATACCGCCGGGTCCGGACATCATACCGCCCGGTCCGGGCATCATACCACCGGGTCCGGGCATCATTCCGCCGGGTCCGGGCATCATGCCTCCGGGTCCGGGCATCATACCGCCGGGTCCGGGCATCATACCGCCGGGTCCGGGCATCATACCGCCCGGTCCGGGCATCATACCGCCGGGTCCGGGCATCATACCGCCGGGTCCGGGCATCATACCGCCGGGTCCGGGCATCATACCGCCGGGTCCGGGCATCATACCGCCGGGTCCGGGCATCATACCGCCGGGTCCAGGCATCATACCCCCCGGTCCGGGCATCATACCGCCGGGTCCGGGCATCATACCACCGGGTCCGGGCATCATACCGCCCGGTCCGGGCATCATGCCACCGGGTCCAGGCATCATACCGCCGGGTCCAGGCATCATACCGCCGGGTCCAGGCATCATACCGCCGGGTCCGGGCATCATACCGCCGGGTCCGGGCATCATACCGCCGGGTCCGGGCATCATACCGCCGGGTCCGGGCATCATACCACCCGGTCCAGGCATCATACCACCCGGTCCAGGCATCATACCACCCGGTCCAGGCATCATGCCTCCGGGTCCGGGCATCATACCACCCGGTCCAGGCATCATACCACCCGGTCCAGGCATCATACCACCCGGTCCAGGCATCATGCCTCCGGGTCCGGGCATCATACCACCCGGTCCACCCGGTCCGGGCATCATACCTCCCGGTCCCCCCAACAAGCCACCGAGGAGTCCTCGTTCTTGCGGAAATACCCACCAAGGAATCGAATGTGTCGTATAGGCTGGTTGCTCCTCATTCTGATGTAAGTGGACAATTTCGCTTTTAGCAGAATCTTTTTTATTTTTGCTGGAAGCGGATTTAGGTTGAGCTTGGGAAGATGAGGCTTGGCGGGATGAAAGTTTGGCTTTAGGATCTGCCGTTGATCTGCGCAACAGCGGTCTGGCATCCCCAGACCGTAATTTCGGCATCGTTGTTCCTCCTTTGCCTATAGGCATTTGACGATTAATGCAGGATATGCGCCCATCCGGTTTCAGGTGCAACGCATAACGGACCACAATCGAAACCCGGCAACCCGCATATCTTTTTTCTATTAGCTAAGCAGAATCATTTATCCGTTCAAAGTACACCAAAAGCAGGTTACGCTTAGGGTTTTAACGTTGTTAACTAGCTATTTTAAGCCTGTTAGTTAATCGATTAAACCATAATGTCCTAATTTTAACGAAAAAAACTTCTTGTAATCGCTTTATTTCCGTCATATAATCACCTCATAAGGTTAAGCGTTTAAGTAACGTAATCAACGAAATACACGCTAAAGAGCGACAATTACTCGAAGCAGGTGACGATCATGAAACGCATTACCATTCGGGACGTGTCGGTTAAAGCCGGAGTCTCGACCGCGGCGGTGTCCTACGTGTTGAACGGCCGAGAAGGGAAGGTTTCTCCTGAAACCGTTCTCAAAGTGCGCCGCGCCGCAGAAGAGCTCAACTACATTCCCGATTTCTCGGCGCGGAGCCTGGTCAATAACAAATCGAAGCTTATAGGCGTCGTTATTCCTCAGACGGAAGATAGGAAGCAACTGCTTCTGCAAAACCCTTTTTACTCGGAGCTAATTTGCGGAATCGAAGCCAGGCTGCGTCAATCCGGCTACCATATGATTCTTTCCGGGGTCGAGAAAGGGGAAGGTTACCTGGACACGTCAATGCAACGAAATCTAGACGGGGCGATCATCACGGGAATATATCAGGAAAGCTTCTACGAGGATCTGAAGAAAGTAAGGATGCCGATTGTGCTGATCGACAGCTACATTTACGATAGCCATTTCCATGTTGTCGGCATCGACGACGAGCTAGGCGGTTATATGGCGACTAAGCATTTTATCGATAATGGTCATACGAACATCGCGCTCGTGACGGGGTTGATCCGGAAGGACGGAGTCGTGGAGAAACGGTTTCTCGGCTACAAGCGCGCGCTTAAGGAAGCTGGCCTTTTTTATCATCCGGATTATGTGTTCGAGCATTCGGTCACCTACGAATACGGGCAGGAAGCAGCGCATCTCATTGCGGCTAAGCACCCGGAAATTACGGCGGTGTTCGCGACGAGCGATTTAATGGCTATGGGCGTGATGCGAGGTTTAAGAGATGCAGGCAAGCAGGTGCCCGAGCATGTATCCGTTATCGGCTTCGACGATATATCCGTCGCCCGAATGAGCACTCCTCCGCTTACGACGATTATGCAAGATACGATCGCCAGAGGAATTACCGCCGCGGACCGCCTGCTGACGGCGATCGGAAACACCGATGGAGAACTTCCGGCGGAGCCGACGATTATGCCGCTTACGCTCGTTGATCGCGACACGGTTCGCAAGCTGACATAATGAATAGAAGGGTAACATATGTACATTCTGTTAGGGAGGTGGTCGGGTCAACGGTGTGCCGGAAGATTGACGATAGGCCTTAACTTAAGAAAGACCGGAAGCTCACATTCAATAAGGAGAGGGTTCGAATGTTGAAAAAAAGCGGGGTATTCCTGCTAATCGCCATTATGGTCATTATTAGCGCATGCGGGTCGAACAAAGGAAATAACGCGGAAAGCTCCGCGCCGGCATCATCCGCTTCGCCATCGGAGTCGGCATCGCCGTCTCCATCGGAATCCGCGTCGGAATCTCCATCGGATTCTCCGTCGCCATCCAAGGAGCCCGTCACGATCAAGTTTCTGACTTATACCGCTAACGGCCAAGAGGAAACGCTGAAAGCGATGGTCGAAGCATTCCAAGCTAAAAATCCGGACGTCACCGTGGACTATGAGGTCGTTCCTTACGCGGATTATGACACGAAGCTGACCACGCTATTAGCGAGCGGCAGCGAGCCGGATATCTACGAAGTCGGATACGAGAACTTCAGAAAGTACGCGGCCAAAGACTTGTTGCTTGATCTGTCGCCGATTATTGCCGCCGATACGACGTTTAATCCGGGCATCTACAAGAAACTGGCTTACGACGCGTTTAACTACAATGGCAAGCAAATGGGCGTTACGGAAAGCTTCTCCGACGTCGTTCTGTACTACAACAAAGACCTGTTCGACGCTAAGGGAGTTAAATACCCCGATGCTTCTTGGACTTGGAAGGAAGAACTGGAAGCGGCCAAGAAATTGACCGATCCTAAAGCCGGCGTTTGGGGAACTTACGCGCCGATTCAATTCTACGAATTCTACAAAACGATCACGCAAAACGGCGGGGGAGTGTTCGATGCCAACGGCAAACCTACGTTAAATAGCAAGGCTAACGTGGATGCGCTGCAATGGATGATCGACAAAGCCAGCAAATACAAAGTTTCGCCGGCGCTGAACGATGATACGTTTAACCAGCCGGATGCCGACTTGAACGCTTTCGTAGCCGGCAAAATCGCTATGGTACGTTTTGGAATATGGAATTTCGGCAGATTCAAGGATGCGCCGTTCAAATGGGACATCGCGCTTGAGCCGGGCAACACGCAGAAAGCCCATCATTTCTTCGCGGACGGTCTCGTCGCATCCAAGAACACGAAGCAATCCGAAGCGGTATGGAGATTCCTGAAGTTCTTCACCAGCGATCCGGATTCGGTCAGTAAACGGATCGCCGCTGGCTGGAGCGTGCCTGCGGTTGCCGACGACGCGGTACTTGATGCTTACTACAAGCAAACGCCGCCGGAATCGAAGAAAATCGTTATCGAAGCGCTGGATTCTCTCGTGCTTCCGCCGGTCGGTCCTAAGCCGGAGAAATGGGGAGAGCTTCAAAGCGCCGTGACAGAACAACTGGATAAAGCGAAGCTCGGCCGCGTTAGCGTTCAGAAGGCTCTCGACAGCGCGCAGAAGAGCGTTGAAGACCTGCTAAGCAAATAACCCATCCTCACCCGATTTATCCAGTTTGATTGTGCCGATGTCGGGACCGGCTCTTGATCCGAGTGAATCCGGTTCCGGCACGCGGGCTATGCGGGAGATGGGACAATTGTATTCGCGTACAATGATCCCGTCTCTCTTATTGTATAACCTTGTCGATATTTCGTATATACGGTCAGGTTATTTGTTTAAGTTCCGCGCCTTAGAGAAAGGAACATGCGAATGGTTGGACAACGCAAGTGGAGCCGCAGAATGGCAGCCTTCGTTTTCTTGCTGCCCGCCCTCCTCGGTTTAATCGCGTTTCAACTTCTGCCGATGGTGTCTTCGATTTTCATCAGCTTCTCGGACTGGGATCTGCTCAGTAAATGGACTCAAATTCATTTTATCGGCTGGGATAATTACGCGGAAGTATTCAACAACGAGAAATCGTACACGTCCATCAAGAACGTCTTTATTTTCCTTGTCGGCTACATGCCGATCATCACGATGCTAGGCATTTTCTTCGCTGTCGTACTGAACAGAAACATCCGCGGCATCAAGTTTTATCGTGCGGCTGTTTTCGTTCCGGTCATCACCTCATGGGTTGCCGTTTCGATCGTATGGCGGTGGCTGTTGAACGGACAAAGCGGGATGATCAACTACCTGCTGTCATTGGTCGGTATTCAAGGGCCGATATGGTTGCAGGATGATCATTGGGCGATGGTAGCGATCATTGCGGTAACGATATGGAAAGACATCGGGTTCGTCTCTATCATCTTGTTGGCGGGCTTGCAGGACATTTCCGAAGACTATTACGAGGCGGCGAACTTGGACGGGGCTTCCGCTTGGAACAAACTATGGCGGATTACGATTCCGCTCCTGTCGCCGACGTTGTTTTTTATTATTACGATATCGCTCATTAATTCTTTCCAAGTGTTCGATCAGGTGTTGATTATGACGAACGGCGGTCCGGCCGGGGCAACCAGCACGATCGTCGAGCAAGTATACCGGAATGCGTTCCAATTTAATAAAATGGGCTTTGCCGCAGCGCAATCCTGGGTGCTCTTCGTAATCATCTTCTCCGTGACAATGGTCATGCAATGGCTGCAACGGAGGTGGGTCGTCTATGAGAGATAAGAATACGATCATTAAAAACGGCTTGACTCACCTATTCCTGATCGCGGATTCGGTCGTGCTTGTGTTTCCGTTTATTTGGATGCTGTCCGGAGGATTCAAGGATAGTCTCGAAGTCGTCAAGATGCCGCCGCAGCTTCTGCCGTCCCATTGGAATTTCGATAACTTCAGGCAGATCGAGAAGTTTTTTCCCGTATACCGATTTTTGTTAAATAGCGTCGGCGTTGCAATCGTGACGACCTTCCTCCAATTGCTTATTTGCGCAATGGCGGCATACGTCTTCGCCAAAATTTCGTTCAAGGGCCGGCATGCGGTGTTCATCGTATTTCTCACGACGATGATGATTCCGGCTCAAGTCACGTTGGTGCCGCTATTCATCCTATTCTCGCAAACGAATTTGATCGACACTTATGCAGGCTTGATTTTGCCGGGGATATTCAGTGCATACGGTACTTTCTTGCTGCGCCAAAATATAATGACGATACCGAACGAGCTGCTTGAGGCGGCGTTCATGGACGGAGCTTCTTATTACCGGGTGTTCTGGAAAGTTATTTTGCCGCTGATCAAACCGACGCTTGCCGCATTGATCATATTTGCTTTCATGAGCTCGTGGAACAGCTTTCTGTGGCCGCTCATCGCGACCAACAGCAAAGAGCTTATGACATTGCCGCTCGGTCTTAGTAAGCTGCAAGGCAAGTGGTCAACCGAATGGAACCTTCTTATGGCGGGCAACGTCATCAGCTTCGTGCCGATATTCGTCGTATATCTGTTTGCTCAGCGTTATTTCATCAAAGGAATGACGATGACTGGAATTAAATAAGCCTTCGATAAAGGGAGCAATTACAATCATGAAAAAAATACAACTAGGTCTTATCGGGCTTGGAGGAATGGCGTCCGTCCATGCCGAGCAGATCCTGAAAGTCGAAGGGGTATCCATTACGGCTATTTGCGACCGCGACGGCGACAAAGTGTCCGAATGGGGCGAGCGTCTTCGGATCGAATCAAGCTCACGGTACACCGATCACGAGGCGTTGATCAAGGATCCTAACATCGATGCCGTTATGTCCATAACGCCGAATAACGTGCATTACGAAATCATTCGCCTTTGTTTGATTCACGGCAAACCGATTATGACCGAAAAACCGTTCACGCGAACTTTCGCCGAGGCGAAAGCGCTGCTGGAACTGTCCAATAATTACGAGACTCCTTGCATGGTCGGTTTCTCTTACCGGTACGTCCCTTCGTTCCGGATGGCCCGGGATATGATTCGCAGCGGGAAAATCGGTCAGGTCCGTCACGTGTTCATCCAATATTTGCAGCAGTGGGGCGGTCCGGTATTCGAAACGAAGATGAGCTGGCGATTGGATCGGTCGGTTACCGGAACGGGTGCTCTTGGCGATCTCGGCTCGCATATGATCGATGCCGCGAGGTTTCTGGTCGGCGAGCCGGCCGAGCTGTCCGCGCTTATGAAGACATTGATATCTCAGCGCGAAGATCCGTCGACCGGACAACCGGTTGACGTGGACATCGATGACTTCGCCGCGTTCACGGCAATTTTGGAGCCGGGAATACCGGCTGTATTCCAAACGTCTCGCAACGCTTACGGCTCTCAGAACCAGTTCGAGATTTCCGTATATGGAGACAACGGCTCTTTGCATATGGATTGGGTACATGGCGACCATCTGACTTGGGTGCATCCGAACGAAGAGCGCAGCGAAGTAAGGGAGAAGATAGCCGTCCCTCAACGGTATAAGCTGCTGCAAATGCAGGATTTCGTCGATATGGTTCGGGGAACGACTCGCGAGGAGACGGCTACGCTGCGCGACGGGTATTTGAATCAGCGTGCGCTGGAGGCCGTAGAGCGATCATATGCGGAACGAAAAACAATCGTGCTGAATGAGATTGATGCGACATCGGATTCAATAGGAGTGAAGAAATGATGGGAAACAGAACGCCAAGAGTAACGATATGGAACGAATACCGCCATGAACGGGCGAAACCGGAAGTGGCTAAGGTGTATCCGGAAGGGATCCACCAAGCGCTGCGAAGCGGACTAACACCTTATGGCTTCGATATTCGGACGGCGACGTTGGATGAACCGGAGCACGGCCTTACCGAGAATGTCTTGAACGACACCGATGTTCTCTTGTGGTGGGGACATGGCGCGCATGATGAAGTCGATGATCGGATCGTCGACCGAGTTCGGGAGCGCGTCTTGCAGGGGATGGGCTTGATCGTCTTGCATTCCGCGCACTATTCCAAAATTTTCAAGAAGCTAATGGGTACATCCTGCGCGTTAAAATGGCGGGAGGCGGACGAGAAGGAACGGCTTTGGATCGTGAAGCCTGCCCATCCGATCGCTGCCGGTTTGCCGGAATACTTCGAGCTGGAACAGGAAGAAATGTACGGTGAGTTTTTCGATATTCCCGATCCGGAAGAACTCGTCATGGTGAGTTGGTTCGAAGGCGGAGAGGTGTTCCGCAGCGGCTGCACGTACACCCGGGGACAGGGCAAAATCTTTTATTTCCGCCCGGGGCACGAAACCTACCCCACTTATTACCGTGAACCCGTTGTGCGGATTATCGCCAATGCCATCCATTGGTCGGCAGCGGAACGGGGAGCCGCTCCCCAATTCGGCAACGCGAAACCGCTTGAAGCCATACGCGGACAAGGGTAATAACAACAATTTAACGGGATGGAGCAGGTCTACACTGCTTCGTCCCGTTTTTGCAATAACCTCGCTCTTATTAAACTCTCCCGACAGTCTTTGTCGATCGGTGGCGAATGATGGAGGTTGAAGGGAAAGGGAATTCGAACTTTCATCCTATTGTACGGGACTTAAATTAGATGTAAAATTTAGGTAAGTTAAACGCTTAACTATAATAAGTGCAATGTCGATAGACTGTCATGACGGAAATCGAAGTCGTTTGATCGATTTTTATGTCTCTATATAAGTAAGCGCTTTCAAGTATTTATGGGGTTCCGACGCGCGTAAAGCGCTTATATCCGAACCTGCCAAGCCGCATAAAATGAACTTGACCTTTAAGGAGGTGGTGCCGTCCAAACAAAGGTTGCGTCATATCTCACGCGCGAAAGGAGTGAAAACAGGTGAGGAAGCTGGTAGGTGCGTGTTTCTTGGCGGTACTGTTGATTGGCGGAGCCTCCGTTATTTACGCGATGTCGAGCAACGGGGGAAGCAATGTTGCAGCTACGGAGAAGGAAAGCATTCTCAACGGATCGGCGGCGACCGTGGGAAAAACGGAAATTACGAAAGCGGAGTTGTATGAGGCAATGCTCCGCAAGGACGGAGGGCAAACGCTGCAAGAAATGGTCATTCGAACGTTCGCCCACGAGCAAGCAACGGCCAAGCATCTCGTAGTCGGGACCGATGAACTGAAGGCGACTATGGATAAGGTTCGGAATTCGTTTCCTTCGGAAAAAGAGTTCCAAAGTTATTTACTGGACAACGGAATAGGAGAGGTGGAGTTCCGGGATCAAATCCGCATGCAGCTCGAAATCGAGAAGCTGTTCTCCGATCAGCTTCAGGTCGGCGATGAGCAGATCAGGCAATTTTACGAATTAAACGAAGCTTCTTTTCATCATCCGGAACAAGTACGCGTCTCTCACATTTTGGTGAAAACGAAGGAGAAAGCGGAGGAACTGCGCAAGGAGCTCGGGCGGGGAGCGGTTTTTGCCGAATTGGCCAAGCAGTTCTCGGCGGATGTTTCGACAAGAGAGAACGGCGGGGACTTGGGTTTCATTTCTGCGGGCCAAAGCGATCCCGCGATCGAGAAAGCGGCGCTCGGGCTTAAAGTCGGAGCTTACAGCGAGCCGGTCCAAACCGCGAACGGATATCACCTTGTTCTCGTTACGGACAAGCTGTCGGCAACGACGGAAACGGAGGAACAAGCAAAGGCGAGAATCGCCGAATTGCTTAAGCAGCAGAAATTGAACGAGCTTGTGCCCGCTTGGTTAGCCGAATTTACTTCCAGCGGGGAAGTACGCGTGCATATTCCGAATCCTAATCCGAATCCAAATCCGAAGCAGTCCGAAGCAACAAACGCCGTATCGGCGCAGTAAACGCGCATTGATCCGGGAGGGGAGGGATGCGATATGTAATATCGCAGGATCGACAATGCGAGGATGAGGTGAAGCGGACAAGCATCAATTCGAGCAAGCATCATCGCCATACGAAAAAACCATTTTGAGAGGGGAATACCTGTAATGAAACTTCGCTGGAAATCACGATGGATGTCGGCGTTTCTGGTTGCCTTGGCCTTGTTTATCGCCATGCCGGCCAGCGTGTTCGCGATCGACGGGGTTTACCATGCGCCATACGGTACCGACGACCTCTACGACGTACAAGTGACTGAACGTCTTCCGCGGGACCCGGTGGCCGGGGACACGGTGTACTTGAAGCTGACGACGTGGCCGATCGAAGCCGGACAAGCCACATGGATTACCTGGACGAAGAACGGGGTAACGCAAACGGTTATTAACGGCACGTGGAAATACAACAACGGCAACAACAGCTATTGGGAAGTCAACATGGGCAGCTTCAGCAAGGGAGATGCGGTCACCTACACGGTACACGCGAACAAGAGCGGTGCCAACGAGAAAACAATCGGGCCGTTCTCGTTCACGGTCACGGGATGGGAGTCGGTAGCCAGCATCAGCAGCTACACGAACTCGACGAACCACGTCGTCCTGAACGCCAGCCCGAACACGGGAACGATGTCGCCTAAAATCAACATCGCTTTTCAGGCGGACGACGTTTTCCGCGTGCAGCTATCGCCCAAAGGAACGGCGACTATGGCAACCGGCTTAAGCAATTATACTTTTGCCGATAACACGACTTATTACCTGATCAGCACAAGCGCATTGAAAATCCGCATCGACAAAAACCCGTATAAGATGAGCGTCTACAAGCCGGACGGTACGACGCTTATCGCGCGGGAGTACGACAGCACGGTCAACCGCAATATGGCATGGCTGACCGATGGCAGCAACATCATCGACAAAGTGCAGGATAACCTGTACTCTCCGACGTCGGAGCAGTTCTACGGTTTCGGGGAGCACTACAACAACTTCCAGAAACGCGGCTACGACGTGGACACTTACGTCTATAACCAGTACAAGAATCAGGGTAGCAAGACGTATATGTCCATCCCGTTTTTCGTTAATACGAACGGTTATGGCGTTTACGTCAATTCCACCTACTACTCCAAGTTCAAGCTGGCGACCGATCGGAGCGACATGTACAATTTCACCGTTAATACGAGCGGTGCGTCGACTTCGATGCTAGATTACTATTTCGTCTACGGAAGCAACGTGAAGGACGTAATATCGAATTATTCTGATCTGACCTACAAGCCAACGATGCTGCCGAAGTGGGCATTCGGCTTATGGATGTCCGCTAACGAATGGGACAGGCAGTCCGAAGTAACGACCGCTCTCAGCAATGCCAGCACGAACAACATTCCGGCAACGGCGGTCGTGCTGGAGCAGTGGAGCGACGAGAATACGTTCTATATTTTCAACGATGCGACTTATACTCCTAAGACGGGCAGCGCCGCATTCAGCTACAGCGACTTCACGTTCGGCACGAAGTGGCCTAATCCCGCTCAGATGGCAACCGACATTCACAATGCCGGGATGAAGCTGGTGCTGTGGCAAGTTCCGATCCAGAAGTACACGAACTATGCCTATACGCAGAAGGACAACGACGAGTCGTATATGATTTCCCAAGGGTACGCGGTCGGTGACGGTAACAGCGGGCAGTACCGTTTGCCTGCAGGCTCTTGGTTCGAGAACAGCTTGCTGCTTGATTTCACGAGCACGAGCGCCAAAAACTGGTGGATGTCCAAGCGCGCGTACTTGTTCGACGGCGTAGGCATCGACGGGTTCAAGACGGACGGCGGCGAGATGGTATGGGGACGCTGGCTGACCTTCAATAACGGCAAGAAGGGCGACGAAATGCGCAATCAATACCCGAACGACTACGTCGCCGCCTATAACGACTACGCGCATTCCAAGAAAGCGGATTCCGTCTCGTTTAGCCGTTCCGGCACGAGCGGCGCTCAGAAGAGCCAGATTTTCTGGGCGGGAGACCAAGAATCCACCTTCGGCGCATTCCGCGATGCCATGCATGCGGGCTTAACCTCCAGCATCTCCGGCGTTCCTTTCTGGAGCTGGGATTTGGCGGGATTCACGGGGGACACTTATCCTACGGCCGAGCTGTACAAGCGTTCGATCGAGATGGCGGCGTTCTCGCCGATCATGCAATTCCACTCGGAGAAATCGAACCCTAGCCCAAGCGAGGAACGTTCTCCTTGGAACGCGGCGACGCGGACGGGAGATTCCACCGTGCTGACGACTTCACAGAAATTCATTAACGCACGCATGAATCTGCTGCCTTATATCTACAGCGAAGCGAAGAAAACGAGCGACACCGGCATCCCGCTCATGCGGGCAATGGTCGTCGAGTATCCGGGGGATACGAGTACGTTCGGGCTGACCGAGCAGTATATGTTCGGAGACAACCTGCTCGTCGCACCGGTCGTCAATCAAGGCGAAACGAGCAAGAGCGTCTATCTTCCCGCCGGCGAGTGGACCGATTTCTGGTGGGGCGCGATGCGTCCGGGCAGCCAGACGATCAGCTATTATGCCAGCGTAGACGATATGCCTGTCTTTGCCAAAGCAGGCGCGATATTGCCGATGAACCTTAATAGCACTTATACGGTCGGCGGTACGATCGGCAACGACTTGACCAACTACACGAACTTGACGTTCCGCGTATTCCCGCAAGGGACAACCTCGTACAGTTGGTACGACGGTACAACGACACGCACGATTACGTCCACCGAAGAATACAACCTGGATAAAGTGACCGTGTCTGTGCCAGCGCTTACTGTCACAAGCACGCTGCAGGTTCTGACGAAGAAGCCGTCCTCCGTGACTAAGGACGGTTCGGGCCTGACGGAATACTCCAGCGTGAGCAGCTTAAGCAGCGCTTCGCAAGGGTGGTATTACGATTCGGCCGCTAAGCTGGCTTACGTGAAGATCAGCTCCGGCGTTTCCGCCCGTTCCGTCGTTCTGAACGGCGTGGATAAGAACGCGTACGAAGCGGAATTCGCTACCCTTAATGCCGTATCCACTAATACCAATCATACCGGTTACCTCGGAACCGGCTTCGTAGATGGGTTTGCTACCTCCGGCGACTCCGTGGAATTCCAGGTATACGCGCCATCTGCGGCTACGTATTCCATCGACGTCCGCTATAGCGCTGGCGGCGGAGCGGGTTCTCGTGCTATCTACAAGAACGGGGTGAAAGTAACCGATCTCAGCTTGTCGGCAACGACGAACTGGGATACGTGGAACACGGCAACGTTGTCCACCTCTTTGAACGCGGGCTTGAACACGATTCGCGTTCAGTACGATTCCGGCAACTCGACGGGCATCAATCTCGATAACGTTGGCATCCGTTGGTAATTCACCGGTTATAGGGCAGGAGGAGAGCGGGAGGGAGGAATACGTCCCGCTCTTTCCCTCCTTAATTAAACTAAACCAATCGAAAGGTGGAAGGTTCATTCATGATATTCTTTCGCCATCCTTATATGAAACGCAGTTTATCTATTGCCCTCGTTACAGTGCTCGCTGTCGGATTGCTGCAATTCGGTCCTTCTCGCAGCTACGCCTACGTCGGCGCATTAGGCAACGTGCTCAGCAGCAACGTTTCCGGTGATACGCTGACGCTCACGATCGACAACGGCGCGGAGCCTAGCGACGACATTCTCGAAATCAAGGTGCTCAGTTCTAGCGTTGCCAAGGTCGATTATCGGCCGAATTCCGTAGCCGCGAGCGCCGATACGCCTATGATCGACCCGAATAAGACGTGGAGCGCGGCTGGAGCCACGATTAACACGGCGGGTAATCCGATCACGATTACGACGACCGATATGAAAATCGAGATCGCCAAGACGCCGACGCGCGTTACCGTCAAGAAAGCGAACGGAACGACGCTGTTCTACGAGCCGTCGGGAGGCGGTATTTATTACGACGGCGTGCGCTTCCTTCGCGGAACTACGGACAACCTGTACGGAATCCGCAGCTACAACGCCTTCGAGGACGGCGGAGATATTCTTCGCAATGATAACACTCATGGCGCCCACGCGGGCGAGCAAGGCGATGCGGGAGGCCCGTTCATCTGGTCGACGGCCGGTTACGGCATTCTTGTCGACAGCGACGGGGGTTACCCCTTTACGGAAGCGTCTACCGGAAAAATGGAGTTCTATTACGGCGGGACTCCAACGGAAGGCCGCAGGTATACGAAAAGTGACGTTGAGTATTATGTCATGCTCGGGACCCCGAAAGAAATCTTGGGATCCTATTCCGATATAACGGGCAAATCACCCATGATGCCGAAGTGGTCGCTAGGTTTCTCCAATTTCGAGTGGGACACGAACCAGACGGAGTTGACGAACAACGTCGACACGTACAGGGCGAAGAACATCCCGCTTGACAGCGTCGGCTTGGACTACGACTGGAAGAAATACGGTCAAGATAATTACGGTGAATTCGCATGGAACACAACTAACTTCTCTAGTGCATCGACAACTGCGCTTAAGACGACTATGGACGGCAAAGGCGTGAAGATGATCGGCATCACGAAGCCGCGCATCGTTACGGAGGACACTCCTGGGCACAATACGACGCAATATACCGATGCGAATACCGGCGGCTACTGGTACCCGGGGCATACGGCGTATACGGACTATTTTATCCCCGTGAAAGTACGCAGCATCGATCCTTACAATTCGGCGGAGCGCACCTGGTATTGGAACCATTCCAAGGACGCTTTCGATAAGGGCATCGTCGGCTGGTGGAACGACGAGACGGACAAGGTGTCCTCGGGCGCGACGACGTTCTGGTTCGGCAACTTCACCACGACGCATTTTTCCCAAGCGATCTATGAAGGGCAGCGTGCCTATTCGTCGACAACGCGGGTTTGGCAGACGGCCAGAACCTATTATCCGGGAGCGCAGCGATATGCTACGACTTTGTGGTCGGGAGATATCGGCATCCAATGGAACAAGGGAGATAAAATCAACTGGGCGGCAGGGATGAAGGAGCAGCGTGCGGTCATGCTTTCCTCGGTCAACCTCGGGCAGCCCAAGTGGGGGATGGATACCGGAGGATTTAACCAGCAGGACGGTACGACGAACAATCCGTCGCCGGAGTTATACTCCAGATGGATCCAGTTTAGCGCCTTCACCCCGGTATTCCGGGTTCACGGCAATAACCACCAGCAACGTCAACCGTGGTACTACGGCAATACGGCGGAGGAATCGGCGAAGTCGGCCATTCAATTGCGGTATTCGCTGCTCCCTTATATGTATTCTTACGAAAGAAGCGCATACGAGACGGGCATCGGCTTGATCCGTCCGCTCATGTTGGACAACCCGGCGGATAGCAGCGCGAAAAACGATTTGGACGCTTGGATGTTCGGGGATTGGCTGCTCGCCGCTCCGGTAGTCGACAAGCAGCAGACGAGCAAATCGATCTACTTGCCAAGCGGTACGTGGATCGACTACTTCCGCGGCACCACTTACAGCGGAGGAGCAACAATCAACTACCCGGTGAACTCGAACACATGGAGTGACATTCCTGTTTTCGTGAAAAAAGGAGCGATCATCCCGACGCAGAAGGTGCTCGATTACACGGGACAAAGCTCGGTTTCCACGATTGGCGTAGACGTGTTCCCGGATACGACGCAGTCCAGCTTTAATTATTACGACGACGACGGCACGACCTACAACTACGAAGGAACGGGTTACTTCAAGCAAACGCTGACCGCACAGGACAATGGCGGCAGCGGTATCAGCTTCGGCGTAAGCGCGAAGAGCGGCACTTATTCCGCTCCGGTCTCGTACTACTTGGCTTCCATTCACGGCAAAGCAGGTACAGGCGTGACGATCGGCGGCTCCAGCGCGACATCCTATGCGTCGCTTAATGCGTTGAAGGCTGCGGGCGGCGAAGGCTGGGCGAAGGGCAAAGACGTCTATGGCGACGTGACTTACGTCAAAGTGGCGGCGGGAAGCGGATCGGCCAAGAGCGTTGTCGTTAGCGGAACCGCCACGGTTACGGATACCGCCTTCCAATATGAGGCGGAGGAGGCTTCGTTGTCCGGCAATACGACGAGCACGAAAGCTACCGTGAACACGAACCATACCGGTTATGCCGGAACAGGGTTCGTAGACGGCATGAACAACGCGGGAGCCGCGGTTACTTTCTATCCGAGCGTGGCGACTGGCGGAGACTATGCTGTTGATCTTCGGTATGCCAACGCATCGGGCTCTTCGAAGACGATGAGCATTTTCGTTAACGGCAAACGGGTGAAACAGACGACGCTCGCGAACCAAGCGAACTGGGATACGTGGGCGACGCAGACCGAGACGATTCCACTGGAAGCGGGTCGCAACAGCGTCTCCTACAAGTACTACAGCGATGCGGGAGACACCGGCAACGTCAACTTGGACTATATTAAAGTGCCTTTCGCGGCATCTATAGCCAAGTATGAAGCTGAAAGCGCCAATCTGACGGGCGGAGCGGCCACGAACAAGGATCATTGGTTCTACTCGGGCACCGCATTCGTGGACACGATGTCCGCGGTGAATGCGCAAACCGAGTTCAAAGTTACCGTTCCATCGGCTGGCAGCTACACGCTTGCCTTGCGTTATGCCAATGGCAATAATGCAACGAAGACGCTCACCGCTTACGTAAACGGATCAAGCGCGGGAACGGTCAGCATGACAAGTCCGGGGACGAACTGGAACGTATGGCAGGACGTCACGAAAACCGTTACCTTGGACGCGGGAACGAACACGGTCGCGTTCAAATACGATTCCGGCAACAGTGGCAACGTGAACTTGGATAGGCTGCTAGTTGCGTCGACAACTCCGGGAACACCGGAATCGGAGACGAACTTGCTCGATAATCCCGATTTCGACCGCGACGGGGCTTACAACAGCAATTGGACCGAATGGCATCCCGGCGGCCAGACGCTGGCTTACGGCGTGGATAGCGGCTCGGGCACGAACCCTCCGGAATCGCCGTGGACGCAGGATAAACGAGCTTATATTTGGCTCGGAACGTCTTATCAGCAGAGCATCCATCAAGTGATTTCCGTTCCGGTGAACAACGCAAACTACAAATTCGAGGCTTGGGTGCGGATGAAGAACACGACGCCGACCACGGGCAGGGCGGAAATCACCAACTACGGCGGCAGCGCGCAATACTACAATATTTCCAACGACGGAGTATGGAAATATATTAGCATTAGCAACATCAACGTGACGAACGGACAGGTCGACGTAGGTTTCTACGTGAACTCTACGGGCGGCACGACGCTTCACATCGACGATGTACGGCTGACGAAGCAATAAGCAAACGATTCCGGAATCCCAAGGCCGACGCAGTTTGTTGGCTTTGGGATTTTTCTTCGTGATTCGGAAAGGAAGCCCCGAGTAATCGATCAATTCGCGCATGGTGGGTGAGGCAGAGGGGAGTTACACTAAAATAACGATCAATTCGAGCGAGGCAGGGTGCGACGAGGGGAATTACACTAAAAAATCGATCAATTCGAGCGTGGCAGGGTGCGGCGAGGGGGAGTTACACTAAAAAATCGATCAATTCGAGCGTGGCAGGCTGCAGCGAGGGGAGTTACACTAAAAAATCGATCAATTCGAGCGTGGCAGGGTGCAGCGAGGGAAGTTACACTAAAAAATCGATCAATTCGAGCGTGGCAAGGTGCGGCGGGGGAAGTTACACTAAAAAATCGATCAATTCGAGCGTGGCAGGGTGCGGCAGAGGGGAGTTACACTAAAAAATCGATCAATTCGAGCGTGGCAAGGTGCGGCGAGGGAAGTTACACTAAAAAATCGATCAATTCGCGCACGACGTCCCGTAACGTCACTCTATTTCCATTTTTGTCCCAAGCCGAACTAGGGTAAAATAAAAACAAACGAAGGGGCAAACGGAGGTAGACGCATGAGCTTTGCGATGATCGGTTGGATGGTTGGCGGGGTTGGGGCGTTAGCAGGCGGCGCGGGTGCGGCTTTGTACGGATTAACGGTAAAGGCCCAAAAGCCGCGTTTGTTGCCGAATGAAACCGAGCCTTCCGTGCCTTATGAAACGGTTGAGTGGAAAAGCGCGGGAAAAACGGTAAGAGGATGGTTTCTTTCCCGTGCCGATGCCGATGTCGGCCCCGGCCCCGTCATCATAATCGCCCACGGATGGGGCTCCAACCGTTCGCGCGTGCTCCGATATGCGCTTCCTTTATACGAAGAAGGTTATTCGATCCTTATGTACGATGCTCGAAGTCATGGGGAAAGCGAATATTACAAGACACCGACCGGATTGCAATTTCGAGACGATTTGTTGGCGGCGTTCGAGTGGCTTCGCACGCGTCCCGAAGCGGACCCATCGCGCATAGGCGTTCTCGGCCACTCATTGGGAGCATTCGGAGCGGTGCTCGCTCTTGATGCCCAAGCCCCGATAGCTGCGCTCGTAACGGATTCGATGCCGGTGCGATTCGCCACGATGATCGGTGCCGAGCTAAAGCGCAGGAAACTTCCGCAGTTTCCGCTCGCGCAATTACTGCCCCGAATGATGGTATGGCGCAGCGGAATATCGCGGGCGATCATGAAGAAGGCGAATCCGGCCAGAATATTGACGGACAACGCCCGAAACGGTCAGACCCCGGTATTGCTTGTCCATTCACGCAAGGACAAATTCATCCCGCCAACGGAACTTAACCATGTGTTATCCCGTACGCCGGATTTACCTCACCTGTTCGTCGATGCCGAAGGACATAGCTCGTCCGAGCGGGATCCGACATTCTGGCCGGCGGTCAAATCTTTCTTCCGAAATGAATTGCAAAAAAAGTAGGCTTGCGGCAACGGAGCCGCAAGCCTCAAGATATATTATTGAAAAGGGGGGTCATGTATGTATTGTAACCCCCTAAGATGAATAGAAGATGAAGGCTATATTACGGTTCCGTTACAAAAGAGAAAGCGGTATCATTGTCTTAGGAGTATTTTCGCTGTTCAATTAGATATTCGGGAGAGTTACTAGGATTAAAGGATAAATGGAAAAAGATGTGGAAATACTAACTGATTAATGATAATCATAATATGTAGATAAATTACCATTTGGAGGTTGATTATGGAACCTGTACATTCGCTTTCAGATTTGTTGTTGGCAGGTCCTGCGGCGGGTACGTATGTCGATGTCCCCGGACAGACGGCTCGTACCTTCGGTCAGTCGATTTTTTCCGCGACCTTGCCTATGAGCAAGTTGTTCGGGATTTATGAAATCGATTTGGAGGTGCAGCGTCAGCTCATCCCGCAGAATGTTTCCCGGCTGGTGGATTACATCTTGCTTTATTTGGATCACGAACAAAACATTTATTTTCCAGGCGTCATCTTGTCTGCAAGGGGTGCCGGCCACATCGACCAAGAATCCGGAACTTATCGGCTGCAGGCGATGGAGAAATGTTATGTCGTAGACGGCCAGCATCGTCTAGCCGCTTTCCGCCGCATTATGGAAACGCTTCAAGGGAACCTGGCCAGGGCCAAAGACCGTCGGGAGTACGACAGAGTAGAGGAGATCACAGGGAAACTTCGCAAGCTATATGAGTTCCCGTTGTCTATTATGATCTATTTGGATATCAACTCCAGACAGGAGCGCCAACTGTTCTCCGACATCAACAAGCTACCGCGCAAGATCGGCGGAAATCTGGCGGCTCTTCGCGACCAGCGCCGGTTCTATCATGTGATGGCCACCCGGCTTGTGCTGGAATTTCCGATCATGCGGAAGCTGCCTGCGGATTTATACTCCGAACGAGGCAAGGGACCGGATTATGTATTCTCCTATTCGCTCTTGATTGAACTATTGGTTGCCCTGTTTGAAGGCCGACTTAAAGCGGCGGCGAGAAATAACGGCTATCATTTCACCGAAAAGTCGCTGCAGGAACATCTGGAACAAGCTGCGTTTTACTTCGAAACGCTGTTGAAAAACTTGCCGGAACCGGACCGGGACGAGTTGTGCTGGTCGGAAAATCTCCAGATAGCCATGGCGCTGTTCCTGCACGAAGAAGCGTACAAGTCCCTTCAATTCAACAAGTATACCCTAAGGTATGCGATGAAAATATTGCCCCATGTCCATTGGGACGCGATCTACAAGGATGACGAGAAAGACCGGCTTCCGCGAAGAAGCCGGATTATGAAAGCGTACGATCATTTCCGCGAGGTTTTCAACGAGCAACATAACCTTCTGATTACGGACAAGGAGGAGGCCGGCTGATGGACGGTTTGCGTTTAGAAATGTCTATTCATTCTTATTGCGGCCGTTATGGACTGTCGACGGTTTCGCTGCGGGTGCACGATTTGTTGAATTACACGACCATCGACCCGATGGTTCAGCGCAAACTGAGCGGCGGGCAGCTTCGCAAAATCAACAATTATTTGCAGGAGCGGGAGCTCGATCACGTATTTTTCGGCCCGGTCACACTTTCATTGCGGAATGTAAGTTCCCTTGCGAAGGCGGAGGATCATCTGGTTCTGGCGCATGGAGCGAAGCTCAGCATTCTGGACGGGCAGCACAGAATCCTGGCTCTCGGCTACACAAACGAAAGAATGCTGAAGGAAAGCCGCAAACACGAGCGCGAAGTCAAAAGGCTTAAGGTGAAGGTCCGTCAAGAACCGGAAGAGTCCAGATGGAAAAACCAATTAGAGGAATCGGAAGGTCTTCTGAAAGAATTGGAGTTAAGAAGATTGGATTTGCTTGAAAGTGAATTAACCGTCCAGTTGTACATAGGGTTGCATGAGGAAGAAGAGAAGCAGCTCTTCGGGGACATCAATTCGAAAGTGCAACTCGTGAGCAAGGAACTCGGACATTCCTACGATGGAAGCGATCCGCTCAACATCGTGCTTCAGCAGGTGGCCGATCATAATGAACTGCTGAAAGCGGCCGGCATCGAACGACGAAACAACTTGACTGCATTTAACAAAAATTACACCTGTTTCAGTTGGCTGTACTCAGCGGCTTCCTTCCTGTTCAGCGGGAAAATGCAGCCGTCCTATGAACTGGCCAGACGCATCCGCAACGATCCGACGAGTCATGTCGAAAGGATGCACCAGTTTATGAATGCTGTTTTGCCGCATATGCCGGAACAACCCGGATTGCCGCAATATTTATCGTCCAGCCGAGTCATCCAGGAGTCCATAGCTCTTTATGCTTACGAGAATTTGGTCCGAGGAACGAAATACAGTCCATCTTGGACGGGGTGTCTTGCTGTATTGGAGCATATAGATTGGACGCATGACAATAAAGCGCTGGCAGAACGGCTAGGAACGCTGGATAACGGAAAAATCAATCTCGTACACGAGAAATCGTTGCGCAAACATGACGTGGTGGTGGAGTATTTGAAGGAACGAATGGCTGGCTTGTCCGCTTGAGATACAAGGGATCGCGAACCGGACTTGAAACGAAAAATTTCACAGTATAATCACTTTTGAGTAAAAGCAAGAGGCAAGCGCCGATTTTCACGGCAGCTTGCCTCTTTTGCTTAGGCTATGTTAAACCATAATGTTGATTCTGGGATTTTTTAGCTAGATGACTTTAGTCAACTTGATGTCCATCCATTGTACCCAATTCTTACCGTCGTTTGACAGTTCCCAACTACCTGTTAAGGTGTTGCTATCTTCACTAAACATTCCTGTGAATCGCTCCGATTTCCCCAAAATTGTCCAGGCACGGTCGAGTAGGTTCGCTTGGTAAGCACTGAAATTACCTTGGTTGTCATATGAGTGTGTGGTGTAATTCTGACTGGAAGCATCATAGCCAATGATCTCAATAGCCTTAACCTCATCTTTCCCCATATGGCCATCAACATGATGAATAAGAAAATAACCCCCAGGCAACCATTCGTAGGTATCTACTGCTATCAACTGATCAACTGATCAACTGGCCCGGACGGACTCGCTTTAACGGCAATCCGAAAGAAGTCCTCTTCCTCTATAGGGAGGGGATGAATTTCGGCTAGGCGAAGCCTAGAATCTTCGTGCTCGAAGTCATGACCTTAAAAACTTACAATGAGCTCGGAAATCTAG
>NZ_JAIOAP010000020.1 GCF_021190915.1 Cohnella silvisoli
GTTGATCTGGTCTGGTAATAATGGCGGAGGGGTTCCACGCGTACCCATCTCGAACACGACCGTTAAGCCCTCCAGCGCCAATGGTACTTGGACCGCAGGGTCCTGGGAGAGTAGGACGTTGCCAGGCTGGATTAATTGTATGTCTGCTGTGATAGGTATAGGGGCCATGCTCTCATAGCTCAGTAGGTAGAGTGCATCCATGGTAAGGATGAGGTCACCGGTTCGATCCCGGTTGAGAGCTCCACTTCCTAACCCATTCACGGCCCCTTGGTCAAGCGGTTAAGACACCTCCCTTTCACGGAGGTAACAGGGGTTCGAATCCCCTAGGGGTCACCAAGTATTCGGAGGCTTAGCTCAGCTGGGAGAGCATCTGCCTTACAAGCAGAGGGTCGGCGGTTCGATCCCGTCAGCCTCCACCATATTCTTTAAGATTGGCTTACCGTTGGGGATTAGCCAAGCGGTAAGGCAACGGACTTTGACTCCGTCATCCAAGGTTCGAATCCTTGATCCCCAGCCATATTTTGAGCCATTAGCTCAGCTGGTAGAGCACCTGACTTTTAATCAGGGTGTCGAAGGTTCGAGTCCTTCATGGCTCACCACCTTCAACGTGGATTACTTTTTATCTCATGCGCGTATGGCGGAATTGGCAGACGCACCAGACTTAGGATCTGGCGGGCGACCGTGGGGGTTCAAGTCCCTCTACGCGCACCATTATTACCACAGGAATGCGGAAATAGCTCAGTGGTAGAGCATCTCGTTGCCAACGAGAAGGTCGCGGGTTCGAGCCCCGTTTTCCGCTCCATATTTGCGCCCTTAGCTCAGCTGGATAGAGCGTTTGACTACGAATCAAAAGGCCGGGAGTTCGAATCTCTCAGGGCGCGCCATTTTTACAAAAGCATACTTGTAATGTCGGGACGTAGCTCAGCTTGGTAGAGCACCTGGTTTGGGACCAGGGGGTCGCATGTTCGAATCGTGTCGTCCCGACCATCTATTTTCTTCATGCGGGTGTAGTTCAATGGTAGAACTTCAGCCTTCCAAGCTGATAGCGTGGGTTCGATTCCCATCACCCGCTCCATAATCATTTTCTTAAGCCTTCTCAAAAGGGCTTTTTTTTAAGAAGTCATAATCTTCATATTGTCGGGACGTAGCTCAGCTTGGTAGAGCACCTGGTTTGGGACCAGGGGGTCGCATGTTCGAATCGTGTCGTCCCGACCATCTCATCCCATATTCGTAATCGGAAGCCTTACTATTGTAGGGCTTTTTTTGTTGAAAACCAAAGATTTCTAAATGGGCGGCTGAATTAAAAGGAGATTTTCGACGATCAATGTAGTATGATAACAGGAAGGGCTTTTTTGTTGAACGATCATATACCTTAAGCCTTATCGGCTTACTTCATCTGATCGCTCGGTACAAATGTTTATCCCCATCTTTAGGATTGGGAAGCCATTTTACTTGAAATGTAGGGTTTGGGGTGAAAGAGATGACGGAATTGGCTGCAAGCCAACGTTCTACGTCCAATCATCTGCTGCGTAGAGATGTGCGCTTTCTAGGTAACATTCTGGGAGAAGTGCTCGTGCATCAGGGTGGTCGGGAATTGCTGGAACAAGTTGAGAAAATTCGCGAGATGAGCAAAGCGTTGCGTGCGGAGTTTTTGCCGGAATTGTACGAAGGATTTATTAACACCATTAAAACCTTGGAGCCTGAAATCAGACACCAGGTCATTCGGGCTTTCGCCATTTATTTTCAATTGGTCAATATTGCCGAGCAAAATCACCGGATTCGTCGTAAACGCGACTATGAACGTTCGACCGGGGAAGCTGTGCAGCCAGGCTCTATCGAGAGCGTGGTGCAAAGCCTTAAGGAAAAGAAGCTGTCCGCTGATGAAGTTCGGGACATGCTTTCCGATATTTCCCTTGAGCTTGTAATGACGGCCCATCCAACGGAAGCAACGCGGCGTGACGTACTCGACATTCATAAACGGATTGCGGACGAGGTTATGGAATTGGATAATCCGTCGCTTACTTACCGTGAACGGGAAAAGCTTCGCGAGAAGCTGCTAAACGAAGTGTTAACCCTGTGGCAGACCGATGAGCTGCGCGACCGCAAGCCTACCGTTATCGATGAAGTTCGCAACGGGATGTATTTTTTCCATGAAACGTTGTTTGAAGTTCTTCCTGACGTATACGAGGAGCTTGAGCGCTGCCTGCAGAAGTTCTATCCGCAACAACAACAGTGGCATGTGCCCACTTATTTGCGTTTCGGATCTTGGATTGGCGGGGACCGCGACGGTAACCCATCCGTAACAGCTGACGTTACTTGGATAACGCTCAATATGCAGCGTAACCTCGTTATCTATAAGTATGAGAATATCATTCGCGCGCTAAGTCGCCAGATGAGCTTCAGCACGACAATCGTAGAAGTAACGAATGAACTTCTCGATTCCATACGCGAGGATAACGCCAATGTGGAACTGCGAACGGTGGAGCCTTGGACGAATGAGAAGGAACCTTATCGCATTAAGTTAAGATACATGCTGCAGAAGCTGCAGAACATGAGGGAAGACAAGTACAAGGGAACGAAGCAACGTTACCATACGGTAGCGGATCTAATAGCGGACATCGAGCTTATCGACCGCAGCTTGCGTCATCACTTTGCGGATTTCGTGGCGAATTCCCATTTGAAGAAATTTATCCGCCAAGTGGAGTTGTTCGGTTTCCATCTCGCGGCCTTGGATGTGCGTCAGCATAGCAAAGAGCACGAGAATGCGATGACGGAGTTGCTTGCGAAAGCAGGAGTATCGGATAACTATGCAGCGCTGGCTGAACAAGAGAAAATCGAGCTATTGCACGGTTTGCTTGGAAATGGGAAGCAGCTGCTCAATGAATCAATAGTGCTAAGCGACTCCAGCAAGGAGTGCTTGGATGTATACCATACGATTTATAAGGCGCAACAGGAATTTGGAACAGGCTGTATCACGAGTTACTTGATCAGCATGACGCAAGGAGCGAGCGATCTTCTAGAGGTCATGGTGTTCGCCAAGGAAGCAGGTTTGTTCCGTCGCAATGAAGACGGTACGATCACGAGCACGCTTCAGGCTGCGCCGCTATTCGAGACGATCGATGACTTACACGAAGCGCCAGCCATTATGGAAACCTTGTTTAACCTGCCGATCTACCGTGAATGCCTATCCGCTATGGGCGACTTGCACGAGATTATGCTCGGTTATTCCGACAGCAATAAAGACGGCGGAATGGTTACGGCCAACTGGGAACTGCGCGTAGCCCTTAATGACCTGACGCGGACAGCCAAAGCGCATAACGTACGCTTGAAATTTTTCCATGGCCGCGGAGGAGCGCTCGGTCGGGGCGGAATGCCGCTTAACCGCAGCATCCTCGCGCAGCCGCCGCACACGATCGGTGGGGGAATCAAGATAACCGAGCAAGGGGAAGTGTTGTCCTCCCGTTACTCGATGAAGGGGATCGCTTATCGAAGCTTAGAGCAGGCGACGGGTGCATTAATAACGGGAGCTTACTTATCGCGCAATCCTGCTCAAGAACAATCGATCGAGACTCAATGGGAAGGCATCATGCGCGGAATTTCCGTCGATGCGCAAACCAAATATCAGGATTTGATTTTCCGCGATCCGGACTTCATGACGTTCTTCAAGGAATCTACGCCGCTTCCGGAAGTCGGCGAGCTGAATATCGGCTCCCGCCCTTCCAAACGCAAAGGAAGCGATCGGTTTGAGGATTTAAGGGCGATTCCATGGGTATTCGCTTGGACGCAAAGCCGTTATTTGCTCCCGGCATGGTATGCGGCGGGAACGGCGTTCAAGTCGTACGTGAACGGGAATGCCGGACGTCTGGAAACCCTTCGCACGATGTATCGCGAATATTCCTTTTTCCGTTCTCTCGTCGATAACCTGCAGATGGCGCTTGGCAAGGCGGATCTCATCATCGCCCGTCAATATGCAGCCATGATTGAGGATGATACGATCAAGGAACGGATTTTCACGCAAATCGAAGAAGAATACGCGACAACGAAAGAGATGATTCTAACGATTACCGGCCAAGAGGACATCCTCGACAATGTTCCGGTTATCCAAGAGTCGATTCGCTTACGCAATCCGTACGTTGATCCTCTAAGCTATATGCAGGTTCAATTGCTAACAGAGTTACGCAGCCTGCGAGCTAACAACGAGGACGACGCGGAGCTGCTGCGCGAAGTGCTTATCACGATTAACGGAATTGCCGCCGGCCTGCGTAATACGGGCTGAGGCAACATTAGAGAGACGAATCGATGGGGGCCCGGGTCGCGACCCGGGTCCTTTTGTACAAGAAAGCAGGTCAACAATGAATAGAACCAACCGCCTGTTAGCGATTGTACTCGTACTTCTGGGTTCCACGAGCTATGGCTTGCTTACGGCAATTTATAAGCTCGCTTTGGCCGACGGTTGGAGCGTGAACCAATTAACCTTAAACCAAGTATTATCGGGTGCGGTTATGCTATGGCTTACTCTAGGAGTCACTCGATTACGAAAGGGAAAGCCTTCTCTTACTGGTACTTGGAGAGCGTGGCTTAAGCTTGCTATCATCGGGATCGTGGGACTGTCGCTGACGACCATATTGTACAATGAAGCATTGGCACGTTTAGACGGTTCTTTAGGGATTGTCTTGCTTTTTCAATTTACGTGGATTACGATTCTGCTAGAAAGCATTCGCAAGCGGAAATGGCCATCACGGCAAGAATGGATAGCTGTCGCTTTCATTGTCGTTGGAACGGTTCTTGCCGTAGGGCTTCTAGAGCAGGATTTCAGCCGAGTGGACGGTTTGGGCGTGCTGTACGGGTTGTTGTCCGCAGTGACTTACAGTTTGTTTTTTTTCCTGACTGGGTTTCTGCCCAGCCAATTGGACCCGATTGCCAAATCGGCAATCATGTCGACCGCTTCACTCGTTTTTGTTATTGTGCTGCAGGTTCCGATGACTTTCGGCGGTGCTATCGAAGGCTCATTGATCGGTTGGGGATTGTTACTCGGATTTCTGGGAACGGCGTTTCCTTTTTTCTGTTTTAATTATGGAATACCCAAGATAGGCAGCGGTTTAGCGGCTTTGCTTGGTTCAATGGAACTGCCGGCAGCAATAATAGGCGTATACGTCCTATTAGGCGAACCTCTATCGGCATGGCAGGCGGCAGGCAGCGGATTAATTATTGCAGGCATCATGGCGGCGCAGTGGAAAACGACGCACACCGTCACAACCGGCAAAGGAAGGTGAGGAGTAACTTTGAAGCCATTGGAGACGCGTTTGGCACGATTAGCCCTTAAAGGCGATCAGCGTGCTTTCGCGGAGATCGTGGATCTATATAAAGACAAGCTGTATCACCTCGCTTACCGGATGACGGGAAACCGCCAGGAAGCCGAAGATGTCGTACAGGAAGCCTTTCTCAGGGTATATAAGAACTTGGATAGGTATGACGAGAACCAGAAGTTCTCCACTTGGATTTATAGGATCGCAACGAATTTAAGTATAGACCGTCTAAGAAAAAGACGGGCGATTTATTCGCTGGATGCGGAATCGTCGGATCACGAGGGCTTGGACGGATATGCGATGCTTCCTAGCGATGATCGAACGCCGGAAAGCGAACTGCTTCTTTCGGAGACGCAAAGGCTTATACACGAGGCGATCGCGACGTTGCCCGTGAAATACAAATCCGTTATGATCTTACGGTATTTGCAAGACTTATCGCTTCAAGAAATATCCGATGTGCTCGATATGCCGGTTACGACAGTGAAAACCCGAGTCCATCGCGGACGGGAATTTCTGCGCAAGAAGTTGGAGCATAAGCTGTAAGCCTTATAAAAAATTGAAACCGGGCCGCACTGTCACACGTACTGTATATAAGCATCGTTTACGGAGTTTATCTCCGTTAAGGAAAGGGATGGCTGATATGAAGTGTAACGTCGCCGTCGTGTTCATGCATGATTATCTGGATGGAGACTTGGCGCGCGAAGAGGCGAAACAGTTGCAGGAGCATCTGGGTCAATGTCCGTCGTGTTATGCCCGTTATGAATCGTTGGAACGCACCGATGCGTTCGTAAGAACTCTACCTATAGAAAAAGCCCCTGAACATTTAGCCGATCGCATTATGAAGTCGCTGCCTAGTCCGCGGCGTCCGGCTGCTTGGACCTCATGGGTTCGTCGTCATCCGGCGGTATCCGCGGCCGCGATATTCATGGTCGTCATGCTGTCTAGCTTCGTGGCCATGTGGAATCAGGATCAGGAGCTTTCCGTTACGGGCCCGGATTTGGAACATGTCGTCATTGAAGGCAACAAGGTTATCGTTCCTGAAGGCCAGAAGTTTTCCGGCGATTTGACCGTCGTTAACGGAGACGTACAGGTGCTTGGCGACCTGGATGGGAATTTGACAGTCATTGATGGCAACGTTTCTCCATTGGCTTCTACCGCCCATATTGCGGGCGAGATCAAGACGATCGACAGAGCTGTCGATTGGATGTGGTATAAGGTTAGCTCTTGGTTCGGAACGCTGGCTTACGGGTCCTGATAGGGTTCGACAATTTTCGGGACACCTCTCGTGCGTGCCGAATCGAGTAAATGAACCTCTCTGGGTCAAAGAGAGGTTTTTTTTGCGTAAAAGACAGGATTTCTTGGCAAGAGTAGAGAAAGATATTAAGATAGAAACTACGTACAATTCCGACAATATTCGTCGCAACTAATCCAGCGCCGGGACGGGGGGGTCGCGTCTTGGACTATTTTGCCGGGCTGACACTTAAGAATTCCATTAAAGATATCGTCGATGTGCTTATCGTGAGCTACATCATTTACAGATTAATCATCATGGTACGGGGCACTCGGGCAGTTCAATTGCTCCGGGGTATCTTCCTGCTTGTTATTACATGGGCTTTGAGCACTTGGCTTAACTTGTACACGCTGAAGTGGCTCATGAACCAGATGTTCACCTTCGGCGTAGTTACGGTTCTGATTATTTTCCAACCGGAGCTTAGAAGGGCTCTGGAGCAGTTAGGACGAGGGAAGCTGTTTACGCGTTCCTCGCCGGAAGAGCAGGATGTAAGCCATCAGATCAATGAGGTCATTAAGTCTGTTAATTATTTAGCGCGTCGAAAAATCGGGGCGTTAATTGTGTTTGAGCGTTATACCGGGCTAAACGATTACATCGAATCGGGTATTAAGATGGAGTCCAAGCTTAGCTCGGAGCTACTCAGCAACGTATTTATACCTAACACCCCGCTGCATGACGGGGCGGTGATTATCCGGGGTAATCAGATCATGGCTGCAGGCTGTTACTTGCCGTTATCGGAGAACCCTTTTATCAGCAAAGAGTTGGGGACTCGCCATCGGGCGGCTATCGGCGTCACTGAAGTATGCGATGCGATTTCGGTAGTCGTCTCTGAAGAAACGGGACAAGTATCGCTGGCTATTAACGGTCAAATCGTGCGCGATATTAAGGAAGAGTCGCTTATTTCCAAGTTGTTCGAGGAATTGCGTCCGCAATTCAAAGCGAAGGCCACGGAGTGGAAAGCTTTCTGGAAGCGGAAAGAAGGTGGCAGCCGTGGATAAATGGTTAAATCACCCGACTGCCGCGAAGTTAGTTGCGCTCGCACTCGGCATTCTCATGTGGGCGGTCGTGCACTTTGATCCTGCTGAATCGTCGCCTAACAACGTAGCTTCCTTGCTCGAAACAAGGGTGATCGATGCCGTCAACATTCAGCCTTACGGACTGGACGAGAGAAACTACGTTCTGCTCGGCATGGAGCCGAAGACGGTTAAGCTTAAAGTAAGAGGGACCCGAAGCGATCTGCTCGCCGCCGCAACCAAAGACTATCGTATTCAAGTGGATTTGCGAACAGTGGGCGAAGGGAAGCATACACTGAATTTAGATGAGAACTTGCCGCGTGGCATTCAGTTGGTGGAGATGACTCCAGCAACGGTAACGGTTGAAATCGAGGCGCTGCAGATCAAGGAGTTCGAAGTCGATATTCGTACGGAGGGCAATCCGGCCAAAGGTTATAAAGTCGGTACGCCGATCATTAAACCGAGCAACCGCGTTCATGTTACTTTGCCTAAGAACGAATTGGCCAAGGTCGAGCGAGTGGGCGCAACGATTTCCATCGACGGGGATAAGCAAACACTCAAGAGTCAAAGCGTTAAACTTGCAGTCTACGATAATAAAGGAAATATCATCGAGAACGCGATTATCGACCCTGCCGTCGTAGAGGTGGAAGTCCCGATCACGAATCCGTTCAAAACCGTTCCATTGCAGTTCAAGCTAATGGGGCATATGCCGACCGGACTAAGCATCGCGTCCTTTAAGGCGGATGTTGAACAAGTGACGGTGTACGGTCCGCAGGAAGCGCTGGATAAGATTGAGTTTATCGAAGTCGACGTTCAATTGGATGATCTTAAAAATTCCGGGAAAGTGTCGATACCGCTCAAAATCGTTGCGCCGATCATTGAAATTTCGCCGAAGCAAATTGATATTAATATCGAAGTGTTGTTGTCGGGAACGAGGTCGCTTGAGGGATTGCCGATCACTTGGAGCGGGCTTGGCGATGGATTGACCGTGAAAATAATCGATCCATCAACAGGCAAGGCGGATATTACGATCAAAGGGGCACCCGCGATATTGGATCGGCTGAAGCCGGGCGATGTGGGAGTGGTTGTTGATCTCAGCGGCAGGGGGCCTGGCACTTATACGGTACCGCTCGTCGTTAATCTGGAGCGCTTCATGGAACAAGCCGGGGGAACGAGCAGCGTTACCGTCGAGATTACGGCAGATGTTCCGGCGAGTGCCGTTCCCGAGGGGGATGGCGCTGGGGCTGGGGCTGGGGCCGGGGCCGGAGGTGTCGTCGATGATTCAGGCGACGGGCAAGCTCCACCACCACAATAAGAATGTTATGAATGCTATACTATGCTATCGATCAAGATCGAGGAAGCACAGGATGAAGGAGCAGGAAGTTACCTATGGGAAAATATTTCGGAACAGACGGCGTGCGAGGAATCGCTAATCAGGAGTTAACGCCGGAATTGGCTTACAAAATCGGTCGTTGCGGCGGCGTAGTGTTGGCTGGGCGCTCGGAGCGACCGAAGGTTCTGATAGGCTGCGATACTCGGATATCCGGGCCAATGCTGGAAAGCGCATTGACGGCAGGCCTTTTATCCATCGGAGCCGATGTCGTTCGTCTTGGCGTCGTAAGTACGCCTGCGGTTGCCTACCTAACTCGGATTTGGGGCGCGGATGCCGGGGTCATGATATCCGCATCGCACAATCCGGTTGAAGATAACGGGATTAAATTTTTCGGCGGGGATGGATTTAAGCTTCTGGACGAGACGGAGGCGGAAATTGAACGTTTGATGGATGCACCGAAAGATACGCTTCCTCGCCCGGTCGGCGGGGGCATCGGATCCGTCACGACGAACTATGGGGCGAAAACTCAGTATATTGAATATTTGAAGACGACGGTCGAGAACTCTTTCGCCGGCGTTAAATTGGTATTGGACTGCGCGCACGGTTCGGCCTATGAGTTGGCCCCGGAAGTGTTTCGCGCGCTTGGAGCCGAGGTCATCGCTTATGGAGCGGAGCCGAATGGATTGAACATCAACGAAGGTGTCGGCTCGACGCATCCGGAGATGCTTGCTGCGAAAGTGAAGGAGCATGGGGCGGATCTTGGACTTGCCTTCGATGGAGACGCGGATCGGTTGATCGCGATCGACGAGAACGGCGAGGAAGTGGATGGCGACTTTATTCTTTGTATTTGCGGGGATGCGTTGAGGCGCTCCGGGCGGTTAGCGCACGATACGGTTGTGACTACCGTAATGGCCAACATTGGGTTCTTCAAGGCTGCGGAGAAGCTAGGCTTGCGGACGGCAAAGACGGCTGTCGGCGATCGTTACGTGATGGAAGAGATGGTCAATGGCGGATACAATCTGGGCGGGGAACAGTCCGGACACGTCATTTTCCTTGATCATAGCACGACAGGCGATGGAATATTGACAGGCTTGCAGTTAGTGGACACCGTGGTCGGTTCCGGGCGTAAGCTTGGCGAACTGAAGCGAATGATGCGCAAATACCCGCAGGTATTGGTGAATGTGCGCGTAGCGGATAAATCGCGTTATCCAGGCAATGTGGCAATCGCGGAGGCGGTAGCTACGGCGGAAGAAGCGTTAGGCGACAATGGGCGCGTATTGGTGCGGCCTTCGGGCACGGAAGCGTTGATCCGCGTTATGGCCGAAGGGCCGGAGCGGGAAGAGATCGAGCGTCACGTGGCGGCGATTGTCGAAGTCGTTCGCTCTGAATTGGTTTAAGCAGAGAATGGGGAGTGCCGTCGGGACGGGAAAGACCGTCGTTGCGGCGCTTTTTTTTGCGAATATTGTCATTTCCGAGGAAATAATCCCGTAATGGTTGCAAGCCATTTTCAAAACGAATAAGATAAGGTATAGATTCTGGAATGGAAGGGCAGGGTAGAGGGGAAAAGGCAAGAAAAGCGCCAGAACTTGTCGAAGCATAGGGTATGATCGAAGGGCGAGGATCAGGAACGGGAAAGCTGATCCGAGCGGAAAACTTCGATGGTGTTGCTTGTGCGGGCGGCAAGTTGACGAGGTGGAGGTGTTCGGAATATTCGGCGGGGACCTCCCGGCTTATCATCGAAGTCGACAATCGGAACACAAACCGCTTGGGCAACCGGGCGTACAAAATTCCGATAACGGTGAATACGGATGTTTTGAAGTGAGATACCATTTAGAGATGTCCGACGACGACCTGTAACCGGTCGCGTGGGCGGGCATGTCGTGGGATGTTGGGGGAGAGCGGAAACCCCTTATTTGATTACGGCTGTGACGCTTGTTCGGCTTGGTTGCGGGCTCTCGGAGTTAATCATGAGAACCCAAAACGGAGGCTTATATAAATATGTGCGGAATCGTTGGATATATCGGGTTTAGAGAGTCGCAGCCCATATTGTTGGAAGGGCTTAAGAAGCTGGAATACCGCGGGTATGACTCGGCGGGCATTGCCGTCTATACGGAGCACGGCTTGGAAGTAACGAAAACAGTCGGCCGGTTGGTTAATTTGGAAAATAGGCTGAGCGGGGATCCTCTGCGCGGGACGGTCGGAATCGGGCATACACGTTGGGCTACCCACGGCAAACCGTCGGACGTCAACTCCCATCCGCATACGGACAATTCGTTGAAATTTTCCGTCGTGCACAACGGGATTATCGAGAACTACCTGGAGCTCAAGGAAGAGCTTATGCACCAAGGGCATCGCTTCTTGTCGGAGACGGATACGGAAGTGATCTCACATCTGATCTCTGTCGAATATGACGGGGATATTGTCAGGGCCGTTCAGCGCGCGGTTAAGAAAATGCGCGGAGCGTTCGCGCTTGGCGTGTTGACGGAGTATGAGCCGGATCGTTTGGTGGCGGTACGTTATGCGAGCCCGCTCATAATCGGAGTCGGCGACGGGGAGAAGTATATCGCGTCGGACATCCCGGCTATCCTCGAGCATACGCGAGATATTTACATCCTTAACGATGGGGAAATGGCAGTATTGACGCGGGACGGCGTTGAGTTGCTGACGATTGAAGGCAACTTTATTACTAAGGAAATTTTCCATGTCGATTGGGATTTGATGACTGCGGAAAAGGGCGGTTACGACCACTTTATGCTCAAGGAAGTTCATGAGCAGCCGAAAGCTTACCGTGATACGATGCTAGGCCGGATCAGCGAAGACGGACGTTCCGTAGCGTTGCCGGAGCTTAAGATTACTGCGGAGCAATTGCGGGGGGTCAACCGCGTTCATATCGTGGCGTGCGGGACTGCTTTGCATGCTGGTTTAGTCGGTAAGAATGTCATCGAGAACTTGGTACGTATTCCGGTGGAAACGGATGTAGCGTCGGAGTATCGCTATCGTTCGCCGATCATTACGCCGGAAACATTAGTTATCGTCGTAAGCCAATCAGGGGAAACGGCGGATACTCTGGCGGCGCTTCGTGAAGCACAACGCTGCGGTGCCTGGGTGCTGGCAATCACCAACGTGGTAGGCAGCTCCGTTGCCCGTGAAGCCGATGATGTGATCATCACGCTGGCTGGACCGGAGATTGCGGTGGCTTCCACCAAAGCTTACTCTTCGCAGCTAATTGCTTTCTTCCTGTTCGGCTTGTACTGGGCACAGACTATCGGCTCGCAGGATGATGAGACAGTCGCTCATGTGCTCTCCGCGATGCAGTCTTTGCCGGAGCAGGTGGAACACATTCTTGCTCAATCCGAAGTGATCAAGGAAGTTGCGGAGTCGATCTCTCATCATAGCAGCTTGTTCTTTATCGGCAGGGGTATCGATTACGCGGTTGCGATGGAAGGTTCATTGAAGTTGAAGGAGATTTCGTATATCCACTCCGAGGCGTATGCCGCGGGTGAGTTGAAGCACGGTACGCTGGCATTGATCGAGGAAGGAACTCCGGTCATCGCGCTCCTCACGCAAGAGGACCTCTACGAGAAAATGCTTAGCAACATTAAAGAAACGAAAGCTCGCGGAGCCGACGTTCTTGGCATTATCAACGAAGGGCATGAGGTTGAAGTCGCGAAGTCGGTCGATCGCCAGTTTGCGATCCCGCGGACTTTGCCGCTGCTGACTCCGGCTTTGTCCGTGGTGCCGCTGCAACTGCTATCGTACTATGCCTCGTTAGCGCTTGGGCATGACGTGGATAAGCCAAGGAATCTGGCTAAGAGCGTTACTGTGGAGTAGGTTGGCGTCGGCTATTTCTGTAGTTGTTCAGTGACATTAAAGATAGTGCCTAGACATTATAGTTGGTGTCTTTACAACAAAGTCAGTTCCTTTACATTAGAGTTGGTTTCTAATGGCTAATTAGTTGAAAAAGCAAATCACCTTGGGTCGTCCTGAAGATTATTATTCAGGACGACCATTTTTATAAGTGAGGTAAACCCATGGAGACAATCGGAGTAAGATAAAAAAAAATACGGAAAAAACACAAAATGAGCCAAGTTGAGTTCTCTGAGAGGATTGGAATATCTCAAGGTAGATTAAGTGAAATTGAACAAGATAAAACGAAACCATTTGCGGATACATTAATTCAGCTCAGAAAGCATTTTCAGATTGATCTGAATTGGCTTTTACATATTGATTGAAGGATCATGCAAAATAAAACAGTCCAGACAATGGATTCTTTTTTCTATGACTTATCTTTTTCTGAGGTGATGTGATGTTTATACCGGCAAAGACCCTTAAAAGACAGTATCACATAAAAGGGCGCTTTATCGTATCGGATACAATAATGAGGTTAATGAGGTTAATGAGTCATTATGGGTGGGAATATGTTAGGGTACTTAACCTATCTGATATTCGTAATTCAAATGGTGGCGGACTTTTACGCGATTATAGTGAACGAAGTGATCCTTTTCTAAGTATATTTTCCAATTGTCGAGACGTGGAGCGGATTCAATTTTTGCCGAGTATTGAAAGCAAACATGGAGGTTCACAATGGAAATAAAATCGACTGGAAGAGCACTTGCATGGTTTGCAAGGTCAGCGGTTCGACCCTACTAATCTCCACCATAACAAATCATGATGACCCTTCTATAGTGGAGGGTCTTTTAGTATGTAAAAATTAAAACAGATGAATCTTTGACCCACGCCAAATTCGGTTTTGAAAAGCCACTTTGCAAGTAAACTGGCGCGTCTCCACTAATGAGAACCCCTTGCTCCAAGGCAGGGAGCCTAGGCGAACGGCTTTATCTTCGTCTCCAACCCAACGAACCAGATATCTTCCGGTGTCAGAATAGATTGAAGGATCAACTGGATCGTGTGAATATTTCGGTGCAATAGAGTCGTTGAGATAATAAGTGAGAGCCACGATGTTAATAAAATAGTACCAGCATGTTAATAGAGGGAGCAAGTTTAGCACCTGATAAAGCCCCTTGACCAGGAGATGTAATTCTACGTAGGAGTAGAGGTTATTCTGACCTGTCTCGTGCGGCTTCGCTGCTATACTTATAACGTGGAGATCTGGAAGGCAACGTGCCCATCTTTCAAACTTAAGTTTTTAAATGTTTGTTCACTGGGCTCGAGAAGGAATTAGGGGGCAGAGGATGGATGGTTACACTAAGTGATTTCGCCAGAGATATCAATCGAATAGCGCATAAGAATGATCATGTGCGTGTAGGGAGCGGTAGAGTAGCCTGCGGTTATCTTCCACAATCAGTGACTGGTGTAGGAAGAATCTTCTGTCCGCCAATCTCCGCAGGTGAGCTCGCGTTTAGTCTCCAATTTGAACTGCCGGACAAGGAGATTACCATTAGCGATTCAGCATTGACCGGACATGGTATACCGCGTCAACTGCTTTTGCAAGAAGAAATCTGGCATCCCAGTTTCATTCAGCGGAAGGGTCACTTTCACCATACGGACGCAGAAGGGCAATTGGTCAGCTTTATGCTTGAAACATTGCTTGTTCCCAGTGTGACGGATGATTCAGTGCTGCTGAGGGTTAAGTTGACTAACAGACTTACGTCCCCTCTCAGCGGGAGTGTTCGCATCAACTGGACAAAATGTTGTGCTAAGCTAGCTAAACCATCTGAATGGGCATGGGGCGCACCTTCGGATGAGCTTCAGCTTCAACCGCAAGTGCCTGGATTATATGAAGGCGGAGGGGTTAGGCTGGAAACATTATGGTCTTCCAGCAGCCCGGGCGGGCCTGCTCCAAATGATCGGGAAAGCAAATCTGTTCGCCTGATTGGAGATGGAATGGATTGGAGTTGCGAAGCGGAAGGCGATGTTTCTTTTGTGTTGCAAGTTCGACTCAGTATCCCGAACCATTCATTGACGCATGATGGGCAAAATACAGATTCGAATGCATTGCCCGATAGCCACTGCTTATTCGAGCATGTAGAGTATACCTTGCAATTGCGGGAGCAATCATGGCACGATTTTTGGCGGAGCATGCCTCATCTGGAAGCGGATCATAGCGGCTTGGTAAAGGCCTACAGGCACGCCGCGTTGACGTTGTTTCTGTGTATATGGGACAGTCCGCATTTGGCTGTCAGGCCGCATATTGCGGAGGCGGGATTAAATGGAGGCGCATTGTGCAACTATTTATGGGGCGAGGCCTATGCGTCCAAGCTGCTGGCGCTGTCACTCGGCAGCGATTGGAAACCTACGCTGCGCGCGCATTTAAACATGGGTATCGAAGCTCACTATGCTTTTGAGCCAATCAGCGGTCAAGGGGTAGGCCCTTTTTATAGCTATAATGGGTTCTCGCTTGTGCAGGCGGTGGTGGAATATGTGCGGTGGACGGAAGATGTGTCGCTTCTATCGGAGGTTGATGAGAACGGGGTAGCCTTTGTCGAGCGATTGGCCAATTCACTTGATCGGTTCGAGGCTTGTTTCGAAGAGCCGATACCTGGTCTGCTAGATTTCGGCGACCATCACCACTTATTGGAGATGCGGTCAAAAGGTTATGAGCATATTGTTCCCAGCCCAAATTCCGAGAGAGTCGTTACCTATCAAAGGCTTGCAGAGCTCTTGGAGACTGTCGATGCGCCAAGAGCAGAAATTTATCGGAGAAAGGCGTCGGAAACAACAGCTGCGGTGCAACTGAATTTATGGAACGAGCAGGATGGCTGGATGGATAGCATATATCCCAATGGAACACGCGAACAGGTTTATTCTATACAAATTTTCGATATTATCGATACCGGAATTTTATCATCGGACCAAATCAGACGCATCATATCAAGGCTTAATGAACGAGAGTTTCTTTCGCAATACGGCGTTCACAGCATATCCAAGTCCGATGCGCTTCACTACGATACGGGGGATGTAGATTGGAGCGGGGCAGGGTGTTATGTCGGTGATCCGGCCAATAGTGCGGAAACATTATTCCGTCTTGGCGAGGCTGATCTGGGCTGGGACGTCATGCGACGGTTATTATGGTGGGCAGATGCTTATCCATACTGGCCGCAGAGCATCTGGGCTTCGAAGCCCGCTTACAGTCATTGGGAGCAGCCCATTGATCGGAGTGCGTTTGCATTCGCTCAAGCCGTGGTCTTCGGTATGTGCGGGTTGACCCTGGAGCAGGGCAAGCCGTTGTTCAAACCTCAACTGCCTGATGGAATCGGGCGGATTCACTTAACAAATGTGAAGGTGCATGGACAAATTTTATCCTTTGAAGGTAGTGCTTGAGTATGAGGACTATTCATGTCAAAATACGCACCTGCAAGGATTGGAAATGAGTTGAAATGAGAGACATGATGGATACACCGAAGGGGGATAGAGAAAATGAACAATGAATGTTGGACGGAGATGGATTTGTATTGGTTTCAAGGCGGCGAGATCGATGATAAGGTGAAGGAGTTGTTTGACAGGTTAACACCATTATGGACCAGGGAACCTGACGCTAGGAAAGGGTTATCCTTATGCGTAGGCTGGCTTTACGATTCAGTCCTGTATTGGAATGGCAGATTGGATGATTGTGTGGCTACTTGTCAGTCCCCCACTTATGAACCTTGGACCTATTATAGAATAAAGGAATTGATTGCGGCTGTAAAAAGAGAGGCTTCATTAAGAAACATCTCCCAATTCAACGTAGGATTAATTCTTCTTGGCGGCGAGACCATGACTTACAATGCGGAATTGACCTGTGAGGGTTGGAGTGGACGAACGGAGGAAGTTAAGGAGAGAGCACATTATAACATTGAGGGCAAATGGTTTTATGAACACCCGGAAATCGACCGTGAACGGTATGGGATATTCTACTTTGGCTCCAAGGTTCTTGTTCCGACCAATGAAACGGTATGTAAATTAGAGGAACCTACCTTTGGAGAGTATTTTGCGGATAAGCTTTGTGATATGTGCAGGAATACTGGGATTGATGCAGTGATACTAAGAGATTCAGTTTTTACGCCTGCATATAGTAGAGGTAATCGTAATCGCTATATGAAACCTGAAGATATTCAGGATTTGAATACTTCTTTCATCGACCTATTTGCCAGAATTAAATCGCAATTACCTGGATTTATTATTATCGGGTATGATTCGGGAACCTCTTCGATGGAAGAATGGCGTTCGCATGGCTTCGATCTGGAACAAGTTGCTAATTCTGGATATTTGGATCTGTGGATCACCCAGACCTGGGCTTCCGCTTGGCAGGATTACTGGCCCGCGCACTCCATGGGATACAGCTTTCAGCTTTCAAACCTGCTGGTGAATTTGGCTATGTTGGCTAATACTCCTTGTAAACATATGTTTCTCATTGAAACCTTCGATGCATGGGAACCGTGGGATAGTATACACCAATACCCAAGCAAGGTCGCATGGGAAATATGGGCATATAGTCATGCAACCTTGAGGTTGTCAGGCAAGAGATCGGCACTTTCTGCAGGCTGCTATATCTCGTGGATGAATCGAGGGCATGAAATGATTCCCGACGATACGATCCAGTATCTTTGCACTACGATGAACGAAAGTGCTGCAGATTTGTTGAGAAATCCTGTACCTGGTGGTCCTTGTCTGGTCTATCATCGTAAAGGATTGCAGCATCTAATGAATCAGCCGGAGAAATACAGCCGGGGGGAAGAAATGGACGACTGGGTTTCCATGCTGCAGAAATATGGAATTCCCGTTCTATCCATCACAAGGAGCGAATGGCTTGATGGAGTGGAAGCAGATGCCTATATTTTCCCGGCACCTGCTTGCATAGATGATACTTTAGGTGCTGTGCTGCTAAAGAAAATGAACGCGGGTAATCCCATACTATTCACCGGACAGGCTGGATTACTGGGTGAGAGTTTAAGAGAGGCTCTCTCGTTAGAGATAGAAGAAGAGATAATAACTTGTGATTTGCCATCAGCTGCAACTGTTGAGGAATCCCTAGGACGAATGATTGGCACATATGGATTACAGATCAATCAACATCAGCGTTCTATGAAAGAAAATGAGAGCTGGGTTTCATTGATTAAATGTCTGGGAGGAGCGGTATTGGCGAAACATAAGGATAAGCCGTGCTTGATCTGGGAAACTCCTGAGTGGGGTACACCTCAAGAATTGCATCTTACTCCCAAATCTATAGGAAGTCCGCAAACCTATTCTGCGGTGTCAGAATCCTTTGGTCAGTTTGGCTGGGGAGCGGAGGAAATCAAATGGGTGAATGATGATTGGCAAAGGCCTATATGCTTTCTATACTGGCGATACGAAAATAAAGAAATTACTATACTGTTGGGAAATCTGGAAACGGGTACGACAGGCAACTCTCAGTTTGCGGTTAAAGGTACTCTCAATATAAAGGAAATCAAGGAATATTCGCTTTACGAGAAAGAATACTTTAATCCTGGTTATGTGAAACCAAGGGATGATGGGTATTACATAGCCATTGCACCGCATAAAGCTTGCACAGTAGGACTTTTACGTTCGTAGATGGATGATGCATCGTCAAATGTCACTGTCACTTGGGAAGGGCTGTTTGATTGAGACTGGGGGAAACCAAGGATGTCTAAGGGAAACAAACACGAAGTTGTTTATGACGATACCAGCTATATAATTGATGGAAAACGCATTTGGTTGGCTTGCGGGGAAATGCATTATTTTCGCACTCCGGCGGCTCTGTGGAAAGACCGGCTGCTGAAGGCCAAGAGAGCGGGCTTGAATTGTGTATCCACATATATGCCGTGGAACATGCACGAAACTTCTGAGGGCGAATTTGATTTCAGCGGGGATTTGGATGTCGAAGCCTTTATACGACTGGCCGGTGAGCTTGGTTTGTATATTATTTTGCGGCCAGGGCCATACATCTGCTCGGAATGGGATTTCGGCGGATATCCGGCCTGGCTTTCCTCCAAGGAAGGCATTCTTTACCGGACGAACGAACCGACGTACTCTATCTATTATAAAAGGTACTTTGCGCGCGCCCTGCCGCCCCTCGCTGCGCTGGACGCGACTCGCGGCGGCAACATCATTCTGATCCAGAACGAGAACGAACATCATATGCCGGAAATTCCCGGCAGATTGTCTTATTTTCACGATATTGATCAAGCGTTCAGGGAAGCGGGATTCCGGATCCCGATCATCAACTGCAACCGGTTTGTGGACAGCGAACCAACGGGAACGATCGAATGTGTTAACACGTGGGACGATCCGATCGGAGATCTTCTCTACATGCGACGGCATCAGCCGCATGCTCCACTCTTAGTAACGGAATTCTGGTCGGGGGGATTGGACAGTTGGGGGCGCGGGCACGTCACCAAGCCGGTTAGGGATGTTGTTCGAAAATCGATCGAGATTCTCGGCTGCGGCTCACAAAACACATATTATATGTGGCATGGAGGGACAAATTTCGCTTTCTGGGGCGGGCGCCTTCAATATGAACCGTTCTTTCACATCATAACAAGCTATGACATGGACTCCCCGTTGGCCGAAGGCGGAGAACTAACGCCGAAGTATTATGGCACAAAACTGGTTACGACACTGGCAAGCTCCATGGGTGCTTTTTTTGCCGATAAGCGGATTCATCCCGAGGAAGTAACTGTCCAGGAAGGTATTACCGTTTTGCCGATAAAGGGCGGCGGCGGGGGATGGATTACGGCGACCAGGGGCGAGAGGGACGATGCGAAGGAAATCGGGGTCTCGATGCCTGACGGGACCGCCCTGCTTGTATCATTGGAGCCCTACGGAGCGGTGATCGTTCCATACGGGCTGCAACTGACGGATTCTGCATATCTGAATTACACTAATCTTATGCCGTTCGGATGGTTTCCCAACATGCTGGTTCTTCATGGACCTCCAGAATGGGACACGGTTGTCTGCATTAACGGGACGGAATTCAGAGACGTGGTGCCTTCGGGAGACGTTCCAGAGATTCATCGCATCGACGATTTGACGGTAATCATTCTTTCTACGGAGCTTGCCGAGCATACTTGGTGGTTGGACGGTTCTCTGATCGTTGGCGCTGCTTATGTCGGAGCAGACTACAACGATATTCGTTTGGGCGCCGGCATAATAAGCTACTCCGAGATTCGGGCTGATGGAAGCTTGTTGCGGCATGTAATCGGTGAGCGGCCAGACAAATCCGAACTTCTGTTGACACTTGACGAATGGAAGTGCATCGAGCGATGCTCGGAACCGTTCGGCAATGCCGCTGAATGGATGCCGATTGAAGGCCCGACCGGATTGACAGAACTGAACATTTTGTACGGTTATGGTTGGTATAAAATAGAGTTTGAAACAGAGAGCCCACGCAAACTGAATGTTCGTCTTCCCCATAGCGAAGATCGGATAATACTCTATGCGAACGGACAAGCGGTCGGCGTCTGGGGTTATGGCGAAGGCGCAACGCTGGAAGGGATTCCCCTGCAGCTTCAGAAAGGTGCGAATACGATTGTGGCGCTCGCGGACAATCTGGGCAGAATGACGCACAGTTGGAAAATAGGCGAGCCGAAAGGGATCGTGAATCATTTGTTCGAATCCCATGAGATCACTATGGAGGGACCAGAGTGGCGGGAGGGGGTATTCGACCGAAGTTGGATTCCCGAAATGCCGGGTCATTTGAATCAGAATCACCGCATTCCCGAACTGGAACTCATGCGTCTCAGTGTTGCGGAGTATACTTTGGACCTGGCAACACCTCAACCGGTACAACTGATGTTTACTGTTGAACATCCTGTTATGGTTAAATGCAATGGAACGTTCATCGGATTTTATGAGAATCCGGGAAGGGGGTTTGGGGATGTTCTCATTCCGGCCTCTCTCTTGGACAATCACAACCGGATTGAAATACTGCTCTGGGGAGAAGCGAATGGCGACGCCTTGGATTCGCTGAAGGTTTATGTATTGGCGGACGCCCTGACGACGCAGGCCAAATGGTCGTTCTCACCATGGCTAGAACCGCAATCAACATTGGCGGTTGATCATACAGGAGATGGATTTCCGGCGTGGTACCGTGCCGATTTCAGCGAATGGCCAAGAACAGGCCCGGCCTATTTGCGATTAAACCATGGCTGGAAGGGACAAATTTTTTTCAATGGACACAATGTAGGGAGATATTGGAATGTGCCGCCTCAGCAAGACTATTACTTACCCGAGTGCTGGTTTCAGCCGAACAATACGCTGCTGCTTTTCGACGAGAGCGGTCAGATTCCGACGGGCGCAGTCATCGTCAGCACCAGCGAGTGGAGGAGAAAGGAGCAATACGAGAAACCGCTGGATGTCGTTCCGACAGAACAACGGGCCTGATTCGTATTTGAAACGCCTGCCAAAGCGGAATGAAAGAGCGGAAGTTCTCTTCAACGGACTTAGCTAAGTGATCTTACAAATACGATTGTTCGAGGAGCAGGAACAAGCGATATAAAGATGAAGGCCCTCCCGGCATGGGATGGTCTTTTTCGCATAAGGGAGGGCTTCTCGCTATTTTGTGCAACCTGTTCTGCGATTTGTCGGGGGACCATCAGATGTGACTCTGGCGGTTTTGGCATTTAGCCGGAAATATTCATAGAAATCGCGAAATGTTCAGATATTCGCTCTGCTTGTGAATTATCTATACTGAAAGTGCTTTGAAAGACACATTATTCAAGGGGGCGCTGAAGTGAAATTCAGGTCAAGCAAATGGTTACTTGCAGGCGCGTTGCTGACAGGGCTATTGTCCGGTTGCGCAAGCACTGGAAATGAAGGTAAGGCAAGCACGACACCAGCCTCGACTCCGACGGCAGCCGCTATTGAAACGCAAACTGCCGTTAATGTGGTGCCGAGTCCGAATTTCGAACCGTTCGGTAAATATGAAGAGCCGGTCACGTTTACGATGGGGCTGACGAAAGGCGATTACTCCAAGCTGCCGCAAGGGGATACGCCTGTAGATAACGTGTTTACCCGTTTTATTCTGAACAAAGTAAATGTCAAGGTAGAGCCGGCCTGGGAAATTGATGCGTCCGCCTATCAACAGAAAGTCGCTATTTCGTTGGCTGGCGGAGATATTCCGGATGTGCTCGTCGTTGATCAAAAGACGCTGAATCAACTAGTGGAATCTGACCTCATCGCGGATTTGAGCAAAATCTATGAGCAGACGGCATCCCCGCTGTTGAAGGAGCAATATGCCTCTTACAACGGGCGGATCATGAATGCGGCAACCTTCGACGGCAAACTGATGGCGTTGCCGGGCACGCAAGTAGGCGGGCAGCACAATTTGCTCTGGGTAAGACAGGATTGGCTGAACAAACTGCAATTGCAGCCTCCGCAAACGCTGACGGATGTCGTCGGCATTGCCCAGGCATTCATCAGTCAAGACCCTGACGGCAACAATAAGGCTGATACTCTCGGACTGCTTGCCGATCCCGGTATCGCAGGCTACTACAATACTTTTCACGGGCTGGACACGATTTTCAGTCTATATGGCGCCTATCCGCGGCAGTGGATCAAGGATCAGTCAGGCCATGTCATCTATGGTTCTACCGCGCCTGAGATGAAAGCGGCGCTGACGGAAGTCAGCAAGCTGTACAAGGACGGCATCATTGACAAACAGTTTGCTGTACGCAAGCCAGGCGAAGACGCCGGCGCGATAATTGCTTCAGGCAAAGTCGGACTCGTGTTCGGCCCGTGGTGGGGACCGTATTGGCCGCTATCGGATGCGCTCAAGAACGATCCGAAGGCGGACTGGAAGCCGTTTCTGGCTCCATTGGATGAGAATGGAAAGCTGCGCGTGTACACCCAAAATCCGAACAATCTGTTCTTGGTCGTCAGCAAAAAGTTCGCTCATCCGGAAGCCGCCATCAAGTTTTTGAATGTGCAAAATCAAGCCAGATACGGCCTTGATCCCGATGCGCTGGATATGATTCTGAAAAACCAGGGGACCGACGGGTACTGGCCGATTCAATTGCAGGTCGATTATGAAGATGCGGTGCACAGAACGTACACCAGCTTGAAGGAAGCGATCGATACCGGCAGCGATGCCAATCTTCGCCACGATTTCAAAGCGATGTATGAAGCTTATAAGAAAAACCTTGAAAATCCCGGCGCAGACCCCACCGTCTGGGCTGAAGCGACAGCCAGATACGATGGAGAAGCGCTGACCTTCTCCGATGGGTTAACGAAGGTGGACCCGGTTTTCTTCGGCAGAACGGCAACGATGGAAACGAAGTGGGCAACGCTGGAGAAGCTGGAGAACGAGACGCTCATCAAAATCGTCATCGGCGATATGCCTGTAGAGAAATTCGACGATTTCGTACAGCAATGGAACAAGCTCGGCGGAAATGAAATTACGCAGGAAGTCGCCGCTGCGGCGGCTCAGTAGAAAGCCGCTTTATGAGAAACAGAAGCGAGTCATTAATCTATCACCTGATGCTGCTGCCGGGCATGCTTGTGCTGTTTCTGTTCAGCATCATTCCCATGGCAGGAATCGTAATCGCCTTTCAGAAATTCGTTCCCGCCAAAGGCGTACTGCATTCCGCATGGGTTGGGATGGACAACCTTGCCTTCATGTTCCAGATTCCGGACAGCAGGCAGGTGTTCCTGAACACAATTATTATCGCCGCCATGAAAGTTGTCGCGGGTCTCGCCGTACCGATCATTTTCGCGTTAGTTCTGAACGAGCTGCGCAGTTCATGGTTCAAGCGCACAATTCAGACGATTGTTTATATTCCGCACTTTATTTCATGGGTCATCCTGGCGGGCATCATTACGAATTTATTCTCCCTTGACGGTATTGTTAATCAATTGCTGAGTCTGTTCGGCGTCGATCCCGTCATGTTCCTGGCCAGCAACTTCTGGTTTCGACCGATTCTGATCGGGACGGACGTATGGAAGGAGTTCGGCTTCGGTACAATCGTCTATCTGGCGGCCATTGCAGGCATTAATCCCAATTTATACGAGGCGGCAGTCATCGATGGTGCTGGAAGATTCAAGCAACTGATGTACATCACGCTGCCCGGCGTCGTGCCGACGATCATTCTGCTCTCTACTTTAAGTCTTGGCAATATTCTGAATGCGGGCTTTGATCAGATTTTCAATTTGTACAATCCGCTTGTCTATGAGTCGTCGGATATCGTCGATACGTACGTGTTCCGGGTAGGGCTTGTTGAAATGCAGTACGGCTTAGCCACAGCTGTCGGCTTGCTGAAATCCATTGTTGCGTTCCTGCTCATTATAATTTCTTATATGCTGGCTCGTAAATTATCAAATTACAGAATTTTCTGAGTTTTGGGCTGGGGGAAAGCATGTGTTTTCTAGATTTGATAGCCGCTTGGGAAATGGATTGTTGTATTTGGTCGCCGGTGCGGCCGCAGCGCTTTGCCTTGCGCCATTCATCCATTCCATTGCAGTTTCGTTCAGCGACAAGTCATCGGTAGCGGCAGGCTACGTCTTTTTCTGGCCGGTGAAGTTTACCGTGTCCGCTTATACACTGCTGCTTAATGATGTCCAATTTTTCAAGTCGTTTCTGATCTCTGTGCAGCGGGTACTGCTAGGCGGCAGCCTCAGCATGATACTGACGCTTCTCATGGCGTATCCGTTGTCCAAGGAGACGGAAGTATTCCGGTCCAGAAACCTTTATATTTGGATCATTGTAAGCACGATGCTCTTTAACGGCGGGCTGATCCCCTGGTACATGACGATCAAGACGCTTCATTTGACGAATACGATTTGGGGGCTCGTCATCCCCGGCGCGGTAGCCGCCTTTAATGTTATTCTGATGATCAATTTCTTCCGCGCGCTGCCCAAGGAGCTGCAGGATGCCGGAGGCATGGACGGGGCAGGCCCAATCGTACTGCTGATGAAAATTTACGTACCGCTTTCGCTGCCTTCACTGGCAACGATCGGTTTGTTTACAATCGTCGGCCATTGGAACGCCTTCTTCGACGGCATGATCCTGATGGATGACCCGAAGGATTACCCGTTGCAGACGTACATTCAGCAGCTTGTCGTATCGGAACGAAATTTCGCCAACTTGACGGTAGAAGAGCTTAAACGGCTGTCCGAGGTTTCCAACAAAACGTTGAACACGGCAAAAATTTTGATTTCCATGCTGCCCATTTTGGCCATCTACCCGTTTTTGCAAAAGTATTTTACGAAGGGCATTGTGCTTGGGTCTGTAAAAGAATAAGCGTGGAGACTGCGCATAGGAGCTGTTGGCATGAAGGAATCTCTCAGGTTGCCGATAACCGAATGCAAGATGCTGGATAACGGAAAAAAAGCGCTGATCGTGGATGGAAGGCCGTTCTTGACGCTCGGCGCGCAAATCCGCATTGACCGTTGGGTTATTCAGGCAGGTTGGACCTACGAGAGACTAAGCGAGATCGGCATTGTCGGCTGGGCCAAGAAGCTCAATTGCAATACGGTGCAAATACCGCTCTGCTGGAAAGAAATTGAGCCTGCGCAAGGGCGATTTGAATGGTCGGCACTCTCCTGGATGCTGCTTGAATGCCGCAAATATGAATTAAAACTGGAAATTGTCTGGTTCGGATCCAATGTTTGCGGAGCAGGCTGGCACAGTATGACGCCAGACTGGATTACCGGCGACCCTGAGCGTTATACCCGAATTTTTTTTCAGGACGGGACTGCCCTCGGCGCAGATACGATTCATCCTTCAGATGGCCAGAAATATACACTTTGCGTGGAAAATCCGTATTTGCTGGAGGCGGAGCGCCATACGATCACGTCAATGATGGCCTATTTGCATGAACATGACAAGGAAGGGATCGTTATCGGCTTTCAAGTTGAGAACGAGCCGTCTCTTGTTCAGCACAATCCGGTGCTGCATGAAACGGACCGCTGTCATTGCGCCCGCTGCAACAGCTTGTATAAGGAAGGAGGTTATGACAACGCGTTTGATTTTTCCAAAGACAGCTTAACCGGATACTTGGACACCGTGGCGAGCTTTGTCAAGGCATCGTCACACCCTCTTTTTACACGCGTCAATTGGATTCATCCTTATCTGGATCTCGGGTTTGACGAAGATACCGACAGAGTGCTGCGCAACGCGCCGCATGTTGACTGTGTCGGTTATGACACCTACGGAAAAAGCCAAGCGGAAATCTATGAACTGCTTACCGGCGATTTGTCTCTTAAGCGCGGCAATGCGCCTCACTTGGGAGAGCTGGAAGGCGGGCTTCATGGCTGTGCGGAGAAAATTATGGACTTGCTCGCAGCAAACGGTGTCGGCGTCTCGGTTTATCAGCTCGCGGGATATGTGGATGCGGACGACAACTATTTGCTGTACCCGACGGGCAAGGATGCGCGGCCTTGGAGCGAAGAAGTAAGACTAACGTACGGCATGCTGAACAAAGCCAATGAAGCCTTGGCGCGCAGCAGAAACAGCGTCGGCAGCGAAATCCGGTTTTTTAACGGCGAAGGGCAGACGAATCCGGCGTTCAGCGGGACACAAGTGCTGGGAGATTACGAAATTTCGTACGACAGCAAGGAGGGCGGCATCGGCATTTCTTTACTGAATGAAGGGGATATCGTGTTGATGAGCTATAAGCGCGGGAGCTTCGCGATCACGAGTTTTACAGCTAATCGTGCTGAGAACGGCCATTTCGCCTCCAGCGGGGAGTGGAAGAAGACGATGGAAAAGGCATGTCAGATTGTCGATGGCAAAGCTGTCGTTGCGTTGCATGCGTATGAGGTTGTCAAGCTTGTCCGTCCTTGAGCAATCAAAAATGATACGTGAAGAAAATGGGAGGGAAAGTATGAAGGGGAATCAGAGGTCAAGACGCAAAATGTCCAGAACAATGCTGATTTGTCTGATGGTGAGCATCATGGCTTGTGTTGCCGTGACGCCCGCAGTTGCTTTCGCAAACGAAACAGTTTCGGAAATAATTACGCTGGAGAACGGCAAGAAAGTGATCAGCGTCGGCGGTGAGCCTTATATAACGGACGGCGTGCAGATCCGTACGGATTCGTGGAGAAGGTATGCCGGACTGACGAATGCTCAGATGAGCGACAAAGGGCTCTTCCGCTGGGCGAGGTTATTGAATGTGAACGTCGTTCAGGTTCCGGTTGCCTGGCGAGAGGTTGAGCCGAGCCAAAATGTTTTCGATTACACCAACGTGGCCTGGTCCATTAGCGAAGCCAAAAAATACGGCTTGAAGATGGAATTGCTATGGTTCGGATCTGATGTCGGCGGTTCGGCCTGGTCGGAGATGATTCCCGATTATTTGACCAATACCGCAGTGTACGACAGAATTCTCAAGAGCGACGGCAGCATACTGGGAGCGGGCTATTCTACCTGGGGGGACGGCAATAAAATCGCGTTGTCCCGGGAAGACCCCGATACGCATGCGGCGGAGGAGAATGCCATCAATCATCTGATGGACTATCTGGAGTCCAATGATCCAGACGACGTCGTAATCGGTATTCAAGTGCAGAATGAGCCCACCATTATGCAGCATCAACCGACGATGGCGGAGACGGATCGCGATTACAGCGCGGCTTCCAACAGCCTATATACGGCAGGCGGATATACGAATGCGGTTCGCTTTAGCGAAGATCGTCTGGCCATTTATTTGAATCGCGTTGCGGGCTGGTTCAAGAACTCCACGAAGAAAATGTTTACAAGAGTTAATTTCATCAGCCCATATACGTCGGTTGACGAGGATATTACGAAGATGCGAAATCTCGCCCCGAATGTAGATTTCATTGGATATGACACGTATGGCGTCAATCAGGCGACGTTATACAATCGGCTGACGAACTATTTCTCCACCGGCGGCAATTTGCCCCATCTATCGGAGCAGGATGGCTCCGCAGCCGACAGCCGGCAGAAAATAATCGATGTGCTGGCGGCTAACGGCGCGGGCGCGGAGATATACCGTCTGGCAATGGCGACGGTTACGACTGACATCGCGCTGCTGGACGTGAACGGCAAAGACAATTACGCGCATACGCAAGAGGTGCGCAGCACGTTCGGAATGCTGAATAAAGCGCTGTTCTATCTTACGCTCCGCAAGAACAACAACAGCACGAATGAAATTCAGTACTATAATGCCGAGGGTACGACACTGGCCTCCTCCAGCACTACGCTGCCGGTTGCCGGGTTCAATATTAAATACGACACTTCCAATGCCGGAATCGGCATTGCGTTCACGGAGGATTTGATCCGCCGGAACAGAATTGCGCTGATGAGCGCCAAGTCCGGCACATTCACCTTCGAGGGAGAAATCATCCAGGCAGAGTCCGGCATGTATGACAGCAAGGGCAGCTGGATGCCGCTGAAGAACAAGGAGCTGACCGATAACGGCAACGGGACTTACGCCATTGCGATGAATCCCTATGAAGTCGTCCGACTGAGCGTTGCGCCCAATCTTGCGCTAAATCAATCGGCGACGATGAGTACGGCCAACTATAGCGGACATCCGGCTTCCCATGCCAATGATGGCAGCACATCGACTTATGCTCAGTCGAACAGTGATGTGCCTTGGGACATGACGCTTGATTTGGGGGCCGCTAAGTCGTTCGATCGAGTTGTTCTGAGACCGAATACCAGCAATTACGCCAGCCAATATGCCATTAAAGTATCTAACGATCAGATCAACTGGACGACTGTGGCGACTGAAACAAGCGGCAACGGGACTCCCAAAACGTATAATTTCATGCAAACAAGTGGCCGCTATGTATGGATTGACGTCACGGCAGAGGTTGGCGGCGGCGCTGGCTGGGGACACGCCATTCATGAAATCGGTATCTATGACAAGGACGATGAGGCACAAGAGGCCAATCTTGTCTCGGGAGCGACTGCATCCATGAATACAACAGCGTACGCTGGACGACCAGCTGCCAACGCGATTGATGGAGATGAAGCGACAGGCGCCATCTCGAACAGCAATACACCGTGGGATTTGACGATCGATCTCGGATCGGCGCGGACATTCGATAGGTTTGTTCTGACGACAGGCAATGAGCTGGATGCCGGAGGCACGAACATAGCCATCGGCAAGACGGCCGTCATGAATACGACGGCGTACAGCGGACATCCCGCCAGCGCGGCAATTGATGGCAACAGCGCGACCTATGCGCAGTCGAACAGCGACGTTCCTTGGGATTTGACTGTAGATCTGGGGAGCGCGCAGATGGTCAACAAAGTCGTAGTCAAGCCGGACAGCGGCGGCTATGCCAGCCAATATACAATTCAAACTTCCACAGACAATGTCATTTGGACGACTGTCGCGACCGAGACGACGGGCACGGGTTCGGCCAAAGCCTACAGCTTCGGCGCCGTGTCGGCACGGTATGTGAAGCTGGATGTTACAGTTGAGGTTGGCGGCGGCGCCAGCTGGGGACACGCTGTCCGCGAATTTGAAATTTACAACGAGCCAACGCAGGGCTACGCCAAGGATTATGAGGTTCTCGTGTCATCGGACAATACGATTTGGACCAGTGTCGCGGTTGTAGCCAATGCCTACGGCGAGCCAGGTAAAATCATTGATTTTATACCCGTCACTGCCAGATACGTCAAGCTTGACGTTACATCGGTTAATGGCGGCGGCGCGAATTCCGGCCATGAAATCCGTGAGCTGGGTATTTATGATATGTCCTCCGCCAATCTGGCCAAGCAAGCGATGCTGATGTATTCCGGAACGGGCTACAGCTTTCCGCTGATCGGTATCAAGGACGGGGATCTGGGATCATCCTTCGTCAGCAGCGACAGCCCGTCTTTCCCGCAGTACGTAACGTTCGACTTCGGACGTGCCAGAGCATTCAGCCAGATTAAGCTGTTCACTGCTTATGCGCAGGGGCAGGGCCTCAAAAACTGGAACATTGAAGTATCCTCGGACAATACGAACTGGAGCAGTGTGTATGCTTCAGGAGACGTGAGTTGGAGTACTAACAATGATACGCGAGAGATGAAGCTGTCCTCGTTTACGGCTCAGAACAAACGGTATGTACGTTTGAAGATCAATGCGGCCTATACAACCTGGTCGCATTACGCGATCAGCGAGATAGAGATTAATCCATAACGTGTCATCGTGCATTCAGCGAAAAGCGGGGGGAAATCCCCGCTTTTGCCGTCTAAACAGGAGATGTAATTCGACGTAGCATTAGAGGTTATTCTGACCTGTCATTCTGGGCTTGACTGCTATACTTGGGACGTAGAGATCAATAGAGCAGCGAAGGAGGTACTTCAACGAGATGAGAAGAAAAAGCAGCCTATGGTTATTGATTCTGATCATGGTGACAGGCAGCTTTTCCGCACTGGGGGGACAGCAGCGGGTTGCCCAAGCGGCTCCCGTGAATTTGGCTTTGGGCAAGACGGTTACGATGAGCAAGCCAGCATCTTGGGGGCAGGTCGCGGCGCATATGACTGATGGAGACGACAACACGCTGTCGCAGGTGGAGTCCAATGATCCATGGAGCCTGACCATTGATTTGGGAGCGCTTTATGTCGTCGATCGGGTCGTAATGAAGCCCCACCCGAGCGCATATCCGACTGTTTTCATAGTACAAACGTCGAAGGACGAGACGGCTTGGCACACGGCGGCTCAAGAAAACGCTGGTGTAGAAGCAGGAAAAACCTACGATTTTGCACCGGTGAAAGCCCGCTATGTGCATATTGAAGTTTCGGCTATTAGCAATCCAAATCAAGCGATAAAAGAAGTGGAAGTGTATGGTGTGGCAGTGGATACTTTTGCTCCGGAGGAAGTGACGCAGCTTGCCACCGTTCCAGGCAACGAAATGCTCTCTCTGCAATGGATGGATCCGCCGGACGCCGATTTCAAAGAGGTTCGGATTTATGACCAGGATGAATCACTCATCGAGACTATTGCTAAAGGAGAACGTAACGCTAATATTACCGGCTTAACGAATGGTGTGGAGTATGCGCTGACCGTAAAATCCGTTGATCAAAGCGGCAATGAGTCGGCTGGGATTGTCACCAGAGAAGTGCCGAAAAGCATTGCGCTTGATCTGCAATCTATTCGGATTAACGGGACGGCTCTCCCAGGGTATGATCCCGTAGTGCTCGACTATGACTTCGAAGTTGCTGAAGATGCTGCAATGATTCCGCGCATTCAGGCGTCATCCGCCTCTGCAAATGATAGTATCACTATTGTACAAGCGGATTCAGTACCGGGTATGGGGAAAATCAGAATAACCGGGGGTGGCGGTACGAAGACGTATAACGTTCGTTTCTACTATGGGGAGAGTGTGCCTGCCGCTGATGCCCGACTTAGCGAAATTACGGTCGCCGGTGTTCCGTTAGCTGTTTTCCAACCGGAAAAGGGGCGTTACTTGATCAAGGCGCCGTCGCAATCGCAGCCTTTTCCGGTTGTGGGCGCAACCGCCGCAGCAGCCGGAGCGGTCGTGACGGTAACACAGGCGGCGCAGCTGCCCGGGACCGCCTCCATTCATGTGACGGCGGCGGATGAAACAACGACTGCAACCTACACGGTGCAGTTCGCTGCCGAAGCGGCGAAGCAGACGTTGTTGTTTGAAATCGATGAAGGCATCGGTGAGAACGAGCTGGTATCCTTGTACAAAAATGATTTCAATCAGCTTGACGCCGCGCTCGGCAATATTTACGGCAGCCTCAACGAGCTGTCGGATCAGTATGACGTAGCGGTTCTATTATATCCGACGCATCACTACAAGCGTGAGGGGTGGGGCTCAGGCAACGCTCAGCCGCTTGACCGGATTGACGCTGCGTTGAAGCATACATTGCAATATTTCGAGGATAGAGGCGGCTTGATCAAGGTCTATCTGGAAATCTACTCCTCGGGCATCGCGACGAATCAGAACGGCGCTTTGGCGAGCTTGCCACCCCCTCCGCTCTATGCGTCTTTGAACGGGCCAGGCAGAATCGGCTTGTCTATGGACGTAGACACCTTGAAGGGGCTGAAGGATGCTTATCCGCAGGCAATGGCGGGTATCCGCCTCCATGAAGCCTATGGCTCTGATCTGGTATGGCGGGTGAACAAAGGACAAGGCGGCTTCCAATTCGACGAGGAGCTTGTGCGCGCATTCATTGATGCGTCTGCCGAAAAAGGCTTAAAGGTCGATTGGAGCGATTCCAGCTGGCTCGTCAAATTTCCCGCAGACAGCAGCAGCAAGCGCTATGTATACGATCCACAGAACAAGCCTTATTTTGAAACGGCGCCTTACAGCTCACTGCAAGACTACGCCGAGCAGAAGCTGGGAGATCATATGATCTTCAACTGGGCCAATAACAACTATCACCCTACGGCCATGCTGGGTTATTGGGATGCGAAGATCGGAGAAGACTTCTACGATTACTTGCAGTGGAAGCAGCCTTTCACGGAATTCCCGTTCAAGAACAGAACGGCCGCCAAATGGGGGATGTCGGTTCAAAACTGGTTTTGGCATGAAATGAACAATTCACTCAACCAGAAATATTATTTGTTTGGTGAAAATAACATGCCTGTAGAACTGATGGGCGCTTATGCGCTGAAGGGGCTCGCCGAGGGAGCGGCAATCATCCAGTTCGAGCCGCCTTGGTATTTTTTCAATATGAATATTCCGTATGCTGCGCCTTATCGGGGCAATTACGAGCAGGCAGCCGATTATTCGGAGCGGCTGGCCATGAAGCGGCTGAAGCAAATGCTGCTTGATCCCGGCAGTGCGGGCAATCCGCCAACGGATTTGAAGGCATGGTTTGACGAGGACCAGGAGAAGTTTATTGCCAACAAGGTGGACAATGCACCGCTGAATTACTGGCAGAGTACATTGGCGGCCGGCTGGAGCGATCAGCAGCGGACTTATTTGGACAAGTATACGGGAATGAGCAGTTGGCAGGAGAATAATGCCAATCGTTATCATCCCTATCTGTTCAGCGGCAACGTGCTGGACTCGCTGCGCATTGATTTGCATGGCGACGGTATCGACGAACTGCTCCTGCTCAAGCAAAATGGCGGAACAAAGTCGATGGAGTTTTATTCCGTCAACAGCGGGCTGCTCGGTACGGGCAGCAGCATCGCTTTGGACAATGCGGATGGTCAATTTGTCGGCATTGCAACGGCAAACCTGATTGCCGAGGTTAACAAGCAGGGCGACCCTGATGAAATTATTGTGTTCCGCAGCCGAGCCGGAGACAGTGCGCTTAATGCCCGGATCTACAGCGTGAAATGGTCCGATTCCCTGCTGCAATTCCAGTTGGAAGCGGTGCCGTATGGACAGAGTGCGGCGCTGTTGGACGGACAGTTGGCCCCTGGGATGCTGGAAGCATCCAGCTTCGTCAAAGCGGTGGGCATACGTACAGAATCGTACAAGCTCACGGATCAAACGAGAAATACAGATCGCCTCGTCGTTGTAACTTCCAAAAACAGCAAGCTGTTTCTGAATATTAAATCCGATCGTTCGGTCGTCTCTACGGAGCTTTCCGGTCTGTCGAACGCGGCGAAATTGCGCATCGCGCCAATCGACGCCGATACCGATCGCCGCGACGAGCTTATCGTCGTTAATCAAGAGGGCGATGCGCCCGTCATTCAAACCTACAAGTTGGACGAGAGTTTGCTGAGTATTCGAATGGCAGCTTCCATGAATACGACGCCATACTACAATCAGCATGTGGCAAGTAAGGCGATTGACGGGGATTTGGGTACGTATGCGCAATCAAGCAGCAATGTGCCTTGGGATTTGACTGTCGATTTGGGAACAATTGTCCCCGTTGATCAGGTCCGTTATGTGCCAGCTCAGGGAAACCACGCTTCCCATTACACGATTGACGTGTCCGTCAACAATAGCGATTGGACAACGGTCGCGACGGTTACGGATGGGGACGGTTCACCGGCAACGATCGACTTCCCGTCGGTTAACGCCCGCTATGTCAAGCTAAACGTTGATACGGTTGTCGGCGGAGGCGCGGATTACGGTCATGCGATTCTCGAATTTTCCTTCCCGGGCTTAAAGCCATTCGTACAGAAGGAATCCATAGTCGCGGATCGCGGAAGCAACAAGACGATAGATTATGTTGTCGGCTTGCGCAAAGCACTGCTGGTGAATGCCGATCCGCTGTCAGCCGGCAATTTCACTTACGTCAATGCAGCCGGCCAAGCCGTAAGCGCTTTGCAGCCAGGAGTTGCGCTGACTGCGCAAGTCCAGCTTACGAATCGCAAGCCGCAGGCACAAGCTGTGACGGTGAGCGCAATTCTGTACAATGCGGCAGGCGTGGAACAGAACAATAGCCAGCAGTCGGCAATCGTGGACGGCAACGCGGTAAAAACAGTGCAAACGAAGCTGAAGCTGCCGCAAAATGTCGAAGGCTTCTACTTAAAGCTCAAAGTGCTGGATAGCCAGGAGACGACATTGTCTTCTGCCACCCTCCGGGCAACCGCAACGTCAGGGGGAGGAAACACTGGCGAGGGAAACCCCGGCGGCGGGACAGGCGGAGGAGGCGTGATTTCAGCGAATCCGCAAAACAACGGCTTCGAGAAAAGCCAGGAGACGCAAAACGGCCGTACCATACAGATTTACACGGTCAAGCCTTCCAATGGGCAACAGGGCAAGGAATTGCTCATTGATGCCACAGGCAGCAATGGCATTGTCAAAGTGAGGGTGCCTGCGGCAACAATAATAACCGGTGAAGGCGACAAGACCGATCTCGTTGTGAAGGAGCAAGGACATACGTACCGATTGCCGCTCGCAGAACTGGATCTGAGCGCTGCGACGACTGCTTTCGGCACGGAAGCAAATGCATATGAACTGGAAGTAAGCGTGGAGCAAAACCTGATAGGCCTGACTGTCAGCATAACCGCGCATGTCGGCGGAAAATCAGTCAATATCCCCTTCAAGAAAAAGTCGGCAGTCATGCTGCTGGAGCTGAATGAGAAGATGACTGGCGTTCCCGTTCTCCTTCTGCCTGATGGAGCTTACGGCTATGTTCGTTCCACCAACGTTGACGGCAAGACGGCCTTGATGATCAGAGGAAGCGGGACGTACGGCTTTGTAGAGTCCGGACGTAAAATCAACGATATCGCAGGCTCCTGGGCGAAGAAGGAAATTGCGTTTCTTGCCAGCAGCCGAATCATTGATGTAGGAGACGAAGGGAAGCTGTCTCCGCAATCCCCGTTAGGGCGTGCCGAACTGATGGTGCTATTGCTCAAATCTTTCAGTCCTGAAACAGTAAGCGCTTCTGATGGTCAAGGAAGCTTCTCCGATCTGGACGAGAGCGACGGGCGTGCGCGATATGTGTATTCCGCATTAATGCTCGGCTGGACGCAAGGCGTGAGCGCCGGGGTTATTAATCCTGACGGTAAGGTTACGCGGGAGCAGATGGCGGTGTTAATCTCAAGAGTATTGAAAGACTATGGCTTCGAGGCAAGTGCAAGCAGTCCCAACAAGACTTGGAGTGACAGCAGCAACATTAGCGGCTGGGCTGATGGTGACGTTCAACTGGCGGCGCAGTCAGGTCTGATGAACGGCAGGGCGAACGGTAAGTTCTCTCCGGGAGACGCCGTCACCCGGGCGGAGGCAGCGGTTATTATTTATCGAATGCTCAATTTCGTACAGCAATTAAACCAATAAACATTAAAGGGGTCAACACCACATGAAGAAACCGTTTGGCAAGCTCATGATTGTTCTACTGGTTTTTCTCTTTGTTCTCTCCGCATGCAGCGGCAATTCCGGCAAGGAAGGGGGGGCTTCGTCTCCTTCCGCAAGCGGTGGAGCGGAATCCTCCCCAAGCCCGTCTCAAGAGGAGGAACAGATTGATCCTTACGGCAAATTCGAAACCCCGGTAAGCTTCACGATGTCCAAGCCGGATACGCCAGACAACAAGCTGCCGGAAGGCGATACGCTGGAGAACAACTGGTATACGCGTTATATCGAGCAAACCTTGAATGTGAAAATTACGCACGATTGGACCGCGCAAGGGGACGCTTACAACCAGAAGTTCAGCCTGAGCTTGTCCAGCGGCAATCTGCCGGACGTCATGTTCGTGCCGACGGAGAAGGATCTCCGCAGCCTTGTGGAAGCCAATCTGATTGAAGATTTGAGCGATGTGTATGCGAAGTACGCTTCCCCGCTGCTGAAGGGCTATTATGAATCCACGGGTGACGGCATTGCTTTCAAGACATCGACCTTCGACGGCAAGCTGATGGCTTTGCCTGATCTGAACGTCAAGGCGAACGGCGTGCAATTGCTCTGGCTGCGTCAGGATTGGCTGGACAATTTAAAGCTGGCAGCGCCGAAGACCGTTGACGAGCTTGCCGAGGTTCTCCGGGCATTCAAGCAGCATGTGCCTGACTCCGTCGGCTTGACCGGGGATGCCAATCTGGTGCAGTACAATCAGCTGCATACGTGGAATTCGTTGTTCGCTGCATTCGGCGCCTATCCGAAGCAATGGGTGAAAGATGGAAACGGCAAGCTGGCTTACGGTTCCGTCGCGCCGGAAATGAAAACCGCGCTAGCCAAGCTGCGCGAGCTTTATGCGGAAGGCCTCATTGACAAAGAGTTCGCCATTCATAAGCAGGAAGAGGAGAATGCACTGATTGCGGGAGGCAAGTCCGGTGCAATGTTCGGTCCATGGTGGATTCCGTGGTGGCCGCTGAACGATACGGTCAAGAACAATCCGAAAGCGGAATGGGCAGCGTACGCGTTTCCTCAGGACAGCAACGGTGTATTTAATACGCCAATGCCGCCGATTAATAATGGCTACATTGTCGTTCGGAAAGGCTATGCGCATCCTGAGGCTGTCATGAAGGTGCTGAATGTTCAGCAGAGAGCCGTCGTCGGAGAAGACCCTGTCTACACCGCAGCGCCGGAAACACAGAAATATAAAGAAATCGGCGCCAGTTGGACGAACTTCCCGTTCAATCTGTCCATCGCCTATTTCAATCAGGTTGAAGATGACGCGCTGTTGGCCAAGGATGTTCTTGAAGGCAACAAAACGACGGATGCCCTTAAAACGGTTGCGACGGCCAAAGCTTGGTACGATATGGCGCTGGCAGAGAAGAACGAGCCGAAGAAGGATACGAATGCATGGGCGCATTGGGTTGTCGTCAATTCGTCCGGTCCTGCGATGGCCGAGCCAATGAACCTCCACTACAGCGAATTTTACGGAACGACAGAAACGATGTTGACCAAAGCAAGCGTACTGGACAAGCTGGAAAGCGAAACGTTCCTGCGTATTATTCTGGGAACTTCAGGTACTGAGGAGTTCGACACCTTCGTGGACAAATGGAAAAAGCTTGGCGGGGATGAAATTACAGCGGAAGTGAATGCCGCCGTAGGAAACTAAGAGATCAATGTGCCGGAAGGGGAGAGGAATTTGAACTCCCCTTTCTGTTTCATTTCAATTAGGCGGAAGTGGTGATTGCAATGAAGAATACCAGAAATACGATGCACTATTACCTGATGCTGCTGCCCGGACTATGTCTCATCACACTGTTTAGCATCGTACCGATGATCGGTGTTGTCATTGCCTTCCAACGATTTATACCCGCGAAAGGCATTGGCGGATCGCCATGGGTGGGTTGGGATAATTTCACCTATATGCTGCAGCTTCCAGACAGCAAGCAAATTTTTATCAACACGCTGCTCATTGCCGTTCTGAAAATCATTGCGGGAATTATTGTGCCGCTTGCCTTTGCGCTTATGCTTCATGAGATCAGGCTTGCTTTCTTTAAGCGGATTGTACAGACCGTCGTTTATTTGCCGCACTTTCTGTCCTGGGTTATTCTGTCCGGGGTGATCATTAATCTGCTGACTCTGGATGGCGTCATCAACGCCATCTTGTCTTGGTTCGGTGCAGAGCCGGTCATGTTCCTGGCCAGCAACTTTTGGTTCAGACCCCTTTTAATTATCAGTGATGTATGGAAGGAATTCGGGTTTAGCACGATAATTTACTTGGCCGCATTGACGGCGATCAATCCCGTTCAGTACGAAGCGGCGGTCATTGACGGCGCTTCCCGTACTCGACTGCTGTACCACGTGACTTTGCCGGGCATTCGGCCAACGATCGTTCTGCTGGCAACGTTAAGCTTGGGAAATGTACTGAACGCCGGATTTGAGCAGGTGTTCACCTTGTACAACCCGCTCGTCTATGAAACCGCCGATATTATCGACACTTATGTATACAGAGTAGGACTGGTAGACAGACAGTACGGATTGGCCACTGCGATCGGACTGCTGAAATCCGTTATCGGTTTAGTTCTGATCGTCATCTCCTACAGACTGGCGGCCAAATTCGCCAACTATCGTATTTTCTAGCAAGCAAGGAGTGCATAAGCAATGGTACGATCCCAAACTTGGGTCAGCAGAACGGCGAACGGTGTATTGATCGGCTTCCTGGCGCTAACGGCTCTGCTGTGTCTGGCGCCGATCTGGCATACGCTGGCGGTATCGCTCAGCGACAAATCGGCGGCGGCAGCCGGAATCGTCTATGCGTGGCCGGTCAAATTCACTTGGTCATCCTACGAGAAACTGCTGCAGGACAGCAAATTTTTTGACGCTTTTTACGTTTCACTGAAGCGGGTTGCTCTCGGTGGCATCATTAATTTTGCGCTGACGATTCTGATGGCCTATCCGCTCTCCAAGCAGGCGCGCCAGTTGCCGGGGAGAAATGTCGTCACCTGGGTGCTTGTGTTCACGATGTTGTTCAACGCAGGGCTGATTCCGTGGTATATGACGATCAGTAAATTGGGCATGCTGGATTCCATTTGGGCGTTGGTGCTGCCCGGAGCGGTGCCGATTTTCAACGTGATATTGCTGTTGAATTTTTTTCGCGGCGTTCCGAAGGAACTGGAGGAGTCGGCTTTCGTCGATGGCGCAGGCCCATGGCGCACCTTGCTGCAGATTTATATTCCGATCGGACTGCCCGCGCTGGCGACAGTGACGCTATTCAGTATCGTCGGACACTGGAATTCCTTCTTCGACGGCTTGATTCTGATGAACCATCCGAGCAATTATCCGCTGCAAACGTACATTCAGCAGCTTGTCGTGCAATTGAATACGCAAAGCCTGATGACTGCCGAGGAAGCTAGGAAGCTGATGGAAATATCCAACAAGACGCTGAACGCCGCCAAAATATTCGTTTCTATGATTCCGATACTTATTGTATATCCATTCCTTCAAAGGTATTTTATTCATGGCATTGTATTGGGATCGGTGAAAGAATAGAGAGAGTTACGGAGACATGAGGACACCATTGGGAGGGCATGGCGATGTCAGTGCTGCGTTGGGTGAAGTACAAATCCAAATCGCTTAAATATCGTTTGTTCGTCCTTCAGTTTCTGGGCGTCATCATTCCGCTCTCGCTGCTCGGCTATGCGTCTTATTCTACCATCTATTCCATGCTTATAAATAATATCGACGAGGGCATACAGAACACATTGGTTCAGGTGCGCAAAGATTTGGAGGATACGTTAAGCAGCCTGGATTACGCTTCGCTGGAGCTGTCTTTCGAGGGCAGCATTGGCCAGAAGATGAGCGAATACTTCCGCAGCGAGGACCAGGTCGAGAAGCGGCGCATTGCCGGTGAAATCGAGCAGAACGTTACGCTGGTCAACTATACGAACAAATCGTTGGGCGTTATGGCATATTATTTTCCGAACAGGGAGCAGTTTCTGTTTCGGAATATTGAGGTCATGAACGATTACAATCCTTTCGACAACAAGGTGTTCATGAAAAGCAAAGACGCGATATTTTTCGGACCCCACCGATCCGCATACCGCTATGGCAAACACACGGTGTTCTCTGTCGTCAAGCAACTGCACTTGCCCGCCGTTGCCGGAGATCAGCAGCCTGCTTATGTCTATATCGAGTCGAACTTCAACAAGCTGCAGACGACGCTTAACGTCAGCCGCTATGGCATGACCTCGATTCATCTGCTGGCCGATTCCGCAGGACGCATCGTTTTTAATGCGAGCGATACCGAGAGCGCGTACGGCACAGGGAAAGGTTTGGAGAGCTTTCCGAACTATCATTTCTTCTACAGCAGCAGCGATCAGGGCTGGCAAGTCATTGCGGGTGTTAAAGAGGACGAATACCGCAAGGGGATCGTCAACTGGTTTCGTTCCTTCTCAATGATCGTGATCGTCTCGGTCATGCTGTCTTTCCTTTTCTTCTGGTTTCTGTGGCGGATGATCTATCGTCCGATGAAGGAGATCGTTAAAGCGATTGGCGCGATGGAGGCGACCCATTTCGATAAGTCGATTCCGGGTTCCAGCGTATTGGAATTCGATCTGATTCTGAACAGGTTCAGCGGGATGAGGAGCAGAGTAGCTTCCTTGTTGACTGAGGTCGAGAACAAGGAGCGGCTCCGGGGCAAGCTTGAGGTGGAGAAGGTGTTGCATCAAATTTCACCTCACTTCCTGTACAATTCCTTGAATACGATTCAATGGCTGGCCAAAATACATGGCAACGATGAGATTAACCGTCTTGTGATCGTGCTGACAAGAGTGCTCCGCTATAATCTAGGCAAAGAAGGCAGCTTCGTAACCGTTGAGGAGGAACTGGATGCGCTGCAGGACTATATCGAGCTGCAAAGCATTCGGTATGACTATCGATTCGCAGTACACTTTCAAATTGATGAGGAGACGAAGCAGGATTTAATCCCTCGGTTCATCATCCAACCGCTGTTGGAAAATGCGCTGTATCACGGTATGGACGATGAGAATGGGAAAATCGCGCTTGAGGTCAGGCGTGTTCATCGGGAGCAACTGCAAATCGTCGTATCGGATAACGGTCCGGGCATGTCTCCCTTGGAACTGGACAGACTGCTGGGGCAAAATATACAGGATCAGCATCGGAGCGGCTTGGGTATCGGACTTAACTATGTCATTCAAATTCTTCAGTCCTGCTACGGCGCAGACGGCATATTTCATATTGAAAGTCTTCCCGATCAAGGCACCAAGGTCTCAATATGGCTTCCGCTGGGGAGGAAATCTACATGATTCAGGTCATGGTTGTCGATGACGAGCATCTGGTGAGAAGAGGCATAGTCAGCACTTTTCCGTGGGAACGGTTCGGAATGAGCGTTGCGGCTGACGCCTCCGGGGGCAAGAAAGCGCTGCAACTGTTGGGTGAGAGGAACATCGATTTGCTGTTTGTCGATTTGACTATGCCGTTAATGTCCGGATTTCAGTTAATTGAACAGGTGAATATCCACTACCCGCATGTCGTATGCGTCGTGCTGACGTGCCATCAGGAATTTCGTTACATTCAGGATGCGCTTCGTCTGGGCGCCGTGGATTACATTATTAAGACAGAGCTGGAGCAGGACAATATTGAGCGGATTTTAACGAGGATTCGACAGCGGATGTCGGATAGGGATCAGCGTGATGCCGTGCAGAAGGAGGAAAAGTCGAGTGCGGCAACCGTCGCTCCAAGCGTGGAAGAGGAACTGGAGGTCTGCCGGAGCTGGACGGCAATGGACTGGGTGTTATCGGTAAAACTGATGAATCAACGGTTGGAACAGTTGATTCAGCGCAACTGGCCGTACGTCTGTCATCAGCGCATTATGGAAGCCATCATCAAGCGATGGAACCAAATTATGCATCCGCATTGGGTAATCGATCCGAAAGACCATTTACAGTTTGGTCGGGAAACTGACCGGAGCTGGGAGCAATTCAAGAAAGACATGTATGCCTGCAGGGATTTAATGGAAAGCAGGATCATGCAATCGGGCTATTTCGCGGATACGCTGGAGGCGATTGTGAGGTCTCTTCAATACATTCACAGGCAGGAGCAGCTTTCGTTCACCATTGGCGCTGTGGCGCGCGAAATCGGAATGAGCACCAGCTATTTCAGCAAAGTATTTAAGGATGTGACTGGCCGTACCTTCAGCGAGTATATGAAAGCGGTTCGCGTGGAGCGGGCGAAGGAGCGGTTGAGCTCGACGAAGGACCCGATCTATGTGATCGCACGGAATGTCGGCTATGAGGATGAGAAGTATTTCAGCAAGACGTTTCGCGAGCATGTCGGCATGCTGCCGTCGGAATACCGTCAGAAAGAGAGTGAGTTCTATGTCCCTCATAACTAAAGTACATGTGTTGTTCAAAACCCATCTGGATATCGGTTTTACGGATTTGGCGGAAAATGTTGTGAATCGCTACATCGATTTGTATATCCCCCAAGCTATTGCCCTAGCGGAGCAGCTTGAGGAGGAGGGCGGAACCGCGCGTTTCGTCTGGACGACAGGATCTTGGCTGATTCACGAATATTTCAAAAGAGTGGATGATAAGCAACGGGCTGCGATGGCGCATGCCATCAGCCGGGGGTTTATCGTCTGGCACGGATTGCCCTTCACATCGCATACGGAGTTGATGGACGCCAGTCTGTTTCGGTACGGTCTGTCTTTGTCGAAGCGGCTTGATGAGCAGTTCGGCGCAACAACGATTTCTGCGAAGATGACGGACGTTCCCGGACACACTCGAGCGATGATCCCTCATCTTGCAGAAAGCGGAATCCGCTACCTGCATCTCGGCGTCAATCCGGCATCCAAAGTTCCCGCTGTGCCTGCGGTATTTGTATGGCGGGGCGAAGGCGGCGCAGAAATTATCGTGAATTATGCGGACAACTATGGCAACGTGCTGGAAATCGAAGGCTTGCAGGAAGCCATGGTATTCGCGCATACGGGGGATAATTGTGGGCCGCCGACACCGGAAGAGATCACCAAACAATTCGCGGAGCTTGCGCTGCGCTTTCCCGGAGCGGAAATTGTCGCGTCTACCATGGACGCTTTCGCGAAGGCGCTCTCCGGATTCAAGGAGCGACTTCCTGTCGTTACGGAAGAGATCGGCGACAGTTGGATTCACGGTGTTGCGACCGATCCGCTCAAGGTCGCCCGCTACCGCGAGTTGCTGCGGTTGCGGAACAAATGGCTTGCGGAGGGGCGGCTTCTGCCGGGCAGCAAGGAACATGACGAATTGTCGGACAATCTGCTGCTGGTTGCCGAGCATACGTGGGGGCTTGATGAGAAGACGTGGCTGGCGGATTTTGTCCATTATGAGAAGTCTGCATTCGCAGCGGCGCGCCGCCGCGATCGAGTGGACGGCAAAGCGGTGCCGGACAAGTACCGTTATCTGGGGCAATTCCGCATGCATGCCGAAGATCTCGGTTCAGAGGCACTGCGGGCCGAGCGGCTTGAGACCGAAGCGGCGGCATTAACTTACAGTCACTTCGAGAAGTCCTGGGAGGAGCAGCGCGCTTATTTGACCAAAGCTGTCGATGCTCTTGCCAACGAACGGCGTCTGGTAGTGGAAGAAGCATGGCGTAGACTTGTGCCTGTGCCGCCCACTGCTATTCTCCCAGTCGGAACGAAGCTGCTTCCGGGCATTCCGGTCACGCTGGGCGGGTTTGAGATCAGCTTCGCCGCTGACGGTTCAATAGAGTTTATGCGCGATGGGAAGGGCAAGCAGTGGGCGGACGGGGATCACCGGCTGGGCGTGCTGCGCTATCAATCCTTTGGCGTGGAAAACTATAACGAGTGGTATGAGAGATACATCGAGAACATTCACGAGACTTATATGTGGGCGGATTCCGACTTCGGCAAGCCGGGCATGGAGAATATACAGCCGCTTCCTACAAACCGGCTGTATGTGCCGTATGTTGAAGATATGATTTTGTGTATGGGAGAAAAGGACGGAATCAACAGTGATGCCGATATCGATGTTGAAGTCGATGTCGTTCATGTCAGGCTGCGGATGCCTAAGGAAGCCGTGACGAAATACGGGGCCGCTGCAAGCTATATACTGGAATATCGGTTTTCCCGGCGGAATGACAGTTTGGCGGTTATTCTGCATTGGCACGGGAAGGAAGCGAACCGTCTGCCGGAGGCGACCTGGTTTTCCTTCGCGCCCGCGGTGGACAATCCCAATCTATGGCGGATGGACAAGATGGGGGAACGCTTGTCACCGCTTGATGTCGTCAAGGACGGCAACCGGAATTTGCATGCCGTTGGCAAAGGGTTGACTTATTTCGGTGCGGATGGCTCCTTGGAGCTGGACACGCTTGACGCTCCGCTGCTGGCACCCGGCGAGAGAAGGCTGCTGAGCTTCGACAACCAATTCCCTTCACTGGATGGCGGTTTCCATTTTCTGCTGCACAATAATGTTTGGGGAACGAATTTTCCCATGTGGTATGAAGAGGATAGCAAATTCCGCTTCGTCTTGACCATGCATGGAACAAAGTAAAGGCGGTCGGCGGGATGAGAACGATTCTGATCGTGGATGACGAACGAATGGAGCGGGAAGGCATCCGGCATCTGATTGAAGCATACAAGCTGCCGCTGATCGTCCAGTTGAGATCAAATGGAAACGAAGCGCTGGATTTACTGCGACAGCAGCGCTTCGATATTCTGCTGACGGACATCAAGATGCCGTTTATGAACGGTCTTGAGTTAGCGCGAAATGCGCGGGAGCTGTCACCGGGCATGAAAATTATTATTTTCAGCGCTTACGGGGAGTTTGACTACGCAGTACAGGCGATTCATCTACAGGTCGTGCATTATTTGCTGAAGCCGGTCGTGCTGGAGGACTTTCTCAGCGTAGTGAATGAAGTAATCACACAGTGCGAAGAAGAGGAGATTCGGCACAGTAGGGAGGCCGACCTCCTCGAAGGCTATGAACAAGTACAGCGCTACGAGCAGGATAAAGCGTTGCTGGATTTATTGAATGGAGCCGCATCGGATCAGACGCGGCAAACACTGTCGGAGGCCGCTCGGGAACGGATCACGCTTCCGCTCTATATGGCCCTCATTGATTATCGGACCTCTCTTTTCATCTCATGCGATGAGGCGTTTCGTAAATTAATGCGGGCTGCGTTCGGCGACGATGCCTATTATTTGAATTTGAACGAATATCAGAGTGTCCTGTTCATTAAGGCTGCTGTTCATGAACGGCAGCCGGATGGTTGGCGGCCGATGTGGCAGCGGCTTAAAGACCGAATAACCGAAGTTTTCGGTGAACTGGTCTTTTTAACTGTGGGAGGCAAGCTGCACAGTTGGGAAAGTGCCCGGGTTGAGCTTCAACGCCTGGAGCAACTGAGCGAGTACAAGTTTTTTTGCGATCAGAGCTTTGTCGCTTATGCGGATGATGGTGAGCACGCCTTGCCTATCCTACAGGGCAACGATGAACCGATCGAACAGACGGTGCTTAATGTCTATGCACAGATTCAGCAGGGAGGGAAGGAACGGATTGAAGATGCGCTGGAATCGCTTTTCGATCGGTTTAAATATCAGTCGGGTTACTCCAATGTTTATGTGAAGTACACTTGCACCGAAATTGTAAAAAGGCTGAGGAGCGGGGAAGATTACCGGGGCAAAGCACAATTTAATCTGTATGTGAATGAGCTCTTTCAAAGTCAAACGCTTCAGCAACTGCGAAGCGTCGTCTTCCGCGCGTTCTTCGCATCATCGGAAAACAGCGGTGATCCGGATCGAGAAAGCGATAAAAGAGCGATCAACCTCATTCTGAATATCGTGCATGCCCAATATCAGAATGACATTTGTCTGGATACGGTCGCGGAGCAGATCTATTTGTCACCGAGATATGTAAGCGCTATCTTCAAGAAAGAGATGGGAGAGAGCTTCGTCAAGTATTTGACGGAATACCGGTTGAGCCGGGCCAGACAGTACTTGAGAGAGACAAACATGAAAATCAAGGATATCGCAGAGAAGGTCGGTTATACCGACACCTCCTATTTCGGCATGATATTCCGCAGAAGGTTCGGTATGAGTCCGGTGAAGTATAGGGAAGGTAGGGGGCAGTGATGAAGAGACCTTTTATCTACTTCCGGCACCTCCGCTTCAAGTACAAGCTCGTATGGTCTTACGTCATCGTGGTCCTGATCCCTATGCTTGCTCTGGGGACGTATTCTTTTAAGCAGACGCAGAAATATTCGTTAGAGCAAATTCGGCTGGCTTTAAGCGATAACGCGAGGAAAGCCGCGGAAGATATTAATTATAAATTTCAGAAATACAGTGCGATCGCGGATTCAATCTCGTACAACAAGCAGATTGCCGATATCGTCAACATTCCGTACACGGATGTGTTCACCTTATATTTGCAGTTGACCGGACTATACGATCCGCTTGTAGAAAATTTGCTGACTTACAATGAAGATATTAATCGCATTATACTGTATACGGACAACAATTTGCCGGGGCGCATGAACTCGATTCAATCGATTGAACGTCTTCGCAATGCGCTTTGGTTCGAAGAAGTTATAAAAAGCAATCGGACTCATTGGAAATATGAGAACGGCAAGCTGTTCGGGATCAAGAGAATGATGATCGATCCCGGCAGCATTTCCGTAAGCTTGCTCTATGTGGAGCTAAAGTACGAATCCGTAATCGGCTCATTGGACAACGGACAATCAAGGGAGTACAGTGTCCTCATAACCGACGGAGAGGAAAATGTGATTTTTCCCCATAACGAGTGGCCAGGGGGGAGTGACGCAAGAGAAGAAATGAATGCTTCGGATGCCCACTTGGTGCTCAAAGACGGCATTCAGAAGAATCAATATATAACGATATCCAATCCAATTCCCGAAGCGGGCTGGACAATCACATATTTTTACCCGGTTAAGGAGTTCATGATTCATGCAGGAGATTTTATTGGGACGTTAATGATTATCGTCTGCGTATGCTTGCTCATACTTATGCTGCTCATCTGGGTGTTCACAAGAACGCTCGTCCGCCGTATTGAATACTTGAACAAGAAAATCAAACTGATCGGTCAAGGCGACTTTCAGGTGATCATACATGATCCGTCGCGAGATGAAGTCGGCAAGCTTGCTGCGGGAATCTCGCAAATGCTGAGCAATATTAATCAATTGATTACTACGGTGCGGCAAAGCCACGAAGAACAGAGAGAGGCGGAGATGAGGGCGCTGCAAGCGCAAATTAACCCGCATTTCCTGTACAATTCACTTTCGCTTATTAACTGGAAGGCAATCAAGATGAAGGCGATGGATATCAGTCTGTTGACAACCTCGCTGTCGAAGTTCTACCGAACAACGTTGAACCGAGGCAAAGGCGTCATCTCCATCCGGGAAGAGTTGGAAAATATTAAGGCGTATTTGGATATCCAATTGATGATGCACGACCATTCTTTTCAATTTTCACTCTCCGTGGAAGAGCAGATTTTAGACTGCGAGATGATTCATTTGATCCTGCAGCCCCTTGTAGAGAACGCCATTGAGCACGGCATCGATAACAGAAATGATAACAAAGGTTTGTTAAAGATTCGCGGATACTTGAAAGGAGGATTTGTCGAGTTTTCCATTGAGGACAACGGCCCCGGCATGCGTGCTGACGCACTGAGCAATGTTCATCAACTGGTTCAAGGGGGATATGGGCTGAGAAATATCGAAGAGAGATTAAAGTTGTGCTATGGTACGGCGGCAGTCATTAAAATAACGAGCGGATCAGGAAAAGGGACGAAGGTGAGAATTTCATTCCCGATCAACATTCCGGCAAACCGGCAATAAAATCCAATATTTGAAATGAAATTAATAGTTCATGTTGGGGTTTGTAACGGAATCGAATTATCCGGAAGCCAAGGCGGGGGACGGACAGATCTTCTTCTTCCCGGGACAGAGTTATCGATATGTTAGGGTCTATGCGACCAAGTTGAACGGCGTGGGCGCGGAAAGCGGCTACCGTCTCCAATTGACCGATCTTCAAGTCTTCCAGTAAGCAACGCGCTAACCACATCGTTATGCTAGAAGGCTCAGGGGATACTCCTCTGGGCTTTATCTCGTTCGACCGCCACATTGGAGCGATAAATTGGAATCCGAAGATAACGCAAGAACTCCGAAGACATTTCGTTGTTCTCGGCAACCCCTCACGGTAAGATGAGAGCACATTTAAGGAGGGGTTTGCATGAAGCAACGAGCACTATGGCGAAGAGGGGGCTGGAAGCGTCAAACAACCGCGTATATTATGGCTTTCCCTGCGCTGTTCTTTTTCGTGCTTTATCTGATTTACCCATTAGTCATCGCATTCAGAATGAGCTTGTACGACTATACGGGAATCGGTCCGCTGACGGATTTCGTAGGCTGGGCTAACTATAAAGAGGCGATAAGCAATAGTTCCTTCATTGGCGCGCTGCGTAACAACTTTGTGCTCATGGGCGTGGAATTCATCGTTTCTACCGTGCTGGCGTTTGGGCTCGCCTATCTGTTATTCAGAGGGATCTTCGGCTGGCATGTGTTCAACGTGATTTTGTTCCTGCCGTACATCATTCCGCTCTCGGTATCCGCTGTCATCTGGTCGCTCATCTATGAACCGACGATCGGCTTGCTGAACCAATTGCTAGGCGAGCTTGGATTGACAGCGCTACAGCATACGTGGTTAGGGGGGACATCTACCGCGCTTGGCTCCGTCATCGGAGTCTGGGTATGGAGAACTCTACCGTTCAATCTGATCATTCTATTCGGCGCGATGATCAAGATTCCGGGTGAGCTATTAGAGGCCGCACGAATCGACGGGGCTTCGGGCATGCGAATCGTTCGTAACATTATTTTCCCGCTAACCATTCCTACGATTGCTCTGCTCGCTGTCATCTCGATTGCGAACGATTTCCGGGCTTTCGACATCGTCTGGATCATGACCCAGGGCGGACCGGCGGGCTTAACGGAGATCGCATCCTCGTTCGTGTACAAAGTAGGCTTCCAGGAGAACCATTATGGTTACGCCAACGCAGTTGCTTTCCTCGTGTTCGTCGTCGTAATCGTGTTCGTTGCTCTTATCGCTCTCCTACAACGTAGAAGCTTCAGCAGCGAGAAAGGGGAATCCCGATGATCAAACGGCTAGTCATGACCTTGGTTGTACTCCTGTTCGCCATTACGTCGCTATATCCGTTATTGTGGGTTGTGCTTCAATCGCTGAAGCGGGATGCTGAGTTCTTCGCTAGCCAATTCTCGTTACCTCGCGAGTGGGTGTGGCACAATTACGCAGATGCGTGGAGCAAGGCGAATTTCGCGTTATATTATAAGAATACTTTGATCATTACCTCTAGTAGCTTGATCTTCGGACTAGCGGTATGTATCTTGGCGGGATATGCGTTTGCTAAGATCGATTTCGTCGGGCGGAAAACATGGCAAGCGTTATTCGTAGCCGTTTTGTTCGTGCCATCTCCTGTGCTGCTCATGCCCGTCTTTTTCATCAATCGGGATTTTGGGCTCATCAACACCTACATGGGTATGGTCGGACCTTACATATGCGGCGCGGTACCGCTCGGCGTATTGCTGATGTCTGCCGCCTTCCGCGCGCTCCCGGGCGAATTAAGCGAGTCTGCGAGAATAGATGGATGCGGAGAATGGCGGACGTTCATCAAAATTCTTTTCCCCCTAACCTTACCTACCGTTGCAACGCTGTGCATATTGCAATTCATCTCAGTATGGACGGATTACATGTGGCCTCTTATTGCTAATACAGATCCGAAGATGTATACGATCACGGTCGGTATGACGCAATTGGCAGCCAAGAAGTTCGTGTTCGGCTATGGCCCGGTATTCGCCGGAATGGTCATTACGACGTTCGTTGTCATCCTGTTGTACATCGTTCTCCAGCGGTATTTCGTGCGGGCACTGACGGATGGCGCGGTGAAGGGATAACGAAAAAAGGACAATAAACCAGAATAATGAAACATTAAAAAATATTAGAGTGATTATATAATGAGGTCGTTCAATAAACATTCGCTCAGCGAAAATGACGGAGGGGTAATATGAGAAAGACTTTTAGAGGAATCGCACTGGGTGTGGTCATCGCATTAACGGCTATGCTGTCCGCATGCGGTGGAGGAAATAATAATAATGCCAGTCCGCAAGTCAGCCAAACAGCAAGCCCGCAAGCGAGTGAAGCTGCAGCATCGTCCGCTTCCGCACCAGCGTCTCCGCAAGAAGACATCACGTTGAAATTCATCTCTTGGTGGTCCTACGTCACGCCGGATCTGTTGAAGAAGTTCGAGGAAGAGAATCCGGGAATTAAGGTTGATTACGAATATGTGGCACCCGGTGACGGATACACGAACAAGGTGAAGTCGCTGTCCGCTAGCGGAGATCTTCCCGACGTGTTCGCCGCCCAACATCCGAACCTAAGCCCTCTAGTAAAGGCGAATCAGATTCTGGATCTGAAGGCTGACTTCGATACGGCCGCCTATGACAAAGATACGCCTTGGAAGGACACGATCAACCCCGTACTGATCGAGAACATGAATGGGGGCTTCGAGAAGGATTCGGACGCAGCCAACCATGTGTGGGCCGTTCCGTTCGGAGCGATCAGCGTTGCGGTTATCTATAACAAAACTTTGTTCGACAAGTACGGCTTGCAAGCGCCTACGACATGGGATCAGTTCGAATCGAACAATGCTGCCTTGCAACAGAACGGATTGATTCCGATGTCATATACGAACAAAGTCGGTTGGGGAGATTGGTGGTTCCGACTTCTGATCGATCAGACGGCAAGGGACGTTAAACCGGATGATTTCGTAACGGGAACGACCAAGATCTCGGATCCTGCATTCGTTGAAGCTCTTCAGAAGCTTAAAGATATGTGGTCTAAGCAAGTGTTCGATCCGAATGGTCTCGTGAATGGCATCGATGAATCGCAAGCGTTGTTCATTCAACAGAAGTTAGCCCAGTACATCGTCGTTCCTGAGAATTTCGTCAAATACTTGACGGACAATAAGCCAGCAGACGTAGAACTCGGCGCTTACGTATTACCGGCATGGAAGGGCATTGCGCCTAGCCGCACGCTTGGCGGAGCAGCTAACCTAGTCGTCGTCTCATCCGCAACGAAACATAAGGAAGCCGCTGTTAAGCTGACCAAGTTCTTGACGTCGGAGAAAGTGTTCCAGATGCTCTCCAGTGAAGACGTTGTTCCAAGCACGAAGGGATACACTCCTCCAGAAGGCGACGCCATCATGGGAGCCTATGCAGATGCGGCTGAGAACGGCTTCATCGTTGACCACCTTCCGGCGGGTCAAGATGCTCAGAACAAATTGTTCAAGGATGTCATTCCGCAAGTGCTCATTGGCAAGCTGACCCCTGAAGCGGGTCTGAAGCAAGTCCAAGCCATTATCGATAAATCGAACGGTAAATAATAGCGGCGAGCGCGGTCGGATTTCCGGCCGCGTTCTTCTCCTAACGAACCGAAATAAACGATATCCCCCCGAAAGCTCATCGTTGTATTCGCCCATATCGCCTCCTATAATTGGAACAGGAGGGATGACATGGCCAAGAAGCTGCTATTAACGTACTTATTCCTCATCGTTTTCCCATTGACCATCGTCACGATCATCTCTTATTCGATCTTCAAGAATAATATGGAGAACCGTGTAGCCCAATCCGTCGAACATAGCGTCCAGCTCGTTCAGCATGAAGCGGAGGCTTATTTCGACAACCTGGTCGCCTTGTCCGCGCAAATCATGCAGCAGGATAGCATCACCGAAGATTCGAGAATGACTGCACTTATAGCCAGTCGAATAGATATCGTAGGGCAACCCGACCATTATGTCGATTATATGCAAAATCAGAAGATCCTCTTATATTTGAATACGAACATTCTGGATCGTCAGCGGGATATCAAGATGGCGGTCATTCGGCTAACGAATGGAGAGACATTCCAATCCAAGCGCACCGCTGCTAGCATAGATAATTCAACGTTGGAGCAGATGCAGAAGGATGTCATGGATAGCCAAATGCAGTGGTTGGTGCAGCCTATCTCTCCGAAAGGGAATGCTCCGGAATTTTATCTGATTCGCAAAATCAACTTGCCCGGCTCTAATCGCTTCCTCGGGATTCTCGTGTTCGAGGTGAAGATGGATGCGCTCGCGATAACGATGAGAAGGGCGCTGTTGCCTGGGCAAGAGGCCGCTATCCTGTGGCAACAGAGCTCCGTATTATACGATTCGGGCGATTGGTGGAGGACGCTTCCGATCGAGTTGGTTCCCAAGAGAAGCGAGTCGCTGGAGCGGGAATCCAGCCAAGGAAGAATACTGGTCACCTATTCATCGCCGCTAGATTCGGACTGGGCGGTCGTCACCTACGTTACTTTCAGCGAGCTGAGCGAAGGCATCATTCCAATTCAGCGCACGCTGATGATAGCTGCAATCGCTTGTATTGTTGCCGCCATCCTGATGGCGTTATTGTTGGCGCGGAGCATACTTCGTCCGGTATGGTCTTTGCGTAATGCAATGAGGCGGATGTCGAAGGGATTCCTGCAGACGCAAGTTTCCGTACAAGGGAAAGACGAGATGGCAGAGCTGACCCATGTGTTCAACTCGATGTCCCATGAATTAAGCGAGATGATCGAGAAGGTGTATGTGGCCGAGCTCTCGCAGAAGGATGCTGAGTTACAGGCTCTGCAAGCTCAGATCGATCCTCACTTCCTGTATAATACGTTGGAATCAATTCGGATGGTAGCCGAGATGCAGGGCTCTCCGGATGCGGGTAAAATGCTGCGTGCGATGGCGATTCTGTTCCGAGCGGCGACGGATACGGAGTCGATGGTGCCGTTGGAAAAGGAAGCCATTTTATTCGAGCAATACGCGATGCTACACGAGATCAGACTTAATGGCCCACTACAGCTGTCCATCCAATTGGATCCATCCGTCAAGATGTGCAGAGTCCCGAAGCTCACCTTACAACCCCTATTGGAAAATTGCTTCAAGCACGGATATGCGGCCTGGCCATCGGGAGCTCCTATTGTTGTCCACTTACAGGCATTCCGCGAAGACAATGATCTGGTGTTGGATCTGACCGATTACGGGACGGGAATGACGGCGAAGAGGTTCGAGGAGGTCGAGCTGGCACTGAAATCGGGCCATGCGCATACCGAAGTCGGAACCCGCGTCGGTCTGTTGAATGTGCACGAACGGTTACGCAAGCGATGGGGGAACGGCTATGGCATTACGATCTTCAGCAAGCCAGGAATGGGAACCGTCGTGAGTGTCAGATTGCCATATCAACTGCAATTAACGGAGGAGATCGGGTATGAATCTACTAATCGTTGACGATGAGAAAATGATTCGCCAAGGCCTGAGCTTCTTCATCGGTCAGCTCGGGGGCAATTATCGTGTCGTTGGCGAATGCGTGGATGGGCAAGAGGCATTGGTTTTTTGCCGTAAGGGAAGCCCTTCAGTTGATGTGGTCATTACGGACGTTCGCATGGACAACATGGATGGACTGACTTTGCTGCGAATGTTGAAGGAGATTACTCCCCCTATCCGTTCAGTCGTCATCAGCAGCTACGGGGAATTCGATTATGTCCGTCGTGCGTTGCGGGAAGGTGCGGAGGATTATCTACTTAAGCCGGTAGATAAGCAAGAGCTGCAGCGAGTATTGGAAAAGATCGAAACCGGTGCGATCGCCGAAGCCGCTGTTGCTCCCTCGCCAATCGTTCCTCCCCATCTACGCAATGTGATGCAGGATACGATCTTGAACGGATTGTTCGAGAAAGCGCTTGGTTCTCTCAAGGAGGGCGAGGCTTATATCCTCAAGGAATTCGGTGCGAGCGATGGAAGCCATCGGTATGCGGCAGCCGGCCTGGTGGTAGATGAGAGCCCGAATGATATGTTAAGCGCGCGAGATCGGACGCTGTTCCATTATTTCTTCCGCAAGGCATCCGAAGAGATGTTAGCGGAATATCCGATCGACGGCGTGGTGATGCAGTCGAAAGAGGGCACGGTAAGGTTTTTGTTTTTCATGCCGATAGCTGAATTCTCTGAATCAAGGGACCCTGTAGAAGCGGTAATTTTCCCTTTCCTAGAAGCTTTGCTTGGAGTCGTCCGCAGTCACGTATCGTACCCGCTGACCATCGCGGTGTCCGGCACGCAAGAAAGGCTTGCGGATATTAATCAGCTTAATGAACAACTACATGAAACATTACGCGCCCGACTCATCTTGGGTACGGACAAGGTCATTACTTATCGCTCGTTAGGACGGTTAAGCCAATATTGGAACGTACGCAAGGATACGTTCCGCCAGCTTGTCGCATCGGTCCACTCCGAGGCGCCGGATCGATTAAACCATGAGGTAAAAGGTTTCTTCGGAGATATGCTGAAGGCGGAGCTATTACCCGGCTCTTCCCTTGAGCTTATCGTTAGATTGCTCATGCGAGTGTCCACCATGATGGAGGAGATGGGGGTGTCGCCGGAGGCTGCCGAGCTGACGGATTGGCTCTCGATCGGCAAAGAATTGGAGATGTGCCCGACCTGGGAACTGCTGCAATCCTATACGTTGTCGAGGTTAACGCGGGCATCGGTAGCCATTCAAGAGCACCGCGTTCAGCAGAAGCCGAGGTTCATCATCGATGCGGTGGAGTACATCGGCTTCCATTACGCTTCCGATATTTCTCTTCGCGAGGTTGCCGAGCTGAACGCGATGAATCCGACTTATTTCAGCGAGCAATTCAAGAAGCATATGCATATTACCTTCATCGATTATATTACGAAGGTGAGATTAGACAAGGCTAAGGTACGTCTCGTGAAGAGCGACGAGCCTGTATACGAAATTTGCGAGCAAGTCGGTTACTCGACTGCAGCGCATTTCTCCAAGGTGTTCAAAAAGTGGATCGGATGCACCCCGCTTGAGTTCCGCGAACGGGAACGAGTCAAAACCTAGTGTAGGGCTTTCTTACCTTAAAACGCGTGCTGAGAGTCAATCGGTGCCATTTTTGTGGGGAAAGGGTATAATAAATGGCAGAAGTAAACACTAAAAGGGTCTACCTTGTGTTGATATAGAAAGCAGATAACTAAAGAAGAAGGAGATACAATGACGGAGAAAAAAGCAATAATAGAAACTGGATGGAACTTCGACAACAGTTATGCTCGTCTGCCGAAATCCCTTTTTACAAAACTCGACCCAACCCCTGTACAGTCACCGAAGTTGATCATTCTTAATGGTAAGTTGGCAACTTCCCTGGGGTTGAACGTCCAAGCGCTGCAAAGCAATGATGGCGTAGCGGTGTTTGCGGGCAACCAGATTCCCGAAGGCGCTTTGCCTCTTGCTCAAGCTTACGCGGGGCATCAATTCGGACATTTTAACATGTTAGGGGACGGCCGTGCTCTGCTGCTTGGCGAACAGATCACTCCTCTAGGTGGGAGGGTTGACATTCAGCTTAAAGGTTCGGGTGCAACGCCGTACTCCCGCCGAGGCGATGGTCGAGCTGCTCTTGGGCCTATGCTGCGCGAATATATCATCAGCGAAGCCATGCATGCGCTTGGAATTGCTACCACACGCAGCCTAGCGGTGGTGACAACCGGTGAGTCAATAATCCGCGAAACCGAGCAACCTGGTGCAATTCTGACTCGGGTGGCTGCCAGTCATCTGCGCGTCGGCACCTTTCAATACGTTGCACAATGGGGCACTGATGAGGATCTCCGGGCTCTGGCCGATTACACATTGCAAAGACATTTTCCAGAAGTGGATGCTGATGAGAACCGCTATCTTATCCTGCTTCAGGAAGTGATCAAGCGTCAGGCTTCGCTGATCGCCAAATGGCAGCTTGTTGGTTTTATTCACGGGGTGATGAACACCGATAACATGGCCATAAGCGGAGAGACTATTGATTATGGTCCTTGCGCTTTCATGGATGCCTATGACCCGGCAACGGTATTCAGTTCCATTGACATTCATGGCCGGTATGCTTATGGCAATCAACCGCATATTGCTGGGTGGAATCTCGCGAGATTTGCTGAAACCCTGTTACCGCTGCTGCATGACGAAGAGGCGCAGGCTATCAAACTGGCAGAGGATGCGCTTTCGGATTTTTCCGAGTTGTTTAACCGCAATTGGCTCAGGGGAATGAGGGCAAAGCTGGGAATCTTTAACGAAGAGCTGGAGGATAAATCCCTTATTGAAGGCCTGCTCAGTATGATGCAGAAGCATCGTGCGGACTACACCAATACCTTCCGCGCGTTAACTTTTGATAAACCGGAGGATACGGTCCTGTTTGGCACCACGGATTTTGCTCAGTGGAATGAGCTGTGGCAGGCGAGACTAGGCAGGCAGGAGGAACCACAAGCTTCCTTGCATCAGTTGATGCGCAACAGCAATCCTGCGGTAATCCCTCGCAACCACCGGGTAGAAGAAGCACTAGAAGCTGCGGTAGAAAATGGAGACGACAGTGTGATGGAGCGGCTTCTTGATGTTCTTTCAAGGCCCTACGAGCACTCCCCTGAACAGATTGATTACTCCACGCCGCCTGAGCTATCAACCCGCCCTTACCGAACCTTTTGCGGAACCTGACTTAGCGGTTAGTGGGATTACTTCATGAGACCAAGTTTAATGCCATGAGTCGAGTAACATTCAGGTATTTCATCCTGATTTGGCTCGGCTCTTTTTCTTACATAAAACAAATTCCTTCGGCGTGACTCAAAGCCGAAGGATTTTAAAATCCAATACCGAACTTTACAGAAAGCAACCTAAATGAGGGGGAATTGAAAAACTTAATCAGTTTGTCGATTTTGCCCGATTCCGTTCGTCGCCTAAACAGAGGCAAGTTTTTGCGAATCATACAAGAACGCGAGAACGGGGCTCCAATACGAAATTCAGGAGGAGAATAAGTATGCGGTTTATGATGATTGTCAAGGCTACCCAGGATTCAGAGGCGGGCAATAAGCCCAGCGAGGAATTATTTGCAGCGATGATACGGTACAATGAGGAATTGGCCAAAGCCGGTGTGCTGCTTGCTGCCGACGGGCTTCATCCGAGCTCGAGTGCCATCCGTGTTTCGTATCCGGAACCAGGCGGCAAGGCGAAGGTCATCGATGGACCGTTCACGGAGGCGAAAGAGTTAATTGCCGGATATACGCTCATCGAGGTCAAATCAAGGGAAGAAGCCATCGAATGGGCGATGCGCATGCCGGATCCGAACGGTTTCGGCGAAGGCCAAATCGAACTTAGGCAGGTGTTCGAGATGCCCGAATTGACACAGAATCCTGAAACGCTGGCGCAGGTAGCTACGCAGCGTGAACGGATGGAGTATAAGAAGAAATCATGACGGACACCGCTGCACACCGTACGATCGATGCGATCTGGCGTATCGAATCGGCCAAGCTCATTGCCGGCCTTGCGCGGATGGTGCGCGACGTCGGCATAGCCGAAGATCTTGCTCAGGATGCGCTTGTCATCGCGCTTGAGAAGTGGCCGGACACCGGTATTCCGGACAACCCCGGCGCCTGGTTGATGGCGACCGCGAAACGCCGCGCGATCGATTTGCTGCGAAGGAACAAGATGCGCGACCGGAAATATGAAGAGATTGGGCGCGGCAGCGATTTGTATACCGAGCCCGATCTGGAATCGGTGATGGATGGGGAGATCGGCGACGATCTCCTCCGTCTGATCTTTACGACCTGCCATCCGGTTCTTTCCCAGGAAGCGCGTGTAGCCCTGACGCTGCGTTTGCTCGGGGGACTCACGACCGATGAAATCGCGCATGCCTTCCTCGTCGCCGAATCGACCGTTGCGCAGCGGATCGTTCGGGCCAAGAAGACTTTGTCCGCCGCGCGGGTTCCCTTTGAAGTTCCTGTGGGCGATGAGCTTAAGGATCGTCTGTCGTCGGTGCTCGAAGTTATCTATCTTATGTTCAACGAGGGATATACAGCGACGGCTGGGGAAAACTGGATACGCCCTTTGCTCTGCCAAGAAGCGCTCCGTCTTGGGCGTATTTTGGCGGAAATCGCTACCGCGGAGCCGGAAGTTCATGGACTGGTTGCCCTGATGGAGATTCAATCGTCTCGGTTCAAAACCCGGGTGAGCCCCGTGGGTGAGCCTATCCTGCTCATGGATCAAAACCGGGCGCTCTGGGATCAGCTTCTGATCCGCCGCGGTTTGGCTGCACTCGAACGAGCCCAGAAGCTGGGGCGTCCGCTCGGTCCCTACGCGCTGCAGGCTGCGATTTCCTCTTGCCATGCGCAAGCCCGCACCGCATCGGAGACCGATTGGGCGCGCATCGCCGCCCTATACGAAGCATTGTCTCGGGTAACGCCATCGCCCGTCGTGGAGCTAAACCGGGCGGTTGCGATCTCCATGGCGTTCGGTCCCGAGTTCGGACTGCAAATCGTCGATGCGTTGACTTCCGAACCGTCTCTGAAGGAGTACCACCTCCTGCCGAGCGTTCGCGGCGACCTTTTGGTGAAAGTGGGCCGTGTCGTCGAAGCCCGTGAAGAGTTCGAACGCGCCGCATCGTTGACGGGAAACGAGCGCGAGCGGGAACTTCTACTAAGACGCGCAGCCGAATGCGCTGCAAACGGATATTTGTAGAACGCGAATGAGATTTATCTCGTTCGCGTTTTTTTGCGTTGCGAAGGAACTGTACGGGCAGCCATCCATCAGTCTTGAAGTTAGGGCGGTAAAGGGCGGGAAAAAGTTATGAAAGGCATGTCGATTACGCCGCTTCGCATTCGTCGTCTAAGTAGAGTCAAGTTTCCGAGCCATCCATTCCCGGCGCTTGGTCTCCAATAGAAACAGGGAGGATGTGTTACAAATGCGTTTTATGATGATTGTCAAAGCAACCAGGCATTCCGAGGCGGGTATCAAGCCCACGCGGGAACTCGTTGACGCGATGAAAGCGTATAACGAGGAGTTGGCAAAAGCCGGTGTGCTGCTTGCTGCGGAAGGGCTGCAACCCAGTTCCGGAGGGTTACGGATATCGTATCCCATTCCCGGCGGCATGCCGAACGTGACGGCAGGGCCTTTTGAAGAGGCAAATGAGTTGATCGCGGGATTCACGTTGATCGATGTGAAGTCGGAGGAAGAGGCGTATGAATGGGCGATTCGCATGCCGGATCCCCATGGTTTCGGCGAGGGTGAAATTGAGCTTCGCCAAGTTTTCGAAGCGGCGGAGCTTATCCGAGATCCGAGAATATTGGCCATGGAGGCCGATCTTCGCGACCAGATTGACATGATAAACAAAAAATAAAAATGATTTAGTTGGAGTTGTCGATTTTGTCGGTTTCCGTTCGTTGTGTTAATAGAGGCCGGGTTAAACGGTGATCATCCGGTTCACCCGGCAAACCAAAAATAAACCAAAAACGAAAGGTTGATGAACATGAAAGCACAGTTAACCCCTTATTTAATGTCGGAGGACGCACGAGCTCAAGCAGAAACGTATAGGCAAGTGCTCGGCGGTGAAATCCTGTCCGTAATGACTTACGCCCAAGCGCCGGGAACGCCGGATGCGATGAAGGACAAAGTCATGCACTTGGCGATGAAGGTAGCAGGAGAAAATCCGTTGTTTATGTCCGATTCCTTTGAACCTGTAGGCGGAAGCCGCAGCATCAGACTGGCTCTGTCATTTGAAAGCGAAGCCGAAGCCCGTCAAGCATTCGCGAATCTGAGTGAGGTCGGTGCGGTTAAGTATCCATTCGACCTTCAGCCTTGGGGAGCTTATTACGGCGAAGTCGTAGACAAATTCGGCATCACATGGCAGATCGTCAAACAATAAGGAGAATGACAATGAACCAGGACGTAACGGATTATATTGAAGCGCTAGAAGTACCCTGGCAAGCGTATTATTGCGCCCGCCTTCGCGATGTTGTACACCTGGTGGCACCGGACATTCAGGAGCGCATCCAGTACAAGAAACCCCATTTTTTGAAAAATGGAAAGTACGCAGCCGCCATCACGACATCGAAAGACGCGGTAAGTTTTACGATCTTCAACACGAACGAGCTTGCCTTCCCGGAAGGATTCGACGGTCCTCCCGAAAGAAAGACCATCAAGCTGCGCGACGGCCAGCCGGTTGATTACGATTTGTTGTCGGCGCTGTTGAGGCTTGCATCCGATCCGCTGTAAATCATGATGAAAAGGCTGCCGAGTTAGTCATTAACAAGGTTCGAATCGAGCTATGTGATAGAAGTTGCGAAATGGAGGTGAAAAGCAATGAAAGTCACACAAATTTCTGAGCACATATGGAGTTGTAAAATATGGATTATATTCCCTATTCATGTATGGTTAGTGAAAGAGAAGAGTGGGATCACGCTCGTGGACACGGGTTTGGGGATGATGGCGAAAGGTATTTTGAATACCGTCGAACAACTCAAAGCCGGACCTCTAGAGAGAATTGTGCTGACCCATGGTCATCCTGACCATATTGGCGGACTCAAGCGTATATGGCGCTCCAAAACGGTTCCAACTTATGCTCATCGTATCGAAATCCCGTATATGCAAGGAGATTTGTCTTACCGGAAGGGTAGAAAGCCGGCGACTTATGTCGAAAAGGGATTGATTCAGGCACTTGGCGAGGATGAACAAGGACAGTTGCAGCGTATAGGCAGTTTGACTCCATATTTTACACCGGGACATTCCCCTGGGCATGTAGTCTTCTATCATGAGTGGGACCAGGTTCTGCTCGCTGGAGATTTGTTCACATCCAAGAAAGGACGATTGCGCGCCGCCCCCTTCACACCCGATTTGAGAGTTTCTGTACAAAGTAGTTCCATTGTGAGAAAACTTCAGCCAAGTAAAGTTGAAGTGTGTCATGGGGATTCCGTATAGCAACCTGCCGATCAGATTGAACAATATATGTCGTATTATTTGTAAGAACGATTCTGTCGTGAATCATAGCCTATAGTGCGGCTTAAACATTGACGAAGCATTACATACCCAGTGTTTTTACGTTTTTGGTAGTGAAACTAACCAATGTGGGAGCACGGCATGCAAGAGGTCAGGGTTCGATCCCCTCTTGGCTTCATAACAAAAAATCCTTGATCCATTGGATCGGGGATTTTTTGTTATGGAGCCATGAAAGAGGGAGAACCCCGGGGTTCAGTCCGCGCGCAGAAGCGTCAGATATAAATAAATTTGTTACATACTTTGTTGATCTTGCCTGCTTCTTTCCATATGAGTGAATCCCCAATGTGCCATTGATTCCATCACTGAATTGAAAGACTTGCCGTAGTCACTTAGCGAATATTCTACTTTGGGTGGAACTTGCGGATACACAGTTCTAATTATAAGTCCATCGTTCTCCAATTCTCTAAGTTGTTGCGTTAACATCTTGCGTGTAATTTGTGGCATCGAATGTTGTAGTTCATTGAAACGTTTCGTTCCGTTTACCAAACGCCAAAGAATAATGACTTTCCATTTTCCGCCGATTACTGACAAGGTTGCCTCGACAGGACAGCTATTATCAATACAGTCCATGTTCAATCCCCCGATAGTTACTTTTTTGGTACTACGATACTTGAAAGTGCGTACTTCCTATATTTAAACCTAATATTATAATACAAGATAGGGAAAGAAAAAATACAAAAAACGATGGAGGCTAATACTATGTCCAAGTCCAAAATGCAAGCAATTCTAGTTCATGAATATGGCGGTTCGGATGCATTGAAACTCGAAGAAGTCGACCGCTCTAGCCCATTGGCAGGAGAAGTACTTGTCAAAATCCATTATGCAACTGTCATCCCTCTTGACTGGAAAATTCGCAACGGATGGGTGCAGGCCGTATTCCCAAAGACACTTCCCTACATTCCAGGGTTTTACGCATCCGGCATCGTCGAATCGGCAGGCCCGGGAGTGACTGAATTTACTGCTGGCGATCGCGTCTTCGGAATGATAGATGGAGCCTATGCGGAGTATGGCATTTCACCGGTGAATAAACTGGTGAAAATGCCGGACGGTCTGTCTTTCGAGGATGCAGCCACGATCAGGGCCGGCGCGGAAACGGCGTGGAAAGCCTTGTTTTCCGAAGGAGAGCTAAAAGTCGGTCAAACTGTCCTCATTCATGCTGCCGCTGGCGGCGTGGGACAATTCGCCGTTCAGTTGGCCAAATGGAAGGGAGCCAATGTGATCGGCACCGCTTCAACCTCCAATCTGAACTTCGTTAAGTCTTTGGGTTCAGACCAAGTCATCGATTATACCACGACGGCTTTCGAAGAGGTTGTCAAAGAAGTGGATCTGGTCGTCGATTCCGTTGGGGGAGATACAGAGGATCGATCATGGGCAGTTCTGAAGCAGGGAGGAATTCTCGTCTCTTTGACGCAGCCTCCATCTCAAGAGAACGCTAAAAAGCATGGTATTACAGCTAAATTCAACACCAAGTTTCCAACCAAAGCGAATCTGCAGACAATAGCACAATTGATTGCCGACGGTACGATCAAAGCAGAGATCGATTCCATATTCCCGCTAAGCCAAACTAACAAAGCGCATGAGAAAAGCGAAGCAAAACATGGCCGCGGTAGAATTTTGCTGCGCGTCAACTCTTTCGAATAATGATTCGATTACATTTCTTTTGTTGGCACTTGTTCTTGGCATCGGTTTGCTGGCCGCGAGTCTGATTCGTAGAGATACTCCTGAAGAAAGAGGTCAGGGCTGCGTTTCTCATAAGTTCCATAAAAGAAAAAGTCGCTAACGGGCGGCTTTTTCTTTTATGTGCAATTGGGAGCGAACCCGTTGCGGTTTCGCCAAGGCCAAACTGCGCAATCAGATTGACATGCTGAACAAAATATAAAAAATTTTATTTGAATTTGTCGATTTCGGCGCTTTCCGTTCGTTGTGTTAGTAGAGGCCGGGTTAAACGGTGATCATCCTGTTCACCCGGCTAACCAAAAATTAAACCAAAAACGAAAGGTTGATGAAAATGAAAGCACAGTTGACCCCTTATTTGATGTCAGAGGATGCACGAACGCAAGCCGAAGCGTATAGGCAAGCGCTCGGCGGAGAAATCCTCTCAGTAATGGCGGTGCGGTCAAATATCCATTCGATCTTCAGCCTTGGGGAGCCTATTACGGCGAAGTCGTAGACAAATTCGGCATCACATGGCAGATTGTCAAACAATAAGGCCCAGAACTGCCGGCCTTCTGGAAGAGATCCAGAACGGGCCATGACGGAATCATCGATGCAAGAACAATCCAAAACAAAGGAGAACCAAATTGAGAAAACTAATCGTGTCAGAGTTTTTATCGCTGGATGGGGTCATGGAAGCACCGGAAAAATGGCACTTTCCATATGTGAATGAAGATATGATGGCGGATATCAGCGAAGGACTGTTTAAGAGCGACACGCTCCTCTTCGGACGAAAGACCTATCAAGAAATGGCAGCGGCATGGCCGACCAGTACGAACCCTCTTGCCGACAAATTCAATAGCATCACGAAGTTTGTTGTTTCAACGACGTTGGAAGAGGCCCAGTGGAACAATACAACAGTGATTAAGGCGAATATCGTTGAAGAAGTGATCAAGTTAAAGCAACTGCCCGGGCAAGTCATTATGGTCATTGGCAGCTGTGATCTGGTAGATACGCTGATGCAACATGATCTCATCGATGAGTATTGGCTCATGATCCATCCTCTTGTCCTGGGGAACGGCAAACTGCTCTTTAGAGAAGGGATGGCTACGAACCTGAAACTTGCAGCTTCGAAGACGTTCAAAACCGGCGTCGTTTCTCTCACCTACCAGTCAGAGAAGAAAGATTGACTGCTCCTAAATTTAGTCGTTCCCCGTTCGTTGTGATAGTAGAGGCCGACCAGCCAAAAATAAACCCAAAACGAAAGGTTGATGAACATGAAAGCACAGTTAACCCCTTATTTAATGTCGGAGGATGCGCGAACGCAGGCCGAAACGTACAGGAAAGCGCTCGGAGGCGAAATTCTGTCCGTGATGACTTACGCCCAAGCGCCGGGAACGCCGGATGCGATGAAGGACAAAGTCATGCACTTGGCAATGACGGTAGCAGGAGAAAATGCGTTGTTTATGTCCGATTCCTTTGAACCTGCAGGCGGCAGCCGCAGCATCAGACTGGCGCTGGCATTCGAAAGCGAAGCCGAAGCCCGGGAAGCCTATGCGAATCTTGGCGAGGGCGGTGCAGTCAAGTTTCCATTCGAACTTCAGCCTTGGGGAGCCTATTACGGCGAAGTCGTAGACAAATTCGGCATCACATGGCAGATCGTCAAACAATAATGAAGGAGGATTTCTATGCAAACCGTTGCGACTAAGCAAGTGATGTCGACTTCACTGACGGCGGCACGACTTTCATGGTGGGCGTCCGCTGCGTTTCTGGTATTACTCGCTGTCCTGCACATTATCAAGCCCGAGTTTGATCCATCGTGGCGAATGGTCAGCGAATATGCGATTGGGCGTTACGGCTGGGTCATGGTGCTTGCTTTTCTGAGTATGTCCCTGAGCAGTTTCGCGTTATTGGCAGCTATTCGTACTCAAATCAGTACTGTCGGAGGTAAAATCGGTCTGGTCTTGCTTCTGATTAGCGCAGTCGCTATAGCAGCCGCGTCCGTATTTACATCCGATCCCATGACGGCAAGCAAAGATGAGTTCACCAGCCACGGCAATTGTAGCGTCGCAGCGAAATTGCGAAAAAATATCACTTTAATTGCGAAATCGCCGCGCGCTTTTTCTCACGAGTCATCCTGATAATGTCTCGTGCAAGCTCATAGTCCTCATCTGTTAATGTGCTCTTACCGTAAAAATGAAAATGACAGCTTGAGAGGTCGACATCTGTCCCTAATAGTCTTTCCAGTGAGACATTTAGAAAGTTTGCAATGCTCGCTAATTGACCATCAGAAGGCTTTGATTCGTCTAACTCGAATGAAATCAATATTGATCTTTCAATACCGGTTGCAGTCACCATTTTGTCTAACGATAAACGATTCTCAGTCCGAAGCTTGCTTATTCGATAACCAATCATGATAGTCACCTCGGTTGTTTATTTATCAATCGTACTCCCAGTGTTTCTTTGGCGAAATAGGTTTCGGTGGGTCAGACGCTATTAGTGTCCAATACTTCGGTCGTGAACATCGTAAGCACAGGTAAACCTGTGTACCTTCAATCGTCAGATACTTCCACTTCCCCAATGCGTGACAATCGCAGATCCCATTCTCGTATAACTTATTCAGAGTCTCCTTGTTCATAAATACTCCCCCGGTATCGACGGTTTGCTTGTTCAAAATAAATCGGATCAACTTCAAATCCAGTAAACTCTCGCCCGTGGACTTTTGCTGCTTCGGCAACTGGGCCGGAGCCAACAAAAAAATCGACAACATGTTCTCCCAGCAAACTGCTATTACGTATGATATCCTCCATCATTATGACCGGCTTTTCGGTCGGATGGACTGTTTTATTCCCCGGAATCCTTGGATACCTTATGATGTCGGGTGTAGATCGGCTTCTGACTTTCCTTACTTTACGGTCACCCTTCACTGCAAAAATAATGAACTCGTGCTGATACCGATATTGCCAGCCCATGCCCATTCGAACCTTGTCCCAAACCACACAGTTTTTAACAATGAAGCCCACGCGTCGCATCCAAAGCACCATAAAGGGGTACATACGCCAGTCAATGAAAACGTAAATATGCCGACCCGGCTTTAGTATTCGATAAGCTTGGTAAAGCCACTGGAACGTAAAGCGCTGATAGTCTCTTTGCGATAACTGATCATTTGCGATTATTGAAAAACGGGGCTTCTTTGTTTTTTGTATGGTTTGTTCCTCCGAAGCCTAAATTATAGGGCGGGTCAGTAACAATCAGATCGACCGAATCATTGGGTAGATAAAGCTTACTGCCTTCACGGCAATCCATATTGTATATTATGTCGATTCACCTCACATGATAGGAACATTTGTTCTATTATAGGGTATAAAATTTCCCCCGCCCATGCAAGGGGCGAGGGATAAATATTATCGTTTTTTTTATTTCAAGGGTTGGCCTGAAGCTTTACGAAGCTCATTCGCTAATCGGTGAGCTTCTTTGGCTGATTTAGAGTCGCCATTTTTCTTCGCAGCGGCATATTCTGGTTGAAGATGCTTTTTAATAATCATATTAGCATCAACCTCATTCATAGTTTTTACCTCATTATTTGGCTCCGGTTTTGGTGTCTTTTTTGTATTCCACCAACCTTCATTTCCGAACGACTGATTAAAGTCTACCGTTACTCCACCAACGATCTGGCCGTTAAGGTGCTGATAAATATTCGCCTTGACCGATTTTTTACCATAGCTCCATGCATACGTCTGCCAGAAGTGTTTCGCAACTCCGCGCTTCGCCATCTCTTCAATTACAGCATATGATCCGTACACACCGACTGCATAACCACGTAATACTACTGCGACTGCACGTAAGTATGCCTCGATCTTGTCGTAATCCTTCGACAACGCCTCATAGTCAACAGCAAAATAAATGGCGCTACCGATCGGCTGACCTATCGATTTTGCCTCTTGAAATGCCTTTACTCCATCTTCAGCACCAGCCGACGCTCCACCGTTTGGGCGATTGGCGGTTGTCTCATAAACGGACACAATTTGCATTCCTGCCGCCGTGATTGCTTCCGCTTCTGCAAGTTTTAGACGCTTAGAGTATCCGGGAGGTACGAGATACCTAGCCGCAAAACCATAACCAGCTGCTGCGATTGCTTTTACAGTTTTGACTGTAAGCGGTGTTGCACAATCAATTCCTTTTGACATCGCTTTTCACCTCGCGCTTTTTACTGAAATGATATACACCTGAAGCAGTTAATCCTATGACCGAAACTAATACAAGAACCTGCTGGACTCTATCCGGAACCAAAACGAAAATTGCTGCGATGAGTAAACTCATCAAATGATTATACTTTGTAGGAACGTCGAATTCTTTCGCAATCCCAACGTAGGCAGCAACAATTGGGGCAATCATTGCCACTTGCGATGTATATTCCGTGAGATTTTCCACACAAATCATCCTTTCAATTAATGATAAAGTCCCGCTTAAACTGAACCTATAATGTAGTTGTATTCCTCTTGCGTGATCTTCTCTTCTGCAAGGAGACTGTTCAGCTTTTCTATTGTAACCTTCGGGGGATCGGCGTTATAAAGCCGCTTTAGGCTTTCCACAAGTGTCCGCATTAGATCACACCTCCGTTGATTAATTCAAGCGTATAATCGTCGATAGCCGTTGCTTTTTCCGTGTTGATCAAATTATCTAGTCGATGTGTCTCCGCTTGATGGATTGCCAGCTCGTCCGCTTCCATGCGTTGGTAAAGGATCGCGGTAAGCAGTAACTTTCCGTCTACTCCTTCGTCAAGTAGCGCTTGCCCTTGCAAGTGTTCGTCCGCCGAGATAAACGCCGGAGTCTCGCGGACAAGCCGCCTAACGAGATCGGAAGCCTCATCGATCGGTACGATCTCGACGTATCCGCCTAACTCGGTCTGAACACGAGAAATAAGCGCAACCTCTGGCGCGCTGTGTGGGTTATAAATATATATGGCTCTCATATTAGCCTCCTATGCTATTTGTTGAGTATGGATGGTTCCTACGCTTCCGGATGTGCCGGAGCCGCCAGCTTCACCAGCACCGAATAATGCACCGCCCGACCCACCAGAACCTCCATTAACTTGGATTGTACCGTTATTGGTAAAAGTACCTTTGTAGTAGAAGGCAATTACACCGCCGCCAGAACCACCACCGCCTCCACCGCCTCCACCAGAGTTTGTTGTAACGCTTGAAGCGCTTCCTGCACCGCCGTTACCGCCATTTGCTTTAACAACTCCTGAAGAATTGATGCTAATGTTTCCATTTATTATTAAACCAATAAACCCGCCTGCATGTTGACCATCTGATCCTGAATTACCATTTACAGAAGTAGTTGCTTGGTGGCCACCGCTACCACCGCCTCCACCGCCCCGACATTTTCCACCCTTACCTGCAGATGTTGTTACAGCGCTACTAGCAACTCCCGATCCAACACCCCCAGCTCCGTTAAAAGTGTGAATAGGGTCTAGATCTCTCGAAGTGGAAGTAGTAAATGTTAGCGGAAGTACATCACCGCCTCCGAGTTCGGCATATTCGATTGACCCGCCGATACCGCCAACAACAGCATTGAGTCCATTAGCCCCGCCGCTGCCGCCGCCTCCAAATCCTCCAAGGTTTTGACGCCCCCCTCCGCCAATACCTACCGAGGATTGCCTTCCAGTTGATCCGCTATACCCCCCACCATACCCACCGTTCCCGCCATACCCTCCCCGTAGCGCTTGCAAGACTGCCGTAAGCTGATAGTATTTCTCCAGCGTCTTCGGCGTGTCAGTGTACGTGGCTGTGTACGTGAATTCTGATGTAGGCGGCGTGAAGTTTGCGGTGTACATTGCCTTGCCTTTCACGACGCGGAATTCGTCGATTTGACCTGCAAAATAAGAAACACCTAAATTGCCGCCATTTCCTATATTAAAACCACCCGTATCACAACGATGTATTGCGCCTTGAACGTTAACTGAGGCTTCAGGTACTCCGTTAAGGTATAAGGTTAAAACTCCGCGATATCTTACGACAGCGATATGATACCAAGTGTTTACTACTAATGTGGTAGGACCACTTACTGAAAAACTTGAGGCATTTCCTGCTAACCAATAGTAAAGACGGAGCTTATCATTTGTCTGTTTTTCAACCATAAGCGTACCATTTGTTTGAGAAGCATCAAAACTACCAAACAAATAAGCAGATGTACCCATAGTAGTAGGTCTCGCCCAAAAATCTATAGTAAAATCTTCATTACCGAAACTAAAATCATCACTTGTGTTTGTACTAACATATTGTGTTGAGCCATTAAAGGAAATTGCATTACTTCCAAATTTTTTATTCGTAGCATCATATGCAGCTCCACCATTATTAAACCATGTTCTTCCTTGGTCATCATTAGTATTATTATTGAAATGCAAGAGTGTTGAAGTTTTAGCACTATACTGCGCCTTTTTCGTGATGAGCATCGGGATCATTTCGCCGTTTGGTGCTAACCCGGCTTTCTGACTCATGTCGATCGTACCAGATATATCCGCGTTACCTTGGCAGTAAATAATAAGTCCTCGGCAAGGATTGTCCGTGATCATTGTATATCCGGACGGAAGCGTCAGGGAAGAAAATTGCTTTATGCATATGCCGCTGTGTGTGGTGACGGGGAACGTAATATTCCAGATCGTCGGTTGACTTGTAGAGTTTATTCCAATTCCCTGACACGTTAGGGTACAAGTAGAACCACCTGCCGCTAACCTTATCTGCCAATAACGAAACGTAGAATTTATTCCACTGAAAAACGGATTTGCTGCTGATGTGGTAATAGATTGCGGAGTACCGACTTGTACCCATGTAGCATTATCAGTGGAACGATAAAGAACTAAATTTCTTGCAGCACCCGTACTAATTGTGCTTAGAAATAAAGTAAATTGTTGTATATACGCATATGAGTTAAAGTTTACACCGAAATCAATTGTTAATAGTGTTTGTTCGGACGCGGAAGATAATGATCCCGTTGTGAATGTCGTTCCGCCAACACCATCCCACAAATTAGCCACAGTCCCGCCATTAGGTGCTGTCGTCCCCGTGCTGAGTACCGTTGCTGGGTTAAATGCTCCGTCTGAACCATCACCGAAATAGTTGGTGAGACCTCCAACGTTATTATTAATCCCTGCACTTCCTATTGTTTTAAATCCTCTTTGCATGTGCTTATCCCTCCACACCTGAGATAATGCAATCTACAGATGCCCCTGTACTCGCCAGTCCTGTTATAAGGTCGCCACTGTTAAGCACAGTTGATAACGCAAGAATGACTGTAGCGTCCTTTGTTCCAGCTACGTCTAGCACGTAAGTGGTAAGGACAGAAACACCGCCGATAACAATTGTAACTGTTACGGCTACCGCTGTTTTATTCGTTACTACAACTTCTTTAACCACTGCTCCTGCCGCCACCGTTGTATACAGAGTCGCACTTCCAGTGGATAAAGTACCGGCATACATTTTCTTTTTAGTTAGTGCCATCGGTTATACCCCCATCCAATGTAATAAAGCTAGGTCATTGTCGGCGCTGTCTACGTATTGTAATGTTGCAATTTTTAGCCATGTCGGCGTAAAAGCTGCGTCTGCCGTCGTTGCAATGGCACCCGTATCAAATATTTCAACTCCACCGCCAGATGAAAGACGAATTCCCCGAGCGCCCAATGATCCATGAGTATTTGCGTATTTCCAATTGGACGCACCATCTGTATACGCATTGTTAGCAAATAGTGCATGCCCGGAGGTGTTACTCGATAGATCTGCCCATTGGTAGGCGTTGATCTGTCTCCCGGTCGTATTCGTCGTATTAACTCTTGGTGCATTAGCAATACCAGAGAATGTAGGTGAAGCCAGAGGAGCTTTTGCAGCAAGAGCATTTGTAACCGTCGTAGCAAAGTTCGGATCGCTTCCAAGTGCATTAGAAAGCTCGATGAGTGTATCCAGCGCTCCGGGAGCTCCGTTAATTAGCGCGGATATTGCGGCATCGAGAGTGGACTTAATAACAACATCGTCAGCTGCAGCAGGTGCTACCGCTTTGAAGCGACCGTTTGAATCTCTTCGAACAATTTTGTTCGGTGTGGCGGCGCTCGTTGCTCCGTGGGCCGCCTCATCTGCTACGTGAGTGTCGTAGGCTAGCAACTTCGTGTTTAGCAGGTCTTCGTTCCGATTCATATTCGCGACAGTAGCATTGTCTGAAGCCTCAACCTTTTTTATTCCACTGGGTAGGGTGAGCAATCTCTTTCCTCCTTATGGGATATCCCATATTTCTAATTCCCCGAACTTTTTCCCCGTACTTTCAATGCCACCAAAGGTGATTCCACTGGATTCTAATTCCCCATAAGATAGATAAGTGAACGAATATTCCACGACCAAATGCGCGGGTTTAATTTGTTCAATCACTTCCTTTAGATCATCCAAATTCGGAGGAATCCCCCGCGTATCAATGAACTTAACTGTGAATGAGTAAACTTCAGGATGCACCGTTATTTCAACTGTGCCGCCGTCATAAGCTTCTGAAACAGATTTAATGAGACTAACCGTTACCGTGCCAATTCCGCGAATCTTAGAGAGAATGACGCTACGGCGTTGATCGATAGGTTTAGCGGTATCGGTCGGAATGCCAAGCTCTCGTTCCCACAAATCTAATCCCCATGTGGCCGTCGTGACGAAATACTGTTCAAGTGTCCCGTCGAGCGCTTGGAACAGCTTATCTAATTCAGTGCCTTGAGCATCCATGTTGGTGCTCATGATCCGCGACGTGGCGTAATAACCGGGAAGGTAAGTCATCATCTCTTTGCCGCGGATGCTGCTCATCGGAATATTACTCACTCATGGTCACCGTCCCGATCACCGCGACCTCACCTAGTAAGGCTTCGACGTTGAACTCATTGCCATTTACGGTTAGATTCGCGAAGTCGATAATCGGGGGGATGTCTAATAGAATCGCCGATATACGTGTGTAACGAACAAGCGGATCAACGAAAGCTAACTGCTGCAGATATGTTTTAAGTCCAGCTTCGAAAGTGGCCTTTACTTCGCCGATAGTTGCACCGCTGGCAAGAGTGAGTGTCACGCTAATATTGATTGGTATTTCCGTAGCTGCCACCACGGTTACATTAGCCCCAATTGGTGACTTTCCTTCACCTTGACCGGCAGAAGGTGCAATGTAATTTTGCACAGCTGCTACGATAGTCGGATTTGGTGCTCTTTTATCTGCATCCAAAATATAGACCTTCACCGTTCCAGGGCCACTCCACAATGGTTTGACTTGGGCGCGACTAACGCCCGGTATATCCAGCGCCCATTGCATATAATCCGCTTTATTGCCACTTGTTCCCGGCTGCCTGACCTTAATCAGAAAACGGGCTAGTAAGGACTCGTCAGATTCTTCAGCTGCACCGCCGGTCGTGGCTGCTGTATTCGTGACGCTCGTTACACCTGTTAGCGAGTTGACCAAAACACTGATCGCGCCGATAGGCACATTCCCTGCGGTACCCGGTACGATCGCTTTAATCGGGATAACGGCTTCGCCCAGGCTATTTAATGTTGCAGCTGCAGTCGTTTCATATTCGATCGATGAGGTGGCCGTGATATCATCCGCCGGTGTTGCTACGAGCACACCGATGGGGATGACCGTCCCGACCACGCCGATGATCTTGATTGAACCGGCTGCCGAAACAGCAACCCTCGGGATGACACCATGTTCCTCGCAGCGCAATCGCAGATAGGGGCCGAATGTCGTTTCCGCGAATCCGCGTCGAAGGATCTCCTGCGCCCAAATCGATGCCTCATACAATTGAAAGGCAGCGGGGGAAAGGGAGTCCCAAATAAATGAACTCTCCGATTTGTCCACGTCGGAGGGAACGAGATCCAGCATGCGCTGGCGTATGGATGCTTCTGTTTGCTCTGTTAAATAATCAGGCAGCGTCACCCGCTAATCACCACGTTTCCTTGAATTGTTCCGGAATCCTCACGGACATTGATTGCTGTACAGGTAAAGAAACAACGATCCTCTTCCCATACGAAGCTGAAGCTTCCAACGCTGGCCGTCCTCGGATCAGTTAATAGCGTTTCCGTCGTGATCCGCTCTATCTCGCTCTCTATCGTCGGGCGGGGAAGGGCGCGTCCAATAAGATCATCGAAGTCTTGTCCGTGGTTCCGGTCGTAAATGAGGTAGCGGTACCGCTCGGTTTGTAGCGCCTTTTTGCACCACTCTATCCAAGCTTCTGACGTCCCAGCAGCAGCTACTTTACCGGTTGGTGTGAGCACGAACTCGCCTGCCTCATAATCAAACATCCAGCTACGACCGAAGGGGACATCTTCCTGTTCAACCAGCGTTTCTTGTGGTAAATCCTCCGATACCGGAAAGAGATTAGCCATTCGCTTCCACCACCCTACAAAGGATAATAAATTCCTTCCCGCCATTAACCGGAACCACAAGAACACGATCCCCCGGCTGAATACCTGCCTGCCAGTTCATTCGCACCTCATCAACTACAGTTTCCTTAAAGTCGAATCGTGTTAGTTGCGATGTCGAAGCACCAACAAGAGGTTCGCCTAATGCATTAACCGGTGATGTCGTTGTGCCAATCAAAGAGAAGTCCGGAAGATGAACCTTTACGAGCCAGTCGGCCACGAGATAATCAGGAATTTCGTGCTTGAAGGAATCAAGCAATAGTCCCGTTTCAGTTATCGTTCCAAGCTCGGCAGGGACTCCAGCAATCGACTTGCCAGCTATCCCGGAAAACCGAGCTTCCAACATAGTCACCAGTTCCTTAAAGGGATCAGCGCTAATAGAAATCCCTCCTTACTTTGTCCTCGCGGGCAAGATCGAGATCCATTCGCCCCGGGTAGCCCAAATCATGTCGGACACGAGTTACAATAAGTTTCACGCCATTTAATCTCACAGCATCTCCGGCACGGATTGTGTTAATGTCCGGCCCCGCAACCGAGTAGGTTTCCTGTATGCCGGATAATTCCTTCCGAGCTGCCTTTCTTGCTTGGTCGGCATTTTTGATCTTGCTGTCCTGAATAACCTTCTGTAAGGTACCGTATTTCAACGTTTCTCCCTTTTCAACGGCGAGAATAGGGGAAGGAAGCTCAGGCGATTTCAGTTTACCTGATCCATCTACAGTACCTGCATACTTACGTGCAATCTCCTGCAGCGTCATTCCGCTTGTATCAACTTGTTGGGAGGCCTTTGAAGCCTTCTTCTCGGTGCCAAGCACTTTGACCTGCGTGACCGTCCCTTCTAAAGTCCGTCTTCGAGTTAGTTCTTCGATGGACTCCAGATCCCAAATTGTTTTGTTGCTACCAACTTGGATGAGACTCAATCCGGATGTGGTCATCCGGGGCCGGTACATGTTGCCGCCCTTGTCTACGGTTTCCTTCAGATCAGCTTTAATCATGGAGAAAATGCTTTGGGTGCGTTTCACGTCACGCGAAAGTGCAATGCCGGTATCTGGCACGCTGCCAAGACGGATATCCCAATCTTTAGCGTACATTTTCAAACGCTGACCTGCAGTCTGACCAGCTGCCATAAGCCGCTCATCTTCCGACTTGGCTAGATAGATGGTTCGGTCGTATACCGTGATATTCAGATGCTGCCGTCCGCGATCCGCAGCTTCGCAGTCCCAAACGACGCCCGGATTCAGGAGTGGTGCCATACTTGTCCCATCGTATGGTATACCTGATATACGAATTTCTTGTCCTGGCTCTATGTCAGGAAGATCATCCGTCATCACAAGGCGAATCGTCGCACGATAAGAGATTTCATCAAGGGAATCTTCCAGTGAAATAGATTCGATCAGATCCCGCAGATAAAAAGTGTTCCGAAGAACCACATCATAACTCATGGCATCACCAGCTTTTGATTCGGGAAAATCTTGTTCGGGTCTTTACCAATCACCGAACTATTTTTGTCATAGATTTGCTTCCACTTGGAACTGTCGCCAAGCTCTCGTTTTGCGATGGACGTAAGTGTATCGCCTGATTTAACGATGTAAACCTTAGCGACCGGCTTTACGTCCGGACGAACGGAGAGAGCCTTTACTTGTCCTTTCTTAGCGGCAATCGTTTCCGTTCTAACCTTTAAGTCACGCCACGTCCGGAATGTAATGTCGAAGTATATGTCGCCCGGTTCCCCGCCTTTGATCGTTGTATCATGGGTGGACAAAGTTACGAGAACATTAACCATTTTATTCTTGTCCTCGGCAATGATCAGGCGAACAGGCTTCTGGCTAACCATAAATGTAGTTAGTATATTCATAGCTATTTGAGGCTCAATAAACGCTAATGGATCTCCCTTGCAGAAGCTATTGTCATACTCCTTGGGAAAAAAAGAAGAGAAGGCGATTTCTTTCACCTTCTCTCCTGGCTGGATCAAGTCAATTTCTCCAAGCCTCAGTATATTCATGGTTTCAACTAACTTTGATCGACGGATCGTTACTTCTTCCGGATTCACCGGGAAAATAAATTCACCGCCTGCCGGGTCGATCAGGCTAAAGTTCAAAGATAATCACCTCTTAACGAATTACACATTTTGATAATACATGAACAAATATATCCAAATCACAAGTAACAAAACAGCCAATAGTAGATGCCTTACTGATGACGAAAAGTTATCCCGGTTATTTTCTCTATAGGCCCATACAACAGATGTAAGGTCTTTTGAGAAGTCGTACACCAGATATGCAAGAATTAGCAGTGAAGCCCATACTGTAGACATTGCCCATTCAAGTATGCTTTTAGCTGAATCCCAAATTTCAAGCAAAATCAATCACCCACCCTTCAGAACTCATAATTCGTCATAAAGTGGGAAATTCCTTCTCAATCTCGGTTTTCCATTGTCACTTTTATTCGAGCTACAAAAGCACTACCGATCCTTTTTTCTAATTCCGAATAATCAATCTCATTATCTTTCTGTACCTGAATACTGACCGCATTAGCAGGAACTTGGACGTTTATTTGTGTTGGCGACTTACTAGTATTACTTGTGAGATATTTAGCAATTTTGTCGACTTCAGCAGGTGTTAGGGTAGGTGGAGGGACGGCAGTCACCTTGCCCGCGTTGGTCTCAACTAACTGCAAGCTTCCATTTTTAGATACCTGTAAGCTAGATGTTGGTCTTTGATCTGGACGACCTGTCAACACAGGATTCGAGTAAATTGATCTTGGGTCAGTTTGTGCTTTTTCCCAGTTGTTCGCCAAGAAGCCCATAGACCCTGCAAATCCAAGTCCGGCAGCACCGAATATAGAGAACCGGGCAGCAGCGGCAATTCCAGGTGCAGCTACCCAAGGAAGCGGCGAACCTGGCCTTACTGGAGTTTGGTATCTAGGGTTCCAACCTTTAGCATAGGGACTTGCTGGATTTCCCTTAATTAATACTCTTGAAGCAGCAGCAGCTGCTGTTCCTTCTGCAGCAGCTGCTGCTGCGCCAGCTCCACCGGAGGCTGCAGCACCTGCTCCTAGAAGCCATTTTCCACCTCTTAACAATCCTTTTAATCCCTTAAACACACCCAGTTTCTTGCCAAGGAAAATTGCTATGCCAGCTTCAATAGCTACTTTACTTAGATTCTCAGGTGTTGGGTTTTTAATCGCGTTTACTGATACATCCTTAAATGAATCAGCAGCCTTCTTTGCTATTTTCCCAGCATCAAACGATTCAAGAAAAGATTCCAGGAATGCAGTTCCTGCCGATGCACCGGCTTTAACGAACGGAGACTGATCCGCTGACGTTTCCCCGGCTGCAAGACCAAAAGCCCCCATAATCAAACCACCGAGGGTGCCACCGATGGCTTCCCCCATCTTGGATGCAATGTTATTAAGCTTCCCCTCGCCGCCGCTTGACCACCATTCTGAGAATGGATCGGTAATCAACTCATCCCAGACGATCCGCATTTTCTTAAAGAAGTCGGCGTTCTGAAACTTAGGATCATCGAAGAGTGAGAAGACTTTCTCAAACTTTCTTGCGATCCAATCCGTTGCTTGACCAGCCATACGTTCCAGATTATTACCCCAGCGCTTAATCGTGTCATCATTCTTGTCGATCCAATCAGCCAGTTTCTCCAGCCTTGATTGGATGCCTGTCCGGATACCATCGCCCCAGCGCATGAGGATCTTACTGTTAAACGTATCCTTGATGTTAGACCCAAGGCCAAAAAGGGAACGGGATTGTTTCTGCATCATGTTCGGAAAGCGATCATTCATTCCTTCCAGAAGAGCATCGATGGCCTGATTGGCCGGAATCAAACCTCTCTCTGAAAGCTTCATCGTTTGTGCCGTTGTAAGGCCCATCTTCTTAGCAAGGATATCCCATGCGGGAATACCTGCCTCGGTCAGCTGCATCATTTCTTCAGCGGATACTTTCGACTTTGCCTTCATCTGGCCCAAAGCCATCGTAATTCGGTTGATTCCTTCACCGCCAAGGCCGAGTCCAGCGGATGCGTTCCCGACCGACGTCATCATCGGGATAATCCGTTTTGCCTGAAACCCAAAAGCCAGAAGGCGCTTTGATGAGTCTCGAAGCTCCGGAAATTCGAAAGGTGTTTTGTTCGCGAAATTCTGAAGGTCAGCCAATAATGACTTTGCCTTATTCGCACTTCCGAGCATTGTTTCAAAGGCAATGTTCGCCTGCTCCATTTGTCCTGATAGATTTAATGGAGCAACGACGCCACCAAGTACACCGGCACCCATCCCAAGCATGCCCGGTAGGGAAAAAAGACGGTTTTTGATCGCTCCGATCGTGCCGACGGTCATATCTTTTGCCCTGATGGTGACGTTCCAAGCCTTGCTTGACATGGCCCTCAAACTGCCATTGATCTTCTTAGTTGCAGAAGAGACCCGATCAATAAGCCTAGCAGATGGCGAAGCCTTCGCCTTATCCAAAGCCCGAAGGGAGGCAGTTGCTTTTCTGGCTGGTTCCGTTACTCGATCATTTAGTCGAGCGGCAGGCGTCATTTTCATGCGACTAAGCGTTTCGCCGCGTTTTCTCACCTGATCAAGGAATTTATCCATTGCCTTCAGTTCGGCCTTTGTTTCTTCGATACCATCCTGACCAATAACAAGGTCTATGCGATAAAATTCGTCAGCTATTGCGTTTACCTCCTTTCAGGATTTGGTGTTTCTGCAGCGAGTTCCAGTTCAATACTTGCCATTAGAAAAAGCTGCTCTCCACGAGGCAGCTCCCAAAACTGTCCGGGGCGAAGGTGATGTCTCACCCAAATGGCATTAATGAGTCTGGCCGTCGCCCCGAACCTAATTAGTTTTTTACGTCTTCAAGCTCCGTATTGAATCCGGAGATATCAAGTACGGCATCACCTAACGAGCCCAATTCTCCGGCCAGCAGAATCCGCTTAATTACTTCTTCAGCGCTGCTGGCTTTATACTTAGCCAGCAACTGTGGATCTCCCCAATTCGGAGTGACTGTGGAAGTTGCGATCAGCGAAACGTTGAATTGTTCATCGTCGATACGTTCCGACTCTTGACCACGTTTTCCTCTACGTTCGGTAGCCCGTTCCCGAAGTGCGTAGACTTCCTTGCCTGTGAGACCCCGTAAAGTAATCGGTATACCTATCCGCTGAATACGAACGGTTCGTTCTGGAATCGAATCTGCTGCAAGCAGCTGCTGAAGGACTTGTTCTTCTGACATGTTCTGATTTTCCATGATCCAAAAACCCCCTTAGATTATTAGCTCGCCACAATCGGGTCGAGCAGTGTGAACCCTTCAAATGTGAAAGGCGTTTCTTCCATGACTTCTTCGCCAGCTGTCCAGTTGGCTAATTGAATTCGATCCGGCATACAGTTGATGAGCTCAATACGTTCATATCCATAGGCTTCTGGATCATTCAACTTCGAGATGATGTTGAACTTGCCAAAGCCACGTCTAACCATATCACTCGTCACCTTATATCCACTCATGGTGCCGGTTCCTTTTTTCGTGCCAATCTTAAAGGTCGACCAGTCCATACCGGAAAGCTTCAGTTCACGCTTTTCAATTTCCACGGCAGCTTCGAGATGATTGATATTTGTCTGCCAAAATCCGTTAATGAAAGCTTGTCCGTGGGTACCGAGTATCGCTCGGGTAGGGTCCATCATATTGGCTTTTCCTCCTTACTGCACAATGAATGTGCCGAAAATTTGCTCCATGGTATCGGTCAATTTCGCCGTCCATTGGAGGAAGACTTGATCTGGCTCCGGTGTTTGCGAAGCGTTCGTTGCATAGTAATTCGGATCGAGAATGACATTGAAACCAGCTTGTTCGATTACGCCCGATGACGCTAGCGTCTGAAGGTATTGCTTACAGGCGCTGATCAGAGCTAAGCGGCCTTCTTCCGTGTTGTTCACCTTGCCAATGTAACTATCTTCAGCTGTCCGCTGGAGGTCGGCGTTAATAGCGTCCATCACTCGGGTCGAACGAATCTTCTTCCACAGCTTGCTTTGACCCGTGCGAAGAGTAACAAGGCTATTCATGCCGCGCAGAACTTTAACCTGCCGTCCATCATGATAAAGAAGGAAAACGCCGCCTTTAATTGCGAGCTCCTGCTCCGATCTCGTCCAGCGACGGGTTACATCCACGAAAGGGGCGATTGCGTAGGTAGTTGACTGATTGAGCGCTTTGCCTGCAATGAGACCAGCAACAAAGCAGGATATTTGTGCCGAGCTTAGACTTACGCCATCAAGCTTTGCACCGCTCCCGACGTTGACGATGCCCTCGTGATTATACGTTGCGCTTCTTGTTGTCGCTTTGCTTACGGCATCCGAAGCAATGTCATCGGAAGCGGAACCACCAAGAACGGCGATTATCCCTTTGCCCTCACTTCGAACCCGGGACACCCAAGCCACCACACTTGTATGAAGAGCAGAGTCGCTCAGACCATCAAGTGCAAGAACGTGGAATGTTTGCGTCTCAAAAGCGGCAAGTGCATTTGTATAATCGGAGTTGGCAATTCCCGCAATACCGGATGTGCCACCTGTGAACGACTGCGTGGAGACGTTCGCCAGTGTACCGTTACCATCTACCAGCTTTGTTGCAACGATCCATTGATTTGAGGTATCGCTGTTGATCGCATCTACCGCAGCTGCCACTGTTCCACTCGTAAAAGTGAAAGTTCGGAGCAGCGTTGTTCCTTCGAAGAGCTTGATATCTTTCTTTGCGCTATCAATCGGGTTTACGGCGACGGTCACCTTAAAGGTATTGCCGCGGGAGCCCGGATACTTAGCATCGATCTTCAGAACGTTGACCGGAGATCCAGTCGTATCCTGCAGCGTAATTGTTGCAGCTGCCGCACTAGCAGCTAGCCGGTACCCGATCACCTTTTGCGGTGCACCGAGCAAAGCCAGCCGGATCGATGTGTAAGCCGTAGCGCCGCCCGTCTCATCTACGGTGTAGGCATCGACCAATTCTTTTTCGCTGGCGATTTCGACAAACTGTCCGACTGGCCCCCAATTTGCCCTCACTGGCACGATAACAATACCTTGCGATCCCGGCACAATTGCGTTTAGGGCTGCTGCCTGAAAGTTGAGAAAAAAACCTGGCAAGACGGGTTTATCCGTCGCACTCCAATTGCCTCCCAAATCAGTTCACCTTCCTTTTCAAAAACTTGTCGACTAGGCTGCGTGCCTGATCAACTGTCCATTCGCCTTGATCACTTTCATGAAGAGCACCGGCGACCACTTCAGGCTGAATACCAAACAATACCTGCGCGTGTGCCATGAGTTCGTCACGCTGCAATCTAGGCGAATCGTCAAGAACCGTATCTTTTATAGCCAACCTCATTCACCTCACAATAAATTTCCTTGCTGATAGAACTCGGCCATCATAGGGGCAGCGTCCATTGACCGCGCTTCTTTGCGGGATAGGGTCACCGTAATTTGTCCTGTGCGTAAACCATCGGCCTGATGATCCGCTTTCGGATCAATAACGGTCAGATAGCGCCGAGTCGCAACGTCAAGCGGCAGCTTGATTGCTGCTTTGAGTTTCCAAGTCGTTAGAACGATAGCAGCGTTTTGCTCAGTCTGCGTGGTACCGATCACGTGGCCGACAAACCGCTTACGCAATTCAACTGCAGCTGCGCTCACTTCACGCAATTCAACACCAGCGATCCGCCAGAGAACAGCTGGACGAGCGTAGCCGAGCGGCCAAGCTGTATGGAAAATCGTCCATTGAGACCCAAGAATGACATGGCTCCATTCAGCTAATGCTGCGAGCCACGGATCAGCCGGTTGCTCGTACCCGACATTCCCGGTCGGCTGGAGAGCGAGAACTGAGAAGCGAAGCCCTCGGGTAATGGCTTGCCAATCTTCGTCGACCGTGTCGTCACCAAGCGTTCCTTCATAACGGCAAGTAAACATCTCGCCGGTTTCCGGGTCGGTGATCAGTTGATCGGCAAGCGCATCAATGATGGACTTGCAGAGGGCATCTACCTCGGTAAAGTTTGTCCAGGAGACGTATGGCCATATCTCGACAAGTCGTCTAAATCCCGACCAATCGCTATCTTCGCTGTCGCTGCCCTGAACAATGACGGCATATGGTTTCGCGGTTTTGGCATCGGCGGCATGTGGTTCAAACACCCGATCGCCAATCGCCGACACTTCGGCAATGAGCCGCTGCCGGATGCCTTCCCTCATTGTCTGCCACCCCACAATTCTTTAAGATCCGATTTAATTTGATTCAAGTTACGTCTCATTGTCGGTTCAATGACGGGCCTTGCTTTCGTTCCCGGATGATTTACTTTGCGGACGATGAGCGGTTTTCCATTCGCTCTAGTAGCCCCCCAGTAAAGCCCTTTTTTTGATTTTGCACGGATGACGTGAGGCTTGGTACCTGTTTCCAAAAACGTTCCGTATCTCATGCCGTGCGAAAGATAGAGGATGAGGATGTCGCCCCGTTGTTCTGCGCCACCTTGAATGTTTTGTCTAGCGTGGCCGGTACGATCATTCCAGCTTGCACTTTGTCTCGCATCGCTCTCAAGACGTCCGCCCCAATGCTGTACAAGAGCGAAGGTTGCTGCTTGTCGACGCTTGATTTGTTCAGTAAAGATTTCCTCTAAGGACAAGTCAGCTCACCCTTTCGAGATCCACCTGATAACCGCATACAATACCCTTCACGATTTGCGGAGTAACGCCTTTTACGACGAACGTTCCATAATCCGCAACAGTAAATTGATCATCGATATCCGGAGAGGCTTGAATGTCGGTACCGGAATCCGCTAAGAGAGAGTAAACCTTGCTGATCTGCCGTGTGCCTATGGTCTCGGACTCCGTTATCGTTTGGCTGCCATCAACGAATATTCTCACGATAAATGGGCCAAGGTCAGTTTTTACGTTCTGAAAACCACCCCCGGCCCGCTGCTTACCTGTGCGATGAATCGTGATTGTCACGGGATTCTGTGCGATTGTCCAACGAATATGAGCCTTCCGACGTTCCGGATTCATTACAACACCTCTGGCGGTGTGAGCTTAAACATCATACTACTGATGCCTGGGGTCTTTTTGACCGCCTGTTCTTCAAATGTACTGGCAACTTTCAGTGCAGCCGCCAGAGCAGTGGAGAGGCTGATGTACTCATAACGTTCCGTACCGACTTGATAAGACCCGATCCCGTCGAGCTTTTTCTGAATTTTGGCTGCTTTGCGTCGCCATCCTTCAGCAGCTGCGGCATAGATGTTAACCGAATCCGAAAGAATGGAAGAGAGACGACTATTGGTAAAAGCCGTATCCGCTTCGGTACCATTTACAGGAATCTCTTCGTCGAGCAGTTCTCGCAGTTCGGTCAATATATCCGGAGTGGGCGTCATATTGTAAACCTCCATTCAGCAGAAGAACCGGCATTAAGCCGGTTCTGATCTGCAATTCAATCCATTAGGAGAAGCTGACCTCTTGGATGTTCTCGCCAGTCGCCGCGAACGCGCCTCGGAAGCCATATCCAACAACTTGAGATTCAACGAGGCGAGAGAGATCGCCTTGATTGGATTCAATCGTTAAATCTTTCTTCACTAATTCTTTGAACCCACGCTTCGGCCGAATTAAGTAACACTTGCCGACAGTTACGCCCGGGTATACGGTATCCTTTTTGCCGGAGGAGAGCGTTTCCCCATCATAGAACACGATCGTTGTAATGCCCGGAATTGGCGGATAAACGGTGCCATTATGCGTGAATCCTTTTATCGCCATTTCAATATCCTGACGGTCAGCAGTGGCTGCAAGGAGAACCGAACCGGGACGCTTTGCAGTTGCTGCATCAGATACCGCTTTGGATAACGTGCGATAAACGGTAACCCAACGCTCCGAACCAGCGGGGCCAGCCACAGCAGCCGTCTTATTCCCAGCTGCATAAGTTGCCGAAATGATTGCGCCAAGGTGAATGTGATTTAACATGGCATTCCAAGCGCGACCCATGTCCTTATTCAGTAGCTCAACCGAGAAGGTTTCGTTAAACTCGATCATTTGCTTCGTGTATTCAAACCCGCCAGCATACGTTTTAATTTTGGCGACAGGGCCTTTTTCTGCTTGAATGGTACCGAATTTTACCTCGCCGCCTTCGAGATGCTCTAGGAAGACAACGAGACCCGATAGCGCCCATTTGGCTTCCATCGTTTGCGGAAGGTTCGGATCATCAATGAGATCATAAATCTCTTTATAAAGCAGGGGGATCAGTTCTTTGCCAAGCTCTACGTCCAGAACAACCTTCTCAGTGAAAGCCTTCATATCAGGCAAGCTGCCGTTCGTCATCATCTCGCCGATGGGCTTGTCGAAAACACGGATTTCCATTTCACCGTTAACGATCTCTTTATTAACTTGATGGCGTTTCCCGTTCAAAACATAGGAAACGGGGGATGAGTGCGTTCCAACTCTTCGTGCAGCACGAAGGCCGTCACTTGTAATTACATTAAGCATTGCGCGGTGTCCTCCTTGGGTTGTGCCGACTTTAATCGGTCACGTTAGATTAAATTTGTGGGCCGAGCAAGAAATCAATAACATTACTACCATTCTTCGTGGTCGTCACGATCCCGGCCAAGCGATTTGTAGACGCCGTCTCAATGAGCACTTTGTTCGTCGCATCCCAATAGACTTTCGTGCCTTTGGCAAACGCCTGGGCAACCGTGATTTGATCAGTTGAATATTCGAACTGACCAATCTGAAGGGCGATACTCGCAGTCTCACCCGCGCCGGTCGTTACGTTAACCGGTACGACGCCGAAAAATCCATCTAGCAGCGTCAAATCGCCTGCCTTCAGCGTCGTATTTTGCGGTACCGTAACCTCGACCGCTTTTCCATCGCTGATTTTGTTGTCACCGACAGAGTATTTCGTTGACGGGACGTAAGGGCCATCTCTCATCGTACTTTACCTCCTTGTTGATCGCGCCTTTTAGATAGAGACGCGTCTTGAATTTGCGGCAGCGCCGTCCTTGTTTCCACCAACATTTGGTGGCAAATCGGTGTGAAGCTTGCTGATCATTTCCTTAACGCTAGCAGTACCCAGTAGCGCGTCAACCTCACCGGCGATCAATTCTTTGGTCGCACCTTCGGCGGGATGAATCATACGCAAGACAAGATCCTGCGCCATCTCTCCGGTAACCTTGGCTTTAACGACCTCGTTGAGCAAGTCGCCCGTTTTCTTACCATCCGTGCCTTTAAGTGCCTCGGCGGCTTTCTCTACGGCGGGGAGCAGTTCACTGTCCTCGGTGACACCAAGCGCTGCTTTCAGCTTTGTAATGAGTTCAGTATGGGCTGCAGCTGTTTTTGTGCCTTCTGAATCCAGTTCGGCCAGTACATCGGCCAAAGTCACAGTGCCCGCTTGAATAGCGGCTAAAATCTGGGCAATCAGTTCTTTCCAGTTCAATTCGTTTCCTCCTTCGTCATCTTGCAGATCGTCCATTTCGCCAGTTCCTACAATTCGTGTCGGCATACCCGATCTGTCGAGTGGTGTCCAATCGATCGAGAGTGGCTTGTAATCTTCCACGCTCGTTTCCCCAGCTACTGTTACCAGTGACGGGAATCCGAAAATACTAACTTGTTTGATCCGTTTCGTACGTATCCAACGCTTAAGCCTTGGCGCATCCGCATCAATAATGCCACGAAAGTAAGCCGTCTCACCGACCATTTTCGCCCCAACCCAATGCGTAACAGGCTCCACGAACACACTGGCGACATCTTCGGGTTTCTGATGTCCAAGAATCCCCGAGAGCGTATGCGAATTGACGTGATCGACAATAGCTTTTAGACTATTCGGCTTATAGTTCCAGCCGCGAGTCGACTTTCCCGCCGGGATTTCGACAACGACCTCAAATGGATCATCATCACCCGCTTTGATTGCCTCGACATCGACGCCTGGCGCGGGAGGAATATCCTCCGGGTTAAGCGATACGGTTATGGATGCCGGTACCCGAGACCATTGTTTTTTTGCCAATCCGTTCACTCCTCACTTACGATATAACTCGAACACGCCCGGAAATCGCGTTATCACGCGTGATAACGCGGGTAAAGTCGATTTTTGGTGTTATCCCCGGACGCGCTCTTTTCAAACGCCTTAGAACCGAATTTAGGCGGCTCCATTTTGGTACACATCCGTATACCAGCTTTCAAGTTCCGGACGACTATCCGGATTGTTCAGCCACGCTTTCAGGTCGCTAACAAAATCCTTTGAATCTCGATGCTTTTCTACGAGAAACGATAACGTATTCGGATGGGCTGGATAGGGAGGAGGATTGTCCAACGGATAGACACCTGAACCCAAACCTTCATCATGCCGTGCAAGCTCATCGCAGATATCCTGAATCTGGTGCGAAGGCGACAAGCAAAATTGAATACCAATCGCGCTGGGAGAGACTTGCGCTGACTTAATTGTCCCTTGTCCTAAAGCTGCTGTTGTCTCTGTCCGTGCAACACGCAGCGCCTGATAGCTCAGATCGTCCGGGATACCGCCTTGAGTACGCTCCAGCAAGCCCTTGTAATACTTGACCGGGATATTCGCATCGGGCCGCACATATTGCTCTAGCAATCTCGCGGTTTGGACGGCATCTTGCCCAGTGGCTACAGCATCCTGCACAATCTCCGTCATCACCCGACGCGCTTCCTTCGAAGCATTCCAAATCCGATCGGATAGTTTAAGCCCATGGCTCGTGCGATCCCATATCGCTCGGACGGCATCCTCATTGACACGGAAGTAAAGCTGATCGATGCCCGCCTTTGTCACGCGAGGGACTTGCACCTTACCATGCATTAAGTCAATCGTGATTGCCTTGTTCGTTTGAGCACCGATTTTCGCCGCTTCTCGGATATGCCCGCCAATCGTTTCGGTGTAGTCGCTACGCAAGCGCTCTGCAAGATCGTTCAACTTACTTTCAACTACAGCCATTAACCGTCCGGACACGGATGCTGATCCGCTTTTACGCAAAGTATCGGTGATCCCTTTAGCAGCGCGGATCAATACTTTTCGTATCTCGGGGTCTTGTTTCAGACGTAATTCGATAAATGCCTTGCGAGCAAGTAACGCCTCTTTTGCATATTCACCAGCTGCGTTCTTAATCTGATCGATCTCGTCCCGATTCATTTTGTCTCACCAACCCTTCAAAGGGAACAGCGAGTCAAACAAGGACTTATTTCGCGTAGCCAACGCGTAATCCAGTAAGGAATTCGCAATCACCTTGTCAGCTTCCGTACCTGTCATTTCCTCCAAACTTCGCAGATCACTCTCCGGTACCCACATGCAATAGGGAAATGAAGGGACATTAATCAAGTAACGAAGTAAGGTGTACGGGCTGGGATTGACTGCTAATACGTAACCCGGCTTCCCAATCGGTAATTTAAGCTCAAGGGAGTCTGCAACGACAACGACGGAAGATCGCAATGGATAGGTCATTTGCTGACCTCCTCATTAATGAACTGCAGGACATCGATACCGAGTGCACCGTCAGCTAGACGTTCCCGAACGATTTTGTTCTTGACGATACGCTTGAGCTCCGTATCTTCAGCTGGTACATCCGACTTGTAATCGCGCATACTCGGAATGTACTGCTTGAGGTGTTCGGCAGCTGTGTCAGCTGATAGGAATTCACCTTTAACCGCTGTGTCGAGAGCTTGTGTAAGAGAATCAAGCATCTCCGCTGCTTGTTTCTCATCTCGCGGGTCAATTTCTTCCCAGACAAGCGTCGTCTCGTAGGTTTCAAATACGGTTAGCTCGGCACGCTGGGTCATAGCAAGCACCATGCGTGCAATCCGCTGCCAGTTACCCGCGAAATTGTCACGCTTGCGGGTAATCGCCCTTACAAATACCGGCATCTGCTCCTTGACGCTAGCCAGTGCACTTGGGGTGTGAACACCCAGTACAAACTCCGGCGTTTCCGAAGTAGAGACGATCATGTAATAGAGCAATTTCAGCAGCGCTCCGGCAGCGTCGCCCATTGCACTGCTCGCCTCGACGAATGCAGCGTCCTCACCCTCAGTGAAAATCAGAAACTCCTTACCTTCAAGCGAGATCGTGCCACCTTTTTGGACATAGCTTATGGGGTCAGAGATCCCAAAGTTGTTCGCGAGGAACGCTGATACGTCCTTTAGCTTCAGTTTCAGCCTTGGTGTCGAATGGAGCTTGCTACCTTGTAGCGAGTAGAGCATGACATCATGGTAAGCCCGAAGGAACGGCTCAATCGGCTCCAAGTCACTTTGACCATACAACCGCGTCTCGTTCTCTTCATTTCGAAAGTGCTCGATCGGGATGAATCCCCAATGATTCTGAATTGTCGTAAACGCCTCAACGCCTGGAATCTGATCGCCTTCGATCTGAATCGTTCGCTCCGTTGCCGTTACAATCTGCTTCACAATGGTTTTACGCTTGCGCCCGTCATTACCTATCCAGTCCATTATGGATTTCAACAAATAAGAGATAGGCTCCCTTGTTAATGGATGGCGGGTAATGCCTACGACCTCCTCGGATGGGATGATCGTAAATTTAAGACGCGGCCCGGATTCGGGATAAAGCACGGCATCCGTATCCTCACGGGTGATCCATACGAAACAATCCCCTTCGGTAAATGCCTTGCCATGGGTGCGATTCATTTTTGACTTGTGCTCGGTAAAAAACTTTTTCAGCACATCCGCCGCCTCATCATCTTCCGACTGGAAGGAGGGCACACCCATGAATCCAGCTTTTGCATTGATAAGAGGTTTACAGAATCCAGCAGACAACTTGTAATTATCGTCGGTGTTCTCGTACAGGCTGCGGGCTTTCTCGTAATCTACACGGCTGTCATCGACCGTAAGTCCGCCGCTGCCAATTGAATATCGACCCCCGATTATGCCGGTGATCGCAGCGGTCGCACGAGATCGCAGCTTGGATATTTCGCCGACGGCTCTTGTTAGCCAATTTTCGGCCAAATCCTCATCCCCCTAAAGACCGACAGGAGCTTGCTGTCGAGTTTTCCGACACCCTTGGCTAACGTCCGGCATGCTTCAAGCGAATCCGGTCCGTCATCATAGGCAGCGTTGTCGGTGTAATTCGTGAGCTGCTCAAGCAGCAGCTTGTGTTGCCGGTTAAACTTGATGTACTTGTTCTTAATATCCGGCTGGAGCGTCGCGATCCGTAGCTTCTTATCCGTATGCGCGTTGACCTCCACAATCGGAAGATAGAGACCGACTTGCGCCGAACGCTTGGCAAGCTCTTCTTTAAGGAACCATTGAAACTGGTTCGTTTCGCAGCCGAACTTAGCAAAGCCTCGACCATAAGTCAGACGCAACCAGCGTTCCTTTTCCAAAATGTCCGTAATGATGGCATCCGGATGACGCCTCCCAATGTCGGCATCCGCGACATAGAGATAACCGGTCTTGTTATGCAGCGCCAGCGTAATGATCGAGCTAAAGTCGCTCTTTTTGGTTTTGCCAAGCGATGGATCGACGAATCCGACAAAGGTAAAGTCCTCTGCAAAATTTACTTCCAGCGGATTGTAGTAATCGAACCATTCTTCATTAAACACGCAATCTTCCGGATTGGTAGGATCGTTCTGTTCTTCAGAGTTGAACGACGCAACGCCCTCCGTCAGACGCATGACCATAAGGTCATAGTAGGAGAGCTTCTCTTCCCATAGCACCTGTGTACCGGCAAGCATGGCTTCTTGGTTCGCCTCGAAGAATGCGCGGGCATCCTGTTCCCGATCATCGTTGTCGAGGTCGATATAAATGGTTTCCCATTCGTCCCAGAGGTCTTGCCGATCCGACCACGTAATAACCGCTTTGTACTTCTTCGATTTATAACCGGGGTTTTTGAGAATATTCGTTAGCAGCGCGTCGTGGTGCAACAGAGTACCGATGTACAGGATGTCCGTGTAATCGTCCCCAGCCTTAGACACCGCTTTGAAAAACCAGTTCGAAAGCTTCTTGCGCTGTTCTTTCGTCCGGACGTTTTCATCGTTTTCGATATCGTCCAGAACGAGCAAGTCCGGCCTGCGGTTCCGATGCTTGCGACCCCTGATTTTCTTCCCGGAGCCGATCGCTTCAATCTTGATGCCGGTTTTGGTTAACAAGATATCGTTTCGCCAAACCTTGCCCTGCAACTCGCCGAAGTCTTCCCGTATCCGTTCGTTATCCTCAAATTCCTCACGGATGTTTTCGAGAAAGCTCTCGGCTTGATCCGATGTATCGGACAGAATGATGGGGTACTGCTTGTATTCGTAAAGGACGGCGTGAGTCGTATCCTTAAAAGTAAAGCTCGTCGATTTTGCATGACCACGCGGCGCGGCGACTGCCCGCTTACAGCCCGGTAGGACGCGCAGCCGTTCAACTGCACTACGCTCCAGCGGGACTTCACCCTTCAGTACACCGTCACGCCAAAGCGCGTCAAGTTCCCGATGAAATTCGGGCGTACGGCGGCTGAAGTAATGAGGAAAATACGCTTTACCGAAATATTCTTGGTCATATGCGCCGAGCATCCGCCGAAGACCGGTCGGGCCGGTGAATGGGAGATTGCTCTTACGACGATATACGAGCGGGTATTTGACCGCGTATTGTTCCCACAGGTCAAGCTCCCACGATTCTAACGATTGATGGTCATTCGTACCGACAAGGCTCTGGATGAGGGAGCCGACCGGTTTATTCTTGGATGGCTTCACCTTTCCATTTCACCTCCGGTTATGGGGGACAATCGTCCCCAAGCGGATACAGGTTCGCGGTTATCTCTCGCTGATCGCTCCCCGCAAAATAAGAAAAGAACAGGCGGATCGTCGCAACGCCGCACCAGCTGCCAACCGGTGATCATCGGCCCCTGCATCCCAATAATGGGCGATATGGCGCGATTGTCAGACGCGCAGCTTGGATAGCTCTATCAAGCCCTTATCAATGTGCGAAGTCAGTGCGCGGGTTTCATCGCACCCAGAGAACCGGGAGAAGCCGGTAAGGGGGAGGAACCAATTCTCCCGATCCTCTGGGTAGGATGAAATCCTACCTCTTGCTTATGTCGCAGTTAGATCCGCTTCGACCTGGCTAACCTTTGCGAGCAGCCGGTGATAAAGATCGGCGTCGCCCTTCAATTCTTCCTGTAGCTGTGCACGTACTTGCGCGACTGCCTGAGATACGCCTTTGTCGAAGGTAAACTTCAATTTTTCACTGGCGATGGAACTGCGTTGAAGTTGCGCCAATGCACGCATGATGGCTGTCATACTTTCACCTTCCAGCGCATTTTCTGCGGAGAGGAGGGTTTCCATGATTAGCGAGAGGGCCATTTTGTTTGCTGCCTCACTTAGCGCAGTATCCGGGCCTTCACCATGCGTGTCCAAGATTGCCTTGGCCTGTTCGTTAACAATCTTCAGGCGTTCCATCTTGGTGAGAAAATCCTTGCCATAACGTTGTACGGCCATATGGCTGACCTCAACACCCGTTTGCGGCTTGAGTTGATTAATACATTCCGCGATCTCCCGATAAGGTACACCGCTCGTAAGTTGCTTGTTGACCGCACTGACGATTTCCTCCGGCAACTGAAGGACTTTGCTATGTTTGCGGCGGTCTGACATTAGCGAGTAACCATAATTCCTGGGTCGTCCGGAATGCTTCCATCAAGCAGATCAACACCTTTGGCTGTCAGCGTTGCCATCGTCCGCTGGATGCCTAGCTCGTTTCCTTCTTCAGTACGGACGTAACCCTTATCTACGAGATAATGTAACTGGCCGCGTATTTGCGGGATCGAGCTATCCAAGTGGCTATCGTTAAGAGTCAACGATATCAGCCGGTCACTCGCGGGACTTGGGTATTGAAGCTTCAATATTGCGAGGATAAAACCCCGGACTTCTTTCACTTCATTGGTGATCATTTAACTTTCCCCCTAAACCTGTTAATTTGCTGACCACTTGCAGCATTTCCCTTACATCGCGAGTGAGTGTATCAACCTTGTGCTCCACGCCCGCTATCGCTCTGGTTTGATCATCCTTAAGCTCTTTAAGCGTTCGGGTGTAATCATCCTTGAGCACGTACTTAACTGGTAAGTCTTCCTTCAGCTTGGAGATTTCCTTGCTGATAACGGATAGATTCTCATCTTGGTCTTTCTGTTTCTCTTTTACGCTGGCTCGAATGTCCTTCAAGAAATAACCGACAATACCCACAAGCGTTAAAAGAACAGTTATGAGTACGGATATAATCGAGATCAGCGCGCCAGTAGGCAGTTGTTCCAAAAATTGCACTCCCCTTTAGGACAAATAAAAAAGCTATCAGTTAGTGGTACACTGATAGCTTACCTAATAATATGAAGTCCTCTTAGAAACGCACTTTAGTAAAACACTCACATCAATCCGTCGTTAAAGAGATCGAGTTGATCCAAATCTTCAGATGACGATTTCCCCCGAATAATACTTCTTACCCAGTTTTCCGTCAGATTGTATTTCATCGCAAGCGCCTTGCAATTATAGCCGTCATATTCCTTACGGATTTGCCGATCCCGCACGATCTGGAGGGCGTTGTCGTGCTTGGGCAAGTAGATTTGAGATCCTCCGAATATGCGTGCTAGTTTTAACGTGTTCATGACGCCGATCTCCAGCGCGATATGATGATAGGGATCAGGCAGGTCTTCCGGTTTCACATCATGTACCCAGCTTTCAGTCAACAACGATATCCCCCCTTGCGTCAACGGTTCAGCAGCCAAATTCCCATTCTTTATGCTCAATCTGTCTACGTCTTTTCTTACAATAGGGACACCATAGCGTCTTTATGTGTCCCGAGGCTTTTTGCCTGCTCTTTCGCCGCCAGATAATGTTGATATGCCTACAACGCGGGCAGAGCAAGAATGCTTCCTTCAATATCCGTGTATGACTCGGTCGAGCCAAAGGTTACCCGCCGGAAGAGGGGACTTGACGATCGGCCCGCGTCTTCATTGCTTTTAATGCTTCAATGACTTTGCTGGCCTGCTGCGGCGTCAGCCAGACGGGCCGCTCGACGCCGACGACACGCCCCATAAACCCTTGAAGTCGTTTGGGATCACCATCCCACCGAAGCTCTTTCTCCAGCTTGCGAATCTTACCGATTTGAGCATCGTTGGCACGATGCTCGCGATTCGGTTTCTTGATCTCTCCAGAGAGTTTTGCAATTCGATCAATGACCTTTATCGCTTGTTCCTTGGAAAGAGCGGATATACTGCGGTTGCCGCTAATCTGCTCGACAATGGAGTAGAGATCGTCCTTTTCGATACGATATTGCTTCTGCAAGCCGAATATCTTACGTCGCTGATCCGCATTAATCATTTCCATCGTTATCACTCCTTCGGATGGATGCCTAGTATGGTGATGCCGAGCGGCTATTGCTCCTCAACGGCCTCGATCTCGCATAAGGCCGCCGTGGCGAGCATTGATGTTGCCGAGCCTATGTTGCGGATGTCCTCCAACCATTTAACAGCAAGAGCAAGTTTTCTCTCTATCAATGACGTTTGTTCTGTATCCACTGTATGGGAGGAGAGAGCTTCGACCATTTCTCCAGCTTCCCTAATCGCCTTCCAGCAAAGCCATGTTTCGTAATATTCATAAGCAATTTCTTCGTCATACTTATCGTAAAAATACTTGCTCGTTGCTTCGTATGACCAATTCTCATATCCGGCAGGAAGACTCCATCCGATAATTACACTTGCCAGTGAGTTTCCTCCGATTAGGCATTTATCCAACGCCTCCCGCAGCCTTGCCACTTCTCCTCGCAAATGACCGTTTGCATCCAATATTTTGAGATGCCAAGGGTCGGTTGTTTCTCCATGATCGGACAGGAGATCAAATTCACCCTTAATTTGATTCTCGTACTGCCACTGACAGTCCTCGGGGGATACCATCCATCGGAAGCTGCTGCCCAAAGTGTGGGCATCTGCATTAAAGAGTTCATCGTAATGCTTGCTGACCTCTACGCCGGATGGATTGTTGATCATTTCTTCAACCGATCTCATTAGGGCGATCCTCCTTCGGAAGCTTTTCGATGGAAATGGTCACTTGAAATTTATCGCTTGGATCAAATGTAGAGACAAAATCCTTTCCTGCACCGAGGAGCAGCGCAGCTGTATTACCAGCGGTCAGCGTCGAAACATGAAGAGATATGTCTTCAACCCCCGGAAGGGGACGTTTAACCGGCTGTGGATCATTCCTTTTACGTGTGGCAGGCGTTATTGTCATTAAGCTTCAATCCTCTCGATGCTTGGCTTAAAGAAGGGACGATCATCCGTTTTGCGTTTAGCTCCGATTTTCTGGAGGGCAACATCATCATATTTTTCTAACTCTTCCTTGTTTAAGGTTTCTGTCACTTTGATGCAGTCTGTCATCCGGTTTTGCTTTAGTGCCTCGATGATCGCCTTTACATTTCGGACAATTATGCTTGTTGATTTTCGGAAACCAACCTCACCAAAAGTGAGATTTTTAGTTTTTAAGACCTTAAATTCATCAGCGCGGGAAGCGGTGAAGATCAAGATATTCTTCTCCAGTTTTTCCTTTCGAGCAAGTAGAGGCTTCACCTTCAGTTCAGCAGCTTGCTTTAGCTGATTTATTTGATTGTTCATCGTGGCCTCGGCCAAGTACACCTGTTGATCGATCTCAATCAAATCACGCAATGCTTCGTTTACTTGTTCCCAGTCCGTTAATACCGGCGTTTCAATTTTTTTCTTAGCCAATTCTTTCACCCTCTCGATGTTGTTAGTGTAAGACTAAAGTGCGGAAAGATTGAGGTAAGTTCCGGCGAGCGCTCTTCGCTTTCACAAAGAGGATGCTGTAATGTTTCTCAGCAGCGCACAGCTTGTAGATCGCAGCATCGACAAATTCTTGTTCCGGCCCTGCCTGTTCAAAATGATGCCAGGCGAGCAGGAATTGCTTGTGTGCTTCTTCGAGTTCCCAATCAAGGACACTCAAGTCGTGATCGATGCTATTTTGTTGTGGTAGTGACATAAGCTTCAACCCTCCCTTAGAAAAATGATGGTCGATTCAGGCGACGTCCGTCTTCGCCGTCCATAAACGTATGATGCATCATTTGATGTAGACGGCTGCGGATCGCATCCACCTTATCGCCCAAGTCGTATTTTTTAGCTGCCTTCGCATAGACCATGTCTGGTGCATAATTGCTTGTGCAGAAAGTCGGTAATTTACCTGTAAATCGAGCGTTCACGATCTCAAACATGACATCGATCGTAAAATCTGTTCCGGCCTCTTGTCCAAATTCATCAATAACGAGAATAGGCGTTGTACAATATGCCTCAATGAGTGAATCTAGCGATTCCTTCTTTGAAAGCATGGCGCGCATGTTCCGGAAGATCGCATCGGTTCGAATGAAAAGTACCGGGACCCGGCGATCTTCCAGTCCGTTTACCATAGCTTGCATAAGGTGCGTCTTAGCTGTACCGGGAGGCCCAAATATATAAACGCCGTCGGAGCGATCACCTGCCTTGTACTCCTTGGCAAAGGTATGAACATAAGTGCAAAGCTTTTTATGCCTGCGCTTCTGGGCGACAGGGAAGTTTTCAAATGTGAAATCTTTATCACTCACAGCTTTCCCCGACAATTCGAGCAGACGCTGCCAGCGTACCTCTTGATGATAGGATTCTAGCTGCTCGCAATGTTTCACGGAGCCGCATAGCTGATCACGTTGCAAGTCGAAAGCGACAATCATACCCTCTTGTCCAGGCGGGCGGCGGCAGTTATGGTAGTCGGTACACCCTAGACATTGCGAGCGCTGCTGGAGACAATCAAGCAAAAGGACGCCCGCACGGTTAATTTGCTGATCGGTTACACCAAGGTGGACGAGTTCGGGAAGTTGATCCCGGAAATAGTCCGGGGTATATCGCGTCATAACATCCATTACACGGTTGTGTAAATCAGGGCTCTTATCCAGTACTTCCTTGATATTTAGCATGAGAGCCTCCTTACTTGAACCGAATCTCTAACACGCGTCCGTCTGGATCATAGTGAATTTTTTCAATAGGACGGTCAGGTGGCTGCTGTTCAATTTGTCGAATTAAGCTCACTAACCCGACCGTTGCCGTTCTTGCCGTAAGATTTATTAGGGGCAAGAGGACGAAACTTCGATTAGGATCTCGCGGCTGCGCTATAATGGTTCGCGGTGTAGCTGCTTGAGAGCGGGGTTTGGCTATTACCATCACCACCCTTGCGAACGATTAATTTAATCATATGGCCGTTTCCCGTCTGGACACTGTTGTCTTCTAAAAGACGAATACGATATTGATAGGTTGAAGAGATTTTCACTCTTTCCAGTACGACAGCCTCTACCAATTTCCGACTTTCACGTTTCATGACGCCTGGCAGAAGTGATGGAACATGCTTTTGGACTCGGACAATGTCTCCCACGTCAGCTGTTTCACGCATATGAAGAATGTCCTTATACAGCTTCATGACATCTCGCTTGAGGGTGGCCTGCTGCTTGATCGGCATCTTACTGAAATTCCGTCAGTAATCACGGATACGCACATTGCGAAGAGCAGTCTTGTACTTACCGCCGTTGTCAGCACATTCAGTCGCAAGTAATTCAACGCATGACAAGCGATCATCCCAGCGAAATCGTCTTGTTGGGGCATTTTCATTCTCATCAGAATCCGCATACGCGGATGCATCGGGTTCCTCACGTTTGAAATTCCCGCCCTTTTCGTGAATGAAGCTATCACCGGTATCCAGATCAATGATGCGCCATTTTCTGGAGTGATCCGTGTACCAGAATGCAACATAGGTTATATGGGCGAAATCCTGATAAGACTCAGCTTGTTCTTGATGCTCTACATCGATAAACGGATGGTCTTCCGTAAGACTGCCCGAATGCTTCAGGTAAGCGGATGAATCAATGTCTTGAATGATGTAAGGCATGATACCAGCCCCTTATTCATGTATTGGGGACCATTGCTCCTAAGTGCATCAGTGCAATGTCAATATTCTCTTGGACTACACGATTTGTCATGATATCGTCCGGGTCACGATTATTTGCAGATAGATAAATACCGGCTGTCTCAGCTTGCTCTTTGGCTTTACATAAAGTACGGATGAGAGCATCCTTCCTAGACTGATCGTGTACATTCATAGGCTCACCTCATTAAGTTGTAGATCCAAATAGAATGCTTGCCCGTTCCCAGAGCGAAGATAACAAATAAGTGCCGCGAGTTCGTCCACAATCTGTTCCGTTGGTGCGATAAGCTCCGTCTGAATCATTCGCGCACTACGAGGTTCATTAACAGCGACTTCTTCCTGAGATATTGGCTCAGCAGCAAAGTGTAAATGGTCTCTAAGTTGTTCCCTTAGATCATCGATTGCGAGATTGAAGTTTTCACGCTCGCTTATATAGGATGCAACTTCTGCTTTTAACCGCTCATTTTCGATATCCAGCTGAAGAGAAAGTGCCGAATATTCGTCGATCTTACACTCTAGTTTGGTGGCAGTTTGACGGTAATCGTCCTTTTCGCGTGTGAGCCGCTCAATCTCCGCATCTTTCTGTTTGCCCTGATCTAGTTCTGCTGCGATGTGTTTTGTTGCATCGCCAAAGGTTTCCGATTGACCTGCTTGGAAATTTATATTGATTAGGCCTCTTGGTTGCTTTGCATCTGCTAGCGATTCAGATACTGGTTTAGCGGCAGCAAGGGCGATCTCTTCCTGCGAGAGATCTTTAATGCCCCACTTCTTCAGCCAGTAATTCTCCAAATGTGACAGGGTGTACTCCTTGGACTTCGCAATCTGCTTACGAGTCATGCCGCTAAGACGCAACTGTAAATAATCCTTCATTTCAAAAGCGGATGCTTTCATTTCCTCATTCCCCCTTGGTGGTTGGTTGGCCCCTTTTAACTGATAAGGCCCATATTTTCGCCAGTCTTCTTCGGTCATTTTGGATGGTATGCATAAGCCCGATCCCCATGAATTCATTTCTACAGTTCGACTTGGAATCGGTGTTCCTGTTGTACCTCTTGTTTTTGACAATTCGCCTCCTCCCCTCGGTGGTCGCTAAGTAAGTTTCCGGCGGGCAGGGAAGTTAAAAGGCCTTTTCTGCTGCACACCATAGGAGTTTGTAATTTTCGGCGTTTCAACTACGCCATAACGCTGTCGTTCCTCAAGCGTCATTTCCCTCCGGACAACTTCGTTCTGCTGCGTTGCGCGAATTTCATTGTCTCGCCGTGGCATCGGTGTAGCAGAAGGGCCACGTGTACTCGGCATCTGATTCCGCATCAGGTCAGCTCCATTTCAAGCTTTGGCTTATCAGGTCGATCCTTCGGAATGGGCATATAGCCAATATGACGGAGATGGTGGATCTCAACAGCGTGATAATTGGTTCGCACATAGGATCGGGCATCGTCATCATCGATGCGCCCGTCAATGGTCAAATGCCACCGGTGACCGCTCGGACGAGTAAAGGATATATCATAGATACGCAGCGGCTTTCCTTGGTAACTGCGGCGGCGGGCTGCACCGTTGCTGCGGGCCGCTTTGATCCGTCCTTTCCATTCGGCAATCCATGCTCGGTGACGCGCCTTCGGAGACGGTGATTGAGGGGACTTGGGCGTAACCTTCGGTTTTAGTTCGCACATAAGCGGTTTGGAACGGTTAGCGGAAGACCGTCGCGTAAACGTATATACCTTTGCGCTCATGGAACGGCACCTCTTTTCCCGGATCGCCGTCGCCATCTACGCCAGTTCTTGGCTTGACTTCGCTTCTTACGATAAATCAGCGACTTACAGTCCTTTACAGGAGCATCGATCTTTATGTCATACGGTTGCCACTTATGTTTGACAGGATGAGATTGGAGCGTATCGGTAACAACCCGTGAAACACGGGGGCAAGCTACCCTGAGAAGACGTTGGAAAAAACGTACAATGAATAATTGCATCTTGATTCGCTCCTTACGCATTCGCGTTGAGGTTAATTTGACCGATATCGAGCACCATTTCCTCCGTAATTGGTTGACCTTCCGTCATATCAAGCAGCACATCTAGAATCTCAACGCAATTTCGAAGACCGCCTTTACGCGGATTCAGTGCAATTTGAACCATGAGCTTGCGTGCTCCGTTTGTGAGATTAACACTTTCGAGCAATTGCTCAACCTCCTCACGGTTAGGCCCAAGCAATCGTTGGTGGAAAGGAGCTCGGTCGGCAAGGCGTTTCAATTCGGGACGTAATTCCGCAAAATCAAGGAACATCTCGGCTAAAGCTAAGTTTCCAGTCAGGGCAATGCCAACATTGCCAGCCTCATCGTAGATGTCTCGGAGGGCTTCGTACTTGTCGACAGACTTCAGCAGGTCGGCCTCATCAAATATGAGGAAGTGCGGGCTTCGCTTAAGCTGCTTCACAATACGTCGGTTTAATTGGTTTGCCGATCCTGTGTCGGGGAGTCCTAGCTCATCGGCGAGCTCCTGCAGCAAGCTCTTAACCGTATGCGTGGATTTGCAGCGAATATAGATCGCGCTTCCGGGGTTACTGAACATGTATTTTTTCAGCGTTTCAGTTTTGCCTAGACCCGGATCGCCAGCGATAATGCCAAATTTCAGCTTTGTCGCAGCCTTTTTCAACACGTAGCGCATACGCTTCACATCGGTAGTCTCGATGAATGGAAGGGCATCAGCGGTCGTTATGTAATCAATTTGGATGGCCGCTGCCGGTTCGGTAGAATCGTGCTCCCACATGCCTAAAGTCACGAGGTAATTTCTGGCTTTTTCACGTAGGTCTTCTGTCTCCTTGTATTTTCCGGTAATATAGAGGGAGATGGTGCTCCGAGACTTTCCTAGGGCCTGAGCAACATCTACGATCTTTACGCCCTCTTCCTGAACAAGCTTCTGGAGGAGGGTTCTTTCTTTTGATAAACCTTCATCGACGTTCACAATTTGTGCTATTCCCATGCGTTATTCCCCCTAAAGTTGATTGAAATTGCTAGATTAACCTTCCGTACCTTCACGCAGAATATAGGCATCAAATGCGCTGATCGGCTTATCCGAACGCTTCGATATCGTTGATTTGGCTTGATCCTCGCGCTGCTTGACCACTTGTTCAGTGCCGAGCATCGTACGGACGTTCCCTTTACCAGTTGCACTAGCGCCGCTGGAAACCCGAGTACCCGACATTTTGCGCTCATCCGTAACCGATTCGATGGTGATTCTCGTATCCGTAATAAGCTGTTTAACGAGCTTCTTGCGCTGTGCTCGACGTTTTTCGAATTCCTTGATGTCGTCAAGGGAAGCGTTGAAGTCGAGGAGCTCTTTGTTCGTAGCAGTGAAGAGGTATTTCCCGCTCTTTGGATGGAAGATGAGCAACTCACCGATCCGATTGGGATCGTACCTTATGATGACCTTCTGACCAGCATACGCTGGCAGCTTCTCATGCGAGTACCACCGGCGGCGTCCTCTTGTACCGAAGCGCTCAATACCATTTGCCGTAACCGATGCTTGCTCAATATCCATGAGGCAAATATCGAGTGCGCGTTCATCCGCAAATCCTTCCCGAATCTTTGATGTCGAGAAATGCTTCTGCAACGGCGTTGTACCGATCGTACGATGTTCGGTTGAGTGGTAGTCGTACAAATACGCTTCAACTTTAACCGTTAGCTCGTCCAAGTCGAGCAACTCACCTTTTGCATTTAGCTTCTTCTCATCGAAATCTTCCGGCCTAGCCTTATTGTTGGCTCCGCACCAACCCGGTTGATATCGGGTAAATTGGTCGGTGAAAGTTCCGAAAAACCGCTCAACGTGACCTTTCGCCCATGGGTGATACGGCGTTGCAAATTGCACTTTAATATTTTGCGAGGCACAGATGCTTCGAGTCTCCCTAGATAGCTCCCAATCCTCATGCTTTTTTCCAGCCCGTACTTGAGCTTTGTAATCCTCACCATTATCGATGTAGAGCATGCCCGGCATGCCGCCGATCTCCAGCGTATCTTCAGTGCCGTCTTCGTTAAGTATCTTCTTAGGAAGCATCGCATGACGGAGAGCCAGTGCGATCGTACGGCCATTCGCGTTAATCGATAAGCACCAACCAACGACCGTCCGAGAACATACATCAAACCAAACGGTGATCCACGGCCGAACTGCGCGGCCTTGATAGCTAATGAACAAATCCAGCTTGTGATGGTCGCCTTCCCAAACTTGGTTAACGAAATCTGGTTCCTTGCGCGTTGCCTTTTCGGCAAATTTCTTCATATAAGCTTCGTTACCTTCACGAGCTAGGCAGCATAAGTCTGGTTCGAAATCTTCCATATCGGAGAAATATCGGAACACGCTTGCACGCGACGGCACCTTGTAACCATTCGTCTCACAGAAACGAGTTGTTTCCCGGTAAATGTGTGCCGGTTTGGACTTACGTCGATCTAGATACTTCGCACGCATAAACCGCTCGACTTCCAAGTCAATTGATGTACGCTGCGGCCCTTGCGTCAGCAGTCGCGATTTCCGCATGAGCCCCAAAATCCCCCATTCCTGAAATTTCTCGATATCTCGGTACAACGTGGCTGGACTTTTACCGTACTGTGCGGCCAATTGATTAATCCATGCAGTTCGTTCGACAGCGCGTGGCGGATTAAGCGCCTGTTCGATGATGCTTACCTTGCATTCGGCCTCGGCCAGCATTTCCTCAAACCTCTCGGCACCAACGGCGTGCTTTAGTTCCGCTAGCGTGTAACTGATTCCGGATATAGGCTTGTTCGCCACTCCAACCTTGGTTGGTTCTTGATCAGCCACTACTGGCGTCACTTCGCTATTGCTTGTCCAGTACTTACGCTGCACTTCGACCGGGAGGGAGGACACGTGTACGACGTAGCCAGGGCGGCCTTTACCTTCTGCAGTCTGTGATCGCGTTGCCTTAAATTCACCATCGTTGATCTTCTTACGAATAAGGCGATCGGACACGCCCATCAAGCTAGCCAAATTTGTGACGGTCAGTACAGGTTGCATGTGTTCCCTCCTTTCAGTAGCTCTCGATGAAGTCGATAATCTCGTTCATTGAGTCTGCTTGCCATTCCGGCGAGCACATCTCGTTTGGGCTTTCATCTGGCAAAAAGGCTGCGTAACGGTAACCGTCATTTTCGCCTGCCTTTGCTTCATAAATGCTCCAGCCCTTTGCCTTTCTGATTTTCTTCATTTTTCATTCCTCACAGCGATTCTTTTCGTGTAGGACTCGCGATGCTCATTAAACTGATTTTCTAATTCCTTATACAGAACCGAGAGATATCTCCGACGACTTTCTAGCGATTCAATATCCAAAGATACTTGTCCAATCTCAATTAAAATTGGTTCGGCCATTCCTGAAAGACGATTCATAGCTTCAATATCGCTTTGTAGTAAAGCAGTTTTCCGAGGCTCTTTAATATCCGGACAATGTTCGTACCAAATCTGTGTCGCGTTAGCCCATGAAACGAACTCAGGTACTAACATTTTCTTCTCTGCCATGGAATCAACCCCTTATGGTTACTTTGCCTGCCTCTCGGGAAAACTTAATCCCAGAGCGGTTTCTACTTTTTTTCTGTAACGCGTCGCTTTGCGTGATCCGCTGATTAATTCAGCTAATCGGCTTTGTGGGATGTCATTTTCTTCGCAGAATCTACGTTGATCCATTTTCAGTGCGGCCAACCGCTCTTTGATAGCCCATCCGAATGATGTGATTGGCATTTTACGCGCCATCCTATCACCTTCCTTTTTCGACAATCTTAGCCATAGCAGGTATTCAGGTTTACTGATATAATTCAGTTGGGAATCTGATTACCACAGTCATATCATACTGAAAATATCATGTAATATCAAGCGTTTTGTAGAAAATATCATGTGATTACTTAAAATTTCATGTGTTTGTCGATTATTTCATGTAAGGGGTGAGGTATATGAACACTATTGGTGAAAGGATCAAGTTTTTGCGTGACTCTAAAAACCTTTCTATGGGAAAACTTGAAAATGCAATAGGAGCATCCGGGGGCAGTGCCGACAAATGGGAAAAGAATAAGAGTGTACCGGGCGGAAATTACATAATTGCACTATCGAATTTTTTCGATGTTACAACGGATTGGATTTTAAAAGGGGAGGAGACACACGCTGAAAAAAAGCAGGGAGAATCAGCAAATTTTTTTGAGGAAAAATGGGAATCAGTTTCCCATTTTGAGACTTTAATCAAATCACTCGATAGTAAGGATCAAGAATTTATCGATCGTTACATTCAGCTTGCTCTTTTCCAGAAGAATCAACTTAATAATTCGTCAGATAACATCGTGACAACCCAAAATTTTTACACAAGCCCCTCAGAAGTAACACCACTAATTCAAGAATCCCCAGCCTCATATTCTACTCCAAGTGCGATACCTGTTCTCGGTCGAGCAGCAGCTGGCGTTCCTATCGAATTGGTGAGATTTATTGAAGGTTACATACGAGTAGGTGATAAATATCGTAATTGCTTTGCTGTGAAAGTGGATGGCGATTCGATGATTAATGTAGGAATTGAGGACGGGGGGTATGTTGTCGTTAGACAGCAAGAGAGTGTTGACGATAATGAAATCGCCCTTGTTATGGTGGATGATGGAGTTACAATCAAAAGATTTCGTAAAGTCGGGGGACTGGCTCATTTAGTTTCAGAAAATGATGGGATGAACACCATGATTTACGATCCCCGCGAGAGGAATATGAGGATATTAGGAGTAATCGTCGATATCATTTCGCCATTACAGGCCTCAAATTTGCTGCTGGATGAGCTATAAAATCAGTTCCGATAATAAGCTATAGAATTTTCAGAGATTATTCCGATAAACCCGCGCCGTTATTGGATTTATTACTCGTTCCGAAAATCCAATCAGTTTCCGATAATCAGTTCCGATAATAATCTACGAAAAAGAACAGGTTTTGACGTGATTACCTTCATTTTTTTGAGCCTAATAACGCTATTAACGCCGTAGTAACACGGGTTCTAACGTTTTCTCACTTCGATGCCGGTGGCGTGTGACTATTTCATCAACGAGCATAAATAAGAGGACGATTCGCCGGGTTTTGTCGCACTCCGGAAAATCGTCCTCTTCGCCTATTTGAACACACTCACACACGCACACTCCTTGATTCTATTGGGTTCTTGTAACGTCCGGTAACGAGTAATAATGGGTTGTAACACACCACATCGTTTCTCACATTCAGTGATACCCTACAGCAATCTTCATGGATTGGCTGCGATGATCGGCATCCCCGGTATGACGATTGCTGCCATACTCATCAGCCGTAGTTTGGCAAGAAGTTCATCGTGGTTACCGGCTAGGAGATCGCTCATATGGTCTGCCAATTTCATTTGGATGAGTCTACTCCTGATGGTTGTGATATTGGCTGTGACGCTATCGCAAAATGGTGGTAAATTCGGCCCTGACGTATTAATCGGTTGGCCCAACCGGCTCGTGATGATAGCCTATTCCGTATGGCTAATGTCAGTGGCACGACAGGCGGCTCGGAGAGTCACATGAATACAGTCATTCCCCGGTACTGACGGAGTTTTTCACAGAGTAATTTGATGAGGCTATCTCAAACTTCCATGGCCGAGCGGCTATGGTAATTTGAGACAGCCTCTTTCGTCTACTTGGCGGCAAGCAGCAGCTTAGAAGACTAGCAAACTGCTGACCGCTTCCACAAGCCCGTTAGTTATCGTTTCAATGGCATCCGTTATGACTGCTTCGGATAGACTTAACGGTTTGATCTGCTCGATCGCCACTTTTCCCGTATTCACTAAGTCTAGAAACAACAGTGTTTGCTCTTCGAGCGTTGTCGCAACGTTAAGCTTGCTTTGGACTTCGCCCAGCTTGCTTTCGAAAGTTTTCATAATGCTCTGAAAAATTACGGTTGGGTCTCTGTCAGCGGTTATGGTCACTTCTTTCTGGAAAATAACTTTATTCACTCCGCTATAGGGATTGACGAGCGCCGCTTGAATAACCGCGGTTGCAGTATACGCCTCTTCAGGAATCGAGACGACGCCGTCTGGCGTGATACTGAATTGGGAGCTTCCGGATACCTTCTTCCATATTAGCGCTTGCGGCGGAATGTCAATGGAGGCAACTTTCAAGCTGTAACTGTGCTCATAGCCATCGCTGCTAACTTTAACCGATTCCTGCGCCATTAAGCGGATATAGGCAAACGTCATTGCATGAACGGCTGGCCCGTCATGATTCAGCTTTTGTTGGAAATTCAGTAATGTCGACTGAATATCATGAGCAGTGACGTTAAGATTTCTCAAAATCGAGCTGATTTTGTAATAGGTTGTTTGACTAAGCTGGTTCGTTATTGCTTTCATCAGGACGTCCATCATTTTCTGATTATCGCCTAGAAGACCGAACAGTTCGATGGGAGACAATTGCGAAACATAATAAAGAACATGACCTTCGATCCCTCTAAGATTGTTGCCATCCCCGAAAATGAACGAAAGAATATCCTCCATCGTCAGGTTCGTTTCTCCACCTGCCGATGCTATCGTTTTCAATGTCCGCAGAAACTCAGGATCAGACAAGATGGCTTTTAACCCGGATTCCTGTTGATCGTATGGGAGCGAACCAATCGTCACAATGATATGAAACAGCTGCCTTTTCAACTGAGCCTTGTCAACGGATTCAGGCAGCATGAGTTTGATTTTGTTCCAGATCGGATCAATCAAGGACTGGTCGTTTATCTCGTCCAATTCGGCAAACTCGGAACTCAGTCTGCGCACATCCTCAGCATCTGCTGGATCGCCTGCGTCAAGAGCGGCACGAAGCTTGCTGCTCCGTTCCAGGAACGGCTCCCCCGTTTCGTATTTTACGGTAAAGCTGCTGGTGTACTGCGTTTTATTACCGTCGTTATCCGTGACAAAGATCAGAAGGGAATGAGTGCCGCTTGGCAATCTGGGGGCAATCGCGGTCAGCGTCTTAGATGCCTCGTCATAGCTGAACGGCACAATCTTATCGTCGACTCCGACCATACTCATGCTTAAATTTATACCGGAGTCCTCATCATATGCTTTGGCCGTGATCTTCGGCCAGGCCGTCGTTAATTCGTCGCCATCAGCGGGAGACACGGATTCGATAATCGGGTTTATACGATCCTGAGGAAATGTTGTCACAGTAAGGGCAGGGCCGTCCGTCGTCCAACTGCCGTCAGAGCGCTCTGCCTCCACCTTAAAGTTATATGTGGTCTTTGGGTACAGGTCCGTTGCATCAAATGAAGTTATATTTCCGTTAACGGCTCCAAGGAGTATGCTATTGCCATATATTCTGTAACCCAAGCTCTCATCAGCAGGCGTCCAGGATAAATGGAGCGAAGTCGACTCGATATTCGCTGCTTCCAAGTTGCCGCCTTTCCATATCGAAAGCCGGACGTTGAAGTTTCCGCTGTATTCCTTCAATAAATTCATATCACGATCTAAGACACGGATGATTAAGGAATGAGTTCCGTTTTGCAAACCATCGCGATACGTAAACATCAAACCATGCATATAATTGACTTGATTTGGGTCTATAATCTGGTTATCAACCATGATAATGATCGAGCCCGTATCAGCCAGTGGAATCCCTAGCCCGAAGCTGATGAGCGTAAAGCTTTCGGTAATCATTGCGCCGTCCGCCGGACTCACGCCACTGATAATGGGTGTTGGTTCTGTTGCTTCTTCCGCATGGGCAATCTGGGGGACGAAGAGCATGACCAATAAGCTTGCAATGAGCAAGTAAGACATTCTTAATCGAAACGTTTTCATAATTTCCTCCTTAATCATGTGTATTTATTATTCGTTTCGTGTAATAATATACCATTAAAGTTCGCGTAATGAATATATTTAACCTGCTATAATAGAGAAAGAGGAATTTACAATCAGCAGACAGAAATCACTATTCTGGTGAAAGGAGAGATAGCGTTGGCAAAAATCAATGAATCAAATCTTGAAAGCGATCTTCCGACAGGGATAAGCAAGCCGGCACAACGAGCACTCGCTGGGGCGGGATACTCGCGGCTTGAACAGTTCACGACGATCAGCGAGGCCGAGGTTCTGAAGTTGCATGGTATGGGACCAAAAGCGTTGGGTTTGATCCGTCAAGCACTCGCCGATAAGGGACTATCGTTCGCTGAATAAATAGAAAACCAGTCTAACACTTTCGTGTTCCGACTGGTTTTCTGTTTATTAGACCCGATTAGTCTTATACTTATTTTGGACATCTACTTTAATATTAAAGGAAGTGTAATCGAGTGATACGCACAGAGCCTATTATTGCAGTGGACAATGTAGAAGCAAGCTCGAAGTGGTACCAGTCGCTGCTGGATTGTAAAAATACACATGACATTGGCAACGGCAGTGTATTTGATCAGCTTGTAGATACAGATGGAACAATTCTGCTTTGCCTGCATCACTGGGGTGATCATGATCATCCGTCGTTAATGAGTCCTGATCAAGGAAAGCGGGGAACGGACTGTTGCTCTTTTTTCGCGTAGACAATTTCGACAAAGCATGGGAAAGAGCGCAAGCCCTTGCAACAAAAATCGAGGAAGGACCTCATTTCAATCCATTAGCGGGGCACAACGAATTTACATTGCGCGATTTAGACGGATATTACATCACGATCTGCTCCAGCCAGTCCTGATGAATGACGATTCCAATCGCATTGCCGCTCGCCATCGCTATATCTCATGACGCTAAAAGTCAATTCTGTGCAAAACAAACGCAACGAATTCAGATTAAGCAAAGAAAAATAGCCGGCAAAAACGGATCAAGTCAAATAGAATCTGCAAAGACAGCGATCTTTTTTTCGTATAGTCTGAAAGTGAAGAAGGAGAGAGATGGACATGAGCGATCAATACAATAACCTTTACCAGGAAAAGCCCGAGATAGGCAATCTGTACCGCGAAAAACAAAAAGCGGAGTTTGATTTGCTGATTGAGCGGCTGCGTATTTCCGCTGAAGAGCAAAGGCGTGCTTTTTTTCGGCCCGATACGACCTCGGTGTCCGCGTATGAAAACGATATTGAAAACTATCGCAGGAAATTCAGGGCGATGCTGGGATGGCCCTTGAACGTACCGTCTCACTCATTACCGGTACCTAAGGCGGAAGTCGTTTTTGTGGCTGAGGACGGTTTGGGGAAAATATTTCGGGTCGAGGTCGAGGCCGGGGATCAGTTGACGGCATACGGTCTATTATTTTTGCCTCACGGCGAAGGGCCGCACCCTCTTGTTATTTCGCAGCATGGAGGACAAGGCACTCCTGAGCTGTGTTCCGGTTTATACGGCCAAACGAACTACAACGATATGACCCGTAGAATACTAAGTCGAGGGATGGCTGTCTTTGCTCCGCAATTGCTGCTGTGGAATCAAGAGGATTACGGTCCGAAATACGATAGAATCAATATGGATAAACAATTAAAGCAAATTGGCAGTTCAATTGCCGCCTTGGAAATTTATAAAATTCAAAAATGCCTAGACTATTTGCTGTCGCGGGATGACATCAATGCTGCCAAAGTCGGGATGATCGGGTTATCGTACGGAGGGTTTTATACATTGTTCGCGACAGCTGTAGATACCCGAATAAAGGCGGCATACTCCTCTTGCTTTATAAATGACCGCTTTGTTTACGATTGGCCGGATTTTACATGGTTCAACTCGGGCAATACCTTTTTGGATGCGGAAGTTTGCGGATTGATTTGTCCTCGTGTTCTTCATATCGAGGTAGGAAAAAATGACGATTTATTTGATTATAAACATGCGATCAAAGAAATGGACAAAGTGGCTGCATTATACGATCAGTTGAACGTCGGGGATCGATTGTCAAGGGAGATTTTCCATGGTTCGCATGAACTGGACGTCAATGACAAAGCAATCGATTGGTTTTGTCTCGCTGTTCGCTCGATTGGTGAAAACCCTGGATCAGATTTCCGCTAACGATGTGGTACTGTAAAGCATTTGAGCACGAACAAAGTTTACAGGGGCATCCACAGGTATCTCTAGGAAATATTCCAACTGCCATCTCTGAGTTTTTTGAGCCTGACGGCTCGTAGGATTGTCCCAAGACGGGTAAACGCGCATTGCTCTTTTCCCGCCTTTACCTTTATTGGATACGATATCCTGATCACATAGAACAGCTTTTGGAAATATAAACTGACCAAAGTTACTGCCTTTGCGCGTACTAATAACGAAGAAATCGACTGGATCCGATACGTCATAGGGTTGGATCGACTGACGGACACCCTGCGACATCTGGAGCAATGCGGAATCGTAAACCGCCAAGTGTTCCCGACGGTTCCCGTCAGCGTGGAATATTCCCTTACGGAGAGCGGCAGGGAGTATGGAAAGGTTCTTCTGCAAATGCGCCAGTGGGGAGAAAAATGGATGATGCAGCCTTTGCAGCATGCCGGAGATTCCGTTTAGCATAGTCTGAAACAGCAATAGAAAAAGTCCTGATGATTCAACTCATCAGGACTTTTTCTATTCATGCGGAGAGGGCTGCCTAAACTCCCTACCTCTTGTCAGAATAAGCGATAAAGGCCTTATTCCCCGTCGAATTACCTGGTCTAAGAGTTACCGGAATTTTGATTTGTCGTAAGGTAGCGGGATCATGGATAGTATCGCTTAAGAGGTCAACGGCACGAGTCCCGACTTCTTCCAGATTTTGTTCGATGAAACCGAAAAAATGATGATGGAGATCCTGCATTCCCGGATCATCGAAAGACAGAATAACTAAATCCTCGGGAATTCGAAAATTCATGGATTCGGCCACCTTGGCTACGTATACCGCGTCAAGGGGATTTAGGGCAAATACGGCCGTAAGATCCGGATTATTAGTCAACCATTCACGGATGTGATCCATTGAATTGATTTCATCATGGTAAGGCATATCGTCATCCATTCTGGTTAACCAATGTCTCGGCTCGACCTGAAGCATCTTGTGGCGTGCAAAGTCCAGATAACCCCGAAAGCGTTCTTCTGCGCTCGAGGTTTTCGATTTCACAGACGAAACAATGCCGATTTTGCGATGACCTAGGCTGGCCAAATACTCCGTTCCCATCCCCCCACCTTGATAATGGTCGGAATAGACCGCATTGGTTTGAATTCCGGGAAGGAATCGGTCTACTAGAACGAACGGGAAGTTGCTGGATCTTAGTTGCAGAATTTCATCATTATACGATTCGCCGTCTACCGGGCATATGATAAGCCCCATCGCTCCGGCGGCAACCATTTCGCGTATTGCCGTTTGTTCCTCGCCTTGGGTAAAAACGGATTTCACGATCAGGGTATAGCCTGCTTCACGGCAGGCTTCTTCAACGCCGTAAAGCAAGCGATAGGTAAAAGAATCCCAAAAGGGGAGCATGATAAAGCCGATCATCTTGATGTTTATCTCTTTGACGTGGGGACTATCCAAATACATGTTCATATTCATATCCGAAGCTCTGACAAACGTACCTTTTCCGGCAATTCTGAAAACCAATCCTTCTTTGACCAAGTGCTTGATGGCCGTCGTTATGGTCACTCTGCTAACTTTAAAGTGAGCCATCAATTCCGCTTCGGTCGGAATTTGGTCTCCTTCCTTTAGTACGCCGCTGTCGATTTGCTCCCTGATGTATTCTCTAATTTGAACATACAATGGCTTTTTATTTTGCTCCATACATTCCTCACCTAAATGTCATATTATATTTAATTGTATCTCATTTCATTAGGAATGAACAGATGGATGAATGATTCAGGCTGAACAAATGTATTATTAAATGCACTAATAAATGTATTGACTAAATGAACTATCGAATGTATTATTCAAATATGAAAGCGATCACATTAGTGTGGCGTTTTATACAAAAAGTCAAAGGGGAAGATTGAATTGAAAAAGATTTTGATGCTAACCTTGTTGCTGGTCATCGTAATCGGGGCTGTTACGGCCTGCGGCAGCAATAATAAGTCAGGCTCGGAAACGGGTACAAACACCGCGACGGCCTCCAATACTTCCAACGCCTCCGAAGCTCCGGCAGAGAAAGTAAAGCTGTCATTCTGGCACACTTGGACGGGTGACGATAATCTGACGAAAGCTTATTTGAAGTTGATCGATCAATTTCAGGAAGATCATCCAAACATTACATTGGATATTCAAGCCATGCCTCAAGATGCGTACAAGACCCGCTTGAAAACGGCAGCGGCAGCCAACGAGATGCCGGACGTATTCCTCGCGTGGGCGGGAGCGATGACTAAAGAGCTTGTTGCCGGCAAAGCGGTCAGACCGTTGAATGACCTGTTGGACAGCAAGCCGGAGTGGAAAAACAGCTTCCTTGCCAATTCGTTCAATGACTTTACGGTCGACAACCAAATCTACGGCATTCCGACCGAGCTTACGCCAACCTCTCTAGTCTACTACAATAAAAGCTTCTTTGATCAATATGGCGTGAAAGTTCCGCAAACCTGGGACGAGCTCAAGCAAGCGGTGGAAATCTTCAAGAAGAACAATGTGATTCCGATTGCGCTCGGCGATAAAGGGTCTTGGCTAGCTCAATCCTGTATTTTGAGTGCTCTTGCAGATCGCGTGACGGGTACCGAATGGTTTCTGAACGCGGCAGCCCAGAATGGCGCCAAATTTACGGATCCCGAATTTGTTAAATCGTTGACCTATTTGCAGGAACTTGCCAAGATCGGTGCTTTCCAGGATGGTTTCATCAGCATCGATAACGTGGGGCAGGAGCAATTGTACAATCAAGGAAAAGCGGCCATGTTTATCGAAGGCGCATGGGCGGTTACGAATTTGGTCACTCAATCTCCTAAAGACATTCTCGATGCCACGCATGTTACGATCTTGCCCGCGATCCCGGGGGGCAAAGGAAAAGCGAACTCCACTTCAGGTGTCGTAGGCGCAGGTCCGGCCATCAGCTCGAATATGGATGAAGCGAAAAAAGCGGCGGCGTATGAGCTGGTTTATGCATTGTCTGGACCGGAAGCCCAAAAAATGAGCGTAGAGAACAATAAATTGGTCAGCTACAAGGTTGATGTTCCTGCCGACAAAGTCTCGCCGTTGTTCGCGGAAGTCAATCAATTGGTCGGAACTCTCGAATTCTCGCCGGTATACGACGCAGCTTTAACTTCGGCTGGAACAGATGCGGTTAATAACGGATTGCAGGAATTGCTGCTCGGAGGCGATCCCCAGAAAATCGCCGAGAAAATTCAAGCCGCAGTCGCCAAATCTCTGGGTAAATAAGCCGGGTTATCGGCAAGCCCTCCTTACAAGAGGGGGGCTTTTCTCTTTTTGCGAGGTGAAGACATGCCAACATCAGGTCGTTTAAGATGGTTTATTTTTATTGGATTGGCTCCTTCGGTAGCCTTATTCCTGCTCTTTGTAATAGCGCCAATGATATGGTCCGTTTATTACGGCTTCTACGATTGGTCGGGAATCGGGGATTCCAGGTTCATAAAGCTTGACAATTATAAGGAAGTGTTCGACGATCCCGTATTCTGGAAAGCGTTAAAGAACAACCTGATCGTCGTTGCCGCTTCGGTGTTCGGGCAGGTACCGATCGCATTAATCCTGGCGCTCGTGCTCAGAAAAACGTCCCTCTTCCAAAGGATCGTTAGAGGAGCCATTTTCATGCCCATGGTTCTTTCATCCGTTGTTATCGGTATGATCTGGCAATACATGTATCATCCCCAGGTGGGCATTCTGAACTTTGCTTTGGACTGGCTGCAACTAGGTAATCTGAAAAGGCAATGGCTTGGGGATCCGGATATCGCCATGTATTCTTTGACCGTACCCATTGTTTGGAACTATATCGGGCTTTACTTGCTTTTATTTATGGCTGCTTTAAGCAACACTCCTGCAGAGGTGGATGACGCCGCGAAGATCGATGGCGCATCTGGCGCGAGGAAGCTGTTCGCGGTGACCCTTCCAATGATTTGGGGCACGATCCAGGTGGCGGTTATCCTGTGCATCGCGGGAAGCTTGAAGGCCTTCGATTTGGTTTTCGTCATGACTGGAGGAGGGCCGGCCCATGGGACCGAGCTGCTGGCCACCTACATGTACAATAACACTTTTAACATTTATCGCTTTGGATACGGCAGCGCAATTTCCACGGTCACGATCATCATCAGCTTTATGTTCATCATCATCAGTCAGTTGCTTCTGCGACGGGATCAACGGCAGTTCTAGGAGGAGCCTTCAGCATGAATAATACGTTGCAATCCGCAAAGTCGTACAACAGAATCATTAATCGATCAACGAATCGCGTTGTTGTTATCTTATTAACGATTTATTCTGCGCTAACTGTGTATCCTCTTTTATGGCTCCTCATCAGCGCCTTTAAGACGGATCAAGAGTTTTTTCTGAGGCCCTTCGGCCTTCCGGAACATTGGATGGGTGAAAATCTTAGGCGTGCGTGGTCAGTCGGGCACATGGGCCAAGGTTTCTTGAATTCGATCATCGTAACCTCGATTTCTCTTCTATTGACTTTACTGGTTGGGTCTTTGGGTGCCTATATCGTAGCCCGTTTTCGCTTTAAGCTGAAGCCGGTTGTCATGGGCATGTTTATGATAGGCATGTTGATTCCGATTCATAGCACGCTTGTTCCGTTATTTATCCTTATGAAACAAATGCATATATTGAACAGTTACGGGGCGTTGCTATTCCCATACACCGCTTTTGCGCTGCCGACGACGATTTTTATCATATCCGCGTTTATGTCTTCGATTCCCCGGGACTTGGAAGAAGCGGCGATGATGGACGGCAATGGGCTTTGGGGTATTTTCTGGCGCGTCATGTTGCCGGTATCCCGTCCGGCGCTTGCGACAACGGGCATTTTGAGCTTCTTGCAATTTTGGAACGATTACGCATTTGCATTGATTTTCATAAGCAATAATGCGCTGAAAACACTGCCTCTCAGCTTGAGCATCTTTACGACTGGATATTCGACCAACTACGGTCTTACGATGGCTGCGATCGCAATAGCGGCGATTCCGACCATCCTCATCTATTTGCTGCTTCAAGAGCAGGTTATGAAAGGCATGACGGCCGGAGCCGTAAAAGGATAGGGAGATATGAGAGAGATAATGGAGAGGAAAGTTGGGACAATGAGAAAATTCGAATCCGTGCTGGCAGATATGAACAAGACGCAGCCGAAACATTATTGGAGCGAAAGAATTCTCTCCGAGCTCGGGTATGCCGCGAAATTATCGGAGATTCATAACGGCAAATTCGATGGTCTGCTAACGGAAGCGGTCAACGACCTCGCAGATGAAGTGGAGAAGCAAGGCGTTATTACGAAAGAAATCGCGCTTGAAACGGAAATTAGACTAACAGAACTGTCAGCGGAGGCCAAACGTTATCGAATGCTTTGCGCAGGACATGCCCATATCGACATGAATTGGATGTGGGGCTGGGATGAGACGGTGTCCATTACGTTAGATACATTTCGGACAGTGCTCGAATTGATGCGGCGGTATCCCGATTTCCGTTTCTCGCAATCCCAAGCCGTCATCTATAAAATCGTAGATGATCATGCTCCCGAAATGCTAGAAGAAATTAAAAGTAGAATCAAAGAGGGGCGTTGGGAAGTGACTGCCTCTCATTGGGTGGAAGCCGACAAAAACATGCCGAACGGAGAAAGCTTGTCCCGGCATTTGTTATATACGAAGCGTTATTTGTCCGAGCTGCTGGAGCTTGATCCGGCGTCGTTCGATCTGGATTTCGAGCCCGATACGTTCGGCCACAGCATCAATGTGCCGGAGATTTTGACGGACGGAGGAGTCAAATACTATTACCATTGCCGCGGAGATGAGGGGCACCAGCTATACCGATGGATCGCGCCTTCGGGCAGAGCCGTCACCGCGTACCGTGAGCCTGTGTGGTACAACGGGGAAATCACTCCGCAAATGGCTTGGTACGTGCCTGAATTTTGCGACCGGCATGGTATCGATACGATGCTGAGAGTGTACGGAGTCGGCGATCATGGAGGCGGACCGACCAGGCGCGATATCGAGCGGATTATGGATATGTCGAATTGGCCTATCTATCCTACGGTCGCCTTCGGTACCTTTCGGGAATTTTTCCGGCTCACGGATTCTATCATTAATAGGCTTCCCGAGGTTACCGGTGAACGGAATTTCGTATTCACAGGCTGTTATACAAGCCAGAGCCGGATCAAGATGGCGAACCGTCTCGGGGAAGCCGCATTAAACGAAGCCGAAGCGTTCGGTACCTTTGCGGCATTAAAAACGGATTTTACTTACCGGAACACGGTGCTCTCCGAGGCTTGGAAAAACGTGTTGTTCAATCAATTTCATGACATATTGCCTGGTTCCGGTGTTGTTGCCACGCGAGAGCATGCGATGGGATTGTTTCAAAATACGATTGCTTCCGCGAACAGCGTTCGGAAGCTGGCTATGCAGGGAATCGCGGATTTAATAGATACGTCCGGGTATCACGAGGGAAAGAACGATTCGCAAGATTCGACTTCCGCGGGAGCGGGCGTGGGCTTTCGCGCAGACTGTTACCGAATCAGTCACGTGGAACGGGGCTCCGGCAAGACGAGAATTTTCCATCTCTTCAATTCCGCTTCGTTCGAGCGTGAAGAAGTGACCGAGATTACGATTTGGGATTGGCAGGGGGATGTTGAAGCGATTCGGGTGACCGATGATCAGGGTGAATCTGTCCGTTATCAGGTCGTCGGACACGGCTTCCATCATTATTGGGGCCATCACTATTTGACCGTTCTCGTTCATGCACGAGTTCCAGGATTCGGCTACGGCACCTATGTATTGACTGAGGGAGATAGGAAAATTCCGACTCCTCCGTATCCGGATCCACGCAAAGAAAAGCCGTCTGGGACTTATGTTCTTGAAAACTGCAAGATTCGGGCGCTGTTCGATAAGCACGATGCCTCATTGGTGTCTTTAATTGACAAGAGCACGGGGCGGGAGATGATCGGACAGTCGGATTCGCGGTCAAACGCAGCCCTATTTCGATTGATCCAAGAAGATACGGACAAAGAAATGACGGCTTGGTACGTAGGCCGATATAAGAACGTTAACAACCTTAACGAAAACGTGAAAATCAGGAATGTTACGATCGGTCCGGATAAAATCCGGCAATCGTTGTCCTATGAAATTCCGTTCGCGAATTCCGTCTTGAAGGTAACCGTTAGTTTGGACGAGGAGAGCCATTCTCTGAACTTTGACTTAGAGTGCGATTGGCATGAAAGAGGGGATCCCGACAACGGAATCCCGCAGCTCGGGTTTCATATTCCGTTAGCCTATGAATGCAACGCGTTCAAATACGATGTGCCGTATGGCGTCATTGAGCGGACACCGCTGGATATGGACGTTCCCGCGAATTCATGGGCAATGGGCATTAATGCGGAATCCGGAGAGGCGTCCGTGCTGTTGGTTTCGGACTCGAAATACGGTTTTCGGGGACACGATAAGTCGCTCAATATATCCCTGATCCGCAGCTCCTACGATCCAGATCCTTATCCAGAGCTAGGCATTCATCGTTTCCGTTTTGCCCTGTGCCTGCTTAAGGATGCCAGCAACCAAGAGCTCATTGAATTAGGCTATCGGTACAATCACCCTTTGAACGCATTATCCGGAACTTCCCACCTAGGGGTGCTCCCGCAGAGAGACAGCTTTTTCGGAGTGGAGGAAGGCACGGTATCGATAACTGCCTTGAAAATGCCGGAAGACGGGACAACAGGCATCATTATCCGCTATTACGAATCGGAGGGCAAGGAAGGGCGAGCTGTCTTCCGCCTACACGGTCCGATTGCGAAGGCCGAACTCGTAGATGTACACGAACAGCCGGTATTGGATGTGAACCGGATTCAAATCAGCGGGAACCAGATGATCGTAGAAGTCAAACCATACGAGATCGCCTGCATAAGGGTTGAACTGGAAGGTTCCGAAGACCAAATCGAGTAAGAGGGGTATTCCTATGTACAAAATGACGCTGAACGATGGCTGGGCAGTCTGCTTCGAGGATCTGAGCTGGGGAGCCGATCGCCACGGTGAAGTAACTGGAAGAACGGACGGGTGGATGGAAGCTTCCCTTCCTTGCGATATCCATATGCCGTTGATCGAAACGGGAGTCATCGAAGAACCGCTTGTCAAAGATCATTTCTTCGATTGCGAATGGACGGAGCACAAGTCTTGGTGGTTTCGGAAGACGTTCCGCCCGTCCGTTGAGACGTGCTCTATGAACCGGGTGGAGCTGGTGCTAGAGTCGTTGGATGCGGAAGCGGATATCTTCTTGAATGGGATCATGTTGGGTCATCATCGCAGCGCTTTTTACCCTTTTCGCCAAGAAGTGAAGTCGTTATTGAGGGAAGGCGATAACGAGCTTCTCGTTCGGGTGACCTCAGGTTTAGAGGCGTATGACGGAGAAGACATGACTCGGTTCAAGGATAGAGTGGGCATGGAGAAGGCGCACAATCGCGGCGACATTCGGCGTATCTTCGCCCGTAAGCCGCAATACGGCTTCGGTTGGGACTGGGGGCCGAGGGTAGCGACGTGCGGTATCGTAGGGGATGTCTATTTGGCAGCATATGACGACCTAGCCATCCGCCAGGTTCATGCTTTTACGGAATCCGTATCTCTTGGTAAAGGAGGGGATAATTCGGGGGGAGCGAACGAAGCCAACATTCGGTTCGAAGTGGAGGTGGAGCAATTTCATCCTTTTGCCTCGATAGAGGCTCATGTTGAGATTAGACTTTCTTTTGCGGGCGAGAGTATTCTCACCTTGTCGAAATCGATGCCCTTGCATTCCGGATTAAACTTCGTAGATTTCCGGTATACGCTAACCGGGGCTAAGTTATGGTGGCCGAACGACATGGGGAGTCCGGATTTGTACACAGTATTCGTATCGGTTTCGACGGGTGGCCATACCGCTAGCTATCCAAGCTTCGAGATGGGTATCCGGACAATAGAACTGAATCAGAACCCGGTTAACGAAAACGAGCGGCTGTTCGCCATTCATGTTAATGGGGTTCGAACCTTCTGCAAAGGCGGAAATTGGGTTCCGGCGGATTCCGTGTATGCCCGAATAACGGAAGAGAAATACAAGTCTTTGGTTGAAGAAGCCAAGGAAGCCCATTTCAACATGCTGCGCGTATGGGGCGGAGGATTGTACGAGAAGAATGCCTTCTATGAAGCGTGCGACCGGAACGGGATTATGGTTTGGCAGGATTTTATGTTTGCATGCGCATTATATCCCGACGATCTGGAGTGGTTTCAAGAGGAAGTCCGTCAGGAAATGGAGTACCAGACGAGCCGCCTTCGCAACCATGCAAGCCTCGTTCTATGGTGTGGAAATAACGAAAATCATTGGAATTTCGATATGTGGAAGGCTGCCAATCCTGATGAAAGCTTTGTAGGCGGGGCCGTTTGCTATAACGAACTAGCTCCACGAATCGTGCGCCGCAATTGTCCGGAAATCCCTTATTGGAACAGTTCACCGTATGGAGGAGAGCATCCGAACGGAGAGGATAGAGGGGATTGCCACTATTGGTTCGACGCGATGATGAGTCCGGAAATGGCTAACCGGATTACGCCCGAAAGATATGATGGCTGGAATGCTAAATTCGTGTCCGAGTATGGTTATATCGGGCCTTGCCGCAAATCGACCATCGAGCGATTCCATGCCGGGGAGCCCTTCAACCGTGAAGGGCGCATCTGGCAATTACATAACAACCTGTTCGAGAAGGACACGGTCGCGGCAGGAATCGAGATGCACTATGCGGATGCCGGCGGATTGGATGTTGACCGCTATTTGCTATATGCCGGTCTCTGCCAGGGCTTGATGTACGGGTATTCGTTGGAGGCGTTTCGTTACCGAACCGATTGCTCCGGCGGGTTGTTCTGGATGTACAACGATTGCTGGGGGGAAATTGGATGGAGCGTCATCGATTACGAATTGCGGCGGAAAATTTCCTGGTATTTCGTGAAGCGCGCCTGCGCACCCGTAACCTTAATCGCAAGGGAGGTTGATGGGAATATTCGAGTGATCGGAATCAACGAGACGGGCAAAGACATTCGGTGCGAGTTGGAGTACGGTTATGTTTCTTTTGACGGACGGATTCGTTCCACCAGCAAAACCAGCGTCGGCCTGCCAGCCTACTCCCGAGGTGTTGCGTTGGAGTTCGCCAAAGAGGAAACAAATCGGAAGGAGGGTTGTTGGTTCGTCACCCCAGGGACGAATACTGCGGCAACTGAGGTCTTGCCTGCCGTCCTCCGAGAAGGAGCCGTCCGAGATCTGAATCTGGCTTCTCCGACATTAACGGTCCGCGGTTTTATTCGGCTGAAAGAAGACATCCAATTTACGGTTGGCAGCGACGTATATGCCCATGCGGTACACTTCGGCCTATCGGACCACTTGAGGTTATCGGATGAGTATTTCGATTTGCTGCCCGGCCAGAGCCGGACGGTTACGATTTATGGCGCGTCCGATATCATCGGGCTCGAACAGATCCAGCCTAGGGCTGTTCAACCCTAGAGCAAGCAATAGCAATTAAGATGAGGAGGCAACGTTCATGACAAAGAAACGTTTTCGCTTATCCGTTATTTGTTTACTTGCATTGCTTTTGGTTATACCTGCTTTCGCTCCGAGCCAGTTCTTGCCTGAAGCTAAAGCGGCAAGCAGCTTAGGCAGCACGATCTATGTATTCGATCTGGATGCTTACGAGAATTCTCTGGACCGCGCGGATTGGTATGATATGAACTTGTTCTTCGGAACCCTTCAGGGCATCGTCAACCAGAAGGGACCAAGGCTTTACTTACGCAATTACCATTATACTCCAATCTTGAATGACTTAACGGGTTACGCACACGATGATACCCATTGGGAGACAAAGAATATTAATCCTTATTGGTTAAGTAAATTTCATCAGCCGGGACAATGGCTAAGCGAAGCTAACATTACGGTCATTCCCGATATCAATACTCTCGTGAATACTTTCCTCAGCGATATCCAAGGTTTGATCGTTTGGGATCCAAAAGTAGATGCTACGGTCAACGTAGCGACAACTTTAGCGGGAATTGAAGGCGCTCCCATCGTGATGTCGGGAGGAGCTTTATACTCGCAACTGACTTCTTCTCCCAATAATCTGACCGTCAAGAATACATGTACGGCATCGCCGTTAACGGGTCCATGCAATCTGACGGGAAAGTTTACCGGAGTGAACTCCAAGACGGATGCTTATAACTGGGCAAAGGTGAATTACCTCGATACGGGCAAAGCTAATCCCGGAATGCTTGCCTATATCGGCGATGGGTTTACGCGTGAAAACTCCGGACTGCGGACGCAGGGCTACACAGTAGAACGGGACTATCTTGTCAAGAACAAGGCATTTGCTTTCGATCTGTCCCCGTGGGGAGACGAAGCTCCAAGCGACGCTCCGGAGGCAAGCCCCGCCTCGAAAGATAGAGACACGCTCCTAGCTATTCTTCAATCGGCGTATAACCAATACGGTCAATATTGGCCAATCGAGATTGTCGGGTTCGTACCTTGGTGGGATAAATATTCAACATTTACGGGAGCGCAGGATTCCCCGAGCGGAGACGGCAGGTCCCAACACGATGCGATAGCAGGGGAATGGGGGAGCTTGCAGGTTTTCTCGGGTTACAACGCGCACTTAACTAGCATTATCGATATTGTCGGATATGGTAATGCGTCCTTCCATACTTGGGCGCCGGTAGGGAAGGATTTGACGAATCCACCCCAATCGCCTCCGCGAAAAACATTGCAAAATAAAACGTATGTCATGTATATGATGGGCGATCACGATGGCGGTACGGTACATCAAACATTCCCTCGCCTATGGGAAGATGACCGAAGGGGAACTGTACCGCTGGCTTGGGGGATTGTTCCGAACATGTCAAGGGATTATCCGGATATCGCCCAATACTTATACGATACAGCTACGCCGAACGACTTCTTCATCGCCGGCGCTTCCGCAGGCGGATATATGAACCCGGGTTATCTGACATCGGCTCAACTGCCCGTTTGGACGGAGTGGAACGAGCAGCTATACAAACGTACCGGGTATACGATGTCCGGGTTTGTATTAAACGGCAACGCGGGGGCCTTGTCCTCGACCGTGGAACAGCAATATTCGAAATTTAGCGCGGACGGTATGGGAGCGTGGATGGGGCAAATAGCCGGTCCGATACCCGATGTACGCAGCGGAAATATGGCGGTCACTCAGATTACTACCGACATATTCAGATTCGATATCAATACGGCCGCATCAAGATTGCATGCTACCGCCGCTAGCTTCGGCAACGCGGGGTCGGCACCCAACTTTATCGAAGTCCGTTCCTCTTGGGCAACGCCGAGATTCATCGAACAGGTAAACAACAAAATCATGGCCGACTATCCTTCGGATCAATTCGAAGCTGTGGATCCGTTCACGTTCTTTTCTCTGATTCGCCAGGCCAAGCATAATCAAGCCAATGATGCCATCGTCCTGTCGGTTGACGTGCCGGACGTCATGGTATCCGGTCAGGATTACGATGTCTCAGTTACGGCGAGGAACGTAGGCAGCAATACATGGTCGGAAACGACGAGCGATCGGTTCGGAGCGGGTCTGAGCAACCAGTTCATCTGGAAAAATCTGAATGGAGGTTATTCGAACAACGTGACCGATCAACGCGTCCGTCTTTCCGCCGGGGAAAGCGTTGCTCCTCAAGCTACGAAAACTTACAAATTTACAGTTACTGCGCCAACCACCTCGACGACCAATAGCTATACGCTCGGCACAAGAATGGTCCGTGACGGTGTAACGTGGATGGGAACCGAATATACCCGTAAAGTCACCGTCGTACCGGCAACGGGCGACCAAGCGATCGTCACTTCGGTTACGGTACCGAGCACACTTGCGGAAGGGGCGACGGGTACGGTCTCGATAACGGTTAAGAATGTTGGCAGCACGACATGGACCGCAGCCAGCAACATTCGTCTCGGGGCTGTTCAGAGGGTGCTCGCCCATAAGAAAATAGCGCCGAATCAAATTCTTTGGACAGGTTCATCGGGATGGGGCTACAGCAATTCGGAGACAGACCAGCGGGTCTATTTGGCCCCGGGGGATTCCATCGCTCCGGGTTCCAGTAAAACTTTCGCATATAGCATCCAAGCGCCCGCGAAGAGGGGGAAATATGTTTTCTCCACCCAAATGGTCCATGACGGGGTAGCGTGGTTCGGTTCTCCCGTCGAGAAGGAAATCACGGTTGTGCCTTCCGGAAGAAGCGGGTTCGATGCCGAGCTCGTTGGCTCTGTGGTTCCGCAGTACATGAACGCGAATTCTTCAGCCAAGGTAACGGTTAGCATTAAAAATACCGGAACAGAGACATGGACCGCTGCAAATTCATACCGTCTGGGCGCTTCTATTTCCGGACCCGCTAACCAGGTTATGTTCAGTAATTTCAGCGATGGCGGGATTTCCAACAACGCGACGGACCAGCGTGTGTTTCTCAAGAACGGGGAATCGATCGGTCCTGAACAAACGAAATCATTTACTTTTAATATTAATGCCGGATCAACGACAGGACCGAGAACGTTCTCGGTAGAAATGGTACATGAAGGTTCAGGCTGGTCTGGGAAAAAATATACCTTTACGGTTAATGTGGTTAATGGCGGTAACGATGCGGTATTTACGAATCATGATATTTCGCTTACGATGGCGGCGAATTCCATTCAGAAGGTGAACGTGGAAGTCATGAACAGGGGCAGCAGCCTTTGGACGGCAGGTAGTTTCTACCGCCTTGGAACGATGTCGAACAACCAATTCATCCTCAAGGAATTCAGGGATGGAGGCTTCAGCAACAGCAATGCGGACCAGAGGGTGTACCTAAATAACGCCGAAACGATATTGCAAAATCAAAGGAAACAATTCACGTTTTCCTTGCAGGCGCCCTCCACCCCCGGTACGTACACGATGGAATACAAGATGATGCAGGATCTGGTTGGCTCTTTCGGAGATACTTTGACGTTGACGGTTAATGTGGTTAACGGATATGCGCAGAGAATTAATTCCGGCGGAGGCGCCGTAACCGATCCGAATGGGAACTGGGCGGCTGATTGCGCATATGGCAGTCCATCTTGTTCTACTTGGGGCTATGTTGGCACAACGACGACCGCATCAACTGCGAATACGCAAGCAGTCTGGAATAACGGAACGGTTTATTCATTTCCAGCAACAGTTTATCAATCCATCCGCAAGGGCAGCTCCTTCGGTTATAAGTTCGATGTATCCAATGGCACGTATCGCGTGAGTCTCGCTTTTGCGGAAATCGCAAAAACACAAACTGCGCAAAGGCTGTTCGCGGTAAAAGCGGAAGGACAGGATATTTTATCCGGGTTGGATATCTATAAAGTCATGTGGTCACGCACTTCAGGCGGCAAAGATAAAGGGAGAACTTATCAATTCGAAGTTCCGGTTACGGATGGGCAATTGAATGTGGATTTCCAAGGTCAAACAGATGAGGCGGCCGTAAACGGGATTTATGTAGAGCGATTATACTGAGGAATGATTCAAGAAATAGTGGATAGGAGCGGGAGCCCTTCTTAATATGAGGAGGGCTTTCCTTTGTATATGAAACAGGCGCCGCGGAAGAAAATAGGGCGTCTCCGCCATGTTGAGCCATGTTAATTTATAACAACCATTTTTCATTTTATAATTAATATTTTCGTATTTCATAGACTAAAATGTTCTTTTGTTATACTATTATGTTACAAACAAACATATTTGCGAAACGAAAAACAGAGGAGATGTCGTTAAAATGTCTACGAAAGCCAGATTGAATCGGATGTTCAGTGCCCAAGGGAAATGCTTTGACGTTGCCATAGATCATGGTTTCTTCAATGAGTATTCCTTTCTGGCAGGCATAGAGAATATGAAGGGCGCGATCGAAACGGTCGTTAAAGCGGGACCGGATTGCATTCAATTGAGTACGGGTCAGGCAAAGCTGTTGCAAGAAATTCCGGGTAAACAGAAGCCTGGACTCGTGCTGAGAACCGACGCTGCCAATATATACGGGAATGTGCTGCCAAGATTTCTGTTCAGCGAGCTAATCGATCGTGCGATCGAGCAAGCCGTTCGGTGGGATGCCGTCGCGGTTTGCGTTAACTTGCTGCTGCTTCCCGGCCAACCGGAATTGCATCACCAATGCGTGCGCAATATTACGCTCCTTAAATCGGAATGCGAGAAATACGGAATGCCTCTTATGGTAGAACCGCTGGTCATGCTTCCGAATGAAGAAAAAGGCGGTTATATGGTAGATGGGGATATCCGCAAGATCATGCCGCTTGTTCGACAAGGCGTGGAGCTTGGCGCGGACGTAATTAAGGCCGATCCATCAGACGACGTGACCGAGTACCACCGCGTAATTGAGGTAGCATCCGGTGTTCCCGTCTTGGTTCGAGGCGGCGGACGGGCAAGCGACGAGGAGATCGTAAACCGCACGGTGGAATTAATGAAGCAGGGAGCTTCCGGTATCGTATACGGTCGCAACGTTATCCAACACCCTAATCCGGGCGGAATGACATCCGCTTTAATGAGCATTGTCCATGAAGGGGCTGCTGCCGAGCAAGCTTTGGCGATTCTGAAGGGAGGCCGAGTCTAATGGCGAAAAAAATCATTCCATTCGGCGTCATCGGCTGCGGGCTGATGGGCAAGGAATTCGCAAGCGCAGCGGCGCGTTGGTGCCATCTTACGGGCGTAGATTTCGAACCGCGCATCGTGGCGGTGTGCGACGCTATGCCAGCGGCAACGCAGTGGTTTGAAGAGAACGTCCCAAGCGTGAAGAAAGCCTACACGGACTACAAGGATTTGCTGGCTGACCCTTCGGTGGAGGCAATTTACTGCGCGGTTCCTCATAACTTACACGAGCAAATCTATATCGATATCATTAAGGCCGGCAAGCATCTTCTCGGAGAGAAGCCGTTCGGCATCGACCGGAAGGCGAACGAAGCTATTGCGGCAGCGATTAAAGCGAACCCTCAGGTCGTTGTGCGCAGCTCCTCCGAATTCCCGTTTTATCCGGGCGCGCAGCAGATCGTTCAATGGGTAAACGAAGGCAAGTTCGGCAAGATCATCGAAGTTGAAGCCGGCTTCTGGCACTCTAGCGATCTTGATCCGACCAAGCCGATCAATTGGAAGCGCCGCATCGCCACGAACGGGGAATACGGCTGCATGGGCGATCTCGGGCTTCATGTGCTTCATCTGCCGCTCCGCTTCGGCTGGAAACCGGCTAACGTGAGAGCGCTGCTCTCCAAGATCGTTGAAGAACGCCCGGACGGCAAAGGCGGAACCGCGCCTTGCGAGACATGGGACAATGCGATTCTGGCTTGCGACGTTAAGACGGGAGACCAGCAATTCCCGATGGTGCTGTCCACCAAACGGATTGCGCCGGGTCATGCGAATACGTGGTTTATCCGGGTCCAAGGAACCGAATTATCCGCAGAATTCACGACGAAGAACCCTAAGCAAGTCGCATCTCTTCCTTACAAGCCAGGCGGGCAACAGGCTTGGCATGTCGTAGACGCGCCTTACAAATCCGCATACGGAACGATTACGGGCGGTATATTCGAATTCGGCTTCTCGGATTCCATCCTGCAAATGTGGGCTGCCTTCTGCGATGAAGTTGTGCATGGCACCCAAGGCATGTCTCAGCCATTCACCTGCGCGTTGCCTGAAGAAGCAGCCGGCAGCCATCGCCTCTTTACGGCAGCTCTCGAATCTCAAAGAACGGGTGGAACGGCTGTCGTTGACTGGGGATCCTTCACGTGAGCGGGGCCCGAACAACCGCTGCCGAAATCGTAATAGCCGGTCATATTTGTCTCGACGTTATTCCGGCAATACATGGCAGCAAACAAGGCCAAAGCATCGTAGAACTGCTTGTTCCCGGTAAACTGGTCGACATCGGGCCGGCGCATTTGTCCAACGGCGGAGCCGTGTCCAACACGGGCCTCGCCTTGCATAGGCTTGGATTTCCGGTTAAACTCATGGGCAAGGTAGGGGACGATCTTTTCGGCGATGCGATATTGAAAATTCTGAAGGGCTACGGCGAAGAGTTGGCTGACGGCATGATCGTGGCTCCGAACGAGCATAGCTCTTATACGATTGTCATCAGTCCGCCTGGGGTGGATCGGATTTTCCTGCACTGTACCGGGGCGAACGACACTTTTACTGCGGATGATGTATCTACCGCTTCCTTGAAGGAAGCAAGGCTGTTCCATTTCGGCTACCCGCCGCTTATGCGCAAGATGTATGAAGACGAGGGTGCCGAGCTGGAACGTCTGTTATCCGCAGCTAAGGCTCAAGGCCTGACCATATCGCTCGATCTGGCGCGGCCGGACCCCGATTCGCCAGCCGGACAGGCAAATTGGAAAGCCATCTTGGCCCGCGTACTTCCTTTCGTCGATGTGTTTCTACCGAGTTTCGAAGAAATTTTATATATGCTTCGTCCAGACAAATATCGCGAGTTGTCCGTGCTTCACGGAACAACCGAGTTGCTGGCATTCGCGGATGGTCCGCTGCTTGGATCGCTCTCCGAAGAATTGATAGGGATGGGTGCTGCGTTAGTCGGATTAAAGCTAGGGGAGCATGGCCTTTACTTGCGGACAACGGCAAACCGGGATCGTCTGCTGGGCATGGGCTTGTGCGCGCCGAATGAGGAAAGAGCGGTTGCCTGGCAAGACCGGGAGCTGCTCGCTCCTTGTTATAAGGTGGATGTAGTCGGCACGACTGGAGCGGGAGACTGTACGATAGCCGGTTTTCTTGCCGGTTTGGCCAAAGGGCTTGCGATTGAGGAAGTGCTGCTAGCTGCGGTAGGCACGGGAGCATGCAATGTGGAGCAAGCAGATGCGGTAAGCGGTATACCGAGCTGGTCCGATGTCCAGCGACGGATCGCATCGGGTTGGAAGCAGCGCGAAGCGGCTCTCTCATTGCCGGAATGGTCTTATGAAAGCAAACACGGAATATGGGAGTTAAAAAAAGCCTGATGAAGCGGAGGGGAAGTCCGTATGACGATATTGCGAAGCGAAGTAAGGCAGGCGCAGCAACTTGCTTCTGAGCTGTTTGCCCGTGCCGGCATCGTACTGACTGCCGGGGAACGCGAGAACATCGAGGTAGCGGGATTTGGGCTTGGGAATCTGCAAGAGCAAGGCCTCGAACTGATTACTTACGTCAACACGGACCGCTACTGTGCGAAGGAACTCGTACTTTTTCCGCGGCAAACGTGTCCCGAGCATCTTCATCCTCCAGTGAACGGGGAGCCCGGCAAGATGGAAACTTTCCGTTGCCGTTGGGGCAGCGTGTTCCTGTACGTAGAAGGGGAGCCGACGCCGAATATCCAGGCGGCTATTCCCCCTGGAAGCAAGGCCAGCTACACTGTGTTTAATGAAATCGTACTTCATCCCGGCGAGCAATATACGATTCCTCCGGGAGTAAAGCATTGGTTTCAAGGAGGACCGGAAGGCTCGATCGTATCGGAGTTTTCCAGTACGAGCCGAGACGAGTTCGACATCTTCACGGATCCGGCAATCGAGAGAATGCCGGTCATCATCGAAGACTAACTAGAAGCAGCTTGCGGTAGGAACACTCCTACGGCAAGCTGCTTCTTTTTCCGACGAGCAAAAACTTTGCATGTTGGAAAATGGAATTAAAATTCCGGAAGGTGCTCTACAAATTAGTTAACAAAGTTAAGGTTAAAAAGTTAACCGTATTAACGCCTGAATTAATGATTAGCAACTCAGGGAAGAAAACGTATTTACTCTTTAACAGCACCTATAACAACGCCTTTAACGAAAAACTTTTGCAGGAAAGGATAAACGACCAGCACTGGCAGCGCACCGATGAAGATTTGAGCCGCTTTGACAGTTCGGTCGGAAATGTCTCCCAGAGACGCCGGATTAAGCGCCAGGGAAGCGAAGTTCAAATCGACAATAATGTTTTGCAGCAAGGTGGCGAGCGGCCATCTATCTGGATTGCTTAAGTAAATCAGGCCATCAAACCAAGCGTTCCAATGTGTAACTAGAGTAAACAATGATAGGGTGACGATGGAGGGAAGCGATACGGGCAGGTATACGTAAAACAATGTTCTGAGTTGACCTGCTCCGTCGATTAGGGCAGCTTCTTCCAGATCTTTCGGAATCCCTCTGAAAAAATTTAGCATCAGAATGATGTTCCACACGTTGACCAGCATGGGAAGAATGAGCGCCCAGATGGAATTCAAAAGATGTAATTTCTGTATCACGATGTAGGTAGGGACAAGTCCTCCGTTAAACAGCATCGTAATGACGAAAAACCACATGTAAACAGATTGGCGCCCAAACGAGCTCTTAGATTTGGACAGCGGGTAAGCGGTCAGTAGAGTGATCGTCATACCAAGGCTTACTCCAAGCGCGGAACGCTCAATGGAAATGAGTAGCGAACGGATGAATCGTTCGTTGCCAAACGTTTTCTGATAGGCATCCACAGTAAACTCTTTAGGCCATAGAAAGACAAGGTTGCCGGAGGAAGGAGCTTTCCCGCTGAACGAGACAGCCAACACATGTATCATGGGCAATATGCAAAGAATGGTTAAGGCTGCAAGAAATGCAATGATGAGCAAGTAGGCGGCCTGATATGACTTCGATTTATAATACATTTTATTTCTCTCCCTAGAAGATCCGATAGTTAGCCCATTTTAAGGCAGCGCGATAAGCCGATAGGATTAGAATCAATCCGACCACCGATTTAAACATTCCCATCGCCGCCCCGAAGCTTAATTCCCCATTCAAAATCCCGATGCGATACACGAACGTATCAATGATGTCACCCTTGTCATAGACGATCGGACTATACATGTTAAAGATTTGATCGAAGTTTGCGTTTAGCACGTTCCCAAGCGATAAGGTCAGCAGTACGACGACAATCGGCATGATGGACGGAACAGTAATGTACAAGGTCTGCCTCCATCTGCTGGCTCCATCGATTTCCGCAGCTTCATAAAGAGCGGGATTTACTCCTGCCAGAGCAGCCAAAAACACAATTGTTCCAAAGCCGAATTCTTTCCATACATCGGACACAACGACGATAAAGCGGAAGAGGGTGCCGTCGGACAAAAAAGCGATTGGTTTGATGTGGAACAGAGTAACCAATGCTTTATTGACGATTCCGTTTACGGACAATATATCGAGCAGAATGCCGCTGAATATGACCCAGGATAAAAAATGCGGTAAATACACGATCGTCTGAATTGTACGTTTGAACCACATCTGCCGCACTTCGTTTAGGAGCAAGGCGAAGAACAGCGGTGCGGCAAGGCCGGCGACGATTTTCATTCCGGAGATAGCCAGTGTATTCCAGATAACCTGCGGCCCGTCTTCCCGTTCGAATATATATCGAAAGTGATCGAGACCGACCCACGGCGATCGAAAGAAACCAAGCCACGGTTTATAATCTTGAAATGCCGATACCAATCCCAATATGGGTAAATAGGCAAAAAGAAGGGTCAGGAAAACAGCGGGCAATAACATGGCGTCAAAAATCCATGTGGTTCGTGCGGATCTTACATGTCTTTCCAACCTCACAGCACATTCCTCCAACAAAATTCTCTTTACATCTTCTCGACTTTCATTATTGTAATAGTAATCAGGAACGGGCTGATATAAGAAATCCTTTACCTCTTCTTACGTTTTGTTGAGGTGAAGTACCAATGGGGAGGGGCCATGCAGTTCAAGGGGAGTATTTTTCGGAAAATGATCGTCCTAATTGTCGTGCTGCTGTTACCTGTCATGACTTTATACATTTATTTCAACAAAGTTTCGGAGAGCAATACAAAACGGGAAATTCAAAACTCCGCTTTGGGGCGTTTGGCGTTTTTCCTCTCTCAGGTAGAAGCTAATGTTGACCGCATGACGTTTTCCGCCGGACAAATCAGCCGCGACCCGAGTTTGCTTGAGCTTCAGGTCATTAATCTGGGCATCGATTATTTCGATAAGGTGAAGACAGTGAATAGTCTTTATCAGAAAGTTCAAATGCTCAGCTCGTCGAATAAATGGGATAACCAAATCACCGTATACGTTCCGCAGACGAAAGATATGATTACGACAGGAGGGCAGGAGAGCGACGAGGAGGCCATTACCACTCACGCAGATAGGGCAGGTTGGGTACACCAGCAAACCAAAATCAACAACAATCGAGTTCCAGGTTTTAGGTATCGGTTGGTTGTGCCGGATAATGCTTGGGAGCAGCCTGAGACTGCCGATTTTGTCATCGACGTCAGCTTTCCGGATTCCAGTCTTCAGACCATGCTTGACCAGTTCAAGTTCGGCAACCAAGGTGATCCGTTCTTTTACAATCCGCAAGCGGGTACCATACTAAACAGAAGCGCTGATGATCCGGTCATACGGGAAATTGCTAATGTTTTGGGCGAGCAGCCAGCCGACAATGGGGGTAAAAGCAGTGAAATATCGATCGGAGGAAGCCGTTACGTTATTCAAACGATCTATTCCCCGATGCTTAAGTGGTATTTGGTAGACTACTATCCCTTGGAAAAAGCTTTCTCCCCCATACGAACGAGCCGAATTATTTTTTACATATCCATAACCATGCTTTTTCTTATGGGCGTAATTGCTACCGCCATGTTTTACCGGCATGTACAATTTCCGATTCGCGAGCTTGTCCGGGGGGTGCAAAAGCTGAAGAGAGGGGATTATTCCGCCAGAATCGGAGGGAAACAAAATTCGGAGTTCGATTTCCTGTTCGAGCGCTTTAATGATATGGCTGCGGAGATGAAGAAGCTTATAGAGAACGTCTACGAGGAGAAACTGCGGTCACGAGATGCGGTGTTAAAGCAGCTCCAATCGCAGATCAATCCTCATTTTCTATACAATTGCCTAAGCTTTATTAAAAATATGGCAACCCTTGGAAACGAAGAGGCGGTGGAAAAGATGGCCGTCAACCTGGGCGATTTTTACAGATATGCGACACGTTCGGAAAACCGCTTGGCAGCGCTGCGGGACGAATTGCAATTTGTAGATCATTACTTGTCCATTCAGCGGTTGCGCACACCCAAGTTCCGGTATGAAGTTTCCGTTCCCGAACAAATGTTGGAGCTTCAGGTACCGCGGCTTATGCTCCAGCCTATTGTAGAGAACGCGGTTATATACGGGATTGAAGGGAAAGTAGAGGCAGGTATGCTTACGATTACAGCAGAAAAGCATGACCAACAATTCATTCTGACGGTGGAAGATGATGGGAAGGGCATGTCCCTTGAGAAAATGAGAGAGTTGCAGTCGACACTTAGCCAACCGCTGAGCGAAGAGATGGGTTGCGGTTTATGGAACGTGCATCAGCGTCTGCAGCTTGAGTTTGGCCATAATGCCGGGCTGATCTTCTTCGCTTCCGAGCTCGGTGGACTAGGTGTTCGGCTTTACTGGTCACTATGAAAGAAGGGAATGAAGCCGAATGTACCAATTATTGATAGTTGATGACGAAGCATCTGTAGCGGACAGTCTGGAAATGATCATTTCAGCTCAGGATATGGGCATAGAAATGCTTCATAAAGCATCATCGGGGAACGAAGCGCTCGAGATTCTGAACCGGTATCCGATCGATATCGTGATAACGGATATTCGCATGCCCGAGATGTCAGGAATCGAGCTGTCGCAGGAAATTCACAGCCGGTGGAAGCATACCGATGTCATTTTTCTGTCCGGATATTCCGATTTTGAATATGCCAAGCATGCCATCGAGATTCAGGCTGCGGATTACATCGTCAAACCTTTTCGTAACGAACGGGTCCTGAATACGCTCCGCAACGTAATCGAACGGAAAGAAAAAGAGTGGCAGACGAGCTACTCCTATCAGACGGCGCTCTACACGCTCCAGGAAAATATGCCTTCCCTGCGAAGCAACTTGCTGAACAATATGCTGAGAGGAAAAAAGTATGCCGGTGAAGCGATCGACAAAAAGGCAGACGCATTAAAGCTCCCTTTCCGGGATGGAGAAGACTTCATCATGATGCTGGTGAGATTGGAGAGTGAATTTCAACATTACGAGCCTGAGGATTTGTCCTTGATGGAGTTTTCCATCACCAATATAGCGGAAGAAGTGTTTGACCCCTATTTTCGTCTATGGCACAGCAAGGACATGTACGAATACCTTGTATTTCTGGTAAGGCCAGAACCGGATCGAATCGAACAAACCTTGAAGAAGGCGCCTACCAAGTCCTATATCCTGAAGCTGGCGGAAAAGCTGGCAACTGAAATGCAGAACAACGTCAAGAAATGTTTACAAGGGAGTATTTCCGTGCTGGCCGGTCCTTGGGGACAATTTCCCGCGGATGTGAGAAAGGCATATGACGTTGCTTTGTCGTTTTTCCGCAATAAAATCGGTACGGAGCAAGGGCTTGTTTTTTCCTACATCGATGAAAATGAGGTTCCCGGGCGTATTCGCAATGTCAGCTCTTTGTATGAATCCCCTACGTTTAACTATTTGTTTGAGTTGGGTAGATGGGACGAAGCAAGGTCCAAGCTAGATGACGTCTTTCAGGAATGGGAGTCGCTCGGCGGATATTCCGAGGAGCATGGACTTGAAATATTCTGGGCCATTTCCTCCTCGCTTGCTTATATTCTTCATAAAAACGGCCACCATCTCTACGAGGTGATGGGGATGGATACGGAAATCTACGGAAACGCGAATTCATCGCGTAACCCGGCCAAACTGCGAGCTTGGTGCATAAACGTCTTGGAGCTTCTGAGGCAAGGTTTGGAGCGGGAAAACAAAGATTCGCGCAGCTCGCTCGTGCGGCAGGTTCAGGAATATGTGGGCAGGCGGCTTGCGGAAGACGTTTCATTGCAGGCCATTTCCGATCATGTGAACCTGAATCCATCCTACCTTTCACGTATATACAAGATCGAAACGGGCGAGGGACTGAGTCACTATTTGTATCGGTTGAGGATGGAAAAAGCGGCTTATTATCTGAAAAATACGGATTTGAAAATCTATGAGATCACATCGAAGTTAGGCTATCAATATACGCCTTATTTTAACAAGGTATTCAAGCAATTTTTCGGCGTGACCCCGCAAGAATATCGGGGAGATAAGGAAGGGTAGGAAAAAAGATTATAAGCAAATGTAAAGGAATTCTTCTATTTCGTCCCAACCCTTATCCGGTACAGTAATCCTGTAACTATTAACTTTGGAAGATAGGGGAGTAAACGATGGCAAAGAGGAAACGATGGGCGATTACCTTTCTTGCCCTTGTGCTGGTCATGAGCGTTATGGCGGCATGCAGCGGTAAGAACGAAACCTCCGGCGGACAGGACACCGGCTCGAAACCGACGGAAACCGGCAGCACAGCTAGTGTTGAGAAAGAAGAATCCCCGTTGAAAAACGGTAAGTTTGACCCCGAGGTCACGGTGACGACATGGGGATGTTACGGTAAGGATACCAAATTCAAAGACGGCGATACGTTCGAGAAAAATGTGGCTACCGAGTGGATGAAAACGAATCTGGGCATCAATTTCAAGTATTCTTGGACTAGTCCTTGGGAAAATGACGCCTGTGCAACCAAGATGCGGCTCGCTCTTTCCTCCGGCGAACAACTGCCGGACGTCGTATTTGTTCCGGCGGACGACAAAGGCCGTGTCCTCATTGCAAGCCTCATCGAAACCGGAAATTTCATGGATGTCAACGAAGTGTTCGACAAATACGCTTCCGACAAGTACAAAGACATCTTAACGAATCATCCGGAGCTGTGGACATTTGCAATGAAGGACGGCAAGCATTACGGCATTCCGCTGACGTACGATCCGTTCGGCAATGCCCCCCTTCTCTATATCCGCGAGGACTGGCTGAAGAAGCTTAACCTGCAGCAGCCGAAAACGATCGACGATCTGGAGAAGGTGATGGATGCCTTCACGAATCAGGATCCTGACGGTAATGGCAAGAAAGATACGTATGGTTTGGCGCTTGCAACGAAATACAGCTTGCTGGGAGAAACCTTTGCCTCGACGGGATGGATATTCGGCGCGTATGGTACCGTGCCGACCTATTGGATTAAAACCGCGGATGGCAGTCTCCAATACGGATCCATTCAGCCCGGAGCCAAAGAAGCCCTAAGCAAGCTTAGAAGCTGGTATGAGAAAGGATACCTGGATCCCGAATTCGCTTCGAAGGATGCCGGTAAAGAAGTGGAGTTAGTTACATCCGGTAAAGCGGGAATCATTAACGGGCCTTACTGGCTGCCGATTTGGCCGCTGCCCGATCTTCAGAAGAACGTGCCTGGCGCCACCATGCTGCCGACGATGTTGCCAGAGGGTCCCGAAGGCAAGCCGGGATTTAACGGAAGCGACGCGCTGCTTGGCGTGTACTTAATCAATAAAAACGCGGAACACCCGGAAGCGATTACGGTATTCCTGAACAAACTGCTTGAGGCCAATCTGCACTTGAAGGGCTCCAATGTGGAGAACGGTTTCGTAGAAGGTTTCGACTACGTCATGGAAAACGGTAAACCGAAAGTTTCCACGGAGTATCGCATCGACAAATTGCTGATCGGCAATAACGCTCCAAACGTTCCGGAGAAAAACGTGGAAACTCTTGCTTACTTAGCTACCGGAGCGGAGCCAAGAGACGGCTACGAGTTGAACAGCATGCAGTATAAAGCCGCTCATATACCAGGATCCATTATTCAAAAGGAGATCCCGTTTGAAATCAAGAACTCCTTTACCGGAGCAAACACTCCGACGATGGTGTCCAAGATGGAAGCGCTGAAGAAGATGGAAACCGAAGTATTTACGAAAATCATCTACGGCAAAGCGCCATTGGATTCGTTTGATGATTTCGTATCGAAATGGAAGTCCTCCGGAGGGGACCAAATGACGAAGGAAGTTAACGATTGGTACGTGAGTATAAACAAAAAATAAAAACGGAGTGCCGCTATGAATGGAACCGATTATGAAAGTAAGGATTTAGCCTTGCAGCCGGTTCGGCCGGACACGGCACCTGGGCCTGCATATGCGGATAATACAAGACAATGGCAGGGTATTCCAGGTATCGAACGATCGCGGAACGGTCGGCTGTGGGTGACTTTCTACAGCGGGGGAACTGACGAGGGCCCGGACAATTATGTGGTGTTGGTGAATAGTGACGATGACGGGAAAACATGGTCCAAACCGCTATTGATCATCGATCCTCCGGGACAGGTAAGAGCTTATGATCCTTGTTTGTGGTGCGATCCTCAAGATAGGCTTTGGTTATTCTGGGCGCAAAGTTATGGCTGGTTCGATGGCCGCTGCGGTGTATGGGCAGCGGTCTGCACAACCCCGGAAAGCACGATACCTGCATGGTCCGAGCCGCGGCGGATTGCCAACGGAATTATGATGAATAAGCCCACCGTATTGACTACAGGAGAATGGTTGCTTCCGGCGGCAATTTGGGATTGTCAGAGTTCCGATCTTAATGTTATAGCCGAAGAACGTTTTTCCAATGTGATTTGTTCAACGGATCAAGGAGAAACGTTCTCCATCCTAGGAAATGCGAATATTCCAAACAGGTGCTTTGACGAGCATATGATCGTGGAGCGTAATAACGGCAGCCTCTGGATGTTGGTCCGACTTTATGACGGAATTGGCGAAAGTGTCTCATTGGATCGTGGGAAAACGTGGAGTGCCGGGAGTAAAACAAATATCGAAGGGCCGAATTCCCGTTTTTTTATTCGCAGATTAAGATCCGGGCGTTTACTTCTCATTAATCATAACGGGTATATAGGGAGAAACAATTTGACAGCCATGCTTTCGGAAGATGAAGGAGCAACTTGGCAAGGATACTTGCTGCTCGACGATAGATCGAATGTATCCTATCCGGACGGCGTGCAGGCAGAAGATGGCACGATATATATCGTATATGACCGAGAGCGTTACATCGAGAGAGAGATTGTGATGGCGGTGTTTACAGAGGAAGATGTGCTGCTTGGGCAATGCGTTTCTAACAAGGCAAGGTTACAGGTAATAGTGAACAAAGCAGGCTCATAAAGCCGAATCGGGAAAATTCGCAATTTCCTTATTAGTGGAAATGTAAGCGGTTAAATCACTTGAACAGGAGGAACAAAGATGAAACGAGCGAGCTTGTGGATTTGCTTGCTAGGCTTCACAGTCATGGCAGGATTGAGCTCCGGCAGTACCGTATTTGCGGAATCGTCCTCCGCTCTGAATGAATTTCCCATCGGGATTTTCTATCAGCCGCCCGCCCAAGAAAGAACGGATACCCGTTATGCGGAAATACGCGATATGAATGCGAATTTCGTCGTAACGGGAAAGGATACGAAAACGCTTGGAGCCAATAAGTGGCTGTTGGAGAAGGCTGCCGTCAACGGGTTGAAGGTGCTGGTCGAAGACCTGGGAACCCGTTGGAATAAAACTGAGCTGATCTACCAGAGACAAGGTAACCTAAACGTGATGCTGGATAAAGATCATCCGATCGGTCAGACGTTTAAGACTCCTAACTCTCAGGAAAAGTGGGATATTGAGCATGTCTCGATCCAAGTAGACTCGTCCCTGTTGATGAACAATGTTACAGTGACGCTAAGCGTGTACGACAGCCCGAGCAAGAACACGCTCATCGGCGCCGCGAGCATTTCCGGACCGGTTTCAGTGCCGTATCCGGAATTCAAAATCAATAAATGGCTGGAAAACATCAATACGACGTATTATCTGGAATTAACGACGGATTCGGTGAGCGGCATCCCGGTTAAAGCTTCCAGCAGCGACAAGTATGCAGATGGCGCGCTCTATGCAAATGGAATACAACAGCCCGGAGATTTATTGTTCGAAATGAACATGATTCATTGGAAAGCGGGTCTTTCCGCAACGGAAATTCCTTCGGATACGTATTTGCAAGCGCTGACCGATTATTACAAATCGAATCCCGCGCTTCTCGGATATTTATTATACGACGAGCCGTCACCCAAATTGTTCGCAAATCTGAACACGGTAACGAACAAGTTGAAATCATATGATCCGGATCATATGGTGTACGTGAATTTGGCGGGAGCCGGCGCTGTTTCGGATAAGAATTTAGATGGAAACGACGTAACTCCGACGAGTTCGATCGGTCAAACGTTCAGAACGGGAGACATAAATAACATAACTTCTCTTCAGTTATGGATAGACAACGGTTCGTGGGGGGCCGGCGAAGCATTGACGCTTACGTTGTGGGACTCCCCCGCGAAAGCGACCAAGATTGCGGAAAGTACGCTTTCAACCGCGCCAACCTCTTACTGGGCAACGTTCCCTTTCAATAATGCCAATGTCAGTCCGAATACAATGTATTACTTCGAACTGACACATAACGGAGGCGGCGACCAAAAGATAGGTTGGGTTATTCGGTCGGTTATCGGTGAAGACTGGGAGGAAGGAACGGCTTATTTAGCCGGTCAACCGATTAACTCGGATTGGTGGTTTGCCATTAATGGAGAAGACAAATCACTTAAAGAGTATGAGTCTATCGTGAGACGGTGGGCGGACACCCATCCGGATGTACTGTCGTTTGACGCTTATCCGTATAGAATAGATGGAGGCTTGGATGAATACGGGATTCATTCCAGCTATTATCCGACACTTGAAGCGATGAGGAAAGTTTCCGTCGAGAAAGGAATTGACGTTTGGTCAAATATCCAAAGTGTCGGGTTAGCGAATGTAATGAAGGTACCAACGGAAGCTGATATGCGATATCAAATTTACTCGAACCTTGCGTATGGAGTTAAAGGATTGATTTATTTCACATATTGGACGCCGCCGAATGAGTGGGGGGAACAATTCGATAACGGGATTGTCGATGCCAACGGTAATAGAACGGACAAGTACAACTATGCAAAAGCAGCTAACGCGGACGTCTTGAAGCTGGGTCCGACATTATTGAAGCTGAATTCGCAGGCCGTGTATCATACCGGTCCGACCCTGCCGGTTTCCACGACCGCTCTCCCGGGAAATTTCTATTGGCAGTTGTCAAATCCGGCACAATCGACGGTTATCGGTTCCTTCATCGATGCTGTCGCACGGAAATATGTGATGGTCGTCAACAAGGATCGCACAAATTCGCAAAATATCGCCTTCATGCTTCCCGGTAAACCGCAGTCGGTCAAAGAAGTATCCAAAACAACCGGGACGGAAGTCGTCACGAATTACAACAGGTTCACGGGTAATTTGTCCGCCGACTTTGCTCCGGGCGAAGGAAAGCTGTTCGTCATAGATGAAGTTACGGCAAATCTGGCACCTGTCGCTCACGATTCTGCGCTCAGCACGAAGAGAAATACGCCTATCAGCAGCACGCTTAATGCCAGTGATGCCGATCAAGATCCGCTTAGATACAGCATTGTGGCAAACGGAAAAAAGGGTACAGCCACGATAGTCGATGCGGAGTCCGGGACATTTACTTATACGCCCAAGAATAAGGGAGTGTCAGGAGAAGACACGATAAAATTCAAGGCCGATGATGGTATCGGAATTTCTAATATCGGTACTGTAACGATTACGATAAGGAAAGAGAAGTAAAGTTGGCCTTGTATTCGTTCAACATCGCCGGTTGAATAAGTAACTGTGGAGGGACCAAGTTCTAGTGGAACGTGGTCCCTTTTTCGTGTTTGTGAATATTCGGATTCAATTTGCGATTCCTCCCGATTATCCAAGAATCCCCCACCTCAGAGCTACAACGCAGGTGGCGGGAGTGTTTAATAATGGTATTATAATCTAATGTGATTAAACATACATAACCTGGGGGAGTTTCGCTCAGGCAGCCGGGCAGTTGAGATTCATGACGGCAGGTTATTCCGGAACTCCGAAAAGCCGAAGGAGGCTCCTTGCGGTAAGATGCTCAAAGACAAATTTCTGATCGGAATTCTCGCGCTCACGGCCATCGTCGGGATCATGATGGGGCTGTCCGCCATGCCCGGGAAAAATGCGCCTGCGGTGAACAAAGGCGTTTTGGATTTAAGCGGTTGGAATCCCGGCGAGTCGGGCAACATTTCGCTGGACGGACAATGGGAGTTCTTTCCGAACCAGTTGCTGGTTCCCGGCGAGTCCGGCGGCTTGCTTACGAAGCGGCAATACCTTCTCGTACCGGGAAAATGGGATGGACAGCCGGATGGCAAGGGCGGGACGATGAAAGGCCACGGTTACGGAACGTACAGGCTCCTCATCCGGAATGCCCCTGCGGATCGGATGCTGGCTCTTTCCAAACATTACGCCCGCTTCTCGGACAAGCTGTACGTGGATAGGGCTTTGGCGGGAGAGTCCGGGAAAACCGGCACGACGCGGGAACAATACGTTCCGCGCAACGAGCCTTATACGGTTTTTTTCCGCGCGGGGAGCGACGAAGTTGAAGTTTTACTGCAGGTGGCCAATTTCGACTACAAGAACGGCGGAATAAGCGATTCCCTGTATTTCGGGCTGGGCAAGGAGATGGAAACGAGAAAAAGCTTCCAAACCGGTCTCGAGCTGATGGGAACCTTCTTCTTTTTGTTTTTTGCCTTATTGTTCGTCTTTCTATATGTCGGATTCCACCGGAATTCGTTTTTTCTTCTGTTCGGGACGTTTTTCTTCTTTTTTGCGATAAGCGTCATTACCAATGGGGAGCGGCTGTTCCTGCAGTTTTTACCGGATATTCCGTTTGAATGGGCCTTCAAGATCAAGAACGTGTCCGTTTTTTTGACGCCGGCCTTGCTATTCTTTATGACATGGAAGTGGTTTAAGGCGGCGGCCGTTCGCCATCTGTTTCTGTTCACCGCGGCGGCTCTATTCCTGTACTGCGTCGCCATTGCAATCCTGCCGTTCCGTGTGTATTCCGCTCTTCTGGATGCCGTTTACCTGGGTTTTACGCTGATCTGCGCCATCCTGGCCGTTTTCTTGCTGATGTCTTACGTCTCCGGTCGGTTCGGTTCTTTGGACAAGCGGCAGCTTCAGATGCATTTCTCGGCTGTCTGGTCCACTTTGCTAACCGCAATAATCGCCATTCTGAACAGCGAGAACGTTATCCCGATGGAGTTGGCGAATACGACCGTCCTCCTTTTTCTCTTCTTTATCTCGCTGCTGCTCATTCATCAATACGCGGGCGCGTATTCTGCCATGAGGAAGCTCACGAATCAACTGCAAGCCATGGACAGGATGAAGGACGAATTTCTGCTCATTACTTCCCATGAGTTGAATACTCCGCTCCATGGCATAATCAACCTGTCGCAGTCTTTGCTTAAGACGCCTTTGCGCAAGGCAGCCGAAGACGGCATGAAGGAGAAGCTGCAGACGATCCGGAATACCGCATATCGCATGTCCAACATGGTCAAGGACATCATCGACGTTGCCAGGATCAAGGATGGGAAAATGGAAGTAACCGTCGGAAAGATGGATTTAGCCACTTGCATTTCGGTCGTGATCGAAGTATTTGATTTTCTCGCCAAGGGAAAGAACACGGTGCTTGACCATCAAATCGCCCCCGACGCAAGATTTGTCATGGCGGACGAAAACCGGCTGATGCAGGTGCTCTACAACGCGATCAGCCACAGCTTGCAGCAAGGGCAGGATGGGGTTGTTACGATCGGCAGCAATCGGAGAGACCAAAGCGTCGTTATGACGATCCGGAATTCAGCCGTACTTGGCAAGGCGACCGACAATAACGCGGCGGAACAGGCGGGAGACAACGGATTTTCCGTCGGCATGTCGATCGTTCACGAGTTGATGGAATTGATGGGCGGAACGTTCGAGTCGCGCGACGATCGGGAGATCGAACTGGTCTTGCCCGCGGCTTGGGAAGGAGGAATCGGGGAAGCCGAAGCGGCTGCCGCATCCGAAGCGTTGCCCGCGAAGATCGGCGCCAAGGACGAGGGAGCCAAGGCGGAAGCTTCTAAAATCATGATCGCTTCCGCGGATCCGGTCGACGTGGAGCATCTGTACGGCATGTTGTCGATGGAAGGGTTCGACGTCGTCTGCGCGGGCTCGGACAAGGAGGTTTTCTCGCATATTACGCGAATGGATCGGCCGGACCTTGTCCTCCTCGACGTTAGACTTCCTGATCTGAACGGGTATGAATTGTGTAGACGGATCCGCCGACATTTTACGCAGATGGAATTACCGGTGTTGTTCATCAGCGCCCGAATGACGCCTGCCGACATCGAAGCGGGCATCGCCGCGGGCGGTAGCGATTTTATCGCAAGACCGCTGGATGCGGGAGAAATTCGAGTTCGGGTCAATACGCTGATGTCCATGAAACGGCTGGTCAAGGAAGCGACCGTGAACGAAATGGCTTTTCTGCGCTCGCAGATCAAGCCGCATTTTCTCTACAATGCTTTGGGCACGATCATGTCGCTTTGTTATACGGACGGCGCCAGAGCTGGAGAGCTGTTGAGCACGTTCAGCCGGTACTTGCGGATCATTTTCCATATGGACAATACGGAAGAAACCGTCAAGCTCAGCAAGGAAATGGAGCTCATCCAGGCCTACGTCGATATCGAAAAAGAAAGGTTCGGCGAGCGCGTCCGCGTAGAGTTCGACGTGGATGATCAGTTGTATGGCTGCCAGGTCATGCCGCTTACGATCGAACCGCTCGTCGAGAACGCCATTCGTCACGGGGTATCCAAGAAGGTGAGCGGCGGTACGGTTCGGTTGACGATTCGCAAGCAGGGCGGATTCGTTCAGGTCGTGGTGGAGGATGACGGGGTCGGCATGACGGAGGTTCAGGTGCAGTCGATTTTGGATAGCAGCGGCAAACAGGAACAAGGAGTCGGATTCCGGAACATCATGCGCCGTGTGGCGCATTTGACCGGCAAACAGCCGGTCGTGGAAAGCGAGAGGGGCAAGGGCACGAAGGTCACGATTTGGCTGCCGCTTTCTTATTCGTGACGGGGGACGCTGAATAATAGCAAGAAGCATTTACGGCTCGTCCATTAGCGGACGGGCCGTTTGCCGTTTTTCGCGGTCGTAAAGGTGTTAAGCGTTTGTTAAGCGGGATGCTGTAATCTATTGTCGAAAAAGGTCGAATACAACATCAGACGGAATGAATAAGGAGGTACGGATATGAGAGGATTTTGGAAAAAAGCCAAGATAACGATTCTGGCCATACTTGTGGGCATTGGCGTTATGCCCGTATGGCCTGCCCTGGGAGGAGGCAATGCCTATGCTGCCGAAAGCAGTTGGGGAAGCGTGGGCAGGGCCGGATTTTCAAATGCCGTGGCATCATACACATCGTTGTATGTATACAATGGCAGCGGCACATCTATCCCTTATGTGGCTTTTCAGGATTGGACGAGTGGAAAAGCCACGGTGATGAAGTATGTTAGCGGAAGTTGGGCGGTCGTTGGCGACGCCGGATTTTCGACAAACGAGGCAATTGACTTATCGTTGTTCGTGTACAATGCGGGCGGCACGCCTATCCCTTACTTGGCCTTTCGGGATGAAGTAACCGGCAAGGCTACGGTAATGAAGTTTGCCGATAACGGAAGCGGGACATTCAGTTGGGCTCAGGTTGGCGGCGCCGTCTCGACCCACGCGGCAACCGATCTATCGTTGTATGTCGAAAGCGGAACGCCTCATGTGGCCTATCAAGATGGAACGGATAACAAGGGCTACGCGAAGTATTATTACAGCGACTGGGATTCATGGGAAGACGAATTATCCTCCGCAAGCTCGTTTTCAGATGATACGGCATCGGCATCTGATATTTCGCTGTATGTAAATGATAGCGGCTACCCTGTCGTAGCCTATCGGGATGGCGCGAGTGGCAATAAAGTCACCGTGAAGACAATATACGACGTTTGGACCACCATAGGCTCGCCTGGATTTTCGACCAATGCGGCATCTGACATCTCGCTGGATGTGGATAATGGCGTCTTTTATGTGGCCTATCGGGATGAAGCGAACGGTTTGACGGTGATGAAGTACGACGAAAGCGCGGGATCCGGCTGGGTGCCGGTGGGCAGCGCCGATTTTACGGGCGGTCCGGCAAGTTACGTGTCCCTGGATGTGGATAATGGCATTCCCTATGTAGCCTATCAGGATGGATTGACGGCTGACAATAAAGCTACGGTGATGAAGTTTGACGGGAGCGCAGGAACCGGCTGGGTGCCGGTGGGCAGCCCTAGATTTTCGGCTGGGGTTACCTATTTTACGTCATTGGACGTGGTTAACGGTATCCCCTATGTGGCCTATATGGATGCTGGGAACGACAATAAAGCAACTGTTATGACCTATTCTGCGCCGGCGCCGGCTTACGCGATTGAGGCGTTGACCGACCTGACCTTTGCATCGCTGTCAGAGGGCTACGCTTCGGGATCGCAGCAGATAAAGACGATCACGGTGACGCGGACGGGGACGAGCGACCTGATCCACCTTGCGGCAGCTTTAAACGGCACGAATGCGAGCAACTTTACGATCACGCCGCCGGCGGCAACGACGCTGAATGATACAACGCCTTCTACGACATTTACGCTCAAAGCCAAAGACGGACTGCCCGCCGGAACGTATACGGCGACGATAACGGTAACGGCTGACTCGCTGACGCCTGTCACCTTTACGGTGATGCAGGTGGTGAAGGCTCCGCCGAAAACCATTATTACGATCGCAGGGACTGGAATCGAAGGGTACTCGGGTGATGGCGGAGCGGCAACTTCGGCCCAATTGAATTATCCTGAAGGGGTTGCCGTAGATAGCAGCGGGAATGTGTATATCGTAGATACGGACAATCACCTTATCCGTAAAATCGATGCGATTACAAGAAAGATCAGCACGGTCGCGGGAACGGGAACACAAGGATACTCGGGAGACGACGGAGACGCGACATTGGCGGAATTGAACACGCCTGAGGGAGTTGTCGTGGACAAAGACGGCAATTTGTACATCGCGGATTTTGAAAATAACCGTGTCCGCAAGGTGGATAAGCTCAGCGGAGAGATCAGCACGATCGCCGGAACGGGAGACGCCGGTTATTCGGGAGATGACGAAGCGGCAACCGCGGCGGAATTGGACGGCCCTATAGCAGTCGCCTTGGACAGCAGCGAAAACTTGTACATCGCCGATTTACACAATTCTACGATCCGCAAGGTGGACAAGCTCAGCGGAGAGATCAGCACAATCGCGGGGACCGGCGCTTCCTGGTACTCGGGAGACGGCGGACCTGCGACCGATGCACAATTGAATTACCCCCGCGGAGTGGTCGTCGATGGCAGCGGGAATGTGTATATCGTAGACCGGGACAATGAACGGATCCGCAAGGTCGATGCGGCCAGCGGAACGATCAGCACGATCGCGGGAACCGGCGTTGCCGGGTACTCTGGTGACGGCGGGCATGCGACCGAAGCGCAATTGAATCAACCGCGCGGTATCGCGTTGGACCGGAACGGGAATTTGTTGATTGCCGATAAGGGGAACAACCGCATCCGGATGATCGATATGGTCAAGGGGAGCATCATCACGATCGCCGGAACGGGAGCTGACGGTTATTCGGGAGACGGCGGAGCGGCGACTTCGGCGGATTTGAACTCCCCGTACGGAGTCGCAGCGGACAGCAGCGGAAATGTGTATATCGCCGACAAGGATAATCAACGTCTCCGCAAGCTTGTCGATGCCTTGTACACCGTCAATTACAATGACAACGACAGCACCGGAGGAAGCATTCCGACCGACGGCGGCATTTATGATCCGGGAGCACCGGTCAAAGTGCTTGGCAACACCGGGAATCTGGCGAAGACAGGTTATACATTCGCTGGATGGAACACTCAAGCGAACGGAAACGGTACGAGCTACGCAGCAGGGGCCACGTTCGCTATGGGCTCGTCCAACGTGATACTGTTCGCGAAGTGGACGCTCAACAGCAGCAGCAGCAGCGGCGGGGGTGGCGGTGGTAGCGGCATTCCATCATCGCAAAAGGAAATCATCACGGTAGACGTGAAGGACGGCACGAAGGGCAATGGCGAGGTCGTATCGAAAGCGACGATCGAACGGACGACCGACGCGAACGGCCGGAAGAAAGACGACGTGACGTTCACGAACGAGCAGGCGTCGAAGACCGCCGAGCAATTGAAGGCGTCCGGTTCGAACACCGCGAAGTTGGTCGTTCCCGATCCGAAGGACGAAGTGTCGGAGCTTAACGTAGTATTGCCGAAGACGTCGACATCGACGCTTGCGGAAAACGGGTTGAACCTCGAGATTTTCACGCCGAATGCGCGTATCGTAATCCCGAGCTCATCCTTGCAAGGACTGGGCGGCGATAAGTACTTCCGGCTTGTGCCGGTCAAGACGGCGAGCGAGCGTGAAGCTGTAGAGGAACGCGCTCGGACGGAGCAGATCGTGCGCGTCGTCGCGGGCAACGACAACGTCGAAATCGTCGGTCGTCCGATGACGATCGAGACGAATATGCAGAGCCGCCGCGTCACGCTTGTGCTGCCGCTAAATGACGTTTCGTTAACCGAAGATCAGCTCAAGGATCTAGGCATCTACATCGAGCATAGTGACGGTACGAAAGAACTGGTCAAAGGCGAAATCGTCCCGTACGATGGAAGCGGAAAACGCGGCATTCAATTCACCGTCAACAAGTTCAGTACGTTTGCGGTCGTTCATATGGAGGGCTGGCTGAAATCCCTGACGGATGGATCGGCGCATAAAGCGTACATCGCAGGTTATCCGGACGGCACGTTCGGTCCGGATAGAAACATTACCCGCGCGGAAATGGCAGCGATTCTGGCGCGCTTATTCGACAAAGACAAGAAGCAAGCGTCCACAATCTATGCGGATGTCACGGCAACGTATTGGGCGAGGGCCGCCATCGATAAAGACACGGCAATGGGCTTGATGATCGGTTACACGGACGGCAGCTTCAAGCCGGAAGCGTCGATCAGCCGCGCGGAAATGGCAAGCGTCGTGGCCCGGTTGTTAGACAGCTCATCAAGCGAAAGCGGCGGAAGCTTCTCGGATATTAGCGGCCATTGGGCGCAGGCGGCTATCGAGAAAGCGAAAGCGGCGGGAATCATTAACGGCTATGAGGACGGAACCTTCCGTCCGGAACAGTTGCTTACCCGCGCGGAAGCGGTCGCGATGATCAACAAACTGCTAGGCAGAGGCCCGTTATCCGGCGCGGAACGGAAGTGGAAGGACGTGCCGGAGAAATATTGGGCTTACGGACACATTCAGGAAGCTTCCGTCGATCATTCGTTTGAGAAAAAGACGGACGGCGAGGAAAAATACCTTCCTTTGCCTTAACGCGATGCCGTTGAGACACTGCCTTCTCGGAGACAGTGTCTCTTTTCTTTCGCGGCGTTTCGGCGCTTTTATGAAGAGAAATATCGTATACTCAAAGGGTAAAAGTACGATTTCTAAGGATCGGTGAGAGCAAGATGATCAAAGCGTTTTTGGTAGATGACGAGGAGCCTGCGCTCCATCTTTTGGCGCTGTTTCTGGAACAGAACGGCGAGGTGGAAGTGATCGGCCGTTCAAGCAACGGGATCGACGCGTTAAAACAACTGCGCACGCTCCGTCCGGACGTGCTGTTTCTGGATATCGAGATGCCGGAGATGAGCGGTTTGGAGCTCGCGGAAATCGTAAGCAACGAAAACCGGGAGCTTCAAATCGTTTTCGTAACCGCCTACGATCAGTACGCCATCTCGGCTTTCGAACAATCCGCCCTCGATTACGTTCTGAAACCGTTGGAACGGGAGCGATTGTCCAAGACGATCGCCAAAATTCGGCGTGAGGCGGACCGCAACAAGCTGATCGGGGAAGCGGCCGTCGGGATCGTCGCAAATGCCGCAAGCGCCAGGCTGAGCATCCGGCTGCTCGGCGATTTTTTCGCGGGCATTGAAGGAGGAACCAGTTTCAAATGGCGGACGGCGAAAGAAAAAGAATTGCTCGCCCTTCTGGCCGTTCATGGCGGCAGCCACATTCATCGCGATCTGATCATCGATCAATTATGGCCGGATGATCCCTACGGGAAAGCGAAGATCTATTTGCATACCTGCGTCAGCTTATTGAGAAAGCATTTTAAGGAGCTTGGATTTGATGGAATACTGAAATACGAGAAAGAAAGCTACTACCTGGAATCGGAACGGATAGATGTGGACGTGCAAACGTTAAAACAAGGACTGATGATATCGGATAAGGAAGGCCGTTACTCCCCCTCGGAACTAGAGAGGTGCTTGTCGCTCTATCGAGGACCATTGCTGCATGACGAAGATTATCTCTGGGCGAATCCAGAAGCCGAGATGCTGGACCGGCTGGCAACTCAATGGCGGATCAAGCTCGCCGAGGCTTATCTGGAGCGTCAGGAATACGAAAGGTCGATTGCGTCGGTGCAGCTTGCGATCGATCATTCCCCATATAACGAAGAGGCCTATCGGATATTGATGAGGGGATATCATGCTTTGGGGAGGAACCACGAGGTGCTGCTGGCCTATCGAACGCTTGTGGAAAAGCTTGAAGAGCTGCAAATCCAACCTTCGGCGGTGACTAAGATTCTCTTCGAAAGACTGGGCCACTCAAATTGAAAGAGGCTGTCCCATAAGTAAGCTTATGGGCAGCTTCTTTACTGTTTCTATCGATTATGGTTTTTGCGGGGGTGTATCTCCTTCCGGTTGCTGTTGGAATCGTGAAATCTGAATAGGTAAACTCGTAACAAGGAGATTTCACGATTCCAAAGGCAAACGCTGTCGCTCCTACAGGAGATACACCCCCTCTTTTTTTCATCGATTAAAGCAAAATAAGCCCATAAGAAC
>NZ_JAIOAP010000021.1 GCF_021190915.1 Cohnella silvisoli
TGACCAAAATCGAAAAATGGTGGTTCAGGGATAAGCCTCCTGCACCACCATTTTTCGTTTTAACCATCGATTTTTGCTAAGTATGAGCTGTCTCATTCATAAACTTTCTTGCTTTTGAGACAGCCCCATCTCTGTGTAATATCGATCAATTCATCTCGTTATATCTCTTCAGCAGGGTTTGCCGATTCGGACGAATGCGATCGGCTTCCCGTAAGCTTCTCTCAAGCAACTCCTCGCCTATGCCGAGTTCTTCCGTCGTTGCGGGTCCTCCGACTTTCCTAAGCAGTTCTTTAATTGTATACTCGTCAGGAATCCGTTCAATCTCGTCTATAATAGCTTGGCGATGCATCGGGGGAAACAGATCCGGTGAATCTATAGACAAACGGTGGTACAGGCTCGATATCTGTGCGCAGGCGACGCCAACTTTGGCCCCATGCAGGATTTGTCTTCGCCCGGTCCTTATAAATTCCATTTCCCAATAATGCGACAGATGATGCTCGGCTCCCGATGCCGGATGCGACTGTCCGAATTGCAGCATGGCGAATCCCGATTCGATCAGCGCGCGCATCAATATTTCAATGCCAAGCGGGGTTCTTTTCGCGATTTCATTGCTATTGTCCACGCATTGGAGCAAAGCGCGGCGTGTTCGTTCAGCCACTGCTTCGGAGTAGGGCTCGCCGCCCGCGAGCGTGCCGAACTTCCAATCGAACAACGATGTATATTTGCCCAGCATGTCGCCGAAACCGGCCGCGATCATGCTATCCGGCGCTTTCGTAAGGATATCCAGATCCGCGAAAATTGCAGAAGGTCCGATCGCTAGAATGGTTTGCTTGTCCCCTCTTATAATCAAAGGTGCGCCCACAGAATTAAAACCGTCTACCGACGGAGCCGTAGGAACCGACACGAACGGTATGCCCACCGTGAAAGCAGAGAAGCGTGCGATATCGTGCAATGTGCCTGATCCTGCCGCAATTACGATTTCAGCGGAATGCAGCTTAAGATCGAGCAGCAGTTGAACAACCGAGGCTTCGTCTGCGATAACATCGCCTTGTTTGTCCGGCTTAATTAAAGTTACCTGGACATTAATTCCCGAAGCCTGAGCGGAATCCTCCAACGCTCTTCCGATAACCTCATATGTATTGGCATCTGCCACAATCGACACCCTGCGGTAGTTGTTCTCTTTCAAATACGGCGCGATGCTTTTAGTTGCGGCAGGCTCGATCAGAACCGTTTGTATGTCTAACATTTTGTTTTCACCCCTTCAAGCAAGCTTATTAACTCCGACAGCGACTCCCATATCCAATCCGGCTTATCCGCTGCCGCCTCGACTTGTTCCCGTGTCGTCGAGCCGGATAGGACAAGCGCGGTTCGCATCCCGGAGCTTTTGCCCAGTTGGATATCGGAAGCCATGCTGTCCCCGATCACAAGACAGCGCTCAGGAGGAAGACGCAAGGACTGCAAAGCCGCGTCAGACATGAAAGGAGAAGGTTTCCCGATGACGATTGACACACTTTGTCCAGTTGCGTTCACGATAGCGCCGATCATTCCCGCTACATCAATCGAATCGCCGTCGTCCCCGGGAAACGTTCTGTCATCGTTCGTAGCAATAATCCTTGCACCATGACGGACGGCACGGAAAGCCCGATTCAAATCCGCATAAGTCAAGTTCTCGAATAGCGTAATGACAAGCCAGTCGGCTTCCTCCGGCCGATCCGCGATGTGAACTCCGGCTAAGCTCAACTCTTCTTTAAGCCCTTCGTCTCCGAAAGGCCAAGCTTTGCACTCCGGATCGATCCGCCGAAGATAAGCCGCCGTTACGGTAGAAGAGAGCACAATCTCATCGTCCGACACCGCGATCCCCATGTCATTTAACTTATCCCTGCACATCCTTCGCGAGTAGTTGCCTCTGTTCGTAAGAAATACGATTTTTTTACCTGAAGCCCTTAAATATTGTATCGTTTCGCGAGCCCCTTCAATTGGTTGCTTCCCCCGATATACGGTTCCGTCCAGATCAATGATGAAGCCGTCTACCTTATCCAATAACATCGCTGCAATCCTCCCAGCCCATCTTTCCCTCCTTCAATTGTCCTTTCGCCCGCCTTCGTTTGTCAACGAATGAATGTGATTATTGACGTTCACATTCATTTGCAAATGAACAGTCGTTTGTTACCGTATGTCATCGGCGATCAGGATTTCCGCTCCTTTGACTTGCCTTAGAAAGTCGCTATCCGATTTCGTATCCGTTATTAGCGTATGGATATCGGCGAATGGAACGGACGTAGCGATCGACCTTCGCCCAAGCTTCGTGTGATCCGCCAGCGCGATCGTTTTGCGGGCATTGGCAGCCATCAACTTCTTAAGCTCCGCCTCGTACAGGCTAAAATCCGTCATCCCTTCCTCAAAGCTTACTCCTTCCGCGGATGTGAAGAACAGATCCGCATGGATGCCTTCCAAAATGTTTTTGCCGAGAACGCCTTCGATCGTCTTAGATCCCGCCCTAAGCACGCCGCCAATCAGAATGACATTAATTCTCGGGTTTTGATTTAAGGTCATTGCGGCTTCTAGTCCATTAGTGACTACCGTCAAGTAGTTATGATCGGTCAAAGCCTTCGCCAATTCCAGCGCAGTGGAACTTGCGTCTAAAATAATGCATTGCCCTGTAGTCACGAGATTTACCGCTTTGCGTCCGATCGCGCGTTTCTCCTCGTAATTCAAATCGCTGCGGGTAGGATTGCGATACTCCCGAAAATCGGCCTTCGTCCTCACAGGTACAGCTCCGCCATGCGTTCTTTCCAGCAAACCTTCATCCTCTAGAATTCTAAGGTCGGTCCGAAGCGTTCCTTCCGACACTTTGAAGTGAAGGGCCAATTCCTTGACCAATACTTGCTTGTCTCGTTGCAGCATCTCTAATATTTGATCTCTCCGGTTTGAGGCGAACATGGATCACTTCTTCTTTCGTTTTCTTTAATTATAGGTAAAACGAAAACAAACGACAATATTCGGCAGAATGTACCGAGGGCAATCGCTTGCGGATTTACCGCGGGTATACTATTACAATCGGTGAGGCGCCGCCTCCCTTTGGACTGGTTAAGCTGGTTCACGTCTCCACAGCGAGTGAAGTCCTCGATAACGGCAATTTTTGCCGTTGATAGTCCAGCACCTCGACCTCTAGATGCCTTTCAGTCTCTGTAACGGCATTTGAAAAAGCCTTCAATTCCACTTATGTGAAATTGAAGGCTTGTAGACTGGACAGCTTATTTCACTATTCACGACGCAATTTCATTAACGCTTGGTTGAAATCGTCAGGCAGCGGCGCCCTGACCTGCTGCATCTCCCCGGTCCAAGGATGACTCCAAATCAGACGTTCGCCATGAAGCGCTTGCCTTGAAATGACTCCCCGTTTGCCCCCATACAGTCCATCTCCGGCCAGCGGATGATTGATCGAGGAGAGATGAACTCTAATCTGGTGCGTACGTCCCGTCTCCAGACGAAGACGTACAAGGGTGTGATCCGCCAACCGTTCGGCAACCTCGAAGTGGGTTACGGCCGGATCCCCTGTATCGCTTATTCGGCGACGGGTGGAGTGATGGCGGTCTTGGCCGATCGGCTTGTCGATCTTGCCTTTGTTGCCCTCCAAGTAACCTTCGGCCAACGCGATGTAGATCCGCTCGATTGTTTTCTCCCGCATCGCTTTGTCGTACTGATAATGGGCAAACTCGTTCTTGGCATACAATACCGGCCCTGTCGTATCTTTGTCTATCCGGTGGATGTGGCGAATTCGCACATCCTGTCCGGACATCTCATAATAAGCGGCTACCGCATGGGCGAGCGTCTTGCGCTGTCCCTTCTCGCTCGGATGCACTTCGATGCCTGCGGGTTTATTTACGATTAACGTAAACTCATCCTCGTACAATATATTAAGCTCCATCCAATCGGATGGAAAATCCCGTGCTTCCCGCGGGAATAAATGGAGACGCAAATTCGGACCCTGCAGCGAAACTCCGCGATTGTGCATCAATTTGGATATCATTTTGGGAGCCAGCGGCAAATACTTACCGATGACCGACATCGGCGCGCCGACCAGGTTGTCAGGCAGACGAATTTCCATCCATTCGCCTTTAATTCGACCCATGCCAAGCAGCGAGTGGTGTTTGCCTCCTTCGTTGCTGTGTCCCCCGCGATTCATAGGTTTTCCATTTCCGTTCCGACTAGGAGCGGAACCGGGTCCGGGGCTGCGCCCGGTCGGTTTCTTGAACGATTCGACTCGCTGCTCCTTGCCCGCTTTCCGCTCACTCTGAGGTCCTCGCTCGTTAGATCTTTTCGGAGGTCCTCCCCGGTCTCTTCGCCCGTTCCGTTCATTACTGCTAGATTGTTTGTTACCGCCCTGTTGTCGATTCCGTCCTGCTCCGCTCATTTCCAATGTTCCTCCGATTCCATTCCGCGCCCGCCGCCTTAGCAAGGCTAAGCAACGCTTTGCCGATCAATATACGGGAACGACCGATCAAAGTCAACCCATCGGTAATGGCATTACGAGTCGATTTTCATCATCATCTCTTCGAGTAGCCGAATACGCGCCAACGATGCACGCAGCAGGCCGACTCCGATTTCCGGATATAGTCGCACGAGTCGGGTAACGTCCTCGCGCTGCAGCGCGAGCGCATGCACATCGCCAAAGAAGGCTTGAGCCGTTACGGACGATGGAGATTCATCCAATGCAGACGTTGCGCCGCATACTTCTCCCGCTCCGAGCACACCCAGAGTGCCTTCCCATCCGGCGGCCGATATGCTCGTTAATTCCACGTTTCCTTCGATGACGACGTACATGGCCGCGTTTCTTTCTCCCCGCTTCAGCAGAAAGCTTCCGTCGGCAAATTTCTGTTCCGTCGCCGCTCCCGCAATTAAACCGAGCTCTTCCAGCGACAAATCGGCGAAGAACGGCACCTTCTTGAGGAATACGACTTTGTTCAGCCTTCCCAGCATTCCTTGCTCTTCCTGCATCGCCGTTCTCCCCTCCCCGCGTCGTAATTCCGCAGCCATCTCCCGCCACCAGTCATCCTTCGTTTCTGCCGCTTTGACGACAGCTTCGCGGGCTGTTTCTTCCGTCAATTCCGCGTTTCTCTCTGTATCCGCCTGCCAAGTCGCAGCCAGACGTTGAGAGAGCCGCCGTTCTCCGACGCCTTCCGCAAGCACTTCCAGCCCGCCGCTGCGAGTCTCCTCGTCATCATCCGCAAGCGTTCTTCTTATTGCGGTTACGACTTGCTCATCCGTCAATCGCTCAAGTATAGCCCATATGCCTTCATAGATCGTCTGCTGCAAATCACGCTGTCTAAGCTCTGCCAACTCCGCAAGATCCGGCCGACTTAGCATACGGAACGCTTCCGGTAAAATAGATGTCGCCGCATTGTCCGCAAGCTTGGCCGTTCCTTGCTCCGCTAGCCAGCCCCGAACTTCCTCGTAAGGAAGCAGCGTCGCCAATGCAGTAACGGATGCTCTCCATACTTGTGGCGAAGCATCTGGCAGACCATGCTTTAGCGTATCCACGACGCGGTCGCCCATATCGATCAAGGCTTGCGTCGTCACCTTATATAGCTCCTGATCCGCTTTAGGCAATCGTTCAATGAGTAGAGGCACGACGCTCCGCCGCTTCAATACCCCAAGGCAAGCCGTAGCGGCAACGCGCACCGCCGGGTGGGGATCCATGAGCAGCTTCTCCACTTCCTGGGAGAATCGATCCAGCTGCAGCTCCGCGATAACCCGGCACACATGAATCGCCGGCTCCCCGCCCTCTTTCAATATTTGTTCGATGACTTCGTAACAAGCTTCATAGCTCTGCGCGCTTTCCAGTAAATACATCGCTTTAACGGCTTCGGCTACAACCATTGGCGAGCGGTCAAGCAGCTTCATTCGCAAGAAGAAAAACGCTTGCGAGGACATATGCTTCATCTGAGCAAGCTTATGGACAACTTCTGCACGCACATCCGGTTCCGGATCCTCCAGCAGGGAAGCAACCTTCACCATAGCCGCAAGATCCGCCCCCGTTAAATTCATCGCCTTAAGCGCGGCAATTTTAACCCTAACGCTATCGTCATCCAGCATCACGAGCAGTTCCGGCAAATATCGCGTATCGTTGCTTCGTCCAATGATGTTCAATGCGATTTCCCGAGCTTCCTCGCTCTCGTGACGAAGCATCGCCTGCACGGCGCCCATCGAACGGGAGTTACGGTAAAACTCCTTGTACGACTCGGCCAATTCCTTGTCCGCGGCTAATCCCAACGTTTGGACGCTTTGCACCAATTCTCGCATATACAGCAGGCGAACCAACCAGGACAGAGCAAGCAATCCGATTGCGCCTGCCGTTCCGATGGCAGTCAGAATAGGAAATCCAAAACCAAGGCCCGTATGAAGAAACTGAAGCCCGGCGCCCAACAATATTCCCATGAACGCTGCGACACCCTGCGCGACATAACGAAAGCCATCCCGTTGCTGCAGCGGCAGCATTTTATAGAACAATTGATAGGAAGGCTCGGCAGAATAATAAATTAATAAATAAGTAAGCATGTACCCGCCCGACACCGCTGCCATGACAACCGGGGAACCGATAAGCAGCCATGACACCGCAAACGATAACACGTAAATTGCGGAAATGGCCGTCAGCATGCTGCTTGCTCCGAGCCATGCCATAAGTCGGCCGGATACGAGCTGCAGCAGAAAAGCCAAAGTAAACAGCAAGGTTGTCACGATACCGAACATCCTGCCGAAATCAGCTTCACTCGGGTAGGAGACGTGCGCCGTATTCAGAAACACGAATTCCATTAGAAAATACAAAGCGGGCATGATCGTCATCATACCTAATACGCCGAGCAGAAATGGCGATTTTAAAGTCCTTCGGAAATAGTCCATGGAGGATAACGGCTCGGTTTCCTGCGAGAGATCGCCCGACCATTTCAACGCCAATGGGACCAAATAAACCGCGATAGCTTTCCGGTAATTAATAGAAGCGGCTAGCAACAACACAGGGCCGAGCACATATACGATATCCGGTCCGAACAGGGGGCTTATGATTTGCGTCAGTAAACCGGCGATAATTCCGCCCAGCGTAGCCGCGGCCACGAAAAGCGGCATCAATCGCTTCGCTTGCTGCGTTGGACATAAATCTACCGCCAAGCTCCATAACAGAATCGTTTGCTGCCTGACGACGAAACTGGACGATAGAAAGAGAAAGGGATAATACCACCGGAAATCTTCTCCGGTTACCCGCATCCCCAATAACGCTAGCGCATTCAACAAAACAATGCCCGTCATGATCGCATACATCGCCCGCATGAGCCCTGGTTTAGATAATCGTCCAGCGAGCCAGGTCATGAACCAAGCTTCGATTGGCAATATAACGGCTTCCGCCATGTACACATAAGGCAAATACGCGCTGCCGAACCGCTGATTAAACAGAGTCATGAATCCGTTGTAGTTAAGAGCCTCGGCAATGCCGCACAAGAGAAATACCGGCACCATAAGCCACAGCTTGCGCCGGTCCTCCGCCTTGATTCCGAGCCGGCGCGACCATCGTTGTAAGTCCATGGATTCTCTCTTTCCTTAACCTGTAATAAGCATGATCAGGAGATTTGGCGCCAATAGATGAGGCGGTCTTCTCCCTCGAAATAATAATCGGGACAACGACCGATTAATTGAAAGCTATTCCGTTCGAACAATCTGCGAATAGATTGATATTCCGGCAAGCCGCACGTATAAGTTATGAGATAGCGGGCTGAAACCTGCTCTAAATAGTGAACCATCTGTTCCAGAAGCGAGGCAGCGATGCCCCATTTACGGTACAGGCGGTGAACAACGACATAGTCCCAGCTGTAGCCGCCCGATTTTTGTTCATTTTCTGCGATGCAGCTTGCGCCAATGATCTCGTTCTCTTCGTTGGTTACGTACCAGAATATCACTTGACCGTCTAAAGCCCGGTAAGGCAGGCTGCGCAATTGCTCTTCTTCGCCCGGCGTATATCTCGTATCGTCAAAGGAATACGGCGAGAAGAAAAATTCCACGATCCGGTCCGCTTGCTCCTTCGTATTCAATCGATGGATGACATAGGTTCCGGTGATCATAGAACGTTCCTCCTCTCATTTTCCTTTATACAGCCAATGTTCCGTTCCAGCCGGTCGAGGTACCTTTTTGGAAATACTCATCGCATAAGTAGAAGTACAGCTTAGCCGCTTTATCCAGCCGATTCTGCTTAATGACTTCTACGAAAGTTTCTCTTGCATCATAGAAGCGCCCTTCCTGGCAGAGCATTAGACCCCGCTCGAACAGAGCTTTAGTTCGGTCTTTCGCCTGACGAAGCTGCTCGGAATCCCCATCGTACACATCGATGAGTTCGATAGCCTCTTCCTGCCCTTCCGGCGTAATGCGCCCGAGCGAACGGTGACGGAAGCGCTCCGGCTCTCTCAATTGCTCGAATAAGTCCCGAGTAACGAGTATGGATGCGCCTAAATCCTCGGAAAGCCTCTCCAAAGTGGCGGTCAGATGGACGCCATCAGAGATCACGTTGCCTTCCCATCGCCGCTCTTCTCCGATAATCCCCATCATTAACGGTCCTCTATGAACGGCTATACCGATATCAACGGGTACATAACCCGCGCGGCGGCGTCCTGCGTTATATTCCGTCAGCTCCTGCCGAATGGCGATCGCTGTTCTCAACGCTTCTTCCGCGTAACCGGGGAACAACGCCATGAAGCCCGCTCCCAAATATTTGCTGATCAATCCATCCTCCTTGCGCACTAAAGGTCCGAATCTACGCAAAAACGAATTCATGAAATTAAAGTTTTCCATCGGCGTCAATGTCTGCGAAAGCTTACGGAAATCTCGAAGATTCGCGATCATGACCGACATATTCTGCTGCACCTGATCGCCTAGGTGAATATCAAGTATGCCTTTCTTCCCAAGAGATTTGAAAAACTGCTGCGGAACGAACCGGTAGGACGCCTCGGAAAATTGCGTGATGTCCACGATATATTGCCGAATATACCTTGCCATACGATTAAACTGCTCACCTAAGTCGCCCACTTCGTCACGGCTTTTCACGCGGACCTCAACATCCCAATTTCCGTCCGCCATATCCATGACGCTGCGACGTAGCTTGCGTATAGTCGACAGCATCAGAAAGGTAGCCGCCAGAATCACAACCAGTAATATGGAAGTAATGATGACGATATTTTGCAGGATGTTCTTGTAAATTTTCTGATTGGCCTGATAGAGAACGCTCATGTCTCGGCCTGTCTCATATATGCCTACGACTTCATGTTTACTGTTGTATACCGGTCCAATCGCATACAGCCATTTGCCGTTGGCATCTTCCCATTGACCGGTGCGGATGACACCGTCTTTGCGAACGGATTCGTTCTCTTCGTTCATCTCGAACGGCTTGAACATATTAACGCCGTCATCGTCGTCCATAAGAATGTAAAGCTTACCGTCATCGTACTTGTACAAAGTGCTGTACAGCCCTTGGCGGTTAACGGCCTGCTCACCCTCGAAAAGGAAGCTCATCTTGCCGCGGATCGCTTTATAATCGTCGTTGCTATAATCTTCCGGCGAATGCAGCCGTTCCAATCGATCGCCGTCTATGATCTGCTGTCCATTGCGGGCTAATAGAGATAATTCCCTCTGCATTTCGTCTTCCATTCTCGCGGAGAAGCTGTTATAGATGAAGTTGGACAAGAGCAGCATGCAGACTACGATAATCGGAACCGTCACGATAAGCTGCTTGAAGAAGAGGGAAAACCTTCGATTCATCAAGTGGATGTATACGAGCCTCAAAGCAAAGATCAGCAATAGCAACCCCGCAAAGGCCGCCCCCCAAATCAACCATTCCTTAAGCAAAATATTGTTCAAATACGTAGCCTGAGACAAGACGCCCGTAAGCCGTTTTTGATTATCGTAAGTAAGCGTTCGGTCGCTTAGCACAACCGTAAATCCACCGTCGCCTGTCGGCAGAATGTCCATCAATTCATAGCTTTCCGCGTCTGGCACCGCTTTTTGTATCGATGCTTCGTCCAACATGACGTTCAAATACTTCTGACCTGGCTCCATTCTCGTGACCGCGTTTAACAGACGATCGATGAAGATCAATTTGCCGTCCGAATCTATCGACAGTCTCTCGGGGAAGTTTTTGCGGGTGCGATCCATGCTCGCGAGCGGATAAATGATCTGGCTATCTCCTTGCGCCGTCACTTGGAATATGCCGCCGCGTTTGGTCGTATAGTAGATTTCCCCCGGCTCCGTGCCTTTGATCTCCGACAAATAACGATCGTGCGGCAATAGAAAAGAAAAGCTTTCCTCCGGTTGTCCGCCGGAAAGCGGAAGACGCATAAGCGATACCTTATCTGGCGTAGTGATATAAAAGTAAAGGGAGTTCCCTCGTATTTGCAGTCCTTTCAATTGGCCGATCCGCTTGCTCGTGCCGTTTCCTTTCCATTCGTAAAGAAGCTCGCCGGATTTACCCGCTTCATCATAGCGAATAATTTGTTCGCTCTGTACGATTAATCCGTAAGAGTCGAGCACCGTGTCGAGCACGACGATTCCGTTCGACCCATCCACGACGGCTTCGGTATAATCTCTGCGAGAGTCCCCGTTCTTGCCGTTATGCTTGATCTCGGCTTCAACCGCGCCTTTAGGAGACAGGCGCTGAATTTCCTGTTTGGATTGTCCGATCACTACTAATGAAGGAGCTGTCGCTTCGGCAGCCCGCGATAAATTTTGCAGCGGAACGCTCTTAATCCAGGGACCAGACGCGAAACCGCCGTTGTCCTGGATTCGATAGAGAGATAACCCCGTCACCGCAATAGCGATTAGGAGCACCAACAGCGAAAGCTTCTTCATGTCGTTTCGACCGTCTCTTTCTTTTTTAGCGTGCGTAAATATGGCTTTTTCCGTCACTAAACCTGTTATTTCCATCCTACTATAATCTTCGACAATTTACACGCTATTTCCTATATAAAATGACATTTTTCGGCTTATGTTGTAGTATGGAATTAAAAGATTTTCGAGCGGATTTAACGTCACAATGGCGAAGGCTCTCGTCGCCCACAGGAGGAAAGTTTCATGGGTCAACTCGTATGCGGAGGCGCAACGCTCCAATGCTCATTCGGCCTCGCGCCCGGTATGCTTAACGTACTGCCCATTAACCGCGTAATGACGGCTATGCCGATCGCCAACATCATGGACAACAAACCGATTCTGAACATCACTCCTTTCGGAATGTGCAATTCTATGGGAAATCCGGCTGTCGCCGCAGCCACCGCAGCTGCTCTCGGCGCGCTGACTCCGATGCCATGCGTCCCGGTTACCGCCGCTCCGTGGGCTCCGGGTTCACCTACCGTACTCGTATCCAACATGCCCGCGCTGAATAACTCATCGAAATGCATGTGCAACTTCGGCGGCGTCATTCAGATCGTGAATCCTGGACAAATGACTATAATGGTGCCATAAGATGATAGAGTCGATATTAAAGCCGTTCATTAAACCTATTAAAAAAATGATCATCTTGCCTATCAAAAAGGCAGCGGTCCTCCCGAAATTACTTCTCAAAGCGTTCATAAAATGGATGAAAAGCGTTCTCGGCGGGCAGCTGCGTTCATTGGACAACTATTGGAAAATAGGAACCTTTTACATAGCGAAGAAGCTGTTCGTCATCATCCTTCTTCTCACGCTCGTCATCATCTTCTTCGGATTCATTAAACCTCCCAAATTCATCGACAAATGGTTCGCGCGCACGCCTAAGATCGAAGCTTCCGCCGCAATGGCAGATGGCTTCACCGGACAAGCCAAGATCGTGGACGAGGCAGGCAATCTCGTATATCAAGGACCGCTGGAGAATGGTCAATATTCCGGCGCCGGCAAGCTGTTCGCAGCGGATGGCACCTTGCTCTATATTGGCGATTTCAGCCAAGGCCTAAAGGCGGGCAAGGGCGAGCAGTACGATGCAAAGGGGATATTGCTCTATCGCGGCGAATTCGCGGCTGACCAATATGCCGGAGCGGGCACTTTGTTTAAGCCGGACGGCACAGTCCTATACGAAGGTGCATTCGTCGGCGGTAAGTACGAAGGCGAAGGCACTCTGTATCTCTCTGAGGGAGTACCGCAATACACCGGAGCATTCGTTGCCGGCGTCTATCAGGGGGAAGGCAAACTCTATGACGGCAGTGGAAAACTTGCGTATGAAGGCGGCTTTAATGGCGGTAAGTATGAAGGTGCCGGGAAACTTTATCGGGAAGACGGCACATTACAATTCGAAGGTGCATTCCTCGGAGGAGTGTTATCGGGCGAAGGCGTCGAATACTTCCCCTCGGGCGTAGCCAAATACAAGGGGGCTTTCCTGCTAGGAAGCTATCACGGGGTCGGCTCTTTTATGAACGATAAAGGCGTTACCCTTTATACGGGCGGATTCGTAGGCGGCAAACGCGATGGAGACGGACAATCCTTTAATGCGGAAGGCGTCGCGCTATACACGGGCAAATTCAAAGCTGACAAATATGAAGGTATCGGCACTCTGCTAGATGCAGATGGAGGCACGGTTTATAAAGGCTACTTCAGCGCAGGCGAGATTTCCATCCAGGGATTTCTGGGAATCGCGCAACCGAAGCTGCAGGAGCTGCTTGGCCCGCCGGATGCCCCGGCTGCGGAGGAGGTTCCCGCCGACGTACCCGTTGATGGCGGAACGGCCGAAGTTCCTGCGACGACGGAGCCCGATGGCTCGGCGACCGGGACGGGAAGCGGTACTGGGGCTGGGACCGGGACTGGAACTGGGGCGGGAACTGGAACTGGAACAGGCACTGGAACTGGAACTGGAACTGGAACTGGAACAGGCACTGGAACTGGAACTGGAACTGGAACAGGCACTGGAACAGGCACTGGAACAGGCACTGGAACAGGCACTGGAACAGGCACTGGAACAGGCACTGGAACAGGCACTGGAACAGGCACTGGAACAGGCACTGGAACAGGCACTGGAACAAGCACTGGAACAGGCACTGGAACAGGCACTGGAACAGGCACTGGAACAGGCACTGGAACAGGCACTGGAACAGGCACTGGAACAGGCACTGGAGCAGGCACTGGAGCAGGCACTGGAACAGGCACTGGAGCAGGCACTGGGACTGGAACTGGGGCGGGATCTGCTACGGAAACTCCCCCTGATTCAGGAACGAACGTCAAGCCGGATTCGGGTACTCCTGCTGACAGTACAGATGCTAGTAAAACACCGGAGACGAGTACGAGTACACCTGCAACAAATGGCGCACAAAGCTCAGTTACCAAAATAATCAAAGTACTTGCGGCATTGCCGCCGACCACTAATGAGCCGTTACCAGGAGAAATTGTCGTCCAGCCGCTGGAATATACTTATGCGGCGCATCAAATTTCCTTTAAGCTGAAAGCCGATGAAGACAATCCGGAAGCCTACTCGGTGACCGAGATTAATACTTGGAACCGCAAGGTGTTATTGGAGTTGGCGGAGCAAATTATGCTAAGCAAGCTCAAAGGGGTCAAAGAAACGTTAGGCGGCAACAAGTACGAAATGGCCTACAGTTGGAACGGTGCCTTATTTATCTTCACCTACAACAAAGACGTTCCCGTCCGCTTGTCGGTTAGCATGCTGACTGTGCAATAACGTAGATCTACTTAGAGGCTATGTCAAGCGTTGTAACTTGGCATAGCCTCTATCATTATGATCATGCCAGGCGCACAACAATAAATCCCCTTGACCGATAAATTCCGATCAAGGGGATTTATTGAGCCCTACTCTTCCAACTTACGGCCTATCGCTTGGAGGCTGCCTGGATCGCTCCGTACGCCCAGTATGTTGTAGGAACGTCGGTAAAGAGCGGATCACTGTCTACGCTCGTACTGATTCCGAGCAGTTTGTTGACGATCACGACCGCTTCCGCGCGGCTTAGCGCTTGATCCGGGCGGAACTTGCCGTCCGCATAACCGCTCAGCAGACCGGCGGCTTGAGCTTTGCGGATGGCGGTCTCCGCCCAGTGGCCGTTCGTGTCGGCGAAGCCTGCGCCTACGCCGTTCTCTGCGCTCCGGTTCAGAGCGTTCAGCAGTGTCGCCATCTCCGCGCGCGTGATCGGCTTGTTCGGCCGGAACGTACCGTCCGGGTAGCCGCTCATGAGGCCGCGCGCGGTGACGGAGCGGATCGCTTCGTCGGCCCAATGGCTCGCGGGAACGTCCGGGAACGCATACGCGCTCTTCGTGCTGACTGGAAAATCTCCGGCGATCACCCGGGCCAGGATGACCGCCATTTCCGCGCGGGTCAGTCGGACATTCGGCTTGAACAGCCCGCCGGTAAAGCCTGAGATGTACGGCTTCGGTTTCTGTACCTCTTGACCGAAGCTGTCCCATCCGGCGACACGGACGACGGCGAACATGCTGAACTTGTCCACTTCCAAGGCGATGCCCGGCTTGCCCCCGGGTCCGTCCTGCACGTACCGTCCGCGGACCAGTTCCCGGGTCCCGTCGCTATGCTCAATGTAGACGCCGATGTCTGCCGAGTTCGCTTCGGCGGGCAGCGTCAGCACGACGTTCCTTTTCTGCAAATCAGTCGCGATATCGACGGGATCGCCGATCAGCGTCACCTTGCCGCTCCCCGCACCGGACCTCACGACCTCCGACGATTCCGCGCGCCTTTCAAGCTCCGCTCTACGGACGCTGTCTCGAATCGGGGTTGCCGTCAGCCGGATGGGCTGCAATACGTTCTGAAGCGACATCGCAGGGATGACGATATCGACTTCATTCAGGCGAATGCCAAACGAAATCCCGGCCTTCGCCAACACGTCCGCCGCTTCCTTCGGCAACCCGAAGACAAGCTCCGTTGCCTGAGTAGATTCGGACGACAACACGATACCCAAGCGCGATTGGCCTGCCGTCTTCAGCTTGGCCGCCGCTTCTTCGGCGTAGGATGCGGATATATCCAGCGTATCCCTTACGCTCCCGTCTTGCAGCTTTTCGCGTCGTACTTGCAGCTTCCCAAGCGAGATTCCACCGACGGTAATGTCTACGGCGTAGGAAGTTGCAGACGGATCCGCGGAGCCCCCTGCGCCCCCGCCCCCTCCTCCACCAATAGGCGGCACGGGCGCGGATGGTGTTGCCGGTGCCGTAGCGGCGGACGCGGGAGAAGCGCCGTTGGCGTTGAGGGCGACAACCGTAAATGTATAGGCGGTTCCGTTCGTCAGACCGGTCACCGTGATTGGGCTGCCCGAACCAGTCGCCACTTTCACCTGCTGTCCGGCTTTCCACGCCGTAACCTGATATTCCGTGACTGTGCTGCCGCCGTTGTCCGACGGCGGCGTAAAGCTGACCGTCGCCTGACCATTGCCGGCCGCAACGGTTACTGCCGTTGGCACTCCCGGCACTGTGCTCGGCGTCACCGCCGCAGACGGACTCGACGCAGCGGACGTTCCATTCGCGTTGATCGCCACGACCGTAAACGTATACGACGTTCCGTTCGTTAACCCCGTAAACGTGGCCTCAAGCTCGTTCACTTCCAACTCCACTTGCGCGCCGCCCGGGCTTGCCATTACCGTATAACCGGTAATCAGGCTGCCGCCGTCGCTCGCAGGTGCGGCGAAGCTTACCGTCGCCGTTCCGTTGCCTGCCGTCGCTGTCACGTTCGCGGGTGCGCCAGGCACCGTGCTCGGCGTCACCGCCGAAGACGGATCGGAAGCCGCCGAATTTCCTCTAACATTGGTCGCTACGACCGTAAACGTATACGACGTTCCGTTCGTTAACCCTGTAAACGTTGCCTCAAGCTCGTCTGCTTCCAACTCCACTTGCGCGCCGCCCGGGCTTGCCGTTACCGTATAACCGGTAATCAAGCTGCCGCCATCGCTCGCAGGTGCGGCGAAGCTTACCGTCGCCGTTCCGTTGTCCGCCGTCGCTGTCACGTTCGCAGGCGCTCCCGGTACCGTGCTCGGCGTCACCGAGGCCGACGGACTCGACGCGATGGAAGCTCCATTCGCGTTGGTCGCTACGACAATAAACGTATACGATGTTCCGTTCGTTAACCCCGTAAACGTGGCCTCAAGCTCGTCCACTTCCAACTCCACTTGCGCGCCGCCCGGGCTTGCCATTACCGTATAACCGGTAATCAGGCTGCCGCCGTCGCTCGCAGGTGCGGCGAAGCTTACCGTCGCCGTTCCGTTGCCTGCCGTCGCTGTCACGTTCGCGGGTGCGCCAGGCACCGTGCTCGGCGTCACCGCCGAAGACGGATCGGAAGCCGCCGAATTTCCTCTAACATTGGTCGCTACGACCGTAAACGTATACGACGTTCCGTTCGTTAACCCTGTAAACGTTGCCTCAAGCTCGTCCGCTTCCAACTCCACTTGCGCGCCGCCCGGGCTTGCCGTTACCGTATAACCGGTAATCAGGCTGCCGCCATCGCTCGCAGGTGCGGCGAAGCTTACCGTCGCCGTTCCGTTGGCTGCCGTCGCTGTCACGTTCGTCGGTGCGCCCGATACTGCGCTAGGCGTCACCGTATTGGACGGATCCGATACAGAAGACCAGCCTTTTTCATTGTAGGCTTCTACGATGAACGTGTACGCCATGCCGTTCTGTAGCCCCGTCACCTCGATCGGACTGAACGATCCCTCGACCTGCGCGACGGCATCCGCTCCCGCCCATGCCGTGACTCTGTAGTTTGTAATGGCTCGCCCGCCGTTGTCCGGTTCGTTGAAGGATACCTTCGCCTTTCCATCACCTGCGGATGCGAATAAGTTAAACGGCTTTGAAGGCACTGCACCCACTGCAGTCCATACGAACGTCTGCGCCTCGGCGGAAGCGCCCAGCGCGTTAAGCGCGGCGACTTTGAATTGATAATCTCTGCCATTTCGTAGCCCTGTCACCACTGTGGAGGTTGTGTTCGGATCCACGGTCACGGAAATGGGAGCCTCCGAGGAATCGCCGGGAAACGTCGTCACCCGATAGCCCGTGATCGGGCTTCCTCCATTGCTTGCGGAAGGCGTAAAGCTTACCGTTGCTTGCCCATCTCCGCCTACTGCCGTCACGTCCGTCGGCGCGGCCGGCACCGTGCCCGGAGTTCCCAATAATGCGTCCGACGGCGCGGAGTTCCCGTTGGCGTTGACCGCCTCTACCGTGAACGAATACGTTTGTCCGTTCGTTAAGCCAGTGACGGTGATCGGCGACGTACTTCCAGTTGCGCCTCTCTTAAGTTCACCGTCTTGTTTCGCTAGAACCATGTAATACGTGATCGGACTGAATCCATCGCTAGCCGAAGGCTCGAAGCTCACTGTCGCCACGCGGTTGCCGACCACAATATCCGTAATCGTCGGCGCGCTCGGCACCGTCGACGGTACGAAAGTCTTCATAGCCGACGGAGCGGACGTCCCGACACTATTCGTCGCGGTGACCGTAATGCCGTACGATACGCCGTTGGTCAATCCCGACCGTGTATAAACCATGCCTGCAGTATTCTCCACCAGATTTTCTCCGCCGGACATAGGATAGACGGTAACCGTGTAGCCTGTAATCGGGCTGCCGCCGTCACTCGCAGGCGCCGAGAATATGACCGTAACTTCGCCGTCACCCGGGAAAACATCCGTAATTTCCGGCGCGGCCGGCACCGTTACGGCGGTCGTGAACGTCCACTCGATTGCCGGAGCCGGATTGCCGTTCAAATCGGCGAAAGCCCCCGCTTCCGCAACGGCCCGATAGCTCATTCCCCCTCGCAAATCGACCGGCAGGTCGATGGTCGCAACATCCCCCGATACCGATACGTTAGCGCTGCCGGCATCCACGTGCTGGCATTCAGCCGACGCAGTCGTGCAAATTTCGATATCATGTCCCGCAACGCCCTTAATCGATTCGTTGAACGTTGCCGTTAAATTTGCGTTTAAAGGCACATCGGACGCGGCCGGCGCCGGATTCCGGGCCGTAACGGATGGGGGAGCCACATCCGGAAGGTAACCGATCACCGTCGGGGCGTAATGATTGCCGGTGTCCAAATAGGCCACATAGGGCGTGCCATCCGCTCCGACCGCCAGCGATAAGGACACGGCATTGGCCGGCAAGTCTGACGTTTGGCCGATTTCGTCCCAAGTTCCTCCGTTCCATTTAAGCACGTGAACTTTACCCGCCTCGGACGGTCTGCCAATGTAAGCCACGACAGGCTTCTGATCGATGGGATCGACGGCAATGAGCGGCTTCTCACCGCCATGAGAGTCAAAGGATCCGATTGACGTCCAACTCTCCCCGTTGAACCGCCATACCCTCGTTACGCCCGTATTCGCGGTATCTCCATTCAAGTAAGCCAAGTAAAAGGATCCGTCGCTCGCCGCCCGGATCATCGTGTAGTAGCCTCTTTCATTGTTCGTGAAATTATCGCTTCCCACGGCCGTCCAATTTCCCACTCCGATTCTGCTCTTGACGAGAGGCAAGTAGTCGAGGGAACTATCCGCATAAACCATTGTCAGCTTACCGCCTGCATCCAGGGTCAACGAGGGGGATAACCCTCTTGAAACGGACGCGGTCTCGGGATCGGACCACCCGTCGCTCTCAAGATTCCGCATCGTCGCTTTGTAGGAGTTGCCGCCGTCTTGATATGCCACGTAAACTTGACCATCCGCAGAGACCGAGATATCAGGTGTTAGGGCCATACTCGCCGACAGCTCCGGCAATCCTTCCCAGTTTTGCTGTTCGTTCATTGAGAGCACGGCCGGGTGACTGCCCGAGGCCTTAAGGAAGGCCAAATAAGGTCTGCCGTTCGGCGCGAATGCCATTGTCGTAACAGTCCCGGGATCTAGGGCGCTCCCGTTGTTTCCCGCCGTCTGCCAAGCCCCTGATGCCCAATGTTTCACACTGATTTGTTGGTTTGAATTTGTATCGTTATAAGCGATGTATGGCATATTGCCATAGGTTGCGATCGTAACCGATTGTGCGGAAGCGGCATCGTCTGCCGCCCCTGAGCCCAGCAGCTGCCATGACCTCACCTCCGCTGCCGCGGCCGCTTTTCCGACACCGATATCCGATATAAAACCCAGCGTTTGCCATACCAACAGCGACGTCAACGCGGCTGCCATGGCTCGTTTCCATTTGATTCCGAGCATTGCTCCCATCTCTCCTTCGACGAATTTCCGGGCGGATTTCACCCTCACTGTCGAAGAATAGCAACTCGCACTCTCAAAATTCTCCCAAACCCAACCCGATTCAAAACATGAAAAAAGAGAGACCATCGTCCCTCTTCCGCCAAACGCATATTCAGTCGATTCACATTGTTTCCTTTACGTAGAGATCCCCGCTCTGCGCCTCCGCTCCAATTCCCGTTTCAGGCTCTCGAACCCTTTTCCCATCGCCCAGTAATGATTCGACCGAAATATCGGCTTCATCACCGGGGACAAAAATTTGAGCAGCGGTTTTTCCGCGTTTACGTACCAATCGAATCTCACGTTCACGTATTCCCCGTCCTGCTCGAACTTCCACGTGCCATGGCCGGCCAAATCCCCGGAAGCCTTCAGCGACAGGGAAAACGGGGCGTATTCGGCCGTTTTGCACGACTTCCAGCGCAGCTTGTAAGGCAGCTTGCCCTTCGAGAGGATGGCATACGCCTCATTTCCCGTCTCCTTGTCCGTACCAGCCACTTGAATATCCAAATACACCTCCGGCCACCAGCGATGGTAGTCCTTGAAATTCGAACAAACTTCGTAAACTTCCCGAATGTCTCCCTTGATTCGCCAATCCGTCGGCATATAATATTCGTTTGCTCCCATAATATCCGTATCCTCCCGGCTCCTACAGTTGTGCCCGCATGTTGATCAAGGATAACAAACGAGTCTCACAAAATTCTCCCAAGCGTTCGCTCCGCCAGCGCCCGGATCTCTTCCGCCGCATTCCGCTCGTCGTTCGCTGACGTCCGGTTCAAGAAATCGCGCAAAAGCTCCAAATCCGACAATGCAATGGCACCCGAAAAATGATGCCCTTCGTTCATATGCGTCAAATCGACCTCGATTCCCGCTTCCTTCAGAGCCTTCTTCAGCCGGTAAACCGTGTTGTGAAGATTGTTGAGAGCTCGGTCTTCGTCCAGTTCCGACCATAGCAAGTCGACCAGATGCCACTTGCCGGGCAGCCGGTTCGGATACGAGAGCAAATGCGCGAACAACTCCTCCGTCTTCCAGGTCGGCCAGTTGACGAGCTTACCGTCTTTCCCCCTCGTCTCGAACGTCCCCAAGCAGCGGACGGGTGGGTCCTCGGCAGCTGCAGGCGGCCGCAACGCGGCGCGTTTCTCGTGGTTTTTCAACAGTCTGGCCACGACCCTCTCCAACGAGTCCGGCGTGATCGGCTTGAGCAGGTAATCGACCGCATTCACGCGGAAAGCCTCCACGGCATACCCCGGATATGCGGTCGTGAACACGACCTAGGTTTTTCGTCTTCCACGATCAGATGCGAAGAATGCGATATCTTCCCCTCCCCCTTGCAACCTCAACGTGAAATCGCATGCCGCTCCAACCAAGCTAACATATCCGCGAAAAAACGTTCCCGCCCCAAATCGTCAAACGGACGGTGCCGCATCTCATCGTATTCGAATGATTGTTTGTCCCCGGAACCGACGGAATGGAAAAACTCCCGCAGCTTGGCGGGGGGAGTAATCTTATCTTCAAGTCCGTATTGCAGCAGCAGCGGGATTTGAATGGACGACGCCTGATTCGTTAAACGCGATAAGGCTTGCATCAATCCGAGGCCCAAACCCGGGGTTACCGTATCGTGTCGCAGGGGATCGGAGATCAGACGAGACAGGATTTCGGGATCTTGCGTCAATAGATCCGGTTTCCCGGCTTTGCGAACGGCCAGATCGGGTTTCAGCTTCCCCATTAGAGCCATGAGACATTTATCCAAGAAGGTCGCTTCATAAGAAATGGCAGGAGAGATCAATACGAGCCCCGAAATCCCCTCGCCATGAAATAACGTATAATCCGCGCTAATCACCCCGCCAAGGCTGTGTCCCACTACATAGACGGGCAGTTCCGGGGTTTCGGTAGCGGCCAGTTCCCGGAAAACATGCAGATCTCCCCGATACTCCTCCCAAGCACGTATAAACCCTCGTATGCCCGGACTTCTCCCATGTCCCCGTAAATCAGGGGCATACACGATATAACCGCTCTCCGCCAATTTGGCATAAAGGTTTTGCAAACCCCTGCTGTGATCTCCATGTCCGTGAACGGCAATGACCGTTCCTTTGGCGGATTCCCGTTGAAACACTTTGCGGTAGAACAGCTGTGCCCCGTTTACTCCGTAAAAAGTCCCTTCGATTTCTTTCAAAAATACTTCCCCCTTGAGGACGCCTGTGATAACCCCTTGTCGGAAAATAGCAAACCGCGATCCCAAGATTCTCCCAAGTAAACGACTCCCGTTGCGCTTCTATCCCGTCGCCGTTTCGCCCTGTTTCGGCAAATAGACCGTGACGCTCGTTCCCAGCTCCAAGGCGGAATCGACCGTCAAGCTCGCGCCCGGAATGGACGCGAAACGTTTGTGGACGTTCGTCATGCCGATGCCGGCCCCGTCCGGCCGTTCCGCCGCCCGAATCCGGTAAAGCACGTCGTCCGCCATGCCGACGCCGTCGTCGACGATGTCGAACCGCAGATAGCCGTTCCCATCCGAGACCGTCAGCGTTACCGTACCGATCCCTTCTTTCTCGAACAACCCGTGCCGAATCGCGTTCTCGACGAACGGCTGGATCGTGAGCGAAGGAACGAGGACCGTTTCGAGGACCGGATCCGCATGAAGCTTGAAGACCAATCGATCGCCGAACCTGGCCTTCTCAATTTCCACATAAGCTTTGATGAGCTCCAGCTCCTCGTGCAGCGGAACGAGCAGCATCCGCTGATCCCGCTCGAACACGAACCGCAAATAGCGGCTCAGCATGGAGAGCAGATGAGCGGCCCTCTCCCCGTCGGTGTAGCAGAAGGAAACGATGCTGCTGATCGCGTTATACAGAAAATGCGGCTTGATCTGCGCCTGAAGAAACGCGGCCTCGTGCTTGACGGCTTGCTCCATCGCCGATTTCATCGACAGCAGCGTACGTACCCGCGCGGCCAGCGTCTTCGGATCGAACGGCTTGGCGATGAAGTCGTTCCCGCCCGCCCGGAAACAGAGCTCGATGTCGTGCAACGAATCCTTCACCGTCGCGAACAGGACAGGCAGGTCGAGCACCGAACGCGTCTCCCTCACGGTCCGGCACAGATCGATGCCGGACATCTCCGGCATCATAACATCGAGGATGATGAGATCGATCCTCCGACGGTCCCGCAGCTTGCGGAGCGCTTCACTGGCCGAGAAAGCCGTCAGCACGTTATAGTCGTCGCCCAGCAGATTCAGCAGAATCCGTACGTTCGCCGCCTCGTCGTCGACGACCAGGATCGTCTGGTCTCGCTTGTCGTCGAAGATGTCCAGCTCCGCCGGGAAGGCTGCGGCACCATTCTCGGAGGCGACCGCCGCATAGACATGTCCCGTTTCCCAGCCTTCCACCTCAGCCGCCGGAAGCGTGAACGTCATCTGCGTTCCCAGACCGGGTTCGGATCGCTCGACATAGATATTGCCGCCCATCCGCTCGACCAATTGCCGGCTAATATACAAGCCCAGCCCCATCCCCGTATAACCGTCATGCGGCATAGGGCGCTCGGCTTGCTCGAAATACCCGAATATCGCCTCATGGCTTTCCTTCGGGATCCCGATACCCGTATCCTCCACGGATACGATGACTTGGCCATCCTCCGTCCTCGCGCCGATTGCTACCCTGCCTTTTTTCGTATGCTTGATCGCGTTATGGATTAGGTTGTACAGCACCTGGCGCACCCGGTTCTCATCCGCCCGGACGAACGTTCCCGCCCCGATGCGGTTTTCCCAGCGCACGTCCTTGCCCGCCAGCTCGAATTCCAACACCTGGAACGCCGTCTGCGCCGCCACGCGCAAATCCAGCACCGTTTCCGCAAGACGCAGATCCCCATGCTTCATCTGGACAACGTCTACAAGGTCGTTCACGAGCGCCGACAGCTTCGTCGACGTGTCCTGGATGAGCGACAGCTCGCTGCGCTGCTTGTCCGTAAGCGCCCCCGCCTTCCCGTCCAGCAAATAGGAAGCCAAGTTCTGGATGCCGTGCAGCGGCGTTTTCAGTTCGTGCGACGTATTTGCGAGAAATTCATCCTTCAGCTTGTCCCGCAACAGCAATTGCTCCGTCAGCTGCTCCGTGCGGTCCGTAGCACGGGCGAGCCGGAAGGCGAGCAGCGTGTTCACGAACGCGGTAACTGCCAGAAACGCGATCCGTCGGCCAAGGTCCGTCTCGACCCAGCCGAGAGCATAGAGGATTCCGTTCAATGAAATCATCGTAATCGACACAAGCATTCCGACAAGCAGAGCGGTTTCCTTGCGGTCCAATTGTCCGTCTTGCTTGACATACAACCGAATGGCCCGATAGAGATAGAAAGCAACCAGCAGCCCGGCATAATCCCACATCAGATCGCTAACGCCTGAATAGGACGGGTAAGGGAGCATCACCACCGCAACGAGATAGACGGCAATCGGAGCAAAAAGCATCTTGAGCAGCCTGAGCGACATCAGCCTGCCATCCAAGTAATGGAGGAAGATGCCCAGCACCGCGATATTCGTCAACCCGCCAATATAGTAGATTTGCTTCGCCAGTTCATAGGAAAATCCCGGAACGAGTTGAAGCAGCAGCTTATCCCCGCTCATTACGGCTACCGACAGGAAGGTCAGGAAATAAAGGGCGCTGTAAAGATAGGCCTTATCCTTAGGCCTTATGACATAGAGGCTTAAGTGATACCCGCTGAACAGCAGCAGGATGATCAGACCGGAGAACTCCACGGCGAACAGGGTCCGTTCCTTCCGAAGCATGTCCTCCTGCAAGCCGAGCTGCAATTCTTCGAACCCCCCGGAACGGGCGTAGTTGTCGTTCGCCACTTGAAGTACGAAGTCCATATCCCGGCCTTCCGCTTGGATGAACGTCGTATACGGCTTGTTTTCCGGCTTGTAATCTTGCAGATTGTCGGCCGGGTTCCCCCCGCTCCCGATCCATAGGCCGTTTGCGTACAGCCGGTGCGCCCGGTTGATGTTGTTCACCCGAATGCCGTAGCTGCCGCCGCTCTCCTTCAGCTTGACGGTCAGCCGATATGTGCCGTGGGGGGCCTGGCTCGCCTCGCCTAGCGGGCTTCCTCCGTACCACGCGTTCGGTATGCGGGCGATGATGGTCCGGACGCCATCGGCTCTGCCGCTTCGAAAATCATCCGGCGACAGCAATTTGTTCGGGTAGAACGTCCACTCCCCGTCGAGATTGACGAACCCGCTCCCGCCGAAATCCCATCGGCTCAGATCAAGAACGCCTTGCCGGGCCGTCGGGGCTTCCCGGTTCGGCACCGTGTAATCGTAAATCCCCACCAGGAGGAGAAACGAAATCAGCGGAATCAGCGTCAGCCCCGCCGCCAGAGAGGTGAACCGCCGTCACCCCCCCTTTCCTTTTCCGATAGATTAGCAATCTCCGCTCCCAAAATACTCTCAAGCTTCACCCTTACCCGATGCCCCTCGCGGTTATAGATTGCTTCATCGCTTCCGGGACTAGCCTTTTGTTCCTGTTCTCTTTGCACCAATCCGTGAATGCCGCCACTGATTTTCTCAGCTTCTCCCGCGCCCTAGTACGGACTTTCACCCTGCTAGAGTTAACAAGTTTCTTGGCGTACTAATGTGCTTGTATCGGTGACGTTCATTCCCCTTAGATAGCTCTTATCTTAGGGGAATGGATGTATCCGCCTGATTCAGCTTCCTCGAAAAACTAACAAAAAAATCTGCAATCTTCATTGCAGATGCAGTAGTTTAAGTCTGTTTAGATCTATGTTGAATTTTCCATTCATTAAGATATCAAGCCCAAGTAATCCATTGATGTTGTGATACTTAAATGAGGTGAGATCCAATTCAATATTTCTTAACACATATTCTCCTACTTCTATTGATTCCACCATTTTTATGAAGGCGTGTTCCTTGCCACCAATTCCATAACTCGTTATTATATCGTCTTCTAAAGTCACTTTGATTCCAATATCATCAACTTCATCTTGAGAAATTAATGAATGGCTTGCTCCAGTGTCTATGACAATATTGTTAATCACTTTCGTTCGTCCATTATATCTAATGGTTATTTCTGTAAAGAGGAGTCCATCTCTGAATTCAATTTGCATTTAGAGTTTTCTCCTTAATCCTATGCTTTTACGAATCGTTACAACAATTTGGTCCTTAGAAGTACGATAGACTAATGTTTTGTCTTTGCTGTTCAACAATTCTCGTGTGGCATCTTCGTCTTTAATCGGACCGATAACTGCTACCTCATCAATTATTTCCTGAGTGTCCGTCTCTTCGGAATGTAGGATCTCAAATTTCACAAATTGATTTGGATAAATACTTTGAACTTCTTGCCATTTCACGTTTGATTCCTCCAAACGTATTTTTACTTAATTGTATCACTTCTTGGTTTGAAAATCCCTTGATAGAATTTCACCTAACGTTTCCGTGTTCGCGACGTCCCAGCGGCTTAAGGCCACAAAGTGGCCGCGTGCGCGTCAGGCACTTAGCCGGTGGGATGTGTCCGCCTGACCCTACGTCCCCGAAATGCCTCGGGCGGACCGAGGGACGGCGCATGCCGGCCCGATGCGTGAACATATTGTTATCTGATGTCGGGGCCCTCATTGAATTGGTATATAGATTTCCATTTCACTCTCACTTGAAGTAAGAATAAAACGATCATCGTATAATTCTATAACCCAATCCGAAACTTGCTTGTGCCCTTCCCTACCGATCCACGCTACTAGTTCCATGTACGAATCACCAATTTTGAATATTTCGCCCTTATGCGTTATCGTTGCATATTCTCGGGAAGAAATAGTCCTTTCTACGAGACGATTTAATTTCCTTTTATGTACCAAAAAACCGGGTGGATATTTCTGAAGCAGACCAAACGACGGCATCCTCTACCTGAATTTCCGCCACATTTCCCATTCGACCTTCATAGGAACTTCTGACGTTATTTCACGGATTAACTCGAGTGCTCCCGCTTTCGATTAAACTAGTCAATATCCAACAAAATAACACCGTTGCCACATTTTTACTTTAGATATAACGTTGATGTTAGGGGTTTGTCCCCCTTATCATTACCCCGGGAGGTTTTATCGAGATGGACTTGGAAGCTGAAGAAGTAGTAGCGGTTGAAAGTTTGGAAGCGGATGCAGAAGCTGAAGTCGTAGCCGAAGAAGTGGAAGTAATCGAGGCAAGCTCGGATGAGGAAGAAGCCGCTGAGGAAGCTTTCGAAGAAGCTTCTGCCGAGGCAGAAGAAGTAGAAGTCGCCGAAGCGGAAGAAGCGGAAGTTACGGCTGAAGCTGAAGCAGATGAGCCTGCGGAAGCCGAAGTTGCTGCGCACGAAACCGAATCCTCCGACTCGGAGTCGGAGTCGGTCGTTGACTAATTATTAATCCTTAACCGATTTATCAAAGGGGCTTTCCCGCAAGGTCTGAACAGACCGAATGGGAGAGCCCCTTGCCTTTGCATTCTATGGCCGCCTACTCTAACCACAACTCTACTAGCCGCGGCTGCGGAAAAAACTGCGAAGTGCCCATTTACGCTCATGCCGTTTCATATAACGCGGCAATGAACGGAAAAGCTGGCGGCATTCACGGTACGCTTTAGCCGCTTCTTCCGGATTGCCTAAACTCGTATACACGGACCCTAGCCGGTAATAAGCTTCGCAAGAGGAGGAATTAACCTCTTTGAACTCCTGCAAGTACGCAATCGCTTTTACCGGGTCTCGCTTGGAGAACGATTCCGCAAGACGCAAATACGGTTGCCCATACTTTACTCTTGGACTTATGGCCAGCGCCCGCTTCATTTCCCGTTCCCCATCCTCCAAATTCCCAAGACCCAGATCGCAAATCCCGATATCGCTCCAATACTCTGCCGAGTGATCCATTTGCGTCTCAATGCCAAGCAGGATTTCACGGGCTTGACCGAATTTCTTGCTTTCGATCAGCAGACGGGCAAGCTCGGATTTGGCGGATACGTCATGAGGACTTAAGTGGAGTTGCCTTCTCCATTTGGCAATTAAATTGCGACGTCGGAATGGACGGACAATGCTAGGAGACAATCCGATAAATCTGCGTTCCAGGACGTAGAAAATAACCAGAAGAACCAAAATCGCCGCAAATGGGCTTCCTAGCAGCCATGTTAATCCGACGAACAACAAAATTTTACTCATCCGACACCAAGCCCTCCATTTCCCTCTTTTTTCCGATGGTCACGATAGGTATGATGCCCTTTATTGCACTCAAAAGCCAGCTGCCGGCATCACTCGTTAGTTTTTCTCGCTGCCCGCAGCAGCTTCAGCAATCGCCGTTTGCGCACCCGAAATCTGCACATTGGCGCCATCGGGCAGCTTCTTGAATGCCCACCAGCGAACGCGGAGCGAGGTCGCTTCCGTAGCTCCACCTAGCTTCATCCCGATACGGAAACTTCCTTTATCCGGATAAATCAACGTCCCGAAAGTAATATTCGGCAGCTCCGCTTCATATTCCGTATCTTTAAACACGTCGGAAGCACCGTAATACACTTTGGAACCTCCTGAGCCGACAGGCGCGTTCGGATCCGGAATTTCTTCAAGTCCGACGACGACCGTTATTTGGCCATTGCCTAGGCCGTGCGTTATCTCATCGGTAACGAAATTCCGTTTCCCTCTCGAGAAAAAGCGCATACCCGATTTTTCCTGCGTATCCAAAGGCACGTCGACCGTTCCCGTCGCCATCTCATCGTTGATCGTTTGCGGTTTGGGAATACCCAGCTTGAAATCGAACGCGTTCCGTTCAGGATGATAGACGACATCCAATTCCGGTTTGCTTCCGTATTCCAGGTCATAAGCTTGCGACTCCGCATAGAACCGGTTCAGAGACGATGACCGTCCGCTTTGGGATATCCGGTGCATAAGCGAGGCATTAGGAATATATTCGCCAAAAGGTACCCGCTCTACCTGCTCGATCATATAAGTCGGTCCTAACTGAAGGAGACCTATTTTCGCCAGGCATACGTTCTGGTCCGCGAAACCTTCCGCCGCTTGATCTAGCGAGCGTTCATACCAATCCTTCAGAATCCGATCGGCTACAGGCTGAGCTATGATTTCTACGGAATGAGATACCGAATGATCAAGGGGAATCCGGTTATCCCCGATGAATAATTCCACTGCGCCGGCGTTCAAAGTCAGCTTGCCGATCGTACCTGGGCGGTCTTGTACTTTCACGCTGTAGGACAGACGGTATTCCGTCTCTTGTTTGTCTCCCGGCTCCAGAAACCGAACGTTATTTCCCTCTTTGTCCAATGAATCGAAGCCATCTGCAGCATACGCAAAAGAAAGCGAAACGCGAGGCGTCTGCAAAGTCTTCTCCACGACCAACGTCGCATCGATGACATCGCCGGGATTCGCGTATTTGGGCATTCTCTGAGTTACGCGAACGTCGGAATCCTGATAAATCGTAATGACATCCTCCAGCAACCCGGCATGCTCGAAGGACAGCGGAGAAGGCGCTTCTTCCTTAACGTACAGCCGATAGCTTTCCAGAAACCGGTTGTACTCGCTCATCTCTTCTCCGCGGACCGAAGAATTGCCGACCGAATGTACAGGTTCCCGACCCTTCTCATCGTAAGCCGCATACAAGTAGACGTTTTTCTTGTACTCATTGTTCGTAAAACCGTCTATCATAGATAGCTTAAGCGTGACCGGAGAGGATATGACGATTTCCCGGCCAAGGTAGTCGATGGCGACTCCCATTTCCACCGTTATCGTTTTGTCGTCCACGGCCACTACCTGCATGCCGGCGACGACGCCGCTTCCGAAGAGCAGCCGGTTGAGCAGCCTGCGCTTGTCGTTGAAATACTTTTGCTCCGATTCAAAGTCCCGCACCGTCAGCAGTTTGCCGTAAAAATACCTGTTTCTCTCAAATGGAAACATCCTCGCCTTTTTCACCGGAAACCCTCCTTATTTAGTGCGATCAAACGAGCAGCGGTCTGGCGTCTGCGGTTTGTCGTCACCTAAGTGCGATCAAACGAGCAGCGACCTGGCGTCTGCGGTTTGTCGTCACCCTCATTCCAACTCGGAATCCATCTCCAACCGCGTATGCGCGTCCATTCTTCCATCCATGTCCAGATCCACAATCAATGTGTCGTTAGGCATGTTCCTGTCCGTATGCAGCGTGAACAAGGACGGTTCGGCAAGCACGGTATTGATGCCAAGATAAGTATGTAAATCGAGGTACATCCAAGGTTGAAGCCACACAAGCCTTACTTCCGTGAAAGCCGGTTTGTGTTCCTCGACGAGTCCCCGAAGCAGCACGCGTTCCTTGTCCGTCGGCGCCTGACTTTGATCTAGCAAGACGGTAAACGTATGCGGATTGTCGCTATAAAGCCGATCGGTCAGCCACCGCAATTCCGCATGGTCTCTCATAGCCTTGAATTGAAACGACTCAACGATGATAGGAGGTAACCCGGTAAACGTTTCTACGAGTTTCTCGATACCGCGCCTTGTCCCCCTGTACCGGTAAAGCTCGGGAGCCGCTCGTATGAGCCGCCTTACCCACTCGTCGCGCCAATGCTCATCGCTATCGAGTCCGAGCCAGGATCCAAGCCATCGAAGCTGCCTGCCCTCCGCTCGCTCCGAGTCGAACTGCTTCGCCATGCCGTCGATCTGCTCTTCAACGCTATCGAATAACGTACCGAAGAGAGACAGGAATCTCGCCAGGAAATCTCGGCTGCTTTCTTCCTCTTGGTAGACGGCGGGCAAGTAGGACAGCAAAGTCTCTCTCGGAAAATACACCCTAAGGCGGCGAAGCTGCGGCGTATGCCTCTCGCTTCCGATCCACTCGACCTTCAGCCATAAGTATCTTCCCTGTGCTCCGAAAAACAAAGCATCCTGAGGATTTACGATCGGCTGTGACCAATAAGGCGCCAAACCGGCCAGCTTTTCCCTGAACGAATGGTCCTGCTCCGCTACCCAATCGTTCACCTTCCAGACCGTCCCTTGAAGGGGAAGCCATTCCGAATCGGAGCTGAAATAGGAAATCCGAATTTGCGTGCCGTCGGGAATGTCCGCATCGAGCGTGAACTTATGCCATACCGTCTCTGCCTCAGCGCTGTCGAACGCTTTAGATAACCATACGCCTTCGGGAGCCGCGCTTCCTTCCCATCCCATCGTCTGCGGCTGCAGCTCCAACACCGTGACCGTTCGGGCTTCCCCGTTCCAAATGTACATTCGGTCCCGTCCGTCGATAAGCAGGTCGCTAACTTTGCCTCTGAAGCCCGCAACCCGATCCAGAAGCTCGCCGTTCTCGCCGAAATGGACGATGAAGCGGTCATCTTCGCCCTCTTCCCCAATCACTCGGGAGTCCCCGATGTAGATTTGCTTGCGGGAATCGACTCCCAATCCGGCAAAATAAAGCGGCGGCATCAGAAAACGATCGAGCTTGCGAGGTGAGCCGGAAATAATGTACAGCGCGCATGTCAGAGTCTCCAGCACGTACAAATCGCCTTGCGGCGATACGGATAAAAACTGAGTTCCCCGCCACCGTTCCATCTCTTCCGGAAGCTTGGCCGTTAGCCGTTCCTCGGTGTATATATCTACCAATGTTCCGGCGATTGTCAACCGAATTAGCGCTAGCTGTCTGAAACCTAATCCATCGACAGCCGTTTCCTCGTCCGGCGTCTGACGGGTAGTCAGAATATACAACCCGGTTGCATCGGATGCGATGGCGAGCGGATAAAAGGGCGTTTCGTCCAAAAAATGGCCCGACCGCCGGAAACGCAATTGACCGTTCGCCATGTCGTAGGCGGATATGGAAGGCTCTCCGGCAGCGTCCGCGACAAACAAAATGTCTCCGGAAATGGCAAGCATGGCAGACGCCGTGAACAGGTTATGTCCCGGTACGAACAATCGCTCGTGATGCCTGCTGCCTCTGTCATAAGTCCATAGATCCCCGTCCTCGTTCAACAACACCAAATGTCCTTGAGGGGTGATGGCAAAGGCGGTAACCTCTCCGACGCCTTCCAGATGTTCCAAATTGATCGTCTCTAGAACTCCGTATTTCTCTCCCCGCCGGATGGTGACGCCGTCCTCCGTTTCCAGGTTACGGCTTATTCCCCGACGAGCCCAGTGCTCCGGTTGATTTAACGAATAATAGGTTGCTCCGCCTTCCACTTTCATCCCTCCTCTCTGCTTCTTAATCCGCTAGAGTTGCGTTCGGCTAATCAGTTCTATGCGATGATCCCCGGAGAAAATAATTCCGCTATCCGGAAGCAAAATATCCCCGCCGGCGCTTTTCCTTATTGATTTCCCCTCTGCGTCTAACCATAAATCCTGCACGTAGGCAATCCCTTTAATCCGGCTAATGGCGCTGTAGATATCGCCTTTATGCACCGTGCGCCCGAAAGGCCAGCCTTGAATGCCATCCGGTTTGTCCAATGGGGAAATCAAGCGATTGAGCGCCGCAACGATCCGATGCCCTTCTTCCATAAAATGCGGCTCCACGACCACTACCGCATGTACGGTCACTTGCACGTATTCCGGCGCGATGACATGGACTTCCGTCGTAACCAGCCTTCTGTCGTCGAGATGCTTCGCAACCGTTGCCAGAAAACCAGGGCTTGGCATTGGAGTGTCGTTTAGCCCCTTCGGAACGACCACAACGGTAACCGCGCCCGGCGCGGATTTTCCTCTTCCCGGCGCATAATGGGGAATCACATGCACCCTTGCCACTTTCAAACCCGGAGTACTCTTGGCGATTCTCACGTAATCATCGTTCGTCACCGCGCAATAAGGGGTTTGCCATTCCTTCTGCGCCCGCTCCAAGCAATCCTCAAGCGATTCTCCTTCCGCCCCGCCAACGCCATAACCGGCGTTGTCCGCGGTCAGTTGAAGCTCATCCAGTTCCGGCTGAATCCAAGAATTGAGCAAATGGGGTTTAATATTGCCTCGTTCTCCGCCGCCTAATACGCAGGACATGACGCATAAATTCAAATCTTCATGGGAAGCCGGAATTGCTCCGTTCTCATCGTTGCCGAACTTTAATTCACCCGTAGACGGATTGTACACATAATGACGATCAAGCGGTCCTGAACGGTCAAAATCCCGGACTGGCTCCCAGTCTTCCCATAATAACCTGCCGCCGTCTCCCTCAGGCACTCCTACTTGAAGCAGCAGTCCGTTGCTCCATTTGCATGGCAAATCATAAAGCTGGAATTTCTGATAAGGCAGCCCGTTGCTGCGGCCAATATAACAAAGGGAGGTGAATTCCTCGGAATAATGAATTCGGCGTATGTTCCCCTTGCCTTGCGGAGGAATCGTGCCTAGCACTCCGTCTCCGAATCGGACGGTTACCGGGCCGTTGCTGCCGGAATGTCGTTCAACCGTATAACAAGTGCTCTGAGCGTCGGCATTCCCGGCATCGAAATTCGGGATCTCGCGCCATTCCCGCCAACGTCCATCCGACTCCCGGACTTGAACTCGCAATTTCCCGTAACGCGCAAGGAAGCTATCGTCTTCAATGGAGAACCCGGGCATTCCGTTGCTATCGAACAATGCCTGCTCGCTCTTCGTGTCTTGCTGCCTTGCCCTCACCGTATTCAGCAGCAGCCGATCAATCCGCGGCGGCAGCTCATAGCCGGATTCCTCAAGCGTGCAGCTTATCCAGTAACGCGGACGGTCTCCGGCGGGATGGACGATGACAGGCCGCAGCGGTGCCGTTATTTCGAATGTAATCCTACCGCTATAGGTCAAATGCAGCGTATCGTCCTCAAGAAGCCGCAGCGGCAGCCACGAAACGCCATGCTTTTCCTCCCAGCCGTATGCTTTCCAAGCGACTCTAGCGGAAGGAATAACACCTTCCGGTTTGCCGCCGGCAATGTCCGCCGTTCTGTTCGAATCTTCCGCCAAACGAATATGTAACGAGATGATTTCGCCAACGACCGGCTCGCGATCGAACGCGATATATAATCGGCTGTCGGCAGCCGCTTCTCTTCCAAAAGCATAGAAAGCAACATTTCCTCCCGTATTGGAAGCGGACCGATCGCTGGCTTCCCGTTCCGTACGAGTAACGATCCGGTCGATGGCAAGCGGCAGAAGCCGAACCCGATCCAATGTTTCAAAGAGTTGATCCTCCGCCAGCAGCTTCGTTCCGCGCGGCAGCACGACCGACTCCCGGACGTTGCCGAACGAAACCTCTGCTTCTGCGGAAGAAGCTTCCCTCGGAGATACGCCAAGCAGATCAAGAAATTTGCGCAAATTACGTTCCGGAACCCGGCTTAAGTAAAACTGCTGCATCTCGCTCAGCCAGGAAAACAACTCCAGGAACGTCACGCCGGGATCATGCGTGTTCTCATCCGTCCATTCCGGCAACCGCTGAGGTATGCTGCGGCGCGCTTCCTGCAATATGCTTTCGAAAGTACGATCGTCGAGCGGCAGACGCGGTAGCATAAGGATCAACCCTCCTTTCGTAAAAATAAAATTTTATCTATGAAAGTACGACGGTAAGACGATGATGGCGACCGTTCGCAACGATACCATGTTGCACGAGGCGGATATTGTCCGGCATCATCTCGACGGACTCTCCATTTTCCGTACGAAGTACGCTTATATGCAGCTGCTCCACCCTTTGAACGCCTCTCACCGATTGCAATAACCCGTAGAAAGCCGATGAATGGATAGGCTCGCCGATTTCCCATCCCTGCCCGTCCAATTGGCCGTTAATCGGGTTCAAAAACCGGTTCAGCAAATCCAAGCAAGCTGTCTCGACCTGCACGATAAGATCCGGGGAATCCACGACCAGCGTCGCAATAACCGATATTTCCAGGAACGCCGGCGGAATTACGATTAGCCGTCCCCCGGATGCGACCAAGTTAGAAGCTGTACGGCGCAATACCGATTCCAGATTTCGTTTCGTTTCCGGAAAATGTTCTTTACCCGCCTCGCCGCCGGAAGGAAGCGCCACGACGACAAAAGAGCCGGGAGAATGCTCTAGCTTTACGTTGCGATTCGGCAAACATTTGACTTTCAGGATGCCAGGGTCGGTTTCCTTGACCAGCCACTCGACATCGGCAGCGGAGATGGCGCGGCCTCGATGCTTCAACTGCTGCGGCCCCCTGAGCAAAGCTCCTTCGATCGACTCCGAGTCCCCTCCCCCGATAGCGGGCAATGGATTGGACACCCCGTTCACGAAAGCAAGCGACTGCATAATACCGGCTATTTGACCTCTTCCCACGTTGCCGCGGGAGCCGTTCGTCACTTGGTAGGTGACACGGATTTTATCTCCCCCCTCGAGCGGAGGGGCCATTCCCCGTACGCCGTTCCCAAACCGGATCAGTCCGGTAGCTGGCTGAATCGTATAGTGCCTCTCGTCCGAAGCCGATCCGTTTAACGAGTGAACCTCATTCCAGCGAACCCATAGACGTTGAATGTTTCCTTCGCTGTCCCTGTAAATCTCATAACGGTCCGGGTCCGATTCCGCTAATCTATTCAGCTCATGCTCCCCGATAAATCCGGTCTCGTCGACCCATACCTCTTGACTTACGACCGGAGTTTGAGACAAGATATGACCGCCTTTGCCGATTTCCGGGTATTCGTTAATGACCGTCCGTTGCTGAATGGCAAGCACCGCATTGCGATGAATGCTCGTCACGCTAGGGAGGACGATGTCGCTCGCCCCGTAACGTCCGTCGCGGTTCACGGCGCGCAGCCATACCCTTTCCCGGCCGAATAGCGTTGCAACAGCTAGTCCGGCAGGGCCGACGAATTGAAGCATTCCCGATTGGGTGAATCCCTGGGTTTCATCGACCGTTTTCAAAGCCGCCCATGACCATTCATTGCCGCTCTGTACGTAAGCTTCCCACTCGACCCAAGGGATTTGTTGTTCCGCAGCCGGTTTTCTGCCCAACGTAAATTGCATGCGGATAGGTCCTTTAAGCGGCGGAACATCAAATGCCATGTATACGGAAGGAGCAGGACAAGGAATAGGCAAAAACGGCTTGAACGTATCGCCGCCTTGCTGCACCGTAGCGGTTACGTCGGTCATGATTGCGTTGTTTAGGGTAAATGCGTTATCCGGTCTCAGATCGGTGGAGGCGGGATAAGCATATGAGAAGGCCATCTTCTCCAGCCTTGGACTCATGTATTCGACGACTGGCGCGGTTGGAGTATCCGTTGCCGTAACGCGTGCACGGATCCAGCAATCTTCCCGCCCGTTCACGAACGTCTGCGCCATGTCCTCCGGACATGGAAATTCAAGCTTGATCTCCCGTTGTTCCTCGGACAGACCCACGAACAACTCTTCGAAAGCACCGCTTTCCGGCAGCCTCATCCAGTTGTCGCCATTCCAATACTCCCAATGGACCCGTCTTATATATAGCCGCGGCAATGGTTTTTTCTCGAAATCCGCCGTTCTCATAACCATTTTCCAACGTATTTCAGGATCAGGTCCGGTTCTTAACGCATTGGGGACGTTCTTCGCTTGGAAGGTCATCCGCAGCCGGCTGCCCCGCTTGCTGAAGGCTTCCGGACAAGCCGCATAAAACACGGAATAAGGCACGGAATATTCGCCAAAAGGATAGAAACCGGATTTCTCAAGCTCCGTATCGTTGAAATAAAGCTCACTTGGGGCGATGCCTCCCGGATCAAGTTCGGTATCATGCGAAGCCCGCATCGTAACCCGATCCATCTCCGGAATGGCTTTCAGTACGGGAGGACCGCTTGCTCCGTCCGTGCTAGGCTTCACTCGGCAGCGAATCCAGCGCCCAGCAACTTCGCTTACCTCTGTAGACTCCACGGCTCCGAATGTTGTTTTCGAAAGCGTAATCTCCTGCCCTTGAACAGTCGCCTTCTCGAACGGAATCCACTCGCTTCCCCGGGAATAAGACCATTCCAACCAATCCATTCGCGAGAAAATCGAGGCTAGATCGCCTTCTACGTACCTGCGCTCGGCATTATGCCATTTCAGCGTCAATCGAGCAGGATGGTTCAAATGGAATAAATCGTCGTTGCGAATGTAGAAAACATGATCCTGAAGGTTATCACCCTCTACAGAGAACAGCGACAGTTCCGGCACCGTTCCCGCTAACAGATGATCATTGTAGCGCTCGCTCGACAGTATAATCCGGTCACGATCCGGATGTACGTTATACAGCTCGGTCAGCTTGGCCGGAGTAATGAGTAGCGCCCCCTCCGTTTCGAACGGAAGCTCTTCCCCTTCATCATTTGGCTCAGCAGTCAACTGCGTCCCGCTGGGAACATATACAGGTTCCCGCACTCCGTCATTCAGCGCAAATACGACATGCGTACGCGCAGGGCGGGCAGGCTGAATTTTTACCTGAAGCAAATCAAGGAAAGCTATGAAATTATTGAGCGGAACGCGATTCAGCCGTTTAATGTTTTCCCCCAGCATGTCCGCCGCCAAGTAGAACAACGCGGTGCCCGCATCCGGGTCATCCGGCGAGAATCGCCATTCCGGCGTATAATGGGGTACCATCGCCTTCATCTGATCGACGAGAGCGTTAAGGTCCCTCCCATCGATCGCAGGCGAACGGGCTAACCCGTCTTGCCATTGCTCTGATTTCATACGTTTTGTCGCTCCCGTTATTTCGTTCCTTCTTCCAAGTAGAAGGGGTAAACCTGATTAAACAAATTGTTGGTGGAACGGACGATATAGTTGACGATGAGCAGCATACGTCCGGACTGCGACTCGTCAAGCCTCGCTTCGACTTCAACGTCCGTCACGCGCGGCTCCCATACCGTGATCGCTTGCGTAATGTCGCTTTCCAGAAGCCGCATCGTCGTCTCGTCGGTCGTGCCGAACACGAAGTTGCGGAGACCGCAGCCGAATTCGGGGCGCATGACGCGCTCCCCCCTAGATGTCATGAGGATGATGCGAATGGCTTCCGCGATATCCTCTTCGCCTTCCGACAGAAGGAATCGTCCGGTCGTAGCGTCTACGGCTATCGGAAACTTCCAGCCTCTGCCCAAAAAGGAAGCGCTCATCGTTTGTTGTCCCCCTCATCCGGTTTAGTTGATTTTGACCATCGCGCCTTTGATCGTGACCATTCCGTCCGATATTAAATCCAGCTTTGCCCCGGCCTTCACTTTCATCGTCGCGGTTGCTTCCAGATTAATTTGCGTGCTCTTAATCGTAATGGCTTTGGTAGATTCTATTGAAATGTCGCCTTTGTTGTCGATCGTGATTTTGTTCGTGCCCGATTTAATCGTGACCGTACCGGCGGTGCTTCCCGCCAGAACGACGGATTGCGCATCGCTCTTCGTACCGAGCGTAATCTTCTCGTTCTGGTCGTCGATTTCAAGCTTGATGCCTTTTTTCGTTTTCAAGGTCACCTTGCCCGCATTGGCCGTATCGTCGAAAATAAGCTCATGTCCGGCTCTAGAGTAAATTTTGCGAAGGTTGTTTGCGTCATCCTTGGCCGGCGGCTTGTTCGTCGAATTCCATAAGGAACCGATGACGAAAGGCTGATTCAGGTTGCCCAGATGGAAAGCGACCAGCACCTCATCTCCGACTTCCGGGACGAACAAAGTTCCCATGCTGCTCCCCGACATAAGCGACGTGATGGGCGCCCAGTCCGTTTCGTGCGAATTTTCCCGCAGGGGGAACTTCAGCTTGACGCGGTTTAAGCCATCCGGGTCTTTGTTGTTCGTGACAGTGGCGACCATGACTCCGTTAATGGTTCCGTAACCGCTGCTTGCGCCGCCATCGGATTGGGAAGGAAAAAAGTCGCTCATTGACGGCATTAGATCGCATTCCCTTCCACGTTGAAATTGGTTATGTATCCCTGGTTGTTAATAATGTGCGTTACGCCGCTTAGAACAAGGGGCTGGTTGAATTTAGGACCAAGCCCTTCAAGCTTGATGTGGCGACCCGCCCGCATTTCCGGAAGTCCGACGCATTCGCCTTCGCCGCTGATCAATCCCATTGCACGCTCGTTAAGCATGGAGTTCGCTAACGTTTGTGCTTCGGCTTGGGTCGACACGTTGCTGTAGACGGTTTCGACTAAGTGGCTCGATAGGGTGGCCATAATGTCTTTGCCCGTCTTGCCGTTGCTGCCGATGATGCTCACCGTCTGGGAAGTCGCCTGGAAAGGTACCCGGGTTTTCGGATCCGTACCGCGCACGATAACTTGGCTGACCTGATTGGAAATGTCTACGTCTGTCGAATAGCTTCGCAGGTTTTTGCCGTACATAAGCGTAATGACGGGACTGGCGGACGGATTCGGCTTGCGAAAATAAAGCTTCTGTCCGATAACGAAAAAATCATGGTGATTTTCCTCGGCCAAATGCTTCAAAAAATGAAAATCGCTCGTCCGCATTTGCTCGATGGTCGGCTTGGGCGTCAACGTATCGTCGACCTGCAGCTGTAAGCTGTATTTTCCGCCGATTTCCTTAACGACGTCGCTGACTTTCTTATTGAGCCACAGGTTGGATTTAACGCTTCGCATCATGAGGAAGGAACGATCCATGCCTTTGACCGTCACGGTCGGTTGGCCTTCCGCGGGATAATCGAGCGAAAGCCCCGTAATGATGCCGTCGAACACCGTCTCTAGCTTGTCGGTATAGCCCATCTTGATCGTGATCGTCTTCCCGACTTCGATGAGAGCTCCGACCCACTTGAACTGGCGTGCCACGGCATCATAGGCATTTTCGATCCTGAATTGGAAGGAATCCGATTTCGGCTCCATCGTCGTCTCCACTTTAAGGAACGATACGGCAATTTTCTGCAAAGTAAAGCTTTGTCCATCGATGCTGATGTCGAAAGCCGGCGCGAAAAAATTACGGTATTTTTGCTCTAGCGTTGCGAACTGGTATGTGGTGCTGTCGAATTTGATGGTCGCCACGATACTCTCACTCCAGCCTTGGTATAATCAGCTTACGCCCTACGGGCAGCTTGCGCGGATTGTCGATTCCGTTCGCTTCGGCAATCGATCGCCATTGTCCCGGGTCTTCGTATTCTTCCGCTGCCAGCATCCATAGCTGCTCGTCTTGCTTGAGCATTTTCTGCTTCGTGCGGTCCGCGCTTTGGCGAGGGATGTTCTGATATTGCTCGGTCATCGACTGGACGGCCCGGAAAGTCACGTTTAATGTCGCACGGACAGGGAGGCCGGAGTCTAGGAACATCGTGAATCGCTGCTGTATTTTCTCGGCTACGCCTTTGAAATCGAGCGAGCCCCAGACGAAGCGGCATAAAGGCGGAGCATGAAGATCGTTGTCGACATTGAGCAAGCCGGAAATTTTGGCCGTATGCGTCCTGACGTCGGTACCCTTCTCGTAGGTATCGAAGAACAAGTCCATTGTCAGCGTCGTCGCCTCGCCGCTGACGAACTGAGCAAGCGGCGATTGCAGGCCGGGAATCGTCTGCCAGGCAAATTGGTTCCCCGACTGCAGCACATATTCGTTCGGATTAAACAATACGTTAACAGTTTCCTGCGAGTTGCTCTTAATGATGATGATCTTCGCTTTGGTTAATGCCAATCCGCGTCCCCTCCTTTGCCTCGCTGGTGCGTTAACACGCTCTTACCGGCTTAATAACCACGCAGCCGCTGCTCGAATTTCATTCGCTTCATCAGAGATTTGTAAACTTGATCCGCGATCTGATCCGGATGAAGCTGTGGCAATTCGCTTATGACCTTCTGCAACTGCTCCAAGTTAATGGACGGAGCTGCCTCCGTGGTCGTTGCTCGTGCTGCCGGCTCCTGTTCAGTTGGCACGGGTTCTCTCGTGTTGCGGCGAAGCTCCAGCAATACTGCTGGACTTTGTCCTTCGGTTGCATTCTCCGAAAGACTATCAGAACTCGATGAGCGTCGGCGAAGCTCTGCGGCATGCGAATTAGTGTGTGATAATAATAGACTTCGTTGGCTTAATTCCGTCATAGGCTGAAGTATCGTTGTTGCTTGTGCTGAATGGGCGGTCTGGTTAGGTAAACCCGTCTGCATTCGTTGAGTTGTCTCTATTGTTGATAGCAGTGGCTGCGATTGATTTCCTATTGGCGATCTCCTACGCGGCGTAAGCGGTGAAAGAAATCGACTCATCTCGGCAACATTTTGCTTTGGCATTCTGTCTGTGCGTGTCGCCGGGGCTTGTACGAGTGGAGATAACGCTCCAGCCCGTAAGCCCGATGTAGCTACTAACGGCGATTTTCCCGAGTTATGCTGGGAACGCTCAAATCGAGTTTGCGAGAATTCCGCCCGTCTTGAAAGCTCATCTGGTCGAGTCCCAATGCGTCGCATCGTAGCAGAAACTAGTTGTAACGGCGAAAATACCCGGGCAACTGCCGACATTGTTGACGGTAAAATTTCAGATCGTTGTACATTCGAAGCAGGATTATCTTCTGATGAAGTAATCGTTTGACCATTCGGCCCGGCCACCGGTGTAGACGCTTCAGCCATCCGACTCAGCGTGGTAGATGCTAGTGTTGGTGATGCTGCGATTTTACGCAATGTCTTTGGCATAGATGGAGGTGACTCTTTAATTCTGCGAAAAGTCGTAGGTATCGGTATTGGTTTCTCTGAGATTCTACGATTAGTTTTAGGCATTTGCGCTGGTGCCGTGACCCTTCGTAATGTCGTTGGCGTATGTGTCGGTGACTCTATGATTCTACGATTAGTTTTAGGCATTTGCGCTGGTGCCGTGATCCATCGAAAAGTTGTTGGCGTACGTGTCGGTGATTCTATGATTGTTCGATTAATCGTAAGCACTTGTGCTTGCGATGATATGAATCTGCGTACAGTCATAGGTAATGATGATGTTGGTTGTGCGGTTCTATTTCCTGTCGGCAATTGGGTTAATGACCCATTCGGTTGCCGTAAAGAAGGTGTTGTTGAACTGTCTGCGGGATGAGCCATTTTCGATAATGGTTCAGAAGCGGCGACCATTCGGCGCAGTGTTGTAGGTACTGGTAATGTTGAAGATACTGATCGACGTAAAGTAGCGGTAACCGGCTGAGAAGGCGAATCCCCATGGTTTTTCGACACTGGTATGGGTGTTGACGGTACTTCAGGTCGATGATGCGTTACCGGGGCTGATGCTGGTGTTGTAGCTGCACCTACTCGACGAATTCTCGCCTGCACGAGCGCTGATATTACGTCCGACTTTTTTAGGGTATCGAGCTTCTTAGGTAACAATCTTGTGATACCCGATTGCTGGATTACAATAGGTGCGGATAATGTCCGAGCAGCCATTCGGCGAAGCACGATGGGCAACGGAGTAGAGTTTGCAGCCGCTCCTCTAACCTTTGAAGTTAATTCGGTTGTACCTCCAACAGGGGTTCCCGTAGAAGATGAAACTGCTTCCGCCATTGGGGAAGTTAAACCGGATGGATATCGATGCCCAAGTTCAGAACCCTTCGTATCCATTTGATTTATTTCAGTCTGACGGTTTTTAAAGCTCGTCTCGGGCAACTTGCGATTCAGTAAACCTTGAGACCTCTTCAACACAAATTCGTTCTGAAGATTTCCTGCGCGCTCCGCCAATCTTGCTGCAATCTGATAACTGGAAATGATAGGCTGAGCTAATAGTGGGATCATTTGCGATTTAACTTGCCCGGAACCTCGAACGATGCGACCGATAACCACATTATCCGATGATGGATGGGCTTCCTGCGCCATTGGTCTACTAGTTTCCCTTGCAGCAACTTTCGTCGATCCCTTGCTTGGCAGTTGAACCGTTTGTTCTTGCCAAGTTCTATTTCCGGGCAATCGATGGGATAGTCTTAGCTTTAGGAAACCCAATATCGAATTCGAATCCGCTCTGAACGCGCGAGCCTTATTCTCAGGATAAACCTCCGAAGTTTCCTCCCAATCCGCTGCCCCGTTTTCTCCAGTTGACCACCGATGTTCCTGATTGTCACGACGGATAGGGAGATGGTCACCCTCCGTTTGCATTGGGTGCAGGTTCCCCTCCGTTTGCACTGGGTGCAGGTTTTCCTCAGCTTGCTCCTTGCGAGATCCCCATTTGGTAGTCGCCGAAGTTTCTTGTTCGGAAATTGGGCGAAGGGTCATCCGGGGCGGATTAGAATCGATGGCAGATCTACCCGATGGCTGCTTGTCGTCTTCAACCGAAGCCGGATTTACACCCATGCTTTTAGTCCTTGCATCCTGACTTTCCTGCATTGAAATCAAATCGACAGAAGGAACAATTCGAGAAGGACCGCTTGCCTGCGAAAGCCGATAGACGTGATAATGTTCACCGCCGGCTGAAACTTCCTTATTTACTGGTTTATTTGGATTAGCTGGAGTTGGGTTGCTTACATTAGCCGGACTCATACCACGCCGAGTCGTCACTTTTCGGTTAATAAAAATAACGTCAGCGTAACCTGGTATTGTTCGTTTGAGCCTATTTTGAGCCAGCGCCCTATTGGTTTTCGTTTTCTGTACCATTGGGTCTGCTAGCATTCTCTTCCGGTTTAAGTCCGTACGGAACCCTTTCCGAGGCTTGCGAAAAGAAAGATTAGTTTTGGCCGTTAATGGCCAAGCAGTCCGTTTCCCTATCGATTCGGCAAAAGGAAGCTTAACGGCATTCAACGTACCTTCCTGAATCGGGTTCACTTCAATCGCGCTTGTTGGTACATAGAGTTCATCTGCTGCATGGGAGAGATGTTGTTGCGGTTGCGGCTGGTTAGATAAATCCATCTCGCTGGACTGGTGATCAACTCTGTCTGGACTGACCGACCGAATCGTTTGTTTCGTTTCCGGACGATTAGGCACTGGCTGTCTATTGGTTTTATTCTTGAATACGGCTTTCGGAAATGCCGACGGTTGCTTTAACGATTGATTAGAAAAATGATCTCGCGACATGGCTTCGATACTCGCACGATCGTGATTCGACAAGCCGAAATCCGACCGATCGTGTACCGTGCTTGATATCGCTTGTTCCCTTAACCTTCTTTGATCCATGATGATTCGATCTACTTCGCGTACGACAACAATTCGCTTTTCGACGATCTTCTCGCGTTCGATGATTTTCTCGCGTTCTACAAGCTTCTCACGCTCTACAATCTTCTCGCGCTCGACCAGACGTTCCCGCTCAACAATCCGCTCCCTGTCCATAAAGCGATTCTGTATGACAGGTTTTCCTATTGGGGCAGGCTGTGCCGAAGGATGGATGTGATAATGCACGGAACTCGGAGACGGTTTTCGGACAGCTTTGCGGCCTTCGCCCGAAGATATCCTAAAAATCAAGGGAAGCCCGCTCTTGAAACCGCGGCGGATAGGTCCGTATTTGCCGGTTATGACACTGGCAAACCAATCATGGGGTACCTTCAAGCCTGCTGCAGATCGAGGCCATTCCTTTTTACGTCCCATACTTCCCCCTCCTTTCTTCATCTCCGTAGTTAAAGGCTAAGGCCGAAAAATCGCTTTAATGCCGTTGTGAACGAGCTCTATCGTCTCGATGGCCACATCGCTCGTCGCGGCATTCAGGCTGGGACCGCTCCATTTGGTCGGATAAGCTTCGAAAAAATTCCACCGGCACAATTCAATGCCGTCTTGCTTGTACAGAATAATAGATCCGCTTTTGCGCGAAATCGTTCCTAAGGAAGACTGAGAATACCAATTCCAAAGCTCTTGGGAGGAGGATAAGCCCCGCCTAAGCACGATTGGTGAATTCCTTACTCCCTTAGGCAGACGGTGAACGTAGCCGTTAACCCCGCCTTCGCGAATTTCCTCGAATTCGATTTGCGATTCCAAGCCTTGTACTTCGGAAAAGCCGGCAACCAGCATGCTATCCAGCTCCACAGCGAAGCGAAACGCTCCGTTCACTTTATGGTTCATCGCTGCCACGGTCACGTTCCGTCATCACCTCTTCCCGAATACGTCGAATACGTTTTGTTTATCCGGTTCATCGTTCAGCTTCCGGTTGATTTTCGATATTTCGTCGCACCACCGCCGACGTTCGCGATGATCCATGTTCATGACGTCATCATGGGGCCAATGGAAATAATAGGCGATAAAGCCGACTTCCTCGTAGATCCGCTCAGGCGGATAGGCTACGAGAGGCCCTCCGTTACGGATAAAAAATCGACTTCCACCTCGAACTCATGATCGCATTTCGGGCATGCCGTATGCGCCTTCGGCGCTTCCAAATCGTTAATCTGACGATACAGATTTTGCAGGTAGGCCAAATCCGCCGTAAATAATTTTTCTATCGTTTTCGTGTCCACATGCTTTACTTCTCCCAACCGGGTAATGACGCGGGCTAGTAAAATAACGGTAAGATAACCTTGGTTCTGCTGAACGCGCGCATCGCGCATCGGCAGTATTTCATCTGCCGCGGTTGCTAGCCGCATAACGCCGCGTTTGTGAAGAGTTCCGCTGTCATCCACATATCCGCGCGGGAGCTCGAATTCGTATTCGGTTTGAAATGCCATTCTCAGATCCACTCCTAACTCGTTTTATAAAAAAGGAAAACAAGAGAGAGGGCCTCCCTTGTTGGTGAATCATTATTCATTTTGATATAGAAACAGGCTGCTATTCTATCAATAGCGTTACGGCATAACGCTAAATCGGCATTGTTGCCAAATACCGTCTAAATAACGTTATCCCCTAACGTTATTGCCCCGATAACCCGCATCGAACGACTCTTTGGCACGCAATAGCGTTACAGCATAACGCTATTGCGGCTTTAGGAGCTTTCATCATACAAATAGAGTTATTTCATAACGTTATCCAAGATGATTCAACCAATCCAATATTGGTTATTTAACATTAAGCTGTACGAGTCATGCCTTCATGAGCAAGCTCTAGAAGTTCGATTGCCACTTCCGCGCCCGATCCGTTAAAGCCCGGAGCCGTGTAGCGGGTTGGCCAAGCTTCGATAACCTGCCAAGTAGCAACGTCTCCGCCTTCTTCATCGATGGCGATGATCGTGACCGTTTTGCGTTCAACCGTTCCGTTAATGCATTCTTGTACCCAATCGTAGAGTTCCATGGATTCCGTAGAACCCCATTTAAGAGTGATGTTGCCATACCGAGCTAGGCCCGGAAGCTTACGGGGGGTAATGACTTCATTTCCTTCCCGATATTGCACAACATCGAATGAAGCGTCGAATCCGGCAACTTCGCTGAACCCGGCTTGCTCCAGTCCTTCGATCTCCACACGGAATCTAAAATTGCGGTACGGATCATTACGTTCTCCTGGCATGGGTATCCCCTTCCGATCAATTTATATTCGGGTTATTCCGATCCGGTTTTCTGAGTAATGCGGAAGACGACGAACTCGGCCGGTTTAACAGGTGCAACGCCAATGACGCAGATGAGGCGACCGTTATCGATATCGTCTTGAGTCATCGTGCTGCGGCCGATATCGATGTAGAACGCTTCGGAAGCGCTGCTGCCCATCAATGCGCCGTCTCTCCATATCCGGGTCAAGAAAGCATCGATCGTACGTTGAACGCGGGCCCATAATTGCTCGTTATTCGGCTCGAATACGACCCAGTTCGTGCCGCCCTTGATGGATTCTTCCAGGAAGATGAACAAGCGGCGTACGTTGACGTATTTCCAAAGGGTATTGGAAGAAGCCGTTCTTGCTCCCCATACGCGAATGCCTTGACCCGTAAACGAACGGATCAGGTTCACGCCAACGGGGTTCAAAATATCTTGCTCGCCTTTGTTGTACTGAACGTCAAGGCCGACCACGCCGCGAAGAACTTCGTTCGCAGGAGCTTTCTGTACGCCGCGGGAAGTATCCGAACGGGAGTAGATGCCAGCGATCGTACCGGAAGGCGGAACGAAGATGTTTCTCTTGTCGAGCGGATCGAATACCGACAGCCAAGGGTTATACAGCGCGCAATAGCTGGAATCGAACAGGTTGCGGTGCGTCATGACGTCCGCTACTTTCGTTTTCTCGCGCGGAATGTCCAAGATGGCGAATCGGCTTCCCAAGTTCTCGCAATGAGCGACTAGAGACAACTGGACATTCGCATCCGTTACGCCGGGAATGGCCATGATGCTTACTACGTCGTTGTCGATAAACGCTTGAATGCCCGTACGACGGCCAGGACCGCGGTCTTCGCCCATGAAATCGGAAGCGGCTATGCCGGATACGGAACCGTCCGTACCGCCGGAAAGCACGAATTCTACTTTACCGTCCGTGCCGATTCCGGAGATCGCATCGAATGGGTGCGTAGCATCCGTCGAAGTGATGAGTGCACGCACATTAACGAGGTTCGAACGTCCAGCGACTTTCTCCACGAAAGTAGGAGCTTCCGGATTCAAGGATACTTTCTCGAAGCTTTCGACTTCATCGCTGTAAATAACATGCAACGAGAATTCGCAGGTGGAGAGAATTTTAGTAGGCAGCAATGCATCGTCGACAACGTCTCCGGACAATGCGTCGGCAAGCTCGACCACATTGCCTTGTACGCTGACGATGCGGTTGTATTGCGTTTCGCCTCCGGCAGTATAAGCGACGACATCGCCTGCATAGAAACCGCCGGTATTTTTAACGCGATAACGTTTGTCGGTTACTTCGTAAATTTGCGTTTTGGCTTTGCTGGCATCGGTAATAACGACCTTTACCAAATTGCCCCAAGCTCCGGGGTTTTTCGTCGTAATGTTAAGCGATTCCGAGAAAGAACCTTCATTGGTAGCTACCTGCGCATCCGATGGTGCGACCCGCATGACGTAACAGCGTGATCCGCCGTTCGTAAAAAACTGGTCGACCGCATAGGCCAGGTAACGATAGCTGCCGAACGCGCTTTCGGACAAATAAGAACCGAAATTACGCTGAAAATCGGCGGGACTGGTGATGAGCAACGGCAATCCTTCAACCGCTCCCCGTTGCGCAAGACCGATAAAACCGGCCGTGCTTGTGCTTACGCCGTCGAGCGGCTTGGAACCGCTCTCGAATTCTTCCACGTATACCCCAGGCGACAAATACTCTGCCATGTTCCCCAGTTTCTCCCTTGATACGGTTATGATGTTCCACTCTAGATGCTCGTATGGGGAAAACCAGTTCCTCCTCTCTAAAATGGGTTTATCAAATCGTCAACCGGAAACGCACTGCCCTGCGGCATTCGGCCCAATCAACGCCACACACATGATCAGCCGGATCGGCTAAGCTATAGGCTTATCGAAGGCAAATGTACGACTCGTCCGCCTTCCGCCGTCCAAACAGCTTTGAATTTGCGGTCACCCGCAACGATCTCGACATGAACCGGACATATGGCCGGCAAATGGCCCCGAAGGGGGATAACGACCATTCCGTTCTTGTCGCTCGTCGTTCGAACGGCAGGCAATAACCTCGTTCCGCGATTCCACTTCCGGGTGAAAGGCTGCTCCAACAGGAGGATAGATGGGTCTCCCTGCAAATCGGTTACCTTGCCCCAATCCGTTGCCTCGCCTTCTCTCTCGCGAACGACGAACGCATCTCCCGGCAGAAGCTTGCCGTTACCGGGCGAAATCCGAATGCGATTTCCTTCGCCGCCCGTTTTCTCCTCCGCTAATCGTCCTCTTACCGCCACTTCGTCATCGACATAAGCCGACACTTGCGCTCCTGATAGCGGGTTGCCGGATTCATTGCACACTTTGACAATTAATCCCGTAGCCGCTGAAGGGGCTTTGTAGACGATATTCGGCAATAAGCTTACGGTTAGAACCGGGGGCTGTGAAACATTGTCCAAAACAATCTCTCTGCGATATTCCAAATATGTAGGTGATGTGATAACTAGAGTGCAAGTTTTCCCGGAGTAATCCAGAAACGCATAGCTGCCGTCCGAAGTCCGGATTGGCTTGCGGTCGGTTTCCGCCAAAGACATCCGAAAAGAGGAACCGCTTGGCGTTATACCCGTCCAAATATCGATGGGCTTGACCGCGAGTGTACAACGGGTAATAAAAGTTCTCTCCGCGCGGGTCATGAGCCTCAGCCCCCCTTGTCACGCAACGTAATATTGCGCTCGAGAACACGCGGTCCCGGCTTCACGCGGTTGGACTCAAGCAGAACCGGTCCTACGCGGTAAGCAAGCGAAAGCTTGTAAGGATTGTCTCCGAACTGCCACATCTGCGTAAGCTGTTCCGTGCTTAAGCTCTCTGCGGTAATGCGCAGCTCTTCATTATTCTCCGAGAGAGTTCCTTCCAAATAGGGGCTCCGGAGAACGGAGTTGTCATACAACACCTGCATAACCTTGCCCAGAACACGATGCTCGTCCAAAGTTCGCGTATGCAGATCGGCCGTGGAATGCGCCGTCAGTAAATAATGAAGATCGACCGCAAGCGGGGGATACCTTAGCACGCCGCCTTGAGGCAGCATTTCGTTGCGTCTCGCTTCTCCGTTCTCGCGAACGCTGCATAAGTAGAGCGAGAGGACGAAATCGCCTTTATCGACGGGTGATGCCATTCCGATTAAGTCCGGACGCGGCACAGGATCCGGAGACAGCTGCTCACGAAGCAGCTTCAACAAGCTGGAGCCGACATCCGCGATAACGGTATAACCTCCGATGAGTGCTCCTCCTTCCCGTATCCGGCAAAATCCGATGAGAAAACTTAAATTTCGCCAAGATAATCCTATTATAACTGTAAAAAATCTGGCTGACTATCCAAATGTTTCGTTGATTTCATCTAAATATGGAGCAAAAGTTTCTTTAACGAGAATTTTACCCATTTTCCTTAATTCTTGCCGGGCGGCGCGCACGAAATGGGCCATTCCGATCGGCTTGCTCTCGGCCGCGGCAAGGAAAGCGGCTGCCAGAACGATGTTCTTGATATGACCTCCGGAAACGTCCAAGCGTGACGCCAAAAAGGCCAAATCCAGGTTATCCGCAAGCGGAGCTACCGGGGGAAGATGCGCACGGAATATGTGCTCCCGCTCCGCGGAGCCCGGAAAAGGAAACTTGACGACAAAGCTCATCCGGCGAAGCAGCGCCTCATCCATATTCTGAAGCAAATTCGTCGCCAGCACCGTAACGCCGTCGTATGCCTCGATCCGCTGCAGCAAATAGGCGGCTTCGAGATTGGCGTATTTGTCATGCGCGTCCTTCACTTCCGTGCGCTTGCCGAACAAGGCGTCGCCCTCGTCGAAGAAAAGGATAGCACCGCTATTCTCGGCTTCGGAGAACAACTCGCTAAGCCGTTGTTCCGTTTCCCCGATATATTTGCTCACGATGCGAGAGAGATCGATCCGGTAAAGCTCTAATCCAAGCTCCCCGGCGATGATCTCGGCAGCCATCGTCTTGCCGGTCCCCGGCGGTCCGGAGAACAACATGCTGAGTCCTTTGCCGTAAGGCAGCTTCCGGCCGAATCCCCATCGCTGGTAGACGGTTTCGCGATGCAGAAATCTGCTGCAGGCTTCCTTAAGCAGAGATTGCGGCTCTTCGGACAAAATCAGGTCTTCCCATGATCGGGCCGGAACGATCCGATCCGCCAGTTGGGCAAGCCTATGCCTGAATTGCCCGCGACAAGCGGTTTCCAGATCATTGCGGTTCGGATAGCGATCCCCGCGGCTTAATGCGAGCGCTTCTGCTTGGCGCCAAGCCTTCCCGATTTGTCCGGGCGTGAAGCGGTATTTGTCGGCAAGCTCCCGCCACAACGATTCCGGATATTCGCCAGCCGCATCGAGCGCTTCCACCGTCCAGAAAGCCTCGCGCGCGCCAGCATCCGGGACTCCGACCTCGCCATAGAACCACGTTGCCTCTTCCGGCAGCGGCAGTTCCGAAGGCTGGCGTTTCACATTGGACGTCCAGCAAACGAGCGGCCTGCGCGCAAACCGGCAATAGGTTTCCAAGGCTGCTTTCCATTGCTCGAGATGGGGAATCGCGCTCCCTGCTAATGCATGTTCTTCCGCCAAACATATGGCTCCGTCCGTTAGGATAGCTTCCCTTACGATTCGAAGCATCGTGGTTTCCGCGCGCTCGGAATCCGTCGGGATGCTCCGCATGGAAACGACGAGAAGGCGCTGTCCTCTCGCGCTGGCAAGATGATGAAGGCGAAGCCTCTTGCCGCCTCCGATCGGACCGGACAGATGGAGGAAAGGAACGCTTGCCAAATTCGGGTTACTCTCCAAACCTTTTAGCGAAGCGCTGATCGAATCTCCCGGAGGAAGCATCGGAAGATCGGCTGCCGCTTGCGGCTCGAAGGTCGCAGTCGTATCCGATATCCGTGCGTCCAATGTCTCCGTTTGCAGCAAGAAACTGGTCGTCCGTTCATCCAGTCTCAGCGTTGTTTTAAGCTTCGGCCGCACCGGGCCACCGCCAGCATTCGCATATTTGTCCTCAGGCTCCAGCAACAAACTGCGAATGGCACCGCCTTTGCTCAAATACTGGCGTGCCCGTGCTTGCTCGTCCACCCGATCGCAAAGAAACCGATACGCCAAATCCGGCGTCGGCGCTCTGCACGTTACGTCATCGTTAAAATAAGCAAACCACTTCTCATACTTGCGATTGCATTCCGCTGCAAGGCTGAGCACTAGAAAGCGGCGCTCCCATACCGTTAAGCGAAGCCGCGAGCAGAGTTGGGACAACGGCAAGGTTATGCCCGCCCCCATCGAAGCTTCCGCAGAAGCGGCGATGCTTCGCTCCCGGTTTCGGCGATCTTCGATATATTGAATCCATCCATCGGCCGGATGGTTTTCTTCGCCCCCATTTTCCCAATCCCGCAGCTCATCGGCGGTTACGATAAGCCCTTTCGATCCAATGAGCGGATTAGCGTGGGGATTTCCGCCGCCGATTTCGAGAAGCACCCGAAAGCCGGCTTCAAGCCAGCCGAACTCATCTTCAAGATGCTCTTGCCCATTGCGATAAGGCTCTGGATGTACCAAGGCAACACATCTCCTCTTCCGCCTCTTAGCGGCGCAGCAAAGTAAGCACCGCGATATCGTCGGACTGCGGCGCTCCATCCGCGAACATAAATACGTGCATTAACAATGCGTCAATAATCTCCGCGCTTGACATTCCCGGGGTCATCTCTAAAAATTGGTGCAGACGATCGGGAGAATATTGCTCCTGAGCCGCATTTTCCGCTTCCGTAATCCCGTCCGTATATAGAAGAAGCCGATCTCCATGCTCCAATGTCAAATAACCGTCGTGATACACAGCATCCTCCATTGCGGCAAGCGGCAAGCTTTTCTTCAGTTTAATAGGCTCGATCCTGCCATCCGCGCGAACGACGTAAGGCGTGCAATGCCCGCCCTCGCTCATGACCACTTCCCCGGTGGAACAAGTAAACACCCCGCAGACGATCGTGGCGAACACAGGAGGATTATCGCGCGCTAACTCATCGTTGACCATCGTCAGAAGTTGTCCGGGAGAAAGCCCCGGCCCCATTTTCCCTTTCAGCAGCGTAAGCGTTACGGCCATGAACAAAGCCGCGGGAATCCCTTTATCCGATACGTCTCCTAACGTAAAGAACAGATGGTCATCATCGATTTTGAAAAAATTATAAAAATCCCCGCCGACTTCCTTAGCGGATTTAAGCAGCGCGCACACATCGTAAGGCTCGTAAGCCGAAGGCATCGTCCGCGGCAGGAAGCTCATCTGGATCGTGCCGGCGATTTGCAGCTCGCTCTCCAGACGCTCCTTGATGGCGGTCGTCCTCTTAAGCGCTTCGAGAGATTCTTCTACTTGCGCATAGAGTCTGGCGTTTTCCAAAGCGACGGCCATCGGCTGCGCGACATTCTCAAGCAACAGACGATCCCGTTTCGTAAATGCCCCTGTCCCTTTTTTGTTGATGACTTGAAGCACGCCTTCGACGCGCTGCCGGTTCAGTATAGGCACCGTCAGAAGATTCCGGGTATGAAACCCCGTATGTTCGGCAACGCGATTGGACCATCTCGGATCGCTCACGGTATCGTTAACGATGATGCTTTGGCCGCTTTTCGCGACAAGACCTGCGATACCTTCGCCTGCTTTAAGCCTGATTTCCCGAACCTCTGCCCCTTTATCCCCCTGAGCCAGCTCAAAGAACAGCTCGTCTGTTTCGGGATCGACGAGAAGAACGGAAGCCGCCTCGACGGGAAGCACCCGCTTCGCGGTATTCATAATGAGCTCCATCTGCTCGCGGCGCTTCAATGTAGAATTAAGCTGCATGCTGATATCGAATAACACCTTAGTTCGTCGAATCCTTTGCCCAAGAATGATATACATCGATCCCATGCCCAGAGCGATGCCGCCCAACAAGGCTAAGACCAAGCCCTCCCACTGTCCGCTCACTCGTTATCACCCGCTTTCGGCCAACCTGCCGCCTTTAATATCGCCCTAAGCCTTCAATAGATTCAAAGCTTCGTCCGTAGAAGCGGCTGTTTCCAAAATACTAAGAAACCCCGACATCTCGAACACGTCGCGCACCTGATCGCTCATGTTGGCGCATACGAGACGGCCTTGCAGCGTCCGTACCTTCTTCGCGGCTACGAGTACGACGCGTAAACCCGCACTGCTTATGTATTGCATCTGGGTGAAATCGAATACGAATCGGGTATGCCCTTCTCCGGTCAAAGCCATGAACGCAGCTTCCGCCTCTTGGGCATGATGACCGTCCAATCGCCCTTCTATACTCATTACCGTAGCGCCATCGCGCTGTGCAGTCACAATATTCATAGAGTCGTTTCCTCCTGATTGCTACCATATTTTACGAAGTGTTAACCGATTTCCCGTAAGGGTTCGTTCGTAGATAATCTCGTTCATCATTCGTTTCACGAAAAAAATACCGAGACCGCCGATAGCCCGATCTTCAACGCTTAACGTAATATCGGGCTCGTCCTGTTCCAGAGGGTTAAAGGGAATCGCATCGTCTTCCAGCTTCACTTCGATCCTTCCAGGCTCCGCGTTCACGGCTAACGTGATCAGATGATCTCCGCCCTGGGGGTATCCATAAGTAATCGTATTGGTCAGAAGCTCTTCGCAGGAGAGCGTGAGATCCCATCTTAATCGATCCGTCCAGTTCGAACGGTGTCCGATTCCATCGAAAAAAGCATGCAAACGATCCAACTCGCTCAAGCGATTGGCTAGCTGGATTTCGGCAACCTCTATGCGCTCATTCCCCTGCTCCGTCATCACGCGCACCCCGCTTCCCATTCGCCGGCGTTCGAGATTTTTCACCTTTTTTCATCATAACATATGGGGCCGTTGTTGGAATGAGTGATTTTGCTCTTCTTTTTCCACTTCCCCAAGGAGAATCGCTAAAAAGTACTGCTATTGCTCGTTCTCTCGGCACCAGACCAACCGCAGCGGTAAAAAGTACTGCTACTTCTCGGTTTCTCGGTATCAGACCAACCATAGCGGTAAAAAGTACTGCTACTTCTCGATTTCTCGGCACCAGACCAACCGCAGCGGTAAAAAGTACTGCTACTGCTCGTTCTCTCTCTCAGCACCAGACTAACCATAGCGTACAATTTGTTACTTCGTGCGACGCTGTAAGTTCAGATTCTGAACCTATTGGCAGTTTTGGTGCTCCGTGGACGCTGTAAGTTCAGATTCTGAACCTATTGGTAGTTTTGGTGCTCCGTGCGACGCTTTAAGTTCAGATTCTGAACCTATTGGCAGTTTTGGCGCTACACTTTTTAAAGTATGGCCCCTATCGCAGAGTGGGGAAGCAGCCGGATTTGAATCAAACTTCGTACTAAGGCATCCCTATAACCCGAATTTCATACTTTCGTATAAAGAAAAAGAGAACAGCATACGGAAGATCCCTTCCGTACGCTGTTCTCTCGGCTCATATTCTTTTCAATTATCAAATGACTTCTTCGTGTTGAAAATATTCAGTTGCTGCCTTTTTTCTGAACGTTTGCACAAAATTCCACAACAGCTTCTGCAAGTCTTTGTAATCTTCCGGAAGAGGCGTCGCAAACAGCCCTTTCCTATCGACATCCTTGAGAAGAATATCGCAGAAGCGGTTCAGCATAAAGTCATTGTACGCTAGATCATTCATTCGCAGGCTGTACAAAACCTTATGCATCGACACTATCGTACCTGATGAAACGACTTCCGAATACTTGGAATCTACCAATGGCAGAAGATAATTCAAATAATTCGCCCGGTAGTTCTCTTTTGAAACTTCCTCTATTTTCTGTAGAACCAAGCTTGTTTGGGACAGATCGGTGTCCAGCCCCAGCCACTTTCCAGCCAATCCTAGCACATACTGCCTGAATGCATTCTCGTATTCCTTTTCAGGTATTACCGTTTTCGGAATCATAATTCCTCACCTCTGAGTAGTTCTTTGCCAATTCAGGGTCGTTGTTAAACCAATGGGAATTCCACAGCACGAACATGGCATCCAAGGCTTCCGTGTCGACTACGCCTTCTTTTATCATCTGGACCATGTCGACTTTATCCTTGCTTCGGAAAGCCCTCAATTTAGTAAACCAGATATCGTGCGGGTTCACATATTTAACTTTAAGACTCCGATATTCCCTATCGACTTCCTTCGCCCTCGCCTTATAGTCCGTCGGAAGATAGAAATAATGTTCATCGAACACTTCGAGTCCATGATCGGAAAAAACTCTAGAGAATCTGGAAGGAATGATATCCACGTCATTTGAGCCCCGGTTATTTTTTCTGGCCAGGACAATGGCGGAATACCCTACAACAAAAACTTCTATCGGAGCTGACCGTTTAAATCCTTATCGACTTCCTCAAAAAGTTGAAGGATGCTTTCTTGTGGTTTCATGATCGGCTCCTCTACCATCTACCCTAAATCCGGCGCATCTGTCAACTCAACGACCGGATTCTGCGAAAAGTGCAATTCGAAAACGATGATCTCGTTACTGCCTTGGCGAAGCAACGGTGCCGGAAGATATAACGTTCGCTGCGGTCCTTTCTCCCAATAGCGTCCCAAGTTAAATCCATTGACCCATACGACCCCTTTTGACCAGCCATCCAAGCGAACGAAGGTATCCCCTTTCTCCTCGACACTGAATTCTCCTTTGTAAAAGGCAGGGCGGTCACCCCTCTCATTCAACTCAGGGACGCGCTGGAATGGGATAGATGCCGTATTCTCCATGGGAAGAGGGTAGATCGTCCAGTCAAACAAAAACTGATTATTCAGTCGTACCCCTTCTGTAATTCCTTTATAATCTTTGAGCTTTGGGCCGTAATTGACACGGCCCATGTTCTCCACCACGATGTCCAGTTTGGCGCCGCCATCAGGAATGTCCAGGGAGAGCGGCCGCGGGTCCCATCGCTCCACGGTGCCTTGGTAAATGCCGTCCACAAACACTTGCGCGCGGTCGTGCACCTCCTGTAGGTGGAGCTCTTCACCCGATCGCGGCCCTGTCACTTGCGTCGAATAGACGATAAAGCCGTAATGTTGCCCGATCTTCTCCATTGGCTCCGGACAGGTTCGCCGGACTGGCTCAGAGAGGAACGGCAAATTCTCAAGCAAGTCTGCCTTTTCCGTCATGGATACAAGGCCATAGTTTTTTTTCGGAATGGCTGCAGGCCATTGCGGGAAATCCTGAACGTCTTTTCCTTGAAATTTGGCGATTGCGCTGCGGACGGCTCTGTACTTCTCCGTCTCATCGCCGCACTCCGACAATGGGGCATCGTAGTCGTAGCTGGTGATCGTCGCTGCATACTTCTCGCCAAAGTTCGCTCCGTTATAGAAACCGAAGTTCGTCCCGCCGTGGAACATATAGAAATTGACGGAAGCCCCTGCCTGCAGCATGCGCTCGAACACATCCGCAACCTCATCCGCAGAGCGCGTATGATGCTGCTTCAACCAGTGATCGAACCAGCCGTTCCAATACTCCATGCAAACAAGAGGATCATCGGAACGGTATTTGCGAAGCTGAGCGAAAGCTTCCTCCGGCCTGGACCCGAAGTTGACCGTCGCAAGCGTCCCCGGAATCGTCCCGCCTTGCAGCATACCGTTCTCGGGCCCATCGGAAGTGAAAAGCAATACATCCACACCACGCTTGATTAGAACGTCTTTCAAGTATGTTAAATAGGCTGCATCGTTGCCATAGCTGCCATATTCATTTTCAATCTGCATAGCGATAATCGGCCCGCCGTTCGTGCTCAGCAGCGGCATCAAACGAGGGATCAGCACATCGTAGTAGCTATCGACTTTCTCTAGATAGACCGGATCCATGCAGCGAAGCCGAATATCCGGGTATTGCAGCAGCCAAGCCGGCAGCCCGCCAAATTCCCACTCCGCGCAAATATATGGGCTTGGTCTCACGATGACATGCAAACCGAGCTCACCCGCCAGTCGGATGAAGCGTTCCACATCTGCGAGACCTTCAAAAAAGAAGAATCCTTCCCGTGATTCATGCAAATTCCATGGTATATAGGTCTCTACTGTATTGAACCCGCAAGCTTTCAGCTTGATAAGGCGGTCTTCCCAATATTCGGGGACAACACGGAAATAATGAATAGCTCCTGAAAGGATTTGATAAGGTTGCCCATTTAAATAAAATTGTGCGTCTTTCACTTGTAAAGTCTTCAAGTTCATCACTCCAATAAAATATGATCCAAGCAGGCTTTGGGAGATTGACCTACGATCAGGCGATGACCATCCGTATACCCTTCTTCCCTATCCGTAAGCTCGTTGATCAACCGTTTTCTCCATATTTCAATTTCTGAATCGTATCCTTCAGTCGCCACTAAATTTCGCAGCTCTTTGGGATCAGACTCGAGGTTAAAAAACTGCTCGTCACCCGTTTGAGAATACCAAATATATTTTCTTTTTCCGTCCGTTACAAAATGATAGGACAATTCATTGTATTCATGCTCGCCGTGAATGTAGGATCTCCAACTCGCTGCGCCAGCTTCCCTTCCAAGCGGAAGAACGTTTGAACCATCGACTGAAGACGGAATGGAAACATTCGCTGCATCCAATAAGGTCGGCATGATATCGCGCAGCTCGACCACGTTATCTACCATCTTCCCTTTCTCTATCTGCAGCCTTCCCGTAGGATCATTCAAAATAAAAGGAATCTTCGCGCTGCCTTCATACGCAAGTCTCTTCTGATACAGCCTGTGATCTCCCATTAAATCTCCATGATCGGAAACAAAAAGGATGATCGTGTTTTGACTCACTCCGAATTCGAATAAGGCATTACGCAGCCTGCCAATTTGATTGTCAATATGTGTGATCAGCGCGTAATAGGCAGCAAGAGATTTTCGACGCATTCTCTCTTGGACGATTCCCCTTTTCGTTGTTGGATCCATGCCTTCTTTATGCCGGTCCTCCTGCATCGTCCAATCGCCAATCGGCGGCTCCGGAAGCTCTATGCCCTCATAGATATCCAGGAATGCCTGCGGCGGATCAAGCGGGGAATGCGGACGGACAAAAGAGGTCCAGAGAAAGAATGGTTTGCTCGGATCTCTTCTCCTTAAGAAATCAATGGATTGCGTAACGGCCCAGTTCGTGGGATGAAGGGACTCATCAAGATGCCATGGTCTTGCCACTGTAGATGAATTACAGTCCAATCCATGATCCATAATGTCTTGCTGGTAACCGGCCCTTTCCTTGAGCCATGGCAAATAATCATCGGTTTGATCCCACCACTGCAAAGCAGTCGATCGAGAACGGTCCCGGTTGTAATGCATGTAGCCGTCATGAAGAACGATGTTATGAAATCCGCATAAATTTCTGGTCGGATAGACGTGCATTTTCCCGATACACTGCGTATGATATCCGGCGTTGGCCAGTTCACCAGGCAAAGTATGTTCGTAATTCCATGGAATTTTGTCAGCATAGCCTACTCTGCCATGATGTTTGGGCTCCATCCCCGTGATAATCGAAGCCCTCGCAGGAACACAGGAAGGTGTAGCGGTATAAGCATTCGTAAACGTTACACCCGTACGGGCTAATTGGTCCAAATTGGGAGTCTGTATGACGGAATGGCCCAAATAGTGGAGGCAATCCCCTCGCATTTGGTCAACAGAAATCAACAAAATATTAGGTCTGATCGTCATATGGGCACCCCGATGTATTCGCAAATAATCATTTTGCTTCAGATTTATAATCAATCATTCGGTTCTCCATCCGGCTTTTCTCAGCTGCGAAGCCAATCCTATGACCGGTGATTGATTTATCAAGAGACGTAAATGAAATTGACGGCTGCTGACCGCTCATAATGTGAACAAAGTCTTCAACCAGTCGCAGATCTCCTCCCCCGTGGCTATCATTTGTCACACTGACTTCTACCCGCTCTTCCGTGTAAATGTCGAACGTATTCGGATCCGGACGCCGAATGACAAACCATCCGTCTTCCAACGTTCCTTGAATTTCTCCCTTCGTGCCGACAACAAATAAGGTGCGGCACGGTCTGGAGGAGCCGCCAATCATATTGTGCGTCGCCGTGCTGCCGTTGCTGAACTCCACCATTACCGACTGCCTGTCGACTACGTCATTATCGCAATGCCAGACGCATCGCCCGTGCGGACTTGTTTTCAGAATTTCAAGTTTTTGCGTTTCCGACGTTATCTCGCCCCACTGCTCATACCGCCATATGAGATGGGCCCAGCGGTCGCGCTCAACATAATTTTTCTTAGCGGAGTACGGGCAGCTCTCCTCAATGCTGCAATCGACAACACAACGGGTTCCGGCTCCTTCAGGCGCTTTCTCCGGACGGAAATAAGAACGGCTGCCGAAACTGGATATTTTTGCAGGCATTTCTCCTTCATTCAACCATGTAATGATATCCAAATCATGACAGCATTTCGCCATCAGCATGGACGAACCGCAGCTTTCCTTGGAGTTCCACTTCCCTCTTACAAAGGAAACAGCCATATGGTCATAACACACATGCTCGGCTGTTTGAATGCTGATGATCTCACCGATGTCGCCTGCTGCAATTCGCTTCCGCACCTCCGTATAAAATGGCGCATATCGCAATACATGGCAAACCATGACTAAACGGCTGCACTCTTGCGCTTTTTCCTGCAGCAAAATTAACTCCTGCTCAGTTGTTCCTACCGGTTTCTCCAGTAAGACATCATAACCGCACTCCAGCAAGGGAATGGTTGTCTCGATATGCAAATGATCCATTGTGCCATTGATAATCGCATCTGCAATCGGCGGCTGTGAAACAAGCTGCTCCACATTGTCCCATTGGCGCACCGGATCCATACCGAATTGATCAATCGTCATTTGTCTGCGAACCGGATCAGGATCTACGACACCGACAATTTGCAATTGTTCCGGATGTAGATTGGCATATGATGCATAAACGAAGCTTCTATTACCCGCCCCAACAATAATCACGGTGATTGGTTTCGACTGATTTAACATTTATTCTTTATCTCTCCTTACAGCAAAATCTACACTAAAATCGGATTCAAACAGTTATTGGAGCACATGATCAGCTAGAAAGAGGGATAGCAGTAACTATCCCTCTAAAGAAATTCTTATTCCAAGTTATTTCTTCTCCATCCGGACAGAACCAAACCGTTTTACTGTCCAAACACTCTGAATTCCTTAATGGCCGTCCACGCCGTTCCGGGAGTATCGGTCACATACACTCTTACATACCTGGCATTTGCCGTGAAACTGTGTGTTTGAGTTTGTGCCGTACTGTTGTTTGCCGTATTGTCAGCCACCGTAGTCCAGATGGAATTATTTGTTGACACCTCAACCTTGTATTTCCAAGGTCCGCTACCATCCGGCCAAACGATCTCGCTTCCGGCCAAGTTGAGGTTACTCCCCAGATCGACCTTCCACCAGTTGTTGTTATTCCCGTTGCCTGCCGACCACCATGTACCGGTATCGCCATCATTCGCCCTCTGAGCTGTATTGGTGTTTTGGCTTATGGCAGAAGCTGTTTTATTCAGGGCTATATTTACTGGAGTTCCAAACACTCTAAATTCACTGAAAGCGGTCCATGCCGTTCCGGGAGTTTCGGTTACAGTCACCCTCACATACCTTGCAGCAGCTGAGTAGTGATGGGTCTGCGTTTGTTCGCTGCTTGTGTTTGCTGTTTGATCCATGACCATCGTCCAGTTTGTGTTGTCAGACGACACCTCAACCTTATACTTCCAAATTCTTGTATTATCTAAGAATTCGAGCTCACTTCCGGATAAGTTGTAGCTTCTCCCCAAGTCTACTTGCCACCAGTTGTTCGCATTGCCGTTGCCCGCAGACCACCAGGTCGCCGCGTTTCCATCGACAGCCATGGCTGATGTATGGGAATTTTGGCTAATCGCTGTAGCGGTCTTATTTAACGCTATGTTTTGTTCCGTTTGGAGCGGGATATTCTGGCCGACTTCGATCTCGGATACGGCAAATTTTTTATTCGCATTAAAGTTGCTTTCTTTCACTACAATTCTCATGTGCTTATTGTTGGTTACATCGGGAAAACGTATGGCCATGCCCTCTGCCAGGTTCGAGTTGGTCCACCAGTTCAATCGGACATTTTGCGCGACCGGCGTCCAGACGGAATCCTCTTCTCCGGTCGCCGATGTTTCAATATCGACAAGCGTAGGAGCTTGGCTCTGCGCCATGGTCGCGTATAGATTTACTGTATTGTAATTGACACTGCCATGGAAATCTGCATAAATATATGCGGGCAGGGGCGTATGCTCCAGGGTAACGGCAGGTCTCCCCGGAAGCGGGCTATTCAACTGCAACCCACTGTACACAGACGATATTAAATCGCCGTCATTCAACCGTTCAGGCGGCGTTGCGTTGAATTGCCCCGAAGTTTGGCCGAACATGCTGAATTTGGCATAGGAAGCGATATTTCCTGTTGCCGGCAATGTTGGCGCTTTATAGGGATCCGTCACATTCCTGTTTTTCCAGACCCGATAATAGTCTATATTAAAGTTTAATTTTGGCGGGTTTAGAACACCTTCAGCACGATGATTGATTGAAAAAATGGGTATCATCCGATAATTGATATTTACCGCATGTTCTCGAATCAAATGTCCGTCAAAGAAATAGCGGACATAGCCTGGCGCCCACTCCATTCCGATGGTATGCCAGTCATCCCTGTAATCTTCTCCAGCATTCAAATACATGCTGATATCTGTTTGGGAAGAAGGTCTTTCCGGGAATGCATTGGGGTCTTTGATATGCCAAATCCCGAGTTTGTTATTGTGCTGCGGATAATCTTCCGCATTAAAGAATTCAGGGATGTCGATTTCAGCGTTCTGACTGTTGCCGCCCTTATCGTGAAAGCCAACAAACCATATGGCCGGGATAATCGTTGCACCCCTGTCAATTTTGGTTCTTACTTCAAAAAAGCCATAGGTGGTGGCGAGCGCATCCATATAAGGCACATGCTTTTGAATAGGCACGCCATCTATTTGGGGGCCATTGTTTACGTAATCTTTAGCGCCACCCATAATGCCCACGCCGCGATAGCCATCGTGTTTAGCTAAACCCCGATCCCACCAAAAAGGCCGTGAAGGATCGGCAATCAGCGTCAAAACACCATTGTTTACCGTGTATGTAGGTATGGAACCGCCGACGCCTTCATTTTGTTGTATGGGCCACCAGTCCATATAGGCCTGATGCCATTTGTCCGACAATGTGCTTCCATTGAATTCATCGCTAAGTGCCTCCGAAAAGTCCCATACAGTTGGATCAAATGCATTAAAACGAACGCCGGCCGCTTGGGTTTCTGCCACGATAACATTCGGAACTTGAAGCGCAGGGTCTTTGTACCGCCCTGAAATTTCCTGGGCTTTAACAGCCGGTACACCAAAACTCTGCGAAAATGCGATACACCCCACAGCAATGATCATCGCCATAACGGAAGCAAAGAATTTTCGGCTTTGTGCCGACTTTTGCATACGAAATTCCTCCTGTCAAATTTTATTTATCCTTTCACCGACCCGGCAGTCATCCCCTCAATAATGAAGCGCTGCATGGACAAATAAAAGAGCATTAACGGCAGAATGGTCAAAAACAGCATCGGGAACAGCCTGGCATAATCGATGGTGAACTCGCCGACATTACGGTACAATTCGAGCAGCAATACCCCTTTCTCCCGTGAATGGAGGAAAAGCAGCGGCGTCAAGAAATTGTTCCATGTCGCTAAAGCCGTCAAAATCGCGACCGTCGCCACCACCGGCGTGAGCAGCCGGAACGTAATCGTCCAATACGTTCTGAATACTCCGCATCCGTCGATGAACGCCGCCTCCTCAAGTTCCAAAGGAACAGAGTCGATGAAATTGCGAAATAGAAAAATGGCCAGAGGGAGACTGTAACAAGCCTCAATCAAGATGACGCCCGTAAGCGTATTGATCAAGTCCAGACTGCTTATTAATTTGTACAGGGGCAGCAGGCCCATTTGATACGGAACCATAATTCCCGTCAGAAAAAACATGAAAATATAACCGTACACTTTCCGCTTTCTTCGGGCTATCACATACGCCGCCATGGAAGAAAAGAGGATGACGATGGTGACGCCTGCAACCGAAATGATGACATTATTTTTCAGCGCGGTGAAGTATTTCATCGACTCCAGCGCACTTGTATAGTTTTCCAGCGTAAAATTCAATGGCACTCTTAGAGGATGCAGCAGCGCTTCCTCAGACGTTTTGAACGTCGTAACGAACAGATAATAGACCGGAATAATAAATACGGCAGCCAATACCAACAGACCGATTTCCAGCAACTTTAAGGATATCGTACGTTTACTCTCCATCTATGAACTCTCCTTATGTCCGTTAACCATTATCTGTTTTCCAAATATTTGATCACTCTCAGATGAACAGTGGTCAGAAGCAGAACCAACAGCATGAAGACGATACCGAATGCCGAGCCTTGACCGTAAAAGCCCTCATTGATGCCCTTCGTAATCATCAGCGAAATAATCGTTTCCGTTGCGTGCGCAGGACCTCCGCCTGTCAAGGCGAACACGATGTCGAATACTTTCAAGCCGTTGATCATCGTCATCACCGTGCAGAAGGAAATCGCCGGAAGCAATAAAGGAAGCGTGATAGAACGAAAAGTCTGTAGTCCGGTAGCCCCATCCATTTTAGCAGCTTCATAATAATCGGAAGGAATGGTTTGCAGATTCGCCAAATAAATGACCATGTTGTAACCGACGAACTGCCATACCTGGGTGAATACAACGGCATACAGCGCAATCTTGGGATTGCCCAAAAAATTGATTTTTTCAAAGCCAAGCCCGGTTACAATCTGATTGATTAAGCCAAAATCGGAAGTCGAGTATAGGAAACTCCATAGAAAACCAATAACCAGCACACTAAAAACCGCGGGTAGAAAAAAGATCGAGCGCAGCAGCGATCGGGTAACCAGCTTTTGGTTTAAAGCAACCGCGAGCGGAATCGCGCACACGTTGACGAACACCATATACAAAATCGCATAAGTAAACGTGTTAGTAATGCCTTTCAGATAGACCTCATCCCGCAGCAGAACGGCAAAATTTTTGAAGCCGACGAAGGTCACATCAACAGGATTCACATCCGACCAGTTCGTAAAGCTGTAATAGAACGTCTGGAGCGAAGGCAATATGAAAAAGGTAAAATAAAGCAAAATCGCAGGCGCCAGAAAGAAGATATAGATAGCCTCTTTGCGAAAAGAAACCGCCAGTCTATTCATAGTCAACTCAACCTTATTTTTATAGTTTGGAAAGGAGCGAAGAACGCCTTCGCCCCTTATGTGCAAGCGGCGAAACTACTTGGAGCGCAGCTCGTCGGCTTTATTATCGACATTTTTCAGCACATCTTCCGGTTTCGTCGCTCCGGCAACCAAGCCTTGGAGCTGTATGCCCAGCTCTTTAAAGATCGGGTCCTTCAGCGATCCCCATGAAGCCGGCGGGAAGTAGACATGACCGGCTTTGAACGCTTCGAAGGAGCTTTTGTAGTCGTCCGGCACCGGCAATACGACGCCGTTCAAATACGATTGACCGCCAAGATTTCCGGCAGCAAGCGCCTCTTGGCCTTCCGGCGTGGAAACGAGATCCAGCACTCGGTAAGCTTCGTCTTTCACCTTGGAATTGGCATTGATCCCGAAGGAGAAGCCTGCGCCGCCTGTCAGCCAGCCAACGCCGCCAGCGCTGTTCGGCTGCGGGAACATATCCAGCTTGATGTTCGGATTTTTCTTTTTGATGGCCTCCAGATTCCAGGGACCATTCTTGTACATGGCCGCTTTGCCGCTCGCAAATTCATCCAGCGCCTGCGGATCTTCCAGACCGAGCATATCCATCGTAACGATGCCCCGTTTAACCATCTCTGTCCATTGTGTGAGCGACGGGGAGAGCGCATCCGCCATCTTCGCCGTGCCCAGACGGAAGTTATCGTCGAAGCTTTTGCCCTCCGGCGTGCTGTAATACTCGGTAATCGCCATAGAAATAAAGCTTTGGGCGAGCTGGCTCGGGTTCTTGTAACCGTTCGTCAGCGGCTTGACGCCATTCTTTTTGAGCGTTTCCGCGATCTCGTAAAACTCATTCATCGTTGTCGGTACTTTCAGGTTGTACTTTTCAAAAATCTCGACATTGTAGAAATAGCCGTTGAAAAAGCTTACTTGCGGCAGACCGTACAATTTACCGTTAATGGTATACTGTTTCTTGCCGGCATCCTGATATAAGTTCCCGTACTTCTCGGTTAAGTCCTCGAAATAGCCGAGCTTCACCGTGTTGTCGTTAATCAGAGAGGATATGAGATCCGGCCCCTCGCCTGCAAGCAACTTGGTTCTCACAACCTGGTCGTAGTTTTTGTTCTCTACGTATTGGAATTCGATTTCGATGTCCGGCAGCTTCTCCTTGGCCAGATCGAGGAACGCTTTCACCGTGTCTTCATTGTTCCAATAGATCCAGGTCAATTTCGTCTTCTTGGCGGGAGTGCTTGGCTGTTCCGTTTCCGCTGCCTGCGTCGGGCTGGTCGAGCCGGTCGAGTTGGCAGAGCTGTTCGCCCCACCGCTGCCGCATGCTGTAACGACTAGCAACAGCGCCATGATACTGCAAAATAGAGCTAACTTCTTCCTCATTCTTTGTTGATCCTCCCTTAATATTTTTGTTCTACAGGTAACAGCTTATAATAAAGCGTTTACATTACGTATAACTCATTTCTTTGAAACCTAATAAAATTTTGCGAATTTGAAGATCAGGTATCGATTTTCTGCCGTTTGCCCCACATAATTGAAGAAAGAAGACAAATAGCGGAGGCTTCTATTATGTTGTTTACGATTCTACTTGTCGACGACCAACCGATTGAAATTGAAACGATCCGCCTGCTCATTGAGCGCAACGGACTCCCGCTTCGTGTGGCAGATGCCAAGAATGGCGAGGACGCGCTGCGCTACTTGGAGAAGAATCAGGTAGATATATTATTTACGGATATTCGTATGCCTTTTATGGATGGACTTGCTCTGTCGCGTCGGGCCTTGGAGCTTCATGAAGATCTGAAGGTCATCATCTACAGCGCATATGGCGAATTCGACTACGCCAAACAGGCGATTCAACTGCGGGTATTCGATTATACCCTGAAGCCAATTAATGTAAACCAATTCCTAAAGCTCATGCACAAAGTCATCGCCGAATGCGAGCAAGACCGGCTGGAGCGGGAGAGACAGGCTTATTGGGCAGCCTTGGAGAAGAAAACGTTACAGCCGTTCCAGCTTCAACTGCAGCATGCTCATTCCTTCGCTACATTCGAGGAAGGCGACGAAACGAACCGAAAGGTGATCGATGAGGTCGTTCAACATGTACGAGCGAATTACGGCGCAGAATTGAATGTCGAGTTTTTAGCTCAGAAGGTATTCCTTTCCCCGAGCTACCTTAGTGCGCTTTTCAAAAAAAAGACGGGAAAAAGCCTGAACAAATTCATTACGGAAACGCGACTGGATATCGCGAAATCGCTGCTTCTCAATACGAATATGAAGATCGTCGATATCAGCTCGGCTGTTGGTTACGCCAACCCCTCCTATTTGACGCTCTTGTTCAAATCAAGCAGCGGGCTTACGCCTGCGCAATTCCGGGAAAGAGGTGGTGCTGAACGATGATCGTTTCCTTTTTCCGCAACATGCGCTTTGGCAGGAAGCTGATCATTTCCTACTTGATCATTGCTATTATCCCTTTGTGCGTGCTCGGCGCGTATGCTTACAACAACGCTGTCCATAGTCAAAGAAACCAGCTTTCCTCCAACATGCTGAATATGGCGGAGCGCATCGCGACAGAGTTTCAGTACCGGCTGGACCGGCAAATCAATCCGATCAAGTCGATTGTCTATAATCCCAACGTCATTCAAGCCGTCCAAACCTCCGAGTTTTCCTATGAGCAACTGAACCAAGTGAACGATTTTTTGGAGCCATTTATTCGAAATTATATTTATTACGGCAATGATATTAAAAAAATGGTTATCTACTCGGAATACAGCAAGGAAGCTTTCGGGGATTATATATTGCCTGCAGCCAGGGTGTCTAAAGAATATTGGTATCTACAAACACGCACGACGACAGGTACGCAATTCTGGTATGAACATGAGAACGAAATTTTATTCGCTACTCACGAAATTTATGATGTTTTCAAAAGCAAGCCGATTGGCGTACTCTATGTAAGGCTCAATTCAGAGAAAATCATTGAAGAGGTATTGAAACAGGATCTCGCGGGGAATGGCTTTCTGATGATCAGCGACGGCAAGCATCCTCTCTTCTATGTCGGAAGCGAATCCAATCCGGAAGTGCCCGAAAGCGCCGCTCCGAACGAAGTGCGTTTGGCGCTGATCAACGGGAAGCGCCATATGCTTACGCAATTGCCGCTTCGGAACACACAGTGGACGCTTCATTACGGAGTGTCGACGGAAAATATTGAGAAAAGCACGCGGAGTATTCTGGGCGTTACGCTGTTTGTCATCCTGATTTGCTTTGCGGTTATTACGTTGTTTGCAGCTTTGTTCTTCCGAACGCTAGTCAGCGGGCTCAAAAAGCTCTATAACAAAATGAATCTGGTCGAGAAGACCCAGGATTTCACCCACGTCATCTCATCCCGGTCGAAGGATGAGGTCGGCCAATTAACGAACCGCTTCGGGCAACTGATCAGCCAAATCAACAACCTGATCGCCGAAGTTTACGAGAGGCGCATTGCCCAGAAAGAAGCCGAGTTCAAAGCGCTGCAGGCGCAAATCCATCCCCATTTTTTGTACAATACGCTCTCCGTCATTAACGCCAAAGCGATTCAGGGCGACCTGCCGGAAATTAGCGACCTCGTACAGCATTTATCCAATTTTTACCGGACATCGTTGAACAACGGAAAGAATACAATCGTGATCCGGGATGAGCTGATGAATGCCAAGGCGTATATCGAAATCCAGTTATCGCGCCGTCAGCGCAGCTTCACGGTAGACTACTACATCAACGAAGAACTTGTCCACTACCACACGATAAATTTGACGATCCAGCCTATTGTTGAAAATGCGATTGAACATGGGCTCGATATGAAACGGGAAGGAAATGGGCACCTGCGGCTAAGCCTCTATGAAGAAAATGACATCCTGGTCTTCGCCGTCGAAGACAACGGACCGGGCATCCCGAATGACAAGCTGGAGAACGTGCTTAGCGAGCAATCGAACGGATTCGGACTGCAAAATGTGCATAACCGCATCCGCTCGTTTTTCGGCGAGCCTTATGGGGTGAATATCACCAACCACGATCAAAAAGGCACAACCGTCACCCTTCGTATTCCCAAAGCAATATTGATATCCAATAATTAGCCATTTCCAAACTTCAAGCGAATTACTTCCTTACTGTAAGGCTTCTCCGGGAGCAACTTTGCGTTGTCCCCCCGGTTTTGCGGCCGCAGGCAAGATAACCGGAACCGCCTCCCCCGCTTCGGCCATTCTCCGGATCAGTCGGATTCTCATCGTTTCCGCTACGGCTGCGTGCGATTCCATTCCGATTAAATTCGTCATTTCGTAAGGATCCGATTGAAGGTCAAACAACGAGGTTTCCGTATAACAGTCCGAGGCGGAGTCGGCGACCGGATTTTTACCCAAAGCCGTTACGCCGTATTTCCAACGTTGCGTCCGCACCGCCCGGCCGACCTCGGTTTCGCTTATCTGAATGAAAGCTTCTTCCGGCCACGAACTATTTCTTCCCGCGAGCAGCGGCATAATCGATCTGCCCTGCATCCGTTCCGGCACCGGAATGCCGGCCGCATCCAGAAGCGTTGGAGGCAGATCGATCAAGCTGACCAGCTCCCGAACCTGACGTCCGCCGGAAAATCCCGGACCGGTAATCATCGTAGGAACGCGTATGGAAGCGTCATGAAGAGAACGCTTGTACTCGGCATTGCGAGTTTTGAAATGACAGCCATGATCCGACGTAAACAGAACGATCGTATCGTCTTGCAAACCAAGTGACTTGAGCGCATCCATCAACCGGCCGAACGCTTCGTCCAGCCGTTTGACCATCCCATAATAGCCTGGGACGTGTTGATAGGCGGACCCTCCGAGTGCGGCCAGATCCGGCGGCAGCCATCCTCCGGTGTACCGTTCCCTATAACCGTCCGGCGCCGGATAATCGTCAAGGTGGTTCTGATGATGCGGCTCGAGATAGGACAGGAACAAGTAGAAGGGATTATCTTGATGCCCGTCGATATAGCGGATTGCCGCATCCGTAATGGCATCGACCCGATATCCCGGCAGCTTTACCGGTTCGTTATCGTTGTTGTACATCACGGCATTGTAAGCATCCGATGAGAATTCCAAAACGTTGGAAGCGAGCCAATACTCGTAGCCGCCCCGGTATTTCTCGGTAACAGGCTCCTCAGGCGCCAAATGCCATTTGCCGATATAACCGGTTTCATATCCAGCCTCTTTAAAGGAATGAGCGAGAGTCGGAACATTCTCGGGCAAATGGACGCCATTGACGAAACATCCCGTCGTCGTAGCGTATAAACCGGTCTGAAGGCAAGATCTGGCCGGCCCGCATACCGGCTGGCACGTAAACGAATGGGTAAGATGCGTTCCCCTGAGCGCCTCGCGATCGAAATTCGGCATCAACCCCATCGGATTGCCGTGCAGTCCCGAAGTGTCCCATCGTTGTTGGTCCGTAAAGAACACGATTACATTAGGTTGTTTCGCCATAACTCAATCCTCCTTCAATTGTATGCTTTACTCTTTGACTCCTCCAGCAGTTAGCCCCTCTACCATATAGCGTTGAAGGAACAGAAACGCGACTAGCAGCGGAAGAGTTGCCGTTACGGCTGCCGCGGTCGCTCCGGACCAATTATAGGAATACTCTCCGAGGAACGTGAGCGACAGGCCTGGGCTCAGCGTTCTCTTGTCGAGGTCGCTAACGAGCGTCAAACCGAACAAAAAGTCATCCCACGCGATCAGAAACGTATAGATGGCGATTGCCATAATGCCGGGCTTCGAGAGAGGCACAATGACGGTAAACAAAGTGCGGAACCGGGAAGCACCGTCGATTTCCGCGGCTTCCTCCAATTCTCTCGAGATGCTGTTGAAGAAGGTGCGCATGAGCATCACGCTAAACGGAAGCGCCGTCGAAGCTGCGGCAAGAATCAGAACAAACAGAGTGTTCAGCAAATTCATTTTCTGATATTGGGAGAACAAACCGATGACCAAAGTAACCGTAGGAAACATCTGCGCCGACAAAAGCAACAGCGTAATCATATTGCTTCCCTTAAACCGGAAGCGAGAAAGAGCATACCCGGCGAAGATCGATACGAAGATGCACATTACCGTTGCTCCCGACGCGACAAGGAAAGTGTTTTTATAAAAAGTCAGAAATACGGAAGAACTTAAAATATCCATATAGCTCCCTAAATTGAGCTGTACGGGCAACCATTTAGGAGGAAGCTTCATCAGCTCGCTATTGCTTTGGAGCGAGGTAACGAACATCCAATAAACGGGAAACAGAAAACCGGACAGCAACAAGAACAACAAGATATAAGTCAGGCCTTCTTTTTGAAAAAGCATTCTTTTCGCTGTATTCATTACGCTCGTCTCCTAATGCTCCGAATTTCTATTCATATAACGCGTAAATAACACAGAGAAAACGAACAGAAGGGCGAGCCAAATGACTCCGATGGCCGAACCTTTCCCAAGCTCGTATTTCGAGAAAGCCGTTTCGTAAGTCAGGATAGCAAGCGATGACGTCGAACCGGCCGGACCTCCGTTTGTCAACGTAAAGAACAAGGTGAACATTTGGAAGTTGTTAACGATCATAATCAAGGTGACGCTTGAAATGACCGGCTTGAGCAAGGGCAGCGTCACATGGAGAAACAGTTTCCAACCGCTTGCTCCATCGATTTTGGCTGCTTCATACAAACTGGCCGATATGTTCTGAAGACCGGCCAACAGCATGACGCATACGAGAGGCGTCTGTCTGAACACGGCAACGACGATTATGGCAGCCAATGCCCAATCCATGCTTTGAAGCCAGCTGATATTCGTATCCATAATGCCGAGGCTGGTCAGCATATAGTTCAACACCCCGTAATCCGGCTGGTAAATCCATAAGAATATGAGCGCGGTAACGATAGTGGGAATAGCCCATGGGATCATGAATATGCTACGCAGAAACCGGCGCATCCGGATATTTCGATTCAGAAGAACGGCCATAAGAAGACCTAATAGCAGATCAATGACTACGGTCGTCCCGACGTACGTTAATGTAATCTTGAGGGAATGGTAAAACTCGGACGATCGCAGCAATTCGATATAGTTCCCAAAGCTGTTCCATGAACGATCCGGCGACATTAATGAATAATCGGAAAAGCTCAGGGATATGGCGCTTATAAGCGGGCTAATGATGGTCAGCATCATAATGATGAAAACCGGCAGGAGCAATACGGCCGCAAAGATCATATTTTTTTGTTGTCTGCTTAATCGGAATGACATATCCTTCACCCCATCCATTGTTTGTTTCTTTATAAGGGAAAGGACAGCCTCAACGGACTGCCCCCTCCTTGCAACCATCCGACTGTTATTGATTGTACAGTTCTTTGATCTTAGGCATCACTAATGTAATCGCTTCTTCCGCGCTTTTGTTGGCGTCAGTCGTAATCACGATCATGTCCGATGCTTGTTTCATGGCGTTATCGAACTTGGGATTGGAAGCCGGCAACGGAGAAGCCGTCTTCATTTGCTCGTTGAACACGTTAGCGTACTCATCCTCGTTCATTTCCGGCAGCGAGGATACGGATTTAAGCGAAGACATGACGCCGTTCAACCGATGATAGATCAGCATGGCATCCTTGGATACGAGGTATGTCACGAATTTGGCTGCCGCTTCCTTGTTTTTTCCGCCTTCGGTAATGATCAATTGATGCTCCGTGAATACCGTTTCGCTTCGGCCTGTTTTACCCGCGGGTACGACTGTAACTCCCCACTCTTTATCGAAGGCTTCTCCCTTGCCGCTCATCTTCCGGAAATTCGTTCGCCCGAAATCCCCGTCGATTAACATTCCTAACGTACCGTTAGCGAACATGCCGCGTAGAGATTTCATATCCGAGCCTTTGGGAGATACCTTACTGCTTATCAGATCTTTGATATGGTTGAGCGTATCCCCAAGCGCAGTTCCTTGATCCCATACGATGGTGCCTTTCTCATCGATGAACTTGCCGCCGTACGTCAGAGTTGCCCTCAGCAGCATGTTGCCCGTATACGAATCCGTCGCCGCGTTTTCTCCTATTCCATATATCGGATTACCAGCTTCGTCTTTGCCGAGCGCCGCGATTTTCTTGGCCATCTCCGTCATTTCGTCCCATGTCGCCGGGGGTTTCTCAGGGCTTAATCCCGCTTTCTGAAACAAAGCTTTATTCCAGAACAGAGCATTCGGATGCGGCGCCCAAGGCATAGCCATTACTTTTCCGTTATACGTAACGCCTGACTTACTTCCTTCCACAATGTCACTCACAATTTCTGCCCCTACCCAATCCTCGATCGGCGCCGCGACTTTCGCTCCGACGAAAGCGGCCGTGAAGTTCTGGTTGGCCATCGATACGTCCGGAGCATTGCCGCCCGCCGAGTTAACCAGAACCTGATCCTTAAATTGCTGGAACGGTATGCCTAGGGATTTGACCTTGATATTCGGATTCTTGGCTTCGAAATCCGCAATCAGTTGATTATAAGCTTCCTTCGTACCTTCTTCGACCGAGATCCAGTTCGCGAACGTAATTTCGACCGTTTCCCCGGTTGGCGTCTCCTTCGCTGATGGAGAAGCGGAAGAAGTGCTTTGCTGGCTTGCGGAATTCGAGGGACCGGTGGTAGAGTTGCCATTCGATCCGCATGCGGCCAATATGGCGAGCAGACTGACCGCCGATATCCCTTGCGCGATTTTTTTCCACATTTTCATGCAGTGACCCATCCTTTTATCGGCTATTGTCGTCGGCAGCTTTGACTGCCTTGGTATAAGTATACGAGCACCCGATCTTCGGATTTGTCCATATATTCGGCTGATTTGCTTCTATTTTCGTTGCTTATATTCAAGCGGGGTCATTCCGGTCGTCTTCTTGAATACTTTAGTGAAATAGCTGGCATTGGGATAACCGACGAGCTCCGCAAGCGCCCCCATCTTCTCTTCCCCGGCTATAATGAGTTCCTTGGCCTTATCGATACGGATTCGCGTCAAATGATCGTTGAAGGTAATCCCGGTTTCCTTCTTGAACAGTTCGCTAAGATACGTTTTGTTTAAATGGACGTAGTCGGCCACCTGTTGAAGAGAAATATCCTCAGCAAATTGGGAATTCAGATAACGAAAGGCTTGGCGGATCGGTTCGCTGTAGGACGGACGAAGCTTCTTTGCTTCCTTCAATAGCTCGGTGACAATTCTGAGCAGCCAGTTCTTTACTTCTTCGAACGTATGAAGTCCGCTTAATTCTTCATGCAAAGTTGCCGAATTATAGCGGGCAAGCCGGTCGATCTGCTGCTCGATTTTTCGTATTTTTTGCAGGATCGTGTAAATAAGCTCCAAACAGAAAGCTTTGAAGCTACTTTCCGATGATTCTTTCGTCTGCAAATTGTTTGCCATATAGGAAAGCAAGACCTGAAGCGCCCGTTCGTAGGACTCCATCTCTACATGATAGGAGATATCGATCACAACGGGATGCCAATCCTTGCGCTGATTGTTGGAATGGACAAGCTTCAAGTCCGGAAACCATACGATATTTCGTTTGCCGTAAAACCGTTTCTGACGAAGCGCTTCTGCGGATTCCCTGAACTGTCGTTCTAATTGGGACAAATCCGGGTATGGCTCGCTAATGCCTACCGATGCCGGAACTTGAAGAAACTCCTGAAGGTTGTTCGATATCCGATGGGCATGACGAATGGATTCCTCCCGGCTCGACTTTCCGATAAGGCTGCCCGCATTGCACATGACGACAAACACATTTTCCTGGTACAGGAAGCTGCAACCGCCGCCCGTCTCATTCCGGATCGTCTCGTCCATAATATTGATTACTGCCAGATCCAGCAGCAATGGGGTCTGGATTTTGGCATGACTTAAACAATTCGGATAATCATCGAGGCTCACCGTCATCATCATCAAATGTTTGTCAGCCAGAACGATTCGGAACCCGGTCATTTTGCTGCGGAATTCATGAAGGGCTGCGGGATGGCCTCTGATCAGATCCTTAAAATAGATGGCGCGAAGAGCATATTGATTTTCATTTAGCGTGCTCTTCAGAGTATAGACTTCTTCTTTCCTCTGACGCTCCGATTCCATCCGGGTTTGGATTGTCCGAATCACTTCGCGCAGCCCGTCAACCGTCACTTCAGCCTTCAAAATATAATCGGCCGCACCCAGCTTCAACGCCTCCGACGCATATTGGAATTCATCATAAGAGCTCAAGATCAACGTCCGTATACTCGGATGCTCCGCGGAAAGATGCCTGATCAGTTCGAGACCGTTCATGATCGGCATCTTGATGTCGGTGATGACCAGATCCACCTGGTTCGCCCGGCAAAATTCCAGTGCCTCTTTTCCGTTCCCGCACGTACCCGAAACTTTGACTCCAAGATCCGTTCTGTCTACCAGCGCCTCGAACCAACGGCGAATCTGCGCTTCATCGTCGACAATCAGAATATTCATAGCTTCAATTCCTCCGGATCCATAATCGCGGGTATGCTCAGTACGACATCCGTCCCGCCTTCACTCCGTGAAATAACGGACAATTCGCCGCCCGCGCCGTAATGCAAACGAATCCGATCCCGGATGTTGCGCAGCCCCATTCCTGCGCTCTGCTCAAGGACAAGTTCCGTAATGTCTAGCTCCGTATCGGAAGGAGGAAAACCGGAGTATCCGACCCCGTCGTCGCGTATACGAAACCAAACCTTGTTATCTGATAACTCCCCTTGAATCAGGACTGTTCCTGGAGTCGGTTTCGGTTCGATGCCGTGGAAGATGGCATTCTCCACGATCGGTTGCAGCAGAAGCTTTAACGTCTTCAGATGCATGATTTGCTCGTCCACCTCAAATACGACCCGAAGATGTTCATGCTGCCGCGCTTCCTGAATCCGTATATAATTGCGCAAATTGTCCATCTCCTCCGCGATCGGAATGAACTCGCCCTTCTCCGTTAATGTTTTCTTGAGAAGCCGCACGAGCGCAACGATGATCGCATCCACCTTCTCCGGCGGGTCAATCATGAGCATGGATCGTATAGAGGCCAGCGTATTATAAAGGAAATGGGTATTGATTTGCGATTGAAGCGCACGAAACTCCGTCTTTCGCTTCATCTCTTGTTCCGCCGAGACGCGATCGCGCAAATCCTCGATACGGGACACCATACGATTGAATTTACGGGCCAATTCGCCGATTTCGTCTTCCCCCGTCACGTCCGAACGTTCGCTGAGGTTTCCCATTTCAACCTTCTTCATGCTCGTAAACAACCGTTGGATCGGAATGGAAAGCCTTCGGGCGATGAAATAGGACACTAGGATCGAGATAGCCAACACGGATAAAAAGAGCAGGATGGTCAATCTCTCGATTTTGCCGATATCGGCATACAATTCCTTGAGAGGCGTGTAGGCGATGATCTTCCAGCCGGTTTTGCCCACTGAATCATAGGTAATCAGCATGTTGCGCTTGTTCACCTTGGTAGTGAAGTGTCCGCTTTCATCCGCTAATTTGTTCGTCCTCTCGCCAAAGCTGCTGATCGCTTGGCCTATCATTTTTTTGTCGGGTGCGGAAATAACGATGCCTTTATCGTCGATGAGGAGGACTTGTTCATAATCCTGAACCGCATTGCCGTATTGCTTGTACAAAAAGCTTTCGCTGACGCTGATCAAGAATATGCCCAGCATAGTCCCGCTCTCGAAGTCCTTCAGAATGCGGACGGCCGAGACGAAATGGTCATCGTCAACGGTGGGAATCAGCTTCGGCGACGGGTCGGATACCCATACGATTCCGCTGTTTGCCTTAACCACTTCCGCATACCACGGCTCATTCTTGATCGAATCCAGTCCGATTTTTCTTCCTTCGTAATAGGTGTGCAATTCAAACCCGTTCTTTCCGAAAAGAGTCGTATTGTAATCCATCCACGTGTAGGCATATTTGTAGTTAATCATCGTTTTGATCAAGAAGTCTTTCTTCGCATTCTCTTCATAGATTCCCAACCCTTGCGGGGGCTTCAGAAGGTCATACAGGCTGCTATTGGCAAAATATAAATTCGAGATGGCCGTCAGATCCGAAGCCATAATATTCAGCTTATCGGCTATTAATTCGAGCGTTTTTAAACTCGACGATATTTCCTTTTTACGAATGGTTTCTTTGGATACGGACATGGAAGCATAGCTGAACAAACCCAAAGGAAATATGATCAGACCTAAAAAAGAAACTAATATTTTCCGTTGAACGCTGCTTTTTTTATTGAACAACCGGTTCCACATTGCGCAACCTCCGATAATCGGTAGGGGTAAGAGAAAAACGATTTTTGAACGTCCTTGTAAAGGTATACAATGAAGAGTAACCGAGCGTGTAAGCGATCTCCGTTATGGAAGTCCGCGTATTCTCAAGCAATCGCTTTGCTTTGTCCATCCGAACCTTCGTAATATACATGATTGGCGTCATCCCCGTTTTCTCTGTGAAAACAGCAGAAAAATAAGTTCGGTTTACGCCCGCGACTTCCGACGCCTGTTGAACCGATATGCCTTCCGCTGCATGGAGATCCATGTAGTCCATACTTCGTTTTAACCAATCCGTGGACTCCTTCTCTTGAGCGTCTGTCATCTCATTGGCCAGCATCGCAAAGAGCTTGTAAAGATGACTTTGCATCTCAAGGGGCAAGGATATGGGGGGGTGAGCGTCTTTCCTCATGAGGTTCATGATCCTGTCCAACGTTCTTTGAACCGTCCGCGTCCATCCTCCCACCACGAAAGGCGTTTCCTGCCTGAAACCCGCGAGCCTCAGCATTCGTTCCGCGCCCGGACCGTCGATGACCAGCCAGCTCATCTGAGGTTCCTGCATACCGTCGATTGCACGGTAAGTATAGGTACGCATCGGAAACAAGCAGAACATATCCCCCGAGACCAATGTTATCCGCTTGTCTCCGTATTCCAAAAGCACCTTTCCTTCCCTGACAAAATGTATACTGTAGCTTTCAATTTTCTTGGGCCCCGCACAATACCCCGGCTTGGCTCTGGTCGTTCCTGCCCGAATGGGCCAGAACGCCCCCTCTTTATCCAATTGGCCCGGCGTATAGTAAAGAAACTCAGCGATTTCTTGGCCGTAATCCTTCATCTTCGTTCCTCCCTTACTTGTCGGGAATAGGCGTATCAACCAGACAAAATGATAAATCTATCATACACTATGCCATTCTCCTTCAATAGCGGTTTCTCTATAATCAAAGCAGGAGGCGATATCCATCTATGAAAAAACCGAACATTTTGCTGATCACGAGCGACCAGCAGCATTGGGATACGATCGGCGCGTTCAACAGCGAGATCCATACCCCGAATTTGGACCGACTGGTTGGCGAAGGGACAACCTTCACGAGGGCTTATTGTCCGAATCCGACCTGTACGCCAAGCCGTGCTTCCATCATAACCGGAATGTATCCCAGCCAACACGGAGCTTGGACGCTTGGAACCAAATTGCTGGAAGACCGCCATTGCGTCGGAGAAGATTTCGGCAAAGCCGGTTACAAGACTGCGTTGATCGGGAAGGCGCATTTTCAACCTTTGCGTTCGACCGAAGAGTATCCTTCCCTGGAAGCTTACCCCATCTTGCAGGATCTGGAGTTGTGGAAACAATTCGATGAGCCGTTTTACGGGTTCGACCATGTGGAGCTTGCACGCAATCATACGAACGAAGCCCATGTCGGCCAACATTACGCTTTGTGGCTGGAGGAGAAAGGCTGCACCAACTGGCGGGATTACTTCCTGCCGCCGACCGGTACGATGGATCCGACCCTAACCTATAAATGGCCGATACCCGAGCAGTTTCATTACAATACTTGGATCGCGGAACGTACGAATAACCTTCTAGAGCAGTACCGGACCGACGGGGATCACTTTTTCCTGTGGTCCAGCTTTTTTGATCCGCATCCCGAGTACTTGGTGCCTGAACCATGGGACACGATGTATGATCCTGACGATTTGACTATACCGTCGCTTGTTCCCGGAGAGCATGACAAAAATCCCCCGCATTTCGGGATGACCCAGGAGGATCATCCGGACTTCTCCCATCTGCGCGAGAGCGGTTACGGGATTCACGGGTATCGTTCCCATCGCAATTACGAATATGGCGGGAAGCCGAAGCTTACGGAATATGACAAGAAGAAGCTGGTCGCAACCTATTACGGCATGATCAGCATGATGGATCGTTATATCGGCAAAATTCTTGACAAGCTCGATGAGTTGGGGCTTGCCGACAACACGATCATCGTCTTTACAACGGATCATGGCCATTTCTTCGGCCAGCACGGTTTGCAGGCCAAAGGCGGCTTCCATTATGAGGATTTGATCAAGCTGCCGTTTATCGTTCGTTATCCTGGACACGTACCGGCCGGAAGAACATCCGAAGCGATCCAATCGTTGGTCGATCTGGCTCCCACCTTTTTGTCGCTATGCGGTATACCTGTCCCTCATGCCATGACCGGCCTCGATCAAAGCGAGGTTTGGAAAGGAACTGCGTCATCGGCCAGAGACCATGCCATCTGCGAATTTCGGCATGAAGCCACCACGATTCATCAAAAAACCTACGTCGATCACCGTTATAAAATCACGATCTATTACAATCAGACCTACGGTGAAATATTCGACTTGCAGGAAGACCCGAATGAGCTTAACAATCTTTGGGACGATCCCGCCTATGCGGAATTGAAATCCTCTCTAATGCTGAAGTATATTTGGGCCGAGCTTGGCAAGGAGTCGATGCCGATGCCGAGAATCTGGCACGCATAAGCTTGGAGAAGTCGCGCAGGTACGAAAAAATGAGAATATTACCTACACTACAATCAGGGACAACCTGCAAAAAGTACAGGTGTTTCCGCCGGACGTTGCGTTTTTAGCCGATGACCTGCAAAAAGTGCAGGTGTTTTTGATTAGCTTGAGTGATTTTAGCCGATTTGGGAAGAACGCCTGTAGCAGATACAGTTTGATTGGCGATTATCCCGGTTGCAGACAATAAAGACTGTAGTAAATACAGGTTATACTTCAGCTAGCCTTGTAAAAGAACATGTTTATTAAATGTAGCTCACGAGGAGCAAGTTTACGTCCGTATAGCGACATGATAGAACATTATTTCAAAAAGAAAGGGCAGTCCCTCAGGTCAATCCTTAGCCTGATAGGACTGCCCCTCACCATTTAAGTTTGTTACTTGTCAGTCCAGCAGCCACATCGTTCCGTCTCCGGTTTTAGTCTTAGGCTGCAAGGTAAGGTTCGCGCCATAATTCCACGAGTGCAACCATTTTCCAGATGCTTTATGCTCGATTCGGTAATAGCCATTGCCAGCATCTACTAATTTCCATTGTACATTCGGACCTGTCCATTGCGTGCCGACCAGATTCAGCTTGTTGTTTATAGCAGGATCATTATGCAAATATTTTCCGGTACTCTTATGTTTGAGGTGAAAGTACGTGCCGTCGACATTCACTTTTTCCCATGTTGATTCTACACTTTTCACGGTATTCATATAGAGGTACTCGCCGGAATAGCTAATACTGAAATAGGTGTTGTCAGAGCCAAAATCTTTCTTAATACCCACACCTGTATCAAGGTTTCCGGTTGCTTTGTCAATGATCCCCGTTGAAGTGTCAATGGAAAGCTTTGGATACCAAGTCATTATCAGATTGGTGTCGCTATTGAACTGGATTTCGTGCCAAACATACTTGCCAAAATTAAAGTGCTCACCGAAAGCTCCCGCATGCCTATCAGCCATATACAGATAGCTGGTTCCATTTGTTCCGGCAACAGGAAGAATATAATTCCCCTGACTCTCGTAGGTTGACGGACTTCCGATATTAATCAGACTCGACCAACCGCTTGCGATATTCGAAGAGTACGCATACTTGGCCTGATTATAATTCCATCCGGTGGCGCCAGAGGTCAGAAGATAATAATATCCATTCCTCTTCACCATGGCAGGAGCTTCGCGGTAGCTGCCGGGCCATAATGTCGCAACTAAAGAGTCAATGGATAAATAGTCGGATGAAAGACGATATACATTCAAATCTGCATTGCCATTCGCTGCAGAAATGAAGTAAGCCGTACCGTCATCGTCTTTGAACAATGTGGAATCGCGGGACATGTGTGTATTGAGCGGTCTAAAATGTTGAATAAAGGTATAGTTGCCGTCAATCGTCGAGCTCTCCGCAATAGCGGCATGCGCTAAGTTATAATTGTCTCCTTCTTCATAGTGCATCCACATGACATATTTTCCTGTAGAAGCATTATAGATAATTTTGGGTCTTTCAATTTTGCACCAGTTCAGATCCGGATGAGAGCTCTGCGTCAAAATGGTGCTTAGAAAATCCCAATTTTTTAGATCGGCGGAACGGTACATGTTGATTTTTTTGAATGTCCACCCCGCATCATTGTTTCTCTCCACTCCAATCCAATAATAATAATTGCCTTCCTTGATAACGCCTCCTGCATGAGCCTGAATCGGATTGCCTGACGTATCGGTCCATTGGTTCGCATTTACAACCTCCTGCTCGGCAGCCTCAGCGGGATTGCCGGTGGCTAATCCTCCAATGAGGAGAGAGAATACCAGCACGAATAAAGCGACAGTCTTCAATCCGGCATTTCGTTTTCGTATACACATCTCCAAAACCTCCTTCATGATAGCTTGCCTTTAATGAATTGCTGCTGCAATGTTTTGAAACCAATTCTCTCCTCCCGATCGGCTTTAGACGACAAGTTTCACGTTGTTGCAATGTAATTGTAACCGCTACCAATAAAACACTTTTGTCTTTTCTTCGGAACAATTAGTCATATATTCTTACATAGACGTTGATAGACAGGGAAAGAGCCGGGGTGGCACCCCGGCTAGGAGAAAATGTTACCTGTTAATAAACGAAACATGTTCTTTCACTTGACGAGTTGAAGTACAACCTGTATTTACTGCATTCATTTTTTCTGAAACCGGAATATTCGCCAATCAAGGCGCTCGGAATCGAACGGTACCGCCAGCCAAGCGGGAATGGGATAGCAAGCAGAACGGCCGAGAAATTAAGCAATATAAGGACAACCTTTAGCGGGCAAAGTTACTTAAGTTACTTCTGCGCAGGCGGCTTGGCTCTTCGCGTAGCCTGAGCTTCAAGCGGATTATCCGGCCAATAGTGCTTAGGGTATCTGCCTTTCAGATCTTTGCGCACCTCGAAATAAGTGTGGCTCCAGAAATTGGCCAAGTCTCGCGTTACTTGCACGGGACGTTGTGCCGGAGACAGCAAATACAGCGTTAGCGGCACTCGGCCGCAGGCGATCCGCGGGGATTCCGGCAGCCCGAACAGCTCTTGCAGCCGGACCGCAAGAGCCGGAGCGGCGAGATCGCTATAATCGATAGGTATTCTTGAGCCGCTCGGGACTGTCCAATGAGTCGGAGCGCTGTCCTCCAGCTCGCGTCGTTGCTCCCAGGATAATATCGACTCCAGCATATCTTTTAAGTTCAGCCGTTGCAGATCGGATTTGCTCTTCATTCCTTCTATGTAACCTGAGAGCCACTCTTCCAATGATTCGATTAGGGCGTCATCCGACAAATCCGGCCATGAGGCATCATAATGGCGAACGAACACGGCCCGCTCCTGCAGTTGACGGGCGGCTTTGGTCCAAGGCAGCAGTTCTAAGCCTTCCGTTCGGATACCCTCAAGCAGAACTTGAAGCACGCGTTCGGAAGGCGGTTTGCTTAGCGGCGTTTCATCCAGCAGCAAGGCGCCTAGCTTCTTGCGAGTTCTGCCGCGAACCGATTTCGAATCGGAATCCCAGTAAATGTTTGTTTCCACGTTCATTTCGTCTTGCAGATGCTCCGCAAGCTGATCAAATGATACCGATGCCGCCAGTCTGATCCGGCTATCGGTTCCGGCATCGTCCACATCGGCAATGACGAGCCATTGCTCATGGGAGAGAGGTTCTCCGCCGACAAAGGCCGCGCCTCTTCCGCCGCTTAGCAAATATTTGCCATTGTCTCTCCTGCGGGCGATCCGGTCCAGATAAGCAAAAGCAAGCAGCAGCCCGCATTCCTGCATATTCTGTTGCCCTTGCGCATCTTGAACGCCAAGCTCACGCTGCAACCGCTTGACTTCTTCCGACAGCCTCCGGCGTACGCCCTCATCCGTTGCGTAAGTTCCCCTGCTCCTAAGGGCCTCCACACGGATGCGAATATCGGAATTCGAAGCACTGCCCTCGAAACGAATAAAATCTCTTTCGCCTAGCAGAACGGCTAATTCGCAACCTAGACTACCCAGACCGAGAGGCATTGCCCTTAGCAGCATATGGGCAATTCTTGGATGCTTTCCGAACTCGGCCATCCGCTTGCCATGGGCCGTAATCGTCTTTCCGCTCTTGTCTAACGCCCCGAGTTGAATGAGTAAATCCTTGGCCTGCTGAAGCGCCGGAGCTGGAGGGGCGTCCAGCCAATCCAGCTCGGCAACATCATTCACTCCCCACGCAGCCAACTCTAATAAAAGCGAGGTTAAATCCGCTTCCAGGATTTCCGGAGTGCTTCGCGCCGTCATGCCTTGTTCTTCTTCCTTGCTCCACAGCCGATAACATGTGCCGGGCATCAATCGACCTGCTCGCCCTCGACGCTGGTCCGCAGATGCCTTGGACACGGTTACCGTCTCTAGCCGAGACATCCCCGTACGGGGCGAAAATCGGGACACTCTCATTAACCCGCAATCGATCACGACGGTTACGCCTTCTACGGTCAAACTAGTTTCCGCAATGGATGTGGCCAGCACGATCTTGCGCTGTCCTGCCGGCAAAGGCATTAAAGCCTGATCCTGCGATTCCGAGGTCAGACTCCCATGAAGCGGGAAGATATGAACAGAGGAATCCTGCAGCTTTCCTCTCAGCTTAGATTCTACCGCACGGATTTCACCCATTCCCGGCAAAAAAACAAGCAAATCTCCCTCATTCGAACGAAGGGCTTCTTCAATCGTAAGCGCAGCCGCATCTTCCAACCGAACGCTCGCCGCTCTCGGCCGATATACCGTCTCGACCGGATAACTGCGTCCTTCGCTCATGACGACATGCGCTCCGCCAAGCAAGCTCGCAACGGGCTGAGCCTCAAATGTCGCGCTCATGACGAGCAGCTTCAGATCTTCCCTGAGCAATGCTTGCGTTTGCAGGCAAAGCGCGAGCCCAAGATCCGCCTGCAGGCTCCGCTCATGGAACTCGTCGAAGATAACAAGGCCGATCCCTTCCAATGCGGGATCGGCTTGCAGCATTCTCGTCAATACACCTTCCGTAACGACTTCGATACGGGTTCGAGGACCCGCTTTCGTATCCATTCTCACCCGGTATCCAACTGTTTCGCCTACCGTCTCGCTGAAAGCACCCGCCATATATTTAGCAGAGCTGCGGGCGGCAAGCCGCCGGGGCTCAAGCATAATAATTTTGTTTCCTTCAAGCCACGGGGCTTCCAACAGAGCGAGCGGAACGCGCGTCGTCTTCCCGGCTCCGGGCGCCGCAATAAGGACCGCGTTACGATTCGCGGACATCGCTTGCAGTAAATCGGGCAACACCGAATCAATGGGCAGCTTAGCCATCCTATCGCTCATCTATATGCTCATCCTATCATCAGAATCTCTCGGATCTCATTCTCCGTCAAAGTAGACAGTGCCTCTTGACCCGGCTGGATCACTTCGTCGATCAAGTTCTTTTTCCTCTGTTGGAGCTCATACATCTTATCTTCCACGGTACCCTGAGTAACGAGGCGGATGACCTGCACGACGTTTTTCTGCCCCATGCGATGCGCACGGTCGGCAGCCTGCTGCTCCACGGCTGGGTTCCACCAGAGATCATAGAGAATAACGGTGTCTGCTCCGGTTAAGTTTAGTCCGGTACCTCCAGCCTTTAACGAAATGAGGAACAAGTCTTTCTCCCCTTCGTTAAACCTATTGCACAACTCCACACGCTCAGAAGCGGGAGTTTTGCCGTCCAAATAGAAAAACGATACTCCCTGATAACTTAACTCTTTTCCGATCAAGCCCAGCATTTCGGTAAACTGCGAGAAAACGAGCATCCTCTTTCCGGCGCTTCGGCATTCCTCCACGATTTCCATCAATTGCTCGAATTTAGCCGAGCTTCCTTTGTAGTCTTCGACGAACAAAGCCGGGTGGCAGCATAGCTGGCGAAGTCTAGTCAAACCTGCCAAAATTTTAATCCGGTTCTTATTAAAGCCGTCCTCGTTCAAATGCTTCAACGTTTCCTTCTGCAGCTTGGCCAAATAGGCCACGTACAGCTTCTTCTGATCCGGCAGCAGCTCGGAAGCTTGAAGCGACTCGATCTTCTCCGGCAGCTCCTTGAGCACGTCGGTTTTCAACCTGCGCAATAGAAACGGGCGGACTCTCTTGGCCACGACTTCCCGCGTCAAATCATTGAACGCCCTTCTGCCCTGGAACAATTCGGGGAACACGGCATCGAAAATGGACCACAGCTCCTCGATCGCGTTCTCCACCGGCGTTCCTGTGAGGGCAAAGCGGTAGCGGGCTTGTATTTCCTTTACCGCCTGCGCCGTCTGGGTCGCATGGTTCTTGAATGCTTGCGCCTCGTCCAAGATAAGAGTATGGAACGACGGCTCAGCGTACAGTTCGATATCTCTGCGCAACAGCGGGTAGGAGGTGATGATAACGTCCGCTCCGGATACATCCTTCAGAACGGCGCTGCGTTCCGTTTTGCCGCCGTCGGCGATGACAGCCCGAATTTCCGGCGCGAATTTCTTCAGCTCATTGTACCAATTGTACATGAGGGAAGCGGGACAGACGATTATCGCCGGCAGCTGCTGGCTTCTGATCTCGGGCAGCACGGAGACAATAAAGGCGATGCTTTGGAGCGTCTTGCCAAGCCCCATATCGTCCGCAAGAATGCCGCCGAAACGGTAGTGGGCAAGCGTCTTCAGCCATTGGAAACCATACTTCTGGTAATCCCGCAGGACGGGAGCCAGACTGTCCGGAACGGGAAAATCCAGATTGTCCGGGTTCCGCATGTTGTCCAAGAGCTGGCGGAACGATTTGCCGAGCCTTACGGCATTGCCATGCCTATCCGAATCCATCAGATGGAGCCCGCGAACGACCGGAAGACGGAACTCCGTTCCATTTCTGTCGCCTTTGCGTATGCCTATTCCATTCATCAAGCGGTTGATTTCTTCGAAATCGGTGCCTTCCAATGGCAATAATGCCCCGCTAGGCAGTTTATAATATTTGCGCTTTTCTTCCAAGGATTTCAACAAGCCGCGAATGTCCGCGTCCGGAATTCCTTCTATATTGAATTTGATTTCCAGCCAATCGGTTCGCTCATCCATTTCCACCGTTACTTTCGGCGAGGAATGTCCTCTATGGATTCTTGCTTTCACGGCGGAGGTGGCGTATACCTGGAGCAGCTTCTCCAGCTGCGGTACGACGTGGTACAGAAAGTCATACTCATCTTCTTCGTCGCCCAGAACATACCCGCTCTCCGTCTTGGCGAAGGAGGCTAGATCCATCAATTCCAGAATTCGCCCTTCCTGCTCGCCATCCCGCATGAGAATACGACTGTCTCCGCGTTTATGATCCGCGATTCCCTCCAACGGATTAATGATAATATCTCCATACTGGAATTCCAGTCCGGCAAGCAGCCGATCCCTGACCCGGTCTAAATAGAGCTTGGCCTTTAGCGGCGTCCGCACGATACGCTCGGATACGGTTTGGGCGATTTGAACGCTGCCCAGCTTCATCAGACCAGGTATCACCTTCTCCATGAATGACTCCATTTGCTCCGGCGGGATCTGAACTTGCTGCTTGCGAGAATTTTCGAGCATGTTCTTCATCTCCGAAAGGCGCTTGCACTGATCGGCTTGCACCTTAAGCAGCTTTCCTTCGAAAAGGACAACCCCGTACGGCTCCATGACAATGATTTGGTCCAAGCCTTGGACATCCAATTGGTAGCTTTCATCCCGGGCCCGGTCAAATTCGAAACGGAGGGGGATCGGTTCATCGGATATGCGAATACCCTCATATTTGGTCTTATCATGCTCAAGCTGTACCGTCGGCGCCTCCGTTAGCAAAGGAAGCAGCGTTTCCCACGCGGAAGGAGGAACGAGAATCATCCGATCGCCGCTTAGATGATGCGCATGAGCGGAATAGATGCTCGAAGTTTCGCGGTACATCTTTTCGTTATGATAAATTTGGATCAACTGCCGGATTACCGCATCGTTTTCTTTGTCAAAGCTATGCAATGCAGGGTCGTAAGTGAAGTTTTTGGAAAAAATGAAAGGTGTCCTTCGATCGACGCGGTCGAGAAACTCCCGTAATTTCTGCACGATATAGAGACGCTTGGGACCGACCTTAAGCTCAATGGCGAACATGTACTTCCGATAGCCATAAGGGAACGGACTGCAGGTGACCTCGACGTCCAAAGCCGTCCTCGTTTCGAACAAGGAACCTGTACGGCTTGGACGCGCCGGTTTATTTCCGAACAACTCCAGCATTCCATTCGTCAATCCGATATCACCGGCCGAAATTCCCGAGAAACTCGCAGTCGAAACGGCAAAATGCGGCATCATATGCCCTGACCCGTCAGAGGAACCTTCATCCGGCAACAGCTTCGAACCATACGAACGAACCGGCGATCTGCCCGCGTTCTGCAGATCATGGATATTCAGCAGAACTGCGGCGATATGCTTGCAATGCTTGCTGCTGGTATATAACGCAGGACATGTGCAAGTCGCGCTCACATCCCCGTTGTCGTCGATATCGACGTTAACTTGATAATTGATGTTTCCTTTGACAGTTGCTTCATATATTAAATTTTCGGGATCGTAGTTTTCAATCGTCACTTTTTTGGCGCGGTAGTAGGTTTCTCCTCTCTCGTAGGAGAACGGGCCGCACAGTAATTTAATGACCCGTTTGGTCAATTGAATGCTCATTTTCGTGCTCCTGCCTTCGGAATAAAAGATAGATGTTCAGCTATTGCCGTATCTCTTATGATAACAGAATTAAGTAGAAACGCTTAATACCATACTTTTTGTTAGTCGAAAAAACTTTTTGTTTTAATTTCGTTTTCCGCTATGATACGATACGAATGATTCAAGTTTGTATGGCGGGAGGAAGATCCTATGGAGTCCATCCAGCATGAGATGGCTTTTTTTCAATCTCTGGTGAAAGGCATAGCCGCTCAGTTCGGAGAAAACTGCGAGGTTGTGCTTCACGATTTAACGCGTCCTTACGAAAGTACGATCGTAGCTATCGAGAACGGACACATTACGGGCAGAAAAACCGGCGATCCGGGAACGAATCTCGGCCTGGAGCTGCTCAAGGGAACCGTCAAGGACGGCAACCGCTTTAACTACATGACACAGACGAAGGATGGAAGGATTCTCCGTTCCACTTCGCTATACATCCATGATGCGAGCGGCAAGCCCATCGGCTCTCTGTGCATGAACTTCGATATTACCGATCTGAAAATGGCTGAGCAATCCCTGAAATCGTTGATCAACTTCGGAACCAATGATGAAGTAAAGGAAACGTTCGTCAGCAACGTCAACGATTTGCTAGACACCTTGATCCAGCAAACGCAGGAAATCGTCGGCAAGCCCGTGGCGCTAATGTCCAAGGAAGACAAAATGAAATTTATTTCCCTGCTGGACGAAAAAGGGGCTTTCCTGATCAAAAAATCGGGCGAGAAGGTTTGCGCCTATTTGAACATCTCCAAGTTCTCGCTGTACAGCTACATGGATGTATCGAAAAGCTCGGATCAAGGAGGAGAACACGTATTGTGATCGAACGCCAGCCTTATTGATCGACGTCGACAAGATGGAAGCCAATATTCGCCATATGGCTATGATCGCCGACCGCCACCATAAGAAATTGCGCCCTCATGCGAAAACACATAAAATGCCCGCCGTTGCCCGCAAGCAATTGCAAGCGGGTGCCGCTGGAATTACCGTCGCGAAAGTTTCCGAAGCCGAGGTGATGGCGGCAAACGGAATCGACGATATCTTCATTGCTTATCCGATCGTGACGGCTTCCAAAATCGAAAGAGTGCTCGCTCTCGCTGGCAAAGTAAACCGTCTTATCGTCGGTATCGACAGCCTTGAAGGTGCGATGCAATTATCCCAAACGGCGACTAAAGCGAATGCGGTTATAGAGGTTCGGCTGGAAATCGATACCGGCATGCGAAGAACAGGTGTACTCTATGAGGATTCTCTTCATTTGGCTTCCCGAATTCATGCCCTCGACCATCTGAATCTTTCGGGTATATTCACCTTTCGCGGCGCTTTCATGAACGGCGCGCCTACCCTGGATTTGCGCAGCGCCGGCATCGAAGAAGGAAACCTGATGGCCGAACTTGCCGAGAAAATGAAAGCGCAAGGCATACCGATATCGGACGTTAGCGTGGGTTCGACCCCGACGGCCGAATATGCTGCGGAAGTAAATGGCGTCACGGAAATTCGTCCGGGAACCTACGTGTTCCAGGATCAAATGCAGGCGAGGCTGGGCGTTTGCACCTTGGATCAGTGCGCGGGCACGGTTCTGGCAACTGTCGTAAGCAGGCCTTCCCCCAATTACGCCGTCATTGACGGAGGAAGCAAAACGTTTGCCACCGACGTGCAGCCGAATACCGAACCGCTTCAATTGCGGGGCTTTGGCCATATTCTAGGTGCCCCGGACGCCGTGCTGGAGAGACTGTCGGAGGAACATGGCGTCATCCGGTTAAACGGCAACCAGCCATGGAAAATAGGAGAACAAATCCAAATCGTCCCTAACCATATCTGCAGTACGGTAAATTTGCATAATAACGTATATTGGGTTGACGGTGAGCGCATAGAGAAAGTAAAAGTGCTAGGCCGAGGAATGCTTGAATAAATCGATAATCGAAGAGAAAAACGGAGGATTTACACATGTCGCAGATCGAAAAACGTTTAGAACAACTAGGAATACAATTGCCGGCCGCCCCAAAGCCGATGTTCACCTATGTTCCGTGTAACCGAACGGGAAATTTGCTCTATTTATCCGGGCAGGACTGTCGGATCGATGGCGTTCTGATGTATGAAGGCAAGCTGGGCCAGGATTTGACCATCGAGCAAGGACAAGCGGCCGCTAAGCAAACGATCATCAATTGCTTGGCTGTCTTGAAAGATTACTTAGGCGATTTGGACCGCGTCGTGAAAATCGTCAAGATGCTCGGGCTCGTCAACAGCGCTCCCGGATTTGCCGACCAGCCTTACGTCATCAACGGGGCGTCGGATTTCCTCGTCGAAGTGTTCGGCGAAAGTGGCAAGCATGCCCGTTCGGCCATCGGTACCAACGAGCTTCCGTTCCGCACGCCGGTCGAAATCGAAATTATCGCGGAAATCCGGGATTAAGATAACACCACAAACTCGCTATACACAGGCAGCTCCGTGAAGTTATTTCACGGAGCTGCTGACCTTAACATTATTTCTTAGCTAAATACTTCCGTACATCGAATCCCACGGCTGACACGATAATCAAACCTTTTATGATAAGCTGCCAGTTCGGATTAACCCCGATAAACGTCAGGCCGTAGTTGATGACGCCGAAGATCATGACGCCGGCCATTACGCCAGGCACGGTTCCAATGCCTCCCGTCGTAGATACGCCGCCGACCACGCAAGCCGCGATAGCATCAAGCTCGTACATGTTGCCGTATCCATTGGAGGCCCCTCCGGATTTGGCGGCTTCGAGAACGCCCGCAAGCCCGTACAGCGCGCCGGCTATACTATAAATCCACAACAGATTGCGTCCGACATTGATACCCGAGACATGAGCCGCTTGAACGTTGCCGCCGATCGCGTACATATTTTTGCCGAGCCTCGTTTTGTTGAAAATGACCCAGCAGATGACGGCGACGATAATCGCGATAATGACCAGGTAAGGCAAACTAAAGGAGCCAATCTCGAACGTACCCGAGCCCCATTTCGTAAAGCTTGAACGAAGCCCGCCGATAGGCTGGGAATTGTTCGGCGGCATATCGAAGTACAAGGAATTGATCCCCAGCACGATAACCATCGTCCCCAGCGTCGTAATAAATGGCGGCACATGAAGCTTGGAGACGATAAGACCGTTGATAAGGCCGACGACTAGTCCGGCAAGAACGGCAAGCAGCACGGGAACGATAATAGGCAGCTCATTTAAATGAGGAAAAAACTTCTGTGGATAATCGGACAACTGCACCATTGAAGCCGAGATCACCGCGGACAACCCGACGACGCGGCCGGCGGACAGGTCGACTCCCCCCGTAATAAGCACGAATGCTGCGCCCAACGCGATAATCGCTTTCGTCGAGTTCTGGTGCAGGATGTTCGTCAAGGTGCTCAAGGATAAGAAAGACGGATCGGTCAACGTAATGCCGATGATGAGAACGGCAAGTACGACATAGATCGCGTAGTCAGTCAGGAATGCTTTCGTATTTTTAACGGTAACGTTCATGTCGATCCCCCCCGATCAGGCCGTATGTTGGGCGGCTAGCCGCATAATTTCTTCTTCCGTGGCGGTAGCGCCGTCCACGATTCCGGTCAAACTTCCTTCGCTCATGACCGCTATGCGGTCGGACATGCCAAGCAGCTCCGGCATTTCGGAAGAAATCATAATAATGCTTTTGCCTTGCGCGGCCAAATCCGCGATGATGGTATAAATTTCGAATTTCGCCCCGACATCGATTCCCCGAGTCGGTTCGTCAAGCAATAAAATATCGGGTTCCGTCAGCAGCCATCTCGCCAGGAGCACCTTCTGTTGATTTCCGCCGGACAAATATCTGATTTGCGTTTTCATAGACGGCGTTTTTACGCTTAAGCGGTTTATACTGCGATCCGTGTCTTCGCGCCGTTTGTTGTCCTCCAGTATAAAATAAGGCTTTTCATAGCGCTTCTGATTAGCGACTACCGTATTTTCAAGCACCGACAACACGGGGAAAATGCCGGTGACGCGGCGTTCTTCGGTTAATAAAGCCATTTTGTGCCGGATGGCGTCAACGGGCCTGCGAATCTTAATCGGCTTGCCGCGCAGCGTCAAACGACCGGACGATAGCGAGCGGATGCCGAACAACGCTTCGATCAGCTCCGTTCTTTGGGCGCCTACCAATCCGCCTACCCCGAGAATTTCACCTTTCCGCAGCTCAAAGGATACGTTGCGGAATGATTTCGGTATCGGAGAGGTGAAATCTTCCACCTTCAGCAGAACATCGCCGGGAACATTCGCTCGTTCCGGGTACCGCTGGGTTAAATCGCGTCCGACCATCCGGGAAATGATGAGGTCGGTCGTCAAATCCTTCGCGTCCCAAGTACCGATTTGTCGCCCATCCCGCATGATCGTAACTTCATCGGAGATGCGCAAGATTTCTTCCATTTTGTGCGAAATATAAATAATCGCGACTCCACGCCGCTTCAAGCCTGCGATAATGCGGAACAAATGCTCGACTTCATTGCCTGTCAGAGAGGAAGTAGGTTCGTCCATGACGATGACTTTGGCATTGTATGAAACAGCCTTGGCTATTTCGATCGATTGGATTTTGGAAACGGACAGCTTGCCGATGATCGTATCCGGTTTAATATCCATGTCCAGCTCCTTGAAGAGCTTCTCGGTATCGCGGAACATCTTCTTGCCGTCTACGAATCGGAACGGTCGAAAACCGCGCAGCGGCAACCGGCCAAGCCATATATTTTCCATAACGCTGCGGTGCGGAACTGGATGCAGCTCCTGATGGATCATGGAAATTCCGCTGCCTAGAGCCGCTCTTGAATCGGGGAGATGGAGCTTCTGCCCGTTCATCCGGATTTCGCCGGCTTCCGGGGAATAGATGCCGAAGAGACATTTCATCAAAGTCGATTTGCCTGCCCCGTTCTCGCCCATTAGCGCATGAACGGTACCGGGACGAACGTTTAATGTAACGTTGTCCAGCGCTTGCACGCCGGGGAAAGACTTCGAGATCCCTTCCATCTCCAGCAAATATTGCGTTGTTGTCATTGTTCACTCCCCCTGATGCGGTTAACGGTATAAGAAAGGCGGGGTAAGCGACGCAAGCCTCGATCGCCCCCCGCCCTAATCCTCTTACTTGGCGTCGTTCATATTATCTTTCGTGATTTTCTTATAAGGTACCCAGACGTACTTGCCGTCGGTGATGTCATAGCCGGAGTTGTCTTTGGAAGGCGTGTCGCCTTTGGCGAGCACGGCTGCCAAATTCAAAGTCGCGGCGCCTTGGTTTTTGGCATCGTTGAGGACGGTTCCGAGCAGCGTTCCGTCGGACAGAGCCTGCAAGGCAGGTGCCGTTGCATCTACGCCTACGACCGGCATGAACTTGTTGTCCTTGAAGTAACCGGCGGCTTTCAGAGCTTCGATTGCGCCAAGCGCCATATCGTCGTTGTTCGCAAGCACGGCTTCGATTTTGTCCCCGTGAGCGGACAGGAACGTAGCCATTTTATCCTGCGCTTTAACGCGATCCCACATCGCCGTGTCTTCCGCAAGCTTCTCGACTTTAATGCCAGCGTCTTCGATCGCTTGGATGGAAAACTTCGTGCGAAGCTCGGCATCTTGATGTCCCGGCTCGCCCTTCAGCATAATATATTGCAGAACGCCGTCTTTGTTTTTGTCCATTTCCGGATGCGCTTTCCAGTAATCAACGAGAAGTTCGCCTTCCATGGAACCGGATTGCTCCGCTTTCGCGCCTACATAATAAACCTTATCCCATTTCTTCATATCGTCCGCCAGCGGTTCGCGATTGAAGAATACGACCGGGATTTTCGCTTTCTGGGCTTTATCGATAATAACGCCTGCAGCCGTACGATCTACGGGATTGATAGCCATTGCGTCGTATTTCTTGGAGACGAACAGGTCGACTTTATCGTTCTGGGTCGGTTGGGAATTCTGGCTGTCTACGATGTCAACCGTCGCTTTGCCGGTCGCGGCGTCTTTGATGGCGTTGCGGACGCCGGTCATGAACGTATCATCGAATTTGTAGATGGCCACCCCGATCGTATTGCTGTCGCCGCCCGATGCCGCTTTGTCGTTGTTTTTCGAATTACTGCAACCAGCCGCCACCGCAACCAGCATTGCTCCCGCTACAAGCACCGGAATAATCTTCTTTTTCATATTACTTGACCTCCTCGAATCTGTTTGTTAGGACCGTTACGAGATCGATTATGTCTCATTCCGGTATGAAAACGAATTCAATATCCTCCTCTTTTCTAGCAAAATCCTGCTGACCTCGTTTATTGGACGAAGGGGAACAGCATTTTCTGGTTGTCGGACCAGAACATATTCTCGGCATCGATCACTTTCGTACCCGTATCGATCTTCTTCGGAACGCTTTGCCTATTCATCGCTTCCACTGCCGTCTTCACGCCCAAATACCCCATGCTAAACGGGTTCTGGATTAACGTAGCCTGAATAATGCCCTCTTGCAGCCATTCCAATTCCTCAGGCGTGTTGTCAAAGGCAACAAGTTTGATTTCACCATCCCGCTGCATGCTCCGCAATTGCTCGGCGGCTCCAATCGAAGCAGCTGCGTTCAAGGCTAATATTCCGTCAATGTCGCTATGTTTATCGAGCAATTCCTTCGTCAACTCCCCGCAACGGGTGGAGTCCGAGTTGCAATAGGCGGACTCTACGACTTGCATGCCCGGCGTCGCCGCCCATTCGTCCCGAATCCCTTTTTCCCGCTGCTCCGCGTTTCGCGAGCCTTTTACGAAGTTAAGGATGATAAACCTTCCTTTAGAATCCGTTAACTCTTTCATCTTCAATGCCGCTTGCCTGCCTGCTTCATAATTATCTATCCCGATGAAGCTCCGCACCTCGGGAGAATTGACTTCAGACTCGATCGTTACGACGGGAACGCCTAGCCGATCGGCTTTGGCAACCGATGGTGCAAGCTTCGTATAATCGTTAGCCGCCAATATGAGTCCATTCGTTCCATAGGCCAAATACTTGTTCACCAGATCGATCTGGCTTTTCACATCCGCCTCGTCCGTTGTCCCATCGAATATGAGCTTCACATTAAATTCGGTCGCCGCCGCTTCCGCGCCCATCTTGACGGTGTTCCAGAACTCTCCTTCCTTGCTCTTGACGATCAGAACGATTTCCTTCTGCGTTTCCGGCATGGAGTGGATTTCTCCTCCCCGCCCGCAGGAAACGAGCAACGAGAAAATCCCGAACAAGCCCAACAAACCTGCTATCGAATAACGTCTCATATTTCCCCTCCTTCTTGCAGACAGGGCAGCCATACGCTTACGGTCGTGCCTTCCTCGCGTTCGCTCTCAATTTGCAATCCGTATTCCTCTCCGTAATTAAGCCGAATGCGTTCATGGACATTACGAAGGCCGATACCGGTTCCACCCTCATGCTGAGCAGGAGGATCTGTAAGCAGATCCTTAAGCTTATCCGGGGAAATGCCCAAGCCGTCGTCCTTCACTTGCAAACATAACTTGCCTTCCAATACCCGCGCGGAAATCGTAATAAACCCTTCATCGGCGCTCGGCTCGATGCCGTGGTAGATCGCGTTCTCCACGAGCGGCTGCAGCACAAGCTTTAGCGTGCGGCACCGAAGCGCTTCTTCATCGGCTTCTATCGCATATTCGAACTTGTTTTTGTAGCGCATTTTCTGAATGATCAAGTAGTTGCGAATGTGCTCAAGCTCGTCCGCTACGGAGATGAAATGCTCCCCCTTGGACAAGCTGATCCGGAAAAACCTCGACAACGAAGTAATCATCGTAATGACGTCTTCATTTTTCCCGGTACCCGCCAAACGAACGACCGAATTCAACGTGTTATATAGAAAATGGGGGTGGATTTGCGATTGCAGCACCTCGAGCTCGCTCTTGCGCTTAGCTTCCTGCTCGTGAATGTTCTGGTTCATGAGCTCCCGGATTCGGTTCACCATAAGATTAAACCTGCGGGACAAACGTCCGACTTCATCGTCACGCCGAATGGGGATATGAATATCGAAATTTCCCCGTTCGACGAGTTGCATCGATTTCTCCAGACGTTTGATCGGCTGGGAAATTTTCGCGGACATATATAGCGTAATGAGCAGCACGAATGCCATGACGAAGAGCAGGAGCCATAGCAGGAAGGTGCTGATCTCCTTGCGGGTCGTTACGATTTCGTCCATATAAGACACGCCGACGATTTTCCAGCCTACGTTGTTGACGGTCTGAATCGTGATCAGCCTATTTTCCCCCGTGGAACCGTCAAGATAGCTTCCGTACGTATATTTGAGCGCTTGTTCCACGTTCTCATATTTCAAGCCGGCGTAAATGAGTTGCTGCTGCGGATGATAGATAATGTTGCCGGCGGAGTCATCGATAATATAGGCGTAACCCTTCTGCCCGAGCTTAACGCTCCGTGACAAGTCGTCGATCAGCTTGAAATTGGCATCGACGAGCAGCACTGCGTTAATCTCTTGCCCGTTCGCCGTCTTCAGCTTAATCCCCTTGCTCATGGACACGACCCACTTGTATTTGCCCTTGAATAGATTCTGGACATGAGGTACGGAGAAGCTCAGATGGTTCGGATTCTCGATGGCGGAACGAAACCAATTCTGGGAAGTCAAATGCGTATTGGATCTCATGTCCGCGGAAGGAAGCGACGTCATTCGCTGCCCCGTTTCGGTGAACAACCCGATGGTGACGAGGTCCTCCCGCGTGTGGAAAATCGTGTCGAGGCGCTCGTTCAGCATCTCGTTCGGCAGTGCGCCGCTAGATTTGATTTGTGCTTCAACGGACGTAAAGACGGTGGTCATACTTCGGATGTAGTACTCTAGGTTGGCCGCCACTTGGTAGATAACCTGCTGGTTTCCCAAAGAAGTATTGTTCTCGGCGGTACGGTTGAATTTGTTGTAAAGGACGAGGCTGACGAAGAACACGACGAGCACCGTCATGATTGTGAAGGAAGCCGCGATCAGAAATTGGATGCTCTTAAATCGGTATAACCGAAATTGGAGGCCTCTCACGGCGTCTCTCCCCTTGTCCGATTACGGAAATCTTTGGGCGACATGCCCACTTGTTTCTTGAAGCTGAAGCTAAAATAGTTGGGATCGGCATACCCGACCTTCTCCGCGATTTCGAATGTCTTCAGATCAGTCGTGAGCAGCAATTCCTTCGCTGTTTCGAAACGGATTTGCAGCAAGTAATTGACATAGGTCATCTTCGTTTCCCGTTTGAAAATACTGCTGAAATACCCGGCGCTTATATGCAAATGCGAGCAAACCTTGGCGATGGAAATTTCGCTGTCCGCGTAATTGGCTTTAGTGTAGGATTTGGCCTGCTCGACTAACGAATGGTAGGCGGTTTGGCGATCGGCGGCGATGCGAGTCATCACTCCCGTGCAGGTGGAAATAATCCATGCTTTCGCCTCTTGAAGGCTATTGAACTGAGTCATCTCCTTCAGCCAATTGGAATCGCTCAGCTGCCGCTCACCGTTGTCTCGATTCGGTTCCTGCAACGCTTTCAGCATGGTGGTCACGATCTGCAGCAAGAAAATTTGCGCATCTCTGAAAGAAACCGTGGATTCCGCGATCATAAGCGGAGCGAATAGGCTTTCGACGATCGTCACCATTTCATCTGTCGTACCCACCTTCAGACAGCGAAGCAACGCCTGCTCCTGCAGCTCGTCGAACCGAATCGGCGCCGTAGATCGTCTCTCCACATCCTCGATGGCGATCACGCGATTGTTGCCAAGCAATATTCGGTAATCGAGCGCAGCCATTGCATCTGCATAGGAGTACTTCACATCGGACAATTTCGAAGTAATGGTGCCCGTCCCTATCGTTATGCTGCGGTTGATATACTTATCAACGTTATGGCGAATCTCTTCGAGAATGTGCGCTGTGTACTTCTGCACTTGATCGAGATCATCGGTTTCCGCGCTAATACCGAGCCAGACGACGGTTTCATTGTGCTGGAAAATGTATCCTGCCGCGCCCTGCCGCGAAACGATTTCCTCGGCGATGTTGCGTACGGCGAAGTTCTGCAATTCGAAATCGAAGCGGTTCCTATTCGAGTCGCCTGTATCCCGTTCTCGTGCCGAATTATCAAGTTGCATAATCGATACCGTGTAATAGCTGCCTTCAAGCGGCATGCCGTAATGCTCGGTTTTCTCGCGGATTTCCGCCGCCGTAAGCCTGCGCGTCATTAAGGAGACGAGAAATAGCTCCCTTAATACGGGGATGCTGCGACGGTAATGCTCCTGCAGGGTGTCGACGTTTTCCCGTTCCGCCATTTCGGCATCAAGCCTGCCCTTTACTTTCTGGAGAGCTTGCAGCAAATCCCCCGCGGAAAAAGGCTTGAGCACGAATTCTTCTATGTTTAAATGGATAGCCTTGCGCGCGTATTCGAATTCGTCAAAGCCGGTCAGGATGATGATCTTGGTCGATGGATATTCACGGCGTATTTGCTCGGAAAGCTGCAAGCCGTCCATAAAAGGCATGCGGATATCGGTCACAATGACGTCAGGGACCGATTTCTCTATCATCTCCAACGCTTCGCGACCGTTCTCCGCCACGTCGGACACTTGGAAGCCGTGGGCTTCCCATTCGATCTCGCTGAGCACGCCTTCGCGGACGTCTGCTTCATCATCCACCAAAATTAATTTGTACATATCGGATATCCCTCTCCAACAATTAAGAATGCGGTTACATTTTGGCAATAGCATACCATATGGGGACAACCTACATAATCGGAAAATTTTTTCATGTTATAAAAAAGAGACTTCTTTAATCTGCGCCCGACTGTCCTTTTCGCCAGAAACAGCGATGTTTTTCATCATTTTTGGATTAAACATATTGACATGGTCTTAATTTCCTACTATTGTCGAAGTATTGGTTATTTTGTACTATTGAAAATTGAAAAGGCACACCCTTTGAAAGATGGGGTCGCAAAGCTACAGGGGCTACCGCGCATCGCCATGCGTCATGCCAGCCAGTTGCCGGAATAAGATGGAAATAAAAACCTCCTATTCGGGAGGTTTTTTTATGTTTCAATACAAGGTTTCTCAATAAACGAAAGCGGGTGATAGCCATTGAAAGCCATTTACATTAATCCTTTTCTGAAAGCGGCCTCACATGTGTTCGAGCAATTCCAGCTGCCCTGCAAGGTTGGAAGTCCGTCTCTTAAAAGTTCGCCGTTCTCCGGACTGGAAGTATTAACGATTGTCGGCATAACGGGAGACATTCGCGGTCAAATGTATTTCGGAGGGTCCATGCCAAGCATTCTAGAAGTCGTTTCGACGATGATGGGAGGCGTTCCGGTCGAAGCCTTGGGTTCATTGGAGCAAAGCGCTTTTTCCGAATTAGCTAACATGATTTGCGGCAATGCGATGAGCTACTTTTCTCAAGACGGAATCACATTGGATATTACTCCGCCAACGCTAATCATGGGCAAGCAGATCGAAGTTTCCGCAGTCAAAATGAGCGTATTATCTATCCCCATAATCCTTAATATGAACAATCAACTAGAGATGAATATCGTATTCGAAGTTTAATATAAGGAGATAACCCCTATGTCATTGAGTAACTGCGTCCGCTGCGGCAAGTTGTTTGCTCAACATAGAATGTCGGAAATGGCATGCGATGATTGTTTTACCGAGCATGAAACGGAATTTCATCTTTGCAAGGACTATCTGAGAACTCACCCTACGGCGTCATTAAAAGAATTATCCGTCGGTACCGGCATATCGATGCATAGATTGACGAGTTGGATTAGAGAAGGACGAATTCAGGTTTTGTGATTGATTGGCTAAGATATTGCCTACTATTTTCGGCGAATCTTATTAAAGGTCAAAAAGTGTGGGCTTATAGCTCTATTTCAAAAAATAAGTGATAAAACACTTATACGAATTCTGGATGTTATCATCAATTACAATCCAAAAAGAAATAAAAAGAGCGCCGACTCATTTGTCAGCGCTCATTCTTATCCATCTATAGAATAACATCATAAATATGCGTAGTTACTACGGATTTTTGTTTAATAGGTTGCTTTTCCCTCGAATTCATCTTCTAATGCTTCGTCGATCGCTAAATATTCACCATCTAACCGATCGAGATAATCTTCTCTTATTTTCTCGTACATCTCTTGCTCTGCTAGAATGTCGGCAATATCTTCTGAAGTCAGTTCATATCGCGCATTTTCGAGTGCTTGTCCGATACCGCCTAATTGCGATTCAAAGAATTCTATACTGAGTGTGTAGCACGACTCCAACATCTTTCTTACATTTTCGATCTCTTCTTCATGTAACTCTATCTCATAATGCATGATTTTATTTCTAAGATTATTTAAGTATAGGATTGAGCTAAAAAACATTTCTGGAATTTCCACATCGCATAAGTCTCGTAATCGCTTCATCGCATCAAATAGATTGACAGTTTTAAGGTTCGGATTTACCTCAAGCACGTTGCTTTTTCCGGAACGTTTAAGGTCTGACTTGGCACTAATGTATGTTTTCATATCTTCAAAAATAAGGAGTTCTAACCTCTGTTTCAACATGTGCTTGAACAATACTTCATTCGCATGATTGATTGATAGAATGGCATCTTTATAATGATGATACCCACCATCAACAAGGTCTTTGATTTTTTGAATTGAACTAAATGCAGCTTTGAAAGAATCAATTCCATTATCGAACAAGGAATACTTCATTACCTCTTAGCAACCTCCTTGGAAACCTTGTGATATATCAACCAAACGCAAATCCCAACTCAGCCTAAACATCAGCAAGTTCCAAAATATAACGAAGGCTAGGTCCAGGTAGGACAACCAAAGCCTTTCCTATTTTATGAGAGTTTCTATAGATTTTAAGTTAATTCGTCAATTGTGAAATTATGTGATTTGAATATTTTTGAAAATATACTGATCATAAATTCAATTGAAGCATCGCCTTCTGGATCATAAATGGATATTGAAACATGAATTTCTTGCGGCCCCAGATCGCCAGGGATCTCCCATTGCTTTACCTTAATTAGCTCAACAAATCTTCCAGTTTTCATTATTTCCGAACTGATCCTATCTCTGTAGTCAAATATGTCAAAATCTCTTTTTGGCGCGAAAGATATTATGAATATTCTATTCTCTTCTCTTTTCTCATTTTTTACTAACGGCAAGTTCGATAGAGAGAATAATCTCTTTTGTTTGGAATTTAACTCTCTAGCTCTTGTTTTGATTCTTTCATCTTCGTTCAACATCATCTCTTTGAATTCTTTCAAATCTTGCACTTCTTGTACAGCCTCTTCGTCCACTGTATGATCAAGATACTTTTGCGCAAACTCTAAAAAGCGATGAGATTCATACATGTAGAAGTTTTGGTCTGTTTCGTAAGTAAACTCATCTATAAGTTCGAATCTCGGGCCGATTGTTTTACCGTGCACCCTGAGCCACCAATCATCCTTTACATCGTCGGTGACGAGAATAACCGATTTTTTTCGAATTTTTGCTTCCTCGATTATTTGTTTCCAGATAAGTAAATCACCGTACTGACTTTCAATTGTTAGTCCTTGATAATACTTTCTATCATCCTTTTTGTCGGAAGCGTCTCTGAATCCAGGAGGTCTTTTTAATTTATATCTGATCTCGCCCTCTCTAAATACAACTTCCAATTGATCTTTAGTAAAAGGGGGTCCGATGCTAGTAATATGCCTTTCTAAGAACTCTCTGACATCATCGTTCTGGAGGTAATTTGGGTGAAGGTTTTCTTGCTCATTAACTTCTTTATTTAGTAATTCAAAAAAGCCATTAATTCTTTCTTTTATGTTATTCACATCAATTATCGGATGCTTTCTTGCATAGTCTTTCAATCCATCATTTAGTTGAAGAGTCAGTGGCCCGGCTGCATCATTTAATATCTTCCTCACTTGTTGATACGCATCAACTTGTTCATAAATAACCTTCAATCGATTCGCGTGAAATTCTAAAGCTGCTTGATGTGGTATCCATATTCGGGAAGATAATTCCCTGATGATATCCATAAAGATATCTTTTGTCTTAATCGTATACCTGTAAAGATTTAATAAAACATTAGCATCGAAGACGATTACACTCTCTTCCCAAAGTCTATTAAAATCATCGTCAGTTGGAGTGTAATACATGGAGAACAAACTTTTCATACCTTCACTCCTCAATATTGTTAACTGAGGTTATTCGACAAGAATTTCCATTTCCCTTCAAATTTGCTTTATTGTTACACTACCAATAGCTGGTGTCATGATATGCTCATCAGGTTCCATGAGATATTCGCCAAAAGTCAAAACATAAGCGTCGGCTCGGTTTGGTGACTTAAGTCTACGCTTTTTCATGTCGTCTTTGCTTTCCAGTATCATTTTATCTTTCGAGGTCATTCGCCATTTACTTGTAGCCAATTGAGATATTAAAGTGTCGTCAACTGGAAGTTCAATAACACCAGGTATTCCATTGATGAAGTTTGTCAAGTTCGCCTCTAAATCCGTTCTAATGGATGACCACATCTCTGTAACTAAGTTTGCACAATACTCATCCAAGGAAGATGCACCATTATTAACCGGCACAACCTCCCACCCGTGATTCGAAATCAACCTAATGAAATATAAATATTCTTCTTTTGAGGATAACGAATAATTTCTCTCAATATTTAATACAAGGATTACGTATAGTAAATGGGTCAAGGAACTTTATTTATTGTTTTTTTTCGTTTTATAAATAATTAACCCAACGAGAAAAGAAATTTGAATTGAAATAACAAAAGTCATTGCAAGAATATTACCTAAATCATTTGAAGCGGCAATGATGTTTGATACAATTATAAAAAGAACAACGGTGACCAACAATGAGAGCAATATTCCAAAAATAGTTTCTTTCAAATTTTCACCTCCGTAAATAAAGTAGGGGGGGTTACCCCCCCTACTTTATTATATCACCAACTGAAAGTTATGATATAATCCAGAGTCTCTGTGTTAACAGCTGGTTCGACTGCTAAACCAACCGGGTAAATACCAACCCCAACATTACCACTTATAGTTTTATGACCATAGCGGAACAAAACATTTGAAGTTCCTGATTCAGTGTTTACAACGTAAACATATTGCTGAACCCAACCTTTCATTACGTTTGCATCGCCTTTAAGATCAAATGACGCAGCAACACCGACGCCTAGATCGTAGTTAGAAGGTGATGATTTTGTAACACAGTCCCACGCAGTTGCTACATAATTACACGTTTCGCTGGAGTGCCCTAGGACTTGCCCTTGTGAAGTTCTGAGATACCATTTATTTGTAACGGGATAGCCGATAGACATTTTATCTGTCAAAGTCCAAAATGGGTCAACTTTCCATTGAAAGTTACCAACAAGAATAATTTTCTTAGATCCTGAAACATCACTTGTAGTACTGAACGCTGCACCATTAAGAGTGATATCACTATTAGTTAATGATGCAGTTCCGATTTCACCGTTGCTAGGTCCCTCACTCTTTAGATCATAACTTTTACTAGTAGTTGTAGAAAGTTTCTTTCCATCGTTGGCGATAAGCTCTCGTAACAATCCAATAGGATATAAAGTTGTTTCTTCTTCTGTTAGACCTACTTGATTAATGAGAACTAGCTTTTCTTTTTCTGTTAGGCCTTCGGAAGTATTTTTATCTTTTGCGAATGCAGAAGTACTTAAGGTAAATATAAGACCAACTATCAAAATTATTGACAAGAACTTCTTCAAAGAAAACACTCCTCTTATTCTCTTGTATTTATGATAAAGCTGGCCAGCTTCTCATCAAATTCAATACATAATGTTAGAAGACATCTTTTTAGGCATATTTAAGAAAGGGGCAGATACCCCAAACCAGCACGTCCAGAAATCGATTGGATAACAATTGAAAATTTTGAATTAACTGTTGACACAGCCAGTTTACCACCTAAATGTTGGAAGCGTATATAGCAAAATTTGTAATATTTTGTCGAAAATATTAAATTATATTTAAAGTAACTAGTTATTTCACAAATCGAGATGTAGCGCATATATCCTATTAATAGCACCCGCGGAGCTTCAAAATCTTCATTCAACTGGCATAAGGAAGGTTTTCCCTCTTCTGATCGAACCATGAACATAAGAGGTGTCATATGTCTAACAAATATCCATTACGAGATGAACCAGGTAAGACCATGTTTGTATTTGAAAAGCTAGGTAAGGTTTACGGCCATGTCATAAAGGATCGAACAGATAAGGAAATGGCGAAATTTCTATATGAAACAAAAAAGTACGGTTCTATTGAAGAATTAAAAGAAGAATATCCGGAGGCTGAGTGATGTTCAAATCCGGTAATTCGGGTTCGTTAATTTGTTCTTTTCGGTATCTGTTTAATAAATCAGTCTTTCTCGTCGTATAAAATACTAAATCCTCTAATTGCCCCCTTCGTCTCAAATAAATGCTTCATGGCATCCTCTTTCGATAGCGGAACACTAATGCGCTTACCGTTATATCCGAGTAGCATTTGAGCACATAACTTCCAAGAATAAGAACTATGATTCCAGAAATCTTCATACTCCACTCTTATTTACTCTTGTTTGATAATCCCTCTATAACAGTGTTATAGAGAATGTAAAGAGCGACCAAAAAGGCCGCCCTGTTGTGCCGTAATTTAAGAAGCTTCCTCCGGAGAAGTCAGAACGATCTTGCCCTCTACGAGCTCCAGCTTAACTTTGTTCGAGTCTTTGACGCCAATCGACTCCAGATAGGTTGCCGGTACTTGAAGACGGCCGGCTTTGTCGAGTATGGCATATTCGACATGGGAGTCTTCCTCGGTTTGTTCGATTCCCCGCTCCAGCTCCGCCAGCTCTTCGGCATACGACTTGCGGCGCAACATTTCCGAGGAAATTTTTCCGTCGCGGATGGCGACAACGCGGTCCACCTTCTTCGCGAGCAGCGGATCATGCGTGACGATAACAATCGTGATGCCGATCGTCCGGTTCAGTTCGCGAAACAAATCGAGAATTTGATCCGCCATCCGGGAATCGACCGAGCCGGTCGGTTCATCCGCAAGGAGCAGCTTCGGATGGTTGGCCAGCGCGATGGCGATAGCTACACGTTGCTGCTCGCCGCCGGACAGCTGATGGAGCTTGTTGTTCTTCCGATGGGTCAGCCCCACTGACTCGAGCAGTTCCAAGGCCCGCATTCTTTTGCGCTTACCCTTAAGCAGGATCGGAAGCTCGACGTTCTCAAGAGCAGTTAAATAAGGAATGAGATTTCGAGCGTTATTTTGCCAGACAAAGCCAACGCTTTCCCGTTTGTACTTGACCAGGTCACGCTCGGACATCTTCAGCATGTTCTTGCCGTCGATCTCGAGTCCTCCAGCGGACGGACGGTCGAGACCGCCGAGCATGTTAAGCAGCGTCGACTTTCCGCTACCGCTGTTGCCGATGATGGCCATTAACTCGCCGCTTTCCACCCGCAAATCGAGACCTTGCAGCGCGAACACCTCGAGGTCGGCTGCCTTGTATATTTTGACCAAACCTTCGCAATTGATCATCGGTTAGTCCTCCCCCAGTTTCAGCGCTTGATGGACGCGGATGCGGGAGAGCATATAGGACAAAATGCCCAACCCTAGCAATAACATGAAAATGACGATCGAATAGAGACGGATAAAATCGATAGCCGCGAACATGACCTTGAACGGCGGAACGAGGCTGCCCGGATTAAAGGCAATCTGAAAGTTCGGAACGAACAGCAGACTTGCCAAGTTGCCGATCGCAACGCCGATTAGGATAGCGACTCCCGACGTTAGCAGTTGCTCGAGCGCCAGCATTCCGATCAATTGACGAAGCGATAGCCCGATCGCTCTCATAATTCCGTTCTGCAGCGTCCGGCCTTTGAGCGACAAGATCCAATAGAGCAAGAAACCGACAAAGCTGATTAGAATCGAAATGATGAAACCTAACGTCAGTATTCCGTTAAGCGCGAGCAGGAAAGGATCGTTCTTCGCTTTATTTAGATCTTCCCTTGTGTTAACGATACTCGTAAGTCCAAGCTTCGACTTCTCGATGCCGTCATAAAATTCGGAAGTGGAATATCCCGGCTTCATCTTCAGCCATACCTGGTAAGGCTCGAGCGCCAATTGGAACTGAATGCGGCTCAGATTGCCAACGATGAGCATAGGCGCATTCTGTTTCGTCTCCTCATCCGAAGCATCGATAGAACCGATCGGCGGGTTCGGATTGAAGGTTGGAAAATAATCGATAATCCCGAAGACGACGAACGGTTGGGAGCTGATTTCTTCCCAGCCTACATATATTGTATCGCCTTTTTTCAAACCCCGTTGTTCGGCTAACGTTCGGGATATAAGCACCGCGCGCGGGTCGGCCGCAATCAGGTTCAAATACTCGTAGAACGGATAATCAAGCAGCTTATTCGGAAACCAAGACGCTCTTCCGAAATCATCGCTATCCACCCCGACGAGCATCGCGACGCCTGACTTCTCTCCGCTCGCGAAAGTGGCTTTCTCTTTCACGAATACTTTCGCCGCCTGCTCGACGCCCGGCAATTTCATATACGGATCGAATGACGGCTCCAAATAATGAATCACCTTGGGCGCGGTCAGCGATGTATCCGTAGGCGGAGCACCTGGCGGCGGCGGTGGCGGCTTATCGTTCTGCCATTGCGCCTGCAGGACGAAATCCGCGCCATTGCCGTAACGGATCCGGTCCTCCGTATTGTTGTTGAGCGTTCGCGCGGCACCCGCGCTAAATACGCCGATGGCGATCGTCATAATAAGGAACACCATCAGAAATTGATATTGGCTGTTGGAACGTCCGACTTGGATCAATGTCGCATACAAAGACGGCGGCCACCATTTGCGACCGATCCAATAAACAAGCTTCAGCACGAACGGATACAGTCTGAGCAGCAGCAACCCTGCCCCAAGGACGAATAAAGCCGGCATGACGAATTGCAACGGATCGATTCTTAGATCGTCCGTGCTTAAACCGAGACTCTTTAAATCCTTTAACCGGCTGTTAAACGTAGTAAGGCCATAGATAGATACGGCCAAAGCCGCAACATCGAGAAACGCCTTGTGCCAGAACGGCAGCCGCTGCATGCGGGCAAGCTGCTGCTTGTGCCCGACGATGGAAACCCGCGTAGCAAGTACTACCGGAATGAGCATCATCAGGAACGAGACCGCAGCGGCGATTCCCCCGTAGAGGAACGCTTGATCATTCAAATGAACGGGCATGCGCGACCTTTGAACGAACTCCAGAAATCCGTTGGAAGCCCCGAGTACTTTCGTTAATCCCATTCCGATAAAAGGTCCGGCGGCCCATGCGATAGCGCAGAGCAGCAATCCTTCTATGGCAAAGGAGAGAACGATTTGCCATCTTGCGGCGCCTCTGCTTCGCAGGATGGCGATCTCGTTTTTCTGCCGGTCCACGATCAGGTTAGACACCATGAACATATAGAAACCAAGCATGATCAATACGGGCACGTTCAGCGACCACATCAGCTTGTTCAGTTGTTTCGCCCGTTCGAAGTATTCCGTGATCGTAGCCAGAGCAGGCGTGTTGAATTCGCTTTGGAATTGAACGATCTTGCCCTTCACCTTGGCGCGTATCGCCTTATCGGTATCGATAAATTGCGATACGTTCCGAAGCTCCATCTTGGAATAGTCAAGTACGAAGAACCAACCGCTCGCCGAGACCGGGATTCTATTCCCCTTGATGAATTCTTGGGCGAACAGCCCTTCGTCAATAATGAAGGCCGAATTCATATCGCTTAAGCCCGCATTGCGAAAATAAGGATCGTCATCCTGTTTCTTGGTGAAGACGCCTACCGGTTTAATTTTGAGATTTCCCTGGATTTTGTCGGCCTTTAATAGAAACACGGTATCCAAAACGGCCTTATAGTTGGCCAAAGCCTGGTCCGTGACGAGCACCTCGTAAACGCCATCGACGGGCTGCTTCGCAGGCATTCTTCCGTCCTCGAGCTTGATATGATCCTCGAACTCGCTATAGGACCGCAAAGTAGCGCTTTGCCTCGATTTCTTCGTATCCTGTTCCGTTCCCGGAGGGATAAGCGAAACGGATTTGGTGCGTCGTTCCTGCACGAGCTCCTTCACCGGGATTCCGAAGCCCGGGGCAGCCTCGGCAGCCATGAAGCGATCCATCTGAGCGATCAGGCTGGCGCGTTTCTCGCTCGTTTCATTATAGAATCCGATCATCGACCAGTGCGTTCCCGGATAGATTCCTTTCTCGTTCTGGAAAGTCTCCAAATCTTTAACGAGCATGCGGGATAGAATGGCTTCCGAATAGATCGGCATCGTTCCGACAAGCGCTACGGTCATCAGAATACCGAAAAACATGCTGGACACGAGCCACTTATTTTGAACCATTTTGCGGATAATCATGACGAATAAGGCCACTTCGAAGCCTCCCTAACGCTAGGAACGCGAAATAATTTACTGTATTTACTGTAGAACGATGGTCTGGCCTTCATCCAATCCTTTAATGATTTCTACTTCCGTGGCGCCGACGAGCCCCGGCTCGACATCAATCTCGCGTAAGCGCTTACCGTCTTCCAATACACGTACGAAGTTGCGTCCCAGGTACGAACGCAAACCGCTGCGCGGAATTTTGATGACTTGATCGCGCTGCTGCGTAATGATTTTCACGTCGGCCATCGAACCGATCTTGGTATCTTTAGGCAGCTTCGGTACCTCTATGAACAATGTCTTGGCATATTTTTCGGCTAAATCTTTATTTAAAGTGGTCGGAGAAGAGGACGGCGTCTGAACGACTCTCCCTACGACCTTGTCTTGATTCAAGGTAATGTCCGCGGCTACGCCCACCTCGACTTCGCGAATATCGTTGGCATTGTCGACGCGAATAGCAACTCTGAGCTTAGAGGGATCGGCTACGGTAACTAACGTCTGGTAAGCTTCAACGTAATCCCCTTCCTTCAGGGATTCCGCGAACACCACTTCGCCGTCGATATTCGATACCAGCTGCTTGCTGTTCAATTGTTTCGATAACCGATCGTATTTGGTTTGTTCGATTTCCATTTGCAGTCCTGCGATCCTGAGCACCTGTTCATCGCCGTTGCGGGCTTGCCGATAAGCATATTTCGCTTTTTCCAGCGCCAATTGCTGTTCCTTTACTTGAATATCCAAGCCGTCCAATATGAGCTGGACAAGCACGTCCCCCTTTTTTACCTTATCGCCGGCTTTCACTGGAATTTTATCGATCCGTCCGCCTTGACCGGTAAACTGGGCTACATCCGTAAGTATCGATTCGAAGGTGCCGCTTCCGTTGATCGATTTCACGATCGTCCCTTTTTCCGCCTTCACGGTACTGTAATTTTCTTGCGCGGGTTTGACGAGCGGCGGTTTCAAAGCATCTTCTTCTTTAGGCAAGAGCGAGCAGCCTGCCAAGGCGGTACCTAGAACGATTGCCAATCCGAGAGCCGTGGCTTGTTTAATTGTGCGAGACAATTTGTCCATCCTCCAGTTCGTAAACTTGATCGACGATTTCCATAATGGCTGGATCATGCGTAGTCAGAACGATCGTAATTCCGCTTTGCTCTACCAAGTCTCGGAATACTTTAATAATATGCAGTCCCGTACGACTGTCGAGCTCGGCTGTCGGTTCATCGGCCAGGATCAGCTTTGGCTTATGGGCTATGGCGCGGGCGATAGCCGTCCTTTGCTGCTCTCCTCCCGACATCTCGAAAGGCCGGTGATGCATCCGGGGTTTCAAGCCGACATGGTCCAGAGCTTGGACTGCCGCGGCTTTCCGTTCATTCGCGGGAACTCCGGCAATTCTAAGTACAAACTCTACGTTCTCGTAGGCGGACATAAGAGGAATAAGGGCAAAGGATTGGAAAATAAGTCCCATCTCCGTCCGGCGGACAATGTCCCTCTGAGAATCGGACATCGTCGTCAGGTCTCGCCCGTCAAAGGAAATCGTACCTTCCGTAGGTCGATCCAGAGCGCTAAGCAAGTTGATCAACGTCGTCTTGCCCGAGCCGGATCTCCCTTTGAACGCAACCAATTTGCCTGCGGGGAGGTGGATGTCCACGCCTTTTAATACGGTAACGGCGCCCGAACCTTTGCCAAAAACGCGTTTAATTCCTTTTGCATGAATGATGTCCTTGGTTATAACCGTCATCTCGTTGATGGCCTCCTCTCTACTCTGTTCGCCAGCGGGCAACCGATTGACGTTCCTTAAGCTGCGGCGGAACCGAATGCTTAGTACCCGAATTTCCCTTAATGATCTCCATGAGCATTTGTACAGCGCGTGAACTGATCTCGTCTCTGGCGTGACTGATTGTCGTAAGCGGAGGCGACGTATAGGCGGAAAAGGTATCTCCGTCGTATCCGACAATCGAGACCTCTTCCGGCACCAATATGCCAGCACGCGCAAACTCCATGATAGCCCCCATCGCCATTAAATCATTAGCGCAGAATAGGGCGGTCATCTCCGGATGCCTGTGCCGCAGCTCGATTGCCGACTTCGCGCCGCTTGCGCCGGAAAAATCCCCGATCACAACCAAGGAGCTATCGTGCTCGATGCCGAATTCACTTAATGCCTCGCAAAAACCGGCGTAACGCTCCTTGCAAATGCGAATTCCCGGCGGACCGTTCATATACCCGATAATGCGGTGTCCGCCTTCCAGCAGCCTTCTTCCAGCAAGACGGCCTCCTTCCCGATCATCCGAGATGACCGAGGAGCAACGAGGCCCGATGACATCCTCGAAATTAACGCACGGCACCTGAAGCCGCAAAACCTCCTGTATGATCGGATGCGCTTCAGAGAAAGGAGGAAAAATAATGCAGCCTTCCAAGCTTCGGGATGTAATACATTCCGTTAAGCGCTGATTTTGATAATTGGAGAAGGGGATTGAAAAAAAGAGAGCGTCCTTGCCATAGCTTTGCAATGCGTTCTGCAGGGGAGAGAACATACCCACAAACCCATCACTCGCTTCGAATTCGAACTGCGGGATGAATACTCCGATCAGGTTGCTGCTTTTACCAACGAGTTGCTTGGCGCCGAGATGGGGAACGTAGCCCATAGATTTGGCCGTTTCTTCGACAAGCTTCCTTGTCGCAGCATTCACGCCATAAACGCCGTTTAAAGCTCTGGAAACCGTGCTGACCGACAAATTCAACGCCTTCGCAACAGCTTTAATTCCTACATCTTGGACGCCGGGCTTGATACCAACATCTTGAACTGTGGTTGCGTCTGCAGGTTGAGCGGACTTGAATGTACTTCCGGTGCCGATCAAAACCGGTCACTCGAGTGGCAAAGTAACATAGGAAGGTTCTCCTTTCCGTCATTGCAAACGTTTGCAAAAATCTATCATTACTATAAACCGAGAGTAAATATCTGTCAATTTCTAATTGATGATTTCGTAGATTTAGCTGAAAAATAAGTCGATACGCATAGGTGTGATTGTGGAGTGATTCGATACATCGGGTGCGGGTATCCCTTTTTGCTAGTTTAGGTTACACTAATATCCAAGAAGCGGCGAAGAACGCCCCTATCCTACCGAATGGTGGGTTAGGGGCGTTTTCTGTTTTATCGACCGCTCTAAACAGAGGAGGAATAGGATAATGAGTTTTGAAAAACAACACGCAGAGTTTATTGCTTATCATCTGAAACGTAGATCGGGGGAACGCAGAGGACGATTGGAACGGGGACATGCGCATGGAGAAAAACTGTTTCTGCAAAATACGTGGTGGCCTATGTTTGGCAACTTTGATCATTTGCATCCAGAATATGAAATACTTGATTTACGGGGAAAACCTTATTTTGCAGATTTCGTTTACTTTTTTGGCTTCTTGAAATTTATCATCGAAATCAAAGGATTCAACAGTCATATTCGGGATATGGACCGTATGGGCTTCTGTGGCGAAACAAACCGCGAGCTCTTTATGCAAGGAATAGGCTACCGGATCTTCTCATTTGCTTTTGATGATGTCGCCAATCGTCCTGATCTATGTATCTCTCTGCTGCGCATGAATCTTAGCCAATATCAACCTTCCCAAGCTCCCGTATCGCGCGCAATTCTCATTGAGAAAGAGGTAATCCGCCTAGCTTTAGGACTGACTCGATATATTAGGCCAATCGATGTAGAGAAACATTTCGAAGTCAATCACCGTACGGCCATTAAATGGTTGCGCTCTTTAGTTACGAAAGGATGGTTACGCCCTGTTTACCGTCATCCGCAAAGTAAAATACTCGAATACGAAGTGGTTCGCGACAAAATAAACTTCTTTTTCTGATCGATTACGAGGTTTTGGGTTTGGGGGGGGAACAACCTGTATTCCGTACAGCTGTTTCCAACTAAAACTCGGATATTCGTCAATCAACCTGCATTATGTACATGTACTCCGCCAAAATTCAGCTAAATTTGCACTTTTTGTTCTAAACACATGTACATTTTGCAGGTTGACGCTACTAAACTCAAGATTGATTCAAAACACCTGCGCTTTTTACATTTTGTTGCTGGTAGGAGTTCGGCTAGATTGATTAGTTTAAGGACGGGCGCGGATTGACGTGAGTTCTTCGAAAGTCCGGCGTAAGTTCGGTGCGAGTTCGGTGCGTCTTCGGCGCGAGATTGGCGCGAGATTGGCGCGGGTTCAGCGCGACTTCGGTGCGTCTTCGGCGCGAGATTGGCGCGCGTTCAGCGCGACTTTGGCGCGCGTTCAGCGCGACTTTGGCGCGCGTTCAGCGCGACTTTGGCGCGCGTTCAGCGCGACTTTGGCGCGCGTTCAGCGCGACTTTGGCGCGCGTTCAGCG
>NZ_JAIOAP010000022.1 GCF_021190915.1 Cohnella silvisoli
ATTGCAGCATTTGACTTCCATTGGTAGCTAAGTGTTCCTGTGTTATTGCTGCCATTCAATGCTGCGGTTAGCGTTTGGCCTTCTTGTGCTGTACCTGTTATTACCGCTGTTCCTGTTAATGCCGCTACTGCCGCTGCATTAACAGCGGATGTTGCCGAACTCGTTACGGAACCTGATTGCACATTTGAAGTGATAACGACTGTGATTGTATTTCCAATATCTCCAGCCACTGGTACATAAGTTGTTGAATTGGTTCCGACGATTGCAGCATTTGACTTCCATTGGTAGCTAAGTGTTCCTGTGTTATTGCTGCCATTCAATGCTGCGGTTAGCGTTTGGCCTTCTTGTGCTGTACCTGTTATTACCGCTGTTCCTGTTAATGCCGCTGCAATAACAGCAGATGTTGCTGAACTCGTTACTGAACCTGCTTGCACACTTGAAGTGATAACGACTGTGATTGTCTTACCAATATCTCCAGCCACTGGTACATAAGTTGTTGAATTGGTTCCGACGATTGCAGCATTTGACTTCCATTGGTAGCTAAGTGTTCCTGTGTTATTGCCACCAGCCAATGCTGCGGTTAGCGTTTGGCCTTCTTGTGCTGTACCTGTTATTGTCGCTGTTCCTGTTAATACTGCTTTTGTCGTTACTACTATTGTCGCTACATTCGAAGCATTGCCAGCCACATCTTTAACGATAACATACGCCTTATATGCTGTGGATGCGGTTAAGCCCGTCACGTTAACTGAGTTCGCCGATGAGCTCGCTGCAGCTGTTCCTTTGGCTACGGCTGATCCTTGCAAGGCAATGGTTGCCGCATTCGGTGCTGGGTCTGTATCTGCATAGACCACGTAATAATAAGTTCCCGCTTCATTCGATGTAAAGTTCAAGGTTGCCGAGGTGTCGGTTATTGCACTTCCAGTGACTGCACTTATCGTTGGCGCTGTCGTATCACCACCACCACCGTTACCAGAAGAAGTAGGAGGTTGCGAACTAGCCGGGGCTCCTGAACCTTCCGTTTTTGTCGGCTGCTTCTCAAAAGTAGAACCTTTGGCTTTTTCTGAGACCGTAGCTTTATCAATCGTGCCTTGACCTGAGACTTTCAATCCAGAATCTAGAACAAGATCTTTAATTTTCGAATCTTTACCGAGATTCAGAGAAACGCCCTTAGAATCGTCGGTAGTAGTTAATTTATTGATAGATCCTTGTGGTATGTCAATATTACCATTTGAAGAATTGACTTCAACGTTGTTAAAAGAACCTTTTAATGTAACTTTCGAACCTGCAGGAAGATCATTGGTCAGAGTGACATTGCTAAACCCACTGCCCGTATTGGTGTCCGATTGTAGTGTCGTTGGACTGTTCAAATTGACTTGTTGGACAGTAGTCTGTCCTTCCGCAACAATGCGAACTTCCCCTGTTTGCTTATTAACGACAATCGTAAAGAGAACGGAATCTTTGAAGTGGATTGAGTTCGGTCCGCCGCCTTTGACGGTAGTAGTACCTTTTACAGTTACGTTATCGAGGAAAACATCGCCTTCGCCGATGCTGTCTGCAAGGAGCAAGTTTCCGTTGATAACTACGTTCTTCAGCGTAACGCCGCCAACAGTGATAGCAACATTACCTTGAAGGGTTTGAGTGCCTGTTGCAGGACCATAAGTACCTGCTGCATTATAGGATACTACTCTCGCTTGCAAAGCGCGGTCCAACAAGACAACCGCTTCCGCCCGGGAGAGTTCTTTGGTTGGATTGAAGGACTTGTCAGCAATTCCTTCCAATAGTTTCTTGGCAGCGATTGCCCCGACCGAGCCTTTAGCCCAAGATGCAATCTTCGCCGCATCAGAGAAACCGCTAGTCGATGCAGTATCATTCGCCAAGTTTAACAAACCGGCAATGATCAAAGCAGACTCTTGGCGATTAATCACTTGGTTATATCGAATGGTAGAGTCTGAGTAACCGTGTATGTAACCGGCTTTAACCGCTTTCCGAACGTCCTGGTAAACCCAAGCCGCCGGTTTAAGATCTTTAAACTTAACGTCAGCAGTCTCGGTAAACCCGAAGGAACGATTGACGAGAGACATGAATTCCCCACGCGTAATTGTCTTATCCGGCTTGAAAGAACCGTCGCTAAAACCTTTGATAAGTCCTTTGTCGATCCAACTTGTAATTTGCTGTTCCGCCCAATGCCCTTTGATATCCGAGCTTTGTTCCTTCGCAGCTGCCATTCCAAATGATGAGAAAATAAGACAGAGTGACAATAGGACTACCATAACCTTACGCATTCTCTTCTCGATCGACATTTGAACCCTCCGTTAATTGAGCCCTTAGACCCTTTTTCCATTCGGTTAATCTAGTAATGCTCACCTTATTGCCTAACATCATTGGCAAATTTATACATGATATGAGTATAATTGACTATTAAATAGATTGTCAATTTAAGTATTTTACTATCGTTTTACCGAATATTTTGACGAAAAAAAGAAGCCGCTTACGGCGGCCCTCTCAATCTACTTTTTATTCCAATATATTTATTTCATTCCGAACATAACATCGGTAACTACACGCTCGCTCGGCCTGCCAAGCAAGTAACCTTGTCCGAAGTCAAAACCCATCGAACGAAGAAGGCGCAATTCCTCCGGCCGTTCAATGCCTTCCGCCACCGTGCGAATGTTCATCTTCTTGGCGAATCTGACAAAAGTGCGAAGCATGTGCTTCTTCATCTCGTCCTTGTCCGCTAGGCGAACCAACGAGCGATCCACTTTAATATAATCGGGGCTTAATTCGACAATCGATTGCAGCGAGGAGTACCCTGCACCTGCGTCGTCTATCGCGATTTCATATCCTTGGCTGCGGTAGTGGGCCAATATTTTCTTGGCAGCCTCGAAGTCGTCAATCGAACTCCGCTCTGTAAGCTCGAATACGACTTGCCCGGGATACAGCCCCCGCTCGGTCAACCAACGGACCGTTTGACCCGATACGAAGTGAGGATCATTAATAATACTCATCGTGACGTTAATGAATATTTTCTGCATCGTGCCTAAATCCGGACAATGACGAATGGCCTTTTCCCTGGCCAGACGATCCAAAGCGAAAGCTTGTTTGTGCCTTTCGGCGAATTGGAACAACGAAAGCGGGCCATCGAATAAGCTTCCCTCCGGACATCTCGTCAACGCCTCATAGCCAAATACTCTTCCATCGCCGAGCCGCATGATCGGCTGGTACACGCTTTTGATGCTGCTTTCCGTTAGCAGCCTGTCCAACTCGTAGCGCAACTCCCAGTCGCTTTGTTCGACTAATGAAGCGTGCATCTGTACAGAAGCTTTCAACATTCCTTCGTAGATAACGTCTTTAATCGGCTTCGTCTGCCAACCCTTCAATTGCGCGTATCCGATTCCCCTTTCGCGATGCCGCGGCAATTGGGATGTCGCCTTGATGGCTCCCCCGGTTTGAGCGACAATCGCCTCCCGGACTCGCTTAGCCAATCCTCTCAAATAGGACTCACTCTCTTCTTCGCCAAGCGAACCAGGAATTTCCGCATATAGCCATAAATGGCTTGCGACCTCATCCCCGAACCATAGATCATTGCGTCCCATAGCCAAAGAAAGCCAATTGGACCAACTAAACCCTTCATCTCGGAATTCCGACGATAACCCGTTACTCCATTCCGACAGGTCTATTCCAATGACGCCTATATATTTATGCAACTCGATCCGCTCGACCACTTTCTCCAACCCAAACCAGGAAGTCATCATTCCGCGCAACACCATCTTCCACAGAGTCTTCGGTGAGTATAAATTTACCAATCTTACGTAAAGACAATTCCCGATTTTTGTTAAGATAAGGTTAAATCGCCAATCGAGTCCTTTATTTCTTCATTCTCGGAAATCGTTTCCCACACCAGCGAGTTTCCGCTGAGCTGCTTGGCCTTTTTCTTCAGCAATGCCGCCCTTTCAGACAACGTTTCCGGTGTCCAGCCCAATGTCGTTTGGCAAAGCAGCAGCGATAAGGATAAAGACAATCCCGAGGCATCCAACGGATGACCCGACCGATCCAGTACCGGTCCCGTATGCTTTCCTGTATAAGCTCCAATCCCACGCTCGAAACGTTTAATCACGTCCCTTGCCATCTCTACCGGATCCGAACCGGATGAGAGAACGATGAAGTCGTCTCCCCCGATGTGGCCTACGAAACAATCGCATTTTAATTGTGCCCGAACGGTTTCAAGCAAGGTTTCGCCCGTATAACGGATCACGTCGTCGCCTCTGTGAAAGCCGTATTGGTCGTTATACCATTTGAAATGATCCAAATCTGCATATAGCACCGAGAAAGGACGTCCGTCAGCTAACCTCCGGATCAATTCCCGGCGAATGGGCTCATTACCCGGTAAACCGGACAAAGGATTCGCCCACTGGGCATCGGCCATGCGGGACTGCGTCACCCATTCCAGCATCGCCCGAATAGAAGTAATACCGGTTACATGCCCTTCACGGGTAATGATTACCGCGTCATAGAGCTTGTCCGGCTCTCGGGCCATGGCCATCTGCGATGCTTGATCTACGCTGATTGACTCCTCAATGACCATAGGGTGCGTATCCATGATTTTACCAACCGGTCTGTTCCAATACAGCGGCAATCCGAATTGGCCCGATAGCATTTGATGCAGCTTTTCTTTCATTAGAAGGCCTACCGGTCTGCCATTGTCGGATATAACAAACTCTTGGGACTCCCGGTAAATTTCAAAGTGCCGGGAAATTTCCGACACAGGCGTATCTCGGCTAAATTGCTTTACCGGAACGACCAATTCCGAGAGTGTGCCTGTGGCACCTTGATAACGTTTGTTAACTTCCGAGCGGATTCGGCCTTGAACATGAGGAGCCAGTTCGAAAGAATCCTTGTTCGCATTGCCGAGCCATTCTCCTTGCGCGTAATTCATTCCGCTGGCGACAAGCGCGGGAAGCAACTCTTCACGATTCAGACCATTGGCGATGAGTACGATCTGTTCTTTGCGGGTTATGGAAATAAAAGCTTGCAACAAGCTTTCCTCGACGGAATCCGTTCCCTCCACGTTTACCCAGTCTACGTTCATCTGCGCGTAATCCGGATGCAAATCTACCATTCGGCGCATCGACGATAGATTAGGCGTTATGCCCGATAGGGCAATCCTGAACCCTTGATTCCGATAATGGCTAAGTGCGGCTTTGATCGTTGTCCCTTGCTCTTCCTCGCCCCCGACCATCACAAGCACGACATGCTCAGGCCGTAAGTTCGCGGCTTCTATTCTCCGCAGCGTGCTTCCGGGATATAACCTCGGGTCGAAAATAATTTTCGCCGGCACGGGAAGGAATAGCTTAATATCCCCATTGCGAGAAGGAAAACCGCGAATAGCCGCTTCACGGAAATGGCGGTCGGATTCGAATAATCTCCCCGCTTGGTCCGCCTTCTCATAGAAAACATTGAGATTTATTCGAGCCCCGTTATTTATATCGATCGGAACCGCTTCGTAGCCATATAGAGAACCATCCAATAACGATACGATCGGCAAATATCGCACTTTGAAATCATATTCCGTCGGAATTGCTGCATATTCAGGCAGCGGAAATCGGATAATCGGGCTGCTGGCAAAAAACATACGTTGCCACGCATTCTCGTAAGCGTTTAATAGCGCGCTTTCCCAAGTGTGCGGTGAATCTATTTTATAAGCTGTGTCCGCCTTATCGTAAATCCAGCCAAACCCGCAGCGAATGCTGCTCCCCGTCTCCAACCCCCGCGATTCGCGAAACTCGGTAAAAACCCGAGTTGCCAAATCTCGGATAAGGAACGCCATTCGTCCCGCCGATATCTCTGCTGTATCTACGCTGTCGTTTTCTTCTGTTCCGAAGGATACGGTTATAATAAGACTGGAGCCGGATAACGTCCAACTGCGTACCGAATCGGATAATTTTGAGAATCTAAGCGCAAGGACCTGCAACAATCTTCGAATACGGAGAGGCGCGCTTGGAACTGCCGTATTGGACTGGGCTTGTCCGCCCTCCCATCGAACAAGGAATAACCCGCAGCATTGCGGGATACCCTCCTCGCTCAACCATTCGTTTACCCTATTCTGATTCAACCAAACGTTGGCCTTGTTCATCGTTGTTAGCCCCCGACCGACGATTCTGGAATTTATTAACTTAGATAAGAATTGTTCGTTTCCTTCACCGTAACACGGAGGTGTATTCTTAAACCCTTTCTTTTGTTAGCTGCGTGTAAAAATGGGGCGTTAGATGAACATTTCATAAATACCAATAAGAATCAATAGAATACCAGCCGCAATCTTTGAATAGCTTCCCAACCACGATCTTGCCAACGTAAAACCAAATCTGGATCCAAACCCAATGAAGAGAAGTGAGAACACTCCAACCGAAATCGTCGTCCAAATCGGGGATATACCCGTTGCTCCCGCTCCTATCCCTGTTGCTAGATTATTCAATGCAAGAGCGATGCTTAGACCCGCCGATTCTTTTATTGAAATCACATGCTTATGAAAGACATCTGCATTGGCAGAACTACGATTGCCGTAACCATGTTCATAATCGTCGGAATCCGCAGATCGTGCAGTTCTTAGACGCAGGCTATTTACTATAGACCAAACGCCGATGAGTACGATAATCGCCGAACCTAACAAATTGGTGGTCCGGCTTGAAATGTATCCGGTAATAAACACACCTGCATTCATAGATAAATAAGTTCCTGCCATTGTTATACCGGCAATTATTCCATTAGACAAAACCGGAATTTTTGTTGAACGAATGCCAAGCGATATTCCAATCGCCAAATTATCCAGATTGGAAACCAAAGCTATTAATAAAACCGAAATCAAGTGCATATATGTCCCCCCCCCCTTTTTGTTCTCGCGAATACTTATTTACTTACTCAGAATATGCATGTCCATTACTTTGGTTGATAGGTCTTCTACACAAATCCTTGTTAATCTAGTAGCGAAAATAAAAAAGAACCTCTCCTTATCTAGGAAAGATTCCTCACGCATACTACTTAATTGCCTTCAGATGGGTATAAGGCAATGAAAACTTATACTTGATCGTACAATATATACGGTTTCACCGTCCTTTGGCGACGTAACACGTTTGGATCTTGGATTCCAGTAATTGACATGCTTTGCGGTTGGCCATTATACTCTCATTATAAAATTCCAAAACAAGGCATGCGCAGCACGCAGCCGCTCTTTCTTTCAGCGTTAGCTGAATCGGAAGGCGGCTTTATTCGCTTCCGGAGGATGATGCGAATGGATTTCAATAGCGTCGTGCGCTTGAATATCGAAGGAGACGGATTGGAAACTCATGCGCGAAAAATCAGTCTATCCGGCTTAGACGACGACCGGATCAGACAAAACCATCTGATCCTGGACGGATGGAAAGTTTTACGGTTCACGCACAATAGGATCAAAGAACGCCCGCGATTATGCCAGCAAATGCTTTTGCAGTTCGTGGGAACGATTTATGGCAAGCAGAGTGCAGGCGGATTTTCAGGCATTCGACTCTCTCCCGAAGAAAGGGAAATCCTGCGGCTTGCTTTCCGTTTACTGGGACGATCTGGCTCCATAAGAGCGAGGCGGAGACTACCATTATGATGATTATCATCGTATCAGTCCGAGTTTCGTGCATTCGGCTAGACGATAAAATATAAAACATCGTATTGTCGTCGTTTTGAGCTTAAAATACTGAATTTACTCCCCCATACGATGAAAATCATCGTTAGCAACAAAAAATGACCTGGCAACTCGTGCAATACGATGAAAATCATCGTAAGCACACAGACGAAATAGGACTGCCCTTACTCCGAACTTTATACTTTCTGTTAAGCCCAAAAAACCCACGAAGCTCGTGGGTTTTAAATAATTATCTCATGTGGAATTAAAGTGCGTCCCGAGTGTAAGGCGGATCATTGTCACCTTATCTCATCTTATCTTATTGGTTCAGCTCCGGACGTTTGCCCGTCATCAAGTATACGACGCTTTCCGCGATATTGGTTGCATGGTCCGCGATCCGCTCGATGTAACGACCGACGAAGCTAAGAAGCATCGCCTGGCTGACCGTCTTCGGATTTTCAACCATAAGCGCGAATAGCTCGCGAAGAATTTGCGAATAGAGCGCATCCACTTGATCGTCATCCTTGGCGCTTTTGTAAGCCAGGTCAACGTTCTCGTCCACATAGGATTGCAGAGACTCTTGAATCATTACGGTGACAAGCTCGGCCATTCTCGGCAAATCCAACAATGGCTTGATCAGGGGCTGCCCGTCCAATCGAATGACCACCTTGGCGATGTCTACGGATAAATCCCCCATGCGCTCCAAGTCGGAAGAAATCTTGAAAGCGATAAGAATACGGCGTAAATCTTTGGCGACCGGTTGTTGCGTAGCAATTAACTTCGCGCCGATTTCGCTTATTTTCTCTTCCATATGATTCAGCTCGGTGTCGGATTTAACGATCCGCTTTCCGGTCTCGACGTCGCTATTTTTCAAAGCCTCCATCGATTCTTTAAGCGCGATCTCCACACGGCTTCCCATCTCGGTAAGCAGCTGCGTCATTTCCTCTAAACCCAAATCAAACTCTCTGCGTTTAACCATTATCCCTAACCGTCCTCTCTCGGAATCAACCGAACCGCCCGCTAATGTAGTCTTCCGTACGTTGATCAGTCGGATTGGAGAACAATTGCTCCGTCTCCGAATATTCCACGACTTCTCCATTAAGGAAAAAGACGGTTTGTTGAGATACGCGAGCCGCTTGGTGCATGTTATGGGTAACCATAACGATCGTGTAACGATCTTTAAGCTCTTGCGCCAGCTCTTCAATCTTTAGCGTGGAGATTGGATCGAGAGCCGAAGTGGCTTCGTCCATGAGCAGGATGTCCGGCTCGACTGCCAGGGCGCGCGCAATGCACAGACGCTGCTGCTGTCCGCCGGAGATACTGAAAGCGGAACGCTTCAAGTGATCTTTAACCTCTCCCCAAAGTGCTGCGGAACGAAGGCTCGTTTCCACGATTTCGTCCAATTTCTTGCGATCGGTAATGCCGTGAAGGCGAGGGCCGTAAGCGATGTTGTCATAGATCGATTTCGGAAAAGGATTCGGCTGTTGGAACACCATTCCCACGCGTTTACGCAACGTTTCCACATCGACCTCATTGGAGTAGATATCCGTTCCCGCGATCTCGACTTTGCCTTCGATACGCGTGCCGGCGATCATATCGTTCATCCGGTTAAACGTCCTAAGAAGAGTAGACTTGCCGCACCCGGAAGGACCGATAAACGCGGTGATGGCCTTTTCCGGAATTTCCATGTTTACGTGCTTCAATGCGTGAAATTCTCCATAAAATAAATCCAAATCATTGATCTCGATAATGGAGTTCATGGCCAATTCTCCTCGTCTGATTTAATTCAAGCCTTTATCCGAACCGCCCCGTGATGTAATCGCTCGTCTCTGCCCTTTGCGGATTGGTAAAAATGTTATTCGTGGAGTCATACTCCATCACTTCGCCCATCAGGAAAAACGCCGTCTTCTCCGACACGCGTGCTGCCTGATGCATGTTGTGCGTCACGATAATAATGCAATATTCCCGCTTCAGCTCCGAGATCAACTCTTCGATTTTCGCGGTAGAGACAGGATCGAGTGCAGAAGCCGGCTCATCCATGAGGATGATATCCGGTTTGACGGCAATCGACCGCGCAATGCATAGTCGCTGCTGCTGGCCGCCGGAAAGCGCTAAAGCCGAATTGTGCAGCCTATCCTTGGTCTCTTCCCAAAGGGCAGCCTTCGTTAACGACTCCTCGACGATCTCGTCCAGCTCTTTTTTCTTCTTCACGCCGTGATAACGCGGTCCGAAAGCAATGTTCTCGTAGATCGATTTATGGAAAGGATTGGGACGCTGCCATACCATGCCGATCTTCTGACGAAGCGATACGACGTCGGTTGCCGGGCTGTTGATATTCTGGTCCCTAATCCATATTTCCCCGGTTACCGTGCAGTTCGGGATAAGATCGTTCATCCGGTTCAAACTTCTCAGGAAGGTCGACTTCCCGCAGCCGGATGGACCGATCAGCGCCGTTACCTGCTTAGGCGCGAAATCGAGCGATACCTTCTTGACGGCAGGTCTATCGCCGTACGAAACGCTCAGGTCTTTGGCAGACAATCCGATACCTTGCACGCGGTAAACCCCCTTATTTGATTGCGGTAAATTTGCGGTGCATATAACGTCCTAACCATCTGGCGCCGAAGTTGAATACCAGCACCGTTATTACGAGAACTGCGGATGCGCCCGCCGCGATCTGGCCGGCATCGGGAGCGAGCCCTTCGGAATTGATTTTCCAGATATGAACCGCCAATGTCTCGGCCGGGCGGAAAGGGTTCAACGGCGAGAAGGGGCTAAGCGGGTTCCAGTTCGTAAAGTCCAGCCTAGGAGAGCTCATTCCGGCCGTAAACAATAACGCCGCCGCTTCGCCGAACACTCTGCCCGCCGCTAGGATCGTACCCGTAAGAACGACCGGGAGCGCAATCGGCAGCATAACCGACGTGATCGTTTTCCACTTGGAAAGCCCAAGAGCTAAGCTCGCTTCTTTCTGTTCGCGCGGTACGCCCTTCAAGCCTTGCTCCGTAATTCGCACCATTAGCGGAAGGTTGAATACGGTTAGCGCCAATGCTCCCGAGAATAGCGAGAATCCGAATCCAAATAAATTAACGAGCACTAGAAGTCCGAATAGACCGACGATGATGGAAGGAACCGACGAGAGAACTTCTACGATTAAACGAATGAAGTTGGTTATCCGGTTCATCGGAGCGTACTCGCTCATATAAATTCCCGCACCCAAGCCGATCGGAATCGTTATGATCATCGTTAAGACGAGTAAAAATATCGAGTTGAATAGCTGAGGTCCGATCCCGCCGCCTTTGCGAATCGATTCGGGCGCGGAAGTCAGAAAGTGGAAGCTGATATGCCCGACGCCCCGAAATAGAATGTATCCAAGCAAACCGGCTAATACTAAGACAATCAAAGCCGCGACGGCCATAATGATCGATGTAGCGATTTTATCCGCTGTCTTTGCTTTCATAATTTCGATCTCCCTTCCAGGAAACGTACGATGAAGACGAAGACGAACGTCATCAGCATCAGAATAAGAGCCAAGGACCACAACGCGTTATTAGCTAACGAGCCCATAGCCGTATTCCCCATGCTGAGCGTAATGGCGCTTGTCAGCGTCGAAGCCGATTCGAACAGCGACCGCGGAATATGCGGAGCGTTTCCGATAACCATCTGAACGGCGAGCGCTTCGCCGAAAGCACGCGCGATCCCGAGCACGATGCCCGTCATTAAAGCCGGAAGCGTAGTCGGTAGAACAATTCGATATATGGTTTGCCAACGGGTTGAGCCTAACGCGTAAGAGCCTTCTTTCAGGCCTTTGGGCAGCGCGGCTAACGCGTCGGTAGCTATTGTCGTAATCGTAGGAAGAATCATGATCGACAGTACGAGGGCGCCTGCCGCGATACCGATACCTTGACCGGGAAATACGTCGCGGAAGAAGGGAACGATAACGCTTAAACCCACGAATCCGTACACGACCGATGGGATGCCGGCCAGCAATTCGATAACCGGCTGCAAATACTTGCGCCCGAATTTGGGCGAAATCTCAACCATGAATACTGCCGCGCAGAAACCAAGCGGGGCAGCTAAGCAAGCTGCTAATATGGATGTACTGAATGAACCGAATATGAAAGGCAATGCTCCAAAAAGTGCGGGTTCGCCATCGGGAAGCCACTTCAGCCCTGTTAACAAATCGATGACGTTAACATGATTTACGATAAAGGTGCTGAGCCCCTTGGAAGCGACAAAATAAACAATCGAAAATATGGTGGTGATGAGAAAAAGGATACACAAGAACGTATAAATCTTGCCTACCCATTCCTCCGCTAGATGCGGCTTCGCTTTTTGTCGGTCTAACGACTGAGACATAAATCTCTCCCTTTACATAGCCAATCAAGAGGCACTGACGATCTGCCTCTTGATTGGCTCATGATATGGAACGCTTATTATTTCGTGACGTTGCCTGCAACATCGCGTTTAACTTTCATCTTGCTCATCGGGATGTAGCCGAGTTCAACGACGTCCCCATTCTGAACTTCATCGCTCAGCATGAAATCCAGGAAAGCTTTAACTTCTGCTTTTGGCTCGCCTTTCGTGTACATGTGCTCGTATGCCCAGACAGGATAAGTGCCGTCCGCTACGGTGTCTTCAGTTGCCTCAATACCTTCGTACTTAACCTTCTTAATGGAATCATCCAAGTAAGACAGTGCCAAGTAACCGATCGCTCCCGGCGTTTCGCCGACTAGCTTCTTAACCGTGCCAGAGGAATCTTCTTGAATCGAGCCTTGCAAGTCTTCCGTTTTTTGCCCTAAAGCGAATTTCTCGAAAGTGGCGCGAGTACCGGAGCTGGATGGACGGTTAACGATTTGGATCTTCTGATCGTTTCCGCCAACGTCTTTCCAGTTCGTTACTTTACCGGTGAAAATGTCTATTAGTTGTTGTTTAGTTAAATTATCCACCGTTACTGCTGGATTAATAACCGCAGCGATACTAACTACCGCAACTTGGTGATCGACTAAAGCGGCTGCTTTGTCCGCATCCAGCTTTTCTTCTGCGAACACATCGGAGTTACCGATTTCTGATTGTCCTTCAGACACTTGAGTGAGGCCCGTACCGCTGCCTCCAGCTTGAACTTGAATAGAGACTCCTTTGTTCTTATCCATGAATTTCCCTGAAGCTTGTTCAACTAGCTTCTGCATTGCGGAAGAACCTGATGCTAGAAAAGAACCGGATAAGTCACTTGCGCTCTCGCTTGGGCTATTGCTAGCATTCTCGCTTGGGCTATTGCTGCTTTCGTTATTATTTTTACCGCATGCGGCCAGTGTTACCGTCAGGATTAGCGTCATCAACAAGATTACCGTCTTTTTCATTTCGTGATAGTTCCCCTTCCAGCTCTCAGTTATTTTTGCTTACAGTTAATATTGTAGAAGGTTGTCGTTAATCTAATGTTTTCGTTTTGTTAACTGAGTGAAAAAAATAAATACATTAATTCTATGTAAATGATAAAATTATAGACAAAGTTAATAAATCGGTGTAAAAGCGGGGTTTTCATCATCAGTCTATTAAAAATGAAATTACTGGTATTAATCGATCGTTATAAACAGGTTACCGCAGTTGCAAATGCTCTTAATATGAAGCAACCGACAATCAGCTTCCATATGAAGAAGATGGAGACCGATTGGGGAGTAAAGCTCTTCCAAGCAAAGTCAGGGCGAATCTTTCTTACGAATGCCGGGAAAATAATGCTGCCTTACGCTAGCCAAATCAGCGCGCTCTATACCGAAGCGGAATCCAAAATAACAGAACTGCGCGATAACGAGAGAACTCTTCTCCGAGTCGGATGCACGGACTGCGCCATGACCACGATTGCTCGTTCGAACTGGTTAACAGCCGTTAGGGACAAAGCCAATATTCAAGTATCCATGCAATCCGGAGACGAACAATCGCTATATCAATTGCTAAATGCGGGCATGCTTGACCTAGCGATTTGCGGACTTCCACCCCAAGCTTCTTACGACTTCCACTATGATAAGTTGGCTGCCTCTTCGCTTAAGCTGATCTTACCCGTCGGTCATTCCTTAACCCAAGAAAGCGAGCTTGCTCCGCACAATCTCTTTAAATACGCTTTTATCGATCATACGGAGACCTCAATTAGCGAGCTCATTGCGTTATGGAAGGCGCATCTCCATTGGACGATTAACACAGTCGCGAAATTCGAATCCGTCGAGATGATTATAAGTGCCGTCCACGCTCAAATGGGTGTAGCTATTTTGCCGGAATGTGTGCTTCCCGATCCAGCCCATCGAGTAGTCGCTTTGGACCTTCCGGGGATATCCTCCGAGTGGAACCTCTATGCAAGCTGGAGATCCAACTACTGGAACATCCCCCTCATCAAACAAATCGTAGAGTTCGACCTCTCGAGAAGGTGAATTTGCATAAAGAAATTTACTTATTTTTACGATCTTTAATCCATAGCGGTATGCGGAAAACAACGTTAAACATCAGAATAACGAATACGAGTACGGCAGCGGCTTTGTCGGAAATCGAAACCGCATCCGGCACGATCGCTTCCGACTGGACATACCACAGATGAACGGCTAATGTTTCGCCCGGCGACAACAGGTTAAAGTCCCACATCTCGCCAGAAGTCGTAACGCCCGCTGTCAGAATAATAACCGCGCTTTCCCCGAAAGCTCGACCCGCCACTAAGCAAATGCCTGTAACGATACCGCTGATCGCAGACGGAACGAGCACGCGCCGAATGGTCTGAAGATGGGTCGCTCCCAAGGCAAAGGAAGCCTGCTTCACTTCTTTCGGAACGGCTCTTATCGCTTCTTCCGTTACCCTCGTCATCACGGGCAAGTTCAGGAAAGCCAGGCTGACTGCCCCGCCGATAATCGTAAGTCCGATTTGGAACATCTCGACGAACAAGGCGATTCCGAACAATCCGAAAATAATCGAAGGAACGGATGCCAATCCCTCTACGCAAATGCGCACGAACCCGATCAATTTATTGCTCGGTGCGAACTCGGCCAAGTAAATGCCGGCAGCCATCCCAAGCGGAATAGAAATGGCAAGGGAGATGACCAACATGTAGAAGGAATTGAACAGCGCTGGACCGATGCCTCCCCCTTCTTCCATCTCGCTAGGCAGACCCATGATAAAATCCCAAGTTAAATGCGGCAGCCCTTTTTGCAAGATTAGAAAGAGCAAAGCGCAAATGAACAAAACGATACAAGAGGAAATGCCCCATACGAACACGGTAAACGTGCGATTTTTAACTTTGTTTAACCCTTTGCCGGAACTAAAAGCTCCTCCAGACCCGCTAGCAGCCGCCCTCATTGCTGTGCCCCCTTACGTTGGAACAAACGAACGATCACGATCATGAGCAAAGAAATTACAAGCAATAGGAAACCCATCATATAGAGCGCGTTATTCCAAGTCGAATCGAATGGAACGTTAGCGATTTGCATGACGATGTTGCTTGTCAATACCGAAGTCGGTTTAAACAGGGCGTCCGCCAATTGCGGCGTGTTACCTATGACCATGACGACCGCCATCGTCTCGCCGATCGCGCGAGCCATACCCAGAATAACCGCATACATAATGCCGCTGCGGGCAGCCGGAATGATGACTTTGAAAATCGTTTGGAATCTCGTTGCTCCAAGCGCATAGGATGCATCCCTGTACTTCCGCGGGACAACGCTGATCGCATCGTCGCTAATACGGCTAATCGTCGGAAGAACCATTATGGTAAGAACGATAGCCGCGGCGAGAATTCCATCTCCCATGTTCGTTCCCGTCAAATCCCTTAGGAGCGGAATCAGTATCGTCATACCGAGAAATCCATAGACGACCGAAGGAATCCCGACGAGCAGATCCAGAACGGGACGCAACAAATTCCGCATCCATTTCGGAGCGATCTCTGCTAGAAATACGGCAATGATGACCGACAAAGGAACTGAGATCAACAGCGTCAGAAGCGTGAGAGCGAACGTACCGAAAATGAATATGAATGCCCCGTAACTCTCATTCTCGGGTGACCAATCCGACGAAAAAAAGAATGTCATTGGAGAAACATCGCGGAAAGTAAGTATGCCGGTCCGAAACATGAAGAACAGGATGCTGAACAATATCAAGCAAACGAACGCGGCGCTTGCGATACAGGCGATTTTGAAAAAACGGTTGTAGAAAAGGAGCCTGTTTTTCCGGTCGAACTTTTTCCCCGAACCCGCTTTAATGCTGCCTCCGAGCTCGGTCGAGGAAGATTTCGTCCCGACTAACGTGCTTTGGGCCGTATTTTCCAGTTGCATAAGGGTCTTTATCCTCCCATGAAGAAACCAGCGTCGCGTGATGTCCGCTATGCTGGCCTCTTCCCATATGTTGGGTTATTGTATTGGAGCGTTATTCGATTACTTGATTGCGGAAATCGGAATGAATTTCAGCTTTTTCAGGGAACCGTTTTGGAACTTCTTGCTTTGGATGTACTCGATGAATGCTTTAACAGCACCCTCAGGCTTGCCTTTAGTCATGTAATAGCCGTAGCCCCATACTTTATAAGTTCCGTTAATGACATTCGCTTCCGAAGGAGCCACGCCATTGATTTGAAGAGCTTTCATGCTGCTTGTTACGTATACGAGATCGATATAACCGATAGCGTTAGGCGTCGTTTCGATGGCTGTTTTCATATCGCCGCTCGATTTGACTTCTTTGTAGTTGCTGCCTTTGCTCAGGAAGTCGGAGCCTTGCAAAGCTTTCATTTGGAAGTTAACGCGAGTACCGGAACCGAATGCGCGGTTAACGACGATGATGTCGGCATCTGCGCCGCCTACGTCTTTCCAGTTCGTTACTTTACCGGAGAAAATGTCTTGCAATTGTTTTGTCGTTAAGCTGTCGGATTTCACGTTCTTGTTAACAACAGCTGCGAACGGGATAACCGCTACTTTGTTCGCTACTTGGCCATCGAATTTCTTGAAGCCGGGTACGTCCGTGGAAGCATCCCAGTCTACTGCGCCGATATCGGCAATGCCTTTGCGTACCGATTGCGGTCCAGTTACGGAACCGGCTGCCGAAGCCGAAATTTTAACCTTCGGGTTCAGCTTTTTGAATTCGTTAGCCGCTTGAAGCGTGAGCGGAAGAAGCGCGGAAGATCCATTGATTACGATTTTACCGCTTAGGGAGCTAGCAGCACCCGCTACGGATACCGATGTCGTGACTAGCGCAATCGCCATTGCGGCGACGGATAAAGATTTGAACAATTTCATTGATGATTTCTCCTCTCAATTCTCTTACTTAGTTGTTGGTTTCCAATGTCCATTAATATTCACATACACATGACCGTTATTAATTACTGCGATCGGAGCGCCTGCTTTCACTACGATTTCGCTTACGTTCTCGGAAACGGTGTACAATTGTTTCGCAGCGCCCGTTGCTGGATCGACTTCGTAAATGAATTGGTTCGTTCCATTTCCTTCGGTTAGCAAATACCATTTACCGCCGGAAAGCGTAGCTTGGTACACGTCCTTTTCGATGAAAAGCGAATTAACGGCTTTGTTTTTGCTTACTGTGATCAAAGTAGATTTAACGCCCTCTTCGTCGCTCACGCTCACATAGGATACAGCGGAAGCGTCCGCTGAAGCATGAATGAACACTTTATCATCCGAAGAAGTTGTAAGCTGCACCGCTTTATTGTTCGAAGGATCGACCGTGTACATGTAAATTTGCGGCTCGGTACCTTTCGTATCAATGGTGACATCGTCATTTTCTACCGGCTTCGAGCTATCTGCAACAACCGCGCCTGGCTTTGTAACCGTATAAGTGAATGTTTTGCCGTCTGCGGAAACTTCCAGATTCGCTTTGTAATCCACTTTGTCTTCAAGAATCTTGGAGATCGTGCCTGAAGCCAGTTCCAGCTTGGCGATGACGCTGCCTTTATCCCCTTGCAGGAAATACAGCGCTGTACCGTCAGGCGACCAGACCAATTCCGGTTTAATCGAACTGTCCGCGCTAGCTTTCGTGGAAGCGCCAGTGCTCAGATCGATGATGAAAACTTCGCCGATTGCGTTCGAATAAGCAGCTTTCATAGCGTTAGGAGAAACGACTAATTCCGAAGCGTCTGCCGCATTCAGCAATTCCTTGTATTTACCTGTTTGCGCATTGACCAAGTAGTCGAAACGGCCCGTTTCATTCTCTACTGAACCGATGAAACTTGTGGAATCTATCCACTGGATATGGTCAATGTCAGCTAACAAGTTCGCGTCGATCCAAGTCGCGCCGGAAGCATCCTTCGCGAATTGAGCGCCCAAAGCTTGAATGTACGCTTTAAGCTCCACGTATGTAGTCCCATTAACCGACTTTACAGGCACTGTCAATTGTTGCTCGACGCCGTCAACCTTAATCAGGTTGCTGTTCGTTTTTAACTCCACCGTGTGCCCGTTCAGCGTCGCTTGAACTCCGCCTTTAACGGCCTGCAGCGCAGCGCCTAAATAGGTGCTTATTCCCCTAACGGAAACAAGTGTCCTGCCTTTCTCGATAAAGGTACTGATATTCGCCGAAACTCCGTTTACGATGTAAGTCGAATTTGTAACCTGTACCGGGCTAGCTTTCGTTGCGCCGACTTTCGTTGCGCTCGCTTTCGTTACGGTTGCTGCGGAAACCGCGCTCACGGCGGATACTCCTACAGCTAACGCCAATACAGAAACAATAGACGCTTTTTTTAGCAACATCGACTCTGATCACCCTTCTAATTGTGGTAGATTTAACTTACTAGTGTAAGTATAGTTTTCAATTGTAAAGCGTCTGTTCAAGTTTCGTTTTCGAATTGTTAAATTTATGAATTTAATTGAGTGACAAGCTTCTGAAATTCATTGCGAATTTCGTTGGATATGTCCTTCGCTTCCGTCGAAGCGATCATAAGTCTGGAAGCCGCTTCATGATTGAGCTCCGAGGAACTCCAGAGCTGCGCGAAAGTATCCTCCGTCTTCTTCACTTGGGAGAACCCTTTGTCCGCCCCTTTCTTTCCCTCCCCTACCAAGCTTGCGGCGCTTTGTACGGCTTCCGTCATCGATTTGATAAGCCCCGTAATTTGGCTTGCTGAATGCTTGGTTCGGTCCGCCAAAGTTCGGATTTCATCGGCAACGACGCCGAAGCCTTTACCTTGCACGCCAGCGCGGGCAGCTTCGATCGTCGCATTCACGGCCAACAAATTGCATTGATCCGCTAATTCCGCGATTAGTTGAATGATCTTGTCCGCTGCGGCCGTTCTTTCCGTCAGCTGGATGACCGCTTTCTCTTGCCGTTCGGCATTGGCGGACCACAGCTTAAACAGCTGCAGCATATCGTTGAGTTCATTCCTGCCTTGATCGGTAATTTCCGCGATCCGTTCGCTGCAAGCTTGCGTGTCGTTCGTTGTCTCCGTCACCTTAGCTACGGACTCGTGAATGTTGGCGATCATAGATTCCGTATCCCGAATCGTGCGAATCTGCCGACTTACCGCTTCTCGTTGCAGCAAGCGCGACACATTGAGCAAATCGTTAACCGTCAGCATCCCTACAAACCTGCCATTGTCGGTAAGCAGGACCGCATCGTAGAAGGTCTCCTCGGCGCGGGACAGCGCACGGTCGATGATTTCCTGCGGCTCGATTGAAAGCTCTGCGGTTAGCGGCAGCGGATCCATCAAAGCGGAAACCGGCCTATTCCCGAACAGCGACATCCCGAACAGGGAGCCGAGCAATCGGAAAAACCGGTCTTTCATGATCAACCCGATCGGACGATGCTGATCATCGCACACTACGACGCACTCCAACTGTTTCTTGCGCCGAAACAATGTCACCAGTTCATCGCTTTGCTGAGTTGGAGGAATGACCGGACAGCTTTTCATCCAATCCTTAACAACAACTGGCTGAAAGATTTCAGTGATCGTATGTTCTATAAGTAATTCAGAAGCGCTTATCAAGGAAACACCTCGGTTCTACATAGAATAAGAGAAAATTTTCCCTTATCTAGAAAATATCAAATTCATGTCATCCATTTGTTCGAAGTTTGTCAACGGAACGTAAAGTTTGTTGAATTTGATTTGAAAATAAATAGCAGCCCCCGCCGACTTAGGAGAGGGGCTGCTATTTATTGGATCCGATTAAACGTTATAGAACTGATTGCTTTTTTCTATTCTTTACCCTCTGATAATTTAGAGATCGCAGGGATACCGCTAATATAACCGACCGAACCGGCGCGTTTGTTATCCCAATACTTATTAATGAACTCATTTATTTGTGCTTTCAATGGTTCAGGAGCAAGCATCTCGTCGCCTGGATGCTGAAGATTGCTCATGATATAAGTGAACCCGTTCAAGTTGTCAACCGCCTGCAACCCTGTCGCTTCACCGCCAGCCGGGACCGACATGATCCGGGACAGCTTCTGAGTGTCCACATTGTAAGCCCATAGGAAGTTATTTGTATGCATGCCGCTGTCTTCTCCGATAAACAACGTTCTCAAGCTTTCGGAGTATGAAAGGTTGTCCGGGTTGGCTACTTTGTCAACGACCGCCGTATTGCCCTTTTCATCCGCCTTAGCCAAATCTTCGCCGAAAACGATGCTTTTCATGTCAGCCGGAACGTATTTGCTGTCGATTGCTTTCTGGCTGGAGTCGACTTGTTTGCCTAGAAGGTTGAGTTCATAGGTTGCGCCGGCTTTAAGTTTCGCTACTTGAATATGGTCTGCAGGATCTTCGTTTTTGGCATCCTTTTCCATTGCCTTTTCCACATAAGACATCGCAACATATACTTTGTTGTCTTTTGTATTGATGGCAACGCCTTCCATTTTGTTGAATTCAGCGGTTGCGCCCTGAATGGCGCCATAACGACGCGATTCCATGAATGCAGCAGCCTTTTCCATGCCCGGTTTCACTTTAAGCCATTCGATTTTGCCTGTCGGGTAGGTTTTAATTTTCGTAAACCCTGCAGTATCCTTGTCTGTGGTTTCGAACAGGTCGCTGAATTTCAAGCCTTTGTCGATATAAGTTTTAATTTCACTGTCCGAAGCGTGTCCAAGCTGGATCCAGCTCAATGTGGCCGCTCCTCCGTTTTTATCGCTCGTTTGGTTCCACTTAGCCGCATACAGAGTACCGGCAGAGAGGTCTTCCGCTTTATCGGCAACATACATGAACAGCATCGTATTTCCGCCGTCATCTCCGAAAATAACCGTTTTGCGATCCGGAGCTACTTGTCCGAGTTCATGAGAAAATCTGCCCAAGCTATAGTGTTTAACGACAGTTGTTGAATTGTTGGCGTTCACCGTTACTTCCGGAATATATCCGTAAGCATACGGGTTGCCGACTTTCTTGTCATCCTGATAGAAGTTTTTCGTAAAAGAAGAGACGAACGTTTGAGTCGGATCCTTCTCGTAAGCTCTAGCATCCGGTTCGTACTCTTCGCTGCTGAGAAGCGTGTTCCAAGGAGTCAGCGATCCGTTACAAGGAATCCACAACCCGCCGACTGCGGAGAAATCAACCTTCTTCACATCCGTCACTTTTAGTTCGCCGGTTTGTTTGTTTTGGTCGATCGTGCTTAAGCCCATGGAAGCAGGAATGATTCCGTAAGCCGATTTTCCTGCATTATTGCTTGTGATGTACTCGTAATGAGTAAGCAGAGAAAGAGGATTTCCGCCTAGTCCAGTAGCAGCCGCTCCTTTAACGCTAAACAGAGTGTTGGCGTCAGGCGCGTCGGAAACGTAAGGTACAGGCTTATCTGCTACGCTAGTGTCCATGATAGGTTTGCCATTGACATCGACTACCACACCGGCAGGTATGCCACTAATGACATCCGTGGATTTGAACAAAGTGTTATAAGTCAGAGGATACGATTTGATATAGCCATTCGTATAAGTCACTTTCAAAAATGCCGCCGAATAGGCTTTTGCCATGTCATCAGCCGTTATCGGCGCGTCCATGCCAATAAACTCTAATGCCTTGACTTTTTTTCCCGCGTTTGCGTATGCGCCTTCCGGCGAGATAGAAGGGAATAATAAAGCCAAACCCAGTACAGGGGCTATAATCCTCGCTGCTTTGCTCTTTTTCCTTTTCATTTATACACTACCTCTCCTTATGATCAATACTATAATAACTATAAACAGCATTTGTTAACTGTAAGTAAATTGAAATTGCATTGTTTGATTAATCTTTGAAAAAAGGTTTGAAAAACATGCAAAAAAAGAGGCTGCTTCACTGTCTCAAGAGACAATGGGCAACCTCTTTACTTTTTTGGTAAATTAAACCTCGTCCACGTTGACCCAAGCGCCGCGCTCGATGGACAAATCGACCGCTTCCAATACTTCTTGGCATTTAACTCCGTCATAGAAGGTTGGAGTGAATGGCGATCCGGTAGTCATATGTTGAACGAATTCGTATACGATATGGACAAATGCGTGCTCGTATCCGATAATGTGTCCCGCCGGCCACCAATTGCCCGCATACTTATGCGATGAATCAGTCGCCAGTATGGTGCGGAATCCCGCCAAACTCGGCTCATCCTCGCGGAAATACACTTCGAGTTCGTTCAGTCTCTCCAAATCCCAGCGAATAGTGCCTTTGCTTCCGTGGATTTCGAAAGTGTTGTGGTTTTTGCGGCCTGCCGCAAAACGGGAAGCAACGAACATGCCCATTGCTCCGTTCTTGAAGTCGGCAAGGAATCCGGTAGCATCGTCAACGGTCACTTCGCCTTTCTCGGTAGCGGATGCGTTCCCGGAAAGTCCCGATGACGATGTCAGCAATGGACGCTCCTTTACGAATGTCCGGTTGTGACCGACGACGCGATCGAACTCCCCGATCAAGAAACGGGCAAGGTCGATGCTGTGCGCGTTAATGTCGCCGTGTGCGCCGGAGCCTGCGACTTCCTTCTTAAGGCGCCAAGCGAGAGGCGTGTTCGGATCAACGAGCCAATCCTGCAAATAAGTTGCGCGATAGTGGTGAATTTCACCAAGACGGCCTTCATCGATAATTTGCTTAGCTAACTGAACGGCGGGCAAGAAGCGGTAGTTAAAGCAGATCGCGTGTTTCACGCCCGCTTTCTCCGCCGCAGCGAGCATTTCTCGTCCATCCGCCAAGTTAAGCGCAAGCGGTTTTTCGCAGAAAACATGTTTGCCGGCTGCGATTGCCGCAAGCGCGATTTCCTTGTGGGCATCGCTTGGCGCGTTGATATCGACGAAGTCGATATCTTCACGAGTTACCATCTTGCGCCAGTCGGTCTCATACGAATCCCAGCCGAATTTTTCCGCCGCTTCTTTGACACCATTTTCATCGCGTCCGCAAATCGCCTTCATGACCACGTTCGCTTCCGTATCGAAGAACATACCTACGTCTTTATACGCATGGCTATGGGCTTTACCCATGAACTTGTAGCCAACCATGCCCACGTTAATATTCTTTTTTACGCCCACCACATTTCACCTGCGCTTTCGGTGAGGATAAGTCCGTTGAGGAAGTTAGCCGCTTTAGTGAAGCCTTCGTTCACGCTCATCAAGCCATCTTCATGCTCGATGCTGATCGTTCCGTCATAGCCGACAAGGCGCAGCGTGCTGACAAGATCTTTCCAGAACTCGTCGTCGTGACCATATCCAACCGTGCGGAATACCCATGAACGCTGCAAAATATCGCCATAGTTTTTGTTATCCAGAACGCCGTTGATCGCCGTATTGCGCTTGTCGATCTTCGTATCTTTGGCATGTACGTGGTAGATGGACTTACCAAGAGCTTTAATGCACTCGATCGGATCCATGCCTTGCCAGAAAAGGTGGGAAGGATCGAAGTTTACGCCGATATTGTCTCCCGCTTCCTCGCGAAGGCGCAGCGCCGTTTCCGTGTTGTATACGAGAAAGCCCGGATGAGCTTCGATGGCGACTTTTACGTTATGCTTGCGAAGGAATGCGGACTGTTCCTTCCAGTAAGGAATCGCGATTTCATTCCATTGCCATTCGAGCACCGTCAGGAAATCAGGCGGCCAAGGGCATGTCACCCATGAAGGATATTTGGAATTCGGGGATTCTCCCGGGCAACCGGAAAACGTGATAACCGTATCTACGCCAAGTTTCTCCGCTAATTGTACGGTAGCAACGAAATCATCATGATGCGATTTGGCAATTGCGGCGTCCGGGTGCAGCGGATTGCCATGGCAGCTTAGCGCGCTAATTGTTAGACCACGAGAGTCAACAGCATCGCGGATGCGGCTAATCGCTGCCGAGTCGTTCAAAATTTCCTTAGCGTTCACATGTGCGGTTCCAGGATAAGCCCCGGTTCCGATTTCAACGGATTGAAGGCCTTCAGCCTTGGCGGTATCCAAAGCTTGTTCAAATGACTGTTGGCTGAACAATACGAGAAAAACTCCTGATTTCACTAGTCCCCACCAAACCTTTCTTGTCCATATCGTGATATTGGAGGTGCTGCACGCTAATGATGTACGCGCGTTCATTTAGCCCAATTACAGTTTACATGAGAACGCATGGCATTTTCCACCCCTAATTTGTTAAGAGAGGAATAAGCCGAGAGGACGAGTCGCCCTGAAGGACGACTCGAAACCGTTACACGAAACTAACGGCTTGTCCTTTGTTCGCCGATTCATATACCGCTTCAAGAATTTCTTGCACGACCAATGCTTGCTTAGCAGTAACAACCGGCTCTCTGTCATGCAGAATCGCATTGATCCAAGCCCGCGCCTCTTGCTCCGCCGCATCGTCGGGAGCTGCTCCGCCGCCGAAATCTCCGGACATCTGAATTTCTTGCGTGTACAGACGGCCATGCTCTTCGCCATTGATACGCAAGCCTTTCTTCATATCCGCTCCGGCTTTCGTACCGCATAGAGTTACTTTCGCTTCATCAACATCCAGCGTATTAAGCGCCCAACTCGACTCCAACCATACCGTAGCTCCGCTCTTCATCGTAATCATGGCAAAAGCGGAATCCTCTACCGTGAACTTGGACGGATCCCAGTTGCCCCACATATTCGCTTCACTGCCCTGCTCCGCCAGCTTGCGGTAAGAAGATCCCAGCACAGTCTTCGGCTCGTAGTTATCCATCATCCACAAAGCCAGGTCAAGCGCATGGGTTCCGATATCGATCAGCGGACCTCCGCCTTGTTTCTCCAAATCCAGGAACACACCCCAAGTAGGCACTGCGCGGCGACGAACAGCATGGGCTTTCGCTATGTAAATTTCGCCTAAATCGCCGGCACGGCAAGCTTGATGCAACCAGCGGCTATCCGCGCGGTAACGGTTTTGATACGCAATGCTCAGCTTGCGGCCGGTTCTTTCCGCCGTTTCCAGCATGCGCCTGGCGTCCTCAGCGGTCTTAGCCATCGGTTTCTCGCAGAGAACGTGTTTCCCCGCTTCCAATGCGGCTATCGAAATTTCCGCATGCGTATCGTTTGGCGTACATACGTGAACGACATGTACATCCGAGTCGCGCAGCAACTCGTACACATCGTTGTAAACTCTGGCATCTTGGGTACCGAATTTATTTTTGGCATCATGCGCCCGATCCGGTGCCACGTCGAAAAATGCCACAACCTGCGCTTCCGGGATTTTGGCGAGCGAAGGTAAATGTTTTCCCATCGCAATCCCGCCGCATCCAATCATCCCTACGTTAACTTTTGACAAAATGCTTGTCCTCCTTGCGACTTTTCAATATTCAATCTACAATTAGTGTACCATAACTTATTATAAATCCCATCCGCTCAGATGCGAGTATTTTATGCGATTGTGTCATATAAGGGGATGAACCCGTGCAGGCTGTCAGGGAAAAGATCGAATACGAGAATCCGTTGCTTTCTTTGAAAATATGGCAGGTAACCCGCAACGACTCGGGTTCCGTCGATTGGCATTATCACCCCGAGTGCGAACTGCTGCTCGTTCAGCGCGGGCGGTTGGATATCGATCTTAGCGAAGAAACGTACTCTATTGAAGATGGGGACGTCGTTATTCTCGGCAACTCCCAGCTTCATCGGGATCGCAGCTCCAGCGGGGTGCTCGAATATATCGTGCTTCAGTTCGATCTTCATACTTTTTTCGACCAAAGTACGATTCCCTATTTGCAATATTTTAATGAAACGAAAGTGCCGTTAAGCGCCATGAATTATGTGTTCAGGGAGAACGAGCAAGCTCGCAACGAAGCGGCGGATTGCATCCGTCACATTCACCAAGAAGCTTCGCGTAAAGAAAGCGGGTACGAGCTGGCGGTGAATATGTTGATTAAGAAGCTGCTGCTCATCCTTATACGCAACGACAGCCGCGGCCTGTTAGCCGATCAAGACCGGGTCGAACGAATTCGGCTTAAGCCGGTGCTCGACTATGTCGAAGAAAAGCTGGACAACCGGATCGCCGTGGAGGATGCCAGCCGTCTTGCCAACATGAGCTACTATTACTTCGTGAAATTTTTCAAGAAAATCATGGGCCTCTCCTTCACCGAATACGTCAATTTCCGCAAAATCAAGCGAGCCGAGCAGCTGCTGCTCACCCGCGACATGAGCGTCACCGAGGTCGGCGACCAGATCGGCATGGCCAACATGGCCCACTTCTACAAGATGTTCAAGCGCTTCAACGGCTGCTCCCCCAAAGAATTCCAACGCAAAATGCTCGCCTGGGGGCGGGGTTGATTATATGTTGCTTATCGAGCTCTGCACCCCACGTTAACACCGCTCGAGCGCTCAGCGAAGGCACTTTTTTGGCCTTCATCCAGACGCCTGACCGCTAACTCGCTCCACCAGGGCACTTTTTTGGCCTTCATCCAGACGTCTGACCACTAACTTGCTCCACCAGGGCACTTTCTTGGCCTTCATTCAGACGTCTGACCACTAACTTGCTCCACCAGGGCACTTTCTTGGCCTTCATTCAGACGTCTGATCACTAACTTGCTCCACCAGGGCACTTTTTTGGCCTTCATCGACTACACATTTTTTTTACAAACATATATTGTAAATTATGCTGGAGTATGCTACTTTACAGATATGCCTGTTACATAAAAACGGTCGTGAAGCACACGCCACTCTTTCCGGATTATCTCCGGTTTGAGTGGCTTTTGTATTTTTATCACATATGAGAGGGTGTATAGCAAAGTGAAATCCAAAGAAAAAGTAATGATTAGTGTAGAATTTGAAAAAGCCTATGAGACTTGGATGGCCAACCAAATAAAAATAAGCAAGGGGGAACGTAAACGAAGATTAGTCGAGCTATCTAATCACGCAGAAAAAATGTTTGCTCTACAAGTTTGGTGGCCTTCTTTTGGGAATTTTACAGGACTGCATCCGGAATTCGAAATTAGAGACTTCAAAGATGGATGGAGATATTTGGATTTTGCTTATATTTCAGAGGGATTGAGGATTTGTATTGAGATTGATAGTTATGGCACACATTGGCGAGATGTAAACAGGGACCAATTTTCCGATCATTTAATGCGACAAAACCATTTGGTCATTGATGGGTGGCTGGTGCTTAGATTTTCATACGATAATATTGTGGATAAACCCCGCCAATGCCAACAAATCTTACAACAATTATTGGGTAGATGGAGGGGCACGAGCAATTTAAGTCGGCTTGCTTTAACACCAACTGAGAAGACAATTTATGACCTCGGGTGCGCACGAACGGAGCCGCTTACTCCAACAATTACAGCATCAACTCTAGGTATGCATAGAAAAACAGCTGCAAAACACCTTCGAATACTCGTTGAAAAAGGATTGATGCAGCCAATTGAGACTAGTTCCTCTAGAGTAGTTAGGTATAAAGTAAAGCCAAATCGGTTCTCTAAAGAGTAAATGACCTTCATACGCCCGAGCTTACAGGGATTCCTTATGCGAGGGCACTTTTTTGGCCTTCACGCGCTCGTATCCGATTAAGTTCAATGCCCGAGGGCACTTTCTTGGCCTTCACGCGCTCGTATCCATTTAAGTTCAATGCACGTGGGCACTTTTTTGGCCTTCACGCGCTCGTATCCGATTAAGTTCAATGCGCGAGGGCACTTTCTTGGCCTTCACGCGCTCGTATCCAATTAAGTTCAATGCACGTGGGCACATTTTTGGCCTTCACGCGCTCGTATCCAATTAAGTTCAATGCACGTGGGCACTTTTTTGGCCTTCCCTTCCCTGCACCAACATTCTCATTTTGTATCGGAATCCTAACCATCATCCCACGACGCCACCAGCCATCGAAACAACCAACAAAAAACCTCGCCGAAGCCTTAGCGGCTTGACGAGGATGCTTTGCGGTTAATGAATAGTTTGTAGCCTACGCCGCGGATGGAGTCGATTTGAACGGTTTGTTGGTTCAACTCCAGCTTCTTGCGAAGCGAGCTGACATGCACGTCGACCGTGCGTTGACCGCCAATATAATCGAATCCCCATACGACGTTCATGAGATCATCGCGCGTGATGACGATGCCCGGCCGTTCCGCCAAGTAGAGCAACACCTCGAATTCCTTCGGTCGCAGCGTGATCCATTGGCCATTCGAGAACACTTCGTATTTGTCCGGGAAAATTTGCAAATCGCCTATCGCGATGACTTTATCGCCGTTCGTCGCTTTCGAAGGCTTGTTATCTTCGTTACGCGAGCGTCTCAGTACCGCAGACGTTCGAGCTAACAATTCCGCCACCCCGAACGGTTTTGTAATATAATCGTCGGCACCGAGCTTAAGCCCCTGTACCACTTCTTCCTCCGCATTCCGCGCAGTCAGAATGATAACGGGAGTTTTGACTCCGTTCTGACGCAGCTTTTGCAGCACTTCAAATCCATTCATGCCAGGCAGCATCAAATCCAAAAAAATAATCGCGTATTGCTCATGGATCGCCTTATGGAGTCCTTCTGCACCGTTCCCGACGACTTCCGTCTCATAACCTTCTTGCGAAAGATTATACGTGACTAGACGTGCAAGTGTCGGTTCATCTTCGATAATCAGCACTTTGTCCGACATGCGTTCCTCCGGTCCAGCAGGCAAACCTGCCTAATTGGCTCTACATGTTAGTTTTATCATACCACTGTAAAGGCTACATCATGCAAATGTTAACGCAACGTAAAATAGGTGAAATACGTAAATCGGCTCGACTATCATGGGACGGTTGTACGCGTTTTATTAAGGCTGCAATAGCGGCAGCTCCAGAATAAACTGCGACCCTACGCCGACCGTGCTTTCAACTCTGATCGTCCCATGATGCAGCTCGGCCAAATGTTTAACGATAGATAAGCCTAGTCCCGTACCGCCGGAGCTGCGCGAACGAGCTTTATCCACTCTGTAAAACCGCTCGAAAATCCGTGGGATATCCTTCTTCGGAATCCCAATCCCTGTATCGGATACGGTAATCCGCACCATTTCTTCCTCTTCCCCATCGTTCGTGGTGAAGATTTCCGCCCGAACTTTGACTTTTCCGCCTTCAGGCGTGTAGTTGATCCCGTTCTGCATCAAATTCATTAGAATTTGTCCTAACCGGTCTTCGTCCGCCTCCAAGAACAGTCCCTCTTCCGTTTGCACGTCGAGCACGATTTCTTTTTTGGCAGCCTCGGCGGACAATAATTCCGTCATTCGGGCAAGGAACATCGGCAAATCAATCGGCGAAAATTGCAGCGGCGAACGTCGAGACTCAATCTTGGACAGCTCCAGAATGTCGCCGATCAGTCGATTTAACCGCTCGCTTTCGTCCTGGATGATCGTTAGGAAAGACCTTGCGGTTTCCGGATCGTTCATTGCTCCTGACAACAGCGTTTCCGCAAATCCTTTGACAGCCGCAACAGGCGTCTTTAATTCATGGGACACGTTGGCAACGAATTCGCTGCGCATCCGCTCCAATCGCCGTATGGCCGTCACGTCCTGAACGACTAGCAACAGGCCGGGTTCTTCGTCTCCGCTTAATCTCATAGGGACAATGTTGATTTCCAGCAATCGTTCCTCCGGATAATAAACCGTTAATTCCTCGTGCAGTGGAACCGGGTTCTCCAGACCTTCCCGAATGAGCCCGACCAACTCGAAATGCTGACGAATTTCCGTATAGCTCCGGCCGACGCGCTCTCGTAAAGTACTTCCAAGCAGCAGCTCCGCTTGGCGATTGTACAACGTGATCCGACCATCATGGGCAATCATGACGACGCCGCTTGTCATGTTGTCCAATACGCTTTGCAGCCGCGTACCGTTCTGGCGAATCTCGGAGAGTTGTTCCTGCAAGCTTCCCGCCATCGCATTAAGCGCCCTTGCCAGCTCTCCAACCTCGTCCCTGCCGCCTTCGGGCACGCGAATGGCGTAATCCATATTGGCCATTCTTTTGGCCGCGGATGTCATACGCTCAAGAGGCCGCGTAACGCTAAGCGCCACTCGATAGCTAATAATCGCAGCTATCGCAAACAATAAGAATAATCCGAATATTAAAGCAAGCCACATGTTATTGAGGCTGCGCTCCACGTCGCCTAGACTCATTGCCAAGCGAATAATACCTTGCTTGTCGGACCCTTTATCCCCGTTTACCGTTATCGCCACGTACAGCATGTTCTGCTGCAAAGTATCGCTGTGACGGATGCTGCTGCCGGTCCCCGAATCCAGCGCTTCCTGCACCTCAGTGCGCCCCAGATGGTTGTCCATTGTCGCGGGATCATGATCGGAGTCCCCCATGACTTTCCCGTCGAGCCGAATATACGTCACGCGCATCCCGGCGATTTCCTTAAAACGTTTAGCCTGCGTCTGCAAATATTCGCTCTGATTGGCTTCATTGTCCATTACCGGCCAAGGTGCCGCGGCGTTCAATACATGCAGCTCACGGATCATATGATCGCGCAAGGCCGCTTGATGGTTTTTCTGGTAAGAATTGCCCATCAATAATCCGGCAGCCAGAACGGAGAAGCCGATCAGTAACACAAATAAGCCGGTCAACTTCAAGCGGAATTTAGACATGGACGGGTGACGGCTCCTTTAGCTGGCAAATACGGGATCTTTGAACTGGGCAAGCTTGGCTTTGGAATCTTTGTCCACGTCGGCGTGAAGGCTGTTGCCGTGAGAATCCATTGTAACGATCGCCGCGAAACCCTCGACTTGCAAATGCCACATCGCTTCGGGAATGCCAAACTCCATGAAGTCTACGCCGTTAACCTTCTTGATGCATTCCGCGTAATATTGGGCCGCTCCGCCTACAGCGTTCAAATAAACGCCGCCGTGCTCTTGCAATGCCGCCAATGTTTTCGGTCCCATTCCGCCTTTTCCAATGACCGCGCGCAGGCCGAACTTTTTCATAATATCGCCTTGGTAAGGCTCTTCGCGAATGCTTGTCGTCGGACCTGCACCCTTGACATGCCAGCCTGCGTCATCCTTCAGCATAACCGGCCCGCAATGGTAAATAACGCCGCCGTTCAGATCGATCGGCGTTTCGTGGTCCATCAAATGCTTGTGCAAGGCATCCCTTCCGGTATGCATCTCGCCGTTCAGGATTACAACATCGCCTACTTTCAACGCGCGCACGTCTTCCTCGGATAACGGCATCTGAAGTACGATTTCTTTCGGATTAGACTGGGCCGAAGCACCTGCTTCTCCGGAAGAATCCGCGGCAGGTTCAACCATCTGAATACCTGTGCCGCCCTCGTAAACCCAACTCTTGATCTCATGCGTAGAACCGTCAAGCACGACGCCTTGGCGACGATATGCCCAGCAATTATACGCTACGGATACGAAAAAACTCGCCGGCAACCGGTTGTTGACCCCAACCTTGCACCCGAGAAGCGTTACGTTGCCGCCGAAACCCATCGTTCCGATGCCAAGCTGATTCGCTTTGTCTAATATATATTCCTCAAGCTGCTGAAGCTCAGGAATAGGATTCGTATCCCCAACTTCACGGAACAATTGCTGCTTAGCCAGCTCATAACCCGTTGTCCGGTCTCCCCCGATGCCAACGCCGATGAATCCCGCGCTGCAGCCTTGTCCTTGCGCCTGATATACCGCGTGCAGCACGCACTTACGGATTCCGTCCAAATCGCGCCCCGCTTTGCCTAAACCGTCAATCTCGCAAGGCAAGCTATATTGGATATTTTTATTTTCACAGCCGCCGCCCTTGAGAATGAGCCGTACGTCAACCTCATCGCGCTCCCACTGTTCGAAGTGGATGACAGGCGTGCCTGGCCCGAGATTGTCTCCCGTATTCGCTCCGGTCAGGGAATCTACGGAGTTGGTACGCAGCTTGCCATCCTTGGTCGCTTGAGCGATCGCATTCTTGATTTCCTGTTTCATGATGATCTGATTTGCTCCAACCGGAGTGTGGACGATGAATGTCGGCATTCCGGTATCCTGGCAGATAGGAGAAACGCTACATTCCGCCATCTCGATGTTCTGGGCAATGGTCGTTAACGACAATCCCGCACGGGTTGCGCGATCTTCCGCCACGCGGGCTGCGGATATGGCACGGCGCACGTCCGCCGGAAGGTTAGTGGACGTTTCCACGATAAGCTTGTACATGCTCTGTTCGAATGATGATGACATATTGATTGCTGATTCCCCTCTCTGTTCGTTGATCCTAATCCATTATATAATAGCATACAGATAAGCGGTGGGAGAAAAGGAGTCAAGTTCATGGCAAATCATTTTTTGGCTTATTTGTATCGTCTGCAATATATCGAACGATGGAGCCTTATGCGCAACACCACGTCCGAAAACGTTGCGGAGCACTCTTATCATGTCGCGCTGATCGCCCATACTCTTGGTACTATTGCGCGGGAAATATTCAAACGCGACGTCAATCCCGACGAGGCTGTCACTTACGCTTTGTTCCATGATGCCACGGAAGTGTTTACCGGAGATATCCCGACTCCAGTCAAGCATCATAATCCGCACATTTTGGCTAATTTCCGCGAGATCGAGGCTTTGGCCGCGGATAGGCTCCTTGCGACCGTGCCGGCGGCGCTTCAGGAAAATTATCGTCCCCTGCTTATCGGCAAGCCGGACAATCCTGAGTTGAACAAATTGTTGAAAGCCGCCGATCTGCTGGATGCTTATCTCAAATGCATAAGCGAAATGTCCGCGGGAAATCGGGAATTCGCAACCGCAAAACGCCAAAGCGAAGAAAAGCTGCGTAAGTTGGATATGCCCGAGGTCGAATGGTTTCTAACCCATTTGGCGCCCGGTTTTGAAAGAACGATCGACGAATTATCCGAAGATGAACAAGGAGATGGTGAACGATGAAGCTGAAAATATTCAAAGCCTTATGGGGAATGGAACATCTGCCGCTGGATCAACAATTCAAGCTTATTTCTGAGGCGGGTTACGCGGGGATCGAATCGCCAATGCCTGAACATGCGAACGAAGCTCTTTTCCGCAAGTTGCTTAAAGAATACGGATTAGAGTATAACGCTATGGTATTCACGGACGGCGACCACAAGGAATCGTTTAAGCAACAGGTTGAACGGGCCGCAACCTTCTCTCCAGTCCTCATTAACGCTCATAGTTCGAAGGACGATGCGCCTTATGAGGAGCAGTTGGAATTTTATCGCTATGCCGTAGACGTGGAACGCTCCGTCGGTATCCCCGTCGCTCATGAAACGCACCGCGGTCGCGCGATGTTCACGCCTTGGGCGACAGAACAGCTGCTAAAGGATGTGCCAGGGCTAAGCTTATGCGCGGATTTCAGCCATTGGTGCAACGTCTGCGAATCGCTGCTTGAAAATCAAGGCGAGCGCATGAAGTTGGCTTCAGAACGCTCGATACATATTCATTCGCGCGTCGGCCATGCGGAAGGACCGCAGGTCAATCATCCGGCCGCGCCTGAGCACGCCTCCGCGCTAGTCGCGCACTCGGTATGGTGGCGCGATATCATCCGCAACCGCCGCGATCAGGGCGCGGAGTTCCTGACCGTCGTGCCGGAATTCGGCCCTCCCGGCTATCTTCAAACTTTGCCGTTCACCAACCAGCCTGTTTCCGATTTATGGGAAGTCTGCCTATGGATGAAAGGGTACATCGAAAGCCAATGGGACGAATGGTTGGCCTGAGCGAACGGGATTACTAGGGGTAATTAATGAAAAGAGCCTTCAGAATAAATCTGATGGCTCTTTTCCTTCTATTCCCCGACAACCTCAATGGCAAATACGTAGCTGGAATCTCCTTCGGAAATCCTCTTTTCCTTATCCTTCATCCACCAGGCGGATAGACTGTAATAGTAAATCCCTTTTTCCTTCGGAGCCGCAAAAGAGCTTCCGTCCAATTTTTCTTGTGTAACAGCTCTGCTAGCGCTTCTTGATACGTAAATCTCCGTAGGCTGCTTTACGTTCTCAAACGCAAATGTGATTGTAGCGCCAGGTTCAACTTGTTCCTTCGGCTTCTCCTTGAGCATTTCTTCCGGACCCACATAATCGGCGCATCCCGTACCCCAGCAATAGGAGCTTTGATACACGGCTAATTTCTTCTCTCCGGCCTTGATCAACGGCTGCGGGGGAGTTGCTCCCAACTCTCTTCCCTCCTGACTAGCAACTTGATTATCCTTTACTCTGATCTCAACCGTTTTCTCATCGCCGTTTTGCGTCACCTCTACGATCCATTCTGCCAACTTTTCATCAAACTTGACTTCTTTAATGGCCGGTATGTCGTAACCTGACACCTCCGGGGAAGACAGTGCTTTCCTGACTGCTTCCGCCTCGGACAGCGATGCACCCTCCGGTTCTAAACCAGTAATAACTGCGACGGTATTCGCTTTGCCTTGCGCGGGATAGCTTTCCGCGATTGCCCCGTCGGCCCGTACTTCTACGTGCTGCCCTACTTCAATGTTAAAAGGTGAATTCGAGAACCAAATCGCCTCATAATAATGGCTTGCGCCGCCATTCGCGCCGAAATCTCTTTCCGTCGAATTCACGACTAGAATTCTGTTTTTTTCTTTTTTCACCACATAGCCGTTAAAGCCCGAATTATGAGCCTCCGCGGTTTTGACAGCCTGCGGTTCCCTCTCGGGTTTATTCCCGCAGGCAGCAAGGATCATGAATAACGAAATCATCATTATAGACATCTTATATTTTCGCATTCTAATACCCCCTCTTTCACTAAATCTTATTAAACTCATAGACGTAAATTCATGGTTTAATGTTCCATATAACAAAGAAAAGCAGCCCTAGAGGCCGCTTCCCTTCTCCAAATATCCCTTTTAACATCAAGCTTGATTTCGTACTACCCGATACTGTGCAAACCCGGCAACCGCCAATAACGCCGCCAACGCCGTGAACAATACTTCCCCGTTGCTCCAGCTAAACAACAATCCCCCTAAGATCGGACCTATCCCGCGGGACAACAAATTGCTCGCTCCGTACACGGAAAAATAAAAGCCCCGCTGCTCCTTCGGAGCCATGATCGAAATCGCCTTCTGCATATGCGGACCGAAGAGCATTTCACCGATCGTGAAGACGAATTCCGCAACGAAAAGCCATATGATAACCGAAGAATAACCATATCCCAAAGAAACAGCCGCAAACAAAGCATAGGATACTCCGATGATGAAATGCGACGACACCGCTTCCGTTCGTCTGGCAATCCAAATTTGCAGAGCAATCACCATGAAACCGTTAAAGGTGAGTACCGCTGCCAATATCATCTTGAAGTTATCGAAATTCGTTTGGAGATGGAGCGGAAAAGTCGTCTCGACTTGAGCGTATAACAATCCAACCGGCAGGCTCAATAAAGTCATCAGCAGCAAAGATTTGTGTTTCCTCAACGAAATCCTTGGTTTCAGATGGCCTGGCGTCACAGAAGATTCCGGGTTTACCTTAGTCATTGGAGCGGTTTCCGGTAATCTGAACCATACCAACAAAGCATATACAACAAAGGAAATGGCGGACAAAAGGAATACGGCCGATGGATTCCAACTGAACATGAGCAGCCCAAGAACCGGGCCAACCGCTGCACCAACGTTAAATGCCGTATGCATTAAAGCAAATACTTCGGCACGACGCTCCTCCGCTACCATATCGGTAATTTGCGCGTTCGCCGCAGGCATGTACAAGGCAAATCCGATACCGTTCACGATAGAAATCAAAGCATATTGCCAAACTTCGTCGGCGAAAATATAACCGAGCATGCACAGCATTTGAAGAAATAACGCAACCATGATGAGCGGTTTCCTGCCGAACCGATCGCTCCAACTTCCGCCATACCAGCTGATAAACATGCCACATATCGGCTGCAAGCCAACGATGATCATCGGCAGCATAATTGAACCTTCCATTCGGTCGTACAAATAGAGAACTAGGAATGGCCGGATCATGAAACCCGTAATCGTAGTCAACGCGGCTCCAAGCACCCGTATCCATATTCCGCTGTCGTACCGGCCAAACACGTTCGTAATAAAGTTTGTTTTTATCATAAGCTCTGTTTCCATTCTTTGTGCAAAATAGGTTTAACCGAGGTTGTCCACGTTTATAAAATAAGCGAGTGAAGCCCGTTCCAGAATAAGTTGACGGCAAAACCAAGAAATAAGATCGCGGATAACAATGACAGCACTCTTAGCGCCGAAGTCCCCACTTTCTTCGCCTGACTTCCAAGCCATGCTATCGTAAGCGACCAAACAATACCTGCCATTACGAACCCGATAACGAAAGCGGCGAGCACGTTACCGTCTTGAATGTCGAGGTCCGCAACGACCGAACCCGCGATCGCCGCGAAGGACAGGATAAGCGTCGGAGAAGAAATAGCGAGACCCGCTCCCACCAGAATGTCCCCCCACCCGCTTCGGCTTTTTATCGTTTCCCCATCCGTGCTTAGCTTCTTGGGCTTTATCGTATCCCGGATCATATTGACCGTAAACCATAGCAGTACCAGCGTTCCTCCAATCCAGAGCACCCACTGAACCGTTAAATAATGAAAGACGGCCGTCCAACCGAACAGCGCGAGCGACAAGTAGAAAGCATCGCCGAAGCACGATCCGAAACCGATCCGGAACGAAGCCGTGAACCCGCGATCCATTCCCGTTTTCATAATCGCTATGTTCACGACGCCTAAATCCAAGCATAGCGCCAGCGAGAAAAGAAACCCTTTGATGAACGCATATATCAACGACTCCACACGGTTAACCTCCACAATCCCTGAAACTATTCACGTATTATATCACAGCGGTTTTGGACGATATTAAGCAAAAAAATCCCCGCCCATGAGAATGGACGAGGTTCTTGTCTGCAAATCGTTAAACATGAATGCAATCGACTTACGCAGCGTACATAGGATGTTTCATGATCCAAATGACGACTAGAAATAAAATAAAGGTAATAGCGCTGAGCGTTTGAACTTTGGAAATGGATCCGCTGGCATTTTGGCTATTGGCCGAAGCCGCCGCAATTCGTTTAAGCGGAGCTTGCACGATTCCCGTCAAAGCACCGATTGCCACGAACAAGACGATAACCGTTATCATCCATGCAACGGTGTATTTGGCACCGCCTTCCGCGTTGGAGATCAGGTATCCTCCCGTGAGCAGTTGCAGCACCAGCGAGTATTGACCCATTCGTCCTGCCGACAGAAGACCGCTAGCCAAGCCTTCTTGCGCCGGTCCCGACAGCTGCTTAAATTTTCCTACCACGAACGGCATAATCGCATAAATTCCCATTCCAACCGCACCGACTACGTGCAAGAACAAAAAGACTGAGTACATTTACCGTTCCCTCCAATAGTTAACATACTAAGACAACCTTAGTATACACAAAAAAGTATACGATTTAAAACGAAAACCTTGTGACTTCTCCCTACTGTGCGTTAGGATTGACCTTGAGCTCCCATCAACATTCGTCGATACAAAGCCATATAAATAAAGCCTTGCCTCGTATTAATAACGGGCAAGGCTTATTAATCTGTTCATTGCGCATGTACGATTACGCATTCTCGACGATTTGAATGACGTTGCGAACGGATTGCGCGGATTTCTCAAGCGCCGCTTTCTCTTCGTCCGTCAGGTCGATTTCGATAACCTTCTCGATACCGTCGCCGCCCAAGATCGCAAGCACGCCCATGAACAGGTTGTCGTAGCCGTATTCGCCTTGCAGAAGCGCGATGACCGGGAGAATGCGTTTTTTGTCTTTAAGAATCGCTTCCGTCATTTGCACGAGGGATGCAGCAGGCGCATAGTACGCGCTGCCGTTACCAAGCAAGTTAACGATTTCGCCGCCTCCAACGCGCGTACGTTGAACGATTGCATCGATGCGATCTTTAGGAAGCAGCTTCTCAACCGGAATGCCGCCGATCGAAGTATAACGAACGAGCGGCACCATATCATCGCCATGGCCGCCCATTACAACGCCGCGAACGTCTTCTACGGAAACATTCAATTCTTGAGCAAGGAACGTATTGTAGCGCGCCGTGTCAAGAACTCCGGATTGGCCGATCACGCGGTTTTTCGGGAAACCAAGTGCTTTGTTAGCCACGTAAGTCATCGCGTCAACCGGGTTGGATAGAATAATCACATAAGCATTCGGGCTAGTCGCTTTGACGTTCTCGCAAACCGACTTAACGATACCCGCATTCGTATTCACGAGGTCATCGCGGCTCATTCCCGGCTTACGGGCAATACCTGCAGTAATGATAACAACATCCGAATTAGCGGAATCTTCGTAGTTTGAAGTACCCACGATGTTGGAGTCGATGCCTTGTACAGGCGTAGATTCCATCATGTCGAGCGCTTTGCCTTTAGTCGGATTTTCCAATTGGGGAATGTCCAGAAGAACGACGTCTCCCAGTTCCTTCTGCGCCAGCATAAGCGCCGTAGTCGCCCCAGTGAAACCCGCGCCAACAACCGTAATCTTCGCACGTTTGATCGCCACTTAATATTTCCTCCTTTTATTTACCCCGTGCTTCTGCACAGGGGTCGATAATGAAGAGACGGATTGGAGTTAACTGCATTTATGCATTTAATCAATTGCGAATCACACAAACGAACCTAATTACCTGCAAAAACTCATCTAATTCCGCCCAATCCAGCCATACAGCACGAATCCAGACTAATTAACTGCACTTTTGCACTTATTCCCTTTAATCCGCCTTCCCATAATGAAATAACTGTACATTTGCAGTTATTTCAAAGAAGAGCACACAGTAAGCTCATATCCCGGAGGGAAAGGCAGCGACAAGCAAAGCGAGTCGATCCATTCCCTCCGAAAATATGGCGCCTCCCAGCACAAGCCCCGCTCAGACCGCTCGTCGGCAGCTCCCATCGCAAAGGCGGGTGTCCAGAGGGCTGCAAGCCCTTGGAATCCCCCTTGGAAAGGGGGACTTAGGGGGATTGATCAATTTAGAAGTTCTTTATTATCTCGTCCGCAAACGCCGAACACTTAACCTCAGTAGCACCCTCCATCAAACGAGCGAAATCGTAAGTTACGACTTTGCTGTTGATCGAAGTTTCCAAGCCTTTGTAGATCAATTCAGCCGCTTCCAGCCAGCCCAAGTGCTCAAGCATCATAACGCCGGACAAAATAACCGAACCCGGGTTCACGACGTCTTTGTCCGCATATTTCGGCGCAGTACCATGAGTCGCCTCGAAGATAGCATGCCCAGTTAAGTAGTTGATGTTAGCGCCCGGCGCGATACCGATACCGCCAACTTGAGCTGCCAATGCATCGGACAAATAGTCACCGTTCAGGTTGAGCGTAGCAATAACGTCGAAGTCGGTTGGACGAGTCAGAACTTGCTGCAGCGCGATGTCGGCGATCGCATCCTTGATCAGGATTTTGCCGGAATCAAGCGCCGCTTTCTGAGCCGCGTTAGCCGCTTCTTCGCCTTTGTCGGCCTTCACGCGATCGTATTCGGACCAAGTGAATACTTTGCTGCCGAATTCAGCTTCAGCCACTTCGTAACCCCAGTTTTTGAACGCGCCTTCGGTGTACTTCATGATATTGCCTTTATGAACAAGAGTCACGGATTTGCGGCCGTGTTTGATTGCATATTCGATTGCCGCGCGAACGAGGCGTTTAGAGCCGTCCTCGGAAACCGGCTTGATGCCGATACCGGACGTTTCAGGGAAACGGATTTTGTTAACACCCATTTCCTTCTGCAGGAACTCCAAAACTTTCTTCACTTGCTCCGTACCGGATTGATACTCGATGCCCGCATAGATGTCTTCCGTGTTTTCGCGGAAAATGACCATGTCGACAAGCTCCGGACGTTTAACCGGGGAAGGTACGCCGTCGAAGTAGCGAACTGGACGCAAGCAGGCGTAAAGGTCAAGCTCTTGGCGAAGAGCCACGTTCAGAGAACGGATACCGCCGCCGATTGGCGTCGTCAAAGGTCCCTTGATGGCAATGATCATTTCACGAATAACAGTCAAAGTATCTGCCGGCAACCACTCGCCGTAAGTATTAAATGCTTTCTCGCCGGCGAATACTTCGTACCAAGCGATTTTTTTCTCGCCGTTGTAGGCTTTCTCAATGGCTGCATCCAATACGCGCTTGGATGCTTTCCAGATGTCGCGGCCTGTGCCGTCGCCTTCGATAAAAGGAATGATCGGATTGTTAGGAACTTTAAGTACGCCGTTATCTACTGTAATTTTCTCGCCGGAAGTCGGCGCTGGGAATTTTTCGAGTTGCATGTGTTTGTTCTCCTCCTGGATTATCACGATAATTTTCGCAAAGAACCGGCGATCGCTTTCCCGCATCATTCCGATGGAGGCAACTCGCCGGCAACATCATTTTAATTTTAGCCGCGCTTCGCAATAGCTACGTAATGCTGGTTCACCGGACCGACGTACTCGGCACGCGGACGAATTAGACGGTTATCTTCGTATTGCTCAAGAATATGAGCCGTCCAACCGGAAACGCGGCTGACCGCGAAGATCGGCGTGAACAAGTCGCGCGGGATTCCGAGCATCGTATAACAGGAAGCCGAATAGAAATCTACGTTTGGCTTAAGCCCTTTCTGCCTTGTCACAAGATCTTCGATCTTAATGGACATGTCATACAGCTTCATGTCGCCGTTCAACTCGCCAAGCTGTCGCGACATTTGCATCAAATGCTTGGCGCGCGGATCGCCGTTCTTATAAACGCGATGACCGAAGCCCATCACTTTTTCCTTGTTGTTCAGCTTGTTCTGAATGTAAGGCTCTACGTTGGCAACGGAGCCGATCTCATCCAGCATAACCATAACCGCTTCGTTAGCGCCGCCGTGCAACGGACCCTTTAACGCACCGATCGCGGACGTTACGCCGGAATAAATATCCGACAAAGTCGCAACGGTTACGCGAGCCGCGAACGTCGAAGCGTTCAGCTCATGATCCGCGTGCAGAACAAGAGCCTTGTCCATTGCTTCGATCGCGACCTGTGCCGGCTCTTCTCCGGTTAACATATACAGGAAATTGTGAGCGATTCCCACGCCTTGCTTCGGCGCGATCGGTTCTTTGCCCTCGCGAATACGAGCGTAAGCAGCGACAACCGTCGGCAGCTGCGCCTGCAGTTTAACCGCTTTACGGTAATTCGCCTCGCGGCTCATATCGTTAGCTTCGCCATCGTACAATGCCAGGCTGGATATGGCGGTGCGCAAAGCAGCCATAGAGTTGCTGGCTTTAGGATACAACCGCAATCCTGCAATGACATCGGCTGGAACTGCAGCGTATTCGCCTAGCTGGGCGACAAGCCCGTCCAGCTCTGCTTGAGTTGGCAGCTTGCCATGCCAGAGCAAATAAGCAACTTCTTCGAACGTCGCTTGTTCCGCTAATTCGTCGATGTTAATCCCTTGGTATGTCAAGATGCCGTCAATGATGGAGCTGATAGACGATTTAGCCGCTACGATGCCTTCAAGACCTTTAGTCGCTGTCATATTTTTCTCTCTCCTTTATCCGGAAAATTCAGGTCAATCGGCTTGTCTAAATGCCCGACCGAATGACGCTAAGATTAGCCTGCGCAAGAGCAAGAAGCTCTCCCGTCTCAATAATTAACGCAAACCGCGAATAACCTAACATTTTTTGACCTTTTTTAATGATAATCGATTTTTACAGGGAATGGAACCGATTGAGGCATCAAAATGTTTTATCGGGACCATAAGCATTCGTTCTTGGATTCATGGCAACATTAGTCATTTGCTTAAACCCTTTAAATATTCGACTTATCGAAACGCTCCGTAGAAAAATGAACTTTGAAATTATGTTACAATGAGACGGAGCAATCGTACGGTGGAGGTTAATGACATGCAGACAAACAAAGTAACAGGAATTATAGATATCGGCTCTAATACCGTGCGCCTTGCGGTCTATCAATTGACGGACAATGGCGCTTATCGGGTATTGGATCAAGGTCGATGGCCGGCACGCCTGAGTCAACGAATGGACGCGGCAGGCGCTTTGTCGGACGAAGCTGTGGACGAGCTTGCCGAGGTGCTTCGCCATTTCTGCCTTATTTGCCATAAACACGGAGCGGAAAGCATTAGGGCTGTCGCGACTGCCGCGATCCGTCAAGCCGTTAACCGGGATTCAATCATACAGCGGCTCCGCTCCTCTACCGGCATTTCCATTGAAATCTTGTCCGGCGAGGATGAAGCCAGGATCGGCAGCCAAGCTATGCTGAACAGCTTAAACCTAGCCGATTGCTTTGTCGTAGACATCGGAGGCGGAAGCACCGAAATCACCCTCATACATAATCGCAAAGTCGTCTCGGCGGTGTCCTTCCCCATCGGTTGCGTGAATATTTCCACACGATACGCCATTGGAGATGGCCCCGTTTCGACGACTCTTCTATCGGATGTCCAAGAGGAGGTTCGACGTTTGCTCGGCAAGGAAAAATGGATTTCGCGGCATCCCGATCTCCCTCTCATCGGATTAGGAGGTACCGTTCGCGCTCTTGCCAAGCTGCATCAGCGGGAAATCAGTTACCCTTTCCACCATCTGCACGGTTATGAAATGCGCAACGCCGAAGTGTCCATGACATTGGACAGTCTAGCCATGATTTCCATCGAGCAAAGACGCAAGCTTCCCGGTTTGTCCAAAGACCGCGGAGATGTCATCGTACCCGGCTTAGCGATCCTTCTGGGAGTCATACAGCAAGCGCAAACCTCCCGACTTGTCATATGCGGAGCCGGCTTAAGGGACGGTCTGTTCATCGAAACTTGCCTTCCCCATTACGAGTCAAACGCGGCGGACTTTGTGCTAGAGGAGAGCATTCGCAATCTGAACGCATTGTATCCGGTTGCCCCGGAAGGACATCTCAATCAAGTTCGCAAATTAGCGTTGTCCCTGTATGATCAATTGTCCTCCGGAACGGTAATGCCGGCTTATTCCCGTCGATTGCTGGAAACGGCAGCGCGATTATTTCGAATCGGAGCCGTTATCGACTTCAACGACAGCGCGGACCATACTTTCTATATGCTGTTGCACACTCATTGGAATGGCCTCTCCCATCGGGAAATGATATTGACGGCTGCCATCGCCTCTTACCGCGGCGCAAACCCGCTCAGGCGAAAGCTGGCGCCCTACCGTTCGATGCTCGAGGAAGGGGATATCGAAGCGATCGCCAAGCTCGGCTCCTTGCTTCAGCTTGCCGCCGCGCTCGATCGCAGCGAATCCCAAGCCATTACGTCGCTTGAGCTTTCCGTTAAGGGAAATAAGCTGCAGCTAACGGCCCACGCCAATCATCCTTTACCCGTTGAACATATGGAAGTCGAATCCACCGCCAAAGAAATCAAAAAAAATTGGGGAATTACCCCCGAACTTAAAGTCCGGATCAGATAATCCCCCTGCCATTGCCTTACTGAAAAGCCGCAGCAATGGACTTCCAGAGCGGAATATCCTCCGCTTCGAATTGGCTTCGCAGCGGGAGATCCGGGCTCACCACCCGGTCATAGCTCCCCGTCGATTGCAGTTCGCGCGCTTTGACGTTATCGCGCAAGTTCATTTGCAGCAAATTCATCAGCATTTGACGAAGCCCCGGATCGTAAACCGGGCACATCAGCTCGACCCTGCGACTTAAATTCCGGGTCATCCAGTCCGCGCTGGAAATAAATAATTGCTCTTCTCCCCCGCCGGCGACCGCGAGCATTCTCGCGTGCTCCAAGTACCTATCCACAATGCTGATGACCCGGATGTTGTCGCTAAGACCTGGCACTCCCGGGCGCAAGCAGCATACTCCCCGTACGATCAATTCGATCTTCACTCCCGCTTGCGAAGCTTCGTAAAGCTTATCGATCATCGATTGATTCGATAAGGAATTCATCTTGGCCACGATACGAGCCGGACGTCCTGCTGCCGCATGCTCGATCTCACTATCGATCAACTCGAACAGCTTAGGCTTCAAGCCGATCGGAGCAACGGCAAAGGAAGACCATTGATGGGGCGTCGAATATCCCGTCATTTCGTTAAACAATGCGGTAGCGTCCGCACCGATATCCGGATGACTGGTGAAAAGTCCAGCGTCCGTGTACAGGCGAGCGGTATTTTCATTGTAATTTCCTGTACCCACATGAACGTATCTCCGCAAAGTATTCGCTTCTCTCCGGACGACCAAAGTGATCTTGGCATGCGTCTTTAATCCGACCAAGCCATACACGACGTGGCATCCGGCCTTCTCCAGCTGACGCGCCCATGCGATGTTTCTTGCCTCGTCGAACCTAGCTTTGATTTCCACGACAACGGTTACTTGCTTACCCGATTCCGCTGCACTCGCTAACGCCTGGACTAGCACGGAGTTTACGCTTACGCGATACAAAGTCATCTTAATGGCAAGTACGTCAGGATCTACGGCAGCTTCGAGAATGAAATCGTTAACGACTTCGAACGATTCGTAGGGATGATACACCATGACATCCTTCTCGCGCAGGACAGATAACATATCGTCGGCTTCTTCGAATTCTTCAGGATATACGGGCTCGAGCTTCGGATATCTAAGGTGATCGTAATTGGGCAGCATTCCGACGAACTTCGAGAGAAATCCGAGATCCAGCGGACCGTCGATCTCATCGAATACGTCGTCTTCCATCTCAAGTTCGTCCCTCAGCAGCTCTACCGCATGGGGATGCATCCCTTTTTCCACTTCGAGCCTTACGGGCAAGCCTCGTCTCCTGCGACGGAGCTCCTTCTCGATTTCCTGCAGCAGATCTTCCGCGCCTTCCTCGTTAAGGGTTAAATCCGAATTGCGGGTGACGCGGAAAGCGTGAACCGCTTCCGTCGTGTATCCGCTGAACAACAGACCGATATGCTCCTTAATCAAATCCTCGAGCAATAGGTAGGATACCTTCCGGCTGCCTTTGCGACCGGGCACCAGCACCGTGCGGGTCAAAATCGATGGCACCTGAACAAGGGCACAGAACGATTTGCTTTCCTCATCCGCTTTGCTCCCTTGGTCTTCTTGCTGCAGAACAACGGCTAAATACAGCTCTTTGCTATGTAAAAGCGGAAAAGGCCGGCTTTGGTCTACTGCCATAGGCGTAAGCACGGGATAGATGATTTGTTTGAAGTAAGCGGTCATCAGCGCTCTCTGATCCTCGCTCAACTCGCGGAACGTCGTCAGGGCAACCCCTTCTTTCGCAAGCAAACGCATAAGCTCACGATACGTCCGATATTGCTCGCGGACCATTCTGGTCGTTCGTTTCATAAGCCGCTTGATTAAACCTTGAGGCGTATATCCCGTAAAATCGGTTTTCGTGTACCCCGCTTTACTTTGCGCTTGCAGCCCCGCGACCCGAACGCTCATGAATTCATCGAGATTGCTTTGTACGATGGACAGAAATTGAAAACGCTCAAGCAACGGCGTTCCCGCATCTTCTGCTTCCTCTAGAACGCGTCGATTGAACTCGAGCCAACTCAAATCCCGGTTAATGTATTTTTTGGCGCTAGACACTTTACTTCCCCCTGTTCATTATGCAAGCGACTGAACCCTAATAACCCGACTTGTCTCTTTCATTATGTTGGTCGAATGTAAAGCCTACGTTAACGTTTCGTTATCGGCAGGTTAAATGACTGGCAATCCTAGCTAAAATCTGTCAGCGGCGCGGACCCCGATAAATCGAGAAATTACCGCTGCGAATTTTGCGTTCGAGCCAGCGGTATAACCATAATCGGTACAACGGACGCGTAACGGGAAGAAGCAAGCTAATACCGATGATATCGGAAAAGAACCCTGGAGCCATGAGCATAATTCCGCCGGCGAGCACGCAAAGACCTTCGAGCAAAGTATGCCCCGGCACTTGGCCGGCTTGCATTTGGCGCTGAGCTTGCTGCCACACTTTTCCGCCTTCTACGCGAATAACCCATACCCCCAAAAATCCTGTCGCTATGAGCAGAACGAAGGTTGCCCAGCCTCCTATCCAATGAGCCATCATTATAATGCCCCATATTTCCATGGCAAGAACAATGAGCAATATCGCTAGTAACCCTCTTTGCATCCTCATTCTCTCCTCCGCTTAGGTCAGCTCGTTGAGGTACGGCCCGCTAGCCGAACCATTCGATCATACCATTCCGGCGCCTCGCGTGCGAAACGAACCGGTTTCCACTCCTTGTTGACCCACACGTGACGGGTTCCTCCCCGTACGAGCAGCAACCCCGGCGGTTCGTCCCCTTGAAAACGGTCCCCCAACGATTCCGTAAGGTCACCGCTGAGCACTCTCGATTCGAAACGGACGCGAACACTCGTCATTTCCGCCACCTGCGTACAGATCGTTACCCATTCATCATACTGCGCCGGCTGCTTAAAAGAAGCTTCAACGTCAGTCACCGGCAGCATTAATCCGCGTGCTTCCAGTTCCTTATAGGTTATTCCGGCATGACGCACCCATTCCGTTCTTCCGATCTCGAACCAATTCAAATAATTGGCATGATAGACGACGCCCATCTGATCCGTCTCCTGATACCTTACCCGTAAAGGGTGCAAAAACCACGCAGCCATCGCGAACCGACCTCCATATCCATACAGTTCAGTATATAAAAATCCCCCACAGCAATGCTGCGGGGAATACACTTGTTGTTTAACTATGCATGATTCGATTACATAACTTTAGCTTGTCCGGAGTAGATGACGCCATGTTCGGCGTAAATCGTCACTTCCATGCCGTCGCTAAGCTGCTTGAGCGCATCGTCGACGCCGACGATAACCGGAATGCCCAGGTTAAGGCCGACAACTGCCGCATGGCAGGTGATGCCGCCGCATTCCGTAATCACTGCCGCCGCTTTCTCGAAAGCAGGCATATATTCTTTGTCGGTCGATGGCGCGACCAGAACAGCACCCTTCGTCATTTTCCGAACGGCTTCTTCCGGCGTATTCGCGATGACGACTTTACCGGTAGCGCTTTGCGAACCGATACCTTGACCCTTGGCGATCAATTCGCCGACGTTGTGGATCTTGATCAGGTTCGTCGTGCCCGAACGGCCTACAGGCACGCCGGCCGTAATAATGATCGTATCGCCTAGACGTACAAGACCGGTATCTAACGCGCCTTTAACGGCGATCTCGAACATTTCGTCAGTCGTCGTTGCCGATACCCCTTTAACGGGAATGACACCCCAGACGAGTTGCAAACGGCGCAAAACTTGTTCTACGGGCGTAACCGCGATGATTTGGGACTTCGGTTTGTATTTGGAGATCATCCGCGCGGTATATCCGCTTTCCGTGGAAGTAACGATCGCTTTCGCATCCAGATCGAGAGCGGAATTCGTAACGGCTTGGCTGATCGCCTCCGTAACGGACGTTTGTTGGGCTTTTGCCTGTTTTGTGAAAATTTCGCGGTAGTGCAGCGCGGACTCGGCGCGTTCGGCGATACGGGACATCGTCAGAACCGAGTCGACCGGGTATTTGCCCGCAGCCGTCTCGCCGGACAGCATAATCGCGTCGGTGCCGTCGAAGATCGCGTTCGCGACGTCGGAAGCTTCCGCGCGGGTAGGACGCGGGTTACGCTGCATGGAATCGAGCATTTGCGTTGCTGTAATAACCGGTTTGCCCGCGCGGTTGCATTTCTCGATCATTTTCTTCTGAACGAGGGGAACTTCTTCGGCCGGGATTTCAACGCCCAAGTCGCCGCGGGCAACCATTAACCCGTCGGAAACTTCAAGGATTTCATCGAGGTTATCAACGCCCTGTTGGTTCTCGATCTTAGAAATAATATGAATATGGCGAGCATCGTGGCGCTCAAGCAATTCGCGGATTTCGAGGACGTCGCTGGCACGGCGCACAAAGGAAGCGGCGATAAAGTCTACGCCCATTTCGATTCCGAATTTGATGTCGCCGATGTCTTTCTCCGTAAGCCCGGGCATCGAAATCGCAACTCCTGGAACGTTTACGCCTTTTTTGCTCTTGATTTGGCCGCTGTTGACGATCTGGCACTTAATGTCCGCACCTTGAATGTCAACGACGGTCATGCCGATCAATCCGTCGTCAATGAGAATCGTTGAACCTACGTGCACGTCGCTAGGCAATTCCTTGTAAGTTACCGGAACGCGGTTGATATCGCCCAAGATTTCCTCGGTCGTCAAGGTGAGGTACTCCCCTTGAACAAGCTCGATCGGCTCTTCCTTCAGCTTGCCCAGACGAATTTCCGGTCCTTTGGTATCGAGGAGAATCGCTACCGTTTTGTTCAGTTCCTGGCAAGCTTGGCGAATGGTTTTGATCCGATTGCCGTGCTCTTCGAAGTCCCCGTGGGAGAAGTTAAGACGGGCGACGTTCATGCCGGCTACGATCAGCTTTTTAATATTGTCCAGCGACTCGCTGGAAGGGCCGATCGTACAGACGATTTTTGTTTTACGCATGATTTCTTTTTCCTCCGTTTATCTATCCATGGTTGCATTTATAAAGAGCTATTCCAGCTCTGCGGTACCGAAACGTCCGACTTTGCGGAACTTCTGATACCGGTCTTCCCTCAGTTCATCGGGTGTCATCAGCTGCAATTGCTGCAAATGACGCCACAAAGCTTCTCTGATCGCTTCGGCCTGCATCGGCTTATCGCGATGAGCGCCGCCTTGGGGCTCGGGTATAATATCTTCAATAACCCCGAATTCGAGTAAATCCTTAGCGGTTATTTTCATCGCTTCCGCCGCTTGATCGGCTTTGGACGCGTCTTTCCACAAGATTGATGCGGCACCGTTCGGCGAAATAACGGAATAGATCGCATTTTCGAGCATGAGCACGCGGTTGCCTACGCCAAGCGCCAATGCGCCGCCGCTGCCGCCCTCGCCGATGACGACGCAAATAATCGGCACGCCGAACATCGCCATCTCGCGCAAATTGCGCGCGATTGCTTCCGACTGGCCGCGTTCTTCCGCCGTATCGCCAGGGTAAGCTCCCTTAGTATCGATAAACGTAATGATCGGACGTCCGAATTTGTTCGCTTGCTGCATGAAACGCAGAGCCTTCCGGAAACCTTCCGGATGGGGACTGCCGAAGAAACGCTGGATGTTGTCTTTCGTATCTTTGCCGCGTTGATGACCGACGACGGTGACCGGAACGCCGTTTAGCCTCGCAAGCCCGCCGACAATCGCCAAGTCGTCCGCAAATAAACGGTCGCCATGCAGTTCAATGAAGTCCGTAAACACCAAGTTTATGTAATCAAGAGATGTCGGACGCTGGTGATGGCGAGCCATGTGCATAATCTGCGCCGCGCTCATATTGTCGTAGATCTCGGTTTCCAACTGCTTATAACGTTCTTCTAACCGTCCGATTTCATCGGTAAAATCAATATCCTTCTCGGCACCGAAGTGCATGAGCTCATCAATCTTCTTGCGTAATTCGGCGAGCGGCCTCTCAAAGGGCAGTTCACTGGACATCGGCCGGCTCTCCTTTCCCCACATGCATGTCGAGCAGTTTCGTCAGCAGCGCCTTCATTTCCTTGCGGTGGACGACTTTATCAAGATGGCCGTGCTTCAGGTTGAATTCGGCCGTCTGGAAATTATCCGGCAGCTTCTGGCGTATCGTCTGTTCGATGACGATCCGACCCGCGAACCCGACGATTGTCCCGGGTTCCGCCAAATTGTAATCGCCTAAGCTCGCGAAACTCGCCGAAACGCCGCCGAGCGTCGGATCGGTGAAAACGGATATGAACAAGCCGCCTTGATCCTGGTACTTGGCAAGCGCCGCACTTGTTTTGGCCATTTGCATCAAGCTTAATATGCTTTCTTGCATACGTGCGCCGCCAGACGTAGAGAACACAAGCAGCGGCAGCTGCTTCTCCATCGCCCTTTCGATGGCCCGGGTTATTTTCTCGCCGACGACGGAGCCCATGCTGCCACTGAAGAAATCGAAGCTCATGACTCCGATCACGACAGGAAATCCGCCGATTTCGCCTTCACCCGTAATAACGGCATCCTTGAGGCCGGAGCTTTCCATTTGCTGCTTCAGCTTCGCTTCATAACCAGGGAAAGTAAGAGGATCCTCCGAGATCAGATTTGCATCAATCTCAAAAAGACGCCCCTCATCGAGCGTCATCGCGATGCGCTCCCAGGCGTTCAATCGGAAATGGTGTCCGCAAGTGGAACAAATCTTCAGGTTTTTCTCCAGCTCTTTGCTGAACTGAATCGTGCCGCATTTCGGGCAACGGTTCATCAGACCTTCGGGTATATCTCTTTTCGTACGTTCCGAAGGAACGACCGCGTATTTTTTCTTCTGAAATAAATCCTTGAACACAGCGACACCTCACAAGCGATAAATGGCGAACGTCAAGCCTTTCAGATTCGCCGACTTAAGTAAAAAGACGGGGTATCGTAATGAATTAAAGGTGCAAAATGCTGCCTAGCACTTCTTGCACTTCCCGCACTTCACCGGACGGGACTAATATTTCGTATTGAGGTTTAGTAAGGTTGATGGGGCGCACCTGAACGAGGAATCCTTCGTCGGTCAGACGCTTGTTAATTCGTTCGGCAATCTTCGAGGTCGGTGCAATGTAGATGACCGTCCACATGAAGCGGTACCCCCAATATCTTAGCGATTCTTTGGTAAAGATAGATTGACGCAGTAAAGAAATCATAGCACAGATGCCGCAAGACTAGCAACCAAACAACGTCACATTCCTTATGGCGCTGGGTATACGAGGCCGCGTACGGCTAAATGCCTTCGATCGGGAGCCAATCCAGAACTCGCTGTATTTTACGATCCCAATAGCCCCATTCATGATCCCCCGGCTCTTCTTCATAGACCAAGGGCAACTCTAACTTAAGGCAGTGCTCGCGAAAACGGATATTATCCTCGTACAGGAAATCTTCCGTTCCGCAGCATTGGTAGAGCAGCGGAGATGAATTGCTGCCTGCGACCCGCTCGGCAAGCGCGAATAAATCGGCGGATGAGCCCGGGATCGTAGAAGGATCGCTAAAAATATGCTGGATATCATTGCTGAAAGTTTCGACCGCCAAGCGGTTCACGTCAAGCGCACCGGACAAGCTGGCAACGGCAGCGAACCGATCCGGGAATGACAATCCTAATTTCATTGCCCCATAACCGCCCATGGACAAACCCGCTGCGAAATTATGTTCTCTTGAAGCGGATAACGGAAAGAAAGAACGTGCGAGCTCCGGCAGCTCTTCGCTTACGAAAGTCCAATACTTCGCGCCATGGCTCATATCCGTGTAGAAGCTCCGATTGACCGCAGGCATTACGACCGCGATACCTTTGGCACTGGCATATCGCTCGATGGAAGTTTGCCGGCACCAGGACGTATGATCGTCGGATAACCCGTGCAGGAGATACAGCGTCGGGAATAACTTTCCTTTTTGCTGAGGCAAGATTACGTTCATAGAAGCTGAAATCTCTAATGTCTCGGAAAAAAACTGGCATTGGAATAACGCCATCAGTCGCACATCCTCTTCTTCATGTAGGGGTTGAACATATATAAGTGTAAAGGAAACGAAGCATACTGGGAAGTGCCAGCATGCTTCGTTGCTTCTTCTATAAACCTGAACCGGGTCCACCTAATCCATGTACCCTAGCCTCCACCGCATCCAATTCCGGAAGCATGGAGAAAGGATGATCCAAGTAAAAGTAAGCGCAACTGGACCAGTCGTCCTGCCGTTCGAAATTGCCGTAATCGGGGATATCCTCTTCCGTTGCGAAATCAATCTCCCGCTGCTCTTCTCCCGCCTTCGCGACCACAATTCCGGCCTGGCGAAATACGGATTTCGTTTGCGGGTCCCAATAGCCGATCTGCTGCATCGTTACGCGGATATCCTGATAGAAGTAAACCGGATCCGGCACGTGGTAACGGTAGAAGCAAAATTCCATCGTTTCCTTGTCCGCGACATGGCAGCCTTGATACAAATGGCTAAACTGCCCTTGCTCCCAACCGGTACCGATATAGTCCTCGGTGCCGGTACTGCATAAGCTGGGAAAAGCGTTGTCGCCGTCCAAATAAATTTTGCATTCACCCTCTCCCCACCACGACAAGCAGTATTTTTCCGTATCGGGTTTCACGCCGACATTGGCTCCAAGAAAACGGCCCTTGCCCGACAGCTTTGGTACAATCTCGTAGTCCTGCCGCAAGGAAGTCTGTCGCTCCCGGCGAAAATGAGCATGGAAATAGAGAAGCCGTTCCGGATGCCGATCCCCTGCCGTATAATCGATATCGTAGAAAAACATGGGTAAATCCGTGTCGCCTTCATTGGTCAAAGTCACTTTCATGCCGGTACGGAAAGGCATCGGAACGATGCAATTAAAGCTCCTGCCTTCGGGACTGCTGAACAAAGAGGATTGGAAGGCTGCCGTTCTTCCCAGGCCCGTTCCGAAAAAATCGCCCAGAGGGGCACTGACCGCCGCCTTGTCCGCTCCATCCCAATAGAAGTCTAGCTTCAACGACCGCAGCATGCTGGGACTGCGATCGTTCAACGTCACCCATATTCGGAGAATGACGCCGCTTGTTCCCTCTTCCAAAGCGAGAATAACTTGTTCTTTGGCCCGGACGGAAATAAACGGCATCCCTTTCCTCCCGCCATTCGTTCGGGCTGCGTTTCCTTTGGCTGCGGTTCTATTCTCGGGACTTGCCCAACGCGTCTCCACGCCTTCCGGCATTTCATACATCGGATACGGATGGCTCATCATGCGCACCTACTCCTTTCTTTCATGGCCCCAGTTTATCGTTTATCGACAAAGGTTTTGCCGAGGTGATCCGTAATTCGCATATAGCTTTCCGCCGCGGCGCCGTTGCCCCAATCGAATATCGTAAATTCGCCCATATCGTCGTCCTTGTCGTGCGTTCTTCCCCCATGACCGTAATTTTCCATCATGAAGCCGTAATCGCTTTCCCCTAGAAATGGCCAAGCCTGCTCCCAACGCGACTTCACCTCGGGATTCTCGGGACAATACATCAGCACGAACGAGGCATATAGCGCCGCTATCCCGCGTTGGACGTATTCTTCTACGCCAAGCTCAATTCCGTAGCGGATGATGATTTCGGCGAACAAGCTTTGACGTGCGTCATTCCATTCGCCGTCGACGTTCATGACCCCAAAACCACCAAGCGCCGGCACGAAAATATACGGCGGTTGCCACGATGCCTGGGTCATCAGCAATTCGTCCAAACAGCGGCGGCCGAGTTGCAAATAGGACGTCTCCTGCGTCGCCATATAACACTCGAACAGCGCTTCCGCTGTCCAGAACATCGAGAGGTTGCACTGTTTATACATGTTGTTTTTTTTCACTTTTTGTCCGACCAAGCTATCATGACCGTATCGGCTGCACGAATAATACGTTTCGAAATCTTCCCATCGGCCTTCCGATACAACGTATTTGGAGACTGCTTCCATTGCCCTTAATGCCGCTGTCCGATAGCTCTCATTTTCCGTAAGCTCATGCAGCTTGAGCAGAAAAGTGACCGACATCGACGATTCCGGGCCATCGTCCAGAACGCCGCAAGGGACTAAAGTATCGGCATCGATCCAGCCCGGGAAAAAGCCGCGCTCATCTTGCAAACCGAGCAAAGCATCGGCATAAGACACCGCATATTGGAGAAGCCGCTCGTCAGGCTCCAGTTCTTCGTACCATCTAAGCATCAGCAAAGCAGTCCAACTCATGTCCAAGAGATGCAGCGGCGCTTCTTTAACATTAGCGGTAAACGGATTGCGGTTGGAGTTGCCCCAATATTTCGTTTCCCAGCCCTTCGATCGATTAACTTTCTTGCCTTCGATTTCTACTTCCTCCATCTCGGCAGCGATAACGCTTGGGAAAAATCCTTCGCGTTGCGGCGCTGCAAGCGCAAGCTCCTTCGCGAGTAAAGCGCGCCGTACGTACTCGTTATTCCCTGTCCGCTGACCATACCGATATAAGCCCTGCGCCGAACGAAGCGAGCTGAACCACGCCTGGTTCCAGATCGAGCGGAATTCCCGTTCGTTCGCGACCCCGGGATAGTTCGGGCTTTGCGTCACATTGACGATAAATACGGGTGCTCCGACTATGCGGCCGTCCAGCTCGAACTCCTGCCAAACTGCTTTGTCCCAGCGATGAAATGCCCACTCGTAGGCATGTTGCACATAGGATTCGAGCGAACCTCTTAACGGCTCGCCTGCGGCAAACAACGTGCGACCCCAGCCGTCCCACAGAAATTCGAGCACGTGCCGCCAAGGGTTGGCGATCTCTTCCTGATCGGTCGTGATAGCGATATAGAAGCCGAACTCCAACGTTCCGCGCGGAAACACGGCTCCGGGTTTGCGAATGTACAGCACATGCTCCTTAACGGCCGTAGCCGACATGCCCAGCGTCAGGTCGTTCCGCGGCGCATCGAGATCCATGTACCATCGCGGTGCATCGTCATCTCCCGAAACCGATTGGTGCGGCATCGCTGCCATGGCATCTGGATCCGGAATAATCGTCAGCATTCGATCGCCGTCGTGGACGATAATGGCCGGTGAACGGAAAGAATGTTGATCGATTACGTGCTCGTCCGTCGGGGTCAAATGAGGAGACCAGTGAAAGGTTGGGGCGAAGGCTGGGCGAATCGTGATCCGCCAATCGTCCTGCGGGATATCCGAGTCAAGCTGGAAAGTCAGATTCACCTTCGCCATCGTACCGTGAAGGTAAGTTATCGCGACTTGAGGGTTCACCGAGCCTAATGAACCGCAATCGATCGAAGCGATAAAAGGTTGGAAATGAGCAGATAGCTGAATAGGCGACTTGTCAGGTTTCAGGTTGGACATGCTCGTACCTCCACTTCGTATCGTGATGAGAAGCCTAAGTTAAGATCGGTTATCGTGCTATTGTGCAATCGTGATTGATAATGTCCGAATTCCTCGTAATACCGGCGTTTTTTCAAAGAGAACTATACGGTACATAAGCTCTCCCCAATTCCTCTTCAGGCGGCTTTCCATAAAATCGATCGTTTCGCACCGAACGTCCAGATGCTCGGCATCGAAATGGATTACGGCTTCCTTGCCCGAGGCATATTCCAGGCGAATGATACCCGGCTCGGCGATTACCGGCGTGCAGGGCGTCATCAGACTGTAGAAGATGTCAGCTGGTGTCCCTTTCATGGAGAAGTTATCGATTATCTCCACCGAAGCATTCCTTCCCCGGGTAAGCCTGATCGCTCGCCGCCAGCTGGCGATTCCAGCCTCCAGCGGATAAGCCGATGCGATATCGAGAGAGAGCTCGGAGACAACGTCGCTTTGCCTATACTGTTCGGAAGCCGCTCGAAAATGACTGCCGTTCTGTTGAAGCACGCCCCGTACCGTCGGCAAATTGTGATATTGCGATTGCAGGTACCACAGCTCGTAACGCCGATCGCCGAACGTTTTCGCGCTGTACTCTTCCGTGCCGAGGTCGACGAGCAACGGATAACCGTCCGCGAAAACAAGGAAATTGCCGATATCGTTATGATTGTGCGATTCTTGATTGTTGCCGCCTTTGGCCGCGACGTATAGTCCGAGCTCGCTGCCCTCTCGCTCCCGGGCCGTCATCACCTGCGTATGAGCAAGCCAAGCGTCTTGGATATAAGGTGCCTTCATCCGGCTGGCCAAACGTTCTTTCTCAAGAAATAAATCCCTCAAGTGACCGTACATCCCGAACCAAATATGGATGCGAGGTTTTCCGCTTTTCGGTCGGCTTGCACCCAGTTGGATCATGGGGTTGTCTTTAGTGCTCCGTCCATATCGATATACGACATCTCCGCCGGGATCCGCCTTCGCGTCGCAATCGGCGAAAGCGGCGAAATAAGAGTCGTGAATATGCACCTTGTACAAATAGGAACCGATGTCCCGGACGATTGTCTCGCCAAACAGATCTATTTTTCCTTGCGATGCGAGTTGGAGAAGTTCCAAGCATTCATACAGCCCGCCGCCGGAGGGGCTCCAATAAGACGGACCTTCGTCGCAGCAGCCATCGGGCGGATACGTGCGGATGAAAGCGTCCAAGCTGCGCATCGCTTTGGCGATGCCTTCGGCTCGCGCCGCCGGATCGTTTTCCAGCAGCAGGAACCCGGTCAACACGGCGCCGTTGCACCAAGGATTCCAATTGTTTACTCGCACGCCCTCCATAAAACCCAGCCACCAGTAATCGTCGCGCTCCATATACGGCTTCAACAATCTGTCTTGCACTTCGCGAACGATGCGTTCCCCTATTCGTACGCTAATTCCGTCAAAACGGCTTTGCAATAAGTAACGGGCCCAGATGAGCAACTTGGACGTTTCCGCCGTGAATAGTTCTACCCTATGATCGGATGCGTCCGGCAAACACTCATCCATGTTCACTTTCCAATGCAGCCTATGAGAGGGAGTTACCCATGACGTTTCCTCGCAAATGACGAAAATACCGTTGATGATCTGATCGAGAAATCGGCCTTCATCCTTGAAACATTCGGCGATAACCATAATGCCGAGCACGCTTCGCCGTTCAAAAATAGCGTTGCTGTGCCGTCCAATTTCACCTGTCCGCCAATATTCCATATAATCGGACGTGCGGATGGCCGGCCATTCGTAGTCGGCGTACTGTTCCGCAAGCGTTACCCACATTTGCTTTGATTCGGGCAGCAAAGCCCCCCATGCTTCGCGGTTATCCGCTTTCGGAATCGGCACAAATCGCTCCGAATCAAGTATCACGTTCTCCAAACGTTCTTTTCCGTAACGTTCGTAAAGCATCATCCGCTCCTCCTTTACAGAACACACACCTGCCGGTGCGCCAACTCTATTATTTATTCCTTAACGCTGCCAAGCACGATGCCGCTCATGAAATAGCGCTGCAGGAACGGATAGACGCATAACACCGGCACCATGCCGAGAAAGATTTGCGCCGCCCGCAGAGCCCGGTCGTTCAGCTCGGATAGAAATCGCAGCGCCGTCGGATCGTTTAGCTGCGTCATATCCAGCTTCACGACGATGGTCTGTAGGTAACTGGCGAGCGGGTAATGAATCGGATCGTTCATATAGATGAGACCCTGAAACCATTCGTTCCAATGTCCGACGATTGTAAAAAGCGTAACCGTGGCAATCGACGGCATTGACAGCGGAACTATGATGCGCCATAGGGTTTGCCAATGTCCGGCTCCATCGATGAAGGCCGACTCCGACAGCTCTTTCGGCAGATTGCGGAAAAAGTTGAGCATTAGGATGACGTTAAATATCGGCACCGCTCCCGGCAGCACGAGCGACCATAACGAATCAATCAATCCGAATTCTCTTACAACCATGTAAGTAGGGATTAATCCCCCCGAAAAAAGCATCGTAAAGACGAATATCCAGGCATATCCGGTGCGGAACCGAAGCTGCGTTATTTCTTTGGAAAGCGGGTAAGCCGTCAAAATCGTCAGCAGCATATTCACGACAACCCCGAGCAGCACCCGTTGAACGGAAATGCCCATGGAGGTGAGAAACTCTTTCTTGGACGCGACGAAAGTATAGGCGCGGGTCGTGAATTCGACCGGCCATAGCGTTACTTTGCCGCCTTCGATCGCCGCCGCCGAGCTGAACGAAACGGCCAGCACGTTGATGAGCGGCAATAGGCATACTAATGACATTGCGGCTAGCAACGAATAATTCAGCGCTATAAAAAGCTTCCGGCCCCATGCGTTATGTTGTACCAATATGATATTCTCCTCTCATGGCGCCTCAAAAGATGCGGTAATTGGCCAATCGGTAAGCAAGGAAATACGAGATTGAGATAAGGGCGAAAGAGATGACCGATTTGAATAAGCCTACCGCCGTAGCTACCCCATACTGCCCGTTGCCGAGACCGATTCGATAGACATAAGTATCGAGAATATCGCCGGTTGAATAGACGGAAGGGCTGTACAGGTTGAACACTTGATCGAACCCGGCGTTCAGCACGTTGCCTAAGCCGAGTGTTAGCAGCAATATGATGATCGGCACGATGCCTGGCAGCGTAATATGCAGCGTCTGCTTCCAGCGGTTGGCTCCGTCGAGAACGGCGGCTTCATAAAGCGCCGGGTTTATGCCGGTAATGGCGGCGAGATAGACGATCGTGCCGAAACCGAATTCCTTCAACACGTCGGTGCCGACGAGAACGTACGGAAACCAGTCTGCATTGCCGAGGAAAAACACTTTTGTCACACCGAGCCAGTCGAGAACCGCGTTGACGATGCCTGTCGTCGGAGACAGTACGTCGAGCAATATACCCGCCATAATGACCCAAGACAGAAAGTGAGGCATATATATCACTGTTTGTACGGTACGTTTAAACAGGCGTTTTCCGATTTCGTTAAGCAGCAGAGCGGTGATTAGAGGTGCGATCAATCCGGCGACGATTTTCATCGAAGCGATAACTACCGTATTGCGGAACACCGTTATCGTTTCGGGTAAGCCGTAGACATACCTGAAATGATCCAAACCGACCCATTCCGACCCGAACAGCCCTTTGACGGGAATAAAATTTTGGAAAGCGATAAGTATGCCGGCCATCGGTCCGTAACAAAACAGCAGCACCAAAATAAGCCCCGGCAAAAGCATGAAATGAAGCGGCAGTTCGATTTTCCAGTTTCTGCGTATCATGTTCCCTTAATCCTCCTGCCTTCATGAACAAAGGGGACAGAGGTTGCCCTCTATCCCCTCGGCTTCATGGTTATTGAATCTGACCGCTTGAGTTGACTTCGTCAAGGATGTCTTTGCCGCCCGAATCCATCCATTTCGTCACCCACTCATCGAAATAATCGAGCGGCTTCGCTCCCATAATAATCGACGTGAACGTCCTGACCTCCTCATCCCTTAAGGACGGTCCCTTCGCGACCATTGTCGGAGTCGGATTGCCGGTAAAGACCGACTGGAATATCCGATTTTCTTTCTTATATTGACCGATCACATCGAACGAGCCGCCGGGAGCCCACAATTTCTCCGCAGCCCACAAGCTCAGATCTCCCGCCCGATATTTCTCCACTTGATCGTAATACTGCTTCTGCTCCGTATCTAATTTGGATGGATCTTTCGAATTAATCGCATCCTGCACCGCATAAGCCGCATCCTGATTTTTCTCGGCGAAAGAGCCGTTGATCGGCGGATACATGTGAAAAGCGTAGTTTACGCCGTCAGCGTCGACGGAGTGGTAAGCCTGATCAAAATTACTGAACAGCTTATCTACGTAACGGTTGAGCAAGATGAACGGCGCTTCCGGATGCTTGGATTCTTTGCTGACCACGTAATATTTCGAAGGCAGTCCGCCCGTGCTCTGCGCCATAACCGGTTTGTCGTCCGCCGATACGATCGGATAGATTCCCCAATCGGATCCCGGCAAATCTTTCTTCATATTATTGATCGGCCAGGTCGGCACCCAGAAAGCTCCGAACGCCATCCCCACTTTATTCGAGGTAACGAGCTCGCCGGACTTGATCCCGTCGATGACGCTGAATTCCGGATAAATCGCGCCGGCCTTGAACAGCTCCTGCAATTTGCCGAGCGCCGTTTTCACTTCCGGTTGGACGTCGGCCCAAGCCGCTTTGCCGTCCGCGCCCTTCACGAAATTAAGGTTCGTTCCCGTACCTTTCGTCGGATTGAACGGGTAGGCGTGGTAGCCGTTGAAAAACCCTTCCAAACCGGACCAGCCGTTAAACAAGCTCATGTCCAGGCTTAAGCCGTACGTATCGTTCTTGCCGTTTTTGTCCGGATCGTTCTTCGTGAACGCCGTCGCGATTTTGATTACGTCGTCCATCGTTTTCGGAGGTTCAAGGCCGACGTTCTTCAACCAATCCGTGCGAATATAGATGCTATGCGCGTCGTCGCGCCCACCGCCGTCGGCGGGTATGCCCATGATTTTTCCGTTTACCGTCGAAGCTTTTAACCGCAGTCCGCCTCCTTCTTCAATGCTTTTCTTCGTTAGCTCGGAAGCATATTTGGCGTAGACATCCGTCAAGTCGGCTATCGTACCGGCTTGAACGAGGATTTGAAACTGTTGGGCATCGACCAGCATGAAGTCCGGCAAATCGCCCGACGCCATCGTTACGGCCATCTTGTTCTGATATTGCTGGTCGCTCACTTTCCATTTATTGATCACTTTAATCCCGAGAACGCTTTCGAAATCTTTCGTCCAAACATTAGAGTCTAGTGAATCGCCTGCCTGGAACTTCACTCCCGCGTTAACGGATCGGACTGTCGTTAATTCGATCGGCGGATCGTATTTCCCCGTAGGACCATCAGGCACGGTTTGCTTTGCGGTCGTACTCGAGGAACTGGCGCTGGCGTTCGCGCTCGGCGAATCGCTAGGCGAATTCGAAGCCTTCTCCCCGTTATTATCCTTGGAACACGCAGTAACCGTTACCAACGCAAGTACTAGCATAACTAACGCTAATTGCTTCCACTTTTTGACGACCATCTGTTTGCCTCCCCCACAATCTCACTTCGATTGGCTTACAGGTTTCATTATGCGTCCCACGGGTTTCAACGAAAATAAGAAAGATATAGCTTTCCTTATCCTTTTATATCTACTTGTCATTTCTTCTTTAGCGAATCGCGGAACTCTTGGGGAGTAAGGAGCGTCGCTTTCTTGAAAAAGCGGGTAAAGTAAGAAGCCGAATCATATCCGATGCGCATTCCGACTTCATGGATCTTGAGCGGCGTTTCGCCGAGCAGCTGCTTGGCCTTGTCGACTCTTGCAGTCGTAATATAGTCGCTGATGCTATGGCCGGTCTTCTGTTTATACAAACGGGATAAATAAAACGGGGTTAAATAGACGTGTTCGGACAATCGGTTAAGCGACAGATCGCCCTCCAGGTTCCCCTCTACGTATTCGTGAATGCGATCGACGACCTCGTTCGTTTCCTGCTCGTTCTCGTCGGTCATGAGCGCGAACAGCTGATCCGTCAAGCCGCGGAAAAACGAGCCTACTTCCCGCCATGAGGCATGCTCGTGAACGGCGAAGAGCTTTGCTGCGTCTATTCGACCGATTAGTGTCGCAAATACTTCAAGACGATTCATGTGCGAAATATAAATAGCGGTCAATTCGTAGAAGATTTCAAGCGGCAGCCCGCTCTGAATAGAAGGCGGCTCGCCGACTGCATCCATGATTTCATCGAATAAAGCATAAAATTTATCCTTGTCTTTCTGAACCAGATAATGATCGAGAAGCCGAATCCGCTTAATCTTCGACCGCGCTTGCTCATATCGCCCCGTCCCTGTCCGTTCATCGGAAAGCAGCATCTCGCTGCCGAGACCGAGCCCTCGTTCGAACAGCAAGGAAAGCCGATCGTATTTGACGGAGAGAGACTCCCAATCGTACGGCTCGCTTGAAACGACGAACGAGCAAACCAGCTTTAGATATTGGCTGCAAGCCATTTGCACCGACTCGAGAGTGCCTAGCATATAGGAGTGAAGATTTTCCGTTTCCAGTTGTGCACCTGTACCCGAGGCAGCGAATTTCCCTGGCTCCGGCTGCATAAGCCAGACGAGTCGATTGTGTTCGCCGCTAAGGTGAACGAGCGTGAACTCCTGGGCAAAAAACTCTTCGAAAATATTATGAACCGAGTAGGTGAACAACGGTTTATCGTTAATGGCAGCGTCATCGCGCCACCGGTCTATACGGCCGACGGCCACCACTACGGGACGATTCGCATCAAGCGGAATGCTCAGTTCGGCGAATTGTTCCTCCCGCGACTTGCGAGAGGCTGGTTCCCCCTGCAATAGCGCCGTCAAATACTCTTTGCGAAGCGTCGGCAAGGCCAGCTTTAATTGGGACCGCGCGTTCGAGATAAGCTGATCGTAAGTGACCTCTTCGGAGATTGCGCTGATCGCCTTAACTACGGCCGCGACGATCGGACTATCGCCTTCCGTTTTGAGCACGTAATCTACGGCACCTGCTCGAATAGACGTTTGAATATAATCGAAATCGTTATAGCCCGTCAAAAAAATCACCTTGCACCTCGGCCAAAGCCGAATAACTTCACGCTGCAACTCGATGCCGTTCAGCTCCGGCATCTCGATGTCGGTAAGAACGATATCCATCCTTAGCTTGCGCGTGATGTCCAACGCTTCCTGTCCGTCATACGCTTGATAAACCTCAAGCGGTAAGTCCATTTGCTGAAACAATTCGCTCAGCCCTTCAACGATAATCGGTTCGTCATCGACAATTAGCAGACGATACATGGCGTAAGCCCCCTATTGTTGTTGATTGTTGTCCCCAACGGTATCTAGCGGCAGCTTCAAAGTTACCTTCATGCCGCCCATCTCCCCGCGTTCTACGGAAACGCCGCAATCGCCTCCGAAACGAATTCGTAAACGCCGGTGGACGTTAAGCATGCCAGTGTACTCCATCTCATTGCTATTGAAGCTCAGATCCGCCTCCAATTTCTGCAAATCCTCGTCCGTCAGCCATTCGCCGTTATCTTCGACCGACATTAGGAGGAACTCGTCCCGTTGCTCCATCGCTACGACGATCCGACCGTTTTTTCGCTTGGATTCCAAACCGTATTTATAAGCGTTCTCGATGAAAGGCTGCAAGATGAGCCGTGGCACCCGCATTTCTTTGCAAGCTTCCGGCAGTTCGCCGAAATCGACATCGATTCGGCTTTTGGCGAAGCGGATATTTTGAATTTCCACGTAGGTCCGCGAATGCCTGATTTCCGCCTCGAGCGGAACATCCTCCGCCGCATTGCGGGTAATGTATTGAAAATACTCTCCGAGATGCTGGCTGAATCGAATGACGCTGTCGAAGTCGCTCATTTTAGCCAAACGGTAGAGGATAAAATAGGTATTGTACAAAAAATGCGGATTGATCTGGGATTGCAGCTGCTTCAGCTCCGAACTCTGGGCTCTTATTTTCTGCTCGTACACTTCATGAATGAGTACTTTCAGCTTCTCCATCATCATGTTGAACCGCTGGAACAAATACAGAAACTCATCATTCGATTTAGGCAATGGCATCGGCTCCATCAAACCCGCCTCTACCTTGCGGAAGCCGGAGATCATCCTGTATAACGGCCTGCGAATGAGGCGGTATAGCCAATAGGAATAAGCGATAATGATAGCCAATGATATGAACGACAATATCCATAGAAGCGTTCTATATTTATCGATAGCGCCGAGCATCTGCTCCGGAGGCACATACGCGATCAAATAATAGCCGAATGTCGGGGAATGCTTGTAAGCGGTCAAATACTGGTTTCCGCCCGCTTGAATCTGTTGTATGCCTTCCATGGCATTTCGATTGAATCGACCGTTCAGAAAACCTTTCAGTTCGGGCGCAACTTCGCCGTTCCCGTCCCCATTCAACATCCAATTCCGTTCGACATTGATCAGCATCGCGCCGGACCTCTCGTAATCGGAAAACGATTGCAGCGACTGCCTCATCGTCTCCAGGTTCAGTTCGATCGACAGGACGAACGTTTCTTGCATGTTGGGAAGATCGGAACCCGGATAAGCGACCGCGAGAAACAGCCGATCGTTCCAATAAAAAATGCCGGGCCCTCGTCGTTTGTATACCGATTCGACCGCCTGATAGTCGTCGTCTATTTTGTCGGTGATCGATTGCTCGCTGGACAGCGTCCGTTTGAGCGTCAGAATATGGGCGCTTACGCTTTTGACGTACATGCTGGAGCTTTTGATAGATTGAAGCTTGTCTTGAATTCGCAGCACCGTTTCCGACCATTCCGCTATCGTCATCGTGTTGCTGATGAACGCGAGGTGCTGCAAGTCTTTGTCGACGACGTATTGCTGAAGCAAACTCATCAATCGTTCGTTTTCCACTTCCAGCGAATTCAAATAAAAGTCGACCCTGGACTTGAGAGATTTCGAGAGTTCATCGCGGACGCTCGACTCGCCTAACTGATTCATCTCTAGTCCGATACCGTATATCGGAGCTATGACCAATAAAAAAGCGATGATCAGCTTCGGGAAAATGGTGAGTCTCCATTGTTTCACGCTACGAATCCTCATGTTATCTCTCCTTGAGGGATTTACTTACAATCTATGTATATATTAGAATACAAGCGTTTTCATAACAATATGTCCGATAGAGTTATCTACTCGGCTGCCTGCAGATTCACGTGGGATTCAACCACGACACAAGCCGCCTTCACCCACTGGTTACATGGGATCGGGCGGCTTATATTATGGGGACTTAATGTTACTGAATATTATCGACCATGACGAAAATCGGCCTTTCGCTAACGTTAACGTTCACCTTGCCGCCGGAGATGGTGAGCGCGGACGGAACGCCGTCCGTATCCCCGCTCGCCATCGTCACCGACGTAGCGGTTGTCGGCGTTCCCGCCAAAGTCAATTGATAGTTGCTTACGGTTGTGTTGTTGCTCGTCGGGCACCAAATGACATAACCGCCATTGGAACCTGTAGCGCTTTTGAACTTGTAAATCTTGACGTTGGAATTGCCCGAACTTTGCTCATCCAAATACTTCATGCCGGTCAGCCTGTTTTTGAGCGTGTAGACGTAGTACCAAGAAATTTTCGGCACGCTTCCCGTGTTCTTGCTGCTGATCAATCCACTGTCGTCAAACCTCGTTCTGGAGGCCGGCTCGACGTCGTTGTCACGGAGCATGAACATGGCTGCTTTATCGACTCCCGCAGCAGCGGCGGCCAAGTATGAGCGGACCAGCCACTGTGCTTGCACTTCGTATTGCGAAGTCAACCCTATAGCTGGTGCGCGTTGTGCCGAACCCGAATACGTGTCGTAACCGAACTCCGTGATCCACATCTCTTTGCCTGGCAAATAACGGTTTCGGTAATCGACGAACTTCTGCAATTTTTCCTTGAACAAGCCGGTTTCCGGACTGACTCCTACCGTTGAGGTCTGTTGATCCGTCCCGTCATTGCTGTAAAGATGGATATTGAGCACATCGAAAGGAACGCTGCCGCTGCGGTTCCAATCCGCCCAGAACTTGAGGGCGCGTATATATTCCAGGTCAGGATCGGCAAGCCCGCCCATCACTAGCTTGGCATTCGGATCGGCGTTCTTCACGCCGACCGTATTCCCCATCGTTCCCAAGTGTCCGTCGTAGTCCGCGCTAGCCATCGCCGCGTATTCATACGGATTAAAATAGACTTCACGCGAAGACCACCACGCATCCTGTTCGTTCCAATCCTCGAAATATTTCAGCGTATTCAGTCCGGTGCTCCTCGGCTGCCCCGAAGCCAGCTTCAACTTGCTGTCGGCGACAGCCGTGCTGCCGTAACGGGCCGCGAATTGGAACATATGATCGGCATGCTCTGCGTACGAAGAAGGCAATAGCGGATCTTCCCCGGTCGAAATCGGTTTATTCCCGAAAGCGTTTGATAGCCAATCAACGCTGCCCTGAATGGCCGGAGAGACCGTAAGGCCCGCCGCTTTCAGGTTCTGGTAATAGGCGTCGAAGTTCCATGTGCCTCCTCCGGCATAGCTCGGATTGAATTTGTTGGCGTTGTTCGGATACCCGGGATAAACGGTTGTATGGTTTTTGAAATCCCATGCGTCCCCTTCATCCCAAAACCAATTGTGATATTCCCGGACAAACCCGGCCGCCAGCATTTTATCCTGCGGATCGTCGATGAACGCGTTGATGCCGATCAATTGATCCATCGTCGGCAGCGCATGTGGCGTCGGGGTCGGCGGCGTCTCGGGCGTGCCGAGCGGCGTGCCGTACAGGACAATTTCATGCATGTTGCGGCAGCAGCCATCGAACTTCACCTGCACGTAACGAGTCGTGATATTCACCGAATGAGGCCGCCACTGATTCTGTTGGGACAATGGGTCGGTAAACAGCTGGGTCCAGTTGAAGGGCGTTCCCGCCGATACAGACATGTTGCCGCCACCGGAGCCGTCGTAAAGGTAAACGTCGGTCAGTTGATAGTTCGTTCCGAGATCGATGACGGCGCTGGCAGGCTGGTACCCCACGAAGTAGCCGGCATTCCAAAAGGTGGTCGGGTTGCCGCCGATTCCCGCTTTCGGATCGCCGGACAGCGTCTGTTCGTCCACGAGCAGCGTGGCGTCGCCGCCAGTCACTTCGTTCAAGATCATGGAGGCGGTTAACGTGATTTTGGTCGATGTCGATGCAGTCGTCGCTTTGCTGACCACGTTGGACAGCCCGGATTCGTTCGGCACTTCGTCTTTCGTCTTGAGCGCAAAATAATACGTCGTGCTGGCCGCAAGTCCGTTCACCGTTAGCGACTGTGCAGTCCCCGCTGCAGCGGGCGCGGGTTCACCCGTCACCTGCGTCGCAGTTGCCCAGGTGCCCGACGTAATGGCGCTTGTGCTGTAGCGGATGTCGTAAGACGCAGCCGTTCCCGTCGTGCCGTCGTCTCCCGGCGCTGTCCACGTCAGGTTCACCGAATTGCCGGTCGAAGAAGGGGCGGCCAAATTCGTCACGTCTGCAGGAGCGGTCGTATCTCCTCCCCCTCCTCCGGCCGGCGATCCGTACAGAACGATCTCGGTCATGTTGACGTTCGGCGCCGACAGAGAAACGCGCACGTAACGGGTCGTAACGGTGACCGGGTGCGCGTTCCACGTCATAAAGCCGGTGAGCGGATCGGTGAACAGCGACGTCCAATTGCCGGGGCTTCCGGCGGAAATCGTGATGTCCGCGATGCCGTACGTGTCTCTGAGGTAAATACTCGTCAGGTCGTAGTTTTGCCCGAGGTCGATGTAGGCGTGAGCCGGATAGAGCGACGAGTTCCACCCTGCCTGCCAATTCGTGGTCGGCGCTCCTCCGGTGCCTCCGGCCGGGTCGCCTGCGGTCGCCTGCTCATCCACGAGCAGCGTCGCATCGCCGAGGCCGGACTCATTCACGACCATTGGTGCCGTGAGAGTAATTTTACCGCTTGATGCAGCGGTTGTCGCTTTGCTCACGGCATTGGAGAGGCCGGAAATATTCGGAACCTCATCCGAAGCTTTCATCGCGAAATAGTAAGTCGTGCTTGCCGCCAATCCGTCGACACTCATCGATTGATTGGTTCCCGCCGCTGCAGGAGTCGGCTCGCCGGTCACTTGTGTGGCGCTAGCCCAGTTGCTGCTTGTAATGGCAGACGTGCTGTAACGGATGTCGTAAGATGAAGCCGTTCCCGTGCTTCCGTCATCGCCCGGTGCCGTCCAAGTCAGACTGACCGAGCTCGAGGTAGAGGAAGGCGCCGCCAAATTCGCGATAGCCGCGGGAGCCGTTGTATCTCCGGAAGCTGCGGCGGTGCCGTAGATGACGACCTCGGTCATATTCGTATTCGTTGCTCCCAAGGCTACGCGTACATACCGAGTCGTAACGGAAACCGGGTGCGCGTTCCACGTCATCCAACCGCTCAACGGATCGGTAAACAACGTCGTCCAATTGCCCGGACTTCCGGAATACAACGTGATGTTCGCCATATCATGAGTGTCTCGCAAATAAATGCTCGTTAAATTGTAGCTTTGCCCGAGATCGATGTAAGCGTAAGCCGGGTAAAGCGAACTGTTCCATCCCGCCTGCCAATGCGTGACGGGATCCCCGCCGGTGCCGTTCGCCGGATCTCCGGCAAGCGTCTGCTCATCCACAAGCATCGTCGCATCGCCCAAACCCGACTCGTTCGTCACCATCGACGGGGTCAAGACGATTTTCGTCTCCGCCGCGTACGCCTTTCCGCCATTCGTCAGGAACAGCATGCTGAAGCAGGTCACGAAGGTAAGGCATACAACCATAACCGCTGATACTGCTTTTTTCATTAAAAATCCCTCCTTTATGATCGAATACAGTTCAACTGTATATCGCTTTTCATAAGAAGGGATATGAGACATTAATAACTTTCCTTATCCTTTCATATCCAACTTGCGATACCTCACTTCGTTTGATTCAGAAGCCACGTATAAACATCCGGATTATTGTACGTTTCGTCCCATCCGTCGTGGGCTATTTTCTGATAAACGGTCATGAGGGGTGACGGAACCGGCGGGAGCGGACTGTTGATCATATAACTGAATACTTTCTCGGTCTGGTCTCTTCCGCTTACCGTATCAGTCGCGTTAATGAAAGCCCAGGATGGAATGGCGTTCATTCGGAATGCGTTGTCCGGCGTAATGAAGATATTATTCGAGTTTTCGAAATTCCGGATCTGGGAAGCGATTGGAACGATGGCCGCCACTTTCTCCGGATGTTCATTCGCATAATAGTAAGTGCCGCCTCCGCCAATGCTTAACCCCGTCACGTAAATGCGCTCTGGATCGATCGGATAACGGTTCATCGCATCGCGGGCGAAATCGTCGATATACCCGGGCGAGTACCATCTCGTCGTTGGCGTTCCTTTCGACTGCGGTGAAATGACGATAAACGGCATTTCCTGTCCGTTCTTAATCAATTGGGGCGGTCCATGGATCGTTAGCTTGTTCACGTCGGTTCCCTCTTCACCGCCTCCATGCAAGAACAACAGCAACGGATATTTGCCGTTCGGACCGCGGTAGACGTCTTCCGGCGCGTATGCGAGATAATGGACGCCTCCGACACCGGCTAACGAGGAATTGAACTGCACTTCCTTCTGCCGGATTTGCAGCGTATTTACTGAGCTGTATACTGTTCCCAAACCAGAGGTTTGACCCTCTGCGACCCAATAGGCGTAATAGGTGACGTTATCGGGAAGCTTGCCGATCGTTCTTGTCAGTTCAACACCTGCTTGGTTAACAGGAACGATGCCGTTTTTGACAAGCGGGCCGACCGTCGATCCTTGCGCCGCGGCCTTGAGGGCTGCAGCAGTCGGGGGTGTTTGCGCCGAGTTGTAGACGACGTAATAAACATTTCCCAGCTCCTGCGGGCTGACAATCAAATCCATCGTCGAGGCGCCGCTTACGATATATCCACCCGGCGCGGAAGTCGTTGTCGCCGTTACGATGTTGGATATCGGCGATGGCTGGTCCGCCTCGTCACGAGTCTTTAGTGCGAAATAATACATCGTTCCGGGACGAAGACCTTGCACGGTCATGGACTGGCCGGTGCCGGCGGTTGCCGGTACCGGCGCTCCGAATGCACGGACGGCGTTATCCCAGTTAGCCGCGTTAATCGGTGAAGTGCTAAAACGAACATCATAGTTCGCCGCTTGACCTAACGCCCCGTCATCTCCCGGAGCCGTCCAGGTCAACTGTGCCGTCAATAACCCCGCATTCGAGGCGTTCAAATTCGTCACGGCTCCCGGAGGCGCCGTATCTGCCGTTCCGGAAGTCGTCGCACTGGCCGCATTGGAAAGGGAAGCTAGGTTGCCGGCTTCGTCCTTTGCTTTGACTGCAAAATAATACGACGTTCCCGCATAGAGACCTTTTACCGTTAACGTCTGGGTATTACCTGCTTTTTGCGGGAGAACATACACATCCGCCTTGATTGCTTGATTCCAATTGCCGGCATTAATCGGCACGTTGCTATATCTCACTTCATACGCCGATACCGTACCCCAAGGACCGCTTAAACCCGGCAGAGTAATATCGTCGTCTCCCGGAGCCGTGAACGAAAGTTGAACGGATGTGGCATCCAGAGCCGTTGCGGTCAGATTGCCAATTGCGCTTGGCGGCGTCTGGTCGGGCAAAGCCTCCAGTCGTGGCGTGCGAATGAAATCTTTCGGCTGACTGGCGCTGGACCAGTAACTTTGGATATAGGCCGATGTGTCTGGCCCCTTCACTTCGGCGCGGATTTCATATAACTGATTCGCCGTGAGTGCAATCGTAGCAGACTGCTCCGTCGCCGTTGGACTATTCCAAGTGTCGATCAGCAGCTGTTGGTTAACCCATAGGCGAACGCCGGTATTGGATGATGTTTTCGTGTAGAAAGTATAGGTTTGGGAAAAGGAGGGCTTGACTTGACCCGTCACCCTGGCACCGAATTGGTTTGAAGTGAAGGGCAGGAACCAAGCTTGGAGCTCGAACTTGTCGTACGTTCTGCGACCCTGGAAAGAAGAAAGATTCGGATCGGAGAACCATTCGGTTACCATTCCAGCCGCATAACCCGCGCTGTCCCAATTCGTCATTACATCAACTGATGTGGACAGGGTCGAAGTGTTGCCGGCTTCGTCCTTCGTTTTCACGTTAAAACTGTACAGTCTGCCCGGCTTTAGACCGGTTACCGTCAACGTTTCGATTCCGCCCGCCGTTTTCGGCACAAGCGATTGATTGTATACCGTTGAAGACAACCAAGTATTGAAGTTCACGTCGCTATTACCGGTCGTTTCATCCACAATCGTCCTCTCACCGTAGCGGACTTCATAGCTGGTTGCCTGCCCAGTATTTCCGTCGTCTCCGGGCGATTGCCACGTTAACGTGGCAGACGTACCCGTCCATGAGACGATCTTCAAGGTTTTGATCGCAGCCGGTGCCTGGGTGTCACCGGAAACAAGGGTCGTCGCGTTCGGTACGTTGGATATTGCCGACACGTTCGGCTTTTCATCGCTGGACTTGAGCGCGAAATAGTATGTCGTGTTCGCCGTTAACCCGGTTACCGTCATCGTCTGACTCGTGCCCGCCGCCAATGGTGCCGGTTCACCCGAGGCCTGAGTTGCGCTCGCCCAGTTCGCCTCAGTGATTGCGCTCGTGCTGTAGCGCACATCGTAGCTCGAAGCGGTTCCCGTGGCGTTATCGTCTCCAGGAGCGGTCCAATTCAAATTTACCGCGTTCATAGTTGGCGAGGAAGCCGTTAAGTTCGTCACTGCCGCCGGTGCGATCGTATCCGATGAAGCAGTCGTCGTCCCGCTTGCTACATTAGACAGCGCTGATAGATTCGGCACTTCATCGCTTGTCTTAAGCGCGAAAAAGTAAGTCGTGCTCTCCGACAGACCATTCACGATCATGGATTGGATTGTTCCCGCCGCAGCAGGAGAAGGTTCTCCGCTTAATTGTGCAGCGCTTGCCCAGTTAGCGGGCGTAATTGCGCTAGTGCTGTAGCGAATATCGTAGGATGCCGCCGTTCCCGTTGTTCCATCGTCCCCAGGTGCCGTCCAACTCAAATTCAACGAAGTTGGTGTTGGAGAAGAGACCGCCAAATTCGATACCATTCCAGGTGCGGTCGTATCCCCGCCGCCGACAGCTGTACCGTAAATAACGATTTCCGACATATTCGTGTTCGTCGCGCCAAGAGCAACCCGTATGAACCTTGTTGTGACGGATACCGGATGCGCATTCCAAGTCATCCAGCCGGTCAAAGGATCGGTAAATAAAGCTGTCCAATTTCCGGGATTTCCAGAATACACCGTTATATTCGCGATATCGCTGACGTCTCGTAAATAGATGCTCGATAAATCGTAGTTTTGTCCGAGATCAATGTAAGCATAAGCCGGATATAGCGACTGATTCCATCCTGCCTGCCAGTTTGTCGCAGGAGCTCCGCCAGTGCCGGCCGCCGGATCTCCGGCAATCGATTGTTCATCCACCAGCAATGTTGGATCGCCAAGGCCGGACTCGTTGACGACCATCGACGGAGTAAGCGTAATTTTCCCGCTTGTCGCGGCGGTTGTCGCCCTACTTACCAGGTTCGAAAGGTTCGAAACGTTGGGAACTTCATCGGAAGCTGTCATGGCGAAATAATACGTCGTACTTGCCGCCAATCCGCCAACGGTCATCGATTGATTGGTTCCAGCCACAGCGGGAGCAGGCTCGCCGGTCACCTGCGTGGCGCTAGCCCAGTTGCCGCTCGTAATGGCGGACGTACTGTAGCGGATGTCGTAAGAAGCAGCGGTTCCCGTGCTTCCGTCATCCCCCGGTGCTGTCCAAGTCAGACTGACCGAACTCGAGGTCGAAGACGGCGCCGCCAAATTCGCGATGGCCGCGGGAGCTGTTGTATCTCCGGAAGCTGCGGCGGTGCCGTAGATGATGACCTCGGTCATATTCACGTTCGTTGCGCTTAAGGCCACGCGAACGTACCGCGTCGTGACGGTAACCGGGTGCGCGTTCCACGTCATCCAACCGGTCAACGGATCGGTAAACAACGACGTCCAATTCCCTGGGCTTCCGGAATACAACGTGATGTTTGCCATATCATGAGTGTCGCGCAAATAAATGCTCGTTAAATTGTAACTTTGCCCGAGATCGATGTAAGCGTAAGCCGGGTAAAGCGAACTGTTCCAACCCGCCTGCCAGCTCGTCGTGGGCGCACCGCCGGTACCGTTTGCCGGATCTCCGGCAAGCGTCTGCTCATCCACAAGCATCGTCGCATCGCCCAAACCCGACTCGTTCGTCACCATCGACGGGGTCAAGACGATTTTCGTCTCCGCCGCGTACGCCTTTCCGCCATTCGTCAGGAACAGCATGCTGAAGCAGGTCACGAAGGTAAGGCATACAACCATAACCGCTGATACTGCTTTTTTCATTAAAAATCCCTCCTTTATGATCGAATACAGTTCAACTGTATATCGCTTTTCATAAGGAGGGATATGAGACTTTCATAGCTTTCCTTGTCTTTTCATATCTACTATTCGGCCACATTCCAGGGTGACACACTTAATTCGATTTCAAGCTTTGCGGCTCCTTGAAAGCTAGCAGTTCACCGTCCAGCGGGATTTGAGGCGGAGTTATACGGTTTTTCCGTCTAATTCCTCGCCATCAGCAGGATTTGAGGCGGAGTTATACGGTTTTTCCGTCTAATTCCTCGCGGTCAGCGGAATTTGAGGCGAAGTTATGCGGTTTTTCCGTCTAATTCCTCGCCATCAGCGGGATTTAGGACGGAGTTATACGGTTTTTCCGTCTAATTCCTCGCCGTCAGCGGAATTACTTGGTTTTATCGAATGACAACAAGAATAGGTTAGTTAAATGAGCAGTCATGTAAAAAAAAGAACTTGCAGAAGAATTCTGCTCGTTCTTTTTTAAGGTATTTGAACAGGGATTGTGGTAACAAAGGTAACTTGTGTCTGACATTCCGCAATTGGTGCAGTAGGCGTCTGTTCAAGCGAGAGAACAGTTTACTTTACCCGGATGCTTCCCGCTCCGAGCAGTTTTTCCATTTCAGCGATTAGCTCCGGCGTAGGGTTAACTTTGTATTCGTCGCTTAGCGCGACGGTACGCCGTTCCCGTTCATAGCGGAGCACCGTCGCAAGCTCGCCCGCGTACCTCTTCAACAATAGCTTAAGACGAATGAGCGTAGCCGGCTGTTCGTGCGGTTCGTCGATGCGGATGTACACCCGCTCCGGATTGCTGCTACCGACAAAAGGCTTGGGTGCGATAGGTGCAGCGGATGCCGACGAAATTACGGAAGATGTCGGAGTTTGAGTTACAGCTGCCGCCTGAACTGATCCAGCCCGGTTTGCATAGCCCCCGCCAGAACGCGGAGTTTGCCCAATCCGTCGCAACCGTTCTACTTGCATTTTCAGATCCGCGGCATCCAGCGGAAGAATATCGTCCACGAGTAGTTTGTAATCCTCGTCTCCTTGCTGCACCTTGGCCCGAACGAATACAAGCGAACCTTTCTTCGCTATTGAAGCCGCTTTGGCCCATACGGTCGGAAACGCGACGAGCTCCGTCCCCATGATCCGATCCTCCATCTCCAGGAAAGCCATCGATTGCCCTTTGCGGGTGACGAAAGGCTTGAGCGATACGATCATCCCCGCCGTATAAACCGTCGAACCGTCCGGCGCGTCCGCAATATCGACCAACCGGTCAAGCTTTAACTCCTCGAACATTTCATCGAAAATGTCCAATGGATGGCCGGACAAATATAGTCCCATCAGATCCCGCTCCAGCTCGAGCATCTGCGTCTGGGTGTAGGGTGGAACATTAGGCAAATCCACGTTCCAGTTCGGCGATTCCGCAAAATCGAACAGCTCGATCTGCAGCTCCTCCCGCTGTTTACGCCATAATGCCGATGCGGTGAGGGTCGGCTCCAGCGCCGCAAGTTGCTGCGATCGGTGTCCCGGCATCGACTCGAGCGCACCTGCCTGCAACAGCGATTCAATGACTCTTTTGTTGCATACCCGCGGATCCACCCGCCTGCAGAAGTCGGTTAAGCTGTCGAAGGGACGCTCTTGTCTCTCTTTTAGAATACTCTCGATCGCTTGCGTACCTACGTTCTTGACGCCGGCTAATCCGAATCGAATAGCGCCATGCGTATCTGCTCCAGTCGCGGCAATCGGCGTGAATAGCACCCCGCTCTCGTTAACGTCCGGCGGCAACACCGCGATTCCCATCCGGCGGCACTCGTCTACATATTCAGCCGTCTTGCGCTGGTTGCCTACGACCGCCGTCAGCATGGAAGCCATGAAAGCAATCGGATGATGCGTTTTGAGATAAGCGGTCTGAAACGCCAGAACCGCATAAGCCGCTGCATGCGCACGGGGAAAACCGTAATCCGCGAACCTGACGATCAAGTCGTAGACGCTGTTTGCGTCTTTATCGCTATAGCCTAACTTCAAGCTGCCCCGGACAAAAAATTTCCGTTGCTCGTCCAGCACTTCGCGTTTCTTCTTGCTCACCGCGCGCCGCAGCAAATCGGCTTCTCCCAACGTAAAACCCGCCATCGCGGAAGCGATCTGCATAATTTGCTCTTGATAGACGATGATGCCGTAAGTGTCTCCGAGTATCGGTTTTAGATTGTCATGGGGGTATTCTACCTCCACCAAGCCGTGTTTCGCCCGAATGAACTGAGGGATGAATTCCATCGGCCCCGGCCTGAACAGCGCAAGCACCGAGACGATATCCTCGAACGAATTCGGTTTCATCTCCTTCAGCACGCGACGCATACCCGTTGATTCCAATTGGAAAATCCCCGTCGTATCTCCCCGCCCCATCAGTTCATAAGTCGGCACGTCATCGTACGACACTTCTTCCCAACGGAACACGCGACCGGTTTGTTCCCGAATCGAAGCGAGTGTTCGCTCGATGATAGATAAAGTACGCAAACCGAGAAAATCCATCTTGAGCAAACCAACGGCTTCTAAATGCTCCATCGAATATTGGGTTAAGGGAACTCCGTCCGTCCCTTCTTGCAGCGGTACATAATCGGTAAGCGGATCCGAGGAGATAACGACGCCCGCCGCATGCGTGGAAGCATGCCGGGGCATTCCTTCGACTCGTCTTGCCATCGCGATTAACTCGGCCGCTCCTGAAGTTCCTTCTGCCAATGCGCGGAATTCCGAGCTTTCTTTCATCGCCCTTTCGATCGACATTCCAGGGGCGGCCGGTATAAGTTTTGCCGTCTTATCGACTTCTCCGAAGGGCAAATTGAGCACACGGCCCACGTCGCGAACGGCCGCCCGCGCAGCTAACGTACCGAACGTAATAATCTGCGCCACATGTTCCGCGCCGTACTTCTGGACAACGTAACGGATTACTTCATCGCGCCGCTCGTCGCTGAAGTCGATATCGATATCGGGCATGCTGACCCGTTCCGGATTCAGAAACCTCTCGAACAGCAGCTTGTGCTTTAGCGGGTCTACGTCGGTTATTTTCAGCACATACGCTACTAAACTGCCTGCAGACGAACCGCGCCCCGGTCCCGTAACGATGCCCTGCTCATGCGCGAAACGGATGAAATCCCAGACGATCAGAAAATAATCGTCGAAGCCCATATCCCCGATGACATGCAGCTCGTAGTGAAGCCGTTCCTCCGCCGCCTTGCGGAATTCCGCATCCTCCCAATCCGGAAGCCCATTAAACCGATCCAACAAGCCTTGCTTGCATAACTCTCTCAAATATTGCGCAGCCGAACTCCCATCGGGAAGAGGAGCAAATTGAGGCAAAATATGCCGCCCGAACACCAACTCCAAAGAGCAGCTGTCCGCGATTTTCACCGTATTGGCTATCGCCTCCGGCACATGACGGAATAAAGTCGCCATATCCTCGCCGCTCTTGAGATATAACTGGTTCGTCGCTATTTTCAACCGATCCGGATCGTCTACCGTCTTCCCGGTGCCTATGCACAGAAGCACATCCTGCAAGGAATGGTCATCCTCGTGCATGTAATGCGAATCATTCGTTGCGGCTAACGGGATTCCCGTTTCCTCGGACAACTTAAGAACGCCTGCCGAAACCTTCTTCTGCTCCAAAATCCCATGGTCCTGAAGCTCTAAGTAATAATCGTCGCCGAACAATTCGCGATACCGAAGCGCCGTCGCCTTCGCATCGTCATATCGGTCATCCATAAGCTGCTTGGACAGCTCGCTGCTCATGCACCCGCTTAAACACACGAGCCCTTCCGCGTACTCGGTTAACGCTTCGAAATCAATCCGGGGACGATAATAGAAGCCTTCCAAATGTCCGATCGAGGTCAGCTTCATTAAATTCCGGTAACCTATCTCGTTCTTAGCAAGTAAAGTCAAATGATAGATAGGCTGCTCCTTGCGCGATTGTTTCTCGTGGCGCGAGCCCGCCGTAATGTAAGCTTCCATGCCGATAATCGGTTTAATGCCGTGCTCCAGACACGCTTTATAGAAAGGAATGGCGCCGTACATGACGCCGTGATCCGTAAGGGCGAGCGATTTCATGCCGAGCTCCGCCGCCTTGGCCGCCATCTCCTTGATGCGCGCGGCGCCGTCGAGCAAGCTGTATTCGCTATGAACGTGAAGATGAACGAAGTCGCACATGGTTATCCCTTCTTTTCCGCCTAAACTCTCTTTTATTAATTGTATCATAAGGGGATAGACCCGTCCCATACATATGATAGTGAGGTGATGGATATGGTTGAGTTCTTTACGAAAGCGGCTTTCTGCTTCCTCATTGCGTTCGGCGTCGTGCTCGGCGGCGCGATGCTTGCGGCTATGGGATCCGCGTTCCTAATGACCCCGCCCAAGGAGAAAATGCTTCAAGTCGCGGGCAATTTGAAAATATGGGCGCTCGTCGCGGCTGTCGGCGGTACGATTGACCCGATACGGGTCATTGAGTCACATATGAGTGAAGGTTACCTTTCCCCGGCTATGCAGCAAATCGGCTATATTCTGTTTGCTTACTTGGGCGCTCATATGGGTACGGAGCTTATTCAGTGGATGAGCCGTAATGGGGGGTGAAACGATATATGCGCATTCCCTCTTTCGATCACTTTCAGCGATTCGTGCAGGCTGCCGCGTTTTTCGCTTGCGGTTTAATTGTCGGCAGCGCCGTATATAGCGCCTTGCAAAATGCCCAGGTGGATCAACTCATACGGGAAAACTATAAGCTTCAAGACGAATTGACGACGTTAAGGAAGGAGGTTGATCAGAATCAGCAGCGGCGTAAGGAAAACGTCATTCGCAGCATCGTTCCGTTTATCGAGGAACCGCGAGGGAAACCCCCGCTCGATATTGTTACCGAGGCAGAGCTCAAGAAGAGGCTGGAAAAAGATTTAAAGATCTTCATCGGGCGCAACATCTACATGATCGGTTCGGATTCGCGCATTGCAAGAAACCTGCTCGAGCAGAAAATATACGATCATATCGGGGATAAGGATTACGAGGTAAGCGTGAAAACAATGCTTGTCGTAGACGGCGTGCTGCAAGTGTGGGTAGAGGCGAAAATTCACCATCCGAAGTAAACCGCAACTTGGCACACAAGCGCGCCCCACCCTGTTTATGGTACAATAAGTGGCGTTATTGACTCTGCAAAGGAGCTGCTTACTATTATGATTAATGTCCTTCTGTGGGTGTTCGGAGCCCTTATTATCGTCACATCCGCGATGTCCGCCGTGTATAGCTTCCGGTCCCGCCGGACGACGGATAATCGGTTGCGCGGATTGTATTCTTCTCGCATGAACATCAGCATGGGACTGATGCTTATTTTCATCGCGTTGATCCAAATGTTCCTGTTCAGTGGATCGAGCCTCAGAGTCGTAGTAGGCGCGTTATTCATGATGCTTGGTTTGTTCAACTTGTTCGCAGGCATGCGCAACCACTCTTATTTCACCCGTCAGCAACAGTAACTCTGATGATTGGTTAAACCGTGCTTATGCCGGATCAATTGTCTGAGCGGTCAACATCGCCTTCGCGACGACTTCTCCGTCCTGCACGGCTTGAACTTCTACTTTGACATATCTCCTGCTTGCTTCGATGATGTGCGGGATGATTGAGATCCCCGCATCGATCGGCACCGTGCGTAAGAAGTACGTGGTCATATTGTCCAACACGTGCTCTCGTTTCCTTAAATCCTCGACCGCCCGGCTCGCCGCTTGCTGTATGAGCGATGTTAGAACGCCTTCGGATATCGTGCCTAACGGACCCGACATTTGCGGTGTTGCCAAGCCGCTGAAATACAATCGGCCTTCCGAATCCCGCTGTTCCGTGAATCCTCCCCACATCAACGCGTCGAAGGTTTCCCCTAAGTGGGCGGGACGGTTGGCGAACTGCATCGCCCGCAATACTTCGCCCCTGCTGATAGCCCCTACTAGCTTGCGCTGTCTGTCGACAACGGGCAGCAGTTCGATTCCTTCCGATACCATCCGATGGGCAGCCGAGGCAACGGGCGTATTGAGCGTTACGGTCATCGGACGCCGGGTCATCAGCTTGTCCAAAGTTTGGCCTGAAGGCGACCCAATTACATCCTTCGATGTAATCATTCCTACAACCCTGTTCCACTCGTCTGCTACAGGAAACCTGCTGCTTCCGGTTTCCGCGCTTAATTTCAGGAAATCCGCTACCTCCGACGATTGCTTTAACACGCTGCTTCGGGAAGACGGCTCAAGCAAATCGGCAATGATCATGATTTTGCGCTTGATCAGCCGGTCATACATCGCCCTGTTGATCATCGAAGCGACGGTGAACGTATCATGTCGGCAAGTCAGAATGGGGAGCTGCCGTTCGTTAGCTAACGCTCGCACATCTTCGCTCGTACCGAATCCACCCGTAACCAACACCCCCGCCCCGTGCTCCAGCGCGGTTCTATGCGCATTCTCCCGGTTACCTACGATTAGCAGGCTGCCCGCGTCGATGTATGCCATCATTTCATCCAGTTCCATCGCCCCGATAACGAATTTATGGAGCGTCTTCTCCAAGCCTTCCTCTCCGCCAAGCAAGCTGCCCTGCACGATTTCCAGCACTTCGGCGAACGTTAATTGCTCCGGATTGCTCCGTCTCTTCTTATCGACTCGAACGGTGCCGATCCGCTCTTTCGTGCTGACCAAACCAAGCTGTTCGGCTTCCTTGATTGCCCGGTATGCCGTACCGTCCGACACGCCGCGGTCCTTGGCCATCTGACGAACGGGCACCTTCGTGCCGATCGGAAGCTCGCGGATATACTGTAGCAACTGCTCGTGCTTCGTCATTTCATTCAGGTTGTTATCATTTCCGGGCATGCGGCTCCCCGCCTTTTCTATGTCTCATTTCCTCAATTATAACAAAACTTATTCCATCTTAAGCAAACTCGGAGAAATCGGAATGACAAAATAAAAAGCTGTACCGGTGTGTAAGGACCGGGACAGCCATATTGAGTGTACAGTTTACGTGATGATCGAGTATACCAAGGAGAGCAACAGCAAGTAGGCAGAGATGGAATATACGATAAACAGAAATCTGCGTTCCCTGCTTACCTCGTGCAGTTCTTCCGCCTGCGTAACGATCAAGAGCAGATTAATGAGCAGCAGGATGATTCCGATCAGCATGGAAAGCTGAATCGATACGAAAGCGACGATTCCTGCGACGATCCACCCGGCTCCGAACATCAATTGCGAGCTTCCCTGGTAAGTCACGGCTTCCATCCATGTCCTCTTTCTAGCTCCCCGCCAATTGCCGAAGATCGTCAGCGAACCGACAAGCAGCGCGATGGAGAAAATGCCAAGAACCAAGTATTTCGCGGGAGCCGTAAATCTGAGCAGACCGAGGAATACAAGATTACCCATTCCCCCGAACAAATCCCTTAAAATCGCCTCTTGTATCGCCCATATCCAGAAGAAAAATCCTAACACTCCTACTGCGGCACCGATAGCACCGTAAATCCATTCCGTTTCCGGCTGAAGCTTAAGTCCCGCTGACGGGTTTTTCACCAACTCCAGCAGCTTCTGCACGTCGACGCCGTTCGCTGGGGAAGCCGGTGCCGCAACCGATGTTGCGGTTGGTGCTCCGGTCGGTGCTGCGATTGGTGCTGCGGGTGGTGCTGCGGTTGGCGCTGCGGTTGGTGCTCCGGTCGGTGCTGCGGTTGGTGCTGCGGTTGGTGCTGCGGTTGGTGCTGCGGTTGGTGCTGCGGTTGGTGCTGCATCAGCTTCAACAGTTTGCTCCACCGCTGGTGTCGGTGCTTCCGCTGTTAAAGGTGCCTCTTGTGAGCTTTCAGCCGCCGATGCTGACGTCTGGCTCTCGGGCGGTTCAGTCGCTTCCTCATCGTGTAATTCCTGCTGTTTGGATTCTTCTTCGGACATGTCGAATTTTCCTCCTCGGAACAACTCAGGAATATTTTACCTTCCATTATTATTCGAGCAAGAACATTAAAATCCTCTAATTTTGCAGCATTTTGAGCTGGTAAAACTCGCCTTTCAGTTCCATTAACTCCTCGTACGTACCGACTTCTTCGCATTGTCCCTGTTTCATGACCACAATGCGATCGGCGTCCCGAATCGTCGACAGCCGATGGGCAACGATGAACGTCGTTCGCCCCTGGATAAGCTTCTTCATCGCTTGTTGAACGTGATACTCCGATTCATTGTCGAGCACGGACGTAGCTTCGTCGAGAAGAATTACTTTCGGATCCCGAACGAGGGCGCGCGCGATCGCAATACGTTGACGCTGTCTGCCCGAGAGGCGTCCGCCGTGTTCGCCGACAGCGGTATCAAGCCCCAGCGGCAGCTGCGCGATGACATCTTCAAGATGAGTCATGCGGATTACATCCGCTAATTGCTCGTCGCTTACCGTCGGCAAGCCGTACGTAATATTTTCCCGGATCGATCCGGAGAAAAGCACCGTGCACTGATGAACGACGGCGAGATGTTTGCGGTAAAATCCCATGTCCAGCTCGTCCATCGGTACGCCATCCATTCTCACCTGCCCGCTTACCGGACGATTAAATCCGATGACCAGATTAAGCACCGTTGATTTACCGGCTCCGGAAGCGCCGACGAGCGCTATGCTTTCACCGGCCTTAACTTCCAGGTTGAAGTCGGACAGAACATGCCGATCCGAGTTGGGAAATCGGGTTCAGGATCATGGATAGAACACAAAAGCTTTTGTCCTGGCAGCAGGGCAAAAGCTTTTGTGTTCTTTACCCAGACTTCGTTCGGCTCATTTTGTAGTCAGCCGCTAAACTTTTAATCTTACGGTAGTACGTCTTATCCTCCAATCGGTTAAACAATCCATATGAAGGATACGCAAGGTTCACCTCGATAACCCATATTTTCCCTTTACGATCGATACCGAAATCTATGCCCGTCTCATAGGAACGATAATCGCTTTTCATGGCATATCGAATCAATTTAAAACTATCGTCTATCAACTCACGTTTTACGCTCTCTATTCGTTCGCGACCATAGCCTAATGATTTGACTAAAGCATCTTCGATCGTGGTGGCATATCCTCCACCGCGACGAACATTGGTTACTATGCTGCGTTCTCCTGCAACTTTCGCCAGCATCCCCGCGTACTGCCATTTTTCTTTCCCGTCTCGCATCAGCATAACGCGAATGGAGAAGGGTCTTTCCTCAATGTGGGCCACATCAATTGCCCTTTGGACGAGTACGGAATTTCCGCGCCGTCCGTCTCTGAGCTTATGATATAGATCTTCGATTGATCGCACGTCAACCGGTTCACCCTTAACTTTAACGAATCGATACCCATCATCCGTTTTCCATGCTTTTATGATTCCTAAGCCAGTATGCTCGTTCTTTCCTTTGATATAAACCGAATGATATTTATCCAAATATTCCGAAAGAGAATTTAGACTCAGCAGCGTTGTCGGCGGCAAAAGTTTATAGAGATCGGGATGTCTGGAATACAACCGATGTATCTCCCACTTTGAAGGATCCCACTTTGAGCCCATTCCATCATTCCTTTCTTCGTTGTGAAATATGCTTATCTTGCTATTTCCCTCATTCTTTTAATTTTTCGAAATAGAGCTTGATCCGGAAGCAGCTTGAAATTCCCTCTGATCAACGGTTCGATGTTGACTTCGTAAATCCAGATTTTCTTATGGCGATCGATTCCTATGTCGACGGCAAACTCTTTCAGATTGGGATACATTTGGCTCACGCGCCTCACGGTTCTCAAGACACATCTTTCTAATTTACGATTCATCTTGATTCTTTCCTTAGCGGTATATTCCAAATGTCGTTTAAAGAGCGTGCGGAGTAATACCGGGGTTCCCCCGTAATGAGAGGTTGTCACGATACTTCCATGCTCCCCCAGCCTCCCGCAGATTCCCCCGACCTTCCACTTTCCACGCACTCTCAGGCTATGGCAACGAAGATCAAAGGGTCTGCCGCCCTTCGTCACGCTGTCAACCGCCCGCTGGACAACATATCTACTGTCCTCCGTTATGCCCTTCACTGAAGTCCATAGATCCTTACCATCGACGTAATTCACTTCGGTTCCCTGCCTGAGTTTATAACTATCGTCCCTCAATCTCTCAACCCGAATGACGCCTCTTGATTTTCTTCCCTGATCCGGTTTGAGATAGATTTTGTCATGCTTGCTTAGCATCCTGTAAAACGAGCTTTCCCGCAGCAATTCCGTGTCCGGAATATGACGCGAAATCCGCGGCGTGTGTATGAGCTGGTATGCGACCGCAAGCTTACTTTTCACATGATGTTTCTCAATCGCCATGAAATCACCCGTCGCGCATTATTTTTTTTGCCCTTAAATATTTACGGTAGAGTCTTCGGTCGATCTTCTTCAAGCCTGTGCAATCCGGTTTCGTATTTGCTTCGATAAACCAGATATTCCCTCTCTTGTCAATCGCCATATCCAAACCTAAAATTTCGAGCGGAAAACGGGAGCCTAAAATTTGCGCAATTTGTTGGGAGGCATCAATCAAATCTCGAATAATCTCCGATCTTTTTAATGGCTGATCGGTTCTTTTAAGCAGTTTGTAAAGATTGTAATCCTTTGCCCCCTTCGATACATTCGTGACGACCGAGGACCTTTGCGGCGCAACTTTGGCACACATTAACGTCGCGCGCCACTTGTTCAGAGGCTTTTGCAGGACAACCCGCACATCGAATGGACGATGCCGATAAGTTGCCAAATCAATTCCTCGTTGGATGATATATTCCTTATTCGGATCCAGTATTTCTTTGATTGTCGAATAAACTTTATCTCGCGAGCATAAGTGTGTGGATTGTTTATACGAAATCTTAAACTCTCCTGCCCTAAGTCTCTTGACCCGGATGATTCCATTCCCTTGTCTCCCGACATCCGGTTTGATATAAACGAGGTCATAGGTTCGCAGCATTCTTTGGAGGCTGGATTGATCAAACCATTCCGTATCCGGAACATAATGTTTCATGATGGGATCATCCATTACGGCAAGTCCCTTTTTCATTTTGCTTCTAATAACGGTGTGTACGATACGATCACCTCCTTATGCATCTTTGACAAACCCTTTCCGAATAAGATAGGTTTCAAGCAGCATCAAAAATGACTCTATTTCTTTGAAAGTGATATCGCCGATATTCGCGATCCTGAATGTTTTAAATTCGTCGAGTTTGCCAGGATAAATCGTATAGCCCCTACTATGCAAATAGTCGTGCATCTCTTTGAAACTGTACCCTTCCACGTTCGGTTCGAAAATGGAAGTAACCAGCTTGGAATGCAGGTTGTCGCTGGCGATATATTTTAAACCTAGACGCGTAATGCCGGCGATTAACGTTTCCCAGCATTTCTTATAGCGCGCATATCTTTGGTCGATCCCCTCTTCCTTCAGTTCCTCTACCGCTTGTTTAAGCGCATATAGGGTTTGAACAGGCGGAGTAAAGCGGGTTTGATAGGTTTCCGAGAAAAAACGATATTGGGCGTGTAAATCGAGATAATAATTTTTCGGTTTATTAGGTTTGTTCTTTTCCAATAACTCGGTTTCCGCTACTACGAACGAGATGCCGGCCATAGCTTGTAGATTTTTATTGGAACTTGCTGCAAGATAATGAATATTCATTTTGCGCATGTCAATCGGAATGGCTGCAAAAGAACTTATGGCATCTACGATCAGATGTATTCGATATCTCAAGCACAAAACGCCAATCGCTTCTATGTCATTAAGAAGTCCGGTGGTTGTCTCGTGGTGAACGACTGCCATATGGGTGATTTTCCGTCGACTATTGTCCAGAAGCGATTCCAATGCCGTCAGATCAAGGGCAGCATGAGAAGGACTGTGAAATACCAGATGCCCCAAGCCGTAAGCTTCCGCAATTTCGCACATCCGTTTGCCGTATGCGCCGTTATTCACGATCAAAACCAGATCGTCCCGCTGTACGACAGAACTTAATATAGATTCGACTGCAGCCGTGCCGGAGCCACCGAACAATACGGTCGAATAATTCCCCGAATCCGAAACCATACGAGTCAATTCAGTGCAAACAGATTCCAGCAATCGGCCGAATTCTTTTTCGCGCGGGCAAATATCGGGCACGACTTGGGCAAGTTTAACGCCATACGTTGTCGTTGCGGGACCGGGAGTGAGTAAGATTTTTCTGCCGACAAGCTTCATCAACTTCTCGCTCCTTTCGATTCGGGGACATTGCGGTTCAAAAACTTCTCTAACCGTTCTTTGACCTCGTAAGGTTTTATTGAAGGTCGGCTTAACTGGTCCTCCGTGCTTGAAGAAATTTTGAGATGAAGAAAGGTCAAGCCTTTCGTAATTTTCCATTCTTTCAAGCACGTATTCAGCTCATTTAAATCGTGGATATAAATGGATTTCGAGTAACCGCAGGAGGATGCAATATCGATAAATTTAACGTTATGGGAAACCGTCTTCTGCCCTCCCGTAGAATCATGAGCATTATTATCCAGTAAAATATGAATCATATTTTGCGGATTGTAGTAGCCAATCGTAGCCATGCTCCCCATCCGCATTAGCAGCGAGCCGTCTCCATCGATAACAACGATATCGAAATCGGGTTTACTGAGCGCCATCCCGAGGCCGAAGGAACCGATGCACCCCATAGACCCGACCATATAAAGGTTATTGTGCGCATCTTCGATTTCGAACAATTGCCTCCCTGTTTTTCCGGTTGTCGCGAGCTGGGCGGTTTTGCCGTCTTTGCATCCGTTGATCACCCGTAATGCTTCCTGACGAGTAGGCAGTTGATTGTCGGCCCGTTGGCCGCTGTTTTCTTTGTTAACGCTGAAGTAACGGTCTTGTTCTTTCAATATTTCAGGTTCAAAGCTTCCTTTTTTTACGACAAAGAAAAAGGGATGGCCGCTATCAATATATTTGGCTGCTAAAGACATCTGTCGTTTGGCTTTCTTGAAATCGGCAGACAAATACATCCACTTCACCTGCATGGAATCAAGCAGATTTGTCGTTATTCGTCCCATCAGTTCATGCTGCGGTTCATCTTGTTCGCCGGGTTGCCCTCGCCAGCTGACGAATCCCAATACCGGAATGCGAAACGGATAATTAAGAGACACCAGCGGCGATACGGCGTTCGAGAGACCCGAGTTTTGCATGAGAACAACCGGTTTCTTCCCTCCCAATAAGGCTCCCGAAGCGATGGCGACCGCGTCCCCCTCATTTGTTGCCCCAATATATTCGCTCTCATTGATGGCATAATTGATTAAGTTTTTTAAGAAGGAGCATGGAACACCAGTGTAAAAATCAAAGCCCAGTTTTTTCAACTCTCTCCCAAAAATATTGGTGTTGATCATCGATGATTCGCACCTTCCTACAGTCAACTATCATGAGAGCTTAAGTAACTGCTTCTCCACGGCAAAGTCTATACCGATTTTCCCTCTACAGTGCTATGGATTTTGTTCAAATATCCTCCTTTGAATTTGTACTTAGTTAATGCGTTGGGGGACATCCATGTGTTAGACAAATGTGGAAAAGCCAAGAAATCCGCACTCAGCGGGAATAATTGAGTAAGTTATTGCATACCCCCTCTGCATACAGAAGAGCTTCTCCAGCTTTACGAAGCGGAGAATTTTTCTAAAGAAAACCTGCAAATCAAAAAGCCTTCTCCCCCGCACCCGATCAGGAAGCGAAAAAGAAGGCTGGCGCCAGTTGATGCAGCGGAAATTAACGGTGCCACATTCTGCTTTAGATCTCTAGCTCCCCGAGCTTAATAAGCTCGACAACCGCTTGCGAACGACCTTTGACATTCAGCTTTTGCATCACATTCGAGATGTGGTTGCGGACCGTCTTCTCGCTGATAAACAACTGCTGCGCAATGTCGCGGGTCGTCTTATCCTGCACTAGCAGTTCAAAGACTTCGCGTTCCCGATTGGTGAGTAGGAATTTGCTTTTATGGTCGCTGCCTTTCAACGTTTGTCACCCCTCCTTGCCCGGGAATGTGTGATTACAAGGTATAGGGATACAGTCAACTTTATCATATGAAAGGGTTTTTCGTGTGGTGCGGAGGCCGGCGAAAATGGGCTTGGGAATACTTGGAAAATAAAAAGCCGCGCTCGAAGTCTATTCGACTCGGAGTACAGCTCTATTCGCGAACAATATTAACCGCTCAATATTAACGGTTGCGTGTACCTGAAGGAGCCGGGAATACTCGTTCGACCAGGGCATTGAACTCGGCAAGGAAGCCTTGGATCGGGTGACCTCGCCTTACGTCGTTCGCGTAACCTTGCATCCTGCTAGTAAAGTCCGGATTAGCGGATACGTACACGTTCTCGACCGACGGAGACATCGCTCTGACTTGATCGGCTATCTTATCTTTCATGGCATTCGCTAATTCCATGCTGTGCGCGCTCATCGCGTGACGATCCTGTTTGACGGCGACATAAGCGCTATGATCCGTCATCATGACAAATGCGGAACCGATGCCGGGCATCTTGGCTATTTTGTCCGCGACCTTGTCGCTTGTCTGAAGACGGGAATTGCCGTGCATCCCGATGACGTTGTTATTTTCTTTTCTTTCGCCATATTGCGATCGGTTCTGCGCGTTATCCTGATCGTTGGCGAACCTCATCTTCATTCCGCTTCCGACGGAGTTCGGGCGAATGTTCTTGTTGCCAAGATCTCCCGTCTTGTTGCTCATACATCCCGATAAAGCAATTGCGGATGATAGTAAAACACTGGTGATAATCAAGCCTTTACGCATGAGAAAATTGACCCCCCCTTTGTTAAGAGCTCAGCGATTTCCGCTCATGTGTAGAATGCGTTAGGAGGACATCATTTATTCGGCTGAACCTTCAGACACGTTCTTATCATCCTTGACAATTCAGTATTTCGGCAGTAACATAATGTTATTGATACCTGGTACTAATACTTGGTTGTAACCCATGGAAAGGGAGGGATTATTGTGACCCAAACGTCCAAATTTCCCGCTTTTGCTTCTAATTCGCATATTACGGCTATCGGTAGTTATGTACCCGAGAAAACGATCACCAATTCAGATATCGAGAAATTAGTGGATACGGATAACGATTGGATCGTGCGGCGTACCGGTATTGAGCAACGTCATCAAGCTGCCAGCGATCAGCTTACAAGCCATCTGGCCATAGCCGCAGTAAGGGATATGCTGAGCAGATTTCCCGATATATTCCCTCAAGACATCGATGGTATTCTTGTTGCAACCACTACGGCGGATAGGCCGTTTCCTTCCGTTGCATCCCAAGTACAGGAAGCTATTGGCGCAACAAAGTGCCTCGCCGTTGACGTCAGCGCTGCCTGTGCCGGATTCGTAACCGCGCTGCAAATGGCGAATGGCTTAATCTTGACGGGCGCATACCGTAAAATCGTCGTGATCGGAGCGGAGACTCTAACTAGAATAACGGATTATACAGACCGCTCAACCTGCATTCTATTCGGTGACGGTGCAGGTGCCGTACTTGTTGAAGCCGCGGCAAAAGGCGCGTTTCTCTCTTCTAACGCATCTACGGACGGATCTGGCGGCATTCAGGTGTATATTAACGACAGCCAATATATTGTGCAGAACGGACGAGAAGTCTACAAGTGGGCGTTGACGACGGTTCCGAATGGTGTGCTTGATCTGCTGCAAGCGGTTGGCAAGCGAATAGACGAACTGGATTGGTTCGTTCCGCACAGCGCAAACCTGCGGATGATCGAAGCGATCTGCGAACGCTTGGAATTGCCCCCTGAGAAAGCTTTAGAAAGCGTGGTCCGCAACGGAAACACTTCGGCTGCTTCTATCCCGCTCGCTCTTGACGCAGCATACAAGGAAGGCAAGCTCAACTCCGGACAGCTCATCGCATTGTACGGCTTCGGCTCCGGCCTGACCCAATCCGGTTTGCTTCTTCGCTGGACATTAGAACAGAAGGTTTAATTAGATTGCCCCCTGATTAAACGGGATAACCCTTTATAGAGCGAAATGGTTGGTTTCCAGTCCAGCACCGATACAGCGCGTTGCGGTGACAGCCTGCTCATTCGGACGTCTCCGCTGCGGCCCGACTCGTATATTCTTGTTTGCCGGCTGCCGGTAAGCTTCTCGCACATTCGGCTAATCGGTACCAAGGTCGCCACGCCTGTCGAAATGTTCTCTATGCGTATCGGCAGGGTTGGACTTGGATACTTACCCGTCCATAGGACAAATTTAGGCGGGCAAAAAGCGCCCGTTCTCTCGAAGCAAACTCGGGAGCACGGGCGCTTAGCCTGCATTTATTCATTTTTATTGGATGCGATGAACCTGAACATAGTCATCTACCGTATCCTGCAGCCGAATCGGGACGACGGACGTTTTCGTTGTTCCGTTGCTGTAAGTTACCGTGAAGACGTAGGAGTATGCTCCTTGCGTTAAATCTTTAAAAGAAATATCCGTATCGCTTTCGCGAAGCAAACCTTTCCATAAGATGGCTTGAGGGGCTACGGCGGTTAAGCTTTTTTGCAGGTCCGGAGTCGCGACGGCTTTAATGGATATCGGCTTCGTACCCGATGTTCCAGTGTCCGTAACCGTCGCCTCTAGCGCGAAGGCTTCGCCTGCCCAGAACCAATGGGAAGGGCGCGGGGCGCTCGTGTGCTTCTCATTGTAACGAAGACGATTCGTCTCCCATGCATCGGTATGGTTAACGTAACCTTGGATGCCGAGCGGACGAACGAGCATCGATTGGGTTCGCACTACCGGGACCGCTTTTCCATCGCTTATCGTTTGCCGGATCGTCCATGTTCCTACGGCTGTAATGCCATTTGGCAATTGAAAATCTGGTCCTGTTGAAGCATATGGATAAAAGCTATTGAAGATTGTGTCGAATCGCATCGTACCGGAAGCGTCCATGATCTCGTAACGAATGGTCAAAGGATCGCGTTCGTTATCCCCTACACCGATTGAGCGAATGTGAAGCAGGTCACCCTCGTAGATAGGCATGGCGGTGTTAGCTGGATCATAAGTATATCGCTTGAAATCGCCAAAGGGCGGGGTGTTATTGATTAGCTTAATTTGAAGCGAACGTATTTCCGTGTTTCCATTAGGAGTGCGAGCAGTCCACTCGAAGGTGTATGTGCCATCCGGAATGACTCCAGTTGGGGTAAAAGCTGCACTCCATTGCTTGCTGCCAATTCCAACGGTTGAAGACACCGTCCCAGTAAGCGTCAGTAACTGTTGAAAGGACTTGCCTTTAAAAGCCGCGACCGTGACTTGGTGCGGATATTCCGTCGTATTTGCCGCTATCGTAAACGGGTAACCGACGACGATCGTGTCCGTCGTAAGACCGTCTGGTTTACGGATATCCGGCACAAGATTGATCGGAGTCAGAACCTTGACGGTAAAATCCTTAAAAGCAGACGTACCATTGGATCCGTTGGCCTGAATGCGATAAGTATACGATGCATCCGGTGTCGTAGCCGGAATTGGAGTAAGCACGTCCGTCCAATCGATATTGCTGCCGGATTTCGTACCCGTGAAATAGGGAACGGTTTTATTGAGGTAGCTGCCCATCGTAAATTGAATCCCTACCGATAACGGGAAACGCGTCCATAATTCATAGGCAATCAGGCTCTCGCTTGCTGGAACGCCTCCTGCCAAAGTAAATGCCGGTTCCGCGGATTTCAATTTCGCCTTAAGTTGTGGCGGAGGCGTGGCAGCCAGCGTAAAGTCTAAGAGGAACGGATCCGACCAAACGCCTTCGACATCCTTCACCAAATACTCGAGATGATAAGTGCCTGGTTCCAACTGTTCAGGTACTTTGTAGAACCAATCTCCATTAAATTGATATTTGATTTTCCTATCTGCGATTCCATGATTAGTCGGGTCGCTAATGTTATGATCCAAATCATAGGATTGATCCACCCATGATGTTTGGTAACAGTTGCAGTTGGTATCATAAGTCCAGTCTAAGGTTGCTAAAGCAATTGGTTTGCGGTGCACTCGTACGATCGTCTTCGACTCGTTCGAGTAATAGCTATACCGCGCAAGCTTCGGATCGGCGCTTGGCTGATCCTTAACATGACGGAAGATTGTGTATTCTCCCGGTAATGCAAAGCTCGTTCGCAATGACTCTGTCGACCAAATCGGCGGATCGACGTTTCTCAACGCGAAAGAAGCATGACCCGTTGGATTGTCGAAATACTTCTCGTCATGAACATACATAGTTTGCTTCGCAATAATCGGATCGTTCTCAACGTCATCTTCCGAAGTCAGCAATTGAAAGCTCTCATTGGTCAAGACTAGCTGAGATGCCGTGGGTGGATTCAATGAAGCAATGTAGTCCACCGCGCTTTGAATGAGCGTTTCAATAGTCTGCCCTTTATTTTCTATGAAAAAGTTGCTGGTAACCTGCGCCTTAATCGCTGGACTTCCAATGAGAATGACTTTGGCATCGGACTGGCTCTTCGCTCTATTAAAATCAGCAAGCTCATTAATAGTACCGTCCGATATATAGATCATATATTTATCCGAAGTCGTCCGAGAATAGGGGTTTGCATACGGCTGTCTAATATCTTTATAGATTGTTCCAGAGTAACTGCCGTACCAGTTGCTTACCCATTGGACATTAGGTGACCATTCTTGCCTATAAGTAGCTGGAACATTTACGGTTTTGTAGGTGGTAGGGACATATACCTGATAGGGAACAGACTTCGTATATGGGTGCGAGGATGCACCTCCGTTGTTCCCACCATTACAACTCCCCGGATGATCATATGGAATTCCACTAGCAGCTGTTCCACTGCACCAGGCCTCATCCCTATACCTTGTTTCGTAATGACCCTCTACGTCCACTTGAGTTTCTGTATGTGCCGGAACGTCGACCACTGTGACATATGAGCCATAATCGTAATAGTAACCGTTATCCGATGCCGATGTGCGATTTAAAGTGCCGCAATAACCTCCTGAGCAATAATTATAGGTATTGGGCGGATACGATCCGGTGTTTAGAGTTGTGGATGCGGGTTGACTATAGGTGTAGGTATGCATGTCCCACACTTGTACATCTGGATTGATGCCTTCCGCACGAAGTTGGTTATTGATCGTTAATGGATTTCCTTTTACATAGTCGATTTTACTCTGCGTCAGGTTCTTATCCAGCATAAAGTAGGCATCGACTTCAGGACGGACAGACGGGATATCTGTGTACAAGTCGGAATAAGGGATGTAGTTGTCGATTTCGACTTCCATTTGCGTTGTTGTCATTCGCTTGTCTGCGGAAGTGAGAAATTCAGGGAACGTCTCTTGCCCGAAATCTTCATCTACGGTTGCTACTATACGGTATTTTCCAAGTTTCTCTATGGGGGGTTTGTATTCTGAACGTGGACCCGAGAACGAATCAATAAGCTCGCTATAAGTCTCGTTGAAGTCCTTGTCGTAATAGACTTTGAAGTTTTGATTCTTGATGGTATCGCCATCCGTGCTGACCGCATCATAAAATAGAGATACACCTTCACCGCGAGCAATCTGACTGGAGTAGGGAGTCATAATGACAGCCGGCGAATAATCGTTCAGAATGGTGAAGTTTAGCACATAAGGTTCAGAAGTTCGACCGAGGGCATTGGTGACCGTTAGGGTTGCCTGATACTCCCCTGTCCGTTTATATAAGAACTCCTTATGATCGGGATTGTCAACCTTCATTCGCCTGTCGACGTCATTCGACCCGTCCAGCGCTGTCCAGCTCCATGTGCTGCTAACAATCGGATAAGCAGCTTGTACGTAGGGATCATTTGCGTTGGGATCACGAGACGTATTATCGATCGACATTTTCCTGTTTTCCTTAAAGCTCCCCCCAAACAGTTTGAATTGGGCTCTCGGTTTCGTATCGTGGACGTTAACGACTCGGTAGGTGTCGCACATGTCCGCGCCGTTTTTATCTTCACCTGGTTTTGCTTCCCACTTCATAGTTATCGTAGCAAAACCATCTGCATCATCGCCGAAAATGTAGCCGCCCGAGAAGAACAAATCCGGATCCACCGATATGCCATTTACGGACACGCTTCTAGAATCTATCCGCGACATGTCAGTATCATCGGATGCATTAAATTCTACGATGTCAAAAGCTTGCGTTGGAATGTTTGGTTTGCATACGAGCGGTGGAGTTTCATCAACGGGTTCGGGAAGTGGTCCTGGTGGCGGTGGGACAGGAATTACATCCCCGCCGATCGTTATTTTCTTTTTAATTACTTTTTGATCAAATTCATGATTGTCAGATTGATATTTCGCGGTTGCAGTTAATATTAGTTCAATGACATCGCCTTTTTTTAATTTTTTATTTATGGGGAGTTTGATATCTTTCACAGTGGCAATTTCGCCTTCACGACTGAGGGTTACTTTTCCATTACTTAATGATGAATAAGTACCTACAGTAAAGAGTGCTTGCCCTGGATAATCTGCTTCGAGTTTCAATTCCCATTCTTTAATATCATAACGGGTATACCATTTCGCTTTAAGATAACGATCGTTGTAATACTGATCATCCATTAAATCTCCAATCAGATTCATGGAATAAGTAAAACTATTGCCTAGCACATTTGAATCGGTTTGAATTTTTCCATCTGACTTCTTTGGACCCGTAAGAACAATATCCGGCTCTAAACCTGGTTTATCCTTGCCCTCCCTTTTAGGAATTGCAAACGTCTGATACCAAATAGCGCCATCCGTCTTTTTGTGCCACATACGCCCCATTCCAGGCGCCCAAACGGTTGGGTCTTGTTCAACGTACATGTAATCGAAAAGATTGTGTTTGGTGTCTGGAGTTATTGTTGATCCGCTCAATGTTGCTGCGTGTTGTACGGTTACATTATCAGACCTAATGATCTTTTTTACATCGGTTACGGCATTAAATAAATAAATTTTATCTGTGTCGTCGGCCTCAAATCCTTCTTCCAACATGGGACTTACCTTACCAGGTTTATCAGTTCGCCCATCTAATAGAGTGCTTTTCCAAGGTTTATATACCCAAAATCGAGTATCCGGATCGGTTCCTTTTTTGGAATCATTTATAAAAAAAGGGTTTGAGTAAAGCGTTCCCGCCCGATCATAACCCAAATATCGATATTCACCATATGGATTATCAATGGGAAACGCAGGGTGTTTTCCTCCATACCCTTTTGTTCCATCTTGATATACATTACCGTTAGAGGGATCTTGCCATCCCTTCTTAAATCCATATCCAGCCCTGTTTTCGGAAATGCTTTCAAGAACGGGGTTTTTGTCTTCATCCATCTGGATAAAAGCAATCACGCCGAGTTTGTCGAAGAGTGTTTGATTGAATGGATATGACTGGTTTTTAGCATTTAGAGAACTACATTTAGGGAAATTCGTTGGAGGCGTAACCCAAGCATATTTCTTTTCACATATATCTATTGCTGATAGCGCCGCAGAAGCCACCTTGGGATACAAAGGCAGAAGCGATAATAGAAAGGCTGCTAGAACTAGATAGGTAACTGTTTTCCTTTTTAGTCTTCTACTCATTCGATCCCCACCTTATTTGTCTTGATACGCCGAAATGGCGACGCTTAGTATATTTCGACCGCTTGAAGAAATAAGGACTTCTCTTTTACCAATCGTTTTCTTGATGTTTAATGTTCTATTTGCAGTACTAATATTATCGTTAATTAATTTACGAACTGCTGCTGCATCATTACTGCTAAAAATAAGAGATAGGAATTTATCGAGTGTTTCGGAAGTGCGATCTAAGCTATCAGACTTACCGTTAATAACAACAAAATATACATTTCCCATAAAATTAATTCCCATATCGTAATACTGTTCGGGGTCGGTGAAATCTTCAAAGTAGAATAATTTCCTAATTGCTTTTTCCTTTGCTTCCTCGTCTTTATAGTAATCCAAAGTTCCAGAGTTACTTAAATAAGAACCCTGAAATTCTTCAAGGGTGCTATTAAGAGTATCGTAAACCTTTTTCATTTCAGCATTCGTGAAAACAAGTCTTTGAAGGTCTGTATAACCGTAAAAAGGAACATCGGAATACGGAACACCTGTCATAACGGGCATATAAGGATTCCGAATCGATTTATTATTTATCCGTTCAATAATTGTAATGGCTTCTGCACGTGTAATTTCTTTCTTTGGTTTCCATGTCCCATCCGGAAAACTAGTCATGATACCGCGAATCATTCCTCCACCTACGTCAGCTCGATAATACTCTTCAATTTTGGTAAAATCCTTCAATTTACTCACTGCGAGATTAGCATAAGAATTATAAATTCCACCGACTAAATAATTGTCTACTCCCATTACAATTCCTACTGTTCTTTCTCGGGTTAATGGCTCAATATACCTACCCTCAAATTCATTGTTAATAATACTGAAATCTTTCGCTATGTTTACATAGTTAATGTACCAAGGAGAACCTTGAGTAAACTTGTATTGAACTCCATAAAACATTTTAGATTTCACATGTTCCGGAATACGATCTAGAGTATCTTTAGACCAATTAACCACTCCACTCTCGTCTTTCTCCGTAAGAGACAAGATAAGCATAGAAATAAACTGCGCAGCAGTTACTGATTCATTAGGCCGGAATGTTCCATCCGGGAAACCTTTCACATACCCCTTTCCTGCAGCATTCATAATAGACGCATAAGCCCAATGGCTAACAGGGACATCCTTGAATTTGATCGCAGCAGCTGAATTAACAGACTCTTCAGCGTACACAGGCAGAGAAACGACCACCAGCATCAGAATCGCCGCCAATACAGATAAAATCCATTTTTTCATCATAAACACTCCTTCGAATTGGTTGTATCACTAGCTTTCTAACAAAAAAGACATAAAAAAGAGAAAGCACGGCCGACATCGGTTAACGTCTGCGGGTGCTTCCTCGCGTTTGATATCCTGTTTTTGGATAATTTATTATATGAACAACAGTTCCATTTCGTCAACTATTATTCTGCCGAATGTGTCGAACGATCGGTTATTGTGCCAGAAGGTTTGTAAATGATGCCCCTCCTCGTCGGTAAAATATTTAGTCCGTACAGGAGAGCTTCCCAATTTCGTTTTGGACCTTACCCTGGCGTAATCATCCCCATTTACGTAACTGATGAATTTCCATGCGGCTTCGATATTGGAAGATTTGGCATCGATCGCGAGAATTTGATCTAGCGAAGTACCGTCTGTCACATTGGGATTCTGGGGATTCACAGGCATCGTAACGACATCCCAATTCTTAATGGCCTTTTCTTTGTTCACTTCTTGCGCCTGTTTGATCTGACTCAATAAATTATTATCGAATGGATTGAATCACTTTCTGTGAGGTTTCTAATACGGCTTTCCATGACCCTAGAGTGCTTCCGATTGATGTTCCAAGATGAAACAGATCATAGATGTATGGATTGGTTTTAATCCCATAAATCCGTTCTTCGCTCGTTCCACTCGTTGGAAACCGGGCAGCCAATTGCAGCAAGCTATCCCAACTCATCCCATCCTCGGGGAGAGGCACCTCGTACTTGGTGAACAAATCTTTGTTATATACCACCAACGACAAACACATCGTCCGGTGGTATTCTCATTGTTATTTCTTATTAGACCTGCCGCTCATAAGCGATCTGACGGCCATCCTCGAAGCCTTTGGCAAAGCCTGCGTTGTATTCCTCGTTATAAGATTGGTTATATCCCGAATTGTAAGCGTCGCTGCTCGTCGAACGCTTCTTTCTAGCTTTTGAGCTTCATAGGAGTCGTTCGTAATATGTGTGTACAACCAATTGCGGACCTTTTTAGCCTCCGTGTCTTTGACTGCGACCTTCTTCCGAGCAAAAGCTCATAAATCACGGCCGCTTCCTAATACATCCGCAGTACTGACCAAGGCCGACCGGCAGCAAAAGCTTATTCGTCCAGTAGGTGAGTAGTTTAAACAGCGTAACCGTTCCGTCCGCCAGTATACCCGCCTTCAAAACCAGCCCTCAAATCAAATGAACGATCCCTGGTCCAATTACCATTTATCCATGAACAATTGATAATTGCGCTCGACCAGCTTTTGCTGTTCTTGAATGCCTTCCTGCAGGAGGGTGGCACTGCCCTCATGGTAAATGAGGGTATCATGGCAGACAAGAATGCTGTATCCAACAAGCTTTGCGCGAAGGCAAAAGTCATCATACTCGTAATCTCCGACGGAAAACTGCTCATCCAACAGGCCGATTTTGTCCATGAGCTCCCGATGAAAAACAAAACAGATGCCGACAACTCTTTCAAACCGCTTCCATTTATTCGGATTTGAAACATTCACTTCTGCCGCAATTCTTTGAAATTCATCGATATTCTCAAAAGGATAGTGGGCCTGCTGCGGACCGCTTGCATAGTTGGTTATGGGACCAACAATTCCAATGTCGGATCCGCTATAAAGCGCTGCAGATAAATTACTTAGCCATCCATGCGTAACCAATGTATAGCTATTCAACAGAACCAACGTATCGCCGGATGAAAGCAACAAACCTTTGTTGCAGGCAACCGAAAACCCTTCATTACGGGGAAGGGATATAAACGGAACCTTCTCTCTCCGGCACCACTCTACTGTTCCATCCGTTGAAGCACTGTCAACGACAATAATCTCGTAGGGGATGTCGGTATGCTTGCGAATGGATGAGATACAACCTTGTAGAAAATCAAGCTGATTATAAGTCGGAATGACAATAGTTGCTTTCTTCATCGTTCCCACTCCCCCAGAACACTTCGGTTACGGGTCGAATCGGCAAAATTCAACCGGCTGCCCTGGGCAGTCATAGCTTCCCGCCACGCTTCGATATGATCCCCCGCCGCTCTTCTCCATTTTTCGTTGGAAGCCGAACGTTCGTAATGACTACTGGATTTCACCGCACCGCCGATACCGATACGCAAACCGCCGAGAATAGCCATTGCGTGCGCTTTAGCCGGAACCGCAAGGTTTGAGATCCCCATCGTATCGAGTGCATGCCGAGAAAGAGCAAATGGCAACGATGATAAAGAATTGGCTTTTAAATCCTTACGGTTTAAGCTTCTATTCAGAAATTCATGAAAACGCTCGATGCCCGCTCTTTGATAAAACAATCCCAGCCTTGTCGAAATATCATTTAACGCAATATCCACCCGGCTTTCGCATTCCCATATGAAACGCGCCAAAATGTTCGCATCCACTGCTTGTTCCCCGTCGACGAACAATAGTGTATTCGCACTTGTCAGCTTGGCACCCAAGGACCGTTCGACGTCCGGATCTACCGCTTCGGGAAAATGGACAACCACTGTATTTTTGTAATTGCGTGCAATAGTAAACATTTCATCCGATGCGTTATGAAGGACAACGACAATTTCTTTAAGAGGTAAAATGCTGAGCTTCTTCAGAACACTTTGCAAATCTATCGCACGATTGCAGGCGCAAACGACAGCGGAGGCAGTGTTTCGGAGAGGAACAGGAATTATTTTTGAATATAAGCCGACACCTTTCATAAATCCGGAGGTGTAGCTCTTTCCCCTTTGGAGAATGACCTTCCAATCTCCCCCCTTCCCTCCAGCCCTTCGGTGGAAATATTGGCTCCAGTTCTTATGTGCAGCTTCTTGCAGTTGACCCGGGCTGTCGTTAAAAGCTTCGCTTTTTCGCCAATTTATTCCGTCCTTTACCCCAGTGGAACGGTCCCGTAACAACACATTTTTCAAATGAATTTGATTGGGAATACTTCGTCTTTTATTCATCCTTACCTCACCATCCATCGTTGACGATCCCCGTCTTCATATCCACCCCGGGAATCCGTTTTTCTCAACCACCATTGAATAGCTTCCAAATGATCTCCCATGATAAGCGGCGTCAAGGAATGCTTGCGCTCACGTTTCAGACGCATCGGATTTAGCTGTCCGACGTTCACATGAATTACCCGACGGACATTCAACCCTTTACAGATTGCCATCGTGTGCGCCAAGGGAGGCACGGACAATGCGGATGTGCCAATGATATCGAGCGCTTTGCGACTGAGTGCATGAGGAACCGCCGTAATGGAAGAACCTTCTAAATCTGGTCTACCGAGCAGCTGGTTTAAAGCATGCTTGGCAAGAACGACTCCGTGGACAGTAAACTTTTTCACCGGACCAGAATAATCGTTTAATGCCACATCCGCTCCTTGAGTTACGGCATCGACGAATGCTCTTAGCGTGGCTGCCGGGATGACCATGTCGGCGTCAATGAACAGTAAGATGTTCCCTTGTGCTTCCCTTGCTCCTATCGATCTTCCGACATCATGACCAAGCGGATGTTCGTACATCAGCACCTTCGCGCCGCTTTTTCTGGCAATTTCCAGTGACCCGTCTGTAGAGCCGTTGACAACAACAATAACTTCCGTTTGCGGATGCACTCTTGAGGCTTCACTTAAAACTCTTCGCAACGTTTTTCTTTCATTCATGACCGGTACGATAACGGAAACGAAGGGAAAAGAGCCTTGTTCATTAGGCGAATCGATGTTGGGACTCTCCTCTTTGAACTTCTGCTTTCCTTTTGACAATCGCCGCGCTATTTTACTCCGTCCGGACAACGGGGAACGCCCCCGGTGTTTTCCGAACTTATTCGCCATTCCATCAACCCCCTCAGACTCGGGCAACGGTATACATGACATTGTATGTGTGTCGTGTGTCTATTCGTAACGGCATATGTACTGTACTTAAGATCGTCACAGGTATGCCAAAAAGCGGCACCTACTTTGTCGGTGCCGCCGGCGCATAATTCTCGAATTAACAAGCCCATTTTCGATCATTGGTCATTACAGCTATGCTTCCGTTTTAGTCCCGATTGCAATCCATTGAATCCAGCCTTGAGGCTCGGGTCCGAGGCGAGTACGGATGATTTCCAGTTCCGCTTCGTGTGCCCGTTTGCAGCCGAGAATACATCTGCAGGACGGATGGTCCGACATTGCAACCAGAATGTAAGAGTCATCTGCGAATGGAGATGAGAAGGCAACGGTAACCTTGATCGTTTCCACTGCGCCTTGAAAAGCATAATACTGGCTCCCGAAGGCGAGGGAGATTCCTGGCAATTGAGCCGCCACCGGAAAGAATGCCAGCTTCGCCCCGCTGATGCTTCCGTCGGCCAGATGCTCAGTCGTCACGCTGCCTGCTCCCAGCTTCGCCCCGCTGACGCTTCCGTCGGCCAGATGCTCTGCCATCACGCTGCCTGCTCCCAGCTTCGCCCCGCTGACGCTTCCGTCGGCCAGATGCTCAGTCGTCACGCTGCCTGCTCCCAGCTTCGCCCCGTTGACGCTTCCGTCGGCCAGATGCTCAGTCGTCACGCTGCCTGTTCCCAGCTTCGCCCCGCTGACGCTTCCGTCGGCCAGATGCTCAGTCGTCACGCTGCCTGCTCCCAGCTTCGCCCCGCTGACGCTTCCGTCGGCCAGATGCTCAGCCGTCACGCTGCCTGCTCCCAGCTTCGCCCCGCTGACGCTTCCGTCGGCCAGATGCTCAGTCGTCACGCTGCCTGCTCCCAGCTTCGCCCCGTTGACGCTTCCGTCGGCCAGATGCTCAGTC
>NZ_JAIOAP010000023.1 GCF_021190915.1 Cohnella silvisoli
GTTACGAGTTTACCTATTCAGATTTCACGATTCCAACAGCAACCGGAAGGAGATACACCCCCGCAAAAACCATAATCGATAGAAACAGTAAAGAAGCTGCCCATAAGCTTACTTATGGGACAGCCTCATCTTTACATTTTATCCTCTTCGGCACAGCGCTTCCGTCATCAGATAGGATATCGTCGCTTCCGCGCCGCAGTTGATGTTGGGGCCATATTGCGTTAAGCCGTCGCAGCAGCTGCCGTCATTCGGGTCGACGACGGTGACTTGCAAGTCGTTATCCCCGTAATACCACGCCAGGCAACGATCGCGTACGGCACGATATTTCACGTTATTTCCTGAACTTAAGCCAGAGACGCCTACTGCTCCATGTTGTACCAAAGCATGATTATCCTCTGATCGAGAGTCGTAGCCTCCTTTTCCTCTGGCGCTTCCTACCAAACGAGCGCTAAGATCCGCTTCGGCCTCGGAAATTTCAATGGCCAACGCGGCTTCCTCGAGAGCAAGCGCGAGTTTAAACATCTCCAGAGGCTGCTGATCCCACCGGCTGACGGTTTCGGACGTACACCAGCCTTCATTGCCTATCGGCCGCAGCCAGCCTTCCTCGGTCGTCATCACTTCGAGTAAATAAGCAAGGCTTTCCAATCCCGTCCGTAAGCTTTCCGCACGTCGGGTAAATCGATAAGTCCGCAACATCGCCCAAGGGAGAACTCCGTTGCTATAAGTCATGGCAGGCTCGAACCAACGCCAGTTGTCATCGAAGAAATGTCGGAAAGCACCGTTTAACAAACTTTCCAAGCGGAGCAAATGATAGTTCAGCTCTCTCGCCATATCCGCGGGAAGATCGATCTGTCCCTTCTGCGAGGCTTCAAGCAGGTGGGCGCAAGCAGCCATCGCAAAAGCTTGACCCCGAAGCGAATCAATGCGATATAACGTCGGCATGGACTTCTCGATGATCACCCTCGCCGTTTCACGGTGAGGACCTTCCAGACGGATCCATGCATCCGCGCAGGACCATATCGAACGGCCCTGGCAATCGTGAGAAATTCCCTCCGGCTCAAGCGTCCGGTCGTACGAAAAATTATTCAACCACCAACCGTCGTCGTTCTGCGTCCACAGCATAAACGCGATATAGATGTCGGCCAAGCGGTTAAGTTCATTTCGATCTTCCGAACTCACCGCATCGGGGCCGAAAGAAAGCCATTCTGTCACGGTCCATAACGCCCGTGCATTATCATCGGTCGTATAGCCCTCGCGTCGTCGGGGAATGCGTCCGAGAGCATGTTCCAGCAATCCGGTGTCATCCGTTAGGCGGCGCAAGTGGGCGAAAGATGGCGGTGCCTCCGGACGGACGACTGTATCATTAGCCGACATCGGCAATTTTGTCCCTTTGTTCCGTAATGACTTGTTGGAACAACCGCAGGTGTTGCGCCCCCACATGCGGCCAATGCATACTTCGCCCGATTTCAGACATGACCCGTTCCCAATCGTTCAACATGCCGGGATAAGTAAACAATTCGATCAGCTTGGAGCTCCAAGCCTCGACATCTCCAAACGGAAGAAGCATCTCATCATAGCCCTGCACCAAATCTTTGGCATACACATACGGAGTAGACAGAATAGGTTTGCCCAATCCTGCCGCATAGGCCAACGTTCCGCTCGTGATTTGCCCCATGCCCGGATAGGGGGTTACATATAAATCGCACGCGGAAATGAGGGACACTAATTCGTCCTCAGGCACGTATCGATTAATCCATTGCACATGATGCTCGAGTCCAAGCTCGGCAATCATGGTCATCAATTCCTCGCGATAAGCTTCGCCTTCATGCTTGCGTACTTCCGGGTGCGTTTGGCCTGCGATGACGTACAGCAATTCCGGGACGGCTTGAACGGCAGAAGCCAATGAACGCAAAATTAACTCTATTCCCTTGCTGCGCCCAAGCAATCCGAATGTGAACAACACCTTGCGATTATCCCAACCTGCATTCCGCCTGACGTTTATGCGGTCCGAACGGTTCGGCACGGGCGTGCCGTGGGGAATAAACGTTATTTTCTCAAGCGGGACCCCGAAGTTATCATGCAAATATCCGATCCCTTTACGGTTCATGACAAGTAATTGGTCGCTCCAATGCGCAATTTCCTTCTGAACATCGGAATAAGGCGCTACAGGATGCTCAAATACGGTATGGAAGGTCGTGACAACCGGTTTTTTCACGTGACGCAGTAAATCCAAAATATGAGAGCCGGCTTCACCACCGAATATTCCGAATTCATGTTGCAGGGAAACGATGTCAACCGAGCTCTGATTGATCGCCTCGGCTACTCTTCTGTAATCATCCCGGTCTTGTTTAATAAGAGGAAGCATCCAAGGCTCCCGGTAATCTAACATTTCTTCGGGATTGCACAGGGTTATGACGGGATCAATCGACCGATTTCCTTTGGCATGGGTGATCGCCTCGCGCAAATGGTGCGTGTAAGTAGCAAGTCCGCATTTTTTGGGAATATAAGTACTAACATAAGCGACCTGAGGAAGACGAGTATTCATCGGCGTTGCACCTCCAAGATACGATTGCAAACAGCTTCGTGCAAAATGTGGGGACCGACCTGCATGCCGGATCCGAAAATGCATTCATTCAATTGGGCGCCGGCGCGAATCTTGCACCTATCCCACAGGATAGAGTTGGACAAGCGCACTTGTTCGCCAATTCGACTTCCTTTGCCTACGACCGCGTATGGACCGATAATCGCGCGGTCTCCGATCGTTACATCATCTCCGATCATGACCGGGGGAATGAACAGCACGCCTTGACCGACCCGGACATTGTCTCCGATCCAAATACCTTTATCCTCCATTTCTTTGCCGTCGATTTTGACCGGGAAACGGCGATCGAGCAAATCCCAATGAAGCTGGCGATAACGCTCCTTCGTGCCCATGTCCATCCAATAGCCGTTAATGGGATGGCCGTAAATTCCGCTGCCGTTCTCGATTAGGAGAGGGAATGTTTCTTTCTCTATCGATACCGGTTTGCCGGTCGGCACGTAATCGAGCGCTCTCCGCTCCATAATGTATATGCCGGCATTGATCCGATTTGACGGTGCTTCTTCTTTTTTTGGTTTTTCGATGAAACGCGTAATTTGGCCGGTATGCGTCTGCTCGACGACTCCGTAATGCGAGGGGTCTTCCACTTCCGTTAAACAAATCGTTATGGCGCCGCCGTGGCCTTCATGAAACTTCATAGCGGACGAGAGATCGACTTGGTGGATAATATCCGCGTTAACGACAATAAACCGGTCGCCAAGCAGGTGCTCGGCATTTTTGATCGCGCCGGCGGTGCCGAGCAATTCTTTTTCTATGGCATAATCAATGCGGACACCGTATTTGGAACCGTCACCGAGGTGGCTTTCGATCAGTTCGCGGTAGTGTTTGACGGCAACGACGATTTCGTTGACGCCTTGATCCCGGTAATGAAGGAGCAAATGCTCTAGCCAAGGTCGATTACCCACCAGAGCCATCGGCTTCGGAAGATGTTCCGTAAGTGGACGCAACCTAGTACCTAAACCGCCGGCGAGAAATAAGGCTTTCATGATAGGATCAACCTCCGATTATTTGATATGTTCCCCGCAGGGCTAACTGACTACCTTTTAACGCAAACAACGAATTTTCAATCACCTCCGGAAAAAAAACGACGCTTCCCAATTCGCGAAAGCGTAGGGAAGCGTCTGTATCGATTAGAGGTTCTTTTTCAGGAAAGTAGGCGGCGACGTTCTGATTCGTTCATCACATGAGCTTACCCCGTTGGTTAAGTTGAAGAGGAGCCAGAAGGATTACGCTAAAGCCTACTTTACCTGAAAAAGGAATATACTGCAACAAATATCCAGATGGGTTGTCCGATAGCACAGTCAACGATCGGATATTCAAACCTTGCTGCGACGTCCGGTGAAGAGGGAAACGATAAACAAAATCAAGAAATTCTTTATCGGGAAGTTGTTTCGGGGCAACCGGTGAACGGGTAACTTTAACTTACACCGATTAAGTTAGAAACGGAGGGCTGCCCATTGGAAAACAACGACATCATGACCTGGAGTATAATGATTGCCGTGATAGCTTTTGTCGTTCTATGCGTGTTTCTGGTCTCTTTATTAAGAACGGCGCAGCGTTCGCTAATGACCGCCCAATCCGCGATGCAAGAAGTGAAGGAAACTGTCGAAGGACTGCAAGGAGAAGTAAAGAAATTAGCGGAAAGCATAAATGATGTCGCAGACGATATTAGAGGAAAGCTGCAATCGACGGATCCTTTGTTCGACGCCGTGCAGGATGTCGGCATAATGCTAAGCGAAGTAACCGGTACGGCGCGGGAAGCGACCAAATCGATTACGCATTCCATTAAAAAGCAAGCAGCCTCCATTGAAAACGGGAGCGCGTCTCCTTCCTGGATGCAATGGGCGGTATTAGGTTCCCGCGTCTTGATGGGCATACAGAAAGGTTGGAAGCAAAGAGAACAATCTCATTCCTATACGAAGGAGGAAATCTGAGATGTTGTTATCATGGCTCCTATTGCTTTCCTCGATCATTAACGGGGGTTCTCCACCCGCAGCTGCCGTTCCTGCAGTTGTCGTGTATTCAGAGCCCGTACCTGACCAGTGGCAATTGGATGGAATAGAGCTTGGCGATAAAACGGGAGAAGTAACGGGAATATGGGGAACCCCCGGAAAAATCGTTCCCGATGAATGGCAGAGCGGTTGCGAGACTTGGCATTATAAGGAAGGAAGAAACGTCGGATTTTGCGGGGGAGCGGTTTCCTATGTCGAAGTGTCGGCAGCCGCAAAAAAGACGAACGTAGATGGTAAAGACATACCGATGGTGAAAGAAGAATTGCAGCTTATGCTCGGAAAACCCGATTTCGAGGCGGATGACGGATGGGGAGTTCTACGGGGAGAGGAAGCGCTGAAAGTATTTGTCGATGACCAAGGGAAGCTTGTTTCGTTGGATCTTTTCACGGATTTATGAGCGGAACTATCGAAGTTTCGTTAACAAAGTTGTTGTTTCAATAGACTAGGCACAGTTTAATAGTAAGCAAGCTACGAATAAGGAGGAGGAAGCCATGAAAGCCTACGCTAAACTCGTAAACAACGGACTGGAAGCTTTTGACGTCGTGAATGATCTGCATCGCCAAGGGTACACGGAAAAAGAAATATACGTTCTGGCGCACGAAAGAGATCGGACGGATCGATTGGCGGAAGCGGCGGATGCGAATAAAATCGGCGTGCCTGAAGAAGGCATGTTCGATGCGATAGCCAATCTGTTCCGAACCCGCGGAGACACTCTTCGTCACAAGATCGAAGCGATGGGATTCAACCCGTACGAAGCAAGCAAGTATGAAGCGGAGTTGGATAATGGTAAAGTATTAGTAATGGCCCGCCATTAAGCTCGGGAGCAAATGGGAATAAGGAATGAGGGTGGAATTGCGCCGCTCATTCCTTATTCGCGTTTGTTGCTTGAGCTCTGCCAATTACGCGATTTCACCGAGGAGACAAAGATAAGATGGCTGTATTAATCGTGGACGATAATGCCATGAACGTCATGGTTATTCAGGAAATGTTAAAAAGAGCGGGATACAACGATTTTCGCGCAGCTTATTCTGCCAAAGAAATGTTTGAATTGCTCAAAAATCACGGCGATGGAAACGCGATCGCGACCCCGCAAATCGATTTGATTTTGTTAGATCTGATGATGCCCGCGATGGACGGGATCGAAGCTTGCCGAAAGCTGCAAGCCAACGTCCGCTATAAAGACATACCCGTCATTATGGTTACGGCAATAGGGGATTCGCGCAAGCTTGCGGAAGCTCTGGACGCGGGCGCGATTGATTTCGTGACCAAGCCGATTAATAAAACCGAGCTGCTTGCGCGAATTCGCTCGGCGCTTAAGTTGAAGCGCGAGCTGGATTGGCACAAGGAGCGGGATTCCCGGATGCGGCAAGAGCTTCTGCTTGCGCGCCAAGTTCAAGAGTCTGTGCTGCCGGATCAAGTGGATGATGAGGATGTCCGGATTCAGGCGTATTTCCAAGCATCGGAGGCTCTGGCCGGCGATTTGTACGCTTGGCACAAAATCGATGACAATCGTTGGGCGATCGCGGTCATTGATGCGATGGGACATGGGATTTCCTCTTCGCTCGTCAGCATGTTCATCGCTTCGATTCTCAAGGAATCAATGAGGACGTTATGGTCTCCCCAAAGGGTATTTACCGAGCTCAATCGCCGGCTGATGGGACTTCAATGGGAGAATGAGCTAATTCATTATTATTGTACGGGCATTTACGTGACCCTTGATTTGGAGCAGAGAAAGATTGAATACGCGAATGCCGGTCATCCCCCGGGATTGCTTTACCATGCCGATGAATCGCTTCCGGAGAAGCTGTCCGTGAGCATGCCTCCGCTCGGGATGTTCGATTCGTTGGAAATCGCATCCCGCATCATTACCCTGTCACCGGGGGATTCCCTATATTTGTTCACCGATGGCATACTTGGCCCCTTTCAAGGGGAGGACGAGGCGCAATTGGAGCAGCTAACGGCTTTCCTCTACCAGATCAAGAAGGATGAAGAGAGCTTAAAGCAGCTTATTGACTGCAAGCCGTTGGACGGACGATCGGATGATCGCTGTTTGGTAAGAGTCGAAGTCATGCCGGGAGGCTCCAAGCGTGAAAATTAAAACCAAATTGAGCATCGGATTTTCAATGCTTCTACTCCTTCTGCTCGGAATCACTTCGTTCGGCTATGAGCGTTTAAGTCAAATGAACCAAACAATGAATCATTTTTACGAAAATCGATTCGAGAAGGTTAAGGTTGCGCTTGCCGTTCGGGGGGAAATCAACTCCTCCGGCCGCATTATGAACGATATTATGATAGGCGATCAAAATCCCAAAGAGGGGGTCGACGAGATCACCTCGAGGCTGACGAATGCGGCTAAACAGTTCAAAGCATTGTCCGGTCTTGAACTCAGCGATTTCGAACAAGGCATAATGGATGGAATATTGAAAACGGCTCAAGGCTATACGAAATCGCTTAAGGAGTTTATCGAATTAATCAATAAAGGCGAAGTGGAACAAGCCAAGAAGCTTTATGCAGACAAACTCCGAATCGAACAACGACAAGTTATCGATTCGATGGACGGTCTTGTGAAAACCCAGGAAAACTTCTTAAAGCAGGAAATGGAAGATTCCCGGAAATTGTACGGCAGGTCCGTACAGATGGTTGCCTTTCTGACTATCGCAGGTTTATTGCTCGGTTTGGCGATCGTCCTATGGGTGTTTCCAAGCATTACGAAGGGACTTGATTTGCTCGGAAAAATGGCGGACCGTTTCGGTAAAGGGCGCCTGCGCGGGTTCACCCGATTCGATATCAAGTCACAGGACGAGTTGGGCGATTTAGCGAGAATTTTTAAGCGAATCGCGCTTGATCTTCAAGTTAAAAATGAACGGGAAGCTTTATTATCCGGCATTCAACAGCGTCAGGGACGGATGAACGGCCAAATAGCCAGAGTGACGGAGTTGCTGCAGCAGGGCTCTGACCCCAAGGTTGTCGCGCAATCGTTTATATCGGAATTTGCTCCCGTTCTGGGCGCCTCCTATGGGCTCCTGTATTTGAACGATCCTGCTTCCGGAGGCGTACGGCTTGAGCTGTCCGGCACATACGCTGTTCTAGGCGAGCAATCCGATGCTTCTGCCGCTCCTTCGGTTATTCAGTCGGGAGAAGGTCTGATCGGACAATCTTATAAAGATGCCAAAGCTATCGTTATGAACGAACTGCCTGCAGGGTACGTGAGAATGGGTTCCGGTCTTGGCACGACAGAGGCGAAAGCTCTGATCATTCAACCTATTTTATATGAAGATGAAGCCATTGGCGTCGTTGAACTTGCCTCCACAACGGGATTCGATTCGGAAAATCGGGAACTGCTCTTTTCTTTATGCGACAAGCTCGGAACGATACTTAACAACATTCGCTCCCGCCAGCTCGTCGAAGAGCTCCTGAGGGAATCACAGGCTATGACCGAGGAACTGCAAGCACAGTCCGAAGAGTTGATTTGCCAACAGGAAGAGCTGAGGGAGACGAACGATAAGCTTGAAAGCCAGCAAAACGAATTGAGAAACTCCGAACAACGGCTGCAGCAGCAGTGGGAAGAGCTAGAACATGCGAACGAGGAGCTGACGATCAAGACGCGCGCCTTGGAAGAGCATATTAATCGTGTTGAATCGCAGAACAGACAAATTGCGCAGGCCAACTCAGAGCTTGAACGCCAAGCGATTCAGCTGGCTTTAACGAGTAAGTACAAGTCCGAGTTTCTCGCCAATATGTCTCACGAATTAAGAACGCCGTTGAATAGCTTGCTTATTTTGTCGGAATTTCTCTCCGAGAACAAAGAAGGCAATTTGACCGATAAACAGCGCGAGTACATGCAAACGATCCATCTCTCCGGTAACGATCTGCTTAAGATGATCGATGAAATATTGGATTTATCCAAGATCGACGCGGGTAAAATGGATATTCATCCGGAATGGATGGTGCTGGATGACCTTACCATCTTCCTGGACCACATGTATACGCCGATGGCATCGGCAAAAAGGTTATCGCTTTATATCCGCCGCGGCGACGATATTCCCGAGGCGATCTGGACGGATGGGCATCGGCTGAAACAAATTATGCGTAATCTCCTGTCCAATGCGATTAAATTCACGGATAACGGATCGGTTACTTTAACGATACGGAAGCCGAACGAAATGGAATTGAATTCTTCGGCGAGAAGAGACGAAATTCATTATTTCGCTTTCTCGGTGAACGATAGCGGAATCGGTATTCCTCACGAGAAGAGCGAGCACATTTTCGAAGCATTCCGTCAAGCGGACGGCACGACAAGCCGCAAGTACGGCGGAACGGGTCTAGGTTTAACGATTAGCAGAGAGCTCGCCCAGTTGTTGGGAGGATGGATTCATCTGGAGACGGAGCTAGGTAAGGGAAGCACTTTTACGCTCATTCTACCGGATCGAATTCCTGAAGTTACGTCGTCCAGTGAGGATGTAACGGCGGATTTGCAGCCTCATTCTTTCGATTTAACGGCGGCAGCTTCCGAATCGGTAATCGGTGTCGATCCGCCGAGCAGTGTAGATAATGGGTTATTGCATGAGCGGGAAGCGACTTTCGAGAACAAAAAAATTCTGCTTGTAGACGACGACGTTCGTAATGTTTTCGCGTTATCCAGCGTGCTGGAGCATCAGCAAATGAAAGTCGTTTACGCGGAAAACGGGCGCGAGGCGTTGAACAAATTAAAGACGGAAACGGGCATTGATTTGGTGCTCATGGATATCATGATGCCGGAAATGGACGGTTACGAAGCGATGAGGCTTATACGGGAAAATGCCGATTGGAACTCCATTCCCATTATCGCGTTGACTGCGAAAGCGATGATGGACGACCGGAATAAATGCATCGAGGCCGGAGCATCGGACTACATAACGAAACCGATCAATACGGACCAACTCCTATCCTTAATTAGAGTGTGGTTGTATCGATGATAACGCATGGACCCTCGGACGGCGGATTGGAGAAAATCGAAATCGCTTTGCTGCTGGAAGGAATTTATAGAAGGTACGGTTATGATTTTCGCAATTACGCCTTCGCATCCATTCGTCGCCGGATTTGGCATCGGATTCAAATGGAAGGGCTATCTACTGTTTCATCCTTGCAGGAAAGGGTCATGCATCACACGGAAGCCTTTCATCGTCTAATAGGCGATCTTGTCATCCCCGTCACGGAAATGTTTCGCGATCCGGACACGTTCCTTGCCTTAAGGAGGGACGTGATTCCGTTGCTTCGCAAACTCCCCTATATTCGAATATGGCATGCCGGCTGTTCTACGGGCGAGGAAGTCCACTCCATGTCGATTCTATTGCATGAAGAAGGGGTGCTCGATAAGACACGCATTTATGCGACCGACATTAACGAGAGCGCGTTGCAAAAAGCGAAAGAAGGCATCATTCCACTAGAAAAGATGAAGCAATATACGAAAAATTATCAAGCGGCCGGTGGAATGCAATCTTTCTCGGATTATTACGACTCCGATCAAGGAATCGTAAGGTTAAAGCCTTTTCTGCGCCGCAATATCGTGATCGCGCGCCATAACCTCGTGACCGATCGTTCTTTTAATGAGTTTCATGTCATTATGTGTCGTAACGTCATGATTTATTTCAACTCCCAGCTCAGGAGCCAGGTTCACAAGCTTCTCTACGATAGCTTAGCGCGGGAAGGGTTCCTCGTCGTTGGAGGCAAGGAATCGATTTCGTTCACGCCGTTGGCGGAACGATACGAGACCCGGAACGATCAGCATCGGATCTTTCGTAAGTTACGTTAGATTATACGGTTGAGATCCGTCGATGTCGGTTCAAAGCACCTTTTTCAGGGTATACCTAGTATGTACGTCCATACAAGGCTATGCGCGAAAGGAGTGTCTTACATGGCTGTGACCGTAGGTATATTCAATAAAGAAGAGGAAGTATTGGAAGCCATACGGCTGCTTCGGGAAGCGGGAGTAGACAAAGACGAAATTCGTGTAGTTGTGGGAAATAGGGAAGGCGCGCCGATTCTGGCTTCCAATGGAGACGTTCATATCGAGGAGTTATATGAGATTCAGGAAACTCGCGAGCTTGACGGGGAAGATCGCATATTCCCGATTGGAGTTGCGCCGAGCGTTACGGGGTACCCCGTAGGAAATACGCTAATGGGGATCGGAACGGCAAGCGTGATTGTCGCCGGATACGATTCCGAAGACGGACTTAGCAGCGAGGAAGTGCTGAAGGATATCGGAATTCCTGGCGAGGCGGCCAAGAAGTGCGGAGAAGCGGTAGAGTCCGGCAGTTATCTGCTTGTTGCTGACGCGGATTCGGAGATTAACGCCTCTTCGTTGCTCAAGCACGCTGGCGCGTCCGATATCGTTCATTAATGGAACCATGAAGAAGCTGTTTAACAAGGAACGTTAGGAGATTTTGTCCTGACGTTTTTTATTTTACAGTCAGTATAAAATTCGAGGGTGGCATCGCCACTTGGGCAGTTTTTTGGCCTTCGCGAAGATGCAACGCTGTGGTTCAAGGTGGTGAGGGCAGTTTTTTGGCCTTGGCGAAGTCTCGACGCTGAGGTTCAAGGTGGTGAGGGCAGTTTTTTGGCCTTGGCGAAGTCTCAATGCTGAGGTTCAAGGTGGTGAGGGCAGTTTTTTGGCCTTCGCACCATATTACAGTGGCGGAAAGGTCGATGACGGCGTATAAGGATGGCACATTCCTTCCCGAAAACGGCAAAGCCGGTTTTCTTGGCTGATAAGAAAAATAAAACCGTGAGCTATCTTGGAATCGGCCGTAGATTTTCGCTATGAAGTCCGGTGATGCTGTCTTCAGGAGTAGACAAACGGAAAATCAGGTTTTTTCATGTGAAGATGGGTACGATGGTGGGGAGTTAAGCGGAAAATCAGGTTATTTCATGAGAAGTTGGGTGCAAAGGTGGGAGTTAAGCGGAAAATCCGGCTAATTCATGAGAAGTTGGGTGCGAAGGTAGGAGTTAAGCGGAAAATCAGGAGAATTCATGAGAAGTTGGGTGCAATGGCAGGAGTTTAGCGGAAAATCAAGTTAATTTATGAGAAGTTAGGTGCAATGGCAGGAGTTAAGCGGAAAATCAGGTTAATTCATGTGAAGATTGGTACGATGGCGGGGAATCGCTCGATATAAACGTGTTTCACGGTCCCAAGGATGGCGCAACTGTTTTTCTTACTCATTTAAAGTTCCTCAGACCGCCAAGGTTACGGCATAATCGAATCCATCCCCAGCTCCCTCCGGCATTCAAACTGGGGCTTTTTTGTATCCATTTTAAAAGCCCATCTATTCCTCACATTCTAGTTCTACATACTATACGGACTGCGGATAACACGATCGGGCCGAACGATGGAGGCGATCGGGTTGTTCACGCCAAGAAGATGATCGCGAATAATCTGCGCGCCTAGCATACTGTAGATCGTGCCGTTTCCTCCGTAGCCCAAACAATAATGTTGACCGGGGCGGTCTGGATCCTCCCCAATCCACGGCAAGCCGTCCACGGACTCCCCGAAGGTCGCGCACCATTCGTAACGGATTTGCGGGGATAGTCCCGGGAACAGCTTGTGAAGCTCGGACAGTAATCTCATCGAATGGGCATGAAGCTCCTGCTCCGTCAAAACGGGCTGGCGAATATTTTCATCCAGCCCTCCTGCGATAATGCGATTGTCGGCTGTAGTTCGAAGGTACAAATAGGGTCTTGCCGTCTCCCAAATCATATTCCGTTCATGCCAGTCCGATAAGGAAGCGATCGGGTCGGTGACGATGGCATATGTGCGGTTCATCTGGGCTCGTACCCATTTCCCGCCGGCTTTCTCGGGAACGTAACCGACGGCATAGATGATATGCTCGGCCTCGACTTCCCCCTCGTCCGTAGTTACCCGATACCCGCTCGTTGAAGGTTTGACCGACAGCATCGACGTTTTTTCATGGATTATCAGTCCGCTAAGATGGGCTTCCTCGGCTAAGGAATGAACGAATAAATAGGGGTTTACTTCCGCATCCCCTCTCGTGACGATAGCCGCATAATGGTGAAAAGGAAAGTGTCGGGCGATCCGATCCTCGTCCCACCACTCCACGCCGAACCCTTTACGGTGCAGCATCTCGTACTCCCGGCGCAGGGAAGCAACATCCTCGGGTACGGACGCGCTATAGAGGCTGCTGCGGCGCTTGAAATCGACTTTCCTGCGCAGGCCTTCGGCTATGCCGCATAAATGCTCCGCAGCCTGCTTGCAGGCACGATAGAAGAGCACAGCGGCTTCTTCTCCAATACTTTTCGCGAATTCGCTTAACATCGTGTCGTTCGAGTATTGAAGCAATCCGGTATTGGAAGCCGTGCTTCCGGATGCAATTGTATTCTGCTCGATAAGGATTGCATCGATGCCGCTCGTAGCCAGTATGTAACCGCATGTGACTCCCGACATTCCCCCGCCGATAATGACGGCACGGGTCTTTTTGCGCTCGCTTAATCGGGGATAACGGACGGGATCAGGATAAGTGCTTGGCCAGTACAAGGTTCCGAAGTGTAAACTCATGGTTTGCCTCCAATGAATCGGATCGCCGGGATATATGCATGGCAAGAAAGCTTCCAGGCGTTTACCCGGAAGCTTCCTTGTTACGATTTACTTAAACCAGGGGAAAATATACTTCACGATGAAATACAGGATTCCGAAAAAGATAATTGAAAGTCTAAGTTCCGATCGCTCATGGAGAACCCCCTTTCTTCGGAATATAACTCGCTTACCTGCTGCGGGGTCGACAACACCGATTACCACCGGAATAGCTTCCTGAAACTTTTCGGCCCCGGAAGCTTTTTCATGTTTCAATCGCCGGAAAAACGGGTTATAACAAAATTAGAGCAGTCATATGAGCTTCAATACGATCCATGCAGGAGTAGAGGAGAGATGGCTATGGTACCGAATAAATTTACCCTTCGTACAGAGAATCGAGATAATCAAACCATCGTATTCGTAGGCGGTGAATTCGATCTGGAGGTCGCTACGCAAATGCGGGCGGCAATGGAGCCGCTGATCGAATTAGCCGATCGCCGATTAACCTTGAATCTTCAAGATTTGAAATACATTGACAGCACGGGCATCGGTATTCTGATTTCCGTAGTCAAAGCCCGGCATGCACGGAACGCTCCATTCGATGTGGAGCATGTTCCGACCCATATTCGCAAACTGTTCGATATGACGGGCATTACCCCTTTTCTGGCCAAAGCCGAATAATCTATAAGTTAAGAGAGGAATGAGGAGAGACTCCTATGACAAAAGAAAGAAACGTAACGTTATCGGTTCCCGCATTGCCGGAATACGTCGACTTGGTTCGGCTTACCTTATATGGGATTGCAAGTAAAATGAAATTTACGTTCGAGGATATCGAGGATATGAAGGTAGCCGTTTCCGAGGCTTGCAATAACGCGGTACTGCATGCATACGGCGGGGATGACGGCAATGTCGAAGTGCAGTTCGTTACGAATGCGGATGAGTTATCCATTACGGTGCGAGATTTCGGCCGAAGCTTTAAGATTGCGGAAAATCAAGCGACGCCTTCCCTGCACGGTAAATCCATTGATGAAATCCAGTCGGGCGGATTAGGGCTTTACTTGATGCAAGCTCTAATGGACCGTGTGGAAGTGCAGCACGATGGCGGAACGGCAGTCACATTAACGAAGAAACGGATAAAATCCGAAGAAACCGCATGAGCCTATCCTCTTCCGCGCGTCTGCCCGACGACGCGATCGAGATACTGCTCGAATATCAGAAAACGCTTGACAGCAGCTTAGCAGACAAGCTGATTCGTAATTACGAACCGATGGTTAAGATGGCGGCTATCAAAATGTCGCGCAACCGTCCGGATCTGTACGATGACCTATTCCAGGTTGGTCAAATGTCGTTATTTCGGTTGCTCAAGCAATTCGATCCCGCTTTAGGCATGCCCTTCGAGCCTTATGCGATGAAGAGCATCATCGGGCATATGAAAAACTATTTAAGGGACAAATCTTGGTACATCCAAGTTCCCCGCAGGATCAAAGAGAAGGGGCTTGTCGTTCAGCAGGCCATCGACGAACTGATGAGCAAGCTGGAACGTTCCCCTAATATCGACGAAATCGCCCAGCATCTCGGATTAGATACGGAAGAAACGCTGGAGATATTGGCCGGCCGAGACTTATACCATTACGTTTCGTTGGATACCCCGATATCGGATGAAGAGAATACGGCCGTACTTGGCGAACTGATTGGTTCCCCGGTTGATGATTTCGCTGCTTTGGAAAGAAGACTCGACCTTCAAGAGGCTATGGATCATTTGAAGCCCGAAGAGCGGCAGGTGCTGCTTATGGTATTCGAGAGCGGGCTTTCGCAAAGAGCGATTGCCGACGAGCTCGGCGTTTCGCAGATGAGCATATCCCGTATCCAGAAGCGAGCGATCGACAAGTTAAAACAGCTCGTTCATCGGCTCGAGGAACAGGAATAATAATCCGAAACCGACCGTTTCATCTCCTTCTAGAGTGTGTAATAATCCTTACCGGAAGTCGTATTTTTCCGTAAAGGAGTTGGAGATCATGACAGTCAAATATCGGATCCCATGCTCGGAAAGCGACATCTTTGTTTTGGAGAAGGAGGAAGGGTTCCATCTAACGATCGGATCCCGGGTTAATCCGCTCAGCTTCGGAAACAAGCTCGCCGAATATGTATCATTTGGCAGGGCTGTCGATGCGGCTGAAAACTTCTGCAAAGCGTATACCCTTATCAAGGAGTATGGCTACCATTTAGAGAACTCCAATTTTCAGAAGGAAGGGATGCAGTCTATCCCCGTGCCTGAGCTGCTCGAGAAGGAACTGAGCATGGACGCGATGAGAGAGCTGCTCGACAGAGAATGTCTGCAACACGAAGCATTATAAAACCCTCCGGTGCCCTAGTTATAGGGCACCGGTTTTTGTATATAGCGCGAATGTAGAAAAATCCCAATCCTTATTGTAAGGAGTGGGATTATCAATGACTGGAACATATGCATGCTTCATATCGTCAGTATTGTATCGGATCATTAACTAATCCTTCATCATTAAGCTGCTGTTCCGTCTTCATTCGGTCCATATCCCGGCCTAGCCGCTTCATATCCGCGAAGTCTTGAACCATCGAGCCGTTCCAAGCTATTTCAACGGGTCTAGAGGGTATAGGAGCGGACGGTCTGCGGTCCCCTCTATCCGGTGAATAGACTTGCGATTCCGTATTGCCTAATCGGACTCGGAGTGCGTACCATCTCTCCAGAGCTGCGATTTGGATATTTTCCGGTACGTCGGAGTCCGAAATCCCGTCGAAGAAAGCGGTCTCTCCGTAAAGAGTAAGCGTTCCATCCGACTCCTCGTAGGGGATTTGAAAAATGTATACGCCTTGCGGAGAGTCTAATTCCGTCCGATAAGTGGATTGATGGCTGAAATCACGGATGAAACCTGCTTGGGATAAAGATTCCTTGATCCTCATTTCCGAACCGCTTATTAACATGATTTGTTTGGATTTCATGTCTACCTTCTCCCTTCATAATCAACATAGGCCAACCTCCGGCGAGCGATCGCCGGGGCGGCCTGTTATTGTTGCCGGAGAACGGGCGTTAGTTAAATTTCTGCTCATCCTTCGATTCCGATTTATTGTCGTCTTTCCAAGATTGCACTTCTTCTTTGGCGGTTGAGACGGCGGAACGCGTTTTATCCAAAATACCGGAGGCTTGCTGACCGACTTGCTTGGCCATTTCTTGGGTTCTGTTACCGACATCCGTCAACATCCGTTTGGTGCGATCCTGCATGTCGGTATAACGATCTCGGATGTCGCCGCGTAATTCACGCCCGGATTTGGGTGCGAGCAGAAGTGCTGCGACAGCTCCTATCACTCCTCCGATTAAAGCGCCTTTCAGTGTTCCACGAGTTTCAGCCATTTGTATTTCCTCCTTGTTCAATTCAATTTAATTCATCCTTGATGTAAATTACCCGCTCATGACAAAATGAAACGCGCTCTTTCCAGAGGACGGCGCTTTCGACTACAATAAGGACAGGAAAAATTTCGGACAACAAGGCGAAAGCGAGGACGGACATGAACTTGAGCAATGACGTCAGAACCGGCCCGATACAATGGGGGAAAGTATCCGTTCGTTATCGAGGGGGGCGGCAATGGGGACCGCTTGATATCGTATTGGTTCTGATCTTAACTTTAATTGCCGCTTTGACGGCTTTTACCGATCTTGGAAATCGCTCTGCTCCCCAAACTTTCTGGAAGCCCGATAAGGTGGGCGAATCTTTCACGGCCGATTTCGGAGAGCTGCGCACGATTGATCGCCTTAACTTGTACGAAGGCCCCGGGGCTAAGGGAGACACGAAAATTGAATCGTCGGAAGACGGGCAAAATTGGGAACTCTATGTAAAGATCGAGCATAAGACGAACCGCGTGTTCACATGGAAGCTTGAAGAGAAGACGGTTAAAGCGCGTTACATGAGGTTTACGACGGAGAGCACAGGGTACCGTTTATATGAAGCGGCATTTTTCACCAAGGGAGTTACGGTGCCGGTTCCGGTTAATAATATCCAGAAAGGCAGCGAAATTGGAGCAGCCTCCGAAGGAAGCGGCTATGAGGTTTTCGATGAGCAGCAGTGGGCTCCTTATCGTCCGGACTACCGCAACGGGATGTATTTCGATGAAATCTATCACGGGCGTACCGCTTACGAATTCATTCAGATGATGGAACCGTATGAGAATACGCATCCGCCTTTAGGAAAAGTAATACTTGCGATCGGCGTTAAAATGTTTGATATGACGCCTTACGGCTGGCGTTTCATGGCTGGGGTGTTCGGAACGCTGATGGTACCGATTTTCTATTGGGCGGCTAGAGGGATGTTCGAACGAACCCGGTATGCTTTCATTGCTACGCTGCTTCTCGTGCTTGAAGGCTTCCATCTCGTTCATTCCCGAATGGCGAACGTAGATATTATCGGGGTTACTTTCACGATCATCATGTTCTATGCGATGCATCGCTACGGTGAAATCGCATGGCGCGGCGGGGGCTTCCGGCGAAGCTTCGGGTACCTTGCGCTAAGCGGTTTGTTCTTCGGAGCGGCCGCTGCGGTGAAATGGAATTACTTATATGGCGGGGCCGGACTTGCCGGTTTGCTCGTTTTCGCGCTTGCGCGTCGCTGGCGAGAGGCCCGGGGAAACGGTGATTACGATTATGGCCGTCGCCTCGTTCTGACGCTCATGGCTTGCCTTATTTTGTTCATAGCCGTTCCCGTAGGGGTTTACACGGCTTCGTACGCGCCTTATCTTAAGGCGACGAAAGCGGAAGACAGCTATAAAGATTTATGGCAGTACCAGAAAAACATGTACCATTACCATAAAGGGGTTAAGGAAAAGCATCCGTACTCTTCGAAGTGGTATACATGGCCGTTAATGATAAGACCGGTTTGGTATTATGGCGGCAAGGATCTGGTGAAGGGCGACGCGCAGAGCATCGCGGCAATCGGCAATCCTCTTATTTGGTGGGGAGGACTTCTGGCTATGCTTGCGTCATGGTGGCTGGGATGGCGGCGGAGAGACCGAATCGTGCTTACGTTGGCCGTCGCGTACTTGTCTTTTTACGTTCCGTGGATGATCGCTCCGCGAAGCATTACGTTCCTTTATCATTATTTTCCGATGGTTCCGCTGCTTATCTTGTCTATCGTGTGGATGCTGCGCTGGATCGAGGAGCATTATCGCGATGGACGTCGGTTTACCGTATGGTTTGTTGTCGCAGCCGCGGCGTTGTTCATTTGGTTTTATCCGATCTATACGGGCATCACGATTAGTCGGGAGTGGATGAACCTGGCGATACGGTGGCTGCCGAGCTGGGGGTTCTAGAAAGGGGTTGTACGCATGCAGAAACAATGTTTTCTTTCCGTTGTCGTTCCGATGTACAACGAAGAAGAAGTTATCGAAGTTACTTATCGCCGCCTGAAAACGGTTCTAGATACGATAGGAGAAACGTATGAAATCGTGTTCGTGAACGATGGCAGCCGGGACAAAACGTCCAATATCGTACGCGGCATGTGCGCGGCGGATCATAACGTGAAGCTGGTGGAGTTTTCTCGCAATTTCGGCCATCAGATCGCTGTAACCGCAGGCATGGATCATTCGAGCGGGAGAACGGTCGTTTTGATCGATGCGGATTTGCAGGATCCGCCAGAGCTGATTGTCGACATGGTTGCCCGTTGGCGCGAAGGATATGACGTCGTCTATGGCAAGCGGATCGAACGCAAGGGTGAGTCTTGGTTCAAGAAAATGACGGCCGCCATGTTCTACAGGCTTCTGCGATCGATGACGTCCGTTAATATTCCCGTGGATACGGGCGATTTCCGGCTTATGGATCGCAAGGTTTGCGATGCGCTGACTTCCATGCGGGAGCGAAGCCGGTTTATACGAGGAATGGTTAGCTGGGCGGGGTTTAAGCAAACGTCCGTCGATTACGTTCGCGATGAAAGGTTCGCTGGGGAAACCAAGTATCCGCTGCGCAAAATGATCAAATTATCGCTCGACGCCATGACATCGTTCTCCACCAAACCGCTCAAAATCGCCAGCGTGCTCGGATTCGTTTTGTCGGCGATCGGTTTCATCTATCTGTTTATCGTACTGTATCAACGTTTCTTTACCGATACGACTACCCAAGGCTGGACATCGCTCATCGCCATAAGCCTGCTGTTCCACGGCATCACTTTATCGCTGCTCGGCGTGCTTGGCGAGTATATCGGCCGTACCTATGAAGAATCGAAGAGGCGCCCGCTGTATCTCCTTTCGGATGCGATTAATTTCGCGGGGGAAAATGAGTCGTCGCGGGAACGCGAAGAAGAGAAGGTTGGAGCTGGCTATTGAGGCGAATAAATAGATAATAGCAAATAAAAATCCTGACGGTTTCGTCGGGATTTTTGTGCCGTATGCGCAGAAACGAAGGAGACAACGATAGATGGAAACGAAAGAGATGCCGAAGGATGCCCCGTTAGTCATTATGAATAGAGGCGGGTTAGTGGAAAATGTCCATCGGGGCAGAGTATGCGTCGTGTCGGCGGAGGATGGAAAGGTGATCTATTCGCTCGGCGACGTTCATGCTCCGGCTTACGTTCGTTCTACCGCCAAGCCTGTTCAGGCTATGGCTTCTTTGCTCGATGGGGCGGCTGAGGCTTATGGCTTCGAAGATCGCCATTTGGCTTTGCTGGCGGCATCGCATCGGGGAAGCCGGGAGCAGATGGCGGCTTTGGAGGAAATCGTTAGCCTTACTGGCTTGGATGAATCCTTGTTGGCGATTCAGCCGGGATTGCCCGTCGGACGGCAAGCGAGGGATGAATACTTGTCGGGTGGAGGCAAACCGAGGAAGCTGTTTCACACATGCGCGGGCAAACACCTAGGCGTCCTTGCCTGGTGCAAGCTGAAGGGCTGGCCGTTGGAAGGTTACATCCATGCAGATCACCCCGCCCAGAAAGAGATACTCCGACGCATTAAGCTGTGGGCAGATGCAGAAGGCGAGCAAGTAACGGTAGGCAAGGACGGCTGCGGATTTCCGGTTGCGGCGATGCCGTTATGGCGACTTGGTTTTATTTATGGACGGCTTGCCTGCCCCGAGCTTGCGGAAGATCATGAAGCTGCCGCTGCAGCAATTAGGATTACAGGCGCGATGAACGCTTTCCCGGAATACGTGGAAGGACGCAACCGCCTGGCCAGCTTGCTATTATCCGATCCGAACGTGGTGGCTAAGAGCGGAGCGCATGGCGTGTTTGCGTTGGGATTACGGAAGGAACGGTTGGGCGTTTCGATTGCGGTAACGGATGGTACGGAAATCGCATGGCCCTACATTGCGATGTCCGTTCTTGATCGGATTGGCGGCGGAATATCGGACGAAACCAACCGCCGGCTTCAGGCGACGTTTCCAACGGAGTTTTTCAATGACGCTAAAGAAATCGCCGGGCGATGGGAAGTTGAGTTGGAGTTGCAGGGGCGTGTAGCAGAAGAAGGCTGATGGGATGACCCTTAGGTGCACGCAGTAAGTCGTAGCCGTACATTTTACAGATAATGTTACTTTGGAGCGCTCTACGGTAGCTAACTGCCCGGTGTTACTGCTTATTCTCTATTGGTTAGTGGCTGCAAATGAAGTACGAGGGCCAAAAAAGTGCCTTCATTTTGCCAGAACCAATCGCGCACCTAGCACGAAGGCCAAAAAAGTGCCTTCATTTCGCCAAAACCAATCGCACACCGAGCACGAAGGCCAAAAAAGTGCCTTCATTGCGCCAAAACCAATCGCACACCGAGCACGAGGGCCAAAAAAGTGCCTTCAGAATCGCGTTGCTGCTAAGCAGCAACCTGCCCAAATCTTTACTTCAAAGCTTTCCCCACCGTCACCCGATAATCGCTGGGCGATTGGTCGTACAAGCGTCGGAATTGTTTGGAGAAATAGAGCGCGTCCTGGAACCCGACGGAAGACGCGATTTGTTCTACCGTTAGCTCAGGCCGCTCCCGCAGCAGCCGTCTTCCGTGATCGACCCTCAGCTTCGTTAGGAAGGTGATGGGGGAGATGCTTGTATGCTGCTTGAAAAGCCGGGACAAATAAGCGCGGTTATAACCGAGCGTCTCGGCCATTCCTTGGATGGTGACAGGCTCGGCGTATTGGGTGGACAAATACCCGACGACCTGACGCACCAACTCTTCGCTGTGCGTATCCGGGCGGACCTGCGAAATCGTACCTTCGGATACGGCTTCATGCAGACTGGCGAACAGCAAATGCAAATGGCCGGATGCAACGAGAGAAGCCGAGCTTCCGCGTCCGCGAAAAGCTTCGTAGATGGAGCGGCAGCGCTCGCCAGGGCTCTTGTTCCCTCCGGAATGGACGATCGGAAGATCCGGACCGAGACCGGCTTCCGCTATGAGAGAATCGGATAACGTACCGGCAAAAGCAACCCAGCGATAACGCCAAGGATCAACCTCGTCCGATACATAATGAAACAGCTGGCTAGGATGAATGAGAAAGCTGTCCCCAGCGGTTAGCTCGGCTTCGAATTCCCCAGTACGGAACCTTCCTTTTCCGGAGATCACATAGTGCAGCAAATAATAATCGACCACTTTAGGTCCGATTCGATGTTGAGGTTTTGTTTGGCTTTCACCCGCGAATAAGACGGTTAACTCTCGGGCATTAAAGCTGACAGGATTGGATACGACGCGGTAGGTAGCGGATTTGCTCATGGGATGCTCTCCTTATACCGAAGCCTTTTTACCCTGATTGTACCATGAATCACAATTGAGTTCTTTTGCAAAAGTCACATTTCTCCATATGGAAAGCATTTCACGCCATTTCGTAATCGGGACAACATTCGATATACTGATAGTAAACATGGACATTCCAAGGAGAGATGAAACCGAGATGGCACAGCTACAAGAATTGAAACGGAAGTTCGTACAGCAGTTCGGCAGCAACGAAGAAATAATCAAAATATTTCAAGCGCCAGGCCGTGTTAATCTAATAGGAGAACATACGGATTATAACGGCGGCTCCGTTTTTCCGGCGGCATTAACGTTCGGAACTACGCTGCTCATCGCTCCACGGGACGATCGCAAGCTCGGGTTTGCATCGACGAATTTCCCGCTGACCAAGGAAACTTCGATCGATAACGTTACTTTCTCGGAGGAAGACGACTGGGCGAATTATCCGAAAGGCATCGTCTGGGAGCTAGCTCAGAGAGACATCTATCTAAGCCAAGGTTATAATCTTCTCTTTCACGGAGAGATTCCGAACGGTGCGGGTTTATCTTCTTCAGCTTCAATAGAAGTCGTAACGGCGTATGCTCTCCTTGTCATGGAAGGCAAGCCAACGGATACCGTGCAAATCGCTCTTTGGTCCCAGCATGCGGAAAATGAATTTATCGGCGTCAAAAGCGGCATCATGGATCAATTCGCGGTCGCTAACGGCCGTAAAGATCATGCGATTTTGCTTGATTGCGATACCTTGAAATATGAGTTGGTCCCTTTCCAATCCGGCGTTTACAAGCTCGTAATCGGAAATACGAACAAACGCCGCAGGCTCGTAGATTCCAAATATAACGAACGCCGGTCTCAATGCGAGCAAGCGGTACAAGATTTAAAACAAGCCTTTCCTGAGCTAACTTTGCTCGGTCAATTAACGCTGGAGCAGTATCGGGCGAATGAGCATTTGATCAAAGATGAAACCGTACGCCGCCGTGCGCGCCACGTCGTGGAAGAGATTCACCGCGTTTCGCTTTCGATGGAAGTTTTGAAGCATAACGACCTGGCTGCATTCGGCCTCCTGATGAACGCTTCCCATGATTCGCTTCGCGACCTGTACGAAGTGACAGGCATCGAATTGGATACGATGGTAGATGCGGCGCGTTCCGTTCCGGGTGTGCTGGGCTCGCGTATGACGGGAGCGGGTTTCGGAGGTTGTACGGTGTCGCTTGTGCATCAAGATTCCGTCGAGCGGTTTATCGCGGACGTAGGCAGCAAGTATGAAGCGGCAACGGGTTTACATCCGGATTTCTACGTGTGCAACATCGGCGACGGTGTGCGCGAACTGAAAGGGGAGGTTTAAACGATGGTGGTACTTGTTACGGGCGGTGCGGGTTATATCGGTTCCCATGCGGTAGCGGCTTTATTGGAAAAGGGCGAGCAGGTTGTTATCATCGATAATTTATATCAGGGTCATAAAGACGCGGTTCTCGGAGGAAAGCTGTACGAGGGAGATCTGCGCGACGCGGACTTTGTAGCGAAAGTCTTTCAGGAGAACGACATCGACGGGGTCATTCATTTCGCTGCGAACTCTTTGGTCGGAGAAAGCATGAAGGATCCGGGCAAGTATTATCACAATAACGTATACGGCACTTTATGTCTCTTGGAGCAAATGCAGAAGGCTGGCGTACCCCGTATTGTATTTTCCTCTACGGCTGCCACATACGGCGAACCCGAGCGGGTACCGATCGACGAATACGACCGTACTTTGCCGACGAATGCTTACGGAGAAACGAAGCTTGCGATGGAGAAAATGATCCGTTGGTTCGACGTTGCCCACGGAATCAAGTTCGTGTCGCTGCGTTACTTTAACGCGGCCGGTGCTCACGAATCGGGTCGTATCGGCGAGGACCATAGTCCGGAAAGCCATTTGGTCCCTCTAGTTCTGCAAGTGGCGTTAGGCCAACGCGAGTACATCTCCGTCTTCGGTGAAGATTACCCGACCGACGACGGCACGTGCATTCGCGATTACGTTCACGTCAGCGATTTGGCGGATGCGCACATCCTTGCGCTTGAGCGGCTTCGCAAAGGCGAAGATAGCGCGATCTACAATCTAGGAAGCGGCAACGGTTACTCCGTTAAGCAGGTTATAGATGTGTCCAGACAAGTAACTGGCCATCCGATTCCGGCTAAGATCGAACCTCGACGCGCAGGGGATCCCGCGGTTCTAATCGCTTCCTCGGACCGCGCACGCAAAGAGCTCGGTTGGGCGCCGCGCCGCGAGAAGCTGGAAGACATCGTCACCAGTTCGTGGAATTGGCATCGCCAGCATCCGAACGGTTATGAGAAGTAATTGGGAGGTCAAGGAATGAAGGAAACAACATCCATCCCGTCTGAATCATCCGAGAAATCGCTATCGCTCTCAATCGAGAGGCTTATCGCGTTCGCGCATTATAATAGACTTATCGAATCCTTGGATATAGAAGCAGCGCGTAATGCTTTACTGGATTTATACCACCTGAAAGAACCCGCGGAAGGCGTCACTGCTGCGATTGACGCCGATTCGCTTCCGGCAAGCCCTGTTCCTCTTCTCGAGCCTTTGCTGGATGCGGCTGTCGATCTGCGTTTGCTGCCGGATGACACGCTGATGTTTCGAGATCTTTTCGATGCCCGCATCATGGGGCTGCTGATGCCAAGACCATCGGAAACCGATCGGCGATTCCAACAATTGACGCGCGAACGGGGTGTTGTCGGCGCAACGGACTGGTTCTACAAGTTGAATATCGATTCCAACTACATTCGCATGGACCGCATCAAGAAGAACGGTTACTGGAAACATCGCACGGCGGACGGCAACTTGGAAATCACGGTCAACTTATCCAAGCCGGAGAAGGACCCTAGGGAAATCGCCTTACTCAAAGCACTTCCGCAGTCCAATTACCCCAAGTGTCTATTGTGCAAAGAGAATGTCGGATATGCGGGACGCCCCGACCATCCTGCGCGGCAGAACTTGCGTATTGTACCGGTAACGCTGCAGAACGAGCCATGGTTTTTCCAATATTCGCCTTACGTTTACTATAACGAGCATAGCATCGTCTTCTGCGGTGAACACATCCCGATGAAAATATCGCCGGCCACCTTCTCTAGGCTGCTCGATTTCGTCGAACAGTTCCCGCACTATTTTATCGGCTCCAATGCGGATTTGCCGATCGTAGGCGGGTCGATATTAAACCATGACCATTTCCAAGCGGGACGGCATGTGTTTCCTATGGAGACTGCGGCCGTGCTCGATTGGCAGGTTTGTTCGCAAGAGCCGGAGGTGAAGATCGGTATCGTCCAATGGCCGATGTCCGTGCTGCGTCTGCAGTCCAATAATCGCGCGGCGCTCCTTAGAGTAGCGGCCCATACGTTGGCGAAATGGCGAGCTTACAGCGATTCTTCCGTAGGAATTCTCGCGTTCAGCGACAAAGAGGGCGGACAGGTAGAGCACAATACGATAACGCCTATCGCCAGATTCAAAGATAATGGCGTCTACGAGCTGGACCTCGTTCTGCGAAACAACCGGACGAGCTCCGAACATCCTGACGGCATTTTCCACCCTCATCAAGAGCTTCATCATATCAAAAAAGAAAACATCGGCCTCATTGAAGTCATGGGACTTGCGGTATTGCCGGGTCGACTGCAGGTTGAATTGGGACTGATCGCCGATATCCTGACCGGACATACGTCTTACGATGAAACGGCGATTGCCGCACCGGAGCACCCCCTGAACAAACATGCGGATTGGGTGTGGACGCTAGTGGACCTCTATGGCACGGATGGCTCCGAAGCCGCCGTTCAATTGTTGTTGCAAGCCGACGTGGGCGATAAATTCCACGCGGTGCTGAAGGATGCCGGCGTGTATAAAGGCGATATAAGCGGCCGGGCAGCGTTTAGGCGATTTCTTACGGCATCTTCGTTAATCTAAACGGGTAAACATTTCTATGATTCCAAGAGGGAGAGGACAAATTTTATGTCATCGATTTTGATACGGGAAATAAAGCATGACAAGTGGGGGCGTTGCGTTTCCTTGAGTAATGGCAGCGTCGAATTGCTTGCTACGTTGGAATACGGTCCTCGTATTATTCATCTTTCTTCGCAAGGCGGGAACAATCTTTTTTTCGAGGATAGCGACTCCGAAATCACCCAGGGCGGGGATGCCTTCGCACCTGTTGGCGGTGGCAGCTGGAACATCTATGGCGGCCATCGGTTATGGACGAGCCCCGAACGGATACCTCGGACGACGTATCCCGATAACGAGCCTGTCGCTTGGGAACGAATCGGCGATTTTGCCATCGTTTTACGGTCCGCTCAAGAGCGTTGGAATCAGATTACGAAAGAGATCGAGGTTCAGCTCGATCCATCCGGGACAGGAATCAAGGTCGTGCATCGAGTGACCAATAATGGCGCTTGGCCAATTACTTTCGCGCCGTGGGCATTGTCGGTTATGGGGGCAGGAGGGCGTGCAGTCGTTCCGATGACGGGGTCCAACAACGGGCTTTTGCCGAATCGCCGATTCATCTTGTGGCCTTATAACCGGTTGAACGATTCCCGTATTTCATTTACCGAGTCGGAATTGGTGGTCGATCAGGGAGAGGGGCCTTCCCCTTACAAATTCGGAAGCGATAACGAAGCGGGATGGGCTGCTTACAGCAATCATGGCGATACGTTCATTAAAAGTTATGAGCCCGTTGTGGGCGGAACTTACCCCGACTTCGGCGTGTCGTTCGAGCTGTATACGAACAGTTTGATGTTGGAATTGGAGACGCTCGGCGAACTGCAAGAAGTAGAATCCGGACATACCGTTGAGCACGTGGAATCATGGCAGGTCGTTAAAGGACTGGAGCTTAGGAAAATAGCGCTGAATGATGCTGTCGCTCTGTTGCAGCCTTACGTTCGGAAGTAACCGCTTCGAAAAAGCAAATCCCACCCAGTGATAATCGGGTGGGATTTGCTTTTTAAGCTTTAGTCCATGCTACGAAGACTGTGCAGACGCCAAAGTTGTGTTTCCCGTCTCTGTGAGCAGCTCGATCAGATGACGGACCGCGGGGTTTAGCCACTTTTTCTTATGGTGAACGATTTGCGTGAAGAAAGTGATGTCCGGATGAGTAAACGGCAAAGCGACCAGTCGCCGATCAGTTAACTCGCGGGTTACCGCAATGTGCGGCACGAGCGCGATTCCGAGTCCGTAGCCGACGCACTGTTTAATGGCTTCAAGGCTGCCGAACTCGTGATGGATATGATAGGTGACTCCATGCTGGCCGAGCAGCCGTTCGAAAGCCGCCCGATACGTGCATCCCTGCTCCGTCACGATCAGGAATTGACCATCCAGCTCCGCGATGCTTACCTGATCCGCAGAACACAACGGATGTTCAGGCTTGGCGACCAGAACAAGGGGTTCTTTCCGAATCGCGATCGATTCGATATCGTCGTCGACGATCGGACGGTCTAGCAGAATGCCTAGGTCCAAGAGGCCCGATCTAATGGATTGCAGGATGTTGGCTTCGTTAATCTCATTGACCTGAAGGTTGATCTCAGGGAAGCTTTGCAAGAAGCGGTGAAAAACGGGAGGCAGGAAAAACGCCATCAGCGATTCGATCGTCCCGATTTCTAAATTTCCTTTTGCCTGCCTTGCGATTAACCGTTTGGAATCGTCGTATATTTCCAATATCCTGACGAAGGTGTCGCGAAGCTGCTCGCCCGCGGATGTAAGCCGCATCGTTCGTCCGAAACGCTCAAACAACACGACTCCGTACTCGCTTTCCAGCTTTTGAATTTGCGCGGTCACGCTCGACTGCACGTATCCTAGGTTTTCCGCCGCTTTCGTGAAGCTTTGACAGCGCGCGACCTCCAGGAAAGACTTCATGTAAATTAAATCCACGCTGCTTCACCGCCCCTTCACGAACAAGAACTATTTTACCGGTTAAGGTTCGATAGCTTTGACGCAAGCGCGATCAGCCAAAAGACAGGGAGGGTAGAGACCTTGATGCCCGACCCGCCAATCCGTCTAGCTAATTCCAACTCGCGTTCACGCTGATCGCTTTCCCATATTTTATAGGCAGTGTAGTCATGAATCAACATCTTTTTCGCCTCCCGGTCCGTATTTGTTAATCATCATAACAGCACCGCGGCAGAACGAGTTATTCAGCCTTTTTCATGACTACGATCATTATTATCGATGGAAACGCAACCATATTTCAGCGACGCGACAACTTCGATTCAAACAAAAAAAGCACAGACTGCAATAGCAGTCCGTGCCGTACGATGCCGTTAAGCAATCTGATTTCAAGAACGCAATTTACCCAGTTCGGATACTAGCGCTTCGACTTCGCTAATGCTGAATCTATCTTTGGAAGCTACCATGTCGTAAATGTCTTTAAGGTCCTCGTATTTGTCGCTGGTGAAGCTGGATGCCTGCATTGCCGCTCCCGTTGCCATGCGCAGCTTGGTTTTGATGGCCTCGATCATATATTCAACGTTTTGTTGTGTCGGCTGGCTTAAGTCCATAGGTCGACTTCCTCTCTTACGGGTATAGGTATAGGGATGACGTTATTGTACCATAGAGGGGAGGAATGCCGCCAAGTAAAACGGCTTCGCCGTCTATCGCATCGATGAAACGCATAAGTAGCATTCCTTATGAGGGAATGGTAACCTGAAAGAAGATGCCGGAAAGATGTCGGAAGTCGCATATGACAATGAATTGCAACGCGGGCAAGACCGCTTTTCGTTGCGTGGGGGAGGATTGCATGCTTGACCGGAAATCGCAGACAGCGGAGCGGGTGGACGCCGCGGGATTGCTTGATTTTATGAGTCAAATCACTTCTATCCACCCTAAGGACGAATTGACATTCTTATGCATTGGAACGGATCGCTCAACAGGCGACAGCCTTGGACCTTGGGTCGGAACGATGCTTAAGGAACATGGAATTACCCGCGTCATCGGCACCTTGCAGCGTCCTTGCGACGCGGACCGCTTGCCGCAGCTTGTTCCCGCGATGGAAGAAATGGGTACGATCGTTGCCGTGGATGCGTGCTTGGGTCGACCCGATAACGTAGGAGCGTACTTGGTCAGAAAAGGACCCCTCATTCCCGCCCAATCCGTAAACAGAGGTTTTCCAGCCGTTGGAGCTTATAGTATCGCGGGAGTCGTAAACGCCGCAAGCTTAAAGCCCTATTGGACGTTGCAGTCCACCTCGCTGTACAAGGTTATGGGAATGGCTAGAGAGATTTCGAATGCGATAAGCAAGCAATGGCTAATTTAACATCTAATAATGGGCGATATAAGAAAGGATGATTCAGATGATAAAAGTTAAACTTTCTACCGGTACGACAATCGCATATGAGGAAGCCGGAAGCGGTCACCCGATCGTTCTGCTGCACGGGTATTGCGGGAGCCATCGTTATTGGGATGAAGCGATGCCGCTGCTAGCCGCTCAAGGCCGCGTTATTGCACCGGATTTACGCGGGCATGGCGCTTCGTCTGCGAGCGAAGGCGTATATACGATGGAGCAACTAGCGGATGATTTAGCTGCTTTGCTGGATGAACTAAAATTGTCCCGGGTGAATTTGATCGGTCATTCCTTAGGCGGTTACATAGCGTTGGCCTTCGCGGACAAGTACCCTGAGCGGCTGCTCGCGCTCGGCTTGGCGCATTCCACCTCTTTCCCGGACGGCGAGGCCGCGCAAGCCAATCGCCTGAAAGCGGCGGACACGATCAGGACCAAAGGAATCGCAGCGTTCGTGGATGATTTGATACCGAAGCTATTCGCGGACAGCAGCCGCACGGACAAGCCCGAACTATTGCGGAAGGCCAAAGAAATCGGTTACGAGACTTCGGCTGACGGAGCCGTGGGCTGTGCTCTTGGCATGAGGGAAAGACCGGATCGCGGTTATGTGCTGGAGAAGCTTGACCTGCCCATTCTTCTGCTTGCCGGACAATTAGATGGCGTAATCCCGCCGGAGAAGAGATTCCCGGTATCCAAAATCAATGTTACCGCGATCACCCTTGAAGGTGTTGCCCATATGGGAATGATGGAAGATCCGCAGGCATTCGCGGGCGCGATCGGTACTTTTCTGGAACAGAAACGGGTGAAAGACAGTGTTTGAACGCGATTACTTAGTCAGACTAATTACGCAAGCAGGGCTCGTGCTCGCTAAGGCAATGCGATTGCGGGAGCAGCATAAGCAGCAGGAAGCTATTGATCTCATAGACGAGTTTCTAGGGAGGGAGCTAAGGCTCCGTTCCCGTCTAGCCATGGGCTTGTCGGACGAGGATCTGTTGTCCATGCTCTCGGTTACGGGCTCGCCCAATGCCGAATCCGTTGCCGTCGTCGCGGCAATGCTGCAGGAAGAAGCAGAGCTTCTCTCGGACCTCGGACAAACGGAGCTGAGCGTTCCGCGTTATGCGAAGGCATTGCGTCTAAATCTATACATACTTCGGAATGATATGGAGTTCGAAGGGTGGGATGTTCGCAAACGCGTCGAACAATTGCTTGCGGCTCTATCCCCCTATGAACTCGGTGTCGATACGAAATTGGCCTTGTGGCAATGGCATGAATCCAATGGACAACTCGCGGAAGCGGAAAATTTACTGTACGAGCTGCAGGAAGATGAAGCCGTCTCCGCGGAGGAGGGCTTTACCTTCTACGAGAGGTTATCGGCTTATGACGACTCTGTACTCGAATCAGGCGGATTGCCGCGCAACGAAATGGAAGAAGGGCGCAGGCAATGGGGCGCTTTAATGAAGGAGAATGCTTAATGAACGGTAAGGCCCAACCTGGGGAATGGCTCGATTTGCTGGAGGAGATCGCAACGGAAGGTCAGCTCATTCAAGCATCCTTCAGTGCGCCGCGGCGCAAAGACGACGATACGCCAAGAAAGCTCACGGTACGTCCGATTAAACTGAAAACCGGTCTTTTCTATCAATTCGAGCGTCATCAGAATAACAAAGTATTTCATGAGAACGTGTCTCCGGAGAAGGTGAAGGAACAGCTTCAATCGACGATGGAACGGTACAAGCAAGCTTTGTTCAAAACTCCGGACGCCGACGTTCAAGTTTTGGCCAATAAGAAGGGGCAGCTGTCTCTCATTACGCATGCCAAGGAATCGAAAAGAGAAGCCGTTCCTCAACAGCATAACCGCAATAAAGCGTACGTGCTTCCGGATGGGGAGCCCGTGCCTTTCTTAATTTCTCTTGGTGTCATGACCGCCGAAGGGCGCGTCGTCAAAGCGAAGTACGATAAATTCCGGCAAATCAATCGGTTTCTTGAGATGGTGTCGGATGTGATCCCGGATCTTCCGCGGGGCAAAGAACTGACGGTCGTGGATTTCGGCTGCGGCAAGTCGTATCTTACGTTTGCCCTCTACCATCTGTTAGCCATTAAAGAGCGGCTTCCGGTCCGAATTATCGGTTTGGACCTGAAACAAGACGTCATTTCAACCTGCTCTAAGCTCGCCCTTGAGCTGGGATGGGATAACCTGTCTTTCTCCGTTGGAGATATAGCTCAATTTGAAGGGCACACTTCCGTTGATATGGTCGTCACGCTTCACGCATGCGATACGGCAACCGATGCTGCGCTGCTCAAAGCGATAGGCTGGGAAGCAAGCGTAATTTTGTCCGTCCCCTGCTGTCAGCATGAATTGTTTCGTCAGCTTTCGCAACCGCTGCTGAAACCGTTGCTGAAGCACGGTATTCTCAAGGAACGTTTTTCCGCTTTGGTAACGGACGCTATTCGGGCAAATCTTCTTGAGCTGGCGGGATATCGGACGCAGCTGCTCGAGTTCATCGATTTGGAGCATACACCTAAAAATATTCTCATTCGTGCCGTTAAAGGTCATAAAACCGACAACGATCAATTAAAACATGAATATGAACAATTCAGGGACTTTATGGGTGTTTCCCCTTTTATGGAAAATAAAACGAAATGATTATGTCAAAAGTCACGAAAAACAGGTACAAAAGTCCTTAATTTTGCGTTAATTTCGAATAAAATAATGCCATTTAATAGTATTGTTATTGTCGGAAAAAGCTACATTATGGTAAAATCAAGCATAGCCTGTCTCCATTTTCTGATTATAGCCATTCTGTGAAAAGGTGAATGACTTGGCATTTCCGTGGACGGATTTTACCCTGTTCGTATTGTTGTTTATTTTATTCGTAAGCGTTATCGCGTTTAATCGGATTACTCAAACTCACAAAGTGTATTTGGTCTTTCATTTTATAATGATGCTTTGGCCGCTCGGTCAATTTGCCGTCAAAATGACCGATTTTTCCGGCGTCCAGTTATTTTTCATTAATATGTCTTTCGTCGCGATGGGAATGCTCGGTCCTGGATGGCTCGTTTTTGTTTTTTTCCTTACGGGTCGGGTCGAGCAGCTAAGGGCAGGGCGAATATTTATCTACATCCTGCCTGCATTACTGTGTATTATTGGAGCGCTTTGGAATCCCCATGAGCTCTTCATGTCTCCGGTAGCGGGCAATTACCTTGACCGCATTTACGGCCCTTTATTCTGGCTGCTCGTGCTCATTCAATTCACCTACTTCTTCACCGCTTTGATGAATATGTTCCACGCTCTCAAAACCGTCAGTTCCATCAACCAGAGGAAACAGCTGGCAACCGCTTTGATCGGAATGTTCGTGCTGACGGGGTTCGGGCTTCTCGACGTGCTCGTCAATGTGCTGCTTGCCCAATGGCTTCCTGTAGTTCCCGGGTTGCTGGCGTCTGGAATTTTATTATCGGACTTGTGCTTCGTCATTGCCATTTACCGCTTCGGTATGTTTGATATTCTTAGCATGGCGCAACGGGATATCTTCGAACATATGACTACGGGTATTATCGTCGTGGATGAGAACGGCAAAGTGCTGGAGGTCAATCGCGGCGCTTCTCCGTTCGTGCAGTCGGCCAAAGGCGAAACGTTCGAAATGGAGAAGTTTCTCGCCCCATTGCAGACGCAAGGGGAAGTGTACGAGTTTTTGTATCGCTATTTGCATCATCCGTACGAGAAAATGCAGATGGAGTTTTCCTTGCACGAAAACGCCGGGCGACACGTATCGATTCAGATTTCGCCGGTGCTGGACGACCGCAAAACATTGCTGGGACGTATCATTACGTTTCATGACGTAACGGAGCTGCGCAAGCTGGTTGTGGAGATGAACCGCAAGAACGAAGCTCTGCATGAACGTAATTTGGAATTGATCACAATTCAGGAAGAGCTGTTCCGCGTCAATCAGAAGCTCGAGCAAATGGCCGTAACGGACGGCCTCACCGGCTGCTTTAATCGCAGGTACCTCATGCAGCAGCTTGAGCATGAAGTACTGCTCAATATGAGATACCAAATTCCGTTCTCCATATTTCTCTTCGACATCGATCATTTCAAGCAGATTAACGACAAATACGGACACCTCGTAGGCGATGAAGTCATTCGAAGCACCGCCGATATCGTACGGACAAAACTTCGGAGGACGGATATTTTGGCGAGGTACGGAGGAGAAGAGTTCACGATCTATTTGCCGCATACGAATCGCGAGCAATCGGAGCTGTTGGCGGAAAGAATCATGTTAGCCGTCGGGGACAATTGGGTGGACGCCGGAACGGAAAAGGTCCACGTAACGATCAGCATGGGCGTTCTTTCGGAATCAAGCGAGGATTTAAGCTTCGACGATCCGAAGGAATACTTGCGCGAAGTGTTCTCCAGCGCGGATTCGGCATTGTACAAAGCAAAGAACGAGGGACGGAATCGTGTCGTCATGGCACGGTGAAGCAAGGTATCCGCCGATAGGGTCAGCCCTAAAGGTGACGGATGAAAACATAATGTGATACAATCTCTTCAACAGAAAACAAAAATTCGAACAAGGCAAACTTGCTGAAAAGCAAGGACGCAAAGCTACAGGGTCTAATGTTCGCAAGGACGATGACAGCCTGGCTGCCGATTAATCCCTTGCAGGGATTCATTAGGCAAATCAGGCTGCTTCCGATCGGGAGCTGCCTTTTTTTATGGGCTACAAGGCTAGAAAGGTGGTTTGGCGGGCATGACTCAAAACGGAGATACCAGGAACATAAAGTCGGATCGGGAAAATGAACTGCTTCCCCTAAACGCGTTGCTTCACTGCCGAACCGTAGTAGAAGGGAAAAACTTCGTGACGACCGGCGTAATGACCAACTTAGAAGGCGAACTGTTTGAAGTCGAGATTCATGAGTACGATCAGTTTGAGTTGGGGGAAACGGTAAAACTGACGATATATTCCCCGATAGGTATTCAATCGATGCCTTCGGTCGTATTCGCCAAATACGAAGGGGCGATCGCCCTTCTGCAGCCACCCGATGTAGTCAAGCGTTTTAAGGAGAGGCGGGAGCACCCGCGGGTCGAAATAACCGGCAAAGCTCAAATCGTGCACGTGTTTAATGAAAATGGCGAAGAATTCGTTCCGGAAAATGCGAAACCTTTTATCGTTCATGATATCAGCATTTCGGGAATCAGCTTTTCGGGTCAAGACGCGCCTCATTTGTTGCCGAACTCTCGCTTGAAGGCAATGGTAGAAATCGGCTTCGGGTTCAGCTGCGAGCTTGAAATCGTCCGTCGCGAGCGTCATGAGGATGTTCTGCATTGCGGTGCCAAGATGCGAGTACTGGAACCGGAAATGTTGCGCCCGTTAAGAGCTTTGATTCTTCGTCAACAGGTCGAGAAGCATGCGCAAACTCGGAGGGACCTAGTCAGTAAGCGTACTTTTAACGGCTGAGCGGTAACGGAATATAACGTTCTGGAAACAAGGGATTCATGTTACAATGAGTCACATCGGGCAGGTTAAGAGGATGAAGCGAGTGGACAATCGACAGGCCCGTAAATGCGGCCTGTTTTTTTGCGTTTAGTGTGCGATGAGCTGGGAGGTGGATAAAGTCATGCCTGGATTAGTGACGAATGGCTTAACCAAATCTTTGTTGATCGCCTTGGGAGTTGCCGCAGTTCTCGGATGGTCGGCGTATCGTTACGGAATGTTTTTCGAGAATGATTTCTATCGGCTGGAGGCATTTTTGTATATTGGATTGATCGTTTGGATAGTGTTTCATTCGGTGAATCGGCGTGTTGGAGCAATTCCGCTATGGGCGCTGCTGCCCTTCGGGATGTTTGCCGTATATGCTTTGGAGTTGTCGCTTGGACCCGCTTCCGTCAAAGGAACGATCGATGCCATGCTGCGTTGGTTAGCTTATAGCTCGTGGACCTTGCTGCTATGGGGATTATGGCGCAAGCCGGAGAGCAGGGTTTGGGGCTTGGCCGCCATTCAGTCCGCAGGTTTATTGCTGCTTGCCGGCGGCTGGGCGGGCTGGTATGGCTGGACTTCCTTCACGGAAATCGTGCTCAAATTCAATGATGCGGAATTATCGGCGACCGGAGCGCGTTTAGCCGGCTTTATGCAATATCCTAACGCATACGGTGCCGTAATGGCTGCATTTTTATTGATGCAGCTCCAAGCATGGACAAGCTCCGGAAAGCATAAAGGATATTCGTGGTTGGCGGCCGCGACGGTCATACCTTACGGAGGAGCTATCTTGCTAACGGAATCCCGAGGGGCTGTCGTCGCATTAGCGCTGGGACTCTTTTTGGCTTTCCTCCTTGCAGACCGCCCAGGCCGTAGGAAACTGCTGCTTATATCAGGCATTACGGCGATCGGATCCGCGCTTATGGCTAAGGCTGCATGGAATTGGATGGAAGCGGTAAATGAATTCGAAGGCGTGGTCAAGTATCAAACATGGGCTAGCGGACAATTCTGGATATCTGTTGCAAGTGCGCTTGCTGGAACAATTGTGCTCATTGGACTTATAATCTATCAGAATCGGAAAGCTAGCGGCAATGGATTAAACTCTATCGAAAATAGAGCGTGGCTGGCTGTTTCATGGATCGTCGCCGGATCGGGAATGGCGGTCGCCGCATGGGCCGCGTTCGGAAGCGCCGGAGCGCGGATTGCCGGTCATTATGGAACGGTAGCCTCGCGAAAGCTGTTCTATGCGGACGCTTGGGAAATGTTCAAGCATTCTCCTTGGCTAGGATATGGCGGGGAGAGCTGGCGAATGTTGTTTGGTTTATATCAAAGCCAGCCGTATGTAGGCAATGAAGTTCATAGCGGCTATATCGAAATCGCGCTCGATACGGGACTGGTTGGGTTATCGCTGCTGCTGATCATGATAATCGTATATTTGTCGAAAATAGGGAAGCACCGGAAGGCCGCGGTTGCCCCGGCTGCGGTTTTGCTCATTCATGCCGCGGTTGATTTCGATTGGTCATATGGGTTCGTATGGCTGCTGTTGCTTGCTTGGTTTATGTTGCATATTGCTCCTTCGGAGGAGAGGGCAGCTATCCTCTCGGGAGCTTGGCGACCGATCGGCCGCCTAGGGCTTGCGCTGCTGCTTGTCGGCAGCGCTATGATAGCGCTTTGGGCGGCGTGGCGATCCGACGCCGCCCAAAGCGCCCGCGCCGCCGCCGCATCGGCGGCGACGCCTGCCGCGCGCGAAGCGCAGCTGCGCGCGGCGCTTGAGGCGAATCCCGCGTGGTCGCGGATTCGCCTAGAGCTCGCGCCGCTCCTGCCATTGCAGGAGCAGGCGAGCCTGCTGGAGGCGGGGCTGCGGTATGAACCGCAGGCCCCGCCGCTGCTCTTGAAGCTCGGCATAGCTTATGCCGAGCTTGGCGATGTTGCGCAAGCGCGCAGCCGCTTGCGCGAGGCGTTGCGGCTCGAGCGCTTTAGCCGCGAGGGGCAAACCGCCGCGATCGCGGCTATGGCGAGCTTGGCGAAGGCTCGCCAAGAGGGCGGGGACGCGGAGCAAGCGCGCGAGGCCGCTGAAGCGACGATGTCTATGTTCGAGCAATACCGAGCGCTCGACCGTCAAGTTACTGCTATGCGTAATCCGGCCAATGGCAAGAAATTCAGGCTGACCATAGCGTCCAAGCTGCATGCCGCCCAATGCTTAATCCTGCTGTCGCGAACAGATGAAGCGGGAATCCTCTTGCGGGAAGTCATCGACGAAGGCGACGAGGACTGGCAGGAGCAGGCGCGCGAGCTTCTTAACAGCTTGCCGAATCTCTAATCCAGCCGCTTCACTGCAAGACATTCGAGGAAAAACCGGAAAAATGGACGCGGGATTGGGAGGATGTCCGTGATGACGAGCTCTGCTGTCACATACATTGAAGCAAACGTGACAAAGAAGTGATCCAATGGCTGTCCAACACAGAAAACCTCTCCTAGGAGATTCCAAAAAGTCCCGCATCATTCTCCCTAAAATATCCAATCGTTCCCGTAGTACGAGCAGTAGCCCGATCTTTGCCCGTCTTACTTTCGCGATTATCGGCTAATGCGATGCGAGCCTATGCATGCAACAAAAACGGAGACGCGCCATAAGCGGTCTCCGTTTTTTGCTGCGCTACCCGCCAAAAGCATCGCGGAAAGCTTGCATGAGCTTTACCCGGTCCACGTTCCACAATGCCGCGATTTCCTCGCTGATTTCATCGTCCCACCAGTCGGCCAAAGCTTTGCGGTTGCTGCGATTTTCCGCGATCCACATGAGGTTGCCGATGACCCGGTCTACGTATAATTGTTCGGCTTGCTTCACCAGGGGAGCGGGAATGTGCAACTTTAACCTTTTTACGGTACGGTACAACTCATTGCCGCAAGCCCTGCGAATGCTGCGGGGAGTAGGGAGCGGGGCGGCATGCTTTTCCTGAAACATTTTCATCGGGCGTCACCCAACCTCTCTTCCCATACCCTATGCAGGGGAGAAAGAGGAGGTCACAGGTTACTGCACGACTAGATAGCCAACCATAGGCCCGCCCGATTTCGGATCGGAGTGGGTTTGGCAGATGATGGAGTATACACCCGCTTCCTTCGGCGTGAACCGAACAATCGTTGTTTTTCCTTTGTGGATCTCGCCGGAAACATCTAGACCTTCGATGACGAAAGGATGAGACTGCCCATTTACCCCGGAAATGCGAAGCTCGACCGGCTGGCCTTTATGGACGATGACCGTACCCGGGTAAAAAACGTACGATTCCAGCTTTTTGCCGCTGTCGGACGTAGCCGTGAATTCCCCTGTCACCAGTTGAATGACCTGCGTGTTTTCTCCCGCGGGCGCCAACGTTGGCTTGGTCTGCTGCCAACCGAAATAAGCGCCGGCCAGAATAACGACAACTGCTAGAATCGTGTAGAATTGAATCTTTTTCCTGTTTAGAATAACGATTTTACTCATGCCGCTCTCTCCTCTTCAACTTTGTCCACCTATCGCAGTGTATGCGCGGGCCCGTCCCGGCATGACAAGCCCGCGATGATTTTCCTATCTGTTCGCATAACTGGAAGAAGGGCGTTGACGTATGCTAGAATAGAAACGGTTATTAAGGGATAGAAAGTGGGTTTTAGCCATGATGGATACGTTGCACGAATGGTTGTCCCAAATTCTCGTATGGATAGAGAGCTTGGGTTATTGGGGCATTATTATCGGTCTTGCCATTGAAGTCATTCCAAGCGAAATCGTGTTAGCGTATGCCGGCTACCTCGTTTACAAAGGAGATATTACTTTCCTTGGCGCAGTAATCTGCGGAACGATCGGCGCGATTCTCCAGCAATGGTTGCTTTATGCGATCGGACGTTATGGAGGCAGGCCTTTCCTGGACAAGTTCGGGAAATTTTTGCACTTGAAGCCTAAGCACGTCGATATCGCGGAAAAATGGTTTGCCAAGTACGGTCCCGTTATCGTATTTACAGGCCGTTTCGTACCGGTTATGCGTCAGGTCGTTTCCATACCGGCGGGAATGGCTCGTATGAAGCTAAGCCAATTTACATTGCTGACGGTGCTTGCTTCTATCCCGTGGTCAATTCTATTCGTTTGGTTAGGTTCGTCGCTTGGCGAAAATTGGGAGAATATCAAAGGCGAGGCGGCCAAGTACGTCCAACCGATCATCCTGATCGCCATTGCGCTTTTAGTTGCTTATTTCCTGTACCAATATTTGCGCAAGAGAGGCAAAAGCATCTAAAATAAGCTACATAACCGGAACATGAGAGGGGATTTACGCATGAGCCAATTGCTAGCCAGTAAATTAAATCAAGGCCTTTCACCCCGTCAATTCGTGGAAAGCATGACCAAAAACGAAGACGCGTTTTCTTCCTGGTATAATCAATTCCAATGGAATGATGCGGAGCTGGAAGAGTTTTACGAATCGTTGAACAACCGCGACGATCTGCGTTGCTTGATCATAGCCGCCGATTGGTGCGGAGATGTCGTGCGCAATGTGCCGGTTGTCTTTCAGGCTATGGAAAAGGCGGGTATACCGACCGAAGTGTTGATCATGGAGCAGCATTTAGATCTGATGGACCAGCATTTGACGATGGGCGGGCGCGCGATTCCGGTCGTTCTGTTCACGGACACGGGCGGACATTTGCTTGGCAAGTGGGGAGCTCGTCCGAAGCACGTTCAAGAAGTCATGAATGCTTTCAAAGCAGCGAACCCGGACAGGGAAGCGCCGGATTATCAGGAGAAAATCACGGTAGCCCGGCAAGAGATGGGACGTCGCTACGGTGAAGATACAGGGTACCAAACGATTATTTTGCAGGAAATACGCGACATTTTGTCCGGCGTTTGAGGTCGAATAGACGATGCTGACTTTTCAGAGATTTTCGTTAGGGGCTCTTCAGACGAATGCTTACGTGGTCGTGAACACGGAACGGACGCATGCCATTGTCATCGATCCGGGAACTGCCGATGGAGCGCTTATGCGCAAGCTTGACGGGCTAAAGGTTGAAGCCATATTGCTTACTCACGCTCATTTCGACCATATCGGCGGAGTGGATGCTTTACGCAACAAGTATGGCTGCCCCGTTTATCTTCATGCACTGGAGAAAGACTGGCTAACCGATGCCGGGAAAAACGGTTCCAACCGCTGGGCGGACGTTACGCCGCCGATCACGACGGCCTTGCCGGACCATCATTTCGAGGATGGGCAAGCGCTGGAGTTCATTGGAGAAACGTTTCATGTGAAGCACACGCCGGGTCATTCTCCGGGAAGCGTCAGCCTTCTGGTCGGCGACCTTCTATTTGCCGGGGATGCGTTATTTCATCGATCAGTAGGTCGGACGGATTTACCTGGCGGCAATCAGGATCAGTTATTCCGTTCTATTCGCGAGAAGCTTTACGTTCTCCCGGAATCCGTACTCGTGCTGCCCGGACATGGACCGGAAACGACCATCGGAGATGAACGGCGCGAGAACCCTTTTGTTAGATAAAAGGCAAGTTTTGCGGTAAATTGTAAAAAAAAGTATTTACAGACGTATTTGGATTTGATATAGTGATCGTTGTCAAGCCCATACAGGCTAATGTTTATAAGATTTGACTGCGAAGAACGCAGGCGATGGAGGGAAACCTCTTGCGCCTGCGTTTTTTATTTTCCGGAGAGATGAGGGTGGATCGATGAATCGGCGTAGACAGGCCGTAATCAGTTTATCGGCTGCGGTAATATCAGGGATACTCGTGTATGGCGTCTACTTGCTTCAATTAAGGCAAATTAAATTGCAAGAGACGGTAGAAGTTGTTGTCCCCAAGCAATTTATCGCGACGGGGACCCAACTCGGTGCCGAGCATCTGAAGATCATTCCCTTGCCGCGCGCGGCAGTGTTGCCGGAGATGATGACGGATATGGCGGAAGCGATCGGACTGGAAACCTCGGTGCCGCTTGGTAGCGGAGAGCCGTTGTTAAGGTGGAAGGTCGATAAATATCGCCTACTGCCCGGCAGCGGACAATCCACTTTCCAAATTCCGAGGGAATATGTGAAGTCGGTTTCCAGCGGCATTCGAGCAGGGGATGAGGTCACGGTTTATTTGTCGGATGAGACGACCGCTTCGCGCAAGCTGTATCCCGATCCGATCAGGGTTGCTGGCGTCAAGACGGCGGCAAACTTGGAGATCGATAATCCGAAAAATCCGAATGTGCTCTCCATGGCTAACGATGACAAAGAAGGAATGTACGCTTCCAGACGGGATGCCAACGGCACGATCGACTCCATCAATTTGAATTTGACGGAAGCGCAATGGCTTACAATGGATTCCGCTTGCAAAGGCGGAACCGCGAAGCTGATTATTGCCTTCCAAGCTTCTTCTATTAAGGAGGATGAACAATAATGTCGGGAAGATTAGCGGCATTCGCAGGCTCTACGCCGAATATCGGAACCTCTTTGACGGCTTTCGGTACGGCTTATCGCATAGCTGCGCAGACAGGCAGGAAGGTCGGTTATTTATGTCTCAATTTGAAAAGCGCCAAAACCCACTTGTACCTCGGGGTGGACAAGCCTGACGTTACATTGGACGGAGTGCGCCCCGAGCTTCGGGCGGGTACGCTGACCGGGGATAAATTGCGCCAATACTCATTCCGTTCTCCTAAGCTCGGCGGACTGCACGTCTTATTCGGCAATATGGCCAGAGAGCAGGCCGAATATTACGAGCCGGAGGACATGCAGCAATTACTTGCTGCGTCCCGAGAGGCGTTCGATCTAACGATCGCCGACGTGAGCGCTTATTGGGACAATGCGGCTACCGTTTGCGCAATGAGGGAAGCCGATGACCGGTTTCTTGTCACCACCGACAGTTTGAGTCACTTCCAAGAGGACATCCATCGTTGGACCGGTCAAGTCGGGTCGCAATTCGGGATGTTGCCGGAGCAGTTTCAATTGGTGCTGCTGCATAATAATAATCGATCGACGGGAGGGTTTCGGATGAAGGAGATTCGCAAGGAAGCCGGGTGTACCGATTATACGGAATTGCGCTTAACCGAAAGCGTTCATTTGCAGCTGGATAGCGGCAGGTTGGACGAGTGGCTGGCTTCTGAGGAAAGAAATGCGGCAGCTTTCGATGCGGTTGCGAATCCCTTGCTCGCGAAGATGAATTGGTCGCAAAGGCTGCAGAAGACGGATCGGCCTTGGCTGCGTCGCTTGATGGTGCACAGGCGGAGGGGGGGATGAGCGCTGAAGTTACGGGCAAACGGTTTTCTTCTACTGCCTATGCAGCGAACTTGCAAAACTTATCCGTCAAGGCAGCGGCAACTACCGGCGATAAGCCCGATGGATTGAATAACCTGCAGGCTTATGCGGAAGAAGTTCGCCATATGCTTGCGGCTCCCCGCGGTTGGAGCGAAGAGGAACGCCGGCGTTATGCCGAGAAGCTGAACCGGGCGGTCATCGGCTTTCCGCAGGAGCGGGCTGAGATGCTTGCCGTCATCTCCGATTGGATCATTAAGAAACGGCTTCAGCACCTTTCCTTCGGAGGCCTACCTTATGCTACTTTAGCCGAGGCTTTGTTCGCGGAAGTCATCGGAATGAACGTACTGGAGCTTGTTCTGCGAAATCGCGAAGGCTTGGAGGAGGTTCAAGTGGTCGGTACCCGGATATTCGAAGTGCGGGACGGAAGAGCCGTAGCTTCGCCTTATCGGTTTCAGGAGCTTAGCCATGTTGAACGGATCCAGCAAAACCTGGTGCTGTTCAACAATGATAGGATCAACCCGCGCAAAAGATGGGCGGAGGTGCTCCTGTTGGACGGTTCGCGGGTCACCTTGACCGGTTTTGGATTTACCGCTCAGCCTACGATGACCATTCGTTTGTACACAGTGAAACGGTTTAATTTAGAAACGTTATGCATGCCGAAGTATCAAACGATTGATGATCGCGTTCGCGAGCTTCTGCTGGTCATCGTGCGAAGCCGATTTAACATGGTCGTGATCGGAGCGACGAATACCGGTAAAACACACCTGATCAAAGCTTTAATATCGGCGATGCCCGATGAAGAGAGGATCGTGACGATCGAAAGCCGTTACGAGCTCATGTTGGCCCGGGATTTCCCCGACAAGAACGTCGTGGAGTACGAATCCGATGAGGATGATCCCATACATGGCCCGCGCCAGGCGTTTAAGCTTGCGCTTCGCCAATCGCCTCAGCGGATTTGCCATGCGGAAATAAGGGATGAAGATGCGAACATCTACGTACGCGCATGCACTCGCGGGCATGAGGGGAGTATCACATCGGTTCATGCCAACGGCTTGGAGGATGTGCCGGATACGATAACGGATATGTGTATGATGTCAGTAATGCCTTGTTACATCAATGATTTCACGGCTTTCCCCCACATTCCCCCCACACTCGATTCGGTACGATACTTCGATTTCATATTAAGTCCTCCATGAGTTCATCCAAACGATCGACAGCTTCTCGTTTCTTCGGTTCTGTTATGTGAAGATAAACCCTGCGAGTAACAGCATCATTTTGGTGTCCTAGCAAACGCTGGATGGCCGGTAATTCGACGCCGGCTTCTGCCATGAGGCTTGTATAGGTGTGCCTCAAGGAATGCGGAGAGAGTACAGGAGAGAGCCCAGCGCGTTCAAGTATGATTTTCATGTCCCTGTTCAATTCCCTCGGGGATAACGGCGTTCCAGGGAACTGTTTATGGTTTATGAATACAAACTCTGCTTTCTTGTAATAGTTTTGTAATTCGGAAAATTTATACTCCTTTCGCCAAGCTGCTTGCGAGCTGAATGCTTTGAGGGCAATCTTTCCGATATCAACCTTACGCCTCGAACTTTTTGTTTTAGGAGTCCCAAGTTTAAAATTTTCAACAGCACCTCTGAGGTGTAACGTCTTTGTAATACTAACCTTCTTGTTTACTTCGTCGATATCTGACGTTTTCAAGGCACACAGTTCTCCGATCCGAAGGCCGGTATAAGCCAGGACAGTTAATGCATGGTATATCTGAGGGTCCTCGAATGCTTTGGCCGTCCGAAGGAAATGAGCGAGTTGTCCCTTTTCCATGAACTCAGGTAATTCTTCTTCATTTTCGAGTTCTTCAACTGTTTGTTGAAAGCCGGGCATTTTTGCTCCGAAAGTGATGTCCTCAGAGATGATTTTCATCTGGACGGCTTCGCGAAACATCATACTCATTGCTTCGTGAATCATTCGGATTGTTTTCTGAGTATATCCCGGCTTCTTGCGGTTTGAATTTTTCACTTGTTTCATGGTCTTTAGATCATAAAGGAATGTCTGGTATTGAAGGTTGGTAATATCTTTTAACTTCATTCCGGTAAAATACCTTTTTGCTGGCTTTAGATTATCCCGTCGAACTTTTACCGTAGAATCTTTTACTATTCCGGTTGCTGCATAGGATTCAATCCATATGTCAGCCCATTCAGATAATAGATTTTCCTTTTCCTCAATGTAGGTTCCCAGCAGCAATTTCGCTTTTATTCGGATACCTTCATCTTCGGCTTCTTTCAGGGTATCGTAGCCGATTGTTTCCTTTTGCTTGCGACGTAGCTTGCCGTTCACTTCTGCAGGTATGCTGTAGCGGAAGTAGAACTTACCATCGCGCTCACGGATGTTTTTAACCTTCTTCGCCATTTAGTTTTCACCTCCTTCCAATGGGAATGTATGTTCGGTTAATGGATATAGGAAACCGCCTTGTGGCGGGATGCCCCAAGCTTGTCAGGAGTAAAAGTTGTACATTTCTTCCGGAATGCCACATCGACTGAGGAATGATCCAACAGACTCGCCGATATCTGGCTGTTCGTGGCCGATTAGTAGATAAATTGCAAACCGATTAGTTTGACGTTCTATTCGATCGACCGAGAATAATGTATTGCGACGAAGGAACGGTGTGTTGAGCTTCGGGTGCAGAATTCTGTGGCCGAGCTCATGAGCGATTGTAAAGCGTGTTTCGAATTCACCTAACTTATTATTGACGTGGATGATGGGTATCCGATTCATGCAGGAAAAATACCCCCACGTGTTATGCCCAAGAACCTCATAAAGAACTGTGATGTTTTTCTGAGCTGCTATCGTTAGAGGATCATTGGTTTTGTATGCCTTAAGTAGGCGTTGAACTTCTAAACGAACAAAGCCCATCCCGTGTCCTCCAAGCTAATTACGATATTTGTTAGGGGTGAATTTCTTTTTAGCCATTTGTCTGGACAAACGTAAAGAGTTCTCAAGAGAAATCCGAAGTAGTTCACGTTCTTCTTCATCCATCGGTTCTCCATGAAATGAAAGAGCTACATCGCTTTCTAACTCACTCATCATGGACTCTAATTTTGTCGCTATATCACGTTCTTCTCTTGGGGATAGCATTTGTTCATTCCCTTCATCTAGTAGTTCATGAACACGGATTTGTAAGGCGTCAGCTATTGTTTTTAAAGTGTCGACGCTTGGATTATACCGGTCCGCTTCTAAATCAGCCAAATATGAACGGGAGAGCGTAGCCTTTTCGGCTAACTCGTGTTGAGTAAGCTTTCTTTGTTTGCGATACATTTTAACATTCTTTCCTATAGACATTGCGGCTTTCCCTCCGATTGTCGGATAAACCGACTTATTGATTCGATTATATTTGTATTATGTCGGCTTTACAAGTTCTTAAATGACGGAAATACAAGTATTATTAAGCATAAAGTCGTGAATACAAGATATAATGCCATCTTTGCACCTAAATGCTTGAAAATGGTCTATTTTGCTAATTTACAAAAATGTCGTGATTACTGTACATTTTAAGTGCTGGAGGTGATAAGAGTGATTGATAAAAAAGCATTGGGTGCAGTTATCAAAGGCAAGAGAAAAGCTATGAAAAAAAGACAGAACGAAGTTTCATCAGAAACAAAATTGTCTCGTAATTATATTTCTGATATTGAAAATGGTCGATATGCGCCCAGTATTGATGCTTTATCGAGATTGGGTGTCTGTTTGGAACTTGATTTAAATATGCTTAAAATGACGGAAATACAAGTTGCGGACAAATAATAGAAACGGATTGAACAATAATTTCTTGATAGAAAAGAGGTATCTTCAATGACAACATACGAATTACGGGACAACCTTTCCGTCCCAGAGGCTGCGGCATACCTCAACATGGGGGAAACCAAACTTAAGGCTGTGGTAAAGACGGGGGAACTTAAAAGCTACAAGAATGGTAGATTGCGGAGAATCAAACGGGAGTGGCTGCTAGAGTACGAAGCGAGATTGATTACCTCTTCCAATGAGCGTGAGCGGGAACAGGTAGCCCAATAGGAAAAGTCATTTTCAATAATACAAGAACGATAGCGTAATCGCGAGGATTTGTAAGAACGTACTTATCCACAACTGGAAGTTATCACCGAACTTGGCGGACTACACGGACAAGGAAATCTTAAATGGACATTTTGTAACGAAATGTATCACGATGATACAGAAGATTTTCCAGTAAGAAAAAAGCAAAATCGCTATTTTTGAGAATTGCTAATTTCAACCAAATTGGATTACTTTCATAAGGCAGTAAGGACAAGCCTATAAGGAAGGTGAGCGAGTGGACAAGCCAACAATTAACGGCAAGGTCATTATTTCAGGAATCGAGGTTCCGAATATTGCCGGAGGATTTGGTAGGGACAGGAAATCGATACTGGCGAAGACTGTTTCAGACATTCACCGTAAGGATCTAAAGCATGTGAATGAAGCTGTTAACAATAATCGCGATCGCTTCAAAAATGGTATCGATTTGATGGATGTTAAAGGTACTTCATTTGCGGTCGATTTGGTCGACAGCGGAATATTGACGCAGAATGCTTTAAACGCTGCGAACAATGTATATCTTTTATCGGAACGAGGATACGCCAAAATACTAAAAATTTTCGATGATGACATGGCATGGGATAAATACGAAGAGATCCTTGATGGTTATTTCCGAGCAAAGGAATCAGCGAACATTGACGACTTGAGTCCGATCCTCCAATTCATGATCAAAACCGAACTCGCGCAAAAAGAATTAAAAAAAGAGGTTGCGGTGTTAAACAGTGGTTTCAACGTTTTAACCGAGAATCTAACGGCGATCCCGGATGCTTCCAAAGTTAAAGACATGGTTGCTGATTTAGCTAGATGGGCACATATCGAACATGACCAAGCTTATAACAAGATATATGACATCCTGCTTGATCAATACGGGATTGATGTTCGGCGACGAGTGAAAAATGAACGTCAACGCATCAATGAAGAGCGCATAGCCAAGACTGGGAAACCTTTCGCTGAAAGCACTTTGAAGGGAAAGGCAACGGGGATTGATGTAATGGTTCGGATGGGAGTGCTAGACAAGTTCCATTCGATACTAGTCGGATTGATGGCAAAGGCGAAGCGAGACAATACCCAAATACAAAGGAGAAATGATCAATGAAATTCGAACCCCAAGTACCAGGTGTAACTAAAATGCTAGATTCAAATTCTGGTGAAATCGTCCATCTTTTCGAAGTCATGCAAAAGTACGGCGTGAAATGCAGCATGGAATTTAAGCAAGACGCTTCTTTGGATCCGCTATGTGGAATAACTTTGCAATCTGTTGATCTTATTGAATACTTCGAGCGTCAAGGCGGCCCTGATGCTGTGGTTGTCGAACTGGGTGATTTAAGTTTGGGTTTTGATCTCGGCATACACTCATTCTATAAAGAGATTTCCGACTGTCAAATTCTTATTTGTATCGCAAGTGATCATTATTCCGCTTGGTTCAATAGCGACGTGATTTCTCCCGAAGGAATTGATGAAGCCAAGAACTACAAGGAAATTCATTATGGTTTGGACCCGAAAAACATTCCCTCGGATATCGAGCTTACGCCTCAAGAAGCTGCCCTTATCACTTTCATTCGCTCTATCGAATTTGAAGATGTTCTTGACGCCACGTTTGGAATTGAGCATTCGATAGAAAAAGCTAAAAATATGAGCCATGAATTGCATTCGGAAGGAAGACATTACAACGCAAGAGGATTCGAAGAGCGGGCAGAAATATTGGAAAAGCTATCCGAACTGCTTGGGGATGCTAACGCCGATTATCGTGCCCACATTAACCCTGACATTGAGGATACAAAGCAATGATAATACAACGCTTATTTAACCACCGCACAGTTACTAACGCCTATGATTCTCCTGACGGTCAGCGACTTGAACAGATTATGAAGGAGCACATAAAACTGGCTAAAAGTCTTATCCTTTCTCCGGGTGGCTACAGTGCCGGTGAAAAGGATTTGTTGAAGGAACGGATTGAGGAACTCCGGACGGAGAGGGAAGCCATTCTATCAAAATATGAGGAGGTAGTTACAAAGTGAAAGCAAACGAAGCTTTGGAACTCGCAAGCGACTTGAAGGATATCGTCGTCGATTATATCGCGTTCGTTGAGCAAAAGGGCTTGAGTGAAGAATTTGAGGAATGGTACAAAAATCGTCCGGGTGCGACTAAGGAATAATATTTGAATAATTTTTATCCAGTTTGACAAGAAATTCTCCCTATTCGGGATATAAGTGAGGAGGCTCGTTTCCAATGAGAGATTTATCAGGAGTTGGGTTTGCTTCAGACATGAAAAACCGCTTAATTCAAACAGCATCAACGCTTTCATCCGATCAGTTTTTTACACGCGAAAAAGCTGTTGAGGAAATAATGGAAGTTGTCGAAATGCTTTGCGAATTGGAAGAGGCGGAGCTTCGCAAATATAAAAAAGGAGGCGAGTTGTAAAATGACTGGGGAAATCTTAAAGCTTTACACGGTAGCCGAGGAAAAAGCTGCAATCATCAAGGTGGCTTTTGACTTAACGTCTGGAGAATCTTCACCCGAAGAAGCGGCAGTTGAACTATTAAAGATTGCCAAGGGTATGCACCAGGAAGAAACCGTCCTTATCGATAACGCCATAAAAAAATCATCCATCGCATAAACCTTTGGCCGGGCCGCGAGGATGATCATCTGATTCAAGCCGTAAAGGCTCTCTTATGCGAGTATTCTACATAATTTCAGTCATTAGCACAAGAGAGACTTTGCGGACACTAAACGCGAAGGGGAACTTACATGCGAAATAATTCAATTTCAAAAATATTTGAAAGAGCTATCACGTCTGCATTTGACCATCATCTTGAATCGTCTGCACCAACGACAACGCCGCTTCAAATCAGCGTTACTGATTCAGAAGCTGAATTCATTAAATCCCTAACTCCTGAGCAAAAAAAGGCGTACAGCGCCCTTTCCTCAGATATGACGGAACATGAGACACGGAATTCGGAGCATTATTACCGCCTCGGCTTCCTTGACGGGCTGAACGCTTGGAGGGGTGTCTGATGTCTCTTTTGACCAAGGGAATGAATGCAGTTATGGACGATGTCGCGAAAAAAGTAGATTTGGATCCTAGAGTTATAGATGCGGATAAAGAGCTGAATGCCACGCTTTCCATACTTGAAAAAGTATTGGGTTATGAACTATATGTACCTGTGGAAGAAGCTATTAATGCCGCTAGATCAGCCGATACATCGGCAGCATTTCGCCTTGGTATTACTGAGGGCCTTCGTCTCGCGAACGATGTGAGGGCGCTTCTTGGGCCTACAGGTGGTGGGGAGGTATGAGGGAACTTAACAGACCTAAAGGGTTCTATTCCGACCTAAACAAGCACTTTGGCAAGCGTGAATTTAAGCGCCGTACACTATATATGGAACATTGGTTAACGCATCTTTTCGATTCTCAAAAAGATATTCGATTTTATGTTCGTTGGAGGAACCATGAAGAAATCCAGAATGCGTGGCACTTCATCGGGGCAACCGACAAGTCAGAATATGAAGATCATACACTCATTCGCTTCCTGGATTGCCCAAAAACACGATCAGATAAGGCAATTCTCCAATCAAGAATGTCGGGGCTTAAACATTTAAGTGAGATTCGATAGGCGGTGGAGACATGTCTAAAGGGTGGATAAAACTTCATCGTCAAATAATGGATCATCCCTTTTATTCGGAATCTCGTGTATTCAGCAGACATGAAGCGTGGGAGTATCTGCTATTAAATGCCAATCATTCGGACAATAAAGTATTGATCGATGGGCAGTTAATCGATGTTGAAAGAGGGAGTTTTATAACCTCAATTCGCAAATTACAAGAGCGTTGGAAGTGGAGTAATACGAAAGTTTGCCGATTTTTGGATGTACTCGAAAGCGAAGGTATGGCAACAAGAAAAAACGACAGCAAAAAGACGCTCATAACCATTGATAAATATGGGTTTTATCAAGGTGAAGAAGATGAAGAAACGACGGAGAAACGACACGAAAACGACGGAGAAACGACACAGAAACATACAAACAAGAATGTAAAGAATTTAAAGAATGTAAAGAATGATAAAGATAGTAAAGATATATCCGCCGAAATTTTCAATTTCCGCTCTATCTACTCTCCTGAACTTTTAGAAATCATAGATTCATATTTGGAATTCATTCGCGAAACGAGAAAAGGAAAGCAAATAGCGGATACGATCGTTCACAAAATCATGCTTTATTTCAGCAAGTATTCTTCCGCTCAAGTGGAATATGCCATTAGGACGCATATGAACAACGAGAGCAAACGAAGCGCCAAAGAGGAATACACATTCGGGATCGTTCGGAAAACGTCGGAACTTGAAGCGCAACAAAAACTTCTAACTGGAATGACTAGGAAGATATCAACGAATCAGTTCGATAGTGAAGCATTTCTAGCGAATCTCAAGGAGGAATGAGACTTTGACAGAAAAGGAAGCAGGAATGTTACTTGTGACGATTCGGGATTGTGTACCGAATTATCAACCCTCACCAACAGCCCCTAAGACATGGCGGCGGATTCTTGGAAGCATGACATATTTGGAAGCTGAGAAGCACCTTGATGAACATTTCAAGGAAAGCCGGTTTGCTCCAACGCCTCACGACATAATCAGCCGATCTCGAGCGGCATTCGATCCCGATAGTATTATTCCACTTGAGCCCCCGGCAGACATGAGGGGGGGATTACCGCATGAGCGTTGATTATGAATCGGAATTGTACGTACTGGCCGGGATGATCTTATCCGAAGCCCTATTGCAAGAAGGTTTGGGAAGGCTCAGCGAAAAACATTTCCAAGACGGAGATTATCGCGAAATATTCAATACGATCGATCTCCAATCTAAACAAGGCAGGCCAGATTTTACAACGGTTTATAAGGAGTTGCGAAACAAGATTGACATTGCCAAGTTGAACGGGCTACAAACGACTACTATCTCCGAATCAACGTTCCCTTTCTGGATAAAAAAGCTCCATGAGACGTTTGTCCGAAGAACCTACAAGATAGCTGCACGGGAGATTTGGAATATTTGCGATACCGATAGGCCGTTGAAAGAAATCACTGAAATCGTCGAGCAAAAAATCATGAAGGCTCATACCCAAGAGGGAACGGACCGGATTGTCACGCCGCAAGAATCAGGACAAAAAGCCGCTGAAGAATTTGAGCGCCGTCAAGCAAGCGATAAACGAATTCACGGCATCCAATTATCACGAGAGATTGCAACAGGCAGCGTCCCATCGATTGACGGGTTTCCAGGGCTCGATCAAATGTTTAGGGGATTAAGGGGCGGTGATCTTATTGTTGCCGCAGCCAGGACCGGGGATGGGAAAACGGCACTCGCTCAGAACCTAGTTCGCCATGCAAGCATCCATCAGCAATACAAGACTTATTATCAAAATACCGAGATGAATGAGAACGAGATCGTTTTTAGATTTGTTGCAGCAATGTCCGGAATAAGCTTCGAGGGAATAGACGGCGGTGGTTTAAGCTCATGGGATAGAGGGTCTGCGCGAAGATATTTCGATCTATTTTGTGAGTCACGAATCTATATTTCCACGCTGCCGATCCTCACACCGGAACGTAGCCGAGGACTTGCGAGACAGTTCAAGATGAAATACGGAAACCTTGACCTTCTCGTTATTGACTACATCGGTCGTATGGAGTTAGAGAACAGCAAGGGCAAGCAGGAATGGCAAGTTCTACGGGACATTGCTAAAGAGGGCAAGCGCCTTGCACAGGAGCTTGATACAGCGGTGCTTCTCATCAGCCAAATGACCGAAGAAGGTAAGCTTCAAGGGGCCAGAGCGATAGCAAACGAGTGCGACGGTGTATTGTACCTTGAACCACTGGAAGGTGAGGAATACAACGAAGCGCCCCGAGGAACGACACATAAATTGACCTCTGCCAAAGCGCGGCGTGGCGAGAAAAACAAGAAACTTTGGATAAGCTTTAACAAAGACAAAATGTACATGACTGAGATCATCCGATGAGAGAGCTTAAGCAAAAGTATAAAGCCCTAGTGCTGCAGGCTTGCAGATTCGCGGTAACGGGTGGAGCAATGTCATTGGCCTATGAAGACTTCTTGATAGATAACATCGATCGGATGGTTGATAGGCTTTCTGAGGACCAACTAGCTCACCTGTTACGGAACGGTAAGGTGTTGGTCGGTGAAATTGATTCTAATGAGGCGTATGACGGTATATTCGAATCCATTACCGCTGCTGAAACCTGCTTGCAATCTCCCAATTTGACTCAGTTAGAACGGGAATCATTAAACAAGTACGTAAAAACACTCCGGGAGCTGGCAGAAGAATTTAAGGCACATGAATGGGATTTATAAAGCAGGAGGGAAAACGATGCCGGCCAAATACCAAGATACTCTTAATCGGATTGCTGTGGGTGAGGAACAACTAAACAAGTTACAGCCAGAAGATCCGAAGCGGACCAAAATTGAGAAGAACTTGGACAAGCTCCGGGCGGATTTGGCCGCATTGAAACCTGAATCCACTCCTGATTCACAAACAACACCCGGACTGACACAGTTAGAACCGCCATTTATCGAAGTAGATCCACGTCCAGAACTTCAACAGGACACAGAGCAATGGACAACTCTTTTGAAGCTGGCTTTTATGAAAAGCGAAGAATTGTGCGGCGTATTGAATGGCATTCGTTGTGGCGGCACACGATTGAAAGTCGGCAGGACATCAAACGGAAATCGTTGGACGCTCAAACCCGACATTGATTCGTCCGGGCGGCTGTCATGGGCGTCACAGGCTGACTATGAAGAGGCGCGGGACAAATATTTAATGCCGCATATGGCCGCTGTCACGGAATTACTCAAGGAGCTGGCAGGGCGTTACGAACCTATTGAAAGAGAAATACAACAAGAAATGTGAATCTAAAGTGAGGGAGCGAGGGGCATGAGTAAGGACTTTCATTTTGATCCGGAAACGGCTGCAGATAATATTCTCTTCATCTTTGAGGCTGTGATTAAGAGATTTGAACAGAACGATTTAGCGGTAAGCCGTTATGATAGCGAGCGCGGGGACTTGGACCATATGATTGAACTAACCTCCTATAATGCTGCGGAAGGCTATCAACTAGTTAAGAATGTCAGAGAAAATAGGCGAGCTCGTCGGATATGCAAGGACGAGAACCTTGTCTTGAAGCCTATATATGATTTTATCCGTTCGAATAACGACAAATTGCTTAAGGACATGAAGGTGATCGCGAGGGAAACAGAAAAGAAGGCGAGCTACCGGGACAATCAGAAATACCACCCGCGAACCGCGATTATTTCAGTGGATGATTTCAATAAAAAGCGGGTGAAGCTATGATTCTTACAAAAGTAGAATCAACAGTAATTGAACTCATTCGTCTCAAGATGACTCAACAACAAATGGCAGTTAAAGCCGGAATGAGTAAGCGAACAATAGGTAAAATCATCGGCAGGCTGGTAGAGAAATCAGCAATAATACGGCCAGTACCAGGTAAACCGGGATACGATATTTTATTGGACTATTACGAAATATTGGATGACACTGCCGGGACGCTGAAGGATAAAGACGGGATGATGAAGGTCATTATTCCAGACGGGTACGAGGACTACATCCGGTTACATTATGACCGCATACCCCGGAAAGAACTGGCGCGTCGGCTTAATTTAGACAAGTTCACGCTTAATATGATGCTCTTGCAGCTAGGTATGGGAGGGTTATAGGATGCATCGAGTTGTAATCTACTTGAAGTCGGGAAACGTCGTTGAGATCGAAACAAATGAGTTTGAATATCGAAAGGGCATTACCGGAAAGCTTGAAGAAATCAGTTGGATGAACCATGAAGGAAAAAAAACTTTGAATTATATCGATGTCGATCAAATCGAAGCCATTACCGGAATGGAACTAAATGACGATCCAGAGGCGGGAGGTCTATAGATGCAAGTGGACAAGCAGCAAATCGTTGAACACTTGCAAACTTGTATTGAGATCGAGAGCAAGAAGGACGATGAACGAACGGCCAAGGTACTCGGAAACTTGCGGCAAGAGATATTGGATGGATCATTCGACTACGGCGGGACTAGAGATTAGGGGGCGGGGCGCTTGCAGGACTTAATAGAAAGTTATAAACGGACACGTAGAGGTTTGCGGGCGCTCCGCACACTTAGCACGATCACGGCGGACAGGGAAACCATTCAGGAAATGATCCATAACTGTTCATGGACTATAGATTACATGAAAGACGGACATTTTAAGAAACCGCGTCGGCCGATCGAACGACGATCAATGTGGCAACGAATCATCCTCATGGAGCCGAAGATACTGAATGGACTATTTCGGGAGAATATGTACGATTCCGTGGAGCAGGGACCATCCAACGAGCAAACCGCGCTATTGAACGAAATCATGAGTTTACTCTCCAGACGGGAAAGGGAATGCTTTATTGCGGTATACGGGGAAGGATTCTCATTTGCTGGAGCGGCCGATACGATCGGAGTCGCAAAAACAACGGTATCAACATGCATTTCAAGGGCCAAGAAAAAGATAGCTGAATGGAAGCGGGGGATGCGGGATGGGGAAGAACAACAAATTGATCTATGAAGCTTCGCCCGCAAGCTATCGACAAGCATATAGGACGCTCAGAGCGCTTAGAACGCTGAGTACAGATGAAGGGGAGCGCGAGAGCCTTACGGACTCAATAACTGACGTTAACCTTGCTCTTAACTGGTTATCTACCGGCAGACGGCCGGGAAGCAAACGGGGAATTGAACGCCGGTATCGAAAGGTACTTTGGGATCCGAAATGGATTGAAGCCTACAACTCCAAAAATGCTGGTTATACGATCGAACGAGATACAACCATTAAAGGGCTTTCCGATAATGATAGGCTTCGGATTGATGAGGTGATGCGCGATCTTTCGGATAGGGAAAGACAGTGCTTTATAATGCATCACGTCGATCTTATGACTTTCGAAGAAATAGGAATGGAACTGCATATCGGACGGAGCAGCGTGCAGACATTTATTGAGAGAGCTCGTGAAAAAATAGAGCAGGGCAAGAAGTTTAATAATTTTTTATTCTAAATTGAAATTCTTGTCGTGCAAAGCGCCTATATAGTAAGAGGTATTATTTTACTTGATCGGGCAGTGAATAAGAAAAATTTTTCCAAATGTAGTATAATAACTACTGGAAGCTATTCATTGTTGGGAGAGATTGCCTTGGTCAAATTCACTATTGATGCTGTGCAAATTATTATGACGACACATCGATTGCAAGAAGATAATACCTTCAAGAAAGTTGAAGAAGGGGCCGACCATATCGCAAATGGAGATAAAGTGTTCGATGATTATTTCCAGGCTGATACGTGGAAGAAGCGTCATCCAGTTGTTGAATTTGACGGAATTACGATTGAGAACACCGGCGGAAATCGAATGGGGGACCACTATTTGGATATCCGTCAGCACAGAACGGCAAAACCAGCAAATTGTTATTTCACAAAAGAAGAAGTGGAAACAGTTTTACGCAGAGGTAACGACGAGGTTAGCAATTCCCTAGTCGTTGACTATAACGGAGTTGTGCACTTAATCCCAGCAGGAAATAGCCGCGAAGGGTACGCAGTACGAGTCGAAACTTTCCAAGCGGGTAACGGCTACGTGGGAAGCAGAAGCAGACTTAATCACCTAGAAAATACCTATAAAGTCCTGTTGGAGGGCTGGCTAGACCATCTAGAAACAGGTGACGGCGAATATCGAGATTATTCGGATGGTCAAAATACTGTCGAAGAGCTTCAACAAAAGGCAGTACAACTGATAAACGATTTTAAGTTTTAAGCACCTTCGGGTGCTTTTTTTTTGTCTAATACTACATACCAGGTGGTGAATAAGTCATGAGCACGGTTCAGCCGATAAGAGACAAGGAAGTGGTTGCGGAAATCGCTAGTACACTTCGATTCACTAGCGAGAGGAATTACATATTCTTCTGTATGGGCGTCTATAGCGGCCTCCGTGTCTCTGACTTGCTCACACTTCAAGTTTCGGCGGTACGCAATCAGACGCATATATCTTTGATTGAACATAAGACAAGAAACACCCGTAAGAAGGTAAAAAAGAAAAAGTTTATCATTCATCCAGACCTCTACGATGACCTTCAAAGGTACATAGAAGGCATGGAGGATGACGAATTCCTTTTCGCGAGTCGCCAGAAGAAAACGAAGTCCGGCGAACGTGGACAACCTTTCAATCGAGCGACAGCTTATCGGATGTTAAACAAGATTGCCAAACCATTCGGACTCAAGGAGATCGGCTGCCACACACTCAGGAAGACGTGGGGTTACCAACTATTAACGAACGCCGAACCGGACCAAGCGCCGTATGTCTTAGCGTTACTAATGGAAATGTTCGGACACAGCGATCCGATGTACACTTTTCGTTATTTAGGGCTTACACAAGATGCGATGGACACCGCAATTCGACGGTTGAGTTATACAAAATCTTAACATTGTCGCACTCAAAATAAGAATCACTGAAAAGCCTTGATTCTATTGAAAAAGTTCATTTTTACGAGTGAAACAGTTTATATGATATGATGCACTCAATTTACAGGATTTAGGTTAATTAAGGCGGTAGAATGCGCTCTGAAAAAGAGGCAAAAAAGAAGGCGCTTTACTCGACTAAAGCAAAAACAGGAAATCCAACTCAATTATTTCTGCATAAATGCTGTATATGGACCTTCAAAATCGCCGATGTCGGTGAATTTCTCATAGTATCAGAATTAGCACGAAACCCTGTATTGATGCGGGTTCCCTGGCTTTTCTGCATAATGAGTGTATAAGCAGTTCTTTCAGCGTGAATTGGGGAATTCAGTAATAGCGCGGTATTTCAAGGTTAGCGAGACTTAGATATATGTACATAATCACATGTTTTGTACATATGTCCTTGCATAACGGCTGTATAAAGCTTGGAGGTGGGGCAGGTGATTAGGTAATGTCCAGAAAACAGAGCCCGATTCAAAAGAAAGCTTTCAAAATATGGTGCGAAAGCGGACGACCAAGAAGCTCAAAGGCAATCGCCGAAGCTTTGGGTGTTAGTTCTGAACTAGTTCGGAAGTGGAAGAGTTATTACACATGGGAAGACCAGCCCGATCCACGCCCCGGTGCTCCACGAGGCAACAGAAACGCTAAAGGGAATAAGGGTGGCGATGGCGGCCCCCTGGGGAACGCGAAGGCGGTCACACATGGATTGTTTCGTAAGATTCTTCCAGACGATGACGAAACGCGGGAGATATTCGATGCTACTGAGAATATGTCGCCGCTGGATATGCTTTGGTATCAAATACGAATCACCTGGACAAACATTATGCGGGCACAGAAGATTCAATACGTTAAGGATAAGAACGAAATCATCAAGGAGCTCAAAAAGCAAAAATTCGAGGTTCACAGCAAGGGGCGCGGTAAGGACAAAGAACTCGTCCCCGTTGAAATTGAAAAGGAATATGAATTCCAATTCGCCTGGGATGTACAGGCAACCGGCTTAAAATCACAAGCGGCTGCAAGCACGGCCCTAGCCCGCATGTTCAAACAATATGACGAAATGCTTCGAACGTTGCCGCCTGAAGAGATTCGGGAAGAACACCGTTCACGTATTGAGATCCTGAAGGCCGAAGTGGTGAAGGTCAAAGCAGAGGCAAAGACCATAAATGATGAGGCCGGTCAAGGCCCGGTCATCATAAGGAATGATATCCGTGAGTGAGCCATTACGGAAGGAGATAAGTCTACAGGAAGTCGTCGGCAAAGGGTATAAAGACTTTTGGAACTTCAAGGGTCGTTATCGGGTAGTTAAAGGCGGTCGCGGTAGTAAGAAGAGTGCAACGGCTGCACTTTCCATTATTACGAACATGATGGATTTACCCCTATCCAATACACTTGTTGTACGGAAGACGTTTAACACGCATAAGGATAGCACTTGGGCGCAACTCAAGTGGGCAACGAAACGATTAGGCGTATCAAGGTTTTGGAAATTTAGCAAAAGTCCGCTTGAAGCAACGTTTAAACCAACCGGCCAGAAGATCCTATTTCGTGGCTTGGATGATCCGATGTCCATTACCTCCATCACGGTGGAAGTGGGCTATTTGTGCTTTTGTCTATTCGAGGAAGCCTATCAGATCCTAAACGAAGATGATTTCGACAAAGTGGACATGTCTATCCGGGGAGAAGTGCCGGAAGGCTATTACAAGCAGATCACGATTATATTCAACCCATGGAACGAAAAGTCATGGTTGAAAACGCGCTTCTTTGATCCGGTAGATGATCCGGACATTCTCGCGATAACGACAACTTACCGTAATAACGAATTCCTTGATGACGCTGACCGCAAGCGTTTTGATTGGATGAAGAAAAACAGACCCAAGCGCTATAAGGTCGAAGGTAATGGAGATTGGGGCATCTCCGAAGGCGCGATTTACGAGAACTGGCGAGAAGAAGAATTCAATCCGGATGTAATTGCCAAGCTTCCGGGCTATAAGGCGATATTCGGATTAGACTTCGGATACCGGCATGACCCAAGCGGCTTCGTCGCCGCACTTGTTAATGAGCAACAAAAGAAGCTCTATATCTACGACGAGCATTACGAACAAGCAATGACTAACAGTGATATCGCTGAAATGCTCAAGCGTAAAGGACATACCAAGGAACGGATCATTGCCGACTCCGCAGAACCTAAATCGATAGACGAGTTGTACAGTCTTGGTATCAACCGAATCCGGGGAGCTGAGAAAGGGCCTGACAGTATCAACGTAGGTATCCAGTACCTTGAGCAATACGAAATCATTGTTCATTCTTACCGTTGTCCAAATACAGCAATGGAGCTCGCCTCCTACTTATGGGCACAAGATAAAACGGGTCGTTTCCTCAAGAAACCGATCGACGAATTCAATCACATCATGGACGCGCTTCGTTATGCAATGGAGCAAATACGGCATGGTGCAAATTTCACTTGGTAGGGTGGTGAGACAGTGGGAACGGAAACGGCAGCTATCATAGCCAATTTGGAAGCTAGCGCCCCAATGAACGAACAGGCGATCATTAAGAATGAAATAGAACTCTGGAACAAATCAGAAGCACGCTCTTGGATGATCATTGGCCAACGCTATTATCGTGTCAAAAACGATATCCTGGACCGAAAGCGTATGGTGATCGGCGATGGTGGGATCATGATTGAGGACAAGAACCTGGCTAACAACCATATCACGCATGGGTTCCTTCGTAAGCTCACCGATCAAAAGGTGGGATACCTTCTATCCAAGCCGATGAGCATCAAAACCAAAAAGGCAGAATTTCTAAAGCTTCTGGAAGACTTCTTTAACAAGCGCTTTGCTCAAACCCTGAAAAATCTCGGAAAAGAGGCAGTCAATAAGGGTAAGGCATGGCTACATCCATACTATGACGAGCAAGGCGAATTCCGCCTGATGAAAATTCCAAGCGAAGAGGGAATACCCTTTTGGAAAGATGCAGCACACACCCAATTGGACGCCTTCATCCGTACTTATCCTATTGAGACCTATGTCGGTACCGAAAAGAAGATCATCATTAAGGTCGAATATTGGGATAAGAGCGGGGTTAGGTTCTACATCAATAAAGATGGTTCAATCCTTATTGATCCGGACAAGCCTAGCCAATCCCATTTTAATGTTGGCGATAAGCCATACAACTGGGTACGCGTTCCCTTCATTTGCTTTAAGTACAATGATGAGGAACAGCCGTTGGTTGAATTGATCAAGTCTCTTGTTGACGATTACGACAATAAGAAATCGGACAACTCCAATAACCTAGAAGACTTGCCGAATAGTATTTTCACACTCGAAAACTATGACGGCACAGACTTAGGTGAGTTCCGCAGAAACCTCTCGCAGTATCGAGCGGTCAAGACGCGATCAGGACCTAATGGAGGCGGCGGTAAAGTTGACACGCTCAATATCGAAATCGATACCGAAGCTTTCAAAACTCATGTTGAGATTACTAGGCAAAATATTTATGAGTTCGGTCGTGGAGTTGATATGGCTGCTGAGAAATTCAACGGCGCTACAGGGGTTGCGCTCAAGCAGCTTTACAACGATTTGGATATGGACGGCAATGATATGGAAACCGAGTTTCAAGCGGGCATGGAGAACTTGCTATGGTTCCTAACGCAGCATTTTAGCCTGACCAATAAGGGTGACTACACGAATGAAAGCGTCGATTTCGTTTTTAACCGCGACATTCTCACAAGTGAGACAGATGTCATAACAAACGGTAAAAACAGCGTCGGCATCATTTCCGACAAAACGATCCGGGCTAATCATCCATGGGTAACGGATGCATCCGCGGAAGAGAAGCAGTTAGAGCTTGAGAAACAGCAAACATATGGCGGTCTTGACGACAAACCTACTGATCCTAATAAGGATGATGGCGCATGAAATCGGATGCCTATTGGGGCAAGCGACTCGACGCGCTGAATGAAGCCCAGTTAAACAAGGCTGAGAAATATATTAAGACGATGCAAGATGAATATTCCCGGTCACTAGCAAAGATCGAGAGCGAGACTAGGGCTTGGTATAGTCGGTTTGCGAACAATAATGGCATCATAGATATGGCTGAAGCCCGTAAACTGCTGAATTCAGGTGAGCTGAAGGAATTAAAATGGACGGTCCAGGACTATATCAAAGCCGGTCGGGAAAACGCCGTCGATCAACGATGGATGAAAGAGTTGGAAAATGCTTCTGCCAAGGTGCATATTACACGACTAGAAGCAAAGCAAATCCAGCTTCGACAAGAAATCGAATTGCTTTCAGGAAAAAAGCTAACGAGTGCCGAATCCTTGCTAGGCGGTGTCTACAAAGACAACTATTATAAATCCATCTACGAGCTTCAGAAGGGCATAGGTGTAGGCACATCATTCACCAAGCTAGACAACAACCAAATCGAAAAGATATTGTCTTCTCCATGGGCGCCGGACGGAAAGAACTTCTCTTCCCGCATTTGGAGCGATCGGACAAAGCTTCTCTCAGAAATGACCACTGTCTTGACTCAAAACCTAACGAGCGGTGCGCCGATCGATGAGTTGATAACCAACTTCGCTAAACGAATGGGTGTCTCGCGTGGACATGCTGAAAACTTAATATTAACTGAAGCTGCTTTCTTTTCGGGCCAATCGCGTTTGGACGCTTACAAAGAACTCAATGTAAAAGATTACAAAAATTTTGCGACATTGGATCGGAAAACATCCGATACTTGCCGGAAGATGGACGGCACTGTGTTCCTGGTTTCTGATGCTCAAGCAGGCGTCAATTACCCGCCATTCCACAATCGATGTCGAACCACAACGATCCCTCATTTTGACGGAAACGTACAGGAACGGGTTGCTGAGAGCGAGGACAAGCAAGTCTATAGCGTACCGGGGGATATCACTTATAAGGAATGGGCCGACAAGTACGCTCCGAATGAGGCAGAGTTCTTGCCCAATACGAATCCCATCAAAGCGATAGAGCCGCCGAAAGTGAAGACTGTGGAGCCTATTCCCGGTAGCGTCACTCGCAGATTCAGTAATGCAGTAGAAGCAGACGCCTGGAATGCCGAGGTTGCTCCGCAATGGATATCGAGCCTAACCCGTGACGAGCGAATTGGTATTAAGCTCTACTCGGGTGATTCCTATAACGGGATCAATGAGCGATTAAGGGGCGGCAGTGTTGAAAAATGGGATTCGATTGTTCAGACCATCAGCTCCGCGCTTCAGAAATCCCAATTGCAGGAAAGTATAACCGTTTATCGTGCTGCAGATGATTTATTCTCAATGCCGGTTGTCGAGCTTCCGGGGCATGTCATTACCGAGAATGCATTTATGAGCACATCACTACTCGGAAACCTCTTTGCGAAAAGCGCAATCCAAATGGAGATTGTTGTTCCTAAAGGTGCACCAGGATCTCCGATTATGTGGTTAAGCAGCTACGAGGACGAATACGAATTCCTATTGGATAAAGGGACTCGGTATGTTATTCTGGAAGCAGTTGAGGTAAACGGCATAATCAAGGTCAAAGCGGAGGTGTTGCTCGATCATGAGTAATAAGATAAGAATAGATCGATTCACGTCAACGAAAGACGGCGTCACCATTACCAAACCGGATACAAAGAAATAGTAAGCACTCTCTATTACGCGAGGGTGCTTTTTGTTTGCGCAAAAATCACAAACGTTTGGGAATTTGGTTGGGCTCTTGCTGAGACTGCAAGGGCCTATTTGCTCGTTGTCCGGAGCATCACGGACGCCCAAGGCGGGGTTGCGCCATAAAAACCAATGGGAGCGTGTTTAAAATGAAAAACAGAATCAAAATGAATTTGCAGTTGTTTGCTGAAACGGCAGACCTGAAGTCGTTACTCGGTGAGGAGCTTTACAATCAAGTCACTGCGAAGCTTGGCGACAAGCATAAGGTTGCGATCGTCTCAGACGGGAGTTATATCCCGAAGGAAACGTTCAACCAGGTCAATGAAGCCAAGAAGCAAGCGGAAGCGGATCTCAAGGATCGGGACGGCCAACTTACAACACTTAAGAAGTCAGCAGGCGATAACGAGGATTTGAAAAAGCAGATTCAGACGCTGCAGGACGACAACAAGAAAAAGGATGACGATTACAAGGTTAAGCTGGGTGACCTTGCGATGACTTCTTCCTTACGCCTTAAGCTTGCAGGCCAAGTCCACGATGCCGATCTCGTTATCGGGCAGTTGGATAAGACCAAGATCAAGCTAAATGATGCTGGCGAGATCATCGACGGATACGATGATCAAGTGAAGACGCTTCGTGAGTCCAAGTCGTTCCTTTTCACCGGGGACGCTTCTACGACGCCTAGCGGGATTACGCCTCATGTAGGTGGAGGCGGCAATCCACCTGTCGACACGTCGAAGATGACGGACGAGCAGTTTTTCGCTCACACAATTGCGCTGCAAGAGAAAAAATAATATTTTCGGATAACCCGCACAGGAGGAAATGTTAAATGGCTAACACATATTTGACCGTGCAAGATATTGCGCGAAATGCGCTGCTTAGATTGCGGAACAACTTGGTTACATTACCGCTTGTTCACAGAGACCATTCCGGTGAGTTCAAAAACAAAGGGGACAGTGTTCAGGTAAAGCGTCCTAACACCTTCACCGCGCAGGAATTCAACGGAGCGACAGCGCCGCAGGATATCAATGAATCCGAAGTAACCGTCAAGCTGGACAAGATCGCTGATGTAAGCGTGGATGTCACTTCCAAGGAGCTCACGCTTAACATCAATGACTTTTCCAACCAGATCGTCAATCCAGCAATGGAAGCCATTGCTCAGAAGATTGATAGGGATCTCCTCGGCCTGTATCTGGATATTCCGTACCACGTAGGTACGTCCGGGACCACACCGACCGATCTAACAGCATTCGCTTCAGCTCGCCGACGTCTGAATGTACTCCAAGCTCCGAATTCCCTCCGCTCTGCGATTTGGAATCCGGATGCAGACGAAAAGTTCAGCGTTATTCCTGCGATCGTCAACGCGGAGAAATCCGGGAGCACGGAAGCCCTTCGTGAAGGTTCCATTGGACGAATTCAAGGTCTGGATAACTTCATGGATCAGAACATCTATACACACGCTGCTGGCGGCTACACAGCACTAGCTGATGCTAAAGCAACGGGCGCACTCGGAGCGACTACGATCGCCCTAGCAAGTACAGCTGGCGCTTCTGTCGCCTCGCTGAAGAAAGGCGATCTCTTAGATATCGGAAACTATCAATATGTAGTGACTGAAGATACAGCAAATGCGGTAGCTGGTGCCATCGCGGCTGTAAAGATTTATCCGGGATTGAAAGTAGCAGCGGCAGCAGCGGCGATAACATTTCCCGACAAAACGCCTGGCGCTCACGTTGCGAACCTCGCTTTCCACAAAAACGCATTTGCTTTTGTCAATCGCCCTCTTGCTCTTCCGCAAGGCGGCGCATCCGGATATGTTGCTTCCTTCGAAGGCTTGTCCGTGCGCGTAACACAAGGTTACAGCATGGGAAGCAAAGTCAATCAAATGTCTTTCGACATCCTCTATGGTGTGAAGACACTACAGCAAGAGCTTGCCGTGCAAGTGCTGGGATAATCCAATACGAAGAGCGTTGAGGGGCTTTGTGCCTCTCCAACGCCAGAGGGAGAAATGTTATGAAATGCCAACATTGTGACGAAACGTTTAGCGACTCCGTTATTCCTTATCACGAGGAACGTTGCGAGCAGAATCCGGCGAACTTCCCTGTTGAGCGGGAAGAGGAAAAGGATATCGACAAAAAAATCGAAGACATGACCATTCCGGAGCTGAAGGTTGTTGCAGAAAAAAATAATATCGACATTGGCGGATTAGCCAAAAAGGATGAAATTTTAGCTGCTATTCTGGCGGCGAAACCTAATGGCGATTAATGCGACTGAGATCATTGTCATCGTTAAAGCCAAGATGGGATTACCGGGTAATGAACATGATGCGTTGATCGGTCTTTATGTAGATGAGATCGGTCAGCGCATTTTGAATTACTGTAATCTCTCGGAGATACCGGACGGACTAAAGTATACATGGGTCGCTATGGTATCCGTTGCGCTGACGAAAGAACAGTCATCAGTTCTATTTCCGGCCCCGGTGGTAGAAGAGGCATTCGAAATCAGCATTGGGGATACCTCGGTTAAACAGGTCAAGAATCCCGCAGCACAGGTTCTCGTTCGTCCTTCTGTCGCAATTATCGATGCAGTTGTTTTCGACTACCAGGGAGAGTTGAATAGCTATCGGAAATTGAGGTGGTAAGCGTGATCGACTATAGTAAGCATCGCGCAGCCATCGAAAAGCTGTATGAGGACAAGGCAACTATTAGCCGCTACGTTACCTCTGAGGACCCGGTAAGTAAAAAATCGCGCCAGCAGCTCGCGCCAGTTTTTACGAATCAGCCGTGCCGCTTATCTCAATCCGATCTCGCCAGCAACGGCCAGACAGAGGCGCAGAACAATATTGCTTCCGAGTCCAAGCTTTTCATTGCGCCGGAGCTCTCGATTCAGCAAGGCGATGAGATCGAGGTAACCAAGGGCGGAGTAACACGCAAGTACCAAGCGGGCGAACCGTTCCCGCCTTACCCGACACACCAAGAGGTAAGCCTACAACGAAAGGATAAAGCCTAATGGCTGGCATGGGCAAGTTTGACTTTTCGGAGCTTGAAGCGTATCACAAACGCCTAAAGCAAATGAACGCCGCTTTGCCTGCCTTTCGGATCGAGTGTATCAAGGAGCTTGCGGCACGGCTAATGGCAAAGGTCATTGCCCGCACGCCTGTAGGTCCAACCGGCGATCTCCGGAGGGGCTGGACAATCGGAGAGGTCGTACAAACGGGGACAACTTATGAAGTAGAAATCATCAATGCAGTGGACTACGCTCTGTACGTCGAGTACGGTCACAGAACGCCAGATCATACCGGCTGGGTTGAGGGGCGTTTCATGCTCACGATTTCGGAGGAGGAATTAGAGCGTGAGTTACCTGCCCTCCTGGAGCGAAAGCATCAAGAATTTATGAATAGGTATTTGAGGTGATGCTATGGCCGTTAAAGTCAATGACGTGTTAAACGGCGTGACACGGGCGCTGGCTGAACAATTTCCGAATATGCCGCGATATTGTGAGGAGATCAAGCAAGAGCTTAACGCACCTTGCTTCTTTGTCAAACTCTTCCCCATCGCACAGGGTCGGGGGATTCATCGACGTTATGTTCGTTACTATACCTTTGATATTCATTACTTTCCGGATCCCGATAAGGAAGAGAACGAGGATGCCCATGACATTGTCGAACAACTTTACGACAATATGGAGTATCTTTATGTCGGAGCTTCTCTTTGTCGCTGTTCCAGGATGCGACACGAAATTGTAAATGGGGTCATGCATTTCTTTTTCAGTATTGACATGCAGTTGATCAAACAAATCACGCCGTCGCCATTAATGGAAACGGCAACGATAAAGGAGACGATCAAATGAGTAAACAGGATCAAGATGTCCCCGATCAGGACAACTCTTCAGAGCCAATGTACAGCAAACGCCAGCTGCTCGCGGCCAGCCGATTTACGCCGGTGCAAAAGGACGTGCTGACGGCGGTCCTGACGGACTACGAGCAGTACACGATCGACAAGGCCGAGCGAATGATTGCCGACTTTGAACAAGGGAAGGTGAATTAAAATGGCAGGTGGAACATGGGTAGCACAGAACAAGGTACGTCCTGGCGTATATGTTAATTTCGTTAGCGATGGCGGTGCACTGGGAGCGCTAGGTGAACGCGGCATCGCGGCTATGGCACTGTCTTTGCCGTGGGGGACGAGCAAACAAATCCTCACGATCAATGCGGGTGATGATGTGAGTGAGCTTCTTGGGTACGACATCGCGGCTTCCCAGGTACTCTTAGTACGCGAGGCGCTCAAACGAGCGAAGACGCTGCTCCTGTATCGACTGAATACCGGAACGAAAGCAAGTAAAGCGATCGGCACCCTCACGGCCACGGCCAAGTATGGCGGTGCCCGGGGCAATGATCTGACGATCATCATCCAGACAAATGTGGATGACAATGCGAAATTCGATGTCATCACGATGTTGACCGGCGAAGAGGTTGACCGTCAAATCGTTTCCGCGATCGCCGACCTCACAGCCAATGCTTGGGTGACTTGGTCGGGTACCGGATCGTTGACCACTTCGGCCGGCGCAGCGCTGACTGGCGGTGCAGATGGCACAACGGTTAACGGCGACCATACCGACTTCTTGTCGGCGTTGGAACTGAGGGATTTTCAAACCGTCGCGTATCCGGGGACCGACAACACACTCAAGGGCGTCTATGCTGCGTTTGCGCGGCGGCTGCGTGACACGGAAGGCACGAAGATTCAAGCCGTATTGGAAAACTATCCGACTGCGGATCATGAGGGCGTAATTAGCGTCAAGAACGGCGTAATCCTTTCGGATGGCACTACGCTGACGGCGGCACAGGCGACGGCGTGGGTGGCTGGGGCGACGGCGGCGGCGTCGATTGCGGAGTCGTTGACTTATCGTGGTTACGATGACGCGACCGACGCCAATCCGAGATACACGAACAGCCAGACGATCGCGGCGCTCGAGGCGGGGGAATTCCTCTTTACTGCTTCCGGCGGAAAGGCGATCGTCGAGCAGGACATTAACAGCTTGACGAGTTTCACGCCGGAGAAAGGCAAACAGTTCCACAAAAACCGCGTTATTCGGGTACTGGATGGCATCGGAAACGACTTCAAACGGATCTTCGAGTCCTTCTACCTCGGAAAGGTCAACAACAACGCGGACGGTCGCAATTTGCTGAAAGCGGAGATCATTTCGTATTTGACTTCGCTGCAGGCTGCGAACGCCGTCCAGAATTTTGATTCGCAAACGGATGTCCAGGTCACGATCGGTACCGATTCTGACAGCGTGTATGTCGAACTGAACGTTCAACCAGTGGACGCGATCGAGAAAATTTACATGAAAGTGAAGGTGAAGTAAGATGGCTTTCCTTCAGGCACGCGACACCATTCACGGCCAAGAGGGCCGCGCTTACGCTACGATCGACGGTCAAGTCGAGGAGATGTTTTACATCAAATCGCTAGAAGCATCTGCCGAGAAGCAAAAGACCGAGATTAAGACACTCGGCAAGCGCGGGACCCAGCATAAAGCTGCAGGGTGGTCGGGAACCGGAACGATGACGATTTATTACGTGACGTCTAGGTTTCGTCAACAGATGCTCAATTACATCAAGAATGGCGTCGACACTTACTTCGACGTTCAGGTTGTCAATGAGGACCCAGCATCCGGTGTAGGGAAGCAGACTGTTATTCTTCGGGACGTTAACCTTAACAAAGTGATCTTGGCTAAGTTGGACACGGACAGCGAAGCACTTGATGAAGAGGTAGAGTTTACTTTTGAAGACGTCGACATTATTGATCAGTTTGGCACGCCAACGCTTGGCTAATTAAATCTAGGAGGATAAATCAACATGAGCGATTTGAGTGCGTTTTACTCGCAGAACGTAGCAGCGGAGGAGACGGAGGAATTTGTTGTCTCGGAGCGTTTTAAGGGCAAGGACGGTAGTCCGATTCCGTGGACACTCCGGAGCATCTCAGCCTCTGAGGATGAAGAATTTCGGAAAGCGGCTACCCGTAGAACGAAGGGTAAGGGTGGGCATCAGGTTACTGAAACCGTTACTGAAGAATACTTGGCTAAGGTTGCAGTCGCTTGTGTAACGTTCCCAAATCTAAAGGATTTAGAACTGCAGCGTTCTTACGGCGTATTGGGTGCCGAGAACCTGCTGCGTAAGATGCTCTTGGCGGGAGAGTATGTATTGTTGATCCAGAAAGTGCAGGAGATCAACGGTTACGATAAGGATCTGAACGATTTGATTGAAGAAGTAAAAAACTGATTAAGGAGGGCGATGGCGAAGCGAATTATGCTTACTACGCTCTCCATGAGCTTAAGATTTTGCCACACGACTTGGTGAGGATGAGCCGCCATGAGAAAGCGGCCATCTTCGCTATGATCGATATCCGTGTTGAGAAAGAGCGAAAAGAATCAAACCGAAAAATGAAATAAATTGGATATTGCCTTTTTATCCCGTAATCTGGTAGATTTGGTCTAAAAGATGCGCGGAGGGGTTAATTTGATCAATAAGAGGTTAGCACTATTGATATTTTTATTATTTGTGTTTGTCTTAGTTGGTTGTGTGGCTGAAAATAATGATTCTGAAACTTCAACCCAACCAGCAGCCACAGTGGGAGTAAAGCAGATAATAGATGCGAACGAGTATTTCCGTATATCGGAAAAAGAACTAGTTGCCTTAAAAGGTAAACCCGAATTAAAAGATAGTTGGAATTTTGACAGTTCGAATGGAAAAAAGTATAAGGCAATAACCTATACTTACGATGATGGAAATCAAGAGTACCTTGTGATTGACAGTAAAGTTGTCCGATTCACTTATTACGCTAATGATCAGCTATATACAACTGATGAAAATTTATTCAAACAGTTTGGCATATTGCCAAGTGATGAGATGAAGAAATCAAGCGGCGGAACTACTATCAAATTTAATTCGGTCTCTGAAAAGGTGCCGGAAGTTTGGGTCACAGAAGCAGATAACAAAATCGACACGATAAAAATAACATACGACTTAAGATACTTCTAACGCCCTCTTGGGCGTTTTTTATTTGATTAAAAGCGAGGTGCCGAGATGCCGACAGTCAGCGCGAGCTTACAATTGTTTGACCGCTTTAGCCAGGTACTTAACAAAGCGCATCAAGGCATGGAACGAGTACTCAGCGCGGCCGATCGCGTGAAGCAACAGATTGAGCAGCCTGTTCGGATGGCAATTGATGTGCAAGGAGTATTTGCTGAACTGCAACATATCCAAAACAGGATTGCTACCACCGGCAGTTCTGCTCTGCATGTTATTCTGGACGCCGGGAGCATCGCACAGGGGATGACAGAAATTCAACAGCGTATTCGGTCTGGTTTAACGGACAATGTTGTAGGTGTGACACTGGACCCCTCCAATGCAATTCAAGAAGCGCCAGCAATTCGGCAACACCTGGAACAGGCGGTTGGTCAACTTGAGACCAAAATCAAGTTTGATATACCAGTAGATGAGGAAATTCGAAATCGAATCCACTCATTGTTCGCCGGAGTAGCTCCTTCGGTCACAGTAAGGTTGTTATTTGATCCCAACTACGCCTATCGAGATATCAATGATACAGTTCAAAGGTTGGCAGCGGCTCAGGCTACACTGCACTTGTCGCTTGATGCGAGCGAGGCGCTGGCGGAAGTTGAGCGTCTTAAGCAGCAGATTTCAGCGACAGGATCGTCAGCCTTGCACATCATTATTGATGCAGATGCGGTGACACGAACGCTTTCACAGATTCAAAACCGACTTCGTTCATCTGGTGTCAAAATAATTTTCGACACTTCGACGATACAAGCAGATGCTCAAAGAGTGAGGGAGATGGTGCTTTCCAAGCTCGGCGAAATCAGAATGAGAATTCAAGTTCAACTCCCGACATCGCTGACGGTGATGTTTACGAACATCCAGCGTTTAGTCATGCGATTGCTTGTCGCTGTACGGCAGCTCAGCCGAACGAGTACCGGAACGGCGCAGCTTGAAGCAGCTCTAGAGCGTATTCGCAGATTGGAAGAAAGAATAAACCAACTCCAACAGCAACATAATCAGCGATTGCGTGAAGGTGGTTCGGCATCCAGTGGTCTTTTGAGCAATTTAAAAGGTATAGCAGCAGCTTATTTGTCGATCGCCACCTTGCATAAAGCAATTGATCTAGTTAACTGGGCTGATGCGATAGCAAGCGTTAATACAAGGTTATCAATGATTAACGATGGTACACAAACGCAATTGGAACTCCAACGCAAAGTTATGGCCGTGGCGAATGATACGCGTCAAGCCTATCGAGAGACAGCAAGCATGGTCGCGCAACTCGGGGCATCAACGCAGGGTGTGTTCAAAAATGATAACGAGATACTGGCCTTTTCATCACGGTTTAACAAACTACTCATTACAGGTGGAGCCTCTGCGGAAGATAGTAAAAACGCGATACTTCAAATGACGCAAGCACTTTCAAGTGGTGTCCTGCAAGGTGACGAGCTTCGTTCATTAAGTGAAACTGCACCGATGTTGATGAAGGTATTAGCAGATGGACTTGGTGTCTCACGCGGCTCATTGAAGAAACTTGGAGCGGATGGAAAGCTCACATCAAGTGCTATCGTTCAAGCTTTTTCCAAGCAGGATGCATATATCAATAAGATTTTTCGCAATATGCCCGTTACTTTCGGACAGGCCATGACTCTTGCGAAGAATAAAGCTGCAGGTTGGATCTCAACGCTCAATAGTGCGGACGGACCGATTCGTCGGTTAACTAAGTCTCTTATGAAAATGGTTGACTGGATGGACAGCGCACAAGGACAGAGCTTCTTGAATGGCTTGAGTGTAGGAATAAACATTGTGGCTGATGGGATCGCGGCATTCACTGACTTAATCGTTAATAATATGGACATCGTCAAGAACGTACTAATTGCGATAGGGGTAGTGGTATTGGGACTTGCAGCATACTGGCTCATTATGTGGGCGATTGCGACTTGGCCTGTCCTTGCTATTATCGGAGCGATTGCTTTATTATTAATCGGCTTAAACAGGCTGGGTGTATCCACAAAGCAAGTCGTAGGGTTAGTGGCGGGATATTTTAATGCTGCTTTCGCACAAATTTTCAATAAAGTTGCGTTCATATGGAATATCTTTTTATCCTTCGCCGAATTCCTCGTTAATGTTTTCATTGATCCTGTATATGCGGTGAAGAAACTATTCTACGATATGCTTAAAGAAGTTTCGGGTTTCTTTGATAGTATGATAGGCGGTATTGTCAAAGGTTTGAACTGGGCTATTGATCAACTCAATTGGGTTTCTGGAAGTAACTTAGACCATATCGGCGGGCTTGATAATTCATGGGTAGAAACATTAAAACCTAAAAAATCTGATAAAGACGTTGTAGATTTGTCGAAGTATAAGTTGGATTATAAAGATGTTGCAAAGGCTTTTGAAGATGGTAGAAAAAAGGGCGAGGATGTATTCTCCAAGGCCGCAGATAAGATTAACGATTTAAATCAGGTTGGGGACGCCTGGGCGAGCGGGAACATCAACAAAGTCAACGAGGTCGGCAAGATCAATGACAAGGTCGATATCTCCAGCGAGGACCTGAAGACAATGCGCGAACTCGCTGAAATGAAGAACATTCAGAACTTCGTGACATTGCAGCCGAAGACGACGGTCAACGTCAAGACCGGTCCGGTAAGCAAGGAGGCTGATCTTGACTCTATCATCGCCGGCGTAACTGAGCATCTTGAGGTCGCGATCGTTACCAGTGCTGAAGGAGTGTATTCCGGATGACGCATCGAATTGAATTGAGCTATAACAGCGGTGCCCAGAAACTTGAGTTACCAATTATGCCCGAGAAAATCGAAATTAGTGGCGACGGCGGCGGTAAGGTGTACACGGTTGCCGGACTCGGGGAGATCAATGTTATTAAAGACCGCGGACTAAAGGAGATAAGCTTTGAATCCTTTTTTCCCGCAGCCGATTACCCGTTCCTGCAGCCGAATATTCCATTTAGGCCGCCCGGAGAGTATGTACAGATGATAGAGAGCTGGATGGCAACCAAGCGACCAATCCGGTTTATTTTTGCTGGAGGCTATGAAATCAACACACCGGTTAGTATTGAGTCGTTTGATTGGTCCGAGGTAGCTGGCAGCGGCGGGGATCTGGAGTACAAGATCGATCTGAAGGAGTATCGCTTTTATGCTGCAAAAAAGGTGACGGTAGATACGAATACCGTTTCCATTAACAAGGCCAAGACCATAACGAAGGCACCTGCACGGCCAAATGAGAAGCAGACGCCTAAGACTTATACGCTAGTGGCCGGAGACAACCTGACCAAGGTCGCCCAGAAGGTTCTGGGGGACAGCGGGCGCTGGCAGGAGATCCAGAAGCTGAACGGCATCACGGATGCGCAGCTTAAGATGCTTCAGATTGGCCGAGTGCTGAAAATGCCGTCATAGGAGGAGGAAGCGACATGCCCCTCGAGGTGATGATCGACAACAAAAACGGCAAGGTATGGGACATATCCGATATCGTCTCCGATATGGAGTGGCAGACAACCCGGATCGGAAAGGCCGGCAGCTTGAACTTTACTCTGATCGATGGCGGACTCTACGAGAACGCGAGTTTTGCCATTAACAATGGTGATATCATCCGTGTTCGGCTGGATGGCACCAATGTGTTCTACGGTTACGTGTTTGAAATCAGCTTCAGCGCCGACGAGGATGTCAAGATCAAGGCTTACGACCAGATCCGTTATCTGATGGCGAGCAACACTTACCTATTCGCCGGGAAAACCGCAACGGAGATCATTAAAACCATTGCCTCCGAATTCAAACTAAAGATCGGCACGTTGGTAGATACGAAGTACAAAATTCCTTCGCTCGTGGCGGATGGTCAGAAGCTGCTCGACACGATGTGCAAGGCGCTTGATCTAACGTTGATTAACGGAGGGGGCAACTATTATTTATTCGATGACTTCGGTGTTCTCGCTCTGAAGAACGTCAACCAGCCGCTCCCAGACTTTTATATCGGCGATGAGAGTTTGATGACTGATTACGATTACATGCAATCAATCGACAGTGATACTTATAATCGGGTTAAAATCGTACAAGACAACAAGAAGACTAAAAAGCGCGATGTGTACCTCGCTTTCGACAGCGCGAACATCGCCAAATGGGGGATGCTGCAGCTCTATCAAAAGGCGGACGAGGGCCTTAACGCCGCACAGATCAAACAAGTTCTGGACACGTTGATCCAACTTAAAAACCGGGAATCCAAGTCGCTTAGGCTTGAGGCGATCGGTGATATTCGTGTACGAGCTGGCAGCTATGTCCGCATCCGGATTGATCGTCTTGGGATTAATCAGCCGATGTTGGTTGACGAGTGTAGTCACAAATTTGACGGCGATCATACGATGTCGCTGACTCTGAAGGTGATATGATGAGTGGACTATTAGATGCAATTAAAAAAGCCGGGATAGGCGCCATTGGAGCTGGGCAGCCCGTTGCAATCCTGACCGGGACCGTCACAAAAGATAATCCGCTTGAGGTAACCGTCGATCAACGGTTTGCACTCACAGCGGATTTTTTAATTGTTCCGGAGTCGCTGACCAAATACGAGATCGATGCGAAGCACACGCATAGTTATGGCGGTGGTACGACCGGGCAGGCGCTGCCGGACAAGCTGTTGATCCGTCGCGGGCTGGAAACGGGTGACAAGCTGATCCTACTACGGGTACAAGGCGGTAATCAATATTTGATTTTGGATAGGGTGGTGGAGACGTGATCCCAACAGGCGGGCAAATCGATACGGATGAGTTGCAGGAGGTACAGTTGCCTAGCAGGACATATCGGCTTGATCTGGACAAGAAGCGCGCAACGGGCACGGTGGATGGTCTGGATGCGGTCCGTCAAGCCGTTCTCAAGATATTGCAAACAGAGCGATATGATTATCTAATCTACAGCTTTGATTATGGTTCCGAGACAGCGGGTATTACCGGCCGGTCTCCTGAGATCGTCCAATCAGAACTGACCCGGCGCATCCGGGAGGCACTGCTGCAGGACGATCGCATCAACGACGTGACCGATATGCAGATTACGGTAAGCGGCGACAGCGCCCTGGCGACGTTTACGGTCGTCTCGGATCAAGGATCATTTGAGGGAGGGGTGACCGTAGGTGTATGAGGCGCAGACGTATGATGCGATCCTGCAGCGCATGCTAGCCCGGGTGCCGAACGACATGGATAAGCGCGAGGGCTCGATTATTTACGACGCACTGGCTCCGGCCGCCGCCGAGCTGGCTCAGATATACGCGGAGTTAGATGTAAATTACAATTTGTCCTTCGCGGACACGGCAACCGGGGACTACAGGAGACGGAGAGTCGCGGAGCACGGTACGATACACAAAGCGGCGACCGAAGCCCGGCGGCTTGGCCTCTTTTATAACGCTGCCAATGCGCTGATGGATGTGCCACTCGGCAGCCGGTACTCGATTTCTGGCGTCAACTACACGGCCACTAACCGGTTGTCGATCGGAAATTTCGAGCTCACTTGCGATTCGACCGGCATCATTGGTAATCAGTATTTCGGCCAGTTGCTGCCGATCGATTATGTGGACGGCTTGGCCCGCGCTGAACTAGCAGATGTTCGGATCCCTGGTGCTGAAGAGGAGACCGACGATGCATTGCTTACTCGCTTCCTGGCTGAGATCAATGCGCAGCCGTTCGGCGGCAACGTTGGAGATTATTTGCAAAAGGTCGGTGACCTGGATGGCGTTGGCGGTGTCAAGGTATTTCCGGCTTGGGCCGGAGGAGGTACAGTCAAAATCACGATCGTCGACAGCAGCTACTCGCCGCCCCCGCCTGCGCTTGTGAACGAGGTCCAAACGATTTTGGACCCGGTGGTCAACAGTGGGGTGGGCATCGGCCTAGCGCCGATCGGGCACCGGGTGACTGTAACTGGGGCAGCTCCGGTCACAATCAATGTCACCACGACGGTCACACTGCAGAGTGGCTTTACGATCGGTCAGGTGCAGGAGGCTTTGGAGGCGGCCGTAGCCGAGTACCTGCTGTCTCTCCGCCGGACATGGGCTAGTGTTAAACAGTCGGTCGTGCGAATCGCGCCTATGGAGGCACGAATGCTTGGTGTCGAAGGTGTAGCGGACGTCTCGGGCACAACCTTAAACGGCACCGCCGCGAATGTCATGCTGACCGAGGCGCAGATTCCGGTGTTGGGGACGGTGACGATCCTTGAGTGATCCACTGATGACGTACTTGCCGGTGTTTTACCGGGATGTGACGGAGTTTATCGAATTGACTGCGACGGAGGACGTGGAGCTGCAGGCGCTGCAGACGGCGATCAACCGGCTCTTTAATGACCAGTTTGTCCTGACCAGCTCGGAAGAGGCGGTGCGCCGGCGCGAGCGGATGCTCGAAATTGTTGCGGATCCGACGACTGAAACGCTCAGCTTCCGGCGGATCCGGATCATCAACCGATACACGACCAAGCCTCCGTTTACTGAGCGATACCTGCAACAAAAGCTAGACTTTATCGCCGGAGTGCCTGGGTTGGTTGTCGTTGAGGTCGATCCGGTCGACTTTGTGCTGCAGATCAGTGTCGGAGTGGAGAACGCGGCGGTGCTCCGGGAGATCGAATACACCGTTAATTTGCTCAAGCCGGCTAATCTGGTTTATCAGCCGACGACCTTTGTCGCGGAGCGGATCGGGCTGCTTGACCAGGCTTTTGTAATCGGCCTCAACCGCCTGACTAAGCTTGGCAGTTGGCAGGTCGGAATCACACCATTTTCCGTCCGAAGGAGTCCGGTGCCATTATGATAGCACAAACTTATCTGAACGAATTGACAACCTATACTAATACTAAGATTGCGAAAGTCGTCTTGAATGATACAGTCGAGATTACGAGCTTCCTGCTCAAATCGACAACCGATAACGTTCTGACGATTGAATACCTGGTTTTAATGGGTACGGTTGCGACCGTCACCAAAATGGAACTTAAATCATCCGCAGGCGCGGTGGTTAGTACACGAACGGTCAACGTACCGATTATCGAGGACACAATCATGCGGCATGTTATTACATTAGAGGAGGTTGTCTAATGGCTTTCACTGCAAAGACTAACTGGCAATTCGGCGATACGGTTACTGAGACGGATCTGAATCGGATCGAGCAAGGGATCAAGACGCTGGACCTGGACAAAGCCGGGTATACGGACCTTAACAGTGCCATCGCTCAAAAGTCCATCGACGGTGCCGTTCGCACCGCAACAACTGCCAACATCACACTCTCCGGCTTGCAGACGATCGACGGTGTAGTACTGGTAGTGGGCGACCGCGTCCTCGTCAAAAATCAGACGACCGGGAGCCAGAACGGCATTTACGTCGTAGACTCTGCCGTATGGGCACGCGCAACGGACTCAGACAGCACGGCCAAGATATTAGGCGGCATCAGCGTATACGTCCGTGAAGGGACAAACAATGGTGGCAAGGGTTTTACGATGAGCAATGCCGGTACAATAACGCTGGGCACGACAGCGCTGATTTTTGTGCAGTTGATGGGTGCAGGTGCGGATACAACAAAAGCTCCGCTTGCCTCACCTGCCTTGACAGGTACTCCAACCGCTCCGACTCCAGCAGCAGGAGATAATTCAACGAAAATTCCCACTACCGCTTGGGTAAACAATAATTCATTGGTAGCTACAACAGCTTCTATAACTCTGTATGTTGATGCAGTAAATGGGAATGACGGAAACACCGGACTTGCCGCCGGCGCTGGAAACGCATTACAAAGCATCAGCGCAGCGCTTGCTAAAGTCCCTAAAATCTTGAAACATACAGTTACTATTAATGTAGCTGCCGGAACGTATCCTGGACTTGTTAATATTGATGGATTTATGTCGGGAGGATTTAACGGCTATCTCAATATTATTGGGGATTCTAATAACACAACACGTTCGCGCATTATTAGTGGTCAGATTAATATTCGTGGATGTTTAGTAGAAATATCTGTTAGTGGACTAACGTTAACTTACCCGTCCTCAACTCCAATAAATATTCTTGGCTGTTCAAGAGTTGTCTTAACGGATATAGTCGTTGATACAATTGCATCGTTACTCGGTATCCTAATTGATAAAAGTATAGCGCTGTTAATAACATGCGTAATAAGTAACCGATTAGTTGCTATCCAAGCACAAGCAAACTCTTCGGTTATGGCAGTAGGCTGTTCAGGTACAGGGAATACTACTGGAATGTATGCGTCTAGTTCGAATATTGTATTTAGCAGTGGTAGGCCAACTGGAACTACTAACGCCTCGCAAAATTCAGGAGGTAGCATCATTGACACATCTATAGCACCAACTGCTTCGCCAGCATTTACAGGTTCTCCAACAGCTCCAACGCCTTCATTGGGGAATAATTCTTCGGCACTCGCGACAACGAATTGGGTTAATCTTAATTCACTCGTTACAACAACTGGACTTATGATGTTGTATGTTGATGCGGTAAACGGAAACGATGCTAACACTGGCCTTTCCGCGGGTGCAGGAAACGCTCTTGCGACCATTCAGGCTGCTCTTGATAAAGTTCCAAAGATTCTAAAGCACAACGTCTCAATCATTGTAGCTGCAGGAACTTATAATCCAGCTTCAACCCTTAATATTGATGGATTTTTAGATGGAGGTAATACTACCAATGTGACACTTTCGATTCATGGGGATCCCGATAATACGACGAGATCACGTATTATTGCTAACACGATTAATATTCGAGGATGTTCTGCTCATATTTATTTTTCGGGCTTTACTAACTCCGTTAACAATTCACTCAACGTTTATGATTGCACTACACCACCGATTCTGAATAACTATGTAGCAGTTGCAGTTAGTGCATCAGCTGGTATTAACTGTGTGCGATCCAAACTTTATCTGAACAACTGCGTTCTTAGCAATCGAACGCTTGGTATTCTTGCTGACATGCTTTCTCAAGTTTTTATGAGTGGATGTTCAGGGACAGGTAATACAACAGCAATAAATGCACAAAACGGCGCAACAGTAGTGACAGGGCCTGGAGGAGCACTTCCCGCCGGTGCACTGGTTACGTCAAATGGTGGAAGTATAGTGGATGCTATAGCACCACTTGGAAGCCCAATTTTTACGGGGAATCCAAAAGCTCCGACACCTACCGCTGGGGATAATTCAACAAATATTCCGACAACCGCTTGGATCAATCAAAATTCCTTGGTTGCGACTACGTCCGGCATTACACTTTATGTTGACTCAGTAAACGGAAACGACTCCAACACAGGGCTGTCAGCTGGTGCAGGAAATGCACTGGCAACAATTAACGGCGCTCTTGCAAAAATTCCAAAATTGCTTAAACACAACATATTTATCAACGTTGCGCCAGGTACGTATCCATCATGTACTATTGATGGTTTTATTGGATTATCGTCCGCAGGAATGATTACGATTAATGGGGACACTGATAATACAACTCGTTCTCGAAATGTATCTGGGCAGCTTAATATTCGTGGTTGTTCTGCATCGATTAACATTAATGGGATTACGTCTACGTATGCTGCTTCGACTGCTCTTTTTATTGGTGACTGCACGGGGCGTATAATCATGACGAACTTCGTCAACGTATCTAGTTCAGCATCTCTTGGATGCTTTGTTAGCAAAAGCACAGTTGAATTTTCAACATGCGTAATTAGCAATCGTGGGTCTGCAATTCTGGGGCAAGACACAAGTTTTGTTCTAGCAAATGCATGTACTGGAACTTCTAATACCAATGCTTTTTTTGCATCAATGGGTGCGGTAATCTTATTTAGCAATGGTAAGCCTTCAGGAGCCTTACAACAAGATACTGGAGGAAGTATCGTTGACACAGCTATTGCATCTCTGAATAGTCCTGCATTCACTGGAATGCCGTCGTTCACAGCTAGTGGGACTGCTCCATTTTCTGTTGTTTCACCAACTATCGTCCCTAATCTTAACGCCGATATGGTAGGCGGTTATCACGAAACTGACTTCATGAGAAAGATTGCTGGTCTAACCGATTACCTAATCACTACAACTGGCCTATCAAATTATTTGGGACATACACCGGCAACGAGCGGCGCATTTTTACTGTATGTTTATGCTAGAGTTAAAACGGCCGCGACTACTCTTTATTTAGATTGTCAATACATTGACGAATCGGGAACGGCGAAAACAAAAGTCATACAAGCGTCCACAAGTTTGGCTGTTGGCGGTTATACTTATGCGCCTGTATATGTGGAAGTAATGGCAACAACCGGAAATATATACTTGGGGATAAATGCGGCAACGGCGAACCAAGTACACATAACAGCGAGTTTGATAAGAGTTTAAGGCATCGACAAACTTTACTAAGCCCCGTTTCTAGCGGGGCTCTTACTATATGAAGGAGGCCAATCTCATGAATCAAGGAAAAGAGCTTGTATTGAATCTATGGACAGCCGCTGCAGGTACAAACAGTAAAGAGGCTGCATGGGGCGGATGGGTTGCAATTGCCGGGACAGTCGGGGCACTACTGGGCGGGTGGGATAAGTCTCTGCAGCTTCTCTTAGTCCTCATGGTGGCGGATTACGTGACAGGTGTACTTGGTGCGATCAAGCTTAAGCGAGTCAACAGCGATACCATGTACTGGGGCGGCATCCGAAAGGTGACCGTCCTTTTTGTTGTCGGCTTAGCAGCATTATTGGATGATTGGCTGCAACCGGGAGCGCCGGTGTTTAGAACAGCGGCTATTTACTTTTACGTTGGACGTGAAGGCCTCTCGGTTGTGGAAAACCTTGGTACGATGGGAACACCTCTTCCTAGTTGGCTTAAGACTTTGCTGCAGCAGTTGGGTGAGAAAGGAGAGGAAAAGGCGAATGGATAAACTCATCTATTACAGCCAAGAAGACCCGCGCTGGAAGGATATCCTTTACTCTAACCGTAGTGATCCCAAGCAAACAATTGCCGCCTCTGGATGCGGTCCAACATGCTTCGCTATGGTCGCTAGTTCGTTCATTGGGCGAAGAGTGCTGCCGCCAGAATCTGCGCAGTTCGCTATCAGCCACGGATATCGGACTGATGATAATGGTACTTCTTGGGGATTCTTCTTAGAAGCTGCCAAAGCATATGGCCTCTCCTGCATGCAAACGGGAAGCCTAGAAGAAGCCAAGCAAGCTTTATCGAATGGCGCGCTAGTCATCGCATCCATGCGTTTCGGACATTTCACGGGAGCCGGTCATTATATACTGCTCGTAGGAATCCACGACAAATGGATCGACGTTTATGATCCGAACCCGGACAATCGTAAGTATGGAATAGATGGCCTCATTCGCGAGGGCGTGAAGGATGACGGCAAGGTAACTGCGGACGAAACGGTTTTCCGGAGGGAAGCAGCGCAATATTGGATTTTTACAACCATTAATACAAACGAGGGGGATCAACCTATGACAGCTATTGAACAAAAAGCGTTCGAGGCTTTGCAGATAAAAGTAGAGGAACAATCAAGCGCCTTGACCGTGCTTACATTAAAGATCAAAGACCTAGAAACTAACATTCCGGCTCCTAAGTGGTTCATTATTGAGTTCGGGGATAAGGTGCTGGAGAAGATCAAGGATCCGACTGGTACGTTGGAATTTTGGCGTTCACTGGCCGTGTCGTTGAGAGTTCAGGGGTATAAAAAGAAATAGCATTAAGCGCCCGGGGCTTCGGCTTCCGGGCTTTTTTTTGTTTTACCTCAGGATAGTTTTCCTTACCTCATATTCCCATACGCTTGGGAAATTACTTTGTAAAACCCTTCTCGCGCATCAGGCGCTTTATCTCTTCGGCCCTATCGCTTAGCTTTGCTTTGACGTTATTGACTTGATTCACATTTCGATGCTTCTTTATGATTTCCCGGACATAAGAACTATCAATGAAACGTTCGGGGCTTTCAATGACCGGATTTGTTGCATTTAATATTTGTTCGGGATTTTCGGATATTCTTTTCAGGAGTGAGAACAACAATAAATGAGATTTCCTTCCGCAGGCTCTCATATGATCAAGGCTTCGCCAATCAATTTGAATTGAGTCACCAATAGTTGTAAGTCCGCTGCGTATTAAGCAATTGTATAATCGATTGAAAGTTGGAACAGAGTCTGTTTCGATTAATGCTAATTTAAGCGAGGATACATTCAAGGACAAACACTCTTCTGCAACCGGGAAGTAGTGTTTCAGGGGCTTGTCGTAGTCTATCCTAGTTTGCAACATGGATCACTCCCTGATGTTCAAAATTATACTGTAAGTAAAACGTAGTACAAGCGATAGAATTTAACAATGGACTCATAACCTACTTGAGAGATCAGGAAAAGTTTCCTTACCAAATTCCCAAGCGCTAGGGATTATGGCGTGTTCTTCGTGAAAATATAACAAAGTCATGTTAGTTCAACGGATATTGTGGTGACTCGTTATGTCCCCGATGTTTGAATAAATCTCGAACTTCTTTATTAAAGCACACCCTACACAAGGTAAATTCTTCACGTTTATGATATTTGCTATGAAAATCAACTGCTATTTCAATAGATGGGAAACCAATCCAACAACCGTCAAATACATAATCATGTTCAATACCCGACTTAAATCGCACTCGACTAGTTGCCAAAGAAGCTTTAGTGCAACTGTCTTTATGGAGGGTAAAGCGTCGGGCCTTAAAATTGATCTTTAACCAATATTTGATTGGTAAAGTCGCTATACTTATCTCGGTCGAATATCGGTTTCTAAACGCTTCCGGATCTTCTGTTATTCGATCAAGGAGATCAAGCAACATTGATTCACCGCCCGGACCGAGGCCTTTTATGTCACTTAGACTATCCCAATTTAACGCCATAACGTCACCGAGCGTCGAGCATTTACACCGAGAAAGTAAATTCATTACTCTTGTCGGATTCGGCTTGTAATCCAATTCTAGCGCAACGGATTTTAGGCATGAAGCATCTAGCTGTAGGAATTCACTTGGAAATTGATAAATACTTTGCAGGGTCGGTTTACTGTCCAATGAATGAGCCATTTCGCTTCACCCCCTGATGTGTGGTTCAAATTCATCCCTATGAACATTTTGCCAGCCAAGTTGATTAAACACAATTGATATTTAGTTTCAAAGTGATCTATGTAAAGGGGAGAAGTATGCTCCCTCGTTGCGGGATCCCGCGAACGCTCCATCATCGCGACGGTGCGTTTTCGTCCGTTCCCCAGGACTCAACAGGCGGATTTACTTGTCGGCAGTTATGCCCAGGCTTCGTTTAATACCATCTTGCAGGATTGCGGAGAAGTTCAGTCCATTCCGTTCGGCTTCATCATTAAGCCATTTGGGGACTGTGAGCGTCTTTTTGACGGCTCTGGACTCCATAGCTTCTCTGACAGTAGGCATGTAAACCCGAACCTCACAAACGGCCTCATCTTCCTCAAGCTGCCTCATAATGGTGTCAAGGCTGGAGGGGTCGGGGATATCATCGCCTTCATTCTCCATAATGCATAAAAACCCACCTAAAGCCTCCTTGGCTTCAACGTGTGCCTGTTCCGCTGTATCCCCACTTGTGAAGCATCCGGGTAGATCGGGAAACCGTACTGAAACACCTTCGGGCGCATAATGCAAAACTGCCCAATAACGATAAACATCTTTTTTACTCACTATATTAACCTCCTTGGGGGAAAGGGCCTACGCCCTATATCCCCGCGCTTTTCAGAATGTTTTTTTGAGTCTTGGGAGGGAAGCTGTCTCTTGGATGCGGTACTGTTACCTTTCCGGGTTTCGTTGGATGTTTGTAAAAATGATGGCTTCCATTAGCTCCTATGTAGTACCATCCATCCGCTTCGATCAGCTTTATGATTTCCCTAGAGCTATAAGCCTTCATTGTGCTCCTCCTTTCTATCTTTATTATACACGTATAAATAACACGTGTCAACAAATATATACGTACAAATTATACGTATAAATTTATCTCGGTTTACCATTTAAGTAGGGAACGGGGGGAGGAAATCCCCCACATTTTCCCCACAAACCACTGTGATTTTCCCCGATTTTTGGCGACCTTAAATGACCGTCTTATAATGAAGAAACTCAATAAGAAAAAGCCCTAATGACCAGTACCGACTTATACCGAATAGACCAACTGAAATGTGTATGCTTGATGGGAGAGGAATGAATCCGATCTCCATGATCAGGCGCATAACCGAGCACGTAACGCACATTGGATTCGAGATGCGAATGATCGATGGCATGCGGAAGCTGGCCAGAGTCGGAGAATTCGAATGGCGCAACGGCGTCGTTGCGATTCGGGACTTGATCCGTTACGAGGAGTCCACCGGACGATGGATTTTCCCCGAGTCTTTCTCCGAACGGGCTCTGCGGAAAATTTCAAGAACGGATTCGCAAGGCTACCGGTCTATCTCGGAGTCGGCAAAAGGGGAGTCGGTCTCATGTTGAAACTCGCTATCATTTCTCTTGTCGCAGTTCTTTTCCTATTGCTCTATGCATGCTTTCGTTTTGGTCTATCCGCGTGGTGGGATGGACAATCCCGTAAACGCCGGTTAAACGCCAATAAAGAAGCTCGCTGGAATCTCGATCTGTCGCGGCAAATGATTCGGTTAAGCAAGCCTCACCAGCATATTGCCGATTTGTTGCTGGCGCTCAGGTGGAGAATGAAGCCGAAAGGCTTTGCGGTTTCCTGTTTCGGGATGGGCATGTTGGGCGTCGCGGGCGGGGTACTTGTTTTCCAATCCTTTCGCGCCGTCGTTATTCTTATGCTCATAATGGGATGCCTTCCGTATTTGCTGCTGCGCATGTCTTTGATTAATAGACAAATGGCGACCAGGCTTGAGTTTCTGCCGGCCGTAGAACTGTTCTATCAAAGTTATCTGGTTACCGGATGCCGCCACATCCGGGTTGCTTTACAGAAAACAGTAGAAGAACGGCGGCTTCCCGGCGAAGTGCAGGCAGTGTTCGATCAGCTTTACCGGAATTTGTCGGTTAGGGGGGACGATGACGGAAGCTTGCGCCGGTTTTCCTTGTCTTTCGGCCATATGTGGGCGGATTATTTCGGCAGTATTCTCAAGGTGGCGCTTGAAGAGGGAAACAACGTGGCGGATAACTTGAAGGAATTAATATCAGATATGCGCAAAGCCCAGATGGCCAATCAGATAGAACGACATCGGCTGCTCGAAATACGGATGGCGAATTTCGCCCCGATCCTATTTTTAACTCTGTTTCTCGGCATCAACTTTAGGCTTAATCCCGAAGGAAGCCACAAGTATTACATTATGGACTCCGCGGGAAGAGGCATGCTGCTTAACTCCGTCGTCTTGTTATTTGGATCGTTGATGATGGGTCTCTATTTGTCCAAACGCAAAATATAAAAGAGGGAGGGGTGCCAATTGTGACGGACTACATCCAGACGCTCATTATCGCAATAGGCGGACTCATCCAGTTCGTCCTTCTGTTTGTTGGGATAACCGTCATGATGAAACTGTCTTTCGTCCCTCGCAATCGCTGGCGTATTCATTTGCGAGGCTGGCGCGAAAGACGAACGCCCCGTTGGTGGCTTAAGGTTTGGCGAACAGACAAGGAGAGCGTAAGCCTGCAGGAGAGGCGGATGCTGTTAGCCGGCTGCGGTATTCGGTATCCACCCGAAGTGTATTTGGCTTACAGAAGGTGTTTGTTGTTCGTGCTTCCTCTTATGGCGGGAGTAATCTATGAATGCGAAGAAAAGGGATTATTTCCTTCTCTGCTCAGTTGGAATGTTATCTTTGGCATACTGCTTATTATTGTAATGGCTGCTTGCGACCGAATGTGGCTGCAATCGATCCGTCGCTATAGGTCGGATCGAATCCGACGGGAAATCGTGGCCGTTAGCAGCCAATTGCTCTACTATACGGGGTCAAGGCTGCATCTGCATGGCAAGCTGATGAAGTGTCTTGTTTTAACCAAACATATCCGAGGCGAGATGGGGTTATTGCTTAATGAATGGTACCACGATGCGGATAAGGCATTGAAGCGGTTCAAGGAACGGCTCGGTACCGACGAAGCCTATGGGTTTGCCGAGAGCATGCGTTCTCTCCGCCTTAACGAAAGCCAGGAAATCTACGATATGTTGCGGGAAGTCGTGCGGGACTACAAAGCTCAGATTGAGTTGGCTAAAGACGGACGCAAAGAAACGACCTCTTATCTCCTTTTCGTGCTTGCGGGAATCCCGATCCTGTATACGTTTCAAATCTTTCTTTACCCATGGGTACAAGAAGCGGCCAAACTTTTCGATGCTCTTAATCCTTAGGAAGGAGGTGTTGGGATGAGAAATATTCTGATTACCGTTATGATGCTCATCGTAGTTGCACTTATGTTTAATACGATCGTAGCTCAAGATAACACGGGAACTCGCGCCCGTATAGAAACCCACGGGAGTACGGCCAATACGACGCTTGGAAATCTGCAGCCTTAATAGGAAGGGAGCGATAGGGATGCGACAGCTTTTAATGACGGTGCTGCTAATCGTAACCGTTGTACTGCTTTATACACGTATTACGCAAGGCGACGAAGGCACGCATGGGAAAATTACGTCCTCCGGCGGGAGGATGGCAGATCATATTTCCCGGATTAACCCGTGAAGCAATTGCTCGTATTCGTGTTGTTTGCCGCTTTGTTTTGTTGGTTAATGTTTTCACCCATTTACAAGCATGTATTAGTTATTCGGCAAGCTTTGCTTCAGCAAGAGGTCGATTATTTGCTCGAAGTAGGGGCAAGCGGCAAATATGGGTATATTGACGGCGAGATGGTCGCGGAATCACGGGGAAGACTCTCTCAGTATGGATTCTCTGCTCCGCTCCTCGATTACGAGATATCTTCTACTACGGGCGCTGAAGGAGATAACGCGGCGATCCCTCTGCCAAGAGGTACCGGTATTAAGCTGCTAATCTCGTATCCTTACGAGAATTTGCTTAACATTGATCGGTTGATTGGACTTGAGCCGCCTTCGGAGGATGCCCGTATCGCAGGAGGAGGGATGAAGATGAGCGAGTACGTACCTTAACTGAGCTAAGGGGTTTGCAACAATATGGCCAAGCTAGTGTTTAGCGTGCTTATGATCGTCATTTGGTGGATGCTTCATGCTCTTCAGATGGATGAGGAGCTTGCGATGGGGACGGTTCATGAGGCCAAACGCGCTGTTGACCGCGCCGCGCACGCGGCGGCTCAGCAGCTCGATCGGGATAAACTGGAGCTGGGCGTTTTATCGATTAAGGCGGAATTCGCGGAACAAAAGGCACTCGCGTATTTGCAAGAAAATCTATCGTTAGATGCAGGTTTGAACCCGCAGCCGGGAAGCTTTCTCCGGGATCCAGCGGAAGTACGGCTTTTCAAAATCGTTAATGAAGGGGTCGTGTATCCCTATACTTATCGAAATTCTCTCTACGACTACGAAGTCACGCTTGATCGACCAGGCGTCATATTGATCGTTCACGTAAAATATCCCCGGCTATTCGGAGTATTAGCCCCCGTGGAGTGGGATTTAAAAGGCTCTGCCGAGTTGGTTTATTAAGCTCTTGTTGACGTGATCCCCCTTCTTTGCTCTAATGATAACGTGTGGATTGCCATTAAAGGGGTGTCGACCGGATGCAGATTTTCCCTCCTCGAGAAGAGTGGTACAACCGCCAACAGCGGCTGCAACAAAAGCTAATTCAAGATGGTTTAAAAGGCTGTTTGATTTCTCAGAACGTCGGTATCTATTATTTCACCGGCTCCATGCAAACCGGCTACTTATTTATGCCTGCCGATGGTGATCCTACATATTATGTTCGGAGAAGCATAGCGCGGGCGTTCAAGGAGTCGCAAGTACGGACGGTTGAGCTAGGCTCGTTACGGCAGTTCGGCAAGCAGTTGGAATCCGATTATCCCTCGGTGTTCATCTCTGAATCAGATAACCCGCTGTTGATAGGTGCCGACATGGATGTCATGCCAGCGCAATTATATGTCCGTCTGGCGGAGGCGATTCCGCAAGCGCAATTAAAAGATGGCTCTGCATTGCTAAGGAATGTTCGCAGCGTGAAATCTCCCTATGAGATCGATTGTATTTCAAGGGCAGCCGAGGTGGCTGCTGCAGCTTTGGAAGAAGGGATCGCGGCTCTACAAGAAGATATGACTGAGCTCGAGCTCATCGCTATCATTGAAAATGCAATGCGGAAGCGAGGCCATATCGGTCTTATGAGGATGCGCGGTTACAACCAAGAAATTATGACGGGTGTTGTTTCGGCGGGAGAAGCCGCGGCGGAGCCTACTTACTTCGATGGCCCTGCCGGCGGCCGCGGGTTATCTCCAGCGGCCCCGCAAAGCGTTAGTCTGCGTCCGATCGGACGAAATGAGACCATCTTAATCGACATTGGTTGCTGCATCGATGGATATACGATTGACCAGACTCGCACTGCCGTTATCGGCGAGCTTCCTTCGGAGCTTCAAGCTGCGTACGAGACGGCCGAAGCGATTATAAGGCGCAGCGAACAGCTGCTGCGTCCCGGAACGAAGCCGGAGCAACTATACGCGCAAGCTTTGGAAATGGCGGAAGCGGCGGGATTGTCCGAGCATTTCATGGGCTTTGGCCGGGATCAAGTCAAATTTCTCGGTCATGGCATTGGCCTCGAGATCGATGAGTGGCCCGTTCTTGCACGAGGATTTCAAGATCCGCTGGAGCCGGGAATGACACTTGCGGTTGAGCCAAAGTTTACCTTTCCGGGTCTTGGTGTCGTCGGCATAGAGAACACCTATCTCATTACGGAAACCGGCTGCAGACCCCTGACTCAGTCCCCCGAGAGAATATATACGATACAAATTTAAAAGCGATAGAATTCCTATCACCAGATGCCGATTTTGGTTTCTGGTGATTTTTTATGCTATTTTCCCATACAACAGCATTTGCATAGAGTAGCCCTTTTTAGTAGGATAGTAATATTATTACCGCGTGCATCGAGAAGGGGAGAATCGGGATGCTGAAACTGGGGGAAAAAATCGTTATCGTGGATGACCGGTTTGAACAGAATTTGCCGGTAGGCGAATACGGTTATGTGATCGCTTATGATCGTAATAACGATAGCGCATTTGACTATATTATCCGTGTGCCTAAAGCCAATAGACAATTCTATGTTCCCTGCGAGGATATCGAATTGGAAGAAACGCTGCTAGAGCTTGAAGCAGATCGAATCGAAAGAGAAGCGCTTATTGACTTCGCATTGGTTACTCGAAATGAGGAGCTGTTTAAGCGGATCATGAACGGCGGGCAAGAAGAGGAACAACCCGTCGAAGAAGCAAGCAAAGAAGTGTTAAGCCGCGAAGAATTTATTCGCCAGGTCAACTTAAAAGCGTGGATATAATTCAGGCTAGCCGTTAACGTATACGCCAAAGCGCGCCGTAAGTATCTTGTCATCCAAGATGCATACGGCGCGCTTTGCCAATTCACTTACTTACCGCAACCCGGATACCCGCCGGTACAGGTGTGGCTCGCCCGAATAAATAACCTTGAAACAACGATACCCCGGCTTTGCGCAAGTAATCCCATTCCGCTTGGCGCTCCAATCCCTCCGCCAGAACAACGCCATGAAAATGAGAAACGCGGTCAAGCAATTCGTCGATATATCGTTGTTTCCCCGTGTCCGTATCACAGTTGCTAACCCACTTGCGATCCATTTTAACGTAATCGGGTTGAAGGCGATCGACGGCATCAAGATTAGCGAAACCGACTCCTACGTCGTCTAACGCAAGGCGAACGCCCTCTTGCCGATAAACATCGAATACCTTCAATAACCCGGGATCATCGAGCGGTTCGGATTCCATCACTTCGAATACGTAGTCGCCCGGATCCGTCCCCGTTTCCTTCATCATTTCGAAAGTGCCTTTCAGGCAAGCTGTCGGACAATGGAGCGAGGAAGGCAGGAAATTAATAAACCTTTTGATCCCGTTCTGCAGATGTGCGGCGCCCATGCGGATTGCCGAATGCCTCGCTTCCCTGTCCAGAAAGGAATGCTGGCCGATCCGTCTCGCCTTCTCGAATAATTCTGCCGGGCGAAAAGGAATTTGTTCCGGCAACGGACGCAATAGAAACTCGTACCCGATAATGTTGCCGCTCGGCTGCACGACGGGCTGAAGATGGGTCGTAAATAACCGATGCAAAATATAGTCGGATACGTTATGCCCTCCCACTTCGCCAAAAAGCTCCGACAAAGGAATCCACGCCTCATCTTCGCCGTCCTTATTTTCCGCTAACCGATCGTCGGTTTGTTTGTCGTCATAGCAAATCCGGCATTGAATGCTTCGGGCATCGTCGGCTGGCAGCCGTGCCTGCAAATTACTCATGAGCTTAAGCAGTTGTTGCTGGTTGTCGTATTGCAGCCCGATCGGAAGGTCTTCCGATTTCTCGGTATCCTGGATGGCTTCTCGCAATAGAGTACGCAAGCTTAGATCGTCAGCCGCAAATTCCACATAACCTGAATCCCGCAGTGGAATCGAAGATAAACCTTTATGGTAACGGGACATCATTTTTCCCTCCTCGCTTCTGTGCCTATAGTTTTCTTTTACCCTTTTACCTTGTACGTGAAGCGGGTTTGAATCATTGAGTTCCCTTAGTTTGTCCGATATAATGAAAAGAATGAGCAGATAAGTGGATTTTAAGGAGGGTTAATACAAGCATGAGTATCACGAAAAAAGACGTAGAGCATGTTGCGAATTTAGCGCGTCTTGAGCTGTCGGATGCCGAGAAAGAGCAATTCGGAGATCAGTTAAACGCTATTCTTAAATATGCGGATAAATTGAACGAATTAAACACGGACGGGATAGAACCGACCAGCCATGTGTTGCCTCTAGCCAATGTAATGAGAGCAGATACGGTTAAACCATCCTGGCCCATTGAGAAAGTACTTCTCAACGCTCCGGAGGAAGAGGACGGTCAATTCAAAGTACCGCCCGTTCTGGAATAAAGACTTAGGAGGAGCAAAGAATGTCAGTTTTTGACTTGAAATTGTCCGAAATACATAACCGTCTTCACGATAAGCAATTATCCGTTACCGACCTGGTGGAGCAATCCTTCAAACGGATTACCGATACGGACGACAAAATCGGCGCGTTTCTCACGTTAAATGAAGAAGGCGCGCGCAAGGAAGCCCAAGCATTGGATGCCCAACTTGCTTCAGGGGACGAACGGGGCCTCTTGTTCGGTATTCCGGCAGGCATCAAGGACAATATCGTTACCGAAGGATTGCTGACGACATGCGGTAGCAAATTTCTTGGAAACCATAATCCAATCTACGATGCGGCAGTCGTAACGAAGCTTCGCGCGGCACAATCCGTCACGATAGGCAAGCTGAACATGGACGAGTTTGCGATGGGCGGTTCCAACGAGAATTCCGCGTACCATCCCGTCCACAATCCTTGGGACTTAGACCGAGTACCCGGCGGCTCAAGCGGCGGGTCGGCGGCAGCGGTTGCCGCTGGACAAGTATATTTCACGCTTGGCTCCGATACGGGCGGTTCCATTCGCCAGCCGGCCGCATATTGCGGCGTTGTCGGATTAAAGCCGACCTACGGCCTTGTTTCCCGATTCGGCCTAGTTGCATTCGCGTCTTCGCTTGATCAGATCGGGCCCATCACGAAAAACGTCGAAGATTCCGCCTATGTCCTGCAAGCGATCGCGGGTCATGACGAGAGGGACTCCACCTCCGCTAACGTCGAAATCCCGGATTATCTTTCCGCTCTTACCGGCGATGTCAAAGGCTTGCGGATTGGGGTGCCTAAAGAATATTTGGGTCAAGGGATTGACCCGCAGGTCAAAGAACGCGTACTTGAAGCGTTAAAAGTTTTTGAATCGATGGGTGCCGTGTGGGAAGAAGTCTCATTACCGCATACGGATTACGCCGTCGCTACTTATTATTTGTTAGCATCGTCCGAAGCATCCTCCAACCTGGCTCGATTCGACGGCGTACGTTACGGCGTTCGCGCCGACAATCCGTCCAACCTGCTTGATCTATACCGCCGTTCTCGCAGCGAAGGGTTCGGAGCCGAAGTGAAGCGCAGGATCATGTTAGGAACATATGCGCTCAGCTCCGGTTATTATGATGCTTATTATAAAAAGGCTCAGCAGGTTCGTACGCTTATCAAACGCGATTTCGATCAAGTATTCGAGAAATTCGATCTAATTATCGGACCAACGGCACCAACGCCGGCTTTTAAATTAGGCGAACAAGTCGGAGATCCGCTCACGATGTATTTGAACGATATTTGCACGATTCCTGTCAGTTTGGCGGGCGTGCCCGCAATTAGCGTTCCATGCGGTTTAGCGGACGGATTGCCCGTAGGACTGCAAATTATCGGCAAGCCGTTCGACGAGCAGACGGTACTGAGAGCCGCGCACGCATTCGAAAGCCAAACCGGGTTTCATAACCTGCGTCCGGCCCTGTCTTAGGAGGAGCATAACATGTCCAAATATGAAACGGTCGTCGGTCTTGAAGTACACGTCGAGCTGCATACGAAGTCCAAAATTTTCTGCGGCTGCTCCACTTCTTTCGGCGCACCTCCCAATACGCACACTTGCCCCGTATGCCTTGGTCATCCGGGCGTTCTGCCGGTGTTGAACCGCCAAGCGGTGGAATACGCGATGAAAGCGGCAATGGCCATTAACTGCGATATCGCCGAATGGTGCAAATTTGACCGGAAAAACTACTTCTATCCCGATTCGCCCAAAGCTTATCAGATTTCCCAATTCGACCAGCCGATCGGCGAGAATGGTTGGATCGACATCGAAGTGAACGGCCAGACGAAACGGATCGGTATTACCCGACTCCATCTGGAAGAAGACGCCGGCAAGCTGACCCATATCGACGGCGGTTTTGGCTCCTTGGCCGACTTTAACCGCGTTGGAACGCCTCTTGTTGAAATCGTATCGGAACCCGATATTCGTTCTCCGGAGGAAGCGAAAGCTTATTTAGAGAAGCTTAGAGCGATTATGCAATATTGCGATGTTTCCGACGTGAAGATGGAAGAAGGCAGCCTTCGTTGCGACGCAAACATCAGCATTCGCCCTTATGGCCAAGAGAAATTCGGTACGCGTGCTGAGCTTAAAAACATGAATTCCTTCCGCGGCGTGCAGCGCGGCTTGGAATACGAGGAACTGCGTCAGGCGGACGTTCTGGATAGCGGCGGTACCGTTGTACAGGAAACGCGGCGCTGGGATGAAGGCCAAGGGAAAACGATCAGCATGCGTAGTAAGGAAGAAGCGCATGATTACCGTTATTTCCCGGACCCGGATTTGGTACGTCTGCACATTGATGCCGAGTGGAAGTCTCGCGTTCAAGCTTCGATTCCGGAGCTTCCGGATGCCCGCCAATCTCGGTATATTCAGCAGTATGGCCTGTCCTCCTACGATGCGGGCGTATTAACCGCTTCGATGAAGCTTGCGGATTTCTTCGAGGAAAGCCTTAAGCATACGAGTGACGCGAAAGCATCCGCGAACTGGATCATGGGGGAGTTGCTCGGCTATCTGAACGCCAACGGTCTGGAACTTGACGATGTCAAGATTACGGGCCAAGGGCTAGGCGAGATGATTCAGCTGATCGAGAAAGGCACGATAAGCTCCAAAATCGCCAAAACCGTTTTCAAGGGGTTGATTGAGACGGGGAAATCGCCGCAGCAGATCGTCGAGGAGCAAGGATTGGTCCAAATCAGCGATGAGGGCGCCATTCTGGCGGTCGTGGACGCGATTATCGCAGCCAATCCACAATCGGTAGAGGATTTCCGCAACGGCAAGGAAAAGGCGATCGGTTTTCTAGTGGGCCAGATCATGAAAGAAACGAAGGGTAAAGCTAACCCTGGTCTTGTCAACAAATTGCTGATAGATCGGCTGAACGCATAAAAATAAAGAAACGGCAAATTCGCTTAGCGGCGGGTTTGTCGTTTTGCTCTTGAGAGGAGGATCGATTATGGGCATCGTATCTTTGAATATTAAAGAGCAGGAAGCGGCCGAGGAAGTATGGGCTTTGCAGCATCCGGCTTATCGGGTAGAAGCGGCATTGATTGGGGTTGCTGATCTGCCTCCGCTCCAGGATACGGTTAAATCGCTGCAAACATGCGGTGAAACGTTCTGGGGATACCGGGACGACGATTCCGGAGAGCTTGTGGGCGCGGTTTCGTATGAGCGGGAGCGGGAAGGGGAGAGACGATATACGATCTGCAGGCTGATGGTCCATCCGGACTTTATGCGCCGAGGCATTGGTCGTTTAATGATGGAGCATATACTGTCCGACACGCCAAACTCTGCTGCTTGGACTGTGACAGCTGAAATCCGCAATTTGCCGGCAATCATATTGTATGAACGCTTCGGGTTCATGCGGTCCGAGACATTCGAGCCTATCCCGGGAATTACGATGCTGCGTCTAGAACGCGCGCCGAATAGGGAATGATTAATCGTGTCAACTCCGACCTCAGCCTAGGTTCCATCCCCGTCCGAAAACCATTGTCGGGTCAAATTACAGCGTGATACAATGATGAAAATGAATCGGCGAAAGGGATGCGAATGCACAATCCTTGGGTATTAGATAATGTGCATCTTGTTGTCCGGCTGCTTCTATCCGTCATACTCGGCGGGTTGGTCGGATTTGAACGAGAACGCACAAATCACGCGGCCGGCTTACGAACGCATGCGTTAGTAAGCTTGGGCTCCTGCTTGCTAATGATTTTATCTATGTATGGCTTTGCGGATTTCGTAGGCGAACCGAATGTTAGCTTGGATCCTGCACGGCTGGCCGCTCAAGTCATTACGGGTGTCGGCTTTCTAGGAGCGGGTACAATACTTTTCACCGGCAAATCGATTACGGGATTGACGACCGCAGCATCTATTTGGGTTGTCATGGCCGTTGGGCTTACGGTTGGTGCCGGATTTTACTTGCCAGCCATTCTTTCTGCCATAATGATCCTTCTGATTTTGTGGGGTCTAAGTATCGTGGAAAAGCGATATGTAAACCATCGGCGCCAATGCACGTTCGTTGTTACCGCGGATGCCCAAACACAGCGAGTCGAAGGCTTTCAAAGCCTGCTGGATCAGCATGGCGCCAAGTTGGTAAAGGTTCGATTTATCGATGCGGTCGATGATGCGCCAAATGCGGGTATCAAGCAACAACAAATCTTGATCACCGTCATACTTCCGCACAGAGAGCAATTGATTGCCATAGCGGACGAGTTTAATCGAATGGATGGAGTAAGATCCGTTGCAGCGGAATAAAGAGAGAGTCGGAGGTATTCACATGAAAGAAACTGATGATTGGGGCCGCCCTCAAGAGTATCCGTCGCCACCGAATCCGGATTCCGGTGAACGAATCCATGAGCAATGGTCTCCAGGATATGGAGCCCCTCCGGCTTATGCCAGGGAGCAAGGGCCTCGGATTGGCAGAAGAAGAAAGTGGGTAGCCGGGTTATTGGCTTTTTTAGTTCCGGGAATCGGGCATATGTATTTAGGGTTGATGATCAAAGGTATCGTCCTTATGCTGCTTATCGCCTTTGATATTACGGCTATCGTATACGTCTCCCAAGAAGGAGACAATGGGTTATCCGTCGTTCTCCTAAGTCTGCTGCTGCCGATCATCTACTTCTATAACCTATTCGATGCGCTTCAAAGCACGGATTCCGTCAATGAACGCAAAGCCTTCCCCATTCATAATGCCCCCGAAGGCTGGGCGAATCGGCCAGTTAATCCCACCATAGAGAATAGTATCAAGGGGATGCCTCCAGCAGGAATTCTGTTTCTTGCGGCGGCAGGAATTGTCGTTCTTGTTATGGCAGATAGGAGCTGGACACACTGGATATTCAACTCTACTGGATCGATGTTAGGGGCGATTGTCCTTATCGGTGCCGGCGTAGGGCTATGGTTCTGGGAAATGCGCGGACAGCATGGCGGTAAAAGATGATCGTTTTACGTCGTTTTCGGGGTGTATCTTCCATTGACAATGATCGGATACGAAACGTAGAATAAAGCTATACCTGTTTTTAGTAAGCAGGCGTTATAGGAAAGGCTGTGAGAGCATGGACTCCAAGGTCGTGCATGCCGTGGACCAGCTCAAATCGGGCGGCGTCCGGATGACACCGCAACGGTATGCCATTCTTAAATATCTCATGGAATCAATTACGCATCCGACGGCTGATGATATTTTTCGCGCGCTTTCTCCGCAATATCCGAGCTTGAGCGTTGCTACAGTTTATAATAACCTGAAAGTCTTCGTAGATGCCGACCTTGTTCGCGAGCTGACCTATGGAGATGATTCCAGCCGCTTCGACGCCGACATGTCCGATCATTATCATGTGACTTGCACGAAATGCGGAACAATGGTCGATTTCGATTATCCGCCGGTGAGAGAAGTAGAGGAAGCGGCAGCCGCTTCGACTGGATTTAGTGTGTTGGGTCATAGGATGGAAATATTCGGACTCTGTCCGGCATGCAAGGTCATGCATTCCTAATTCCGTCTAATTTATGGATATACGCGCGAAGGTTAATGCCTTGGCGCCTTTTTTCGTTTAAGCGTCTTAGTCTAGCAACTTTCCGGTTGTTCGCATCGTTTTTTCTATCAAGGACATGCCTTCATCCAGATCAACAAATACGGGAGTGAAATAATATTGAATACCGCTTCGATGACAGGACCTCGTCGTGCGCGTCGACGTACGAGACCTTGGATTATGTTGCTGCTGCTCTTCGTGGCGGCTGCCGTCGCTATCATCTGGTGGAAAGCATCCGGTTTGCCTAATTCGTCCTATATAAAACCCGAATACTCTTCGAAGCCTTTTCCGGTTATGGTCCAAGGGAAGTGGACGAACGCTTATGCTCAAGGGAACAAGGAAGGGTTGCTGATTCCTATAGCGGTTGCCCAGCAGTTGGTGGGTGACGGAGTTCGTTATGAGGAAAAGACGGAATCGATTATTTTGACGACGGAAACGAAAGTGCTGCATTTTAAAACCGGGGAATTGGACGCTACGTTAAATCGGAAGCCGTTCGCTTTGCGATTTGCCGCCAAGAAAGTAGACGGAAAGCTTTATTTGCCGTTAGCGCCGCTTACCGAATTGTTCGGAGTGAAGGCCGAGGTTGGCGAATCGACGGGCATCGTTACGCTCTTAATGCCTGGAGAAGCCATTCAGCATGCAGGAGTTCCCGATGCGAATGAGAAGGGAATCAAGCTTCGGGAAGGTTCGGACAAGTCGTTTGCGATTATTGAAGATTTGCCGGCCGGAGCGGATTTGCGATTGTGGGGAGAATCGGATGGATGGTATAAAGCCCAATCTAAATCCGGTCATATCGGCTATGTATCCAAAGGGAGTGTCACTTTGCTGTCCGTAGAGCAAATTCCTGAGTCGACAGCCCCCGAAGACTCTTTTGTAGCCTGGAAGGGAACGGGGAAGCGAATCAATCTGACTTGGGAAGCCGTATATTCCGCTAATCCCGACCCGAATAAAATCGGAGAGCTTCCCGGCGTTAACGTCGTAAGTCCGACTTGGTTCGAGTTGCTCGATGGCAAAGGGAACATACGCAGTAAAGCCGATGCGGGCTACTCGACATGGGCCCGTTCCAAGGGGATTCAAGTATGGGGGCTTTACAGCAACGGGTTTGAACCCGATCGTACGCATATCGCGCTTGCTTCTTACGAATCGCGGTTTGCGATGATTCAACAGCTGTTGGCCTATGCCAAGACGTTTAAGCTTCAAGGAATCAACATTGATTTCGAGAATGTATATACGAAAGACAAGGACAACCTCGTTCAGTTCATGCGGGAAATGACCCCTCTCCTGCACGAACAAAATCTCGTTGTTTCAATAGATGTTACTCCGAAGTCGAATAGCGAGATGTGGTCCGCGTTTCTAGATAGGGAACGCTTAGGTACGATCGTTGACTTCATGATGGTAATGGCTTACGACGAGCATTGGGCCTCGAGTCCTGTATCGGGTTCCGTTTCCTCGTTATCTTGGGCCGAGAACTCGATCCAACGAATTTTGGAAGAAGATCGCGTGCCCTCGAGCAAATTAATTTTGAGCATTCCGTACTACACGCGGATATGGACGGAGGAACCGGACGGTAAACAAGGCGTCAAGGTTACTTCCAAGACGATGGATATGGATGCCGTGCAGCAGCTATTGAAAGAAAAGAAGCTAAAGCCGACGTTCTCCGAGGAGACGGGTCAGCGTTACGTGGAATTCAAGGAAGGCAATCTCGTGAAAAAGATATGGATCGAGGATGCATCTTCTATACGAGCGCGTGCCGAAATAGCTAAGAAGTACAATTTGGCGGGTATCGCTTCATGGCGCCGAGGATTTGAATCGTCCGACATTTGGGGCGTACTTGATAAAACATTGCAAAGTCGTCCATAAAAAAACCTCCGGAGCATCGACTGAATAGTCGGGTTCCGGAGGTTTTGATTTGTTTGCTTAGTTTTCTTTAAGGCTGGGTTTGAAGCGGCGTTTCTTCCGACATGTCAGATTGTGTGCCGGTTGTCGCTTTCTCTGGGTCTAACGTAAGAATCGTATGACAGTACATGCAGCGATCCGTCGTACCTAGCATCTTCGTTCTTTTGTTGCATTCAGGACAATCGATTACGGGAGCGCTAGTGGACAGCATGCCAACCCAGAAATAGATACCCATGCTCACGAAGCAGCTAATGATTCCGAATACCATGAAGATTGCGGCGATGATTTTGCCGACTTCCCCGAATAGTAAAATTCCGCTTGTTCCGAAAATCATAATCCCCATACCGACTAGCACGAGCAATAGCCCCCATGTGCGCATCGTCGATATTTTGCTGGCTTTCCATTTCATATTAATATCTCCCATCCTCAATGACCGTATAAGGTCGTTCTATTACTTGATCATTCCGTCTCGGACGCTATGCAGGAAACGGGAGGTGCGTTGTAGAACTAGACCATACTCGTAAAATTAATTATAGCTCACATTTAGCGGACAGACCACCTTGGAACAAATCATGCGAGGTCTGTAACCTTGATCGGGGTGTGAATAAGGTGGAGCGAATGGATAATAAGGAATTGTTTTATTCCGAACAGTTAGGTCAGGAGGAAGGGTTAATCAGCCTTCTTCTTGTTGCGAATCCATTTTCCTATCAACCGTTAATTGATGGGATGGACCGCTTGGCTCTTATTGTAACGAACGTTGCGAATCTGAACAAGGATACCGAGCACTGGATATGGAAAGACTTGCGTATTCAAGTAAGAAGGGTCACTCCGGAAACGTTGGAGAGCTGGATCGTAAGCGGAGAAAACCGCAATGTCGTTCACTGGCTTGTTGAAGGCGACATCATGATCGACCGCGAGGGATACATAACGGATTTGCGCGATCGTTTGATGGAATGGTCGCCGCTTATCCGCGAACAGAAGCTGCTCAGCGAATTTTCCCGGTTTGTGCGCACTTATCTGCAAGCCAAGCAAGATATTAAAGATGGCCAAGTATTAGATGCGTATTCCAATGTATTGTCCTCTTTGCATTATTGGGCGCATATCGCTCTGGTCGAACAGGGGATGCATCCCGAATTAACGGTTTGGGAGCAGATGAGAAGGGTTAATCCAGGGATATACAAGCTTTTCGAAGAGTTGACGACAAGCGGGGAAACGCTGGAACAACGTGTGCAGCTCGTGCTGCTAGCCTGTGAGTTTTCCGTTCTGAACAAAATGGAATCCTCGTGCGCATTGCTTATTCGACTGATTGAGAGCCGCGACGAATCCTGGACGCCTTCGGAGCTATTGCGGCACCCTGATTTGTCAGGGCTCTCTCTGGATATGTCGATACTTCTTCAGAAGCTCGTCAAACGTGGCTGTATTCGTGAAATAGCAAAACCGGCGCATCGACAAATTAGGGGATTATTAGAGCTTCGATATGCCTCGGCAAGCCATTTGCGATAATGCTGAAGAAATGTCGAATTTATCGTTGACTTGGTATACGGTTCTATGATAAATTATATCTCGCCGCTGAAAAAGCAGTGCGAAGCGGACACAGTAAAACATCAATCGACAGGAAATGGAATAAAAAAAGTTCTTGCATTGATAGTAGGCACTGTGGTATATTATAAAAGTCGCCGTTAGCGCGGATGACGAAAAACGAAGCACAAAAAGCAACAAAAAAAGCAACACAAATTGTTCTTTGAAAACTGAACATTGAGCGTAAGAAAACGAACAAACGTCTGAAGATGACTTCGGTTGTCGGATGGCAAACCAGCAGTACAGATTGAGCCTCAAAGGCTCTTTA
>NZ_JAIOAP010000024.1 GCF_021190915.1 Cohnella silvisoli
ACCCTACCGTTAGATTTCCGCTGCCAGCAGCGAAAGCAAGTAGCCAACCTATTTGCTTGCAGAAAGTACCGGTATGGCTGGTAAGAAACCCCTACTTCTTAGCGAAGCGTAAGTAGGGGAGGTTCATACGTGCCTTTCCTAAAAGCACACTGTCAACGGTCTTGGAGAAAAAATTGTGCAGACTGCCGCCGACACCATAGAAGGAATGAACAAAGTCGTCAGACTCGGCAAACAAGCCAATATCTTCGACCGCGTCGGGTGATAAAATCGTTTCCGCAGCGCCCGTGTCTATGACGATATTGTCAATGATCTTCCGGGAGCCTCTAAATTCAATTTCTAATGAAGTAAACAGCAGACCGTCCCTATACGCGATGTTTATCATAGCTTCCTCTGAATCCGAATAGCGGCTTGATTTCGATTTCGATTTTTTCTTTTCCCGTGTGGTAAACAAGCACGTCATCTTTCGAGCGAACGAGTTCTCGGGTTGCGGTTTGCTCATCGTCAAAGGCTTGGATGACGGCCACATTTTCAACGTATCTAACTTGATTTTCTATATGAGATTTTAAGATTTGCATTTTCACGAAACGGTCGGGATACAACTGTCTAACTTCTTGCCATTGCAAGGCGAACACCCCCAAGTATTTGATAGTTTAATCATAACATTTGACTACTGGACATGCTACGGTTTGTCATTGTTTGTTGCTCCTTTTATTGTTTATCGGCATAGAAAAACCTACCTGATTTAGGTAGGTTTAATTCATAGCAAATTACTTATATTTCTCAGGAATTGGCATTGCAATTATACCATCTATGCTTTCATTTAATGAATTGCGAGTATTCGCAACTGCTAGAGTATTAACCATTTTCATTTCAGAATCTAATTCTCCAAATGCCTCACTTAAACCTGAATCATCGTGTAACTTGCTATCCACTTGGATTTTATACAAAGAATAATGAAGACTTTCTTTAACACTCTTTATATGTCGAGCAATATCTGTATCTTTTGAATCATCAATTCTTTCGAAGTCCTCAGTTAATCTTCTTAAGTCCTTGATTATGTACTCCATATCAGTTGGTTTAACCTTTATGCCTGATCTAAGGCGATCTTTTTGGATGTTATAAAGTTCATCATAAAACGCTTGAACTTGAATTGCGGCTTCTTGCTCCTCTTTAATGTCTGACAAAATGCTTTTAACGTCATCTACCTCTTTAATTACTAATATCTTTTCGTAAGTTTCGATGGCCTTTTTTATTTCTCCATTCTTTAATGCTTCATCGGCAGATTTTCTATATTTCAATATTTGTATGTTAGTTTTTTCATCTGCGTAGATTGGACTGTCATCTAAAGCCAATATTTCATCATACTTTAACATTGCATCATCATAATTATTACTAGAAATAAATGTTGTGGCTTCTTCTTTAAGTTTTTCAATTTTTTTCTCTTTGCTCTCAGTACAACCCATCAGAGATAAACATAAAATTAATGATATTGCGACCACTATCAACTTACTTTGAAAATTTTTCAACCTCTATTCCCCCACCAGTTTTTTTTCACTATTTTACCATCATTCACCAAATAGTTCTATGTATCTACAAAAATATACAGGTTTATATAGGTTAGTGGTCCGAAAGGACTAGGGAAAGGATAAGAATTGGATAGACGATGCTAGAGTATTGAAAAGAAACTATGGAGAAAATTGAAATTGAACAGCAAAAATCAACTCTGATAAACAGTTATTTATTCGCCTTTTTTATCAAAACGAATCGGGAGCTCGACTATGCGATCATAGCAGTGGAGAAGGAGCAGTTAAGCAAACTCTGTATCATCGACATGATTGTCTCCGATCCGATGGATGCGCCGGATTACCTGATACGTCTCCGCAGGTCTTGTGCCGCAGCCTTGTGACCTCTTTGGACGATTTCTCGTGCCAATGCCGGAGGGCATCTACAGCTTTGCCGATGATAATGGATGTAACTTTATATTCATGATTCAGGTTCTATCGGCAGCACTACCATGGACGGCGCTAATAATATCACCGCCGTATTTCTTGATGTAATGGGATAGGGTAAGAAGCGGCCAAATAAATCTGTAGCTATGGTAGTGGACGTAAAAGCTTCCCGGAAGTCCTGCTCCCGTAGGATAGGAGGTTTTCCAATCCTCTTCGTGCAGAGCTTCTATCAGCCTTCCGATACCTTTATCGATTTCGGGAACCGGCTTGCGATGAGCGGCGATAAGGGCATCGAGCGCCCAAGCGGTTTGAGACGGCGTGCTCGCTCCGAGCGGGATATACTTCATCTCCCGATCGCTGCCGCATGATTCTCCCCAACCCCCATCATTATTTTGGATGCTTAACAGCCACTCGGTTCCTCTTCGCAATGCAGAATGATCTGGATCAATCCCGACGGATATCATTCCCGTCAATGCGGCCCATGTGCCGTATATGTAGCATATTCCCCAGCGTCCATACCACGAGCCGTCTTTCTCCTGATGTTCGATTAGCCAATCCGCGCCGCGGCGTATGAAAGAATGGCGAATTCCAAGGCCCGCGAATCTACCCAAATATTCCAGGGTTCTTCCGGTAAGATCGGCCGTTGAGGGATCGATAGCCGCCGATTTAGCCCCATCCATCGGAAGCCATGTAAGATGCGCTTTATCCGTATCTCTCTCGAAAGCCGGCCAGCCTCCATCTTTATTTTGCATGGATAGAATCCAATTCAATCCCCGGTTCCAGGCATCCCGATAGACGGGGGAGGTAAGAGACATCCGCTTGATTGCTCTTAAGGCGGCTGTCGTATCGTCTATGTCCGGATTAAGGGTATTGGAGTCCGAAAATCCCCATGCGCCGGGGACGGGATTACGATTTCGAATGCTCCAATCTCCGAATTTGAGTTGTTGCTGGGAGAGGATATAGGAAGACGCGCGTCGAATCATCGGACTGTCGGGGGACGTTCCCGCTTCTTGTAAAGCGGAGCTGATCAGGGCTGTATCCCATACGGTGGAAAGGGAATTTTGCAGAAAAATTTTGCCATCCTTTCTGCACAGCAAGGACGTTATGCCATGAACCGCGCGGTTAATGACCGGATGACGTTTGTCATACCCGGCGGATAGCAAGGCGAAGACCATTAGAAACGTACAGGTTGCATATCCATATAGCGTACCGTCCGGTTCGATCCTCTCCAGCATGTACCGTTCAGCACGTTTTCTGGCAGCTTTATGCAATTGTCCGGAGAAACCGGGCAGCTTCCCTAAGTTCGTTTTAATTACATCAAGCAATGCTTGGAAATTCTGGTTAGATTGACGTTGGTCAAACGAATGGGAAGGTTCCGGGCGGCTGCTTGATCGGGCTGTCATCAAATTGGACAAATCGGGGGAGCGGTTCGTCTTTACCGAAAATTTGCGATCCGCTAAAAGCAGTACAGGGGCAAGATGTACTCTGGCATACCCGGAAAAATCGTAAAAGCTAATGGGGAAAGAAGGAGGGAGCAGTAGAAATTCGAGAGGAATCATTAGTGAAGCCGGCCATCGGTATTGACCGGTGGAGGCGAGTATTACTTTTGTAATCACGCCGTTAATGCTTCTTAGTCCGCCTTTGGATAGAATGTATCGCTTCGCTTGAAGCATAGCGTCATCCGTTGCATCAATGTATCCCGAGTATAACAGTGCATAGTAAGCTTCTACGGTGGCGGACAAGTTTCCGTCAATTTCATCGCTATAAACTCTCCAAGAGCCGTCGGCTTGTTGTGCTGAAAGCAACCGTTCATGCAATCGACGAATCAGAGTTTCGTCGGCGATCTCTAAAGTTCGAAGCATGATGATCATGTAAGCATCCGTCAGCACACCGCTCTCAAAACAAAATCGCCACGATCCATCCGTGGTTTGCAGCCGTAGCAACTGATCTGATAATCGCCGGATTTCCCGCATGACTCGAACCGAAGCACTCAATAACCATCCTTCCTTCCCGATCCACAGGGTCGATCATTTATATTATATTTTCGAGATAAAAACATATGAGACATTTACTCATCCGTCGATTGGCGTATATATGCGCTGTCTTTTGATAACGCCTTCCTAATCGCCGCCGCAACCGGTCAATTGCAGAATAAAATATTACATCCACAACGTCAAAGAGGCGTAAGAAGAAAGGGGAGATATCAAGGTGCTAACATTAGCGCAAGTCCAAGCAATATCAGCAAAACGCTTGGAAGGACTTAATCCGATAGTCAGGAAAGCAACCGAGGAGCTGATTGCTCGTTCCTTTGCTGCAGGCGTCCCGATTGACAAAAGAGGAGAGAACAGCATACGAGGCGTTAGACAAGAAGGTGGAAGAACAGTCGAGTGCAATAGCTGCGCTGACATTGAAGGTTATAGATCTCGAAACAAACATACCGGCGCCGAAGTGGTTTGTTAAGGAGTTCGGGTTTAGGCGTGAATAACCCGAAGCTGGCATGTAGTATAGAAATAAAAAGAAGCCCCATCATGCGGCGGATCATGATGGGGTAAAAGTAAAGTAGTGACTTATTAGCTCTTAGTAAATCCCAGTTCCAGCACGCAGGATAATAACCAACAGAATGAAAAGTACAAGAACAAAAGCAGCTGCTTGCATACCACCATAACCTGCACAAGATCCACTCAAAGAAATCACCACCACATGTGTATTGTGATTGTTAATCACCCAATCAGCTTATGTAGAGATAACTATATGGTCAGTACATTCGCACAGATCAGTCAACAATCCGCATTTACCTAGAATAAATCATTCGCCTAGGGGAATTGTTCCCATGTCAATTTACATAATTCTAAATCAAAAGTCTCATTTTGGCTAAGTCGTTCCGTGCATGATCAATAGGCGAATAGTTTTATTTTAGTAAATCTTTAACTCTTTAACTCATTACGAAATGGCAATTGGTAGGTTATAATTGTGGATGTCTGTTTTTACCAAAATGTGATAGATTGAATAACGGTCTCTCCTGCGAAGGAGAAGTCAAACGAATCCCCACTTGACCATCGCGGCTAGGTGGGGATTTTATTTTATGTCGCTTCAAGTACAGCGATATAAGAAGGCTTAGGTGAATCGCTGAAACTGGCTTATGGCACAGAAATAAAAAAGAGCCCCATCATAACGACGGATCATGATGGGGGTAAAAGTAAATTAGGGATCGCAATACTTCTTAGTAGATCCCGGTTCCAGCCCGAAGGATAATTACCAACAGAATGAAAAGAACGAGTACAAATGCAGCGGCTTGCATTCCACCGTAACCAGCACATGAACCACTCACAGAAATCACCACCGCTTTGTTATTGTGATTGCTCATCACATACATAGCTTATGTATGGATAAGCATACTGTCAGTGCATTTGCACAGATGAATCAATAATCCGCTTTTGTTCTGAAGGAGTTAAATCACACAATTATTTCAAACAAGCTGCTCGGCAAAATGAAATTGACGGGAGAAGGACGCGCTTGCTATAATTCGACTTATCGACAGAATTATCGATAATATTATCGATAACTAATAAAGGGAGGATTATGTATTCAATTCCGATTGGACGAACGAGGAAATTCACTCAGCGAACGGGTTTACTTATCCCTTAGAGAGTCGATAGTTAAAGGGGAATTTTATCCGGGTGTTCGCCTGCTGGTCTTGGAAATCGCCAATTCCCTTAAGATCAGTCAAGCTCCCGTCAGAGAAGCGATGGAACGGCTAAAGCAAGAGGGGCTGTTGATAAGCAACCATAATAAAGGTTCTTTCGTAGCTGAAATCAAGCAAGAGGAAATCGAAGAAATTTATGCTTTACGGGAGCTCATCGAATGGGATGCCGTCAAGAGATCGATTCCCGATTTGCAGCCATCGGATTTTACTCATCTAATCGAAATCTACAAGAGCATGAAGCGAGCGGCCGAAAATAATGATTTGTTTCAGCTCATCGATCTGGATATGGAATTTCACCGATTTTTCTTCACGAAGTCCGGCAACAAGACGATCCTGCAAATATGGGATCAGATCCATATTAAAATCAAACGGTTTCTGTCCATTACGAACATCCTTTATTTCCCCGACTTAATTACGATCGCGGAAGGTCATATGCCTTTAATAGAAGCGCTGCAGACGGGAAACGAAAAGGAAGTCGAAAAGCGGTTCATCGAACATATGAAAGAAGTATGGTGGCGAATGAATAAGAAGAAGGACAGCGAACGGGGGTAACAAACCATATGGCTCATAAATCCGAAAGGCTACAATCGTGGATTAACCCGGAAGTTGTAACATTCGGCGAAACGATGGCTTTGTTAATGAGCGGTTCAAAGGGTATAGAATATAGCGCTAGCCTGGAGAAATCGTTCGGAGGGGCCGAGAGCAACGTTGCAATCGGGCTTTCAAGGCTGGGCCATAGCGCGGGATGGTTCGGCATTCTTGGGAACGATCCTTTGGGTCGCATGATATTGAAGAAAATCCGCGGCGAAGGCGTAGACGTATCCAGGGTTAAGTTCAACGAAGAAGCTCCGACGGGTCTTATGCTGCGCGAAGCACTGCCCGGAAAAACTTCCGTTTATTACTATCGGAAGAATTCGGCGGCAAGTCGGATGAAGCCGGAACAGTTGGAAACGAGTTATCTCTCTCAAGCCAAGATCCTCCACATTACCGGAATAACTCCGGCATTAAGCACGAGCTGCCGGGATACGGTGTTCGAAGCGATTAGAATTGCTAGAGCTAGCGGAGTCAAAGTATGTTTCGATCCGAACTTGCGGCTTAAGCTCTGGGAGCTGAAGGAGGCACGAAGCGTGCTTCTGAGGATAGCGGAAGAAGTCGACTATTTTTTGCCTGGACTCGATGAATTGAAGCTTTTATACGAGACGGAAGATTTCGAGACGATTGTTAATCGTTTGAGTCTGCTGCCCGCCATATCGATCGTCAAAGGCGGAAACGACGAGACTTATGCCATCGAGAAAGGTCAGGTCACGGCTGTTCCGTATTATAAAGTCCGGCAAATCGTCGATACGGTAGGGGCCGGAGACGGTTTTTGTTCGGGGTTTATATCCGGACTTCTGCGGCAATATCCGCTTGCGGAAGCCGTTCGGCTAGGCAACTTGATTGGCTCCCTAGTCGTTCAGACGGAGGGAGATTGGGAAGGACTGCCTACTTGGGATGAAGTGAGCGCCATATTAAGCAACCAGGCCCATATCGAGAGATAACTTAAACGCGGATAACATGGAAGGCGGAAAATAGGATGAAAAAGTTGAGTTTAATTCAGCGTATTGTCGAACAAGGTGTTGTAGCGGTATTGCGAGGGAAAGATGCAAATGATGTGGTTGAAATGGCCGAGCAAGCCATCGCGGGCGGAATCAAAGTCATCGAGGTGACTATGACGGTTCCTTCGGCTTTAGGAGCTATTGAGAAGTTAGTCTCGAAATATTCGAGTTCGACGGAAGACCCCGAGAAGTTCGCTATCATCGGTGTAGGAACGGTGTTGGACCCGGAAACGGCACGTTCCGCCATTCTAAGCGGCTCGGAATTCGTAGTCGGACCGTCCCTTAATCCGGCGACCATCGCGCTCTGCAACCGATATCGGGTTCCCGTTATGCCGGGAGTCATGACGATCAAAGAAATACAAGAAGCTCTGGAGCTGGGCGTCGATATCGTCAAGCTGTTTCCAAGCAGCTCCCCCTCCATGATCAAAGCGATTAAAGGCCCGTTGCCGCAGGCGAATATTATGCCCACGGGCGGTGTGATGCTCGATAATCTCGGAGAATGGATATCATCTGGAGCGGTGGCCGTCGGAATCGGCTCCGATCTCACGAGCGATGCGCTCAAAAAAGGGGACTATAGCCTAATTGCTAATCGAGCCTCCCAATATGTACAAGCTTTCAAAGCAGCCAAAAATAGCGTGAGTCAGTAAACAGTTGAATTAGAGACTAGACCATGAATGACGATTTCGTGGTCTTTTTTTGTTTTAAAGTGAGTCAACCAGCCTGCGTCCCCCATCGTCCCCCCCCCTTTAGTCTGGGGTGCAGACCCAACTCATGATTGGGGAAATGATAAACTCTTTCCAATATGCTTGTGAAAGCAAGTCAAAAGGGAAGAAGGGGAGAATAAGATGAGGTACCTTTTGCGTATAGTCGTTTTTTTATGTGTGTGCGCTGTGTTCGTGGGGGGATTCGGTGTTCTCGGATATACTAGGACGATGCAACATGAGATGTCGGTTTACGATAAGCCAGTTCCATCTTTGCAAGGCGTGGAGACACCCGAATATGATCCGCATAAACCGACAGTGGCCGTTATTCTTGGGAATAATGCGACTGAGGTCATTGATTTTCTAGTTCCTTATGAAATGTTCTCCAGTACAGGAGCCTATAATGTATTTGCCGTTGCCTCGGATCGAAACGTAAAGTCATTAACGGGCGGTCTTGACGTGATCCCCCATTACTCCTTTACGGAAATGGACGAATTATTAGGTAAAAGCCCGGACATTCTAGTGATCCCCAACATTCCGATGATGGAAGGCAAGAAAGTTCACCCCGTTCGAGACTGGATACTTAAAAATTCCGGCAATGAAACGACGCTGCTAAGTATTTGTAATGGAGCGGAAACGCTAGCCGATACCGGGTTGTTGAACGGGAAATCAGCGGCGACGCATTGGGGGGATATTAGTAGGTTAGAAAAGAAATATCCTGAGGTTCATTGGAAAAGGGATCAGCGTTATGTTCCCGACGGGAACATCGTTTCCTCGGCGGGCGTGACATCCGGGATCGATGCCGTTCTCTATGTCCTATCGCAGAAATTAGGCGAAGCCGCAACAGTGAAAACAGCGGAAGAAATGAATTACCCCTTGTACCATTTTGTTCATCATCCGAAGATGGAGCCCTTTTCCATAGAGCCAAGCGATGCGGCTTATATCTTAAATTTTGCCTATCACTGGGAGAAGAGAAAGGCAGGCGTAATGCTTTATAACGGTATAGAGGAAACCGCGTTGGGCTCGGTATTCGATACGTATTCCGCTTCCGGAACGACAAAGACGCTTACGATTTCAAGCTCGGATCGGCCCATAGTGACCAAACATCACCTTAACCTGCTCGCCAGATATCAAATGTCGAATGCTCCAAAACTTGATAAAATGATAGTTGCCGGAACCGAGGCGAAGTCTCTAGCCATGGAGGCCGTAAATGATTGGAACGCGCAAGGCAAAGAAACGAGACTTCTATTCTTGCATAGCGATTCTCCGAAAAGATTCGTTATGGAAGCGCCGTTGGAGGATTTATCCAAACAGGAGGATATTCGAACCGCTGAATTCGCTGCGAAGCGACTAGAGTATCGTGCTGACCATCTAAATCTTGAAGGCCAGTCGTTTTCTCTTGAAGCTTTCGGTAGACCGCTGTTAATTGGCTTATTATCCGTGCTGGTTGCTTTATATATTGACAGACGATTTATCAGGAAGAAAAAAACTTCCCCATCGATGTAATCGCAAACCATTTCGCAGGTTAACAGCCTATTTTATAAGTGTCCAGCATGATAATATCGATTCGCGGTAAATGAAAGCACTTATAGGGCATTTGGGTTAAAATAATAGTGTTCGTCAGCAGGGTTGCTTTGGAAAAGAGGGGTACACGTTGTTCAGAGCGCTTGATAAGAAGATGAAGGTCATTCTATTATCAGTTATCCTGTTGTACGTGGTTTTGTCCAGCGTGCTCGTATTTCGAACGATCCAGAACAGAAGCGCGGAGATGCAGCGCCAGCTCTCCCTCCAATATACCGGCCAACAGCATAAAAACGCTCAGCTGTTCATGAAATGGATGGAGGAAGTGGCGAGCCTGGTCACGAATAATACAGTCGTTCATGCCTCGCTTTCAAGCAGCGAATACGACAATACGATTCCGCCGATATTGGACGGCATGATTTCTTCTAACCTTTATATATCGGACATGGTTATCTACGGAAACAGCGGAAGCGTGTACGCGTCCAGCAACGTTTCGGCGATTCGTCCTTTTAGCGAGATTAAAGAAGTTGCCGAATACGCCAAATTTCTGAGCTCTGAATTGACTTCCGAATGGATCATTCAAGCTCCGGGATCGCTTGTGTACACGAACACAGACCCGCGCAGAAGGCTTCTCTATGTCGCGAAGATCATGGACAAGAAGGAGAAGTCGGCGGGTTTGCTCTTGATGACCGTGGATCTGAAAAAGATGACCGGCTTTTATCATGCCGACGATCCCGAACTTTACGGTCGGCATCCGACGTATATACTGACGCACGATCATTCGATTGTGAACGCGAGCGGGCTGCAGCAAGAGCCGGACGATCCCATTTGGGCGACTCTGCTAGATTCGCAGCCCGGTCAGGAGATGACTGTAAACCGAACGGATAAAGGAATCGTTCTTCTCTATCGGCTGTACCACTCCGATGATCGCATGGCTATTCTCATTTCGGGCGAACCTATTAAAAGCGAGCTCAGACTATTGAGAAACACGCTAATCGGAGTAGGCCTATTTATTTTGCTATTGTTTTTCGTGCTGATTCAACGGCTATCGCGCAGCATTCTGGAGCCTCTCAAGGAGTTGTACAAAAAAATGCGCAGGCATCACGAGATTTGACCGTTGTTCAAACGAATCCGAACGAGAACTGTCGTTCCTTTGCCGGGTTCGCTCGTGATGGTCAAACCGCATTCCGCCCCGTATTCGAGTTTGATTCGTTCATCGACGTTTCTAAGGCCGTATCCGCTTTGAAATAATACGTTTTTGCCGGTGTTTTGAACATCGGATTTACTCCTGAAACCTACGCCGTCGTCCTTGATTTCAAAGAAGAGATAGGCTTCGTTCTCCCAGCTTTTAACCTCGATTAAGCCCTTCCCCTGTTTCTCGCTCATCCCATGCTTGATTGCATTTTCCACTAATGGCTGAAGAATCAACTTCAAAATTCGAATTTTTCGCAGCGGCTCCGGAATGTCATAGGTCACGTCGAATTTATCGGGAAAGCGCATGAGCTCCACCGTCACGAAGCTTTGAACGAGCCTGATTTCCTCCTCGACGGCAATGTGCTTATCTCCTTTATGCAAGCTGATTCTGAAAAACGTTGCCAATGCGGAAATCATTCTTTCGATTTCAGGTTGTTTCTTCAAACGGGCCGTCCATGTAATGGCGTCAAGCGTATTGTACAAGAAATGCGGGTTGATCTGAGACTGCAGCGCGGTCAACTCCATAACACGCTGTTTCTCCTTTTCTTCGTTGTTCTCGTTAATGAGATTATTAATTCGGTCGATCATCGCGTAGTAGCTGTTTTCCAACTCGCTTATTTCGTCGCTCGGGTTTTTTCGGTCAATCATTAGCTTTAGTCCGGACTTGCCGATCGTACCTAGCTTCTTAGTCAGATTGAAGACAGGCTCCGTAATTTTAGCGGCCAAATAAAAAGACAGAACGAGAAGCCCGATAAACGTTAACAAAGCGAAAAACAGCGCATTGCGGTTACCTTCATCGATTGCCCCGAATAGATGGGGACGGGACACGACGGAAATCAGCTTCCAATCGACGCCGAATCGGTTAAGTCGGTCGCTTAATGGATAGGTGCTCAGTACGTAGTTTAGGCGGTCCGACGAAACATTCCGATAACCTGCCGTATCGCCGGGGTGAAAAGAATCGGATTCGAGAAGCGTGTTTCCGACGATCCGTTTATCCGGATGGGAGATGACTTCGTTGTTTACCGAAGCGATATAGGAATACCCAATCCCCTCGAATGCGGGTTTATAGAGGTTGAATAAGGACGATTCCTTCACGTAGATGAGCAGGATCCCGATATTTTGTCCCGTATAGAAATTACGGTATTTCTGGCCAAAGACGACATAAGCCTTACCGCTGGCATCATGTTTTACTTTACCGACAACCGGCAAAATAGACTGTTTAACATTCGATATCAGCAGGTCATCCGGGTCTTCGAAGATTTCCGTATCTGCGACGTACCGGTAACGAGTCCCTTCGTTCGTAATGACCACGATGTCGCCGATGAGCTCGTTTTTGGCAACGATTCCTTCCATGAGGGATCGGATATGCGCTTTTTTCTCCTCTTCGGGAATCGATAAATCGCCGATAGTTCGGTAAATGTCCGTGCTGACCAACAATCGGAGAGAAAGCATCTGGATATCGTCGACGATCAGCTCGAGGCTGAGCCCGATCTCTTTTTGGATGTTGCCGATGTGATTGTATAAATTGTTTTTTAGATACGTATGCGCATAAATGTTGAAGACACCCAGCATCAGAGTAAGGTGCAGGGTCAGTCCGGCGACGATGACGAATACGATCCGGGTTCTGATTTTAAGTTTCCGCATAATGGAAGACGACTTGTAGCCGTGATCTTGGTTATTGATGATATTTGGCATATTCGCTAGGGGACATTCCGGTCATTTTTCGAAAAATTTGGCTGAAATACTTGGAGTCTCCGAAACCGACATTTAAACCGACTTCATAAACGCGGTAGGAGGTATGGCGCAACAAACGTTTGGCCTCATCGATCCGGTATTCCGTCAGGCATTCGTAGAAAGTTTTGTTCAGGTCTTTCCTGAACAAATGCATGAGATGGGTCGAACTAACATGCACCGTTTCTGCAACTAAGTCCGCGGTAATGTTGTCGGAGTAATGTAATCGGATATAAGCAAGAGCATCCCGCACTTCGCGACGCGGACCTGAACGTTCATCATCCGATTCAAACAACACGCCGCCTAAACCGGAGATGGATTTCCGAGCCGCTTCTCGCGCCTTGACGCACGAGGTATGGATACCCATATACGGGTCAGGCGATTCATGGAAACCGACCGTCGCTTGGAAGCCGGCAGCTTCTTTTACATTAGCGATAACTGCATAACCAAAAGAATAAAGCGCGGAAACGAAATCCAAGGAAGTTTGGTTAGAATGGCAAATCAGCGTCCACTCCGTAGGCGCGCTTCGCACAATAGCAATCGCGGATAAAGATTTTGCGTCGACCGTAAGACGGATTTGTTGTTCTACGGCGGACCATTTCGCTTGCGTCGTGTAATCCGCCACGGAAACTGAGTCGGGGATGATCGAAATGACGGCAACCATTAGTTTGTCCTCAGTCGGCATCGCGATATTTAACCATTCGTATTTTTCCCGAATCAATGCTGGATCGGAAATTCGCCCGAAAAGCAAATCGAGCCAGAATTGCGAGGAAATGGCGTCTACCTCATCCTTAAATTTCAACAACTGGATACGATCCGCTTCTTTTTCGTTTATTTGCTGCCCAACTCTGATGACCGCCTCAGCCAATTCTTCAATGTTTACCGGTTTGAGAAGGTAAGTGGATGCTCCATGACGGATGGCCTCTTGGGCATATTGAAATTCGTCATACCCGCTGAGGACAATGATACCGCAGTGCAGGTTATGCTCTCTGATTTTCTCGATAAATTCCAATCCATTCATATAGGGCATGCGTACATCTGTCATGATGACGTCCGGACGATGAAGCAAAGCCAGATCGAGTCCTTCCAAGCCATTACTCGCTTCTCCCACAATTTCAACCCCATATTCAGCCCAATCGATGGTCTCCCGAATTCCGGTGCGTACTAGATACTCATCGTCAACGATAAGCGCTTTCAACATGATGGACGACCCCTTAATAACCAATTCATATTTTGATTACTTTAACTATTATAAGGTGCCGATTCATTCCCGTCATTTTCATTTTAGGTTCTGGCAGGATAATCTACTCTTTCGCAGGATTGCAGGATGTCGCAGGAGTAAAGGAAGCGTTAACATTATGTATATTCGGTTATAGGGAAGGAAGCAAACATGAGCGCAAACATAAGCATGCAACCGTACGCCCCCAAGAAAAGAAAGGCTAAATTTATTATGTATTGGATAAAGGAATGGTCATCGTGGTTATTAATCGTTCCCACGCTGCTATTTTTTTTCTTTTTCTCCTGGCAGCCGTTATTGTCCGGCATCTGGCTATCCTTTTTCAAGACGAAAGGGTTTAAGGCGGACGGTTTTGTCGGTTTTCAGAACTATATTGACGTCATACAAAATTCGGTGTTCCAGCAAACGCTTATTAATACTTTCATGTACGTTATTTGGTCTCTAGTCATTGGATTCGTAATTCCGATAGTCGTAGCCGTAATCATCAACGAAATGCGTCAATGGAATTCTTGGTTCCGCTTTTCGGTGTATTTTCCAAGCCTGATACCGGGAATCGCTGCCTCGCTGCTATGGGCTTTTCTGTTTGAGCCAAGCGAGAACGGCGTCATCAATATGTTGATAGGCAAAATAGGAATCCATCCGCTGCAATGGCTGCAAGACCCCCATTTGACGATTGTGACGATTGTTCTCACGATAACGTGGAGAAGCTTCGGAGCGACTACGCTTTTGTATTTGGCAAGCCTACAGGGGGTTAATAGCGAGTTGTATGAAGCCGCATCGATCGATGGAGCCGATATTTGGCGCAAATTCCGCAACATTACGATTCCCCAGATCGCACCGTTGATCGGCCTTACGCTAATCTTGCAAATCAGCGGCGTATTTCAGATTTTTAACGAACCTCTCGTCCTGACTGAAGGCGGTCCGAACAATGCTTCCATGACGCTTCAACTGCAGAGCTATTTCTATGCCTTTCGTTACTTTGAAGCGGGTCATTCGGTAGCGCTCGGGGTCGTAACGTTCGTGATATTGATGGTAATGACCATCTATTATTTCAGAATACAGAAAAAATGGGACAGGGAGTAGGGATTCGCAAATGAGCAAAGTCAAAACTGCAGGCATAATCGGGGATCTCGAATATAAAACGGCAAAAGTAAAAGTGTTTTATTGGCTGTATTTCGCTATAATGGTTTGCGTTTCTTTAATCTGTATTTTGCCTCCCGTTTGGGTTATTTTATCTAGCTTGAAGGATATCAAGGAGTTTTACGCCATACCGCCGACGATAATTCCCCGTTCGCTCCACTTTGATAAAATATGGAACACATGGAATGAGTTCCGATTTCTGAGGTACTATGCGAACACGTCCTATTTGACGCTGGGAACCGTTGCGTTTACTGTTTTCTTTAACGGTTTGGCCGGTTACTTTTTCTCCAAGTTGAAGCCGACAGGGAGCGCGTTCTTCTTTCTTCTTATTTTATGGACGGTGCTGCTGCCTAACACGATCGGCATCGTTCCGTTGTTCAGCAATATTGTCGATTTCCCGTTGCTGCATATTAATTTTACGAATACGTATTGGCCGTTATGGTTTCTGGCAGCCGTGAATCCCGTCGCGATTCTGATCTTCAAAAACTTTTTCGATACGATTCCGGCTTCGTTGGTTGAAGCGGCCCATATTGACGGTGCATCCAAGATTGGCATCTTCTTGCGCATCGTTCTGCCTTTAAGCATTCCGATTCTGATTACGATTACGATTTTAACGATTAACGGGGTATGGAACGACTTTTTCTGGCCTTATATGATACTCAAAGACCAATCGAAGTGGACGGTTATCGTCGCGATTTACAATCTAAGGTCGACGCTGCCCGCGGATATTCAGTTTCTCGGTCTGACGTTTGCTATTGTTCCGCCAGTCCTTTTATTCCTCTTTTTCCAACGGTATATTGTTCAAGGTTATGCTATCGCAGGGGGCGTGAAGGGTTAAAGAAGATCGCAGCATATTAAACCGTTTCGCAGAATTATACCCTACTGACACTCGTATTTCGTGTGATAGCATTTAGATGCCGGCAGTAAGAAAGCGCTTCACAAATCAATGTACGTTACGATATCAAAAGAAAGCTTGGGGGAAATGTGCATGAATGGGAAGATGAGAAGAAGCGCGCAACTTGCGTTGATCGCGTTGTGTGCTATTGCTTTGGTGATCGCAGGGTGCAGCAAAAATAATGGAAATAACGCAAGCAGCACGCAACCGGCTGCAACTAACAGTCAGGGCAGCGAGAGCAGCAGCGCGAGTCCGACAAGCGAAGCTTCGCCTGAATCAAAGCCGGTCACGATTAAGGTCAGCAACTGGCCGAAGCCGAACGAAGAAGCGCAAGTCAAAGTGTACGACGCATTCGTAGCGAAGATGAAAGAAAAATATGCCTATATCAACGTCGAGAAAGACGAGTGGGGTTACGATGTGAGCTCCTTCCTGCCGAAAGCGGCAAGCGGCGAACTCCCTACCGTATACGAAACCTTCTTCACGGAAGCGGACAAAATTATCAAAGCGAATTATGCCGCCGATATTACAGACTTGATTACCAAAAACGACTTTGACAAAGCTCTTAATCCTGATTTATTGAAACTCGTCGAAAAAGACGGCAAGTACTTTGGGATTCCTAAAGACGGATATGTGATCGGGCTGATGTACAACGTAAATTTATTTAAGCAAGCGGGTCTAGTGGACGAGAAGGGTGTCCCGAAATTTCCGAAGACCTATGAAGAGCTTGCTCAGACGGCTCAAATCATTAAAGATAAAACAGGAAAACCCGGCTTTTTCTTCCCGACGAAAAACAACCAAGGCGGTTGGATGTTCATGAATATCGCATGGGCATACGGAGCCGAATTCGAGCAGCAGGTGGAAGGAAAGTGGAAAGCGGTGTTTAATACGCCTGAAGCCGCTGCCGCTCTTCAATACGTGAAAGATCTGAAATGGAAATACAACGTTCTCCCGGCTAACAATTTGGTGGATGTAGGCACGGATTTGTTCCAAATGTTCGGAACCGACCAAGTCGGCATGAGCTTCGGGATGCCTGAATGGGGCAACGCGATGGTGCAAAATCTGAAAATGTCAAAAGACAACTTTGCCGTATCGGCTCTTCCGGCAGGACCGAAGGGAAACGTTACGCTTCTCGGAGGAGGGCTCTATATGTTCGCGCCGGATTCGACGCCCGAGCAATTGGACTCCGCTTTCAAGTGGTTGGAAGTGAAAGGTTTCTCGCCGCAGACAACCCAGGAATCGCTTGACGGACTTGAAACATCGTCCAAGACAGCCAATGAGCAAGGGTTGATCGTCGGTCCTCACGGACTTCGAGTATGGGTGAATGAGGATCGGATCAACGCGGAACAGAAGATTGTCGACAAATACACCAACATAAACATGGATATGTTCAACGATTACATGACGAACGGCTCGGCCGGACTGCGTCCGGAAGTTCCGGTTAATGCACAAGAACTGTATAAAACGCTGGACGTCGTCATTCAGGCGGTATTAACAAACAAAAACGCCGATCCGAAAACGTTGCTGGATAAAGCGGCTTCCGATTTCCAAAAGGACTATCTGGATAAAGTGCAATAATCAACGAGGTGTGTATCATTGCAACTTCCCGAGAGGCAGGTACTTGAAATAAAGTACCTGCCTTTCTGTTTTTTTGAACGCCAGAGGGAGTAGTAAGTTTCTATTTGGATTGCCCTTAAGGGTTGTGATCTGGCAACAACGAGCTGACAATCAAAGACAACGTTTGCTTATATACTGCGTGGGCCGATTGTACATCTCCCAAGTGTCCACCCATGTAAAGATGAATAACGCCGTGAAGAGAGGACCAGAATATACGTACAACGGATTCCGTTTCATACTGGCCGGGAATCAGTCCTTGCCCTTGCGCATTGCCGATCACGGTTAATAATTGTCGCATGGCTGTTAACGTACCATTCATGCTTTCCACGTCCGGTTTGAAATCCGCGAAGGCTCCTCCGAACATCAGCTTATAATAGCTGGAGTAACGCTGCCCAAATTGCCAATAGGTTTCGCCTAAATTCAGCAAATGCTGTGCTGGATCTGCAGCCTGCTGCGTCCCCTCTAATTCGTTAGCGAGAATCTTACAGCCATCCAGATACAACTGCTGAGCCAAACCCTCTTTATTGACAAACAAGCTATAAATAATTTTTGTCGAGCAATCCATTTTCTGAGCTACCTTACGCACCGTAACGGCTTCCGGTCCTTCTTCTTGCAAAAGCGTTGCCGCAGCATCAACAACGAGCTTGCGGAGATTTTCAGTATTTTGCAAACGAGCTTCTTGGTAAGTTTTCAATACTCGCGTGTTCGAGTTAGAGGAGATATCTTGGTCGCTCATATAATCATCACCTTCGGTTATCATGTTTTCATCAGGAAACAAAGTTTCTTATTCTCTTACCGGGAATTTTATATAGTTGTTGGACTGTTGTCAATGAGACGTCGGATGCCCAAATATGATAATCCATATTTCATATTGACTTTCTAGATAATTCGAATTACAATGATTCTCGTAGGAAACAGTGTTACCAAATAAGTCGTTGATTATTACTTTCCAAGGAAATCGTAGAATTCGTTTAAATTATCGGTAACATTGTTACCGTATTAAAACATCGAAACCGAAAAGGAGATTAACGCTATGACAATTCATGGAAAATGGACGCTCGTCACGGGAGCTTCTTCCGGTATTGGAGAGCAATTCGCAAGGCAGCTAGCCAAACAAGGCAGCTATTTGGTACTCGTGGCCCGATCGCAGAGCAAGCTTGAGAGTCTGGCATCAGAGCTTAGAAAGAGGTATGGCATAAAAGCGGAGGTTATCCCTATGGATCTTGCGAAAGAGGGTGCACCTAGCGAGTTATATCGGCAATGTCAACTTTTGAAAGTGGATATCGAACTTCTGGTCAACAATGCAGGCTTTGCTACACACGGTTTGTTTGAAGAAGTGTCAGGCGAGCGTCAACATGAAGAGGTTATGCTCAATGTCGCCGCAGTTGTAGATATGACCCACTTGTTCTTGCCGGACATGTTGCGTAGAAGCTCAGGTGCAGTTATCAATGTTGCTTCAACCGCCGGATTTCAACCGCTTCCTTATATGGCCGTATATGGGGCGACGAAAGCTTTTGTTTTATCTTTTACTCAAGCATTGTGGTGGGAAAACCGCAACCGCGGCGTGAAATTTTTCGCGCTTTGCCCCGGGTCGACGGACACCAGTTTCTTTAATGTCGTAGGAGCGGAAGAAGCATCCGTCGGAAAGAAAGATACTCCGGAAAGAGTCGTAGAAGTTGCGCTTCGTGCATTGGAGGAAGGAAAACTGTATGTCGTTCCAGGTGTGCAGAATTATTTCGGGGCGCAGTTATCGCGATTCATTACACGAAAGCAAAGTCTTCGACTTGTTGGGAGCATGCTTCGTCCGCGTAAAGGATCGGGCAATAATAAAAATCCGGGTAATCAATCTGATCTTGCAGGGAGGACAATACGATGAAAGCGATACAACTGATAAATGGCTTCGGATTTGAGGAATTGACCTTGGCGGAACTTGACATACCAAAGCCGGGTCCTCAGGAGGTGCTGATTCGCATGAAGGCAGCTTCTCTGAATTACCGGGATCTAGTGATTCTGAACGGATTAATGCCGATTGAAATCAAATTTCCCTTCATTCCGTTATCTGATGGAGCGGGAGAAGTTGTAGCCGTTGGCCAAGGAGTGACAAGGTTTCAAGTTGGAAACCGAGTAGCGTGTAATTTGCAACAGAAATTCATTGCCGGCAGTCCGAAGGCAGAGGTGTTAAGAGATAGTTTGGGAGGTCCCTTGAACGGAGTCGCGGCCGAGTATGTCGTCCTGCATGAAGACGGAGTCGTCTCTATTCCCGATCACCTCACATGGGAGGAGGCTTCGACCTTGCCGATCGCAGCATTAACCGCATGGAGCATGCTAATGGAATACGGTAGTTTGCAAGCGGGCGATACCGTGCTTCTGCAAGGGACAGGGGGCGTATCCATTTTCGGGCTTCAGTTCTCTGTTATGGCCGGAGCGCGGGCGATTATTACATCGAGCAGCAACGCCAAACTGGAACGAGCAAAAGCTCTCGGCGCATGGCAAACGATCAACTATTCGGAAGTTCCCGATTGGGATAAGGCTGTGTTAGAACTGACTGGCAGCGGCGTCGATCATGTTCTGGATGTTGGAGGGGCGGCAACGATGGGGAAATCCATAAATGCGCTTCGCGTTGGAGGGACCTTAAGTATGGTCGGGTTCTTATCGGGCTTAACTATCCCGGAATACGACGTCACCGGAATCTTGCAAAAAGCCGCAACCGTTCGCGGCAGTCAAGTCGGCAACCGAGATCACTTTGAAAAGATGAATCGAGCGATTGCCCATCATCGTTTACATCCCGTCATCGACCATGTTTTCCCGCTGAACCGAATTGGAGAAGCATTCGCGCTCTTGGCTGAAGGGAAGCATTATTTCGGTAAAATCGTAGTCCAAATATAAAATCTCATTTATAAGACATAGGAGACGTTCTAATGCCCAATAAACCAGTTAGCTCCGCTAAATTCAATGAAGTTGTGAATAGTCCTAAACGCTCATCGCGTAGAGTGCGCAGAGTGATATTATCGCTGCTTGCGGTGATCCTTTTGGGTGTGATCATTTTCTTGCTTGTACCTTCACCTATCGAACCGACAAAATGGATCACGCCGGCGGGCCCCTCATTTAAGGAACCGGGTCCGTGGCAACAGAACGACAAACTCAGCTCACCTCAACTTGTTACGGATGCCCCTAAATCCCCGGAATTCATAACCTTTGATAAGGAAGGTAAGTTATATACAGGAGATTCTGATGGGAAAATTTACAAGGTTGGTTTCGATGCAGACGGCAATCCGCAAGAGGCTCAAGTGTTTGCAGATACCAAAGGAACGCCTAATGGGCTTAAATTCGATGCCAATGGCAATTTGATCGTTACTGATGTTAAGAGGGGACTGCTTTCAATAAACCCATCCGGGAGCATAGAGGTATTGGCTGATCAAGTGGACGGCAAGCCGATCTATTTAGCTAACGAGCTTGATATTGCCCAAGACGGCTCCATTTATTTTTCTGACACTTCGAACTATGGGCGCGTCACGTTCAAGGAAATGGCCGAGAACAAGCCGCATGGACGTTTGCTGAAGTACGATCCAATGACCAAACAAACGACTGTCCTTTTGGAAGGCCTCTATTTTGCAAACGGGGTTGCCTTGTCTGCGGATGAAGATTTCGTGCTTGTTGCGGAATCGTATCATTATCAGCTGACCCGATACTGGCTCAAGGGTTCAAAGAAGGGGACAACCGATATTTTTGCGAAAAATCTCGCCGGCTTTCCAGACAATATTACGCGTGATGAGCAAGGTCATTTCTGGGTCGGCATCTTTACGACTCGCATTTCTTTTGTAGATCAAATGCATCGCAGCCCTTGGTTGGCTGGTACTATGGCCAAAGTACCGGAGTTGTTGCTTAGCGGTGCAAGCGCACCAGCGAAGCATGGGCTTGTTGCTGAACTCAGTCCGCAGGGTGAGCTTGTCGAAAGTTGGCACGACCCCGAAGGCTCACTGTATGGCGTAACTACGGCTGTAAATCATAACGGATATTTATATATTGGAACAGCACCCGGAGGCAGTGAGGGCGTTCATCGCCTGCTTTTACCAAAGTAAAATCGTTATGAGCGAGTGGATTAAAGGGAGACCCGTGAATGAATAACGGGCTCTTTTTTATTTGCTGTAATAGAACAGAATGTTTAACCATTTCGCAGATTTAACCCCTAATCAAATACGATGCAAACGTTTACATTTAGAGTGCTGAAGCAGCGAAATTCTGTGAAAGGAGGCCATAGTTAATTTGCAGTTATTCAAATGAATTCAAATGATGAAGGAGGCAAATGCAATGTCAACGATCACTCCGATGAGAAGAAACTGGACGATGGCTTTGATCGCTATACTGCTCGTTTGTGGGTTACTGCTGCCGCTAACAGGCAGCAAAGCTTATGCGGCGAATACGACGTATTACGTAGATTCAGCGGCGGGCAGCGATACCGCGAACGGCACAAGCACGGGCACAGCATGGAAAACATTGACCAAAGTGAACTCGGTAACGTTTCAAGCTGGGGACAAAATTTTGTTCAAAAAAGGGGGTACTTGGAACGGACAGCTGCATCCGCTCGGCTCAGGCAGCTCCGGCAATCCGATCACGATCGATTCCTACGGAACGGGCAATCGTCCGCTTATTAATGGTGGCAGTCTGGCGTCAGGAGCAGCCGTGTATCTGGTGAACCAACAGTATTGGGTCATTCAGAATTTGGAATTGACGAATAATACCGGCTTGGACAACTCAGGTACGGCAACCGTAGGAGGTGTGCCCCGTCATGGCATTTATATCGAATCAAACGGAGGCGGGAAGCTTAACTACTTCCGAATCGTCAATAACTATGTGCATGACGTGAACGGGTGTTTCAACTGCGGCGCGGTAGAACCGCATACCAATGGCGGCATAAGCATGTTTGCCGGCGGGGCAAGCGACGGCTTCAACGATGTTGTCGTTGAGAACAACATAGTAGATCACGTCGGACGCAACGGAATTAACATCTGGGATGCCAGTTATCATACGGGGGATCAAACTGTGGTCATTGCATCGCAGCTTAGCACCGGCTTGACCGTCCAGAATAACAGCGTTTCCTATACGGACGGCGACGGCATTCTTGTTTTCGGTTTCAAGGATTCGGTCATTCAGTACAACGTATCGAACGGTGCGGGTCAGAAAATGATCACGGGCTTTAACATGAACGCAAGCGCTGGCATCTGGCCAACCCGTTCAATAGGCACGATTGTGCAATATAACGAAGCTTATGGTACCCAGACGACGGATACGGACGGACAGGGCTTCGACGTCGACCTCGGTCACTACGGGGCGATTGTCCAGTATAACTACAGCCACGATAACGAAGGTGGATTCATTCTATTGATGGGACCATACACGAACACGAGTACGATCCGCTACAACGTGAGCGTGAACGATGCCTATGGCGGTGAAAAAGGGGTCATTACGTTCTCCTGGGGAGTGCCGGAAGGCACGAACATCTATAACAACACCATTTACATCGGCTCTGGGCTCAAAAACCCGATTTATTGCGATGGCTGCGACGCGAATACGCCGGGAACGTGGAGTTTTAAGAACAATATCATCTATAACGTGGGGACGGGTACTTATGCCTATCCAAGCGTCGGTGCCACCATCGATAACAATTTGTTCTATGGGAATCATCCGGCCAGCGAACCAGCCGATGCTCACAAGCTGACTTCCGATCCGTTGTTCGTGAGTCCGGGAACCAGTTCACCGGGGCTGAGCTCGGCGACCGGTTACAAGCTTGGCACCGGATCGCCCGCAATCGGCAGCGGTCTGCTGATCTCGGGCAACGGCGGCAAGGATTACTTCGGGAACATCGTCTCAAGTATGGCAGCTCCAAGCAGAGGTTTTCATGAAGCAGGCACCTTCACCGCTCCGGTTCAATTGACGGATTATGCGAACGATTGGAGCGTTTCGAACTCCCATTCCGCCAACATGATGTTCGATTCCACTAATCCGTCTTATTTTAACGGAGATACATCCCGGTTCAAACGCAGTTCGACGGCGACGGGATACGTCATTTATTATTTTGCCGACATGAAGCAATTTGCCGCTAATATTTATGAGTTTAATATCAATTTGACGAAAGTGAAGTTCTATTCTTCGCCTAACGGCACGACTTGGACGCTGGTCGCGAGCGCAAATACGACACCTGCCGCGACTGCCGCCGGATGGGCTTTTACGCAATACACGCCTACCGCGAATCTTCCGACGGGAACGAATTACTTAAAGGTGGAGTTCTCGGATACGACTTCAGCTTGGGGAACGCAGCTGGGGCAGATTGTGATCTCGAAGTAGACAACGAATGATATTGAAATAGAAGGGCAACGCTCGCGTTGCTCTTCTGTTTCATAGAAAGGCGATGTATATATGAATAGAAAGCGCCGTATCGGAATGATGCTTTTGATCGTAATGACTTTCACTTCGGGCTGCACTGTCAAAGCGGAAAACGAGAGATCGTCCGATAGGACGAATGTTCTAGAAATCGTAGCCTCGGTTAACGGAGAACCGATTCGATATGGCGAGTTTGCGATGATAATGGAGCGGAAACGCAGCGAAGCTGTTCGGTATTTTTACGACAAATACGGTGCAGAGGACATTGCTGAATATTGGACCACCGCCTTCGGCAAGGAAACTCCTATCGAATGGCTTAAATCGGCTGCGCTCGATGAAACAGCTAGGATCAAAGTCCAGCAGATCATCGCCAGAGACGAGGGCGTCGTTAAGCGAATCGATTATTCGGATTTCCGAAACGACTGGATCCAGGAAAACGAGCTCCGCCATAAAGCGGAAGAGAAAAAGGAATTAATATACGGACCGCTGCAGTATGATGAGAACGTCTACTATGAGTATGTGTTCAGCAATACGGTACTTCAGGTAAAGGAGAAGCTAAGGAAGCGTTCAAACACTTCGGTTGGAGAAGGGGAAAGGTTATACCAAGAACTGTTGGAACGGAAGCTGAGCTCTGCAACAGACGTCATCCAACGGGATGTGTATGATCGCATCCAAAACCCATAGCCTAACAAACTTTTTCGCAGGGTTGTCGGATGTCATACGTCATAATAAAGCGTTATTATAAGGGTCGACAATGGAATCCTATGATCATGGAAATCGAGGAAACATATGAATCTAAAGAATCTTATATTTGTACCTGATAATTATGTTCCTATTAGCGAATTTATCGTGCTTGACGCTACGTCGGCGTACTCGGAAATCAAGGTGCACCCGGAGATTATAGGCACTCTCGTAGGAAGTGGCGCGAAAGTCAAAGCAACTCTTTACTCGGATGAAACGGTAGACTACTTGGAAACGCTGCATATTGATTCGGATAATGGGCTCGTCCGGTTCTCGTCGAAGAAAGCCGGCATCTATACAATCGTCACGGAGAAGCTGCTGAACGATTTCCCGATTGTCACGAACTGGAACGCCGCATTAAATGGCGGAAGAGGCGGTCCGCAGCCAGGCGGGACGGATGGAATCGGCGTACTGCGGCTGAACGGAGAAACCGGCGAGCGTGAAGTTGAATTGCCGCTGCGTGACAGCGATTTGTCCAATCCTTATTATTACCGGACGGATGTTTATGCCTTGTTCGCGGGGGAAAAAGGGGGAGACTCCTACCGGGCGCCTGGTTATGAGCGCTATATCGGCGAGACGTACAGTTTGTTTCGCGTTACGGAGGAGGCCGTTTTGAAGTTGTCCGACGAAACGCTGAAGCTGACCGGATATCCGGTTATTGTTCGGTCCCCTGACGCTAAACCGGAGCAATTGGAAGGTGTGCCAGCCTTTCAGCTTGTGCATGGACGTATCGTGGGACAGGGAGAAAACCGCAGCATGGTCAGCTATATTCTCCCGCCTTTCTGGTCCCGAACACCTGAGACTCGTTATCCTGCCTTATTCAGCGGATTTTATGATCAAAATGAAAATGTGTTTTCTACCGTCGGTCCTCCCCTGCTGAAAGCGCTTGGCCAGACGCTTCTCGAAACCGGGAAAGGCGCGATCGGCATCATCTGGAACGGGGGTGGCTCGTCCGGCACGCGAACGATGCACGGTTCGGTTTACGACAATCTGGATGATTTGTTTCGAACGTCGGTGGAGCTGTTTGCGGTAGACAGCGAGGCAATCGTAACGGTCGGCGGATCGCGCGGGGGCATCACGAGTTTGGTGGCCGCGGGAAATCCGAACAGCACTGTGTATTCGGTTCGTTACGCCATCTGTTACAACGTACCGCTGGCTTTCGGTGATCCTTTGAAGGAGATGGTCAACCCTACTTGTCCGGTTTGCTGGCGCGCGATTTGCGAGGATATCGGCTACAAAGACGCTTGGCAGCCAGGCTGGAAAGACCCGGAAGGCCGCACGGCCATTGATCTTTTCTTGATCACCCTGTTTGGAACAAGCGATTCTGCCTTGATCGCAAGCGAGCTTAGCCCAGCGTCGGACCGAATTCTGATTGCACTGAAAGCCAAAGGAACGAAAGTTTGGTTGACTCACGGGACGCATGATGCGTTCACATCAAGCTGGTTATCTTTCGAATGGGTGGATCGGGCCCGCAAGAACGGCGTGCGCGTACGGCATGAAATCGGTTATCGGTTCGGTCATAATAACTGCACTAATCCATATGACAGCGCAAAAATTTGTTTGGAATCCCTTCTCTCTGGCGAGGAATTACCGATGGAGGGAACGTGGCATTATCGAAGAGCGAGCGAAGCGCCGGAAGAGTGGGAGCTTGCGGAGCGATTCGAACCCGTTCGTCTACCGGTATTCATGGAAGGACCGAAAGTCGCAGTTATCGGCTTGCCTATCCTCCTCATTCTTTACGGCGAACCGGGAATGGAATACCAATTGACGCTCCACCCCCCGCGGGAGTTGGATCCGAAGGAACCTATTGTCCTGATGGAAGGAACTATGGAACGACTGAAAGGTTACAGGCAATCATTCTCATTTGTGAAAACCGTTCAAGCCGTGTCTAAGCAACTTATTCCAGGCACCTATGTCTATGATTTGCGGTTTAGAAGAATTGGCTCTGCTAACTGGGTGAAGACCGTCGTTCATGCGCCTCATCCCGGTTTTAAAGGGCGGCCGACGCTGGAAGTGATCGAGGAAATACCGAATTTCGCGAGCGAAGAGTGGCTGGACAAGACGATGCAGTATGCGATAGGTTGGGGATTAAGCGAAGTTTGATAAAAAGTAATCAACTAGGCATGAGAGCATGTCCATCTATACTCATTTATCGAATAGTTGGTCATAGATCCACTTGTTATTAACTTATGCAGAGCTCCATCGGGATTAAAGGCATTATTGCTTCGAAACCAATATTCGCTGAAGTAGTGATACCGATATTTCTCGGAGATATGGCCATAGAATTTCCTGATGAAATGATCCGCTTGTTTAAGCAATCCGAGTTTGGCTTTCCTAACTATGGAGTGGTCGGTTGGTTTGGCAGGCAGCCAGAAAGCGGATAGCCAGTTCGTGTCAGCTTTATGCATGGCGTATCTAACGGCATGCAGCAGCTTCAGCGCCGTTCGGTACTGAAGCTTGAGGATTATGGAAATTTTACGCGCCGAAATACGTTCCCCCGAAGCAACCCAGTAGAAAGTAAGCAGCCAATATCGGAGGGGGAGCTTCGTTCGATGCATAGCCGTGCCTGACGTGATGGAGGTTTGAGTCTTACATATGGCGCACTCGAACAAATTACGAGTTTTAATATAACTATGTTTGTGTTCTCCGCATTTCGTACATATGAACCCGCGCGGCCACCGGATATTAAACAAGTAATCCCGGCAAGCTTGTTCGTCGGGAAAGCGCGCCATAAACTGCCGAACGGATATCATACTGAACACTTCCTTCAACTAGGGCTAATGCTTTATAATTCAATTATATCAGAACAAGCGTTCTTATTTCAAGTGAATTTTGGAAATTTTAGTAATTAATCGAACGAAATAGATTTTCATTTCCCTTTTTCGTCATCCCTGAGTGAACTGCACAGGGTGATTTTCAAATCGGTGTATGCACTTTGCTCAGGGGACTCGCGGAATGGATTGATCGGTGTATGCTCTTCGTTCAGGGGACTCGTGGAATGATTGATTGATCGGTATGCACTTTACTCAGGGGGCTCACGGAATAGAGTTAAGAGGTTTCTTGAGAGGTAAAAGATGTGGGCTTGTGGGGTTTTGATAGTAGGTAATATATAAAACCGTTTCCTTGATAGGATAGCGGTTTTTTTGCATTGTGACAGATATCCCCTTACCTTATTTCTTATTATGAGTCATAATAAAAATTAATTATTCAATTGTGAGTAATATTTATTGAAAATATCTGAACAATGGCTTATATTTACTTGTATCAGAATTGCCTAATACAAGGAGGACTGATAAAGAATGAATAGTGAAACTTGCAATAGCTCAAACGACAATCCCGTCAATGATTTGGGGCTCATTATTTGCAAATCCTGTTCGCAGATTATTGGCACGCTCCCGACTAATGGCTACAAGAAGTTTTATATCGTTTGCGAGAATGAACAATGCAGCAGCGGTCTGCAAGGGGGAAATGAAGATGAGTTCTAAACAAGTATTTGGTTTTCAAGAAGGAAATGCTCAAATGAAAGATCTTCTTGGAGGGAAAGGGGCTCACTTGGCCGAGATGACTCGTTCGGGGCTTCCGGTACCTCCCGGTTTTACTTTATCGACCGCAGCTTGCTTATCTTACTTTAAGACGGGGAATGGCTTGTCCGATTCGTTGTGGGGGGAGACGTTGTCCGCGCTTGAACGCTTGGAATCTGATAGGGGGCAACGGTTCGGTGACCCAATTAATCCATTGCTTGTTTCGGTTAGATCCGGCTCGGTGAGTTCCATGCCGGGTATGATGGACACGATCTTAAACCTGGGGCTCAATGACCAAACCGTTCAAGGACTATCCCAGCAAACAGGCCACGCACGTTTCGCCTACGATTGCTACCGCAGACTGCTGCAGATGTTCGGCAACGTGGTTCTTGGCATCTCAGGGCATCATTTTGAGAAAATTTTCAATCAAATGAAACAAAAAGAAGGGGTCACTCAAGATCAGGATGTATCGCTCGAGGGGCTGCAACAGCTCATTCCTGAATTCAAACGGTGTATTCAAGCACATGCGGGACGCGGCTTCCCCGAAGACGTGCATGAACAGCTTCGACTGGCCATAGAGGCCGTTTTCCAATCGTGGAATAATTCCAGAGCCCAAATCTATCGGAAAATCAACCGGATTCCCGACAACCAAGGAACTGCGGTTAATATTCAGAGCATGGTGTTCGGGAATATGGGAATGGACTGCGGAACGGGGGTCGTATTTACGAGAAACCCTTCGACCGGGGCTTCGGAATTATTCGGCGAATACTTGATCAATGCGCAAGGGGAAGACGTGGTCGCGGGAGCAAGGACCCCGCAGCCGGTAGCGTCGCTTCATAACGAAATGCCGGAAGTGTATGAAGAGTTGGTTCGCGTCGCGAAGCGGCTAGAGCAGCACTATAAGGATATGCAAGATATCGAGTTTACGGTGGAAAAAGGCCGGCTCTATATTCTTCAGACGAGAAACGGGAAAAGAAACGCGCAGTCGGCCGTAACGATAGCGGTGAATCTAGTGAAGGAAGGTATCATTTCGAAAGAAGACGCTCTCCAGAGAATCGAAGTTTCCCATTTGGATCGGTTGCTGCATAGAGGAATCGATGAAATGGAAGTTAAGGAAGTATTAGCTATCGGCTTGCCGGCATCTCCCGGTGCTGCCGCCGGGCAAATCGTATTCCATGCGGATGTTGCGATGGAATGGAGCCAGGAAGGAAAGAAGGTTATCCTTGCTCGTCCCGAAACAACGCCCGAAGACATCCAAGGCGTGTTGGTATCCGAAGGGATCGTAACTTGCCGTGGAGGGATGACAAGCCATGCCGCGGTTGTTGCGCGAGGGATGGGCAAACCGTGCGTATGCGGCTGTGAAGACATCAAGATCGATGAAGAGCTAAAGCAAATGACCGTCGGCTCCAGAATCGTGCGCGAGGGAGACTGGGTAACGATAGACGGCGCAAGTGGACGTGTAATCCCAGGGGAAATTCCTTTGCGCGAAGCTGAAATAACGGAAGAGCTATCCGAGTTGTTGGAATGGGCCGATTCGATTCGCAAGCTTAAGGTCAGGGCCAATGCGGACAATCCTCACGACGCGAAAGTAGCCAAACAATTCGGTGCCCAAGGCATTGGCTTATGCAGGACGGAGCATATGTTTTTCTCGCCAACCCGCCTTCCCGTTGTGCAGCAAATGATTCTTGCTGAAGATATCGAAGAACGCGCGTTGGCGTTGGATCAATTGCTGCCGATGCAACAAGCTGATTTCGAAGGAATGTTCGGAGAAATGAACGGTTTACCGGTAACCATTCGGCTGCTGGATCCGCCTCTGCATGAATTTTTACCCAAAGAGAAAGAACTGCAGAAAAAGCTGGAGGAGTTAAAGCTGGCTCCCGAAGAAAAAGAAGAGGAGAAAAAGGCGATCCACGCTTTGATTCGCAAAGTACATTCCCTGGAAGAAACCAACCCCATGCTCGGACAGCGGGGATGCAGACTGGGAATCGTATATCCCGAAATATACGAAATGCAGGTCGAGGCTATTTTTCGGGCGGCATCTCGCTGTTTGGATCGCGGGGTAGAGGTTAAACTCGAAATTATGGTTCCGTTGGTTGGGCATGTAAATGAATTGATAACGCTTCGCAAGATGATCGATACGGTAGCCAAGCAGATTCTGGAAGAAGGCAATGGCAAGGAAGTCCCTTACCAAGTAGGAACGATGATCGAAGTTCCGAGAGCGGCGCTTACCGCCGGACAAATTGCTCCTTACGCGGACTTCTTCTCCTTCGGCACGAACGATTTGACGCAAATGACGTACGGCTATAGCCGCGACGACGCGGAAGGGAAATTCCTGACCCATTACCAGGATCATAAAATTTTGCCGAATAACCCTTTTCAGGTGCTTGATCCGGATGGCGTCGGCTTGCTGATCGAATGGGCGGTAACCTCGGGAAAATCCGTGAAACCAGCGATTAAAACGGGGATTTGCGGAGAACACGGCGGGGATAAGGATTCGATCTTCTTCTGTCATCGCACCGGTTTGGACTATGTCAGCTGTTCTCCCTTCCGCCTCCCATTGGCAAGGATAGCCGCAGCGCAAGCAGCTATTACGTATGGAGACAAAGCAGCACCTAAACAATCTATTCCCATTTTATCCAAGGGCGGGGTTTGATAGAATATGGGGATGAAAGCAAGACAAGGAGGGTATTGCCATCGAACTGACATCCCGCCAACAAGACATATTAACGATCGTGACCAATCAACAGCCGATATCGGGCGAGTATATCGCAGAACAGTTGAAAACGACTCGTCCGGTTATCCGGTCCGATCTAGCGTTGCTCGTAATGCTGAACTATCTGGAAGCTAAGCCTAAGGTCGGCTATTCGTTGGGCCGTGCCTCCAGACAGAAGGAGATCGCACTGGAGAGACTCCTCGTGATGCAGGTAAAAGAGTTTCAATCCGCACCTGTCGTGCTCCGGGAAACCGCAACCGTAAGCGACGCCGTCGTAACGCTTTTCCTGGAAAACGTGGGCAGCTTGATCATCTGCGATGCGGACGGCTATCTTGCCGGTATCGTTTCCCGGAAGGATTTGCTCAAGGTGACGCTTGGCAATGCCGCGGCCACGGCGATGCCGGTCAGTTTAGTTATGACCCGGCATCCGAACGTACATACGATTACGCCGGAAGAGTCAATTATGGCAGCGGCTAGCAAAATGATTTCTTATCAGGTCGACAGCTTGCCCGTCGTAAGGGCACCCGCCTCGTCAGATGAGATGACTAATATTGAAGTGATAGGGAGAATTACGAAGACAACGATGACCAAGGTGCTGCTCGAACTGGCATTGGGCCAATAATTGGGGGGAGAAGGATTGAACGAGAAGGAGCGTACCATATTCGTTTGCTCCGATTCCGTAGGAGAAACCGCCGAAGCGGTAGTGAAAGCGACTATTCGGCAATTCAATGCCCATCATACGCGCATCACCCGGTATGCCCATATCAAGAACGAAGAAGAAATACGTTTTCTCATGGAGGAGGCAGTTCGTCAAGGCGCTTTCGTCGCGTATACGTTAGTTCTTCCCGAACTGAGAGAGATGATGATGCAGGAAGCAGGCAGGCTCAAGCTTAACGCGGTCGATATTATGGGGCCCGTCATGCAGGCGTTTATCGATACTTTCCATGATTCTCCGAAAAGGGAAGCGGGCCTTCTTCATCGCTTGGACGAAGAATATTACCGGCGTGTCGAAGCGATTGAATTTACGGTTAGATGCGACGACGGAAAGGACATGAACGTTATCCCTCAGGCGGACATCGTCCTTCTCGGAGTCTCGCGGACTTCCAAGACCCCTCTTAGCATTTACTTGGCCCACAAAGGCTACAAGGTGTGCAACTACCCGATCGTTCCAGACATTAAGCCGCCTAGAGAGCTGCTTCAGCAAAATAAAAGCAAGCTGGTCGGACTGACGATGGATGCAGGACAGCTCTCTAAAATCCGCACCGAGCGGCTGAAATCCGTCGGATTGCCGAAGGGAGCGAAATACGCTTCCCTCGAACGCGTCGTGGAAGAGTTGGAGTTTGCCCAAGATCTGTATAAGGAGTTAGGGTGCATGGTCATAGACGTTACGGAGAAAGCGATCGAAGAAACGGCCGGTTTGATTGCGGAGTCTTACTTCAAATAATCTTTTTGTTTTGTTCGTCTATGAATGCCGATATTGTGAGAAATTGTCCCGGTATGCTAGTATGTTGTCATACGAGGAGGGTTTCCGAAAATGGTCAAGTCGGCAAAAAATTACTCCGTGCCAGCTATCGAAAAGGCAATTACGATATTGAACGGCATATCGAAAAACGGAAAAATGAACATTAATGAAATTCATTCCGAACTTAACATTCCGAAAACAACGGTGTTTGTCATATTGAATACGCTGGAACGTCATTCCCTTATCGAGAAACAAGATGACGGAAAATACGTGCTCGGCCACGGCGTTTTGTACTGGGGAATGAACTACTATCAGCAAAGCGATATTAAGCAGGTTACTCGTCCACACCTTGAAAAGTTAGTCGCGGGAACGCCCTTTACCGCACATTTGGCGATTCTTGTTAACTATCAAGCGGTATACATAGATAAATTCGAAGGAAACGGATTCGTTCGTTTCGCGACAATCGCCGGGCAAGCATTGCCATTGCATCTATCGGGCGTGGGTAAAGCGTTGGCTTCGGGGATGACCGATGAAGAAATTACGCAGTCTTTCTCCAAGATGCCAGGAGTAGACGAGACCAAACGGGGACAATTGGCAGACAAGTTGATCGAAGACGTCCATTTTATTCGCGAACATGGATATTCCATTGAAGACGAGCAGATGGAAGAGGGAATCCGCTGCATTGGGGCACCGATCTTCGGAGAGAACGGCCACGTCATCGCGTCTATTAGCATTACCGCCTTGAGCAAGGATTTGCCTGCGATCAAGTTTCATGCCATTGGCGAGCAGGTTAAAGAAACGGCATTGCGGGTTTCCGGAGAAATGGGTTATCAACGAAGGTGAAACGAATAAGCTTCAGACCGAGCAGACCGCGATGACGGACTGCTTTTTTTTATACGGCAACAAGAATTGACAATAGAATAGGGCTATGCTAAATTTGGCACATATTCAACTCGTTAAAAAAAATTCAATATTTAGAACTGGAGCTGCCCCAATGAATCTACGGAGCGAACAATGGTTTAATCATCAGTCCTTTGAAACTCGATTCCAGCATGCTTCTGCGATGCGTGCCTGCGGACATGATCCGGAATCGTATGTAGGGAAGCCCATTATCGGAATATTTAATTCATGGAACGATCTGAACAGCTGTAACGCTCCCCACAAAGAGCTCGTTGAATATGTCAAGAAGGGCGTCCTGGCAGCAGGCGGATATCCGATAGAAATGCACACGATCACAACGGCTGCGGATTTTAACAAACCTTCCGATCTGCCTTACCGCAATCTGATGTCGATGGACGTGGAAGAAATGATACGTTCATTGCCGTTGGATGGTATTGTACTGCTCTGCGAATGCGACAAGACTACGCCCGCGCAGTTAATGGGTGCGGCAAGCTGCGATCTTCCGACGCTGCAGCTTGCGGCTGGGCACAGAGCTGCTGCTTATTTCAAAGGCAAACCGGTTAACTACGGAACGGATTTGTGGAAATACATGGATATGTATAAGGCCGGAGAGCTTTCCGACGATGAAATGAAGGAGCTGGAGAAGGGCATATCTTGCTCCTTCGGCGGATGTCCGGTCATGGGCACTGCTTCTACGATGAAGAGCGTTTCGGAAATGATGGGCATGATGCTGCCGGGAACTTCCGATATTCCGGCAACGGATTCAAGAAGAAGAATTGCCGCCGAACGAACCGGCAAACGGATCGTGGAAATGGTTAAAGAGGGACTCACTCCTTCCAAGCTGATGACGGAAGCTGCCTTCCACAATGCGATTAAATTGCTCGCCGCGCTTGGGGGATCGACGAATGCAGTATTGCATTTAACCGCTATAGCGGGTCGTTTAGGTATTCGTATTGACCTTAAGCAATACCAGGAATTATCGGAAAGCGTTCCTTTAATCGTAAACCTTCAACCGAGCGGCCTTTACGGGATGGATGACTATTTTCATGCAGGAGGATTGTCCGGGGTCATATACGAATTGCTTCCAAGGTTGGATGGGGAGTGCTTAACCGCTCTTGGCAAGCCCCTGAGCGAAGTGTATACGCAGAAATCGGAAAGCCCTCATATTATTACTTCCTTGGAGCAGCCATTCAAAGCGGAATCGGGCATTAAAGTGTTGAAAGGAAATTTGGCCCCATCCGGCGCAATTCTTAAGCTGTCGGCTAGCTCCAAGAAGCTGTGGAAGCACCAAGGAAAGGCTTACGTCTTCGACAGCTATGAGCAAATGCTGAAAGAGATCGATAGTGATGACTTGGACGTGGATGCCTCGACCGTATTAATTTTGCGTAATTGCGGACCGGCCGCATTAGGCATGCCGGAATGGGGAGAAATTCCGATCCCGACGAAATTGCTTAAAGAGGGCGTTGACGACATGGTTCGAATCAGCGATGCCAGGATGAGCGGAACCAGTTACGGGACAGCTATATTACACGCTTCTCCCGAAGCCGCAGTGGGCGGGAACATCGCTATTGTCCAGAACGGGGACATCATTGAGGTGGACGTGGAACAGGGGCTGTTGCACTTGCGGTTATCCGATGAGGTTATCGATGAGCGGAAGCAGGCTCTGTGTCCGTTTCCGCAAAGATATCCGCGCGGTTTCCTTAAATTGTTCGCCGATCATGTCCTGCAAGCAGATGAAGGATGCGATCTGGATTTCCTTCGTCCGAACAATAAGGAGGAGGCTCGTTTCGTACCTCCGATTGTCGGGAGAAGCTAAGCTTTATTGTATGGAATCGTTCTTTGGGCTGTCCCACAAAGTCTGAGAAGACTAGAGGGGCAGCTCCTTTCTTTGAAATTTCGACTGTATGATACAGCATGACAGAGAATAACTGTAAATCTCCAGTTGATTAGAAAAAAATGATTGAAGGCTCATAGGCTTACTGTAAAAGTCCAGTTATTTTCCCCCGTTCCATACCTTCACCCCATACTTTATTAAAAATAACAGTACAATTGCTGTAATTTCCTCAATCCTAGTGTGCAGCCAACAAAAATAATCGATTGACACCGCCCTGCTATCTCTTATATATTCAGTATATGGATTAATAATTAATATATTGAACAATCAGCGGAGGGAAATCAAAATGGAATTCAAAGAAAGCGCCAGATTATATGAAGAAGCGAAGAAATACACGCCAGGCGGCGTTCATACGTCGATCCGGAATTTAGAGCCTCATCTTGTTTTCAAAAAAGCGGAGGGAGCCTACATCTATGATGCTGATGGCAATCGGTACATTGATTATCAAGGCGCTTTCGGACCTTACATTCTCGGCCATAATCATCCTTACGTGAACAACAAGGTCATCGAGGCTTTGAGCCGCACCGACCTTTACGGAACGGGAACAACCGATCTTGAGATCGAGCTTGCTCAGAAAATATGCAAACACGTCCCTTCCGCGGAGCAGGTGCTGTTCTGCAACTCAGGCTCGGAAGCCACCTATCATGCGATTCGTCTGGCGCGCGCTGTGACGAAACGCTTCAAGCTGATCAAGTTCCAAGGCTGTTACCATGGCTGGCATGATTACGTGGCCAGAAATATGCTTAGCTCCTGGGACATGATAGGCAAACGGGATCCGGGATCAGCGGGTATGATGGAAGAAGCTATCGACAATACGCTTGTATGTACTTTTAATGATCTGGAAGATGTAGAACGCACTTTGAAGTCGAATAACGGTGAAGTGGCAGCTTTGATTGTAGAGCCCATTCCTCATAACATTGGCTGCATTATGCCGCAGCCGGGCTTTCTTGAAGGTCTTCGCAAGCTGTGCTCGGAGCATGGAACTTTGCTGATTTTCGATGAAGTCATTACCGGATTCCGTCACGATATCGGATGTTATCAGAAGGTGGCTGGCGTGACGCCTGATCTAACTACAATGGGTAAAGCGATGGCTAATGGTTTCCCTATAGCTGCCGTTGCAGGCAAGAAGGAGTACATGCAGCGTTTCAACACGCAGCCGGGTGGCGATGTCTGGTTTGCGGGTACCTATAACGGACATGCGGTAGGTACGGCGGCCTCCATTGCGACCCTTGAATTGATGGAAAACGAACCCGTTCACGAGCATGTTTTCCGATTGGGAGAGAAGATGCGCAGCGGGCTTCGAGAAATCCTTAACCGTTTGGACATCGAGGCTTACGTTGCCGGATTCGGTTCTGTTTTCACGACTTATTTCATGAGCTTCGAGCCGAAAAACTACAGCGATCTCCAGCACAACGATGCAACATTCTATGTGGCTTACCGGCGGGCATTGATGGAGAAGGGCATCTTCAAGCTGCCGATGAACATGAAACGGAATCATATCAGCTACAGCCACACGGATAAGGAAATTGACTACACGCTTGAGAGCATTGAAGAGGTACTTAGGGATTTGAAGGGTAAAAAATAGAGAGATTTGCATAGCGGAATGGTTATAATGAAAAAGCGCAGGGATTTTCCCTGCGCTCCTATTATAATTAGGCGTAGTTACTTATTAAAAGTCGCCTGCGCCCGCCAGATGACCGCCGTCTACGACGAGTGTCGTTCCCGTAATATATGAGGCTTCGTCGGAAGCGAGGAATAGAAAAGCATTGGCGGTCTCTTCAATCGTTCCCATGCGGCGCATTGGGGTGCGATCCGTGATGTTTAGCGTTTCTTCCTGTTTTGCCTTCAGCTCTCGGTCAAGCGGCGTGTCGATGAATCCCGGCGCCACTGCGTTCACCCGAATGCCATGCGAAGCAAGATCGACGGCCATCGACTGGGTCAAGAGGACGACTCCGCCTTTGGAAGCATTGTAATGGGCCAGCATTCCGCTTCCTGCCAAGCCGTTCTTGGATGCCATGTTCACGAAGCTGCCAGGCCTGCCTTCTTGAATCATTTTCTTGCTGATCGTCTGACTAAGCAGGAACATCGCGTTAAGGTTTATGTCCATGATTTTCGTCCAACGCTCGAAGGGAATATCCGTGAATTTCTCGCGAACGGCGATTCCGGCATTGTTAATGACGATGTCTATGCCACCTAGAACGTTCCATGCGGTTTCCGCTGCCTCTTCAATATTAGCCGGGTCAGCTAAGTCGCAGAGGATAGATTCAACTTTCGACGGGGTGCCGGTTGAGATCTCCATCGCTAGCTGCCGCAATTGCTCAACGGAAGCAGCCAACTCTTCTTGGCGAACGTCCAATAGGACGATATGAGCGCCTTCGCGAATAAATCGGTCAGCGATGCCTAATCCGATACCGCGAGCACCGCCTGTTATTAATGCTATTTTACCCTTTAATCTGGACAAATGAACTCCTCCGCGTCTCAAAATTTAGTATACTGAATAAAAATTATGATTTTAATATAGAAGCAGCGATTAGGCTTTGTCAATCTAATTATGAATTGGAGTGAATGATCATGCCATCCGAATTATTGAATCATGTAAAGACGGAACGACTTGTGAACGATACGCTGCAACTTGTAAACACACCGAGTCCGACTGGGGATACACGGAAAGTCGCAGATCTGTATGAAAGACTTCTTCAAGATGTGGGTTGCAAGGTCGAGCGGTTCGAATTGATCGAGAACAATCCAACGCTAGTCGCGACCTATGGCGGAGAGTTTCCGGGGAAAACGATTATTTTCAACGGGCATATGGACACCGTTACGCTAGCCCATGAGCCTGCCTCCATCCAAGGGGAGCGGATTTACGGCAGGGGAGCATGCGACATGAAAGGTTCGCTTGCTTGTATTGTAGAAGTGCTTAGGGTGCTCAGAGAAAACGAGGTTAAACTTCATGGACAAATCGTTATTATCGCGAACAGCTTGCATGAGAGCCCGGGCGGCCGGGGAGAAGATCTAATCGCTTTGGCAGAGCAGCTGAAGCTGACTGCGGATGTTGCGATTGTCATGGAAGGCGCGACAACGGAATGTACGATTGCCCAGTTCGGTTCCGCCACGTTTGAAATTACGATCAGCAGAGAAGGGGAGACCAGCCATCAATTGTATACTCCACCCCAAACGGCACATCCCATTCATGTCGCAGCGGATATTATTCAGCTACTGCAATCGTTGAACGTAGAGCTGGAGCGCGACTATGTGGAAGATATCGGGTACGCTTCTTATTTTATCGGGTCCGTCCATAGCGGGCAATTTTACAATCAGCATCCTAAGACAGCGGAGATAGTCGGCGTTAGGCGTTATAGTCCGCAGACTACTTTCGCAGAAGTGGACGAGGAGTTCAGGAGGCATTTGAAGCCCATTGCCGATAAGCATGGAGTCGAAATCGATCTTAACCTAGAGAAGGTTCGTGACGGCTACCGTCTAGATAAGAGCAACCCCGCAATCGGCGTTCTCGTCCAAGCCATTCAGGCCGTCAGAGGTATTTCAGTCCCGTTAGTCGGGAAGAAGGTAGTAACGGATGCGGGTATTATCGCGAATGATTTCAAGACTCCCGCGTTATGTCATGGTCCGGATCAACGAAGCGCTCACGGCGATGTCGAGTATGTAGAAATCAGAGAGCTTGAATTGGCGGCAAAAGTATATTTGGAGTTTATAGATCTTTATTTGAAAAACTAAAATCGGGCTAGCAGCCAGGGGGAGATGATGGACTATTCTAAAAAAGCAGCCATTACGAAATCAACTCCTGGTTATTTTCATTATATTTATCGCGGTTATCGCATTAGTCATGGGCATTACCTATAGCCAATCTCAAAAGATGATTTATCAAAAAAACCAAGAGTACTCCGTCGAGCTGCTCGATAAGATTGCGCAGTATATAAGATCGCAGATCGAAAACGTGGACGGGGTTATCGTTAATTCCTCATTCAACACGGATGTTCATCAGTATCTTAAGGTCGATAATCTGCTTGATAAAATAGAGTTGTTCAAGAGAGTGGATCTGCAGCTTGCGATGGTCAGCCAGTTGAAAAACGGCGTTCAGAACATGATCATCCTCGGCGAGAACGGGAACAATATGAATTTGGTGTCGGGTCGGAGCATGAAACAGGCTGTAATGGAAACGGTTGCGGACCTGAAGAAGCATGATCACTCAACGATCAAACCGCTTTATTCCGGACTGAAAAAAGTAGTAGATAACAATATGGAGAGATACTACTTTACCGTAGGCACTAACATCAATAATATTAACCCCTCTTATCCATTAGGATACCTAATCGTCATCTTGGACATGGATTCCTTGTTTCCCAAATTCGAGACAATGCTGGAAAACGGCTTTGGCAATTTCTATGTTTTGGACCGTAATGGGGTCGTTTGTGCCAGTAACGAATTGTCCATCATCGGACAGAAGTTGGACCTCTCGCAATATGGGGATGAGTCGTCCAGCGATTATATTATTCAATCTACCGATGTGGAGGAATTCCAGGGCAAAGTCGTAAACATTTATTCGAAGCGGAACTTGTACAGAGGATTAGAGCAGACACGAGCCGTTTATTTGTGGATTTTCGCATTATTTATCCCATTTCTGTGTTTGTTGCTTTGGGTGACCAATCGGAACGTGCTTGGACCCATCCGTTATTTCATTAAGTTTATCCAAATTCAGCAAGTCAAAAATATTGTTAGCGAGCAGCGCAGGCTTGAATTAAAGGGTTACCACGAAATCGTCGTCATGGCCGACAAATTTAACGATATGTTGGACGAGATTGACCAATTAACGGATGAAGTCGTTTCTTCGAAAACACGCATAATCGCTCTAGGGCTCATTAAAAAACAAGCCGAGCTTGCCTATTTAAAGCAACAGGTTAACCCGCATTTTCTGTATAACATTCTCGAATCGATGAAAGGGATGGCCAGTGAGGTCGGAGCGCATGATCTCAGAGGAATTATCGTCGCCTTAGGCAAGATGCTGCGATATAGCATCAAAGGGCAAGACGAGGTGACGCTTGCCGAGGAACTGGAGATCGCCAACAGTTACTTAATGCTACAACAGTTCAGATTCGATGACCGCTTTAAAACTTTTATCTCCATCCCCCAGAAACTGTTGAACTATCGCGTAATCAAGATGATCCTTCAGCCGATATTGGAAAATGCGATCACGCACGGATTGGAAAATCGAATAGAGACGGGAGCATTGTGGGTCACCGCGGAAGAGACGCCAAACGGAGATGTTATCATTCGCGTGAAAGACGATGGCCTTGGAATGACGCAAGAGAGATTGTCTGCCATATGCAACGAGTTGGAGAGCGAGGAGGATTTCTTTGATACTAAGAAGGGCCGGGAGCATCTGGGCATTCTCAACGTGCATAATCGCTTGAGAACAGCTTATGGGCCGAACTACGGATTAACTATTACGAGCATGCCGGGCATGGGTACGGAAGTCATATTGAGGCTGCCCAAGAAAGAGGGATGACGATGTTGAAAGTGATCCTAATTGACGATGAAAAGTGGATAGTCAAAAGCTTGAAAAGCTCGATTGATTGGCATGGGCTGGGCTATGAAATAATTGGCGAGGCGTTCAATGGACTAGAAGGGTATGACAAAATAAAGAGTCTGTTGCCGGATATCGTATTTACGGATATTCGGATGCCCGGCATGGACGGTATTGAGCTCATGCGTAGGATTAACGAATTAAATCTAGATGTCCAGTTTGTTATTACATCGGGTTATAAGGAATTCGAGTTTGCCAAAAAAGCGATCCAATACGGCGCATTGGATTATTGTCTGAAGCCGTTCGATGAAATGGAAATGACAGGCATCCTTGAGCGATTCAGCAAAAGAAAAAGCGATCTGAAAGCGATGCAGCAGACGGAGCTGCTAAGCCTGCTTCAAGAGGGGGATGTTCATTCCCGGGAACATCTGCGGATGTTGTTGCGCAAGATGGGATTTGAGTGGGATGAGCAGGCCGGCGCGACGATCGTGGTCGTTATAGGAGAAGGGGAGCTCCACCTATTGCCCGGCATTAATCAATTGAGCTTGCGAACGGGGCGAAGCAAGAGGGTGCTCTTCTTCGAGGGGAATCAAACGACGGCTCTCGAAGCTAGCTTGGCTGTAAATTTTCCTCCCGATGTTCAGGGGATTGGAATCGGAGCTTGGGTAAGTGACGTTACATCCATTATTCAGGCCATCGAGGCTGCTGATGAAGCTGCATATCATTTTTTTATAACGGGGCAGCATGGGTTCTGGGGCGGGGTAAGCCCGGAAAGCCATACTGACAAGCTGAAAGAAATGCTGTTAAAGCTGAGCAGAACCCAGAACGGAGAGTACATCAAGGCTGTGGTTGCGGAAATAGAGGCGCTCATTAACGAGAAGCGGTTTACCATTCGGAATGCGTTATTTTTCTATCATGCCGCTCTGTTCAGTGTTTATCATCTGGAAGAAGAGTGGCTGATGACCTATGAGGAGCTCGTACACAAATTCGGCAACGTGAAACGAATGAACGATAGCGTTGCTTCTTTGCTAGCCGGGCATTATACCCAATCTTCACCATCGACCGGCGGGTATTCCCGAAATAGTACCTACCTCAAGATTGTCGACTACATTGATGCTCATTACAAGGAGGAGGTTTCCTTGCAGAGCATATCCGAGAAGCTTGATTTGAACTTAAGCTATATCAGCCAACTATTTCGCAAGGAAAGCTCGAATACGTTTTTGCAGTATTTAACTAAAAAAAGAATGGCTTGTGCCAGCGAGCTATTGAAATCAACGACGATGTCGATTCAGGAAATAGCGGAACATGTCGGATATTCGGATTATTTTCATTTTGCTAAGTTATTCAAGAAGAGCACGGGACAAACGGCCACCCAGTGTCGGGAACGGAGCGGAATCGATAATCAATGATATCGTTTCCGGCCACCCCATTTTTGCAAACGGTTACAATACTAAAAAATGAACATATCTCATCTAAAGCTGGAACATGTTCATTAAATTGCGAAAAGTTATAATCAAATTGTTAACTATAACTTTAACTACATTATATGTTATTAAAGTTAACAAAATATAACTTGGGGGGCATCACATGAAAGCTAGTTATCAGAAATTTTTGTCTTCGGTAATCATTTTCTGTCTGCTATTTGTAACCGCTTGCAGTTCGAACGCAACGAAGGAGAGCAACTCTAGTGAGAGTCCGTCTAGTCAATCGCCGTCTGGTCAGTCAAGCGCAGCTGCTAAAGAGGAGTATGTCATTAAAATCCTTACTCAAGAAAATAATCAGATCAAGAGAAGCGACGAGACCGAGATCGGGAAAATGATTAAAGAGAAATTCAACATTGTTTTTGACTATGTTCAGACACCGGGGAATTATGCCGACAAGCTAAATCTCATGTTGGCGGGCGGAGATTATCCGGAAATTATAAGAATTCAGGATAATGCGACCTTCGACAAATACGTTCAGGCGAATACACTGTTGCCATTGGATGATTTCGTTGCAAGCGCCCCGGAATTTGCCAAGAGATACAGCGTGCAGATTCCACTTTGGCGGTTGGCTTCTAATGACGGCAAACTATACAAGTGGGAGGGCGGCGTGCCCGTTGACTTCAAGAACAACGTAGAAGTACTTGACATCGGCGTACGGACCGATGTACTCGAACAACAGGGCTGGCCAAACTTGTTATCTACCGATGATTATATCAAATTCTTAAAGCAAGGCATGAAGGACAACCCGACGACGAATGGACAGAAGACGATTGGTATGATTGTGCCATTCGCCGAGCCATGGGGGATGCAGGGAATTTCGAGCATTATGTACGAGAAGGGCGGCAGGTACTCGACTGCGGCAGGAAACATGGGCGTGGTTTGGAATCAGGTAGATAAGAAATTCGAAGACATGATGACGAATGAATATGTCAAAGAGGGCCTTGGTTTCTTCAACCGTCTCTATCGCGAAGGTATTCTGGACAAGGATTCCTTTACGGACAAGATGGACCAGTTCCAAGAAAAGCTTAACAGCGGCAGAGCGTTATCTTCTTGGTATGTCGTCTGGGGGCTAACTACAGCCAACCATGGTTTAATAGATGCGGGACATCCCGAGAATCAATATATCAACATGCCTGTTCGCAGCAAGACTCAAATGGAACGTAACGAGAAACGCCAAATTCGCGTTGAAGATACCCGTCCATACACTATCTACGCCATTACCAAAAATGCGAAGCATCCTGAACGTATTAAGGAATTGTTGGCATGGGCGGCCACTGAAGAGGGCAAACTTCTTCTCCAATCCGGAGTAGAAGGGGAGGACTATACAATAGTAGACGGTAAGCGTCAACCGACCGAGGCTTACAGGAAAAATCTCTCTAACGTCGATGCCCTAAGAAGTAAGGGTTATGGAATGTTTGATTTCTTGGGATCGGTATTGTCAAATGCGCCGGATGGCGTTCCCTACTCGATGGAATTGAATCCGGCTATCCAAGATGAGCTGCAACTAACAGAGGGGATGCGTAATGCGTATTCCAAGCTGGGCTGGACGAGTTCGAAAGATTATTTTATTAAAACCGGGGAGAGTGCCAACACTGGAGTAGCAGGTACGATCACTGTCGATACAACGTCCGATCTCGGAGCCTTGCATCAGAAGATCGTGGATTTCCGTGTGAAGAACTCGGCTAAGCTAATAATCGAACCTAAGACGGATGAAGAGTTCGAATCCATGTACCAATCCGTAATCGCCGATTATCAGAAGCTGAAACCGGAGACGGTCGTTGCTGAATACAACAGGCTTTACCAAGAAAAGCAAGCGAGATTGAATGAACTTAAGTAAAGCATCAGGAAGAGGAGTTTCCTATGATTAAGGCCGGAGTACATCCAGTTAAACGCGTTAAGTCCAGAAACCTGGTTCGAAACCGTTATCTTTATGCTATGCTGCTGCCGGCTGTTTTGCTGGTATTCGTATTCTGGTATGTTCCGCTTACCGGATGGCTCATTGCCTTTGTCCAATACCGTCCGGGTATTCCCTTATTATCCGCCAAATGGACCGGATTGCAGCAGTTCATCGGATTTTTCACCGATACTGACGATTATGTCCATTTGATTCGAAATACGTTGGCCATTAATATAAGTTCCTTAATCGCGAACATGACAACGGCATTTCTGTTTGCGATCTTGTTAAATGAAATAAGGTGGCGTTATTTCAGTAAACTCATTCAGACCGTTACTTTCTTCCCGTTTTTCGTTTCATGGATCATTATTTATTCCCTTTCCAGCGCCATGTTTGCCACATCGGCAGGAGCCATTAACGAAACTTTGATTCAATGGGGAGTTATAGCGGAAGGGGTGAATTTACTGGGAGATCCCCGCTACTCTTGGATGTTTATGATTGCATTGGGAGTATGGAAATATGCGGGATACAACAGCGTCATCTTTATATCGGCGATCTCGGCAATCTCTTCCGAATATTATGAGGCTGCTCAGATCGATGGAGCTAACCGCTTTCAGAGGATCTTGTACATTACGATACCGGGTCTCATGCCAACCGCTATCGTACTATTGATCTTAAATAGCGGTTGGATCCTCAATTCGAATTTCGAGCAATTTTACTTGTTTACCAATGCGACAAACTGGCAGAGGATGGAAGTCTTAGATATTTACATTTATAAATACGGGCTGCAGCTGCTTAACTACCCTTACGCGACGGCGGTAGGCATCATGAAGACTTTCATAAGCCTTATTATTCTTATGGTCGTCAATCAAATTTCGAAAAAAGCGACCGGAAAAGCGATTTTCTGATCAGATAGGAGTACAAGATGAGAGAACGTTCCATTAGCGGAAGCCTGTTTGATGCGGGTAATCTGATTTTCATGCTGGCTATCCTAACTCTTATGCTGTTCCCCTTTGTCTATATCGTAAGTTACTCTCTCAGTAATCCGAGTATGTTGAAGGGGGGGCTCGTGCTATTCCCGGCAGGGTTTACGCTTGATTCCTACAAGAAGGCGTTAGGGGATTCCGCGGTATTAACCGGCGCCGGCATCTCTATCGCACGATCTATCATTGGTCCGGCGGTCATGCTGTTTTTCACCTCAATGGCCGCTTATGCGCTAACGCGCAACGATTTGGGAGGCGTTCGCTTCTTTCGCAAGTATTTCGTGTTCACGCTTTATTTCACGAGCGGAATTATTCCAATGTATTTATTGATGGGTTATCTCCAGTTAAAAGGAACCTTCCTCATCTACATTTTGCCGAGTGCGGTGTCCGTGTTCAACATGGTGCTCATCAAAACGTATATGGAAGGCTTGCCCAAAGAGATGGAAGAGGCTGCGGTAGTCGACGGCGCGAACGATATGAGAGTTTTTTTTCAAGTCATTTTTCCCGTCTGTAAGCCAGTATTCGCCGCCGTCGTCCTGTTCGAATGCGTGAACCAATGGAATGCATTCATTGATACGCAAATCTATAACACGATGTCACCGCATTTATATTCTTTGCAATATGTTTTGTACAATACGTTGAATCAATTTAACTCGCTTGAGCAATTGAAGGAACAGGGCCAGAAACAATTAACCGCTATTACACCGCAAACGTTCAAGATGGCCATTACGGTCATCACCATATTGCCCATCGCTTTCGTGTATCCTTTCCTGCAAAGGTATTTCATTAAAGGATTGTTGGTTGGATCTATCAAGGGATGAGAGGATGATCCTAAATAAAAGGAAGGGGCTGACAGCAGGCTGACAGCTCCTTCTTTTCGTTATAAGTTTCATAAACTTATTCATTGTCGATTTAATATTGAATGCTATCATCGATTAATCATGAAATTAGAGATTGCTATCGATATATTGATTGCCGTTCTACTCCTCAGCTCCATGATCAACGGCAGCAAATTCATTCCTATCATTCTCGAGCGAGGACGCCTGTTAATCGACTTCATTTTTTATGCGGCAGCCGGTGGGCGTCGGGTCAATGCCCAGAATAGGAGAGCCAGGGCACTGACTGCGGCCCCCAACAGGCACACTCCGTTCCAGCCGGCGTAAGCGTAAATGCTAGTCGATGCGATTGATCCGCTGGCGCTGCCGATGGAATAGAAAATCATGTAGCCGGCGGTAAGTCGGCTGCGTGCCTCGGGGCGTACGGTATAAATCATGCTCTGGTTGGTAACATGGACGGCTTGTACCGCCAGATCAAGGGTGATAACGCCAATGATCAATGCGAACAGCGAATGTTGGGTATAGCTGATCGGTAACCATGATACCAGCAGCAAGGCCAGTGCGACTCCGGTGGTTCTCTGTCCTAAACCTCGATCGGCGAGACGACCTGCTCGAGCTGCCGCTAATGCTCCGGCAACCCCGGCGAGGCCGAATGCTCCAATGGCGGTATGCGAAAGAGACAGCGGCGGCTCACTAAGCGGGAGCACCAGCGAGGTCCATAATATGCTGAACACGGTAAAAATCAAGAGAGCCAGCACGGCGCGGACACGCAGTATTCGTTCTTGCACGAACAACGCGAGTACCGAACGAATTAATTGTGGATAGGATAGCGACGCTCGTTTACGTTCATCATTCGGCAGCACCAGGAACAACACGCCAGCCATGATCAGCGTTAATGCCGCAGAGACGAGATAGACCGAACGCCAGCCTGCTAAATCGGTCAATATGCCAGCAACGGTTCGCGCAAGTAAAATACCGATCACCACACCGCTCGTAACCAATCCGACTACGCGTCCGCGTTCCGACGGGGCAGCCAAAGTCGCAGCGAACGCAACGAGCACCTGCGTCACTACGGCAAGCAGTCCGACCGCGGCCATGCCGTTGAACAGAACCGTACTGTTAGGTGCGGTGCCAACCACGATCAGAACGAACGCGGATAATAGCATTTGACCGGCGATCAGCCGACGTCGATTCAGAAGATCGCCGAGCGGCACCAACAGCAGTAGTCCCAGCGCATAACAAATCTGAGTTATGCTAATGACAATGCCAACGGATGAATGGGCGATACCGAACTCGCTCGCCAGAGCATCCAGCAACGGGTGCGCGTAATAGATGTTGGCGACAGCAAGCCCGCAAGCCATTGCGAATAGGAGTGCAGACTTCTTCATTTTCATAATCACATCTCTTTTTATTATTTATTTACCGAACGATATAATTTACTGATCGGTATGAAATGATTTTACGTAAATATACTAGTGTAAACTCGACACGTCAAGAAAATATTTATGATATTTGACAACATTCTCTTCAAAAGAATAAAATCATACTATACTGAACGATACAAAAAGAAGGTGTTGTCATGGTACGACCACGGGAGTTTGACGAGGAAAAGGCGTTAGACGCAGCTATGCAACTATTTTGGGAGAAGGGGTTTGAAGCTACCTCTTTAAGCGATTTGACGTCCAGAATGGGCATTCAGAGACCAAGCATATACGCAGCCTTTGGAGATAAAAAAGAACTGTTCGAAGCCGCGCTCCGGAAATATACGCGATTCCACGCTTCCTTTGTACGGGCTAGACTTCAAAACAATTCATCTGTAATAGAAGGTTTTCGTGCTTATTTTGAAGGAATAGTGGCAGAGGAATATAAAGAAAGTCCAAACCGGGGATGCTTCTGCATCAATACGATGGTGGAACTTGCGCCGCATGATGAGAAATTTGAAATTCTTACACGGGAGCATCAAATGTATCTTTCGGCAATATTCCAAGAAACAATCGAGCGAGGCATACGATCGGGTGAGCTTAAAACCGGTACGAACGCCAAAGCTCTAGCGCAGACGCTAGTTTTGTCGTTAATCGGGCTGACGGTGATGATGAAGTCTCGGCCCGAAAGATCTTTTGTTGATAATTCGGTTGAGGTAATCCTTACTTTGCTTGTTACTAGTTAGGTCCTAGACTAATCCCATAATGAAAAGCAGGTAACAATACGATGCATAAAACACCTTTCACCGTGAAATAATTGATCGGACTAGTTGATTATCTAAACGGTGGGAGTGTTTATTGTGGCAGAAAGAAGTATCCTTGCCTATTTCAAGAGTCCTGAGCAAGCAAAAGAGGCTTTAACGAAAGTGAAATCTCTTCGGCTAGTGGATAGTGCCATTGACCGCTTCGACGGGTATCCCGGGGGTGGGATGGATCATATTGCGAATCCATTGACCGGTGGTTTTCCGGGTTTAGGTTATTTAACTCTCGGAGGAGATTTTACAGATCGAGACGCCAGCATTTTGGCTGCAACCAGTGTCAGCGCAAGCGGGTTTAGTTCAGGCGGCCCAGGAAATACAGTGACGGGATATGACATTTTATTGACTCTCGTACTAGAAGAAGAGGATTATGATGAAGCGTTGAAAATAGTTCAAGACGCAGGAGCATTATAGAGCGACTTTGATAGGCCACGCGTTTGGTTTTATCTGACTGCCAAACAAACAACCATCATCTATAGGGATGATGGTTGTTTGTACGACTGAGGTGATAGAATTCTGCCTTAATGCTTTACCTAGTTTTAGAGGCAAGCAACGGGAACAATGGACCTTTAATCGGCTGGTCCTTCTCCAAGCCATTCCCGTCCGTAACCGTGTGGGCCGCGCCGCTGTACGTAATCCCGTCAGGCATATAGATGATAGCCAGCGTTCTGCGAGGGCAATCGGTAACATTTGCATGGGCATAATGGAACGTTAATCCGTTGTGAAAGGTGCAGCTTCCCGCTTTAAGCGGTACGATAACCGGCTTCTGGTCATCCAATTGCCCGCCTTCGACATAGTCGAATAGGTTGGTTGGGTTCGCTAAATCGATACTCGTTAATTTCCCCAGTTTGTGGGGTTTCGGTACGAAAGCCATACAGCCGTTTTGTTCGTTGACGTCGTCCAAGGCGATCCAGATCGACATCATTCCTCTAGTTGTTTCATTAACCGGCCAGAACGGAGTATCCTGATGCTAAGGCGTCGGCTTGGAATCGCCCGGCATTTTCCATAGTCCATGATCATGGAAAAAACGGATTTCGTTTGCTCCCGTCAAGGCTAGAGCGGACTCGGCGAATCGTTTATGGAAGCTGAAAGCACCCATTCCTCCATGATCTCTCCAAGTGTTAACCTTCTTATCGAGTGGATTATCGCACGATATCACCCTACGTCCGCTTCGTGCATGAAGTGGAAATTGCCAAAGGCGCCCATTCACCCGAAAGATTTATTTACGATCACGAATTTATTTACATTGTTAAAGGAAGCGGCCGTCTTCGGATCGAAGATCGCGAATATGCGATGGAGCCGGGAGATTTATTATATATACGCCCGCACAAAGTGAATGAGATGTTCGTTTCCGAAGGGGAACCTATGCTTTGTTTTGCCGTCCATTTCGATTATGTATTCCTCGGGGAAGCGGTAGATTTTTCCCCCTATTCGGTTTATTTAGGGCGGAAGCCGGAAGAGGCGGCACTGGATACGAGCTGGCTGAAGGCTAGACCGGATGCGGAGCTTATCGATATGGACATTCCTGAACGGATTAGGCCGGCGCGGGTGCATCAGTTTTTCGATATTTTCCGGCTGTTATGCCAGCAATTTCAGGAATCGAGGACGGATTCTCAAATATGGCTGAAGTCGTCCATGCTGCATCTAATCGGACTTGTCCATCAGGAACTGACTACGAAAGAAGGCATCTGGATAGGCCATTCCCATGTGGATCTGATGTTGGACGCGATTCAATTCATGCAGCAGAAGTATACGCAGAAAATAGATTTGCCGACGCTGGCTTCGCGGGCCACGCTGTCGCCTAAATATTTCGAACTCGCTTACGATCGAGCAGATCGCCGATCGGGTCGGCAAAGGCGACCTGTTCTACTTCAGCAAGCTGTTCAAGAAAATGGAAGGCATGCCCCCGAAGAAATATGCCGATTCATTAAAATGGTTGAGCACGAAAGGATTGTAAGTAAATTGTATTATCGCACAAAAAAATACCCGCCATTCCTTACGAGGATGACGGGGCTGAATGCTGACCAATCGTTAATTAATAACCGACCCGCAAGATGATCACCAAGAGAACGAAAAGCACAAGCGCAATTGCAGCAGCACCCATTCCACCGCCGTAGCCACAACCTACACCAGTACCTGCAACAGGGTAACCCAAGTCTATCACCACTGTGCGTTTATTATGACAATAGTCATGTAAACAGCTTATGTTGGGATAAGTATATGGTCAGTACAATTACCCAGCGCATCGAAAATCAGGCACTTGCACAAACAAGCCTGAACTTAAGCGTGACGAGGTTATTTTTGCTTTTTCATCGCTAACTGTTCCTTTAAAAGCTTATAACGTTGAATGCCGCTTATTCCTAAAATAAACCCAGCCGCCAGCAGAATAATTCCAAGCACCTTCTTATCGAAGAGAATGTCTGCGATCCCGAACAGAATGAGCATAAGGCCGATCACGGATATGACGAGCGGGTTCGTTTGTTTAGGCTTCGATTGTTGCTTCATTGGACACCTCGTTTTCCTTAGATATATATGGTAAAAGTATAGCTCAATTGGTCATCCTCTGCTGAATATTTTGAAATCCTCAGGACACCTTATGAGGGGTAATCAATTATTTTGAGGAGGTTTTATCTTGAAAAAGTTTCTTGCCAGCATGACGATGTGCACAAGTTTATCCTTGGTTCTTATGGTACCCGCTTTTGCCGAAAGCACAGCCAGCCACACGCCCGGCCACACCACGAGTACGCTGAATACTCCAACGCCTTACAGCACGACGCCTTACAGCACCACTGTCCCCGGCACGTATAATTCGAATTTCAACCGGATGACAACGGACGGAACTTATAGACCGTACGGGACGGACGGAACTTATAACCCGTATGGAACATACGGCGCTTATGATGGAACGAGAATGAACGCTTATCGGCCATACAATGCGGCTCGTACGACCACTCGGGCGTTGGACACAACAACGAGAAGAACATCTAACTGGGGCTGGTTAGGATTGCTTGGACTATTCGGATTAGCGGGCATGCGGAGCCGGAACCGCGACGAAATAAAATAAGGTAAATATCAGGGCATAATAAATCCCCGTGCAGCCAACAAGGCTTAGCGGGGATTTAAATGCCTAAAGTTCAATCGGCGAACACCGCCGAGCCGCTTTGAAGGGATGTTACGCGAGCCAACGATTCAATATCATAGCCAAGCTCCCTAAGCTTGCTTCCGCCGTTCTGAAATGCTTTCTCGATAACGATCCCGATACCGGCAACCTCGGCGCCGGCATTCTCCACGATTCTGGCCATGGCGAGGGCCGCTTCCCCGTTGGCGAGAAAATCGTCGATAAGTAGTACCCGATCGCTCGGAGAAAGCAGCTTTCTTGAAATGGACACTTCGCTTTCTTCCTTCTTCGTGAACGAGTACACCTTCTCCGTATAGAGGTCATCTTGAAGCGTTAAGGACTTTCTCTTGCGGGCGAAAATAACCGATACGCCAAGCTCTAGAGCCGTCATAACGGCCGGAGCGATTCCCGACGATTCGATCGTTACGATCTTCGTTATTCCGCTCTCGCGAAACCGATTAGCGAACGTTCTGCCGATTTCCTGCATAAGCAGAGGGTCGATCTGGTGATTGAGAAAGGAATCCACCTTCAACACTTGGTCGCTCAGAACGATTCCTTCCTCGATAATTTTCCTCTTCAGCAGCTCCATCTTCGTGCCCCCTTTTTCAACATTTTAACATTAGAGATCAAGTTAGGGACAACGATATATTTTGGAATTAGTAGATTAATAGTGAAAATTTTGATTGCCTATACATAAAATTTTCCATCCAAACAAATACTGAGCGCAGAATGCATAATCGAATCTCAGTAGGCGATGGAGGAATAAATCGAATGAAAGCAATAAACGGCATGAGATTTTGGAAAATAGGGCTGCTCATAAGCGTTGGTTTAATATTAGGTGGATTGCCAGCCTATGCGGTGTCTTTTGCGCCGATGAACACGGACAAGCCTGTTCACCGGCAAATTGCCGTTGTCATTGACGACTTCGGCAACGGCATGAAGGGCACGGAGCAGATGCTGCAGCTTCCGATCAAGCTGACGGTTGCCGTTATGCCTTTCCTGCCCACGACCAAACAAGATGCGGAAGCGGCTCACCGCAAAGGCCATGACGTCATCGTCCATCTCCCGATGGAGCCTATTAGGGGCTTGCGCAGCTGGCTCGGACCTGGGGCGATAACGACCGACCTGCCGGACGCCGAAATCCGTAAACGCGTCGAAGCGGCTATTGCCGACGTGCCCCACGCAATCGGAATGAACAATCATATGGGTTCCAAAGCAACGGCGGATAAACGAGTGATGCGAATCGTCCTGCAAGTGTGCAAGGATAAAGGGTTATTTTTCCTCGATAGCCGTACTTCCTATCGGACGGTGGTACCCAAAGTAGCGGAGGAGATCGGGGTCGTCACGCTCCATAACGACGTCTTCTTGGATGACGTGTACACGCACAATCATGTTCTGCGGCAAATTGCCGTCATGAAGAAATTTCTTATCCATAATGAGCGATGCATCGTTATTGGCCATGTCGGCCCTCCGGGGCTATATACCTCCGGCGTCCTGAAGAACGTTATACCGGAGCTGCAGAGCAATGCGACATTCGTGCCTTTAACTCAGCTTCTTCCCATGCCAGCTCCGTTCATGGAGCAAAGCAACGGTACCCGATAATCCCGTTGGCAATAGCGGCGGCTATCCGATTCTGTCCGGGAATGGACGTCAGCATCTTCCGATCACCCGGATCGTTCAGGAATGCCGTCTCAACGATAACGCTGGGTACCTGAACGCGGTTAAGCAAATAAAATTGATTCGCGACGCGAGGAAGACGGCTTCTTCCTTGCTGCAAATTAAGGCTATTCTGAATGAAGCCCGCCAGCAAAGTGCTGCGGCCTTCATCTTGGTGGATAACGAGCGGACCTCTATTTTTCGTTTTTGGAGCCCAATTAACATGGATACTCACGAACAGCGACGCGCCGATTTCATCGGACAATCCCCGTCTTTGCGATAAATCCCGCCGATGCCGCGAACGCGAGGCTTGCCAACGGTTATCGTCGCTAAGCGCATAATCCCCGGTGCGGTTGAGAATGACCTTGAGCCCTTTGCTGCGCAGCAATAAATAAAGCTTACGGGCAATCGCAAGGTTGATATCCTTCTCAAGGACGCCGTTCCAATGGGTTCCGCCATCGATTCCGCCGTGGCCAGCATCAATAAGCACGTCAGCCGTCGGCAATGCTCGCTTAATGTCAGCAGGCTCTCCAGCCTTCCAACTCGTCAATAACAGCACTGAACATAAAATCAACAAAACTCGTAACAATGCGGCTTCTCCTCCGATCTCAGACCCTTGACTAAGCTTTTCTGCTTATTATCGTGGCACAAACTTGCCAACCTCATGCAAAAGCGTTCGAAATTAATCGCTGCCATGCCGATGATTGCACGGAACGATAATCGGGCATGCTATAACCAGGGAGGCGATTAACGATGGATAGCACGGAATATTTGAAGTACGTGACGGAGCGGGTCGTTAGTTACATGGAAAGTCCTGCCGAAGTTGACGATCAAGACAACAAGCCGCATAAGAAACTTAGCCGAGAGCCTTGGCTTACGCGCTGGTTCGGAGTGCTTCCAATGGGTTTTATGATGTGGTGGGGAAATAGGATGGACAAAAAGAACAGAACACACCCCGAGGTGCGTTCCGTGAATTCGTCCCATTATCGATAAAATAGGCCTTTGCCCAATAAAACGCTTAGCGGGATAAAACGTGTTCCTTCCATATCGATGGCAAGATCCATACGACCGTTCGACCAACGCTGGTATCCGATTACGGGTACGGCATATAACATGGCGTCGCCGAACGGTTCCGTTACATAGCGCAGATGTTGCTTGTTGTTCAGGCGACTCTGCAGCTTTTTGGCGTCTTTCGCGGGAAAAGGGGCTTCTTTGGTGAGCCAAGGAAGCCTTTCGTAGGCGTCGAAGAGCTCATTAAGCTTAAGACTATCAACGCTTGATCCCTCTTTCGTGCCCCTATATAATGTCTGTTTAGACTCCGGGAACTTTTTACTCCAAGTTACATGATCTACCGGTAATAGCTCGGCCGTTTTGGCGTCCAACCAATACGTTTCCTCGCCGATTTTCACTTCCCAAGCTGCGGCGAAGGGATGGACGTAATGCATGACGGCCGTGAAGAGCCGGGTTTGATCCTCGGATATCAGTCCGTTGTCGATCAAGGAATGCTTGAGCAGCTGATGGGAGAAGAGACTATACGGCCCAACTCCATATTCGCCTAACCGGAACGAGCCGTCCGTTACGGCATGCACGACCATGTAGCCGATGTCTTTGCCTTCCTTGCTGAACAAGACGAGCCAACTATGCGTACCCGGTCCGAGCGCTTCGATCTGCGGATCGACGGTTTGCCATGCCGCGAACGGCTTCTGTTCCGCCAGCCGGCTGACCCATTCGTCGACTTGCCGCTCCAGCTTGGAGGGGAGCTGGACTTTCAAGGTTGGCGTGGCAAAAGCTTGCAAGGGGAAGGAACTTGCTACGACAATCAGCAGTATTGCTAATGGAACGATTAGTCTTATTCGTACGCTTATTGGACGAGTTATCATGTGCCTCACCTGCAATTTGGTTGGAATGGGGGGTGGAACGTTGCATTGGAACGTCGCATTTCCGTTTTATTGTAATGGACAAGCTATGCCAAGGCTGTTAGAACCTGTCGGCACATGTTGGCCTGCCAGGTTCTAATTTTGCCGAGTAAACTCGTTATTACACCTTCCGGCACCTAATGAATGCCGGGGAGGTGAAAAATTCCGCAGTTTATGACGGACACGGATATTCTGGGACGGTACTGCCAATCGATTTCCGCTTCTCTTTGTTTGAAGCGGGCGGTTAGCGTTTCCTTCATTTCTTTCTGATTATCATGTCCCATCCCCTCAAGCATCGGTTTATAATATTGCCTGATCCGGTCAAGCTCGTCTTGTCTCCGCTTCTCCGCTTCCACCGCCCAGGTGAAGTCGGTATTTTTTAGCTTGCGCTCCAACGTTAATTCGAGTTGGGACATTCCTTTGCGTAGGGATATGCCGTTTTTTAGCAGATGAACGTTCGAAGGGAGGCGTGGAGAGAGCTTCCTGTCCTTCAGTCTTTCCATAAACTTATCATCAATGACGCCGGTGGCCAGAGAGATACCCCAACCATAGAGCTCTTCGCGCTTCATGTCGCACTCGTATGCGACCTTAAAATTGACCCCGAGCCAAGCGGTGTACGGCTGGGAGCCTAGGGGATCGATTTTGCCGCGCGGAGGCTCTTCGAACAACGTGACGTTCCTGCCGTCCTGACGGACGGCTTCGAATAGCTGATGCAGCCGTCTTGATCCATAATAAACATCCTCCTGAACGATTCTTCCCGCTTCCGTCATGACGTAGGAAACAGGCGAAGCATTGGACCGATCGGACATGGAAGGACTCTCGAACGACCATCCGAAAGTCAAAGTCTCCGGCTCCGTATCCGTGCGATCGATGAAACTCCAATAATAGGGGCGATTCGTTAATGCTCGATCCGCTGCGGGTGATAACTTTACGACAACCCGATTCGGACTCTTTTCTATTAAATGGCAGCCTGTGGAATCCAAATAGGAAAGGACGAACTTCTGGATTTGTTTGGTATTCATGGTTTATTCTCCTGGTGCAACCGATTTTTCGTCGCAATAAGCGTATCCCCCAGCCCATCGATGCGTCTGCGCAATTCCTCGCCATCCGTGGATTCGAGCACCAATTGGGCTAATCTGCGCTCCAGCGACTCCTCTTTTTCAAATTGTTGAATGATCTCGTCAAGCTCGCCAATGACCAGTTCGAACATATTGATTTTCTCGTGCAGCAGGTGTACGATATGTTCTTCGATCGTTCCGAGTGTGCATAAATTGAAGATTTGAACGTCCTCCGTCTGGCCTAATCGGTGAACTCTGCCGATCCGTTGCTCAACCCGCATCGGATTCCAGGGGAGGTCGAAATTAATGACATGGTGACAGAATTGCAGGTTGATGCCCTCGCCTCCGGCTTCGGTCGCGACCATGACCTGTGCGCGTCTTCGGAAAAGATCCATCATCCAATCTTTCTTGCCTCGGTTCATTCCGCCCCGGTAAGGAACGGCTGAAAGACCGTGCTCCTTGAAAAATTTAAGCAAATACTCTTGGGTCGCGCGGTATTCCGTAAATACGATCACCTTGTCGTCCATGCTCTGCACGAGCTTCATCGTTTTCTCCGCTTTCGTATTCGCCTTAATGCTCTTGATTAGCTCGACGAGCTCCCAGATGCGGGCACGCAGCGGTGAATCCTCCGATGTCTTCTTGAACAGATTAATAAGCGTGAGGAAAACGGCATCGCGGCTGGAGCAAACTTCGCGCTGAAGCGTTACGAGCGACAGCATACTCGTAATATCGCCGCTTTCCGCATGCGCGTGTTTACGAACGTAATCGGTAACCCCGTCGTACAGCGCCATTTCGTCGGGAGAAAGGCGCAGCGGAACGTTCGTCACGAAACGCTTCGTGAATTCGACGCCGCCGTCGCTGCGGCGATTGCGGATCATGACCTGGGCTAGGGCTTCGTGGAGCATGGATTCGTTTTTGGGTATACGACGGTCGGCAACGAAATTCGCCGCGAAGTCGCCTTCTCCTCCGAGTTGGCCGGGTTTAAGCAGGGTAATAAGGTTGTAGAGCTCCGACAAATCGTTTTGGACAGGAGTAGCGGTCAGCAGGAGACAATATTTTTTGCGAAGCTCATTAATGAACTGGTAATTTCCCGTCTTCTTGTTCTTAAGCTTGTGAGCCTCATCCACGATAAGCAGATCGAATTCGTTATCAAGCAGCATTTCGCGGTGAGGGTCACGTTTCGCGGTGTCCATGGAAGCTACGACGATATCGTTGTTCCAGGTATAAGCTTTGCGCTGCGCGACCGCGGGAATGTCAAACTTGCTATTGAGCTCGCGAACCCATTGAAGCACTAATGAAGCGGGAACGAGAATGAGCACTTTTTTCACTAAGCCCCGAATGAGGTATTCCTTGAGAATAAGGCCGGCTTCGATCGTCTTCCCGAGTCCGACCTCGTCGGCCAGAATGGCGCGGCCCCGCATCTCGTGAAGCACTTTGCGTGCAGTGTCCACTTGATGGGGAAGCGGGTCGAAGTGGGGGAGCAGAGAGAGACATTGCAAGGCATGAAAATCGGATACGAGAGAAACTTCTTCCGACTCTATGGCTAGCTGGTACATAGCCCAATCGTCCCATGGGCCGTTACGTTCCACGCGACGTTCTAATTCTTCGAAATTTCCACGTTCGACATGCATGTCCACCAACGGGTGAAGCTTGCGCGGTGCCGCATCCGCTGACAAACCGGATGACGATCTGAACGGAGCGAATGTCCCTTCACCGGAATCTTGCGCTTTGGCGGCAGGTTCAGGTGACGGATGAATAGCGGGTAAAGCCGCAACGGGGGGGACAGCGGGAGTAGAGAATGGGATTTGCAACAGAAGTTCCTCCTGGGCGATAACTTGGCCGTCTGCATTCAGAGGGATTAAGTTTCGCAAGGTAATATAACTATCGTACTAGGGTGCCATACTTTAGTATGAGCAAACGCAGGACTTTCAAAACAATACTCGGAAAAGCGAATATAATCCTTATAAATCGAGGTTGTTCTCGCTCTTTCGTCAGATTTCGATTTCCATGCTTTATGTCCTATGGAAACACCATATCTGGTGTAGTATAATGGTAAACGCACACAATATATTGTACAATTTACATACACCAAAAAAGTGTTGCGAGCCGTGGGTCAACAGCCATATTAATATGAAGTTCGGGAGGCGTCCGGATTGAAAACGATGCAGGCGAGACGGTTGGAAGGGTTAAGCGAGAAAATATTTTTGGATCGTTATGCTTGGAAAAATGCCGATACGAATGGTACGAAAGTAGGAGATGTCGTCCTCGTGCTTACGAAGGATGACCCTAAGTTTCCTGCCAAAGACGTCGGAGAAGTCGTTAAGCGCGAAGGACAGAACGTAACCGTAAAGCTGCGAAACGGCGATTTAGTGCAATCCACCGTCGAGAAGCTTACGTTAACTATTGAGAAAACTCCGGAGGAAATGTGGACGCGGCTCGCTAACGCGATGTCTTCCGTGGAACAGTCCCCCGAGAAGCAGAAAGAATGGTCCGAGAAGTTCCGTTGGTTGTTAGACGACTGGAAGCTCGTACCGGGCGGCCGGATTGCGGCAGGAGCAGGCGCTAGCGATGAGCTGACGTTATTTAACTGCTACGTTATCCCGTCCCCTCATGATAGCCGCGGCGGCATCATGCAGACATTATCCGAGATGACGGAAATTATGGCGCGCGGCGGCGGAGTCGGCATTAACTTGTCCTCCTTGCGCCCTCGCCGATCGATCGTCAAAGGCGTGAACGGTTCATCCAGCGGTGCTGTCTCCTGGGGCGGATTATTCAGCTATACGACCGGCTTGATTGAGCAAGGCGGCAGCCGTCGCGGAGCGTTGATGCTCATGATTAACGACTGGCATCCCGATGTCGAGGATTTTATCACCGTCAAGCAGACGATGGGACAAGTAACGAACGCTAATCTGTCCGTGTGCGTGAGCAATGCCTTCATGAAAGCCGTCAAAGAGGATTTGGATTGGGATTTGGTGTTCCCGGATTCCAAGGATCCCGAATACGACGTAATATGGGACGGCGACTTGGACAAGTGGAAGAAGCTTGGCAAGAACATCATTCACTATCGTACGGTTCGCGCGCGCGACGTGTGGAAGAGCATTATCGAGGGCGCTTGGAAGTCTGCCGAGCCGGGCGTCGTCTTCATGGAATACTACAATCAAATGTCCAACAGCTGGTACTTTAACCCGATAATTTGTACAAACCCGTGTGGTAAGGTAGCCTAGTTTGCCTCACGTTAAAAATCGCGGAATGAAGCGGGAAGGCTGAGAAGCTAATCCGAACCGAAGGCCGGAGTTAAATATCCGGTCAGGGGCAGAGCATAGACGGTGAACCTGCAGTTGTGCAGAATATAATCCGTCCACGAGGCCGCGACACATCTAACTTACAGATGTGAAAAGATATGCCGACCTAACGGGAAATGAACCGTTAGAACTACCGGATAAAAAGCCGGTAGGATAACAACACTGGAACAAGGTTTACCTGCTTGGGGTGTCTGCAACTTATCTGCTATCAACTTGTCCAAGTTCTATGATGCTGAGAAACATGATGTGGCATGGGATGAACTTGCTCGGGTAGTTCGTTACTCCACTCGTTTCTTGGATAACGTTATCGATACAACGCCTTACCACTTCCCGGAGAATGAGAAGAACCAGAAAAACGAGCGTCGTGTAGGTCTCGGAACGATGGGACTTGCGGAATTGATGATCCATCTTGAAGTCCGTTACGGCAGCCCGGAAAGCATGGAATTCCTTGATAAACTGTACGGTTTCATGGCACGCGAAGCATATCTTGCGTCTACGGAAATCGCGGCTGAGAAAGGTTCCTTCCCTGCCTTTGATCTGGAGCCGTTCATGCAAAGCGGATTTATGAAAAATATGGTCGAGGTGTATCCGGAAGTCGGCGATGCGATTGCGAAGCGCGGCATGCGCAACGTAACCGTTATCACCCAAGCGCCTACGGGCTCGACAGGTACGATGGTCGGGACTTCAACAGGTATTGAACCGTATTTTGCGTTCGAATTTTTCCGTCAGAGCCGGCTTGGCTATGACAAACAATATGTGCCGATCGCGCAGGAATGGCAGGATGCTCATCCCGGAGAAGCGCTTCCGGAATGGTTCGTTACCTCGATGGATCTATCCGCTAAGGATCATATCCGCGCGCAAGCCGCCATTCAGCGCTGGGTGGATAGTTCTATTTCTAAAACAGCGAACTGTCCTGCCGACTTCACGGTCGAAGAGACGGCTGAACTGTACGAGATGGCGTTCGAGCTCGGCTGCAAAGGGGTAACGATCTACCGTGACGGCAGTCGGGACGTTCAAGTTCTTAGCACGACATCCAAGGACGAGAAGAAGGAAGAAGCGAAGGCAGTGGCGGTTGAGGAGGTGACCGCGTCTGCTGCACCAATTGCAGTTGCGGAAGCAAGCCCAGTGGAAACGCTGAATGCGGCGCTTAACGTAAGCGTCACTCCAGAGCAGAAGCAAGTGTTCGACAAACAGTATAAGAGCCGTCCGAAAGTGTTGCGCGGCGCGACTTATAAATACAATACGCCGTTCGGCATGGCGTATATTACCGTTAACGACATCGACGGCACGCCGGGAGAAATTTTCCTGAACGTCGGCAAAGCCGGATCCGACGTCTTCGCTATGGCGGAAGCGCTCGGCCGAGTATGCTCGCTGTTCCTGCGGTATGGCGATCATGGCAATAAAGTTCAGCTTCTCGTCAAGCATCTCAAAGGCATCGGCGGATCCGGCGCGGTGGGCTTCGGCCCGAACCGGGTCGAGTCCATTGCGGACGCGGTATCCCAAGCTCTCGAGACGCATGCGGGCATCATGGATAATGAGCACGCCGCAGCAGAGGAAACTCCTATCGCGGCATCTAGTTACCCGATCGTTACGGAGAAAACCAAATTCACTTACACCTCGAAGGATCTTTGTCCATCCTGCGGGTCGGCATCCTTGCTGAATGTAGAGGGATGCAAAACTTGCGGGAACTGCGGTTATAGTAAGTGTTCGTAAACGCATAGTATGCATGATTCTGTATAAAAATAAGATGAGTGGCGCGAAGATTGGAACTTCGCCCCACTCATTTTTTCATTTTCAGCTAACGGATTAGAGTGATTGAAGGAGTAAGGATGCGAACGCCGGCTTGCGGAACAGCCTCTTGTTTATTCACACAAATAGCAACGAGGGCGGAACAAGGATGAATCCTAGTTCCGCTTTTTTACGTGGAGCAGACAATCCTCTTCTAGCTAGCCATCCTCTCTGAGGTAAGGAAAATCGCAAATTGTACGATTTCGATGATATTCCAGATTTTCTTAGTAATAGCCAATTTTCTTAATTGTGAGACCGCCCGAGATCGATTACGCTGAAGCCCCGGGGAAAAGAAAAGTAAGCCAGCTCGATAACCATTCGCTTGCAGAGAGGAGTCGTGATGAGGAGCGAGGGCAATATGCTGCCCCAACGTTGCATGTCGCTGCTCACTGCGGCCTGCTTATCGGAGACGCTAGTGAAAAAGCTACGAACCAAATGATCAATTTTCATAGGAGGAATGTGTGATGTCGTTGAACAGAAGAACGATATTTCTTGCGCTCGCGTTCTTGTTGGCACTGCCCGCGATAATGTTGAACTCGGCCAAGGTGGCGAATGCCGCTTTGCCGGTCATCGGGGAGACGATTGCGTTAAAGGCGCTCTCGAACAACAATTACGTGTGCGCGGACAATTCGGGCAACGATCCGCTCATCGCGAACCGCGCGACGGCGGGCGTCTGGGAGCAATTCGTCGTGCGCGATGCCGGCGGAGGATTGTACGCATTACAGGCGAACGCTAACGGTAAGTACGTCTCCAAGCAGACGAACAATTTGCTGATTGCGAGTGCCGCCGCGATCGGGGCGAACGAGAAGTTCCAGATCATTGACGCCGGAGGCAGCAATATTTATATCAAATCCAACGCGAACAATCTCTATGTCGATGCAGACATTTCTCCTACTTTGCCTATGATTGCCGACCGGACGAATGCCGGACCATGGGAGACGTTCCAGAAGGTCGTCGTTTCCTCCCCGCAGCCTCAGGGGCCGCATTACCTGGGCGTTACTTTCGGATTTTCCGACCTGACGCTGAATGGAGGGCCTTACACGAACCAGGGCAATCAGATATTCAATCTGCCCTTGTTCAAGAGCACGGGAGACGAAGCGAAATTCTGGGATAATTACGTCGAGGAGTTGGTTACCTCGGGGGTCGATTTCGTGGCGCCGACGATTCGGGGTTATCTGGATCCGGCGCTTCCCGCAAATAGCGGCGGAGATACGAGGAAGCTCAGCGGACTCGTGGCCGCGATCAATCGGAGAGGAGTGGCCGGTCAACTGAAGATCAGCGCGCTGGACGATACGCCGGCATCGATGACCGACAAGAAAAACGCGTTTAAGCACGGGACGGGCGGCTATTCGCCTCCATTTGACGTGGGCGACGCGAACGGCACGGGCGAAGGCGGGTACAAGTACATCTGGGACAACAATCTGCGCGCGTTTTTCCAAGCTGTTCCGGACAGCATGAGGTTTAAGATCGACGGTCGTCCGGTTATTTACGAATGGGCGATGGGAGACTTCGCCTTCACGAATCAAGGCAACGGGAATCTGAAGAAAATGGTCGATTACATCCGAACGCGGGCACAAGCGGAATTCGGAGTGAATCCGTATTTGATCGTCGATCAGTCCTGGATCAGCGAAGATCCGACCGTAGCGCCCGTCGTAGACGGGGTGCATTCGTGGTTCCCCGTGCCGGGAGGCCGATCGGTCACCGCGTTTAACGGCAAGAACTTCGGCGTCGCGGTTCCTTCCTTCCGCTTCTGGGTCGGCTCGACCAATATGAATATCGATCCTAACCATGGACTAACGTTTATCGACAATCTGAACGCGACCGTGCCTAACAGCTTGGTCACGCTTGTCGAGGGCCATTCCGACTGGGAAGAGAACGCGGCGATGTGGCGAGGAAGGGAAGGGTCTTACGCGACGACCAAATACGATTATCCGAACCAAATGATCAATATTCTGCGGAAGTTTTCCGGTAATCCTTTCCCTGCCGCCCTTCGGATTGAAGCCGAGAGCGCGGATGCATATTACGACACGACGACCGGCAGCGCGACCGGAGGCATCTACCGAGACGGCAACATGGATGTCGAGACGACGCCGGATTCCGGCGGAGGTTGGGATGTCGGGCATACGGCGGCCGGCGAATGGCTGGAGTGGAAGGAAGTGCCGCTACAGGGGACGGTCACGTTGAAAGTACGGGTGGCGTCGACTACGGCGGGCAATAGAGTGCGCTTCGTCATCGACGGTAACGCTGGCGCGACGATCACCGTGCCGAACACCGGCGCATGGCAGACTTATCAGACCGTGAACGCGGGGACGTTCACGTTCGCCAGCGGGTCCTATCATACGGTGCGCTTGGAGATTCTAGACGGCGGAATCAATCTGAACTATTGGACGAATTGACCAAGATCGGATAGGAAACAACCGCGGCTCTCGCCTTCCCGCAGAGTCGCGGTTGTTTGACTGTTGTCAAACTCGGAAGAATGCTCTAATATTTTATGCAAACGTTAATTCAATGTTTGGAGAAGAGGTAGGACGATGTCGGTTACGATCAAAGACATAGCGGCTGAGCTTGGAATATCCGCGACGACGGTGTCCCGTTCGCTCAAGGACGACGTGCGGATTACGAAGGAAGTCCGGGAGCGGGTAAAGAAGTTGGCGAGGAAAATGGGATATCGACCGAATCTGATGGCGAAGAGTCTCGTGAGCAACCGGACGGAAACGATCGGGTTTCTGGTCGATAACCTGAGTTGGTCGTTCTTCAGCGAGCTCGCGGAGTGCGTGCAGAACGCGGCGGAGAAGCACGGCTATTCCGTATTCATCTACAGCAGCCAGAAGAACGCGGAGCGGGAGCGCGCGGGCGTGGAAAGCTTCCTGTCCCGCGGTATCGACGGATTGCTGATATTCGCGACGGAAGCGAAGGAGAACGAGGATTTCTACGGCGAGCTGGCCGAAATGTCTATTCCGGTTGCGTATTTCAACCATTTCGATCCGATGAACGTGAATTGCGTCACGACCGACGATTACGACGGAGCGCGCAAGGCGATGAAGCATCTGAAAGAACTGGGACATCGCAAAGTCGGATATATCGGCTCCCGGGAGGATAGCTCCTTTAAACGCCAGAGGCTGGCAGCCTACCTGGACGCGGTGGCCGACTACGGCTGGGATATCGTGCCGGAATGGGTCGCGCTGCAAGAGGACGATCCCCTCTACGGTTACAGGGCGGCGAAAGAATGGCTCTCCAGCGGAGGGGACAAACCGTCTGCGATATTCGCCCAGAACGACATGCTCGCGTTCGGAGTATGCAGGGCTGTCGCAGAACTAGGGCTGCGCGTGCCGCAGGACGTCTCGGTCATCGGGTACGACGATCTCGACATGTGCATGTCGCTGCATCCGCCGCTAACGACGGTGAAAATACCGTTAAAACAGCTTGCGGAGTCGGCAATTCGATTTTTGGTCGAGCGCATCGGGACCGAAAAGTCGGAGGACGACGTTCGGCTGAAGACGACCTTCAGCCCGAATCTCGTCATTCGTCAATCGACGGCCCGTTACGAAGGATGATTTTGCTGGATTGAAGCGTTCATAACGACTTAGCGGGTTCCGGGCTTTTTGACATGTCGAATCGAAGACGTAAAGGAGCGATTTCGCCTTTTAAGTCTTTTTTATTTTCTTTGCAAAAGTGGATTGACAGAACCATCCATCATAAAATATATTATTTATGCGAACGTTCGCATAAAGTAGATTAGCTATTGTAAGCGCTAATTTATTAATTTCTGAATTAACGTTATTTCGATCCTTGTTAATGTTTGCCAATGAAAAGGAGGAAACCGATTGAGCGCAGCGACTATCCGCGTAGCCGTCCTAGGCTTGCACAACCATTACCACATTTACCCGATGGCTCATTACATTTCGCAAGGTACGGTTCCCGTTATCGAGTGGGCGGGCGTATACGATGAACGAACGCTCCAAGCGGAACAGTTCGCCGCCAAGTACGGACTTACGCAAACCTATTCTTCGAAGGAAGCGCTATTCGCCGACCCGACCGTCGACGCCGTACTCGTCATGAGCGATACGGGTTCGCACGAGGAAGACGTACTGCTGTGCGCTAAACACGGCAAGCATATTCTCCTCGATAAGCCGATCTCTATTACGGTCGCTCAAGCCGAACGCATGGTCCGGGCCGCGGAAGAAGCGAACGTGATTTTCATGATGGCGTACTTGATCCGTTATCTGCCATCCTACGTCAAAGCCCGCAGATTGATCGAGCAGGGCGTTATCGGCAAACCGCTTACGATGAAAATCTCGATCCGTTGCCCGCTGTACTTCATCACCGATTCACCGGATACGAAGGAGCCCGGCTGGTACGTCGAGCCGAAGCGCGGAGGTTACGGAGGCTTTAACGATCATGGCATCCATTACGCGGACATTATGCGATACTTGCTCGGCAGCGAGCCGGTAAGCGTGTTCGGCCAAGTCGCCAAGCTGAAGCATCGCGAGCTTGAAGTCGACGACTACGGCGTATGCGTCGTGACGATGGATCAAGGGGAAATCGTTACGATCGAGAGCACCTGGCATGCCCCGGGTTGGTACGCGCCGATGATCAGCCAAGAAGAATGCCTCATCGTCGGCACCGAGGGGGAAATTCAAATCCATTATCAGAAAAGCCCCCAGTTAGAAGTGTCCGGCAACGGAATCAATGGCCGCGAGTACTTCGATTGGCAAGGAGACGATCGGTACGAAATCTGTTACAAGGAATGCCTGCTGGATTTCGTCGAGGTCGTCCAAGGCAACAAACCGGTGTCGGTCGGGGGCCGCGACGGGCTTAAGGCGCTAAGAGTAATCGAAGGCGCTTACCGTTCATCCGACGAAGGCGTCCTCATTCCAATCAACTCTAACTAACAGGAGGAAAGTCACGATGAATCAAATACGAATCGGCATCATCGGAGCGGGGAGAATTTCCCACGTCATGGCGCAAGCCCACTCGCAGGTTCCCGAGACGAAACTTCACGGCGTCTTCGATGTCGTGAGAGCTTCCTCGGAATTCCTTGCTCGCAAATTCGATATCCCGCACGTGTTCGACAGTTACGAAGCGATGCTGGCCTCCGAAGAGATCGATGCCGTGCTCGTCTGCACGCCGACGTTCCTGCACGAGCAGATCGTGATCGACGCGGCGAACGCGGGCAAGCATATTTTCTGCCAGAAGCCGATGGCGCTTACCCTCGAGCAATGCGAGCGCATGAACGAAGCGGCTACCCATAACGGCGTCATTCTGCAGGTCGGCTTCATGATCCGGTTTACCCCTCCGTTCGTCGAGGTGAAGGAACGTCTCGATAGCGGAGAGATCGGCGACGTCATCGCGATCCGCTCGGCCGTGTTCGGTTGGGAGCCGACGGCGGATTGGTTCTATGACCCTGCGCAAGGTGGAGGCATTCTCATCGATACGATCATCCACACCTTCGACCTGTACCGCTGGTACGCGGGGGAAGTCGAGACGATCTACGCCGACGGTGGAGCCTACGTCTTCGAAGGCGCCCGCAAGCACGGAACGCCGGACAATATCATGTGCTCGCTGAAGTTCAAGAACGGCGCGATGGGAAGCATCTACGGTAGCTGGTCCAGCGGCTATGGAGACAAGACGCTAGAGATTTACGGCACTAAAGGCTCCTTCTTTATCGATCTGATGGAGGCGCAAGGCGGGCGTGCGTTTATTAAGAAAAACAATGAGAACCCTTCGCCTGCGGAAGGCTGGAACAATCTCGGAGTCCTCTGGAAGTTCGGTTACCAGCAGGAAGCGCGGCATTTCACCCACAGCATTCTCGGGCGCGTCGAGCCATCGGCGACGGGAACCGATGCGGTCGAGGCGCAGAAGCTGGCGATGCTCGCTGATCGGTCCATGCGCTCGTCACAGCCGCTGAAAGTATAGGGAGGGGATGCACGCATGATTGGAGTAGGAGTAGTAGGAACGGGTTTCTGGTCGAAAATGACGCATCTGCCCGCATTCGCATCGATAGACGGGTTTGATCTGAAAGCGGTTGCGTCCGGTAATATAGCGAACGCCTACGCGGTGGCCGAACAATATCGCATTCCATCGGTTCACCAGAGTTACTTGGAATTGATTCGGAATCCTGACGTTAGGGTCGTCGATATTTGCACGCCGAACCACCTTCACGCGGACATCGCGATCTCGGCTTTCGCCGAGGGCAAAGACGTCATCTGCATCAAACCGCTTGCGACGACGGTAGAGGATGCGTACCGAATGGTCAACGAAGCGGACAAACGCGGCTGCAAGCTGTATTACGCGGAGAACGTCCCGTTTATCCCCGCGCTGGATAAGCTCAAGGGACTGATCGACTCGGGCCTCTACGGATCGTTGTTCCGCTTCAAAGCTTGCGAAGGCATCGGATCGCTTCATGCTTCTTGGTTCTCGGATCCCGAGCGGGCGGGAGGCGGCTCCATCATCGACATGGCCGTGCACGGATTGTCTTTCCTGCAATGGATGGCTGGCGGCAAGCGAGCGGTCAAGATCCACGCGGAAGCCGGAACGTTCGTCCACCTGCAGAAAGCGGAGGATACGTCGGTCATCGTCATCCGTTACGAAGACGGCTCGATCGGACAGACGGAGGATAGCTGGTCGTTGGCGGGCGGTTACGATTCTCGGTTCGAGGTGTTCGGCACGAAAGGGCATGCGCTAGTCGACCTGCTCTACAGCCATCCGATACGCTCGGTAATCGGAAGCTCCGCGGAAGGCGGAGCGACGGTATCGCAGTTGCATTCGGTCGACGATCATTTCGTGAAGGACGGCCATCTGAACATGATGACCCACTTCCGGGATTGCCTCTTGGACGACGCGATAAGCTGTCGGTCCACCGGAACGCACGGTTACGAGATCATGCAATGGGTCGATGCGGCTTACCGTTCGGTGGAGTCCGGGTTACCCGTTCAACTTACGATTTAGACGAAGGAGGAACAACCCATGACGAAGTTAAAAATAGGCATGATCGGCTACGAACACGTACACGCGGATTTTCGTTCGAAGGCGCTTAGCGAGATGGCGGACGTTCAGATCGTGGCTGTGTCCGACGATAAACCGGCTTTGGCGCATCAAGCCGCCTCCCGTTACGGCGGAGAATATTACGAGGATTACAGAAAGCTGCTCGCGCGCAAAGACATTGATTTCGTCTTCATCCATTCCGCTAACGACGCGCACAAGGAAATGGTGCTCGAGACGGTAGCCGCGGGCAAAAATTTATTCTGCGAGAAGCCGATGGCGACGAGCGCCGCGGATGCGCTGCTGATGACCGAGTCGGTCGAGCGGGCGGGTCTCCGGAATACGCTCGGCTTCGTCAGCCGTTTCATTCCCGAGGCCGAGCGCGCGAAGGAGGTGATCGAGAGCGGATTAATCGGCCGGATGATCGGGCTTAGGGCGGTCATCGGGCTAGCTGGAATCGCCGAGATCGGCTGCCCGGACTATATGGTCGACTGGATGGTCGACCCGGTTCGCGGCGGAGGCGGGGCTTTCATCGACGAAGGAGCGCATGCCATCGACCTGCTGCGTTGGTACGCCGGCGATATCGCGGCGGTGTCCAGCATGACCGCGAACAACGACAAGCCGAAGCTACAAGTGGAGGACAACGCGGTAACGGCATTGCAATTCGCAAGCGGCGCATTAGGAACGCTCAATACGCTGTGGAGCATGCATATCGACGTCGGAATGCGCAACACGCTCGAGTTGTACGGCACCGAAGGTACGATTTCGCTGGAACTGACGAGCAAACATCCTAAGTTGCAAGTGTATTCCGAATTCCTGGGGGGTCAGGCGAACGGAAGCTGGTTCGAGCCCCATATCAAGCCGAAAGCGGCGGAACCCCACGATTACCAGAGCTGGCCGACGCATGCCCAGCACTACAAGCGGGAAGTGACCGACATCATCGCTTGCCTCAGGCATGATCGACCGTTCCGCGCGAGTTTCCGGGACGGTCTGCACGTCGCGCAAGTGACGGAAGCCGGATACGTCTCCGCAAGAGAGAGAAGATGGATCGAGGTTGGATAAGCATGAAGAGCAAGCCAAATAAGGGAGGATAAACAAGATGAGAATCCGCAATCTTCGGTTGGCCTTGGTTTTAGCCCTAATAGTAGGCGTAATATCGGCATGCAGTTCCAATAACGATAACGGCAAGTCGTCCTCGGGCGGGGAGAAAACGACGTTAACCATTTCCCGTTGGGCAGGTCCTCATGCAGACGATCAGAAGGAGCTTCTGAAGCAATTCGAGAAGGAGACGGGAATTACGGTCAAAATGGACGACGTGGACTACGGGCAGCTTCAGCAGAAGCAAACGTTGAACATGTCGACGAAAACCGGGGAGTACGATCTCGTCTGGGCCCAGGAAATCTGGATTCCGGAATATATCAAAGCGGGATATCTGCATCCGATCGACGAATATGTGAGCAACGAAGCCTTGAATCCGGCTGACTTCGATTTTAACGACTACAATCCTAACTTGATCAACATTTTGAAGAGCGACGGCAAATTGTACGGACTGCCGACCTTCATTCAGCTCCCGATCATGGTGTACAACAACGACATGCTGGCCGCCGAAGGGTTAACGGCTCCGAAGACTTGGTCGGAGACGCTGGCGGTCGCCAAGCATTTCCACGACAAAGGGACCGGAATCGCGCTTCCCGCCAAGCAGGGGCAAGCCGCGGTCGATATTTTCTCCTCGTTGGTCCGATCGAATAACGGCAATTACTTCAACGCCGATGGCAAGCTGGACCTGACTAATCCCGCGAACGTGGAAGCGGCGGCATTCTGGAAGGACTTGTCGGCGGTATCGATGAACGGCAGCACGAACTGGCATTTCGACGAGGTGAACAAAGCGGTCCAAGCCGGACAGGCGCCGATCGGCTTCACGATATCCGGTCTTGCCGGACAATTGGAAGACAAGGCGAATTCCTCCGTGGCCGGCAAAATCGGTTATGCGCCGATTCCTTACGGCAAGCAAGCTTTCGGGACGTTGTCGGTATGGAACTGGTGCGTTACGGCGGACAGCAAGCATCCAGAGGAAGCTTACCGGTTGGCAGCATGGCTCACCAGCAAGTCAACCGAGAAACAAATGAGCTTGAAGGACGGCCAGATCGCCGCTCGTCAATCCCTCTTCACCGATGCGGATCTCGTTAAGCAATTCCCGTTCTTCCCGGCAGTCGGCGAATCGCTGAAGCAAGCCGATACGCAGCCGCTGACCGCGGACGCACCGAAACTTATGGAGGCTTTGCAGACTGCGTTATCCGCGTTAGCCGTCGGCAATACGGAGCCGAAAGCCGCCCTGGAGAAGTCGCAACAAGCACTCGCTTCGGTATTTAAGTAGCTCCCGAATACCGATCGCATAACCCGAATCGCTAGCCCCATGACCGGCATAAGCGGCGGAAGAGTCATCTCCTCGCCGCTTGCGCCGTTGTTTCCATACCGACATCGAGAAAGGGGAGGTGATCTTCCGATGACCCGATCGAACCGATCTTATCTGGCTGGATTCCTCGTTCTGCCGGCCGTAGCGGTCGTCGTGCTCGCCATGATCGTGCCGCTAGGCTACGCGATCGTCATGAGCCTCTTCGACTTTCAAATCGGCCATGAAGCATCCGGCGAATTCGTCGGGCTGCATTACTATATCGCTTTTTTCCAAGACGACGTCGCTCTCCATTCGTTGCTGACGACTCTCTTGTTCACTTTCGTCGCGCTTGCTTTGGAGCTGGGGCTGGGCATCGGCATCGCGGTCCTTCTGACCGAAATGCCCAAGCGCTTGTCCAAGCTGCTCCGCGCCATCTACTCCATGCCGCTCTTGATATCGCCGATCATCATTGGCCTTATCTGGCGTTATCTGTATGACCCTACCTTCGGGCTCGTCTACCAATGGCTGGGGCAACTCGGCTTGGCGGATGAATTCGGCGGACTGGCTAAGCCGGCTTCCGCGCTGTTCAGCATTATCGTCGCCGACGTGTGGCAGACGACGCCCTTCATCTTGCTGGTCGTGACCTCAGGCTTATCGACGATCCCGCACGAAGTATACGAGGCGAGCCGCATCGATGGCGCCGGTTTCTTGCGAACGTTGTTCAAGATCACGCTTCCGATGATCGGCAAGGTGATTGTGCTCGTAACGCTAATCCGGGGAACGGACGCATTCCGGGTGTTCGACATCATCTTTGCGCTGACGAACGGAGGTCCCGCGAATTCGACGATGTCGCTTAGCATTTTCGCGTTCAAAAAAGGTTTCGAGCAATACGAGATGGGCTACGCGATGGCGATCTCGCTCATTACGATGCTCATCCTGATCCTGCTGTTCGCGCCGCTTGTGAAGCGGTCGGCGTTCATGACCCGGGACTAAGGAGGGAACACAACTATGCTGGGCAAGAGCTCCCGGAATTTACTCAAAGCCATCGTTCTCGCTTTGTTCGGCTTATGGACGGTCATCCCCATCTGGATGGTCGTCATGACTTCGTTCAAAAGACAGAAGGACATCTTCACCGTGCCGGTCAAGTGGATGTTCCACCCGACCTTCGACAATTACGCGAAGGCGTTCTCGAACGGGGATTTCGGCAGGTATTTCATGAACAGCGGCTTGGTCGCCGTTACGTCTTCCTTCCTCGCCGTCGCTTTGGGAACGTTGTGCGCTTACGGGCTTACCTCCTTCGGGATGAGAAGGTCGAGAGCAATTACGAACTTCTTCATGCTGGGCAAGCTCGTTCCGGCCGTTACGATGCTGCTGCCGATGTTCGTGTTGCTGCATTCCGTTGGTTTGTTAGGGACGTATGTCGGTCCGATTCTCGCCCATACGGCGGTTAATCTTCCTTTTATCGTTTGGCTGGCGATCAGCTTCCTGAAGGACGTTCCCAAGGATCTCGAGCAGTCCGCGCTCATCGACGGCTGCACGAAGATGCAAGCTTTTCGCAAGATCATCCTGCCGATCATCCTGCCCGGAGTTACCGCGGCGGTTATTCTCTCGATGCAATATTCGTGGAATGAGCTCGTCTTTGCAATGCAGTTAACGAACATGGACACGTATACGCTGCCGGTCGGCATCTCAAGGTTCGTGGGATCCGTCTCCATCGATTGGGGCAAGAGCAGCGCGGCTGCCACGATTACGATGGTCCCGATCATCGTGGTCGGATTTTTCATCCAGAAGTATTTGGCGGAAGGGACGACCGGGGGCGCGGTTAAAGGCTAATCCGGTTTTCTGCACTGACAACTAGGAGGTTATCCCATGTTTTTCGGCACACAGTATTATCGTCCTCCGTTTCCCGGTTCTTCCGATTGGGATAAGGATCTTAGGCTTATCGCCGATACCGGCTTTAACATCGTTAAGCTTTGGGCGGTGTGGTCATGGATCGAGCGCAAGCCGAAAGAGTATTATTTCGGGGATCTCGATCAACTCGTTTACAAATGCCGTTCGATCGGCTTGAAGGTCGTGTTGAATCTCATTCCGGAAGGAGCGCCTTATTGGCTGGAACGCCTTCACCCGGATGCTCGTTACTGCAGCCACGATGGTCAGCGGCTTGGTTTCAGCGGGGCGGCGAATATTCCTTCGGGCGGTTGGCCGGGACTATGCCGAGACAAGCCGGATGTCGAAGTTCTAGCTAACGGATTCCTGGCGACGGTAGCGGGAAGATACGCGGGCGAGGAAGCCGTGATCGGCTTCGACGTCTGGAACGAGCCGCATATCGATCCGGCTTTCGACTATCCCGATGAATTGTTCTGTTATTGCGATTATTCCCGCGGGAAGTTCGCGGAGTGGATGAAGCGCAAGTATGGCACGATCGAGATGGCGAACGTCTCCTGGCACCGAGCTTATGCGGATTGGGAAGACATGACGGCCCCGATTCGTTTCGGGACTTATCCGGACATGATCGACTGGCGCCGATTCTGGCTAGAGAATCATGCCGATTGGCTCTCTTCGCGGGTAAGAGCCGTGAAGGAGGCTGCGCCGGGTAAAATCGCGATGACGCACGTTCCCTTTAGCGGGTACTTGGGCCAATGCGGCGAAGGCGGCCTCGGCCAGACGCTGTCGGACGAATTCCTCTTGGCGGACCGCGTCGAACACTTCGGGTTAACGAGTTTCCCGAAATGGCTTATGGGCAACGATTACGTTCAGCATCTGATGAACGTGGAGCTTGTCGCGGCAGCCTCGGAGGGCAAGCCGTTCTGGCAGACCGAGCTTCAGTCCGGAGGCGGCCTGTGGGGAATCGAGGGCAATCCGGTCGCCTTGCCCGAAGAGATCAGGCTATGGAATTGGAACGCGATCGCGGGCGGCGCCAAGGGCGTCCTCTATTGGCAGTGGCGTCCCGAGCCGTCCGGCCTCGAGTCGCCGGGTTTCGGGTTGACCGCGCTGGACGGCGGACCGTCGGAGAGAACGCTGGCCGCCGGGGAAGTCGCGAAGAAGCTTTTGGCCGAGAAGGGTTTCCATGGGGCGGCGCGGCTAGCTCCGGCTAACGGAATATACGTTTCGCGGAACGCGGACTTATTCGCTTTCGCTGCGGGACGGGGCGAGAAGTTGTATGCGCAAGGTCTCTACGGCGTATACAAATCGGCATACGCAGCAGGCATTCCCGTACGATTCATCCATGGCGATCATCTGGCAACGGCGGCTGACGAGGGTCTTAACACCTTGTATGTACCGGCTCCTTTCTCGTTAAGCATGGAGGAGATGGAGGAACTTGCCCGGTTCGCGGAAAGCGGAGGAACGTTAGTGTTGGAGGCATGCGCGGGCATGTACGACGAGCAAGGCACCATTCGCGGGCGCTCTCTCGTCCATGAACTGTTCGGATTGGAAGCGCTGGAAGTTTCTATCGAGGATCGGGTCGATTGGGAGTGGACGGATGCCCATGAGACGATCCGCGTCGCGACGGGAGCCCGTTATCGACAAGAGATGATGGGGACCGCCGAACGGATCGAAGTGACGGGACATTATGCCGATGGATCTCCCGCAGTCTGCCGGACGAAGCATGGCGAAGGCGAGGTCGTATGGGTAGGTACGTTGCCGTCCGTCGCCGCGTCGAGATTCGAGGACCCGGGCGCGATAACCTTCATCGCGGCGAACTTCTCCGACCTCGCCTATCCGGGCTTTCGCGTCGAACGGATAAGCGATCGTCTGGTCTATCGGCTGTTCGCGGCTGAGCATGGTCGTTACTTAGCGGCAGTCAATCACGGCGAGCAACCGGGAACGATTCGTTTTCAATCCGAAGATGGCGACTGGGAGACTTTAATCGTGCCGCCCAAGGACGGAATTGTTTATGACTTAAGGAGGTGATGGTTAACGGCGTCATTCGCAAGACGAGTTATCCAATTCGAATGGAGGAGGAGACGGTTGTGATGAAGCGTTTCCTTACCTGAGGGAGGAATATCGAATGTCAGAGGCGAACGAGCCAGGCTCTTACTTGGAGTTCTTCAAGAACAACGGCTACGTTATGGTGAAGAACGCCGTTCCCCGGGACATGTGCGAGCGGACGGTGGAGCGTATCTTCGAATTCATGGGCAAAAGCCCGGATGATCGCGAGGGCTGGTATACGCCGGCGGTTGGCGCGGATGCGTTTTTCGAGGATCAGGAAAGGGGGATGCTGCCGTTCTTCCACGACCAAACGCTGTGGGACAATCGGACATATCCGAAAGTATATGAAGCGTTCGCCGAACTGCTAGGAGAAAAGAAACTCTGGGTTTCGCTCGACCGCGTCAATATGAAGCCGCCCAAGCGAGACGACCACGAGCATCTGAGCGAGAGCTTCATCCACTGGGACCGGGATACGTCGAATCTGAAGTTCCCCCTGCGCATTCCTTCCGGAGGTCTGCAAGGGGTGCTATATTTGGCGGATACCGCCTCCAATCAGGGAGGGTTCCAGTGCGCTCCGGGCCTATTTCGAAATCTGCAGCAATATATCGAATCTCAGCCCGCGGACCGCGATCCCCGGGTTCCGAATCTCGAAGGTTACGAGATTATCCCGATTACCGGCGAAGCGGGGGACTTGCTCATCTGGGACGCCTTGCTGCCGCATGGCAACGGAGAGAACCTGTCCAATGACATCCGGTTCGCGCAGTATATTCTGATGCATCCTTCTCAACCCGATAATAAGGAAAATGCGGAAGCGAGGATCCGGGCGTTCCAACGATACGAGTCTACCTTCCTCCCCGGTGATCCGAGAGGGTGGGAACGGGGCAGCGGCAAGGGACCGGCCGTTCTATCGCAGCTCGGGCGCAGATTACTAGGCATTGAAAGCTGGTAATTCCGGATTATAATAGCTTTACAATGGATTGCATCGATCCTGGGGAGGCAGAACGCGGATGAAGGTACCTCTAGCTTGGTTGCGTTCGGCTTCCTTTTCTTACCGGAAGAACACTTACGTAAAGCTTCTGTTGTCCTTCATCATTCTCAATATTCTTAACATCTTTATCGTATTCGGGTTCTATTATTTCAAATCCGACCAGATGATGAAGCAGGAGATCGATCGGCTCTCCCACAAGCTGCTCTCCCAGACCCAGAATGTGTCCAATTACGTCTATACCTCCACGATTAAAGGCGGGTTCGACCTCTATTACGACGACAGCATCTACTCCGCTTTATTCTCGGACGATGTGCTCGACGTGTATGATCAGCATAAGCTGGTCACCCGCCTGAACCGTTTTCTCCAGACCAATCCCATCGTTCATTCCATCTATCTCTACAACATGCAGCTAGACGTCGTGGTTTCGACGGCCTACCCCAATAAGAAGATCGAAGACTTTCCGGACATGGAGATGACCGGCGTCTTGCGAAATTTCAAATACCGCTCTCCTAAGATTCCTTACTTGCTGCGCCACTCGATACCGACCAAACCAAGAGGGACTCCGACGTTATCGTTGATCGTGACGGAGCCCTCATCAAGTACGAATCGTATGCAAGGCGCCATGATCATCAACATCGACGATGGTCAGCTCCAGAATCTGATGACGGAGATGGCCAGCGATCCGATCAATCGGATGTTCATTTTGCAAGAAGACGGACAATTCGTAACCGATCCAAAACCGGACGGCTTAAAGGATATGATGTCGAAGTTCCGATATTATTCCGACATCGAGAATGCTCATAAGCCAAGCGGCACCTTCATCAAGTCGATCGACAACGAGAAGTACGTCATCGCATTCCAGAAAACGAACCTCGAGAGCACGGGCTTTATCTACGTCAGCGTGTACCCGTACACGACGTTGTTTCGCAGTTTGATTCAGATTCGCGATATTACGATGCTTAGCAGCATTTTTCTAATCATCGTAAGCTTGATCGTCTCCGTGTTGATATCCAGGAAAATATACTTCCCTATCCGCTCGCTGACCCAATTCGCCAAGAAGCAGGGCAAAGGGACGGCCGATCCCTTCAGCGACGGAGATATCGAAACGATTAAGAGAGTATTCGCTAAGGTTATCCAAGACAATGAGTCGCTCGAGCAAGTATCGGCAAGGACTAGATTGTTGCTGAGAGACCAGTTCCTCCGAAGCCTGTTGCTCGGTTACGAAGAGAGCAGGATCGGTTTCCATAGCTGGGTGAAGGACCATAATATTGAATTGATCGATGCCGAGCGCCTTTGCGTCCTTATTATCCGTATCGATCAATACAGGATGTTCGTGGATCGCTACGACAATGAGGGTTGTTATCTCATTCGTTATGCCATGCGCAATATTGCGGAGGAAACTCTAGCGGAGCACTGCAGGTCGATCTCCGTCGATATCGGTTCGGATCATATCGCGGTTATCCTCGATAGCTCGGCACTGAATGAAGAAGCTTTAAAGCTTATCGCGCAAGAGGTGCAACGCAATATCCAGGATTACTTGAAGCTGAGCGTTACACTAGGATTAGGCGACCCTATAGAATCGCTAGCCGAAGCTTCGTTTTCATACGAAGGGGCGCTGTCGGCGACGCATTACCGGATTTTCCGCGGGCCGGGTTCGTTGTTCATGCATGAGAAGCTGTTTCGCCATACGAAGAACGAATATCCATATGATCGGGAAAAGGCGATCTTCGACGAACTAAAACTAGGCAGACAACATAAAATGAAGGAAGCGGTAGAGGCCCTTCTCGTTACGATGGACCGGAACCCTAGCCAAGACCTGTTCGCGATATTGGCCCAAGTCATTCTCAATATCATGAAGTCGATCCATGCGATGCCGTGCAAGTCTACTCCGCTTTCAACGATGGGCTACGACGATATCTTCAATGAGCTGTTCAAGTTAGAGACGAAGCAGGAGATGGGGGAATGGATCTCGCAACTTCTCGTTCAGGCAACGGCGGACAAAGAAGAAAAGGGCAGGAACGCGAAGAGTATGGGAACGATCGACAAGGGAGTTAAGTATATCGAAGAAAATTATTCCCGAGTAGACTTCTCGGTGACGGACGTGGCCGACAGGCTGCGCTATTCGGTCAGCTATCTGAACAAGCTTTTTAACGACAACCTGGCTTATTCCGTTCATGAATACATTAACCGCATGCGGCTCCAGAAAGCCGTCGAGCTCATCGAACAATCCGAGCTGCTCATTAACGATATTGCCGGGCTCGCCGGATTCAGCTCCAGCAATTATTTTTACTTCGTATTCAAGAAAGCATTCGGCATGACTCCGAATGCTTACCGTAAGCTTCATGGCCAATCGGAAGCCTCGGCACGGCAGGGAATATCGGAAGAATAAGAACTCGGGTAGATGCCGCGTTCTTTTTTTTGCCGTTTTTCAGGACTCAGACTCGCGGTACGGACTGTAATATCTCCTTTATAGCTGTATTTCTGAGTGATAATCGGATTTCGAAGTAGTTTTGACGGCTTGCGATGAGCCAGAATGAAGGAGCGATCAAGCAATACCGACGAGGGGAGACCACCACTATCGTATGAATGCTAAGACACGAGCCCGGACGGCTAAATCCTTGTTGCCCGGACAGGGCACGCTGTACCTGATGGCGTTGCCCGGAATCCTATTCTTCTTCATCTTCAGTTATTTGCCTATGTTCGGAGTCATTCTCGCGTTCAAGAATTACAACTTCGCCGGGGGGATATTCGGTAGCCCGTGGGCGGGTTTCGACAACTTCGAATTTTTCTTCACTTCGCCTGATTTGTACCGCATCACTTTTAATACGTTGTTCCTGAATTTCCTGTTCATCGTATTCGGAACGCTAGCCGCGGTCGTTACCGCCGTCTTATTGAACGAGATTCGCAGCAAGGTTAGCGCGCGGATTTTCCAGACGTTCATCTTTTTCCCGTACTTCATTTCTTGGATCGTCGTCTCGCTGTTCTTGGGGACGTTCCTCTCCTCGGAGAGAGGAATCATCAACCAGTTGCTGAGCGCGATCGGTCTCGATAGGGTGGAGTTCATGAACAGCCCGGGGATATGGCCCGCGATTCTCGTCGTCGTCTACTTATGGAAGTCTACCGGATACGGTCTCGTTATTTACCTAGCCGCCATAACGGGCATCAATCCCGAGTATTACGAAGCGGCGCGCATAGATGGTGCTAGCCGATTTCAGCAGATCATTCGAATTCTTCTTCCTCAGCTTAGACCAACCGTTTTGATTTTGCTTATTCTTGCGGTCGGTCGGATTTTCTACGGGGATTTCGGGATGATCTATGCGCTCGTCGGCGATAACGGCCAGCTGTACACGACGACGGACGTCATCGACACTTACGTATTCCGCTCGCTCAGAACCTATGGCGATATCGGAATGACGTCCGCGGTAGGACTCTACCAATCACTCATGGGATTTCTTATGGTCGTGCTGGCCAACTGGATATCCAAAAAACTCAGCGATGAGAAAAAAGGCGTTCTGTATTGATTCGCATGGAAAGGAGCGGCTATATGGTCGAGCATAAATCCGTCAGCTACCGGTTGTTCAACTCTATCAACTATCTTTTCTTCTCCGTCATCGGCATCGCCTGCTTAGTGCCTTTCCTCATCGTGCTGGGCAGCTCGTTCGAAGCGGAGCAGAACTTGAAGGAGGCCGGCTTCGCGCTCATCCCTAAACATTTCACGCTTTATTCGTACGAGACGGTATTCCAATTGAATTCGGTCATGCAATCGTTCCTGGTCAGCGTTACCGTTACGGTGATCGGCACGTTGTCGGCTCTTCTCGTGACGAGCCTGCTTGCCTATCCGCTGTCGCAGCGCGAAATGAAGTTCCGAAGCCTCATTCTGGGTTACGTGCTCATTACGATGTTGTTCAGCGGCGGGCTCGTTCCTTGGTACATTCTCATCACCAAATATTTGCTCCTCAAGGACACGTTATGGGTACTCATCGTCCCCTATCTCGTAAACCCGTTTAATATGTTCGTGCTCAAAAGCTTCTTCGAGACGATTCCGCGGGAGATCGTCGAATCGGCCAGAATAGACGGCGCGGGCCATTTTCGCTCTTTCCTGAACATCGTCATTCCGCTTTCGACTCCGGGACTCGCTACGATCGGCTTATTTTACGCTTTGGCGTATTGGAACGATTGGTGGCTTTCCTTGAACTTCATCGAATCCGACAAGCTTATGCCCGTACAGCTATTGCTCAAAAAAATGATCTCCAACCTGACGTACATTTCCAGCCAGATCGATACTTCGAAATTCATCCAGGTGCCCGCTAACGGAGTGCAGATGGCGACGACGATAATCTCGATCGGCCCGATTTTCCTTGTATATCCGTACATCCAGAAGTATTTCGTAAAAGGGCTGACGATCGGAAGCGTTAAAGGCTGAATCTAGCTATTCACCGTATTTCGGTATAGCATATTAAATTGGGAGGTTATGAACAGATGAAGAAAGTTTTCTTCAAATCAGCCTTACTCCTGCTTGCGGTCATTCTCGCAACGGTAGGTTGTTCGAACGGCAAGGGCAACAATGCGGATCGCTCGTCCCCGCCTGCTGCCAGTCCGGAGCCGAGCGCGACTAGCGGCGCCAATACTGCCGTGTCGGAGGACAATTCCAAAGAGCCTTCGCCGCAGAAGCAAGAACAGGTCAGCTTGAAATTGCTCTTGCCGGGCGATAAGCCTCAGCACTACGACGAGGTCATGAAAGTATTAAATGAAAAGCTGACAGAGAAAATTCAGGCCACGCTGGATATTCAGTACATCCCATGGGACAGCTACAAGGACCAGATTCTAGTAAAGCTTGCCGCGGGGGAAAATTTCGATTTCTACTATGACGGCTGGTGGCAGAACTATGCGCAAGTTCTTTCGAAGGGCGGGGCACTCGACATCTCCGATCTGTTCGAGAAGAACGCACCGGATCTATACAATGGCTTGACCGCCGCATACGTCGATACGAACCGCTATAATGGCAAAATATACGGGATCCCGGTACCGGGCCCGCTTGAATATCCGATGGCTTACATCTATCGTGCAGACATTGCCGAGAAATACGGCTATACGCCGGATATGTTCAAGACGAAGGAAGACGTGCAGAACTTCGCGTTTAAGGTCGTAGGGGAGGATAAGTCCCGCATCGCCAAGTTGAACGGGGAATTCACGGGCAACTATCAAGCTCTGGCGTTCCTTGGGATGCAAAGGGAGTACATTCCCAGCAACGATTTTAATTCGCCGGGGATGCTTCTAAACAATGAACCCAAAGTCATTAACCAATTCGAAACCGATTATTACAAGAGCGTGCTTACTTACGCGAACAAAGGGTACAACGGCGGGCTGATCGACAAGGACTCCTTATTCAGCAAGTCTACGGTGACAACCGATGCCAATACGGATGCCAAGACGATCGGCGGTATCGGGAACCCTTCGGAAGGCAGCCTGGGGGACCGCACGGCGGCAATCTCCAAGATCGAGCCGGGTGCGCGATTCGAGCAGGTACTCTTGGAGCAAGGAACGAAGATGGTAAGCTCGTTCAAGGCAGGCAATTTCACCGTTCTCTCGCCCTCTTCCAATCATCCGGATAGAGTACTTATGTTGCTTAATCTGATCTATGCGGATAAAGATATTCGCGACACCTATTTGTACGGGATCGAAGGTCAGGATTTCGTCGCAGTCGGCGACAACCAGTACAAGTACCCGGACGGATTAGACCGAACGAAGGTGTTCCAGAACGAATGGTGGATGGTCACGCCTTGGAAAAACGCGAGAATTCCGGCGACTGCTACCGATACCGACAAAGCGTCGATCGCCTACATTACGGATACGAACAACTTCGTGAAGTCCGTCATCGCCGGTTTCGAGTTCAATCCGGACGCTGTAAAGTCCGAGATATCCAAGGTGGGAGCCGTCGTCACTGAATATCGCAAGGTGCTGGAGAGCGGAGCGGGTACGAGCGCGCAACTCGAGTCCAGATATGCGGAGTTCCTCGCCAAGCTGAAGAAGGCGGGAGTTGACAAGATCATCGCGGAGAAGCAGCGACAGATCGATGAGTTCTTGAAGAAGTAAGAAAAACAGGTCAACATTGTTTATGATTCTTATAACACAATGTTGATCTGTATTCCGTTAGCTATGCTTATGAGCGTGTTTATATCCCTGATAAAAGCGATTGCGGATTAGGAAGAACACGGCTTTTTGTTCGCTTTCGAAGCTTCCAACGGAAGACAAGCCCTTCACGCTCAGTGTGTAATAATTTCTTTTAATTTGTTTTTGTCGTGAATGCAAATGCTTCGATTCGAAAGCTGAATCAGGCCTTCCTGTTTCCATTTTTGAATGATTTTATTGACTGAAACACGGGATTTTCCCATGAATTGAACGAAAGCGGATTGATCTATCGAGAGGGTGTTCGATTCATACACTTCAGTAAGTATCAATAAATAAAAAGCCATTTTCTTTTCAATAGGGCTGTCAAAATAATGAACAATATCGGAAAGTAATCTTATTATTCGAATAACGGAGTTTATAAATATAGGCGCTGCTTCCGGATGATGGGCGTAAATTTGCGACAATGAATGATTGGAGAAATAATACAAGATCGAAGGGGAGGTCGTTATTGCCGTTGTTAAATAATGCTCGCTATTGTTAACGCCATGTAATCCAAACAGTGCCCCGGTTGGAATATGCGAAACAATGCGTTCTTCATATTGGTCCGATAAAATTGTGATTTTCGCTCCCCCTTCGACTAAATAATAAAAGCCATTCCCCTTATCCCCTTGGCTGTAAATAACTGTATTGTTTTCGAATGTTTTCTTTTGTCCGTATTTTAAATAAGGCTCCCAAGCATAACGAAGCTCATTCAAGATCGATCACCTCATGATTTCAAGTGCACTCTAAAATATTCTGTATCTTGAATGTGAATTTTATGGTTTTTCATTTCAATTACCCCGTCTTCTTTCCACTTTTTAAGTATTTTATAAATCGTTATTCGGTTAAGTCCTGTAAAAGCTGCCAATTCCCGTTGTTTCATCGGTATTTCATTGTGCATATAAACTTTACTCAAATTGGAGAGTAGCAGGCCTATTTGTTGCTCAGCAGACAGAGAATTAAAAGAAATCTCTTCTAAAAGAATTTGTATCTCTTTAATCAATGTTTCTGTAAAGAAACCTACTAACTCCGGATAGGTTTTTATCAATTCATTAAATCGCTCATGCGAAAAAAAATAAAGTACCGAGTCGGTAAAAGCTACAGCAGAAGTAAAGTGATATTTATTATCCATAGAGTGAACGCCCGCAAGTTGTCCCGGAACAATAATATTCACTAAATACAGCGCCATCCTTGTTTATGTGTTACATTTCATCGCATAGCGATAATTCAGGTCATAGGCGGTCTCATTGAAAGGGGGGAGTTATAATAAATGGAACTAAGACAACTAGATTATTTTATACAAATATGCAAAGAAGGAAGCTTCACTAAAGCTGCGGAAGTATTGATGGTTTCCCAACCTACTTTAAGTCAACAAATCCGTGTGTTGGAGGGAGAGTATTGTACGCCGTTATTTTATAGAGTCGGAAGAGGAATTCAGATTACGGAGGCAGGGCAAATTCTTTTTGATAAAGGGCTTTCAGTGAAACAACTTATTGAAGAATCTCGAAAAGAAATCTATGAGTTAAAAAATATTCAAAGAGGCGAGCTTACAATCGGTGTATTGCCAGGCGATCTGTTTTATCTCATGCCGCACTTTGCTCAATTTCGTGAACAGTATCCAGATATTTCTCTGAAATTTGTAGAAACTGTGGACTTTTCGGAACAGGTTTTACAAAATAAAATCGATATCGGAATAACTACAGGTTCGGAACAGAACAAGCATACAGACAGTATTCACTTAACCAAAGAAGAGCAAGTACTCATTATTGCAGAAAACCATCCTTGGGCAGAAAATGCGACGATTCCATTTCGAGAGCTACAGCATTTAGATACAGTATTGTTTTTTCAATCTACAATGTGCAGGGAATTTATAGATTCATATGTTATGAAATCAGGTATTACTTTAAACTCAACAATTGTAGCAGTATCATCGTCGTCCATTTTATCCATGGTAAATCATGGATATGGAGTAGCGTTATTATCTTTACCCCTCGTTGAAAGCTATAATCATCCCAAAATAAAAATTATTCGATTAACTGATCCTACACCTACACGAGAAATAAAGCTTAGCTATCATAAGAATAAATTCAGGAAACATACGGTTCGAACTTTTATTGAAAGGTTAAGGTGGCAACCTTCAAGCTGAAGTCGTATAAGAAAAGAGCAATCGGAGAGGAACGATCCTCCGATTGCTCTTTTTGTCGTATTATTTTCTGCCGGCTTCCACGAATTTTTCAGCAACCATTTTCGGGTCCGTGTGGAAGGTTGTGAAATGGTCTCCGTCGCCTTCAATGTAACGGTAGAAACCGAGATGGCTGGATTGGTTCGTATGCCAAGCGAAAGGTCCGGGAGGAAGAGCGATATCTTCCGTCAGATTGATATAGCTTTTCGGAATTTGCAGACTATAGAACTTTTTCAAATCGAGTTTTTGAAACAATGGGCTCGCCGGTTCAGGCGTAATCTTGCTGTACATCGCTTTCGCTTCCTCTAAGCTGGCTGTATTTGCGAAGGCATCGCGGAACAGCGGGAACGGAAGCATGATCGTGTTATCTCCCGAGGCATCGGCCAATTGTTTGAATGTGTCTTGAACCGGCGGCGGAAGTTGATCGTACAGGCTTTGGCCGTCCAGAGGAGCAAAAGCGTTAGAGAATACGAGGCGGTCGATCCGATCCGGGATTTCTTGGGCTACTGTCGCAACGACCGTACCGCCGAAGCTATGTCCGAGCAGAACGATATGTTTCAAATCATTTTTCTTGATATAGTCGACAACGGAATCCGTAATTTGTTTGTGGGTTACGTTTTTATCATTGCTCATAACGCCATGACCCGGCATTTCCGGCCGATAAACCTTATGGCCTTGTTTGCGGAGCTCGGCAGCTACTTCATCGAATTGGCTGACGTCAGCCCAGGAGCCGTGAATGATAACGAAGGTTAGCTTTTCTTGTGCATTTTTAAATTTCGCAACAGCAGCTTTGAGGGTTTCTTGAGATGCGTAAGATTGGCCGTCGTTATTCGATTCAGACTTGAATGCGTCTTGACCATCGATTCGTATGAATCCGGTTTCCGCATTGTAACCGATTCGGGGCGATATAATTTTGTATTCGTTAACAAGCGTATCACGAACAGGAACCAGGGAATCATTCGAACTTGCCGCTTTTGCAGAATTGAGACTGCTGCCGACGCCTACTATGGCAATTGCGGTTAGCCCAAGCGCGATTAGTTTTTTACTTTTGCTTAGATACATGATGAAATAACCTCCTGATATCATTTGTTGTTCCACCCATAAAGAGCAATCGTACAGGAAAGATCTCGCCAATTACTCTTTTTATCGTTATTCTCTGCCGGCTTCCACGAATTTATCAGCAATCATTTTCGGGTTCATATGGAAGGTTGTGAAATGGTCTCCGTCGCCTTCGATGTAACGGTAGAAACCGAGATGGCTGGATTGGTTCGTATGCCATGCGAAAGGTCCGGGAGGAAGAGCGATATCTTCCGTCAGATTGATATAGCTTTTCGGAATTTGCAGACTATAGAACTTTTTCAAATCGAGCTTTTGAAACAAAGGGCTCGCAGGTTCAGGCGTAATCTTGCCGTACATCGCTTTCGCTTCCTCTAAGCTGGCTGTATTTGCGAAAGCATCGCGGAACAGCGGGAACGGAAGCATGATCGTGTTGTCCCCCGAAGTATCGGCTAGTTGTTTGAATGTTGCTTGAACCGGCGGCGGAAGTTGATCGTACAGGCTTTGGCCGTCCAGAGGAGCAAAAGCGTTAGAGAATACGAGACGGTCGATCCGATCCGGGATTTCTTGGGCTACTGTCGCAACGACCGTACCGCCGAAGCTATGTCCGAGCAGAACGATATGTTTCAGATCATTTTTCTGGATATAGTCGACAACGGCATCCGTAATTTGTTGGTGGGTTACGTTTTTATCATTGCTCAAAACGCCATGGCCTGGAAATTCCGGCACATAAACATTATGCCCTAGTTTTCGGAGCTCGGCAGCTACTTCATCGAATTGGCTGGCGTCAGCCCAGGAGCCGTGAAGGATAACGAAGTTCATATACATCTAATCAGTCTCCTTATAATAGTTATAAATTTAGTTGTTTTCGTGGTTGATGGTCGATAAGGATGATGGCAGAGTTACCGGCAGCATGCAAATCGGTTTTGTCATTAAATTAGCAGAATCCCTCCTTAAGTATGAAGTCCGTGATATGTATTTATCGTAGTGAAACGCAGTACATCAATCAATTCTATTTTATCTATGCATTCTATAGATGGAGATTATAGGAATGATCCTCTGTGTTACATAAGCATTGCTTATAGGTTATATAGACAAAATCATATTGATAGATACTTTATATTGTTAATAAAATTAGGAGAAATACTTTCCGATTATGCAGGCATTAAATAGGACCATCCAAGGATTGTCTAACCATGTAGTACAATCTAGCGGTAAACAATAAAAATGAGAGGTGCAACGATGAGTATGGGAAGTTTAAGTTTGGAGCTAGAGAAGATCACAACGGCAACCCCATTTGAAGTTCACGCCAAGCTGCAGAGATTTGTACAGGAATTGCAAAGTAAAGGTATCGCGGCAGGACTGCAGGTTGCGGAGAAGGCGAAGGATTTCGCGCTGAAAGATGCCTTTGGAAATGATGTATATTTATCGGAAGAATTATCAAAAGGGCCTGTAGTGCTGACCTTCTACAGGGGAGGCTGGTGTCCTTATTGCAATAGACAGTTAAGGGCCTACCAGGAAGTACTTCCGCAGATTCAGTCATTGGGAGCCCAACTCATTGCTATAAGCCCGCAATTGCCGGATCAAACATTGTCTCTTCAAGAAAAAGCGGAACTTTCTTTTAAGGTTCTCAGCGATCCCCGAGGAGTCGTGTCGACTAAATATAATTTGCTTTATGATGTTCCTGATGATCTGAGGCAGCTGTACATAAGTCTCAATATCGACTTGAAAGAATATAACGGGACGGATCATTGGGTGCTTCCGGTGCCGGCCACTTTCATGATCGATGAACAATCCATTATCCGTTCCGCCTACGTGAATCCTGATTTTACGAAAAGGATGGAACCGGATGAAATCCTTTGGAAACTAAATTCGTTATAATCCTGGAAAGATTCAGCCGATTGCTCTATTTTTTTTAAGGTCTGCCGGCTTCCTCGAATTCCAATAGCGTTATATTCATGCCAAGCAAGCCATAAGGGACCAGCCCTCAGGCGATCCAAAGTCAAATTAATGGTGAAGCTTCGCCGCGAAGGTCTTCGTCCGGAGGGTATTCTGCTAGAGCTCAAAGACGGCAATCGCCGGGGCAAGGTTTTTCGACCTTGCCCCGGCGATTGTTTTTTATTGAGGGAGGCGTCGCTTATTGGTTTAATTTCTCCTGCGTGGTCCACAATCCTGCTGAAGGCGTGCTGATAAAATAAACTTCCTCTCCGTTGTCCAAAAGGTTAAATCCGTTTTGCAGCTTGTCCGGGGAGTACATTTTCATAGCCTGATCATAGTCGAGATAGTTGTAATGGACGGATTCGATATCTTCCCGGGTTAAGTATTTGGGCGCATAAGTGATTTTAAACCTTCCTTCCGATGAACCGTGAATCAGATGGGCGGTGGCATGCGTCAAATCCTGCAGATCGGCGTTCTTTTTCCATTGCTCGAGAACTCGCGGCGTGCCGGCATATCCGTATTTGCGGATAATGGCTTCAACGGAGTCCTGTTCGCCGAAGCGCTTCAGTCCAGGCCCAATAATGATGAGCTCGCCGCCGTCGGCCATCGCTTTCCTTGTGCGGTAAACGGCTTTGTTGGCTACCCAAGTGCTGAAAAACTCGTCGCCCTGCATAACGGCAACCACTTTCTTGAGCGGGGGAACGATCGTAATATTTTCGCTCTTCGATTGTTTAGCCGCCATCAGGTAGGTGTCCAGGTCGTCTCCGCAATACAACCCGCTGTGAACAAGCTTGCCTTCATTATTGTATTTCATGACGACTTGCAAATAGACGTCAGGCAAATGCGATAAAAACTCCGATTCGGCTTTGTTGAAGCAGTGTCTGAGCGGCGTGACCAGGCTTCCCAGATTGTTCTCGATGCCATAGCAGGCAGCTGCCATATGCGAAGTGCAAATCGTATCTTTGCCTCCAAGGCCGATGATGTAGTTCTTGTTGTGGTTGGCAAACCCCAGCACTTCATGAGGAACGACATGGCCCACATTAACGATAATGTCCCATCCGCCTTCCAGCACAAGCCGGTTGATGCTGATCGGAATGTCCCAGTCCGCCGCGCCGCCGCTAATTTCCTTGACGTAATCCGCCGGTATGGTTCCGATCGTTGTGCAGTCGTTGATCCAGTCGTGAACGAGTATTTTGCGCTCCGGAATATCGCCGAACATCCATTGATTCTGTTCCGGCGTATGGGGGATATGCTGACCCAGCGTCGGCATGAGATACACGTCGGCCCCGACATTCTCGAAAAAATGGTACAAAATGTTGGTGATCCATCCCGAGCCGGAGTGCGCCCGTGTAATATCGGGGGGAAGCAGCAGCACTTTCTTGGGCTTGCCGTTGATTCGCTGCAGGCACTGCTCGCCGCATTTCAGAACGAGCTGCTCCATTTGTTCGCGGGTGATTTCATCGGACTTGGCAAAAAACCAGGACATGTCGATTCTCCTCTTCTTCGGTTAATCCCGGAAATAATGCGGGAATTTGCTGCGCAACAGCGGAATTTCGGTATCCAGCTTGCCCAGGTGATGTTCCAGCAGCTTCAAGACGCGATCGGCGTCGCGCGATTTAATCGCTTGGAAAAGCTGTTCATGTTCTTCCACGAGATGGCTCGTTAAGGCAAGTTCCTTCATGGCCAAAAACCGGAATCGGTTCAAGTGCGCCCGCATATGGTAAACGACTTCAAGCAGCGTTTCATTGCCGGTCAATTTCAGGATGATCCGGTGGAAAGCCTCGTCCAGTTGAAGAAAAAGCGCAACATCCTGATTTTCGGCCGCCTCCAGCTGTTCCTGCAAATTTCTGTTGATTTCCCTTTCGGCGGTTCTGTACTTGTCGGACTGATCCCAGTGCATGGCGGTAAGCTTAAATGCGGTTGACTCCAAACTGAGACGTACCAGAGAGCTTTCTTTCACCTTCGATTCGGAAATGCAGGCTACTTGCTTCGTTCGCTGAGGCAAAATTTCGATCAGCCGTTCCGAATGGAGGAGATGGATCGCATCCCGGATCGGCGTTCGGCTGATGCGAAGAGACTCGGCCAGCTCGTTCTCATGAATTCCCTGTCCGGGTTCAAGCTGAAGGGTAATAATCGAATCCCTCAGCGTCTCGTAGGCATGTTCCCCCAGAAAGCGGGAAGGGCTGGCGGAAGGAGCGAAATTCATTGTTCTTTAACCCCCTTTGTGCTATGCTTTTGCTGTTATCAGTATACGTGTATACATGTATACAAGTCAATGCAAACGACGTATGTTATGTTGAATTCGGAGGGAACCTATGCAACCGATCGAACAAAAATATGCGCATCTGGGAGAACTTCTTCAGGCGATGGGCAAAATTGTCGTCGCTTTTTCCGGAGGCGTTGACAGCGCTTTTCTGTTGAAGGCGGCGCTCGACCATCTCGGCTCGGAGCGCGTGCTGGCGATAACGGCCGATTCGGAAACGTATCCGGCCAGAGAGAAGGAAGAGGCTTTTGCCCTCGCCAAGGAACTGAACGCTCCTCACCAAATCATTCATACGAGCGAGCTTGCGATTCCGGGATACGCGGACAACCCGACGAACCGCTGTTATTTTTGCAAAAACTCATTATTCGATCACCTGATTCCAATTGCCCGGGAACGCGGTTACGACTATGTCGTATTCGGTGCGATTGCCGACGATCTCGGCGATCACCGGCCCGGATTACAGGCGGCGCATGAGCAGGGAGTGCGTGCGCCCCTCCTCGAGGCTGGCATCCTCAAATCGGAAATCCGCCACATGTCTCGGGAATTCGGTTTGCGAACCTGGGACAAGCCGTCTTTTGCCTGTTTGTCGTCGCGCATCCCGTACGGGGAGAAGATTACGGCGCACAAGCTTTCCATGATCGACCGGGCGGAAGATTTCCTTATTCAGTTGGGCTTTAGGCAAGTACGAGTCAGGCAGCACGATAACTTGGCTAGAATCGAAGTTCCGGCTTCCCGGTTGGGGGAGGTTCTGGCCGTTGCGGATACGGTTCACGTCAAGCTGAAGGAGATCGGCTATGCATACGTGACAATGGATTTACAAGGATACCGCTCCGGCAGCCTGAACGAAGTGCTCGTTCACGACAAGCGGAGTACGGGCGAGGGTTTGGCTGCATCGACAGAATTGGCGCGGAAAGGAAGCTGAGTCCATGAACGGGTCGAAAACCCAATCCGTTTGCGTAATTGCAGTGGATATCGGAACGACGAGCACGAAAGCGCTGCTCGTTCGGCGTGACGGAACAGTCCGGGCCTCCCATAATGTGCCTTATCCGCTGGAGACGCCTGCACCCGACCGGGCCGAGCAGAACCCGGAAACGATTTTCCAAGCTGTTGTGGAAGGGATTCGGACGGTTGCGTCGCAGCTTCGTCACGGCGAAGAATCACTGGCATGCGTCTCGTTCAGTTCAGCCATGCACAGCGTCATTGCCGTCGATGCGGATTTCAACCCGCTGACTCCCTCTATCACCTGGGCCGATAATCGCGGAGCGGAGTTGGCGGAAGCGTTCAGGGAAACGGAGAAAGGGATCGGCATCTATCGCCGGACCGGTACTCCGATCCACCCGATGTCCCCCCTTGTCAAGATCATGTGGCTGCAGCGGTTTCAGCCCGAGATTGTTAAGGCCGCATGCTGCTTCATCGGCATTAAAGAGTATGTGCTGGGCCGCTTGTTTCACAGAACCGTTATGGACGAGTCGATCGCTAGCGCTACCGGTTTGTATGCATCGGAACAGGGCGATTGGGACGAAGAAGCGCTCGCAGCTGCCGGAATTTCGCGGATTAAGCTGCCAGAGCTCGTCCCCGTCACGTTCCGGCTGCAGGGGCTGGATCCCGCCGATGCAGCGATGCTGGGAGTGGAAAGTCATACGCCATTTGTCGTCGGGGCATCGGACGGCGTTCTCGCCAATTTGGGCGTCGGAGCGAATGGCGAAGGCATTTGCGCCTGTACGATCGGGACTAGCGGAGCGGTTCGAACCGTCTGGAAGAGGCCGCGGACGGATCCGAAAGGAAGGCTATTCTGTTACAAACTGCTGGAAGATTACTGGGTGGGAGGGGGCGCCATTAACAATGGCGGCATTGCCCTTCAATGGTTGACCGAGCAGCTTGCCGGAAACGAAGGTTTGGCGGACGAATCAAGAGCGGAAGCGCTCGAGAACGCTGCGGCGCTGGCAAAGACGGTTGCTCCGGGCGCGGAGGGTTTGCTGTTCTTGCCTTTTTTGGCAGGCGAGCGCGCCCCTTGGTATAACGCGAACGCGCGGGGTGTATTTTTCGGGCTGTCGCTCTATCATGAAAGAAAGCATTTGTGCCGTTCCGTATTCGAAGGAGTGTTGTACCGGATCCGTTCCGTGTTCGAAGCGATGGTGGAAACGGGAGGCGGGATCGGAACGATTCGCGCTTCGGGCGGTTTTGCCAAATCGCCGTTCTGGTGCCAAATGCTCGCCGATATGACGAATACGAAAGTTTCCGTCAGCGACTCGGTCGAAAGCTCGGGGATCGGCGCAGCCATGATCGGATTGCTTGCGACGGGGGAAATCGGTTCGCTGGACGAAGTCCGGGATTGGACTGCGGCTTCGCGCGAATATGAACCGCGGGAGACGGAATACAAGATTTACAGCCGTTATTACTCTCTTTATATGAACGTCTATTATGGGCTGAAGCAGCCTTTTGCGGATCTTGCGGCTTTGCGGAAGGAAATGCTTCAGGAAGCCGAAGGAGAAAAATAATTATGATGAATTTATTTGACTTGAGCGGCCGAACGGCGGTCGTCATCGGCGGCAACAGTACGCTAGGCGGTGAAATGGCGATCGGACTGGCGGGGTACGGCGCCAGGGTGGCCATCGTGGGACGAAATCAGGAGAAAGCGGAAGCCGTACGCAGCCGAATAGAGCAGGAGGCGGGAGCCGATGCGGCGGCCTGTTTTCAGGCGGATGCAACAAGCGCGAACGACCTTCGCCGTGTCCTTGAGGAAATTTTGGCATGGTCGGGGCGGATCGACATTTTGATGAACTGCCCGGGTCGCAACAGCGTCACGCCTTTTTTCGAGATTTCCGAGGATGAATGGGACGGGATTATGGACGTCAATTTGAAGAGCGTCGTTCTGGCGTGCCAAATTTTCGGCAAACATATGGTAACGAGCGGGAACGGGGGAAGTATCATTAATATTTCGTCCGTTTCCTCCGAGACCCCGCTATCCAAAGTGTTTACTTATTCGGCTTCCAAGGCCGGCGTCAACAGCGTAACGAAGTTTCTCGCAAGAGAGTTCGCTTCCGGCGGAGTCCGGGTGAATGCGATCATTCCTGGCTTCTTCCCCGCCGAGCAGAACCGGAAAATCTTGTCCGAGGAGCGTGTGGCGTCGATTATGGGACATACGCCGATGAAGCGGTTCGGTGAAGCCTCCGAGCTTCAGGGGGCGGCCGTGTTTCTCGCTTCCGAGCGGGCATCCGGCTTTGTGACGGGCTCCATTGTGCGCGTGGATGGAGGATTCGGGGCCATGACGATTTAAAGGAGCAGCTTATGAGCACATTCGAGGATATGGGTTTTTGCAAGCTGGATACGGATAGGGAGCAGAGAACAGGCAACCCGGAAGTCATTTTCGGTCAGGGCAAGACAGTCGAACAAGCACTGGCCATTTTCGGCCGGCTTGCGCAAGTTCATGGACGCGCGCTTCTGACTCGGGCATCAGCGGAAATGGCGGAGCGGATATGCGCCGTTTTTCCGGAAGCCTCACATGTGGAGGAGGCAAGGCTGGTCCGTCTTGGGGCGCCGCCCGCGGTTTTTTCGGGGACGGTGCTTGTTCTGTGTGGCGGTACGGGAGATATTCCGGTCGCCGAAGAGGCGGCGTGCACAGCGGAATGGATGGGGTGCGCCGTGCAGCGGATTTACGATGTCGGAGTCGCGGGTATTGACAGGCTGCTCTCCTACAGGCAGCAGATCCAGGAAGCGAACGTCATTATCGTCGTCGCGGGAATGGAGGGCGCGTTGGCGAGCGTCGTGGGAGGGATGGTGAGGCGTCCGGTCATCGCCGTTCCGACTTCCGTTGGGTATGGCGCCCATTTGCACGGGGTTACGCCGATGCTAGCCATGATGACATCGTGTGCCGCGGGCGTTTCGGTCGTTAATATAGACAACGGCTTCGGTGCGGGTTATAACGCCGCTGCCATTCAGAGGTTATTGTTCGAGAAGACTTCTTTGCCGTAATTTAACGGCAATCCGAAAGAAGTCCCCTTCCCTCTATAGGGAGGGGATGAATTTCGGCTAGGCGAAGCCTAGAATCTTCGTGCTCGAAGTCATGACCTTAAAAACTTACAATGAGCTCGGAAAGCTAGATATGAGAACAAGTGTTTGGTATAATGAAGTTGGTGCATAGGTTCCAGATAGGGGGCGAAAACAAGATGATCCGATGTCTTAAAACAGCGTTTCAAGCTTCAAAAGCCGACTTGGAACGGCTATTTGCGTGCAACCGGATTTCCGCAGAGATATGGAACCAGTGTTTACTCATCGGCAAGAATTACGCCTTGCAGCACGATGGCAAATGGATCGGAAAAACGAATCTTCAAGCGGCATTGAAAAACCAATTCCCGCTGCACTCGCAATCTGTTCAAGCCGTATGCCACAAATATCTGTTTGCCAGAGACAGCGCGAAACAAGCCAATAACCAAGGTTTGGCTAATAAATACCCGTACAAGAACAAAAAACACTTCAACACGAAATGGGTAGACGAATCGTTCAAAATAGAGGGCAACACCCTAACCTTAAGTCTGGGTATTCAGAACGGCAAACGCCTGCAGCCGATCAGAATCACCGTTCCAGACTTGCCTGATGCAGACATCAAGGAAATTGAGCTTGTATTTGACCGAAAACTCATGGTTTCGATGAGCTATGATGACGGAAGATCGGTTTCAGTAA
>NZ_JAIOAP010000025.1 GCF_021190915.1 Cohnella silvisoli
TGCAAAAGTGTTGCTTACTGAACCCTACCGTTAGATTTCCGCTGCCAGCAGCGAAAGCAAGTAGCCAACCTATTTGCTTGCAGAAAGTACCGGTATGGCTGGTAAGAAACCCCTACTTCTTAGCGAATAAGTAGGGGAGGTTCATGTATATAAGTCTTAAAAAAGAAAATAGTATTTATAGTGAAAAGCAGTTTAGATAAGGGAGAATCTGAATCTTGGACGACAGAGAATTTGATAAAGTATTCGCGATTATGAAGGCTTCATTTCCTGCAAGTGAACGGAGAACTTATGCCGGACAGAAGGAGTTGCTGTCCGATCCGCACTACCGACTCATTACGGAAACGGATGGCAACAACAATATAAGCGCTTTTCTTGCCGTGTGGGAATTTCCTTCGTTTCGGTTTGTGGAACACATTGCTGTCGATCCAGCCATACGGGGCAGCGGCTTAGGGGGGAAATTAATGACCGCGTATATCGGAGAGTCAATAAAGCCCATTCTATTGGAAGTGGAACCTCCTGTTACGGACTTAGCACAACGGAGAGTAAACTTTTATGAGCGATTGGGGTTTCATTTCAATCTTTTCGAATATGTGCAGCCTCCTCTTCAGAAAGGGCAGCCTGATTTGCCGCTCAAAATGATGAGTTATCCTCAATCTCTCACTGAAGCGAAGTTTGCCCTTTTTGAAGAAATCTTGTATACAAAGGTGTATAAAATTACCGGAGCACAGGCGAATTCGGTGTCCGAATCCAATCGTAGAGGGAAATCCAGCTAAAATACCTGATTGCCGCTTTGATCGGAATCGCGGTTGACTTTGCCTTCATGTATAAAATTAACGGAAGACGTTTTCTGATTCAACTTGGCCAATGTGATGACGTGATTGGTGCCGCTCTTAGTTTCGTAGAAGGGCCTCCGGTTCCGGTTGAACACGCATCGAAGCAGATTGAAGGCGAGTGCGGCGTAAAACAAGAGTATCGCTAAGGTATACAATCTTAGAAGTGCCGGGGGCCAATAACTGAACAACGGGACATTCAGCACTCCCGCAGGCAAATAAAGAAGACCGTACCGGATGACAAGCTCACGAACGTTGATACGCTCCCCCTGTCCCTTCAGACGAATGCGGACGATCCATTTGCCAAAGGTTAGGCCGTTAGTGACATAGGGGACGACTATAAAGTAGCCGACAATTAGCGTTGCATAACCATACGGAATCTTGAACACAGCCACAACTGCGAGAACGGGCAAAAGAATAACCCAATCGAGAAGGAAAGCGAGCGATCTGCGAGTATAGCTGATGCGCTTCTTCGTCAAATCTGTATTTTCGTCCAGCTTGTCGATGCGGGGAAGGAGCACCGACAACCATTCAGCCGCCACAAATCCGATCATGCCGCCGATCGTATTCATTAACAGATCGTCCACATCGAATAACCGGTATGGATAATCGAATACCCAGTAAATGCCGGTCACTTGCGTGATTTCAAAGAAAATCGACAAGCCGAAGGATGCGAAAAGGCACGTCACCCACCGGAATCGAAAGTAGTACCGTAAGAAGATGCCGAAAGGGATGAAGAGAATAACATTGAACAGCACTTGCAGAAACGCCCGCTCTTTCAGAAGATGCAAGTAGGTGGAGGGGCTTTCTGGTTTGACGCCGGTTTCCCTTATGATATCATCGATGAAATGGAACGGAACCAACTGCATGTAAGAGGAAACGTTCGGCGGATCGTTGTGTAACGTCGCGGGCAGCGGAAGAATGACCAGAAACAACGCATTCATCAAGTACAGAAGAAACAGATAAAGCAGAAAACTCCGGTACTTATTAATATATCCGTGCCTCCGGTACTGTACGATCAGAAACGGCAAAGTAAATAGTGCCGCCGCAATCGGAAACGATAGGAACGCATACGAAATCGGAAAAAGATAAGACTCGAACATAAAAAATACCTGCCTTTACTTGAACCTGTGAAGGGAATGAAATTAGTCGAGAACCTTGAGATATCGTAACCCATGAAATGGACCGGCACAATCGACTCGGGTTCAATTTCGGCCTCGACTAAAGTCTGGCATTAGAATTAAATAATATTCTTGACAGAAGAAAACAGTATTTTGTATGATACATATATCAGTTAAGTTAAAGCTTTAACTAAGTGGATGAAAATTTCCACTAATATTTTAGGAGTGACTAGCTGTGAAATCAAAGATACTTGTAGAAGAGCCAATTCCGTACCGCGTATTCCAGAGGGACTCGGACAATAGGGCATCAATTCCATTTTCGCTCAGCATTTTGGAGGCGATTCAAGGGAGGTTGGAAGTCCGCTCGTCCGCCACATCATGGAAAACCGTCGGGATAATTGAGCGCCAGATTGGGCAATTTTCAGGTTTCATCGAGAGCGTCCCCATTGGACAGCATAACTTGAGTGCGCGGATTGTCAGTGAACAAGCGGATGAAGTTTTAGCTGAAATCTTGATTGGACCGATATTTGTCGGAGATTTATGGCTCTTGGCAGGGCAATCGAATATGGAAGGCTGCGGTAAACTGATTGACGTGGATGAGCCGCAGCCGGGAGTCAGTTGCTTTTACTTCGGAGACCGCTGGGACTTGGCTGTTGAACCGTTAAGCTGGCAATTAGAATCTGACGATCCGGTTCATAGGGGCAATACGGGTAACAGGGAACAACAAATCCAAGAGATTCGCAGAAATCGGGTACTGGGCAGCGGGCTTGGACTTGCTTTCGGCAAGCATCTGCTTCGCGAGACCGGTATTCCCGTGGGGCTCATTATGGTTGCGCAAGGTGCAACTTCAATGGCGCAATGGGATCCGGCACTCGCCCATCTAGGCGGAGGCTCGTTGTACGGTTCGATGCTGCGCGTCGTGCAAGCCGTCGGTGGCAGGGTGAAGGGATGCTTGTGGTATCAGGGCGAAAGTGATACGACAAGCGACGAAGCGCCCTTTTATTACGATCGATTCGGAAATTTCGTGCAGAGCCTCCGCCGGGACTTGAACGATTCCAGCCTGCCTTTTATTTACGCCCAGTTAGGGCCCGTCATGATAACGCTTGGGACGGTTCCGGCTTGGCCGGAAGAGAGCCAATGGAACAGAATTCAGCACGAGCAACTCCGAATGGAGAGCGAGCTCGAGAATATGTACCTCGTGCCGACGATCGATGCCAAGTTAGATGATTTCATTCATTTGTCAACGGATTCGTTGCGCGAGATCGGCAAGAGAATGGCTTGGGCTGCACTTGCAAGCGCTTACGATCGACCTGTAGCTCAAACCGGACCCCGGCTTTCAAGAACCGTATGGAACGATGACAGAACGGAATTACTATTGGATTTTTCGGGGATAAACGGGGCATTCCGGCCGGTAGAGCGACTATTCGGTTTTCTATTGGTTAGCGGTAGCATACCTCTGCCTCTCGAAGCTCATCTGTCGGAAGATAATCGTCGAATCGTACTTCGCTTGGAAACCCCGGTTCCCGCCGATTGCAGCTTATGCCACGGATCGGGACTGAATCCTGTCATTAACGCAAGAGATGAACTGGGATTTCCTTTGGTTGTATTCGGACCTATTGCTGTTTGAGTAAAAGGAATTTAGCTCTAGATACAGGCGGAAATTCCGCTTGTATAGTTAAAGCTTTAACTAAAATTGAGAATACAAGGAGCTTAAAATATGAAAGTAAACATCGTTGGTGCAGGAAATATTGCTGAGTATCATGCGCGTTCCATTAAGGCGCTTGGACATGAATTGGGCTTGGTGGCTGATTTCAATGAGAAATCAGCGCAAGCATTGGCGGATAAGTATGGCTGCCGATGGACAACAAGCACCGATTCGCTGTTGTCGGAACAAGCCGATCTTGTTACCGTTGCCGTACCTAACGCTTACCATTACGATGTCGCTGCGGCAGCCGTAAAGGCGGGGCACGCCGTATTGTGCGAAAAGCCGATGACGCGTTCGTCCGAGAATTCCAGACAACTGGTCGAGCTTGTCAAACAAACCGGACGGCCTTTTTTCGTCGGGTATATGAAACGATTGCATCCGACGGTTCAGAAATTTGCTGATTATTCATCGCGAATCGGACAAATGAGAAGCGGCTTGGTCAGAGTATATCATCCGATGCCGGACGCAAGTTGGCCGATGATTGCGAATCATCTCGCGTTATCTCCGGGATCCCCCATGGACGGCGTGTTTGTTAATTCCGGAAGTCATATGCTAGATTTGCTGCTCCAATTCGCGGGTCCGGTGAAGAAGGTATTGGCGGCTCGCATGCAATATCATGACGGTTGTTATCCAAAAGTGGATAAAATGGCCCACGCGCTTCTCGAAATGGAGAATGGAGCGACCGTAACCGTTGAATGCGGTTGGCTTTCGTTGTTCGGGGTCGGCAGAAGGGAAAACGGTTGGGACGAACTCATTGAACTTCGCGGCGATGAGGGATTGGCCACTCTTCATACGACCTGGTGGGAGCGACCGCAATTCGAATCGCCGGTAGCCGAATTGTGGGATGAATCTCTCAAAGCGAAAGAATCGTTCAATGCGGGAATGGTCGATAATTTTCAAGAAGAATATCGCTTGATCGAAAAAGCTTTGTCAGGGGAAAGCGTTCCGCTTGCAACGGTTGAAGAAGCTTTCGCCGTAGATCAATTAATCGACGATATCTTTGCGGCGGCAGGAATTCATAGTCAGAAGGAAGGAGTTGTTACCCAATGAATATGAGCCGCAAAACGGAAAAGCTTGAATGGAGGGAAGAACTCGGGCGTATCAGAGAAGCGCTGCAAGCCAAATATAAGGCGCTGCAGGATGCATTCAAATTGAATACGTGGCGGACAACGACGGGTGAAATGACCCCTCAGCAAGCATTAGATGCTTACACGGACTGGCAGGAGCATTCTCTGGTCTATGCATGGTCGCCGCGGGACGGCGCCCGGATGTTCTATAACCGTATAGAGGTGCCAGCCGAGTATATGGGTATCCCGCTGCTGTCTTCTAATGTCGGCTTCGAGCTTTGGATGAACACTGGCGCAACGGTTTATGTGAATGGAGAGCTTTCATACCAGGTCGATTATTGGGCAGATACGCAGGTCGTGCCGATCGAGTTATCGAAGGCGGCAAACGGAAACGATATTTTCCATATTTTTATTCAATGCAAGCAAGGCGATGGATTCGGATTTTTCCCGTTGGCGGAAATTCGTATCGCTGCGCTTGACGAATGGATTTTTCAATTGGATACGCTGAATGAGGAATTGGGGTTCGTGCAATTTCTGATCGAGAACGGAGACATGGTGGAAGAGACTATTGCCGATTCGCTGCATGAGGCGCTGGAGGCGTTCGATTATGGCGCGTTGGCGGACAATCGCTGGGACCGTGTCGCATCGGACATGCAGCATATTCGGTCAAGGTTGGCCCATGTTCGGCCTTATGCCAAGGCGTACAAGGTTCATCTCGTTGCGCATGCCCACATCGATATGAACTGGCTATGGCCATGGAGCGAAACGGAGAACCTGATCGTCCGCGACTTCGAAGCGATGCTCGGAATTATGGAAGACTTCCCTCAAGTCTGCTTCTCGCACAGTCAAGCAGCAACGTACCGGGTCGTTCAGGAACGGTATCCTGAGCTTTGGGAGCGCGTGAAGCGTCAAGTCGATCGGGGCGTCTGGGATGTGACGGCTGCCACTTGGGTAGAAGGCGATTTGAACATGTCGGGTTACGAGTCGTTGATTCGCCAGTTCATTCTTGGGAAGTCGTACGTACGGGAACAGCTCGGCGTCGATCCGGTCGTCTGCTGGGAGCCGGACACGTTCGGACACCCGGCAACGATGCCGCATGTGCTGGCCAGAGCGGGCATTAAGTACTATTACCACAGCAGGGCCGGCCGGGGGATTCCTATCTTCTGGTGGGAAGGGTCGGAGGGTTCCCGTATTCTCGTCTATAACGAGCCCAGCTCGACCGGTTACATGGGCAGGATCTTCGCTACGCGGATCGTACCCGGATTGACGGAGATAACGCGAAAATACGGGTTAAAAACGGATATGTACGTTTACGGCATAGGCGATCATGGGGGAGGAGCAACGCGTCAGGATGTGCTGAGAGCGATCAGGTTGGATGAAAGCCCGTTGCTTCCCCGGTTTGTTTTCAGCAAAACCGTCGATTTTTACGAGGAGCTTGAACAATCCGGCGTCCATTTTCCCGTCATTCAGGGTGAACTTAACCCGATGTTCACGGGGTGTTACACGAGCCACGGGGATATCAAGAAAGCGAACCGCCGAACGGAGCATGCTCTCGTGCAAGCGGAAACGCTTTCGTCGATTGCAGATATTTACATGCTATCTCAAGGAGAGGTTCCGGCTGAAGGAGAGAGCGGCGGCCAAGTCGCGGAGCAGATTCGAGAATCTTGGCAACGGCAATGCTTTAACCAATTCCATGATATAGTGTGCGGCTGCTCAATCCGATCCACCTATACCGAAGCCGTGCCGGCTGCCGCCCAAGCAGAGAAAACGGCTGACCTAGCCAGCGGCCGAATTATTCGGCAGTTACACCCTGCTCCAGCATCGTCGGATCAAGCGAATTCCAATGGGAGCAACGGACAATCAATCATCGTAGTTTATAATACTCTGTCATGGGATCGCACCGATGCGGTTGTATTGAGACGAGCGGATTATCCTGGCGCGGAGCATTGGCGGGACGGCGATTGGCTTGAGGATGAAGAAGGCGGGCGCGCCGAGATTCAATGTGCGGGTGACGAAATCGTATTCGTGGCGAAGAGAGTCCCCGCGAACGGGTTTACGACGTATCGTTACCGGGGGGCATCCGATCAATCGGAGAAAGATCCGGGTACCGCGGTTCAATTGTCGCATTACGGAAACCCGGTATTGGAAATCGGCCGTTATCGAATGGAAATCGACCATGAGTCCGGAAGTATCATCAGCTTGGCGGATAGATCGATTGGCAAGCATTATAGTTACCCGCTGGAATGGACGGATCGATATCCGAAAGGAAAACTGAATTTGTTCGAAATTCAATATGAAGCGCCGCATGGCATGTCCGCATGGACGATAGGCACGATTTCCAAGACGAAACGGTTATTCGAAGGGGCAACCGTTCGCGTACTTCACCAGGGTCCGGTATTTCAATCGGCGGAAGTGGTGCATCGGTTCAATGAATCGGAAATACGGCAGGAAATTCGCGTTTACCGGGAACTGAGCCGTATCGATTTTCCGACTACGGTCGACTGGCAGGAGCAAGGTTCAGGGTCACAAGACGCTCCTATGTTAAAGGTGTTGTTTACGCCGCACGTCATGGCTTCAGAACATACTTACAATATTCCGTTCGGTACGATCGGACGCCCGGCGGACGGTGCGGAAGCGCCTGCTCTGCACTGGATTGATGTTTCCGAATCGGACAAAGAGAACGGTTATGGGATGACATTGCTCAATAATGGAAAATACGGGCATTCGATTCAAGGTCATACTATGGCCATGACGCTGATCCGCAGCTCCTATGAACCGGATAACGCAGCGGATGTTGGACGGCATGATTTTACTTATTCCATCTATCCTCATTCCGGAGACTGGAGGGAAGCGCATTCCGAAAGAATGGGGTGGGAGCTTAACCAGCCTATGAAAGCGGATCTGCTTCCCGCGGAGAGCGAAACGAAAGTTGCGTCGTTCTGCGCGTTGCGTGTAGAGGAACTGACTCCGGATGGCTGGGTGAATGCGCAAGGTACGATCGTCACCGCCTTCAAACCATCCGAGAAGGCCGAAGGATGTATCGGGAAGACGATTCGACTCGTTCAGATGCACGGCAGCGCGTCCCGTTTACGAATTTGGATGCCGCTTCCAATTACGGCTGTTGAAGAGGTCAATCTGTTGGAGGACCCGATTCGGACTATTGGGCGAGGCAAGGGAAACATCATGGAAATAGGCGTAATGAAGGAAGGGGAAATTCGAACGTTTTGTCTGCATTTTCAATAATGAATAGATTCTAAATACATCAACTAGAAACGAATAGGAGTGTTCCTATGCACTATCAAAGCGCTTATTTGAAATCACCCTGGAAATGCGAGCTTCGTACACTTGAACTTCCCGATTTTCTTCCTGATGCTCATGTGCTTATTCGGGTTGAGGCTTGCGGCATTTGTGGCACGGATTTGAGCCATGCGGAGGATAAGCTGGACGATTGGCAGCCGTTCGGTCACGAAATCGCGGGTGTAATCGAACGATTAGGCTCGCAATGCGACGGCCTGCATGTCGGTGATACCGTCGTTCTGGAGTCATCGGGATTTTGCGGCCGGTGCGATTCATGCCGTGACGGCAGAGTGGATTTGTGCAATAAAGCCCCTAACTTCTGGAAAGCAGGACCTTCCTTGGGTTTCAGCGAGTATATGATTGCTCCCGCATGCTGCGTAGTCCGTTATGACGGCCTGACACCGGAAGCGGCCAGCTTGGCGGAACCGGCGGGAGTCGCGTACGACATGATCAAAACTGCGGATATTCGGCATGGCGACAAGGTTTGTCTCATTGGACCGGGGCCCATCGGATTAATGGCTATTCCCATGGCGCTAAAAAGCGGCGCAGACGAAGTGGTTTGCATTGGGCGCACAAGAAACAGCAAAAGGTTGGAGGCGGCTGAGAAGCTGGGAGCAAAGGTGGTCGCAAGCGACCTAGCTCTGTCAGCTCACACGGAGCTTCACCACCAGTTTGATCGGGTGCTAGTTACCGCTCCAGTTCAGATTATTCCGCAAGCCCTTTCCTTGTTGGCTTACGGGGGAGTTCTCTCCTATATCGGAATCGGAACCGGTGACGGGACGATACAATTCGATGCGAATGACTTTCACTACCGGAAGCTTCAGCTTAGGGGCAGCTTTGCCAGTCCCGCGCTCTATTATCCAATTGTATTGAAGATGTTGAAGAATGGAACCATTTCTGCGGATACGATCATTTCCCACCGCATTCCGCTTCGCGATATCGGGCAAGCGATGACCCTATGCAAAGAGGATAAGGGACAGACCATCAAGGTGGTGATTACAACCGAAAATATTGCCCCACAGGTGTAGAAGAGCATCGAACGGCAGCTGATCTGCACAATTACTGTATTGGCACCATTTTCGGAAAGGGGGATGAAGCATGGGTAGCATCACGTTTAAGCATGTGTACAAACAGTATAAAGGCGAAGCGAGTCCCTCGGTTAATGATTTTAACCTGTCCGTAGATGACGGGGAGTTTCTGGTACTGGTCGGTCCGTCCGGCTGCGGAAAATCGACGACGCTGCGTATGCTTGCCGGACTGGAGGACATTACACAGGGGGAGATATACATTGATGATAAGTTTATAAACTACACATCTCCCAAAAATAGAGATATCGCCATGGTCTTTCAAAATTATGCGTTGTACCCGAATCTATCGGTTTATGAAAATATGGCGCTTGGCCTCAAATTAAGAAAAACGGCCAAACATGATATTGAGCTGCGCGTTACCCGGGCGGCACGCATTCTGGAGATGGCTCACCTGCTGGAGAAAAAGCCGAATCAGTTATCCGGTGGACAAAAGCAACGGGTTGCGTTGGGAAGGGCGATCGTACGCGAGCCGAAGGTGTTTCTGATGGACGAACCGCTTTCCAATCTCGATGCGAAGCTGCGGGCACAAACACGGGCGGAGCTTATCAAGCTGCACAGCACGATCCGAACGACAACCGTATACGTGACGCACGATCAGGTGGAAGCCATGACCATGGGAACACGTATCGTTGTCATGAAGGATGGCATCATTCAGCAGGTCGCCTCACCGCATGAGCTGTACAATGCGCCGGTTAATTTGTTCGTAGCCGGCTTTATCGGGTCGCCGCAAATGAATTTGGTCAAGGGAAGCATTACCCGTCAGGACGGGGTGAACTACTTTGTAAACAAGCGGCTTAAACTGCCGATCCCAATCGAACATGCCGTTTATTTAAAAAATAACGATTTCCGTCAAAGACAGGTTGTATTGGGAATCAGGCCGGAGCAGATGACAGTCGTAACGGGCGAAAACCGGGGAAACGAACAGTGGACGGTAAACGCTGTCGTGGAGCTGATGGAACTGATGGGTGCAGATACATTTGTGTATGTCTCGCTCGGAGATAACCAGCTAATCGTTCGAATGGAAGCGCATACAGAAGTGAGGGTCGGGGATAACGTGCAGGTGCAGTTCAATATGAATAAGTCGCATTTCTTTGATCAAAATACCGGGGGCTCGTTACGCGTTCAGGGGGATGCGGGAGCATGAAGCGGAAGGTTGGCAAAAAAATAGCGATGACGGTCGTCTTTATTGTGCTGGTTGCTGCAATATTGCGCCTATTTTTATCCGCGGATGAAGATGTTTTCGTCAGTCAGGTGAGCGCCGATGATTTACTCGACTACTCGGTTTCAGGTGAAACGGTTCCGTACGTAAAGCTCAAGCGAACGACTTCCGGCGGTGATTTGAACCCGGTCAATGCGTTCGCAATCGATGGGGCTGAATACGCATCAGCATCCGAGGACGCCGATATTGAATTGAAGCGCGACGGTCAGCCTGCTCTGTATTGGCAGAACGACGATGGCTGGGTGGAATGGACGGCGGATGTGCCCGCAACCGGAGCGTACCGGCTGGAAATCGACTATCTACCGCTGCCTGGCAGCTATTCCAACGTCGTGAGGGGCTTGCAAATCGACGGAAAAACTCCTTTTGTCGAAGCGGAGAACCTGACGCTGGAGCGGTATTGGAAGGACGCCAAATTTCCCTACGACCGCAATGCGATCGGACAGGAAATCCGTCCGGTACAGACGGAAATCGAAGGCTGGAGGACGACGGCGGCGGCCAACTATGCGGCTTCGTCGCAGCCTCTGCAATTTACGCTTACGAAAGGTTTGCATCGTTTCCGTCTGATCGGCCAGAAGGAGCCCGTAGCAATCCGGTCGCTTAGATGGGTGCCCGTGACCGAAATCCCTGATTACGACGCATACAAAAAAACTAAACCCGATACGAAGCAGCCCGACTGGTACGAAGTGATCGAGGCTGAGCAATATTTGCAAAAGTCGAATACGTCTATCCAGACGAACTTCACCTCCGAACCGCATATTTCTCCAGATCCTAAAGGCCGCATCGTTTACAACGTGCTCGGAGGGGATCGTTGGCGGAATCCCGGCGACTGGGTGGAATGGAAGATGGACGTGCCAACTGACGGCTGGTACGTTCTGGATTTGAAATTTTACCAGGGATACAGAGGCGATTTCAAGGCGTTTCGGACGCTGATGATCGACGGCGTCGTGCCGTTCCGGCAAATGCTGCATTATGCGCTGCCGGCGAACGATAACTTCGAGATCGCATCCTTTCAAGACGATAACGGGCATCCGTACCGCTTTTATATGACCAAGGGCAAACATACGCTGCGTCTGATCAGCGACGCCTCGCCGATGCAGCCGGCGCTGCTGGCGCTGCGGGATATTTTGGACGAGGTCAACGAGCTCGATCTTTCCATTAGCAAAATAACCGGAAATTACGGTAAAGGCAGAGTATCGGCCACGCTAAATCTCGACACGCAGCGCACATGGGATTTGCTGAAATACGATCCCGAGCTGGTGAACAAAATAAAGGCGCTTAGCGGTCGATTTAGTCAGGTTGCCGACTATATAAATGGCATCAATCAGCATAAAACCGACATAACAGATGCCATTGAAGTAGCTGTCGACATGCTGACGAAAATGGCAAACGACGTGAACGGCATCCCGAATCGAGTTATGGATTTTTCCGTGATGCAGAACAATATCGGAACTTGGCTTGCCCAGCTCAACTATCAGTCGGTCATGCTTGATTATATCGTGGTCCGCACTCCCGACACCAAAACGGGCTTGAAATCACCAACCAAGCTGGAACGCATTCCTTATGCGGCGCTGAATTTCGCACGCACTTTTTATCAGGATTACGATACGCGCAAGCTCAATAAGGCTAACGCGATTACCGTGTGGGTACAACGGGGCCGGGATTATGCCGAACTGCTGCGGGAAATGATCGATACGGATTTCACCCCGCGGACAGGCATTGAGGTGAACGTCAACCTAATGCCGAATCCGAACCAGTTGATTTTGGGCAATGCGGCAGGCGATCAGCCGGACATCGCGCTTGGGGTCGGTATGGAGACGGCAGTCGATTACGCGATGCGGGATGCCGTTGTCGATTTGTCCGGGATGCCGGAATTCGACGAGGTGTTCAGGCGCTTCAATCCGGGAGCCATGCGTTCATTTGCCTATGGCGGCGGCACGTATGCTTTACCGGAGGTGCAAAACTTTTACGTCCTCTATTATCGCACCGACATATTCGAGCAATTGAAGTTGGAGGCGCCGGATACGTGGGACGATGTTTACAAGATGCTGCCAACGCTGCAGGAAAACGGCATGACGATGTATTATCCGACCAAAGATTTTACGCCGTTCTTTTATCAAAACGACGCTGAATTTTATACTTCCGATGGATTAACGAACAACCTCGGCAGCGCAAATGCGCTGAAGGCATTCAAGCAATGGACCGATTTGTACACGAAATATTATTTGCCTCTGGAAGCGCCGGCCTTCTTCAATCATTTCCGAAATGGTGACATACCGATCGGAATTGCCGATTTCAATACCTATTTGCAGTTGCAGGTGGCCGCACCGGAAATTACCGGCAAGTGGAAGATCGCGCCTGTGCCAGGCATCCGGCAGCCTGACGGCGAAGTCGCGCGATGGACGGCGCAAGGGCTGTCCGGGGCGATGATCATGAAAAAAAGCGACAAGCAGGATCAAGCGTGGAAGTTTCTGAAGTGGTGGACGTCGGATCAAGTACAGTCGCAGTACGGCAATGATATGGAGTCGTATTACGGACTGGAATATCGCTGGAATACTGCCAATCTAAACGCTTTTGAGACGTTATCCTGGCCGAGCAGGGATATCCGGGTTATCAAGGAGCAAGGCCGCTGGGTAAAAAATGTGCCCTATGTGCCGGGATATTACTTTCTGGCAAGGGAGATGGATTTCGCATGGATTCGTACGGTCGTGGAAGGCAAGCCGGCTAAGGAATCGCTTGAAGAGACGGAAGTGTCGCTGCAGCGGGAAATGCAGCGACGGCAGGATGATTTCGGCATAACGAACAGCGACAATCTGCAAGTGCCGGCGATTACGGAACCTTTTAATTGGGGGAGCGGAGCACCATGACAGAACTAAAAACTTCACTGCCGCAGTCTGGCGTTGCGAGGACTCCGCCTCTTGTTGTGCTAAGAATGAGGGGTTTCGGGATGGAGATCTGGCGGGCGCGTACGAGCTATCTGTTTCTTGCCCCGTTTATGACGATGTTTATGCTGTTTATCGTCATTCCGGTATTCATGGCCGGTTTTTTAAGCTTTACCTCCTATGACGGATTCGCTTCTCCGAAGTTTATCGGCTTCAACAATTACATCTCCTTGCTGACGCAGGACATCGTCTTTTTGAAATATGCGCTGCCTCATACATTGAAGTTTGCAATCATCGTCGGTCCGGGCGGCTATGTGCTTGCATTTTTGTTCGCGTGGCTCATCCATCAGTTGCCCAAAAAACTGCGCGATTATTATACACTCGCCTTTTATGCGCCGTCGATGGCTGGAGCGGTAGCCCTCTCAGTCGTCTGGATCGCCGCCTTCAGCGGTGACCGGGTCGGATATTTAAATAACTTCCTTATCCAAGCCGGTTGGCTTGAACAGCCCCGTCTCTGGCTGCAGGACCCGCGTTATTTACTCAACATTATGATTCTTGTCTCGCTCTGGATCAGCTTCAGCGTCGGATTTCTGTCGATGCTGGCCGGATTCCAGACCGTCAACAAGGAATTGTACGAGGCAGGACGAATCGATGGCATCCATAACCGCCTTCAGGAAATTTTCTATATTACGATTCCGTCTATGAAACCGCAACTGCTGTTCAGCGCGGTTATGGCGATCGTTTCGACGCTCAAGGCGGGCGGCATTTCAGTGCAGCTGACCGGATTGCCGATTACGCCGCTATATGCGGGTCATCTGATTATTAACCATGTAGACGACTTTGCGTTCATCCGATTTCAACTCGGATACGCTTCCGCCATCTCCGTCGTGCTGCTCATCATCTCCTTTCTGGCGATGCGGTTCGCTTACCGGTTGTTTGCAACGAAGGAGGGAGAATAATGGCATGGAGAAGCTTGCGTAAAACTTCCCTATTCGATGTGCTGCTTATTATCGGGCTGACCGCACTGGCGTTGTTTATGTTGCTTCCGATCATTTTCATTTTCAATCATGCGTTCAAGCCGTTAAACGAACTGTTTTTGTTTCCGCCGACTTTTTTTGTCCAGCATCCGACTACCCATTCCTTCGAACAGCTCTTTCTGAAGTCGGGCGGCGATGTCGTGCCGTTCACGCGGTATTTGTTCAACAGCATCCTGGTCACATCGGTTACTCTCTTGCTGGTTATTGTCTTCAGCTCGATGGCGGCCTACGTGATCGCCAAAAAAAGCTTTCCGTTCAAATCGCTTACAATGGCCCTTATTCTCGTTTCGCTCATGTTTGCGCCCGAGACGGTACAAATTCCGCGTTATCTGATCATTAGCGGAATCGGCATGTCCAATACGTATTTCGGCCATATTTTGCCCTATCTCGCATCTCCGGTTGCCGTATTCTTGCTCATCGGCTTCATCTCGCAAATTCCGAACGAGTTGATCGAGGCGATTAAACTCGATGGCGCATCGGAGGCAGGCATATTCAGACGGCTCATTCTGCCACTGTCCGCGCCTGCGATTGCGACCATTTCCATCTTCACCTTTCAAGGCGTGTGGTCCGATATCGAAACATCGTCGCTATATATGCAAGACGAGACGATGCGGACGCTGGCGTTTTACGTCAACAGCTTGCTGAGCGGGCTGCATAACAGCGTAGCCGGGCAGAATATCGCAGCTGCCGCCGGGCTGCTGATCTTTATGCCGAACTTGATCGTGTTCTTGTTGTTTCAGAAAAAAGTGTTGGCGACGATGGTTCATTCAGGTGTGAAGTAGCCATGATCATAAAGGAAGCGATGATAATGATAAAACGACTGTTTCCGCTCTTCTTTGTTTTCGGCTTGTTATTATCGCTTACGCCTTCTCCGGTATCCGCGAAACTGCCTTACATCACCGCCTATATGGATTCTAATTCCGGAAACTGGAACACTAGTCAGGCTGTGTACGTGCCAGGCAAAACGATTACGCTGTCGCTGGAGGAGCCCGTTGATCTGTTCATCGACGATAAAGACATTGCTTATGTTGTGGACCGTAAAACGAACCGTATTGTAATCGTGGATCCCGACGGAAACGAGCTGCGCTCTATAGGGGATACCGATGGCGCGGGGGCATTAAACGCGCCGGAAGGCGTGTTCGTGGACAAGGAGGGCATCGTGTACGTGGCGGATACGGGCAACCAGCGCATTGCGGTGTATTCTTCCAACGGTACTTTCAAGCGAGAATACAAAAAACCGGATTCTCCCTATTTAGCCAAGGACGCCTTCTTCGTTCCATCCAAGCTTGTCGTCGACAAGCGCGGCGTGATGTATATCATACTAAGCGGTTCCGATCAGGGACTGATGCGGCTGGACCCGGACGGTGTCTTTACCGGTGCTTTCGGGGCCAACAAAGCCGAGCAATCGTACTCGAACTGGCTGAAGAAGCTGATTCTGAACAAGGAGCAGTTGGCCAAAGAAATCGCGAATCGGCCGCGGCCTATCGCCAACGTGACGATAGATGAGGATGGATTTTTCTTTACCGCGTCGCCGGGGTCTTATTCGGGCAGCATCCGTAAATTGAATGCCGGCGGTTATGACAGCTTTCGCGGACGAGGCTTCTGGAACACAATCGGCATTATCGATGTAGCTGTCGATCAGAACGGTTTTATATATGACATCGACTCGGATTCCGCTTCGGTGACGCTGTTTGATCCGTATGGAGACGCTCTCTTTGCGTTCGGCGACATCGACTCCGATTCGCAGCAGCAAGGGCTTTTCGGCTTTCCGACGAGCATTGCGGTGAACAGTAAACATAGCATTTGGGTCACGGATAGCAAGCTCAAAAATATACAAACTTTCGAGCGAACCTCCTTCGGAGAGCATGTGCTTACAGCGACGATGCTTTATATGAACGGTCAGTATACGGAAAGCAAACCCTACTGGCAAAAGGTGCATGAGCAGAACGATATGTACAATTTGACATTTCAAGGTCTTGGACGGATCGACTTCGAGGAAAAGCGCTATTCGCAGTCGCTGGAAAACTTCAAAATCGCGTATGACGTAGAAGGATATTCCCGGGCGTTCTGGGAAATCCGGTTTGCGTGGCTGCAGCGCAACCTGATCTATCTGATATTGGCGTTGACCGCTGCTTATTTGGCGGTCAAGTACGGCTACCGGCTGCTTCGCCGCTTAACCGCCAAACATTCCTGGCCGCCGCTGCTAATCCGCTACCGCGATGATCTCAAAGATTTCCGTCATGTGTTGCTGCATCCGTATTCCGGCTTCTATAAGTTGAAAGGTCGCACCTCTTCGTGGGCGATTATCGTATTCATTCTGCTGCTCGCCGTCGGGATCAAGCTGCTTCATATTTACTTTACCGGGTTTGTATTTAATCCCGTCGACAATTCGCAAATTAATCTGTTCAATAAACTCGCCTTCTTTGTCATTCCGTGGCTGACATGGATAATAGCCAACTATCTAGTCTGCAGCGTGAAGGGCGGAGAAGGGCGGCTGCGGGAAGTGATTCAGGCAAGTACGTATGCGTTGGCGCCTTACATTATCTTTTCTCTTCCGATTATCGTATTGTCGAACATCGTCGTGTTGGAGGAGCGGGTTATCGTTGATTTGTGGAATCAGGCGATGCTGATCTGGCTGCTTGTCCTGCTATTCGTCAGCACGCAGGTCGTTCACAATTTCGATTTTCTGGAAACGATACGCAATTCTCTCATCAGCTTGTTTGCCATTATTATCATTTGGTTTTTCGCCTTTATCGTCTCCGGGCTAACCTTTAATCTCTATGATTTCATCCGTCAACTTTACCGGGAGGTGATCTTCTATGGCTAGCATCCGACGGCCGGGTAAAAAGGCGTGGATATCCCTTGGCTTGGCCGCTGTCGCCTGTGTGATTGCTTTGACGGTTCTGCTCGAAAGAAGTGAATTGCCGACGCTTGAAGAGATGGGGTTGGAGCCGCAAGCTCAAACTAAACTGCAGGTACGCAGCGGTGAAGCTTGGCTGCCGCAGGGTGGCGATGCTGCCGGTTATGTGACCGCGATCGAGAACGAGAATTTCGCTTTGCGCATTCATCCGCAGACGACCCAAATTATCGTTACGGATAAACGGAGTGGTTATGAATGGCGAAGCAACCCGCCGGAAGAGAAGCTTGCGGACGAGAAGGTAAAGGGATTGCTGCTGTCCAATTTGAAGTCGCCGCTCGTCATGGACTATTTCGGATTCGGCGATAAAGCGAGACGAGACCTCCTCAACACGACGAGCAAGAAACTGCGAATCTCGTTTCTTCGCTACGAAGGCGGACTGCAGGTTTCATACGAATTTACGGATAAACAGATCGGAGTAATCGTCCAGTACGAGCTGTCCGATCACGGGTTGATCGTTCATGTGCCCGATGACGGTATTACGGAGAAAGGCGAGTTCGCGATCTTTTCGCTGGATGTACTACCGTACTTTGGCGCGGCCAAACCCGGAGAGGATGGCTATATCCTTCTGCCGGATGGACCCGGCGGGATCATTAAATTCAATGCTCCCCACTCCAGTCTGACTCAGGGGTATAGCAATCAGATTTACGGAAGCGAAGTCTCCAATGTTCGTCCGGATTCTCGAAAGAGCAGTCGCGGGTCGATCAGTGAAGGGATTACGTACCCAGTGTTCGGAGTTAAGCGCGGAGATAACGCATACTTGGCCATTATTAAGGAAGGGAAGGAAGAAACCGTCATCAAGGCCATGCCGGCCGGCTTGAAATCGACTTATTACAACGTCAATGCAAGCTTCATGTACCGGGAAGAATTTTTGCGTAAAAACGGGATTTTGAGCATGCCGTTCAAGACGGTGGAGTCGGATCGGATGAAGCTCGACCGGACGGTCGAATACCGGTTTATGATCGGTAAAGAGGCGAATTATACCGGGATGGCCGTTTCCTACCGCGAGGAGTTGCAGGCTAGCGGGCAACTCGGCGACAAGATGGCGCCGGCGGAGCATATTCCGCTTACGTTGAATATTGTCGGCGGCAACTCCCAGGATGCTTATAACCGCGAACAGTATATTCCTGTGACGACCTTCGAGCAAGCGGAGCGGATCGTCACGGAGTTGAGCGACAGCGGTATGTCTAATATTCGTATCGTTTACTACGGGTGGCAGGACGGCGGCGACTTTAATGCCGCCAAACGGTTTCCGATCGAGAATGGGCTAGGAGGCAGTAAAGCAGCCAAGACGTTTGTTGACCGGATGCACGAGTTGGGCTTCACTGTCTTATTTGAAGATAATTTCGTTTACGTCGACGCCCGCTCTTCGATCAGCGCTAAATCGAAAGGGGTAAGGGGCATCAACGGCACCGTGTTTTTCAACGGCTCGAACGAATTTCTGTTGAAGCCGGAACTGACGCTAGCCTATGCGTTCGAAACGATTGAAAAGCTGAAACCGATCGGAGTTGACGGCATTCATTACAATTGGCTCGGCGAGTTTACGTTCCGCGACTATGAAAAGACGCCGACGGAGCGCAGGCAGACATCGCAAATGTACCGTAATCTGCTGGCCTACACGCAGCAGCAACTGGGACGCTCAGGCGTTTATTCGGGCAGCGATTTCTCGCTTGGCGCGGTGGACCATATCAGCGATTTCCCGCTCGAGGGCAACTATTATTTTATGGTGGATGAGACGGTGCCGTTTTATCCGATCGCGATTCACGGTTACGTGTCTTATTCTTCGACGGCCGGCAATATGCGGGACGATTACGAGGGACAATTTCTCAAAGCGATTGAATACGGCGCTCTTCCCGCTTTTTATGTGACATGGGAACGGTCGCGGTTGCTGAAGAACACGGCTTCCGATTATTTGTTCAGCAGCGAGTTCGACCTATGGAAGGAACGCATGATGAAGGAGTACAAGGATTTCGACAAGCTGGCTGCGCTGTTTAACCAGGCGATTGTTGCACATGACAAGCGCTCTGACACAGTGTTCGTAACCACCTATGAAGACGGAACGGAAGTGACGGTCGATTACGGCAAGCGGTCGTTCGAGGTCGCCAAAGGAGGTAACCAGTGAAAATAACCAGACAGCGGCACAAAGGATTTCTCCGTTATCAATTGCAGCAATACGGGGTCGGCTACTTGTTCATCTTGCCATGGGCCATCGGCTTTTGCATGCTGATCGCCATTCCGCTCGGCTGGTCTTTGTTTATGAGCTTCAACAAGGTGGTCCCGTCGCAAGGCGGATTCAAGTACAACTTTATCGGCTTGCAGAACTTCAAGGATGCATTTGTTAAAGACAACGTGTTTCCGATCCAACTGATCGAATACGTGCAGGAAATGCTGATCATGATTCCGGTCATCGTTATTTTCTCCCTGCTGGTCTCTCTGCTGCTGAACCAGAGTTTTCCCGGGCGGTTTCTGTTCCGTGCAGTCTTTTTTCTTCCGGTCATTTTTGCCACCGGGCAGGTGTTGACGGAGCTGTTCTCGCAAAATGCGGGGAAAATTCCGTTTCTCGACCAGTACGATTTGGAGCCGGTTATACGCAGTTATGTAGGACAGGAATTTGCGAAACCAATCCTGAGCGTGCTGAACAAAACAATCATCGTTTTATGGTATTCGGGCGTACAAATTCTCATTTATATCGCCGGATATCAGACCATACCGAAATCGGTCTACGAAGCGATCCGCATCGATGGGGCGTCTCCCTGGGATAGCTTCTGGAAAATCACTCTGCCTGCGATGGTACCTTTCATCAGCCTAAATGCGCTCTATACGATTGTCGATTTGTTTACGTTTCCGTTGAACCCGGTGCTGGAACATGTGAAAAACAATATGTTTAAGCCGGATACCGGCTACGGCTATGCGACGGCGCTCGCCTGGATTTATTTCGCGATCATCTTCGTACTGCTTGCGCTCGTATTGTGGATGTTCAACCGCAGCACCAAACGAAGGGGGGACGGGAGATGAAAGCAGCGGAGATATACCGCAATACTGCCGCCCATGTAAACCGATTCATCTGGAGCCGCCGCATGCAGCGGGTAAAGATGGCGGCGCTCGGCCAACACACGAACGATGGCTGGATCGCCCGCATCATGATTTATTTTCTGCTTTCGGTACTGGCTTACCTGTATTTGCAGCCGTTGTTTTATATCGTCAGCACCATGTTCAAAAACTTGAACGATCTGCTTGATCCGACGGTCAAATGGATTCCGCGCACGATCGATCTGGAAAACCTGCGAACGGCCTGGCTCGGGCTGAACTATCCCGAAGCGTTCATGAATACGATTACGATTGCGCTGGCCTGCTCGGTTATCCAAGTTTTCATTTGCGCGATGACCGGTTATGCGCTGGCTAAGCTTCCTTTTCCGGGCAAAGGGATCGTTACTTTTCTCATCATGCTTACGTTTCTCGTACCGCCTCAAATTATTATTATTCCGCTATATGTCGTCTACAGCAAGCTCGGACTGCTCAATACGCCGCTTGTGTTTATTATTCCGGCCTTTCTTGGACAGGGAATACGCAGCGCGCTGTTCATCATTATTTTCCGTCAGTTTTTCAAAACCCAGCCGGCCACACTCGAAGAAGCGGCGAAGCTCGATGGAGCATCGTCGGGTCGCTTGTTTTTCAAAATTATGCTTCCGCTGGCCCGTTCCGCTTGCCTTGTCGTGTTTTTGTTCTCCTTTATTTGGTACTGGAACATGTATTACGAGCCTTCAATGTTTCTGCAAAACGATTATTTGCCGCTTTCGATCAGTCTTAACCGTTTGGATGAGGTGCTGACCGGTCTGCCCAAAGGGTATGTCGATGCGGTACTCGGCAGCAACCCGGTATCGGAAGCCCCGAAAATGGCCGCCGCGTTTCTGATTATCTTTCCACCGCTGCTCGTTTACGTGTTTCTGCAGCGCTGGTTCGTGGAGGGCATCGAACGGACCGGGCTGGTCGAGTAATCGGGAAATGCGCCCCATAAGGGAGGTGATGCCGGAGTTTGTTCGCACGTTTTTCTGTTCGGTAAAACAAAAATTTGAGGAGGGCAAAACATGCAAAGAAAACGCTTTGGAATGGCGCTAATCGGAGTATTGCTTATTTTATCGCTTGTCGTTGCCGCATGCAGCAAAAATAACACCACCGCAACTAATACTAACGGGACTGCAACTGAGGAGAGCAGCCCGGTCAGCACACCGGAGCCAGTGGAAGAACACCATGATCCTGTTACGCTCCATCTCATTACGTGGAATAACACGTATGGCGATCTGTACGCTAAGTTTCACGAACGATACCCGTGGATTACGATCGAGCCGATCATTATCGCTTCAGCCGTAGACAAGGATATTATTGAAAAAATTACGGCATTGGAAGCTGCCGGCACTCCTGCGGACCTGATTTGGCTGTCGGATTTGAGCCAATACGGTACAGGCAATCTGCTTGAAGATCTGAAGCCGTATATTGATTCCGACGAAAGCTTGAAGAACGTAAAGCTGCCGGACGGATTTTTCCAATCGATGGAAACCGATGGCAAGCAGTATGCGGTACCGTTCGTCGATGTGCCGACGTGGGTGCTTATTAACAAGGATCTCATGGCGAAATACGGCTTGGAAATGCCGGGGAACGATTGGACGTACGACAAGTTCCGCGAAATGGCGAAAGCGGCGACCGATCCGGTGGCCGGCGAATACGGTCTGACCAATAACGCGCTATTCGGCATTTTCTTTCTGAATGCGATGGCTGTGGCCAATGGCCATGCGCCTAACCTGTCCTATATGGACGAGAAGCTGGAGCAGAGCGTGCTAAACAAGCCGGAAGTACTAGCCGACGTTACATGGGTGCAGGAACTGATGACCAAAGACGGTTCTTTGCCCGGCTGGGTGAAAGGGGCCAAACTGGGCGAATCGGTCAATTCGTTCATGAACGGCAAGACGCTGTTCGACATAGGAGGGGATTGGGTGCTCGAAGGCTTGCGCAAGGACGCGAAATTCGAATGGGACGTATTGCCTTATCCGAAGGGAAAAGTGTCGCAGGTGACCCACCGTATTTTCGGTCCGATCGCTATGCTGGCAGGGTCGAAAAATAAAGATGCGGCATGGAAATGGATCAGCTTCCAATTCGAGACTGAGGCACAAAAATGGAAGGTTGACCACGGCTCGAATGCATCGGTCATTAGCGAGGAGCTGACAAACTATATTTCAGAATCCCCGATGTGGAAGGGTAAAAATACGGAGGCCGTCAAGCTGACCAAAGACATGTGCTGTATTGCGCCCGGACCGACGATCCCGGCTTTCGGGGAAAATCCATGGCTTACAACTGCGGCTCCGATATTTAACGGAACGGATGTCAATGCGCTAATCGCACCGGTCGAAGCTTGGAACAAAAAAACGATGGAGTTGAGAAAGGCAGCCGGCAAGTAACCCGTTTTCGAGGAGGATGGACAAGATGAATCGAGAAAACGAGCAGGTTGATTTCGACTGCGAAAAAGAACCGGTTATGATTAGCCGCAGAAAACTGTTAACTTCGCTTGGACCTTTTTTCTCGAACATCTTCACCATCTTTCATCAGATCGGCCTGCTCATTGATGGGGATCCTGTCAACGGAACGACTAACAAACTGAAATTGGTCAACGGGGACTTTGACCGCGGCGCTAACGGGGTTGTGATTACAGCAGGAGCGCGAGGACATACCGGGCAATACACGAACATAACCGCCCAGGGTGAGACGGGTTACACCGGATCGGATAATGTCGGGTTCCGATGCAACGGAGACAGCTGCGATCTTGATTTGGTCAATGCCGATTTCCGGAATTACCGGGGGAACGCTATTCGTATTGACGAGGGTTACTGCCGCGTAGGCATTCACAATTTAAGCGCGTGGGACTGGAACCTGGCGGCAACTGGGGCACCCGCCGTATATGCGAAACAATACAGCAACGTCAAGGTTACCGGGATGAGCCGATTCATGGGAGGCGGCAGTTCGCTTCCATTTCGCCGGTACGGGCAAGATTTCGGTCGAGCTTGCGTCCGGAAGATCGACAGTAGCTACCAATACGAGCGGCGAGATTACAGTGGCGCACGGAGGTCGCGGGGTTCCAAGCTTTGTCGATATCCAGCTTAGCTCTACGGCGCCGCTTCATTGGGCGGTGTCGGCAAAGAACGATACGAATTTCGTTGTCATGTTCTGGGGCCCGACGGGAATTCCGCTCACTTCGACGATAGTCGATTTCGATTGGGAGTGTCGTTCGTAAGTTAAGGGCACGGGAAAGGATAAAGTCGAGAAACGAGCCGTGCGCCATCATCTAATATTCAGCAGATGGCGCGGCGGCCGTTGATTCGCCGAAAATTGGTAGTCTGCGTAATCATTATCTATAATAGAGGTAACAAGTTAAAGGGTGAGGTCTCATGTCCATACACGAAATCGCCAAGCGAGCGGGCGTCTCCATCGCCACTGTCTCGTATGCACTGAACAATAAGAAAAAAGTCAGCAAAGAAACGCGTGAGCTCATTATGAGCATTGCAGAGGAACTGAATTACGTTCCGAATTCGCTCGCTCAAGGACTGTTGGCAAAAAAGACGAATATTGTCGGCTTAATCGTACCGGATCTTTCCGTGCCGTACACGTTAGCCATCATTCGCCATCTCGAATATTACGCTCGGAAGAATAGCCTGTATCTTCTTCTTGGGCACACGGACGGGCATTCGAGCACGTTGCTGAGCATTGTGGACAACTTCATTAATAAAAATGTGGACGCAGTAATACTTGCCACGGGACTTGCTTTTAACCAGGAAGAGAATATGCATAAAGTGATCTCGCGCATTCAGAAATTTAAAGTGCCGTTGGTCATTATGTCTCCGCTTCGTTCGCTTAACAGTCACAAGACAAATTTCGTAATCCCGGATTTGGAGGATGGATCGTACCAGATAACCCGTTATCTTCTGGATAACAATCTGAACAAGATGATCTATTTCGGCGGCTACCCTTCGGATTATTTAACGGAGATTCGTTACCAGGGCTTTGGAAAAGCGCTTGAGGAATCGAATATCCCTGTAGGGCCGAACGTGTTTCAGGAATGCGGTTATACATTTCATGACGGATATCGGGCGATCATCCGATTTTTGGAGGACGGCAATTCGCTCCCGGAGGCAATCGTGACGATCAATGACACAGTAGCGCTGGGCGTTTACAAGGGGTTGAGGGAAAAGGGAATTCGCGTTCCGGATGATGTTTCGCTCGTTGGATACGATGATATCGAGCTTCAAGCGCTGGATTTCATTCCGCTTACGACCGTTAATATTCCTGTTGATGAAATGAGCAAGCTTTGTATAGATGGTTTAATGAAATGCAGGGAAGGAAAAAACTTGACCTTTCAGTATTCGTTGAAACCGCAAATAGTCGTTCGGGATTCCGTAAAAACTCGACTATAGATACAAACGAAACCTCCATGGGGAGAGAATATATTGAAAAGGCCGAACTTTATTATTATCTATTGCGACGATTTGGGATATGGCGATTTGGGTTGCTACGGTTCTGATGTCATCCAAACGCCGCATTTGGATCAATTGGCAAGCGAAGGGGTGCGATTCACCGACTGGTACTCTAATTCGCCTGTATGTTCGCCTTCCCGGGCGTCCCTGCTAACGGGCAAATATCCGGCCAAAACCGGAGTATGCGAAATTCTTGGCGGAAAACGGGGAACATCCGGGCTGCCGGATGATCAGACAACTCTCGCGAAAGCGCTTCGATCCAGCGGTTATAGAACAGCCTTGTTCGGAAAATGGCATCTTGGCGTATCGGCGGATAATAATCCGAATACCCATGGTTTCGATGAATTTTTCGGATTTCTTGCGGGATGCGTGGATTACTATTCGCATATTTTTTATTGGGGACAGGGCGATGGAATTAATCCTGTCCATGATTTATGGCATAACGATCAGGAAGTATGGCTTAACGGCAGTTACTTGACGGATGTAATTACGGATAAAGCCGTACAGTTTATCGGGCAGCAAGAGGAGCAGCCTTTCTTCATGTACGTTCCGTACAATGCGCCGCATTATCCGATGCATGCGCCTGCTAAATATGTAGACCGATATCCCGGACTGCCGCCGGACCGTCGCATAATGGCTGCGATGATTTCCGCTGTCGATGATGGCGTAGGCGCGATAATGGAACAATTAAAGAAAACCGGGCATGCCGAGAGTACCGTTATTTTTTTCTCCAGCGATAACGGTCCGTCCACTGAATCCCGCAATTTTCTTGACGGCACTGAAGATCTATACTACGGAGGCAGTGCAGGTATTTTCCGAGGACACAAAGCGAGTCTGTTCGAAGGAGGCATACGCGAACCGGCGATTCTGAGTTTTCCTGCGTATGTTTCAGGCGGGCAGGTGAAGTCCGAACCGTTTGCGATGATTGATATTTTCCCGACTTTTCTGAAACTGGCAGGGGTAGTGCCTGATAGCGGCTGCAGTAGTCTAGACGGCTTTGATGTCATGCCCGTTCTCCGCGGTGAAGCTGAAATGAGAGAACGACAAATCTTTTGGGAATATAACGGACAATCGGCTATTCGCGAGGGGAATTGGAAGCTTGTGTTGGATGGTAAGCTCGATATTTCACGAACGGCTGCAGAGCCCGTTCATCTATCTGATCTAAGTGTCGACCCTAGTGAACAAATCAATCTTATGCATCAATATCCTGATGTGGTTTCGAGGCTTCGGCATGATCTGCACAAATGGTTGGTCGAAATTCGCGGTAAAATAGACGTTATGTGAAACCCGCAAGTACAAAATGCTAAACCGAGGTGTTTCTGTGAAAGAACATCATAAACAAACCATATCGAAATTAGTAAATGAAATGAAAAATGATAGTCGATATCTAGCCTTAATAATAGGCGGTTCTATAGCAAAAGGGAGAGAACTCGAAAATTCGGATGTTGACGTTATTGTTATAGCTACAGAAGAAGAATTCAAAAGAAGACAAGAAACTAAGGAATTTCATTACTTTCGAACAGATTTATCTGATTATCCTGACGGATATATCGATGGTTCGGTAGTTGATATTAATTTCCTGCATGAAATTGCAGAGAGAGGAAATGAACCTTCGAGAGCAGCTTTTATAGGTGCGTTTATTGCATTTTCCAAAATCCCAGAACTCGAGAATGTAATAAGCAAAATAAGAGAATATCAACATAGTGAACAAGAGCAGAAGATACAGTCATTTTATGCTCATTTGGAAGCAATGCGTTGCGGTATTCCAGAGGCAGAAAAACGAAACGATAAATATTTGCTTATGTGGGCAACTAATGAACTGGTGATGTATGGAGGCAGGATGATATTAGCACATAATAAAATTCTATATCCATATCATAAATGGTTTATGTGGGAGTTAAGAAATGCGAAAGAAAAGCCGGATAACCTAATAGAAATAATCGACACATTACTTGAAAAGCCATCCAGTGAACATTCGGAACAATTTTGCAAAGCCATTTTAGATTTTAGAGACTGGGAGAAGCCGCCTGAAGGTTGGGTGTCAAGATTTCGGGAAGAAAGTGAATGGCACTGGAGAAAGGGAAGTGCGCCAATTAAGGATCAATAAACAAATAGATCGTTAATTGAAAGGAAACATGAGCGAATGATGAATGAGCAAATTTGGAAACATAGAGGACCTCTCCGGAATACACAGCAAGCGCTGGACTCCGGTACGGTACGATTGGGATTTATCGGCGGTTCGATTACGGATGCCAGAACGCGCCATAACTGGCCCGAGCCCGTCATTGCATGGTTTAAGGAGCGTTACCCGCATGTACGGTTATTTATAGAAAATGCCGCCATCGGGGCGACGGGCAGCGAACTGGCCGTGTTTCGGGCCGAGCATGAATTGATCGAACGGGAATGCGACCTGGTTTTTGTGGATTACTCCGTGAACGACGAAGACGAACCGAGTGAAAAAAGGATGCGTACAAGGGAAGGGCTTCTGCGAAAATTATTGGTTGACGGCCGCAGGGATGTCGTGATCGTCCATACGTTCCGCCAATCCTTCTACCGCGAGATGAGCGAAGGCGGAACGCCTGCGTCCGTCGCGGATTTCGAAGATCTGGCGGAACACTATGGAATAGGTTCGGTAGGGATGGGGATGCACGCGCTCGAAGAGGTGCGGCGGGGAAGGATGCGCTGGGAAGAATGGCTTCCTGACGGCTTGCACCCGACAGAGAGAGGAAGTTTGAGTTATGCCCGAAGCGTAATCGCGTTTCTGGAGAACGAGCTGTCGGAGTCGCGGCATGCCGTTAAGCCGGACGAAAAGTTTTCGCTGCCGACTCCGCTTAATCCGGACAACTGGGAGAAGGCTTCAAGTTTGCCATTGTCCGAATTGGAAACCGAAGGACCTTGGGTCATCCGACGTTGGCCGCATTTGGAGTGGATGGATCAGGTGCTTGAAACATCGGCAATCGGCGCGAAGTTAAAATTCAGCTTCGTGGGCCGGGGCTTGTCGTTGGGATTTGACTTCGGCAAAACTTCCTCGGAGCTCCGGTATCGCCTAGATAACGGACCATGGGAGATTTCGGTTCGGGAGCGTCCTGACTGGTGCGGTAATGACGGCTGGTACAGGATGTATACGGTAGCGGAGGACTTGATCTACGGGACGCACGAATTTGAAATGGAAGTCATACACGGCGATAGACCCGATTGCAAGGGAACCAATTGCCGGTTAGCGCTTGTCGGTATCCTTTAAATTATCGTATTGCTTTCACTCTGTTTGGCGCGGTCGATTTTCGCACGATAAGTTTGGTTGGGAGCAGTATTTTTTTTCTGTCTTGTTTGGGGTTATCGATGATCGAAACAAGCAGTTTGGCTGCTTCCATTCCAAGTTCTTTCTCTTGTTGGCTTACGCAGGTCGGAGGAATGCTAGATAGGGCCGATAGTTCATAGTTATCGAAGAAAACGACGGATAAATCTTCAGGCACGCGAAGCCCAAGCTCTGTGGCTGCTTCGATGAGGGTCAGTCCGACCGCTGAATTAATCGCAAATACAGCCGTCATCTCAGAATTTTTCTTGAGAAATGCTTGCATTTCACGCTTTACGTCTTCATTGGCACTCCCCTCTTGTAAAATCGTATTTACTTGTTCGTTATCGAAATGAACAAGACGAAGGTTGTGGTTTACGTGAATGTTATGGTCAGCCAAAGCTTTCTCGTAACCGCTTAATCGGTCTTCTATACTGGTTGTTCCTTGGCAGGATGTTGAAATAAATCCAATTCCTATATGCCCTAACTCAACAAGATGAGAGGTTGCTGCACGCGCGCCCTCTACATTATCGGAACAGACGCAATTCGTTTCGACGCCCCTCAGATAACGGTCTAAAACAACAAGCGGAAATTCACTTAACGTTAACCGTAAAATCTCATCGCTATAAGTCTCTCCTTCTACAGGGAAGATAATGATCCCTTTTGCACCGAGCTGTACGACTTCCCGCAGCATCTCTTTTTCGATTTCCAAAGAATCAAGAGTTCGGCAAAACAACAGGCGGTAACCTTGTTTGGACAGCTCGCTTTCAACGCCGCTAAGCAATCGGGCAGTAAACATATTTTCCAGACGGGGCATGAGATAGGCAATCAACGGTTTACTTGAAAGGTTTGCAGGGTCGGGACGGTAAATAAGCGGTTCCCCGGAAGGGGTTGGAGATATGAAGGAACCTTTACCTTGCACCCGGAAAATCAAGCCTTCCTCAATGAGCTCGGAAAGCGCATTTTTCACAGTTATCCGGCTGACTCCAAATTGGTTGGCCAACTCATTCTCGGAGGGAATCCGGTCGTTAGGAAGCCATATTTTCTGGGTGACCTGGTCCTGGATATATTTGCGGATTTGGGTGTAAAGCGGGATTCGTTGCGAAGCTTTAGCCATCGTTTGTTTCGCTCCTTAATGCAGGTAACTAATTTTTATAACAAATATACAACTTGTTAAACTAGATGTACAGGGATCTTAATTGATTTTCAGTTGTTGTTGGTGTAATTATTCATGATTTTCTCTAATTATTATTCTATTTGAAATAGTTCTTTACACTCCATTTTTGAAGTGGTATATTCGTTATATACAATAATACTAGTTGTATATTTGTATAAATATCGGAGGTGATTGAGAAATGGTTGGGGAATGGTTGTTGGATTGATGGATAGACACCTGCCAACCGAAACAAAAATGAACTTTATAGAAAGCGATTACATTCGCGAGAGGCAATCATTCAAATTGAAGGGGTGTACGAGAAATGACAATCAGAAAACAACGGTCCAAATGGCTCGTTTCCGCGCTTTGCTTCGTCCTATTATTTTCCTTGGCTGCTTGCGGCGGCACGAAGGATGAAACGAAAGAAACGCAGCCGAGTACGGGAGAGTCCGCATCGACGCAAGAGGCAAACACGGAGCCCGTCACCATTACTTATTCTACATTCAGAGCTGAAGATGAGCAGATTTTCAAGAAATTAATCGATAAGTTCCAAAAAGAAAACCCTGGGATTACTGTGAAATTCGATACGAACAAGGACGCTGGCGCCTACTACCAGACGCTGAAAGCTAACATAGCTTCAGGACAGGCTCCAGATGTTTTCGATCTGCATCCGAATACGAACTACACGGATTTCGCTAAGGACGGGGTCATTGCCGATCTGTCGGATCAGCCATTCGTGGCTAACTATCAGGACGGGCCCAAAGCGCTAACAACCATTGACGGTAAAATTTACGGATTTAATCATGCGGTCAACCTGATCTGCGTGATCTATAACAAGGAGATATTTAAGAATCACAATGTTGACGTGCCTAAGGATTGGAATGACTTCGTTAGTATTGTGAATAAGCTTAAAGCCGAGGGCGAGGGCGGAATTGCCTACGCCGGAGCCGATGTGAAGGCTGTTTGGTTATTCAACGCCATTGCCAATGAACTGATGAGTCCTGCGGACTATAAGGCGTTTGCTGAGGGAATAGACAATGGCAGCATTAAGACGATTAGAGATAATGTGAAGATCTATACGGCTCTGAAGACTCTATCCGAATACAACAAACAAGGTTTGTTGTACACGAATTCCGATGGGGTGAAGTATCCGCAATCGTTGTCGCTTTTTGCTCAAAAGAAAGCCCCTATGGTTATTATCGGGACTTGGACTTTCGGAACCAAGGAGACGGATTATCCGGGGATCGATGTAGGCATTTTCCCGATTCCTACGCTTGAAGGAACACAAGTCGGTTATGCGGAACCTGCGCAGATTTCCGTCGTGAATGCAAAGTCGAAGCATATCGAAGCCGCCAAGAAATGGGTGAATTTCCTGGGCTCGCCTGAGAACGCTACCTTCTATGTCAATAATGCGAAAATGACGACAACCGTCAAGGATGTAGAGGCGAATTTCTCGGGCGCAGATATTCTTGCGGCCCAGATGGAAAAAGAAGTTCATGTTTTTCCGATCTTCGCCACTCCGAACATGGAAAGCTATCAGGTGGACTATGAAGAAATGAAAACGAACATTTTGTTCAAAGGTGCAGATGTGGACAAGGAAATAGCCGCCTTCGAACAATTGCTTAAGAAGGCAGATCTTAAGAATGTAAAGTAATAGAATGATGTTTAACCCTATGATGCAGGCTCCTGATGGCATGCATCATAGGGCCTTAATTAAAGGAGTGTTGTATTGTGCAGAGCAGCCTGAGAAAGAAATTATCTACCTATAAGTATGTGCTGATTATGCTTCCGGGACTTATAGTGTGGTTCGTTCTTTCGATATGGCCTCATCTTGAGGTATTCCCGCAGGCGTTTTATAAATGGAATGGGTATTCTCCGAACAAGGTGTTTGTCGGATGGCAAAATTTCGAAACCTTCTATCGGAGCTCCGCATTCAAAGATGGTTTATTAAATACGGTGCTGTATGTCCTGTTTCTGTTCGTTATTCAGACTGTCCTCTCGGTATTTCTTGCGGTCGTATTGAAAAGAAATACGAGACAAAACCGATTTTTTCGCACGTTTTTCTTTTTGCCGCTCGTATTTTCGTCGGTCATGGTAGGCTTGACCTGGGGTTACATGTTCGACCCCAATCTGGGTATGTTGAATCAAATCTTCAGTGCACTCGGAATAAAAAGTCTTGAATCGTTTAATTGGCTCGGGGAACCGGTAAGGGCCATTTTTTGCATCGTGATGGTGCATATCTGGGCGAATATTGGGTATCCATTGACCATCTTGACTGCTGCGCTTCAGACGATACCCGAAGATTTGTATGAAGTGTCCGAAATAGAGGGGGCAACTTCCATGCAGCAGTTTCGTAAAGTCACGTTGCCGCTTCTGATGCCCGCATTGCTCAGAATTACGCTATTAACGGTCGTGACTGGCGCTTTGGCCGTCGATTATATCCTTATCCTTGGCTCCAGTGTGGGATCTGCAAACGAGTTCGACACCTGGGCCGTGAAAATATACCAAGGGCTTTTGGGGTCGAATTTAGGGCTTCCATCGGCAATTGGCGTATTTCTTGGAGCCATTCTCTTTATCGTTTTTCTGATTCAGTACGTCGTCACCAAAAAAGTGGAAGATTCGATTCATTAAAGGGGGGGATAAAACTTGAGAAAAAGAAACGTAACCGGCAGCGTTGGCGGAAGGCTGGTCGTATATGCTTATGCGCTGTTTCTTATAGCGCCAATCTATTTTATTATCGTAACCTCATTGAAAATGGCAGGGGAGGTAACGACAAACCCGCTTGGTTTACCTGAATACCCAATTATTGGAAACTTCGTTGAGGCATTTACTCGGGGGAACATTGCCAAATACAGCTTTAATAGCGTTATTATTACGGGTTCGGCAGTTATACTGAGTCTCTTAAACGCAATTATCGTGTCCTTCTGCCTGCATAAAATTGCCCACAAGAAAATCGGAGTGCTCTTCTATGCGATTATTATGGGCAGCATGCTCATTCCAGGCGTAGGGTTCGTAACCTTGCTGCAGCTGTACATGAAACTCCATCTCTATAATAACCTTCTTGGTCCGATCCTAATGGGGGCTACGACAGGCCTGCCGTTTAATGTGTTCATATTGGTAGGCTTTCTGCGGACGCTGCCGAAGGAAATTAGCGAAGCGGCAACAATTGACGGCTGCAACGACAGGCAGCATCTCTTTCTTGTGCTGCTTCCGCTTATTAAGTCGGCCCTTGCTACCTTGGGAATATTTGCGTTCGTGAGCAACTGGAACAGCTTGCTGGGACCATTAATTTTGCTGAAAAATAAAGAGCTCTTTACCATTCCCCTCGGGCTGCTCGATTTCAGGGGTACTTATACAGTGGAGTACAACTACATGTTTGCCGCTATTCTGATCACATCCGTTCCGTTAGTCGTCATTTACCTTAGATTTCAGAGTTATTTTGTCGAGGCATTATCGGGAGGTGTGAAGGGCTAAGTTGAATTGATCGATACATTCTTTGATGCATGGAGATTGGCGCAATCTTTCGCTAATCTCTTCCTCATCTATGAAAGCGTTCACTATGTTTTGATAGCGTTTACTATGCATTCAAATCGAAAGGGGACCAATGAGATGAAAAAGCCAATGTCCACGATCCTTGTTTGTTTGATGATGGCAATACTGCTCATTCCGTTTTTCTCGATTTATAGTGTGCAAGGTACGGCGGTTGCCGCACCTCCGTTAGGAGATTCGCTCAAATTAATCGTGAAGAACGATGGAAGTACAGGCAACCATTATCTCTACAGAAGTTTTTCGAATTCGTCTTATACGTTTCAAACCGGCGATTATCTCGAATACGATGTAAGCATTGATCAACGGGTCGCGGGCATCGGAGGGCTCGATATTTTGACGACAACAAGCCAAAATCTCAGAGATTCCGGCTTGACGGATCAGAACGGTCTTTCCGGCCATACTGCAGCTGACCTGTCCGCTTATGCTTATAAAAGCGTTTACCATAGAAAACTTGCTATCCCAAGTTCCTTGACTGGCAAGACAGTCGCTAAATGGTTCGCAGCCGGCGAGGCTGATAATCCTTTGTATGTCTATGCGGCGCGTTACGATAATATCTCGATCACGGATGGGAGTGGAACGGTTCGGAAGGTCGTTTACCGCAATGCTGCGGACGCCAATTTGAATACCGTAGAACTAAACGCTTATACTTCGTCATCCTCCCTGGCAAAGGTTGTTGACAACCTGGACAAAGAAAACATAGGCACAGCTCTGCGATTGGCGGTTACCAATGATGGCACCGTTAATAACCACTACTTATATCGTAGCTTCTCAAATCAAGCCTACACTTTCCAGACCGGAGATTATATCGAGTATGACACCCAGTTGGAAAACTATTCAGCGGGGCTGGGAGGCATTGATGTCACGACTACGGACAGCTTCAATTTCAGAGATGTTGTTTGGACGGATCAGAATGGAATTTACGGTCATCCTACATCGGACATATCCTCTTTGGCCTATAAGGACTGGTATCATCGGAAGCTTGCCGTTCCCGCTTCCATGATCGGTAAAGTCGCTGCGAAATGGATGGCAGCCGGAGAAAACGACGACCCGAATAACGTTGGAATTGCGTATTACGATAACATCGTGGTAACGGACGGCAACGGAAACGTCAAGAAAGTGATATTCAAAGAAGCATCTGATGCTACTCTGAATACGGTTGAACTTTCTGCTTATACGTCCGCTTCGGCCATGACAACGATGATTCCGACCGCTCTCTATGGAATCCCTCAAGCGAGCTCATCCTACATTACCGGAGACCCATGGCTGCAAGTAGGCGGGCCTAAAAATGTGGAAGACGGAAGCCTGACCGGATATTGGCACTCAAGAGCAGCTTCTCCGAATTGGGTTGAGATCGATTTGCAGGGGATTTACAATATTAAGCGGTGGGCGGTATGGCACTCCTCTTCTTTCAACGATTTGCCGGCGTATAATACGCGCGATTTCAAATTGCAGACGAGTTTGGATGGAGTCACTTACACTGATGCCGCAATAGTAACCGGCAATACCGCCGGCATAACAGATCTGGATGTGAACGTGAATGCCAGATATGTGAGGCTATATATAACAAAGGGTACGCAGGACGGCTATGACGGTTTCGTGAGAATTCGCGAGTTTGAAGTATTCTCCTCCTCGGAAGCGAGCATTTCGATGAATAAACCCGTAACGGCCAGCTCCTTCCAGCTTGGAGTAGAGCCGGCGAATGCGGTGGACGGATCGTACAATTACTGGCAGAGCAATGCTCCTTCCCCGAACTGGTTAAGAGTCGATCTGGGCAAAGTATATAAAGTTAAGCGGTGGGTCGTTTGGAATGCTTCCGTCCGAGGCGATCCGGCAGCCTATAATACAAGGGCATATAAGTTGCAGGTGAGCAGCGACGGAGTGAATTTCACCGATGTAGATACCGTCACGGGCAATACGGCTGCCGTTACCGATCGGAATATCGAAGCGGTTGGAAGGTACTTCAGACTTTACATTACGGAGGGCACGCAGCCCGGTTCAGATGGGTTCGTAAGACTAGTGGACCTCGGGCTGTACGGAGACCTCTATGGGAAGGATACGCCTGTCACCTCAAAGAAAATCGTCACGGCCAGTTCGACAGACGCGGGAACGCTGCCAAGCAGCGCGGTCGATGATAATTTGAGCACGGGCTGGCGTTCATCCGGAACCGGAACCCAATCGCTAACTGTGGATCTCGGACAGAAGCATACGCTCGACAGGTGGGTCGTTAAGCATGCAGGCGCCAACTGGGGGAACGATCTAAACAATACGAAGGATTTCAAGCTTCAGGTCAGTAACGACGGGACGACTTTTACGGATGTTGATACGGTTAGCGGGAATACGGAAAAAGCGACGGATCGCGGTTTCGCTTCCGTAGTCGGCAGGTATGTGAGATTAAACATTACGCAGGGCACTCAGACCGGGGGGGACGGCAAAGCGAGAATTCAGGAATTCAGAGTTTACGGCTCGCCAATTTCCGATGTCCCGAATCCGGGTGTTATTACGACTCTGTACCCGACCGACGATATCGTTATTGCATCGTACAATGTTACGGCGGCTCCGTATAATGCCGACAGCACCGGTGTAAACGACGCAACTTTAGCTATACAGAAAGCTTTGGACGATTGTTACGCAACCGGCGGTGGAGTGGTGTTCATGCCGGCTGGCAAATACAAAATAACGGATTCTCTCTCTATTCCCGCACATGTGACGCTGAGAGGCGATTGGCAAGATCCGGATGCAGGGACGAACTACGGAACCGTTATTATGGCGAATGTCCCTAGCAGCACACTGGAACTGCCCGGTTTGATCCGGATTGGCGGCAGCGGTGGGCTCAAAGGAGTCACCATTTATTATCCCAACCAGTCTGCCGCAAGTCCGGTTTCTTACCCTTATACGATAGAATTGCCAGGACGTGCTTATCATGTCGAGGATTACATGCATCAAACGGTGCAGAATGTTACATTGCTCAACTCGTACCGGGGCATCAGTGCCTACAGATCCAATACTACAGCCTATCTATCCGTCGGGGAAGAGTACTACTTCAACAACGTCAAGGGCACTGTGCTCAAACAGGCGATGAGGCTATACAATTCTGCAGATGTAGGCAAGGTCGTCAATGTCAAGTTTAACAATTCCTATTGGGCCGATGCTCCCGCAGGGTTTAACCCGCAGAGCCGAACAGCCTTGGACACCTTCACCAGAGCGCAGGGCAAGGGATTGGAAATAGGCGATATCGAGATCAGCGAGTTTTACAATATATCGCTACATGATTATCAAATAGGCGTTCATGTTGTCAACGGATCCCGGACGGCCGGCAGCGGAACCTTTTTCGGGCTTGACGTCCAAAATAGCAACGTAGCCTTGAAGGTAGACTATCTGGCGAGTCCCCAAGTCGGATTCGTATTTTCGAACTCCACTTTTAAGGCCAATCAGGGAACGAATCCGGTGGCTGTGCAGTTGAACAACAATATCCCTGCGCCATTTATTTTCAACAATTCCACGATTGGCGGAGGAGCTGCTACCGCTTTGCAATTGACGACAAGTTCCTTTGTCAGTCTCAACAATTGCACATTCGACAATTGGACCGGAATTTATGCCATCACTGCGAATAACGGCTCATTAACAGTTGAGGGCAGCACGTTTACGCCAACGCTTACCTCATCGAAGAAGGCCGTCAACCTGTCCGGTTCGCTTTCATCGGCTGCTTTGCTCGGCAATACTTTTACCGGCAGTTCTACCTTCTTTTATGATAATTCAAGCGCTGGGGATGTAAAGGTGCAGCATACCGGATATACTTTCGCCCAGCATGGCGTGACCGGACATACGTTCAAAACGTCGCTTCCCAAACCGCCAAATACGAACATTTATAACGTGAAGACCGCTTACGGCGCGAAGGGAGATGCGGTAACGGACGACACGGCGGCCATACAAAACGCGTTGAATGCTGCCGGCACTGCTGGCGGGGGAACCGTGTTTTTACCTGCAGGACAATACAAAATCAACACGCACCTGACCGTTCCCGCCAACGTAGAGCTTAGAGGGGTTGAGGATGTGCCTCATAAGGGCGATGCAATGGGCTCGGTGTTATCCGCATATGAAGGACGCAGAACCGCTACGCCGGACAGCGATACGGCTTTTATTACGCTCAGCGGAACCAATTCGGGAGTAAGGGGCCTCACGTTTTACTACCCGGAACAAACGAATAGCATTAGTCCGTCGGGTACGTTCATGACTTATCCGTGGGCGATAAGGGGAAATGCGAGCGGCGTATATGCGATTAATTTGAATTTCGTAAATGCCTACAAAGGAATCGATTTCGGTTATACAACAGGTTCCGCTGACAATCACTACATCAGTAATGTGAAGGGAAGTTCATTTAAAAATGCCATTGCGATTGGAAACAGTTCGGAAGGCTGGGTGGAAGACACGCTCTTCAACGCGGGATACGCGGTCAGAACGACACTTCCCAATAGAATCCGTGAGGAGTACGTTTTTGATTTCATCTTCCCGTTTACATGGAGCGAACAAACCGGTTATTTGATCGGCAAAACGGACAATGAGCATATGCTGAACAACTTTATATTCGGTGCGAATACCTCTTATAAATATGTGGCGCAAGGGGGAAGCGGCGGCAATGTAACTGCGATCAATAATTCTGCGGACGGAGCGTTTAACTATATCGTGGTTGATGCCACCGGGACGACCGGCCTGAATGTCGTTAATTCCCAGACATCTACGTATTTTGCAAACTCGAGGCATATCCAGATGAATGGCGGAACCGCCAAGTTTTTCAACTTCACCAGCGCGAAAGTTTTTTACGACAACCCGGGCATCACCGTGACAGGCGGGAATTCGGTATTCCAGGGTATTTATTACCCGGGTCAGAATGTCATTACGGGAGGCACGACCCAGTGGAATAGCGTCTGGTTCCAAAATCCGGGCGGCACAGGTGCGCAGTTAACCGTTTCGCCAGGCGTCACCGGATCAAGTATCTCGGGGTCCGCAGGCAAGGACGTGCTTAACATCGTCAACAATGCAGGCTCCGGCATGGTTTTAAGCAACAATATCAAATATTGACGGGAAAGCAACAAGGAGTGAACAAGATGACTCCATCAAACCGTCACGTCATGATGAAAAATTGATTCGTTTAGGGGAGAGAAGACAATGTTGTTGCAAAAAGGTCAAAAGGTGCTTTTCATCGGAGATTCGATTACGGACTGCGAGAGAGCGAAGCCTGCGGGAGAAGGGTTATTCGGAGCTTTGGGGAAAGGCTATGTATCCATGGTTGATGCTTTGCTGCAAGCCGTATATCCAGAACTGGGCATTCGTGTCGTGAATACGGGGATAAGCGGCAATACCGTTCTCGAGCTGCAGGCGAGATGGCAGGAGGATGTGCTTGACAGGAAGCCGGATTGGCTGTCGGTTATGATTGGAACAAACGATGTGTGGCGCCAATACGATACCCCGTTCATTAAGGATTGGCATGTTTACGCGGATAAGTATGAAGCAACGCTTCGTGCATTAGTGGCACAAACGAAGCCGCACGTTCGCAACGTGGTTCTGATGACGCCTTTCTACCTGGAGAGCAACGAGCAGGACGCGATGCGCCGAACGATGGATGAGTATGGAGCTATCGTAAGGAAAATCGCCGAGGAAACCGGGGTATTATTCGTGGATACCCAAGCGGCGTTTAACGTGGTGCTCAAGGATTTATATTCCGCTACCTTGGCTTGGGATCGCGTGCATCCGTCGCAAGCGGGACACGCCGTTCTCGCAAGAGCATTTCTGAATAAGGTCGGCTTCGAATGGAATAGAGCATAACAAAGGGAAACCGCCAATACTCGCCCATCTGCGAGAGGTTGGCGGTTTCTATTCGTTTAATCCGAATCTTTCGAGATGATGGAACAGCCCACTTTCCGCAGCAAATAAATGATAGCAGATCAAATCCATGATATCTATCGCAGCGGGACCCAGCCAATTAATCGCTGCGCTGTGTGATGAAAGTGGACTGGAGAAAAAAATCAACGAGTCAGTCGACAGGCATCCTTCTTATTGGAAAGTGACTCCGGGTACTCACATAAAAGCGCTGATTATCAATATCTTATGCTCGCGTACACCCCGATACCGTGTTGAAGAGTTCTACGAACAATTAGATGTTGAGCTTCTGTTTGGTTCGGGGAGAAAGGCTAGCGATTTCAATGATGATGCTCTAGCTCGCACTCTCGATGTCCTCTACGAGGCGGAAGGTTGGAAGGTGTATTCCGGTCTGGCGCTGGCTTCTTTGAAGCATCTCGGACTTCCGCTCACGACTTTTCATAACGACACTAGGTCCTTCTCGATGTATTGTGATTACCCGGATACGGAGGAACTTGCGGATCACCCATGGCTATAACAAGGATGGGCGTCCGGATTTAAAGCAAATCGTCATCGGCCTTGGTGTGACGCCTGAGCGGATTCCACTGATCGGAAAGGCAGAGAACGGCAATCAGGACGATAAAACCTGGAATCATGAATTCATTCAGAAGCTGCGACTGGAAAAACTCGGACGGATCCCTGATTGGGGGGCCATACACGTTGAATTTCAGCAGTACGACTGGATGGCAGACGTTCGATATTGCTGATCTTAATATTTCCGTCAACACCGATTATACCTTGTCCGTTTCGACAGGGAGCGATTCCGGTCGGTATTACGCCATGAAAACCAACTCGATGTCTTCCGCAGGAAATAACGGCAGTCATTTGTCCTGGTTAGCCCATGCGGGAGTATACGGCACGACGCTCGGACAACGGCCTGTAACCCAAGCTCTGTACGATGCGAATTACTTAAGGGACATTATTTTCGTGCCAAACTGATTTGACCCGCCACCAAGCGCTTTATGCAGAACAGAAACAGGCTATCCGTTCAGAATATGGATAGCCAGTTTTCTGCATCTGTTTTCACTCTTCCTCATAATCCAGATCGGAGGGAAAGCGAATCTCTACGCTCGTACCCTTCCCGTGTTCGCTTTTGATGCCTAACCCGTAGGAATCTCCATAGGCGAGCCTAAGTCGGTCATGGGTGTTTTTGACACCAAAACCGTTATCGCTATGATTGGGGTCTTGATGATCATAGTCAAGGAGCGTGCTAAGCCTTTCAGCGTCCATCCCGACTCCGTCGTCCTCTATATAAAGATAAACTGCAGCACGATCCTGTTTGCCGGTGATTCGGATTGTACCGCGTTTTTCTGCCTTTTCCAAAATGCCATGCAGGATGGCATTTTCGACCAACGGCTGAAGCGTAATTTTAGGAATGCGGCATGACAGAAGGGGGGAGTCGACCTCGATGGCCAGTTTGATGGCATCGGTATAGCGCATGTTCATGATTTGGACGTACGCTTTCACATGCTCCAGCTCGGATTCCAGGGAAACGATGTTCATTCCCTTGCTCAAGCCGAGCTTGTAATATTTAGTAAGTGCTTTAACCATGGTCGTTATATCCGGAACTTTGTGTTCGATGGCTGTACAGTTAATCAGATCCAACGAATTGTATAGAAAATGGGGATTGATTTGTGCTTGAAGCGTGCGCAGATCGGCGCTTCGCAGTTCAATCCCGAGCTGAATATGCTCGTTCATGAGACCCGTCAACTTCAAGATCATAAAATTAAAGTTCTCGACAAGTTCTCCGATTTCGTCTTTTCCATAGCGGGTAATAATAACGTTCAGATCGCCGGACTGCACCCGTTTCATGCGTTTGATCAAATATTTAATTTTTTTGGTGCCAGCTTTGGATGTCAAATAGGCCAGAAAATAAGCGATCAGCACGATAGACAGCAAGATGGCGATCAGTTGATCACGAAGCGCCGTAATTCCGGCAAGCACTTCGTTGACGGGAATGACTGTTACCAGCATCCAATCGCTCTTTCCTATCGCTCGATGCGATAACATGACGGATTTGTTGCCGATATGCCGGGTATTCCATTCATTAGCGGGCAAGCTCTGCCATTCTTTCGCATCTAGTATCCCGTCCGATCCGCGCTCAGGATCCGAACGTGCGATGATTTGCCCTCGTGCGTTTTGAAGATAGACTAGACCGGTGTCCGTGATTTTAGTGCGGGTCAGTTTGTCAGTAAGAGTTGATTGCAGGATATCGATTCTTGAAATTCCTATCATAAGGGTAAAGTTGTCCAAATTCAGCATTCTTCGGACCACCGAGACGAGCGGCGGCGTGCCGCCTGATTGCTCACCCTTTCCCGGGACAAACCAATAAGCCGTTTGTCCGGAATGGATCAACTCGTTTCCCCATTGCTCGCGCGAAGCTTGCGACATCCCGAATAAATTAATGTGGTCATTGGCATAGACAAAGTCGTCGTGTACATACAACCGAATCCGATAAAAGTCTTTGTTGCGCTGAAGCGTATTGGCGAAATTCACGATGTTGGCATAGTCGCGCAACTGCAGCGGGATGTCATTATTGGCCGGTTCCCGCGATAACATCTCGTTCATGCTGCGGTCCAAGCTGAGGAAGTCTAGCGCGTTAATCGAACTTGCCGTCAGAAATCCGAGCTCCGAAGCCGTGTTCTGCGTCGTTTGCTCCGCTAACTGAATCGTTTGACTCTTGGCTAAATCCGCCATCTTGGTGTAGGAGAGATAAGTGTAGACCACCAAGGGGACAACGATGAGACTGAAGATAGCGAGCATCCATTTTTGGTGAAGCTTGAGAAAGTCGAACAGGCGCATCATGGACGAAGGCGCTCCCTGTATTCCGAAGGCGTCCAGCCGACTTCTTTTTTAAATATTTTCGTGAAATATTTGGTGTCCGTGTAACCGACCCGTTTGGCCACCTCATGAATTTTGTGCTGGGCGATTAGTGCTTTGGCCATTTCCATTCGAACGGACGTCAAATACTGATTGACCGTCATGCCGGTCTCGTTCTTAAACAACAGGCAAATGTATGAGGGAGTAAGGAACAGTTGTCCCGCGATGGAATTAATCGTGAGATTTTGGTTGCCAGCCTGCTCTCGTATAATATGGGCGATTCGGGAAACAATGCTTCCGGTTTTACCCCGTTCCTCGTATGAAACGGATTGCAATTCCCTGAGAAGAAACTCCTCGTATTCGTCCAAAGTGGACAGGGAATCCATCAGATCGGCGTCCGACAGACGTTGGGCGCTAACGCGGACGGATAAGCCCGCGGATTTCTGATTCCATTGGCGGAGCTGATGAAATAGAGAATAGAATACATTTTTGATCTGCTCTACCGGTGTATCCGGACAGAGCCGCAATTCCGAGACGAATTGACGAATCTGATTCTCAGCTTCCTTAAATTGATCTTTTCGAAGATGGTGAAACCATTGTTCTGTAAGAAGGGGATCGAAAGAATAAACGGGAGAGGAATCGTTTTCAAAAACCAGAACTTGCGAATACCCCAAATAGAATGAGCGTTTGGATAAGGAAGATGCCTGCTTGTAGGAGGAAGGCAGGGAAAATAAGTCGTCGACAGCCCCGCCGATGGCTACGAATACGTCCGTCAGTTTGTTCCGGCAATCCTCGATATAGCCTTGGGCGGCTTGTCGAAGAGAGGGAATGGCTAACGGCGAAGGCATTCTGACCTGCATCACCCAGTGCCCATGCTTAATAGGACCGGTTAAGCAGCAGAATCCCAGATCGGACAACTGACACTCCAACTGATGCAGCTCCGGGGTCGGACGGTAAGAGAGTTCTCCACTGAAACATTCGGCAGCCCGGTATTGAAAGGCGATGGAAACGAAAGTACCGGTCAATGGAAAACGTATGTCCTTGTGATCCAGATCTACGGTCATTGTTCCGGGTTCCCGCTTTTCGCCGATTCCGCATAAAGAGAGGGCCAAATGCTGTTTTCTAACCATCAATTGTTCATCTTCCTGTTCTTGCAGCTTCTTCTCCATCTCCCATTGTTGCTGATCTTCCGAGCAAGCGGAAACGACGGATTTGATTACACACTCGATTTCTTCCAGATCTAACGGCTTTTCAATATAATCGAACGCTTGCAATTTAATCGCATTTTTAAGATATTCCACATCGGAATAGGCACTTAAAAAAATGATCTTGCAACGGGGAAGAAGGGTACGCAGCTCCTTCGCGAGCTCGATGCCATTCATGTGGGGCATGCGGACGTCAGTCAACAAGATGTCAGGCGCGAAGGCTATGGATTTTTGCAATGCTTGCTTCCCATCCTCCGCTTGTTCCACACTCGTAATCCCCATATTGAGCCATGGAACGTAGCGGTATAACGTTTGACGGGTTTTGAATTCATCGTCTACAATCATGAGCTTATACATCTTATTTCCCCCCTTCTTTCGTCATCATATCTTATGAATCTCTTCATCTGCAATCGCTTTCTTTCCATCTGAAGAAGTCTATACGATTGACCGCCCGATTCATAATTTATCACCCTTTGCGTGATTTGTAAGCGCTCTATAATAAAGAGTAGACAAACAGTCTGCACAAGTTGTCCGTCATCAGGGGGAGGTGAAACATGCACAGCAAAAGCTCGTTGATTAGGGAGTGGACAAAAAATAAGGTTCTTTTTCTTATGGTACTGCCGGCAGTGCTTTATTATTTTCTTTTCTCATACTTACCGCTGGCAGGTATGGTGCTGGCCTTCAAAAGTTACCGATTCGACTCGGGGATATTCGGCAGCCCATGGGCGGGACTCAGGAACTTTGAGTTTTTTTTCAAATCGGGCAAAGCCTGGCTGATCACTTCCAACACGGTTGTTTACAATGTAGCTTTTATCGTGAGCGGATTGATATTACAGCTTCTTGTGGCCATAGTCGTGGCTGAGGCTGCAGGGCGGTATGTCAAAAAGTTCATGCAGACGACGCTGCTATTCCCGTTCTTTCTTTCTTGGGTTGTTGTCGGATCGTTTGTCTACAATTTATTCAACTATGATTTCGGTTCCATTAACGGCATGCTGAAGTATTTTGGCATCGGATCAGTAGATTTCTACGGCAATACGGATTATTGGGAATACATTCTGGTATTTTTCAACAACTGGAAATATATCGGCTATAACTCTTTAATCTACCTTGCGGTTATCGTCAGCATCGACAGAAGCTTGTTTGAGGCTGCGGAAATAGACGGGGCGAGCATCTTCCAACGCATTCGGACCATCACGCTTCCGTTGATGATTCCTACGATAATGATTTTGCTCCTGCTCTCTATCGGCAATATTTTCCGCGGGAACTTTGACCTATTCTATCAGATCATCGGCAATAACGGTTTGCTGTTCGATGCGACGGACGTCATCGACACTTATGTGTTCAGGTCCTTAATCCATTCGCAGGACATCGGAATGTCTGCCGCCGCCGGTTTGTACCAGTCGGCGCTGTGCTTCGCAATCATTATGTTAAGCAACTTCATTGTGAAAAAGATTCAACCCGATTATTCGCTGTTCTAGAAGGAGGGACGAAATGCGGCATCGATCCAAAGACAGGGCTCTCTTCCAAGTTCTTGGATACCTGTATCTCGGCTGCCTTTCCTTAGCATGTTTGCTCCCGTTATGGCTCATTTTCTCCGGTTCCTTTTCCAGTGAGGAAGATGTCATTCGGCACGGCTACGAGTTGCTTCCGAGAAATTTATCCGTCGCTGGCTACAAGATGATGTTCGAGGCGCCGGAGGCGATCATCCTTTCAATGACTGTTTCGGTCGCTTTGACTGCCGTCGGAGTCGCATGCGGGGTATTCCTGACCGCCATGACGGCTTATGTGATTCAGCGCAGGGATTTCAAATACCGCAACGTCATTTCGTTCTACATTTATTTGACGTCCGTTTTCACTGGCGGACTTGTTCCTTGGTACATCATGATGGTCAATACCTTTCATATGAGAAACAACTTTCTTGCGCTAATCATTCCTTTGCTCTTTAACGTGTTTTATATTCTGATCATGAAAAGCTTCTTCCGCTCGATACCCGATGCGATTGTCGAATCCGGCAAGATCGACGGCGCAGGCGAGTTCACGATCTTCTTGAAGCTAGTGTTGCCAATCGCCAAACCGGGGCTTGCGACGATATCGCTTTTTATCGCTTTGGCTTACTGGAACGACTGGTTCAGCGCCATGCTCTTCATCAGCAGAGACAATTTGATTCCGCTTCAGCTTTTCCTGTATAACCTGGTCAACAAAGCGGAAGCGCTCAATAATCTGGCAGGAAAAACCGGCATACCGATGACCGAATTGCCGAAAGAAACGGTCAAGCTGTCTATGACCGTGCTGGTCATTACTCCCATTATGTTCGTCTATCCGTTCGTGCAACGGTATGTCGTGAGCGGGGTTACTTTGGGAGCAGTTAAGGGATAAAATCAGGAGACTGATTTTATATAAAAACGATATGGGGAGGTTTTAACGAAATGAAAAAGGTTAGAAAGAAGTTCCCGCTTTTACTGGCATTGGCTTTATTCGTTTCCATCATCAGCGCGTGCAGCGGAGGCAATAACGACGGTTCCGAGTCGCAGCCGGCATCTCCAGATGCATCTTTACCCGCCGCAGTGCAATCCGGCGAGTCAGCGAAGCCGACCGGCCCCGATACTTCTGAAGAAGTGAAGCTGAAAATGGTGTTGATCGGCGACGGAGCTCCGGACGCCAAAGCGGTATACGACGAACTCAACAAAAAGCTGAAGCAGGACATTAATGCGACAGTAGACGTACAGTTCCTGTCCTGGGCGGATTGGTCCCAGAAATACCAGCTGCTGTTCTCGACAGGCGACGATTTTGATCTGATTATAACCGCCACTTGGGCGCAATTCGCCGATAATGCGCGCAAAGGTGCGTTCTATGAGATTACTCCCGATGTGTTGCAAAAGTATGCACCCAGAACACATTCGGACAATTTGCCGGAAGTGCTCGAGGCCGGCAAGGTTGAAGGCAAACAGTACGCGCTTCCCATGAACTATCACGAAATTACGATCAACGGTTATGTCGTTCGCGGAGATTTGATGGACAAATACGGCATCGCTTCCATCGACTCAATTGATGATTTCGAGAAGTATTTGGATGCCGTCGTCAAGAATGAGAAGGGCATGGTTCCTTGGGAAGGGACGAATTATGACAATTGGATCATCGCCAAAACGCAATTGGAGGAATTGAGAGAACAGTATCAGCCGGGCAATCTCGGGTTGAGGGTGGATTTGAACGATCCCGGGGCCAAGATCATTGACGATATTGCGAATCCGGATCAAGGCGCCATCGATCTGTACAAGAGAATGGCCGATTGGAACAAGAAAGGCTATATTTCCAAAAACGCCCTCGTCAATAAAGTGACGTCCAAAGATTCTTTCCTTAGCGGCAAAAGCGCGGCTTTCCTGACTAACCTGTTGGAAGCCAACGCCACTTATCAAACGGTTAAAGCGAATCATCCGGAATGGGATGTACGCTTCTATCCCGCCAACACTACAAAAAAAGTCGTAGCAAATTCATTCATGGCGAATGCGATGGCCATCAACCCCAAGTCCAAAAATCCGGAACGCGCGTTAATGCTGCTTGACCTGCTCCGGAACGACGAATGGTATAACCAGACGACGACTTTCGGACTCAAAGGGAAGCATTGGGACGTAAGCGCGGACGGTAAGCTGGTATTGCTGCCCGCCAGCCAAGGCTATCCGCCCGATGCCGCTTGCCCGTGGGGATGGCGAAATGAGAAGTATTACTTGTCGCCGAGCGACGGATTGAGCAATTACGATGCGGTGCAAACCTCTTACCGGGGACGCGCGATAAATACGAAGCTGAACAACTTCGCTCCGAATTTGGAAAACACGAAGTCCCAGCAAGCTGCGCTTAAAGACGTGGAAAACCAATACGAGCTGCCTCTAAGACTGGGATTTGTCAAAGGCGATGTGGAAAGCAGCTACAAGACGATGATCGACAAGAAAAAAGCTGCTGGACAAGAAAAACTGATTGAGGATATTCAACAGCAATTGAATACCTTACTAGGACAATAAAGGTCCGTAATCCGTATCGATGTGCCATTACGGCATCTCCGTCTTGGAGATGCCGTAATGTGTATCCGGGAGACGGGCGGTAAGGATGAAAGGATGTATTAAGCCTATGAGCGTTAAAGAGACTGCAATCGAGTTGTTCGAACAAGAATGCTGGTGGGGCGGGGCCGTCAACGATGGGGTGAGGATGCCCTTTAACAACCTGACTTTCGAACGCGACCTTTCTGTCAGTTTGGATATGAATCAGGGCGTTCCATTTCTGATATCCAATCGGGGCCGGTATATATGGTCGGATGCACCGTTTCGCTATGTCTTTAATAAAGGAATATTGTGGATTTGGAGCAAGGGGGATATTCAGTTCGGACAGCACGGCAGCACTTTGAAAGAAGCGTTCCAATTTGCTTCGGGGCAATTCTTTCCACCCGACGGCGCAATGCCTGAGCCGCTGTTGTTCCAAGCCCCTCAATATAATTTGTGGATTGAAATGATGTATGAACCTTCGCAAGATAAAGTGATCGCTTATGCGCAGCAATTGCTTCAGAACGGATTTCCTCCGGGAGTGCTCATGATCGATGACAATTGGCACGACTCCTACGGCTCGCTTGAATTTCACCCCGGACGGTTTCCCGATCCGGCGGTTTTGACAGATACCTTGCACAGGATGGGGTTTCAAGTGATGTTGTGGGTCAGTCCGTTCATTACTCCGGACACCGTAACTTTCCGGATGCTACAAGACAAGGGGTATTTGCTGAAGGATCGTACGGGAGAAACCGCCATCCGCAAATGGTGGAGCGGTTACAGCGCACTTCTGGACTGCACGAACGCGGAAGCGGTTGCCTGGTTCCGCAGCCGTTTGAATGGGTTGATGAGCCGTTATGGAATTGACGGGTTTAAATTCGACGGAGGCGATCCGGAATTTTACGAAGATTCCGATTTATCCGCAAAGCCAGCCGATAAAAACCGGCATTGCGAGACTTGGGGCGAGGTGGGATTGTCCTATTCATTGAACGAATACCGGGCATGCTGGAAACTGGCGGGCAGACCGATCGTCCAGAGGTTGAAAGATAAATATCATCAATGGGAACAAGAGGGGCTGGCTACGTTAATTCCGTGCGCTCTGGCCCAGGGTTTGGCGGGATATGCCTTTAACTGCCCGGATATGATCGGGGGAGGAGACATTCAAAGCTTCATTCATCCCGACTTTTCATTCGATGAGGAGCTATTCGTTCGTTATGCGCAATGTTCCGCCTTGTTCCCTATGATGCAATTTTCCGCGGCCCCTTGGCGTCTGCTGAATGAGCAGAATCTGTTCTACTGCGTGGAGGCTGCGCGTCTCCATTTGCGTATGGGGGACCGGATTGTCGCCCTCGCCGAACAGTCTTCACTTACCGGCGAACCGATCATGCGAGCGATGGATTACGTATTTCCGGGACAAGGATATGAACGGATTCACGACCAATTTCTACTAGGTGACGAGATTCTCGTCGCTCCTGTTCTTGAAAAGGGGGCCGTGAAGCGAAAGGTAGTTATTCCCGATGGCCGGTGGATGGGCGACGATGGAATAGTTGTAACAGGCCCATGTGAGTGGGAGACGGATTCGCCCTTATCCAGGCTGCCATGGTACGAGAAAATCGCGGAAGGTAAAACATAATTAATGCGGAGGTGCAAATCATGTTGAAGAAGATGAGGAGAAGAACAGGAATAGGATTGCTGTCCGTTATCGTTGCTTTTTCCTTCGGGGTGAATTTCGCAGCCGCCGATAATGATCCGGCTAGCCAACCTTCGTGGGTGAACTTGACCCCGGACAATTCCTCCCCGGAACTGCTTGAGAATCCTTTGAAAGGATTCATGCCGTATACGAGCGTCTATGATTCTGCAGTAAAGCCTGCTTTTCCTCACAGTTTGGAATGGTTCTACATCCCGTTAAAAGAAGTGATGGACGGGCCGAATCATTACACGTTTGATACCGGTTTAGAGCCGATTCTGAACGCAATTGCTTCAAGAGGACACCAGGCTGTGTTCCGGTTCTATCTGGATTATCCTGACAGAAGCTCCGGGATTCCGCAGTTTTTGCTGGATGGAGGATTGCAGGTTCGTGAAGAAACGATCGCGGAGCTCGGGAATGTCAAAGTCCACTCTCCTGACTACGACGATCCTAAGCTTGTCGCGGCGCTCACCTCTTTCATCCATACGTTCGGGGAAAAATACGACGGGGACCCGCGAATCGGATTTATCGAAACGGGATTGATCGGTTTTTGGGGCGAATGGCATACGTGGCCGAATTCGGACTGGATGGCTTCCCCCAAAACCCAGAACGACGTCCACAAGGCATTCGACGACGCGTTCGATATCACCAAGCTGTTGACACGATATCCGGATTCAAACAACGTCAAGCAAAATATCGGCTTTCATGACGACTCTTTCGCTTATGAGACATTGGGTACGGAAAGCTATTATTTTTACAACCGTTTGAAGGATTACGGTGCCACGGAGGTTTGGAAGAAAGAACCGATCGGCGGAGAGCTTCGTCCGGCCATTCAAACTTCGATCTGGGCAAACCCGGACGGGGATCAAACCGCGGCGGAAATGGACGGCTCGGTTCTGAACAATACCTCGGTGGATAGTCCGGTGGATCCAAACAAGGTGGTGCAAAGCTTTGCAACGAGCGTAGAGACGACCCATGCCTCCTGGCTGAACGCCCATCAGCTTTTTCTGGCTGCGTTCCCCACGAGTGGGGATGCCTATGATAGAGCGCTCGCCGGATCCAAAAAGCTAGGTTATGAATTGTCCGTGTCGGCGGTCAAAGTGCCCGCCGCCAGCAGGGACGGGTCGCTGCCCGTCAGCATCCGGATGCGTAACACCGGCGTTGCGCCGTTTTACTACAATTGGGACATCGAATTGGGAGCGGTCACCCGTAAAGGCGCATTGGTCAGAAAGTGGAAGGCCGCCGGCTGGAAGCTATCGGAAGTCATTCCGGGAGAGTCAGACCGAACAATGGACTATACGATTCCCAATCTGGCTCTGCCTGGTGGGGACTATACTCTGGTCATGAGAGCGGTAAATCCGCTTGCACAGGGCAAACCGTTGAAATTTGCGAACAAAGAACAGGACGCAAATTTGAAAAATTGGCTGTCGTTGACCGACTTTAAAGTATCCGGTTCCACCATGAAATGGGAAGTTTCCACTATTGACCGAAATGGCGTCACCTACGTGCCGGTCCGGCCGTTTATTGAAGGGATGGGCGGCACAGTGGAGTGGGTACAATCGGAGCGGAGCTTCCGGTTGATCCTGAATGGAAAGAATGTGATTGTGGCAGCCGACGATAAGCAAGTCAAGCCTTGGGGGATTAACAGTCGAATGTATGTGCCTCTTAAATGGTTGACGGAATGGACGGGGGCTAAGCTGGATTCGGAAAGACGGGTCTTTACCGCTCCGATCCAGGCAAGTTACGACGACCTTGTCCCCTTATCTGACGGAACGGGCCAAGCTGCCATTCCGGGGATGCCCCTCAACCTGCTTGCAGTATCCACGACAAGCCAAAGCGTAACTTTATCCTGGAGCGCAGCTGACACCGGTACGGAGGCGATTCAGTATGAAATCTATCGGAACGGTGTCAAAATAGGCTCCGTAAAAGGGACGTCTTATAAAGACGGCGGTGTAAAAGCAGGTGTGATCTACGTGTACACAGTGAAGGCGATCGATGTCAAGGGTACGGCTTCGTTGCCGAGCCGACCGCTTAAAATCGTCCCCGATGCATCCATTTCGTATGAAACCGAATCCGGCAAGCTGAAGGGAGCCGCGGTACGTTCAGAGTGTCCGTCCTGCTCCGGGGGCTACAAAGCTGGGTATATTGGTAACAACGACGGAGCCGTTACGTTTGACGTAATCGTTGACAAAGCGGGAGCTTACACACTCGCCATGCATTATATCGCCGGAGAACTCCGCTCCGCCGAAATCGGCGTAAACGCGGCGGAACCTGTACCCTTCCGGTTCAAGCCCAGCGGAGGTTGGGATGTTGTGGCTGTATCCAGGCTGGCGGTGAGTTTGAAAGCCGGAGCCAACACGATTCGGATTTTCAACACGAAGGGCTATACGCCTGACCTGGATCGGATCACGTTGACTGCCGGAACGGCTGGAATCAGCGATAACGAACAAGCCGAACAACCGAAAGAAGCGCCGATTGTAAACATCGATCCGAACGGTTCGGATATGAAGAGCCTGTCTCTAGATAACTTCGACAACAATCCGGTTTGGCCCGGCACCAATGATCTAGGTAAATGGGCGGGAGCAAACAGCTTCGTGGTTGACGGCGGGGAGATAGACAATGGAGCGTTGAAGCTGACCTACAAAGGGAACGGCTGGCTCGGCAGCAGCGTCGAGACCGACTTGATCGATTATCCGTATTTGATGCTCCGTATCAAAGGGGCATCTGGCGGGGAACAAAACGGCTTTATGTTAAAAATCGGCGAGGTGGAGAAAAAGTTCAGCGAGTGGACGGGCGACCCGATTACGCAAGAGTATAAAGACATCGTCATCGATCTAAAAGCGGCGGGCGTTTCATTAACCGCTCCTGGACAATTGCAAATGAGCTTCTGGCATGGCCAGACCAGTGCCATTTGGCTGGATGATATTCGGTTTGTCGGCAAGAAGTAGAAATCAACGATAATCAACCAGCACCGCGAGCAAGCGCTCCTCGTCCCAAGCGGACGAAGGGCGTTTTTTGTTTTCACGAAACGAACGAACTCGCACTAGGTAACAGGAGCTGAAAGGTGGTACCTTGCGGAGAGCTTTCTTTCAGATTAAGTTGGCCATTCATCGCGGTTGCCAGCATTCTGCTGAAGGTAAGGCCGAGTCCTAGACCGCCGACGGTAAGCTTTTTTTTCTCGCCGTGATAATATCTTTCAAAAATATTAATTTGCTCGTCTTCAGGTATGCCCGTGCCATCATCCTTAACCAATATTTCAATTGCGGTGTTCGAGTGCTTGGCTAAGGAGACGATAATTTTCCCGCGCTCCTTAAGCGCCTGTTTACTATTGTTCAACAAATTGATAACGATCTGTTGGATTCGACTGGCATCACCCTGTGCAATGAACGATTGATCAGGGATATCAATGTACAGTTCTATCGCATCGTCCTGATAGACAAGCCCCCATTGATAGACGATTTCCGCAAGAAATTTTCCGAGGTCGATGGATTCGTTGTGGATGTTTATTTTCCCGGAGGCAAAGGCATTAAAATCGAGCAGGTCGGATACCATTTGCTGCAGCCGCGCATTTTCTTTAAGAGAAATGTCGAGAAATTCCTCGGCTTCCGAATCTGTCACGACTTTATCCCGTACGGCGTGAATCAAACCGTGAATAGAAGTAATGGGCGTCCTTAACTCATGGGTTACCCCGGCAAGCAGATCGGTTCGCAGCTTTTCTAATTGCTCCAGCCGTATCGCCATAGCTTTGAAGGAAACAAGCAGATCATGGATTTCCTTCTCTTTAACGTTCTCCTGCACGGTCATCCGGTATTCCCCGTCTTCTATTTTCTTCAACGCCGAAGACAGCTGGGTTATCGGCTTCCTTAAATTAACCGTTAGCAAATAAATAATGACCCAACCTAACAAGCCGGAGCAGGAAAGCAGAGCCGCGATTAAACCGTAGTGGCTATCCACATTGGTAAGACTTTGATAGGAATAGGAAATGGCTACTGTACCTATAACGGACTCCCCGTAATGGACGGGAGTGGACAGGGCATACATTCCATCCACTTTTGCAGCGTGGATTCGATCAATCAGAGGAGGCGCGGATGGAAATATAGGATCGAATGCGGATAAGGAACTCCTGCTGTTAGGATCCGGATTCGGATTGTTCTGTCCAGGTCCCGCTTTATAGAATAGGGTTTTTCCTGTGCCATCGAATACCGTTAGACTAAATTGGCTGGGAATTTTATACGTGCGCTGCGTCCTATCGATCCATTCGTAGAACTGCGCGGGAATGATGATGACTCCGTTCTCGTTTACGACATATTGTGCTGCTTCTTTGGAAAAGCCTTGCAGCGATTGCATTCTTTCGTTCATGGTCGTATGCCGAATCCAGATGACAGATACGATTCCGATAATAAACAAGCCCAGGAACAGAGTGACTACATATCTAAAAGTCCAATGTCTAAGCAGTGTTTTTCGTTTAAGCGTTCTTGTTTGCATATGGCTTGGACTCCACTCCTCGAATTATGCATACCCTCTGAATTATACAAGCAGATCGCTTGGAATGGATAGATATTCGTTTTTCCGCATGAGATCTAATATAGAAGAGAATTGTGTCAGTAACATGTCCGATCTGCTAAACTGGAAATAAAAGTCGGAAAGGCGGTGTGGGATGGAAGAGGATCGTTATGAGATCGTAGAAGGAATTCGTTATGAATTGAAGCCTGCTCCAACTGTGACCCATCAGCAAATCTCCGGATCATTGTACATTATGTTGTACCATACTTGTCATGCAAACGGGACGATTCTGTACTCTCCGATTGACGTATACTTGGATGCGGAAAATCAATTTCAACCTGATCTTGTGTATATTCTTCATGAGAATGCGGCGATTATCAAGGAGAAGAGGATCGAAGGCGCTCCGGACCTCGTTGTGGAAATTTTGTCGCCATCTACTAGCCACAACGACAAGGTTCGCAAGAAACGTCAATTCGAACGTTATGGCGTTAAGGAATATTGGATCGTTGACCCGGTTCACCGAACAATTGATCAGTTCATCCTGAACAACGGCAAATTTGATCTGTTTGAAACTCATCTCATTTCCGGTCGAATGACATCACCCCTATTTTCCTGCATGGATATCGATTTGAGTCGGGTGTTCCCTGATAGATTCCAAGGATGATAACATGTTTCTACTTTCCTGCGTTAGCCCCAGCGGCTAGCGCTTTTTTATATTCCAACTCGTCTCAAAAAGGGACTTCAGGATACATTTAATAGTTTCTAAGTATTCGTTAAGGTTCGTACATTAGAATAGGTCTGCTGACTATACGTAAATAAGCCTGATATGAAGGGGCAGACCCATTGAGAATTTTAGTAGTGGAAGACGACCGCCCGCTGCTCGACGCGGTGGTGACGGTGCTTAAGGAAGAAGCGTACCAAGTGGATGAAGCGGATAATGGTTCGGATGGATTGTATTTAGCACAGCAGCGCGTCCATGATCTGATCGTGCTGGACATTATGCTTCCCGGCATGAACGGCTTGTCGGTTCTTTCCGAGCTGAGGTCGCAAGGGATCATTATGCCCATCCTGCTGCTTACGGCGCGGGACAGCGTGGAAGATCGCGTCAGAGGACTGGATTCCGGTGCCGACGATTATTTGGTCAAGCCTTTTGCAACACCTGAGCTATTAGCGCGAATCAGGGTATTGTTGCGCCGGCTGTCCCTAGGTGCTCCGGACGGAGAGCTCCATTATGGACAACTCACCGTGAAATGCCAATCCATGGAGGGGTATGCAAAAGGCGGACCTCTCAAGCTTACGTTGAAAGAGTATGAGCTAATGGAGTACTTTCTGCTAAACCGGGAGCAGATACTGACGAAAGGACAGCTGCTTGACCGGGTGTGGGGAATCGACTCGGAAGCGGGATTGGGCGTCGTGGACGTCTATGTCCATTATTTGCGTAAAAAATTGGCGCCTTCCGATTGCGACCGTTATATCCATACCATCCGCGGAGTCGGTTACATGCTGAAGGAGAAAAGCTGATGTTTAATCGTAGTCGTATCCAATTGACGATCCGCAACGCCGCCGTTCTGTCAGTCATTCTAATCTCGTTGAATTTATTCGTTTTCATCATTATGAAGAAGATGCTCTTTGAGCAAATCGACCTATCTATCACAAGCATGAGAGACAATATTTCGGTGTCTGTTTCCTCTCAGGCAGTTCCTTCTCTGGACGTTCCTTCTCTGGCGATTCCCGCACAGAAAGCATTCCTGTTTCGCGTAGGTAAGATGGATCGGCCGATTATCCAATTGTATTGGACAAAGGATGATCAGCCGGTTCCTATGCCGGGGAGCACGGAATTTAGCGAGGAACATCTTAAGCAGCTCCAACCGAAACTTTTCGGTTCTTCTCCGCAGACCGTGAAGATAAGCGATCAGTATTTCCGAGTGCTGAATGTGTATAACCCGGACATCGTCGGGGGGCTGATCGGCGCAGACGGAACCTCATACAAAATCTCAACGCAGCAGTTGCTTAGCAACGTCTCCGCGGAAATCGGCATGCTCCACCGATTACGCGATATTTTGCTGATCGGCGGCAGCTTGGGGCTTATCGTCGCCGTTGCAGCTGGCTATTATTTGGCGAATAGAGCTCTTATCCCGATCCGGCTCTCTCTAGAGAAGCAGCAGCAGTTCGTCTCGGACGCCTCCCATGAACTGCGTACTCCGCTATCCGTCATCCAAGCTCATACGGAGCTGTTGCTGCGTCATCCCGATCATACGATCGAGCAGGACAGCAAACATATTTCCAACGTGTTGCAGGAAGCACGGCGGATGAGCAAGCTAGTCGGCGGACTGCTGACATTGGCTAGATCGGATTCGAATCAACTCGAGTTGGAGCTAAAACCGGTTCAGTTCGACCGGATTGTCCAGGAAAGCGTGAATAAGATGCAGATGCTGGCGGAAGTCAAGGACATCATTCTGCATTGCGGGATAGACTCGCCTGTCCCCATGGTTGCGGACGAAGAGCGCCTTCACCAACTGCTCGTGACCGTACTCGACAATGCGATCAAATATACGCCGGAGGGCGGCGTTGTCCGCGTTGTTTGCCGAAAATACACTCACTCCGTCCATCTTGAAGTAGAGGATACCGGAATAGGCATCTCGCCTGACAATTTGCCTCATGTGTTCGATCGGTTCTACCGCGGCGACAAAGCCCGAACGCGGCAAGAAGGCGGTACCGGTCTGGGCCTAGCCATTGCCAAATGGATCGTTGAGCGTCATGGAGGCAAAATCCGGCTGGAAAGCAAGCTTTCAACCGGTACGCGTGTTTATATTACATTGCCTTTGTAGTAAAGGATTTGTCAATGTTAACCGGAAAACCTCCGACCTCTCGACGAGACGGAGGTTTTTTAATCCGCACCCGAGTTAATCGGATTTTTCGAGTAATTCTCTGCCGCAGCCCCTTGCCACACCCGAGTTAATCGGATTTTTCGAGTAATTCTCTGCCGCAGCCCCTTGCCGCACCCGAGTTAATCGGATTTTTCGAGTAATTCCCTGCCGTCGCCCCTTGCCACACCCGAGTTAATCGGATTTTTCGAGTAATTCCCTGCTGCAGCCTCTTGCCACACCTAAGTTAATCGGATTTTTCGAGTAATTCCCTGCTGCCGCCCCTTGCCGCACCGAGTTAATCGGATTTTTCGAGTAATTCTCTGCCGCAGCCCCTTATCGCACCCGAGTTAACAGGATTTTCCGAGTAATTCCCTGCCACAGCCCCTTGCCGCACCCGAGTTAACAGGATTTTTCGAGTAATTCCCTGCTGCAGCCCCTTGCCACACCTGAGTTAATCGGATTTTTCGAGTAATTCCCTGCCGCCGCCCCTTACCGCACCCGAGTTAATCGGATTTTTCGAGTAATTCCCTGCCGCAGCCCCTTGCCGCACCGAGTTAATCGGATTTTTCGAGTAATTCCCTGCCGCAGCCCCTCACCCGAGTTAATCGGTTTTTTCGAGTAATTCCCTGCCGAAGCCCCTTGCCACACCTGAGTTAATCGGATTTTTCGAGTAATTCCCAGCCGTCGCCCCTTGCCGCCCCCGAGTTAATCGGATTTTTCGAGTAATTCCCTGCTGCAGCCCCTTACCGCACCCGAGTTAATCGGATTTTTCGAGTAATTCTCTGCCGTAGCCCCTTGCCACACCCGAGTTAATCGGATTTTTCGAGTAATTCCCTGCCGCAGCCCCTTACCGCACCGAGTTAATCGGATTTTTCGAGTAATTCTCTGCCGCAGCCCGCTACCGCACCCGAGTTAATCGGATTTTTCGAGTAATTCCCTGCTGCAGCTTTTTTTATTCTCTTTTCAGTATCTCTTAAGCTAACGTTCAGCTTCTCTAACCGATTTCTAAGAATCCGCAACCATACTTGGCAATGTATCAATTAAAAGTAGAGGGTGATAGAAGTGTTAAACAAATTGGGGAAGAAATCGGGTTTGCTGATATGGGCGCTCGCATTGGCGGTTGCGTTGTCGGCCTGTACGTCGTCGGGCGGCAAAGATAAGTCGGGATTAAACAGTTTAGACAGGGAGGATAAGGGATCGTTAAAGGTTGCCTATTTTAACGAAGAGGCCTTTTACATGCAGTATGGCAACGCTTTTCAGGCGATGTTTCCCAATATTCAATTGGAAGTTATCTCGACGGAATCCGTATTCAATGCGGAGGTCCCGGTGGCTGAGATGGAGAAGCTTGTCAAGGAGCAGCAGCCGGACGCATTGTACTTGACGGAAGAACAATATGCGGAACTGGCCGGCAAAGGCTTGCTATACGATCTGGATGCCGTCGTTAAACAGGACGAGTTCGATCTGGATAGCTTTCATCCTTCCGTCATCGAACTGCTCAAAGCGCGCGGGGCAGGCAAGCTGTACGGCCTCAGCCCGAGTTTCTCTACTCAGGCGCTCTATTATAACAAAGACATGTTCGATAAATATGGCATTCCTTACCCTACGGACGGGATGAGTTGGGAAGAAGTCATGCAGTTGGCGGCGAGATTCCCCGTGAAGAAAGACGGAGACGACGCGTTGCTCGGTTTGTCTCAGTCCACCCAGACGACGAATCCGTTTGATCTCATACGTGCGATCGGCGAGGCGAAAGGGCTGACGTATGCGGATGCGGATGCCGGGACGGTATCGATCGAGTCGCCGGAGTGGAAGTCGATCTTCCAATCGGTTATCGACGGGTATAAGTCAGGCAGCATCTCGATGCCGTCGGATAGCGGAGGCGGCGCGGGCGGAGGCGTGATGCGCAGTATGGGCGGCAAAATGGCGATCACTTTCGGCCCGGATTCAATGAAATTCATGTCTGGTAAGGCGGCGATGACGATTGACGGCTCAATGCTCATGAACATGTTGGGAATGGAAAAGAAAATGGGTTCAGCGGGTGCCATAAGTTCCGAGAAAAGTACATCAAGCTCCTCCGCAGGCGGAAAACCGATGAAAAGTCCGTTCAAAAATATCAATTGGGATGTCGTGACCGTTCCCGTAGATCCGTCCCAACCTGACGTCACAGGCAGCATGAGCCTGAACAGCGTGTTCTCGATCAACGCTTCGTCGGAAAACTTGTCCGCGGCATGGGAGTTTCTGAAATATGTCAACGGAGAGCAACTGGCGAAAACAAGCACGAAGTCGTCTCCTGAGCTATCGGCTAGAACCGCATTCAAAAATGACGCGGACGGGAAAAACATCGACGCCTTCTACAAGCTTAAAGCGAATTCGCAAACGTTGCTCCAAACGTTGCCGGAAGGCTTTGCGGATGACTTCTCGAAGCTTGCTGGCGAACGAATCAAGCAGGTCGTTACAGGGTCGACAACGCTAGACGAAGCTCTTAAGCAAATCCAGACGAAAGGACAGCTTTTGTTGACGGAAGCGAGCGCGAAAGCGAAGGCGGGGCAGGAATAATGACGGTTGCAAAGGAGGAGCCGCTCCTCGAGGTTCGAAGTATTCGCAAAAGCTTCCGGTCGGGCAATCGGCAAGTCGACGTGCTCAAAGGCATCGAAATGTCGGTGGCGGCCGGCCGGCTTACGATGCTCCGAGGACGATCGGGCTCGGGTAAGACGACGCTGCTTAATCTGCTGGGCGGGCTAGATCGCCCCTCGGACGGTGAAGTGTTGTTTCGGGGACGTCCTCTTCATCAGTGGAGCGACAAACGGCTGACCGTCGTGAGGCGGAAGGAAATCGGGTTTATTTTCCAATCGTTCGCGCTCCTTCCGCTGCTTACGGCTTGGGAGAACGTCGAACTGAGCTTGCGCATGGCGGGCGTCCCCCGAACGGAATGGAAGGAACGAGTCGCACGCTGCTTGGAACTAGTGGGTTTGACGAAACGGGCGAATCATCGTCCGTCCGAGTTGTCCGGAGGGGAGCAACAGCGGGTAGCGATCGCTAAGTCGATCGCCCACCGACCGCTGCTGCTTCTGGCGGACGAGCCAACGGCCGAGCTTGATACGCTCATGGCGGCGCGGATTATCGCGGTATTCCGCGATATCGTGGAAGCGGAAGGAATCGCGATCTGCATGACCACGCATGATTCTACTTTATGGGGGGCGGCGGATGTTGTCTATCAAATGGTCGATGGCCGAATCGTTCCGGAATAGAGGAAAGGGCCCAACCAGGCTGCTTATCGCGGCGGTATGCCTGTCGCTATTGGCGGGCTGCTCTCTATTGCCTCAGGAAGAAGACTTGGAGAAGCCGCCGACGATTAGAGCTCCGAAAATTTCGCAGAAGCCGGAATACCCGGTTAAGCGCGGAACTTTAGAGGTTATGGTGAGCGGATCCGGGAAGTTGATGTCGGAGAAAGAGGAGAATCTGTTCTTTACCGAAGACAATCGCCGAATTGTCGACGTTCTCGTGAAAGCCGGAGACAAAGTGAAGAAGGGCCAAGTGTTGGCCGAGCTCGATACGGGCGATACCGAGAACCAGATTCTCCGCAAGGAAATCGAGGTGGAGAAAGCCGAGCTCGATCTGAAAGACGCGATGCGAGACGTTTCGGAGGATCGTGAGATTCTACTCCGTAAGCAGCAGCTCGACTATAAGCTGTTGAAGGAAGATCTAGCGGAATTGCGAGCCAAGTTGCAAGGCTCGAAGCTTCTCGCTCCTTATGCTGGAACGATCGTAAGCTTCACGGCGGAGGTAGGCGATATCTCGAAAGCCTATGATAAAATCGGTCAGATCGCCGATATGGATTCGCTCGTCGTCGCCGTTCAGATCGGTTCGAGCGACTTGGAGAATATCGCTCCGGGCATGGATGCCTTGGTTAGCATTAACACGGCGGGGGATCTTGCGGGAACGGTAAGAAGGCTCCCGGTCGACACGACCCAGACAGAGGATGATTCGCTCGATTCGTATACGCTGATCGACGTGAAGAAGCTGCCTGCCAAAGTGCAGCACGGGACCCCTCTGTCCGCATCCGTCATCGTCGAGAAGCGGGAGAACGTACTCTCTATTCCCGTCGCGGCGCTTCGGAAGCAGAACAGCCGCAACTACGTTCTCGTATCGAATGCCGACGGCAGCAAGGGCGAAGTAGACGTTGAAGTCGGCGTGCAAACGACGACGGACGTAGAAATCATCAAAGGGCTCCAGGAAGGCCAGAAGGTCGTGGGGAAATAATGCGGATCATCGTCTATCTTCTCTTGAAAATGTGGCAAAACCGCTGGTTTACGCTTAGCACTTTGCTCGGGCTGACAGTAGCGGCAGCGTTCGCGATGAGCATTCCGATGTATGCCGACGGTACGCTTAAACGGCTAGTGGCTAAGTCGCTTCAAGAGGAGACGAAAGGTCTTCCCGCGGCATCCCTTTATATGAAATATCAGTCGGCGGGGGGTGAGGAAACGGATTTGGAAGGGCTTGCGGAGACGGAGCGTTGGGTGAGCGAGGAGCTTCCCGGACGCATCGGTTTCCCGGTTGACGCTTTCTCAAGCCGTATGAATCTGTCGCCATCCACCGTACGTCCAACGCAAGCAAGCGCCGGCGGCTCTAATCGGTTAGCCCGCATGGAGCTGGCGGTTCAGAGCGGTATATCCGAACGGATCGACATTACGGCAGGGAAAATGCCCCGGGACGGCATTCAAAACGGAGTCGTCGAAGCTATTGTGCTGAACGAGACGCTGAGCCGTTACGGGTGGAAGATCGGCGATGTCTTTTACTACGATTCGAAAAATACGGATGGGAAATCGAAGCGGCTGACCGTGCGTATTACCGGAGCTTTCAAGCTGAAAGACGAATCGGATTTGAGCTGGGCGGTTGACGGCAAAGAAAAATTAGCCGCCACTTTGCTCGTTAGCCGCACGACGATGACTGACGCTTTACTTAAGACTAACCGTCTCGTACTGGATTCAGCCGGTTGGTTCTATGCATTCGATCTGAAGGACATTCGGATCAGCGATCTGTCGCCTCTCATCGGCGAATTGCAGCGGCTGGAGATCAATTTGAACCAGAAGCTCGAGAACACGAAAGTTAACTTGACGTTCATCGACATGCTGCACGAATTCAATCGGCAGAGCCTCTTGCTGCAGGCGATGCTGTTCGCGCTTGCTGCCCCGGTGCTGGCAATGGTTTTGTATTTCATTACGCTCAATGCCAAGCAATCTCTTGACCGACAGAGAGGTGACATCTCCGTGCTCCACAGCCGGGGAGCCAGTCCTCGGCAAATCACGGCGCTGTATGCGATCGAAGCCGCGTTGCTCGGAGGCGCGGCCTTGCTGATCGGCCTTACTTTGGCCTGGTTCATGGCGAAGACGATCGGTTCTTCCAGCGGATTCCTCTCCTTCGTCGGCCGCAAGTCGATCCCGGTCGGGTGGAACAGTGCCGCCTGGTTGTTCGGCGCCATTGCGACCGTGTGCGCCGTAGTCGCCACCACGGCGCCGATCCGTACCTATGCTGCTGCCTCAATTGTCGAGCATACGCAGCAGCGGGCTCGCCATGACAGGCCGCCGATCTGGCAGCGGCTTTACTTGGATGTTGCGTTGCTGGCGGCAGCGGCCGCCGGATGGTACATGCTGGATAACGACTTGATCGCCTCTATCAGCCAAGGCGGAAGCACGGAACAGATTCAACCGGTTATTTTCGTCATCCCGGCGCTGTTCGTATTCGCCGCGGGATTGCTATGTCTGCGATTGTTCCCGCTGCTGCTTCGTTCCTGGAACGCGCTGACGAAAAACCGCATGCCGGTCACGATGTATCTCACCTTGACGCAGCTGCAGCGTTCTGCCGTCACTTTTTATCCTCTCATGATCTTGCTGATTCTTACGATCGGGCTTGGGGTTTACAATGCATCAGCTGCCCGAACGATGGATGTGAATGCTTCGGACCGCACGAAATATCAGTATGGAAGCGATGTCGTGCTGAAGGCGGCGTGGGAGGGCGTTCAAGACGAGGACGACGAGAACAAAATCTATTATAATGAACCGTCCTTCGGGGCTTACTCGAAATTGGATGGGGTACAATCGGCCACTCGAGTGTTGAAGGCGACCGGCAAAGTCGAGATCAGCGGCAAGTCGGCAGGCACCGGGCAGGTCATCGGTATAGACAATGTCGATTTTGCCAAGACGGCGTGGTTTCGCGAGGATTTGTATCCGATACATCCCAATTACTACCTCGATGCGCTTGGCACAACCGAGCAAGCGGTGCTCATATCAGACGAATTCGCCAAACGTTACGGGCTGAAGGAAGGCGATCCGCTGCGGATGACGATCGGATACGATAACGAGCCGGTAGATTTGGTCGTCGTTGGCATCGTACCGTATTGGCCCAGCCTGTATCCGGATGAAGCGCCTTTCTTCGTGGTTAATCTGGATTATCTGAATCAGCAGATCGGGAAAATTCCCTATGAAGTTTGGTTAAACATGGAAGACGGCGCAAAGCTCGCGCCGGTGCTCGATACATTGGCGGAGCGCGACATTGCTATCACCCAAGCGGAGGATGCTCGCGGGAAACTTGCCGAAATGCGCAATCAACCTACGCAAGGCGGGGTCTTCGGCATTCTGAGCCTCGGATTTCTCATCTCGCTGCTCGTCTCGCTGCTCGGATATTTGATTTTCTGGTTTTTCACCCTGTCTCGTCGAGTAGCCCAGCTCGGTATCTTGAGAGCAATGGGGCTCTCGCGCGGACAACTGACCGGCATGCTTCTGCTTGAGCAGCTGTTCACGACCGGCTTGTCGGTCGTCGCGGGAATCGGGCTAGGCACGATCGCGAGCCGCCTGTTCCTGCCGTTCCTGCAGGGCGGAAGCATCGAAGGGACGCGGCAAGTACCGCCGTTCCGGATTGTGTTCGAGGCGGAGGATACGCTCAAGCTGTACATCGCTACAGGTATTATGCTCGCGTCCGGTGCGTGCCTGCTTGTCCTGCAGCTGAGGCGTCTGCGCATCTCGCAAGCCGTTAAGCTAGGTGAAGAACGATAAGAAAAAGGTGGAGAAGGAGGCCCTGCGATGATCCATTGCGAAGGTCTGGTGAAAATTTTCAAAACCGACGACATTGAGGTCGTTGCGCTTCAGGGGCTGAATATGACGGTCGAGCCGGGCGAGATGATGGCTATAATCGGCAACAGCGGCAGCGGCAAATCTACCTTGCTCAACATTCTCGGCGGGCTCGATAGGCCATCCGCGGGTCAGGCGGTCGTAGGGCAGTGGAATTTGCTAAAAATGTCCATGGAGCAGTTAATCGAATATAAACGCAAAACCGTCGGGTTTATCTGGCAAAATATTGGGCGAAATCTGGTGCCTTACCTCACCGCCCTCCAAAACGTCGAACTGCCGATGCTCATTCAGGGGAAGGCGGACCGCGCGTACGCTAAGCAGTTGCTTGCCGCGGTCGGGCTGGAGCATCGAATGGGCAGCCGCCTAACGCAGCTGAGCGGCGGCGAACAACAGAGAGTCGCCATCGCGATCGCGCTCTCCAACCGTCCGCCCCTTGTTCTCGCCGATGAGCCGACGGGTTCGGTAGACAGTGCCACTGGAGAGCAGATTCTCGATATTTTCCGACGACTTAACCGGGATATGGGAGTGACGATCGTTATCGTCACCCATGATCTCTCCGTAGCGGATAAAGTAGACCGCGTAGTCGCCATTCGAGACGGGTTGACCAGTACGGAGTGGGTCAAGCGGGAGGCGAACGCTTCCGATTCGGATAGCGCCGATGAAGCTTCTGCAGAAGTTTCAACAGGCTCCGGCTTCGGTGCGCAGCATGAAGAATTCGTCGTGATCGACCGTGTCGGCCGCCTGCAAATTCCTAAAGCGTACTTGGATGCGATGAACGTAGACGGCAAAGCGGTGCTCGAATTCGACGGCAAGAAAGTAATAATCGGTCCGCCGGATCGTACATCTGATCCGTCTGTCCAGATCGGAGGTGAACGGACGAATGGAACGAGTCGCAGCCAATCTGAATGATCTGTATACGGCTCACTCCGTCAATCTGAGCCGATTCATGCTCAGGCTGACCCGTAATCAAGAAGAAGCGAATGATCTCGTTCAGGATACTTTCCTGAAGCTTTGCCAACAGGATAACCTGCCCGAGCATCCGAAAGAGTGGCTGTCTCTAACCGGTTATCGTCTCTTCGTCGATCAATGGCGCCGCAAACAACGAATTTCCGGGCTGCCGCTTCATTATCTAGCCGTGTCAAATCCAGACACACCGGAACAAGCCGTCCTCGATATGGAATTCGATAGATTCGTTCGTCGACTGCTCTTGCGGTTCAAGCCTCGGATGCGCACCGCGTTGTACTTGCGTATTTACAAGCAAACCAGCTACGGAGAAATCGCCCAACTGCTCGACTGCTCCGAGAATACCGTCAAATCATTCGTCCGGCGCGGCAAATCGCAATTATCCAAGTGGCTGTAAATAATCCATTACTATCGCATACGCAGGGGCTGTCTCTCAGGTCATTAAGACCTTACGGGACAGCCCCTGTTCGTACGGTTTAGTATGTTTGTACTAGAGTCCTTACCAATAAATTGAACATGATCAGAACAAAAAATTAAATTGTTCCGTTAAACGAGGATGATAGAATTTAATACATCGAATATCCGATCGTTGCCGAATGCCGTATCTCGGCGTCCATTCCATGGAATGCTTACTGTACGGGGACTTAATAGCGATGTAAAGTAGGATTTAAAGAGCCAACGCTTAGCGGGCGCAGGGGTTGGAGGATTTATCGGATGAAATGGATATTCATGAACCGGAGCATCAGTGCCAAGATCGTATGGAGCAGCGTGCTGATCTCCTTGATTCCCCTTCTGGTCCTTTCTTACTTGTTCTACCGGTCGAGTACGAACTCCTTGGAGAGTACGATGTTTCGCAGCTCCGATCAGAACGCCGGATATTTATCGAACTACTTGGATCAATATTTCCGCAATATTTCGACGTCGGCATTGCAGGTATACGGGTTTAACCGAATCACTAACCTGATGGAGCACGGCAGGAATTACAATGACTCCGACATTATTTACATCAAGGAATCGTTGGATAATTATTTCCGGCTAGTGGTGAACAAGAACAAGGATATTATCAAAATCATGGTGTACGGCAAAGACGACACATTAAGAGACTCTTGGTCTAGGGCAGCAAGCTACGATTCGATCCGGCTGGAGCAGGGCATCCCGAATTACAAGGAGATGCTCAATTTGCCGTTTCAGAATTCCCTGATGTTTATTTACTCCGATAAGTCATTAGGCCAGGATTTTTTCGTATATGCCCTCACGATCTACGATCCTTTCTACAAAACGAAATACGGAACATTGGTGTTCTATATTCAGAAAAAACAATTAGACAAGACGATGGAAGCGAACAACAAGTCGCCGAACGTCATTGTGCTGCAGAACGGTAAAGGCGAATCGTTCTATCGAACGAACGATTCTTACGATAGCGTGGTGAAGAAGTTTATACGTCCTGAGGCATGGGCCAACAACAATCCGCGGGACGTTCAATTTACGCGGAGCAAGGATTTATTCATCGGTACCTCCTATCTGGACAATTCGAATATCGGGCTCACGCTCGTGTATCCGAATCCGGAATTAGCGCAAAATCGCAAAAACACGCTGCTTATCTCGATCGGGGCGCTTGTTCTCGTCATGCTCACGATTTTCCTCTTCTCCCTGCTGGCGCAACGGTTCATTACTAAGCCCATCCAATTGCTCAGGAAGGCGATGAAAGCCGTTCGCAATGGCAATTTTCACGTTACCTTAAAGCCTTACCGTTATCGGGACGACCTCTCGGAGCTGACGAGGAATTTCAATTTCATGACGGACAAGATCCGAGAGCTGATCGAATTGGAGTACCAGATGGAGCTCAGGAACAAAGAAGCGCAAATTCTTGCCTTGCAAATGCAAATTAACCCCCACTTTCTGTATAACACCCTTCAGACGATAGGCGGTAAAGCGATACTGATCGGAGACTACGAAATTCATGAAATGTGCCGCGCGCTGGGGGATATGTTCCGCTATAGCTTCTACGAAGGCAACATGGAGTCTACGATCGGGCAGGAATTGGCTCACGTGAACAACTACTTATACATTCAACAGTTCCGCTTCGAGGAATCGCTGCAGATCGAGTTCGAAGTTCAGGAAGAGCTTATGGATCACTCGATCATACGTTTCGTTTTGCAGCCTATAATCGAGAACGTGATCGTTCATGCTTTGGGCAAACAAGAGCACTATAAGGTTCGCATAAGCATTAACGCCGCAAGGGAAGAGGAGCGCGTCATAATCACGGTAAGGGATAACGGCGCTGGAATGGAGGCGGGCAAACTTGCCGCCGTCAGGGCGAATTTGGAGCATAAATCACTGGAAGTGTTCTCGGGAGTATCGATCGGGCTCAAGAATGTCCACGAAAGGGTCAGGCTCGTATACGGACCGTCCCATGGTCTTGAAATTGACAGCGAGCCGGGCATCGGCACGGCGATCAAGGTTATCATTCCCTACAAGAGAGGAGGGTCGACCCATGTATAAAGTGATGGTAGTGGACGATGAAACGTGGGGTAGGAAATCCGTCAGCAAGATGATCAACGAGTTGGCCTTGGACGTCGAAGTGATCGCGGAGGCGAAGCACGGCCAAGAGGCGTTGGAGTTGATCCGAATCAATAAGCCGCATATCGTCGTGACCGATATGAACATGCCGGTTATGAACGGAGAGCGGTTTCTAGAAAGCCTATTTAAGCTGCATGGAGATATCAGGGTTATCGTGATCAGCGGATACTCCCAGTTCGAATATATGAGAGCCGCCTTGACTTACCAGGCTAGCGAATACGTGTTAAAACCGATTTCCATTCCGGATTTAAGAAACGCGATGATTAAGGCGATCGATGCCATTCGCGACTATTCGAGTCTGCAGCAGCAGAAGAAATTCACGAAGGACATCCTGAAGCTGAAGAGGGAAGAGTTTCTGCAGCACGTGACCGGCAAAAGGATAACGAATATATCCGATATTCGCAATCAAGCGGCGGAGCTTCGGATTTCCCATGCGACAGACCGTTACCGGCTTGCTGTATGCATGTTCCGTCAATTCCACGCGATCTCCAAGACGAAATTTCACGGGAATGCGGATTTGTTCATGTTCAGCGTCGAGAATATTTTGTACGAAGTGATGCAAGATGAAGTCCCGCTCGTCTACAAATCCGATGACAGGTTGAGCATCTGCATGATCCTCCCCGACTCTTCCTACGATGTCGGGCGTATATGCCAATTGGCGGCGAATTTCCATAATGCCGTTAAACAGATGTTGGGTACGGATGTCGTTGTCGGCTTGAGTCCGATCACTGCAAACCTCGACAAGTTGCCGGAAGCCTATCGCGCGGCGAACGAAGAGCTGTGGAAAAACCGGCTGGACGTGTCTGGACTGTCCGTCTCCACTGACGAGTTTTCCGAACCGGAATCGGCAACGGGAATATTGACTTCCTTCGATTTGAAGGCTTTAAGCCATGCATTGGCATCGAGTAACGTTAAGGATTGCCGTAAGCTGTTATCGGAGTTTGTCCACAAGATAAGCAAGCGGCCTGCAACAACTATTCGCGACGTACACAGGGAGCTTGCCAAGATTACGGAACTTGCTTCTATGGAGGTGAAAGGCTTGATTACGTCTTTTCCTTCCTTGTTCGATGTCCGCTTCATAACGGGAATACTGGATTTCAAGCAACTTCAGGCATTCGTGGATCAATTGACGGGAGCCTTAGAAGCCCAACAACTGACCTCCGAAGTATCGGATTCTGCCTATACCATTCATCAGATTGTCTCCTACCTGGACGCCAATTACTTCGAGGACGTGAGCCTAATCGACGTTGCGACCCGCTTCCATATGGACCCCAGCTATTTGAGCAAGTTGTTCAAGTCGGTGACGGACGAGAACTTCATCGAATACGTCACGCGCAAGAGAATGGAACAAGCATGCGAGTTGCTTCGGACCTCCGATCGGAAAATCAACGAGATATCCGAGCTTGTCGGTTATGAGAACCAGCGCTATTTCAGCCAGGTGTTCAAGAAATTCACCGATCAAACCCCGTCCGAGTACAGAGAGAACCGGTTGGGCAAATAATGGCACAAAATATTGAACATCGGCAGCACAATTTATTTTATTACGAATCCTCTCGGTGAAAAGTAAGCTTAATAAGAACGAAGGACATTCGTTCACACTTCATAAACACGAAGAGGGGAAACAAAATGAAAAAAAGCATGGTTCTCGGCTTATGCGCGATGCTGTTGACTATATTGTTGGCGGCTTGCGGCAGCAAGAACGAACCGCAAGCCTCCACCGCGGGCTCGTCCGAGCCTGCGGCCAGCAGTCCGGCGGAGAGCACGCCAGCGCCGACCGAGTCGGCGGCAGAAGAGAAACCGGTTACGATTTCGTTCATGCACTTCAAGAGCGACGTTACGGATGGAGTACAGAAGATCGTTGACCAGTTCGAGGCCGCGAACCCGAATATTAAGGTAGACGTACAGCCTGTTAAATATGACGACTATTATACGCTTCTTAAAACGAAAATGGCCGGCGGCGATGTCGTGGATGTATTCACGCTTAATGCCGGAGCGCAAACCAAGCTGTTCGTGGACGGCGGTTATGTCGAGGATTTAACCGGCATGCCGTTCATGGAGAATTTCGATCCGAACGTCTTGAAGGCACAGGCAACGGACGGCAAAAATTACGTGATGCCGGTAAACGCGACTCCGATCGCGGTGTTCTATAACAAGAAAATATTCACCGACTTAGGCCTTGAAATTCCAAGAACTTTCGACGCGATGATTGCGGCAGGGAAGAAGATCAAAGAAGCGGGCAAAACGCCTTTCGCCTTAGGCTGGAAGGACGGATGGACGCTCGGTATGTGGGCGGGCCGCGATTTGCCTAGCAACACAGCGCTTGTCGCGAATCAACCGGATTTTTTCGAGAAGATAGAGACGGGCGCGGCGAAATTCGCCGATAACCCAGCGATCAAAACGACGATTCAACATGCTAAACAGCTTTTTGATCTGGGCAACAAAGACCAATTGGGCGTGGATTATAACGGAATCGTCGATCTGTTCGCCAAAGGCGACGTAGGCATGATGTACATGGGCACTTGGCCGCTCGCGGACATCCAGAAGAAAAATCCGGATCTATACAACACCGGAATCGGCTACTTCCCTTATCCGTTCAGCAACGATGAGAGCTTAAATAAATTGGAGTTTAATCCTGATGCGTCTCTGGCGGTAGGCAGAAATTCGAAGAACAAGGAAGCGGCCCTGAAATTTTTGGCCTTCATGGCGAGCAAAGAAGGCGGAGATTCATGGGTTAAGAACATTAACTCCCTGAGTTACGTAAAAGGCGCATCCGCCGACATCGCTCCGGCCGTTAACGAGCTTCAACCTTATTTTGACAAAGGCCTTGTATACGATTCGCAAATTTACATGGCGAAAACTTCGATAGACTGGGGCTCCCAGTTCATTCAGAACGTGCAGAAGCTGTTCTTCGGCAAAGCGACGGAGGACGAAGTCATCAAGGCGATGGACGATTGGGTCGAGAAAAACCATAAATAATCAGACATGACATGATCATAAAGGCATAGGCAGCGCCTATGCCTTTATCCCATCGGGAAGGAAATAACTTATGGCACATATAATGCGAATCATCCGAGGCGAGATGTGGTACGTCCTCTTTTTAATACCGGGATTAGGATTGTTTACGTTAGCTGTTCTCGTTCCGTTAGTCACGGGTGCCCGTTATTCGTTCACGAATTGGGACGGGGTGTCCAAGTCGCTCCATTACATTGGCTGGGGTAATTACGTGAGGGCTTTCGCGGATAACGATCTATGGGGCGCCCTGGTGAACACGTTCAAATATGCGCTAATTATTACCTTCCTGGTTAACGTCATTTCGCTGATGCTTGCGCTGCTTTTGGACTCCTATTTGAAATTCAAAAAAACGTTCCGGACGATCTTCTTCCTGCCCGGCGTTATTTCGATCGTCTTATCCGGTTTTATATGGAAGTATAACTATGCGATAGGGTTTCCGAGCCTATTCAGCCTGTTTGGTATCGATATCAGCAGCCCGCTGGGAGATCCCAATTATGCTTTGTTCGGGCTCATTATCGTCGCTGTCTGGCAAGGAGTCGGAGCTCCGATGATTATTTATATCGCCGGATTGCAGGGGCTCCCGAGCGAGCTCGTCGAGAGCGCCAAGATGGACGGCGCGAATACGAGGCAATCGTTTTTCCACATCACGCTCCCCTTGATCGCTCCCGCCATCACGATTAACATGCTGCTGGTGCTGACGGGCTCGCTTAAAGTATTCGATCTCGTCTACGTGACGACGTTCGGAGGTCCCGCCTTTGCCACCGAAGTCATTACGACCTTCATATTCAGAAATTCGTTCAACAACTTCCAAGCCGGCTACGGCACGGCGCTCTCCATGATCTTCTTCCTGATCTTGGTTCTCGTTACCCTTATTCAAATTTCTATCTTCAGAAGACGGGAAGTGGAGCTCTAATGAACAAAACTCAAATCGCGACGTTTTCCATCGTATCGGCGGCGGCGCTTGTTTTTCTATTTCCTTTTTACGTTGCCGTACTCATGGCGTTTAAGTCGCCTAAACAAACGTTCGATTCCTTTTATGCCCTTCCATCCAGCATTAGCTTCGTCAACTTCTCTCAGGCGTGGAACGCTTCGAAATATCCTGCGGCGATCACGAACAGCTTCATTATTACGACGATCTCCGTCCTGTTTATCGTTCTTGTATCGGCTCTAGCGGGCTATTCGATCGCCAGAAGGAACAAACCCTTCTATAACTTCGTGTTTATCGTGTTTCTAGCGGGCTTGATGGTGCCGTTTCAAATTACGATGCTGCCTCTGTACAAGATGGGCAAGGAGCTCGATTTACTTAATTCGTATTGGGGTATCGCTTTGATATACGGCGGTTTCGGCGTTCAGATAGGCGTGCTGTTCTATGTGGGTTTTATCAAGGGGATTTCCAGAGAGATCGAGGAGGCGGCACGGATCGACGGCTGCTCGACTCCGGGTATATTTTTCCGGATCGTAATTCCGCTCTTAAAACCGGTTACCGCCACCGTGCTTGTCCTGAACGCGCTGTATATTTGGAACGATTTTCTGCTTCCGCTGCTTTATTTGCAAGACAAAAATTTCCGTACGATCCCGCTGCAGCAGTATTTCTTCTTCGGTCAATACAGCAGCGATTTGAATCTGGCGTTCGCCTATGCTGTGATGGGGATGATCCCGATCATCGCGTTCTTCTTGCTGATGCAGAAATCTATCATTAAAGGAATCGCTGCCGGGGCAATTAAAGGCTAACATTCATAAAAACTTTATTGACATATATACACAACAATCTCTATTATAATTTATGTATGTATATACGAAATATATAATGTATATAGGGAAAGGGTGTTGTTTCGTGACGGAGAGTACAATTCGACCGCCGGCTGTCCCGCTTGTTACGGTTGATCCCTATTTCAGCGTATGGTCTTCCGCCGATCGCCTGACGGATGATTTCACCCGCCATTGGACGGGGCAAAGGCAAGCGATGACGGGGTTGATTCGAATCGACGGGAGGACGTGGCGTTTTGCGGGGCGAGTAGAACCTAACGTCGAGAGATACTATACGGAGCCGCCAGCGATGGAGCAAACGAATTTGACCGTAACTCCGCTAAGCAGCGTCTACTCCTTCGAAGCTTCCGGCGTGGCGCTTGAAGTTCGCTTTAGCACTCCTTTGCTATTGGACGATTTGGATGTGTTATCGAGACCCGCTTCCTATGTTTCGTTCGTGGTTCGTTCGACAGATGGGAGATCTCATGATGTAAAGATTTATTACGACGTAACGGGAGAATGGTGCGTGGACCATCCGCGGCAAGCCGTCGTATGGGAACGGGGAGAGGCAGAAGGGCTGATCTGGCAGCGAATGAGCCATGAAAAGCAGTTATATTTAAATAGGTCGGGAGATGATCTGCGGATCGATTGGGGTCATTTCTATCTGTGCGCGAAGAGATCGGAGCATGTCGCATCCTATTTCGGTACGGCAGAAATTCGTAAATCGTTCGCGAGGAACGGAGAAATCGCACCCGAGGAAGCGCTGGCAATGCCGTTAGAGGTCGCTGGGGGCAAACCCGTAATGGCAGTTGTGTTCGAAGTGGGAACGTTGGGCGCGGACTCGGTAAACAATTTAGCAGTGCTCGCCTATGACGACGTTTATGCCGTTGAATATTTCGGTGATAAACTGTTGGCTTATTGGAAAAGAAACGGCAAGAGCGCTGAAGAGATGATCGCAGACGCATTTTCGGAATATGAAACCCTGACGGAGCGCTGCGCGGAATTCGATCGGCAATTGTTAGCCGACGCAGTGGAATCGGGCGGTGTCAAATACGCGGATATTCTCGCGCTCTCCTACCGCCAAGCCATCGCCGCCCACAAACTCGTATCCGATACGAACGGGGAGCTGCTGTTCTTATCCAAGGAATGTTACAGCAACGGCTGCATGGCAACCGTGGATGTCAGTTACCCTTCCATTCCTCTTTTCCTTCTGTACAATCCGGCTCTTGTGGAAGCGATGATGCGGCCGATCTTCAAGTATGCCGGAAGCGATGCTTGGCCCTTCGAGTTCGCCCCGCACGACATCGGCCAGTATCCGCTCGGCAATGGCCAGGTTTATAGCGATAACGCGAGGGAAGGTCAAATGCCCGTCGAAGAATGCGGCAATATGCTGATTATGGCCGCTGCCGTATGCTTGGCTGGAGACAAAGTAAAATTCTCTCAAGCAGATCTGGAGCTCCTGGAACAATGGGTTCGCTATTTGTTGGAATTCGGCCTGGATCCTGACAACCAATTGTGCACGGATGATTTTGCGGGCCACTTGGAAAGAAACGCGAACTTGTCGGTAAAAGCCATTATGGGCGTAGCGAGCTATTCCATTCTTATGGCGAATATGGACAATGTGGCGGAATCGTTGCGGTATCTGGACGCGGCAAAGGAAATGGCGAATCAATGGAAAATGATGGCCGACGATGGAGATCATACGAAGTTGGCATTCGGCCAAGACGGAACTTGGAGCTTGAAGTACAATCTCATTTGGGATTCGATATTCGGAACCGGGTTGTTCGGCGAAGAGACGTTGCGCAGGGAGGTGGCTTGGTATTTAGATCGCCGGAATGAATACGGCACTCCGCTGGATAGCAGGGAAACCTATACGAAAGCCGATTGGCTTATCTGGTCGGCCGCACTGGCAACCGACCGCGACGATTTCTTGAAGTTGGTAGAGCCGCTATGGAAAATGTTGAACGATACGCCCGACCGCGTAGCGTTCTCCGATTGGACGGATACGATTACCGCTCGTCAACTCAATTTCCAACATCGCAGCGTAGTGGGCGGATTTTACATCAAGCTGCTTAAAGACAAGGGAATAGTGCGGAGTATGACTTCTAAAAGCCTCTTTGCGATCCCAAGATCGCACTTATCCCAAAAATGAACATTAGGAAGGAAGATCTTTTCGATGAGCATTGCTGATAAAGGCACAAGTAAAGAAAGCTGGATTGCAAGCTGGTATGCTAGTCCGGAGCCGATATGGGGCGAAGAATTTCTATTTCCAACGAAACTTCCTGCTAAGCTGAAAAACCAGACGATTCGTCAGGTTGCGCGTATTAGTGTTGGCGGCCGCCGGGTACGGGTTGTGCTGTCCAACGAATTTGGCTCGGTGCCGCTGGTGATCGGCGATGCGCATGTTGCCCTGACAGGAGTCGGCTCTAAGATTGTCCATGGATCGGACAGAAAACTCGAGTTCAGCGGGAAAAGCACTATTGTGGTTCCCATTGGAGCTGCGATTATGAGCGATCCGGTCGAACTTTACGTCGATTCGCTCCAAAGCATTAGCGTTAGTATTTTTTTGCCTGAAGAGACGGTGCCTACTACATTTCACTGGGACGCTCGGCAGACGGCTTTTATAGCGAATGGGAATCATGTATCAGACACAGACTTCAATACGAATGCTACCACTGATGTAAGCATGTACTTAAAAAGCATATTAGTCGATGCACCGATGAATGCTGGAACCGTTGTGGCGATAGGAGACTCTATTACCGATGGAGCTCAAGCCACCGTCGATGCCAATACTCGTTGGCCGAACATCTTGGCTGATCGTCTAGTACAGCGCAACGTGTCTATTCTCAATGCAGGGATTTCGGGTGGGCGCTTACTCAGGAACGTAAAGGGAATTAATGCGTTGGCACGTTTCGACCGTGACGTATTGAACCAGCCGAATGTAAAGTCCGTGGTTGTGATTATTGGCACCAACGACATCGGTATGCCCGGCATGGCTTTCGCGCCTGCCGAAACCTTACCTACGGTTGATGAACTTATTGCGGGTTACCGCCAGCTTATCGCACGTGCTCATGTCCGCAATGTCCGAATCATTGGCGGAACGCTGCCGCCTTTCGAACTTTACTACACTGAGGCCAAAGAAAAAATGCGCCAGCAGGTAAACGATTGGATTCGGAGCGGTGAGTTCGATGGAGTATTCGACCTCGATGCCTTGTCGAGAGATCCGTATCGCCCTACAAGGTTTTTGTCAGCGTTTGACTCAGGTGATCACATTCATCCGGGGGACCTGGGAAACAAGATGATCGCCGATGCGATCGACCTAGATTTAATCTTAAATTAAGTTTGATATGGCGAATATGGATAAATTGGTAGAAGGGAGTAAGGAGATTTTGACCTTTAATGCCCCGTGCGGTTACCAGACTGCATGGGGCATTTGCTGTTTCTTGGTTTCCGTGTAATTGACTTAAAGCATCCATTAGCTATAATATACATAAATTAATTAATTGACATAAAGTATTCATTAGCTATAATAATATACATAAATAAACTGTGCTATTAGGGGTAGTGGATCATGAAAAAGGAACGTTTGCGATTACCTTTATATATTCAAATCCAAGAGTATTTCAAGAAATTGATCTCTTCCGGCGAACTTGCGGAGGACCAGAAAATTCCTCCCGAAAATGAGCTTATCAGCAAATTCAATGTCAGCCGAATAACCGTAGCGAACGCTCTGACCCAACTTGCGCAAGATGGATGGATTTATCGTATTCCGGGCAGGGGGAGTTTTGTGAGCAAGGAGCTTTCGTTCCCGGAGGCGCTGCGAGAATCGGTAGATATACCCGCTGATCCGGTCGAAATTCCGTCTGATGGAGAAGACATCACTCGTCAAACGGGGGATCCGTCAAGAGTCGTTTCCCAATCGTCTGGAAAACGGATGATTGCATTAATCATTCCGACGGTAGAAGATTTTTTCGCTCTTCGCCTTCTTCAAGGGATCAACAAAATTTTAAAGAATAGTAACTACTACTTGGCGGTTATTCTCACGAACCACTCCAAGGAAATGGAGAAGGAAGCGATTATCCAATTGCTGCAGAAGGACGTTGCCGGTCTGATCATCTTTCCGATCGATGCCGAGACCTATAATGAAGAAATTCTGTCTCTTAAGATCAATAATTTCCCTTTCGTGCTGATCGACCGGTTTTTACCTGGCGTAGACACGCACTTCGTTTCTTCGGACAATCGGCGTGGAGCCCAATTGGCTGTTTCTCATCTATGGGAGCTTGGACACCGAGAAATTGCCATATGCACGGATTCTCCCCTTAACACCGTCACGGTAGATGAGAGAATTGCCGGATATATGGATGCCCTAAAGCTACGTGAAGCAATGATCAATCCCGCTCTGATACTGACGGAATTTTCAGTCGACAACAAAGCGAGAGACGATAATCACGTGCTGCGTCGTTACATTAAAAACGGGTTGGCCACTGCATATATCACATTAAACGCGAAGTTGGCCTTATACATTGCGAGTATAGCCAAAAGCCTCGATCTCAACGTGCCAGGCGATCTATCAATCTTAACGTTCGATGATCCTTCATCGGGAATCGACGAACGAGGCAAGTTTACGCATATCGCGCAATCCGAGGAGGAAATTGGCAGTCGTGCGGCAACGATTCTTATTGACCTGCTGAATCAACCCGAGAATGCAAACGGCTACAAGAAAGTCATTCTCAAACCTGAGCTTGTTATTAGAGATTCTACTGGGGGGCTGGCAGCTTCGAAAACGACAAATATTACTAAAAATGAATGATATCGAATAATGGCGAGAGAACGATGCGGCTTCATACAATTGAATAAGGAGCGGATGCATTCATGTTGCCCCCCACGTTGGAGGAACGATCTTTCGGTAGACAAGCAGCTGCATTCTGGGAAAAAACGTTGGAAGGTTGGGACGATGAACCGCCCTTGCAACCCGACGGTTTCGGAGCGACGACTTGGAAGGAACGGATGGAATTTCGAATATCGGAGAGAGTCATGAATGCAATGAATCGATACTGCAAGGATCGAGAGGATTTACGTACGATTTTTATATTTGCCGCCGCCGCTGCCGTTTTGCTCGCTTTTACTCGTTCAGAGCGGAAGTTGGCTATATCCATTCCTATCCATGCTAGGGAAGGTGATGTAACACAAAATAGTAGAAAACAATTCGTTCCGATCATGATTGAAAAGTCGGAGGAAAGACTCAGCTTAAAGAAGCGACTTAATCAGCTGCTGGAACGGTTTCGCGAATCTCACCGTTATGCGGATTATTGGTTAAGTCATTATGGTGGATCCAACGAACCGGAAGGATTAAAACGTTTCGTTTTTTATTCTGAATCTATTATTCAAGAGAGGGAATTTACATATCCGTTCGCGGGAGCGAACGAATCGGAGATTTGGTTTCAGATTGAGCATAGCTCCGATGAACAATGCACTCTTTCAATTGTTTATTCTGCAGGTTTATACAGTACTACGTTGATAAACTCATTGTCAGAGAGCATCATCGCCTTATTAGGACAGTTTGCCGAATGTCCCGATCGCGAGGAAACCGCATGTGAGCTTCGATCGAATCATGCTATTGACAAACAACTGAAATGGAATCATACAGCGGCACCTTATGAGTGTCTTCAAACGGTGCACGAAGGCTTTGAGAGAAAAGCTGCACTTTACCCCGGGAAGCTTGCTGTCGTATGTGGTTCGGAGGCTTTGACTTACCTTGAATTAAGCGATAGGTCGAGCGGGATGGCAAGCCGTTTAATAGGCGAAGGACTTAAGCCGGGGGATCGGATCGCCGTCATGCTGGACCGTTCGAAGGAATGGGTCGTCTCATTTCTTGCCGTACTCAAGGCCGGGGCGGTGTATATCCCGATAGATCCCGCTTATCCGTCGCAGCGGATTGAATACATGCTTGCGGATAGTCAAGCGACTGCGCTTATCGTCTCAGAACAGGGGGGAAAATTGCCTTTGTTCGAGGGGCTAGTTATTTCTACAAACCATTTATCGTATGGCGACGTAGAAAGCGCTGTCACTGCACTTCCAGTCGTGAAGTCGGAGGATTTGGCTTATGTGCTGTATACGTCAGGATCAACGGGAGACCCCAAAGGTGTCATGATCGAACATCGGGGAGTCAGCAATCTGCAGAGTTATTTCGAAGGCGCGCTTGGCATCGGAACGGAAGATCGGATATTGCAGTTCGCGAGCGCTTCGTTCGATGCTTCCGTCTGGGAGATGGCTATGGCGTTATTGACCGGAGCCCGATTAATTATCGCAATACCCGAAGTTATAGGCGACTTGGAACGTTTCCAACGCCTCATTAGGGACCAATCGGTGACCGTTGCGACTTTGCCGCCAACGTATGCCGACCAACTGCATCCTGAACGTCTTCCTTCCCTCAGGCTCCTCATTACTGCGGGTTCCGATTCCAATCGAGAGCTATTCCTGAAGTGGAGCGAACGAGTTAACTACGTTAACGCCTACGGTCCAACCGAAACGACCGTTTGCGCAACGGCATGGAATGCATGGGAAGAGCAGCTGATGTCATCAGCACTCATCCCAATCGGGAAACCGTTGCCAAATACAAGGGTATGGATCGTGAATGATGAATTGCAGCCTCTGCCGGAAGGCGTACCTGGAGAGCTCGTCGTCGCGGGAACGGGTTTGGCGCGCGGATACTGGAGAAGACAGCCTTTAACGGAACAGAAGTTTACGCGATTACCCTTAGATGGAACCCTTATTTATCGAACGGGGGACTTGGCGAAATGGGGGGACGATGGAAACCTGATTTTCTTGGGGAGAATCGACAATCAGGTCAAGATCCGCGGCTACCGGATAGAGACGGAAGAGGTAAGGCATACCCTAATGAAACATCCCGGCGTAAGAGACGCAGTCGTTACGGTTAAGCCGGATGCGGTGGGGGAAGCTGCGCTCATTGCCTATTATGTTGCCAAACCCGATATTTCGATAGAATCTTCGTCGTTGAGGAAAACGGTATCAGAATGTTTGCCGGCTTACATGGTCCCGACTTATTGGGTCGAGCTTCCTTCTATACCCTTAACTTCCAATGGGAAGCCCGATCTGAAAGCGCTGCCAGACGCATCCGAATGGCTTGTAAGCAAGAGTGTGCTCGATACAGACAAGCCGAGAAGCGAGACGGAGAAGCGGTTAGCCGTTATCTGGCATTCAGTAATTGGCGTGGAAGTTCTCGACAGAAACGACGATTTCTTTAAGCTCGGCGGTCATTCGATGAAAGCAGCTAAGATGACGGTATCGATTCATCGGGAGTTCGGGGTAAACATGGCACTCGAGCAAATGTTCCGCCATGCGACATTAGCCGAAATGTCGACCTGGATCGATGAATGCGGCAATGAGGGCTCGATATCCGGCATATTGCCGGCACCGAAGCTTCCGGGATATCGGTTGTCGCCCTCGCAGCGAAGGGTATTCACGATCGAAAGCTCCCGCCCCGGGACGATCCTATACGTATTACCCTTTGCCTTCTGGATCGAACCGGCTCCAGACCCAGACAAATTGGAGGCTGCTTTTGTCCGTCTTATAGAACGACATGAACCCTTGCGTACTTCATTCGGGTGGGATGGCGGCAAGCCGATACAGATTATCCATGATTCATTTTCCTTTTATTTGGAGCGAAGCATGGATAGCCCAGACCGATTAGAGGAATTAATGCACCAAGTTATTCAGCCTTTCGAACTAGATAAGCCTCCCTTAATAAGAGCACATTTGACGGAATTTACGGATGGTAAATCGCTGCTTCTGCTGCATCTTCATCATATTATCGCAGACGGGCTTTCCCTCGGCATCCTCATGAACGATCTATTAGCGATTCTTGAGGGGGAAGAGCTTCCGCCTTTAACTTTGCAATACAAAGATTATTGCGAATGGATCAACGACCGCACAATTTCCGCCGAGCACGAAGCTTTCTGGGAAAGAAGGTTCAACGATTACTCTTCAACACCAGACCTGCCGATAGACGTACCAAGACCGACTAATCGTCGATCTGAAGGCGATACGTTATCCATTCAATGGGATAAGACATTAGCCGAATCAATACGCGAGCTTGCTAATCGGTGCGGTGCAACCGTTCATATGACGATGTTGGCGGCTTATTACGTACTTCTCTCTAAAGTAACGGGTTCTGAAGAGGGAGTCATCGGATCACTGCATGCCGGAAGGGAGCATCCCGAAGCCATGGCTATGGTAGGGATGTTCGTACATACGCTGGCTCATCGCAACCGGGTGAACGGCGAACTGACTTTCCTGGCATTCGTCGAGGAGGTTAAGAGCCGAGTGCTGGAAGATTACGAGCACTCCGAATATCCATTCGAGCTGCTCGTCCGCAAGCTGAAACCGCAACGCAATATGACCCGCAATCCGTTGTTCGATACAATGTTCGTGCTTCAAAATCTAGATGCCCCACCCGTCCAGACGGGACATTTAAAGTGGACACCGCTCGTATTGCAAGAGAAGTGGTCGCGCTTCGATCTTGTGTTCCAAGCTTGGGAAAACTCGGATGGAATGCTGTTGTGGGTCACGTATTCCCACTTCTTGTTTAACAGGAGCACCGTTCAGAAAATAGCGGAGGATTTCCGCAAGCTGCTCGTTTTGTTGGCCGAGGTGCCAGAGCGAAGGATTGCAGACGTGACATTGGCTGTCGAATACCGATCGTTGAAGGCGCCCAATCTATCGTTCGATTTCCAATTTTAGCCAGGAATCCGACCAAAGCAAGTCGATTGCAACGACAATTGAATCCTAAACGAGGAGGAATAATAATGAGTTTGGACGGTTTGGAAATTCAAAAAATAATGTCTAGCGGAAGGCTCGATAGGGAGAAGGCGTTCTGGACTGATTTATTATCTGGAGACTTGGAATTAACCCGTTTTCCCGAGAGTAGAAGTTCAGGCGAGCAGAAGGCGGACAAGTATACCGAATGGAACACGGCTTGCGGTTCCGACTTATCGGGGAAAATCAAATCCATAGCCGGAAATTCGGACATCGCAACGTTCCTGGTTTTGTTAAGCGGCGTTCAGATCGCAGCACAGAAATACGCGCACGTTTCGGAAGCGCTTCTTGTTTCACCGGTGTTCGATATTCATGGCAGCGGCGACAATTTGAACAACATGCTTGTCGTTCCTTTCGCCCCGAATACGGAAGGCTCTTACCGTCAGTTCTTGAACGAGCTCAAATCCAGGTTCGAAGGCATATTGGACAACCAGAATTATCCATTTATCCAGATCGTTAAGGATATGGGATGGGGAGGCTCGGATGCGGGGGCCGATTTCTGCGTTCCGATCTTCATTGGCTATGACCGGATTCATCCCTTTCATGCTCTGGAGGTTGCCGACGCGGAGTTTGCCTTTTGGTTCACGGAACGCGATGAGGGATTGAACTTGCTCATCCGCTTCGACTCGAGTCGCTATTCGAACGAGTTTGCGCAAGCCGTGGGTTCTCATTGGCTTCACTTATTAGAACAATTGCTGTCGAATTCGGAAGCTCCTATGACCTCTTTGGAGATGGTCTATCCGTCTGAATGGCAAACTGTCATTCGCGATTTCAACGCTACGGAAGGCCCGTTTCCAAGTACGAAGACGTTAAACGGTTTATTCATGGAACAGGTTTCTCGGACGCCTGAAGCCATAGCCGCGATTTTCAAAGAGGATACGGTGAGTTACCGCGAGCTTGACGATAGATCCAACCAGTTGGCAAGGGCGCTTCAAAGAGCAGGGGTAGGTCCCGAAGTCCGGGTTGGTCTGTTATGCAAGCGATCCTTCGATATGATCATAGGAACGCTCGGTATCATGAAGGCGGGAGGAGCTTATGTTCCCCTGGATGTTTCGTGGCCTAAGCGCAGAATACAAACGGTTCTGAACGAGGTGAATGCAACCCATCTTGTCACGCAAAGGGAAGTATTCACCCCTATGGCCGATCTGTTGTGGAGATCGCATAAAGGGATTCAAGCGATAATCTTGGATGAAACGGAGGCCGAACCGTTTGCAACGGAGCCGGACAAGGAATTGATCGTGAAATTGTTTAACGACTTGGCCGTGACCGCGAAGGATAAGGTGTCGTCAGGGGGATTTATCAGTTCGTATACGGGGATCTATTTCACCGAGCCGGAAGTGGACGAATACCGGGATCGGGTTGTAGAACTGGCCAAGCCGTTTGCCGGCGAAGGAAAGAAGGCTCTGGAAATCGGTTGCGGATCAGGCTTGATTCTCTTCGCATTGGCTGAAGCTTTCGACGAGTATACGGGTCTCGATCCGTCGCCGTTAACGCAGGAGGCCAATCGAAAGAGCTTAAACGAAAGCAACAGGGATCGGATTCGGTTGCTTACGAGATTCGCAGATGAAATCTCCGAAATGGAGGATAACAGCTATGATCTGGTACTGCTTCCGAGTACGATCCAGTTTTTCCCGGATTACCTCTACTTAAATAACGTTCTTCGCGAGGCAGTTAGACTCGTCCGTCCTGGCGGTGCACTGATCGTAGCTGACATCCTTGACGAATCAACCAAGGAGGATTTCCGAGCCTCCCTAGAGGAATTTAAGCGAAATCACGGAACCTTCTATCAGACACGAGTCCAAATAGACCAGTATCTTTATTGCCACGAAGACTTCTTCGTCGGCTTTGCTAATTCATTTCCTGAACTAGAGGTCAATATCCTTAAACGCAACAAAGGATTTATGAACGAATTACGGTACCGCTACGATGTTGTCATCACGAAGTCCGAAACAGCATTAAAGTTGGAAGCGCCGATTAGCAGAAAGTTCTTAACCCGATTTCATATCGATTCCGAAAAGGTTAGCCCGCTAGACATACCGGAAGATCCGACGCGTACGGCCTATGTGCTATTCACTTCAGGATCAACGGGAACTCCGAAAGGGGTTGTCGTTTCCCATAGACCGGTCGTTAACGTTATCGACTGGGTTAACGGCAAGTTCGGAGTGAACGGGCAGGATCGCTTGTTCTTCATTACTTCGCTCTGCTTCGATTTATCCGTATACGATCTATTCGGAATTTTCGCGGCTGGCGGAGCGGTAGATCTTATCCCGGAGGAAGATGTGCGCAAGCCGGAAACTTGGCCAGCCAGAATGGCGTCCAGCGGGATTACGATATGGGATTCGGCGCCGGCCGCTCTGGCGCAATGCATTCCATTCTTCGAGAAATATCAAGGAGCGTCCGCGCCGGTTCGTTTATTCATGCTTAGCGGGGATTGGATTCCGTTAACGCTTTCCGATCAGTTGAAGCGATTATTTCCGGATTGCAAAGTAGCAGCGTTGGGCGGAGCAACCGAGGCATGCATTTGGTCCAATTGTTACGAAGTGGATAAGGTGGATGCGGCGTGGAAGAGCATCCCTTATGGCAAACCGATCCGCAATGCGAAGTACTACATTCTGGACCGGGAGCTGAAGCCTTGTCCAATCGGCGCACGGGGCGAATTATTCATAGGCGGGCAATGCCTGGCGGACGGTTATCACGAGACCGGCCTGACGAAGGAACGGTTTCTGTCCGATCCATTCTCGGTTGATCCTAACGCACGCATGTATAGAACGGGCGACTTGGCCAAGTGGATGTCGGACGGCAATATCGAGTTTCTGGGCAGGGTCGATTACCAAGTGAAAATCCGCGGTTATCGGGTCGAGCTCGGGGAAATCCAAGCCAAGCTCCTCCGTTACCCGGGAATCGCGCAATGCGTCGTTATCGATCGAATGGACGGATCCGGACAGAAAGCGCTTTGCGCGTATTACGCTTCACCGGATGAGTTGCCCGCCCGGACGTTGAGAGAGTATTTGGGTGAGGATCTTCCGAGTTATATGATTCCGTCGTATTTTGTAAGGCTCGAAGCAATTCCTGTAACGTCCAACGGAAAAGTAGACCGCTCATTCTTACCCGAGCCACAGTCTCAAGTTCGCTCGGCTGAAGCTTTCGAACCGCCGGAGAATGAAATCGAAGCCGAACTCGTCGAGATGTGGAAGCAATTGCTTGAGCTTGAAATCATCGGAGTCAACGATAATTTCTTCGAATTGGGCGGACATTCCCTGCTTGCCGTCAAGCTTGAGATTGAGATGGAGGAGCGTGGACTTGTCGTCTCTCCGGAAGATTTTCAGCAATGTTATACCATCAGGGAGCTGAGCCAATTCACAACAAGAGCTGGCGATAACAATGAGGCTTTGTAGGGTAACTCCCGAGCGTGCAGAAGGGTCGCCTCTTCGGATATACGCTGTTAACGTTTCCGAGCCGTTGCAGGCGGAATTGCAGGATGAGCTCACAACGCTATGCTCGCTTAATCGAAGATTAGGGCTGAGACGGTTCGCCCGCGAAGAGGATGCTCGGCGATCGCTGATGGGCGAAATGCTCCTTCGCGCGGCATTAGTCCAGGATTGGCTTCCCAGCGATCGGATTTTGACGTTCAGGCAAGACGGATACGGCAAACCTTATCTAGATGGAATAAACGACATTCACTTTAATATTTCTCACTCGGGGGACTGGTGCGTTTGCGCGGTTTCCGAATGTCCTGTCGGTATTGACGTGGAACAAATCCGGGAGCAAAGACTGGAATGGACGAACGCGTATTTATCATCCGAGGAGTGGGACGATTTGCGGATAAAGCGGGGAGCGGAACGTCTAAAGCGATTTTACGAAATATGGACGAGAAAAGAGAGCTACGTGAAGTGCTTAGGCCGGGGGTTATCGCTTGGTCTGGGCACATTTTCGGTTGTCGGGGAGTCGGTTAACCGGTTGTTACCGTACAGATTGCAAGGGCTCCGGTTGGATGATCTTCACCAGGCGGCGATATGTACATCTCTATCCTCCTTCCCTGAGCAATGGCAGTTCATGTCTGTAGATCAAATCGGCATTCGGTTGCTGCAAGCTGAAGCAAGGTAGGGAGGGAGGAAACCAAACGTGATAGCGATGTGGATCTGGATAATTGGATTAGGGCTGCTCTGGAACGCGGCGAGCATCGCATGGGTGCTGCTAGGCATCCGGAAAGGAAGGTGGCAGCCTAAAGATGCGGATAAAGGAAGAGGCAGATGGAGTCGGGTATTATTCGCAGCAGTGTTCTACGGCTGGTTAGGTTATTGCTTATACGACCTTTGGAGGGGTTCGTCCGATTTCGAGAGGATAGCGATTGCGGAAATTTCCGCGCTCTTCCTTTTGTCGGGCGTATATCTTGCGTTGACAGGTTATTTTCCCAAACCAAATGAACGTCCTTTTGTCACGATGCTGCTGCTCGGCATCTCCAGCGGAATCGGCAACGCATCGATGATCTTCGTCGTAAACGCAGCGATTTGGGACACGGAAGGAATAAAGGTTAGCTTATTGCCGTACTTCGTGTTAGGCATGTTGTTATTCGTTTACGGGCAGAAGCTGCTCCGTTCTCGTCTTATTCGTATGACGAACGGTATCGTGTACGACAAGAGAATGGAGATTCTGACCACGGTCCTGAACGCGCCCTATGAGAACATGGAAGCGATGGAACGGGGGAAAATCGAAACCTGTTTGAACAACGATACGGAAACGGTCAGCAGCTTTGCGAACAAAATGGTTAGCATCGGAACTTGGTCGGTGACGATTACGGCGGGGTTCGTTTATTTGGCATTAATCAATTTAGCGGGTTTCCTATTATCGCTCGGAGTCGTTATCGCCGCTTCCGGGGCCTTCTATGCGATCATCCGGTCAGCAAACCAGCTGTGGGAACAGACGAGGGATATCCAGAACGTGTTCTTCAAATTCATTCATGACCTGATCTACGGATTCAAGGAATTATTCTTGCATCGTAATAAAGCCCGTGACTTTCGGGAGGACATGGCGGGGAGCTGCGCCACCTACAGGGATAAACGCATGGAAGCCGAATCGAAAATCGCCAATGTGGTCGTTATCGGCGACCTCCTGTTCGCAGCCGTTATTGGTACGGTCGTGTTCGCGTTTCCCTCCTTGTTCCCCGAGATGCGACAAGAGGCGCTTCGCAGCTTCGTGTTTGTATTCTTGTACATGGCGGGGCCTCTCACCTCCATACTGAACTCATTGCCGGAGCTATTTCAAGCCCGCATTAGCTGGAAGCGTATACGGAGCTTCTCTGAAGAGCTCTCCGGCATTCGCAGAAGGGAATCCACATACGAACTGACGACGGAGACAAGCGAAGCGGATGAAGTTACATTGCGATTGGAGGAAGCCGTGTACGAATATGGACGAAATGAGGATCGATCGTTCGCCGTCGGTCCGATAGATTATGAGTTTCGTTCGGGCGAGCTTACCTTCATCGTTGGCGGCAACGGCAGCGGGAAATCAACGCTGGCCAAGCTTATCACGGGTCTCTACGAGCCAAATGAGGGAAGCGTGACGTTAAACGGCGTACGAATGAACGCCGGGGATATCGGAGTTCACGTGTCTACCATTTTTAGCGACGCTTATTTATTCGACAGGCTGTACGGAATCGATTTCGAGGCCAAGGAGCGGGAAGCGCAGCATTATTTGCAATTGCTTAAGCTAGAAGACAAAGTGTCCATTCAAGACGGACGATTCAGTACGACCAAGCTGTCTACCGGCCAAAGGAAGCGGCTTGCTCTGCTGGTTAGCTACCTGGATGACAAGCCGATCTGTCTATTCGACGAATGGGCTGCCGACCAGGACCCGGAATACCGCGAATTTTTCTATGCTTCACTGCTGCCGGATTTACGGAGCCAGGGCAAATGCGTCATCGTCATCACGCATGACGACCGTTATTTCGGGCTTGCGGATCAGGTTATTAAACTTGAAATGGGGAAAATCGCGTGAAGCTCTTCTGTCTTCCGTACGCAGGCGCTTCGGCGGTTATCTATATGAAATGGAAAAAAGCTTTCGGTGTGGGAGTAGAATGCATTCCGCTGGAATTGGCCGGACGGGGGATACGAACCAAAGATCCGTTCTATCAGGGCATGAGGGATGCATCCGAAGATGTGTTAGACCTAGTAATGCGCCATTGCGACGGTAGTCCGTACGCGTTGTTCGGCCATTCGATGGGCGGAATGATTCTATACGAAACAGCTCGTTTGCTGAGGGATCGGAATATGCCGGCTCCTGCGAGGCTATTTATCTCAGGAAGACCGGCTCCCGGGACGATCGATTCCTCAGAGCCGATTCATCAGCTGCCCGACGAACAATTCGCACAGCGGATTGTAGAGATGGGGGCTACCTCCCCGGAAATCTTCGCGAGCAAGCCGCTAAAGGATGCTTTTATGCCGATATTGCGAGCCGATTTCCGCTTAGTGGAAACGTACAGGTACGAGGAGAATGAGCCTCTGGCTTGGGGAATAACGGTCATTGCGGGGGAAGAAGAAAGTTGGACGGAACAAGAGCTCGTTGGCTGGAAGCGGCATACGAAGGATGAATGCCGGATCGTTCGGATGCCGGGAGACCATTTCTACTGGTGCAACAAACCGGAATCGTTATTAGGGCTGCTGAAGGAAGAGCTAACGAAAATAATCGGAGAAATGAAATTCGCTTAGAGGGAGGTACATGATGAAGCCGTATGTCCATTTGGCGGATATGCTCGAATACGAGGCCCGAAACGGAAAAGGTATCGTGTTTATCCATAAGAAATCGGAGACACGGATGTCTTACCGAGAGCTTTACGATCTTGGTATGAAGCTTGCACAGCGTTTACACATGAGAGGTTGGCATTCGCGAGACGAAGTGGTGCTTCAAATTGACGATCAGTGCGCCTTCGTCGTTGGATTCTGGGGCTGCATGCTCGGCGGATTTATTCCCGTTCCGATTACCACCGGAGGAAACGAAGAAAATCGGGTGAAGTTCCAGCAGGTGTGGGGAACGTTAAACCGCCCGAGGCTATTGACGGATTCGGAGCCTTTGGAAGCTGAAGCCAGTGAGATAAGGGACGACAAGGAAGTTTTCTATTTAAGGCTGGATGACCTTGAAGGTCGGGTAAGCGAGTCGTTGGGATCAGACACCGTTAGCGAGTTCGAGCCATTCATGCCCAGCGGAAACGATATTGCCTTTCTTCAGTTTTCGTCCGGATCCACTGGACAGCCGAAGGGTGTCATACTCACGCATGCAAACCTTTTATCCAACATGAACGCGTTCATAGCGAGCTCGGGCACGACCGACCGGGATTGTACGCTCAACTGGTTGCCTTTAACTCATGATATGGGATTGATCGGTTTTCATTTGGGCCCTATCTATGCGGGGATGGACCAGTATTTAATGCAGCCTGCGCAATTCATGCTGGATCCGATGTTATGGCTGGCCAAAGTCAATGAGCATCGGATAACGGCCATCGCTTCGCCGAATTTCGGATATAAGCACTTCTTAGGCTGCTTCAAGAAGGACGAGTCGATCGGATGGGACTTGTCCTGCGTTAAGCTGATCTTTAACGGAGCAGAGCCGATTTCCGCTGATTGGGCGGAACGTTTTCTTCAGTTGTTAGCTCCCAGCGGGCTGAAGCCGGAGGCCATGTTCCCGGTATACGGGATGGCGGAAGCGACGCTTGCCGTCACTTTTCCGCCGCCGGGAGAACGTCTCGTTTCGGTAATAGTCGAAGCGGGTTCCCTTCTGCTTGGCAAACCTGTTAAGCATGCGAAGGATAATGACAGACGGACGGTGACGTTCGTGGACGTCGGTTATCCTGTCGCACAATGCGAAGTCGCGATTCGCGGCGACGCGGATAATCCCCTTCCTGAAGGAACGGTTGGACATATTCTGATTCGGGGCAGCAATGTCACCAGAGGATACTACAATGCTCCCGAAGCCAGCGCTGGCGCGCTTGCGCCGGGGGGATGGCTTCGCACTGGGGACGTCGGATTCATGCAGGACGGAAGATTGGTCATTACCGGAAGGTTTAAGGACATTATTTTCGTACGGGGGCAGAACGTCTATCCTCATGACCTGGAGAAACGCGCGGAAGCGGTCGATGGGGTCGGCTACGGCAAAGTTGCCGCATGCGGCGCTCCGAATGCCGACTTGGGAGAAGATGAGATCGTATTGTTCGTACAGCATAGGGGGAAGCCGGAGAAATTCCTCCCACTCGCCGAGAGGCTCAAGCGACAATTAAGCCGCGAAACCGGATTCGATATCGGCAGAGTCGTCCCAATTCGGCTTATCCCGCGTACGACAAGCGGCAAGATCCAGCGGTATAAGTTAGCTGAACGGCTGAGCTTGGGAGAATGGGATGCCGTGTTTGGCGAGCTCGAGGCTCTTCGTTTGGCGGTTGAAATAAAGGAAGAAACTTCATCCTACGCAACACAAGATGAACATCCGGATTTGATTCGTTTAATGGGGATTTGGCGGGAAGCGCTAGGTGTTTCGTCCGTTCATGCAGATGATCATTTTCAAGAGTCGGGAGGAAATTCGTTAAAAGCCGCGCAAGCACTGGCGGGTATTCGCAAGCTATGGGGAGCAGAGCTTTCACTTAGGGACATCTTTGAGTTTCCGACGCCGCGATTGCTGTTAGAGCGCATTCGCCGAGAAGAACTAGTCCCGTTCGTAACCAGTGGCGGGCTGTTTGAAGAAGTTCAGTTCGCAGGCGGGGCGGAGGGCGATCGGTTTCCCGCGTCGACTGCACAGAAGAGAATGGCGCTGCTTGAGCAAGCGGAGGGCATCGGCTGTGCTTATCATATACCCGTCGTGCTGTCGGTAGACGGTCCATTGTCGTCCGATAGTGTCGCAGAAGCACTTCAGTCGCTGACGGATCGGCACGAAACTCTGCGAACATCCTATCATTGGGAGCATGGACAATTGTTGCAGGAAGTTCATTCGAGCGGTTCCGCAAAGGTAGAACTGCGTATATTTTGCTGCGCTTCAGACGGCTTTCCTAAGTGTGATGAATGGAATGACGAGGAACTGAACGGTTTGCTCACTCCGTTCGATCTCAGCCTTCCCCCGCTAATAAGAGCGGCGTTATGGACAGATGAAGCTAACAGCCATCGCTTAGCATTGAACGTTCATCATATTGCTTCCGACGGGATCGGAATGAATGTACTGATGCAGGAATTCGCAGCTTTACTGAACGGCGAGCACTTGCCTTTATTAAAGGTTAGCTATAAGCAATTCGCGGTCTGGGAGCAGAGGAATCAGGCAACGAAAACGGAAAGCATAGCTTATTGGAGTCGAGAGGTTGCGAATGAAGCGCCATCGTTAAATTGGCCTGACACGTCGATCAGACCCATCCGAAGAACATTCAGGGGCGGCGCCGTGAGAGCGGTAGTGCCATCGGAGGCGGCAATGGCATGGAACCGGCATGCCCGGTCGAACAACGGCACGATTTCTTCTCTGCTGCTCAGTCTTCATGCGATCATCCTTCAACGTTACTGTCTTCAATCGGAATTTGCGATTGGCTTATTGTTGGCGGGCAGATCCCATCCGGATACGCAGGGGATGGTCGGAATGTTCAATAATTACATTCCTGTCCGGATGGAATCCGTTGGTGAAGGGACGTTCCGCGAGCATTGGAACCGAAGCCGTGACAAGCTATGGGAAGCATTAAGCCATGCGGATGTTCCCTACGAGAAATTAATAGAGCTTTCCGGGCGAGGAACGGAATCCTCGCGCAATCCGTTGTTCGATACGATGCTTATTTACCATAACCAGTTAGAGACCACGTTCACCAGCTTTGAGGCGGGCGGCTGTCGCTTCGAGCAAATCCAGGTGGATACCAGCACTTCCAAATTGGATCTGAAGCTGGACGTCTATCCCGAACGATCGGGTGCTTTAACTTGTGTATGGGAATTCAATGAGTTGTTGTTCCGTCGCGAGACGGTCGAGAAGATGGCCCGCCAATTCGTCAGGCTGGCGGAATGGATCGCGAAGGATCCGGATTTGAAAACGGGCGGCATCGACTTGTTGTCGAAAGAGGAGCATCATCAGGTCGTTAATACGTTTAACGCTACCATAGCGCCGTTTCCGCGAGAGCTGACGCTGCCCGAGCTGTTTCGCAGGCAAGCGGAAGCCGCTCCCGACAAGCTTGCCGCGTCGTTCGAAGCCGGATCGCTTACCTACCGGGAACTGGACGAGAGAGCCAACCGGATTGCCCGCAAGCTTCTGGCGACCGGTCTGCGATCCGGGGAACCCGTCGGGCTCATGGCGGAGCGCTCGCCGGAGCTGCTGGCGGGTTTGCTCGGGATATTGAAAGCCGGAGGCGCATACGTCCCGCTGCCGCCGGACTTCCCGGAAGA
>NZ_JAIOAP010000026.1 GCF_021190915.1 Cohnella silvisoli
ATCTGGTCTGGTAATAATGGCGGAGGGGTTCCACGCGTACCCATCTCGAACACGACCGTTAAGCCCTCCAGCGCCAATGGTACTTGGACCGCAGGGTCCTGGGAGAGTAGGACGTTGCCAGGCCGGAGATCAAAGAAAAAGCACCCGCGAAGGGTGCTTTTTTGTTATGTACGATAATCTATTGATGATAATAGGATACTTCTTTGGACTCCAAACGGATGACACCATTGCTTCGTTCGCGCCGTAACGCTAATAAGAGTCGGATACGCGGAGTCAGCAGCCATAAATGCCAGTAAAGCATTGAGATAACAAGAGAAGAATGGGCCCAGGGATAGAACAGTCCGGCAATGCAGCAGCCTACGAGGAACAGATGGAAGTGTAGACGACGGAAGAGGGACAATTGCGTATCCATGATGGGCAGCGGACCGATCCAAGGCCAATCTCGGCGGAAGGTCCATCTTTTCTCGGAAAGCTCATCTACCCGACGTAAGGTTATTCTTAAGACGAGCGCATGTACGAGTAACATCAGAATAATAGCAAGTACCGTATAGATTATACCAAGCCATCCGTAGATTAAATATAAGGCCGAAACAACCAATAAAGCAGTAGCCATGTAACTATACTTACTTTCTGGGCGTAGTGCTATTTTGCGAATGAGTTTATAATTATAGAAGGTTGGGTCATTTATTGCTGGTGAGTTGCTCATCCTTAACTATCCTCCCGGACACGAAACATGCTCTGTTCATTGTATCGGTCTGAGACGGGCGGAATGTTATGGTTTCTATACAATCCTCGCTATGAATACGTATATTTTCATAGAATTCGGACATAATAGATGCATCAATAGGAAGGGCAGGGAGGTTCATGGAAGAAATTGAACGAAAGACCTGCATCGTTTGCGGCGAGCCTAAAGAAGAAGGTATCACGATTGTAACCGAATTTATCTGTACGTCATGCGAATCGGAAATGGTTCAGACAAAAGTAGAAGACGAGAGATATCCCTTTTTCGTTCGGCAGCTGAGGCAATTGTGGGTTCGGTTTCATGCTTAGCGGACAGGGATCAGGAGCGTCGGGGCCTAACAAGGCTTTGGCGCTTTTTGCTGATTAAATTTGGCAGAAGATATCGGACTTGATACAATGGGAAAAAATCGGGTTGGAGGCATGAAGGTGACGAATACGGCTTTAGATAAATATAGAGCGCCTCTATACGAAGCGCTGGATGCACATGCTCGTCTCGAGGCGCGGGCCTTTCATGTTCCTGGGCATAAGCAGCATGCAGCGTGGGAAGACGAGCTGGCAGCTTCATACTATGGCTCCGTGCTCGCGCTCGACTTGACGGAGCTGTCCGACACCGACGATTTGCATCATCCGGAAGGCCCATTAGCGGATGCTCAGAGGCTTGCAGCGGATTGTTGGGGTGCGGATGAAACCCGGTTTCTTGTCGGGGGGAGCACTGCAGGTAATCTGGCGATGATTATAGGAATATGTGATCCGGGTGACTTGATCATCCTTCAGCGTAATGTTCATAAATCCGTTATCCATGGATTAATGATGGCGGGAGCGAGAGCTGTAATGTTACCTCCCGATATTGATCCGGTATCCGGATTAGCGACTGCACCAAGAGATCAATTATTGAAAGCTGCGTTAGAGCAATATCCCGAAGCCAAAGCCGTCATTCTCTCTGCCCCCAATTATTACGGAATGAGTCCCGATCTGAATTCGCTAATACAACTTGCTCATGAATATGGGATACCCGTACTTGTTGACGAAGCGCATGGGCCCCATTTTGGTTTTCATCCGGCTTTTCCAACTTCTGCTCTGCACGCTGGCGCGGATATAGTCGTCCAATCGACACATAAAATGTTATCGGCGATGACGATGGGCGCCATGCTTCATATGCAAGGAAATCGGATTCCGAGGGAGTCCGTGCGTCAAGCACTTACGATGGTGCAAAGCTCCAGTCCTTCTTTTCCCATTATGGCATCGCTGGACTTGGCTAGAAGACAGCTTCATACGTTAGGCGCAAATGCTTTTCATTCGGCACTCGAAGCGGTGGAACTCGTCACGGCCCAATTAGACAGTACGCCATTCCGAGCATTGGGGTATGGGGAATATGCGAATAATGAGATCACTTATGACCCGCTAAAATTAGTTTTGTTCGATAAGTCTGGAAAGCAAAATGGTTTTGAGCTTAGAGATGCGCTGCTGAAAAGGAAATGCGTAGCGGAAATGGCCGACTCACGTTGTGTTGTTATGGCATTCGGAACGGGATCTACTCTTTCCGACGGAGAGAGCTTGATGGCCGCCTTAAAAGATATTGCGAATCATACATACACAGGAATCATCCCATCCATAACGAGAGAAAATAATCCTGCTTTACAATCTAATAATGAGATCCACATCCCCGAACCCATTGTGTTCACACGTCATATCTTTCCCGTGCAAACCGTTCCTCTTGACCATAGCGTAGGATTAACGGCTGCGGAATGGGTAATTCCTTATCCGCCGGGCATACCTGTCCTTTACCCAGGAGAAACGATTACTTCGGACATCGTGAAGCAATTACAACATTGGAAGCATGAAGGCGCGCAAATCCAAGGAGCGCAGGATCCCGAGCTTCAATTCATTCAAGTACAGTCGAAAACCTGAGAAATAACAAAGGAGATTGTAATGATTAAGAAGGGTAAAGATATTCGGACTATTGTTGCGTGGATAACGGGTATAGTCGCGGGCGTTCTTATTGCGAGCTTAATCATGACATCTCCGGTTATAGGCATAGCGGATAGCGGTGATTTCGGCCGCGTGTTAGGGGTTACCGGGTTGTCGGTGCTGAACCGAAACGAGTCGTATTATGAACAATATTTCCATTATGCGCATCAGCATTTCGGTTATGGGGGTTATACGCTCGGCGGGTATATTTCCACGCATGTCATACTCGTCGCCGGTGCAGGATTAATCGGAAGAATCATTAACGGCGAGGCGTTTGATATCCGCGTTCTTGGAGTTTGTTATTCGATTTTATTCATATGGGCCATCGCCCTTATGGTTAAGAATGCACCCCTAACGAATTCTCGAAAAAATACGATCATCTTGGCGATTGTTATGTCGCTTAGCTTGTTGTTCGTATTCGGGGATATCGGCTATTTGGCGTATTTTCAATCCTTCTTCGGTGAGCCGTACGCCCTCATCGGCATGCTGCTCATGGTTGCGTCAGCGGTAGCATTAGCTTCAACGGATAAACCGACAGGTAGTCTTCTAACGTTATTCGTTATCGCTGCATTCGCTGTCGCCACTTCGAAAATACAAAATGCGCCCCTCGGTTTTGCTTTTGCTTTGCTGGCTTGGAGAATGTATGGCTTGCGTACGGATAAGAGATGGAAACGCCAAGCTTTGGTCGGAATAGTCGTGCTTGTTCTCGGCTCAGCGCTGATGATTGCGGTAGCACCGGATCGGTTAAGGAATACAAACTTATACCAGTCTATTTTCTTCGGCGTGTTGAAGGATTCACCGGATGTTGCCCGGGATATGGAGGAGCTAGGAATACCCAAGAAGTATTCCGTGCTGGCGGGAACGAATTATTTTCAGAAAGATACGGCTATTCCGCAGAGCGACCCCGTCTTGAGAAAGGAAGTACTGGAAAAACTGAGTCATAAGGACATCGCCTTCTATTATTTGCGGCATCCTTCGAGATTTATGCAGAAGCTTGATCGTGCCGCGGCCAACGCTATGTTTATACGGCCGTATTACCTGGGTAATTATGATCAATCCGCGGGGAAGCCGCCCGGTGCAATCATCTATAAGTACAGCGGGTGGAGTCAGTGGAAAGTCGAGCATATGCCGCGCAAGTTTGCGTGGTATTTGGGGACGTACATTTTGTACTTTGCCGTTCTAGGAATCCTCTGGTGGAGCTCCTCTTCTCGAAGGCGGCGGCTGGTGGTTGAAACCATGGCCGTTGTAGCGATTGCGGGGGTATTTTCATGTATCGTACCTTTAATTGGCGATGGGGAGGCCGATTTGGGTAAGCATCTGTTTATGTTTAATGTCTGCTTTGATATGATGGGAGTAAGCGCGGTAATGGCGGCAGCCTTCGGGCTTGCGAAACTCGCTGAACGGCGAAAGCGGACATAAGGGTCGACTTTGAAAGGGGAAACAGCAGTGCGAGGCGGATTATTCATCACGATAGAAGGCGGAGAGGGCGCTGGCAAAACAACGCTCATACACGCATTGGCGCACAAAGCGCAGACATTGGGCCATGAAGTGATGATTACACGGGAGCCGGGGGGTATTCCGATCGCGGAAGCGATACGTGCGGTGATCTTGAATAAGGAAAATACGGCTATGGATGCGCGAACGGAAGCTCTTCTCTATGCGGCAGCCCGTAGGCAGCACTTAGCCGAGAAGGTTATACCCGCCTTGCAGAAGGACGCAGTGGTCATATGCGATCGATTCGTAGACAGCAGCCTCGCTTATCAAGGACATGCACGGGGATTAGGGATAGAGGCGGTGTGGGAAATTAACAGGTTCGCTACGGAAGGCTGCATGCCGGATTTGACGCTTTATTTGGATTTGGATCCGGAAATCGGATTGCAGAGAATCGAGCAGAACGGCGAGCGCGAGGTCAACCGTCTTGATCTGGAGAGCTTGGCTTTTCATCGAAAGGTTAGAGAGGGTTATAAGCTCGTAGAAGCTCGATTTGCAGATCGGTTTGTCACGATAGACGCTTCGGAGTCGCCAGAACGGATTGTCGAAGAAGCTTGGAAGCATCTGGCGGGAAAACTCGTATAAAAAGAGGATTTTAGCGTAAGCGTGTCCAATTTATATAATAAGCGACAGACCCCATTAATGAGATTAGAGGAGGGCCTGAACAATGAAATTACTTATTGCGGTCATTCAAGATAAGGATAGCAACCGATTGTCGAACGCGCTTATCAAAGAAGGGTTCCGGGCAACCAAGCTGGCCAGCACCGGAGGGTTCCTCCGTGCGGGCAATACGACCTTCCTCATCGGAATCGAGGACGATCGGATTCAGAGCGCTTTAGACGTTATACGCGCCAATTGCAAAGTGCGCGATCAGCTTGTCACGCCGGTGTCGCCTGTCAGTGGAGCCGCGGATTCCTATATTCCGTTTCCGGTCGAAGTGCAGGTTGGTGGAGCCGCCGTGTTCGTGCTTCCAGTCGAACGTTTCGAGCACTTTTGATGTGGCCGGGCGGTGAGCGGAGATGAAAATCCAAACGGGCTTCTATCCCGTCAATAAGACGTTGCAGCGCGGTGAGTCGGCCAACAGGCCAACGCAAGCGCAAAATTTCGGAGACTTCATGCAGCAGAATGAAGAGCAGCGAACTCACGAAGAGCTTCAGCGGAAATTGGAAGATATCCGTTTGCAGGGAGATCGGTTAACCCGTTCCATGACGGTTCGGGAGTTGGTACTGTACCGGCAAATGGTTAAGGTTTTTCTGGAGGATACCGTTCGTCGCGGTATCGCCTTGAAGGAGACGAAAGGCTGGGACCGGCGCGGTCGCGGCAAACGATATAAATTGCTGGAAGAAGTCGATGCGATGCTCGTGAGCATGGGGGAAGAACTGCTGCAAAGCGAAGAGGGCAGAATAGATCTTCTTCATAAAGTCGGCGAAATTCGCGGCATATTGATTAACTTGGTTTTTTAAGGAGTTCGTTTCATGGGTTTTCAACAAATTGCGGGGCAAGATCGGGCGAAAGCCTTGCTGCAAAACGCACTTGCCTCTAAGAAGATCGCACATGCCTATTTGTTCGCGGGCCCCGTTGGTTCAGGCCGCCGAGAAATGGCGAATGTATTTGCCCAAGCCTTGTTCTGCGAGAAGGGCGGGAACGACGCGTGCGGCGAGTGCCTGGAATGTCGGAAGGTACTGCATGGGAACCACCCGGATCTGCATCTCGTCGTTCCGGACGGCGCAACCGTGAAGATCGAACAGATCCGGGCGCTCCAGCGTGAGCTTTCTTACCGAAGCGTGGGGTCGGGCTATAAGGTTTACATCATAGAAGGCGCCGAGACCATGACCGTACAGGCGGCGAATAGTTTGCTTAAATTTCTAGAAGAACCTCCTTCACCGGTTGTCGCGATTCTCCTCGCTCCTAGCGCGCAAGCTGTACTCCCCACGATTTTATCGAGATCGCAGCTCATTGCTTTCGTTCCGGGAGATCGGGAAGCATTGGAAACGGCCCTAGTCGCGGAAGGGAAACCTCCGCTTCTGACACGTGCCGCGGTGAATCTGGCATCCGGTCTGAATGCGAGCCGTAAATTGGTAGATGAGAATTGGTTTGCAGATATCCGAAATGTAGTGATACAATTGGGAAAGGAGAATCCGTCCCGGTTCACTGCGAGCCTGCTTCAAGCGCAGCAGCAGGTTTTTAAAACGGATCTCTCTGAACATGTCGAAACTTTGCTGCAGCTGTTAGCTTTGTGGTATAGAGATATGATTTACGCAATGACTGACCGCCATAATCAGATGGTATTCCCGGATCAAGGGGAGTGGATCTCGAAGCAAGCCTGGAGCCGATCTATCCAGTCATGGGTAACGGTAATGGAATCTGCGCTGACGGCGGCTAGACGTATAAAAGCTCATGTGGCGCCGCAATTAGCGCTCGAGCAATTTCTGGTGAACGTGCGGGAGGGATAGATTTGTACGATGTGGTGGGAGTCCGCTTCAAGAAAGCGGGCAAAATCTATTATTTCGATCCCGCCGAGCATCCGGTATCCAAAGATCAGCATGTCATCGTGGAGACGGCGCGTGGCGTAGAATACGGCAAAGTCGTTGTTGGCCCGAAGACGGTAGGTGAGTCGGATGTCGTTCTTCCTTTGAAGAAGGTCATTCGTGTGGCGGGCGATCCAGATGCCAAGGCGGTTGAAGAAAACCGCGGAGCAGCGAAAAACGCTTTTACCGTTGGACTGCAGAAAATTAAGGATCACGCGCTTAAGATGAAGCTCGTGGACGTGGAATACACGTTTGACCGGAACAAAATCATCTTTTATTTTACGGCTGAAGGGCGCGTCGATTTCCGGGAGTTGGTCAAAGATTTGGCCGGCGTATTCCGGACCCGCATAGAATTGCGGCAAATCGGCGTACGGGATGAAGCTAAGATGCTCGGCGGAATCGGTCCGTGCGGGCGTGTGCTCTGTTGTTCTTCGTGGTTAGGCGACTTCGAACCGGTCTCCATCAAGATGGCTAAAGACCAGAACTTATCGCTGAACCCTACGAAGATATCGGGCTTGTGCGGCCGACTGATGTGCTGTTTGAAATACGAGCATGACAATTACGAGAGTGCCAAGGAAGAATTGCCTGCGGTTGGCAAGACGGTTGTCACATCGATGGGTGAAGGCAAAGTCGTAGGCATTAACGCCGGCAGTCGCAGCGTACACGTTCAGTTGTTCGATCTTGGCAAAGTGAAAGAGCTGCCATTTGACGACGTCGTCATCAAGTGAAGTAATCGACACAATCGGGTGCCTTGAGGTGGATAGTTGTTCATGAAAGACATTTTCCTTCGCGTGGATGAACTCGAATCGCATTTGGGAACCGTACATGAAGAATTCGGGAATCTCAAGCTGAAGATCAAGGAGTTGTTGGAAGAAAACCAACGGCTTAGAATTGAAAATCAGCAGTTAAGAAAAGTACTCAAGCGGGAAACAGAACCCGCAGTAGCCCTGGAAGCGGTGGAAGAACCGGCTGCCGCCAAGGGAGACAAGTCACCAATGGTGATGGGCGTTGGAGAGGGCTATGATAATCTAGCCCGACTGTATCACGAAGGCTTCCATATCTGTAATGTGTACTATGGACATTTGCGAATGGAAGGCGATTGCTTGTTCTGTTTATCTTTCTTAAGTAAATAAGTGAACGTTGCGAATATCCGATAATGACGCCGCTTTTCCTAATGGGAAGGCGGTTTTTTCTTTGAGTGAAAGGTCGACAGGATTGGAAACGATCGTGGAAATCGACCGTCAATTGGAGTCGATACGCAGGGAGAAGCAGTTGATTGAGTTCCTGATGCGGGATGATTAGCAAGAGAAAGAGCAATCGGATTCCATATATTTTGTATATAAAACAAAAAGGAGTTAAGTGGTCAAATAGAGAAATATACAATTGACATTTTGCAAAATAAGCGATATATTTTGTTTATATAAAACAAGATTTTATATATAAAATAAATTCAATCCCATTAATGATCACAACCAAAGGGCCATGATGCGAAAACAAACCGTTTTCAGCGCGATATTTCAAGCAACTAATGAAAGTGCATACCGAAAAGTGAGCTTTGGTTTTTTATTGGGACCTCTTTTTATCGTGTTGACCGCGTGGCATAAATGTAATCCAGTCTATATCTTAAAATCAATTTTTATATAAAAACAAAAGGTTTTACAAATTAACTAATTATACTCGAACTGGAGAGGGTATATATGTAATTAAAATATGACGTGTTGTTTTTTCGCAAATGGCTTATCCTGTACAGTCTTTCCAGAAACAATTTTGAGAATTTTCGATTAATTGTTTTATATAGAAAACAAAAATGTTACTATTTAAGGAGGTGGTTGGGAGGAGGGTCAAGGCGGTTGGACCCAATACTTGCAACCGTGCGGCAGTGGGAATCAACGTTCTTTGGATAAACAAATCGGGAGGGTTACGAAATGAAAAATGCAAAAGTATTTAAAGCGTTAAGCCTGATGTTGGTTTGTATGCTGTTTGTTGTAGCCATTGCGGCTTGCGGTGGAAACAACAATAATAACGCAAGCAACTCCCCAAGTGCCAGCGCAAGCGAGTCGTCGGCAAGCCCGTCCGAATCGTCGTCGGCTGAACCGTCCGTGGCGAAGCTGACCGGATCGATCGAAGTCGGTACGTTGTACGAGAATGATCCGATCGAGAAAGCGGTAGCCGATGAAATCATGAAGAACAATCCGGGTACCGATATCAAGTTCACATTCGTTAACAGCAAAGCGAGACCTGCTATCGATCAACGTTGGAGAGCGGGAAATCCGCCGGCCATCGATTTCCAAATTTTCAACGGCATGATTGCGAAAACGCATGAGTTCGTTGATCAAGATAAGCTGCTCGACTTGACTCCTTACATGGACAGTCCTGCTATCGGTCAAGATATGTTATGGGGAGATTCCTTCTTGCCAGCCATCAAACCTCTTCTTACTTACAACAATAAAATTTACAGCGTGCCAACTAACGTTTCCGTCTTCCTTCTCTATTACAACAAGAAAATGTTCGAAGATCTGGGAATCAAGCCTCCGACAACTTGGGATGAGTTCATGACAGCAAGTGAAACGCTCAAACAGAATAAGATTGATCCGGTGGCGGTTACGGGAACGTTCAATCCTTATATGCAAATGTGGTCGGATTACCTTCTGCAACGCGAAGCCGGTTACGATGAGACGGTAAAAGCTATCCGTGCCGGCGGCTTCAAGGACAATCCGAAGTTCCTCGATGCAGCGAAGAAACTCGAAGATATGGTCAAAAAAGGCTACTTCATGAAGGGTTTTAAAGGAACCGACTTCACCGCAGCGCAAATGGCTTACGTTCAGGGCAAAACTGGCATGATACTGATGGGAAGCTGGTTGTCCGCGGAAATGAAAGATTCTACACCGGCGGATTTCCAAATGGGAGTTGTTCCATTCCCGGCTACGAACGGTGCAGGAGATCAGCATGCGGTATTCGGATCGGCAATCATGTTCTCTATCGCCAAATCCGAGAAAAATCCTGAGCTCGCTATCGAATATGCCAAACAGCTAACGAGCAAAGCGTCCCAGACGAGAATGGTCGAAGAGCAAAACTCTATTCCTTCCATTAAGGGCGTTGAAATTTCCGACAAGGTAATTGGATTGAAAGATGCGCTCTCCAGCGGCGACATGGTTATGCGTTACTTAGGTCTCGAGAATGACACCGATCTAAACAATGCATACGGAATCGAGGTATCCAAGTTAATGTTTGGCAAAAGCACGGCAGAGCAATTCATTGACGGCCTAGATACAATCGCTAAGAAATTTGCAAAATAAGAAGATATTAAGCTCCTAGGAGCTTACGGACAAAACGTTATCTTAGTTCGGGTGTGCCCGGTGGTGCAGGTGGTGCCCGCCGGGCGACATCCCTTCGTTGGTTTATACCTGCCCAGAAGAATTCGGGCTATTAAAGGAGGAGACAGGATTGTTCCAATCCGCCAGGCGTAAGTTGATTCTGCCTTTTCTGCTCCCGGGACTCGCGTTTATCGTTGTTTTTTTCATCTATCCCGTTATTCAGAACATCGGTATTTCCTTTTCCAATTGGAACGGAATTTTCAGAACGAACGGATATGTGGGCTGGGCTAATTATAGTAGGTTGTGGGAAGATCCGTACTTCCTCCAGGCAGTCAGAAATACGTTCCTCTTCTTCGGAACCATGCTTGTCTTAATGTTTCCGATCATGTTCTTGCTTGCGATCCCCTTGCACGCGATTAAGAGGGGTAAATATATTTTTCAGTTTATGATTATTGCTCCTGTCGTTTTATCTGTAACGGTTGCGGCGGTATTGTGGAAGTTCCTATACAACCCCAATATGGGCCTTATCAATTCGGGATTAGAAGCGCTTGGATTGGAATCGATTACGCGAATATGGCTTGGAGACAGCTCGACGGTATTGGTCGCTGTCTCGGTGGCATCCATCTGGCACGGCATCGGCACATGGGTGGTTCTGCTCATTGCTGGGCTCGATAGGATTTCACCTGATCTGCATGAAGCAGCTAGCATCGATGGAGCGACGGGATGGCAGTCCTTCTGGAAAATAACGTTCCCACTCGTCTGGGATGTTCTGAAAACGTTGATCATCCTGGCTTTCATTGGCGCTCTGCAAACCTTCTCCTTCATCTATATCATGACAGACGGAGGGCCGCAGGGAAATTCAGAAGTAATGGGCTCTTATCTGTACAAAATGGCGTTCACCGGCAACAATTTCGCTTATGGGGCTGCGATGGCTCTTGTGATGGCTGTATCCATTCTCGTCTTCAGCTTCGTCGGCAATCGCCTGATGAAGCGGGATTCGATCGAGTATTAGGCAGAAAGGAGGGGGAGTATGACCGGAAAATCGAAAGGAATGCGCTTGGCTTATGTTTACCTAAGCTTGTACAGCGTTTTTAATTTACTGGTTTTCGTGTGGATTTTCCTCACGGCAATGAAGGGGCAATCGGAGTTTTTCGCTACAAGCCCCTGGTCGCCGCCCGAAGCGTTTAACTTAACGAACTTCAAAGAAGCGTGGAAAGTCGGACATATCGGTGAATTTTTCGCTAATAGCGCCTATGTGACGGGAATATCGACCGTGGTTTGTCTTGTTGTGTCCAGCATGGCGGCTTATATACTAGGAAGGATTCCATTCCGGGGCAGAGGGATTGTTCAATTGGTATTCATGCTCGGGATGATGGTTCCGCCGTTCATGATCGTTATTCCTTTGTTCTCCGTATTAGACAGTTTGTTGTTGTTAAATAGCCTAAACGGATTAGTTCTGGTCTATGTGACGATACAAATTCCGATGAACGTTTACGTGCTGACAAGCTTCTATAGAAGCTTGCCAACGGAATTTGAAGAAGCTGCGGCGATTGACGGAGCTTCTCCGCTCCGGACGTTCTTCACGATTATGATGCCGCTCACAATGCCGGCATTGGCCGCATGCGCAATTATTAACATACTGGCTTTCTGGAATGAGTTTCTCTTCGCGCTTGTTTTCTTGGGAGACAAGACGAAGCTGACTTTGCCAATTGGCTTGTTCTATCTCAACCAAGGTGCGGAATATTCGGGTAAGTGGACGATACTGTTCGCAGGGATGGCAATTAGCTGTATCCCTGTACTCCTGCTTCTAGCGTTGTTCCAGAAACAATTTTCCCGCGGCATATCTCAAGGAGCGATTAAATTATAGGTCTCGCAAGCGCAATCAGAAGGAGAGGGCCGTATGGTATTTGATTGTCACACGCATTTGGCGGAGAAGGAGCATATATCTGGTTCGTTTCTAAGCGATGCGCAGCAAGCATGGGGTTCAGATTTCCGTCTTGCCTGCACTCCTAAGGAACATCGCGAGGCGATGAAGTCGTGCAGCGGCGCAATCATTCTAGCATTGGACGCTCCGTATATTGGCTTCAATGTTCCAAACGAATATGTAGCTGAATATGTAGCCGAGGATCCAAGCCGTCTGTTCGGCTTCGCCAGCGTTGATCCGAACCGGATCGGGGCGGATCGTTTGCTAGAGTCGGCGGTGAAGGAGCTGGGGCTCAAAGGGTTGAAGCTTGCTCCCATTTATCAGAACTTTCACCCGTTGGACAGCATGGCGTACCCGGTCTATGCTAAAGCTCAGCAATTGAAGCTGCCGGTTATGTGGCATCAAGGAACATCGTTCGTGCGTGAGGGGCCACTGGAGAAGTCAATGCCGGTGCTGCTTGACCCGGTCGCTCGTTCGTTTCCCGAGCTCAAGATGATCATCGCTCATCTCGGTCATCCTTGGATGGGAGAAGCGATAGCTACCGTTCGGAAACATGCAAATCTATTCGCGGATATATCGGCACTCGGGAGTCGCCCTTGGCAAATGTATCGTGCACTAATTGAAGCTGTGGAATACGGCATCGAAGACAAGCTGTTGTTCGGCACTGATTTTCCTTTCTTTAATGTCGAGCGGACGATCACGGCATTAATGGGCCTGAACGGTATGTTGGAGGGCACGAATTATCCGCGTATCCCGGAGCGGGTTATCGACAAAATTCTAAATAAAAACATTCCTGAAGCGCTTGGCTTAGTTTAAACAACGGAAGCGAGGGGCTCCTCTTGATCTTTGATTGTCATACCCATCTTATAGAGAAGGAACATCTGACGGGAAACTTCCTAAGCGACGCCCTTCGAGTAGGGGGACAAGATTACAACATGACTAGTACTTATTCCCAACATAGCGAAGCGATGAAAGATTGCTCGGGAGCGATCGTACTGGCCGTTGACGCTCCTTATATTGGCTTTAATGTACCGAATGAATATGTTGCGGAATACGTGGCCAAGGATCCAACCCGTATGTTCGGTTTCGCTAGCGTCGATCCGAACCGAATTGGAGCGGAGAATATTCTGGAGAATGCGGTTAGGGAGCTGGGATTGGTCGGGCTGAAGCTGGCCCCCATCTATCAGAACTTCCACCCGCAAGCGAATATCGCTTATCCCGTATATGCTAAGGCCCAGGAGCTGAAGCTGCCGGTCATGTGGCATCAAGGAACGTCTTATCCTTCACAGGGTCCACTAGATATTTCCCGGCCCGTTTTCCTTGACCCAGTTGCTCGTTCGTTCCCGGATCTAAAGATGATCATCGCGCATCTCGGCCATCCCTGGATGGGAGAAGCGATAAGTGTCGTACGCAAGCATCCGAACCTGTTCGCGGATATATCCGCGCTTGGCAAAAGGCCATGGCAAATGTATAACGCGATGATCGAAGCGATTGAGTACGGCATCGAAGACAAGTTGTTGTTCGGGACGGACTACCCAAACTTCACCGTCGAACAAACGGTCGACGCGTTGACGGGGTTAAACCGTTTGGTCGAAGGCACGAATTTACCGCGCATTCCCGATCGAGTAATCGACAAGATCTTGAACAAAAATGCGCCTGAAGTGCTGGGGCTTGTATAAGGAAGGGGTTTACCCGGAATGAAGATCGTGTCCGTAGAAGCAGTTCCCGTCAATTTGCCGTTTCAGGAGCCGGTAAGCGATAGCTGGGGCAAATACGAGTCTTCCAATCACGGTATCGTCATTGTTCGGAGCGATTCCGGAGAGTACGGAGCAGGCGAAATTGCGTTCGCCTGGTTCGGAGGAGCTTTCCGCTTATGCGATGAAGTGAACGAGATGTGGGCACCGCGCTTGATTGGAATGAGTATATACGATACTGCAGGAATTATTGCTCTATTAGACTCTTTCTGTCCGTTCTCCAAGCGGCACTTGTTAGCAAAAGCCGGCGTAGAGATGGCGGTTTGGGATCTTATCGGGAAAACGTTACACGTACCCGTCTATCAATTAATTGGCGGCAAACAGAGGGATAGATTAAAGCTGACGGGCGGTTTTCCGATGGGTTCGGTTGACCGGATGGTGGAAGGTGCCGTACAGCGGGTTTCCGAAGGGTATAAGGAATTAAAGCTGAAGGTTGGCCTGGATGATAACAGGGACTTGGAAGCAGTTCGCTGTATAAGGGCAGCTATTCCCGATCAGATCCAATTGCGTGTCGATGCTAACATGGCTTGGAAAAACGCAAAAAGGGCAAAGGAACTTATCGACGAGATGGTGGAGGAAGGCGTGGGTATCGTGGAGCAGCCGTTGCCGGACACGCAGCTTGCAGATTTGGCGTGGCTTCGCGACAATACGAGGGCGCTCATCTTGATCGACGAGGGCGTATGGGATGTGCATGATGCCAAGAGAAACTTGGATAGTCGGGCGGCGGACATGCTTCATGTCTATATTTCCGAAGCGGGAGGTATCGCGGGCTCCAAATCGATCTTCGAGCTAGCGGCTTTGCACGGCACGGATTGTACGATCGGTTCGATGCCTGAAGGACGAATAGGTGCGGCGGCTTCCGCTCACGTAGCGGCGGCGATGCCTAACTTATCTAATCATGCGTCGGATATCCGCGGTTTTACCGCTTACGTGCAGGATGTAACGAACGAAGACTTGATAATATCAGAAGGTTACCTGCAAGTTCCGAAAGGTCCCGGCCTCGGGGTAACGATCGATTTCGATAGATTGGAGAAGATGAGACGATGAAATGGATCGATGCGCACTGCCATGTCGGTCAAGGAATCATGAATGGGTTAGATGCGGATAAGCTGCTAGCTGACATGGATCGGCTCGAGATCGAGCAGGCGGTCATCTTACCATGGGACCGGGCGATTGCGGTCGACAACGAAGAGGGTAACATGTTCACCCTTGAATTAGCGGCTAAATATCCAGACCGTCTGATTTCTTTCTGCACTGTAAATCCTTGGTTTGGTTACCGGGCTTTAGAGGAAATCGACCGGTGTGTCGCGCTTGGAACGAAAGGTTTAAAGCTTCACCCGCCTTATCAAGGCTTCCAAATTTCAGATCCGTTCGTCTTGCCTATCATCGAGAAAGCACTTACCTATAGTTTGCCCATTTACATCCCGACCGGTACACCAGTTGCCGCGATGCCAATGCAGCTAGCTTATGTAGCCGATCTATATCCGGAAGGCACGTTTATACAAGGGCATTTCGGGTTTCCCGATTTCTGGATCGACTCGATTCCTTCGGTCGAGCATCGGCCGAACATTTACGTGGACATCGCCTACAATGCGATATCCACAATTGAGCACGCGGTGAAGACGCTTGGCGCGGAGCGGGTTTTATTTTCCTCCGATGCTCCGTATCTCTCTCTCGACAATGAGATCGATAAGCTGTTGTCTCTCAGCATAACGGAGGAAGAGCGGCAATTAATTGGGCGAGACAATATGAAGGCGATTCTGGAAGGAGGGAGACGGTAAGATGATCATCGATTTTCATACGCATTTCAACGGCGGCGTTTATTCGGAGAAGTCAGATGCGGAGCACTTCATTTCAGTCATGGGTAAGAATGGGATCGAGAAGAGCTTATTACTTCCCTTTGACGGCTTCTTCAGCGATTTTCGCGAGGACAACGATCTGGTATCGGAAATTGTAGGCCGGTATCCAGAGCGGTTCGCGGGGTTAGGTACGATCGATCCTAGGCAGGGTGAGACGGCCTTGCGTGAAATCGACCGCTGTCTGGATGAGACAAATCTGATCGGCTTCAAATTCCATTCCTGGCTGCAGGCATTCGGTCCGCTGGACGTCGATTTCATGAGGCTAGCTGAAGAGGGGAACCGGCGCAAAGCATTGTTTTTCTTTCATGACGGAACACCGCCTTACTCAGAGCCGTTCCAACTGGCTGAGCTGGCGAAGAGGTTTCCTGATTTGACAATCGTACTCGGACATGCAGGTTTGCCCGATCTGTGGCACGAATCGATGCTGTCGGCGCTTAAATACGATAACGTCTGGCTCTGTTTCTGCGGCACGCCCTTCTGGGGCATGAAAGAAATGACCGAACGGATGAACGGGGAACGGATCGTATGGGGCTCCGATTATCCCGCCGCCAAGGAACAGGATATTCTCGAGAGAATCAAACAGGTGAAATACTTGCCTTGTTCCGACAATATGAAGGAAAAAATCTTATATAGCAATGCCGTCGAACTGCTGCGCAAATACGAGAAAAACAATCCGGTGGTAGGTGGTTCCCGTTGATTTTTCATCAAATGACTTGGCAAGAGCTGGGGAACGTCAATTGGAACGAGACTGCGGTAGTTGTTCCGGTAGGGGCAACCGAGCAGCATGGCCCGCATCTTCCCGTTGATACCGACACCTTGATCGTGACCCGCCTCGCAGAGGAGTTAGAGCGCCGCAATGCCGGATCGATGCTGCTGACACCTACCGTATGGCTCGGTCACTCGCCTCATCACCTTTCGTTCGGCGGAACGTTGTCGCTCTACCATGAACCCTATATCGCCATGATCGTCGGCATTTGCAAGTCGTACATTTCCATGGGGGCACGCAAAATTTGGATATTGAACGGTCACGGAGGAAACCGTGTTCCGCTCTCCATCGTCCTGCAGCAATTAAAGAATGAAAACCCGGATCGTATCGTGGCTTCCGCGGAGTATTGGAATATTGCTAGGGGAGAAATCGGCGCCATCCGCGAATCGGGCTTCGGAGGACTCGGCCATGCTTGCGAGATGGAGACTTCCTTATATCTATATATGAAGGAATCTGGTGTTCGACAAGACCGGATACAAGATGATGGCGAGCAAGCGGAAGGCTCCATGTTCCGTTCGGAAATGCAGCACGGCAGCACGGCTTCCCGCGTTATCAACTTCGATGAGATTACTTCTTCAGGAGTTTTCGGCAAACCAACGTTGGCTAGCGCTGACAAAGGACGTCGGTTTTACGAAGCGATATCGGAACGGTTGGACGTCTTTGTCAAAGAATTTAATGCTATAGGAAAGCGGGAATAACCCATGACTAAACAAGCGATCGAATCCTCTCATGTTGCCAAACCTTTCGGTGCGTATTCCACGGCGGTGCTTAAAGGAGATATGCTTTTCCTTTCAGGACACGGGCCGTTCGACGAAAATCAACAACTGATTGGTAAAGACGATTTCGCCATTCAGACACACAAGACGATGCAGAACATCCGTTACGTTCTTGAAGACAATGGCTTTCATATGGATGATATTGTTCGTTCAACGGTCTATCTAAGCGATATTTCTCATTGGGTGACCTTTAATGAAATATACGGACAGTATTTCAATCCGCCTTATCCCACACGCTGCGTGGTGGAATGCAAGCTTAACGGATTCATGGTCGAAATCGAATGCACCGCAATCAAAGGCTAGGGAAGGAGGCGAGTAGCCGGTGAACGACAAGGTTCGGCTCGCTGTCGTCGGTTGCGGGGATATTGCTGTTACCCGCCATATTCCGACGATTATGAATCACTCGGAGACTGAGCTTGTCGCGCTTTGTGATTCCGACATCACTCGCGTTAAGCCTCTAGCTTCCCAGAATGGAGTACGGTCATGCACGGACGATTACCGTACGCTGTTAACCGATGATGGGATCGATGCCGTCATTGTTGCGACGCCTCCATGGGTGACCCCTAAGATCACGATGGATTTTCTAAAGGCAGGGAAAGACGTGTTATGCGAGAAACCGATGGCTCTCGATCTGGAGACAGCCAAGCAGGTTTCACAAGTGGAGGAGGAGACGGGAAGAAAAGTGCAGATTGGCTTTACTTATCGGCACGACCCGCTGCTGGAGAAGCTCCGGGATTGGATCCGAGCAGATCGGCTAGGTTCGCCGCTCGTGTTCAGACTAGGCATATACGATGAGATATGGGATCCGATCGGGAATCCGGAACATTATGATCGAATCCATAAGACGATGGAGCACGGCATTCCGTCCATTCATGATGGAGCACATATTGCGGACTTTCTGAACATGTTAACGGATTCTCCAGTTTCCCATGTGGAAGCTTTCGGATTGCAAAGCCGACCGGAATTCCCGACATCGAACTATGATACCTCCGTTATTCGTTTCGCGAACGGTGATATGGCTAAGCTGGAGATTAGTTGGTTTTACCCGGTATTTCCTCAGGGGGAGTTTGAAGTTCTGGGACCAAAGGGCTTAGCTGTATTTGATCGATTCAAGCGCTATGTTGAACTCAGAACAAGAGAGACGACGGAGCGAGAGGTGCATGAAGAAGACTGGTGGGAAAGCTGTTTCCGCATTCAATTGGATCGATTCGTTGCGGGAATTCGTTCGGAGCATCCGTTTGTTCCTGGAACGTCGGAGGGCATATACAGTCTGAGCTTAACCAAGGCAATCGAAATATCCATGGAGCGGAATAAAAATCTATTTTCAGGAGGAATAAACAATGGAATATCCAAACGATAAAACTCTCTTTGAAGTCATGAAGGATAAATTGTATACGGGAGTCATCTGCGATAGTATGGATGAGATCGGCTGCAGAAATCAAGCGATGCATGAAAGCATTCGCCCAATCCATACAGATATGATTATCGTAGGCAGAGCCAAGACGATCTTGGCCGCGGACGTTTATTATATTCACGACAATCCCTACGAGATGGAGATCAATGCACTTGATAGCATTAAACCGGGAGAAGTTGCCGTCGTCTGCACGAACCAATCGAAGAACAATGGGATATGGGGGGAGCTGCTATCGACGGCTACCCTGATGAGAGGCGGAACGGGTGCGATCGTCGAAGGCCTGATCCGCGATACGAAACAAATATTAAAACTCGATTTTCCAGTTTTCTGTACCGGGTTCAAACCCGTGGATTCCAAGGGGCGGGGTATCGTCATTGATTACGATTGTCCGGTAGTCGTGGGCGGTATTCAAGTATATCCCGGAGATGTCATATTCGCAGATATCGACGGTGTTGCGGTTATTCCTAAAGCGCTTGTGGAACAGGTCGTAAGCAACGCGCTTGATAAGGTGGAGCGGGAGAACCATACGCGCAGGGAACTGCAGGAAGGAAAGCTGCTGAAGGACGTCTACGAAAAATATGGGGTTCTCTAGACCGGTTTATGGATGCGCGCGGCGGGAGATCGGACGATTTCCCGGTTTGCGCGATGAGATTTGGTTATCCTTGCCGTTCATGGAGTTGAAAGAAACCGAATCCGGTGGTCCTCCACGCTTAGCGACTGCGGTACAAGCTTATTGGAGCCAAGACAGAAGCAGCATCTGTTTCCGCTTCGTTGGAGCGGACGACGGGATTGTAAGTACATTTTTGGAGCATGATGACCCTTTATACATGGAGGACGTGATCGAGCTGTTTCTCAGCGAGACGGGCAGTATGAACCGATATAAGGAATTCGAGCTAAGCCCGGCGAATGTGAAATTCGATGCCGATATCATCAATGACCTGAAGAGCGATATCCAGGTAAACAGAAGCTGGCATGCAGCAGGCTGGCGAACGGAATTTGATATCGATCAAGCCCGGTCTGGATTTGTGTCCGTGTGGGAAATCCCCTTCGAATGCTTTGAGGTAGGCTGTCCTTCTCCGGACGACCGGTGGACAATGAATTGTTATCGGATCGACCGCAGCGAAAGGTTCGGAGACGAATATTCTGCTTGGTCGCCGACAGGCAAAATTAATTTTCATATCCCGGAATGTTTTGGTTGGCTATTATTCGAAAAATGAACGGAATTCATCATATGGAAGGGATTTCGCCAACAAATATCGAATATCCTTATTCAGGAAGAAAAGAAGATCCGGTCTTGCCGGGAAGAAAGGAAATCGTGGTGTGAAAAAATATAGCGTGCCTGCAATCGATAAAACGATGGCAATCTTCAAACTGTTTGCAGAATCGGAGCAGGATTATACAGTTACGGAAATTCACTCCCAATTAGATATTCCCAAAGGCACTGTATTCATGATATTAAGCGTTCTTGAAGGGTACGGAATGGTTAAGAAGGATACCCATGGATGCTATTCGCTTGGGCCGAAAATTTACGAACTCGGAATGGCTTACATGACCAAAATAGATATTAAACAAATTGCAAAGCCCTTTATGAACCGCCTTGCCCAAGAAACGAAATTTACAGCGCACCTTGGAATTATGAGTGATAATCGAATCTTGTTCGTTGAGAAGGTTGAGCTTCAATCTTTCATTAAATTCAGTACTTTTCCGGGGATGCGCTCAGATATTCACAATAGCAGTTTAGGCAAAGCCATCGCTGCTTTCTTGCCTGAAGAAGAAGTAGACCGGGCGATTGAGGCAGTAGGTATGGGAAGATATACGCCGAACACGATTACCGAGCCCGAGTTGTTCAAACAAGTGCTTAGCCGGATTAGAATAAACGGGTATTCCATTGAAGATGAGGAAGGGGAAATCGGCGTTCGATGCGTAGGTGCACCGATCTTTGATCACGAAGGCAAAGTGATCGCAGCCATAAGTATTACCGCATTGAAATCGGACTTGCCCGCCGACTTGCTCCCGGTAATCGGAGAGAAAATCAAGGAAACCGCGGTCGCGATTTCGAAAGAGCTCGGATACGAGATTAAAAAAACCGATTAGCCTTCCTGTTTGATCATACATTCCGAAACCCCTGCGGGAAGTTCAGGGGTTTTGGATTTTTTCATAGTATAGGAAATTTAATGATCGTCGATTGTGAATATAAGCGCGGGTACTTGTTCGGCAAATCAACTCTCCAAGATCTTCTAAGGACCCAAAAGGCCTTTGCAATATGAAACTTAGGAATTCTTGTTGCTGTAACGGCCAAATCCTATGGGAAACCCTGTAATTTGGGTTTTCGGAATTGCATCTATCCAAGAAGTCGAGTAAGCTAATGGGCGTGAAGCCTCTCAAGTATGCTGAAAGGGGAAGCTGTCTTATGAACCCAGTGGATGAATCAACCGCCCGATTGCAAATGGGAGAACGATTGGATGACCTGCTCACCCATAATCTTAAGATCATCCAAAGCCCCGAAGTATTCAGCTTCTCGCTGGATGCGGTGCTGCTGGCGAGGTTCGCAGGAGTGCCGCCTCGGGGACGCATGCTCGATCTTTGCACCGGCAACGGGGTTATCCCGTTATTGCTCACGACTCGAACGGATGCTTCGATCGATGGCGTGGAAATACAGCCGCGGCTAGCGGATATGGCAAGAAGAAGCGTTCAGTTAAATGGACTATCCCATAAAATTAAGATTATAGAAAGCGACTTGCGCGAGTGGAAAGTGGAAGGGGAGTTATACGATGCCGTTACGGTTAATCCGCCTTATCTGCCCTTGCAAAGCGGAGACCACAAAGGCAACCCCCATCAAGCCATGGCTCGCCATGAGATTGGTTGCAACCTAGAGGATGTCATCGCTGCCACGTCGCGTGCCGTTCGTCCGGGCGGCAGGGTATCGATGGTGCATCGACCCTCACGCCTCGTGGATATTATCGACTGCATGCGAAGGTATCGGCTGGAGCCTAAACGCATTCGATTCGTTCATCCCCGCCAAGAGGCGGAATCGAACATGGTATTAATAGAAGCTTCACGGGAAGGCAAGCCGGAGGTCAGGCTGTTACCGCCATTGATCGTATATGGAGAAGATGGGGATTATTCACCGGAACTGCTTGCGGTGTTCTATGGCAAGGCCGCAGAGTTGCCGGATTTTAAACGGAACAACGGACGTGCACCGGTTGCGGTTAAACGGGAAAAGGGTAATGGAGGGGGAAGTGTAAACAGTGACTCTCAATGAAACGAATTTATCCGCGAAGGTTGCGGTTCAACGCAGCTTCACTCCCCGCGACAAACTTGGAACGCTTTACTTAGTCGCGACTCCGATCGGCAACCTGGAGGATATGACCTTCCGGGCGATCCGAACGTTGCGAGAGGTTCAGCTTATCGCCGCGGAGGATACCCGGCAAACGCGAAAGCTGTTGACTCATTACGAAATCCAGAATCGGCTGGTAAGCTATCATGAACACAATAAGGAAGCGAGCGGACCTGAGATGATCAGACTGCTGGCGGAAGGACACAATATCGCGCTCGTTAGCGATGCCGGTATTCCGGCAATATCCGACCCCGGAGCCGAGCTCGTTCGCGATGCCGTTGCGGAAGGCATTGCGGTCGTCCCGATTCCCGGAGCGAATGCGGCATTGTCCGCCTTGATCATTTCCGGGTTGCCGACGGATCGGTTTCTATTTGTCGGATTTCCGCCGCGCGATCGCAAAGGACTCAATAAGTTTCTCGACGGGTTGGAGAACGAAAGCGGGACTCTCCTGTTCTATGAATCGCCGCATCGCATTAAGAAGACGCTGACCATCGTAGCAGAGCGCTGGGGCGACCGAAGCATGGCTATCGTACGCGAACTGACCAAACGTCACGAAGAAGCAGTTAGGGGGACCGTTCAAGCTTGTTTAAGCCATGTTGAAGAGTTCCCTCCGCTAGGCGAGTGCTGCATCGTTATGCAGGGATTATCCGAAGCGAAGCGTACGGCTGACGATGAAGCGGAAGCTGCTTCCGCCTGGTGGTCGGCATTGACGCTAGGCCAGCATGTTAAACATTACGAATCCCTTAAGCTTAAACCCAAGGAAGCGATGAAGTCAGTGGCGATGGATCGCGGTATTTCTCGGAGAGACGTTTATCAAGCACTGTTGGATGTCGAGGACGAGACGGAAAACTAGGACAAAAAAAATCCTCCCGAGATCGATATCGGGAGGGTTTGCAAGGAGTATAAAAAGGTTGGAATTAACAATTATTAGATCACATTTTCATTATAACTTATTTTCTTTAATTTGTCACAGGTGAAGGTAAATCCTTCAAACATTCTCTGCAAACTATTTTTCCTTTGAAATAAGTTACGTTCTCCGCGTTGCCGCAGAAGATGCAAGCAGGCTCGTATTTCTTCAGCATGATACGCTCTCCATCAACATAAATCTCAAGAGCGTCTTTCTCTCCGATGCCTAACGTGCGGCGCAATTCGATCGGAATGACCACCCGACCCAGTTCATCGACTTTCCGCACAATACCCGTTGATTTCATCATTTGGTAATACCCCTCTCATAAGGTTAGAATAAAAACAACGGACCACCATATGTAGAGCTTGTCCGTATTCGCCAGCATTCGACAAAGTTCTCTGTTTTCCGATTTCTATCGTACCAACGATTCCCAAAAAAGTCAACCTGATTTGATAGGTTTGAAATGATAGAATCGCCTTAAATCCTATAAAATAGGGCAATACCAAGAACAAAACACCTTTGATAGAAGGGGGGGACATTAGGAAACTGTTAAACGACATAATTCGACATTATTCGACTTAATGCAAATATTTTGTCGAATGATGAACCTATTTGAGGTGATACCTATGCTCACGCAGCTGCAAGAAGAGAAGGTTTTCAAGGACCCTGTTCATCATTCCATTTATGTGCAGGACATGACCATCTGGAAACTCATTAACACGCCAGAGTTCCAGCGTCTCAGAAGAATACGCCAGCTGGGCACCTCCTATCTGACCTTTCATGGAGCGGAGCATAGCCGTTTTTCCCATTCCTTGGGTGTCTATGAAATTACTCGGAAAATTATTTCTCAATTCGAGCGTAATGGATTCACGGATTGGCCGCAAGAGGAAAAATTACTAAGTCTTTGCGCAGCGTTGTTGCACGATGTAGGTCATGGTCCGTTCTCCCATTCCTTGGAGCAAATCTTCCATACTGACCATGAGCAATGGACCTGCGATATCATACTTGGACAAACCGAAGTTAATCGTGTATTGCGAGACGTCGACCCTCAGTTTCCGGACAAAGTGGCTTCCGTCATCTGCAAGAAATATGAGAAGCCCATAGTCGTTAGCCTTGTATCCAGTCAGATGGACGCGGATCGCATGGATTATTTGCTGCGGGACGCATATTTCACCGGCGTAAATTACGGGACGTTCGACTTGGATCGCATTCTTCGCGTATTACGTCCCTATAAAGGTAAAATCGTGGTGAAGGAAAGCGGAATGCATGCGGTGGAAGATTATTTAATGTCACGCTATCAGATGTACTGGCAAGTTTATTTTCATCCCGTGACCCGAAGCTCGGAAATCGTTCTGCGACAAATTTTGCGAAGGGCGAGCGAACTGCATAAGGAAGGATACGAATTCGGATTTATGCTGCCGCCGATTCGAGGGCTGTTGGAAGGTTCCATATCGTTGCGCCATTACTTAAAATTAGATGAAGCTATGCTGCAAACGGCGTTCGGACAATGGCAGGAGGAGAAGGACGAGTTGCTGTCCGATCTATGCGGACGTTTCTTGAACCGGCAGCTTTATAAATACGTTCAATTGGAGCAGCAGGATAGCAGTTGGCTGGATGAAATTAAACAAGAATGGCGACAAATCGGATTAAATCCGGACTACCATATGGAAGTCGATACCCCGATGGATTCGCCTTACGACGTATACAAGCCGGGGACTTTGCCGGATGGTAAAGAGAAGCCTCCCATCCTGCTCTTGGATGATCAAGAGCAGTTGACGGAAATATCGGTGAAGTCGGATATTATCCAATCTATTGCGGGTTTGCAGAGGGGGAAATACTACATTTATTATCCAGAGGAAAACGTGCTCCCACACGCTCACAAGCTAAGTTCAGATACCCGCAAAAAACTGTCTATATAATAGAAGGGAGACAAACTCCGACATGCTTATCGACACCCATGCCCACCTTGATTCTCCTAAGTTCGACAACGATCGCGAAGAGGTCATTTTCCGCGCGCGGCAGGCGGGAATCGACACGATCGTCAACATCGGCTTTAACCGGGAAACCATTCCCACGACAATGGCCCTCGCCGAGAAATATGATTTTATATACGCTGTCGTCGGTTGGCACCCTACAGATGCCATCGATATGAAGCTGGAAGAGGACTTGGCTTGGATTGAGCAGCTCTGCAGTCACCCCAAAGTGGTAGCCATCGGCGAAATTGGGCTCGACTACCATTGGGATACTTCGCCGAAGGACATCCAGCATACGGTATTCCGAGAGCAGATTCGATTAGCCAGGCGGCTTAACAAACCAATCGTCATTCACAACCGCGATGCCCATGAAGATATTTTAAGATTGCTGAAGGAAGAGAAAGCATCCGAAGTCGGCGGCATTATGCATTGTTTCTCCGGCAGCTGGGAAACGGCTAAGCAATGTCTTGATATGAACTTCCATATTTCATTCGGGGGACCGGTTACTTTCAAGAACGCAAGGGTTCCCAAAGAGGTGTTGGAACGCGTTCCGCTCGACCGAATATTGCTGGAAACGGACGCGCCTTATTTAACTCCGCACCCTTATCGGGGGAAACGAAACGAGTCGGCTTACGTTCGTCTTGTCGCGGAGACCGCGGCCGAGATAAAAGGCATATCTCTGGAAGAAATTGCAAAAATCACGAGCGATAATGGACGCCGCTGTTTGGGCATAACGAGATAAATCGATTATCAAGGAGAAAAACAGACCGGTACGTAGAAAAAACTGGCTTTTGTTGCGAATAATCCTAAAGTACTGGTTAAATTCCGTCAAAATGGGGAAATTCGTCCGATGCACCTTCTTTACACCACTGCTAGGTAGAGGTTATTATCAACAACAGAAGTTCGAATATGACATTCCTTTTCCAGTGCGCTTAATCTCCCGAAAGGGAGAGTGGGGGACCCAACGCGGCGACGATTATAGTTATGCGTCCAAAGCGGTCCGAGCAATCTTGGGGTGAATATCGCAAGTAATAGTGACGAGGCTCTATCTGAGTGACTCGACCTGTTATGCAGCGATTAGGGCAACTCTCTTTGTCCGAATCCGACAGCTAACCCCGCAAGCGTTATAGAGAGAGGTCAACCTCGTGCCGCGCTATTTCCTTACATTCTTCTACATGCGGAAGCCACGAACAGGTCCTCTGTCTCGATGGCTTTTTGTGTTGAAAAAAAGGGTTATGCATGCTTGTACATACGTATAAGCGAGCACGAACTGGTTAAGGCGGTACTTAGATTCACAGCCGGAACGAATGGTTATGGGCATGAAATCTAAGTGTCGTTATCAAAATTGGATTAGTCGCGTCAGACAAGTATCATGCATCACAGTCGACGGCGGGGCTATGAAGGAGGAGCGAGAAAATGGGCGTTATTCCTGTTGAGGAAACCCATGATCCACGACCGACCGGCAAGCTTATCGCACTGCGATGGAAGCATGAGCATTTGCGCGTAATACTATTGGGCGCAATTCTCGTTTTTGCCATCACCATCATGTTCATGTCGTTGTTGCAGAAAGCAGCCAGCAAGAACATTACGATTATCGACAACGGAGTATCTTCCGTTCTCGTAACCCAGACTTCGAACGTAACCGGTTTTCTCGAAGAGCAGGGAATCCATGTCGGGCCTTACGATCGCCTTTCCATGCTCCCTTCGGATTCACTCGATGAGGGAAGCCGGATCGTCATCGATCGTGCGGTGGGAGTTACAGTTAAGGCGGACGGCAAACAAGCGGTTACCTACACGACCGAGCATACGGTTGGGGGAGTCATAAGCTCGCTTAAATTATCGCTGTCTGGAGATGATCGGATAAGTCCGGCTCTGAACAGTCCCTTGAAAGAGGGAATGACCGTTGAGGTTGTAAGGGTTCGTAAAGAAGTCACAGAGACCAAGTACCCGATCGCCTTTACGGTTGTGCAGCAGAAGAGTAAAGATTTAGAGTCAGGCAAGCAGAAGGTCGTAACGACGGGTAAAAATGGGCTAGTCGTCTTCAAGACGGAACGGGTCTTTGAGAACGGCAAGCTGGTTAGTCAAGAAATGGTCGAGAAAACCGTTGCGCAGCCTGCTGTGCAGCAGGTCGTAGCTATTGGAACGAAAAAGAAACCAGAGATCGTCACTCTATCCTATAAGGGACCTCCTTCATCGGCGGAAGCCAAAGTCGTGAAGTTAAACGGCCAAAGCGTCAAAGTTAAACGCATGCTGAACAATGTAACTCTGACTGCCTATTCCGCAGGGTTTGCTTCAACGGGTAAATCCAAGGGAGATTCCGGTTTCGGAGTGACTTCATCCGGCGCAACCGTCCGAGAAGGACGCACAATTGCCGTAGACCCTAGGGTTATTCCGATTGGCTGGTGGGTTTACATCGAAGGCATCGGGTTCAGACGAGCGGAAGATACGGGCAGCGCCGTTAAGGGCAAGAAGATCGACGTCTATTACGACAGCGAGAAGCATGCCAACAATTTCGGATTGAAACGCGGCTATACCGTATATGTGATCGGTCCGGTTAAACCGTCCGCGGATTAAACGGTTCCGGCTATAGCTTGGGGATATATCGGCTTCCCGTCCATAGGACGGCGAAGCCGTTTTTCTTGCTGTCTGCCTTAATCTCGTATACGCTAATAGGAATGGCTTAATAAAGGCGGAATGAAATTGTATGCTTAGAGAAATGATTGTCGTTGAAGGCAAAGACGACACGACAGCCGTTCAGAGGGCTGTGAGCGCCGATACGATCGAAACGGGAGGTTCCGCGATCGGAGAAGACGTGCTGCGCCGCATTGAGCTTGCTCAAGCACGCAGAGGAGTCATCATCCTAACCGATCCGGACGCTCCTGGAGAGCGTATCCGCAAAATCGTGGCGGAACGCGTACCGGGCTGCAAACATGCTTTTCTGACGAAGGATGAGGCTAGAGGGCGCCGGGGCATCGGTGTTGAGCATGCGTCAGACGACGCCATTCGCAGGGCGCTGGATGGCGTTCGAAGCCCTGAGAGCGATTCCGGGGAGCTTGGAGAGATCGAATGGAGCGACTTGCTCACTACGGGGCTTATCGTCCAGCCTTCATCCGCCCGCCGCAGGGAGCGCATGGGGGAGCTGCTTGGGATCGGTTATGCCAACGGCAAACAATTTTACAAACGATGTCTCATGTTCCGGATTACGCGGCTCGAATTTCTGACCGCATTGGAACAACTGGAGCGGGAAGGATTATAGATGACCATGAAGAAACCGACAGACAAGAACGGAGGGGCTAAGAAGTATGGGCCCCACACAAAGCCGTATCAGCATTTCAATTCTTCCAAGCCGACCGACGCAGCCCTTATAAAAAGCGCGGCTGCTGCCCCTCCTAAAGACATTCTGAAGGAAATTGCCACCTCTAGCCGTACGCGCGATATCATTCGCAAACATCGGTTCACCTTTAAGAAGAGCTTGGGACAAAATTTTCTGATTGATGGGGACGTGCTCGATCAGATCATTGCCGCAGCAGGCTTGGATGAGACGCGTGGAGCGCTAGAGATCGGTCCAGGCATTGGATCGCTCACGGAGCAGTTGGCTAAAGCTGCGGGTAAAGTGGCGGCTGTGGAAATCGATCGGCGTCTCATTCCTATTTTGCAGGAAGTAATGTCCCCGTATAAGAACGTCAGCATTGTTCAGAGCGACATCCTTAAGACGGATTTGAAGCAGCTGTGGACGGAGCAGTTCACCGGTCTTGCGGGGGTAAGCGTAGTTGCCAACCTGCCGTACTACGTGACGACGCCGATTATCATGAAGCTGTTGGAAGAACGTCTGCCTTTGGAAAATATCGTGGTCATGGTGCAGAAGGAAGTCGCGGAGAGGATGGCAGCCAAGCCCGGAGGCAAAGAGTTCGGAAGCCTAAGCATTGCCGTTCAGTACTATTGCGAGCCCGAGCTGGTATGCGTTGTCCCCGGCAAAGCGTTCATCCCTGCTCCTAACGTGGATTCCGCTGTCATTAAGCTCAAGCGGCGCCAGGAGCCGGTCGTAAGCGTGCGTGATGAAGCGAAGTATTTCCACGTCGTCCAGACCGCTTTTGCGCAGCGGCGCAAAACTCTGGCCAATAACCTTTCGGCTTTCTCGGGGAAAGAGCGCAAAGGTGAACTTTCCGAAATGCTGCAGCGAATCGGCATTCAGCCCGAACGCCGTGCGGAGACGCTTTCTCTTCAGGAATTCGCAATCGTTTGTGAAGCGCTAATGGATAGCGGCATGCTCGTTTAAACGGAAGTGCATCCGGACGCGCACAGGAAGGCGCTTAGCTCCATAGGATAGACGAAGAGGTGATTTGCCCATGAAGCAGGGGGATCTAGTCGTTCGCAAATCCTATGGCGGAGATGTGCTGTTCCGAGTTGCCGCATTCGCCGGCAGCCAGGCCGTGCTTAGAGGGATGGATTATCGCTTGCTCGCCGACGCCCCCGCCCACGATCTTCAAACGGTGCGAAATCCGGACGAGCTCGGAGGGACGCGCCAGGCGCGCATACACGCAACGGAATCGCTGCGGCGGATGAACGAGGAACGTAATCGGCAAACCGGGCGTGCGGGGTTTACATCGGCTCTAGACGATCGCCGGCAGCCATTCTTTGAAATGCCCGGCAAAGTCCTTCACCTGGACGGCGACGCTAATTACTTAAAGAAAAGTATGCAAGTGTACGCTCAGCTAAGGGTTCCGGCAGAAGGCGTGAATTGCCATGAGTCGCAAATGGCGCAAGTTCTGCTTCGAATGCTCCCGCAATTCCATCCCGATATTGTCGTTATAACCGGTCATGACGGCGTGCTGAAGCAACGGGAGGACTTACAGCATCTTAGCAGCTATAAGAATTCCTTGAATTTCGTTCAGGCGGTAAACGTTGCAAGGGATTATGAGCGCAATCGCGATTCGCTCGTCGTCATCGCCGGCGCTTGCCAATCCCATTTCGAGGCACTTCTTCAAGCAGGCTCGAATTTTGCAAGCTCTCCCGGACGCATTATGATTCATGCGCTTGATCCGGTTTATGTCGCCGTGCGGGCATCGTTCACGCCTTTCCGCGATACAATTAACATTTCGGATGTTATTGCGCATACCATTAGCGGAAGGCAAGGGGTAGGCGGAATTGAAACCATGGGACGATATCGCATCGGCGTTCCGAATCTAAAAGCTGCAAGTTCCGAACATAATGTGAACATTGTGTGACGAAAATGAAGAGAACTTTAGAAAAAGCCCATATCCTCAAGGAAAATGACCGTTGACATTAAATCCGCTTCGTTGATATAATATTCTGCTCATTTGACACCTCCCCTGTTTTTAGATATAATTTACAGGGAAAGAGGTGGTAGTGGATCATGGCTAAAAACGCGCTTCTAGAGATCAAACGAAGCCTGGAACCGCACGTCGGCTCCAAAATCATGCTCCGCGCCAACGGTGGCCGCCGCAAAACCATCGAACGCACGGGCGTACTGGAAGAAATCTACCCATCGGTTTTCATTGTTAAACTGGATCAGGAACAGCACGCGTTTAAGCGGGTTTCGTACAGTTACGCTGATATTTTGACTGAATCCGTGGAAGTTATGCTGTGCAATGAAGATGGCCAGGTTCGCATCAACTATTTATCGCACTGACACGGTTAATTGCACGGGCAGCATGGCGCTTTGAGCGCTGAGCTGCCCGTTTTGCATGTACAGGCTTCCTTCAAGGCATCCTATGGGAGTACGCCGCTTGGTGTTACATCACGCATAGGAGGCGACAGTATGACTCGAAGAAGAAGCGTCATGTCCGAGCAATTCAAGGCAGAGTTGGCGAAGGATCTTGGATTTTATGAAACGGTGCAGCGCGAAGGCTGGGGCGGAATCCGCACCAAGGACGCCGGAAATATGGTGAAACGGGCGATTCAAATCGCCGAGCAGACGGCGGCTAAGTCTCCGCAGACGTAGAGGATAAGCTAGGCAAATCGGAGGGCGGGTTCCTGTTCGCGGGGATTCGACCTCTTTTTTCGCATTTAGGGACTCTGTTTGTTATAATATGTAAAGGTTTTTTGGAGCCCGGATGTGAACAAATAACCCGTCTTACTTGGGAAGTGGTGATGAAATTGACTAAGATCTATGAGAAGGCTCCCGCCAAGATCAATTTACTGCTGGACGTGCTGCGCAAGAGGGAAGACGGTTTTCATGAAGTAGAGATGATTATGACGATGGTGGATTTGGCTGACCGCCTTGAGATGGAAGAGCTTCCACGGGATCAGATCGTCCTCTCCAGTCAGGTGGGCTTCATCCCCTTGGACGAGAAGAACCTCGCCTTCCAAGCTGCCAAGCTCATTAAGGAGCGCTACGGGGTCAAACGGGGCGTCTACATTCATTTGGATAAACAAATACCGGTTGCCGCAGGCTTGGCTGGAGGAAGCAGCGACGCGGCCGCAACTCTAAGAGGACTTAATCGGTTATGGAACCTTGAGCTGTCAACGGATGAGCTCGAAGTGCTCGGAGCAGAGCTAGGGTCGGATGTGCCCTTTTGCATACGCGGGGGAACCGCCCTTGCCCGGGGACGGGGCGAGAAGCTCGAAAGCATCTCTCCCCCGCCTCAATGCTGGGTCATCCTCGCTAAACCCCCGATCAACGTATCGACGGCTGACGTGTATGGGAAATTTCGAGTGAACGAATTAAAGAAACATCCCTCTATTCCGGACATGCTGGATGCTCTATCCCGGCAATCCTTCTCCGGCATGTGCGACTGTTTAGGCAATGTGCTCGAGTCCGTAACTCTTAATCGTTACCCGGAGGTACGGCAAATTAAAGACTGCATGGTGAAAGCGGGAGCCGATGGCGTATTGATGTCCGGCAGCGGACCAACCGTGTTCGGCCTCGTGTCCAAAGAAATCAAAGTCGCACGTGTCTATAATGCCTTAAGAGGCTTCTGTAAAGAAGTATATGTGGTAAGAATGCTGACATAAAACTTGCGTAAACGCCGGTCAGCTTCGAACTTCTTGCCCAAAACCGTATAAAAATGTTATGATGGACATAAAATATTCGGATTTGGACGGGAGAGGGGAACGTGAAGAAGTTGAAACGAAGCGCTAGGCTCGTTGAAATGACGCAGTATTTATTGGCCCGTCCTCATACGTTAATTTCCCTTACAGCGTTCGCCGAACGTTACCAATCGGCCAAGTCGTCCATAAGCGAAGATTTGGCGATTATTAAAGAGGTATTCGAAGACGAAGGAATTGGGGAACTTAATACGTTAGCGGGAGCTGCCGGCGGTGTGCGGTTCGTTCCTAAGTGTCGTAAAGATCTGGCTTTGGAGAAAATCGTTACGATATGCCGAGAGTTAGAGCAGCCGGACCGGCTTCTGCCGGGCGGTTATCTATATATGACGGATTTGCTTGGACAGCCTGCGTTGATGCAGGAGGTAGGCCGGATGTTCGCTTCCGCTTTCGCGGATAGGAATATCGATGTCATTATGACGGTCGAAACCAAAGGAATCCCTCTCGCGCATGCGACGGCACAATATTTGAACTTGCCTGTCGTCATCGTGCGCAGGGATCATAAAGTGACGGAGGGCTCGGCCGTAAGCATCAATTACGTATCCGGCTCGACGAAGCGGATTCAAACGATGTCGCTCGCACGCCGAGCGCTTAAGGAAGAGTCGCGTGTTCTTATTATCGATGATTTCATGAAGGCGGGCGGAACGATCCAAGGAATGGTCGATTTACTGCACGAGTTCCGCGCAGTCGTCGCCGGAGTGGGCGTCTTCGTTGAATCCGGCGAGGTAGATAACGAAGAACGATTATTGCATGATTACGTATCGTTGGCCCGATTAACGGAAGTAGACTTGAAAACCCGTCATATTACCATTCAACCGGGTAACTTTTTCTAATTCGCGATTTCAGTTAAATATATGGTTTGGAGGATTGCTCAATGTCACTTAAGATCGTTTCCACCCAAGAAGCCCCTGCCGCAATCGGCCCCTATGCGCAAGCGGTTCGCTCAGGCAACTTATTGTTCACTTCCGGGCAGATTCCATTAACGCCATCCGGCGAGCTCGTAACCGGAGGAATTCAGGAGCAAACCCATCAAGTTCTGAGCAACTTAAAAGCGGTCTTGAAAGCAGAAGGCGCTACTCTTCAAGACGTCATTAAAGCGACCGTGTTTTTAAAGGATATGAACCAATTCGCGGAGTTCAATTCGGTTTACGCATCTTACTTTGGAGAGCATGCGCCAGCCCGTTCAACCGTAGAAGTGGCAAGGCTTCCGAGGGATGTTTTTGTCGAAATAGAAGTGATCGCGACGATCCGTGTCGAAAGTCCAGAACTTTAAAAAATAATTTCAAATTTAGCAGTAGTTTTTCCAGATTTAAGAAGGAATTCGCATTGGCTTGTGGAATATTACACCAAGTCTTTCTGATGGACAAAGGTGGTGAACACAAGTGCAAATTACAGATGTGAGACTCCGCCGCGTCAATTCGGAGGGGCGTATGAAAGCCATTGCTTCGATTACCATCGACAACGAATTCGTGGTACACGACATTCGCGTCATTGACGGTAACAATGGGATGTTCGTCGCCATGCCGAGCAAACGGACTCCGGACGGAGAGTTTCGCGATATCGCCCACCCGATTTCTTCCGGAACGCGGGAGAAAATCCAGGCTGCCGTACTGGCAGAGTACGAACGGGCTGCGCAAGAAGAAGAAGTTATGGTCGAAGGGGCATAATAATGTTTAAATTCGAAAAGAGAGCCCCCGAAGGCTCTCTTTTCATTTGCGTTAGAATAAGTTATGATTTTGGAGCAATTAGAAGGTTTATGCGGAGAGGAGCTCATTTACCTGATGAAGAAGATGGCGATCGTGCTTGCTGCTGGACAAGGCAAGCGCATGAAATCGAAACTATATAAAGTACTGCATCCCGTCTGCGGGAAACCGATGGTCAGCCACGTATTGGAAGCGGTTCGGGGAGCATCTTGCGAGCGTTCTATCGTTATTGTCGGCCATGGGGCGGATGCCGTTCAGAGCGTACTGGGGCAGTCGGTTGAATATGCCCTGCAGGCCGAGCAACTCGGCACGGGGCACGCCGTTATGCAGGCAAAGTCCATGCTGGCTCAAGAAGACGGCGTAACGGTTGTCATTTGCGGAGATACGCCGCTTGTGCGTAAGGAAACCGTAGAAGCTATGATCGCCCTCCATCTCCAGCAAGGGGCAGCAGCAACGGTCTTGACAGCTGAATTAAATGAACCGTCTGGGTATGGGCGGATCGTTCGGGGAGCAAACAATGGCGTTCTTCGTATCGTGGAGCACAAAGACTGTTCGCCTGAAGAGTTGGCGATCAAAGAAATCAACACGGGAACGTATTGCTTCGATAATCGAAAACTGTTTCAAACGCTCGATAAAGTTACAAATAACAATGCTCAAGGGGAATATTATTTAACCGACGTGATTGGAATCCTGCAAAGCGAGGGTAATTCCATCGTTGCTTGCCTTGTCGAAGATCCGTCGGAAGCCATTGGGGTAAATGATAAAGTTGCGCTTGGCGAAGCGGAACGACTTATGCGCCGACGCATTAATGCCGGTCATCAATTGAACGGCGTTACCTTAATCGATGCGGAGCACACGTATATCGAAGCGGACGTAACGATCGGAGCGGATACGACCGTGTATCCGGGATCCCTACTTCGCGGTCGGACTTCGATCGGATCGGATTGCGTAATTGGTCCTTCAACGGAACTCAGCGACACGATTGTCGGCAACGGGTCTACGATTCGGCAGACGGTAGCGGAAGGCGCGGAGGTCGGCGAGGAATGCAATGTCGGTCCGTTTGCTTTCTTGCGTCCGGGAACGAAGCTGGGTCGCCAAGTTAAAGTAGGGGATTTCGTTGAGATTAAGAATACGGTAATAGGTGAACATAGCAAAGTACCGCATTTGAGTTATGTCGGAGATGCTGTAGTCGGCTCTAACGTCAATATCGGCTGCGGCGCGATTACGGCCAATTATGACGGATATAATAAATCGAAGACCGAAATAGGCGACAATGTGTTCGTAGGCAGCAACGCCAATCTCATTGCCCCCCTCACGGTCGGCAATGGGGCATACATCGTAGCGGGGTCAACCATTACGCATAATGTAGCAGACAACGACATGGCCATTGCACGCGAGCGCCAAGTGAACAAACCTGGTTATGCAGAAAAGTTAAGAGCCCGAGCCCGCGCCCGCGCCAAGAAGGATAGAGAAACCGATTAAACAAAAGGCGGTTAAACGATGTCCTATTCGGATCCGACATTAAAACTATTTTCATGCAGCTCCAATCTGGAGCTTGCGCATGCCATCGCCAAATATATCGGAGTTGAGCTGGGCAAATCCGTCGTGAACCGGTTTAGCGATGGGGAAATCCATATTCGCCTTGATGACAGCGTTAGAGGGAGCGACGTTTACGTCATTCAGTCGACCTCAGCCCCGGTAAACGACCATTTGATCGAGCTGCTCGTTATGGTGGATGCCCTTAAGCGGGCATCGGCCAAGACGATCAATGTTGTTATGCCTTATTACGGCTATGCAAGGCAAGATCGCAAAGCCCGTTCCCGGGATCCCATTACGGCGAAGCTTGTGGCTAACCTGATCGAGACGGCGGGGGCTCACCGCGTTATTGCCATGGATTTGCACGCGATGCAGATTCAAGGTTTCTTCGATATTCCCGTCGATCATTTGCTGGGCGTTCCGATCCTCGGGGATTATTTTCATGAGAAGGGTCTCTTTTCGCCCGTAGTTGTTTCTCCCGATCATGGCGGAGTCGTTCGGGCACGCAGGCTGGCGGATACTCTACAGGCGCCGCTGGCTATCATCGATAAGCGGAGGCCGGAGCCGGGCGTCGTCGAAGTGATGAATATTATCGGGGATGTATCGGGCCGCACGGCGATTCTGATCGACGATATTATCGACACGGCGGGAACGATCGCACTAGCGGCCAATGCGCTGAAGGAAGCAGGGGCGGCGGATATTTATGCTTGCTGCACTCATCCGGTGCTCTCTGGTCCAGCAATAGAGCGTCTAGAGGCCTCTCCGATCGTCGAAATCGTTGTCACCGATACGATACCGCTTCGGGAGCCGGTGGGCACCTCCAAGATTCGCGTATTGTCCGTAGCACCTCTTATGGGTGAAGCTATCGTTCGCATTCATAAGCACCAATCGATCAGCAAACTGTTCGAACCTCACATTTAATGTTTAATCGCCTCCTCCCTAGGGTAAAACTACGTTATACGTATTTGATACAAACGTAAACCACCGTCCAATGGACGGCGGAATCGTTTTACTTGGGAGGTATTCTTATGAGTACGACACTACGGGTACAAGCACGCAAAGCTACAAGTAAAGGCGACCTGCGCCGCATCCGTTCCGAAGGTAAGGTTCCGGGCGTTGTTTATGGCAAGGGTTTAGCTGCTCCCTCGAACATTTCCGTAGATGCGAAAGACCTGGATGCGATGCTTAGGAGCAACCCGCACGCCGTAGTTGAAATCGATGTACCTGGAGCCGGTAAACATCCGGTCATGATGGCGGAGTTGCAGAGAGATTCTCTCTCCCGTCAGGTGATGCATATCGATTTCCATCGAATCAATATGAACGAGAAGATTACGACGGCTGCGCGATTGGATGTTACAGGGGTTTCCCCTGGGGAAAAAGAAGGCGGCATGCTCCAACTTGTGCAGCACGAAATTGAGATTGAGTGTTATCCGAAGGACATTCCGGATTCCATTGCGGTCGATGTAAGCAGCTTAGGGATGGGTGATCATCTTTCCATTAGCGATTTGAAGCTTCCGGCCGGAGTCGAGGCGAAGCAAGATCCGACAACCGTGATCTTGGCTGTGTTGGCTCCGCAGAAAGAGCGTACGGAAGAGGAAGTCGAAGCGCTTAACGATGAAGCCGAGGAAGATCGCAAGCATTCAGAGGCTGCTCAGGCGGTCGATAAAATTTAGGATAGATGGGCGAAAAGAACGAAAAAAAGGGACCGCGCTCCTACATTGGAGCGGTCCCTTTTTTGTCAATAAATGAAGTGCTTTTAATAACCCGGACGAGAAACAAAGGTAAATTGCTTGCGGCTGTAGAAAATGTTATTGACCTGTACGAATTCTTTGCCATAATATTCGATGAACCCGATATCGCTGTGCCGCCGCCCGCAGTAAATTTGGACCGGTACTTCGGAACACATATGATCCAGGAAATGCCGGTCATCAAAAATCATCTGGCCATTCATGTACACATCAATTGCCCCGCTTTCTATAATGGTCTCTTAAGACTCTGTATTCTTTAGGACACGCGAGGGGCAACAATCGTTGCATGAATAAAAAAATTTTCTAATAATCAACTGGAGGTTGAGGCACTTCATGCGTTGGATTGTCGGACTAGGGAATCCCGGCGCCGCTTATGCAAGCACACGACATAACGCGGGCTTTATGGTTATCGATGAATTGGCTCGCAGGCTTAATATTGAAGTCGGCACGCAGAAGTGCAAGGCGCTTGTCGGGGAAGCCCGTATCGGGGATACGAAAGTGGCTTTGCTTAAGCCGATGACTTATATGAATTTGTCCGGAGAGTCGCTCAGAGCGTTCATGGATTATTATAAGGTGAAGCTCGAGGATCTTATCGTCGTCTATGACGATTTGGATACAGAAGTAGGACGTATTAGGCTTAGGTATCAAGGGAGCCCTGGCGGGCATAATGGCATTAAATCCATTATTCAGCATACGGGGACTCAGACTTTTAACCGTGTCCGCGTAGGCATCTCAAGGCCGAAGCCCGGAATGGTCATATCGGATTACGTTCTGTCGCCTTTCGCCAAGGCGGAGAAGGACGATTTGCGCAGATCGGTCGAGGATGCTTGCGATGCCATCGAATTTTCTTTTCAGCACTCCTTCGAACAGACGATGGCCAAGTTCAATGCCAAGGGCGGAGACGCTTAGAATAGGGTTTTTTCGGGAATACTGGAGGAAGAGGCGGCACGTGCCGCATAACCTTACTTCAGGAGGCATACATATGGCTGTAAACTATATTTGCCGGCATTGCAGCATGTCTCTTGGGCGGTTTGAGGATGGGGAAGTCCCGGAATACCGTCTTGGTCTGCATTTCTTGACCCCTGAAGAGCGAAAGCGTATAATAGCGTATAATTCCAACGGGGACGTGACCGTACGGGTCATATGCGAATACTGCAGCCAGACTTTAGATGCTCATCCGGAGCTGGCGTTATTGTCTAATCCGCTGCAATAAACGCAGAGTTTCACGTTCCGACATCCTCAAGGAGTCCTTGGCATGTGCCGGGGCTTTTTTCATGATTCTACAGAGTGGATTTACGTAAGAAAGGGGAAATGCCATGAAGCCGCTAATCCAATCGTTGGTCACGGATCCCGATTTAATTAGCATTATACAAGGGCTGAAAGGCGGAATGCGGGAGCAGCTCGTTGCTGGATTGTCCGGTTCCGCACGCCAAGCGGCTATTGCTGGAATGTATCGGGAACTGCAAAGGCCCATCGTAGTCATCACGCATAATATGTTCTCGGCGCAGAAGATGGCAGACGACCTGCAGGAGTGTCTTTCAACCGATGAGGTTTTGCTCTATCCGGCCAATGAGCTTATTGCGGCGGAGACAGCGATCTCAAGCCCGGAAACGTCGGCTCGCCGATTAGAAGTTCTGCTTAAGCTCGCGGAAGGCTTCCGCGGCGTTATTGTCGTGCCGTTCGCGGGAATTCGGAAATTCCAGCCCGATCGGAAAACGATGTCGGAGGCGCACATTGATCTTCAGGTCGGCCATACGCTGCCTATGGATCAATTCCTTCGAGGAATGATTGAGCTAGGTTATGAGCGGGTAGATCGCGTGGAACAGAAGGGTCATCTTAGCGTTCGCGGGGGAATCGTCGATTTCTTCCCACTAGCTTCAGCTTCTGCATATCGTGTGGAGTGGTTTGACGATGAGGTCGATTCCATCCGTACTTTTGATCCCACGGATCAACGATCCATCGACAAGATGGAAACGTATACGGTACAGCCCTGTCGCGAATGGATTGCGGGCGAGAGAAGATTCCAGAATGCCGCTCAGCATGCCCATGATTTATTGGATAAGCAGTTGGAGAAGATGGCCGATCGGCAAGCGAAAGAGCGCCTGCAATCGGAAATTTCCCGGGAAATCGAGCTTTTACGACAAAATGTTTATTTTTCCGAAATTTACAAATACATATCTTTACTCTATCCGGAGCGGCAAACGCTGCTAGACTATATTCCGAAGGATACGGTCTTGCTCATGGATGAGCCGAACAGGCTTGGTGAAACCGCGCGCCAGCTCGAACGCGACGAATCCGAGTGGACGACCCATCTGCTGCAGCAAGGCAAGTCGTTGCCGGGATTCGTGCTGGCCGTCTCCGCGGAGCAAGCGCTCTATCCGAAGGGCTACCAGACCGTCTACATGTCGCTGTTCGTGCGTCAGATTCCCCACACGCAGCCGCAAAATATCGTTAATTTCGTCTGTCGCGCGATGCAAAATTTCCATGGTCAGATGAACGTGCTGAAGGCGGAGATGGAACGTTGGCGCAAAAGCGGAATTCGGATTCTGATGCTGGCGGGCAACTCTGAACGCGCCGAGAGAATGAGGCGGGTACTCGAAGACTATCAGATTGATACGCCCGAAATTCTGCAAGGCAACCTGCAGAGCGGGTTTGAGCTGCCTTCGAGTAAGCTGGTCGTCATCACGGAAGGCGAGATGTTCACGCAGAAGCAGCGCAAGGCACGCCGCGTCGACCGACACCTGGATAATGCAGAGCGTATCAAAAGCTATACCGAGCTCAAGGTCGGCGACTATGTCGTGCATCAGAATCATGGCGTCGGCAAATACTTGGGCATCGGAACGCTCGAAGTCGGCGGCATTCACAAGGATTACCTTCATATCGTCTATGCGGCAGGAGACCGTCTTTCCGTTCCTGTTGAGCAATTCGATCTTATACAAAAATATATCGGCAACGAGGACAAGGAGCCGAAAGTAAGCAAGCTGGGCGGGGCGGAATGGAACCGGGTTAAATCAAAGGTTCGCACTTCCGTTCAAGACATTGCGGATGACTTGATCAAACTATATGCGGCTCGGCAATCGACGGTAGGCTTCGGATTCGGGGAGGATACTCCGTACCAGCAGGAATTCGAAGAGATGTTCCCTTATGAAGAAACGGCGGATCAGCTCCGCGCCATTCGGGAGATTAAAGAAGACATGCAAACTCCTCGACCGATGGACCGACTCTTGTGCGGGGACGTCGGTTACGGAAAAACGGAAGTCGCGATTCGTGCGGCGTTCAAAGCTGCTATCGAAGGTAAACAAGTCGCAGTACTCGTACCGACGACGATTCTTGCTCAGCAGCATTATGAGACGTTTCGGGAGAGATTCTCGGGATATCCTTTCCAAATCAAAGTGCTTAGCCGTTTTCGGACGCGCAAGGAGCAGACGGATACGATGAAAGGCTTGAAGTCGGGCACCGTTGATGTCGTTATTGGCACGCATCGCTTGCTGTCGCAGGATATCGTTTTTAAAGAGCTCGGGTTGCTTATCGTGGATGAAGAGCAGCGTTTCGGCGTTACCCATAAAGAAAAGCTGAAGAAGATCAAAACCAACGTGGACGTATTGACCTTAACGGCTACGCCTATACCGCGTACGCTGCATATGTCCATGCTCGGCGTCCGAGATTTGTCGGTCATCGAGACGCCTCCGGAAAATCGTTTTCCCGTTCAGACCTATGTGGTCGAGTATAGCCCTACGCTTGTACGGGAAGCCGTGGAGCGGGAGTTGGCGAGGGATGGACAGGTCTATTATTTGTTTAATCGGGTTCAAGGCATCTATCAGATGGCAGAGCAGATCAGTGCCCTCGTACCGGATGCTAGGGTCGCCGTCGCTCATGGCCAAATGTCGGAGCAGGAGCTCGAGCGGACGATCCTAGATTTCCTTGATGGGGAATACGACGTGCTGGTGAGTACGAGCATTATTGAAACCGGGGTCGATATTCCGAACGTCAATACATTACTTGTGCACGATGCGGATCGAATGGGGCTGTCCCAGCTGTATCAGCTTCGGGGTCGTGTCGGACGTTCTAATCGTATCGCTTACGCGTATTTTACGTACCAACGGGACAAGGTATTGACGGAAGTAGCGGAGAAACGACTGCAATCGATCAAAGAATTCACGGAGCTAGGCTCCGGCTTCAAGATCGCCATGCGCGACTTGTCCATCCGCGGAGCGGGTAATTTGCTTGGTGCCGAGCAGCATGGATTCATTGCTTCGGTCGGTTTCGATTTGTATTCCCAGATGCTCGCGGAAGAAATCCAAAGCCGCAAGTCCGAGATGGGCGGGGTCGTGCTGCCGCCGCAGCCTGTAAATACGCAGCTCGATTTGGGCGTGGATGCTTATCTGCCTCCCGAATATATTTACGACAGCATACAGAAAATTGAAATCTATAAGAAAGTCGCGACGGCAGCTTCATTGGAGGATGTCGCGGACTTATTCGAAGAACTGATGGACCGTTTCGGCGATCCGCCTAAAGCGGTACTTAACCTAATGACGGTTGCCAGGCTGAAAGTATACGGCCGCAAATATGGCATTGAATCCATCGTTCGTCGAGGGGATGAAATTACGCTGAAGCTCGAAGAACGCCGTCGGGAAGACGTCGATCTGGTTAAGCTCAAAGCTCTGGAATCCAAGTTCCAGGGACGAATGGTATCGGCTATTACCGCTCAACAGCTGCTTATTCGCTTTAAGGTAAGAGGGATGGATGAGAACGCTTTATTGGCGCTCGTAGAGGATTTTCTGTTACAATACAAAGAAGCGACGAAATCGAAGGGAGAACTGCAGGATGTTGCACCATAATCGCATGCCGTACCGCCGGCTCGCTATGTTCACGCTGGCAGCGGTCATGCTAGTCGCAATGATGTCCGCTTGCGGCAAAAAAGACGGTGAAATGCCGGGGGCCGGCAAAGGCAAGGTCATAGCCACTTATAAGGGCGGGGAAGTCACAGACACAGAGTTCGATAAATATGTGGCCTATACTCCGTTCGTAGATCAACAAAAAGCCATGTACATGTCCATCCCGCAGTTCAAGGAAGAAAATATTAAACAGTATATCGTAAGCAAGGTACTGGTTAAAAATGTATCCAAGAAAGATTTAGATGCCGCCAAAACAGCAGCCGCGGACTTCAAGAAGCAATTGGAGGAAGCGATCAAGACGCAAGCCCAGCTAAAAGATTACATGGATAAAAACAAGCTTACCGTTAGCGATGTCGTTGCGTTCTTCCAGCATGATCGAGCGATGCAGGGATACTACGTATCTAAAGGCGAAGAGTTTAAGCCTAAAGTGACGGAAGCAGAAATTAAAACCCAGTTCGATAAGGATCCATCCGATTTTAACGTTGTAACGGTTCGCCATATTCTGATTGGAACGGTCGATCCGAATACGCAAGCGCAGTTAAAATCCGATGAGGATGCGCTCAAGGTTGCCAAGGATGTAAAGGCTAAGCTGGAAGCGGGCGGAGATTGGAACGCTCTTGCGAAGGAGTTTTCCACGGATACCGGTTCGAAAGACAAGGGCGGCCTGTATGAGAAGCAGAAAGCGAACGGTTGGGTAGCTGAATTTAAGGAAGCGGCCAACAAGCAGGAAATCGGTAAAGTCGGTGATCCAGTACGCACGCAATTCGGTTATCATGTCATGAAGGTCGAAAGCCGCGAGCCGACACCTTACGATAAACTGACCACAGAAGATAAAGACAAATTAAGAGTTGCAGTCGCGACGACGAAATTGACGGATTTCATTAAAGCGGAACAGGACAAGCTGGCGATTAAGGTTACGTTGCCGCCAGAACCTTCTCCAAGCGCATCGGGTTCTCCTAGCGCTTCGCCTTCCGCATCACCAAGTGCGTCGCCGTCTGCATCTCCATCGGCTTCCGCTAAATAATAACTATTTAACGAATCAAAGACGTGTGCTGGATCTCGATCGGATTTAACGATCGGTTCCGGGCACGTCTTTTTTTCGTAGTGAAAACTCTCCGGGCAAATTGCGCCCCGCACCCCGCACCCCCGCACCCCGCACCCGCATAAAGACGGTTTGCTCCCAAAGTCGGTTTTTCCGACTATGACAGGGATATTGCTCGGTAGCTTGTTCCCAAAGTCGGTTTTTCCGACTATGACGGGGATATTGCTCGGTAGCTTGTTCCCAAAGTCGGTTTTTTCGACTATGACGGGAAAGTTGCTTGTTAGTTTGCTCCCAAAGTCGGTTTTTCCGACTATGACAGGGAAGCTGTTCGCTAGAAAAGTGGACTTACAGCGTTGGATTCCTCAATTGGGGGGCAAAAGTTCAGAAAGCGGACCATCGTCTCTAATCATTCATGTTACATAATTGAACACAGACGTAAAATCACTGCTATACAAATGATGTTTGTCATAATATATAACATAGATATTGAAATAATCTAATTTACGGTTCTAATTTTTATAAATTGTGTAAGGTATATTGACACAAAAGCTGACATAACCATATAATGTCATTACGAACGGCAGGTCTGTGGAGAGAACCGAACGTTCGGATTTAGAGAGAAAACCATACTAAGGATCGGGGAGTGGAAGGATGAAGAAGGGAAATTGGTTAAAGGGACTGGTTCTGGCAATGACGGCGAGCTTGGTGTTGGCTGGGTGCGGAGGCAAGAACAACAATGAGGCGTCAAGCTCAGCTTCGTCTTCGGCACCGACATCTTCGGAGGCGTCATCGTCGGCGCCGGCATCATCGGCTGCGGCAGCAGGCGGAGATACGGTGAAGGTTGGTATTTTGCATTCCCTCAGCGGTACGATGTCCATCAGTGAAGTAACGGTTAAAAACTCGGAACTGATGGCGATTAAAGAGATCAATGCTAAGGGCGGCGTATTGGGTAAACAGATCGAAGCGGTCGTGGAAGACGGAGCGTCTGACTGGCCGACATTCGCGGAGAAAGCCCGCAAGCTACTTACGGAAGATAAAGTCGCAACGGTATTCGGAGGATGGACTTCCTCCAGCCGGAAAGCGATGCTGCCGGTATTCGAAGAACTGAACGGACTCCTGTGGTACCCGGTACAATACGAAGGTTTGGAATCATCCCCTAACATTTTCTACACGGGCGCTACGACTAACCAACAGATCATCCCTTCGGTCGATTTCTTGCTCGAGAAAGGCAAGAAGAAAGTATTCTTGCTTGGTTCCGACTACGTATTCCCTCGCACCGCCAACAAAATCATCAAGGCACAATTAGCCGCTAAAGGCGGAGAAACGGTAGCCGAAGAATATACCCCGCTCGGGCATACGGATTACACGACGATTATCGCGAAAATCAAAGAAGCGAAGCCTGACGTCGTGTACAACACGCTGAATGGCGATAGCAACGTGGCGTTCTTCAAACAACTGAAAGATGCCGGCATTACCTCCGCGGATCTTATGACGATCTCGGTCAGCGTCGCAGAAGAAGAAGTGAAGGGCATCGGACCCGAATACTTAACCGGTCACCTCGTCGCATGGGATTACTATCAAACGACGGATACGCCGGAAAACAAAGTTTTCGTCGAGAATTTCAAGAAAGAATACGGCGCGGACAGCGTAACAAGCGATCCGATGGAAGCTGGTTACGTAGCGGTTTACTTGTGGGCTGCCGCGGCCGAGAAAGCGGGTTCCTTCGAAGTCGATAAAGTTAAGGCGGCGGCCAAAGGAATCGAGTTCAACGCTCCTGAAGGCAAAGTGACGATTGACGGCGACAATCAGCATATCTACAAAACCGTACGCATCGGCGAAATTAAGGCTGATGGACAAATCGTCGAGTTGTGGAACTCCGGCGGCCCTGTTAAACCGGATCCTTACTTGAAAACCTATGATTGGGCTAAAGGCCTGAGCGACAAATAGCAGATTAGTCATTGCACAAGCTGGGGGAAGTGTTCGGTGTAAACCGGGGCTTCCCCTCGCTTATATCTTTAAGGCTATAGGATCAGGGGGTAACGCAATGGAAGTATGGGTATCGCAGGTTTTTAACGGATTAAGCGTGAGTTCCATCCTGTTACTTATTGCTCTAGGCCTCGCGATTACTTTCGGCCTCATGAGAGTCATCAATATGGCGCATGGAGAATTTATCATGATCGGCGCCTACGGGGCGTATATGACGCAGCAGATTTTCAAGTCGTACCTTCCCAAAAGCCTATTCGACGCCTACTTTCCCGTGGCGATTGTTATTAGCTTCGTTATTGCGTTCGCGATAGGCTATTTGCTCGAAGTGACGCTTATCCGTTTCCTCTACGGGAGGCCGCTTGATAGTTTGCTCGCCACCTGGGGAGTCGGATTGATGCTCCAGCAGCTTGCTCGTTCCATTTTCGGAGCGCCCAACGTTGCGGTAGCGAGTCCATCGTGGCTGGATGGCGGGCTAACTTTGTTTTCGGGGACGGTGCTTCCTTATAAAAGGTTGTTTATTATCGCACTAGTCGCATCCTGTCTCTTCGCCATGTATTTGTACATTTACCGCAGCAACGCCGGGCGGCGGATGCGGGCAGTCATGCAAAATCGCGACATGGCGGCCTGCCTCGGCATCTCGACGAGACGCGTGGATGCTTTCACTTTTGCAATCGGATCCGGCATAGCCGGGATCGCGGGGTGCGCGCTTACGTTGATCGGTCCTATCGGACCTTCGATCGGCACCTACTATATCGTGGATGCCTTCATGGTAGTCGTGCTAGGCGGGGTTGGTAAGCTAGTGGGTACGGTGGCGGGAGCGCTTGGCATCGGAGTGTTCAATACGCTGTTCGAGTGGTGGACGGATGCCTCTCTTGGCAAGGTGCTCGTATTTCTATGCATCGTGGCTTTCCTGCAATGGAAGCCGATGGGGATGTTCGCGGTTCGAACCCGGTCCTTAGACTAGAAAACAGATTAACGTAAGGAAGAAGGTGATCGCGGTGCTGTCCTCAACTTTGATTCCGCGCCGTGTCTGGTTATTGATCGGCTATGCCGTCGCTGCGGCAGCTTTGTTCTCCGCGCCGCTTTATTTGAACGATTTTCGGCTGAACTTGCTTGCGAAGTGTTTAGCGTTTGCCATCGTGGCGCTTGGACTCGATCTGCTGTGGGGTTATACGGGGATTTTGAGTTTGGGGCATGGGGTGTTCTTCGGATTAGGCGCTTATGCGATGGCGATGCACTTAAAGCTGGTGTCCAGCGGCACGAGAATTCCCGATTTCATGGATTGGATGGGGCTTACCAAGCTTCCTTGGTTCTGGGAGCCTTTCAAGAGCTTTGCTTTTGCCGCTGTAATGGGAATCGCCATTCCGGCGGGTTTGGCGCTATTGCTAGGATTCTTTACTTTCCGCAACCGGATCCGCGGCGTTTATTTCACGATACTGACTCAGGCGCTGGTTATTATTACGGTAACGTTATTCGTCGGCCAGCAGGCCTATACGGGCGGAACGAACGGGCTTACGGGTTACACGAAGCTGTTCGGCTACGGTTTGAAATCTGACACCGCCAAGACGATGGTGTACCTCGCTACCGTCGTGGCCTTAATTTTTTCGTTCCTCCTATGCAGATATTTGGTCAAAAGCCGCTTCGGCAAAGTGCTTAGAGCGATAAGGGACGGGGAGAACCGCACCCGGTTTCTGGGCTACGATCCGGCTATGTACCAGGTGGCGGCTTTCGCGGTATCCGCGGGGCTTGCGGGGATCGCCGGAATGCTGTTCGTTCTGCATGTCGGCATTATTTCTCCGACAATGATGGCGATCGTACCTTCGATCGAGATGGTGCTTCTTGTTGCTATCGGGGGACGGGGGACGCTGATCGGGGCTGTTATCGGGGCCATTATTATGACGCAAGCAAAGAGCGAGCTCAGCGCGTCCTACCCGGATTTTTGGTTATTTTTCCTCGGGGCATTATTCATCGTGGTCACTGTGTTCTTACCGGGCGGAATTGTCGGTTTGGTTCGGCAATTGCGCCAAGCGCTAACAAGGAGGCGGAAAACGAATGAAATCAACCTCAATCCTATCGTGCCAGAAAGTAACGGTGTCGTTTGACGGATTTAAGGCGGTGCAGGACATGAGCTTGGAGCTTGCCGCGGGCGAGCTTCGGTTTCTCATCGGGCCGAACGGCGCCGGGAAAACCACGATGCTTGACGCGATATGCGGCAAGGTGAAGCCTGCTGCGGGTTCGGTGTCCTTCCACGGGCGGAAGGGTACGGTCGACGTAACGCGGCGCAAGGAGCATGAGATTGCCCAACTTGGCATCGGTCGTAAATTCCAGACGCCTTCGATTTTCTCCGGCTTGACGGTAGAGGAGAATCTGGAAATCGCGATGTCGCAAAACCGCGGGGTTTGGGCTACTTTGCGCGCATCTATGAATAAGACGGACCAGGAACGAATGGATGCCGAGCTTGAGCTTATTGGATTGGGAGACAAGAAACGGCTTCGCGCCGGCCTTCTGTCCCATGGGGAGAAGCAATGGCTGGAGATTGGCATGATGCTGCTTCAAGAACCGGAAATTCTGCTGCTGGACGAACCGGTAGCGGGGATGACGGACAAGGAAACCGACAAAACAGGTGAGCTTTTGCAGCAAATCGTGCTTAAACGAACGGTAGTCGTCGTAGAGCATGACATGGAGTTCGTTCGTAATTTCGCCAGCAAAGTCACGGTTATGCATGAAGGAAGGCTCCTTAAGGAAGGCTCCATGGACGAGGTGCAGAGAGACGACCGGGTAGCGGAAGTGTATTTGGGCCAAAAAAGGCGGGATTACGATGTTGTCAGTTCATCAGCTTGAAGCGGGTTATGGCGAGAGCGTCATTTTGCGAGATGTATCGCTTACGGTTGAGCCGGGTCAAGTCGTCTGTCTGATGGGGCGTAACGGCGTGGGCAAAACAACTCTGATCAAGAGCATCATGGGGCTGCTCAGGGCAAGGAAGGGCTCTGTTTTCTTCAAGGGAAAAGACGTGACGAAGCGGGCGCCGGGCGAGAGGGCCAAGAGCGGAATCGGTTATGTTCCTCAAGGGCGCGAGATTTTCTCCCAGCTGTCCGTTTACGAGAACCTGCGAATCGGGCTTGAGGCGAACCCGGATTCTACCAAGCGCAGAAGCAAAGTGATTCCCCCGGAAGCGATCGAGAAGTTCCCGATTCTTCCGACCTTCTACAAGCGTCGAGGCGGAGACTTGAGCGGCGGCCAGCAGCAGCAGCTCGCGTTCGCGAGAGCACTGATTTCGGATCCGGAATTGCTGGTGCTCGACGAACCGACGGAAGGGATACAGCCATCCATCGTGGACGATATCCAAGATGTAATCCGTTCAATTCACGATGAAGGGAAGACGGCCATCCTCTTGGTGGAACAGAGCTTGGATTTCGTGCGCAGCGTCGGAGACCGTTTCTACATTATGGAGAAAGGTTCCATCGTATGGCAGGGTGGACGAGAGGATTTGGACGATCCGGCCGTTATGAAACATTTAACAATCTAAATTGTTTTAATATTATGTAATAATATCTAACATAAAGGTTGACGATTGACGGCCGTAATTGGTAGAATGTAAACAAAATTAACAATTGAATAAAGGTTCCGCTTAACAGGGAACGCAAAAGTCGTCTAGGGTTCCGTTGGCGTAAGGTCAAGCTGGTCCGAGAGATGGCGTATGGCAATGGGGGAGTTAGCTAAGGACGACCCGCCATATCACACGGAAGGACAAAAGCCTGGGAGACCCTCTCTCTCAGGCTTTTGTTATTTTCACCGCCTTGTTTGTCTGTAAGCTAAATATAAAGGAGTGGGATCGTCATGAACCTAACTTGGAAACGTCCACGCAGCACCTTGTTCATCGCTTTGTCCATTTTGCTAGTCACGGTTTGTGTTCTATCTGCCTGCAATAAGAAAGATAGCTCGGGAAGCACAAGCGAGCCGATTTCCATCGCGCTAAGCCCTTGGCCGGGCTGGTTCTTCTGGTACCTGGTCGAAGAGAAAGGATTCTTCGAGAAACACGGCGTTAACGTAAAGCTTGAGTGGTTTCCTGTCTACAGCGACTCTTTGCAGGCGCTAGCCACGGGTAAAGTCGATGCCAACAGCCAGACGTTATCCGATACGCTGCCGGCAGCTGCCAAAGGAATTAAGCTGAAAGCCGTGCTCGTCAACGACAATTCGAATGGCGGAGACGCTATTGTCAGCAAGCCTGACATTGGAAGCGTAAAGGATTTGAAGGGCAAGACGGTTGCAACGGAGCTGGGTACCGTAGATCACTTGTTATTGCTGACCGCCTTGGAGAAAAACGGATTGGGCGAGACCGATATCAATTATGTAAATATGACGGTTAACGATGCGGGTCCTGCTTTCATCGCGGGCAATACGGATGCTTCCGTATTGTGGGAGCCGTTCCAAACGAAGGCGGTTAAAGAAGGCAAGGGCAAGGTTTTATTTTCGTCCAAGGAAACGCCTGGTCTCATTCCCGATTTGCTCGTATTCCGCCAAAGCGTCGTAGAAGATCGTGCGGATGATGTTCAGAAGATTATCGATGCCTGGTTCGACGCGCTGGAGTATTTCAAAGGCCATGAGGCTGAATCCATAGAGATTATGGCCAAGAAGGCCGAGACGACGCCTGAGGATTTCAAGCTCGGACTGGAGAGCATTAAGCTGTTCACGAAAGAAGATAACGTAAATGCATTCGGCAAACGTGAAGAGTATACCTCGTTGTCTTTCACGGGGAAGAAAACGGCTGAGTTCCTTAAGAAGCTTGATATGATCTCGGATATTCCGGATGTCGACGTTTTGCTGGAGCCTAAGTTCGTTCAAAAAGCAGCGGGGGGATGATGGCGCATGAGTAAGCCGAATCAAGCGGTGAAAAGAAAACGCCATGCCATGCAAATTTTCGAGGATATCCCGAAGCGCGGCTTTGGGATCACCGCCACCCTATCTTTTCTCGTCATGCTCGCTTTCTGGTCATTGCTCAGCTATGGGGAGCTCGTTAATCCCATTTTCCTGCCTACTCCGGATAAAGTTCTCACAAGCTTATTCGAGCAGCTAGGCACGAGCGTCTACTGGCACCATATCGGAATCAGTATTTTTCGGGTATCCGCGGGTTTCGTGCTTGCCTCCATAGTAGCGATCCCAATCGGTTTGTTAGCCGGTACTTATCGTTATGGAGAAGCGTTCGTTGAGCCGCCAATGGAATTTATCCGTTACATGCCGGCCGTCGCTTTCATCCCGCTTATTATGGTTTGGGCGGGAATCGGCGAGTGGGCCAAAATTTTGCTGATCTTCATCGGGTGTTTTTTCCAACTCGTTCTGATGGTTGCCGCGGACACGCGCTTGGTATCCAAAGACCTTGTTCAAGCTTCGTTCACCTTGGGGGCTAGCCGCTGGCAAGCGATCCAAACCGTTATTATTCCGGCCGTGCAGCCGAGATTGCTTAACACGCTTAGACTGATGCTTGGTTGGGCTTGGACTTATCTGGTCGTCGCAGAGCTCGTCGCCGTAAATAGCGGCCTCGGTTACGCCATTATGAAAGCCCAAAGATTTCTCAATACAGAGCAAATCTTCGTCGGAATTATCGTTATCGGGTTGCTTGGATTGATCAGCGATCGCATCTTTGCTTTCCTTAACCGTCGTTTGTATCCGTGGGCATAAATGGAATCATAGGGAGGCAGAAACCATGAGTAAAGCGATAGAGGTGGTGGAAAAAATGGCAGATAACGCGCAGGCGGCGATTAAGTACGACAAGGGTGCGGCTTCGGGCGGTTTAGGCTCGATTTCGATCCAAGGCATAGGCAAATCATTCGCGACGGGGAAGACGACTTTCCGGGCATTGGAAAATATCGATCTTGAAATCGGAGCCAATGAATTCGTAACGATCGTAGGCCCGTCCGGATGCGGGAAATCCACATTATTACGTATAGTAGCGGGATTGGAAGAGGCTAGCGAGGGAGACGTGGGCGTGGACGGCGATTTGGTCGTCGGACCCGGCGCGGATCGCGGCATGGTGTTTCAAGGCTATACGCTTTTCCCGTGGTTAACCGTCAGACAGAATATCGAGTATGGCCCGAAGCTTAAGGGCATTTCAATCTTGGAGCGTCGAGCCATCTCCAACCGTTATTTGCGCATCACCCGGCTGGAGTCATTCGCGAACCGATTCCCGAAGCAGCTATCGGGCGGGATGAAGCAGCGGGTGGCCATCGCAAGGGCGTTGGCTAACGGACCCAAAGTATTGCTCATGGACGAACCGTTCGGAGCGCTTGACGCGCAGACGAAGCTGGAGATGCAGGAGGCGCTTCTCGACGTATGGGAGAAGGAGAAGACGACCGTTCTATTTATTACGCATGACATCGACGAAGCGATTTTCTTGTCGCAGCGTATCGTCGTCATGGGCGCAGGCCCGGGCCGCATTCTGAAGGAATATCCCGTTACGCTGCCCGCAGAGCGCACATCCGAGGTGCGGGAGCACCCGGAGTTCCTCAAGCTGAGAAGAGAGTTAACTGCCTTATTGAAACATAAGGAAGAGTAAGAATACCTGCCATGAATGTTGACGGCTTTGACGGCGCATTGATAGAATATTAACAAAAATGGATGAGGCTTTCTCATAAATCGCATAAGTTTACCGTTCGTTTGCTGTTGTATGCCGTTATTATTAATAATAACGGTATTTTTACAGTTATAGTAATGGGAGTAAACCATTATTGTAGGAATAACAGTAATTGTCCTTTTATTTCTTTTTTGCGGTTATTTTATTCCTGACATGCTGCATCTGACTATATACTCATTTGAACGCTCGATACAAACGTGTAGTGTCGTCCTATAGACGGCTAAGCCGATTTATTTCATTGGCGGAGGGAGGAGAGATGATATGCATATTCCAGATGGCTTCTTAGACGTAAAAACATGTATAACCACGGGGATTGTCGGAGCGGGCGCGGTTGCCTACAGCCTAAGGAAAACGCGCGTATCCTTGTCCCGACGGCAGGTGCCCATGATTGCTCTGACGGGCGCGTTCATTTTTGCTGCGCAGATGCTTAATTTTCCGATTGCCGGTGCGACTTCGGGCCATTTCCTTGGCGGAGCGATGGCATCGATTTTATTCGGACCTGCGGTAGCCGTCGTCATTATGTCCGCGGTGCTCATAATTCAAGCGTTGATCTTTCAGGATGGAGGGCTTACGGTTCTCGGAGCGAACATTTTGTGTACGGGCGTAATCGGTTCATACGCAGGTTATGGCGTGTACCGCCTTGGTTTAATCATGCTGCGGGGCCGCCTGACGAAAGCAGTCACGTTCGTGGCCGCGTGGTGCTCGATCGTCTCCGCCGCCTGCGGCGTGGCTTTGCTGCTCGCTTGGTCCGGTACTTTTCCCATTGGAGTTGCGCTTCAAGCGATGGCGGGTTGGCATAGCTTGATCGGAATCGGCGAAGGTTTGCTTACCGCGCTTGCTGTCGCTTACTTGACGGAACGCAACGTGGATATGGAAGGACTGCAACCGAAACCGGAGGTGACGCCGACATGAGCAAACCTTTGACCGTAACGGGCAATAAGCGCAAGTGGATCGTCATGGCTATTATTACGTTAATTGCGGCAGGAATTATTTCCTTTTTCGCATCTTCGCACCCCGATGGATTAGAGAGAGTTGCCGCGGATCATGGATTTTTGGATGAGGCCAAGAAACCATCGTGGACCGCATGGATTTCCGGATATGAGCTTCCGGGTATTGCGATCCCTATCCTGAAGGTAGGGCTAGCGGGTATCATCGGAGTGGCTCTGTTGTTCTTGGTATTGTACGGATTGACGTCGAAGCTAACGCGCCGCGAGGAGGAAGATCATGTCGGGGAAAACGATCATCACCCTTCATGAGCGGGAAGGGATCAAACCTCTGATCAACAAACCTTCATACCGTTTGTGGACGGTTCTTGCGCTTCTTTGTACCGTTGTGGTCTTATGGCAGCCCGGCATTCTTGCCGTGTCCGCTGGGTTGTTCCTGTTCATGCTGCTGTGGTGCGGAATATCGATTCAGAATATTTTGGGCAGAATGCTGCTTTTGTTGCCTTTTGGCGCAGGGGCAGCTATTTTCATCCCTTTTCATACGCCGGGCATTCCGGTTTTTGATTTCCTAGGCTTCACGGCGACGGAGGAAGGGGTGCTGCGGGCGACTGTTATTTTGCTAAAGCTCGTCAATGCGAACCTGCTCCTGACCTATCTGCTCTCTGTTACTCCTTTGTTCGTTCTTCTTCGCAGCTTGCGTACCGTTGGGGTGCCGGCTATTTTGCTGGAACTCATGATGTTGATGCTCAGATACTTTTTTCTGCTCAAGGACGAAGCGGTCAGCATGTCCAAGGCGCAGCGGTCTCGGGGGATGAGGTTTGCCGGTTGGTCATGGAACGTAAGAACGTACCGGCGCTTCGGTGAATTGATTGGGGTGTTATTTCTCAGAGCTTACCAGCGAAGCCAACGAATCTATATCGCGATGTCGGCAAGAGGCGGATTGGAAGGGGAGATGCCGGTTATGCAAAAAAATCAGATGGAGTCGCGAGTTAATAAAGTTTTAAGGGAATCGGGTGATGCCCCATTGGCCATTGAGGTTCGGGAAGTAACCTATACCTATGGGAATATTAAAGCGCTGAACGGGGTATCCTTCGACATCCCCGTCGGTACCAAGGTTGCGTTAATGGGTCCTAACGGCGCGGGCAAATCGACGCTTATTTCTTTGTTGAACGGGCTGGAGCTTTCCCAGAAGGGCGAAGTCCGTTTATTCGGAGAGGAAGTGAAGCGGGATAATGGACACCAATTGCGCCGGAGAGTCGGAGTCGTCTATCAAGATCCCGATGATCAAATTTTTTCCATGTCGGTCGAAGAAGATGTGGCGTTCGGACCCCGAAACCTCGGATTGAACGAGGAGGAGGTCCTGGAGCGGGTCGAGCAGGCGCTTATTAGCGTCGGAATGAAGGAGATGAGCAAACGGTCTCCCTTCGAGCTCAGTTACGGACAGAAGCGCCGAGTTGCTATAGCGGGTGTGCTGGCGATGAGGCCGGAACTGATCATTCTTGACGAGCCTATGTCGTTCCTTGACCCGAAAGGCCGCGATGAGCTGCAAGCTTTGCTGGAAAACATGCATCGGATGGGACTGACCATTGTGGTCGCCACGCACGACGTCGATTTTGCGGCTGAATGGGCTGACCATGTCCTGCTGCTTAAAGAGGGTAAGCTAATCGCGTCGGGAACCGTCGATTTATTATACGAGGACGAACTGCTGGAGCGGGCGTCGCTTCATCTGCCTCGGCTGGCCCGGCCGTTCCGCTTGCTGCAAGGAGCCGGAGATCAGCGCCCGCGCACGGTAAAGCAAGCGGCGCAGATGATCTGGAAGCTAATGATGAAGAGTACGGGTCCCGCTGCGGAACCGGGTAAATTAACGGAGAAAGCCAAACCCCTTTAAATGGATGTTTCCTCCAGTGCAGGGTGAACGCATAAGAAAATGGGAGAGGTTGAATACTACATTCACGATTCAATGTCACCTTTTTCCGTTTGTGCTAGTGTTCGTCATAAAGGCCGGCAAGTCATTCGCGCCGGTAGCGCAGAGTGAATACACCAATGAAAGTGGGGCAACACGAGCTATGAAAGCAACCGGGATTGTACGCCGTATTGATGACCTCGGACGGGTCGTCATTCCGAAAGAAATTCGCCGCACGTTACGTATCCGGGAAGGGGATCCGCTCGAAATTTTCGTGGACCGGGATGGCGAAGTCATTCTCAAAAAATATTCCCCAATCGGTGAACTGGGCGACTTCGCCAAGGAATATGCGGAATCTTTGTCTGAGAGCACGGGACACATTGCCATGATTTCCGATCGGGACACCTTTATTGCCGTGGCGGGTGCTTCCAAGAAGGAGTACCTCGACAAAGCGATCGGAAACCTGCTCGAGAGCTGTATGGAGAACAGGAAAATCATTATGGAGAATTCGCCTGGCAGTTATGAAATATTGCGCGATATTACCGAAACGATAAGTTCCTTCGTTGCCGCGCCGATCGTTGCGGGCGGCGACCCTATCGGAACCGTCGTATTGCTCAGCAAGGACGAACAGGTAAACATGGCGGATATGGAAAGCAAGATGGTAGAGACGGCAGCTGGTTTTCTCGCTAAGCAAATGGAGCAGTAGGCTAATCGGCCGTGCGGAAAAGTTTCCCGAGCAGAAGCGATATCTGTTCATCGGGAAGCTTTTTTGCTTTACGGCTTTCGTTTATAATCTAAACCATAAGCCATGAAGCGGGAGATTGCGGAAGCCGGAGATTTGGTTGTTCGATAGGGAATGGGGAATGCGGCGGAATGCGAGTGGAATATGAGACCGAGAATTTAGGTAAAAAGGCGCTTTGGCAAGGAGCGGCATTGCTTGGCGGAGCGGCTTTGCTATCTAAGCTGATCGGAACGCTGCAGAAAATACCGTTGCAAAACATGGCCGGAGATGAAGTGTTCGGCTTGTACAGCGCGGTGTACGCTTTGGCGGTGATGTGGATGACGTTGGCTTCGGCCGGGATTCCCGTAGCTGTAAGCGTACTCGTAGCGGAAAGGACAGCGCACGGCGACGAGCAGGGAGCGCAGCGGGTTCTTCGGTGGTCGCTGGGGCTGCTCGGAATAAGTGGGCTTTTTATGTTCTGTTTACTGTGGTTGGGAGCGGATAGGTTTGCTTCTTGGATGGGGTTAGAGTCGGCTGCTCCGGCTATTAGAATGTCGTCTCTGGCTCTGTTATTCGCGCCTGCGACAGCGGTTCTTAGAGGTTATCGTCAGGGCCGGATGCAGATGATTCGACCTGCAGTATCGCAGCTTAGCGAACAAACCGCCCGTGTCGCATTTATGCTCGCAGCCCTGATTTGGGCAATCCACGCTTCCTGGTCGCCTTCTTCCACGGCAGCGGCCGTTCATGGAGGTCTGGCAACCGGAGCTGTTGCCGGGCTGATCGCGATGCTATGGCATACGGGCAGCAACCGGAACAAGCCGTTTGTGATCCGCTCGACAGGCGCGAGGAAGAGTTTCGAAGCTTCCGGGGGTTCAGGGGAATCAGGAGTTTCAGGGGAATCAGGAGTTTCAGGGGCATCGGGGGCATCAGGAGCATCAGGAGCATCAGGAGCATCAGGAGCATCAGGAGCATCAGGAGCATCAGGAGCATCAGGAGCATCAGGGGTTTCAGGGGCATCGGGGGCTTCGATACGTTTGGTTAAAATGCCGGAATCTCGGCGGGCTTTGCTTAAGCGGATTGCTGCGGTAGCTATTCCCGTCGCGATTGCCTCCATTGTCGCTCCCTTGTTCGGGTTGATCGATGCATTCTCAATTCCGCGGTTGCTGCAACAGAAGGATATAGAAGCGGCTTGGTCCATGGCGCAGTTCGGCGTTTACAATCGCGGAGTCGCCCTGCTGCAGCTTGTCATTATGGGAGCTGCGGGCGCGGCGTCGGCGATCGTTCCGGCGCTGACGGCAGCGAGGGCTCGCGGCGATGATGCGGAGTATACGGCGCGCGCGCTCTTTGCTTTGCGCCTCGCCTGGTGGATTGGCGGGGCGTCCGCGGTAGGATTGGCGGTACTTGCGTCGCCGATCAATAAAGCTTTGTTTGCCGACGGCAGCGGCACCGCCGCGATGGCGATCGTCGCTTTTGCCGCCGTAGGCGGCACGCTTCAAGCGGTGAGCGCGGCGCTTTTGCAGGGCATGGGCGATCTGCGGTCGCCCGCCGTCAACCTGGCCGCAGCCGCGCTGCTTAAGCTCACGCTCAACGCGGTGCTGGTGCCCGCGTACGGCATACGCGGCGCAGCCGCCGCGATGGCGCTGGCATTCGCCACCGCCGCAGTGCTGAACGCGCTGTCCTTGCGTCAGCGTGTTCTACTGCCCGCCCCGCGCCTAGCCGTCGCGTGGCGCTCGACCGCTGCGCTGGCGGCTATGGCCGCCGCGGCCGCGGCCAGTGCGCTCGGGCTCGGCGCGCTAACCGCCGCCTTGCCCGCGCGCGCTGCGGCCCTCCTCGTCGCCCTGCCGGGCGTCTTCGTCGGGGCCGCCGTCTTCGCCGCGGCGCTCGTCGCCCTGGGCGCCGTCGCTCCGCAGCAATGGCGCGAGCTGCCGGGTCTTCCCGGCAGCCGCATAGAAACCTGGCTTCTCCGTCTTCACAGTCTCGCTATACGCAATAATAAACCCTCGCAATCGCGGGAAGGATGATCCTTACAATGCCACCCTCAATTACAGTCGTCGGACTTGGCTCCGGCGGAGAAGATCAACTAACTCTTTGCATGCTCAAGGTTCTGGAGCAATCGCCCCGTCGTTATGCGCGGACGGCCGACCACCCGGCGATTGCCGACCTCAAGCTGCGCAATATCTCGTTCGAAACTTTCGATCATCTGTACGAACGTCTAGACTCCTTCGAAGCTGTCTATGAAGCTATAACGCTCGAATTGCTGAATATGGCGAAACAAAATATGAACGAAAACATCATCTACACGGTGCCCGGTCACCCGATGGTCGCAGAGCGGACCGTGCAATTGCTTCGGCAGCGCGCATCCGAGGAAGGGATCACCTTAACCGTGCTTGGCGGCGAGAGCTTCCTCGACCAGGCTTTTACGCGGCTGGGCTTCGATCCGATTGAAGGTTTTCAGCTTCTAGATGCCGCGGATCTTACTCGAGAGCACCTGCGGCCACGTTTACATACGGTTATTGGACAAGTGTATGATGCTTTTACCGCCTCCGAGGTTAAATTAACGCTCATGAACGTCTACCCGGACGATCACCTAGTCACCGTAGGACAAGCGCTTGGCGTGGCCGGGCAGGAAAATATCCAACAAATACCGCTCCATGAGCTAGATCGCTTGGAGACTTACGGAAACTTAATGCTCGTTTATATTCCCGCCAATGCGGATGATCGGCTGCGCCGCCGTTCTTTCGAGCGGCTGCACGAAATCGTCTCGATTCTCCGCAGCCCGGAAGGCTGTCCATGGGACCGCGAGCAGACGCATCAATCCATCCGCCGGAACTTCATCGAGGAAACGTTCGAGGCCATCGAAGCGCTTGATCTGGACGATCCGGACGGCATGAAGGAAGAGTTCGGCGACGTCATCCTGCAAGTGCTGCTGCATAGCCAGATGGAGGAAGAGACCGGAACGTTCGACGTTTACGACGTCTTGGCAGAGCTTAACGACAAGCTGATTTTTAGGCATCCGCACGTATTCGGCGGCGAGAATGCCCAAGATGCCGAGGAAGCGCTGCAAAATTGGGAGCAGATGAAGGCCGAGGAGAAAAAACGCAAAGGAATTCCAGAGCGCCAATCGATTCTTGACGGGATTCCCAAAGATTTGCCCGCTCTCCCGCGTGCCCATAAACAGCAGAAAAGAGCGTCCGGAGTCGGTTTCGATTGGCCTGACTTAGGCGGTGTTTTCGATAAAATCGAAGAGGAACTGCAAGAGCTTCGCCATGCTGCCGAACAGGAGTCCCGGGAACGCCAACAGGACGAATTGGGAGACTTATTGTTCGCCGTCGTCAACGCTTCCCGGTTTCTCAAAGCCGACCCCGAGGAGGCGCTTGCGGGTACGAATCGCAAGTTCGCGGCACGTTTTAAGTACATCGAGGAGCAGCTACGTATAAGCGGGCGTACTTTTGAGCAGACTGATTTGCCAGAGATGGAAACTTGGTGGCAGGAAGCAAAAACACGACTTTTACCTTAAAAAAACCTAAAATTCGCCGAATTTCCCGTACTTTCTACCTATTTCGAGAAATTTTTTTGAAAATTGGCAGGATTTTTTTAACAAGGGGCAGAATAGTATCCTTCGTGCATTAAACAAACCAACGTTTCAAGCGGCTCAAGAGCTTGCAGGAACGAAATTAGGTACAATCATAGGAGGAATTCCGTAACATGAACAAAACTGACTTGATCAACAACATCGCAGACAAAAGCGGCTTGACTAAGAAAGACGTTGAATCCGTATTGAATGGCTTCCTGGGCGAAGTAACAGACGCTCTGGCTAACGGCGACAAAGTGCAACTTATCGGCTTTGGCACGTTCGAAACTCGCAGCCGCTCCGGCCGCGTAGGCCGCAACCCGCAAACGGGTAACTCCATCACGATCCCAGCTTCCAAAGTACCTGCTTTCAAAGCTGGCAACAAACTGAAAGACGCCGTTAAGTAATTAATGCGTCTGGATAAGTTTCTGAAGGTGTCGCGGCTCATTAAGCGCCGCACCGTCGCGAAGGACGTGTCCGATCAAGGACGCGTCCTTCTCAACGGTAAAGAGGCAAAGCCGAGTACCGTCGTCAAAATCGGCGATGTGCTGGACATTCAATTCGGACAGCGTACGTTAACCGTACAGGTAGAGCGGTTGACCGAATCCAACCGTAAAGAGGATATCGCGGGGCTGTACACCGTGCTTAAGGAAGAAGCCCGTAAACGCGAGGAAGATCCTAATGGTCTTTAAGCCATCACTCTGATTTACAACTTAGCATAGAACACGTAAAGCTCTGCCATTCGGCGGGCTTTTTTGTTTGCGGAGGATTTTCCTTGAAAAAAGAGGATGGTGCATTGTCTGTAGCCAATTTACCAGCAGTTCCTCGAACGCACAAATCACTCAGAACACCAATAGGTTCATAATCTGAACTTACAGCGTCGCACGGAGCACCAAACCATCAATAGGTTCAGAAACTGAACTTACCGCGTCGCACAGAGCACCAAAACTACCAATAGGTTCATAATCTGAACTTACTGCGTCGCACGGAGCACCAAAACCATCAATAGGCTCAGAATCTGAACTTACCGCGTCTCCCTGAGCATCGATTGCATTTGCACTATAACGTTGGACGATGAAACTTTCGCAGCAGTACTTTGTACAGCTACAGAAGCGTTGATCGCCAGAAATGGTGCATAGCCGTACATATTACAGCTATTGTGACGTTGGTTGCTGGAAATGGAGAAATAGCAGTACTTGTTACAGTTACAGAGACGTCAGAAATGGAGAAATAGCAGTACTTGTTACAGTTACAGAGACGTCAGAAATGGAGTAATAGCGGTACTTTTTGCAGTTGCAACTCTCCCACTCCGTCTCCCTCCATCTCTCTCCATCTCTCTCTCAACTCGCCACTCCGTCCCTTTTTCGTATACAATATAAAACAACGAAAATCATCCGCCAATAATGGCGTAGGAGGAATAAATATGACCGCTCCGGCATGGGAAATATGGGTAGGCGCTTATTGCGCCAAAGGGGAGGTAGGCCTTACTCGGCTTGAATTTCTCCCTAATACGGGAGAACTCATTAAAACAGCCGAATACGGAGGAATCGAGAACGCGTCTTTTCTCAAGATGAATCGAGAAGGAACTCGGCTATACGCGGTAAGCGAGACAGCTACATACGATGAAGGCCAAGAGGAAGGCGGACAATTGGCCTCATTCCCGATAGATCCCGATACCCGTAAGCTCGGACCCGGCCAATTTCACCCGACCCATGGCGCCCACCCTTGCCATCTATCGCTTACTCCTAGTGAAGATTGGCTGGCCGTCGCGAATTATAGCGGGGCGTCCGTTATGATGTATCCGATTGGACCGGATACTCGTCCCGGCCCTCCGGCGATCCGGTTTCGCCATACAGGTTCCGGACCGAACGCGGATCGCCAGGAGGCGCCGCATCCTCATTCCGTCTTTTTCAGCCCGGACGGACAATTTCTGTTCGTTCCTGATCTCGGGATGGACAAGATCATTATTTATACCCGCGGTCCTGAAGCACACGAATGGTCCGCTCATGATGCGGTCTCGCTTGAACCTGGTGCGGGTCCGCGCCATTTCGCCTTTCATCCGAATGGCAAAGCAGCATACGCGGTGAATGAGCTAGATTCTACGGTTACGCGGTTCTCGTATGAAGCGCCGGGCAAGCTTGTGCGTTTAGGCTCCATCTCTACGCTCCCGGCTTCCTATTCGGACGAGAGCTGGTGTGCGGAAATCCTCGTATCGCCGGACGGCCGTTTCGTGTACGCGTCCAATCGCGGGCATGACAGCATTGCCGTTTTCCGAATAGACGAACAATCGGGAGAGCTTCATGCCTCCGGCCATGTCTCTACGAGAGGGAAAACGCCGCGTAATTTCGCCTTGACCCCGGACGGACAATGGCTGATAGCGGCTAATCAGGAATCGAATTCTATCGTTCTATTCCGAATCGACCCTGACTCCGGATTGCCTATTTATGCGGGAACGGAGCTTCCGGTAATCAAGCCCGTGTGCGTCCTTATACGCTGAAGCCCTAAGAGGTTTTCCACTGGTCCTAATACGCTGAAATCCCTAAGAGGTTTTCCCGCATGTACTCACTCGTTGATAATCCTTAAAGTTCTTCTCACGCGCCCTACTCCCTAAAGTTCTATTCCGTCCCTTTTGCCCATAGGCTAGTCTTAAAGGTAAGGAGGGACGTGCCGTCATGGAACACGCAAAGGGTGCCAAACATCAGGAGATCCGGATGCTCAATCGCAAATCGCTCGATATTTCCGGTGTCAGCAATGTGGAGAGCTTCGATAACGAGGAATTTCTGCTGGAAACCGAATGCGGATTTTTGACCGTTCGGGGGCAAAACCTGCATATGAAAAATCTGAGCTTGGACCAGGGGCTCGTCTCTATCGAAGGGGCAATCCACTCCCTTATCTATTTGGACGGCAACGCCGGCAGCAAGTCGAAGGGCTTGTTCGGGAAGTTGTTCAAGTGAACGCGGCCGCACAATGGATGACGATCGCCTCCATGATGCTGTGCGGATTATCGATGGGGCTCGTTTTTGACGTCTATCGTGTCGCTTCGCATCGGTTCCATGTCGCGCGTTGGCTGCTTCCTGCGCTTGATGTCGTTTATTGGGCTGCGGCAACTCTAGGGGTATTCAGTATTTTGCTCGGGAGCAATCAAGGCGAAGTACGGATGTATGTTTTTCTCGGGCTCGGGATAGGCGTAACAGGCTACTTCGGTTTGTTCAGCAATTGGGTGGTCAAGCTATCGGGCAAAATATTCGATATTCTTAAAGCAATGTTTAACTTTCTATGGAAGCTGGTTAATACGATAGTATTGACTCCGTTTCTGTGGGTTGTCCGTTTGCTGGCCAAGCTGCTTGATATCCTATTTATCATTACGGCAGCGCTGGTGCTATGGATCGGAAAGCTTTTGTTTAAGCCGTTTTCAGCGCTCGGCCGACGGTTGTGGCCTAAGCTCCTGCCGATAAGGCGGAAAATCGAACCTGTTGCGAAAGCCTACATACGTCTACGAGAAAAGGCGAGGCAAATACGGGATTTGTTTAAAAGAAAACCGTAGCAACGTTTCGACATCGTTTTTATTCGAAATGCTTCGTAAGAAGGATATTTTCAAATGTCCAAATTATGCTATAATAATCGCGTCCCTCCGTTTAAATAGGGCAGATTGGCAGCATGGGAAAGGAGGCATCGGATGTCTTCACGCACTATGACCGCGACACCCGTCATGACGGGAGCTCGCAGACGGTTGAAATTATTGTTATTCATCATGGTTCTCTTCATGAGCTGGGCGCTGTACGTTATCATCGTTCAATACGGACAGATCAGCGATCGTTCGGGTCAATTGCATGAAGCAGATAAGAAGCTTACCGATGCCCAGGCGAAGAGCGATGCGCTTAAGCAACAGATTGCCAGGTTGAACGATCCCGAATACATAGGCCAAATTGCCCGCAAGGAGCATGGGCTTGGAATGCCGGGGGAAGTTCCGATCAAGATTGAATAAAACCGATATGAAGCGTATTACCTGGTCTAACGTCTGTTGACCTCGCTTTCCATTCTCGGTTATAATTGGCATAGCCGGACTTATGCAGTTCGGGCACATTTAGTTTCAGGGAGGAACATCGTTTTTTATGGCCATCGAAGTGGGTACCAAATTGGAGGGCAAAGTTACCGGCATCACGCATTTCGGAGCGTTTGTGGATCTTACGGGTGGTGTTACGGGACTCGTCCATATTTCCGAGATTGCCGACAGCTATGTAAAGGATGTTCATGAGCATTTGAAGATTAATGACATGGTTACGGTCAAGGTCATTAATGTGGACAAAGACGGCAAGATCGGCTTGTCCATTCGTCAAGCCGTGGACAAACCGCCGGAACAGCAACAACAGCAAGCACCGCAACAACGTGGACCACGCGATCGCGGCGGTCGTCCCTCCAAACCGGGTGGTTTCGGCAGATCCCCATCTTTTGATGACAAATTGTCTCGCTTCCTTAAAGACAGCGAAGAACGCATTTCTAATCTCAAGAAAAGCACCGAATCCAAACGAGGCGGACGCGGCGGACGTCGTTCGTAAGATATAAACGATATTGTTTTCAGAACCGGGCCCAGGGGTCCGGTTTTGTTGTTGTTATCCCGTCAAAATGATGCCACTCAGCTGCATTTCTTTGAAATCAGCCGCTTTAAATATTCTAAGAAAATTTTAACCCTCCGCATTCATTCGCGTCTATCCGGCATTCAAGCGCGTTTCTCGTCTGCGGGAGGGCGGCAAAGAGCGCCATCCCCCGTCGGATGAGCGCGTTTTTTTGTTGTCGTAAATAGCGGGTGCGGAGAGCTTCGCTCCAGGCAATAACGAGAATAGACTATGGGAGCCGCGGGTTTCCACGTTTCCCGAATACGGTCGGGACGAGCAAGCGGGAACTGTCGGAAAAAACTTTTTTCCAGCCAACCGTTTCTGACAAACTTCATGAAATGCCCCCCCTATAATAAAGAACACAATTCAATCTGGTAAATGGGGTGTGCATCATGGACAAGCCGTCCGTCGTTCCGTTCGTACCGCGTCCGGGAACCGGACCCTCCTTTGCTCCCGAACAGGAGAGCAAGCGTTGGTTTCGCAAGTGGAGAAAATCCACGCAAGCTAAAGGAAAGGCCAAGCCGCCTTCGCTGCTCATGCGATGGGGAGAAGCGTTACGCGCGCAGCAATGGCTGTTATTGATTATCGGAGTCGGGTTTTTGCTAGGCAGGGCGGTTATGCTGGAAGGGATAACGCCGTTTGCCGCGGCCTTTTTCGGAGTCGTGCTTTACTTGCGCAAGGATTTGGCATTCTGGGCGGCACTTTCGCTCGTAGCGGGCAGCTTCTGGGCGCTCGATCCGATGCCTGCCGTTATTTGCGCGGAGATCGGCGTCATCTATTTGCTTTATCGCGGATTGGTGCTTTATGAAAGGGCGGATTTATCGCATGCGCCGGTAGTCGTGTTCGCGGCGACGCTGCTTGTCCGAGTGTTCTCCACGTTGTTAGCGGACAAAACCTCTTGGCTGCCTTACGTGCTCACTTTGGTGGAAGCGGGATTAGCCTTCGTGTTGACGTTGCTGTTCATCCATGCGCTGCCTGTGTTGGCTCGTACGAGAAAGGCTTCCCACCTGCGGCACGAGGAATGGGTAGGAATCGCTATTTTGCTCGCTTGCCTGCTCACGGGAATGACGGGTTGGACCGTTTATGGAATTGCCGTGGCGAGCGTGTTATCCCGCTATTTTGTCGTGATGACCGCATTTGTAGGCGGACCCGCCTTAGGAACGTCGGCTGGAGTCGTGGCGGGCATGATTCTTAGCTTGTCCAATATGGGAGCGGCATCGGAGATCGGATTGTTAGCCTTCGGGGGGCTGATGGCCGGGCTCGTGCGGGAGGGCGGTAAAGCGGCGTCCGTGTTCGGATTATTGCTGGGTACCTCGGTATTGGCTCTGTATGGCGGGGACTCCGCGAGCACGATGGCTTCCACGTGGTCGACGGTGGCCGCGGCAGTGCTGCTGCTAATTACCCCGCGTAAGATTACGGAATCGATATCAAGATATGTTCCCGGTACTACAGACTATGCACAGAACCAACGGGATTATGCGCAAAAAGTAAGAGATTTGACCGCTGAGAGGGTGGAAAAGTTTTCCGAAGTGTTCCGTCAGCTGTCGCGTAGCTTTCGCCAAATGACGCAGGCAGGGGAAACCGCTAGGCAGAACCGCGACTTCGATCATTTCGTGAATGCGGTTCATGAACGGGCATGCTCTACATGCCATAAAAGGGGATTGTGCTGGGACGGCCAATTTATCCAGACCTACAAACTGATGACGGATATGATGACGGCGGTCGAGGAGGAGCCTGATCTGAAGCCCTCGCATATGCCTAAATCTTGGAGTCGGATTTGCGTCAAAACTCCCGTGGTGCTCGACGTGCTCAAACGGCAGTACGACGTTTACCGCAACGATCTGCACTGGCGGCAGCAGCTGCAGGACAGCCGTTTTCTTGTCGCGGATCAATTGTCGGGAGTTTCTCAGGTAATGGACGATCTGGTTAAAGAAATTCGTCGCGAAGCCAAACAGATGGATGCTCAGGAGGGGCAGATTCGAGATGCCCTAGACCATCTGGGCCTAGCGATTCAGAATATAGATATTATTAGTTTAGAGGAGGGACATATCGACATTGAGATGGTTCATGCTTTCCGATCCGGCTACGATGAATGCCGTAAGATGATCGCCCCGATACTTACGGAGATTCTCGGGGAAACCGTATCGGTTAGCAATGAGCGAAGCGGCGAGCCCGCCGCGCACCTGAGCACAGTGACGTTCGCTTCGGCCAAAGCGTACGAGGTGGAGACAGGGGTGGCAGGGGCCGCGAAGGACGGCGACATGCTGTCGGGAGACAGCTTTAGCATGGTGGAGCTGGGTAATGGGAAGTTTGCGGTCGCATTAAGCGACGGAATGGGCAATGGGGTTAGAGCGCGTATGGAGAGCAGCGCCGCATTGTCGATGCTGGAGCAACTGCTTCAGTCCGGCATTGACGAGCGGTTGGCGGTGAAATCGGTAAACTCCGTGCTGCTGCTGCGTTCCCCCGAAGAGATGTTCGCCACGATCGATCTTGCTTTAATAGATTTATATACGGCGCATGCGACGATGCTTAAGATCGGGTCGACGCCTAGTTTCATTAAGCGAGGGAGGGAGATCATTCCGATAGCCGCCAATAATTTGCCGATTGGCATCTTGCAAGACATCGAAATCGATTTGTTAAGGGTTCAACTACAGCCCGGGGATACTCTGATCATGATGACGGACGGAATTCTAGACTCTCCGGGACATGCGATTAATAAGGAGCTGTGGATGAAAAGAGTGCTTCACGAACTGGACGCCGACGATCCGCAAGAAATCGCCGATGCGCTGCTCGATACGGCGCTGCGCCAATATCCCGGCGGCGTGAAGGATGATATGACCGTCGTCGTTACCCGACTCACGCGCCACCAGCCGGAATGGGCAGCGTTCCGCTGGCCGGGTCTCAACCGGCTTGAGCGGCCAAGGACGGTGAGCTGAACTATGGTTACCTAAAAGAATGAAACAAGCCCCCAAACCCACTCATCTGTGGTTTTGGGGGCTTGTTCAATGTAGCAGGGTTATTCATTTCGACAATTGACTATTCCGGTTTTTGATTTTTTTCGTTAGCTGCTTCATCCAACCAAATTTGAAATTCGGCTCTCTCGGAATCATTCTCGAATTGGCTTGCCATATAGGACAATTCGAGCTTTTCCAAATACATAAGCAAGAGCCGATAACCCCACTCCCGATCTCTCCCCGAGTTCCAATGGACTGCTTTTCTTAATCGGTCCAGAACAATGTCCTCTAAGCCAATGACGTAAACTCGTTTATCATCCACCTGGAGCTCGGTTACTTTATTGTAATCACCGGCTAAGAGGTTAGAGGGAACTTCCACGGAAACGCCTACGGTTGGATGCAACCAATTTTTACCTAGCTTCTGAAAGCCGAGTTGCTCGAGTATTTCGCCTGTCTTATCGTATCCGCTGAGCACGAAATCAATGTCTTCCGTTGAATATCCGCTTAAAGTGTAGATTTCGACGGAGAGCCCTCCTACGATAATGGGCTTGATTCCATGCTGCATCAACAAATCGGTAATAATGGCTGCTGTCTGCAAAAGCCTCTCGAACTTGGCTGCACCAACCAACTCCGTCAACGCCTTATTCGCTTCTTGAATATTTAGCAATGCTCAACACCCGTCTTTCCTTATCGTATTGAACGGTTCCGTTGCTCATGGCACTCAGAAGTTTGTTGCGCGCTAAGTAATTAAGAGCTTTAACCTCATCGGGATCGCGGGGGGGAGTACTTCGTTCTGTTCCCTTCGACTCAAGGGTCCGAACGCGGAATAGATTGACTGAGTGGTCGATAGAATGATTGACGCTTGTTTCCCCAATACGTTTAATGTCCTTGATATCGTTTAAGGTCATTTTCCTCATGTCGCTTCCCTCCCCCGGATTTGTTCTTCGCACAATAGTTATATCCAATTATATACAACCCAAGCTAATAACTCTACGGGGAGTGGCCAGATGGCCAGGGCAATCGCATTAGAATACATGTCCTAGGACGGGATACATAGATATTGAATGCATGAAGCCGATACGGTCAAAAAGGGCGTAACAGCGAGGTAGGAAAGCCGTAGAAAAGCTGTAACGGTCAAAATGGCCGTTATAGCTGGCATAATACGATCAATCGATGGATTGTAGGCTGCGATACGGTCAAAAAGGCCGTTAAGGCAGAAAATATTCACTGAATGGCTTCTGTAACAGTCCTTTTGACCGTTACGCGCAACTGAATAATGCCAGAATTTAATCAGGTGCGGAGCAAGTCTAATGCATTTGCCCTGGCTAGTTGGCCTTGGCCATGTCGCAGCGCTGCAATTTAGGTGGTGAAGGTAGTTTTTTGGCCTTGGTAAAGTCTCCAGCGTAGCAATCTAGGCATTGGAGGCAGTTTATTGGCCTTGGCGAAGTCGCATCTACAGAACTGCCTCCTCAAGTCTAAATCTCCCATTCCTTGGCGACACTCTTAATAGATTCTAGACAATCAAGGAGTGTGAGAAAATGAAGCAAATATTGCTCATTACCGACGGGGGTTCCAATGTAGGCGAGAGTCCGATTAGCGCTGCCGCGCAAGCTTATGCCGAGGGCATTACGGTAAACGTGGCGGGTGTCGTGGACGAAGGGACGATCGGTGAATACGGAGCGGCGGAGATTGCCGAGATCGCGCGCGCAGGAGGAGGTATTAGTCAGATCGTGACCAGCCGGCAGTTAGCTAGAACGGTGCAAATGATGACCCGGCAGACGGTTGCGGGAAGTATACGCCAAGCGGTTAATCAAGAGCTTCGCCAGCTTTTCGGCGTAGATTCGGTAGGCTCCCTGCCGCCGGCGAAGCGGGCCGAGGTCGTTAAAGTGATGGAAGAGATGGAGGAAACCGTCTCCCTATCCGTAGCCTTGCTCATAGACGCCAGCGCTAGCATGAAGCCCAAGCTGCATGCGGTGGAAGAGGCTATTCGAGATCTCACCTTGAGCTTGCAAGCCCGAACCGGCAAAAGCGAAGTATCCGTGTTCCATTTCCCGGGGGATTCTCAGCATGATTACTGCGTGATGGATACCGGGTGGACATCCAACGCTGCTAAGATCGGCTCCCTCTTCGGCAGAATCCGCATGAGAGGGACGACTCCGACGGGACCCGCCCTTCTGCAGGTCGTTGATTTTATTCGGGAAACTTGTGGTAAAATAAGCAAAACAGAGCTCATGGACACGCCGCTGCAATCAACACGAGGCGATTCGAACGAGGTGCGGAGTGACTACGTCGTCTAACAAGCAACTTTTACCGCAGGGTACGGAAATTAGAGGCACATGGAACGGGAATCGATATCGGTTGGATCGGCTGCTCGGATTAGGAGCGAATGGGCAAGTGTATCTAGCCTCATCGGGCAGTCGAAAGAGCTACGCGGTCAAGATAGGTCTTGAGGCTACCGAACTTCAAGGTGAAGCCAACATACTGGCATCGCTCGATCTTTCGGAAAAGGATCGCCCCCCTTTTCTATTGGATGTTGACGACGCTGTGCTGGATGGAACGAAGGTTCCTTTTTACGTCATGCGATACGTGCCCGGAAGCCCAGTCAAAGTCTATTTGCGCCAGCAGGGTTCCCATTGGATCGGAGTTATCGGATATCGGCTGTTGGAAAGACTCGCGCAGTTGCATGAAGCCGGATGGGTGTTCGGAGATATTAAAAGCGATAACGTTCTCGTAAGCGAATATGGCCGGGTGGAATTGGTCGATTACGGAGGCATGTCGGCGATCGGCCGCAGCGTCCGCCAGTTTACGGAGGTTTATGATCGCGGTTATTGGTCGGCAGGCAGCCGCATTGCCGATCCGGCCTATGATTGTTTCGCGGTGGCCTTACTATGGCTGCACGCGCTTGACGGCAAGCGGCTAATGCAGCTGACGAGGACGTTGCTTCCGCAAAATCGCCATCCGCGGGAGTTGATGAAGCTCGTGCGGAGCAATTCCGTACTTCAGCCCTTAGAGCAGTGGATGGAGAAGGCATTGACCGGACAATTTCAACATTCGCGCGAGGCTAGCCAGCAGTGGCGGGAGGCGGTTCGGGGTTCCCAAAAGGCTGCGGCTCCTCATGATCGCGTACCTGGGTGGATGGCCGGTTTGCTCGGTGTATCGATCGTTATTAGTACGGCACTGGTAGCGATTTGGTTGTTTCAATAGAGATTAAACGATTATAAAGTATTAGCATGCGATCCTGGAAGGAGAAATGACGGTGCAACCGCAGGACGATTGGACACTTCGCATCATGGCGGAAGCGCGAGCGGCCGGTTGGTGGCATAAAGACAGCAAGGTTGTAGCGGCGGTGTCCGGCGGTCCGGATTCGATGGCGCTTCTTTGTTTGCTCAAGACAATGGCGGAGAAAGTGCCTTTCCATATCGTGGTGGCGCATGTCAACCATCAGTTCCGCGGTGCGGAGTCGGATGCAGAGGCGGAAATGGTGGGTCGGGTCGCCAAGGAGTGGGGGCTCGCCTTCGAGATGGCAGAGCTCGATATCCCGAACTACATAGCGGATACGGGTATGAATGCCCAAACGGCAGCGCGCGAGAAGCGTTATCAGTTTCTAAAGAAAGTAGCGGAACATTACTCCAGCCATATCCTATTAACAGGCCATCATGCCGACGATCAAGCGGAAACGGTTCTGATGAGATTGATTAGAGGAACAGGCCCTGGAGGATTAGCAGGTATTCCCATGCGTCGCAAGGAAGAAGATTTGGAACTGATTCGTCCCTTGTTGCGTATAACCAAATGTGAGCTTCTAGATTATTGTAAGCGAAACGGGGTGCCTTACGCGGTTGACAGCAGCAACGCCGACCGGCATTATTTCCGCAACGAGGTAAGGCTCGGTCTGATCCCGGTACTCGAGAAGTTCAATCCCAAGCTCAAGGCGTCATTGGTTCGGCTGGCCGAAATGGCTGCGGCGGATGACGATTATATGGAAGCCCAAACCCTAGAAGCGTTTAATGAGGGGGTTATCCCCTCGGGAAAGGGCTTCCGTTTGGAGCGGCGTCGGTTCCGCGGCCTTCACGTCGCTTTACAACGCAGATTGATTAAATTAATATTAAACTGTTCTTCAAACCCACGCCAAATGTTGGATTTCAAGCATATCGACGAAATCCTCGCGGCGCTTTCACGGGAGCGCCCCTCTGTCACGCGATTAGATATTGGGGACGGATGGGTAATGAAGCGGGAGTACGACGAGTTGTATATCGGTCCTTCCCTTCCGGAATCGTTAGGCTTCGATTACAGCGCAGCGGATACGATAAAGGAAATTGAAATCGCTGAGACTGGGGACCGGATTTTGTTAGAGCGGCTGGAGGGTTCTGCATCTTCCGAGCCGGCTAATCGTCAACAAGCTTATTTTGACGAAAGTCAATTAAAGTTCCCCCTGCGGATTCGCAGCCGCCTGCCCGGTGATTTTATGCATCCATACGGACTAAACGGCACCAAAAAAGTGCAAGATATGTTCGTCGATGCCAAATTGCCGCGTTCCCGCAGGGATACGCTTCCGCTTGTGGTGGACGGTGAAGGCCGCGTGTTGTGGATCCCCGGAATGCGACGATCTCGCTACGCGCTAGTTACCGCGGATACCCGGACGATATTGCGCATCACTTATGTCGGCGGGGAAAACTAGGGCATGATCGGAGTAAAGCAATCATACCGTGTAATAATCCAACTGGGAGGTACCTTCTTTGCACAGTGACATTCAAGAAGTTTTATACTCGGAAGAAGTAATACAGCAGAAGGTACGGGAGCTCGGGACGGCGATCAGCCGCGACTATGATGGTCGCAATCCTCTCGTGATATGCGTTCTGAAGGGTGCTTTTATTTTTATGGCGGACCTTTCGAAAAATATTACGATTCCCATCGAGCTCGATTTCATGGCCGTTTCCAGTTACGGCAACTCCACACGATCTTCCGGCGAGGTCAAAATTATTAAAGATTTAGACGCATCCGTAGAAGGGCGCGACGTACTCATTGTAGAAGATATTATCGACAGCGGTTTAACTTTGAGTTATTTGATCGACGTGCTGGAGCGCCGCAACGCGTTATCCGTGAACGTAGTGGCGTTGTTCGACAAGCCGGGACGCCGTACGGCCGATCTGAACGCGGACTACACGGGGTTCATTATTCCCGATGCGTTCGTCGTTGGTTACGGGCTCGACTATGCGGAAAGATATCGTAATCTGCCCTATGTCGGCGTACTCAAACCGGAAGTTTATTCGAGTTAATATCATGCCGTCCAAGCGGCGGTGCGTTGTTATTGTGATGCCAAGACAGGCTATGGTAAAATAGTGTAAGCGTGTCGAGAGGAGGTCAGGGATGAATCGGTTCATCCGGAATACAGGATTTTACTTACTTATCTTTTTGGTGACCGTCGGGATTGTCCAGTTTTTTATCGGAAAGAACGAGACGACGGAGGCACTAAACTACAACGAGATTATGCAGGTGGTTGAGCAAGGCAACGTCAGCGAGATGACGATGCAAATCCAAAGCGGTACGTATTATATAACCGGTAAATATAAAGATAAGCCTGCCAGTGTCAAGAGCGAATTGTTCTCGGGCCGCCTTCCTCTAACAGAGGCTGCAGCACAGAATTTGCACGATATCGCTAAAGCGAAAAATATTCCTCTTGAAGACAAAAAAATGCCGGGGCAAAGCTTCTGGCTGACATTCTTGACCTCCATCATTCCGTTCATTATTATGTTCGTTCTGTTCTTCTTCCTGATTAATCAGGCGCAGGGCGGCGGCGGAAAAGTGATGAACTTCGGCAAAAGCCGTGCTCGTCTCTACAATGAGGAGAAAAAGCGGGTCACGTTCGAAGATGTGGCCGGCGCCGATGAAGAGAAGCAGGAATTGGTTGAAGTCGTCGAGTTCTTGAAAGATCCCCGTAAGTTTGCCGCGCTAGGCGCACGCATTCCTAAAGGCGTTCTTCTCGTAGGTCCTCCCGGTACGGGTAAAACCTTGCTGGCCCGCGCGGTTGCGGGAGAAGCGGGGGTTCCGTTCTTTACGATCTCAGGTTCCGATTTCGTTGAAATGTTCGTCGGCGTAGGGGCATCCCGCGTCCGTGATTTGTTCGAGAATGCGAAGAAAAACTCGCCGTGTATTATCTTTATCGATGAAATCGATGCCGTCGGACGTCAACGGGGCGCAGGCCTTGGCGGCGGTCACGACGAGCGCGAGCAAACGCTCAACCAGTTGCTCGTCGAGATGGACGGCTTCGGGGCGAACGAAGGAATTATTATCGTTGCCGCAACTAACAGACCGGATATCCTCGATCCTGCGTTGCTGCGTCCGGGCCGTTTTGACCGTCAGATTACGGTGGATCGTCCAGACGTGAAAGGCCGCGAAGCGGTGTTGAAAGTTCATGCGCGCAACAAGCCGCTGAATAAAGACGTTAAGCTCGGTACGATTGCCAAGCGGACGACCGGGTTTACCGGAGCTGATCTTGAGAATCTGTTGAATGAAGCAGCATTGTTAGCTGCACGTCGTAATAAGAAAGACATCGCGATGCAAGAAGTCGATGAAGCGATCGATCGCGTCGTCGTCGGTACCGAGAAGAAGAGCCGCGTCATCAGCGACCGCGAGAAACGGATTGTCGCTTACCACGAAGCGGGCCATACGATTGCCGGATTCTTCTTGGAGCATGCCGATACGGTGCACAAGGTTACGATTATTCCTCGCGGACGCGCTGGCGGTTACGTCATCATGCTGCCGAAGGAAGACCGCATGTTAGTTACCAAGCAAGAGCTGCTCGACAAGGTTACGGGTTTGCTTGCCGGTCGTGCCGCCGAAGAACTTTTCATCGGCGAAATCGGTACAGGCGCATACAGCGACTTCAAGTCGGCAACGAGTATCGTACGTGCCATGATTATGGAGTACGGGATGAGCGACAAGCTCGGGACGATGCAATTCGGCAGTTCGCAAGGTCAAGTTTTCCTAGGTCGGGACATCGGGCACGAACAGAATTACTCCGATGCGATCGCCTACGAGATCGATCAGGAGATGCAGAGCTTCACGCGTGATTGTTATGATCGCGCCAAGAAACTGCTTACTGAGAAGAGCGAAGAGATGCACCTGATCGCTAAGACTCTGCTTGAAGTAGAGACGCTGGATCTGGAGCAAATCAAGACGTTGATCGAGAAGGGCGTATTCGTACCTGACGCTGGAGATGGAACCTCCTCCGCGGGCGGTGAAGAGTCCAAAGCGGAACCGATCGTGGATACGCTTGGCAATGTGAAGGTCCGGATTCAAACCCGGGACGATGAACCATTGCCGCCTACGCCGGATACCCGTCGTGATGAAGGAAACGAAGAACCGAAATAAAGAAATAGATGAATTTACGGGGTGTTCCCACGTCGAGAGGCGGTTGGTGAACGCCCCTTTTCATGATCAAGGGCTTTAGAGGGCGCTGCGAGAAAAAAGGGCATCACAATCTCGGGCATATGAATTGACAGCCTTTCCCGGCAAGTGTAAATTAGGTGTTAATGAACGAAGTCGTTTTCGTCCACACTAAGACAGCATCCCCGCCATGTTTGTGCATTCATTCACAAACTATCGGTTAGCCAAGGGAGGAGATTTAACATGGAGGCTTTAGCTCTCGAGCGTAAAGCGGAACAAAACCGCGAGTTGCGCGAGCGGCTCATGCAGCTCAAGAAGGAACGTAATGCCATTATTCTCGCTCATTATTATCAGCGCGATGAAATACAGGAAGTCGCGGATTTCCGCGGGGATTCGTTCCTGCTGGCTCAGAAGGCAGCATCCACGGATGCGGACGTCATCGTATTTTGCGGCGTGCATTTCATGGGGGAAAGCGCGAAGATTCTGGCACCGCATAAGACGGTGCTCGTACCGGATGAACGTGCCGGTTGTCCGATGGCGGACATGGTTAATCCGATCGGGTTAAAAGAATTAAAAGCCAAACACCCTAACGCTAAAGTCGTTACGTACATTAACTCTTCCGCCGACGTTAAGGCGGAGACGGATATTTGCTGTACGTCCGCCAATGCGGTGAACGTCGTGAATTCGGTCGACGCGGATGAAGTGATCTGGTGCCCGGACAAAAATTTAGGCCATTATGTATCCCAATTCACGGACAAAAAAATGATTATCTGGGAAGGCTACTGCAACACTCACGACATGCTGACCATTAAAGATGTCGAGGAGATGCGGGCTAAGCATCCGAACGCGCAATTCGTCGTTCATCCGGAATGCCGTCCGGAAGTGGTGGAAATGGCCGATTTCGTGGGCAGCACCACCGGAATTCTTAAGCATTGCCGGGAATCGAGCCACAAGGAATTCATCGTCGGCACGGAAGACGGAACCGGTTATCAATTGCGGTTGGACAGCCCGGATAAGACCTTTCATTTTGCATCGAAATTTCTCGTCTGTCCGAACATGAAGGTGAACAACCTGAAGAAGGTCGTAAAATGCCTCGAGACGATGCAACCGCAAATCTACGTACCGCAAGATGTTGCGGACAAAGCTCGTTTATCGCTGGAGCGCATGTTACTGGTCAAGTAAACGGCATTGCCGTCATTATGACAATATAACCTGCGCTACTCTTTTGTCGGAGTGGGGACGAATACAAACATGATTCCACGATACGTTGTCGATTTTGATCTAGACAAGCTTCCTCGCGTAGAGACTGACGTGATCGTGATCGGGGCCGGCATTGCCGGCCTCTATACGGCGCTTAAAGCCAGCGAGACGAAGCGGGTACTGATGATTACGAAGAAGTCATTGTTCGATAGTAACACCAGGTACGCGCAAGGCGGGATTGCCGCTGTCATATCGGATGAAGATTCACCGGAATTTCTCGCACAAGACACGTTGATTGCCGGGGCAGGCCTTTGCGATGCCGCGGCGGTCGACGTTCTTGTTCATGAAGGGCCTCAAGGGGTTCAAGAACTCATTCGTTTCGGTACTCATTTCGACGAGGAAAACGGTCATTTTGCCTTGACCAAAGAAGGTGCGCATAGCCAGCGCCGTATTCTGCATGCTAATGGGGATGCGACGGGTTACGAGATCGTCCGGGCTTTGGCGGAGAAGGTTAAATCCGACCCGACCCTTGAACTGTGGGACGATCATTTCGTGCTGGATTTATTGACGGAAGACGGGGAATGCCGCGGAGCGCTCGTGCAGAAGCCGGACGGCTCTCGCGTGGCCGTATTCGGACGAGCTACGATTCTGTGCACCGGAGGAACGGGTCAGCTGTATCGATACACGACGAATCCGGAGGTTGCCACGGGCGATGGCGTAGCTATGGCTTACAGGGCGGGCGCGGACATTCGGGATATGGAATTTAATCAATTCCATCCGACTTCCCTTTGTTATCCCGGCGCTCCGAGATTTCTTATATCGGAAGCCGTTCGCGGAGAAGGCGCCTATTTGCGCAATATCCGGGGAGACCGGTTCATGGATAAATACCATCCGCAGCTTGAGCTCGCCCCAAGGGATGTTGTCGCGCGCGCAATCGTTAGCGAGATGGAAGCGACGAAGTCCACGTATGTCTATATCGACATTACGCACGAAACTCCGGAATTGATCAAACACCGTTTTCCGACCATTAACGAATATTGTTTGAACTACGGGCTCGATATGACGACGGACTGGATTCCCGTTGCCCCCGCTGCTCATTATATGATGGGCGGAGTTAAGACCGATTTGCACGGGGAGACGAGCATTCGGCGTTTATTTGCATGCGGGGAAGCTTCTTCAACGGGTGTCCACGGCGCTAATCGGCTCGCGAGCAATTCTTTGTCTGAAGCTATCGTGTTCGGGCAGCGTATCGTAGATGTCATTAACAAGCTTGGACCGATTAAAACGACGGCGGACAACTGCTCAAGCGCGGAGAGGAATACTACGCTGACGGGCGCTTTAATCGAACGCCGATTGAAGCTGCAGAAGGGCATGGTTCGCTATGCGGGGCTTTTCAGAGACCGTGCGGGGCTGATGAAAGGACTGGACGATCTGAAACGCCAGTTGCCGCTTTTCCAGCTGTGCCTGTCCAAGAAGGAAGAGCTCGAATACGCTAACCTGCTCACTTGCGCTCTTCTCGTTACGGAAGCCGCATTAAATCGGGAAGAAAGCCGCGGGGGCCATTACCGGGAAGATTATCCGCAGAAGGATGATTTGAATTGGCGGGTGCATACGATATTAAACCGGGAAAAAGGAATTCGCACAGAGAGGGTCGACGACGATGTTTGAACGAGAAAGCGACTGGGAAATCGGTGGCCCGGCGGTTGAGACGGTGAAAGAGCATCTTCGCGCATGGCTCGCGGAAGACATCGGTTCGGGAGACGTCACGACGATGGCGACTGTACCTCATGGGCATATATCGAATGGAATTATTCATGCCAAGCAATCGGGTATTCTGGCGGGAATTCCGCTGGCTCGCCTTGTTTTCGAGGTAGTGGATAAGAATTTGAATTTCAAAGCTCAGGCAACGGATGGAGATCGCGTAGAGCGAGGGACCGTGCTGGCAGTCGTGGAAGGCTCGACCCACAGCATCCTGACCGGCGAACGGCTCGCGCTTAACTTGCTGCAAAGGCTGTCCGGGATAGCGACGAAGACGAACGAATATGTAACGGCCGCTCAAGGTCAGGCCGTAAGAATAGCGGACACCCGCAAAACAACGCCCGGACATCGGACGTTGGAGAAATACGCCGTAAGAATCGGCGGAGGGGCCAATCATCGCTTCGGGTTATATGATGCCGTCATGATCAAAGACAATCATATTAAAGCGGCTGGCGGCATTACGGCAGCCGTCCATGCAGCCAAATCCCGCATTCCCCATACGATGATGATCGAAGTGGAGGTGGAGTCGCTCACCCAAGCGGAAGAAGCGGTCCATGCAGGCGCTCATATCGTTATGTTCGATAATATGAGCGCAAAGGCGATGTCTGAAGCCGCGACCGTTATACGTCGATTGGCACCGCATGTGGTATTGGAAGCTTCCGGAGGGATTACGTCCGAGCGCATTGCAGAAGTAGTGGGAAGCGGAGTCGATATTATCTCTATTGGCAGCTTGACGCATTCTTTCCAAGCGCTTGATATTAGCTTGGATTTGAACGCCAAGAAACAGGGGGTGCCTTCGTGATCCTAGTCGTAGATGTGGGAAATACCAACATTGTGCTCGGCTTGTACCAAGGCAGCGCGTTGATGCATGATTGGCGATTAAGCACGAACCGTTCCTCTACCGTGGATGAATATGGCGTACTTATCAGCAACCTGTTTCAATTGGCCGGCGTTCGGGGAGAACAAATAGAAGGCGTTATTCTGTCTTGCGTCGTACCTCCGCTCATGAGTACGCTGGAGCAGTTATTCGTTAAATATGTCGGTAAAGAAGCGCTCGTGGTCGGACCGGGCATTAAGACCGGTTTGAACATTCGTTACGAGAATCCTCGCGAGGTCGGCGCTGATCGTATCGTAAACGCGGTAGCGGGTATCGAGCAGTACGGAACCCCGCTTATCGTCGTGGATTTCGGAACGGCGACTACCTTCGATTATATCGATGCATCAGGTGCATACTTAGGCGGAGCAATCGTGCCGGGCATCGGCATCTCCGCAGAAGCATTATACCAGCGGGCGGCGAAGCTTCCCCGTATTGAGCTCTCGAAACCCAAAACCGTAATCGGGCGCAACACAGTGGCTGCCATGCAGGCGGGCATTATTTTCGGCTATGCCGGCCAGGTTGACGGAATTGTGCGGCGGATTTGCAAGGAGTTTAATGTGCAGCCTAGAGTTATTGCGACCGGCGGGCTCGCGGAGTTGATTGCGGGAGAGTCGGAAACGATCGAGAAGGTGGATCCTCTGCTAACGCTTGAGGGTTTAAGGATAGTTTATGAGCGTAACGGGTGAAGCGAAGGAGGGTTTGGCAGCATGAAAGACGAGTTGGTGCGCGGTACGGCATGGAATGGCGGTATACGGGTATTCGCCGCGCGAACGACGGAATTGGTATCGGAATTGCAACGCCGTCATGGCACTTTTCCTACTGCAACGGCTGCATTAGGACGGGCGGCGACGGCTGCTGCGATGATGGGCGTAATGCTGAAGGGCAATGAAAAGCTGACCGTGCAAGTAAAGGGCGACGGCCCGCTCGGCCAGATTGTAATCGATGCCAATGCCGCTGGGGAAGTAAGAGGTTATGTCGACCATCCGCAAGTTCATCTCGCCAGCAACAATCAAGGCAAGCTGGATGTGGCAGGCGCGGTAGGGCGTAACGGATACCTTCATGTGATCAAGGATTTGGGTCTGAAGGAGACTTATACCGGCAGCGTTCCGATTATTTCGGGCGAGCTCGGAGAGGACTTCACCTTATATTTCGCAGAGTCGGAGCAAAGCCCATCCGCGGTCGGGTTAGGTGTGCTAGTCGATACAGACGGTACTGTACTGCATGCAGGAGGGTTTATCGTCCAAGTGATGCCGGGTTTGTCGGAGGAACAGTTGGTTCGGTTGGAACGCGCGATCGCGGGAATGCCTCATGTTACGGCACTGCTCGATCAAGGGGAGACACCGGAATCTTTGCTCCATTTTCTCGTGGGAGAAGATTTGACGATTTATCAGACGATAGAGCCCGTGTTCAAATGCAAATGCACGCGGGAGCGATTCGAGAAAGCGCTCATCACTCTCGGCCAGAAAGAGATTAGAAGCCTGATCGAGGAAGACGGGAAAGCAGAATTGCATTGCCACTTCTGCAATGAGAAGTATTTGTTCGATGCGGATGATTTAGAAGCTCTATATAGACTTGCGGATCGGAATTAAGGAAGGGATGATACCTATGAGGGAGACGATACGGTACAAGCCGGTCGTACTGCTGGCCCTCTTAGCAACTGTGTTCATGACATCAGGCTGCCAGTCGGATCCTTTGCCAACTCCAAGCGGAAGTATTCCTAGGGAAACGATTGAGAAGGATGAGATCGTTGCAACGGCAGGGAATGTTTCCATAACGCGCCGGCAATTGCTTGATAAGCTCATATCCTCTTACGGCGCGCAGACGCTTAGGAGCATGATGCTTACCGAAGTCGTTAATGAAGAGGCGATAGCGCTTCAGATCGCGGTAACCGACGATGAACTGGAACAAGAGCTGAGCTTAATGAAACAGGGGTACGAGGACGAGCAACAGTTCTATAAGGCAATGGAGGAGCAATTGGGCCTGAATCCGGAGGAAGTCCGGGAGGATGCCCGTTATCGATTGCTGCTTGAGAAGCTAGCCATTCATCATGTTACCGTGACCGAATCGGAGATCGATCGGTATTTGGAAGAGCATCGGAAGGAATTTCAGCCTCTTAAAAAATATCAGATCGCTCAAATTGTCGTGGAGAAAAAGGAGCAGGCACAAGGATTGCTCTCTCAACTGGCGGACGGTGCGGATTTTGGAGTTTTGGCACGGAAGTTTTCATTGGATGAATTTTCTGCCGATGCCGGCGGCGATCTCGGCTGGGTGGAGGATCAGGATCCATTCGTGGCTCCGGGAGTGCTTCAGGCAGTTGCCGATATGCATTCAGGACAAGTGACTGGACCGATTAAGACCGATCAGGGCTATGTTATCGTTCAACTTAACGGCAGGAGCGTCGAGAAGACGAAGACCGATGAGACGATACGCATAGAAGTGCGGCGACAGATTGCCTTGGGTAAAGCAGTTTCGATGAAAGATATGGAGCAGGCTTTGCTTAAGAAGTACAATGCCCAGGTGATAGATCCTTCTCTTCGGCCTTAAGTCGAGGAGGAATGGCAAATGCAGGAACCGACTATTGACAATCCTCTTTGGGGTTTGATAAGATGAAAGCAAACAAAAAGCCGACCGTTTTAGTCGGATTAACGCACTGAGGCGGCGAGCAGCCGCATATTTTGGGAGGGAACAAGTCCAATGGCAAAGATTGTCCAGAACGTTACCCAGCTAATCGGCGATACGCCACTCGTTCGTTTGAACCGCATTGTACCGGAAGGCAGCGCAGAAATCTACGTAAAATTAGAATACCAGAATCCAGGTTCAAGCGTTAAAGACCGTATCGCGATCAGCATGATCGAAGAAGCGGAGAAGCAAGGCCTAATCAAGCCGGGCGAGAACACGATCGTCGAACCGACAAGCGGCAACACGGGAATCGGTCTTGCGATGGTTGCTGCGGCCAAAGGCTATCGCGCGATTCTGGTTATGCCGGAAACGATGAGCTTAGAGCGCCGCAATCTGCTTCGCGCTTACGGCGCTGAATTGGTGCTTACGCCAGGCTCCGAGGGCATGAACGGTTCGGTTAAGAAGGCGGAAGAAATCGTTCAGGAAAATCCGAGCTACTTCTTGCCGCAACAATTCAAGAACCAAGCAAATGTCAAGATTCATCGCGAAACGACAGGCCCTGAAATCGTTGAAGCGATTAATTCTTTTGATGGCAAAATCGATGCGTTCGTAGCAGGTATCGGTACGGGCGGTACGATCTCCGGCGCAGGCGAAGTGCTTAAACAAAACTTCCCTAACATCAAGATCGTTGCGGTTGAGCCTGCTGCTTCTCCTTTGCTTTCCGGCGGCGGCCCAGGTCCTCATAAAATCCAAGGTATCGGCGCTAACTTCATCCCGGAAATTCTGAATCGTGAAATCTACGATCAAGTGATAACGATCGAGAATGAAGAAGCATTCGAAACGGCTCGTACGGTTGCTAAGAAAGAAGGCTTGCTGGTTGGTATTTCCTCTGGCGCAGCTATCTTCGCAGCGCTTAAAGTGGCTAAAGAACTTGGCGAAGGCAAACGCGTCGTGGCGGTCGTTCCGTCTAACGGCGAACGTTACCTGAGCACGCCTCTCTTTAACTTCGACAACTAATTCGCGTATAAGCAGCAGCTCTCGCCTCTGGCGGGGGCTGTTTTTGGTGCTCCTCGCCGGCTCTGTTTTGCGGAGAGAAAGCAGACCGAGAGCTTTTGTGGTATTCTGCTTAATAAGAGAACGGATCGAGGCGAGGGAGCAGTAGGCGTGGGATTAATCGGATTAGAGCAATGGAGGCAATGGAGCGGCCAGTTCACTTTGCTTCCCTATATAAGCAAGATCGAGTTCGGCAGCTCGGACGGATTGTTGCCCTTGTTCTGGGATAAAGCCTGGGAAGAGGCGTCACCTTACGCGTGCCTGCTGGAAAGTGGTAAAGGCGGAAGGTACTCCATTGTAGGCTTGCGCCCGGTGTCGGTTATCGTGGGCAAAGGCAATCGCGCACAGGTGTTGGAACCGAAGCGAGCGATCGGAGATAACTCATCAGAGGATGTGTGGTCTGCGACTCAGGAGAAGGAAGGCCCTCCTTTGGAGCAGGTGAGTCAGTGGATGAAGCCTTGGACGGGTCCAAAGCTGCAGGGTGTCCCGGATTGCGTTGGCGGCATACTCGGGTTCTGGAGCTATGAGGTTGTTCGAAGCTTGGAGAAGCTTCCGTTATTAGCCGAAGACGATCTCGGTCTGCCGGACTACGTGTTCGAGCGGTTCGAAGAGCTATGGATTGCCGATCATGAGGAGAATGCGGTCTATTGCGCGGTTCATGTACCGGTTCTTGCGTATAATAATGCGACGTTGGAACAATTGTATACGCAGGCTGAGAACCGTGCTAACGAGATGGTGCGACAGTGGAAAAGCTGGTTATCGGTTGGGCAGCAGGAAGAAACGCTCGAGCGTCATCGGAAGATGCTGGAAACGATGGAGCGGGATCAGCTGCACATCGACGTGGAAAGCTTGCCGGGTTTATCCACCTCGATGAGCAAGTCGCAGTACGAGGATGCAGTGCGAAGCATTCAGCGCTACATTGGACAAGGGGATGTCTTCCAGGTTAATCTCGCCATGCGTCAGAGCAGGCCGACGAATGTCTCTCCCGAGGTGCTGTACGATTGGCTTCGCAGGGTGAATCCTTCACCGTATATGGGGATGCTCCGAACGCCTTCTTTTGCGCTAGTCAGCGCGTCTCCCGAATTGCTGGTGAAGCTGGACGGGAACAGGTTGTCGACCCGTCCCATTGCCGGAACGCGTCGCCGAGGGAGAACCCCGGAGGAAGATCGCGCCATGGAAGACGAGCTGTTATCCAGCGAGAAGGAGCGGGCCGAGCATGTCATGCTCGTTGACCTGGAGCGCAATGACTTGGGCCGCGTCGCCAAATACGGAACGGTCAAAGTTCCGGAGCTGTTGACGGTCGAGCGTTACTCGCATGTGATGCATTTGGTATCCCAGGTGGATGCGCAATTGGCGGACGGGAAAGATACGTTCGACGTGCTGGCGGCGACCTTCCCGGGCGGCACGATCACGGGAGCGCCGAAAATTCGTACGATGGAAATCATCGAGGAGCTGGAGCCGACCCGCAGAGGGCCCTATACGGGGGCGCTCGGATGGATTGACTATAGCGGCAATATGGAATTTAATATAATTATTCGTACGATCGCGGTTCAAGACGGTATTTGTCATATTCAAGCGGGAGCCGGCATCGTTATCGATTCGGAGCCGGAGCGGGAATTCTACGAAAGCTTAAGTAAAGCCAAGGCATTGTGGAAAGCGGTACAGTACAGTGAAAAGCAGGAGGAACCGATATGATACTGGTCATCGATAATTACGATTCGTTTACGTATAATCTGGTGCAATACTTAGGCGAGCTAGGGGAAGATATCGTCGTGCATCGCAATGACGAGATTGATCTGGAAGGCATCGCCAAGCTGGCGCCGAACCATATCCTGATTTCTCCGGGCCCGTGCACGCCGAATGAAGCGGGAATCAGTCTGGCGCTTCTAGAGCGGTTTAAGGGAGAGATTCCGATCTTTGGCGTATGTCTCGGACACCAAGCGATAGGCCAGGCATTCGGCGGAGACGTCATTCGGGCGGACAAGCTCATGCATGGTAAAACATCGGAAATCACCCACGACGGCCGAACGGTCTTCGAAGGGCTTCCGTCCCCTTTTACGGCTACCCGGTACCATTCCCTTATCGTAAAACGCGAAACTTTGCCGGATTGTCTAGAAATTAGCGCCGAGACGGAGGACGGGTTGATCATGGGGCTGCGGCACAAAGAGTATGTCGTCGAAGGCGTGCAGTTTCATCCCGAGTCGATCATGACGGACAACGGACTGAAGATTTTGCGTAATTTCCTAAGCAATAAATCAGGTTTAAGAGCATGAAATTGCTTTTCAACGGACAATTGACCGACAGCAAAGAAGCCGCGATCTCCGTATTCGATCACGGTTTTTTGTACGGGATGGGTTTGTTCGAAACTTTTCGCACCTATAACGGACTTCCTTGGCTGCTGGACAGGCACGCGGCGAGATTAGCGAAAGGCTGCGAAATGTTAGGGATAACTTATGCCACGGACTTACAACGGATGGAACAATCGGTGGTCAGCCTGCTCAAAGCCAATGGCCTAGCAGACGGATACATTCGCTGGTCGGTGTCGGCGGGGGAAGGGGCTATCGGACTGCCGATCGACGCTTACGACAAGCCCAATGAAATCGTGTATGCGAAGGAATTGGCAGCCGATCATCCGTCAACCCGCAAGGGTAAAACCTTGCGACTGCTTAAGCTTCCCAGGAGCACGCCTGAGGGTTCGTTCCGGTTAAAATCTTTTCATTATATGAATAATATCGTAGCTATGCGGGAATTGATCGGTTCGGGAGCGGAGCTTGGGACAGAAGGTTTGTTCTTGGACGGCACGGGGCACGTGGTCGAGGGCATGGTTAGCAACGTGTTCTGGGTAACGAATGGTGAGCTCTATACTCCGTCCCCGCAAACGGGTTTGCTTGAGGGAATAACGCGTGAGTATGTGCTGGAGATGGCTGCTAATAGGGGGATATCCGTTAAGGAAGGCTTATATAGCTGGCAAGACCTGTTGAAGGCCGACGAGGTTTTCCTGACCAATTCCATTCAAGAAATCGTTCCGGTGACAATGATAGAGAATGAACGGGGAGAAGGCCGGCATCCGGGACATCAATCGCAGGCAGGCCCTCTTACTTTGAGACTGATGACGGATTACCGGAATGCCGCCGAGAAGGGGGAATCGCGATGAACCCGACCTTTTATAGGCGGACCTATACGTTTAGAGATGGTTTAGGGCTTGAATTGGGCGGGCGCACCCTGATCATGGGAATCTTGAACGCGACTCCGGATTCTTTCTCGGATGGCGGCCGGTTCGACGAGGTGGAAGCCGCTGTCGAAAGGGCGAAGCAAATGGTGGCCGAAGGCGCCGATATCATCGACATAGGCGGGGAATCGACAAGGCCGGGTCACGATCCAGTGCCACTGGAAGAGGAGCTTAGACGAATCCTTCCGATCATCCGGGCGGTGAGAGAGCACGTTAAGCTGCCGATTAGCGTCGATACTTACAAGGCGGAAGTGGCTCGCCAAGCGCTCGAAACGGGTGCCCATATCGTGAACGACGTATGGGGATTCAAACGGGATCCGGTATTGGCGGCGATTGTTGCAGAATACGGATGTCCGGTTATATTAACTCATAATCGGGAAGCTCGAGACTATTCGGATTTCATACCGGACGTGCTGAGTGATTTAATGGCCAGCGTGCATCTCGCACAAGCCGCCGGCGTCGCCAACGGTCATATTTGGCTAGATCCCGGAATCGGCTTTGCCAAGGATTACGAAGAGAACTTGGAAATGATGGGCCGCTTAAGAGATGTTGTCGGTTTGGGTTATCCGGTGTTGTTAGGAACATCGCGTAAAACGTTCATTCGGCGTATACTTGACGTGTCGGCGGATGAAGCGGTGGAAGGAACGGGTGCGACCGTCGCTCTCGGAATTGCCCAGGGCTGTCAAATCATTCGGGTGCATGACGTGCTGCAGATGAAACGCGTAGCGGCTATGACGGATGCGATTGCGTATCGGCAGGCGGAAGCTTGACGACAAATCGCAATGCAAGAGGCGCACATTTATCGCTTTTAAGGGGATGTAATAATGGATCGCATGGTGCTGAAGCGCATGGTATTTTACGGATATCACGGGGTGTACCCTGAGGAAAATAGACTAGGCCAGAAGTATATCGTCGACTTGGATCTTCGACTTGATCTAAGCCGAGCGGCGCAAAGCGATGACGTGGAGGACACGGTCAATTACGCTGAAATTCATGCGATCGTCAAAGCCATTGTGGAGGGTGCGCCGGTCAAGCTGATCGAGACGCTCTCCGAAAAGATTGCTTCCGCCCTACTCGGTACGTATACTAGTATCATTAAAGCAACGGTATCGGTAACCAAGCCGAATCCGCCGTTCGACATCACCTTCGATGGAGTAACCGTGGAGCTTCGGCGCCAAAGAGATAACAACGGTAACATCGTACCCGTAGAGGATTGAATATATATGCAGGAAGCATTCGTGGCGCTTGGCGCTAATTTAGGTGACCGGGAATCGTCTCTGACGGAAGCGATACGCAGGTTGCAAGCGGATCCCTACTTGGAAGTACGAAGGGTTTCGGCGGTTTACGAGACAGCTCCCGTCGGATTTACGGATCAGCCTTCTTTTCTCAATATGGCGGTTTCTCTTGTTACGGAACTTGATTCCATCTTATTGCTTCGTCGATTGCTGGCGATTGAACAGGAAATGGGACGCGTGCGAGATATTCGCTGGGGTCCGCGGATCATAGATTTGGATTTGCTGGTGCATGGAGATGTGCCCATGGAGACGTCGGAATTAACGCTCCCGCATCCGCGGATGGGACAACGGGCATTCGTATTGGTGCCGCTTCGGGACGTTTGGCCGGAGGAGGCCCCTTTCCCGTGGGAAGCGGAGCTTTCGGCATTTTCTCTGGCAGAGGAAGGAATTAAGCGTTTTGCCGAATGGAATGGCGAAGGGCTACGAAAGGAGTTGTAAGGATATGCTTAAGATTGGTAACGTACCTATGAACAATAACGTGGTGCTCGCGCCGATGGCGGGCGTTTGCAATCCGGCGTTCCGCTTGATCGCCAAGGAATTCGGCTGCGGTCTCGTCTGCGCGGAAATGGTAAGCGACAAGGCGATTCTGCACGGCAATCAACGGACATTGGAGATGCTGTTCGTCGATGAGCGAGAGAAGCCGCTTAGCTTGCAAATTTTCGGAGGCGACAAGGAATCGTTGGTGGAGGCGGTTAAATTCGTCGACCAGAATACGAACGCGGATATCATAGACATTAACATGGGCTGTCCCGTGCCGAAGGTGACCAAATGCGATGCGGGTGCACGGTGGCTCCTTGATCCTAAAAAAATTTACGAAATGGTATCCTACGCAGCGGATGCGGCGAAGAAGCCTGTAACCGTGAAAATGCGCATCGGCTGGGATGACCAGCATGTTTATGCGGTGGAAAATGCACAGGCAGTCGAACGTGCGGGCGGAGCCGCGGTCAGCGTTCATGGGCGTACGCGGGAGCAACTGTATACCGGCAAGGCGAACTGGGATATTTTACGGGACGTCAAACAAGCGGTGAACATTCCGGTCATCGGCAACGGGGACGTATTTTCTCCGGAAGACGCCAAACGACTGCTTGAACATACGAACTGCGATGGCGTCATGATCGGGCGCGGCGCCTTAGGGAATCCGTGGATGCTTTACCGTACGGTTCATTACTTAACGACCGGAGAGCTGCTTCCAGATCCGTCGCCGGCAGAAAAAATCAGAATCGCGATACTCCATTTGGATCGCTTAGCGGACCTTAAAGGCGAGAACGTCGCGGTGCGGGAAATGCGCAAGCATCTGGCTTGGTATTTAAAGGGCTTGCCCGATTCTGCCATCGTAAAAAATTCAATCATGGATTTAACGACCCGTTCGGGCGTCGTTACCGTGCTTGAGGATTACGTAAGAACAGTGGATGAATTGTTAGCCCGCGAGGCTTCGGATGGTTCGGAGTCGGCAGAAGCGCTCGTTCACTGAGGGGAAGCGGTTGCAGGGCTTTGCAAGGCATCCATTTCCGCGAATTGACATTTTTCAGGGGTTGAAATATAATCAGAACCAATATTCGCTAGGACCAACAGGAAAATCGCAGGCTTGCATCAATATCGATGTCATGTCGGCGGTGACCCACCATATATTTGATTAAACCCTGAAAATCTTTTCCATGACAGGAGATCGGTGAGATGAGCGACAAGGAAGTGCTTCTAACCCCGGATGGGCTGAAGAGGCTTGAAGAGGAACTCGAGAACCTTAAGTCCGTCAAACGCCGCGAAGTTGCGGAACGCATTAAGGTTGCGATTGGATACGGCGATATCAGCGAGAACTCGGAGTACGAAGACGCGAAGAATGAACAAGCATTCATTGAAGGCCGCATCATTACGCTGGAGAAGATGCTTCGCAACGCGCGTATTATCAACAACGACGAGATCGATTTGGAAACCGTGAGCATCGGCTCGACTGTCATCGTAGAAGATCTGGAGTTCGGCGATACGATGCAATATACGATCGTTGGCACGGCTGAGTCGGATCCGCTTAACAATAAAATTTCGAATGAAAGCCCTGTCGGCAAAGCGATCATCGGCAAGAAAAAAGGCACGACGGTTGAAGTGAACGTTCCCGCGGGTATCATTCAATATAAAATTGTCGATATCAGAATGTAATACAGGCGGCTACTACTATCCGCTAAAGACGTGACGGAAACCCGAATGCTCGAACAATACAATTGTTTTCAGCCGTCCTTAGGACGGCAGGCCCGGTGTTACTTGGAACAAAAAGCTTCCTACGGAAGCTTTTTTGCCTGTTATTCGTAAGAAATGAAGGAGAACGAAATTATGGATCATTCGGAACAATCGGAAACGATAGAATTAGGCGAGTTATTGCAAATTAGGCGTAATAAATTGGACGAGTTGCGGGCGCTTGGCATCGATCCGTTCGGAACGAAGTTTAATCGCACGCACCAAGCCGGCGATACCGTAGCGCAATATTCGGATCTATCGAAGGAAGAGCTGGATGAACGCGCAATCGAAGTCAGCATTGCCGGGCGCATTATGACCAAACGGGGAATGGGGAAAGCCGCTTTCGCGAATCTGCAGGATTTGAGCGGCAAGATCCAGATTTACGTCCGGGAGGATTCGGTTCCGGGTCATAAGTTCCAAGCATTCGACCTGCTGGATATCGGCGATATGATCGGCGTTAAGGGCACCGTGTTCAAGACGAAGACGGGCGAGACTTCCGTTAAGGTTAAGGATCTTGAAGTGCTCACGAAATCGCTGCTTCCGCTGCCGGATAAGTTCCATGGGCTGAAAGACGTGGAAACCCGTTATCGCCAACGTTATGTGGATCTTATCGTAAACCCTGACGTGCAGAAAACATTCATTTCCCGTTCGCGGATTATTCAGTCGATGCGTCGTTACTTGGATGACAGAGGTTATTTGGAGGTCGAAACGCCGACTTTGCATTCCATTGCCGGAGGAGCGGCTGCACGTCCGTTCATCACGCACCATAATGCGCTGGACATGCAACTTTACATGCGGATTGCTATTGAGCTCCATCTGAAGAGGCTCATTGTCGGCGGTTTAGAGAAAGTGTACGAGATCGGGCGCGTGTACCGGAACGAGGGAATCTCGACGCGGCATAACCCGGAGTTTACGATGATCGAGCTGTACGAGGCTTATGCCGACTATGAGGACATCATGCAATTGACCGAAAACCTCATTGCCCATATCGCGCAGGAGGTTCACGGGACGACGAAGATTTCGTACCAAGGTCAAGAGGTCGATCTGACTCCGGCTTGGCGCAGGGTATCTATGACGGATCTGATTCGCGAGACGGTCGGGGTAGACTTTACGGTACAGATGAGTGACGAGGAAGCGCATAAGATAGCTAAAGAGCACAAGGTCCCGGTTGAAAAGCACATGACGTTCGGGCACATTGTTAATGCGTTTTTCGAAACGTTCTGCGAGCATACATTGATTCAGCCTACGTTCGTAACGGGACACCCCGTGGCGATTTCTCCATTGGCGAAAAAGAAAGAGTCCGACCCGCGGTTTACCGATCGGTTCGAGCTGTTCATCGTGGCGAGGGAGCATGCGAATGCGTTCACGGAGCTAAATGACCCTATCGATCAACGCGAGCGTTTTGAAGCGCAGATGACGGAGAAAGAAGCTGGCAATGACGAAGCGCACGATATGGACGAAGATTTCATCCGTGCATTAGAATACGGAATGCCGCCTACGGGCGGGTTGGGTATTGGCGTAGACCGACTGGTCATGCTGCTTACAGATGCGCCATCTATCCGTGATGTTCTACTATTCCCACACATGCGGGATCGCGCGGATCACTAATTGGCGGCGTTAGGGAAGCCGGTTGTTCGCCCTCGCGGCGGGCGCCGGTTTTTGCGTTTAACGGGCTGTATGAAATTTCCAGTATAAAAAGGGTTGCAATCGTATTTGAGTCTATGATATATTACTTAAGCCGCTTCAAGAGGGCACACGTTAAACAAGAAAAACGAAGCACAAAAAGCAACACAAATTGATCTTTGAAAACTGAACATTGAGCGTAAGAAAACGAACAAAACGTCTGAAGATGACTTCGGTTGTCGGATGGCAAACCAGTTGTACAGATTGAGCCTCAAAGGCTCTTTAATAAGAAGCTTCGGCTTCAACTATTATGGAGAGTTTGATCCTGGCTCAGGACGAACGCTGG